>NZ_JAFCJS010000009.1 GCF_018130825.1 Bradyrhizobium liaoningense | reverse complement strand
CAGCCGCCTCGACAAGCTCGGCTGGCGCGCGACGACGTCGCTTCACGATGGCTTGAAGCGCGCATATGCGGCGTATCAGGCAGGCGCGCAGTGACCGCGCTGCAGTAGGAACCTTCGCCGCAAGCGCGAGTTGGCGGTCGGGCAGGGCGAGAGCCATACGAGGCCGACCGTGCAGCAAGACGTGCGCGTGCACAGCACCGCGCAAATCGCAGGCCATCCGATTCATCCGATGCTGGTGCCGATTCCGATCGCGTGCTTCATCGGCGCGCTGCTGACCGACATTGCCTATGTCGCCAGCGCCGAGATCATGTGGGCGAATTTCTCCGCCTGGCTTCTCCTCGTTGGCGTCATCTTCGGCTGGCTGGCGGCGATTGCGGGCCTGACCGATTTCCTCGGCAACCGCCTGGTGCGCGCGCAGCCGCCGGCCTGGCCGCATCTGCTCGGCAACGCGCTGGCGCTGGTTCTCGCCACCCTCAATGTCCTGATCCACACGCGCGATGGCTGGACCTCGGTGTGGCCGACCGGGCTCATCCTTTCGGCGATCACCGCACTGATCCTGCCCGTCACCGGCTGGCTCGGCTGGGCCATGGTCTATCGTCACGGCGTGGGAGTTGCGCGATGACGTCCATGCTTGCGCGTGCGCTATTGTGCGTCTCGCTGCTGTGCCTTGCCGGCTGCAATGACGGCAGCGGCGATCCCAATGCGCAAATCGGCGCCAACCCGAAGCTACCCGAGATTCAGCAATACCTGCTGCCGCCGATGCATATCGCGCGCATCGTCGGCTGGAAGAAGGATGAGACGCCCACGGTCGCACAGGGCTTGCAGGCCAAGGCTTTCGCAACGGACTTGCAGCATCCGCGCTTCCTCTACGTGCTTCCCAATGGCGACGTGCTGGTGGTGGAGTCCAAGGCGCCGAAGGGGGCTCCGATCAAGCGGCCTAAGGAAATCGTGATCGGCTATGTCGAGCCCTGGGCGACGTCAGGCGGCGATACCGGCGAGAGCAATCGCATCACGTTGCTGCGTGACACGAACGGCGACGGCGTGCCGGATACGCAAAGCGTCTTCCTCGACCATCTCAACTCGCCCTTCGGCGTCGCGCTGGTCGGCAACGACCTCTATGTCGCCAACACCGACGCCATCGTCAAATATCCCTACACGGGAGGGGACACGAAGATCACCGCGCCGGGCACGGTGCTGACGCCGCTGCCGGGCGGCCCGATCGACCATCACTGGACCAAGAGCCTGGTCGCCAGCCCCGATGGCTCGAAGCTGTATGCCGGCGTCGGCTCCAACAGCAACATCACCGAGAACGGCATGGAGGCCGAGCACAATCGCGCCGCGATCCTCGAAGTCGATCGCGACAGCGGCCGCTGGCGCATCTTTGCGAGCGGCCTGCGCAATCCGAACGGCCTGAGCTTCGAGCCGCAGACCGGCGCGCTTTGGACGGTGGTGAACGAGCGCGACGAGCTCGGCCCCGACCTCGTCCCCGACTACATGACCTCGGTGAAGGACGGCGGCTTCTACGGCTGGCCCTACAGCTATTACGGCCAGCACGTCGATCCCCGCGTCAAGCCGGAGCGGCCCGATCTCGTCGCCAAGGCGATCGTGCCCGACTACGCCCTGAGCTCGCATGTCGCTCCGCTCGGAATGGCATTCTATACGGGGAGCAGCCTGCCGAGCGTCTATCGCGGCGGCGCCTTCGTCGGCGAGCATGGCAGCTGGAACAGGCAGGTGCTGAACGGCTACAAGGTCGTGTTCGTGCCGTTCAGCGACGGCAAGCCGAGCGGGCCGGCGCAGGATGTCGTGACCGGCTTCCTCAACAGCGACAACCACGCGCGCGGCCGTCCTGTCGGCGTCGCCATCGACAAGACCGGCGCGTTGCTGGTCGCAGACGACAGCGGCAACACGGTGTGGCGGGTGAGCGCGACGCATCCGCAGCTCACGCAGCGATAGAGCACGGATATGAGAGAGCTGGAGGAAAAGACCATGGGCCTTGCTCAATATGCGATCGTGCCGGTACAGGACGAATGGGGCGTGCTGCATGACGGCGACGTCAAGAGCAGATACGCCACCAAGGAAGCTGCGTTCGAGTCGGCGGTCGCGGCGGCGTCCCTGGCCCTGCGCGAGGGCCACGAGGTTCATGTCAGCGTGCCCGGCCGCGAAGCCGGCGAGAACGCGCTCGGCAGCTAAGATCGTCACACGATCAGCCGCCCGCGCCGCGCGGCAATTCCGATCGTGACCTCCGCGCCCGCGTTGAAATCGAGGCGGTCGGCTTCGACGCCATCGCTGAAGATGACGCCGTTTTCCGCCATCAGGGAGCGGATGCGCAATTGATCCTCGGACGCCAGCCGGCCGAAGACGAGATTGGTCTGCGAATGGCGGCTGGGGAAGGGCTCGCGTACGGCAAAGCGCAACTCCGCTGCGTCCCAGGGCAGGGCGTCGTAGGCGGCCGGCGGAGAGGGCTGGCCGACACTGCCGGCGATCGCAAGCGATCCCGTGACGATGCTCTTGAACCAGGCGGTCGATCCGAGCCCGGTCGAGACGATCAGCCCGCTCGAGGACTGCCGCTCCGTCATCCCGCCGGCCGCGATTTCGTAGACCGCGGAGACATGCGTGCGTGCACCGACGAACAGGTCGTTCACGGCATGCAGCACCTGACCGTCGCTGAGCCGCGCTGCCGCCATCGTTACGGCCTGGCTGTCGCGCTTCTCGGCGGCGATCTCTGGCAGGAGCTTTGCGAGGTCGCGGGGCGCGAAGGGCAGGAGAATGCCGTCATAGCGCGCAGGGTCCGGATTGACCCCGATCAGCGGATGGCCGTCGAGATATTTCATCGTGTTGGCGACGACGCCATCCTGGCCGAGCGCAACCACGATGTCATCGGGTGCGAAGATGAAGTTGGGCAGGAAACCGCGCTCGATGACTTGATAGCGGCCCCATTGCTCCAGCACCTGCAGCGTCGTGCGACGCTGCGCCTGATAGACCTCGTGCTCGCGCTCATAGTCGGAGAAGTCGGCGCCGAGATGCTCGACATAGAAGCGCGCCTGCGCCGGCGTCAGGTAGCGCGCAATCAGGTCCTCCAGCCTGGTCTTGCGCGTCACCAGCACGATCTTGCGGTCATTGGCGGCGGGCACTGCCGGCCTCCGTCATCTTCGGCTTCTCCATCAACTGGCTGAGCAGGTCCGGAGAGACGTTGAGCTGGCCGATCTTCTCGGCCTTCTCGGCGATGCCGGAGAAGGCTTGCGCGATCAGCTGCCCCGGCTGCATGCCGGCCGCGGCGAGCGCCTGGATCACGCGGGTGTCGACGCCCTCGAAGATCTTCATCAGCGCGCCAACACGATAGGCTTCGGCGTCGGCCAGCGTCCTGGTGTTCTCGGCGTTGAGGCCGACGAAGTCCTTGCGCTTGCCTTCCAGCACGATGTCCGCGGCCATGCCGGCCTGGCGCAGTTCGTTGCGCTTGGCGGCGACGCTCGCCTCGGCGTCCATCTGGGTCTCGCGGATCGACCGCTTCTTCTGCTCGACCGCGATCTCGGTGTCGAGCTCGCTTTCGCGAATGGCGCGCTCCTGCTCGACGGCAAAATTGCGCCGGGCGAAGATCGCCTCGTCGGCATTCTTCAGG
Source organism: Bradyrhizobium liaoningense (assembly GCF_018130825.1). Lineage (GTDB taxonomy): Bacteria > Pseudomonadota > Alphaproteobacteria > Rhizobiales > Xanthobacteraceae > Bradyrhizobium > Bradyrhizobium liaoningense_B. Next base: position 296,636 of record NZ_JAFCJS010000009.1, on the reverse strand, counting down.
ATCGCCTCGCGCGCTTCGGCTTCCAGCGCCTTTGCGGTGTCGGGCGTCGGCTTGATGCCGCGAATGGACACGCCGAGGATTTCGAGGCCGAGAGAGGCGATGTCGGCGCGCGCCCGCAAGCCCGCCGCAATGATGTCGGCGATGCGGTCAGGGGACTGCAGCGCGTCCTTCAGCGTCAGCTCCTTCACCGCCTGCTGCGCGAGCACCTCGACCGTCCCGAGGATGCGCTGCGGCAGCTTCTCGGGATCGTCGGTCTCATAGGTCTTGCCGTCGGCCTTCAGCGTGAAATCGAGCATCGAGGCCGCCTTCTTCGGCTCGTTGATGCGATAGGTGACATGGCCCTGCACCGTCAGCGTCTGAAAGTCGCGCGCGATCTGCTGAAAGATGAAGGAGGCGTCGCGGCTGCCGATCGGCACGGCGACGAGCATGGTCACCGGCGCGTAGTAGAGCGCGGAAAGTCCGGCGCCTTCGGCGACGATCTCGCCGGCGCGATACTTCATGAGATAGGTGGTGGGCTGAGCCTTGATGAACCTGACGCCAAACATGGCCTTCTCCGTCGGTCTTACTAAGTGTGCCTGAGCAACTAAGGAAGTTGGACTGTACAACTAACTATGCTACTGTCAAGGCCGAACAGCGGAGTTGGGGATGGCAGGCGAGGCGCTTAACAAGAACCTTGGCAAAGACCATGGAAAGTCAGGACAATTGGACTTTCCGCGGCCCCTGACCACGGTCGATGTGGTGATTTTTGCGATCGTGAACGACAGCCTTCAGGTGTTGCTGGTGCAACGTCCGGCGGGTGAGGGCGAGCCGTTTCCGCTGACGTGGGCGCTGCCGGGTGGCTTCGTCGACGTCGCGAAGGACCGCGATCTCGCGGCCTGTGCGGCCCGCAAGCTCAGGGAAAAGACCGGAGTTACGAGCCCTTATCTCGAGCAGCTCGGAAGCTGGGGCAGTGCGACGCGCGATCCGCGCGGCTGGTCGGCGACGCACGCCTATTTCGCGCTGATCCCGGACGAAGCAAGCGAGCTTGCGCCCGATGCGCGCTGGTTTCCGCTTCCCGGCGGCAGGCTCAAGGACAAGCTCGCCTTCGATCACGGCGACATCCTGGCGACCGCGATCCAGCGCCTGCGCAACAAGGTGGAGTACACCTCGCTGCCGGCCTATCTGATGCCCGCGGAATTCACGCTGCCGGATTTGCAGCGCGTTTACGAGATCGTGCTCGATCGCCCCCTCGAGAAGAGTGCCTTCCGGACGCGGATCCTGTCGGCCGACATGATCGAGCCGGTCGCGAAGATGCGCCGCGGCCCGAACCGTCCGGCGCAGCTCTATCGGCTGAAGAAGGGCAGGGAGCCCGTGTATTTCGTGCGGACGTTCAATCCGCCGGAGTGAGCTCTCGCGGCGTCATGCCGAGCGCGAGCATCGCCGGAGCCCGGAGATAGACGCTCTGGCGTAGATAACATCATGTTAGGTTTATCGCATAACTGGGTAATTGTGTTAGCCCGGCGAAAGCCTATTGTTGCGACCAATCAGACAGCCATCGGCCATGACAAGCGCTCCGCAAAGCCCCGCAGAGCGCCTGGAGAGTGCTGTCCGATTTCGAACGAAGCCCGCCAACGGGACGTCGATAAACCCAGAGGAGGAATTTCTGAGATGACCACGACTCGCGCGATCCACGACATGGGTCAGTCCAAGAAGGCTGCTGCGAGCGGCTGGATTGGGTCGGCTCTCGAATATTATGACTTCTTCATCTACGCGACTGCCGCCTCGCTGATCTTCCCGCAAATCTTCTTCCCCTCGGACAATCCTACCGTCGCAATCGTCGCATCGCTGGCGACCTATGGCGTCGGCTATGTGGCGCGTCCCATCGGCGCCTTCGTCCTCGGACATTGGGGCGACACGCATGGCCGCAAGACCGTGCTCATCGTCTGCATGTTCCTGATGGGCATCTCGACGATGGCGGTCGGCCTTCTCCCGACCTATCACCAGGTCGGCATCCTTGCGCCGATCCTGCTCGTCATTCTTCGCCTCGTGCAGGGATTTGCCGTTGCCGGTGAAATCTCCGGCGCGAGCTCGATGATCCTGGAGCACGCGCCGTTCGGCCGGCGCGGCTTCTACGCGAGCTTCGCGCTTCAGGGCGTTCAGGCCGGCCAAATTCTCGCAGCAGCCGTCTTCCTGCCGCTGGCGGCCTATATGCCGACGGAGGCCTTCAACAGCTGGGGCTGGCGGATTCCCTTCCTGCTCAGCTTCTTCGTCATCGTCGCCGGCTACATCATTCGCCGCGAAGTCGACGAAACCCCGGCCTTCACCCGCGAGGGCGAGCAGGGGGAAACGCCGCGGGCGCCCATCGTCCAGGCCATCAAGCTGAGCTGGCGCGACATGCTCAGGGTCATCTGCATGGCGCTGATGAACGTCATCCCCGTCGTCGCCACCATCTTCGGTGCGGCCTACGCGGTGCAGCCGGCCTATGGCATCGGTTTTGCCAAGGACGTCTATCTCTGGATCCCCGTGCTCGGAAACATGCTGGCGGTGTTCGTCATTCCCTTCGTCGGCCATCTCTCCGACAAGGTCGGCCGCAAGCCTCCGATCATCGTGGGCGCGCTGCTCTCCGGCCTGCTTGCTTTCGGCTACCTCTATGCCATCAGCATCCGGAACGTGCCGCTGGCGATCCTGCTCTCGCTCCTGATGTGGGGCGTCGTCTACCAGGGCTACAACGCGATTTTCCCGAGCTTCTACCCGGAGCTGTTTCCGACGCGCACCCGTGTGTCGGCGATGGCGATCTCGCAGAACATCGGGACGACCATCACCGCGTTGCTTCCGGCCCTGTTTGCGACCGTGGCGCCTCCCGGCTCGGCCAACATTCCCCTGACGGTCGGGGCGATCGCCTTCGGCATCACGGTCATCGCGGCGCTGGCGGCCGTCTCGGCGCGGGAAACCTACCGGATCAGCATCGACGATCTCGGCAATCCCAAGGCCGTTCCGATCCCGCGGGCCGACTATGAGCGGCAGCGTGCGGAGGCGGCGAGCGGGGCGACCGCAGTCCCGACCTGACGCTGACGCGAGAAAGCCGTGCCGCTGCGATCGATGATGTTTGTAGCGGCAGGGCTCGACTTGTTATGTAACTGCCTAGTCGAACCCGGTGCGCGCGAGCGCGATCATCATGAGGTCCAGGGATGAACCCCGTCGTCGTTGCTGTCGCCATCACCGGCTCTGTTCCGCGCAAGAAGGACAATCCGGCAGTGCCGATCTTGCCGTCCGAACAGATCGAGTCGACCCACCAGGCCTTCGAGGCCGGTGCCACGCTTGCCCATATCCACGTTCGCAACGATGACGAGACGCCGTCCTCCGATCCCGAGCGTTTTGCGCTGGTGCAGGAGGGCGTCAAAAAGCATTGTCCGGGGATGATCGTTCAGTTCTCCACCGGCGGGCGAGGGCGCGATCCCTCGGCGCGTGGATCATCGCTCTACCTGAAGCCTGACATGGCCTCGCTGTCCACGGGCTCGGTGAACTTTCCGACCATCGTCTACGAGAACAGCGCCGCCCTGGTCGAGACGCTCGCGACCGGCATGAAGGCGAACGGCATCCGGCCGGAGATCGAGATCTTCGATCTGTCGCATCTGCACGGCGCCCGTCGCCTGATCGAGTCGGGACTGATGGATGCGCGTCCGCACGTGCAGTTCGTCATGGGCGTCAAGAACGCGATGCCGGCGGACGAGCACGTGCTCGACATCCTCCTGGGAGAGCTCAAGCGCCTGATCCCGAACGCGACGTGGACGGCTGCCGGGATCGGGCGCCATCAAGCCGAGGTCATGGGCTGGGCGCTCGCGCGGGGCGCCGACGCGGTTCGCACCGGCCTCGAGGACAATATCAGGATCGACAAGACGCGACTCGCCGCCAGCAACGCGGAGCTCGTGACCGTCGCCTGTGAGGCGGTCACGCGCCATGGCCGGCGCGTCGCCACCGCGGCCGAGGCGCGATCCCTGCTCGGGCTCGCGGGGTAGGGGCTACTGCCTCCTCCTGACATGCTCCCGGCTGCCTTCTGCTATTCGGTGGCTGACGTTCCGTTGCGCCAAGACTCCCGCTATGACCGGTCCGTGCACAGGCACGCAGCTGGGGCGGGCGACGTTTGGAATGCGGTTCTTGAAATCTGACGGCAGGCTCATCGGGGTCCTGCTGGTGCTTGCAATCACCCAGCTCATTGGATGGGGCACGATCGGCCTTCCGCCCATCATCGGCCGCGACCTTGCCGCCGATCTCGGCATGAGCCTGCCGATGGTTTTTGCGGGCACCTCGACACTTTATGTCACCATGGGCCTGTGCGCGCCCTGGCTCGCCAAGGTTTTCGCGCGACATGGGGCACGCAAGGTGATGATGGTGGGCACGGTCGTCAGCGTGCCCGGATTCGTGCTCCTGTTCTTCGCGCGTGACCCGGCCCTCTATTTCGCTGCCTGGATCGTCTTTGGCCTTGCCGGCAGCGCCACGCTCTCGACCGGTGCCTATATCATGCTCAACGAGGTCGCCGGACGGCAGGCCAAGAGCGCGATCGGCGCGCTCATGCTGGTGACCGGGCTTTCGAGCAGCATCTTCTGGCCGGCCACATCGTTCCTGAATGGTCTCGTCGGCTGGCGCTGGACCTGCCTCGTCTACGCCGCCATGCTGATCGTGGTCTCGCTCCCGCTTTATGCGCTGGCTGCGCCGCGCCGGAGCGTCGCGAAGGACAAGGGCCCGGCGCCGGCAAAGCACGCGGATGTGCCGCCGGTTGCGCGCAGCACGTTCGGCCTCGTCGTCTCCGCGATCACCCTCAACGCCTTCGTCAATTTCGGCCTCGGCGCGGTGTTCATCGAATTGCTGCGGGCGGAAGGGCTGGCGCCGGCCCAGGCCATCGCCTTCGGCTCGATGCTGGGCGTCATCCAGGTCAGCGCCCGCGGGCTCGACTTCCTCGGCGGCGGACGGTGGGATGGCATCACGACCGGGCTCGTAGCCGGCACGGCGCTGCCCGTGGCCATGCTGCTGTTGATGCTGAGCGAGGGGGCGACCTGGGCAGTCGCGGTCTTCATCCTGCTCTATGGCGCCGGCAGCGGCGCGATGGCGGTGGCACGGGCGACCATTCCGCTCGTGTTCTACGACCAGGCCGAGTTCGCCAAGGCGATGTCGATGATCGCATTGCCGCTTAATCTGGCCTCCGCGCTGTCGCCGCCGCTGCTGGCCGGCCTGCTCACCCAGTTCGGCAGCCGCAGTGCGCTCGGTCTCACCTTCGTCTGCTCCTGCGCGACGGTATTGATCCTGGTCCTGCTCGGGCGACGGCGGCCAAGCGTGGCCGCAGCGGCTGCAAACCTGAGCTCGGCGCGCTGATCTTCGCGACGCGGAAAATCGCCGCCGCGGGGCCACGGCTGTGGCGGCGCGGATGGCCGTATGCCCGGAGCGCAGTGCTCGGGGACCGAAAATGGTGTATCCGCAGGGAGCGCGGCTTGGCTCGAGCCGCCGCGCCAACACCAGTTCCCCGGAGGAAACCGACATGTCGGCCTTGCCGCTCTCAGGCATCAAGATCCTTGACCTCACCCGCGTGCTTGCCGGGCCCTTGTCGGCCCAGATGCTGGGCGATCTCGGCGCGGAGGTCATCAAGATCGAGCGGCCGGGCACCGGCGACGACGCGCGCGCCTTCGGCCCGCCTTACCTGAGCGATCCCGAGGGCAAGGCGAACAACAACAACTCGTTCTATCTCTGCGCCAACCGCAACAAGAAGTCGGTCACCGTCAACATCGCCAAGCCCGAAGGGCAGGCGATCATCCGCGAGCTCGCCAAGGATGTCGACGTCTTCATGGAGAACTACAAGGTCGGCGATCTCAAGCGCTACGGCCTCGACTACGAGACGATCAAGGCGATCAACCCCGGCATCATCTATTGCTCGGTCACCGGCTTCGGCCAGACCGGACCGTATGCGCCGCGCGCCGGCTACGACGCCATCCTGCAGGCGATGGGCGGGCTGATGAGCGTCACCGGCCATATCGACGGCGAGCCGGGCGAGGGCCCGATGAAGGTCGGCCCGTCGATCGTCGACTACATGACCGGCATGAATGCCTCGATCGGGATTCTCTCGGCTCTCTACAATCGCGATGCCAATGACGGGCAGGGCCAGCACATCGACGTCTGCCTGTTCGACACCGTCATCGCCTCGCTGTCGCACTGGCTGCAGATCTACCTCGTCAACGGCAAGACCCCGCCGCGCCGCGGCACCTGGGGCAATGGCGGCATGCCGGCCGGCGTATTCCGCTGCACCGACGGCGAATTGATGCTGGTGGTCGGCAATGACGGCCAGTTCCAGCGCACCTGCGCCGTGCTCGGCGAGCCCGAGCTCGCCAATGACAAGCGCTTCATCAAGAACAATGACCGTGTCGTGCATGGCAAGGAGATCATGGCGATCTTCGCCGGCTTGTTCCTGAAGAATCCGGTGGCCTATTGGCTGGACAAGCTGGAGGAGGCCGGCGTGCCCTCAGGTCCGATCAACAATTTCGAGCAGGTGTTTTCCGATCCGCACGTCCAGTCACGCGGCATGCGGGTGAAGACCGAGCACAAGTTCGAGCCGGAGCTGTCGCTGATCCGTAACGCGCTGACCTTCTCGGAGACCCCGATCAAGAACTACCGCGCCCCGCCGCTGCTCGGGGAGCACACTCAGGAGGTGCTCGGCGGCAAGCTCGGCTACGATGCCGGGAAGATCGAGCAGCTGAAGCAGCAGGGGATTATCTAGCGCGCTCTTACCCTCCCCTGGAGGGGGAGGGTCGGCGCGAAGCGCCGGGGTGGGGTGATCTCTCAACACGGGCAGTGTCCCATGCGGAGAGACCGTCACCCCACCCCGCTGCGCATTCCGCTTCGCTGCATGCGCATCGACCCTCCCCCTCCAGGGGAGGGTCAGGTAAATTTGCGCAAGGCTTAAGTCACGACGACATCGAGCAGCATCGCATGACCAGCAAAACCATCATCACCTGCGCCATCACCGGCAATCTCACAAAACCCGAGCAGTCGCCGTACCTCCCGATCACGCCCGAACAGATCGCGACATCCGCGCTGGAAGCCGCCGAAGCCGGCGCGGCCATCGCCCACATCCATGTGCGCGATCCCGCCACGGGGCGGCCCTCGATGGAGGTCGATCTCTACCGCGAGGTGGTCGAGCAAATCCGCGCGCGCAACAAGAGCCTCGTCATCAATCTCACCACCGGCCCCGGCGGCCGCTTCGTGCCCTCGATCGAAGATCCCCGCATCGCCGGCCCGGGCACAACGCTGCTCCAGCCTGAGAAGCGTGTCGAGCATATCGAGCTGCTCAAGCCGGACATCTGCACGCTCGACCTCAACACCATGAATTCCGGCGGCGAGGTCGTGATCAACACGCCGCGCAACGTCCGCATCATGGCCGAGCGGATGAAGGCCGCCGGCGTGCTGCCGGAGATCGAGCTGTTCGATTCCGGCGACTGCCATCTGGCGCGCGACCTGTTCGCCGACGGCACGCTGAAGGGGCCGGGCCTGTTCTCGCTCGTGCTCGGGGTGAAATACGGCTTCTCGGCGACGCCCGAGACGATGTTCTATGCCCGCGGCCTGCTGCCATCAGGCGCGATCTGGTCCGGCTTCGGCATCGGCCGCGCCGAATTCCCGATGGTGGCGCAGGCGTATCTGCTCGGCGGCCATGTCCGCGTCGGCATGGAGGACAATCTCTATATGTCCAGGGGCGTGCTGGCGAAGACCAATACGGAACTCGTCGCGCACGCTGCGGGCATCCTGAAGAGCCTTGGTGCGACGGTTGCGAGCGCCGCCGATACGCGTGCCATGCTGGGGCTGGCGTAACACTGCGCCGACGCCGGATCGCTAACCATAGACTGGTGACCTCAGTGTGGCGCTCGCGCGGCCTTGCGTGGAGCTTGCGCGCAATCCCCAGATAAACCCGGTCCGTAGTCGCACAGGCTTCCACTCTGCGCGCGACTCTGATTCGATCTCTTCTCGTAAGCGCGGGAGGGAACGAATGTCCTACACCATCGGGTTTCAGTCCAAGAACCAGAAGTCCATTCTGGCGACTGAGGCGGCAACCGCCAATCAGGCCGTCGCTATCATTGCCGCACTGCGGCAAAGCGCCGACGAAATAAAGTTCATCCGCTCGCCGCAGGAAGGCGAGATGGGCATCGAGATGCTGCTGCTGCTCGCCAAGGAAGAGGCCGAGGAGATGCCGCAGCGGGCGTAACCCGCCACCACACTTCGATCAGAAGCGAAACATGCCGGCTGCAGAATGATGTAGTCAGGCCTCAGTCTCGCTCGAACCGAAGGTGGCCGCATGAAACGCGAAGCGCTCCGCGTCGAACCGATCTCGTCGTTTCTGGATCGCTGGAAGGCGCCGACCTCGCCCGTGACGCGTGCCGGCAACATGATCTTCGTCGCCGGCCTGCCGCCGTTCGACCCCGAGACCGGCGAAATCGCCGTCGCCCCGATCGAGCGCCAGAGCGAGCTCATCATGGAGCAGATGAAGCTGTGCCTCGAGACGGCCGGCGCCTCGCTCGACAACGTCATGAAGTGCAACGTCTACTGCACCTCGACAAAACACTTCGCCGCCTTCAACGCGGTCTATGCGCGCTATTTCCCGCAGGATCCGCCGGCGCGGATCTTCGTCTGCACGCCGGAATGGTTTGGTCCGTTCGACGTCGAGATCGACTGCATTGCGATGATGTAACGCGCGCTAGCGTGCCGCAACCTTTGACGGCACCTTCGCCTCCACCCGTCCCGCCGTCAGCGCCATCGTCGCCACGCTGACGACGCGCGCGACCACGTCCTCGACGTCGTCGAGGTCGCATTTGCCTTCCGACAGCTTTGTCAGCCGTTCGCTCTCGCGGATGGTGTGGTGCGCCATGGCGAGCGCAAAGTTGAGGCCCCAATAGATATCGACGTCGCTGCGGTCGGGCAGGGACCTGCGCATCGCGCCGGCGAATTTGCGCAAATGGTCGATCTCGCGGTTCTTGATGCGGCGAATCGGCGGCACGGATTCAATCGAGGCGCGGATCATGAAACGCGCCGCCGTCGAGCGCTGGTTCTCCGGCCCCAGGCAGCCCCGCAAGGTCGGCCCGACCAGCGCCCGCAGGATCACCTCGATCGGCGCGCGGCCGCCGCCTTCTTCCTCGGCCGCCTTCAATTCGCGCAGGCGCTCGCGGTTGGTGGCGATCGAGCGGGTGACAAATAATTCCGCGATCAGCTCGTCCTTCGAGCCGAAATGATAGTTCACCGCGGCGAGGTTGACGCCGGCCTCCGCCACGATGTCGCGCAGCGTCACGTCGCCGAAGCCGCGATCGGCATAAAGCCGTTCGGCGGCGGCGAGAATGGCAGACCTCGTATGATCGCTGGCCATGGCTCTTGTCCGGTCATTCCGGGGCGACGCGCCAGCGTCGACCCCGGAATCTCGCGCCACATTTCGGGATTCCGGGTTCAGCCCTGCGGGCTGCCCCGGAACGACGTCGTGAGCGAGGGAGTTGCAATTCAAACAGTTGTATGAAACTATCGTTTGAAGGCCGGGAAAAGTCAATCCGCAATCGGGACTCGTTCGCAACTGCGCCGGGTTCCGGGGCGTCCGCAAGGCGAGCGCATTCGCGCTTGCGGGCCGCGCGCGGCGGGAGGACAGTCCGGCGCAAAAGCATCAGCGAGAGAGAAACGAGGAGCGTCCCATGGATTTCGATCTGTCCCCCAAGCAGAAGGAATGGCTCGACCGCGTGCGGTCCTTCATGGCCAAGCATGTGCGCCCGGCGGTGCCTGTTTATGACGAGCAGGATCGCAGCGGCGAGCGCTGGAAGGTCATCCCCGTGCTCGAGGACCTCAAGAAGAAGGCGAAGGCCGAAGGCCTCTGGAACATGTTCATGCCGCCAAACGAGCATGAAGATGATGAATTCCGTGGCGCGGGATTGACCAATCTGGAATACGCTCTGCTGTCGGAAGAGATGGGCCGCATCACCTGGGCCTCGGAAGTGTTCAACTGTTCAGCGCCCGACACCGGCAACATGGAAGTGTTCATCCGCTACGGCAGCAAGGAGCAGAAGCGCAAATGGCTGCGTCCGCTGATGGACGGCGAGATCCGCTCGGCCTTCCTGATGACGGAACCGGCGGTCGCATCGTCCGACGCCACCAACATCGAGACCCGTATCGAGAAGGACGGCGATCACTACGTCATCAACGGCCGCAAATGGTGGTCGTCCGGCGTCGGCGATCCCCGCTGCAAGATCGCGATCCTGATGGGCAAGACCGATCCGAAGGCCGCCAAGCACCAGCAACAGTCGCAGATCCTGGTTCCGCTCGACACGCCCGGCATCAAGGTCGAGAAGATGCTGCCCGTGTTCGGCTTCGATGACGCGCCGCACGGTCATGCCCAGGTGCTGCTCGAGAACGTGCGGGTGCCGAAGGAGAACATCCTGCTCGGCGAAGGCCGCGGCTTCGAGATCGCCCAGGGCCGCCTCGGCCCCGGCCGTATTCACCACTGCATGCGCACCATCGGCAAGGCCGAGGAGGCGCTGGAGAAGATGGTGAAGCGGCTCGCCTCGCGCACCGCGTTCGGCAAGAAGATCATCGAGCACAGTGTGTGGGAGCAGCGCATCGGCGAGGCCCGCACCGACATCGAGATGAATCGCCTCTTGTGCCTCAAAGCCGCCGACATGATGGACAAGGTCGGCAACAAGACCGCGCAGCTCGAGATCGCCATGATCAAGGTCGCGGGCCCCAACATGGCCTTGAAGATCATCGATCAGGCGATCCAGGCCTTTGGCGGCGCCGGCGTCTCGGACGAGGCGGGCCTTGCCAAGGACTACGCCCACATCCGCACGCTCCGTCTCGCCGACGGTCCGGACGAGGTGCACAATCGCGCCATTGCCAGACTTGAACTTCGGAAGTATGCAAACTCTGCCAGTCATTGAGAGGGAGAGCCAGGCGGCGCTCCCGATCTAAAGAAAAGACAGGGCATGATTGGGTGACCGCTTGACGCAAGTGCGTCAGCGGTTACCGATTAGGATCGTGCTCGACCAGAAACGGTCAGGACTGAAGAGGGAGCGTCACCGTGGCTGACGGCGTCAGGAAAGACGAGGAATTCTCGGGCACCAAGCCGGTCGAGGAGCGGCATCGTTTCGACGAGCTGCGCCTCGAGGCGTGGATGCGCGAGAACGTCGAAGGTTATGAAGGCCCGCTGGTCGTGCTCCAGTTCAAGGGCGGCCAGTCCAACCCGACCTATCGCCTCAACACGCCGAAGCGCTCCTACGTGATGCGCCGCAAGCCTTTCGGCAAGTTGCTGCCGTCGGCGCATGCGGTCGATCGCGAGTATCGCGTCATCGCGGCGCTTGGAAAGCAGGGCTTTCCGGTCGCGCATGCCTATGCGCTGTGCCAGGACGACAGCGTCATTGGCGCCGCCTTCTACATCATGTCGATGGAGGAGGGTCGGGTATTCTGGGATCCGACGCTGCCGAGCCAGGATGCCGATGCACGACGCAAGATCTTCACCAGCAAGATCGAGACGCTGGCGAAGCTGCACATGTTCGATCCCGTCGCGATCGGCCTCGGCGACTTCGGCAAGCCCGGCAATTACTTCGCGCGGCAGATCGATCGCTGGACCAAGCAGTACCGGGCCTCGGAGACGCAGCACATTCCGGAGTTCGAGAAGGTCGCCGAATGGCTGCCCAAGACGGTGCCGGAGCAGGCGCGCGTCTCGATCGTCCACGGCGACTATCGCCTCGACAACATGATTTTCCACGCAACGGAACCGCGCGTTCAGGCCGTGCTGGACTGGGAGCTGTCGACGCTCGGCGATCCCATGGCCGACTTCACCTATCTGCTCATGCAGTGGATCATGCCGGGCCTGCAGGGCGTCGACATCAAGGCGCTCAACATCCCGAGCCTGGAAGAGGCGGCGCAGATCTACTGCAACGTCACCAGGATGAGCGTGCCTGATCTCAACTGGTACTTCTCCTACAATCTGTTCCGCCTCGCGGGCATCACCCAGGGCATCGCCGGCCGCATCCGCGACGGCACCGCCGCCAACGCCAAGGCGCTGGAGTCAGCCAAGCGCACCGTGCCGCTGTCGCAAGCATCATGGGAATACGCGCAGAAGGCGGGCGCGGTGTAGGAAGAACGAAGGCGCGGTCGATGTGGCCGCGCCTTTTGCTTTCGATGTGCGCCGCTGTTTCCGCATACTCGGTGTCGTCGCCCGGATGAGCGAAGCGATATCCGGGACAGATGATCCCGCATGTCGCTTCGCTCATGCGGGCTACGTCAGCTCTCGTAGGGTGGGCAAAGGCGCGTAGCGCTGTGCCCACCATCTCTCCGCGATCACGGAGAAAAGGGTGGGCACGCTTCGCTATGCCCACCCTACGGCAGCGTCGCCTGAACGGCCGCCGTCTCGGGGCATGACGCAGATCGTGAGGAACGCCCGCAGCTTGTCCTGCCACCAAGCGTGACCATATCTCCTCCGCAAGGAGACGATCATGGTCCAGCAACTGCGCATCTACGAGATCTTCGAGAAGAACAAGGCCGCCTTCCACGCCCGCTTTCGCGACCACGCGGCGCGCATCATGCGAACCAGATATGGCTTCCGGATCGTGGCGATGTGGGAAACCAGGTTCAGCGACCGCACCGAATTCGCTTATCTCCTGGAATGGCCGGACGAGGCGGCCAAAACGGCGGCGTGGACGGCCTTCATGGCCGACACCGAGTGGTCCGAGATCAAGCGGGTCACTCACGCCGAACACGGCTTGATGGTCGGCCAGATCGAGGACCGCTTGCTCGTGCCGGTGGATTATTCGCCGGCGCGGAGCTTGCTGCGTTAGCTGTGATGAGGCGGAGCTCGTTCCACCCGTCATTGCGAGCGTAGCGAAGCAATCCAGGGATGTATATGCGGAAACAGTCTGGATTGCTTCGTCGCAAGAGCTCCTCGCAATGACGAGGCACAACTCTCGTAGGGTGGGCAAAAGCGCGTAGCGCTTCGCCCACCATCTCTCCGCGATGGTGGAAAAGTGGTGGGCACGCTTCCGCCTTCGCTCTTCGAGCTACGGCGGACAAGTCGCTTTGCCCACCCTACGGCAGCGTCGCCTAAGACGCCGTCTTCGCACAATGCGTGATCAGCCTCTCCACGAACTCCGCGCATTTCTCCAGCTCCGCCATCTCCACGAACTCATCCGGCGTATGCGCCTGCGCGATCGATCCCGGGCCGATCACGACCGAGGGGATGTCGGCGATGCTGGCGAACAGGCTCGCCTCGGTGCCGAAGGCGACCTTGGCGTGGTCGTTGCGCCCGGCAAGGCTTTTTGCGAGCGTGACGATGGCGGCATCGGCGGCAGTGTCGAGCGCGGGATAATCGAGGATCTCCTCGAAATCGATGCCGCAGTCCGGATGCCTGGCCTTCATCGCCGGCTCGAGCTCGGCCTTGGCCCAGGCGACGATCGCATCGGTCACCTCCTTGGACTCCGTGATGCCGATGCCGCGGCATTCGAAATCGACCGTGCAGGTATCGGGCACGATGTTCAGCGCGGCGCCGCCATGCACGATGCTGGTGAGCAGCGTCGAATGCGGCACGTCGTAGAGGCTGTCGGTCGATCGCACGGCCGCGAGTGCCACGGCGCGGCGGCGGATCTCGACGATCAGCTCGGCGGCATATTCGATCGCATTGACGCCCTCGGGCGCGATCGAGGAATGACGGGCGAGCCCGCGAAAGGTCGCGCGCACACCGTGCTTGCCCTTGTGGCCGATGATGACCTGCATCTGGGTCGGCTCGCCGATGAAGGCGCCGAGCGGCCTGAGCTTCTTCTTTGCGACCTCGTGCAGCATCGGCCGCACGCCGACGCAGCCGATCTCCTCGTCATAGGAGATGGCGAGATGGATCGGCGTCGTCAGCTTCGCCTCCAGCATCTCCGGCACCATGGCAAGGCACACCGCGACATAGCCCTTCATGTCGGTGGTGCCACGGCCATAGAGCTTGCCCTCGCGCTCCACCAGCTTGAACGGATCATGGCTCCAGTCCTGGCCGATCACGGGAACGACGTCCGTGTGGCCCGACAGCACGAAGCCCGGCCGGTCCTGCGGCCCGATCGTCACCCACAGCGAAGCCTTCTGCCCGGTCTCGTCGACGATGCGCTCGCCCTTGATGCCGAGGAAGGCGAGATAACTCTCGATATGGGCAATCAGCGGCAGGTTGGTGCGGTCGCTGATGGTGTCGAAGCCGACGAGGTCGGCGAGGAGGTGGCGGATGCGATCGGGTCTTGAGCTTGGGAAGATCGGGTTCGGCATTGTCATTTCTTGTCGTGGGAACGGAAGCAGAAGCGCTTGCACGAACCATACCAATGTGATGGCTGGTGGCGCAAATCAACACAGGCCCGTAGTTTCGTAGGGTGGGTTAGCCTTGCGGCTGCGTGAAGCGCAGTCGGAAGGCGTAACCCACCACTGTCTCTCTCCACGGAAGCAGAAGGGGTGGATTACGCCTTCGGCTAATCCACCCTACGCATCTACAAGCCCTTGGGTTGCCCGACGGGCAAAACATCCATCATGCCGGTCAAGGCAGGGCGCCAAAAATATTCCGCTTTACCGAAATTCGGAAACGGCGTATGTGTCGCCGCACTCCGGCCCAAGGAAGAGGGGCGTATCGCGATCGTCACGACACGCGGGCCGGATGGCGGTGGACGTGGGCCACATCGGCGCGAAAAGCTTCGCAGGGCGGAGAGCCGTGAGCGAAGACCTCGCGCCAGCGACAGGTGCGGCTCACGTACGGCAAAATCGTGTGGTCCTGACGCCCGGGGTCTGTGCGTCAAGCCTTGCGGTGATGTTGCGGCCCGACCGGGCCCGCGCATCAGCGATCCGTACGGCGACGGGGGCAATAGTGCATCGCTCCCCGGGGAGATCACGACATAAGCCGTAAAACCACTGCGCAGGGAAGGCCGGATGTTTGGCTTCACCTGTATGCCGCTGTGCAAATTCTTGCTGCCACCTTTCGCACAGTGGACCGTGGGTGCCCGGCCGGCACCCGGTCTTCCCTGCGCCCCCTTTCGATGGGGGTGAGGCATCGAGGCAAAGCTCGGGCGGAAGATGCCGCGAGGATGCGAAGGTGTGTCTTCAATTGACGATCGAATACCAACGTTGCTGCGAGCACCAATCCATCACCGTCACCCTGAGGTGCCGGAGCGAAGCGGAGGCCTCGAAGGGCGACGGCCCCGCTACATCTCGGCCGTTCATCCTTCGAGGCTCGGCTTGCGATGCATTCGCATCACAAGCCTCGCACCTCAGGATGACGGGTTGATATGGCCCGCGCCGTCAGACCGGCTTCCCCGTATACGGCATCGACGCGGTGAGGCCACCGTCCACAGGGAACGCTTGCCCGTTGACATACGACGCCTCGTCGCTTGCCAGGAACAGTCCCATCGCCGCGAGCTCGTGCGGCTGGCCGGGGCGCTTGAGCGGGTTGAGCTGGCCGATCTTGTCCTGGGTGCCGCGCTCTTTCGCACGATCGAAAATCGGCTTGGTCATGCCGGTCTCGATCAGGCCCGGGCACACCGCATTGATGCGCACGCCGGTGCCGGTGAGCGAATAAGCCGTGGTCTGCACCAGGCTGATCACGCCGGCCTTGCTCGCGGCATAGGGATGTCCGCTCGCGCCGGCCTTGAGGCCTGCCACGGACGCCGTCAGCACGATCGCGCCGGACTGCTGCTTCACCATGTGCGGCATCGCGTACTTCACCGCGAGGAACGGCCCGATCAGATTAATGCGCAAAATCTCCTGCCAGTGTTCGACAGTCTGTTCGGCGAGCGGAACAAGGCCGCCGGAGACGCCGGCATTGGCCCAGATCACGTCGAGCCGGCCATGCGTCTTCACCGCCTTGTCGATGACGGCGATGACGTCCTTCTCCGAGCCCGCGTCCGCCACCATGGCTTCCGCGACACCACCGGCCTTCTTGATCTCCTCGACGGTCTCCTTCACCGCCTCGGTGCGATCGACCGCGATCAGCTTTGCGCCTTCCTTGGTGAACAGCAGCGCAGCCGCACGGCCGATGCCGCTGCCGGCGCCGGTGATGATGACGGATTTGCCTTGCAGACGGCCCATGCGTTTCTCCCTCTGGTGCCTCGCGCGACGCTTGCCGCGCGACGGAATTTCAAACAAGATTTCAAACGGTAAAGTGTCTTGAGACACGTTGCCTACTCACGTACAGCGACATCAGACGGGATGGAAGGGTTTCGATGGCAGCCGAAGACAAGCCCAATGTGGTCACGACACGGTGGTGGTGGGTCCGTCACGCGCCGGTGCGCAATGACGGCGGCAACATCTACGGGCAGAGCGATATCGCCTGCGACACCAGCGACACCTACGTTTTCAATGCCGTTGCCAAGGTGCTGCCACGCAAGGCGGTCTGGTATTCGAGCAATCTGCAGCGCACGCATCAGACGGCCGAAGCGATCTGGGCGGCCGGCTTCCCGCGGCCTGCGTCGATGCAATGGGAAGCGGACCTCGCCGAGCAAAATCTCGGCCGCTGGCAGGGCATGAACCGCGCCCAGTTCATTGCCAGCCGCCCCGTCGGCACCAGCTGGTTCGCGGACATCAACGAGCCCGCGCCCGGCGGCGAAAGTTTCATGGATCTCTACAACCGCACCCGCCGCACCATCGAGCGCATCAACATCGAGGCGGCGGGGCAGGACATCATCGCGGTCGCACATGGCGGCACCATCAAGGCCGCGGTGGGGCTCGCACTCGGTGACTTGCCGGAGCAGGGGCTGGCGTTCGATATCGACAACGTGTCGGTGACGCGGCTCGACTATTTCGCAAGCCCGGAGCGCACCGTCTGGCGGCTGCCGATGGTCAATCAGCAGCCGTGGATCGCGGACGACGCGCACGCGGCGATGCATCAGCTGGCCGGGCCGGAAGTCAAGAAGCTCGCCTGAGCGAGCTGTCATTCCGGGACGGTCCGCAGGACCGGACTATGGTGCGCAGTTGCGCACCTGAGAATCTCGATGTGAATACGAAGATCAATCTTGGGAGAGAAACATGACCTTGTTCGACATGAAGGGGAAAGTCGCCGTCATCACGGGATCGACGCGCGGCATCGGGCTCGCGATCGCCGAGCGCATGGCCGAGCACGGCGCCAAGGTCGTGATCTCCTCGCGCAAGGCCGATGTCTGCGAGCAGGTCGCGAAAGACATCAACGACAAGTTCGGCAAGGGGACCGCGGTCGCGGTCGCCGCGAACATCTCCTCGAAGGAAAACCTGCAAAACCTCGTCGACGAGAGCAACCGCGCCTTCGGCAAGATCGACGTGCTGGTCTGCAACGCCGCGTCGAATCCGTATTACGGGCCGCTCGCCGGCATCTCCGACGATCAGTTCCGCAAGATTCTCGACAACAACATCGTCGCCAACAACTGGCTCATCTCGATGGTGGTGCCGCAGATGATCGAGCGCAAGGACGGCTCGGTCATCATCGTCTCCTCGATCGGCGGCCTGAAGGGCTCGACCATCCTCGGCGCCTACGCGATCTCGAAAGCCGCCGACATGCAGCTCGCGCGCAACCTCGCTTGCGAATACGGCAAGCACAACATCCGCGTGAACTGCATCGCGCCCGGCCTGATCAAGACCGACTTTGCCAAAGCGCTGTGGGACAATCCGGAGAACCTGAAAGCCTCGACCTCGCGCTCGCCGCTGCTGCGCATCGGCATCCCCGACGAGATCGCCGGCGCAGCCGTGTTCCTGGGTTCGAAGGCCGGCGACTTCATGACCGGCCAGACCATGGTGATCGACGGCGGCGCGACGATCAGCTGAGGATCTCGTGTCCCGGACGCGGCGCAGCACGAAGTGCTGCTCCGCGGGGCCGGGACCCAGAAAGCCAAGAGCGAGATCGCGGAGACATGGGCCCCGGCTCTGCGCAGCAACGCCATAGCGCGTCGAAGACGCGCGTGAACGCGCTTATGGAGCGTTGCAGCGCGTCCGGGGCACGAGACTAATCCACCGCCGCGTAAACCAGATCTCGCACCAGGGTGCGCGTGTAGTCGCGCTGGCCTGGCCCTTGCGTCATGAACACCGCGAACAGGTCCTCCTTCGGATCGATCCAGAAGAACGTTCCCGCGATGCCGCTCCAGAAATACTGGCCGACGCTGCCGGGGAAGGGGGCGATGCCGGCCTGTGTGCGCACCGCGAAGCCGAGGCCGAAACCGTGGCCGGGCGACAGCAGGGTACCGTTGGTCGGAACGTGCGGCCCAAGATGATCGGACGCCATCAGTTCCAGCGACTTGCGGCCGATGATCCTGTTGCCGTCGAGCGTGCCGCCGTTGCGCAGCATCAGCGCGAAGCGGGCGTAGTCCATCGTGGTCGAGACCAGACCCCCGCCGCCGGATTCCATCACCGGCTGCTCGAGCATGTTGAAGAGGGCGACCTTGTCGCCGGTCCAGGGATCGGCCGCGAACGGCTCGGCGAGCCTGTCGGCATTGGTCCCGGAGGTCGCAAAGCCGGTCTCGGCCATCTGCAGCGGCGCAAGCACGCGCTCGGAGAGGAATGTACCAAGCGACTTGCCGCTGACGACCTCGATGATGCGGCCGAGGATGTCGGTGGAGCGGCTGTAGTTGAATTCATCGCCGGGGTGGCAGACCAGGGGGAAGCTCGCCACCAGGCTTGCGTGCTCGGCATTGGTGATCTTGCGGCTGCGGACGCGGGACTCCTGGTAGAGCTTGTGCACGGGCCCGTCGCCCTGGTGCTCATAGGTGAGGCCGGAGGTGTGGCGGAGCAGATCCTGCACCGTCATCGCCCGCTTGGGTGGAACCAGCTCCATCCTGCTGCCGCTGACCACGCCGACCTTCTGGTCGGCGAACTCCGGAATGAACTTGGCCACGGGATCGCCCAGCAGGAGGTGGCCGTCCTCGACCAGCGCCATGACCGCAACCGAGACGATCGGCTTGGTCATCGAGAAGATCCGGAAGATCGAATCGCGCACCATCGGCGCCGTGCCCGCCGGGCTCTGCCTGCCGAGCGCCTCGAACCAGCCGACCTGGCCGCGCCTCGCTACCAGCACGGTAACGCCGGGGACGGTCCCCTTGTCGATCTCGCGCTTGAAGGCGTCCGATATGGCCTGCAGGCGAGGGCGGGACAGCCCCAGTGTCTCGGGCCTGGCTTCCGGCAAAGGCGGCGTCTGGGCTGCGGCGGCGGGCTTAAGGGCGGCTTGGGCGGCGTTCATGAGGGCTCCCGGGTTGTTCTTGTCGTTCGGAGCGAACTGTCGCCCAGAAGTCGCACTGTGAACAAGCGGCCCTTGTGCGCTTCTCCCTTGCAATCCGGTCGCCCCCTGTGCTTGAAAGCGGCCCTGAGCCGCGGCGACGCAGGTTCGTAGGAGTGTAGCTCAATTGGTAGAGCACCGGTCTCCAAAACCGGGGGTCGCAGGTTCGAGCCCTGCCACTCCTGCCAGCAAAATCAATCACTTAGATGAGGTGCTGGCGGGACGAGGTGATGTGTGCCGCGTCTCCATCCCCGAGCCTGACCTGTGTCCCTGAAGGCGCACTGTCGCGACCGCGGATCGTTGTGGTCGCGGTCCATGTCGCTTTAGATTGCTGCTTGCGCCTGATCTCTGCGGAAAACCGCTTCGCACTGTTCCCGATCATGTTCTAGCCACTAGCCCATCGCTTCCAGACCGCCTCTGCGAGCGCGATGTCAGTCACCGAGTCCTCACCGGAGGCCAGCGGCTTCTTGCGTTCAATGACGTCGGAGACAAAGGCATCGGCCTGGCGCCGGAATGCCCAGCTGTTCGCACTTGTCAGTCGCGTTCTTTTACCATCGTGATCGACAACGACCTGGGCCTCTCGCTCGGCAAAGGGCGGGGGCAATTCGATGGTCAGGGTCCCGCGCTCGAAATTGATCGTCAGTCCCTCGCGCCAAGCGCCCCTGGTCCCGTTCGCAAGGTCCAGCGCGCACGCGATGCCGTCGAAATCGAGGGTGATGCGCGCAGCTCCCGAGGTCTCCACGGTGCTATCGGCGACTGTCGGCGACGGTCCGAGCACGTAGCGCGCGAGATTGATGATATGACTGAACACGTTCAGAAAGTTGTCGTAGCCGGGCCGTAGCGTGCCCGGCATCCAGTCGGGACCATCCTGCCAGAGCTCAAGCCCGTCCGGCCGGGTTTCGCCGGTCATGACGAAGTTGTCGTGCGATCGGCCGGTGTCGCCGCCGAAGCACCAGCCTCTTGCGCCGACGACGCGTCCGAGCGAGCCGTCCGTGCGCAGGCGCGCCAGCTGGGCCAGCGCGCGCGCTACGCCGGCGTCGTGACGCTTCATGTAGCCGATGCTGTAGACGAGCTGCTGGTGCCGCGCAGCTTCGACCAGCGATGCGGC
Organism: Bradyrhizobium liaoningense; assembly: GCF_018130825.1. Classification (GTDB taxonomy): domain Bacteria; phylum Pseudomonadota; class Alphaproteobacteria; order Rhizobiales; family Xanthobacteraceae; genus Bradyrhizobium; species Bradyrhizobium liaoningense_B. The sequence continues at coordinate 276,306 of NZ_JAFCJS010000009.1, read as the reverse complement.
CTGAACCGTTGTGTAGGCCATCGGCTTCTCCGACAGCACGTGCCGGCCGCTGTTCAACGCGTCCAGCACGATCGGGCCGGTGGCGCGACGCTTCGTCACGACGATGACGGCGGATACCTCGCTATCCGCGAGCAGTTCCCGGTGCGTGCCGTAGACCCGCGAGATGCCGAATTTCTGCGCGGCGGCGGCCGCCAGATCGGGCCGGAGATCGGCGATCGCGACGACGCGGCAGGCGGGATTGGCAGCGAAATTGGCGAGGTGGCACATCTGGCCGACCATGCCTGTCCCGATGATGCCAATGCCGGGCCTCACTGGCTACGATCCCTCGAGGCGCTTCCTGACGACGAGGAAATGCGCCGGCTGACCCCAGGTGTTGATGAACGCCGGGTCTGACTGGGTGAGGGCGGTGATCGCGGACGCATCGCGCCGCGCGATCGCGCCGAAGATGCGATGGAAACTGTCGAGCGTCGCGGTGATGGCTTCGATGTCGGAAGCATCGTCGGCGAGAATGTCCGTCGTCAGGATCGTCTCGCGTAACGAAGCGAGGCTCGCGATCACGCGGGGCAGGCTGTCGCCGAAGGGCTCGTCGATCATTCTGTCGACATCGAGCACCAGCGCTTCGATCGAAGCCGAGATCGCGCTCACAGCGTCAGCTTGACCGACCAGATAAAGCTTCCGTCCCCCGAGGAAGCTCAGGCGGCTGCGGTCGAGGTGGCGCGTCGCGCGACGCAGCTTCTCGTCCGCCGACAGGACCTTCTTGTGCCAGTAGACGTCCAGGCTGTCGCGATAGGCGGGCCAGGCCGAATGAATGTCGAACCCCTGCTCATGCGCAGCCGTGCAAAGGGCGCCCGAATCGAGGAAGTACCGGTGGCGGACGAACGGATTTTCGAGCACGTCCATCAACCAGGATTCGAAGCTGCGGGTGTGCGGAATGCTGTTCCACTTCGCCTCGAACAGTGACTTCGCCGTCTCCAGCGCCGGGCGGCCCGTTAATGCCTTGCCGGCGGCATGGATCGCCTTGAGCGCGAGTTCGAAGAAACCGCCATAGCGTTCGTAATAGGAAACGACGGCATAGCCGTCCGGATTGAGCAGCCGGTGGAAGATGCCGAGCCATTTCTCGCTCGGCTGCACCGTGTAGATGAATCCCTCGGCATCGATGATATCGAAGCGGCGCTGGCCGCGAAATCCCTCGACATCGGCCAATGCGAGTTCGCGCAGGCGCTCGGTCAGGCCGAAATGCGCGAAATAGGCCTCGATTTTCGGATGCGCATGCCGGTTCGGTTCGGCGAGCGTCATATTCGCGCCCCAGCCGGCAAACACGAGGGCGTTCTCACCGGAATCAGGACCGAATTCGAGCACCTCGGCATCGCGGAACAGCCGCGGCGGCAGCACGAGCTTGTCCGAAAACAGCTCGCGCCGCTGGCTGGCATATGCATCGAGTTCGGCGGACGACTTGAAATTCCCGAACGTCGGCAGGACGTTCTGACGTTCGTAGTAGTTGAAGAGCTTGTCGTCAGCCATGCCGCGACCCTGCGGTCGCTTCGAGGCGATCGAGCTCGCTCCAGATGTCGGAGGGCGCGAAGATGGAGACGATGTGCAGCGGGCGCTTCACGTTCTCGCGCAGCCGGCTGCTGACCTTGGCCTCGTTCTCGTGGTTCACGGCCAGCAGACAGACGAGCGCATTCGACTTGCCGATGAGGTCTTCCGGCGAGCGGATCGGGATCCCGGTGCCCGGCAGGAATAGCCCCTGGCGCTCCTTCTGGTCGTCGACCGAGAGGTCGATGAGATCCGCCAGTTCGTGCGCATTGGTGAAGGTGCAGGCGCGGCAGCCAGCGCCGTAAATGGCGATCTCGGCGCCGCTGGCGCGGGCCTTGGCGAGAATGGGGCGCAGGCGTGCGCCATACTCCCTCGCGCGCTGGCCGAATTTCTCGCCGACGCCGGCTGGGGCGGGCGGGGGCGTCACCTGGTGCGCGGCGCGGCGGGCCGCGATCGCGAGGCTGCCGCCGCTGAAATTGTACTTCTTCACGGACACCGCTTCGAAGCCGTGGCGCGCCAGCAGGGCGAGCAGGGTCGGCTCGGTGAAATAGCTGACGTGCTCCTCCCAGAGGACGGAGAGGTCTCCGGCAGTCGAGCCAGGATCAAAGTCGGGCACGTCGATGAACAGCAGCCCGTCGTCCTTGAGCGCGATCTTCACGCAATCGAAAAAGTTCTCGAAATCCACGATGTGTTCCAGCACCTGGCGCGAGACGACGAGATCGAACTTGCCGGTCTGCGCCACGGCGTCGTGACACATCGCCGGGCTGATCATGTCGGCATAGACCTTGATGCCGCGCTCGCGGGCGATCTTGCCCGACACCGGGTTGGGCTCCACGCCGACCAGGACCTTCGCGCCGCGTTCGCGCAGCTTGTCCATGAACAGGCCGTCGTTGCAGCCGATCTCGAACACGGATTGGTGGCTTGAGAATTTCGCGATGGTATCGAGCTCGTCGACCTGGTGCGGCTCGGGCTTCCAGCTGCTGAAATTGTAGTTGAACTGCCGATACAGGATGTCGGGATCGATCGGCTTGTCGATCTGAGGCAGGCCGCACTCGCCGCAGGCGAGCACCTCGAACGGGTACCGTTCCTCCTGTTCGTTCCGACTGTGTCGAAGCCGATGTGCAATCGGCATCTGTCCGAGGTCGATGACCGGTCGCAAATTGGTCGAATGGCAGAGACGGCAATGATCGGTCACGGGTTTGGCTCTTTGCAGGAGTAGTACGAAATCAGCATCCTTGAATGGTACCCAGCTTAGCCGAAGCTAATATTGCAGCACAGGTGCCACAATTCTTAAGTTGTCCGGCCTAAGGCCTCACAAGGCCATCGGCCACGATGCTGCCGATCGTCCGCGACGATTGCACGCCATGCTGTTGCAGCGCTTTCGTACCCGGCCTTCATCGGTTAGCTCGTCCTCGAACATTCGCAGCGTGACAGTCGAGCAGCAAAAGCATTGGAGACTACGGTCCCGTCAGATGCTTCGCGGCGAGTGCACCAGTCTTTGTGACGTAGTCCCGGACCGCGGCAGCGTCGCTGCCATCAGGCGCCCAATCGGGAAAGGCCGTGCGAGCCGGATCGAACGGGCCGGCGGTGGTTTCGTGAAACACCAGCCATTCCGAGGTGATCAGGATCGAATGGAAGACCTTTTCGGGCATGCGGTAGTAGCAGTGCTTGCCCTGGCCGTAAGGCGCCATCTCGAGGACCTCGCGAATGCGGCCGTCATCCTCGAAGATGATGACCTGAGCGGTGCCCTCGATCACGTGAAACGATTCAGGTTTGCCAAGATGCTTGTGGGGCCGGACATAGGCCTCGCGGTGATGCACGATGAGCATCTCGTGCAGACCGGACGAGGGATCGGGATGCGTGCACAGCCGGCTGCGCAGGCGCGGGTTGCCGGCGGCAATGCGCTTCAGCTCCGCGATCGTGGCATCGTCCGCCGTGACGATGGCGTCGTCGGAATAGTAGACTTCCGGATTTTGCGCGCGCAGCGAGGTCGGCGGGCGCGAATGCGCCGTCTCATTCGAAGAAGATGAAGCCATGGTCGCCCCGATAGCCGCATTTGTCATAGATCCAGGCCCATGTTTCCGGACCATGGAAGCTCAGGCAGGTGAGCTGCCAGTAGAGGAGATTCGCCTTCTCGCGCTCGTCGCGGAACGATTCCACCATCAGATATTTCGAGGCGCCGCGTCCGACGCGCTCGATCTCGCCCACCGCGCGGAAGACGTCCTCGAGCGCGAGGTTGTGCAGCACGCCGAGCGAGACCACGAGTTCGAAGCTGTGGTCGGGGTAGGGGAGCGCGACGGCGCTACCGACCCTCAGGTGCGGCCGCACCTCCTCCTTGGCGTTCGCGATGCCATAGTCGGAGATGTCGATGCCGGCGATCGTGAGGTCGGGGACGAGCTGGGTGAACTCGTACAGCAGATAGCCCTTGCCGCAGCCGACATCGAGCACGCTCATGCCGGACTTGATGCCATAGCGGTCGATCAGGGTCTGGGCGAGCGGGCGCCACCTTCCGTCGTAGCGATATCCGCCGTAGCCGTAGCGCCGGTCGCCGTCCCAGTAGTCGCGTCCCCATTGCCTGGCGACTGTCGCCGATTCCGCCTTGTCATGCTCGACCACGCGTTGAACGTAGTTCCGCCTGGTCGACGCGTGCATCGGCTGGAGCAGGTTGATCTCGGCCATGGTCGTTAACCGGATCGCGGCATCGTCACAGGATGGTCGCGAATTTGTTGACGAGCAGGATGTCCTCGACAGCCTGGATGTCCTTCTGCGACGAGAGCGTGATCTCCTCCACGGCCGCGTGCAGATCGCAGCCCTCGCGCAGCACGCGGTCGTAGATCTCGCGCCGCCGTGCCTCGTCGGGCGGCAGCATGAAGATGCTGTAGAGAATCAGGCCACGCAGCTGCGGCAGCTCGTCCAGGATGTCCTCGAGCACCATGTAGCTGCCGGGCATGATGTGCTCGACGGCGCTGAGCAGATAGTGCAAGTTCTTCCGCCGCGCGTAGTCGCGGATCACGATGTTCTGGACGTGCTGCGGGGTGCGGCTGCCGTTCAGCGGCCGGGCGCCGATGTAGCCGCGGTGACCGGCTCGCTCAGCCATGGAAGCCTCCCGGCAGCTTGTACTGCATGCCGACGCGCGTCGCCGGACGCAGCAGGATCGGCTCGAAGAACTCGCCGAAGCGCTTGTCCGCGTAGGGCGACATGATGCTCTTGAACCGACAGTTCATGCTCCAGCGCGTGCCGGGCTCCTCGTTGACGCGATTGCCGTGCATCAGGGTCTGGTTGAACAGCATCACGTGACCGTAGGGAATCTCGATGAAGGTCGCGTGCGGCTTGATGGTCTTGTACAGCTCCTCGGCGCTGCGCAGGCTCGACATCCGGTCCTGCATGTCGCCGTTCAGCGACGGAGGCAGCAGATACATCGCTTTGGTGCGGTGGACATCCACCAGCGGCACCCACACCACGACCTCGAACGGCGAGTCGCCCGACCAGACATCGGAATGGGTGGCAAGCAGGGACGAATCGTCGCCGGGCATCTGGATGCTGAGATTGACGCGGCGCTGCATGCAGAGCTCGTTGCCGACGATGGTCTCGATCGTCGAGCGCGCCAAACGGAAATAGGTCGGGCGGAACCAGGGCTCGGCGTTGAGGCCGTTGAAGACGTGCAGCCGCAGGCCGTTGAGATCGTCGACGCTCACGCGCGTATGGATGCTGTCGAGCATCGCATAGGGATCGTTGCTGTGCGGCAGCTTGAGATAGTCCGCCGCGAGCTCGGCGGCGCGCCGCTGGATGCGATCGAGTCCGGCGCGGTCGTCAGCCGGCGTGGTGACGAAGCCTTTGTCGATGAAGCGCTGCGCCAGCGCCTGCTCATCGGCCTCGAGGAAGTCCGTATCCGTCATGCGAAGTACTCCCGGGCGGTCGCGCAGATATGGCTGATATCGGCGGCCGAGAGGAACTGGTTGATGGGAAGAGTGAGGATCTGGTCCGCCTGCCGCTCGGTGACCGGAAACGCGCCGCGACCGTGACCCAGATGCGCTGCCGCAGGCTGCAGATGGATCGGGACCGGATAGTGGATCGCGGTCTCGATGCCCTTGTCGGCGAGATATTTCTGGAAATCGTTGCGACGCTCGGTCTGCACGACGAAGGTGTGGAAGGTGTTGAACTCGATGTTGCGGCAGGGCGGGATGAACAGCGGCAGGCCCGCGAGCTCGGCACGGTATTGCGCGGCGTTGCGCCGCCGCCGTTCGATCACCGAGGGCAGGTGGCGCAGGCGAATGCGAAGCACCTCGGCCTGCAGCGTGTCGAGCCGCGACACGAGGCCCCATTCCTGGACGTCGCTGCGGTTGATCAGGCCGTGATTGCGCAGCCGGCGGATTCTTGCGGCAAGCTTTGCGTCGGCGGTGACGAGGAAGCCGGCATCGCCTGCGGCATTGAGATTCTTCAGGGGATGCGCGGAGAAGCAGCCGAACGTTCCAATGGTGCCGCTCATGCGCCCGTCATAAGTCGAGCCGACGGCCTGCGCGCTATCCTCGATCACGGCGAGCGCGTGCTTGCTCGCGATCGCCATCAGCGGGTTCATGTCCGCCATGCGGCCGGTCAGGTGCACCGGCATGATGGCCTTGGTGCGCGGTGTGACAGCGGCCTCGACCGCGGCTGGATCGATGTTCTGGTCCGGCAGCACGTCCGCAAAGACCGGCGTGGCGCCGACCGCGATGATCGCGGCGGTCGAGGCCACGAACGAATTCGGCGGCGTGATGACCTCGTCGCCGGGACCGATGTCGAGCGCCCGCATGGCGAGGATCAGCGCGTCGGTGCCGGAATTCAGCGTCACCACATACGGCGAGCCGAGATAGGCGGACAACTCTTCTTCGAGCTTCCCGACCGCTGCGCCACCGATGAAATCGCCGCGGGAAAACACGCCCTCCACCGCCTGCATGATCTCGGCGCGCTCTTCTGCGAATTGCGCGGGAAGATTGACGTAACCGATGCGCCGGTGGCCGGTGTCAGCGTCCATGGCAGAACTTCCGGACGGTCTCGATGACGCGGTCCTGCTGGGCGCGCGTCAGATGCTGGTCGACGGGGAAGCTGATGACTTCCTTGGCATGGCGGTCGGTGACCGGGAACGTGCCCGGCGCGTAACCGAGATGCTTGAGGCCCTCCTGCTGATACAGCGGGATCGGATAGTGGATCTTGGCCTCGATGCCGTTGTCCAGGCAGTACTTGTAGAGCTCGTCGCGGCGTTCGGCGAACACCATGTAGAGATGGTAGACGTGCTTCACGTTGGGACGGCGCGGCGGAACGCGCAGGCCGGGCAGGCCGGCGAGACCCGCATCGTAATAGGCCGCGTTCTCGATCCGGCGGCGCGTGATCTCGCTGGTCTGGCCGATCAGCCAGTTGCCGACCACGGCCTGCAAGGAATCGAGCCGCGAATTGCAGCCGAGGATCGCGATCTCGTCGCGGTTCTTCATGCCGTGGTTGCGGATCAGGCGGAGCTTCTCGTTCATGCCGTCGTCATTGGTGACGACGACGCCGGCATCGCCCCAGACGTTGAGGTTCTTGAGCGGATGGAGCGAAAAGCCCGCCGCAATGCCGTGGGTGCCGGACCGCTTTCCCGCGAACTCCGACAAGATACCCTGGCAGGCATCCTCGACCACGGGGAGGTTGTGGCGCTGGGCGATCGCCATCAGCTTGCCCATGTCGGTGACCTCGCCGGTCAACTGGACCGGCATGATCGCTTTGGTCTTCTCAGTGATCGCAGCCTCGACATAGTCGACATTCATGCAGAAGGAGTCGTCGCAGTCGACCAGCACCGGCGTCGCGCCGGTCTCCGCGATCGCGCCGACCGTGGCGATGAAGGTGTTGGCGGCGGTGATGACCTCGTCGCCATGGCCGATGCCGAGCGCCTTGAGCGGCAACTTGAGCGCATCGGTGCCCGATCCGACGCCGATGGCGTGACGCACACCGATCAGCTCGGCAAAGCGCCTCTCGAATTCGGCGACGGGCTTGCCAAGGGTGAAGTCACCGGTCGCCACCAGGCGGCCGATCTCGGCGAGGATCGGTGCGGGATCGGCGAATTGCTCGAGCAGGTAGGAATATCGAACGTCGTACATGTGACCCGTCAGGTGGAATGAAGTTGAGGAGAGGAGGTGCGCGACGCCGCGAGCGCATGCTCGATCGAGGTCGCGATGGCGCTGGCGGAGAGCCCGTGCTTCTTCAGCAGCGAGTCCTGCGAGCCGTAATTGTGCATGAAGCGGTCCGGCAGCGACAGCCGAAGCATCGCGGGCAGGCCTGACCCGAGCTTGTCGATCAGCGTCTCGGCGACCGCGCTGCCGAGGCCGCCGGAGGGGACATGCTCTTCGAGCGTCACGAGCAGGCGCGTCGCACGCACCGCCTGCAGCAACGCCTCGGTGTCGAGCGGCTTGACGGTGTGCATGTGCAGGATGCCGGCACGGATGCCTTGCGCGGCCAGCAGGTCGGCCGCGGCGAGGGCGCGCTGGAGCATGATGCCGGTGGTCACCATGAGGACGTCGCCGGGCGGCCGCATCAGGATGGCCTTGCCGATCTCGAAGCCGTGCTCGGCCTTGGAGACGATGGCGTCGCCGCCCTTGCCGAGCCGGATGTAGATCGGGCCCTTCCAGTCCAGCGTCTGCTCCATCATGCGCGCCGCCTCGTCGGCGTCGCACGGGCAGATCACCGTCATGTTCGGCAGCGCGCGCATGATGGCGATGTCCTCGATCGCCTGGTGGGTGGGGCCGAGCGGCGCATAGACGAGGCCGCCGCCGTTTGCGATCAGCCGCACTGGCAGATTGTGCAGGCAGAGGTCGACCGCGACCTGTTCGTAGCAGCGCCGCGTCAGGAAGGTCGCGATGGTGTTCACGTAGGGCACGAAGCCCTCCATCGCGAGGCCGGCCGACATGCCGATGATGTGAGCTTCCGAGATGCCCTCGATCAGGTGGCGCTTGGGAAACTCCTTGCTCATCGCGCGCAGCGTGCCGGCGCCGGGATCGGAGCCGATGTAGAGCACACGCTCGTCGCGAGCGGCGAGCTTGTGGACCATGTTCATCGCGGTGTTGCGCATGGGGAGCCGATCAAAAATCGCCGACAGCAACGCGAATGGCGTCGAGCTCGCTGTCGGTCAGCTTGTTCTTGTGATGCCAGTCGGCGTTGGATTCCGCAGCCGGAAGACCCTTGCCCTTGACGGTATGGCAGATGATGGCGGTGGGTTTGCCCACAACGGCCGGGACCTGCTTCAGCACGCTGCGCAGGGCGCCGACGTCGTGGCCGTTGACCTCCTGCACGGCAAAGCCGAAGCTGCGCCACTTGTCCGCAAGCGGCTCCAGCGGCAGCACGTAGTCGGTGGGCCCGTAGCTCTGCAGCTTGTTGTAGTCGATCAGCGCGACCAGGTTGTCGAGGCCGTGCTTTGCCGCGCCCATCGCAGCTTCCCACACCGATCCCTCGTTGATCTCGCCGTCGCCGAGCAGGACGAAGGTCCGATAGCTGCGCTCGCGCATGCGTGCGGCCAGCGCAAGGCCGATACCGATCGACAGGCCATGCCCGAGCGCGCCAGTCGACGCCTCGACCCCCGGCACCATGCCGTATTCGGGATGTCCGCCCAGGATGCTGCCGGGGCCGCAAAAGCCGTCCAGCTCCGACAGCGGGAAGAAACCGCGATCGGCCAAGAGCGCATAGAGCGCCAGGCAACCGTGTCCCTTGCTGAGGATGGCGCGATCGCGATCGGGATCGCGCGGATTCTTCGGGTCGATCCGCAGCACGTCGTCGTAGAGCACGCGGACCATCTCGATCAGCGACAGGGCCGGACCGACATGTCCGCGTCCCGCGGAGCGCACGGAACCGAGGACCAGACGACGCAAATAGAGACTGCGCTGGTCCAGCGTGCAGGTGAGGGCGGCTTCAGCGTGGGGAGAGATCTGGATCACGTTGGCAAATCGCTTGATGGAGCCGGCGGGCTTTGTCGAGCTGGCCGGCAAGGCGAATCGTCAGATCGCCACCTTGCGCAGCCAAGGCGCGCCGGGAGCGGCTTTCCGGCAAATAGGCGTTCAGGACTATCAGGCACCAAATCGCTCCGAACACAGGATACAGGACGTCATGGCGGACCGCAAACGCGTCATCCCTAACCGCGAAAGCTTGCGTGAGGCGTTCGGTGAACCGATTCGCTTTGGCTTCGGGCAGATCGCTACCGGGGTGAAGCGCGGTGTCGGACACGAGCTTGACCGGATCGTCCCAGCCGAAATACTCGAAGTCGATGAATCGCAGCCGGCCGTCTTCGCCGCGCAGTGCATTGTGCAGCCCGAAATCGGACGGGCTCAGTGCGCGATGTGCGGGCGCAAGATCGGCTGCGGGATCCCGGCCGAGTTCCGCATAGCGCAGGCGCAGCTTTCGAATCGCGAGGGACGTGCTGGGCACCAGGCTGCCGTCGATGAATGCGCGCAGGTCCGGATGATCATCCGAGGCCCGCATCAGTCCATCCAGGCGCTGCTCGTACTGGGCGATCGCCTCCTCGGGCGAGAAGATGCTCGCCGAAGCGTTCCGCAAGGTCTGCGCTCCGACGACGCTGCGCAGTTTCTGCAGCTCGATCAGGAAGTCGGCAAGCTGATCGGCATCGCCGTCGTCGGGGCGCAGTACCGCGGCCTCTCCGTCGAACCATTGATACAGCGCGCAGAACGCATCCGAATCCTTCGCGATCGGACGCGGTGTCGACATGATGCCGTGGCGCGACAGAAACGACAGCGCGTCATATTCCTGTCCCAGGCGGTCGCGGCCGTCGGACGGATAATGCTTGAGGGCGAGGGCAGGTCCCTTTGCCATCTCCAGCCGAAACACCCTGTTGTTGCCGCCGGATCGCGCCGGCTGGGCGGCGGCGACCGGGGCGCCTGCCAGACGGCTGCCGATCGCCATCGCCTGCGCGGCGCTGATGTCCGGCTCGCTCATGCCGCAAACACCTCGTTGCGGATGCCGGCCCACGTCGCGATCGGCTTGCAATGTTCGGGGTGCGGCGACTGCGAACGCGTGAACAGAATCGATCGCGTGCCCTTCGGGAAATGCGGTTGCTCGAAGACCTCGACGAGATCGTCGATGAAGATGTCGAGCTCCAGGCTCACGAGTCTGTCGACCTTGGCGGCCATCGTGTCCTCGAAGTAAACATCGCCGGAGGCCACCGCCGCATCCGCAGCGTCGATCAGGCCGGCGCCGCGCAGCCAGCCGCGTGCGGCCTCGCGCAGGTCGGTGTGGTCGGGATCCTGATGACCGAATCGAGTCTTGTGGCTGACGATGTACACCTTCGCGCCGGCCTGTCTGCACGCCGCCAGGAATTCCCTCGCGCCCGGATAGATTTCGGCGCCGCCAATGCCCTTGCCGTAGACGAAGCCTTGCAGGCCTTGCCAGGCGAGCTCGCCGCCCGCGCGGGATCGCAGATGATCCCGCACATCGGTCTTCAGCCCGTCCCAGCCCTCCGGCACGAGGTCGCGCTGACGCGCTGCGGCGGCAAAGACCTTGTCGTAGCAGATGATCGTGTTGTCGAAATCGATGCCGATCCGCACGCCGCTCACTTCAGGCTGATGTTCTGCATCATCTTGATGTTGAAGTATCTGGGATCGTTGAGCGAGTTCGGCAGACGCCCGGTCTTGAAGGCGTCCACCAGACCGGACACGGCCTGCTCGATCGTGTGAGTCGGTGCAAATCCGAGCTCGCGGCGGATCTTCTCCGAGGAGACGTGATACGAGCGCAGATCGTCGGTCGGCTCGACGACCACGTCGACATTGCTTCCGACCACCGACTTGACGATGTCGGCGATCTTCATCAGCGAGTGGTTCTCGTAGCCGATGTTGTAGGTCTTGCCGTCGATCCTCGCGTCATCCTGCTGGAGCAGGAACAGATAGGCCGCCGACATGTCCTGGATATGCAGGTTGGGCCGGCGCTGCGTCCCGCCGAACACGCGGATGCGGCCGGTGTTGACCGCAAGATTGGTCAGGATGTTGACGACGACATCGAGCCGCTGCCGCGGTGCGTAGCCGCAGACGGTGGCGGGACGAACGGTGCAGGTGACGAACCCGGACGCGGCCTCGTCGGCGAGGTCGGTCTCGCACATCGCCTTGAACTTGGAATAGTCGGTGAGCGGTTCGCAGGACAGGTCCTCGGTCACCTCGGCTTCGTCCTTGATGCCGTAGACGCTGGACGAGGACGCATAGATGAAGCGCTTGATGCCAGCCTTCTTCGCTGCGCGCACCATCGGCCGGAAGCAGTCGTAGTTGATGGACTTGCCGAGCGCCGGGTCGAGCTCAAACGAGGGGTCGTTGGAAATGCAGGCGAGGTGGATCACCGCATTGTTGCCGCGCATCGCCTCGGTGATCGCGGCCTCGTCGCGGATGTCGCCCTTGATCAGGCGCAAGTTGGAGTTGTCACGGACGCGATCGAAGACGTTTTCGCCGTACATGAACAGGTCGAGCACCGCGACCTTGTGGCCCGCCGCGAGCAACTGGGGAACCAGCACACTGCCTACGTAGCCGGCGCCACCGGTGACCATCACGTTCCACTTTTGATCAATCACTGTCGTTCTCCAGAGTTTTCGTACACGCTACTTCAACAACGCGGTCACGAACTTGACGAGCGGCGCCTTTTCGACCGAGCTGCGGTGGCCCACGATGCCGACCTTGATCGCGCCTGCCGCGTTGCCGATGAAGGCGACGTCCTCGATACTGCCGCCTGCGGCGACCAGCGGCGCCGTAATCGTCAGGAACGCATCTCCCGCGCCGACGGTGTCGACGACGGTCTTGGTGAAAGCGGGAACGCGTTTGACGCCGGTCCTCGACGAGAAGGGGTAGCAGCCGAAGGAGCCGTGCGTGATGATCATGTTGTCGCAAGCGATCCTGCCGTGCAGGCCGGTCTCGATCACCGAGGCGATGTCGCTGAACTTGTCGGTGGCGGCCAGCCGCGCTTCCGGCGCGTCGATGCAGATGTAGTCCGCGCGCGGGTACTTCGTGATCAGATTGTAGCCGTGGTTGCCGCTGTTGCTCTGGGCGTTGACCGCCAGGAACTTGGAGTTCGCGATCAGCGCGTCGATCGTGCTGGACGCGATCATGCCGTGACCGAAATCGGTGACGATGACCACGTCCGCGCCGCGCACGCGCTCGGTCGTGACCCTGTCGATCTCCTCCCGCTGCGCCGCACTGACCGGCGTGTCGTTCATGGTGTAGACCTCGAACAACTTGTGCAGGTAGCCGAGCTCGACGTAGCGGAGCTTGCGGGTGGTGGGGCGGTTTTCGACGCGGATCGGCGTCAGCTTGACGTTCTGGCGGATATGTGCGCGCAGGAATTCCTCGGGATAGTCGTCGCCGCCGAGCGTCGTGACGATCTCGACCGACTTGCAGAAGCTCGCGACATGGTTCGCCGCGGCGATCACGCCACCTGCGAATTGCTCGCGGTTCTTGAACAGGGTGGCGACGATGTTCTCCTTCGAGGCCTTTCCGAGCGCCGTGACGTACTGGTACTCGTCGATGATCGTGTCTCCGACCAGCACGACGTGCATGTCCTGGATCTTGTCGATCAGCTTCAGCAGGCGTTCGGCGCCGCCGCTTTCGCGCACCTTCTGGAGGTAGTCGCGCAGAGGGGGGTCGTAGATGTCGAAGTAGCGGTTCAGCAGCGACGACGAGCTGAAGGTCACGTCGCGTGTGAAGACGATGCGTCCGCCATGGCGCTCGACGGCCTCGCGCTCGGTGGCGATCTTGCCCGTGACGTCATCTTCGGGATTTTCGTAGTCCGAGCCCTTCACATAGATGTCGGGGCGCACGGCGTCGAGGACCGGCTCGGCGCTGGAGGTCCGGTTGATGCCGACCCAGTCGACCGTGCCGAGTGCGGCCAGCATCTCGGCGCGCATGTTCTCAGGAAAGATCGGTCGTCCCGGGCCCTTGTTGACGAAACGGTCGGCGGTGATGGTCACGATGACCACGTCGGCCTCGTTGCGCGCCGCCAGGATGTGCCGGGCGTGGCCGAGATGCACGAGATCGAACACGCCGTGGCAGAGTGCAACCGTCCGGCCCTCGGCCTGCGCGGCCCGCGCGATCGCTCCCAGCTCCTCGAGGGTCTTGATCTTCTCGTGCGGTGCCGGATGGACCGCCGCCTTGCCTGTCGGAGCATTAGCCATGTGCGTTACCCAAAGCGCCGGTCGGTCTCAGCTGACCGGCCCGGAATTGATCGACTCGCGGCAACTCTATGTGGCGAACCTGTCCGGTGGCTTGCCTCCTACCGCGTACCGGATGCCGCGGGTTTGTCTTCACCGAGATATTTGAACCAGTCCTTGGTGGCGTCGGCAATCTTGTCCACCGTCCACAGGGGGGCGTCCTTGTACTGGTCCATGGACTTCAGCATCGTCGCGACGCCGTCCTCGAATTTCACTTTCGGCGTCCATTTCAGGGTCCGCTTGATCTTGGTGATGTCGGCGTAGGTGCAGTCGGGCTCGCCGGGGCGCTTGGGAATGTGGACTTTGTCGCCGCCGAGCAGCTCGACCAGCCGGTTGACGCTGTAGGTGTTGTCCGAGCCCACGTTGAAGATCTCGTGCGAGACGTCGGAGCGTGCGGCCGTCACGAAGGCGTCGGCGACGTCGCTGACGAAGGTGAAGTCGCGGGTCTGCTCGCCGTCGCCGACCACAGTGAACGGCTTGCCGGCAAGCTTCTGCGCCATGAACACGCCGAATACGGCGCCGTAGGTCCCGGTGGTGCGATGGCGTGGCCCGAACACGTTGAACAGACGGAGCGCCACTGCCGGAAGCTTGTAGACCTGGCACCAGTGCATGACGCACTGCTCACCGAGGTTCTTGGTGAGAGCGTAGGGATACATCGGCCGAATCTCGGCGCTCTCCGGCGTCGGATAGACGTCTGGGATGCCGTAACAGGACGACGACGCCGCATACACGAATCGGCTGACGCCCGCCTGGCGTGCTGCCTCGAGGACGTTGACCGTGCCGTCGACATTGGCGCGGTGATACGGGATCGGCGATTCGATCGAGGGAACGATGTCGGCGAGCGCCGCGAGGTGGAACACCCAATCGATACCGTTGAAATACGGGTTGATCGATTCGCGGTCAGTGACGTCGGCCCGGACGATCTTGAGTCGGCTCGAACTGGCGTGCGACGACAGATTTTCAGAGCGTCCGATGACGAAATTATCGAGCGCAATCACCTCGTGGCCGTCATCGAGGAGGCGATCAACGAGGTGACTGCCGATGAAGCCGGCGCCGCCAGTGACAATGCATTTCATGGGGAGCATCCGTAGCGCGAATGCCCTGCCGGCATCGCCAATGTTGAGTGACACCCTCAAGCCGACTAACAGCCGTGCGCAAGCTTGGCAAGTATTATACCTTTGCAATCCCAGGTAATAGCCGATATCACCACTCGATATCGCAATCGAGCCGCCACCCCATGTCTGCTGAGCCCGTCGCATCCGATCACAAGGCCTTTCTCGATGATTACGTCGGGCGCCTCCATCGTGCGACGGCAGTTGATGACGGTATTTTTGCGAGGATCTCCGCGACTCGCGCGACCTGGCTGCGCACGCGCGAGCGGGGCGGCCGCGTCATCTTCGTCGGCAATGGCGGCTCGGCTGGCATCGCCTCGCATCTGGCGATCGATTCGGCGAAGAACGCGTCGGTGCCTGCGCTGTGCTTCAGCGACGCAAGCATGATGTCGTGCCTTGCCAACGATTACGGTTTCGAGGACTGGATCGCGCACGCGGTGCGGCTGAACGCTCGCGCCGGCGACTGTCTCGTCGCGATCAGTTCGTCGGGACGCTCGAAGAACATCCTCAATGCGGTTGCGCAGGCGCGGACGATGAAGCTCGACGTGATCACGCTGTCGGGCATGAATGCTGACAATCCGCTGCGCAATCTAGGCGATGTCAATTTCTGGGTGGACAGCCGCAGCTACAACATTGTCGAGACCACGCACCAGTTCTGGATGATGGCCGCGATCGACCTCGTCATCGGTCGAGCAGAATATCCGGCGTCGTGAGGCGGGTATCGGATGCAGTCGCGATGTGAGCAGGCGGCCTTGAGCCATTACCGTCGATCTGATCTTCACAGGGTGGGGGTGTCCCGCTCGCTCGCATGTCTCCGTTTTCCGGTTCTATGATGCAAAACCTCTTCTACGTCCGTCATACCTGCCGCCTCTGTCATTCGGACAAGCAGGAGCTGGTCGTTCCGATGGCCGGCATGCCCATTGGCACGCCCAACTTCCAGGTGCCGAACGCCAGCGTCGACGATCCCGTCTTCCGGGCCGCGGTGCCGATGGCGCTGCACCTGTGCAGGGATTGCGGCCACCTCCAGATCCTCCATGTCGGCAATCCGGAGGTCCAGTACCGCAACTACGTCTACACCACCTCGCTCTCGCTCGGTCTGCGCGAGCACTTCGCCGGCTATGCCAACGACGTCGTCAGCCGCTTCGGGATCGCGCCGGGCTCGCTGGTCGTCGAGCTCGGCAGCAATGATGGATCGCTGCTCGGCTACTTCAAGGAGCGCGGCATGCGGGTGCTGGGCGTCGATCCCGCCGTCGACATCGCGCGGCGCGCGACGGAGGCGGGGATCGAGACCATCGGCGATTTCTTCACCGACGTGATCGGTCACCGCATCCTTCAGAGTCACGGCGCGGCCAGCGTCGTGATCGCCAACAACATGATCGCTAATGTCGACAATCTCGATCCGCTCGTGATCGGCGTTCGCGACGTGCTGGCGCCGGACGGATTGTTCGTGTTCGAGACGCAGTACGGCGTCGACGTCACCGAGAAGAACCTTCTCGACACCGTCTATCACGAGCATCTGTCGTATTTTAACATCAAGCCGTTGATCCGTTTCTTTGCCCGGCTCGGCATGGAGCTGATCGACGTCCAGCACATCTGGACCAAGGGTGGCTCGATCCGCGTCACGGTGCAGCGCGCCGGCGGTCCGAAGAAGCCGTCCGCTGAAGTCGCGCGCTTCGTCGCCGAGGAGGACCGGCTCGGTGTCGATCAGCCGGCTTATTACGCACCCTATGTGAAGAGAATCGCCGCGATCCGCGACGAGCTGATTGCAATGGCCGACGCCGCCCATGCGCGCGGTCAATCGGTTGCCGGTTACGGCATCTCGGTCGGTACCACGACGCTGCTGCCGCAGTTCGGCCTGGAGAAAAAGATCGACTTCCTGGTGGACGACGATCCCAAGAAGGCGAACGTGATGGCCGGACCGGGGTACGACATCCCGATCCTGCCGCCCGCCGCCCTTTACGAGCGCAAGCCGGCCTTCGTCGTCGTGTTCGCCTGGCGCTATGTCGACCCGATCCGGGCCAAGCATGCCCGCTATTTTGCCGAGGGCGGAAAGTTCGTGGTGCCGCTGCCGGGCATTACCATGGTGGACCGGGCCGACTGACGCTGCCGGGGGGCTTGAAGGCCTCCCCGGGATGGCGCCTTGCGGGCGGTGGATAAGTCATTGATCCACATGGCCTCTGCACGGGGGTCCGAGGGAGGGCGGCTTGCCCGCACAAGCCCTCTATATCTTGACCTTTGGTCCCATCCGCAGTAGATACCCGGCACTCGCAGCCGGCCCGTTAGACGCGGATCTCCGGCGCGGCTTTAAATCCCCGAACAATCGAGCCCGGTTCCCGGCTCATCCTTCGAGACAGAGGGCTGGGCCAACGGCGGCTGTTCGGATCCCTGAAATTCATGTGCGTCTGTCGACGGACGCTGGACCTCAAACGATGGCAGTCAGCCCGTTCAAGTTCTTGCAGGAAGTGCGCTCGGAGACCGCCAAGGTCACCTGGCCGACCCGCCGCGAGACCACGATCACCACCATCATGGTGTTCGTCATGGTCGCGGTGGCCTCTATCTTCTTCTTTGCCGCCGACCAGATCATCCGTGTCCTCATCACCTTCCTTCTGGGCATTCACTGATGGCTACAGCAACCGCTCAAGTGTCCGACAAGCGCTGGTACATCGTCCACGCCTATTCGAACTTCGAGAAGAAGGTCGCCGAATCGATCCGCGAGCAGGCCAAGCAGCGCGGCCTCGAGGAGCTGTTCGAGCTGGTGCTGGTTCCGACCGAGAAGGTCACGGAAGTGCGCCGCGGCCGCAAGATCGACGCCGAGCGCAAGTTCTTCCCGGGCTACGTGCTGGTGAAGATGAAGCTGACCGACGAGGCGTTCCATCTGATCAAGAATACGCCGAAGGTCACCGGCTTCCTCGGCGCTGAAAACAAGCCGATGCCGATCTCGGAAGCCGAGGCCATGCGAATCCTGCACCAGGTGCAGGAAGGCGTGGAACGGCCGAAGGCGTCGGTGTCGTTCGAGATTGGCGAGAACGTGCGCGTGGCCGACGGCCCGTTCGCCTCGTTCTCGGGTGTGGTCGAGGAAATCGACGAGGCGCGCTCGCGCGTGAAGGTCGCGGTGTCGATCTTCGGCCGCGCTACGCCCGTCGAACTGGAATTCGGTCAGGTCGAGAAGGTCTGACCGGGTAGCGCGTGAGGCTTCGGTCTCACGCAACGAGAGGCCGTGGGAGGGAGAGGGCGGTTGCCAGCCGCATCCGACCCAGACCACGAACCTGAAACCGCCGGCTCCGCCGGCACAACAGGAGTGATACATGGCAAAGAAAGTGACCGGATACCTGAAGCTTCAGGTCCCGGCCGGTGCGGCGAATCCTTCGCCCCCGATCGGTCCCGCGCTCGGTCAGCGCGGTCTCAACATCATGGAGTTCTGCAAGGCCTTCAACGCCCAGACCCAGAAGGAAGAGAAGAACACCCCGATCCCGGTGATCATCACCATTTACGCGGACCGTTCCTTCACCTTCGAGATGAAGACGCCGCCGATGTCCTACTTCCTCAAGCAGGCCGCCAAGATCCAGTCCGGCTCGAAGGCGCCGGGCCGTGACAAGGCCGGCAAGGTGACCAAGGCGCAGGTGCGCGAGATCGCCGAGAAGAAGATGAAGGACTTGAATTGCGACACCATCGAATCGGCCATGAAGATGGTCGAGGGCTCCGCCCGCTCGATGGGTCTGGAAGTTGCGGGGTAAGCGGCCATGGCAATCGGAAAGCGTTTGAACAAAGCCCGCGAAGGCATTGACCGCGAAAAGCTTTACCCGCTCGCGGACGCCATCAAGATGGTCAAGGAACGCGCTAAGGCGAAGTTCGACGAGACCATCGAGGTCTCGATCAATCTCGGCGTCGATCCGCGTCACGCCGACCAGATGGTCCGCGGCGTCGTGACCCTGCCGAACGGCACCGGCCGTACGCTCCGCGTCGGCGTGTTCGCCCGCGGCGCCAAGGCCGATGAAGCCAAGGCCGCCGGTGCCGACGTCGTCGGCGCCGAGGATCTGGTCGAGAAGGTGCAGAACGGCTCGATCGATTTCGACCGCTGCATCGCCACCCCCGACATGATGCCGCTGGTCGGCCGTCTCGGTAAGGTGCTCGGTCCGCGCGGCCTGATGCCGAACCCGAAGATCGGTACCGTGACCATGGACGTCACCGGTGCGGTGAAGGGTGCCAAGGGCGGCTCGGTCGAGTTCCGCGTCGAGAAGGCCGGCATCCTGCAGGCCGGCGTCGGCAAGGCCTCGTTCTCCGAGGAGAAGCTGGTCGAGAACATCAAGGCTCTCGCGGACGCTGTCTCCAAGGCGAAGCCGGCTGGTTCCAAGGGCACCTACATCCAGCGCGTCGCGGTGTCCTCGACGATGGGCCCGGGCGTGAAGGTCGAGCCGGGCACCATTCTCGGCTGAGGTTTGGAAATTGCATGAGGCGAGGGGCGGAATTGGGCAACCGATTCCGCCCCTTTCCATTTTCGTCGGCACTCACCGGAAACAAGAACAATGGCTGACAAGGTCCTGATCTACTCGCGCTTTCCCAAGTCGATGATGGCGCGCTTCGCCGAGCGGTTCGAGCTGCTCGACACCGGCGGCAAGCCTGCGGGCGAGGTGTTTCCGGCCGACGAGCTCGGCGGCATCCGCGCGATGCTTGCCCAGGGTGGCAGCCCGCTCGGCGCGGAGGCGATGGACCTGTTTCCAAAGCTCGGCACCATCGTCTGCTACGGTACCGGCTATGACGGCATCGACCTGAAGGCGGCCGCCGCGCGTAATATTACGGTCGGCCACAGCCCCGGCGCCAACGCGGCCTCGGTCGCCGATATCGGCATGACCCTGATGCTGGCGGCGACCCGCCGGATCCTGGTCGCCGACCAGTACGTCCGCAGCGGCGACTGGGCCGCATCCAAGCAGTCGCCGATGATGCGCCCGCAGGCCGGCATGCCCAGCCGGCGCATCGGCGTCTACGGCATGGGTGAGATCGGCCGCAAGATCGCGGCGCGCTGCGCCGCCTTCGAGAGCGAGGTCGGCTATTTCAGCCGCACCAAATACGATCTGCCCTATCAATATTTCCCGTCGCTCGAAGCGCTTGCCGACTGGTGCAGCGTGCTGATGATCGCGGTGCGGGCAGGGGCCGAGACCCAGCATGTCGTCAATTCCGATATCCTGGGGCGACTGGGTGCCGACGGCTACGTCGTCAACATCTCCCGCGGTTCGGTCATCGACGAGAAAGCCCTGGTCGCGGCGCTCACCGACAAGACTATCGCCGGCGCCGGCCTCGATGTCTACGAGAAGGAGCCGCACGCGCCCGATGCCCTGACGGCGCTCCCCAATGTGGTGCTGGCTCCACATATCGGCGGTCACACCCTGGACTCGCACATCGCCATGCAGGACTGCGTGCTGGCGAACCTGACGTCGTTCTTCGAGGGCAAGCCGCTGCCTTACGCGGTCAAATCGGCCTGAATCGGTCCTTGTTGGGCTGTCTCAAGCCCGGTCGGCAACGGATTGGAACTGGTGTGAATTTTGCTCTTGGCAAGCAGGCCCGGAGCGGTTAAAGAACCGCCTCCGGACGTGCCGGCCTCGGCTGGCGCGTTCGTGCACGCATTCCGAAAACCCGACACGGCAGGAGATCATTCCTTTTCAGGACGTCCGCAAGGATTTGCCGGAAAAGGAAGGAAAGCCCGTCGGTTGGCTGGGATGCGGGCAGGGGTCGGGCGGTTCGCCGGCTGACCTTGTCCTGTCCAAGACTGCAGGCGCCTGCGGGAAATTTCGATTTCTCAACGGCTTAATCGCATGGCCTGCATAGACGGGTGAAGACCGGATTTCACTTCGCCTTCCACCTTAACGGTGGTTGCGGAACGGGTCTGGTTCGGACCTCGACACGCCGTGGGCCTTAGTGGGCTCCCGGAGGGCAGGCTTTGAATTGTCGTCTCGCCCGGCGCGTGTTCCAGGGGTTTTGGCCCCGAGGTTCAGGTTTTGGGTGGGACGATGGGTGCAACCCGGCGGTCCCGCTTTCGCGATGACCGCCAACCGGAAAGAGCTTGCTGTGGAACGAGCGGCAAAAAAGGAAGCGGTCGAACAGCTCAATGGGGTCTTCAAGACCACGGGCGTCGCGGTCGTTGCTCAATATTCCGGCCTCACCGTCGCCCAGATGCAGAAGCTGCGCCAGCAGATGAAGCAGGCGGGTGCCTCGGTGAAGGTCTCGAAGAACCGTCTCGCCAAAATTGCTCTTGAAGGCACTGACGTCGTTGCCATCGGCCCCATGCTGAAGGGACCGACCGTGATCGCGACTTCGAACGATCCGGTAGCGGCGCCAAAGGTCGCCATCGAATTCGCCAAGGCGAACGAAAAGTTCGTCATCGTCGGCGGCTCGATGGGAAAGACCGTCCTGAATGTCGACGGCGTGAAGGCGCTTGCCTCGCTGCCGTCGCTTGACGAACTGCGCGGCAAGATCGTCGGCCTCATCGTGGCCCCGGCGACCAAGCTGGCCCAGCTCGCCAATGCGCCCGCGGGCAAGCTCGCGCGCGTCATCCAGGCTCATGCCTCAAAGGGCGAAGCGGCCTGACGCCCTTCGCAAAACTCAAACCCGAACCAGACTTACACGTAAGGAAACTGAACAATGGCTGACTTGCAGAAGATCGTTGACGACCTCTCGAGCCTCACCGTGCTCGAAGCTGCTGAACTGGCGAAGCTCCTCGAAGAGAAGTGGGGCGTTTCGGCTGCCGCGGCTGTCGCCGTGGCCGGTCCGGCTGGCGGTGGCGCTGCTGCCGCTCCGGCGGAAGAGAAGACCGAGTTCACGGTCGTTCTCGCCTCTGCCGGCGAGAAGAAGATCGAGGTCATCAAGGAAGTCCGCGCCATCACCGGTCTCGGCCTGAAGGAAGCAAAGGACCTCGTCGAGGGTGCTCCGAAGCCGCTGAAGGAAGGCGTGAACAAGGAAGAAGCCGAGAAGATCAAGGCCCAGATCGAGAAGGCTGGCGCCAAGGTCGAGCTCAAGTAAGCACTGCTTACTGGCGGGATCCCGGGCAAGCGTCAGCTCAGCCCGGGATCTTGGTCCCCCTCGAGAGGGCGGGCCGGATGCAAAAGGCGTGCGACGGAACCATCCGACGCAGGCCGAACACGAAAAAGTGTGGGGATTTGCGGGTTTAACCCTCGAATCTGAACTATTGTCGCCCCATATCGGGTCGACAGCACGAAAGCGCGGTGGGCAGGGAGGCCGGATTTCCCTGTAAGCCGTTGGGAGAGCAGGCTATTTCGGGCTTTTGCAGTCCGTGAAGACGATCGTTGTGACGGGCGGGCGCGCACACCAGCGCCCCGCGCGTCGTTTTGCGTTTTGAAGGTCTGAAGAACAGATTCAGGACATTCCTGCCTGAACCTGAGTTTCTGGCCCCCAAAACGGGTTCGAAAAATTCAACCCGGGGAGCGGTGGCAGCCGCGTTCCGGACGGCGCGCCCGGAGCGGGCGACGAAATGAGAGGCCACGATGGCGCAGCAGACATTCACCGGTCGCAAACGCGTTCGCAAGTTCTTCGGACACATCAAGGAAGTCGCCGAGATGCCGAACCTCATCGAGGTTCAGAAGGCGTCCTATGACCAGTTCCTGATGGTCGACGAGCCCCAGGGCGGCCGTCTCGACGAGGGTCTGCAGGCGGTGTTCCGCTCGGTGTTCCCGATCTCCGACTTCTCGGGCACCTCGATGCTGGAATTCGTCCGCTACGAGTTCGAGCAGCCGAAATACGACGTCGACGAGTGCCGCCAGCGCGGCATGACCTTCGCTGCGCCGCTGAAGGTGACGCTGCGCCTCATTGTGTTCGATATCGACGAGGAAACCGGTGCGAAGTCGGTCAAGGACATCAAGGAGCAGGACGTCTACATGGGCGACATTCCGCTCATGACGATGAACGGCACCTTCATCGTGAACGGCACCGAGCGCGTCATCGTCTCGCAGATGCACCGTTCGCCCGGCGTGTTCTTCGACCACGACAAGGGCAAGACCCATTCGTCGGGCAAGCTGCTGTTCGCCGCCCGCGTGATCCCGTATCGCGGCTCCTGGCTCGACATCGAGTTCGACGCCAAGGACATCGTCTATGCGCGTATCGACCGTCGCCGCAAGATTCCGGTGACGTCGCTGATGTTCGCCCTCGGCCTCGATGGCGAGGCGATCCTGTCCACGTTCTACAAGAAGATCCTCTACAAGCGGACCAAGGAAGGCTGGCGCGTTCCGTTCGACGCCAACCGTTTCCGCGGCTACTCGACCGTCAACGACCTGATCGATGCCGATACCGGCAAGGTCGTGCTCGAGGCCGGCAAGAAGCTCACCGTCCGTGCCGCCCGTCAGCTCCAGGAGAAGGGGCTGAAGGCGCTGCGCATGGCTGACGAGGAGCTGGTCGGCAACTACGTCGCCGAGGACCTCGTCAACCCGAAGACCGGTGAAATCCACGCCGAAGCCGGCGAGGAAATCACCGACAAGCTGATGAAGGCGCTCAACGAGCAGGGCTACAAGGAGCTGCCGCTGCTCGACATCGACCACGTCAATGTCGGCCCCTACATCCGCAACACGCTCTCGGCGGACAAGAACATGACGCGCGAGGACGCGCTGTTCGACATCTACCGCGTGATGCGTCCGGGCGAGCCGCCGACGCTGGAATCGGCGCAGGCCATGTTCCAGTCGCTGTTCTTCGACGCCGAGCGCTACGACCTCTCCGCGGTCGGCCGCGTCAAGATGAACATGCGCCTCGACCTCGATGCGCCCGACACCCAGCGCACGCTGCGCAAGGAAGACATCCTCTCCGTCATCAAGACGCTGGTGGACCTGCGCGACGGCAAGGGCGAGATCGACGACATCGACCATCTCGGCAACCGCCGTGTGCGCTCGGTCGGCGAGCTCATGGAGAACCAGTATCGCATCGGCCTCCTGCGCATGGAGCGCGCGATCAAGGAGCGCATGTCCTCGGTCGACATCGACACGGTCATGCCGCAGGACCTGATCAACGCGAAGCCCGCGGCGGCTGCCGTGCGCGAGTTCTTCGGCTCCTCGCAGCTCTCGCAGTTCATGGACCAGACCAACCCGCTGTCGGAGATCACCCACAAGCGCCGCCTGTCGGCGCTTGGACCGGGCGGTCTGACCCGCGAGCGCGCCGGCTTCGAGGTGCGCGACGTGCATCCGACGCATTACGGCCGTATCTGCCCGATCGAGACGCCGGAAGGTCCGAACATCGGTCTGATCAACTCGCTCGCGACCTTCGCGCGCGTGAACAAGTACGGCTTCGTCGAGACGCCGTACCGCAAGGTCAAGGACGGCCGCGTCACCGACGAGGTCGTGTACCTCTCGGCGATGGAAGAGGGCCGCTACACGGTCGCGCAGGCCAACGTGCCGCTCGACCCGAAGGGCCGCTTCACCGAAGACCTCGTGGTCTGCCGTCACGCCGGCGAAGTCTTGCCGGTGACGCCGGACAAGGTCGACTACATGGACGTGTCGCCGAAGCAGCTCGTCTCCGTCGCCGCGGCGCTGATCCCGTTCCTCGAGAACGACGACGCCAACCGCGCGCTGATGGGTTCGAACATGCAGCGCCAGGCGGTGCCGCTGGTTCGCGCCGAGGCGCCGTTCGTCGGCACCGGCATGGAAGGTGTCGTTGCGCGTGACTCGGGTGCTGCGATCGCGGCGCGCCGTTCGGGCGTGATCGACCAGATCGACGCGACCCGCGTCGTCATCCGCGCCACGGAAGATCTCGATCCGACCAAGTCGGGCGTCGATATCTACCGCCTCATGAAGTACCAGCGCTCCAACCAGTCGACTTGCATCAACCAGCGTCCGCTGGTGAAGGTCGGCGACATCGTCAAGAAGGGCGACATCATCGCCGACGGTCCGTCGACCGATCTCGGCGAGCTCGCGCTCGGCCGCAACGTGCTCGTCGCGTTCATGCCGTGGAACGGCTACAACTTCGAAGACTCGATCCTGCTCTCCGAGCGGATCGTGAAGGAAGACGTCTTCACCTCGATCCACATCGAGGAGTTCGAGGTAATGGCCCGCGACACCAAGCTCGGACCCGAGGAAATCACCCGCGACATTCCGAACGTCTCGGAAGAAGCGCTGAAGAACCTCGACGAAGCCGGTATCGTCTACATCGGTGCGGAAGTGCGCGCCGGCGACATCCTGGTCGGCAAGATCACGCCGAAGGGCGAAAGCCCGATGACGCCGGAAGAGAAGCTGCTGCGCGCCATCTTCGGCGAGAAGGCTTCCGACGTTCGCGACACCTCGCTGCGCGTTCCTCCGGGCGTGCAGGGCACGATCGTGGAAGTACGCGTGTTCAACCGTCACGGCGTCGACAAGGACGAGCGTGCGCTGGCGATCGAGCGGGAAGAGATCGAGCGTCTGGCCAAGGACCGCGACGACGAGCAGGCGATCCTGGACCGCAACGTCTACAACCGTCTTGCCGAGCTGCTCGAAGGGCGGCAGGGCATTGCGGGCCCGAAGGGCTTCAAGAAGGACACCAAGATCACCCGTGCGGTGCTCGAGGAGTACCCGAAGTCGCAGTGGTGGCTGTTCGCTTCGCCGAACGACAAGCTGATGGCCGAGATCGAGGCCATGCGGAAGCAGTACGACGAGTCGAAGAAGGGGCTCGAGCAGCGCTTCCTCGACAAGGTCGAGAAGCTTCAGCGCGGTGACGAATTGCCGCCCGGCGTGATGAAGATGGTCAAGGTCTTCGTCGCGGTGAAGCGCAAGATCCAGCCCGGCGACAAGATGGCCGGCCGCCACGGCAACAAGGGCGTGGTGTCGAAGATCGTGCCGATCGAGGACATGCCGTTCCTCGAGGACGGTACGCACGCCGACATCGTGCTCAACCCGCTGGGCGTGCCCTCGCGCATGAACGTCGGACAGATCCTCGAGACTCATCTCGGCTGGGCCTGCGCCGGCCTCGGCAAGCGCATCGGCCAGACGGTCGATGCCTATTTGTCGAAGCAGGACATCAAGCCGCTGAAGGAAACCTTGAAGAAGGTCTACGGCGAGGACGAGACCATCAAGTCGCTCAACGACAATGAGCTGCTCGAACTCGGTCATAACCTCAGCCGCGGCGTTCCGATCGCGACGCCGGTGTTCGACGGCGCCAAGGAAGCCGACATCGAGGAGATGCTGAAGCTTGCTGGTCTCGACGCTTCGGGTCAGTCGACCGTCTACGACGGCCGCACCGGCGATCCGTTCGATCGCAAGGTGACGGTGGGCTACATCTACATGCTCAAGCTGCACCATCTCGTCGACGACAAGATCCATGCGCGTTCGATCGGTCCGTACTCGCTCGTCACCCAGCAGCCGCTGGGCGGCAAGGCGCAGTTCGGCGGCCAGCGCTTCGGCGAAATGGAGGTGTGGGCGCTCGAGGCTTACGGCGCGGCGTACACGCTCCAGGAAATGCTGACGGTGAAGTCGGACGATGTCGCCGGCCGCACCAAGGTGTACGAGGCGATCGTGCGCGGCGACGACACGTTCGAGGCCGGTATTCCGGAATCGTTCAACGTGCTGGTCAAGGAAATGCGCTCGCTCGGCCTCAACGTCGACCTGCACAACTCCAAGATGGGACCGGCGCCGACGTCGGAAGCGGCCGAGTAATTCGACCTTTCATGCCCGGCCTTCGCGGCCGGGCATTGGCGCCCCTCCCGAGGCCTTGAGGGCAGGGCGCCGTGCTCGAGTGATTTTCGAATTTGCGGCCGGAGGCGACCGGCACGCGAGGAGAAGACGATGAACCAAGAAATTATGAATCTCTTCAACCCGACGACGCCGGCTCAGGTCTTCGACCAGATCCGGATCTCGATCGCGTCTCCAGAGAAGATTCTGTCCTGGTCCTACGGCGAGATCAAGAAGCCGGAGACCATCAACTACCGTACCTTCAAGCCCGAGCGCGACGGCCTGTTCTGCGCCCGCATCTTCGGGCCGATCAAGGACTATGAGTGCTTGTGCGGCAAGTACAAGCGCATGAAGTACAAGGGCATCATCTGCGAGAAGTGCTCGGTCGAGGTCACGCTGTCGCGCGTCCGGCGCGAGCGCATGGGCCACATCGAGCTCGCAGCCCCGGTCGCCCACATCTGGTTCCTGAAGTCGCTGCCCTCGCGCATCGGCCTCCTGCTCGACATGACGCTGAAGGATCTCGAGCGGATCCTCTACTTCGAATACTACGTCGTTCTCGAGCCGGGCCTCACCGCGCTGAAGGACCGTCAGCTGCTGTCGGAAGACGAGTATCTGAAGGCGCAGGACGAGTACGGCCAGGACAGCTTCACCGCCATGATCGGCGCCGAAGCGATCCGCGAGCTGCTCAAGGGCATGGACCTCGAGAAGCTCGAGGCTAGCTTGCGCGTCGAGATGCAGGAGACCGACTCCGACATCAAGCACAAGAAGCTCGCCAAGCGCCTGAAGATCGTGGAAGCGTTCCGCCACTCCGGCAACAAGCCGGAATGGATGATCATGACCGTGGTCCCGGTGATTCCGCCGGACCTGCGTCCGCTGGTGCCGCTGGACGGCGGCCGCTTCGCGACCTCCGACCTCAACGACCTCTACCGCCGCGTCATCAACCGCAACAACCGCTTGAAGCGGCTGATGGAGCTGCGCGCGCCCGACATCATCATCCGCAACGAGAAGCGCATGCTTCAGGAAGCGGTCGATGCGCTGTTCGACAACGGCCGCCGCGGCCGCGTCATCACCGGCGCCAACAAGCGCCCGCTGAAGTCGCTCGCCGACATGCTCAAGGGCAAGCAGGGTCGCTTCCGCCAGAACCTGCTCGGCAAGCGCGTCGACTATTCGGGTCGTTCGGTGATCGTGGTCGGTCCCGAGCTGCGCCTGCATCAGTGCGGCCTGCCGAAGAAGATGGCGCTCGAGCTGTTCAAGCCGTTCATCTATTCGCGGCTTGACGCCAAGGGTCTGTCCACCACGGTGAAGCAGGCCAAGAAGCTGGTCGAGAAGGAGCGGCCCGAGGTCTGGGACATCCTGGACGAGGTCATCCGCGAGCATCCGGTGCTGCTCAACCGCGCGCCGACGCTGCATCGCCTCGGCATCCAGGCGTTCGAGCCCGTGCTGATCGAGGGCAAGGCGATCCAGCTTCACCCGCTGGTCTGCTCGGCGTTCAACGCCGACTTCGACGGCGACCAGATGGCCGTGCACGTCCCGCTGTCGCTCGAAGCGCAGCTGGAAGCGCGCGTCCTGATGATGTCGACCAACAACATCCTGCATCCGGCGAACGGCCAGCCGATCATCGTGCCGTCGCAGGACATCGTGCTCGGTCTCTACTACGTCTCGATCATGCGCGAAGGCCTGCCCGGCGAGGGCAAGATCTTCGGCGACATGGCCGAGCTCGAGCACGCGCTGCATGCGAAGGTCATCCACCTCCACACCAAGATCAAGTATCGGTGGCAGGGCATGGACGAGACCGGCAAGGTCTCGACGCGCTGGATCGAGACCACTGCCGGCCGCGTCATGCTCGGCAATCTGCTGCCGAAGAATCCGCGGATTTCGTACGAGATCATCAACAAGCTGATGACCAAGCGCGAGATTTCGGGCGTCATCGACCAGGTCTACCGTCACTGCGGTCAGAAGGAGACGGTGATCTTCTGCGACCGCATCATGGCGCTCGGCTTCTACAATGCGTTCAAGGCCGGCATCTCGTTCGGCAAGGACGACATGGTCGTGCCGCACGGCAAGTGGAAGATCGTCGACACCACCCGTACGCTGGCGAAGGATTTCGAGCAGCAGTACAACGACGGTCTGATCACCCATGGCGAGAAGTACAACAAGGTCGTCGACGCCTGGTCGAAGGCCACGGAAGAAATCGCCAAGGCGATGATGAAGGAGATCTCCTCGACCAAGAAGACGGCGAGCGGGGCCGATGCCGACATCAACTCGATCTACATGATGGCTCACTCCGGTGCCCGCGGTTCGCCGGCCCAGATGCGCCAGCTCGCCGGCATGCGCGGCCTGATGGCCAAGCCGTCGGGTGAGATCATCGAGACGCCGATCATCTCGAACTTCAAGGAAGGCCTCTCGGTGCTCGAGTACTTCAACTCGACCCACGGCGCCCGCAAGGGCCTCGCGGACACCGCGTTGAAGACTGCGAACTCGGGCTACCTGACCCGTCGTCTCGTCGACGTGGCGCAGGACTGCATCATCACGCAGAGCGACTGTGGCACCAAGCTCGGCATCAAGATGCGCGCCATCGTCGATGCCGGCACCGTGGTTGCTTCGCTCGGCTCGCGCATCCTCGGACGCACGGCCTGCGAAGACATCCGTGACAGCTCGGGCAAGGTGATCATCAAGCGCGACACGCTGATGGAGGAGAGCCATCTGGAAGCCATCCAGCAGGGTGGCGTGCAGGAGGTGAAGATCCGCTCGGCGCTGACCTGCGAGCTCGTCAACGGCATCTGCGGCAAGTGCTACGGCCGCGACCTCGCCCGCGGCACGCCGGTCAACCACGGCGAAGCGGTCGGCGTCATCGCGGCGCAGTCGATCGGCGAGCCGGGCACCCAGCTCACCATGCGCACCTTCCACATCGGCGGTGCGGCGCAGCTCAACGAGCAGTCCTTCGTCGAAGCCAACTTCGACGGCAAGATCGTGATCCGGAACAAGGCCATCGCCCGCAACAGCGAAGGTCACCTGATCGCGATGGTGCGCAACATGGTGGTGGCGATCGTCGATGCCGACGGCACCGAGCGTGCGACACACCGTGTCCAGTACGGCTCGCGCCTGCACGTCGACGAAGGCGACATGGTCAAGCGCGGCCAGCGCGTCGTCGAGTGGGATCCCTACACCCGTCCGCTCCTCACCGAAGTCGAAGGTACGATCGGCTTCGAGGATCTGGTCGAGGGGCAGTCGATCTCGGAAACGCTCGACGAAGCCACCGGTATCGCCAAGCGCGTGGTCATCGACTGGCGCTCGACCCGCGGCGGCTCGGACCTGCGTCCGGCCATCGTGGTCAAGGGCAAGGACGGCAAGGTGCTCAAGCTCGCCCGTGGCGGCGATGCCCGCTACATGCTGTCGGTCGACGCCATTCTCTCGGTCGACGTCGGAGCCAAGGTCAACCCGGGTGACATCCTCGCCCGTGTCTCGACCGAAAGCGCCAAGACGCGTGACATCACCGGCGGTCTGCCGCGGGTGGCGGAACTGTTCGAGGCCCGGCGTCCGAAGGATGCGGCGATCATCGCCGAGATCGCGGGCACCATCCGGTTCGGGCGCGACTACAAGAACAAGCGTCGCATCTCGATCGAGCCGATGGACAAGACCGAGGAGCCGCGCGAGTACCTGATCCCGAAGGGCAAGCACATCCACCTTCAGGACGGCGACGTCGTCGAAAAGGGCGACTTCATCGTGGAAGGCAACCCGGCGCCGCACGACATCCTTGCGGTCAAGGGCATCGAGGAGCTCGCGGCCTACCTGGTGAACGAAATCCAGGAGGTTTACCGGCTCCAGGGCGTGCTCATCAACGACAAGCACATCGAGGTGATTGTCCGTCAGATGCTCCAGAAGGTGGAAGTCACCGACCAGGGCGACACGGACATGATCTCCGGCGAGCAGGTCGACAAGATCGAGTTCGACGCGCTGAACGAGAAGGCCAAGGAAGAGGGCAAGAAGCCCGCCACGGGAACGCCGGTTCTGCTCGGCATCACCAAGGCGAGCCTGCAGACCCGCTCGTTCTTCTCGGCGGCTTCGTTCCAGGAGACCACCCGCGTCCTCACCGAGGCGGCGGTCAACGGCAAGATCGATCCGCTCGAAGGCCTCAAGGAAAACGTCATCGTCGGCCGGCTGATCCCGGCAGGCACCGGCGCCTCCATGGCCAAGATCCGCGAAGTCGCCATGAAGCGCGACAAGCTGATCCTGGACGAGCGCGAGAAGCAGGCGTCTGTCGTGCCGCCCGCGCCGGAAGCGGAGCTTCCTGCGCTGCCGCCCGCGGAATGAGCGTTCATCCGTAGGAATACCGAGGACAATGAAAAGGCCGGCGCAAGCCGGCCTTTTTGCTGCTTTCTTTGCTTGCTGCGATGCAGGATCAACCTTTGTTCATCTTTCCTTCAGGCGCAAAAGCGCTTCTGCTAGGAGAGCTTAGACCGGTGGATCCCGTGACGGGGGCAGGGCCGGAGACCACGGAACTGATATGCTTGATCTCGCAATCGTAGGCGGCGGCCCCGGCGGGCTGATGAGCGCCTGGTATCTGAAGCGCAAGCTCGGCGACCTCTGCCGCGTCACCATCTACGAGGCGTCGGACCGGCTCGGCGGCAAGATCGTCACACGTAAATTCGATTCCGCGCCCGCGACGTACGAGGCCGGCGTTGCCGAGATCTACGACTACTCGATGACCGGTCCGGATCCGCTGCGCGAGCTGATCCAGCATTTCGGCCTGCAGACGATTCCGATGGATGCCGAGCAGGTGCAGTTCGGCGGCGAATTGCTCAACGACGTGCCGGGCATGCGTCGCAAATACGGCGCCAAGACCGCGGCCGCGATCGAGGCGTTCCGCAAGCGCTGCACCGAGGTGATGTCGCCGATCGAGTATTACGAAGGCGTCGGCGCGCACGACAACGAGAGTCCCTGGGCCTACAAGACCGCCGAGCAGGTGCTCGACGAGGAGGTCGAGGACGAGACCGCAAAGCGCTTCTTCAAGGTGATGGCACGCTCGGACATCGCGACCGAAAGCCACAACACCAACGGCCTCAACGCGCTCAAGAACTATCTGATGGATGTCGACGGCTATATCGGCCTCTACTCCATCCAGAACGGCAACGAGCAGCTGATCGAGTGCCTGCAGTCGGAGGTCAATGCCGACATCCAGCTCAATCACCGCGTGCTCACCGTCGGCAAGGCGCCGACCGGCCGCTACCAGCTCAAGATGATGAACGGCAAGGGCCCGGAGACGCGCGATTTCGACCTCGTGCTGGTCTGCCTGCCGCATTCCTGGCTCGCCACCGTCGGGTGGGAAGGCGAGCAGTTGCGCAAGTCGATGGTCAAGCACGTCTCGTATTTCGACCGTCCGGCGCACTATTTGCGCGTCTCGATCCTGTTCGACGAGCCGTTCTGGGGCGAGAAGATTCCCGGCGCCTGGTTCATGTCTGAAGCCTTCGGCGGCTGCTGCGTCTACAACGAGGGCGCGCGCCACGACGTCGGCAAGCATGGCGTGCTGAACTGGCTCATTCCCGGCTCCGACGCGCTGGCCTTCGCCAATCTCTCCGATCAGGAGCTGATCGACGCCGCGCTGAAATCGCTGCCGGCCTCGCTCGGCGATGCGCGCGCGCATTTCTTGGAAGGCAAGATCCACCGCTGGCTGTCGTCCGTGAACGCGCTGCCGGGCGGTCTGCCCGTGCGCGACGTCATGACCAATCACCGGCCCGAGCCGAAGGAACATCCCGGCATCGTCGTGGTCGGCGACTATCTGTTCGACTCGACGCTCAACGGTCTGCTCGACTCCTCGGATGCGGCCACCGACATCATCCTGACCGAGATGATGCGCCTGCGCCGCGAACGCGCGCAGGAGGACAAGCCGCTCTCCGACAAGATCGACCGCGACTATTTCGAGAACTATCGCGGCCTCGGTCCCTATCACGAGGCGTGGCAGCACTTCACCGATCCCGACTATCTGACGAAGCTGATCGGCGTCGTCTGGGGCAAGGCCAAGGGCTCAAAGCTCCTGGTCGCGGGCTCGGCCAGCGGGGAGCTGGTCGGCGCGCTGCGCGAGCGGGGCATCGATGCCTGGGGCGTCGAGAACAACCGTGCCATCCATGCCAGGACGCCGAAGGCGCTGAAGAAGTACAACAAGCTCGGCTCGATCACCGACATGCCGTTCAAGGACGGCAGCTTCGACTACGTGTTCGAGACCAGCCTCTGCCACGTTGCCCCGAAGCAGGTGGTCCGCGCGATCCGCGAGCTCAACCGCGTGGTCAAGACCGGCCTCGTGTTCGGCTCGGTCACCTCGGACATGGCGCCGGCTCTGATCGACCGCTACGACCTGCTGCGCGGGGTCAAGAAGCTCGGCACCTGGTGGGAATGGTCCGAGCTATTCTTCGGCAACGGCTTCGATCTGTCGATGCACCGCAAGGACTGCACCGATGCGCTCTGGGAGGCGACGCTCGCCGCGGGCAAGGGCCCGGGCCAGTGGTACGCCGACGCGGACTCTTTGCGTTATTCGTTCTTCGACAAGGTCGAGGACGAGGACGACGACTAGCCCTTAAGATCGGGTGAATTCGCCAATTGCTTTGCCGAATTCATCATGATCGCATAGAATCGGTGCGATAGCGGCTCTCCGCTATCTCCTGCTTTCTCTGCGGTCATGCCGGCCGTCAGCAACGGTTGGTATCATGGCGTCCAAGCCTCTTTCGCCCGATAAACAGAAGCTCGCCGCCGAAGAGGCGGCCGAGCTCGACGACAAGCTCGCCTCCGCTGCCAAGCCCGATCTCGAAGACGACGAGGACGACGAAGACAACGAAGACGAAGAGGATGACGAGCTGGAGCTCGACGACGACGATGAGGACGAGGACCTCGTCGTCTTCACCGCGCGCGAGGCCGCCGGCGCGCTCGCGACCATCCTGGGTTTCGTCAAGCCTTATCTGACCAACTACAAGCGGATGCTGTCGTTCGTGGCGTTCGGCGTCGTCGTCGAGACGCTGTTCAACGTCATCATGCCGCTCAGCCTGAAATACCTGATCGACGACGCGCTCGGCGAGGAGGATTTCCAGGCGCTGTACAAGATCCTCGGCGTGCTCGCGGCCGCCGGCATCTTCACCTCGATCGTCGCGGTCTGGTACGAGCGCTGGGACGCGCGGCTGGCGGCCTGCATCATCTCCGATGTCCGCAAGCGTCTGTTCGAGCACGTCCAGGACCTGCCGGCGGCCTATTTCGGCCGCACCAAGCGCGGCGAGATCCTGTCGCGCTTCTCGGTCGACCTCTCGGCCTTCGAAGGCTCGGTGAAAACCTTCGCCAACAGTGCGGCGCTGCCGTTCCTGGAATTGATCGCCGGCATCATCCTGATGGTGTTTTTGAACTGGCAGCTCGCGGCGGTCGCGCTGCTGGTGTTCCCAATCACGCTGATCGGCCCGCGCATCCTCACCCCGAAGGCGGTGCAGGCCAATTACGAGCAGAAGCAGAACGAAGCCGCGCTGCTCGGCATGGTGCAGGAGAACATCGGCGCGCAGGCCGTGATCAAGGCGTTCAGCCTGCAGCGCAAGATGTTCGGCTTCTTCAGCTTCCGCAACGACGAGACCCGCAACAGGATCGCCTCGGCCGCGTTCCTGTCGACGATGGTGGAGCGGACGGTCACCATCTCGGTCCTGATGCTGCACCTCGTGGTGCTCGCGATCGGCGCGTATCTGGCGACCAAGGGCCAGATCACCATCGGCACCTTCGTCACCTTCGAGAGCGCGTTCTGGGAGGTCTCTTACAACATCGCCCACGTGATGCATTTCATCCCGGTGTCGATCTCCTCGGCCGCCGCAATCCGTCACATCCAGGAACTGCTCGACGAGCCGACCCGCGGCGCTGATCGCCCCGGTGCGCCCGATCTGCCGCGCATCACCCACGACATCACCTTCGACCGCGTGACGTTCCAGTACGAGGGCAGCCAGACGCCGGTGCTGGACAATCTCAGCCTCAAGCTGAATGTCGGCAGGAGCATCGCGATCGTCGGGCCGTCAGGGTCGGGCAAGAGCACGCTGCTCAACCTGATCCTGCGGCTCTACGTGCCGGACGAAGGGCGCGTCACCATCGACGGCGTCGACGTCCGCAAGGTCACGCTGGATTCGCTGCGCCGGAGCATGGCCGTGGTGTTCCAGGAGAACATGCTGTTCAACATGTCGATCCGCGAGAACATCCGGCTCGGCAAGGAAGGCGCGACCGATGCGGAGGTGGAGGACGCGGCCAAGAAGGCCGAGATCCACCGCTACATCATGAGCCTGCCGCAGCGCTACGACACGCAGGTCGGCGAGCGCGGCGATACGCTCTCGGGCGGCCAGCGCCAGCGCATCGCGATCGCGCGGGCGATCATCCGCAATCCGTCCGTGCTGCTGCTGGACGAGGCGACGTCGGCGCTGGACCAGACCACGGAAGCCGCGATCAACCGCACGCTGCTGAAGGTCGCCAAGGGCCGTACCATGATCTGGTCGACCCACCGCCTGACCTCGGTGGTCGAGATGGACGAGATCATCGTGATTTCAGGGGGCAGGGCGATCGAGCGCGGCTCGCACGCCGAGCTGCTCGCCAAGAACGGCACCTATCGCCAGCTCTGGAACGACCAGATCCACCAGCCGCACGGCGCTGTGGCTCAGGCCGACGACGACAGCGACGATGACGACGAGGATGAAGACGACCTCGAGGATGATGCGGACGAGGACGACGAGGAGGAGTGACCGAGAAAGTTCGGCTCCAGATCGAAGGCGCCTCCAAGCGGCCGCAGCAGCCCCTGAACCGACCAGGCAACGAAGCGAGCCCAGCGCTGCGCCGTCCAGTAGGGGCTTGTGTCGGTCGAGACTGAGCGGAAGTCGAACGCCTTCGCCGCCGACCATTCGTCGCAGGCCCGCTTGACCGGGTCGGAGTAAAAGGCGGCGACCTTGGCAGCATCCATCCCGTCCGAGGCGAGCCATCGCGGGATGTAGAGGTTGCAGAGTCGCTCGACATCCGTGAAGACCTTGTCGCAGCCGGTCCCGGCGACAGGGCAGGACGTCGAGAAGGCATCGCCCACCAGCACGAGGCCGGGCTGGCCCCTTGCATCGTTCACATAGAGATCGACCGGGCGGATCTTCAGCTCGCCGGGAATGTCGAAGGGGCCGGTGACGCGCTTGAGCCGGGGCAGGGCGGCATGCAGCGTCTCCGCCGGGGCGCGGCGCAGCTCGCGCAACCAGGGGTCGTCGAAGCCGCGATAGACGAACAAATTGGCGCGCATCCGCGTGCCGACCGGAAACAGCGTGATGTAGGGGATGCGGTCGCTCGGCCGCTCCGAGAAGTAGGTCAGCGCCGGGAAGTCGAACGCATTGCGCCCGGCCGGCACCACGTCGAACCCGATCGAGATCGAATGGCAGGCGCTGACGATTTTTCGCGCGATGCCAAGCTGGTGGCGCAAGCCGACGTTCAGCCCGTTGGCGAGCACGACCAGGCGGGCTGAGATCGTCTCGTCATTGGAGAGCGTGACCCTCTGCCGCTCCGTGCTGGTCTCGACCGCGATCGCCTTGGCATGGATGCGCCCGGCGCTCGCAGGAATCTCGTCGCGGATGGCGTTGACCAGGGAATCGTAGAAGATGTTGAACTGCCGGCTCGGCGCCCTGTCGAGCAGATGGCCGAATCGAGCGATCCAGTTCTCGCCGGAATAGGTCGCCCGCCGCAGCACCGATTCTGCGATTCCGGTCCTCAGGAATCGCTCGACCTGCACCTCGCCACTGAGTTTTTCGACGCGAAAGTCCGCCGGATAGCTCTCATGCGGATCGATCAGCACCGCCGAAATGCCGGCGCGCCCGAGCATCGCGGCGGCGGTCGAGCCGGACAAGCCCCCGCCAACAATGGCAATGTCGGTGTACTGCATGGTGCAAATCTCTGCCGAAGGCGGCAGATTGCCGCATCAACAGGAAAAAAAGCCTTAGCAGGGGTTATAAAAGTATATTTCATCCGGGTATAAATAGGTCGTTGGGGTAGCGGAACACGGTCGGGGTCGCCATATCGGGGACGTGCGGTGAGGGCGGTAAACGTCGATTTCGACAGGCGCGAGAAGCGCTTTGTGACTGTCGTTTCACCTTGACTTGACCGATTCTCACTTATAGAAAGCGCCTCACTTAACGACAGGCGGTGAGCATCGCCAACGTCGGTACGGACCACCTGCCTGATCCTTTTAGGATCGTCCGGCAGGCACCAACCTCGACGAATGCCGCTCAGACGCTGTCGATCATAGCTAGGCAATGCCAGTGCGATTCTAGTTCTCTTGAGCATGTTCTCTTGAGATCGAATTCGGATGCATGACCTCGGTGCGCGGGCCGCAGCTTTACGCTGATTGGCCTGAAAACTGCGGTCCTCTGTGGCGTCGTAACGCTTTCCGCTCGTTGATGGAGCGGTTGGCGCAATTTCGCTTTGTGCGGATTGTTCCGCTTCAAGGCGGCCTCGTCGGGCGGGTGGCCCGAACAGAATTTGCGGTCCCGGCAACGGGCCGCGCCAAGACAGCGGGCCCGCAAGGGGCCGCGGCAGAACAAAGGGTAAGGCCAGGATGCCGACGATCAACCAGCTGATCGCTCAACCGCGGGAAGTGCAGAAGTCGCGCAAGAAGGTGCCGGCGCTGCAGCAGTCGCCTCAGAAGCGTGGTGTTTGCACCCGCGTCTACACCACGACCCCGAAGAAGCCGAACTCGGCGCTTCGTAAGGTCGCCAAGGTGCGCCTGACCAACGGCTTCGAGGTGATCGGCTACATCCCCGGCGAGGGTCATAACCTCCAGGAGCACTCGGTGGTCATGATCCGTGGCGGCCGCGTCAAGGACTTGCCCGGCGTGCGCTACCACATCCTCCGCGGCGTTCTGGATACCCAGGGCGTCAAGAACCGTAAGCAGCGTCGTTCGAAGTACGGCGCCAAGCGTCCGAAGTAAGCGGGAACCAAGCCTATGTCTCGTCGCCACTCTGCGGAAAAGCGCGAAGTTCTCCCGGATCCGAAGTTCGGGAACATCATCGTCACGAAGTTCATGAACTCGGTGATGTACGCCGGCAAGAAGTCGGTCGCCGAAGGTATCGTCTACGGCGCGTTCGGCATCATCGAATCCAAGACCAAGCAGAACCCGCTCGGCGTGTTCGAGCAGGCGCTCGAGAACGTCATGCCGACCATCGAGGTTCGCTCCCGCCGCGTCGGCGGCGCGACCTACCAGGTTCCGGTCGAGGTTCGCTCGACCCGCCGGCAGGCGCTCGGCATCCGCTGGCTGATCGCGGCTGCGCGCGAGCGCAACGAGAAGACGATGACCGAGCGGCTCTCGGCTGAGCTCTTGGACGCATCGAACAACCGGGGGAACGCCGTCAAGAAGCGCGAAGACGTGCACCGCATGGCGGAAGCCAACCGCGCCTTCTCGCACTATCGCTGGTAACGGCGAAACAAACGGACTCGCAAGGAACACCCCATGCCCCGCCAACATGCCATCGAGGACTACCGTAACTTCGGTATCATGGCGCATATCGACGCCGGCAAGACGACGACGACCGAGCGCATCCTCTATTACACCGGCAAGAGCCACAAGATCGGCGAAGTGCACGAAGGTGCCGCGACGATGGACTGGATGGAGCAGGAGCAGGAGCGTGGCATCACGATCACCTCGGCTGCGACCACCGCCTTCTGGGCCGGCAAGCGCCTGAACATCATCGACACCCCCGGCCACGTCGACTTCACCATCGAAGTCGAGCGTTCGCTGCGCGTGCTCGACGGCGCCGTCTGCGTGCTCGACTCCAACCAGGGCGTCGAGCCCCAGACCGAGACCGTCTGGCGCCAGGGCGACAAGTACAAGGTTCCGCGCATCGTCTTCGCCAACAAGATGGACAAGATCGGCGCCGACTTCTTCAAGTGTCTGGCCGACATCGTTGACCGTCTGGGCGCCAAGCCTGTCGCGATCCAGCTTCCGATCGGTGCCGAGAACAACTTCAAGGGTCTCGTCGACCTCGTGAAGATGAAGGGCGTCGTCTGGAACGATGAAGCGCTCGGCGCCAAGTTCGACTATGTCGACATTCCGGAAGACCTCGTCGACCAGGCCAAGGAATACCGCGAGAAGATGGTGGAAGCCGCCGTCGAGCTCGACGACGACGCCATGGCCGCTTACCTCGACGGCAAGGAGCCGGACGAGGCGACCCTGAAGCGCCTGATCCGCAAGGCGGTGCTGACCGGTGCGTTCTATCCCGTGCTGTGTGGCTCGGCCTTCAAGAACAAGGGCGTGCAGCCGCTGCTCGACGCCGTCGTCGACTATCTGCCGTCGCCGCTCGACGTGCCCGCGATCAAGGGCACCGACGACAAGGGCAACGAAGTCGTGCGCAAGGCGGACGACAAGGAGCCGCTGGCGCTGCTCGCGTTCAAGATCATGGACGACCCGTTCGTCGGCACCATCACCTTCTGCCGCATCTACTCTGGCGTTCTCCAGAGCGGCACCGGCGTCGTGAACTCGACCCGCGAGAAGAAGGAGCGTATCGGGCGCATGCTGTTGATGCATGCGAACAACCGCGAGGACATCAAGGAAGCCTATGCCGGCGACATCGTCGCGCTGGCCGGCCTGAAGGAAGCGCGCACCGGTGACACGCTGTGCGATCCCGACAAGCAGGTGATCCTGGAAAAGATGGAATTCCCCGAGCCGGTCATCGAGATCGCGATCGAGCCGAAGTCCAAGGCCGACCAGGAGAAGCTGGGCGTGGCGCTGGCCAAGCTCGCGGCGGAGGATCCGTCTTTCCGCGTGTCGACCGACCACGAGTCCGGCCAGACCATCCTGAAGGGCATGGGCGAACTCCATCTCGACATCAAGGTCGACATCCTCAAGCGCACCTACAAGGTCGACGCCAACATCGGCGCGCCCCAGGTTGCGTTCCGTGAGCGCGTCACCAAGCGGGTGGAGCACAGCTACACCCACAAGAAGCAGACCGGCGGTACCGGCCAGTTCGCGGCCGTGTCGTTCATCGTCGAGCCGAACGAAGCCGGAAAGGGCTACGAGTTCGAATCGAAGATCGTCGGCGGCGCGGTGCCGAAGGAATACATCCCCGGCGTCGAGAAGGGCCTGGAGAGCGTGCTGTCGTCCGGCGTGGTCGCGGGCTTCCCTGTGGTCGACGTCAAGGTGCAGCTCGTCGACGGCAAGTATCACGACGTCGACTCGTCGGCGCTGGCCTTCGAAATCGCTTCGCGCGCCTGCTTCCGCGAGGCGCTGCAGATGGGCAAGTCCGTCCTGCTCGAGCCGATCATGAAGGTCGAAGTGGTGACCCCGGAAGACTACACCGGCTCGGTCATCGGCGACCTGAATTCCCGGCGCGGTCAGATCCAGGGTCAGGACATGCGCGGCAACGCCAACGTCATCAACGCGATGGTGCCGCTCATGAACATGTTCGGTTACGTGAATAACCTGCGCTCGATGAGCCAGGGTCGCGCGACCTTCACCATGCAGTTCGATCACTACGCAGAAGCGCCGGCCAACGTGTCGGCAGAAGTCCAAAAGAAGTT
Organism: Bradyrhizobium liaoningense; assembly: GCF_018130825.1. Taxonomy (GTDB): domain Bacteria; phylum Pseudomonadota; class Alphaproteobacteria; order Rhizobiales; family Xanthobacteraceae; genus Bradyrhizobium; species Bradyrhizobium liaoningense_B. Next base: position 236,305 of record NZ_JAFCJS010000009.1, on the reverse strand, counting down.
TGCCTGATTGTCGTCGGTCTCAAACTGACGATTGAACGGAGAGTCAAATGGCCAAAGCAAAGTTTGAACGTAACAAGCCGCACTGCAACATCGGCACCATCGGTCACGTCGACCATGGCAAGACGTCGCTGACCGCGGCGATCACCAAGGTTCTCGCCGAAGCCGGCGGTGCGACGTTCACCGCGTACGACCAGATCGACAAGGCGCCGGAAGAGAAGGCTCGCGGCATCACCATCTCGACCGCGCACGTCGAGTACGAGACGCCGAACCGCCACTACGCTCACGTCGACTGCCCCGGCCACGCCGACTACGTGAAGAACATGATCACCGGCGCCGCCCAGATGGACGGTGCGATCCTGGTCGTGTCGGCCGCTGACGGCCCGATGCCGCAGACCCGCGAGCACATCCTGCTCGCCCGCCAGGTCGGCGTGCCCGCGCTCGTCGTGTTCCTCAACAAGTGCGACATGGTCGACGATCCGGAGCTGCTCGAGCTCGTCGAGCTCGAAGTCCGCGAGCTGCTCTCGAAGTACGAATTCCCGGGCGACAAGATTCCGATCATCAAGGGTTCGGCGCTCGCCGCTCTCGAAGACTCCGACAAGAAGCTCGGCCACGACGCCATCCTCGAGCTGATGAAGAACGTCGACGAGTACATTCCGCAGCCGGAGCGTCCGATCGACCAGCCGTTCCTGATGCCGGTTGAAGACGTGTTCTCGATCTCGGGCCGCGGCACCGTCGTGACCGGCCGTGTCGAGCGCGGCGTCGTCAAGGTCGGCGAGGAAATCGAGATCGTCGGTCTCCGCGCCACCCAGAAGACCACCGTCACCGGCGTCGAAATGTTCCGCAAGCTGCTTGATCAGGGTCAGGCCGGCGACAACATCGGTGCTCTGCTCCGCGGCACCAAGCGCGAGGACGTCGAGCGCGGCCAGGTTCTGGCCAAGCCGGGTTCGGTCAAGCCGCACACCAAGTTCAAGGCTGAGGCCTACATCCTCACCAAGGAAGAGGGCGGTCGCCACACCCCGTTCTTCACCAACTACCGTCCGCAGTTCTACTTCCGCACCACCGACGTGACCGGTGTCGTGCACCTGCCGGAAGGCACCGAGATGGTGATGCCGGGCGACAACATCGCGATGGAAGTGCACCTGATCGTGCCGATCGCGATGGAAGAGAAGCTCCGCTTCGCGATCCGCGAAGGCGGCCGCACCGTCGGCGCCGGCGTCGTCGCCTCGATCATCGAGTAATTACGAGAAAAGGGACGGCGAGTAGCGAATGGTGACATTCGCTATTCGCTATTCGCCACCCACTGAAGAGAGACCACGGCAATGAACGGCCAAAACATTCGTATCCGTCTCAAGGCGTTCGACCATCGTATCCTCGATACGTCGACCCGTGAGATCGTGAACACGGCGAAGCGCACCGGCGCGCAGGTCCGCGGACCAATTCCGCTGCCCACCCGCATCGAGAAGTTCACCGTCAACCGTTCGCCCCACGTCGACAAGAAGAGCCGCGAACAGTTCGAGATGCGCACCCACAAGCGCCTGCTCGACATCGTCGATCCGACCCCGCAGACCGTCGATGCTTTGATGAAGCTCGACCTGGCCGCCGGTGTCGACGTCGAGATCAAGCTCTAAGATTTTGGATCCCGTTCGCGAAAGCGGACAAAGAGAACAGGAAGCAAGCCGATGCGCTCCGGAGTGATCGCACAAAAGGTCGGGATGACGCGGGTCTTCACGGAGGCCGGCGAACATATCCCCGTGACCGTGCTGAAGCTCGGCAATTGCCAGGTCGTAGGCCACCGCACCGAAGAGAAGAACGGTTACGTCGCGCTCCAGCTCGGTTCTGGTGCCCGCAAGACCGTTTACATGCCCAAGGCCGAGCGCGGCCAGTTCGCGGTCGCCAAGGTCGAGCCGAAGCGCCGGGTCGAGGAGTTCCGCGTCACCGCGGACGCCATGATCCCGGTCGGCGCCGAGATCCAGGCCGATCACTTCGTCGTCGGCCAGTTCGTCGACGTCACCGGCACCTCGGTCGGTAAGGGCTTTGCCGGCGGTATGAAGCGCTGGAACTTCGGCGGTCTGCGTGCCACGCACGGTGTGTCGATCTCGCACCGCTCGATCGGTTCGACCGGTGGTCGTCAGGACCCCGGCAAGACCTGGAAGAACAAGAAGATGCCCGGCCACATGGGTGTCGATCGCATCACCACGCTCAACCTTCGCGTCGTCCAGACCGATGTCGAGCGCGGCCTGATCCTCGTCGAAGGCGCCGTTCCCGGCTCCAAGGGCGGCTGGATCCGCGTGCGTGACGCCGTCAAGAAGCCGCTGCCGAAGGAAGCTCCGAAGCCCGGCAAGTTCAAGGTTGCTGGCGACGCGGAAGCCGCTCCGGCTGCGCAGGAGGCGTGAGATGGAACTGAAGGTCACCACCCTCGAAGGTAAGGAAGCCGGCTCGGTCCAGCTGTCCGACGCCATCTTCGGTCTCGAGCCGCGCGAGGATATCATCGCGCGCTGCGTGCAGTGGCAGCTCAACAAGCGCCAGGCCGGCACGCACAAGGCCAAGGGTCGCGCCGAGATCTGGCGCACCGGCAAGAAGATGTACAAGCAGAAGGGCACCGGCGGTGCTCGTCACGGCTCGGCCCGCGTGCCGCAGTTCCGTGGCGGCGGCCGTGCCTTCGGTCCGGTGGTGCGTTCGCACGCCACCGACCTGCCGAAGAAGGTCCGCGCGCTCGCTCTCAAGCATGCGCTCTCGGCCAAGGCCAAGGACGGCGATCTCGTCGTGATCGAGAAGGCCGCGCTGGAGGCCGCCAAGACCAAGGCGCTGCTCGGTCACTTCTCGGGCCTCGGCCTGACCAACGCGCTGATCATCGACGGTGCCGAGCTCAACAACGGCTTCGCCGCTGCGGCCCGCAACATCCCGAACATGGACGTGCTGCCGATCCAGGGCATCAACGTCTATGACATCCTGCGCCGTCAGAAGCTCGTTCTGACCAAGGCCGCCATCGATGCGCTGGAGGCGCGCTTCAAATGACGAAGAACATCGAGCCTCGCCACTACGACGTGATCCTGTCGCCGGTCGTGACCGAAAAGGCGACGATCGCCTCGGAGCACAACAAGGTGCTGTTCAAGGTGGCCGCGAAGGCGACCAAGCCGCAGATCAAGGAAGCGATCGAGAAGCTGTTCGACGTCAAGGTCAAGAGCGTCAACACGCTGGTCCGCAAGGGCAAGGTCAAGGCCTTCCGCGGCAATATCGGCTCGCAGTCGAACACCAAGCGCGCGATCGTGACCCTCGAAGAGGGCCACCGGATCGACGTCACCACCGGTCTGTAAGGTCGTACGACGATGGCACTGAAGACATTCAATCCCACGACGCCGGGCCAGCGCCAGCTGGTGATGGTCGATCGTTCGGCCCTCTACAAGGGCAAGCCGCTGAAGGCGCTCACCGAGGGCAAGAAGTCCTCGGGCGGCCGCAACAACACCGGCCGCATCACCGTGCGCTTCCGCGGCGGTGGTCACAAGCAGACGCTGCGCACCGTCGACTTCAAGCGTGAGAAGGTCGATGTGCCCGCAACCGTCGAGCGGCTGGAATACGATCCGAACCGCACCGGCTTCATCGCCCTGATCAAGTATCAGGACGGCGAGCAGGCCTACATCCTGGCGCCGCAGCGCCTGGCCGTGGGTGACACCATCATCGCCGGCAACTATGTCGACGTGAAGCCGGGCAACGTCATGCCGCTCGGCAACATGCCGGTCGGCACGATCATCCACAACATCGAGGTCAAGATCGGGAAGGGCGGCCAGCTCGCCCGTTCCGCCGGCACCTACGCCCAGCTCGTCGGCCGCGACCAGGACTACGTCATCATCCGCCTGAATTCGGGCGAGCAGCGCCTGGTGCACGGCCGCTGCCGCGGCACGATCGGCGCGGTGTCGAACCCGGATCACATGAACACCTCGATCGGCAAGGCCGGTCGCAAGCGTTGGATGGGCCGTCGCCCGCACAACCGCGGTGTCGCCATGAACCCGATCGACCATCCGCACGGCGGTGGTGAAGGTCGTACCTCGGGCGGCCGCCACCCGGTCACCCCGTGGGGCAAGCCGACCAAGGGCAAGAAGACCCGCACCAACAAGTCGACCAACAAATTCATTCTCCTAAGCCGCCACAAGCGGAAGAAGTAAGGAACGCCGGACATGGTTCGTTCAGTCTGGAAAGGCCCGTTCGTCGAGGGTTCTCTGCTCAAGAAGGCAGATGCCGCGCGCGCGTCCGGCCGTCACGACGTCATCAAGATCTGGAGCCGTCGCTCGACGATCCTGCCGCAGTTCGTCGGTCTGACCTTCGGCGTCTACAACGGTCAGAAGCACGTGCCGGTGGCGGTCAACGAGGAAATGGTCGGTCACAAGTTCGGCGAGTTCTCGCCGACCCGGACCTTCCATGGCCACTCCGGCGACAAGAAAGCCAAGAAGGCTTGAGGATTAAACGATGAGCAAACCTAAGCGCGAACGGAGCCTCGCCGACAACGAGGCCAAGGCGGTCGCCCGGATGCTGCGGGTGAGCCCGCAGAAGCTCAACCTGGTCGCCCAGCTCATTCGCGGCCGGAAGGCTTCTGCCGCGCTCGCCGACCTGCAGTTCTCGCGCAAGCGGATCGCGGTCGACGTGAAGAAGTGCCTGGAATCGGCGATCGCCAACGCCGAGAACAACCACGACCTCGACGTCGACGATCTCGTCGTGGCGCAGGCCTTCGTCGGCAACGGCCTGGTGATGAAGCGCTTCGCCGCCCGCGGCCGTGGCCGTTCGGGCCGTGTCTACAAACCATTTTCGCAGCTGACGATCATCGTTCGTCAGGTCGAAGCCGAAGCAGCGGCTTAAGGGCGCAGGAGAACACGATGGGTCAAAAGATCAATCCGATCGGTCTGCGTCTCGGCATCAACCGGACCTGGGATTCCCGCTGGTTCGCCGGCAAGCAGGAATACGGCAAGCTGCTGCACGAGGACGTCAAGATCCGCGAGATCCTGCACAAGGAGCTCAAGCAGGCGGCCGTCGCCCGCATCGTGATCGAGCGTCCGCACAAGAAGTGCCGCGTCACCATCCACTCGGCCCGTCCGGGCGTGGTGATCGGCAAGAAGGGCGCCGACATCGACAAGCTGCGCAAGCGGGTTGCCGACATCACCTCGTCCGACGTCGTCATCAACATCGTCGAGATCCGCAAGCCGGAGCTCGATGCGACGCTGGTGGCCGAGTCGATCGCGCAGCAGCTGGAGCGCCGCGTGGCGTTCCGCCGCGCCATGAAGCGCGCCGTGCAGTCGGCGATGCGTCTCGGCGCGGAAGGCATCCGCATCAACTGCTCGGGTCGTCTGGGCGGTGCGGAAATCGCGCGCATGGAGTGGTACCGCGAAGGTCGCGTGCCGCTGCACACGCTGCGCGCCGACATCGACTACGGCGTTGCGACCGCGTTCACGACCTTCGGCACCTGCGGCGTCAAGGTCTGGATCTTCAAGGGCGAGATCCTCGAGCACGATCCGATGGCCCAGGACAAGAGAATGGCCGAAGGCGAGACGGGCGGTAGCAGCGATCGTGGTGGCCGTCAGCGCCGCGACACGGCTGCGGCCTAAAGCCAGACAGGAATTTGAGGGCTTAAAGCCATGATGCAACCTAAGAAAACGAAGTTCCGGAAGGCGCATAAGGGCCGCATCCACGGCGTTGCGTCTTCGGGCGCGACGTTGGCATTCGGCCAGTACGGCCTGAAGGCGACCGAGCCTGAGCGCGTCACCGCGCGCCAGATCGAGGCCGCCCGCCGCGCGCTGACCCGCCACATGAAGCGCGCCGGTCGCGTCTGGATCCGCGTGTTCCCCGACGTTCCGGTGTCGAAGAAGCCGGCCGAAGTCCGCATGGGCTCCGGCAAGGGTTCGCCGGAACTTTGGGTGGCTCGCGTCAAGCCGGGCCGGGTGCTGTTCGAGATCGACGGCGTCAACACCCAGACGGCGCGTGAGGCGCTGACCCTGGCGGCCGCCAAGCTGCCGATCAAGACGCGCTTCGTCGAGCGCATTGCGGAGTAATGGCCATGGCCCAGATGAAGATCGAAGACATCCGCGCGATGAGCCCCGACCAGCAGGATGACGCCATCCTGAACCTGAAGAAGGAGCGCTTCAACCTGCGCTTCCAGCGCGCCACCGGGCAGCTCGAGAACACCTCGCGCCTGCGCGAGGCCCGCCGTGACATCGCCCGGATCAAGACCGTCGCCGCGCAGACGCGCGCGAAGAAGAAGTAAGAGGCTTACGAAGATGCCGAAACGTACTTTGCAGGGCGTGGTCGTCAGCGACAAGCAAGCCAAGACCATCGTGGTGCGCGTCGATCGCCGTTTCACGCACCCGATCTACAAGAAGACGATCCGCCGTTCGAAGAACTATCACGCGCACGACGAGAGCAACCAGTTCAAGCCGGGCGACGTGGTGTGGATCGAGGAATCGAAGCCGATTTCGAAGTTGAAGCGCTGGGTCGTGATCCGGGGCGAACACAAGAAAAGCGCCTGATCTGTTGGCTTTAGCCGACTGACTTCAGGGAAATGTTGAGCGCCGGCTGGGCTGGCGCAAAGAGAAAGAGGACGAGGTGCATCAATGATTCAGATGCAGACCAACCTCGACGTGGCCGACAATTCTGGCGCACGCCGTGTCATGTGTATCAAGGTGCTCGGAGGCTCCAAGCGCCGCTACGCCACGATCGGCGACATCATCGTCGTCTCGATCAAGGAAGCGATTCCGCGTGGCAAGGTGAAGAAGGGCGACGTGATGAAGGCCGTCGTGGTGCGCGTCCGCAAGGACATCCGCCGCGCCGACGGTTCGGTCATCCGCTTCGACCGCAACGCCGCCGTTCTGATCAACAACCAGTCCGAGCCGGTCGGCACCCGTATCTTCGGGCCCGTGCCGCGCGAGCTGCGCGCCAAGAACCACATGAAGATCATTTCGCTCGCGCCGGAGGTGCTGTGATGGCTGCGAAGATCCGCAAGGGCGACAAGGTCGTCGTGCTGACCGGTCGCGACAAGGGCCGCACCGGCGAGGTGTTCGAGGTTCGCCCCGACGCCGGCACGGCGCTCGTGCGCGGCATCAACATGGTCAAGCGTCACCAGAAGCAGACGCAGGCCCAGGAGGGCGGCATCATCTCGAAAGAGGCGCCGATCCAACTGTCCAACATCGCGTATGTCGGCAAGGATGGAAAGCCGACCCGCGTCGGATTCAAGATTCTGGCGGACGGCAAGAAGGTCCGCATCGCCAAGAGCTCGGGAGCTGAGATCGATGGCTGAGGCCGCTTACACGCCGCGCCTGCGCGCGGAATATGACGCGAAGATCCGCACGGCTCTGACCGAGAAGTTCGGTTATGAGAACGTCATGCAGGTTCCGCGCCTGGACAAGGTCGTGCTGAACATGGGCGTTGGCGATTCCGTCAACGACCGCAAGAAGGCCGAGACCGCCGCTGCCGAGCTGACCCAGATCGCCGGCCAGAAGGCGATCGTGACCTATTCGCGTATCGCGATCGCGACCTTCAAGCTGCGTGAGAACCAGCCGATCGGCTGCAAGGTCACGCTGCGCAAGGCCCGCATGTACGAGTTCATCGATCGCCTGGTGACGGTCGCGCTGCCGCGCGTCCGCGACTTCCGCGGCCTGAACCCGAAGAGCTTTGACGGCCGCGGCAACTACTCGCTCGGCATCAAGGAGCACATCATTTTCCCCGAGATCGACTTCGACAAGGTCACGGAAGCCCGCGGTATGGACATCACCGTCTGCACCACGGCCAAGACCGACGAAGAGGCGAGGGCCCTGTTGACCGCTTTCAATTTCCCGTTCCGGCAGTGAGACGCTGACCTAAAGCCTCTCAAACGCGGATACCCAGGAGCCAAGCATGGCAAAGAAGAGTTCAGTCGAGAAGAACAACCGGCGCAAGCGGATGGTGAAGAACGCCGCCGCCAAGCGCGAGCGGTTGAAGGCGATCATCGCCGACAAGAAGCTGCCGATGGAAGAGCGTTTCGCTGCGACGTTGAAGCTGGCCGAGATGCCGCGCAACTCGTCGGCGACCCGCATCCGCCTGCGTTGCGAGCTGTCGGGCCGGCCGCGCTCGAACTATCGCAAGAACAAGCTGTCCCGTATCGCGCTGCGCGACCTTGGCTCCAAGGGCATGGTCCCGGGCCTCGTGAAGTCCAGCTGGTAAGGAGGGTCGTTTAGATGTCTACGCACGATCCCATCAGCGATCTGATCACCCGCATCCGCAACGCGCAGATGCGCTCCAAGACCAAGGTCTCCACGCCTGGTTCGAAGATGCGCGAGAACGTGCTCGAGGTGCTCAAGTCCGAGGGCTACATCCGCGGTTACGCCACGCTTGAGCATCCCTCGGGCCGCAGCGAGATCGAGATCGAGCTGAAGTATTTCGACGGCGAGCCCGTCATCCGCGAGATCGAACGCGTTTCCAAGCCCGGGCGCAGAGTCTACGCCTCGGTGAAGAACCTGCCGCGGGTCAACAACGGGCTCGGCATTTCGGTGTTGTCGACGCCGAAGGGGATCATGGCCGACCACAGCGCGCGCGACGCGAATGTGGGCGGTGAAGTCCTCTTCACGGTGTTCTGAGAAGGATTTTTCATCCATGTCACGAGTTGGCAAAAGGCCTGTGGCGGTTCCGTCGGGTGTGACCGCGACCGTCGATGGGCAGACCGTCAAGATGAAGGGGCCGAAGGGCCAGCTTCAGTTCGTCGTCCATGACGACGTCGAGGTGAAGCTCGAGAGCGGCCAGATCAAGGTCAAGCCGCGCGCCGAGACCAACCGCGCCCGCGCGCTGTACGGTACCGCTCGCGCCCAGGTCGCGAATCTGGTCGAAGGCGTCACCAAGGGCTTCGAGAAGAAGCTCGAGATCACCGGCGTCGGTTACCGCGCCGCGATGCAGGGCAAGAACCTGCAGCTCGCGCTCGGCTACAGCCACGACGTGATCTATCCGATCCCGGAAGGGATCACGATCGCCGTGCCGAAGCCGACCGAGATCACGGTTTCGGGCAGCGACGTCCAGCGCGTCGGCCAGGTCGCCGCGGAGATCCGCGCCTACCGTCCGCCGGAGCCCTACAAGGGCAAGGGCGTGAAGTATGTGGGCGAATTCATCTTCCGCAAGGAAGGCAAGAAGAAGTAACGGAGCCGGTCATGTCCAAAGCCAAGGTTACGAATGCCCGGCGCAAGCGGAGTGTGCGGCTGAAGCTGCGTCGCTCCGGTGGTGGCCGTCCGCGTCTGTCGGTGTTCCGCTCGTCCAAGCACATCTACGCCCAGGTCATCGACGACCTGAAGGGCGAGACGCTGGCCTCTGCCTCGTCGCTCGAGAAGGCGATGCGCGACGGTGGCAAGACCGGTGCCGACATCGATGCGGCGAAGGCGGTCGGCAAGCTGCTGGCCGAGCGCGCCGCCGAGAAGGGCGTCAAGGAAGTCGTGTTCGATCGCGGCAGCTACCTCTACCACGGGCGCGTCAAGGCTCTTGCCGACGCGGCGCGTGAGAGCGGGCTGAGCTTCTAACAGAATTTGAGGATTGAGGCGTAAGCCTCTGAAGGATTGGAAAAATGGCAGAACGCGAACAACGTGGTGGACGCGATCAACGCGGCGGCGGACGCGAACGCAAGGAGCGCGAGGAGCGCGACAGCGAGTTCGTCGACAAGCTGGTCCACATCAACCGCGTGGCCAAGGTCGTCAAGGGCGGCAAGCGCTTCGGTTTCGCAGCGCTGGTCGTGATCGGCGACCAGAAGGGCCGCGCCGGCTTCGGTCACGGCAAGGCGCGCGAAGTGCCTGAGGCGATCCGCAAGGCAACCGAGTCCGCCAAGCGGAACCTGACCCGGGTGTCGCTGCGCGAGGGCCGCACGCTCCATCACGACATCGCCGGCCGTCATGGCGCGGGCCGTGTCTACCTGCGTGCAGCTCCGGCCGGTACCGGCATCATCGCCGGCGGCCCGATGCGCGCCGTGTTCGAGACGCTCGGCGTCCAGGACGTGGTGGCGAAGTCGATCGGCTCGTCGAACCCGTACAACATGGTTCGCGCAACCTTCGACGCGCTGAAGCATCAGGATTCGCCGCGTTCGGTCGCAGCCCGCCGCAACATCAAGGTGTCCACTCTGCAGTCGCGCCGTATCGGTGGCGATGCCGAGGCGGCTGCCGACTAACGGAAGCTTTGGAGTAGACTCCCATGGCCAAGGACGCCGCTAAGTCCAGCAAGACGATCAAGCTCGAGCAGATCGGCAGCGCGATCCGCCGCCATCACTCGCAGCGCTCGACGCTGATCGGTCTCAAGCTCAACAAGATCGGTCGCACCAGCGAACTGCAGGACACCCCGGCAGTCCGCGGCATGATCGAGAAGGTTCACCATCTCGTCCGCATCGTCGACGAGAAGTAAGAAATAAGGAGAAGGGCGATGAAGCTCAGCGATATCGCCGACAACGCCGGCTCGCGCAAAAAGCGTATGCGCGTCGGCCGCGGCATCGGTTCGGGCAAGGGCAAGCAGTCCGGCCGCGGCGGCAAGGGCCAGACCGCGCGTTCGGGCGTGCGCATCAAGGGTTTCGAAGGCGGCCAGATGCCGATGCATCGCCGTCTGCCCAAGCGCGGCTTCAACAACATCTTCCGCGTCGAGTTCGCCGAGATCAATCTCGACCGGCTCCAGGAAGCGGTCGATGCCAAGAAGATCGACGCCGGCAGCGTCGTGAACGTCGAGGCCCTGGTGAAGGGCGGCGTGCTGCGCCGCGCCAAGGCCGGCCTGCGGCTGCTCGGCCGCGGCGAGCTCAAGTCCAACCTCAACATCGAAGTGCATGGCGCCACCAAGACCGCGATCGCGGCGGTCGAGAAGGCCGGCGGTTCGGTGAAGATCCTCGCCCCTGCCAAGGAAGAAGGCGAGGCGGCGTAACAACTGCGTCATTGGCCCGCGGCTCGCGGGCCTTTACGCATGCGGGACGTGGACTTATCGAAGCCGAGCCCCAGATAATGTCCGGCGTCCGCTAGATAGTAGCCCGGCCGCGGGCATGACGGCGCAACAGGCGGCGGGAGAAAGTCCAAGATGGTCTCTGCAGCGGAACAACTGGCAGCCAATCTCAATTTCGGCGCGTTTGCCAAGGCCGACGAACTGAAGAAGCGCATCTGGTTCACCCTGGGTGCGCTGCTCGTTTATCGGCTCGGGACCTACATCCCGCTGCCGGGCATCGATCCCAACATCTGGGAGCAGGTGTTCCGGTCCCAGGCGGGCGGCATCCTCGGCATGTTCAACATGTTCGCCGGCGGCGGCATTCACCGCATGGCGATCTTCGCGCTGAACATCATGCCGTACATCTCGGCCTCGATCATCATCCAGCTCCTGACCACCGTCTCGCCGCAGCTCGAGGCGCTGAAGAAGGAAGGTGAGGCCGGCCGCAAGACGCTGAACCAGTACACCCGCTACTTGACCGTGATCCTGGCCGCGTTCCAGTCCTACGGCATCGCGGTAGGCCTCGAAGGCGCCGGCAACGTTGTCAGTGACCCCGGCATGTTCTTCCGCCTGTCCACGGCGATCACGCTGACCGGCGGCACCATGTTCCTGATGTGGCTGGGCGAGCAGATCACCTCGCGCGGCATCGGCAACGGTATCTCGCTGATCATTCTGGCCGGCATCGTCGCCGAGCTGCCCGCGGCGCTCGCCAACATGCTCGAGCTCGGCCGTCAGGGCGCGATGTCGACCGGCCTGATCCTGGTCGTCATCATCATGGCCGTCGCCGTGATCGCCTTCATCGTGTTCATGGAGCGCGCCCAGCGCCGGCTGCTGATCCAGTATCCGAAGCGCCAGGTTGGCAACAAGATGTTCGAGGGACAGTCCTCGCATCTGCCGCTCAAGCTCAACACCTCGGGCGTGATCCCGCCGATCTTCGCGTCCTCGCTGCTCTTGCTGCCGACTACGGTCGCCAACTTCAACGCGGGCAGCGGGCCGGAATGGTTCCAGTGGATCACCACCCAGCTTGGCCACGGCCGTCCGCTGTTCCTGATCATGTATCTGGCGCTGATCGTGTTCTTCGCCTTCTTCTACACCGCGATCGTGTTCAACCCGACCGAGACCGCGGACAATCTGAAGAAGCATGGCGGCTTCATTCCGGGTATCCGTCCCGGCGAGCGCACCGCCGAATATATCGACTACGTGCTGTCGCGCATCACCGTGCTCGGCGCGATCTATCTCGCCATCGTCTGCTTGATCCCGGAGATCCTGATCTCCTACGCGTCGGTGCCGTTCTACTTCGGCGGCACCTCGCTGCTGATCGTCGTCAGTGTCACCATGGACACGGTGGCGCAGGTGCAGGGCTATCTGCTGGCCCATCAGTACGAAGGTCTGATCCGGAAGTCGAAGCTGCGCGGCCGCCGCCGCTAAGCGCGGCGTTCTCTCGAGTCGGTGCAACAGCGCCGCCGATTCGCCGCGCGAGCAGCGCGCGGCGCCCGCGGTAACGATCAACCAACCGTTCGGCCGCTTCGGCAGAGCGGCTTCCACCGCAGCGCAATCACTGATTTCAAAGGCCTTCTTGGCGTCCGGGCATTTGCTCCCCTATGATATGGGTAGCGGTGCGGCGCTGATTATGATTTGCACTGTTACCGAGCTTTCAAACACAGGTGCGCGACGTATCGCTCACCAATCCGGGGGGGCGTACGCCGATGAGAATTATACTTCTGGGACCGCCGGGGTCGGGCAAGGGGACCCAGGCGCAGCTCTTGGTGCAGCGCTATGGCATCGTCCAGCTTTCGACCGGCGAGATGCTGCGCGCGGCCGTTGCTGCGGCTACGCCGGTGGGGCTGAAGGCCAAGGAAGTCATGGCCGCCGGCGGGCTCGTGCCTGATGAAGTCGTGGTCGGAATCATCTCCGACCGGATCGAGCAGCCGGACGCCAAGAACGGTTTCATCCTCGACGGTTTCCCGCGCACCGTGCCGCAGGCCGAGGCGCTGGATGAGCTGCTGAGGCACAAGCATCTCAAGCTCGATGCGGTGATCGAGCTCCGCGTCAACGAGAGCGCGCTTCTGAGTCGCGTCGAGACCCGCGTCGCCCAGATGCGTGAGCGCGGGGAGGAGGTCCGGCTCGACGACACCCCGGAGGTTCTGACCAAGCGCCTGGCCAGCTACCGCAGCCAGACGGAGCCCCTGATTCACTACTATTCCGAGCGGCGGAAGCTCTCCACCATCGACGGCATGATGGCCATCGACGAGGTTACCCGCGCCATCCACCGCCAGCTCCTGGCGCTCGGGGCGGTGGAACCCAAGACCCATGCCCGCAGCGCGGCCAAGTCGAGCCCGGCCAAGAAGGCCAAGGCGGCGAAGAAAGCGGCCAAAAAGCCGGCGAAAACGGCCAAAAAGGCTGGCAAATCCTCCAAAAAGACCGCCAAGAAGGCCGTGAAGGGTGCCAAGAAGGCGGCCAAAAAAACGACCAGGAAAACGGTCAAGAAAGCAGCCAAGAAGACCGCCAGGAAGGCCGTCAAAAAGGGTGCCAAAAAGACCGCAAAAAAGGTCACGAAAAAGCGAGCCAAGCGCTAGCAGCGGTTGACGAAAGCCCCTGGAATCCCCTAATAAGCCCCGCATCCAAGTCGGATAGTTTCAGACGATGCCGGGCCCCAGGAAGACCGGGGGTGGGCGTCGTGTTCGCGTTTGTGAACACCTGCCCGAGAAACCAAGCACTTAAGCCCGATTTCTGACGAGGGATCGGCAACAGGAGAGAAGGCCGTGGCCCGTATTGCCGGCGTGAACATTCCCACCAACAAGCGCGTGCTGATCGCGCTTCAGTACATCCATGGCATCGGCCCGAAGATCGCCGGTGACATCATCGAGAAGGTGAAGATCCCCGAGGATCGTCGCGTCAATCAGCTCAGCGACGCCGAAGTGCTCCAGATCCGCGAAGTGATCGACCGCGACTATCTCGTCGAGGGCGACCTGCGTCGTGAGGTCGGCATCAACATCAAGCGTCTGATGGACCTCGGCTGCTACCGCGGCCTGCGTCATCGTCGCGGTCTGCCGGTGCGTGGTCAGCGGACCCACACCAATGCGCGTACGCGCAAGGGGCCGGCCAAGGCCATCGCCGGCAAGAAGAAGTAAGTTTTCGCATTCCATCGCGGCGTGTGGCGAAAGGGGATACCCGTTCGCCACGCGCTTTTCGTTCCACAGGTGTAGCCGCTGGCATTACGGCGGCGTTTGAGATCTTCAGGAAAGGGACTCAATGGGCAAGGAAGCCACCCGCGTTCGCCGTCGTGAGCGCAAGAACATCGCCTCCGGCGTTGCGCACGTGAACTCGTCGTTCAACAACACGACCATCACCATCACCGACGCGCAGGGCAACACGATTGCCTGGTCTTCCGCCGGCACGATGGGCTTCAAGGGCTCGCGCAAGTCGACCCCGTATGCCGCGCAGGTTGCCGCCGAGGACGTGTCTAAGAAGGCGCAGGAGCACGGCATGCGCACGCTGGAAGTCGAAGTCGCCGGTCCCGGTTCGGGCCGCGAGTCGGCGCTCCGCGCGCTCCAGGCCGCGGGCTTCACCGTCACCTCGATCCGCGACGTGACCACGATCCCGCACAACGGTTGCCGTCCCCGCAAGCGTCGGCGCGTTTGATTTCTACGAGTTGCGGGCGCATCGGCGCCCGCAATGACTTTGCAAGAAGCCGCGGGAATGCTCTGCGGCCTTTCTCCAACGCCAGTATTTGATGCCTCAAATTGACTGGCCTGTATGGGTGAAACAGTGACGATCCAGAAAAATTGGCAAGAACTGATTCGGCCGAACAAGCTCCAGGTCACGCCCGGCAGTGACCCCTCGCGTTTCGCGACGATCGTCGCCGAGCCGCTCGAGCGCGGCTTCGGCCAGACTCTCGGCAACGCACTGCGCCGCATCCTGCTCTCCTCGCTCCAGGGCGCGGCGGTGCAGTCGGTGCACATCGACGGCGTGCTGCACGAGTTCTCCTCGATCGCTGGCGTTCGTGAGGACGTCACCGACATCGTGCTGAACATCAAGGACATCTCGATCAAGATGCAGGGCGAAGGCCCCAAGCGCATGGTCGTGAAGAAGCAGGGCCCGGGCGTCGTCACCGCCGGCGACATCCAGACCGTCGGCGACGTCACCGTGCTCAATCCGGACCTGCAGATCTGCACGCTCGACGAGGGCGCCGAGATCCGCATGGAGTTCACGGTCTCGACCGGCAAGGGCTACGTCCCCGCCGAGCGCAACCGTCCCGAGGACGCGCCGATCGGCCTGATCCCGGTCGACAGCCTGTACTCGCCGGTCCGCAAGGTCTCCTACAAGGTCGAGAACACCCGAGAGGGCCAGATCCTCGACTACGACAAGCTGACCATGACGATCGAGACCAACGGCGCGATCTCGCCGGATGACTCGGTGGCCTACGCCGCCCGCATCCTGCAGGATCAGCTCAACGTGTTCGTCAACTTCGAAGAGCCGCGCAAGGAAGTCGCCCAGGAGATCATCCCGGACCTCGCCTTCAACCCGGCCTTCCTCAAGAAGGTGGACGAGCTCGAGCTGTCGGTGCGTTCGGCCAACTGCTTGAAGAACGACAACATCGTCTACATCGGCGACCTCGTGCAGAAGTCGGAAGCCGAAATGCTCCGCACCCCGAACTTCGGCCGCAAGTCGCTGAACGAGATCAAGGAAGTGCTGGCCCAGATGGGTCTGCACCTCGGCATGGAAGTGCCGGGCTGGCCGCCGGAGAACATCGACGAGCTCGCCAAGCGCTTCGAGGATCATTACTGAGTTTTCGTCGTTCCGGGGCGATGCGCGAGCATCGAGCCCGGAACCTCGAGATTCCGGGTTCGGCTCTGCGAGCCGCCCCGGAATGACTGACTGGGCGAACGCAGGCAGCCCACCTGAGCAACAAGTCCGACGAACCGTCGCGACGAATGGAAATTCAAGGAATACAAAAATGCGTCACGGCAAGGTTCATCGTAAGCTCAACCGCACCGCCGAGCATCGCCGCGCGATGTTCGCCAACATGTGCGCCGCGCTGATCAAGCACGAGCAGATCGTCACCACGCTCCCGAAGGCCAAGGAATT
Organism: Bradyrhizobium liaoningense; assembly: GCF_018130825.1. GTDB lineage: Bacteria > Pseudomonadota > Alphaproteobacteria > Rhizobiales > Xanthobacteraceae > Bradyrhizobium > Bradyrhizobium liaoningense_B. The sequence goes on along the minus strand of NZ_JAFCJS010000009.1, from coordinate 220,276 downwards.
GCGCCCGATCGTGGAGAAGCTGATCACCCTCGGCAAGAAGGGCGGCCTGTCCATGCGTCGCCAGGCCATCTCCGAGATGCGCGACAAGGATCAGGTCAAGAAGCTGTTCGACACGCTGGCCCCCCGCTACAAGGACCGCCAGGGCGGCTACACCCGCATCATCAAGGCCGGCTTCCGCTACGGCGACAACGCCGCGATGGCCGTGATCGAGTTCGTCGATCGCGACGTCGATGCCAAGGGCCAGGATTCCGGCCCGGTGCAGGAGAAGGAAGCCGAGGCGGCGTAAGCCGTTTCAGCAGGCACGGAATTGAAAGCGGCGCCCTCGGGCGCCGCTTTTGTTTTTGGGACGGTCGAAGATCCGCGAGACTATTCTTCCTTGATCCCCGCCCTTTGCGCGATCTCCTTCATCTCGGCGGTCTCCTTGCCGATGGCTCCCTCCCAATCGCTGTAGCGCATGAAGCCGGGTTCGAAGCCGACCTTGCTGAAACGATCGACGACGGAAGGGCTCTTGATGATCTCCTCCAGCGTGACCGTCAGTTTGTCGCGAACCGCCGGCGGCAGTCCCTTGGGCGCGACCACCGCGCCCCATGACGAGAAGTCGATTCCGGTGTAGCCGAGCTCGGCAAGCGTCGGCACGTCGGGCAGGTAGGGCGTACGCTTGCCCGAGAACACCGCGAGCACCTTGACGGTGCCGGCCTCGATCTGCGGTTTCACGGCGATCACGGTGTCGACATGGTACTGGATGTGCTTGCCGATCAGGTCGTTCATCGCCGGCGCGCTGCCCTTGTAGGGCAGGTGGACCATCTTGACCCCGGCGGCCGATTTGAACAGCTCGCCGGCAAAATGCGAGACAGTTGCGACGCCAAAGGACGCCAGCGACAGCTTATCGGGATTGGCCTTCGCCTCGGCGACCAGCGCAGCCACGTCCGTGATGGGATTATCCTTGTAGGTGACCAGCGCCAGCGTGATCTTGCCGGTCTGTCCAATCGGCTCGAAATCCTTGGCGGCGTCGTAGGGCACACTTTCCTTCACGGCCGCCGGCAGCGTGAAGCTCGAGTTCGAGCTGAAGAACAGGGTGTAACCGTCGGGCGCCGCGCGCGCGACTTCCTTGGCCGCGATCGTGGTGCCGCCGCCGGGGCGGTTCATGATGACCGCGGGCTTGCCGAGCCGCGTCTCCAGTTCGCCGCCGATGATGCGCGCCACGACGTCGGAGGCGCCGCCTGGCGGGAAGGGGACGATCAATTGCAACGGCTTTTCCGGATAGGCCGCTTCAGCCAGTGCTAGCGAATTGCCGCCCATCAGGCCGAGCAGTCCGAGGACAACAGTGAGAGCCGTTGATTTCATGCAGAGATTTTCCGTGTTCGCCAGAGCAAGAGTGCTCGGTGCAGCCTAGCAATAATCGTTCCATTCGTAGAGCGGATGTCCAAGTTGTCGCGGGAAAGCTCCGCAACGCGTCACTGATTGGTGAGTGCCGATTGCGGCCCGATCCGCCGCGTCCGATATCACGATCACCGAACTGACGGAGATATTGCATGAACATCGACCTTTCCGGAAAGACCGCCCTGGTGACCGGCTCGACGGCCGGCATCGGCCATGCCATCGCCAAGGGCCTTGCTGGCTCGGGTGCTAACGTCGTGATCAACGGGCGCGGCCAGGACAAGGTCGATGCCGCCGTGCGCAAGCTGGAAGGGACGGGCGCCAAGGTCCGCGGCATCGCCGCCGATGTCTCCACTGCTGCGGGCTGCAAGGCGCTTATCGCGGCGCTGCCCGAGGTCGACATCCTCGTCAACAATACCGGCGTCTACGAGGCAAAGGACTTCTTCGACATCCCGGACGAGGAATGGAGCCGCTACTTCGACGTCAACGTGATGAGTGGCGTGCGGCTGTCGCGGGCCTACATGAAGGGCATGCTCAAGCGTAACTGGGGCCGCATCGTCTTCATCTCCTCGGAGTCCGGGCTGAACATTCCCGTCGAGATGATCCATTATGGCATGACCAAGACGGCGCAGCTTTCGGTTGCGCGCGGCCTCGCGCAGCTCACCCGCGGCACCCGCGTCACCGTCAATTCCGTGCTGCCGGGCCCGACCATGTCGGAGGGCGTCGAGACCTTCGTGAAGGGGCTCGCCAAACAAAACGGACAATCCGTGGATGAAGCCGCCGCCAATTTCGTCAGGCAGCATCGCCCGAGCTCGCTGATCCAGCGCTTTGCGAGCGTCGACGAGATCGCGAACATGGTTGTCTACGTCGCCTCGAGGGAGGCGTCCGCCACCAACGGCGCGGCGCTGCGGGCGGAAGGCGGCATCGTCAATACGATCGCGTAAGAGCCGCCTATGAGCGCTTATGTGATTTCCGAAGTCGAGATGCGCGATCTCGAGGGATTTGAAGCCTATCGCGCGCTCGCCGCGAAGACGATCGCGCAGTTTGGCGGGCGCTATCTCGTCCGCGGCGGCAAGGCCGATCTGGCGGAAGGCAACCTTCCGCCGAAGGCCATCGTCATCGTCGAATTCCCGTCGATGGCGAGGCTGAAGGAATGGTACGCCTCGCCGGAATATGCCGAGGCGTTGAAGATCCGCGCCGCTGCGCTGGAGCGGCGCTTGATCTTTGTTGAGGGCGTAGCGGAAACGTAGGGTGGGTTAGCGTGCGGCTGCGCGAAGCGCAGTCCGATCGCGTAACCCACCACTGGGTGCCTCCGCCGTACAAGAAGAGGTGGGTTACGCTGCGCTGACCCACCCTACGCACCGGCGCTGTCGCTGCTACCACCCCTCCAGCACGATCTTGCCGCGCGACTTGCCGCTCTCGAGCAGCGCGTGCGCGCGCTTGAGGTTGGCGGCGTTGATCGTGCCGAAGGTCTGGTCGAGCGTCGTGCGCAACACGCCCTTGTCGATGAGGTCCGCGACGTCGTTGAGCAGGTGATGCTGCGCGATCATGTCGGGCGTCTGGAACGAGGAGCGCGTGAACATCGATTCCCAGTGCACCGAGATCGCCTTGCCCTTGAAGGTGCTCATCGTAAATTCCGGGGGATCGTCGATCAGACCGAACCGGCCCTGCGGCGCCATGAACTCCGCGATCGCCTTGTAGTGCTGATCGGTGAAGGTGAGGCTCGCCACCAGCGCGACCGGCGGCAGCTTCAACTTCTCGATCTGCTCCTTCATCGGCTTGCCGTGGTCGATCACGGCATGCGCGCCGAGATCGAGACACCATTTTTGCGATTCCGGCCGCGTCGCGGTTGCGAGCACCGTGAGCCCGGTCAGGCGGCGCGCGAGCTGGATCAGGATCGAGCCGACGCCGCCGGCGCCGCCCGTGATCAGCAGCGTGCGCGGATCGACGCTCTTGCCGGGCACGGCGCCGAGCCGGTCGAACAGCAATTCCCACGCCGTGATGGAGGTGAGGGGAAGAGCGGCCGCTTGCGCGAACGACAGGCTCTTCGGCTTGTTGCCGACGATGCGCTCGTCGACGAGATGGAATTCGGCGTTGGTGCCCTGGCGCAGGATCGAGCCGGCGTAGAACACCTCGTCGCCCGGCTTGAACAGCGTGGCATCGGGACCGACCGCATCGACGACGCCGGCGGCGTCATAGCCCAGGATCTTCACCTCGCCCTCGGGCGGGGCAGCGCGCTTGCGCACCTTGTAATCGACCGGATTGGCCGAGATCGCCTTCACGGCGACGCGGATGTCGCGCCCTTTGGGCTCGGGTTTTGCGGTCTCGAAATCGATCAGTGAATTCGCGTCCTCGATCGGAAGCGACTTCTTGTAGCCGACGGCCTTCATGGCGTGTCTCCATCAGTTGGCGCAGCTTGTCGCGTGCGCCTGGCCTGCTAACTGTCCCGCTGGCGTCCATTTGGCAAGTACTGTAAATTCGGGGATATAGTCCCTGTTTGGATACTATTGGAAAAACACGCATGAAACGGCGCAATTTTGCCCGTCGTCCCGGCTGCTCGGTCGAGGCGACGCTGGACCTGATCGACGGCAAGTGGAAGGGCGTGATCCTCTATCACCTGCAGAGCGGAACCCAGCGCTTCGGCGAATTACGCCGCCGGATGCCCGGCATCACCCAGCGCATGCTGACGAAACAGCTGCGCGCGCTGGAGGAGGACAAGCTCGTCATCCGCAAGGTCTATGCGGAAGTGCCGCCGCGGGTGGAGTATTGCCTCTCCGAGCTCGGCGAGAGCCTCAAGCCGGTGATCGACATCCTCAAGGCCTGGGGCGAGAGCCATCAGCAGCGGCTGTCCTGCGCGCCGCCGCCGGTGGTCGTGAAGAAGAAGCGCGCGGCGTAAGCAGCGCGGCGTGCTCGGTGTCGTCCCTGCGAACGCATCCGCTGGTGGTTATGGGTCCCGGGTTCGCGCTGTCGCGCGCCCCGGGACGACGAGTTCAGAACGCGAACTGCGTGCGCATCGCGACCGCGTCGAACTTCGAGCCGACATCGGCGGTCGAGATCGGCGAGGCCTGCCGCGACACCGTGCCGTGCAGATAGTCGAGCATGAAGCGGACGTTGCCGTTGACATACCAGTTGAGCGCAAGGGTGTAGACCGTCTGCCGGCCGCCGGCGACGCCGTTGGCGGTCGCGAGCTGGTTGTTGAGATCGATCGTCGAGAAGCGTCCCGCGATCTCCCACGCACCCCAGCCGCCGCCGTCGAGCGAGAACGGATGCGCCGGCTTGACGCCGTTATAGGCCGCATTCGCCGCGTTGTAGGTGCGGCCCTCGCCGGTCAGCACGTAGCCGGCCTGCGCGTAGCCGCCCTGGAATTTCAGGCTCGGCGCGCCGACCAGCGGCACACCGGTGTTGGCGGTGCGATCGACATTGTACCAGAAGTACTCGCCCTGAACGATGAACGGACCGTAGGTCGCCGCGGCCTCGACGCTGTAGACCTGCGCGCCGGAGGTGTTGGCGATCGCGCCGGTCGAGATCAGCGTCGTCGGATCAAGCCGCAGTTCGGGGCGATCGCTGAGCGTCACCGTCTGCGTGTTGGCGATGAGGTTGCGCGGCGGCTGGATCAGCCATTGCGCGTCGGCGCCGATATGCACCGAGTAGTCCTTGCCGCTGATCGGGTTGCCGGCGATACGCGCCACGGCGCCATATTGCTCGCTCGTGCCCGCCGGAGCCGCGCTGGAGGCGGAGTGGATCGCGCCGGTCGACGGTCCCGTGACATAGCCGCCGATCCAGAGCTGGTCGGTGAACCAGCGCGTGCCGGCCGCGGAGCGGAAGTCGCCGGCGGCGATGTTGGTCGCGATCACGCCGGGTGAGGCGCGCTCCATGAACATGATGTCGTTGGAGCTCGTCGCCTCGTCCATGGTGTAGGGCAGGTCCATGATGCCGGCCTCGATCGCCATCCGTCCGCCGAACGGCTTCAGGCCGGTGTAGCTGAGATAGGCGTTCTCGACGCCGGACACGCCGCCGCCGGGCAGCGATCCCGGAGCCGCCCCGCCAAATCCGTCGGAGGAGCCGCCGAAGTCGTAGACCAGCGCGAAATTCCAGTCGTTGAAGAATTTTCCGGTGACGCCGATGCGCGCGCGGCGGACGTTCTCGCCGCTGTCGAGCTTTTGGGGCACGGTGGCCGCCGTGTTGGGGCGGTAGTCGTAGCCGCCGACATCCCAATGCAAGCGGCTGGTGATCGCCACGCAGTTGGCCTGGTCGGCGGTGCAGATGGTCGGTCGGTTATTCGGCATCGTCACGACCACGCCAGAGGCGGGCGCCGGTCCCTTGACGGGGATTGCCGCGTTCGCGTTTGCCACCACCGCCTTCGCCTCCGAGCGCGCTTCGGCCTTCGCCTCGGCCTTGGCTTCGGCCTTCGCCTTCGCCGTGGCCGCCGTGTTCGCCGCAGTCTGGCTCTGGAGCTTGTCGAGCTTCTGCTCCAGCAGCTTCAGCTGTTGCTTGAGGAGAGCGATCTCCTGCTCGCTGCTGCTTGCCGATTGGGCCTGGGCCTGCGAGGCCGCCAGCGCTCCGGCGAGACCAATGGCCGTGGCTGCAAGTCTTGTCCTGCTCACGTTACGCCTCCATCGTTTGACGAACTTCCCCAAGTGACTTCCTCAAGTCGCGAACGGAGAGCCTAGGTATGAACGATGACTGCCCCGCGACGCTGCGCCCGGTTGCGTGGGTTCCCACTGGTGCAAATTCGCCGCAACCGAATCCGCTTCCCACCACCATGCAAGATGACGCGCATCATGCCAATCCACCGCCCGGGTAAATTACCGATTCGCACGGTTCGCTTGCATGCCGGACGCACCGGGGAAGGGGCCGAATATTGCCGCCCGGCGCCCTTCTATTGGGGGGCGAACACGCCTATATTCCGTCGTCTTTTCCAAGAGGTAGGAATGTTTCGATCGACCTGGACTGCCGCGGTGGCGGCATTGTGCATAGCCTTTTCGGCCCACTTCAATCCGGCCACGGCGCAGGACCGTCGGGTCCCGTCGTCGCCGGCCGAACTGCGGCTGTCCTATGCGCCGATCGTGCAGCGGGTGCAGCCGGCGGTCGTCAACGTCTATGCCGCGAAGGTAGTGCAGAACCGCAATCCGCTGCTCGACGATCCGATCTTCCGCCGCTTCTTCGGCGTACCCGGCCAGCAGCCCGAGCAGATGCAGCGCTCGCTTGGCTCCGGCGTCATCGTCGACGCCTCCGGCCTCGTCGTCACCAACGTCCATGTCATCGAGGGCGCGGACCAGGTCAGGGTGTCGCTGTCGGACAAGCGCGAGTTCGAGGCAGAGATCCTGCTGAAGGATTCGCGCACTGACCTGGCCGTGCTCCGCCTGAAGGATACCAAAGAGAAATTTCCGACGCTCGACTTCACCAATTCCGACGAGCTGCTGGTCGGCGATATCGTGCTCGCGATCGGCAATCCCTTCGGCGTCGGCCAGACGGTGACGCACGGCATCATCTCAGCGCTGGCGCGCACGCAGGTCGGCATCACCGACTACCAGTTCTTCATCCAGACCGATGCGGCGATCAATCCCGGCAATTCCGGCGGCGCGCTGGTCGACATGAGCGGCAAACTCGCCGGCATCAACACCGCGATCTATTCGCGCTCCGGTGGCTCGCAGGGCATCGGCTTTGCGATTCCCGCCAACATGGTGCGCGTCGTCGTCGCCTCCGCCAAGAGCGGCGGCAAGGCGGTGAAGCGTCCCTGGCTCGGTGCGAAATTGCAGGCGGTGACGCCGGAGATCGCCGAGAGCCTCGGGCTGCGCTCGCCGACCGGCGCGCTGGTCGCGAGCGTGGTGTCGAACGGCCCCGCGGCCAAGGCCGGCCTGAAATCCTCCGATCTCATCACCGGGATCGACGGTCAGACCGTGGATGATCCCAACGCCTTCGACTATCGGTTCGCGACGCGTCCGCTCGGCGGCACGGCGCAGATCGACGTGCAGCGCGGCGGCAAGCCGGTCAAGCTGACAGTGGCGCTGGAGACCGCGCCCGACACCGGCCGCAACGAGCTCGTAATTACCGCGCGCTCGCCGTTCCAGGGCGCGAAGGTTTCGACCATCACGCCGGCGGTTGCCGACGAGCTGCATCTGGACGCCGACACCGAGGGCGTCGTGATCGCCGATCTCGGCGGCGACAGCGCGGCGGCGAGTGTCGGCTTCCAGAAGGGCGACATCATCCTCGCCGTCAACAACCAGAAGATCAGCAAGACTGGCGATCTCGAGAAGGCCGCGGGCGAGCGCCAGCGGATCTGGCGCATCACGCTGGTGCGCGGCGGTCAGCAGATCAACGTCACGCTGGGCGGATGAGTCCGAAGCGACCACAGGAGACGCAAACTCTCTTCGCCGCGGCGGGGCTCGATCACGAGGCCCCGCATCCGCTGCCGGATCGCTTGCGTCCGCGCGCGCTGTCGGAGGTCGTCGGCCAGGATCACATCCTCGGCCCCGACGGCGCGCTGACGCGCATGCTGGAGACGCGCACGCTGGGCTCGCTGGTGTTCTGGGGCCCGCCCGGCACCGGCAAGACCACAGTGGCGCGGCTGCTGGCGGACGCGACAGATCTGCATTTCGAGCAGATCTCGGCCGTGTTCTCAGGCGTCGCCGATCTGAAGAAGGCGTTCGATGCCGCGCGCGCCCGCCGCGAGATGGGCAAGGGCACGCTGCTGTTCGTCGACGAGGTCCATCGCTTCAATCGCGCGCAGCAGGATTCGTTTCTGCCGGTGATGGAAGACGGCACGGTGGTGATGATCGGTGCCACCACCGAAAATCCGTCCTTCGAGCTCAACGCGGCGCTTTTGTCCCGCGCGCGCGTGCTGGTGTTCCGCTCGCTCGACGCCGCCGCGATCGAGAAGCTGTTCGCGCATGCCGAGCAGGTCGAGGGCAGGAAGCTGCCGCTCGATGCAGAGGCGCGCGCGGTGCTGGTGCGCATGGCCGACGGCGACGGTCGCGCGTCGCTGACGCTCGCCGAAGAGGTCTGGCGTTCGGCGCGAGCAGACGAGATTTTCAACGCCGCGCAGTTGCAGGACATCCTGCAGCGCCGCGCGCCGATCTACGACAAGTCGGCCGACGGCCACTACAATCTGATCTCGGCGCTGCATAAGTCGGTGCGCGGCTCCGATCCCGACGCCGCGCTGTATTATCTCGCGCGCATGCTGGACGCCGGCGAGGACCCGCTGTTCCTGGCCCGCCGCGTCGTGCGCATGGCGGTGGAGGACATCGGCCTTGCCGATCCGCAGGCGCTCGTCATCGCCAATGCCGCCAAGGACGCCTTCGACTTTCTTGGCCATCCCGAGGGCGAGCTCGCCATCGCGCAGGCGGTGGTCTATCTCGCCACCGCGCCGAAATCGAATGCGGTCTACACCGCCTTCGGCACCGCGATGCAGGTCGCAAAGCAGGCCGGCTCGCTGCTGCCGCCAAAACACATCCTGAACTCGCCGACCAAGCTGATGAAGTCGGAGGGCTACGGCGCGGCTTACGAATACGACCACGACGCCCCCGATGCTTTCTCCGGCCAGGACTACTTCCCGGAAGCCCTGGGCCGCCAGACGTTCTACGATCCCCCCGAGCGCGGCTTCGAGCGCGAGATCAGGAAGCGGCTGGATTACTGGGCCAAGCTGCGCAAGGAGCGGGGCGGCTCGCGCTAGAGGCGGCCATTTCGTCGTGACGGAAGGCCGCTTTTAGGGTACGCAGGCAATCATGAGCCGCCGCATCAAGAGAATGAACCCGAAGCCCCGTTCGCGTGACGAGCGCGATGACGCACGCCCGTTGAAGGCGCGCAGCGCGAAGAAGGCCGGGCCGCGTCCGGGCGCCAAGCCGGGCGGGAAGCCGCCGCGCTTTGCCGGAGAGCGTGCCGAGCGGCGTGGCTCCGAGCGTGCCGAGCGGCGGCCGCCCAAAGCTGCCGCCCAGGAAAGGCCTGCGCCGGAGAAGCCGGTCGAGGCGCTGCTGCCGACCAAGGTGCAGACCGTGACCGTCACGGCCGACGAGAACAACATGCGCGTCGACCGTTTCCTCGAGGCGCGCTTTCCCGGCCTGTCGTTCTCCCACATCCAGCGCGTCGTCCGCAAAGGCGAGCTGCGCGTGGACGGCAAGCGCGTCGACAGCAAGGATCGGCTTGAGGAAGGGCAGAGCGTCCGCATTCCGCCGCTGAAGCTCGACGCGCCGAAGGCCGTCGGCGAGCTCTCGGAGGCTGCGCAGAAGACGCTCAAGGCGCTGAAGGAGATGACGATCTGGGAGGACGACGACGTCCTCGTGCTGAACAAGCCGGCCGGCCTTGCCGTGCAGGGCGGCTCGGGCATGACGCGCCACATCGACCAGATGCTGGAGGTGATGCGCGATGCCAAGGGCCAGAAGCCGCGCCTCGTGCACCGCATCGATCGCGAGACCTCGGGCTGTCTGCTGATTGCCAAGACGCGCTTTGCCGCCTCGCATCTGACCGGCGCATTTCGTTCGCGATCGGCCCGCAAGGTCTATTGGGCGCTGGTGCCGGGTCTGCCGAAGCCGAAGCAGGGCCGCATCTCCACCTTCCTCGCGAAGGAAGAGAGCGAGGACGACACCATCATGCGCATCGCGCAGCATGGCGACGAGGGCGCCAGCCACGCAGTGACCTATTACGCCGTGGTCGAGACCGCCGGCAACAAGCTGACCTGGGTGTCGCTGAAACCGGTGACGGGCCGCACCCACCAGCTGCGCGCCCACATGGAACATATCGGCCATCCCATCGTCGGCGATCCCAAATATTTCAACATCGAGAACTGGCAGCTGCCGGGCGGCCTGCAAAACCGTCTGCACCTGCTTGCGCGCCGCATCGTCATTCCGCATCCGCGCGGCGGCGTGATCGACGCCACCGCGCCGCTGCCGCCGCACATGCAGCAGTCGTGGAATCTGCTCGGGCTCGATGCGAGCCGGTTCGACCCGATCGAGAACGCACCGGAGGAGTAGGGCTGAGCTTTGGGCTAAGGCGTTTCCCCAAGGTCGTCCTGGCGAAAGCCAGGACCCATTACCACAGAGAGGAGTTTGACGAAGACTCGTCGTTTGGTACTTCGACTTCGTCCTCCAGATAGATCACGCGGTATGGGTCCTGGCTTTCGCCAGGACGACAGCGGAATGTTTGGCGACCAGCTTCCCCACACACGTCCTCAATTCCGAAACTGCTCCAGAAACATCCGCAAGGAGTCGTGCGGGCTCTCGACGTCCGTGATCAGCCAACCCTCGGGGCCGTTGACCAGGACGAAGTTTAGCGCCACCCGGCGGCCGTGATTGTCGAAATTCGCCGCGACATAGGTCTTGTCATATTGCCGGCGGACGACCGCGATCGCGACAGGGCCGAGCTTCCAGTTCGGGCTCTGCACCAGGAAATCGTAGGGCTCGACTCTCGGCGTGCTCCAGGCCTTGCGCAGGGGCAGATCGAAGAACTGACGGGCGGTCGCAGTGTCCCGCGGCAGGCCCTTTGACAGCTCCGGCGCGCCCTCGCCGTAATGGGCATAGACGTTGCGGACCAGCGATTCCGGGGTGCGGAAGCCGGCCTCGGCCGCGGCCAGCCAAAGTCCTGCCAACAGGGCTCCAATGCCCCCAAGTTCCCTCATGCCCGCTGCTCGCTTTATCGGCTACAGGTCTTATCTTAAAAGCCTAGCATCCGGCGACCGGGACCCAAAACTCACATGCGCGAATTGTTCGAAGAAGCTGCGGGGCAGCCCCCGCCGGATCCACGGGAATCGGCACGTGCGTCCGCGCGTACGCCGTTGCGCAAGCGCTTCTACAAGGAGGCCGGCGTCACGGATGCCGAGGGCGGCTTCGCCATCACGCTCGACGGCAAGCCGATCCGCACGCCGTCCGGCCGCCAGGTGGTGATCCCCGCGCGCGCGCTGGCCGATGCGGTGGCCGCCGAGTGGGCGGCCCAGGGCGAGACGATCGACCCTGTCACCATGCCGCTGACGCGGATCGCCAACAGTGTGGTCGAGGGCGTCGTCGACCGTGTCGAGCTCGTCAGCGACGATCTCGCAAAGTACTTCGAGTCCGACCTGCTGTTCTATCGCGCCGGCCATCCCGAGGGGCTGGTCGCCCGCGAGGCCGCGCATTGGGACCCCGTGCTGTTCTGGGCCGCGGATACGCTGGGCGCGCATTTCATCCTGTCCGAGGGCGTCATGCATGTGAAGCAGCCGGACGAGGCGCTGAAGGCGGCGCGGGCCGCACTGCCAGGAGATGCCTGGTCGGTCGCAGCCCTCCACATGGTCACGACCCTGACCGGCTCGGCGCTGCTGGCACTGGCGCTGGCCCATGGCGTGCGCGATGCGGACCAGGTCTGGGCCGCCGCCCATGTCGACGAGGACTGGAACGTCGAGAAATGGGGCGTGGACGAGGAGGCGGCCGCCCGTCGTGCCGCCCGCCTGAAGGATTTTGAGGCCGCCGTGGCGGTTCTGGCGGCCGCGAAGCCGCCCGCGGTCCAAGGTCCTTAACGAGAGGTTTACGAGGGGGCCTTAGGGTGGGAGTTGCAGTCCCCGGGCCCCTTGAGATGCCGACGCCGATAAGCTCGATCGTTCCCGTCAGTGCCGCCAGCCCCGTCGCTGATGCGGCGACGCCCGATCTCGTGCTTCAGGCCGGCAGCGTCGTCGACGCCAGGGTCGTCAGCGTGATGGCCGACAATCTGGTGCGGATCGCGATCGCCAACCTGTCGATGGACGTGATGTCCGAGGTGTCGCTGACCCCCGGGCAAAACCTCCAGCTCGCGGTCTCGCAGAACGATGGCACCATCCGGCTCGCTGTCATGAACGGGGCAGGCGAGGCGACCGCCGATCAGGTCACGCTGACACCGCGCGCGGCCTCTCTCGGGGATAGCCCCTCGCTCGCGCCGTCCGCGACCGCGGCACGCAACACGCTGACGCCGCTCGAGCAGGTCGCCGTGACTGCCGCTTCGGCCGAGGCCGTGACGAAACAGGGCAGCCAGGCGCCGCTGTTCGCCAATCTGGCCTCCGTCGTCACCGGCAGCGATCTGCCTGCGGGCCTTAAGCAGGCGGTGCTCGACGTGCTGGCGCAGCAGACACCGCTCAACACCGCCCTCGATGGCGGCGACATCGAATCCGCGTTCCAGAAGTCCGGGCTGTTTCTCGAGGCGTCATTGGCCGCAGGCACAACGCCGTCTCCCGGCGCGACGCCGGACTTGAAGGCCGCACTGCTGGTGCTGCGCCAGACACTGGCCACCCTTGAGACCACCGTGCCGCAGGCGCCGGCCCAAGGCGCCGCGCCGCCGACCAGTGCTGCGGCCACGACGCAGACCGCAGCTGCCACGGCTCAGCTGGCGGGCGATACGGCACAGGCGGCGTTGCCGTCACCGGCGGTAGAAGTGACGCAATTGCCACGGGGCGCTGCGCTTGCCGCCGCCGTGCTGGCGGAGATAGCGGGCGGCAATCCGCAAGCTGCGGTGCCGCGAACCATGTCCGCAGGCCTTGCCGCGAGCCTGCTGCAGGAGGTTACGCAAAACCTGCCGCGGATGCTCGGCAACTTGCCGGGCTCGAACAAGGCCGTGCCGGATGGTCACATCTTCGAGGCCGCCGCGCGCGCAACCACGCCGCCGCCGATCCGCGGCGCGCTGCCGGTGCCGCAGGCTGTCGCCGCGCCATCGCTCGCGCCTGATACACCGCTGGCCGCAACCGTGCATCGCCTGCTCGACGACACCGATGCCGCGATCGCGCGGCAGACGCTGTTGCAGGTCGCTTCGCTCCCCGATCGCACCGATGCCAGCGGTCACCGCATCGATCCGGCCGTGCCGCAGTGGAATTTCGAGATTCCGTTCGCGACCCCGCAAGGCACCGCGATGGCGCAGTTCGAGATCTCGCGCGATGGCGGTGGCGAGCAGGCCGATCCGGCCAAGCGCGCCTGGCGTGCGCGCTTCACGCTCAATGTCGAGCCGGCCGGCCCCGTGCACGCGCTGATCACGCTGAACGGCGACAAGACCTTCGTGCGGATGTGGGCGGAGCGGCCGGCGACCGCGCAGCAGCTCCGCGCCGGCATCGGCGAGCTCAGCCAGGCGATGACGCGGGCCGAGCTCAAGCCCGGCGACATCGTCGTGCGCGACGGCACGCCGCCGCAGCCGGCGCCGGCCCGCGCCGGCCACTTCCTGGACCGCGCCACATGAGCGATCCGTGCAAGCTCGCGATCGCGCTGCATTACGAGAAGGGCTCTGGCGCGCCCGTGGTCGTCGCCAAGGGCAAGGGCACGATCGGCGAGAAGATCGTCGAGATCGCCAAGGCCAACGACATCCCGATCGAGGAGAACGAGATCCTGGCCGGCGCGCTCTCCAAGGTCGAGCTCGGCGAGGAGATTCCGCCCGACCTCTACAAGGCCGTCGCGGAGGTGCTGGTGTTCGTGCTGCGGCTGTCGGGCCGGGGGCGGTAGAAACCACCTGTCATCGTTTCACCACGTAGCGGCTGCATGGTCGCGCGTGCCTTCATAGTTCAACGGATATCAGTCTTGCTCACCCGCCGCTCCACCCTTGGCCTTCTCGCCGCTGCTGCCACATTGCCGTCACGCGCGCTCGCCCACGTCGCGCCGCCGCGCAACGAGATCCGCGATAGCCTCGCAAAGCGCTTCACCGATCTCGGCACATCAGGCACTTTCGTCGGCTACAAGGTCGAGGACTATCTGATCGTCGCCAGCGACAAGGAGCGTTCGGGCGAGGGCAAGCTGCCGGCCTCGACCTTCAAGATTCCGAACTCGCTGATCGCGCTCGAGACTGGTGTTGTCGTTGACCCCGACAAGGACGTGTTTCCCTGGGACGGCGTGAAGCGGCCGATCGAGGCCTGGAACAAGGACCACACGCTGCGCAGCGCGATCGCGGTCAGCGCGGTACCGGTCTATCAGGAGATCGCGCGCCGCATCGGGCAGGAACGCATGCAGAAATATGTCGACGAGTTCGACTACGGCAATCGCGACATCGGCGGCGGCATCGACCAGTTCTGGCTCACCGGGAATTTGCGCATCGATCCGGTCGAGCAGATCGATTTCGTCGACCGGCTGCGCCGCCGCGCGCTGCCGATCGGAAAGCGCAGCCAGGATCTGGTCGCCGACATCCTGCCGGTGACCAAGGTCGGCGACAGCGTCATCCGTGCCAAGTCCGGGCTCCTGGGCGCCGAGCGCGGCGAGCCGTCGCTCGGCTGGATGGTCGGCTGGGCCGAGAAGGGCGAGACGCACACCGTGTTCGCGCTCAACATGGATTGCAAGGAGCCGCGCCTTGTCGGCGAGCGCATGAGCCTGACGCAAGCCTGCCTTGCCGAGATCGGTGCGATCTAGCGCTGTCGCGCCGGCGCCGCTCGACTAGCATCCTCCCGGCCAAGAAAGAGAACCGGGAGGACAACAATGAACTCAATGCCGCTCTGGCTGTCGTCGCTCACGCTTGCCGCCACCGGCGGCTGGCTCGCCGCCACCATGTTTGCTGCACCCGCCACCAGCAAGGAGCCGCGCTTTCCGCAGCTCACCATGGACCAGCTGGATGCGAAGCAGAGACCGCTTGGCGAGCAGATCATGAAGGTATCGAGCGTCGGCATCGGCGGACCCTACAATCCGATGATCCGCAGCCCCGTGCTCGGCCAGCGCCTGTTCGACCTGTTCTATTATCTGCGCTGGGAAACCTCGGTCCCGACCAAGCTGAACGAGTTCGCGATCCTGATCATCGGCCGGCAATGGCGCTCGCAGGTGGAGTGGTTCGCGCACGCGCCGCTTGCGGCGAAAGCGGGCCTGTCGCCCGGCATCATCGCAGAGCTCAAGGCCAGCAAGCGGCCGTCGAACATGGCCGAGGACGAGGCCGTGGTCTACGACTTCGTCACCGAGATCACCACGACCAAGAAGGTCAGCGACGAGACCTATGCGCGGGCGAAGAAGGTGTTCAGCGATCAGCAGATCGTCGATCTCACCGCGGTTGCCGGCAACTACGTGATGGTGGCGATGCTGCTGGCCATGGCGGAAGAGACGGTGCCGCCGGACAAGCAGGAGCCGTTTAGGCCGGGCGAGCCGTAGGGCTCGCGAGAAACCCGCGACAAAATTGCGGTGCCGTAGGGTGGGCAAAGGCGCGTAGCGCCGTGCCCACCATGATCTAGTGGTGGGCACGCTATCGCTTTGCCCACCCTACGGCATCGGTGCAAGCCGAACCGCCTCCGCGCCTAACCCAACTTGAACAACACCTGCAAAAACTCCTCCACCGCTTTCCGCGACTCCGCAGCCGTCGCCGGATTGCCGCCGACATGCGGGTTCAGCTCGACGCAGGAATCCTTGTAGGAGAACGGCGCCTGCGTCGCGCCGTTCATCAGCACGCCGCCGTCGCCTTCTTTGATCTGGCAATTGCGCACGGTCTGCGCATTGGCTGACACCGCAACCGTGTTGACGCCGAGCAGGCCGCTGTCGAATCCGTGCGCGCTGTCGGGATACTCGGTCAGCACCACGTCGCGCCCGGCAGCCTTGAGCCGCTCGACGAAGGCCCTGCAGCTCCTCACGGGATTGTAATCGTCGGGCGTGCCGTGAAAGATTCGGATCGGCCGTGCGGCGACATCGCTATCGCCGACATAGGTGGTCGAGCAATCCGGATAGAAGGGAATGTACGCCGCGAACTGGATGCCGGACTTGTTCCAGAGCTTGTTGAAGCGGTCGAGGCTCGCATAGAGCGTCGCCTGTCCGCCGCGCGAGAAGCCCATGAGCACGATACGGTCGGGGTCGACGCGCGGATGTTTCGCCAGAATCTCCAGCGAGCGGTAGATGTCCACGATCAGGTTGAGCCGGCCGAGCAGAGCCTGGTTTGGCCCCACCACCGTCAGTCCGCGGCCGGTAAAGCCGTCGATGACGAAGGTCGAGATGCCCATGGCATTGAAAGCGTGCACCCAGGCCTCGGTGGTGGCACCGACTCCACTGGAGCCGTGCACCAGCACCACGACGGGGAGCTTGCCCGTGCCCTGCGCGACACGGAATTCGCCGGCGACCGTCACCGGCTTGCCGGCGGCTGCATCGCCGCTGAGGAATTGCTGGTCGGACAGGGTGAGCGAGGGGATCGGGTAGATCTCGGCGCGGGTGGCGACTTCCTTCGGAAGCGCCTGCGCATTGGCGAGCACGGTGGAAGCGCAGAGCGCAATGAGCACCATCGCGGCGCGGAATGCCGTCGGCATCGGATACTCCCTGATATTTTCGTTCAGTAGAACAACGCGCCCGAGCGCTGTCAATTTGTCGCGGGCCGGACTCAGCCCTTGTCGACCGTCTTCTTCGCCATCAGCGCCTGGTCGATCGCGAAGCCGCCGATCTCGCTCATGGCCTGCGAGATCACGTCGCCGCGCCTGGCAAAGCCGCTGGAGAGATAATCGAACTGCGTCCGCGCCAGCCGCAGCACCTCGATCGGCACCGAGACGACGGTCTCGTTGAAACTGTCCACGGAGGCGCGCAAGCTGTCGAGCTCAGCGGTGAGCTGGACGATATGGCTTTCCGCGTGCTGCATCAGGCCGAGCAGCTTGTTGCGTTCGGCATCGAATGCCGCGCGCTCCGCGGCGGCTGCCGCGGTGACCTCGGCAAGCTGGGTGCGCAGCGCCTCGATCTGGCCGACCATGGCATCGGAGGCGAGCTCGGCGGCCTCGCGCAGCTCGGTGCTGCGCGAGCTCTCTTCCTGCGCCTGATGATAGAGCCGCTCGGCCGACATCGCCCGCTGGCTCAGCGATTCGATCAGGCGGGCTGCCCGCAGCAGCATCTCGCCGTTCCGTCCCGACACCATGCTGGCCATGTGCCGCAGGAAGTCGATGGTTTCGGACGATGGGTTCGGCGGCAGTGGGACGACCGTCGCAGACATGATGTTGCTGGAGCCAGGCCATGATGACAGCCGCCGTACCGACTGGGCTCACGCAACATTCGGCGCCTGATCGCAAGGCCTTGAAGCAAGCCTGAATCGGCTGGCCCGGTCAACCGGCCGGGCCGCCAATTTTCCGGGCCGGGTCAGGCGTCCTTCTGCCGCCCGATCCGCCCCAGATGGGTGAAGCCGAACCCGGCGGAATATTTCAGGCCGTAGCCGAGCGCCCGGTCGATGCCGATATGGGCGAGCCAGATCAAGGCGATGGACAGGGTGAGGGGCGAGGCGAGGCCGAAGCCCAGCGTCAGCAGCGTCACCGGCGCCATGTAGCTGTGGGCGGCGTTGTAGACCATCGCGCCGAACCTGGCGTCGGACAGGTATGCCAGGAAGCTCAGATCGGGCACGAAGAACAGCAGGGCAAACACCAGCCACGACCCGTCCCAGGCCCAGTACAGCATCACCATGCCCACAAACAGGGTCAGGCCCTCCAGCCGCAGCAGGATGTTGACGCCGCCTGTCGCAGCCCCCGTCTCGGCCGTTCCTTCCGTCATGCTCGCCTCCCGGACAAAACTTTGTAATTCCTTGCGCTTTCCCGCTACGGCAAGGCAGCCCTGCGACGGCGAAAGCGGCTTTCCGGCCCGCAAAATGCCGTGTTAGAACCCCGCATCACTTAAGACCTGGCGGGAGCAAATGAAACATATCCTGGACGCCCTTGAAGATCGTCGTGCCGGCGCAAAGCTCGGCGGCGGGGAGAAGCGCATCGAGGCGCAGCACGCCCGCGGCAAGCTGACCGCCCGCGAGCGCATCGAGCTCCTGCTCGACAAGGGATCGTTCGAGGAGTTCGACATGTTCGTCGAGCACCGCTCCACCGAGTTCGGCATGGAGAAGAGCAAGGTGCCGGGCGACGGCGTCGTTACCGGCTGGGGCACCGTCAACGGCCGCAAGACGTTTGTCTTTGCCAAAGACTTCACGGTGTTCGGCGGCTCGCTGTCGGAAACGCACGCGCTGAAGATCACAAAACTCCAGGACATGGCGATGAAGGCGCGGGCGCCCATCATCGGCCTCTATGACGCCGGCGGTGCCCGCATCCAGGAAGGCGTCGCGGCGCTCGCCGGCTATTCCTACGTGTTCCGCCGCAACGTGCTGGCCTCGGGCGTGATCCCGCAGATCTCCGTCATCATGGGCCCCTGCGCCGGCGGCGACGTCTATTCGCCGGCCATGACCGACTTCATCTTCATGGTGAAGAACACCAGCTACATGTTCGTCACCGGCCCCGATGTGGTGAAGACCGTCACCAACGAGGTCGTCACGGCGGAAGAGCTCGGCGGCGCCTCGGTGCACGCCACGCGGTCCTCGATCGCGGACGGCGCCTTCGAGAACGACGTCGAGACGCTCTTGCAGATGCGGCGCCTGATCGACTTCCTGCCGTCCAACAACACCGACGGCGTGCCGGAATGGCCGAGCTTCGATTCGATCGAGCGCCTCGACGATTCCCTCGACACGCTGATCCCCGACAATCCGAACAAGCCCTACGACATGAAGGAGCTGATCCTGAAGGTCGTGGACGAGGGCGACTTCTTCGAGATCGCGGAGAGTTTTGCCAAGAACATCGTCACCGGCTTCGGCCGCATCGCCGGCCGCACCGTCGGCTTCGTCGCCAACCAGCCCATGGTGCTGGCCGGCGTGCTCGACAGCGATGCCTCGCGGAAAGCCGCGCGCTTCGTTCGCTTCTGCGACGCCTTCAACATCCCGATCGTCACCTTCGTCGACGTGCCGGGCTTCCTGCCGGGCACCGCGCAGGAATATGGCGGCCTGATCAAGCACGGCGCAAAGCTGCTGTTCGCCTATTCGCAGTGCACCGTGCCGCTCGTCACCGTCATCACCCGCAAGGCCTATGGCGGCGCCTTCGACGTCATGGCCTCGAAGGAAATCGGCGCCGACATGAACTATGCCTGGCCGACCGCCCAGATCGCGGTGATGGGCGCCAAGGGCGCGGTCGAGATCATCTTCCGCTCCGACATCGGCGACCCCGACAAGATCGCCGCCCGCACCAAGGAATACGAAGACCGCTTCCTGTCGCCGTTCATCGCGGCCGAGCGTGGCTACATCGACGACGTCATCATGCCGCACTCCACCCGCAAGCGCATCGCCCGTGCGCTGGCGATGCTGAAGGACAAGAAGACGGAAATGCCGGCGAAGAAGCACGACAATTTGCCGTTGTGAGGAAACGTAGCCCGGATGAGCGCAGCGACATCCGGGTTCTTGCCCAGGGGTCCCACGTGTCGCTTCGCTCATGCGGGCTACCGGTTGAGAGGAACGTGCGTGCGAACCAAAGATCAGGTGTAAGTCGTGTTGCCGTCGCTCCATGACTATTTTCTGATTTCTTATGAGGTCCACTGCGAGGCACGCCGCATCACGTTGCGTGCACGGCCTGATACCAGGCCGCATCCGGCATCAGACCCGTCGTTGGACCGCATCGTCGTGTTTGATGGTGTGGAAGGCTACCACTTTTGGGACGACGCGTTTGGCAACATCATCTTTTCGTTGACGGAAGTTCCGGTCGAGAAGCTTCTTCTCGATCGTCAAACTGAGATCAAAGAGTCTTATCGGATGTCCGGGGCGCCGGGGCCATGGGCCGCGGACCTCGCTTCGGCTGACGCAGTGCTAAGCGCCAAGGGCATCCGGGGATTCGAACTCTACTCTTCGTACGGGTTGTCCGGCTGGCTTCTCGCGAAGCAGTTGGAGGTAAGGGGCGGACCTCAATCAGCCGTCTAGCGACGTTGCGACCGGCGGGTTACGGCTTCGCCTGACCCGCCCTATATGTAGGTTCAGTTCATTCCGCGACAGCCTCAATTTCGTAGCCAATGACCGAAGACGATCCAACCGACGAAATCTCCGACATCGAAGATCGGATCGAGCGGCTCGCCGAGATCGCCGAGCGCTGCCGCAAGTTCATTCTGGCGTCCAAGATCGCCATCGGTGGTGGGGCGGCGCTGCTGTTGGTGACGATCCTCGGCCTGCTCGGAACAGGTCAAACCGCAGCGCTCGGATCGATAGCACTCGTGCTCGGCGGGATTGTCTCGCTCGGTTCGAACGTCAGCACGTTGCGGCAGACGGACGACGCCATCACTGCTGCGGAGGCGCGGCGTTCGGCGTTGATCGGCAGCATCGACCTCAGGGTCGTCGCTGATGCGCCCTTGAAGCTGGTGTGACGCATCCAGCGCCACCAGGCCTCACGCGGCGGTCTTGAGCGTCAGCTCCGACAATTCCGTGCGGCATTCGGCGGCGAAGGCTTGAAGCCGCTCGGCGGCCTGCCGGTCGAGGATGGCTTTGGCCAGCCGCTCGGCGCGGGCGATCTGTTGCTTGAGATATTCGATGCGGGTCATGTGTCGACTTTCGAATTGCTTGGTTCCGGCGGTGGCGACTGTATGCCAGCGCACTGGATTGATTGTGTGAGGCGCGTCACGTCCCGCGCGCTTATCCGCCGCGGCGAAATGCGCCATCTGATCCGCGCGGGCCTTGATGAAAGCGGGGCGGGCGGTGGCGCGCGCGAGATAGGCGCGGCAGGCCGGATGATCCGCGAGCCGTCGAAACGATCGACGGGGCGCAGCACGTCCGCCATCAGGATATCGGCGACGGAGAAGGAGCCTGCCAGCCATTCACGGCCGGCCAACACCGGCTCGAGATGCTTGAGGCGGATCTTCAGGAAACCGTCGACGAATTTTGCGGCCGGTGAGCCGTCGTCGCTGCCGGTGAATTTGAACATGGACCACGGCAGGCTTGCCATCTCTACCGAATTGAGCGCCGCGAACACCCATTTCGTCGCTTCGCTGCGGCCGCGCGGATCTGATGGCATCAGCTTCGCGCTGAGTTCGCCCAGATGCAGCAGGATCGCGCCGCTCTCGAAGATGGAGAGGTCGCCGTCGGTCAGCCACGGCACCTGGCCGAACGGCTGGTGCGCGAGGTGCTCAGGCCCGCGGTCGCCGAACGGCGTGCTGGCGACGCGATAGGGCAGGGACGCCTCTTCAAGCGCCCAGCGCACCCGGAGGTCACGCACGAAACCGCGCGGCTTTTCGGGAACCCAGTCGAAGGTGGTGAGGGTGAGGTCGGCCATGTGGAGTCTCCGTGCTGTCTTACGCATAGGACGGATGAGGGCCGCGCGTTCCGACAGTGAGCGACGTTTTTTCTCCACGGGCGGCGTTCGTAGGGTGGGCAAAGGCGCGCTTGCGCCGTGCCCACGATCTTTCGCTAGGTACCGAGGTGGTGGGCACGCTCCGCTTTGCCCACCCTACGGCAGCGTGGCTCCCTTACTGCCCGAGCTTCGTCAGACCTCGTAGGATGGGTTTCGCTTCGCTCTGCCCATCCTACGGGACCTCGAGCTTGCTCAAAGATGACCGAAGACGACCCGACCGACGAAATCTCTGACATCGAAGATCGGATCGAGCGGCTTGCCGAGATCGCCGAGCGCTGCCGCAAGTACATTCTGGCGTCCAAGATCGCCATCGGCGGTGGGGCGGCGCTGCTGTTGGTTACGATCCTCGGTCTGTTCGGATCAGATCGCTGCGCTCGGATCGATTGCTCTGGTGCTGGGCGGAATCGTCTCGCTCGGATCGAATGTCAGCACATTGCGGCAGACCGAGAGCGCCATCGGTGCTGCGGAAGCGCTTCGGTCTCAACTGATCGGCAGCATCGACCTTCGGATGGTCAGCGATGCGCCCATGAAACTGATGTGACGCGGGCGCACGCGTAAGGACGACCGCTCTGCGAGGGGACTTGGCTGCCGTAGCTCGACGGGCAAAGGTCGAAGCGCCGCGGCGCGAAATCAGCCGCACCAGTCGCTTGCAATCGCCTCCCGGTGGCCTACGATGTGTTGCGTGTCTACCTTGAAGGAGCGCAGCCATGGAACTCACCGTGGTGCCCATCGTCAAGCCTGACGCCGCCAACTTCATCTTCGGCCAGTCGCATTTCATCAAGACCGTGGAGGACCTCCACGAGGCGCTGGTGGGGGCTGTCCCCGGCATCCGCTTCGGGCTGGCCTTTTGTGAGGCCTCCGGCAAGCGGCTGGTGCGCTGGTCGGGGAACGACGAAGCCGCGATCGCGCTTGCACGCGACAACGCAACGGCCATCGGCGCCGGCCATACATTCCTGATCTTCCTGGGCGACGGATTCTTTCCAGTCAACGTGCTGGCTGCGGTGTGCGCGGCGCCGGAGGTCTGCCGCATCTACTGTGCGACGGCCAACCCCACACAAGTGATCGTTGCGCAAACGGAGCAGGGCCGCGGCGTGCTCGGGGTGGTGGATGGCTCCTCCCCGGTGGGTGTCGAAACCGACGAGGACATTGCGTGGCGGAAAGACCTGCTGCGAAAGATCGGCTACAAGCTGTAGCGACTGGATACCGGTGATCGGCCGAATCCATTCGTTGTGCTCAGCGGTCGACGTGAATTGTGTACCTCTTGGAGAGCGCACGATCATGAAGGCCTTGC
The DNA here is from genome assembly GCF_018130825.1 of Bradyrhizobium liaoningense. GTDB lineage: Bacteria > Pseudomonadota > Alphaproteobacteria > Rhizobiales > Xanthobacteraceae > Bradyrhizobium > Bradyrhizobium liaoningense_B. The sequence goes on along the minus strand of NZ_JAFCJS010000009.1, from coordinate 197,582 downwards.
TGCTCGTGTTTGCCACGGTTGTCCTGCTCGTGCTTGCCATGGCTGTCGTCGCGCGGGAAGCGACCGCACAGGACGCACCACAGGACACACAATGCGTCCGCGAGCGCGCCGCCATGGTCGAAACTATCCGGACCTACGCCCGGTCCGCCTCCGGTGTTCTGGGACAGCAAGGCCTGTCGGAGAGGGTCCTTGGGGCCATGGCGCAAACGCTGCGCCATCTGTTCATCCCCGAGCGATCCTGCTCTGTCGCGTACGCGGATCGACCGATACCGATCGGCCTCGGCCAGACCATATCGCAGCCCTATGTCGTCGCCTTGATGACCCAGTTGGCCGAGGTCGCGCCCGATCATGTTGTGCTCGAAGTCGGTACAGGTTCGGGCTACCAGGCCGCCATTCTTGCGCGCCTGGCGCAAAAGGTCTGTACCATCGAGATCATCCCGCAACTGGCCGAGACCGCCGCGAAAACACTAAGAGACCTCGCATATGACAACGTGAGCGTCAGGCTCGGCGACGGCTACGATGGCTGGCCCGAATGCGGTCCTTTTGATGCCATCGTCGTGACTGCGGCGCTCGGGCAACCACCGCCGCCGCTGATCGAGCAGCTGAAGGTGGGGGGCCGGCTCGTCATGCCGGTGGGACCAGCTTATACGACCCAGCAGCTCACGGTCGTCGAAAAAGTCGCCCCCGGCAAGACGACGACTCGCACCGTTGCCCTCGTGCGCTTTGTCCCGTTCACGCGCTCACAAAATTAGAAGCTAGTCCGTAGGGTGGGCAAAGGCGCGTTTGCGCCGTGCCCACGGCCTTTTGCTAGGGACAGAGGTGGTGGGCACGCTCCGCTTTGCCCACCCTACGGCAGCGTGGCTCCCTTACTGCCCAAGCTTCGCCAGCTTCCCTTGCTTCGCGGCCTCGACCGCGCGCTCCGCATCCTCCGGCAGCAGGGTCCGCTCCGCCACCTGCCGTGCCGCCTCACGCCTCACCGCAGCGACATACGCTCCGTCATCCGCATAACGCTCCGCGATCGACAGCCTGGGATCGTGCACCTCCTTGCGTGCGGCCTCGGTCGGTGCGAACGGCACCACGGCGCCCTGCAGCGGATAGAGCGCGGTCGGCCCAAAGCCTTGCGCGCGCGGATTCCAGGCGGTGTGGGTCGCGCGGGGCACCGCCAATGCGAGCTGACGGATGCCGGCAATCGCCATGCCGTCAGTGTCCGCCTTCGGCACGAACACGGGATAGCGGCCGATCTCCTTGGGCGGCAGCACGCTCTGGTCGGAGAAGGCGGCGAGGGTGTGGATGCCGGCATAGGGCAGGCCGGGGATGTCGGTCGGCACCGCGCCCTGCGCCGGCACCAGCGTGCCGTGGGCGCGCATGGGGACGCGGCTTGCGGGCGGCTTGATGCCGTCGCTGATCCAGGCGTTGAGATCGGTGAGGAGTGCGCGCATCGGCATGCCCGCATGCATCGGGTTCTGCGGCAGCGACATCGCCGGCAAGCCCTTCTTCATGACCTCCGCAGCTTCGGCGAAATGCGGCGTGCCCGTGATCATATAGGCGCGGACGTTGTCGGGCAGATCGAGATGATTGCCGGCGAGATCGGTGACCAGCAGCGAGGCGTGCGAGGCCCACCATTCGTGCTCGCTGTCGGTCTGCATGACCTTGGGGCAGGTGGCCGAGAGCGAGCAGCGGCGGAGCAGGCCGTCGGTCTTGCCGGAATAGGGATCACTCAAGGTCGCGTAGGTGAACGGGAACAGATCGGCCTGCCACGCCGGATCCTGCGGATGGCGCGGATTGCGGCCGGGCTGGCCGAAGCGGACATTGGTCGCCATCCGCCGCGTGCCCGCGACATGCGGCATCAAGCCGTCGAACACGGTGCGGCCCTGGAGATCCTCGTTGAAGCCGAGATAGAGGAAGTCGCGCAGGAAACGGCCGGATTGCGAGACGCCGAAGCCGATGGCGCGGCTGACCGATGGGTGTAGGCCATTGAGCAGCGGGTTCGTTTGCGTCTCGTCGTGGCGAAGGAAGCTGACGACATCGCGCACGGCGGCGAAGCCCATGCCGAGCGGCACCGGATCGCGCGCGGTGTAGGTGATCTCGTAAAGCGCACCGGCGTCGAAACCGTCAGGTCTGGTGATCTCCACCGTCGAGGGATCGACGAGCTTTGCCGCAAGGCCTGACGGCGTTTGCCGCGCGTCGGCCCAGGCCGTGCGCACGGTGACGTTGAGGTTGCCAGCGTCGGCTGCGGGCCAGGTCAGTGTCGCGCGCGCGGGATTGGTCGTGTTGTCGAAGATCACCTCTTCGCGTGCGGGGCCGGTGACGGCTTTGATCACCGGCGCGGTCATCGCGAGCTGTCCCGGTTTGGAGGGGATGTCGCCCTGCCAGCCGACCCAGACCATCGTAAAACCTTGGCGGTGCAGGAAGCCGATGCCGGCGTCCTCGGCCTTGTCTGCAATGTTGGCGCCGGGCTGGGCGGAATCGTCGAACAGTTGCGGCGCCAGCTTGCGGCCGCGATTGGGGACTTCCAGCAGCAGCGTGCCGTTGCCGTGGCTGGCATCGCTGGGCCTGAGGATCACGACGTCGGCGGTGGCCTCGACCTTGCCGTCGGCGCCACGCGGAGCGAGCACGAGGTCGGTGATGACAGCGTTGCGGTCGTCGGACGGGTTGAGCGCGAAGGTCGCGCGCGCGGTGATGCGCTCATAGGTGCCGACAGTGCCAAAACTGCGTCCGGCGAAGGCGGGCACGCGTTCCAGGATGTCGAAGCGGATGATTTCGGCCGGCGAGGCCGCGGGCCACAGGCAGGTGATCGCGATGAGAGCCGAGATGATCCTGCGCATGGCTGTCCTTCCCTTGATTGGCGTGACGGCAAGTTCCGTCCCGCGGGCTTTTTGTTGCGGCGACTATAACCAGCTATTCTGGCGCCAAACAGCAGGAGGAAATCCGATGCCAGCAGCCTTCTTCGTCGTCCGTGCCACCGTCACCGATGCCGACAAGCGCGCCGCCTTCGACAGATGGTACGAGACCGAGCACGTGCCCGATGCGGTGAAGGCGTTCGGCGTGAGCAAAGCCTGGCGGTTCTGGAGCCTCGACGATCCCTCGCTGCACCAGGCGATGTATCAGTTCGATGACGAGGCCGAGCTCGCTGCCATGCTGAAGGGCGATGCGCTGAAAAGGCTCGTCGCCGATTTCAACCGCGACTGGCCCGACGTGAAGCGTTCGCGCGAGACGCTGGTGCTGGCGCAGGAGTTTGCGAAATAGCTGAAGCGGCCCCGTAGCCCGGATGAGCGCAGCGATATCCGGGACAAGCGTTCCCGCATGTCGCTGCCGCTCATGCGGGCTACGAACTCTCCACGTCGCAACGAATCTGAATGCGCGATTCAGCTTGGGTTCATGTCTTTACCGCGACACTTCCTCTGCATCACTTGCTCGATAGCTTAGAGGAAATGTCATGGAGCGCCGGAACTTTTTGAAACTTGCATTGGGTGTGACGGCGGGCGCCGCCGCCTTCGCGGCGACCGCCCAGGCCGCGCCGCTGTCACCGCAGCCGGTCGGCGGTCCGAACCGCATGCCGGAAGGCAATCCCGACGCTCATCCCGCTGTCACCACCAGCGAGGAAGCCGCGCAGCTGAAGCCTGAACAGGTTCATTGGCACGGCCGTGGCCATCATTGGGGCTGGCGCCGCCGTCACTGGGGCTGGCGCCGCCGGCACTGGCGTCGCCATCACTGGTAAGCTTCGCGCGAGGCCAGGCTTTCGACGGGGATCGCGATCGCGGTCCCCGTTTTGATTCGTGGCTGTTGCAAAAACTCCGCCGACGGCTGTTTGGAGGCCTTCAAAAGAAAATGGCCGCGCGGGCTGATCCCGCGCGGCCACCTCGCAGTACGAAAAGACGAGATCAGATCGGGCGGCAGCGGCCACCCCACCAGCGGAAGCCGTAGGGGCACACGCGGGCACGCGGCACGACGACGACCGGCGCAGGGGCGACCACGACGGGGGCGGGGCGCACAACGACCGCACCGCGCATCGGGCGGCAGCCACCATAGGGGCCGCGGGCCCAGCCGGGGCCGCAGCCCTGCATGGCACTGGCCGCCTCGCTGAAACCGACGACGGCGCTCGCGAGCATGGCGGCGGCGAAGAGATATTTCATTTGATCTTCCTTCTCGTCCTTGGGGCAGATTGTTGGGGCAGGGCGCTTGCGGCGCACAATGAATCAAAAGACACGATTCGACACGTTAAACTTGCAACATGCCGACACGGCGCGATCGAAACCTGCCAATCATGACCTGAATGCGGCATGAACGTTCCCCGCATCCTGCCTCAGGCGACACGCAGCTGTCGCTAGCGGCCGAGAAAGCCCAGCACCAGTTCGCGATACTTCTCCGGCGCCTCCAGGAAGACGAGATGCCCGGTGTCGGGAATCACCTCGGCCCGCGCGTTCGGCATCTTCGCGGCGAGCTGCTTTGCGAGTTCGGCGTTCTGCCCCATTTTTGCGCGCAGCGCCTCTGGCGCGAGCGGCCGGCCCGGCGCGTTGTGGTCGTCGGCGCCCATGATGAACAGCGTCGGCAGCGCAATCAGCGGGATCTCATGCGCGACCGGCTCGCGATAGATCATCTGGCCGGAAGAGACGAAGGCGCGCAGCCAGCGCGGATAGTCGGGGCTGCCCTTGATGTTGAAGCGGGCATCGACGAACGGCGTGATCGCCTCGCCCGGCAGCTTGATCGCGTAGTTGGTCTGCAGCTGCTTGCGATAGCCGTCCGCGGTGAGCTTGTCCTCGGTCTCGATCATCTTCTCGGTCGGCGTCGGCGGCACGTAGAAGCGGTAGTCTTCGAGGCCGATCGGGGCGGTCAGCACCAGATGGGCAACGCGATCGGGATAGGCGCGGGCGATGCGCACGCCCAGCATGCCGCCGAGCGAATGCGCCACGATCTCGGCCTTGTCGATCTTGAGATGGTCGAGCAGCGCGATGGTGTTGCGCGCCAGATTGTCGAAATGCAGCTCGCCCACCGGCTTGGAGGATTTGCCGAAGCCGACCTGATCCGGCACCACGACGCGATAGCCCGCTTCGCTCAGCATCTTGATCACGGGCGCCCAATAGCTTGCCGGAAAATTGCGCCCGTGCAGCAGCACCACGGTGCGGCCGTTCGGCTGCTGGGGAGCGACGTCCATATAGGCCATGCTGAGCTGCTCGCCGTCATTGACCACGGGGAGCAGGTGAACGGGATAGGGATAGGCAAAGCCCTCGAGCGCAATGCCGTAAGGTTCGCGCGGCGTGGTCTCGGCGGCGTGGACAGAGGTGAACGGGGAAGCAAGGAGGGCGGCGGCGAGCGCGGCCGGGAGGAGGCGGTTCATTTGGGATCTCGTGTTTGGAGCCGTCATTCCGGGGCGCGCGTAGCGCGAACCCGGAATCTCGAGATTCCGGGTCTGGTCCTTCGGACCATCCCGGAATGACACTGCGCTTAAAGCGATCGATGGCCGGGTCAAGCCCGGCCATGACGAGATCATCCAATCACACGCAAACGTGCGATCCCACGCTTCTCGTGTGATCAGTCCTTCCCATTGCCGAACAGCGCCGCAAACTGCTTCTCGCCGGCGCGGGTGAAGTTCACGACGCGGCTGCCGGGCGTGGGATCGCGCGCGGCCCATTTCAGCTCGGCAAAGCGCTGCATCATGGCGGCCCCTAACGTGCCGGCGAGATGATGGCGCCGCTCGCTCCAGTCGAGGCAGGCCTTGCAGACCGGGCGGCGCGGGTGGCTGAGCATGTCGGGCGAGATCTGCAAATGCCTGGCGAGAAAGCGCTCGCCCTCGGCGGTCAGCTCGATCTCCTGTTTCTTCTGCTTCACCAGGTGCCGCTCGCGCAAGGAGTCGAGCATCTGCACGCCGAGGTCGCCAGCGAGATGGTCGTAGCAGATCCGCGCGCGCCGCAGCGCCGGATCCTTCGGCCCGGTGCGCACGCGCATGTGGCCGGTGCGTGCGGCGAGGCCCGCGAGCCCTTCGAGCACGCCGGCGACGTCGTCGTCGGTGAGGCGGTAGTAGCGATGGCGGCCCTGCTTCTCCGGCTCCACCAGTCCGCCGGCCTCGAGCTTGGCCAGATGCGAGCTCGCCGTCTGCGGTGTGATGCCGGCTTCCTGCGCCAGCTCGCTCGCGGTCAGTGCGCGGCCGTTCATCAGCGCCGTGAGCATGTTGGCGCGGGCGGGGTCGCCGACCAGCGAGGCGACCAGGGCGATGTCGGGTCCTGATTTCATGCTTCGATGGTAGCCGAAGCATTGTGGTCGGGCAAGCGTGTAACGTGTCGCTGCAAACACGTCATTGCGAGCGAAGCGAAGCAATCCAGTTGCTTCAGCGGCGACGGCGTCGCTCGCGCTTCGCGCAAGGAAAAATCGGGAGCCCGTCATGTCCGTCACCGTCTTCATCCGCTACCAGCTCGATCCGTTCAAGCGTGCGCAGTTCGAGGAATATTCGAAGCGCTGGCTCACCATCATTCCGAAATGCGGCGGCGACCTGATCGGCTATTTCATGCCGCATGAGGGCACCAACAACATCGCGTTTGCGCTGATCACCTTCGAGAGCCTCGCCGCCTATGAGGCCTATCGCGCCCGGCTGCGGCAGGATGCGGAGGGCATGGCAAATTTCCACTTCGCCGAGGAACACAAATTCATCCTCGCGGAAGAGCGCACCTTCCTGCGCAAGGTGGTATTGTAGGCCACGCCAGCATGATCCGGACCCGAAGGGCCGCGTTAGCGCAAAGTGCAACGCGGTTTTCCGAAAGCGATCGTGCTCACATAAGAGGAGACGCCCATGATCGCCGTGATCTTCGAGGTCTGGCCCAAGCCGGAACACCGCCAGACCTATTTCGACCTCGCAGCCGATCTGAAGCCGCTCCTGCAAACCATCGAGGGCTTCATCTCGGTCGAGCGCTTCGAGAGCCTGACCGAGAAGGGCAAGATCCTCTCTGTGTCGTTCTGGCGGGATGAGGCGGCCGTCCAGGCCTGGCGCAACACCATGGAGCACCGCCGCACCCAGGCCAGGGGCAGGGCGCAGATCTTTGCCGATTATCACCTGCGCATCGCCAGCGTCGTACGCGACTACGGCATGAACGATCGCGACGAGGCGCCGAAGGACAGCCGCGCGGTGCATGATGCGCACTAGCGCGCGCGATGATGCGTGCCTATGTCTGCGCGGCCAACAAGGGAGAGAAACATGCATGTGACGACCGCCGATAAGCGCGCGACGTTCAAGGAGATGCACGAGAGCGGCTGCTTCATCCTGCCCAATCCGGTCGACGTCGGCAGCGCGAAAGCCTTGCAGCATCTCGGTTTCAAGGCGATCGCGTCATCGAGCGCGGGCTTTGCCTGGACCATCGGCAAGGCCGACAACCACGTCTCCGTCGAAGATGTCTGTCAGCATCTGGCAGCATTGAGCTCGGCCGTCGACATTCCCGTCAACGCCGATTTCGAGGGCGGCTTTGCCGTCGAGCCGGACAAAGTCGCCGACAATGTCGAGCGCTGTGTGCGCACCGGCGTCGCCGGCCTGTCGATCGAGGATTCCACCGGCGACAAGGACAAGCCGCTCTACGACCACGCGCTGGCGGTCGAGCGCATCAAGGCCTCGCGCAAGGCGATCGGCGACAGCGGCACGCTGCTGGTCGGCCGCTGCGAAGCCTATCTCTGGGGCGTGACCGATCTCAAGCTCGTGATCGACCGGCTCACCGCCTACGCGGATGCAGGTGCCGATTGCCTCTACGCGCCGGGCCTGAAGAGCCGCGGGGACATCGCCGCGGTGGTGAAGGCTGTCGCACCGAAGCCGTTCAATCTTCTGATTGGCGCGTCCGGCCTGTCGCTAAAGGAAGCCGAAGATCTCGGCGTGCGCCGCATCAGCGTGGGCGGATCGCTCGCCCGCGCCGCCTGGGGCGGCTTCATGCGCGCCGCGAAGGAGATGGCGGAGAAGGGAACGTTCACGGAGCTTGGCAGCGGCTACCCCGGCGGCGAGCTCAACAAGATGTTCAGCTAGGCGAACGACCATCCCGGAAAGCGAAAAAGCGGCGGAACCCTTTGAGTCCGCCGCTTTCTCATCCTCTCGGTGTCATGCCCCGCGCAGGCGGGGCATCCAGTACGCCGCGGCCTATCAATCAATCACTCCCGCCTCGGAGTACTGGATCGCCCGGTCAAGCCGGCGATGACACTATCTTGTGACTGTTACTTCGCGCCGTCAGACGGAGTCTGCTTATCCGGGGCCGGCTTGGTCGGCGCAGCACCCGTGGTCGTGCCCGGCTCGGTGTTGTTGCGCGGCGTCACGTCGCGCATGCCGGGAGGCGCGGCCGGATTGGCCGGCTGCGTCTGCTGGGCGGTCTGCGAGGTCGGCGCGTTGCTGGCCTGGTTCGTTGTGCTCGTGTTGTTCAGGCCGTAGAACACGGCGCCGAGCACAAGGGCGACGGCCACGGCAAACAGCGCGATCTTGCCGCTGGAGGCGGGGCCTTCGCCAAGCTCGGGGTCGGCCTGCAGGTCGGCATCCCGGCGTGCCGCGCGAAGATACTCATCGTCGGCGAGGTTCGGGCGATACGGATCGTTGGGAAAACGGTCGTCAGCCATCGATTGGTCTCCTCGGTTATGACGACGGGACAAGCCTCAGCTGCGAGATTCCGTTCCGCCTGCTCTGATGCTTTCGTCTCATGTTGCCCCCGCCTCGGGAATCGGGAACCTGTTCCGCCGGGAGCCCCGGGCTTTAAGTTCCATCGGGGATGAGGGAACACGGCAATGTGGAGCCTGCCACCAACCGATACCGTGCTGCATTTCCTGTCGCTGGTCGCGGTGGCCGCACAGGGCATGACGGCTGCGCTGGCTGCCGGACGCCGCAGCATGGACTGGCTGGGGGTCTGCTTCCTCGGCTGCATCACCGCGCTCGGCGGCGGCACGCTGCGCGATCTTTTTCTCGGCCACTATCCGCTGGCCTGGGTCGCCAACCCCGTCTATCTCGCGCTCGCCGGCGGCGCCGCCTTCGTCACCATCCTGATCGCGCGTCTCGTGCACCGGCTGAAGGTCGCCTTCATCGTGCTCGACGCCATCGGCCTCGTCGTCTTCACCATGACCGGCTGCGACGTTGCCTGGCAGATGGATGCGACGCTGCCCATCGTGATCGTCTCTGGCATGGTGACTGGCTGCGCCGGCGGCGTGCTCCGCGACGTGCTCTGCAACGACGTGCCACTGCTGTTCCGCTCCGAGCTCTACGCCAGCGTCTCGGTGGTAACGGGCCTGTTCTACGCGACCGCGTTCGGCTTGCAGCTCAACGCGGAGCTCTGGACCATTCTCACCTTCGTCCTCGGCATCAGCTTCCGCCTGCTCGCGGTGCACTACAAATGGGAGATGCCGAAATTCGTGTTCACGGGTGAGGAGGAGAGGTAGAGGTGACGAGAAGGAGCTACGGTTCCTCCTTCCGCGCCTTCGCCACCTGCGACGGCGTCACCAGCGGGCCCGCATTGCCCCAGGAATTGCGGATGTAATTCGTCACCGCGGCGATCTCCGCATCGGACAATTGCTTGGCATAGCCCGGCATCTCGCCGGTGTTCGGCGCGCGCGGCGTCGTCACGGTGTAGGCGCCGTCGAGGATGATGCGCAAGGTCGAGGCCGGATTGACCGATTGCAGCAGCGCGTTGCCCGGCAGCGGCGGATAGATCCGCGGCGCTCCTGTGCCGTCGGCCTCATGGCAGGCGATGCAGAGCTTTGCATAGACCGACTGGCCGGCCTTCATCTCGGCATCATCGGGCGGCGTCACGATCGTCTCGCGCCGCGCCGGCGCCAGGCTCTTCAGATACAGCGCAATGCTACGAACATCGGCATCGCTCATCTTCGCGGTGGAGTTGACGACCACCTCGGCCATCGGACCGCCGGCATGACTCTTCGCGTTGCGTCCGCTTTGCAGATACTCGGCAATGTCCGCCTCGCTCCAGGATTTCAGCCCGGTGCGCCCGGCACCATCGAGCCTTGGCGCATACCAGCCGCCGACCTCGTTGCCCGAGAGTGCCTGTGCCTGCTTGTCGGCGCCAAAATAGTTCTTCGGCGTGTGGCAGGCGCCGCAATGGCCGAGCCCGGTGACGAGATAGCCGCCTCTGTTCCACGCCGCACTCTGGTTCTGGTCCGGCTCGAACAGGCCAGGTTTGAAGTACATGGCATTCCAGATCCGCATCAGGCCGCGATAGCCGAACGGCCAGCGCAGCTCCGGCGGCTTGTTGCGGCTCACCACGGGTGCGAGCGAGCCGAGATAGGCGCGGATCGCCAGCGTGTCGTCCTTCGTCATCCGCGTGAAGTAAGGGTAGGGGAAGGCCGGATAGTAGTTCGATCCATCAGGCGCGATGCCGTAGCGCAGGGCCCGGGTGAAATCAGCCTCCGCCCAGGCGCCGATTCCGGTGTCGCGGTCGGGCGTCAGGTTCGGCGCGTAGATCACGCCGAAGGGCGTATCGATGCGCTTTCCGCCCGCGAACGGCCTCGCCGGATCGGCGGTGTGGCAGCCCGCGCAGCCTCCGGCCTCGACCAACGCCTTGCCATAGGAGATCAGCTCCGGCGACGGTTCGGCGGCATGGGCCGCGCTTGTAACCGTGCCTGCAACCGCACTGCACAACGCCAAACCCGCAAGAGCCAAGCCAGTCAGAATCGTCCGCATCGAAAGCCTCTCCTGCGACCAATCGACCGCACCCGTGCGAAGGGAGCATCCATTCATTTCGCGACGGCGGGGGTATGGTGACACAAATTGAAAATGCCCGATGCCTTTGCAGCCACGAAATTGCGATTTTTACCCGGCGCTCCCTTTGGTCCAGATTTGTGATGCGCCGCGTTAAATATCCGACATAGAGTGGCGCAGGTGGTCGGCGCGCCCTAGCTAAAAACGATGGGCAGGCAACGGCTTAAGCGATGCAACTGACAAAGACCTGAACAGGGCGCGGAAAGAGGACAGCATGGGAATCAACCAGGGTCCGATCAGTCTCGATCAAAAATACACCCAGGACACCGGACACGTCTTCACCACGGGCATCCAGGCCCTGGTCCGCCTGCCGATGGCCCAGATCCGGCGCGATCGCGCCAACGGCCTCAACACCGCGGGCTTCATCTCCGGCTATCGCGGCTCGCCGCTCGGCGGCTACGACCAGCAGCTGTTCGCCGCGCGAAAACATCTCGAGCAGTACAACATCAAGTTCCAGCCCGGCGTGAACGAGGACCTGGCGGCAACCGCGGTCTGGGGCTCGCAGCAGCTCAATCTTTCGCCGGGTGCCAAATACGATGGTGTCGTCGGCATCTGGTACGGCAAGGGCCCCGGCGTCGATCGCTGCGGCGACGTGTTCCGCCACGGCAATGCCGCAGGCTCGGCCAAGAACGGCGGTGTGCTGTGTCTTGCCGGCGATGACCACGGCGCCAAATCCTCGACCGTCCCGCATCAGTCCGACCACGCCTTCATGTCGGCCTTGATGCCGTATCTCTATCCCTCGAGCATCCACGAGATGATCGAGATGGGCCTGCTCGGTATCGCGATGTCGCGCTATTCCGGCTGCTGGGTCGGCATGAAGGTGATCACGGAGACGGTGGAGACCACCGCCGAGATCGACCTCACCGATGAGATGAAGCCCTTCATCATCCCCACCGATTTCGAGCTGCCGCCCGGCGGCCTCAATCTGCGCTGGCCCGACGACCGCTTCGAGCAGGACCGCCGCCTGCAGGACTACAAGGGCTTTGCCGCGATCGCCTTTGCGCGCGCCAACAAGGTCAACCGCGTCACCATGGATTCGCCGAACGCGCGCTTCGGCATCATGGCCTCCGGCAAGAGCTATGAGGACGTGCGTCAGGCGCTGCGCGAGCTCGGGATCACCGAGGAGGTCGCGGCCAAGATCGGTCTTCGCCTCTACAAGATCGGCATGCCCTGGCCGCTGGAGCCGGAAGGCGTGCATCAATTCGCCGTCGGCCTCGAGGAGATTTTCATCGTCGAGGAGCGCCGCGAGATCGTCGAGAACCAGGTCAAGCAGGTGCTGTTCAACTGGCGCGACGACGTGCGGCCGCGCATCGTCGGCAAGATGGACGAGCACGACAAGCGCTTCCTGACCTTCGCCGCCGAGCTCAGCGTCGCCTCGCTTGCGACCTCGCTGACCGAGCGACTTCTCCGACTTAATCTCAACCCCGAGATCGCGGAGATGCTCCGCGTCAAGGCCGACTGGTTCAACGGCCGCCAGGCCACCCAGATGCAGGCGGTCGCGCCTGTCTCCCGCACCCCTTATTTCTGCTCCGGCTGTCCCCACAACACATCCACCAAAGTGCCCGAGGGCAGCCGCGCGCTCGCCGGCATCGGCTGCCATTTCATGGCGCTGTGGATGGACCGCTCGACCGAGACCTTCACGCATATGGGCGGTGAGGGCGTGCCGTGGGTCGGCATCGCGCCGTTCACCAACGAAAACCACATCTTCGCGAACCTCGGCGACGGCACTTATTTCCATTCCGGCAGTCTCGCCATCCGCCAGTCGATCGCCTCCAAGGCCAACATCACCTACAAGATCCTCTACAACGACGCCGTCGCCATGACCGGCGGCCAGCGCCATGACGGCGATCTCTCGCCGCAGAAGATCATGGCCCAGCTTCACGCCGAGGGCATCAGCGAGATCTATCTCGTCTCGGAAAATCCGGACGCCTATCCGGCCGACACCATCGCGCCCGGCGTGAAGAAATATCACCGCGACGAATTGCAAAACGTCATGAAGATGTGCCGCGAATACAAGGGCACGTCGGCGATCGTCTTCGTGCAGACCTGCGCCGCCGAGAAGCGCCGCCGCCGCAAGCGCGGGCTGATGGAAGATCCGGCGCGTCGCGTCATGATCAATCCGGCCGTCTGCGAAGGCTGCGGCGACTGCTCGGTGCAGTCGAACTGCATCTCGGTCGAGCCGCTGGAGACCGAGTTCGGCCGCAAGCGCGCCATCAACCAGTCGTCCTGCAACAAGGACTATTCCTGCTTGAAGGGTTTCTGCCCGTCCTTTGTCACCGTCGACGGCGGCAAGCCGCGCCATCGCGCGCCGGCCGATCTCGGCGACATCGGCGCGCTGCCGGAGCCCGCGTCGCGCCCGACGCTCGACAAGCCCTACAACATCGCGGTCGGTGGCGTCGGCGGCACCGGCGTGCTCACCATCGGCGCGCTGCTCGGCATGGCCGCGCATATCGAGGGCAAGGCCTCGATGATCCTCGACATGTCGGGCCTGGCGCAAAAGGGCGGGGCGGTGCTCAGCCATGTCCGCCTGTCCGATCATCCGGCCGAGGTGACCTGCTCGCGCATCGTCACCGGCACGGCCGACCTCGTGCTCGCCGCCGACGAAGTGGTCGCGGTCGCCAAGGACACCATCTCGCTCTGCGACTCCAACCGCACCCGCGGCGTCATCAACAGCCACGTCATTCCCACCGCCGACTTCATCCTCAACCGCGACTTCAACTTCCAGACCCGCAAGCTCAATGCGGTGCTGGAGACGGCGCTGCACAAGGACTCCGTGTTCTTCGACTTCACCAGGCCGGCCGAACAGCTGCTCGGCGACAGCATCGCCACCAACATGATGATGATGGGCTATGCCTATCAGAAGGGGCTGTTCCCGCTGTCGGCTGAGGCGATCGAGCAGGCCATCGAGGTCAACGGCGTCTCGATCAAGATGAACAAGGAAGCCTTCCGCCTCGGCCGCCTCGCGGTCGCGGACCCCAAGCGCCTTGCCGACATGCTGAAGGGAACGGACGAAGTGGTTGCGCCGAAGACGCTGGATGCCATGACGCTCGACGAGGTCATCGAGCACCGCGCCAAGCATCTGACCGCCTACCAGAACACCCGTCTCGCCAAGCGTTATCGCAAGCTGGTCGATCAGGTCCGCGACGCCGCCGGGCAGGGCGGCTATGGCGATGCGCTGCCGCGCGCGGTCGCCGTGAACTACGCCAAGCTCCTGGCCTACAAGGACGAATACGAAGTCGCGCGCCTCTTCACCGACGGCGCCTTCGAGCAGCAGCTGCGCGACCAGTTCGAGGGCGACTTCAAGTTCAGCTTCAATCTGGCTCCGCCGATTTTGGCGAGCGGTGTCGACGCCCTGGGGCGCCCGAAGAAGCGCGCCTTCGGTCCGTGGATGCTGAAGACCTTCCGCGTGCTGGCGAAATTCAAGTTCCTGCGCGGCACGCCGCTCGACATCTTCGGCCGCAGCGCCGACCGCAAGCTCGAGCGCGACCTGATCGCCGGCTACGAAAAGGACGTCGCCACCGTGCTCGGCCTGTTGTCGCCGGTCACGATCGACACCGCCGTCGAGCTCCTGTCTCTGCCCGACCGCATCCGCGGCTACGGCCCGGTGAAGGAGAAGGCCGTGACCGACGCCAAGGCCCGCTACGCCCAGCTCGCCGCTGACCTGGCGAGCCCGCCATCGGCGCCGAGGCAGATCGCGGCGGAGTAGGGCAGTCCCGTAGGGTGGGTTAGCCTTGCGAATGCGCGAAGCGCGGTTCGCGAGGCGTAACCCACCGCTTCTGCCTCCGCTGAGAACAAAGCGGTGGGTTACGCCTTCGCTAACCCACCCTACGACACTGCGACACCATCCCTTGTGCTGCCCGTCAGGCAAAACACCCACGCCATGGGTCAATCCGCCGGCGCAAAAACATTCCACTTTACCGAAATTCGGAATTGTCGTATTGCTCCGCCACCTCATCCCAGTCAGAGGGGCGTATCGCGATCGTCACGAAACGCGGGGTGAGCGGCGGTGGACGCGGGCGGCGTCACGCGAGCGATTGTCTCGCGGCACGACGGGTGCGGTCTCGCGTACGGCAAAATCGTGTGGTCCTGACGCCCGGGGTCTGTGCGTCAAGTCTTGCGATCGCTCGCAAGGCGACGGGGGCAATAGTGCATCGCTCCCCGGGGAGAGCGCGATATAAGCCGTAAGGCCACTGCGCAGGGAAGGCCGGTTGTCTGGCTTCACCTGTATGCCGCTGTGCATCTGTTCTTCGCGCAATTCGCGCACAGCGGACCGTGGGTGCCCAGCCGGCACCCGGTCTTCCCTGCGCCCTCTGTTCAAGGAGGGAAGCAAGACGGACGCAAAGCTCGGGCGAAGTCGCCGCGAGGATGCGGAGGTGTGTCTGCAGGTAAAGTCTCGTGCCCCGGACGCTGCGCAGCACGAAGTGGTGCGCTGCCGAGCCGGGGCCCATGTCGCACCGAGTCCGGGACCGCATGGGTCCCGGCTCTGCTCAGCAGCGTTGCACGCTGCAGCGCGTCCGGGACACGAGAGCATCCCCCACTTGCGCTCACCCGCTGCCCTCTCGCCCGACGGAATATTTCCGCGCTTGCCAATCAGGCCGGTGCGGTTCAGAAAAAAGAGCCAAGAAGAAACGCGAGCGGAGACCTCTGTTTTGACCATCAAGGGCAAGGCCTACATTGCCGGGATCTACGAACACCCGACCCGGCATGCGCCGGACAAATCCACCGCCCAGCTCCACGCCGAGGTCGCCAAGGGCGCGATCGAGGATGCCGGGATCAGCAAGGACGATGTCGACGGCTATTTCTGCGCGGGCGATGCGCCTGGCGGTGCCTGGCCGATGGTCGACTATCTCGGCCTGAACACCAAGAAGCTTCGCCACGTCGATTCCACCGAGACCGGCGGCTGTTCCTACATCATCCATCTCGGCCATGCCGCCGAGGCGATCGCGGCGGGCAAGTGCTCGATCGCGCTTGTCACGCTCGCCGGCAAGCCGCGCACCGGCGTGATGCCGCCGCGTGCGGCCGGCGCCGAGGTCGATTTCGAGTCCGCTTACGGCGCGACCACGCACAATGCCTATGGCATGTGTGCCATGCGCCACATGCACGACTATGGCACCACCTCGGAGCAGCTCGCCTGGATCAAGGTCGCAGCCTCCCATCACGCGCAATACAATCCGCATGCGATGCTCAAGGACGTCGTCACCGTCGAGGACGTCCTGAACTCGCCGATGATCTCCGATCCCCTGCATCGCATGGATTGCTGCGTCGTCTCCGACGGCGGTGGCGCGCTGATCGTGACCACGCCCGAGATCGCCAAGAGCCTGAAGAAGCCGCTGGTCAAGCTGATCGGCCATGGCGAGGCGATGAAGGGTCCGCGCGGCGGCAAGGATCTCGACCTCACGTACTCCGCCGGCGTGTGGTCCGGACCGCGCGCGTTCGAGGAAGCCGGCATCACGCCGAAGGACATCAAGTACGCTTCGATCTATGACAGCTTCACCATCACCGTCCTGATGCAGCTCGAAGACCTCGGCTTCTGCAAGAAGGGTGAGGGCGGCAAGTTCGTTGCCGACGGCAATCTGATCTCGGGCGTCGGCAAGCTGCCGTTCAACACTGACGGCGGCGGCCTCTGCAGCAATCATCCCGTCAACCGCGGCGGCATGACCAAGATCATCGAGGCCGTCAGGCAGCTGCGCGGCGAGGCGCATCCGAAGGTGCAGGTGAAAAATTGCGATCTCGCCATCGCCCACGGCACCGGCGGCCTTCTGGGCGTCCGCCACGCCGCCTCGACGGCCATTCTGGAGCGCGTGTGATGGTAGATGCAAAGAAATATCCGGCACCGGTGACCAACCCCGAGACCGCCGCGTTCTGGGATGCGGCGAAAGAGGGCAAGTTCATGATCAAGCGCTGCACCGCTTGCGGCGAAGCGCATTACTTCCCGCGCTCGATCTGTCCGTTCTGCTACTCCGACAAGACGGTGTGGGAGGAAGCCTCGGGCGAGGGCACGATCTACACCTGGAGCCTGATGCGGAAGTCGCCGACGGGTCCCTACGCCATCGGCTACGTCACGCTGAAGGAGGGACCGTCGGTGCAGACCAATTTCGTCGACTGCGATCTCGAGAAGCTCAAGATCGGCCAGAAGGTGAAGGTGGTGTTCAAGCCGACCGACGGCGCACCGCTGCCGTTCTTCACGCCGGCTTGACGCGAAGCAAGATGTAACCCTCTCCCCTTGTGGGAGAGGGTGGCAGCCGAAGGCTGCCGGGCGAGGGGTCTCTCTCCACACGAGAAGTGTCACTGCGGAGCCAACCCCTCACCCGAGTGAGTTTGTTGCAAGAGCGGTGCAGCCCTCTCCCGCAAGGGGAGAGGGCACATTAACGAGCGCCGCTGCTCGCTGAGACGAATGCCGGGAGGAAACCAGAAAAATGTCCGCCAGATACGAAGAGCTCAAAGGCCTGAAAAACCTCGGCCAGAAATACGCCTACACCGACCGTGAGGTGATGCTCTACGCCTACGGCATCGGCCTCGGCGCCGACCCCATGGACGAGAACGAGCTCGCCTTCGTCAACGAGGGCACGTTCACGCCGCGGCCATTGAAGGTGGTGCCGACCTTCGCCTCCGTCGCCGCGTGGGGCTCGGGGCCGGGCGAGATGAACCTCAACCGCGTCATGGTGGTCGACGGCGAGCGCGACATCACCTTCCACCAGCCGCTGCCGGTCGCCGCGCACATCACGGCCGATTCCTCCGTGCTCGAGGTCTACGACAAGGGCAAGGACAAGGGCGTCGTCATCAGCCACCAGACCGTGCTGAAAAACGAGAAGGGCGAGAAGCTCGCAACGCTGGTCGCCTCGCGCTTTGCCCGCGGCGACGGCGGCTTTGGCGGGCCGAACCTGACCCAGCCCGATCCGCACAAGATCCCCTCGCGTTCGCCCGACAGGACCATCGACATCGTCACGCGCCCCGACCAGGCGCTGGTCTACCGCCTCTGCGGCGACCGCAACCCGCTGCACTCTGATCCGGAGTTCGCCAAGAAGGCCGGCTTCCCGCGCCCGATCCTGCACGGCATGTGCACCTACGGCATCACCTGCCGCGGCGTGCTCCAGACCTATGCCGACTACGACGCAAGCGCCTTCCGCCAGCACGTCGCGCGATTCTCTTCCCCGGTCTATCCCGGCGAGACCGTGACCATGGACCTCTGGAAGGACGGCAACGTGATCTCGTTCGAAGCCAAGGTGAAGTCGCGCGGCGTCACCGTGATCAAGAACGGCAAGACGGTGCTGGGTTAGGAAGGTCTCGTGCCCCGGACGCGGCGCAGCACGCAGTGATGCGCCGCTGAGCCGGGGCCCAGAGAGCTCAGGCGAAGAAAGAACCGGGTCCCGGCTCTGCGACGCAGCGTTTCACGCTGCATCGCGTCCGGGACACGAGAGAACAAAAACAATCAGGGAGAAGCCACCATGGGACTACTCGACGGCAAGGTTGCGCTGATCACCGGCGCGGGCGGGGGGCTCGGTGAGGCCTATGCGAAGCTATTCGCGCGGGAAGGGGCCTCGGTCGTCGTCAACGACCTCGGCGGGCCCCGTGACGGCTCGGGCGCCGACAAGTCGATGGCGCAGCTTGTGGTCGACGCGATCGAGGCCGAGGGCGGCAAGGCGGTCGCCAACGGCGCCGACATCTCCACCATGGAGGGCGGCCAGTCGGTGTTCGACGACGCCATCAAGCACTTTGGCCGCGCCGACATCCTGGTCAACAATGCCGGCATCCTGCGCGACCAGACCTTCGCCAAGGCGTCCGAAGCCGACTGGGACAGGGTCATCAAGGTCCACCTGAAGGGTACCTTTTGTTGCACCATGCCGGTGTTTCGCTGGATGCGGGAAAACGGCGGGGGCGTCATCGTCAACACCTCCTCGACATCGGGCCTGATCGGCAATTTCGGCCAGACCAATTACGGCGCGGCCAAGGGCGGCATCTGGGGCCTGTCCAATGTGCTCGCGATCGAGGGCCGGAAGTACAACATCCGGATCTGGACCCTGGCCCCGGGCGCCCTGACCCGCATGACCGCAGACCTGCCCCGCTATAAGGAGAACCCGGGGGCCGCGCTGGGACCGGACGGCATCGCGCCGGCCGTGCTATACATGGTCAGCGACTTGTCGGGCGACCAGACCGGCAAGGTGCTGGGCGTGTCCGGGCCCCGCGGCGTGCGCGAAATGCGGATGATGGAAATGGAAGGCTGGAAACCGCCGCACTCGGGCTGGAAAGCCCAGGACGTCGTTGAGCATGCCAAGGAGATCTTCTTCTCCGAGGAGCAGATCAAGATGGGGGCGCGGCGGTTTTAGCCACACGAAAGAGAGAGACAAGGACAACGATGAAACTCACTGCCGACGCCAAGGGCACCTTCGCAATCGCGCCGACACCGTTCCACGATGACGGCCGGATCGACGAGCGCTCGATCGACCGCCTGACCGATTTCTACGAGGAGGTCGGCTGCGACGGCGTGACGGTGCTGGGCATCCTCGGCGAGGCCCCCAAGCTCGATGCCGCCGAGGCCGAGCAGGTGGCCGTGCGCTACGTCAAGCGCGCCAAGAAGATGCAGGTGATCGTCGGCGTCTCCGCGCCGGGCTTCGCCACCATGCGTTCGCTGGCGAAGGCCTCGATGGATGCGGGCGCGGCCGGCGTCATGATCGCGCCGCCGCCCTCGCTTCGCACCGATGACCAGATCATCGGCTATTTCAAGCAGGCCGCGGAGGCCATCGGCCCGGACGTGCCCTGGGTGCTCCAGGACTATCCGCTGACCTTGCAGGTCGTGTTCACCCCCGCCGTGATCCGCAAGATCGTCATGGATAATCCGAACTGCGTGATGCTCAAGCACGAGGATTGGCCCGGCCTTGAGAAGATCTCGACGCTGCGCGGCTTCCAGAAGGACGGCTCGCTCCGCCCGCTCTCGATCCTCTGCGGCAATGGCGGCACGTTCCTCGATTTCGAGATGGAGCGCGGCGCCGACGGTGCCATGACCGGCTACGCCTTCCCGGAGCTCCTGATCGACGTCGTGAACCTCTCGAAGGCCGGCAAGCGCGATGCCGCGCATGATCTGTTCGACGCGCATCTGCCGCTGATCCGCTACGAGCAGCAGCCCGGCGTCGGCCTGACCGTGCGCAAATACGTGCTCCAGAAGCGCGGCATCATCGCCTCCAGCGCGCAGCGCAAGCCCGGCGCGACGATGACGGCAACGGCGAAGGCCGAGGTCGACTATCTGCTGTCGCGCGTTGCCCGTTTCGACAAGCGCGCCAATCTCGGCCCGCAATCCAGCGCCGCGGGTTAGTCGCATGGCCGAGACATCAGCATCACGCCCGGCGTCGACCATCCTTCTGCTCCGTGACGGCGCAAAGGAGGTCGAGGTCTTCATGATGGTGCGCCATCATCAGATCGAGTTCAACTCGGGCGCGCTGGTGTTTCCCGGCGGCAGTGTCGATGCCGGCGACAACGAGATCGTCGCCCGCGCCGACCTGTATTCAGGCGGCGAGGGCCTCAGCGAAGCGGACCGCGGTTTTCGTATCGCCGCGATCCGCGAGACCTTTGAGGAGAGCGGCATCCTGCTGGCGCGCTCGAGGGAGACGGGCGCGCCTGTTGATGCCAAACGCGCCGGCGAGATCGCCGACAAGCACCGCGTCGCGCTCAACGAGCACAAGATCAGCTTTTTGAGCATCCTCGCCGACAACGGCCTCCAGCTCGCGCTCGACACGCTCGTGCCCTACGCCCACTGGATCACGCCGGAGGGCATGCCGAAGCGCTTCGACACCTGGTTCTTCCTTGCGGCAGCGCCGCCCGACCAGCTCGGCGCGCATGATGGACGGGAATCGACCGACTCGATCTGGGTGTCAGCGCGCGAGGCCGTGGAGGGCGGCGACAGTGGCCGCTTCAAGCTGCCGTTCCCGACCACGCGCAATCTGATCCGGCTGGCGAAGCAGCCGACGGTGAAATCTGCGCTCGACCATGCCAAGGGCATGTCGATCGTCACCGTGATGCCGGTCATGACCAAGACCGAAACCGGCCGCCAGCTCCGCATTCCCCGCGAGGCCGGCTACGACGGTGAGGTGTTCGAGGTCGGCGCAGTCGGCTGATATACTTCGACACGCAGCGAAGTATCGGCGAGCGCGGACGCGCTAGGTTCCGTCCATTGCGGAATGGACGGGACGCACAATGGACAGCCGGCAGGACACCAACTTCGCTGTCGAGCTGGCGCTGCTGGTCGCGCTCGCAACGCTCTGGGGCGGTTCCTACACCTTCATCAAGCTCGGCGTCGCCACCATCCCGCCGATCACGCTGATCGCGGCGCGCACCGCGATCGCGGGCCTGCTGCTGCTCATCGTCATGCGGGCGCGCGGCATCGAGATGCCGACGGATGGTCCGACCTGGCGGCGCTTCGCGTTCCAGGCCGTGCTCAACAGCGTCATCCCCTGGACGCTGATCGCCTGGGGCGAGCGCCATGTCGATGCCGCGCTCGCCACCATCCTCAACTCGGCCGGCCCGATTTTCACCTTTTTGCTCACCGCAATCGTCACCCGCCACGAGGCGACGACACCGCGAAAGCTGTTCGGCGTCGTGGCGGGGATGGCCGGCATCCTGCTGATCGTCGGCGTCGATGCCTTTCATGACATCGGCAGCGGCCTCGTTGCGGAGGCCGCGATAGTCGCCGCCACCATCTGCTACGCCTGCGCCGCGATCTTCGGCCGCGGCTTCAAGGGCCTTGATCCGATGGCCCCTGCGGCCGGCTCATTGCTGGCGGGGGCGGCGGTCCTGATCCCGGCCTCGCTGGTCGTCGAGCAGCCCTGGACGCTGTCGCCCTCGCTCAGCTCCGTGCTGGCGCTGCTCGCGCTGGCGACTTTCTCGACCGCCGCGGCGTTTGCGATCTACTTCCGCCTGATCCAGACCCTGGGCTCGGTCGGCACCACCGCACAGGCCTATTTGCGCGTCCCCATCGGGGTCGCCGTCAGCGTCGCTTTCCTCGGCGAAACCTTGAGCCGGACTGCCTGGATCGGGCTTGCCTGCGTCGTTCTCGGCGTCGCCGCCATGACGATCCCGGCCGGGCGGCCGGCAAGCGTCAAGACGTCATAATCCGGTGCGGGGGGCGGGCCGAGGCCTGCGATATTAAGGATATTCCGCGGCGGCAGGCATGTTCCCCCGGGCCCGCAATACGTCGTATATTGGGCTTCCACCAGCCCGGTCCTCAAGCAACAGATGTCCGCCGAATTGACGCCGCCCCCTGAGAAAAAGCGAATATTTTCGCTGTCCATCGGCCAGCTGACGTTCGGAAGCTTCATCCTGGTGCTGGCGGTGATCATCGTCACCTCGACCGCGAGCGTGATTGCGATCCGCCATATCGACACGACCTTCGCCGAGTTGCAGCGGCTGCAGAGCGTCGGGGACCTCGCCGAGGACATCGACCGCCGCATGAACGAGCTGCGCCTTGCCGCGCGCGACTTCGTCACCGATCCCGGCGCCGGCATCCAGTTCAAGCAGGTGGGCGAGGCGGCCTCGACACTCAGCGACATCCTGAAAAAGACCCGCATCGAGCTCGCGCCAGAGCAGCAGGACATGATCGACGGGGTCACCGAGCGGCTTGCGACCTATCGCAACGGCTTGGAGCGGATATCGACCCTGATCGACCGCCGCGCCCAGCTGCTCGCCGGCCTGCCGCCGCTGCGCGACCAGTTCGACGCCGCGGTCTCCGGCACCGCGGACCGCGAGCTCGCTTCCCGCCTGTCCGAGGCGCAGAGCCGGATCGCGCTCGGATTGCTCGCGCGCAACCCGTCGGCGGCCGAGCAGTCCGCACAGGGCATGCGCGCGATGGATTTCACCGATCCCAAGCTGAAGGCGGCGGTGAACGATTATGCCGAGGCGATCATGGCAGTCGCCGTCCGCGAGCGTCAGATCGCCGACATCGATCGCGAGGTGCTGGGCACCGAGGGCCGGCTGATCGGTCGCGTCACCGAATTGCTGCGCGAGGTCAGCGCAAGGCGCGGCCACGTGCTGTCGCGCGATTTTGCCCGCACGCTGACGGAGGCGCGCTGGCAGAGCATCGTGCTCGGCTCCATCGGCGTGCTGATCGGCATCGTCGCGGCCGTCTTCGTGGTGCGGCGCACGGTGCGCCCGCTGGCCCAGATCGCGAGGTCGATCCGCGCGCTCGCGGCCGGCCAGAAGGACACCTCGATCCCGTCGGCCGATCTCGACAACGAGATCGGCGACATCGCGCGTGCCGCCGAAGTGTTCCGCCGCGCGCTGGAGGAGGCCGACACGGCGCGCGAGGCGGCGGTGCGCGCGCTCACCGAGCAGCGGCTGGCCGAAGAGAGCTATCGAAAACTGTTCGAGGGTTCGGTCGACGGCATCTACGTCACGACGCCGGCCGGTGACCTCCTCAACGCGAATCCGGCTTTGGCGCGGATGATGGGCTACGACAGCCCGCAGCACCTGATCGACAGCATCAACGACATCGCCCACACCATCTACGTCCATCCCGAGGCACGCGACGAATACCAGCGGCTGATGGCGCGCGACGGCATGGTGCGCGAGTTCGAGTACCAGGTGCGCCAGCGCAGCGGCGATATCCTGTGGCTCTCCGACAGCGCCACCGGCGTGCGGGATGAGCAGGGCAACATCGTCCGCTACGAAGGCACGCTGCGCGACATCACCGACCAGAAGCGAGCGGAGGACGCCATCGCCGAGGGCCGGCGCCTGCTCCAGCAGGTCATCGACACCGTGCCCGCTGTCATCAACGTCAAGGACCGCGATCTGCGCTACGTGCTGATGAACCGCTATATGGCCGGCATCTTCGGCATCGAGCCCGGCGACGCGCTCGGCCGGACCACGGCCGACCTGATGTCGCGTTACGGTGCGGCCAAGACCGACGAGAACGACAAGCGCGTGCTCAAGCTGCGCAAGGGGCTCGGCTTCTACGAGGAGGAGTACAAGGACGCCGCCGGCAATATGCGGCAATGGCTGGTCAACAAGCTGCCGCTGCTCGATGCCGATGGCGAGATCGAGCGGATCGTCACCGTCGCGCTCGACATCGGCGAGCGCAAGCGCGGCGAGCAGGAGATGCGCAAGGCCAAGGAATCGGCGGAGACCGCGCTACGCAATCTGCGCGAGACGCAAGCCTCGCTGATCGAGGCGGAGAAGCTGGCCGCGCTCGGACGTCTCGTCGCCGGCGTCGCGCACGAGGTCAATAACCCCGTCGGCATCAGTCTCACGGTTGCCTCCGCGCTGGAGCGCAAGACTGCGATGTTCACCTCCGAAGTCGAGCGCGGCGAGCTTCGCCGCTCCACGCTCAACGACTTCCTCAACACCAGCCGCGATGCGTCCTCGCAGCTCGTCTCCAATCTCAACCGCGCCGCCGAGCTGATCCAGTCGTTCAAGCAGGTTGCGGCCGACCGCAACTATTCGGACCAGCGCACCTTCGACCTCGGCGATCTTACCGAGCAGGTGGTGATGAGCCTGCGGCCGGGCCTGCGCAAACACAACCTGACGCTCAACGTCGAGTGCCAGCCCGATCTGACCATGAACAGCTATCCCGGGCCGTACGGGCAGGTGCTGACCAATCTGTTCCTCAATTCGGTCGCGCACGCCTTCCCGGACGGCCGGCCCGGGATGATCGACATCCAGGTGCGCGAGTCCGGCAAGGACAATGTCGAGATCCTCTTCGCCGACAATGGCTGCGGCATGTCGCTCGACGTCCGACGCCGCGCATTTGATCCGTTTTTTACGACAAGACGCGACCAGGGCGGCACCGGCCTCGGCCTGCACATCGTCTACAGCATCGTCACCAACAGGCTCGGCGGCCGGCTCGATCTCGATTCCGAGCCGGGCGGCGGCACGCGCATCCAGATGATCTTGCCGCGCACGGCGCCGCTGGAGCAGGCAGCCGAATAGCTAGTCGGCCTCGGCAAGCTTGTGCAACGTGGCGCCGAAAATCAGGCTGGCCTTGCCGACCAGCGCCGTCCCTGTCATCTCCGCGCGGGTGTCCGTGTAGGTCCCGCTGACGCCAATGCCGACCGGGGCAGGGCCACCGAACAGCGGATTGTCATCGCCGCGAGGTGACGTGTGCCGTTGCACCAGCACCTCGCCTTTGAAGGTGCGCTCGTCCTTCACCACATAGCTGCCGGTGTAATAGAGATAGGCATCGCCGCCAAGAATCTTGCCGTCGCGAAAAAGGATCACACCGCTGCCCTTGCCGACTCGACCATCGAGCAGCGTGACGTGGATCGAATAAAGGCCGTTCTTCATAACGTCCCGTGGGCCGGCCGCCATCGCCCAATGGCGCAACCGGTACGGCTTTTATGCCAAAGCACATCTCCTCGTGCAACGCGGCAGTTTGCCGGCCGGCAAGTTGCCCTGTCGCGTGGACCGTAATCGTCCCGGCTTGTCTGTGACGCTGATATGACTGTCTCATCATGGGGCGAGGCCAGACGTTGCGAATCAAGTTGGCCCGCGAAATGCATAACCATTGTTGCACTGGCCGCGGGGTGCTGGAGCAAGACGAACGTGAGCAACTGGATCGATTCCGGCGGCGATGAGCCGCGTCTGTACAGTGCGCGTCCCACGATTTGCAAAAGCGAACGACGGTGGATTGGTAGCGCGACACGCTGGCGAAGCGTGACGAGGCTGGCATGCGCCGTTGCCTTGATTGGGCTCGCGGCTCCCTTCGGGCACGCCCGTGACCGGGGCCAGTTCGTCAACACCAATGCCGACTTGAAGGCTTGGTTCGACAGCCTGCGAAGCGGCAAGGGGCCGTGCTGCTCCGATGCCGACGGCTCCGCGCTCTCGGACACCGACTGGGAGAGCAAGGACGGGCACTATCGTGTCCGCGTCCCACGCCTTGGCTACGTGCTCGACGGCCAGCAGCAGGAACTCGTCTGGGTCGATGTGCCCGAAGAGGCCGTGATCTCGGAGCCGAACCGGGTGGGACGCACCATGGTGTGGCCGATCTACGGCTATATGGGCGTCACCATCCGCTGCTTCATGCCCGGCAGCATGACCTAGCCGCACCGGGCGGCGCTCCGCCCGGTCTCGCGCTGTTGCTTGACGCGGCTTGCGCCGGTGTCAGGTGTATTTCTTGTCGCGCTCGAGCAGCTCGATGGAGATGCCTTCGGGGCCGCGGATGAAGCAGATGCGCACGCCGGGCCGGATCGTTGTCGGCTCGCGCGTGAAGGTGACCCCCTTGGCCTTGATCTCGGCGGCCACGGTGTCGATGTCCTTCACCGTCAGACCGAAATGGTCGAGACCCTGATGCGGGTGCGGGGGCGGCGGGTTGACGGCGCTATCGCCCTCGAGCGGCGCGATGAAGATCCTTGCGCCGCCGAGGTTCACGTCGATCCGTCCCGGCGCGCGCACGATCTCGCCGCCGAGGATGTCCCGCAGCCAGGCCGCTGTGGCCTCCGGATCGGGGCTGCGCAGATGGACGTGATCCCAAGTGACGGCGATTGGCATTTCATAGTCTCCCAACGGGGTCTTTCGATGTTGCGGCGCATGTTAGCGGCCCTGGCCGGTGGTCGCCACCGTCCCTGCCGACTCGCCTGAAGCGCGGGAACCTTAGTTCCTCTCCCGGATTTAGGTAAGCAGTGGTCTGCTCGTCGTGCAAATGCAGTTCGGCCGCCATCGGTGATGCATCCATGAACGCCAGGTTTGACCGGATCGGATTGGGACGCTTTGCCGGGACCGGCGAGCGACTGGCCCGGGCGGTGACGGTCGCGAGCGTCTCGTTTGGGCGAGGCCTGTTGTGGCTGCTGGCGGCCATCATCCTCGGTTGCGGCATCTGGATGCTGCTGCCGCTCTCCAAAGGCAACAGCACCGAGCCGGTCAAGTCGGACATAGCCGTTGCCGAGCCGGCTGCTCCGGGCGATGCGGCGGTGTCACCGACGGCCGAAGCGCAGACTGCCACTGCGGCAGAGCTGGATCGTCTCAGGATTTCATCTCAGACCTGGCGTCGCGGCGGCCTCGGCTCGAAGGCGCTGGTGACGCTCACGCTGCGAAACGACAATGACTATGCCGTAAGGGATGTCGAGATCAGCTGCGCTTTCGTGCGTCGCGATGGCACGCCTCTCACCGCTCGCAGCCGCGTGCTGTCCGACACCGTCAGCATGAAGAGCCGCAAGACCTTCGCGCGCATTCCCGTCGGCTACATCAACGTTAATGCCGATCAGGCGAAGTGCTCGCTGGTTGCCGCACGACGGGCATGAACGGCGGCGCCGTCCGGTAGCGGAAAAGTTACCGTTTCCGGCCTTGTTCTGGCCTTGGCCAAAAAACTTGGCGTCGCCATTTGAACCGAAGGGCAGGACCAGGAACCAATCAGAGTATCGCCTGTTAAGGCGGAGAGCCCACGCGGGGATTGCGGGGGGCGGAGTGCGGCCAATGCCCATCCTTCGGTATTTCATGTTTGTTGGCGGAGCGTTGCTCGCCCTGCTGTTTGCGGTGAACTTCGTTGTGCCGGCCTCGCCCGTAGCGCCGGCGGTCGCGACCGCTAGCAACGACCAGCCGGCCATCAGGATCCGGTCCGATCGGCATTTGCCCGAGCGTGTCGTGCTCGACACCAGCCAGCCGACGATTGCCCCGCCTGCGGTGAAGACCGCCGCTGTCGCGGCGCCGCAGCCGCCGGATACCGCGTCGGCAGCGGCCCTCGCGGAGATGTCGGCCAAGGCGCGGGTGCGCGAGACCTTCGCCCAGTTTACGCCGGGTTCGAAGGCCGAGGCCGCCAAGAAGCCGCAGGCCCAGGCTCAACCCAAGCGTAAGGTCGCCAGAGCGCATCCGGCGCCGCAGTATCATGGTGGGCCGCAGTTTGGTGGGCCACAGTATGGCCGGCCCATGATGGTGGCGCAGCAGCCGCATTTCGGCCTCTTCAACACGACCTGGTGACAAGCCGGTCACGCCCCGCCTCCCGGGAGGCGGGAAGGGCTTTTTATTGGCCAGCCTCTCTGCTAATTCGAACCCGTCCGAACGCCATCCGGCGCGCTGGCTCGCCAGCCACGGTCCGGCGCTTCGCGGCAACGGCCCAACCCCAGGGCCAGGGCGCTCGTAGCTCAGCTGGATAGAGCATCGGATTTCGATTCCGAGGGTCGGAGGTTCGAATCCTTCCGAGCGCGCCAGTCCCCGCCGGCGTTACCGCCATTCCAGGCCGTGCTGAAACCGGACGGCTTTCGCCGCGCCGGCAGCGTCATCCTGCCGAAAGTCCGCTCTGCCGCCCGCGCGCCAGCGTGTCCGAGGGGGTCTCGTGGAAGATCGCACGGTACGCCGCGGCGAACTCGCCCATGTGGTGGAAGCCCTGGGCACGCGCGCAGGTGGCGACGGTGGCACCGCCACCCTTCAGGAGCTGGGCGCGGGTCGCCCACAATCTCTTCAGCCGAATGTACTGGTGCAGGCTCATGCCACGGACCTTGCTGACGGCCCCGCTGAGCGTCCGGATCGAGACGCCGAACTCACCGGCGAGATCGGCCGTATAGATCGGAGCGGTTGGATAGGCTGCGACGTAATCGTCGATCCGCTGCACCAGCCTGGTCGACCGCCCGCTCTGGACCGAGGTGCTCCGGTCCGGGCCCGCACCGATCCGAAACAGATCGTCGAGCGCGAGCAGCAACCCTTCCTGGAGATGGCAGGCCGCCTCGGTGGTCTCGAACAGGAACGGCTGCACCGACGCGGTTCGCAGGATGTCGAGCACGAGCTGGCGCGTGTGGAGCAGGGCGGGCCGGTTCGCGACATAGGCCCGCAAATCGTCGGCATGATCGAACCAGCCCCGGTCTTTCAGGCCGGGCGAGAGGATGATCATCGCGTAGTGATTGGTCTGGGGCTCGACGAAATGGCACTCGTCGTTGCCGCGGAGCGCAACGAAGAAGCGGGCGTCGAGATCCATGCCCTTGGAATTGGCCTGAAGGTCGTCGGTCATCGAGAGGATCACCATCCCGCCGGGCATCCGATAGGCGGTATCAAGGATGCGCGCGAACGACCGCATCACGACGATGCGGCACGCCGGCAGGGAGACGACAGCGCGGGCGGCTGCGAAGTTCGCAACGTCGAGCGGAATGCTTCTCGCATCCTCCATCGACTCGATCGGCCGAAAGGCATCGACGTCGGCAAAGCCGATCAGTTGAAGCGCCGAGGACGGGACGAGGGCATCGAACATGCGTCTGGCCGGTTGCTGCAATGTGACAATCAAATGAACGTCAGTACATTGCCATCAATGGCGAAACATCCCGCTTCAGTAAATCGGATTCCAGGCCGTAGTATTGCGGACATCATGCCATGAGGTCCGTCGGATCATTGTCACCGTCAACGTTCCCGGCTCATCGCCTGGCCGGAGACGAGGTCGATGAAATGGAGACGCGTGCAAGCGGGACAGGCGAAGGACTCGAAGCTCCGCCCCTCCGGTCGCTGCTGCTTTTCCAGATGCGTCTGCACATTCATGCCCGTCTGGGGACATCGAAAAACGATCAAATCGGCCATGGACGCAGCATGACGGCGCGGCGGATTTCCACTTTGATCTAGATCAGTTTTGGAATTGCTCCAGGCGGACCGAACGGGTGATCTCGCAAAAGCGAAGGGGCCCCGAGGGCCCCTTCTGATCACCAGCGGCGGTAGCCGTAGTATCCATAGCGTGGTCCGTAGACACGGGGTCCGTACCCATAATATCGGGGCCCGTAATACGGCCGCGGGCCGTAATACCCATAATAGTTCGGACGCCACCAGCAGCGCCCCCAGGCGTCGCAGACCATGCGGATCTGCTCGACGTCGGAGACCTGCGGGACGGCAGGTGCAGGCGCAACGGGCATGGCGGACGCCGCCGGCGATGCCGCAAGGGCACCGAACATGGACGCGACGACGAGGCCAATCTTGAGATTCATGATGTCTTTCTCCGCTTACGCAATACAGGATATCGAAGCTGTTCTGATCAAATTGTGGCGGAACCGAAATGTAATACTGATGAACAAATCTCCAGCCACTCCGCCGCGGGCCTGATCCAGCTCCATCAGAATACCTCAGCTTTGCGCTCCTGGCCATGCTGCGCCTGTGTTGCGTGACACCGCCGCCATCCTTGATCCTGCGCAATTCGCCGTCGCGCCTTCCTCCCTAGTCTTGTCGTCGTGGGCAGTCCTTCGCGGAATTCGAAGGCCGGCCGGTCGCCTGCATCGGCCGACGCTCACGGTTTGATTGGAGCTGTGCAATGGACAAGATGAGAATCGACAAAGGTGACTGGCTGGTCGTTTGCGACGGGCGCAAGGCGCTCATTCTGGAAAACCTCGGCGACGGGATGTTTCCGAACCTCCACACCAGGGAGGTGCACGAGCAGCCCAATCCGTCGACCAGCGCACAAGGAAGCGATGCGCCGGGCCGGCTGCATGGCGCGGCCGGCGGTGGACGCAGCTCGGTCGAGCAGACCGATTGGCACGATGAGGCCGAGCGCGCCTTCCTGCGGAGCCTCGCCGGTCGGCTCGACGCCGCCGTCAGTTCGGGCGAGACGTCGGCCCTGACCATGGTGGCCTCGCCGCGGGCGCTCGGCATGATCCGCGCCGACTATTCCGATGTCGTGCGCAAGGCGCTTCAGGGCGAGGTCAGCAAGGACCTCGTCAAGCTGCCGGTCTATGAGATCGAGAAGCAGTTGCTACGATCGGGCGCCGCGACATAGGGACGCCCGCAGCGGACGCGCTGGCGCCCCTCAGTAGCAGGGGTGCCGGCGGCGGTCCTGGCCGATATAGGCGGCCGAGCTCTGGTAGCAGTGGTTGGTCGCCGGACCGTCGTAATAGGCGAAAGTGCCCGGCGTGATGCCCGGACCGTAATTGTGCAGATAGCTGATCGGGTAGGGTAGCGGGTTGACGTAGGAGCGGTGATACCGGTGATGTCCATTTGCTTCCGCAAGGCCAGGGGCCAGGATTGCGGCTGACAGGGCAGCAACTGCGGCTACAAGCTTCAACTTGCTCATCTCGATTCTCCGGAACCCGCGCAAACAGCTCAGCCGTTATAGCCATTTCGGGCCGCGAGGGCATCGTCCGGCGGCCGGAATCAGGGGCTAATCCGGCAGATTCCGGGGTGGGTGTGACAGAATTGCCCGGAGGTGAGGGCGAAGTCTGCCCATTTTTGGCCTTTTCGGGATGCTTAACGAATTCCCCACATAAGTATGACCAAGAAGAATTCGGTTAGAGATTCCTGCCGGTCGCCTGGGGTGCTCTTTGAGGCCGGCCCGTTCCTGCAAGGCTTTCACCGTCACCTCGCCATGCGCATCACGCTTCTGAGCCTGCTGTTGCTCTGCTTCGCCGCCACGACGCCGGCGCGGGCCGAGCTGCACATCACCCGCGACCATGGCGGCTATGTCGAAGAGTACAAGGTCAAGTACAAGCGGGTCCGCGACAAGGGCGAGCGCGTCATCATCGACGGCATCTGCAACTCGGCCTGCACGCTGGTTCTCGGCATCGTGCCGATGAACAAGATCTGCGTGACCCCGAAGGCCAGCCTCGGCTTCCACCAGGCCTATTACGACAAGGCCTTCACCTTCGGCATCAAGGTCACCAGCGCGGAGGGGACGTCCGACCTGATGTCCTACTACCCCGACACGGTGAAGGACTGGATCCGCCGCAATGGCGGACTCACCACCGACATGAAGAAGATCAAGAACGGCGTCGAGCTCTGGAAGATCATCGACCCCTGTCCGGAAGAATGGTGAGCGGCTGAGCTAGAGGCCGTCCGCCGCAGCGCAGCATCGCCGGGCAAGAAATCGTCAGGAAATTCGCATTGCCGCATTGGCCCCCATCGGGCAATGAGGGCGGCAATGAACCATAATCAAGAAGCCCTGACCGCCCGCGCCGCGCCGATCCTGTTCGTCCTGCTCTGGAGCACCGGATTCATCGGCACCAAATACGTCGTCAACAACGCCGATCCGTTGACCTATCTCGCCATCCGCATGGCGATCGTGGTCGGCCTGATGGCGATCATCGTCGCGATTGCCCGGCCGAAATGGCCTGACCGGATTGGCATCGCGCACAGCGCGGTCGCCGGCATCCTCGTTCACGGCTTCTATCTCGGCGGCACCGCGATCGCGATCGCGCATTCGATTCCGGCCGGGCTTTCCGCGCTCATTCCGGGCCTTCAGCCGATCCTGACCTCGACCATCGCCAACCGCTGGCTCGGGGAGAAGGTGACGCCGGTGCAGTGGGGCGGCCTCGTGCTCGGTCTCGGCGGTGTGGTGATGATCCTGCACAACCGTCCGATGACAGGCGAAGCCGGGCTCGGCTGGCTCGCCTCGGTGGTCTCGCTGATCTCCATCACGCTCGGCACGCTCTATCAGCGCCGCTACTGCAATCACATCGACTGGCGTGCCGGCAATCTCGTGCAATACGTGGCCGTCACGATCTTCTTCGCGATCGGCGCCCTCCTGTTCGAGGACCGCGTCGTGCACTGGACGCGGGAGTTCGTGCTCGCGCTGGCCTGGCTCGCGGTCGCGCTCTCGATCGGCTCGATCGGGTTGCTGTACTGGCTGATCCGCCACGCCGCGGCGACGTCGGTGGCGAGCCTGTTCTATCTCGTGCCCGCGGTGACCGCGCTGATGGCCTATCTGCTGTTCGGCGAGAAGCTCGATGCGCTCGCGATCGCAGGCATGGCGATGTGCGCGGCCGCGGTGTTCGTGGTCAACCGGCGGTTCTAGGGGGGATGGACCGGTGCGGCGGAATACATCCCTGACGTGCGGGCCGCGTCCATGTTAGGCTGAGCACATTTCAGCTTCCCCTTTCACGCGGTGATTTCCATGAAGAAGGCGAGACGCGCGCTGCTTGGCCGGTCCCTGAAGCCGGTCCGGATTGCCTGCATCAACTACGCGGCGGAGTCGATCAGCGGCCGCGAAATGGCCGAGCTCACCGCAGCACTGCAAGAATGCTACGACAAGCATTTCCTGCCGGTGTGGGGCTATCCGGTCGACCTTTACGTCACCCGGAAGCCGACGCCGGCCGACTGGCAGCTGGTCTATTTCGACGACGCCTCGCACAAGAACATGCTCGGGCGCCACGAGCTGACCCACTGCGGTCAGCCGATCTCGAAGATATTCGTCAAGGCATTGGGCGAGGAGCCGCTCAGCGTGGCGGCCTCGCATGAGCTGTTCGAGATGGTGCTCGACCCCATGGCCAATCTCTGGGCCGACAAGAACCCGAACACCCAATATGCCTATGAGGTCTGCGACGCGGTGGAGGAGGACTCCTTCCGCGTCGGCCGTTTCGAGATGTCGAACTTCGTCTACCCGTCCTGGTTCGAGCCGTTCCGCCATCCCCGCGGCACCAAGTTCGACCACAAGGGGACCTTGAAGGAGCCGTTCTCGATGACCGAGGGCGGCTACGTCATCAAGAAGGTCAACGGCAGGAAGGTGATCAAGGCGTTCGGCTCGCCGGCAAAGCGGCGGCGCTTCAATAGCGAGGACCGGCGCGGTCATCGCAGTGAATTCCGCGATCCGCAAGGCAAGCATCACCCGGGCCGGCGCGCCGCCAAGAAGCGAGGGTAGGGTATTGCAGGAGCAGTCTCCGGGCGCGCCCGCACCCGGAGACATGCTTCCGTTGCTGCGATCAGCGCTTGGACTTCTTGGCCTTCTTTTTCTTCTTGGCGGCCTTCTTCGCGGATTTCTTCACCGCCTTCTTCGCGGTCTTCTTGGCAGCTTTCTTCGACGACTTCTTTGCAGCCTTCTTCGAAGATTTCTTGGCCTTCTTTGCCTTCTTCGGCGCTACTTTCTTCGCAACCTTCTTGGCGGCTTTCCTCACCGTCTTGGCGGCGGTGACAGCGGCGTCCTTGGTTGCTTCCACGGCGGTGGTCATCGTCTCCATCGCCTGTTCGGTGATCGGCTTCTCGTCGTCCATATCGTCCCCCACGGTTTGTATGGAGCGATGACGATAGCGGGTTTCACAATTGTGTCAAAGCAACGCTCAACCTTTGCGGATCTTTGCGTAGGCAGCGAGCGCGCGCTCGCGTCCCCTCGCATGATCGATGATCGGCTGCGGATAGGTCTTGCCGAGCGTGATGCCGGCGCTGGCCAGCTCGATCGGCGTCGCCTGCCAGGGCTGGTGGATCAGCTTTGCCGGCAGAGCTTTCAGCTCCGGTACCCAGCGCCGGACATAGGCTCCGTCAGGATCGAACTTCTCGCCCTGGAGGAGTGGATTGAACACGCGAAAATAGGGCGCAGCGTCCGCGCCGCAGCCGGCGACCCATTGCCAGTTGGCGGGATTGCTGCCGGCATCCGCATCGACCAGCGTGTCCCAGAACCACCTCTCGCCATCGCGCCAGTCGATCAAGAGGTGCTTGACCAGGAAGGACGCCACCACCATCCGCACCCGGTTGTGCATCACGCCGGTGTGCCAGAGCTCGCGCAGGCCGGCATCGACGATTGGATAGCCGGTGGCCCCGCGCTGCCAGGCGGCGAGCGCCTTCTTGTCCGGTTTCCACGGGAAGCTGTCAAAATTCGTTTGCAGGTTTTCGGTGGCGAGGTCGGGATGGTCGTGGAGCAGGTGGCGACAGAATTCGCGCCAGCCGAGCTCGCTCAGGAATTTGTCGATGCCGGGCCCGAGCGCCGGATTCTCGGCCGCAGCGAACCGCGCGGCGTGAAAGACCTGTCGCGGGCTGAGCTCGCCGAACCGCAGATGCGGCGAGAGGCCTGAGGTGCCGTCGCGGTCGGGGCGGTCGCGATCGCCGACAAAGGTCCGGGCGGTGTGCTTGAGGAAGTCGCGCAGGCGCGTGCGAGCCGAGGCCTCGCCCGGCGTCCATGTCTCGCGCAGGCCGCCGGCCCAGTCAGGCTTGCTCGGCTCGAGCTTCCAGCTCTCCAGCATGTCGCTCGCGATCTTCGGATCGGTGCGCAGCTCTCTTGGTGCGGGCAGGGGCTTTGGCAGATCGCCGAGCAACAACACCCGCCGCCAGAACGGCGTGAATACGCGCAGGCCCCGGCCTTCCTTGTTGCGGATCGCCGAGGGCGACACCAGGAGATCGCCGGGGAAGATTTGCGAGGCCACGCCGCGCTTTGAAAGCGCAGCTTCGAGCTGCCGCTCAACCGCCTGGTGCGGCGCCTGTGCGATCCCGTTCCAGTAAACGGCGCGGGCGCCGCTCTCGCGCGCCAGGTCGGGGATTACCCTGGCCGCTGGTCCCTTGCGCAGGATCAGCGATCCGCCGCGCGCGGCGATCTCGGCGCCGAGCGCCCGCAGCGAGTGCGCCAGCCACCAGCGTGCCGCGCCGCCCGGCACTCGCCCGACCGTATCGTCGAGGACGTAGAGGCAGATCACCGGTGCGCCGGTTTTCGCGGCCGCATGGAGGGCGGGATGGTCGGACAGGCGGAGGTCATCGCGGAACCAGACGATGACGGGCGGCGCGCTTGGCGTGGTCAGGCGGGGCCTCGTTTACGATTTGGAAAGCATGCCGCTCGCGGCGCTGTGAACCCTCGTTAATGCGGCCGTAAGCCGATTGCACGATTATGCAAGAATTACGGGGGTCATTCCATTCATGTCCAACCTTTCAACGGCAAAGTTCCTGCCGCAGTTCAAGCTCGGCACCAAGGCTGTCCTGTCTGCCGTGCTGCTGATCGCCGTGAATACGGCGCTGGTGGTCGGCGCCGGCTATTGGTCGCTCACGTCCGCCTTCAATGATCGCGCGCTGCGCGAAATCGAGGTCAATTTGCGCACCCTGGCGCTGGCCCTGGCCGAGACGGCTCCGGACGTGAAGATCACGGTGCGGGATGGCGCGGTCGTGCGCGCCGAGGTCCCCAGGATGCCCGACTTCAAGGACCATGCGATCGTCGATCGCGCGGTGTCCTATGTCGGCGGCAACGCGACCCTGTTCGTATTCGACGATGCGAGCGGGCAGTTCGTGCGACGCTCGACCAACGTGAAGAAGGAGAATGGCGACCGCGCCGTCGGGACCCAGCTTGCCGCCGATCATCCGGCGCAGGCGGGCTTGCGCCGTGGCGAGGCCTATAAGGGCCCGGCCGTCCTGTTCGGCAAGTCCTTCATGACCGCCTATTTCCCGGTCATGGACGCGGCCGGCAAGGTCGCGGGCATTCTCTATGTCGGCATTCCCATGGCCCAGTTCGAGAGCATGCTGGCG
The DNA here is from genome assembly GCF_018130825.1 of Bradyrhizobium liaoningense. GTDB lineage: Bacteria > Pseudomonadota > Alphaproteobacteria > Rhizobiales > Xanthobacteraceae > Bradyrhizobium > Bradyrhizobium liaoningense_B. The sequence goes on along the minus strand of NZ_JAFCJS010000009.1, from coordinate 161,788 downwards.
CAGGCGATCGAGAGCATGGCAATGGCCGCCGCGCTGGCCGCGCTGCTGGTCCTCGTGCTCACGCTGCTGATCGTCCGCCGCGTCACCAAGCCGCTCAGCTCGGTCACGCGCTCGCTCACGGCGCTTGCCAACGGCCAGAGCGACGTCGAGATCGATTGCGAGGACCGCGCCGACGAGATCGGCGAGATCGCCCGCACGGTCGCGGTCTTCAGGAGCAATTCGCTGGAGCGGGCGCGCCTGCGCAGCGAGCAGACGGCGGCCACGGCCGCCGCGGCCGAGCAGCGCAAGGCGGAGCTGCGCAATTTCGTCGAAGAGTTCCGCGGCAGCGTCGGCGGCATCCTCGACAAGGTGCTGAGCTCATCCGGCGAGTTCGAACGGGCTGCGCGGCAGCTCACCGACACCGCGCGCTCCACCGCCGATCTCTCGGCGCGGTCGGCCGGGGCCTCCGAGGACGCTTCCGAGCATGTCCGCTCGGCGGCCGCAGCCTCTGACGAGCTGTCCCAGTCGATCTCCGAGATCACCCGGCGCGTGCAGGAGTCGAACCAAATCTCCGCCGAAGCGGTGCGGCAGGCCGAGGCCACCGACCAGCGTATCGCGCAGCTCTCCGAGGCGGGCGCGCGCATCGGCGACGTCGTCAAGCTGATCACCTCCATCGCCGAGCAGACCAATTTGCTGGCGCTGAATGCCACCATCGAGGCCGCGCGCGCCGGCGATGCCGGCCGTGGCTTCGCGGTCGTGGCTCAGGAGGTCAAGACGCTTGCCGGGCAGACCGCGAAAGCGACCGAGGAAATCTCGAACCAGATCGCCAGCATGCAGCTTGCGACCGAGGAATCCGTTACCGCCGTCAAGGGGATCGGTCAGACCATCGAGCGCATCAGCGGCATCGCCGGCTCGATCTCGGCTGCGGTCGAGCAGCAGCGGAGCGCCACCCACAACATCGCGGCCAGCGTTCGCGCGGCGGCGTCAGGCACCGCCGATGTCGCGGTCAATGTCCGTCACGCCGCCAAGGGGGCGAGCGAGACCGGCGAGACGTCGAGCCGGATGTTCGCCTCCGCCCAGGCGCTGTCGGGCGAGAGCCTGCACCTGAAGGCCGAGGTCGACAGCTTCCTCGACCGCGTGCACGCGGCGTAATCCGGTGTAGTCATCCCGGGTTCGCGCTTTGCGCGCCCCGGGATGACAGTTGGTTATTTGGGCTGTGGCACGATGCGGATGTAGGGCTTCGGCTCCTTCCAGCCCTGCGGGTAGATCGTCTTGGCCTCGTCGTTGGAGACCGAGCCGGCGATGATGACATCCTCGCCCTGCGACCAGTCGGCCGGGGTCGCGACGCGGTGCTTGGCGGTGAGCTGGAGCGAGTCGATGACGCGCAGGATCTCCTGGAAGTTCCGGCCCGTGGTCATCGGATAGACCAGCACCAGCTTGATCTTCTTGTCCGGCCCGATGATGAAGACGTTGCGGACGGTCTGGTTGTCGGCAGGCGTCCGGGTGAGGGGATCGCCCGAGGTCGAGGCCGGCAGCATCTCGTACAGCTTCGAGACGTTGAAGTCGGTGTCGCCGATCAGCGGATAGTTGGGAGCGGCGCCCTGGGTCTCCTTGATGTCCTCGGCCCATTTGGCGTGGCGATCAATTGGATCGACCGAGAGGCCGATCAGCTTGACGCCGCGCTTGTCGAATTCCGGCTTCAGCTTGGCGAGCGCGCCGAGCTCGGTCGTACAAACCGGCGTGAAGTCCTTCGGGTGCGAAAACAGGAGGGCCCAGCTGTTGCCGATCCAGTCGTGGAACTTGATCTTCCCTTCGGTGGTCTCGGCTTCGAAGTCGGGGGCGGTGGTGCCAATCGGAAGTGTCATGGTTCTACCTCATCGCATTGAATTTACTTAAGAATTTGTCCGTGGCCGTCGCCGCCAGTATAGGGGCTTGGCGAGGCTAAGTGAACGCTGACTGAACCGCTTGAAGTAAAATGTGAATTCTTTCTCTGAAGAGCCGATCTCCTAGCACTTTTCTGTTACAGCGGCACCTGCGGCGAAACACCTCCACCGGTTTCGATTGCCGCGATAAAGCCTTTTATGACTCGCATCACGCTCGCCCGACGCTCTCCGGAACCGAAATGGTCCTCGTAGCGACTAATCGGCAACCATTGAGAAAAGTCGCGATCCCCGTATCGAATCATTAACCACCCCTTTACGCCGGCATGAAAATGCTGGCCGATCAGAAGAAATCTGGAAGTGAACTATGTCTGCCGCTGCGCCTAAGTCTGTTGAGTCGCCGTCCCTCGAACCGTCCTGCCGCGATACCGCGGCCCATGCACTCTCCATCGTCCGCGACGGTGTGATCACGGGCGAAGGCCCGACCACCAAGGGCCGGGTCCACTTTTCCCGCTCGCTTGATGCCGATGACACCGCCTGGTGCGCCCGCATCCTGACCGCGACCGCCGTCAATGACCAGCCAGTCAGCCGCACCGAGGCCGAGGTCCTGTTCGAGATCAACGAGGCCGCGACCGAACGCACCGATGGCGGCCGCTTCGACGATTTGCTCGCCAAGGCCGTTGCCCATTATGCCGCAAGCGCCTCGGGCCTGAAGGTGCCGCCGCGCAGCGTCGCGCTGTCGGCCGACACCGACATCGAGAGCTGGGCGCCGTCCTACGCCTCGAAGGTCAACAGCGAGATGCTGGAGTGGATTGCCGGCCAGATGCGCGGCAAGCGCCAGAACAATCGTCGCCTGATGGCGATGGTGGCGACGTTCCTCGGCGCCACCGCGCTGCCCCTGGCGGGCCAATTGCCGAACGTGTTCGACATTGGGATGTAAGAGACTCGGCATGTAAGATTTTGCGCGTCACTTGAGGATGTGAGGAAACGGCGGGGTTATTTCCCCGCCGTTTTTTGTTTGCCGGCCTCAAGCTCGAGGCCGAGCGTGCGGCCGGGGAAGCCGGCGGCGTCGAAATAGCGCTGGCTGCCGACGCGCTGGACGTTGAGCACGGTCTGAAGGCCGTTCTCGGACATCTTCGACTTCTCGACCGCCTTGTACGCCTTCGGCACGATACCGTTGGGCAGGGCTTCCGACATCACGCGGCCGACCAGGCCGCCGTTCTGCGAGCCGCGCAGGCCCATCAGCTGCGCCGCCGTCATGCCGACGTCGGCATTGCTGACCGGCAGCTCGTCGACGAAGCCGGCTTTGAAGTCCGGACCGATGGCGGCCATGAAGTTCATGGTGTCGCCGCGGCTGAAGCTGCCATGCATGCCCTGGCCCTGGCGCAGCACGGTGTCGGCCACCTGCACCGAGCAGTTGGTCGGCGCCTCGCCGCAATCGCTGGCGTAGGAGCGGAAGTTGACGACGATCGACGGCGTCGGCGTCGCCGACTTGCCGCGCAAATTGATGCTCGACAGCGGCAGCGTGCCCGGGAAGCGGCCGAGCGAGTCCTCGACGAACAGGCCGGAGACGTAGTCCTGCTCGAGCAAGGCCTTGATGGTTTTCGCCGCCAGTTTCTTGTCCTTGTTCGGCAGATAGACCAGGTCCGAGCCGCCATTGGTGGCGACGACGAGGTCGGGCTTCTCCGGATCCTTGCCGAGCACGCCGTTGCCGGCCTTGGGATGCCTGTTGCCCTCGATCTTCGCGTTCTTGTCGTTGGGGTCGAACAGCGGCAAGTCGAGCGCCTTGGCGAGGTCGATCGCCAGGAAGCCCATCGGCAGGAAGTCCTTCGGCGTGTCGTCATAGCTGACCTTGGCCGAGGGGCTGGTCTTGCTCTCCTTGGAGATGGTCGAGAAGCCGTGGTCGGCCGAGACGATGATGTTGGTGTTGGCAGCAAGCCCGAGCTCGTCGAGCGCCTTGCGGAGCTGGGCTAGGTTGGTGTCGGCGTTCTTGATGCCGGCCATCGAGGTCGGCCCGTTGATGCCGGGCAGGATCTGATTGAGGCTGTCGCCGGTGTTGTGCTGGCTGCCGTCGGGATCGCGCGACCAGAACACCAGCACGAACGGCTTGTTGCGCGCCTTGAACATCGGCAGCACCACCTTGGCGGCGACGTCGGCGAAATAGGCCTGCTGCGCGACGTTGGCGACCGTGGTGCCCGGCGTCTTGGCATCGCCCGCCTTGGAATTGTCGCCGCGCGGCGGCGTGGCGAGGGGCAGGCCCGCCTTGGTCAGCGCCGCCTTCACCTCGTCCGACAGCGCCACGCCGTTCTTGCCGCCGGTGGAATCGTCGAACACGACCGAATGCTGACCCGGCTTCTCGGGCTTGTCGGTGTGGTCGAACTGGTAGGTCGGACCGACCTTGCCGATCGCCGCGGTGCTGAGGCCCTTGTCGCGGGCCATCTTCAAAATGGTCTCTTCGTTGAGGTAGTCGCCCTTGAAATGCTCGTCGATGTCGCCGAGCACGGCGTCGTTCTCGATGAAGGGGACCACGGTGTCGCCGGCCGGCACCGAGGTGTAGTTGGTCCAGATCGTGTTCGAGAACACGCCGGTGTCGCCGAGATAATGGCCGGTCGACATCGCCGAGCCGTTGGCCATGGTGAAGGTCGGGAAGAGGGAGTGCGGGTTCTTGAAGTTGACGCCCTTGTCGCGGACCTCGGCCATCGCGGGGGCGGTTTCAGGGGTGACCTTCAGCGCGCGCAGGCCGTCCGGAATGAACAGGATCAGGTTGCGGGGGGTATTGTTCTGGGCGGAAGCAAGTCCGGTGGACAGCACTGTCAGTCCGGCGGACAGCAACAGCAGTGAGCGGCGCATGGAAGTCTCCTGGCGGTGAGGCGGCATGGCCGCCGACCGCGGCCCCCGGCAATCGTTTAGTTTTGCTGTATGACAGTTTTGTTACAAGGCCTGTTGTTGATGCAAGACGGCTGGGGAGGGGGGCGGGTCTGTCTCGTGTCCCGGACGCGCTGCAACGCCCTTAGCGTTGCTGCGCAGAGCCGGGACCCAGGTGGCGGCACGGTTCGCTGTGACATGGGCCCGGCTCTGCAGCGCACCGTCGAAGAGACGCTGCGCTGCGTCCGGGGCACGAGAGCGAAGTTGTTGTGCGCAGAGCCTCCACGCCGTCATTGCGAGCGCAGCGAAACAATCCAGAATGCCTCTGCGGAGGGACTCTGGATTGTCAATTCGCGTTTCCCTCGCAGACACAGCTTCGCGCTCTCGCGGCTCATTTCGCCCGAGCTTTACCTCGTCGTCTGCCCCTCAATCGAAAGAGGGCGCAGGGAAGACCGGGTGCCGGCCGGGCACCCACGGTCCACTGTGCGAAAGGTGGCAACAAGGAAGTTTGCACAGCGGCATACAGGTGGAGCCAAACATCCGGCCTTCCCTGCGCAGTGGTTTTACGGCTTATGTCGTGATCTCCCCGGGGAGCGATGCACTATTGCCCCCGTCGCCATGCGGATGACTGATGTGCCGGTCCGGTCGGGCCGCTCACATCACCGCAAGACTTGACGCACAGACCCCGGACGTCAGGACCACACGATTTTGCCGTACGCTGATGGCACCGGTCGTATGCGCGAGGTCCTTGCTCACGGTCTCCCGCCCTGCAAACCCGTTCGCGCCAACGCCATCCGCGTCCACCGCCGTCCAGCCCGCGTGTCGTGACGATCGCGATGCGCCCCTCTTCCTTGGGCCGGAGTGAGTAAAGTTCTAATAAAAATCCGAATTCTAATAAAGAGAATTATTTCGATGCTGCTCTCTTGACCCCGGGCTTGGGTGTTTTGCCCGACGGGCTGCGCAAGGGGTTGTGGCTATTCCGGCGCGGTCGGTACCCGCGGATCCGGCGCCAGCGCCTGTGGCGGCTTCACCGTTGCCGGGCCGGCCCCTTTCCTGACGAGATCGCGCCGGAGCGCCAACGGGACGGTCTTGAGCGCGTAGATGATCGCGATCTGGGTTCGGTTCTGGAGGTGGTATTTGCGCATGATGTTGCCGATATGCGCCCGCACCGTATTCTCCGAGATCTTGAGCTCGTAGGCGATGTTCTTGTTTTGCAGCCCCCGCGCGATCAACATCATCAGCTCACGCTCGCGCGGTGTCGGTGTGATCGAATCCTTCTGACCCGGGCTCATGACTGGCTCCTTCCTGCTCTTCTACTTGATGTAGCCGCCCCCGGCATCGTCTCACTCCGTCTTCAGCGCCTCGATCGGACTGAGCCTGGATGCCTTGTGGGCTGGATAAAACCCGAAGATGAGGCCGGTCACGATCGAGAAGGCGAGGGCGAGGCCGATCGCCTCACCGTCGATCGAAGTGACCCATCCGGCCATGCGGGCGACCGTCATCGAGAGCGTGATGCCTCCGGCGACGCCGATGGCACCGCCGAGAAGGCAGAGCACGAGGGCCTCGCAGAGAAACTGCAGGCGGATGTCCCGCATCCGTCCGCCGAGCGCGCGGCGGATTCCGATCTCCCGCGTGCGCTCGGTGACGGACACGATCATCACGTTCATGATGCTGATGCCGCCGACGAGCAGCGAGACCGAGGCGATGGCGACGAGCAGGAGCGCCACGGTGCGGATCGCGCCCTGCTGCGCTTCCATGGCGGCGGCCGGATCCTGGACCTTGAAGTCGTCCTCCTGGCCGGCCGGGACGCGGTGCCGCTGCCGCAGCAGGCTTTCGATCTCCGATCGTGCGCCCGCCATCTGACCGTCCGCGGCCACCTTGGCGATGATGTAGGCGACCGAATCCCGGTTGATGTTGCTCGCACTGCCGAGGAAGCGGAGCTTGGCGGTGCTGAGCGGCACGAAGGCGACGTCGTCCTGCGCCGGGCCCTTGCGATCGAGCACGCCGACCACCTCGAGCGGCACCTTCATGATCCTGATCTGCGCGCCGATGGGATCGTCGCCCGGCGCGAACAGCTCGCGCGCGACGGTGCTGCCGAGGATCACGACCTTGCCGGCGCCCGACTCTTCCGCGCCGGAAAAATAGCGCCCTGAGGCGAGCTGCCAGTCGCGCACCATGAAGTGGCCGGTGGTCGTGCCGTTGATCGTGGTGTTCCAGTTCTTGCCCTCGTGGATGACCTGCGCCGTCCCGGCAAGCGAGCCGGCGGCGGCCTGGATCTCCGGAATCTGCTCGAGGATGGCCTGCACGTCGCCCTCGGTCATCGTCAGCTTGCTGCCGTCCTTGAGGCGCACGCCGCCCTGGTAGACCGCGCCCGGTGTGATCATCAGCACGTTGGCGCCGATCGAGCGGATCTGTTCCTGCAGGCGAAGCTGTGCACCGGAGCCGATCGCGAACACGGTCACGATGGAGGCGACGCCGATCACGATGCCGAGCATGGTGAGGAAGCTGCGCAGCGGGTTGAGGCGCAGGGCGTGCAAGGCGATCTGAAATCCCTGGAGCATCGTCATGACGCAGCGCTCCGTCTCGGCAGCAGCTCCGCGACCGTCTCGTCACTGACGAGCTCGCCGTCATGCAGGCGGATCGTGCGCCGGCACTGCGTCGCGATGCTGGGATCATGCGTGATCATCACGATGGTCTGGCCGCTCCGGTTGAGGGCTGCGAACAACGCCAGGATCTCGGCGCCGGTCCGGCTGTCGAGCGCGCCGGTCGGCTCGTCGGCGAGCACGATCAGCGGGGAGGCGATCAGCGCGCGCGCGATCGCGACGCGCTGCTGCTCGCCGCCGGAGAGCTGCCGCGGGAAGTGATGGGCCCGGTGCAGCATGCCGACGGCCTGGAGGCTCTGCTCGGCTCTGGCCAGACGTTCCTTGCGGTTGATGCCGCAATAGACCAGCGGCAGCGCGACGTTCTCGATCGCATTGTGGCGCGCGAGCAGGTTGTACGACTGGAACACGAAGCCGATGCTGCGGGCGCGCAGCCACGAGCGGCGGTCTTCCGAGAGCTCGGCGACGTTGGCGCCCTCCAAATGGACCGTGCCCTCGCTCGGCAGGTCGAGCAGCCCGATCATGTTCATCAGCGTCGACTTGCCCGAGCCCGACGGTCCCATCACGGCGACGATCTCGCCTTGCGCGATGTCGAAGCTGACGTTGCGCACCGCGGTCACTGCTATTCCGTCGGTGCGATAGGTCCTGGACACGGAGCGGAGGCTGATGAGGGGCAGGGCGGTCATGATCCGAACCTGATTCCGAGGAACTCCATGCCCGCCGGCCGGATCGCCTGGCCGACGGCGACCTGGCTGCCCTCGACGAGATCGCCGCTCTTGAGCGCGACCTGCTCGGTGCCGGCCGCGCCGACCGTCACGGCGATGCGCTGGAGCGAGCCGCTGGCGGTCCGTACCCACACGCCGCTGTGCGCGCTGCCTGAGTCCGGCCGCGTGCCGGACGGCTGGAAACGCAGCGCCGCGAGCGGCACTTTGAGCACGTCGTCCTGCCGTTCGATCACGATCTTCACCAGGGCGGTCATGCCGGGCAGCAGCGCGCCGTCGAGATTGGAGGTCGACAGCACGACGGTGTAGGTGACGACGTGCTGCTGGGTCTGCGGCGCCTTGCGCACCTGCCGCACCACGGCCTCGAAGCGGCGGTCGGGGTAGGCATCGACAGTGAAATGGGCGCGTTGACCGGGGGCGATGCGCCCGATATCGGCTTCATCGACCTGCGCATGGATCTCCATGTCTTCGAGGCGGTGGGCGACGACGAAGGTGGTGCGCGACTCCAGCCCGACCGCGAGCGTCTGGCCCTCGTTGACGAACCTGCCGACGACGACGCCGTCGATCGGCGAACGGATCACGGTGCGGTCGAGATCGGCCTGGGCCGCGGCGAGAACGGCCGCCTTCTCCGGCACCGCCATGCGCGCCTGCTGCAGCTCGGCTTCGATGCGGCGGACATCGGCCTGCGCCCCATCCACCGAGTAGGAGTTGAGAGACATCAGGACCTCCGCCTCGCGCTCCTGGGCGAGACGCGCCGTGAACTCGGTCTGGGCGTCGTCGACCGTCGTCGTTGCCACCACGTTCTGCGACTGCAGCGCCAACTTGCGCTGCAGGGTCTTCTGGGCCGAGGTCTTGACCGCCTGGGCGCTCTCGAGCTTGGCGGCGAGCACGTCGCGGCTGCCCTTGGCGTTCTGCAGATCGATCTTGGCGCGATCGAGCTTGGCGCGCGCGATGTCGACCAGGGAATTGGCGACCGCGAGCGAAGCCCTGGCTTCGTCGACCTTGGCCGCGAAGCTGCGCGGATCGATCAGCGCGAGCGGCTGGTCCCTGGCGACGGTGTCGTTGAAGTCGACATAGACGCGGGCGAGCTGCCCGGACAGCTGGGAACCCACTTCGATCGTCTTGACCGGCTGCAGGGCGCCGGTGACGGTGACGGTCTGTTCGATGCTGCCGCGCTGGATCGCGGCATAGCGGAACACGGGCGCGTCCGACCCGAAGGTCGACGGTTCGCGGGCGCCGGGTACGAGCAGCCGCCTGGTCTGGTCATAGGCGTGAGCCGCCTTGTCTGCCGCGCTCCCGGCGGCGCCGGCGACGACGGTCGGCGCCGCGGCGTAGATCGCAGCAAGGCCGCATGCAGTTCCGAGCAAGGCAATTGCTGGCACAAATCGCATATCAGAACTCGCCTAATTAAAATGGCTTCGGGGAATCGGGAAAAAGTGGCAAGCTCGCTATGGTTGTAAATTATCTAAGGTAGTATCGAATGTCTGTATGTCGTCCTCGCCGGGGCGACGGTCGGGTGCGCGGCATCATCCAGAAGTAAAATCCGCAGGTGCGACGTTTCGTGATTTGCCGAAAATGCATACCCGTCGTATCGATACGATGCGCGCGGTATCGAACTCGATAAGCTGACTGAACGTCCGGTATGATCCGGCTGAAGCTGCCGGTGGCCGGCGTTCAAGCTCGCACATGGGTAGCAATGCCATGACGCAGTTGGCGAGGCTGCGACCACGATACCGGATCGTCACGTCAGCGATCATGCGCCTCGCAATGATGCCGCCTGTGACCAGGCGGAAGTCCCTGCAATCACGAAGCCGATGTGTGAACGCCTTCACTCGCTTCCGGCGAGCATTGGCCCTAAGACGTCGAACCGGCGGACGGACACCGATCGTCCGATTCCCGCGAATTCATCCAAGCACCTTGTTATCGTTTGCAAGAAGAATGGATGGCTCGTTGCTCGCCCGTCGAGCCCCAAGCCGGGGAGTTTGTTGCAATGAATTCAGGTCAAGCCACCGTTTATGTCGTTGACGACGAAATCCAGATTCGAAATGCGATTGGAAATCTCTGTGAGGAGACCGGTCACCAGGTGAAGTTGTTCGCGTCGACCGACGAGTTCCTTGCCGAGAGGCTCTCCGAAGGGCCGTCGTGCCTCGTGCTCGACGTTCGCTTTCCCGGGACATCGCCGACCGGTCTCGAGCTGCAGCGCCGGCTCATCGAGAAGGGCGTGTTCATTCCGATCGTCTTCATCAGCGGTTACCCCGATGTCCGTGTTTCGGTCGAGGCGATGAAGCGCGGCGCGGTCGAGTTTCTGCCGAAGCCCTTTCGCGAGCAGGAGATGCTCGACGCGATCAGGCACGGCATCGAGCGCGATCGCAGGCGGATGGAGCGCGAGGATGCCGTCCGCGAGGCCCGGCAGCGCGTCGAGATGCTGACGAGTCGCGAGCGCGAGATCATGATGCTGATGGCCGAGGGGCTCGTCGCCAAGCAGATCGCAGCAAAGCTCGGCGTGAGCGAGGTGACCGCGAAGGTCCATCGTGCCCGGATGATGCGAAAGCTCGAGCTGCGGTCGCCGATCGAGGTGGTGCGGTTGATCGACAGCATGGGACGCGGAGCGGAAGCGCCGCGCGCCGGTGCGGGCTAGCCGCGCATCGTGCGGCTTTCGAGCGGACACAAGCGCAACGTCTAGTCCGTACCGACTAGCATGAACTGCAGTCTGTCGCGCGGCACACGATCGGTTCAGAGTATTCCCACGATGTCAGTCGCATTCAGGACCGGCATCCGAACCCAGTCAGACAACTTGGCCAGAAAGGAATACTCCATGCGTAAATTGTTTTTTGCTTCCGTTGCCGTGCTCGCCCTGTCCTCCGCAGCTCACGCCGCCAACACCGCGACCACGGTGCAGGTCGGCCTCGTGAACGGTTCGAGCGTCTCGCAGCAAGGCCTCACCAATGACACTTCCACGACCAGCCAGCTCGGCATCGTGAACAACGCGACCACGATGCAGGGGACCAGCGCGGCCTCGCTTAACAACGCCAGCACGGTCAACCAGATCGGCGTGCAGAACTCGGCAACCACCGGCCAGGTGGCGTTCGGCAACAACGGCAGCGCGATCACCCAGAACTCGTTCGGGCCTGCCGCGCTCCAGAACAACTCCGCGGCCGTCGGCCAGCTCAGCGTGTTCGGCGTCAACGGCAGCTCCGTCTCGCAGACGGCGCACTGACCCACGTACTGTTTGGCCGGACGCATCCGGTTGCGGTGCGTCCGGGCCATTCTGGAGGAAATGACATGCGGATCACCTATCTCGTTGCGACGGTCGCGGCGCTTGGTGCGCTCACTGCCGTCGAAGCCCAGGCCGGCAACTCGGCGAGCGTGCTGCAGTTCGGCACAACCAACAACTCCTTCATCTCGCAGAGCGGGTCAACCAGCAACAGCGCCACGACGTTGCAGTTCGGCGCGACCAATACGGCGACGACCTTGCAGACGGGCTCGCTGCTGACCGTCAACACCTCGGTGATCGGGCAGGGCGGCACCACCGCGACAGCGTCCAACACGGCGCTGGCCGGCCAGGTCGGCGGCTCCAATTCGAGCCTGATCGGCCAGATCGGCGCCAACAACACGGCCGGCGTCGGGCAGCTCGGAATCCTGAACGGCTCGACAATACTTCAGCAGACCCCGTGAGCACTTCCGAAGTGGTGAGGCACGTCATGAAACATCCATTGCGAAGCGCGGGCGCCGTGATGCTCGCTTTGTGCCTGGCCGGCGCCGGGTCGGCCCGCGCCCAGACGGCCGACATCAAGACCATCGTGTCGGTCGGCGGACCGCCGGTCGTGCTGAACCAGAACAGTCAGCTCAACATGGCGGGCGTGTTCATGATCGGCGGCAGCACCAGCGCGACAGTGACCCAGAACGGCACCAACAACGCCACCGGCGTGCTGCAATTCGGCGGGACGAATTCGGCATCGGTCGGGCAGACCGGGACGAACAATCTCGCCTTCGTCGGCCAGGCCGGCCAGTCGGCGACCAGCCTGGTGTCGCAGCTCGGGGCCATGAACACGGGTGCGGTGATGCAATTCGGCGCGGTCAACAGTTCGACCGTCGTCCAGACCCATCCGTAAAGCGCGCGAGCTGATCGGCGTTGGAAGCAGCGGGGAAGCGCGATGCGGTATGGCAGGGACGTGTTGAAGCGGGTTGCGGCGGTTGCGGCGTTGCTGGCCGCCGTCGCTACGTCGACGCAGGCGTCGGCCGCATCATCCGTCCTGCGCCGCGTGACGAACCCGAACGTCAGCGTCGAGATGGTCGTGCAATTCGGCAACGACGCTCAGCCCGTCACGATCGAGGAGAACAGCCGGATCAATATCGCCCGGGTGATCCAGTTCGGCGGGACCGGAACGGTGGATGCGACCATCATCCAGAACGGTACGCAGAACTATGCCAATGTGATCCAGGTCGGCGGCACCACCAACGCGGCGGTCGGTCAGTCCGGCCTCAGCAACACCGCCGACATCACCCAGATCGGCAATTCCACCAATACGCTCCTGCTTCAGACCGGCGACATGAACACGGGAGCGGTGAGGCAGTTCGGACGTTTCAACTGGCTGGCGATCTTCCAGTTCGGCCGGTGACGGAGGTGTGACATGAGATTGCTGCTACTCGCATCCGGAATAGGAATCATGAGCGTGATCGCGGCGGCGCCGGCCGGTGCTGCCGACGGTCACACCACGGTGGTGCAGGACGAGAACGGGACCTCGGTCATCACGCAAAGCGGCGATCCGGCGCAGGCCGAGGTCAGGATCGAGAAGGAGCCCGGGCGCACGACGGTCTATCGCCGCAGCGGCGGAAACACCGCCATCGTGACCCAGGGCACCGGAGCTTCGCCTGACATGCTCGAGTGGCTGCGCAAGCAGCTGCAGGAGCATTGACACAGAAAAGGCCCGCCGCCCTCGCAAGGACGACGGGCCTCGTTGTCCGGTGAGGCTACCAGCGATATCGGCCGGTCAGCGTACCGTTGTTGTTTCCGCCGGGACCGACATCGCCCTGGGTCGAGCTCGGCGTCGGATGGTTGGTGCCGTTGAGCGCGCCATATGGCCCGGTGGCATCCGGGTAGTAATACGCGCGCGGTTGAACGGGTTCATAGGCGGGGGCGGTGCGGTCCCAGCCGGCCCGCGGCCCGCTCCAATCATAGCCCTGCGCCGATGCCGCGGCTGTGCCGGCGACGAGCGATGCCGTGATCAGGCAGAGGAGTTTTGACTTGTTCTGCATGAGATGCTCCTTGCTTTCCTGTCGGGGCCAACAACCGCGGCAAGGGCGCGTTCCGGACGTATCGGGTGGGAGCGATCAACTCCGATCAACTCGTTATGAATGGCATGCCGAGGAACGGAGCGGTCGAAATCGCCGGAAATCGAGGGGCGTCTTGCCGCACCGGGTTCCCCGTTAATCCCGTGCCTTAACCAATAATTAATAATACGTTTGCGGCGGGCCGACGGCCCGGCCTAGCGTGCAGTGGGGAGCTATCGCGAAGCCAAACGAGTTGGTGCGTATCATGATGTCCAGATCACATGGCAGATCCCTTGCGGCGCTATTTGCCTCGCTCAGCGCAGGCGCGCTGCTCCTCAGCCCCAGCGACAGTTTTGCCAGACCCGGCGCTGCCGCGCCGCATGGCGTGGCCGGCGCCGCCGTGCCGCCGGCTGCTGCGCGTCCGCCGATCGCGCCTGGGGCGCGCTTCCACCGCCGCAACAATCCCTTCGTCTACTGGCCGGGCGGAGGCGGGTTCTTCTACGATGGTGCGACCTACAGCCAGCCCTTCCTCGATGCCGCGCAGCCGCCCTCGAACGACGTGCGCTACACCTACACCTATGACGTCCCCTGGGACTGGGCGCATCGCTTCCCGCCCAACGTGGTGCCGTCCGACCGGCCCTATGTGCCGAGCTGCCCGACGGAGCAGGTGACGGTGCCCGGCCGCGGCGGCGGCGAGCACACCGTCAACATCATGCGCTGCTACTGAGCAGAGCTAGCCTAACTCGAAGCTGGTCACGCCGAAGACGCGGTCGATCCGCAGCGGCGGGATCGGCCCCGTGTACATCCGCGCCGTCTCGAACACCGGCTTGAGGCCGAGTCCTTCCGCGAGCGCGATCGCCTCGCCATTGACGGCGGGGACATCGAGGAAGATTTCGCCGCCGCCCGCACCCGCCAGCAAGGCCTGCATGATCGTGTCCGCCGCCGCGCGGTCGTCGGCGACGAGCGGGCCGATCTTGCAGCCGCTCCGGCACGGGCGGATCACGCCCCATGCGGCGAGCTTGCCGTCACGCATGAGCGCGCGGCCGACATGGCCTGATGTCTCAAGCCAGGCGCGCAGGAAGGCGCTGCGTGCCGCGGGAAACACCGTGGCATCGTCCGCCTCCACAAGCCCAAGCGGGACCGTATCGAGTGCAACGACACCGGCGGGCGGCTTCGGCGCGGCGACGATGCCGCCATAGCGGATGTTGGCGTAAGCAAGCTGGAAGCCGGACTTCTTGTAGTTGTCCTGCTGGGCCACGACGCCGTCGAGGCCGATCACGCGGCGGCCTGCATGCGCGATCGCCGCGTTCCAGATCCGCAGGCCGTGGCCTGCGCCGCGAAGGTCGGCGCGCACGATGTAGAAGCCGAGGAAGGCAAAACGGTCATCGTAATTGACGCAGGAGACGGTCGCGACCGGCTCGCCGCCGATCTCGCCGACGAGGAAGCCTTGCGCGTCGGGAACCGCGAAGCAGGCGGCATCCGACAGGCCCGGATTCCAGCCTTCGGCGGCGGCCCAGTCGATGGCGAGGGAAATCTCCTCCGGGCGCAGGTTGCGGATCTGCAATTCGCTCATGACGGATGCCTTCGGACGGTGGACCAGCCGGCAGGTCCGGCGGTAGAAGGCCTCATGATAGGCCGGGCCTGCGGCTCGCCTCAACTCAAGGGATGAACGGTCATGGCAGCAGAGAAGGTCGCACTCGTCACCGCCGGCGGCAGCGGCATGGGAGCGGGCGCTGCGCGGCGTCTGGCGGCGGACGGCTTCCGCGTCGCGATCCTGTCGTCCTCCGGCAAGGGCGAGGCGCTGGCGGCCGAGCTCGGCGGCCTCGGCGTCACCGGCTCCAACAAGTCGAATGACGATCTGAAGCGTCTCGTCGACGGGGCGCTGGCCAAATGGGGCCGCATCGACGTGCTCGTCAACAGCGCGGGGCACGGGCCGCGCGCGCCGATCACGGAGATCACCGACGAGCAGTGGCACACCGGCCTCGACACCTATCTGCTCAATGTGATCCGTCCGACCCGGCTGGTGACGCCGGTGATGCAGGCGCAGAAGGCCGGCGCCATCATCAACATCTCGACCGCATGGGCATTCGAGCCGAGCGCGATGTTTCCGACCTCCGCGGTGTTCCGCGCAGGCCTTGCCGCCTTCACGAAGATCTTCACCGACGCCCATGCGGCCGACAACATCCGCATGAACAACGTGCTGCCGGGGTGGATCGACAGCCTGCCGCAGCAGGACGCGCGCCGCGACAGCGTGCCGATGCAGCGCTACGGCAAGGTCGAGGAGATCGCCGCGACGATCTCGTTCCTGGCATCCGACGGCGCTGCCTACATCACCGGCCAGAACATCCGCGTCGATGGCGGACTGACGCGCTCGGTCTGAGGCCGCGCGCGGATTCGCTCGCACTTGTCGTGGCGCGCCGACGATTTGCATCGCGCGTCACTGCGGCAGGCGCGATGCGTGGCGCTCAGGTCACACTCGTCACGCGACTTGCGCGATAAGTCACTGATTGCGTCACAGTCCCTACGAACTGCGCAACAGGCCGAGACGCGCGGGCGGTGCTCCGCCTATTCCCCATCTGCGCCGGATGGCTCCCGCCGGCGCGCATCGAAAACGCGAGATCGATCGCGTGGGGGAATGGAGACTGGAATGAAGAAGATTTTGCTGGCGGTCGCATCGCTTGTGCTCGGCACCGCCTCCGTGCAGGCCGCCGACCTCGCGGCGCGCTACACCAAGGCGCCGGTGATGGCGCAGGGCTACGACTGGACCGGCTTCTATGTCGGCGGCACCGTCGGCGGGCAGTGGGGCAGCGCCGATCCCACCACCTCGACCGTATTCTCGCCGACCGGCTATTTCGCCACCACCAGCGTCCCCGCGATCAACACGGTCGGCGCCCAAAGCGTCAACAGCTCCAGCGTCACCGGCGGCTTCACCGCTGGCTACAACTGGCAGATCAACCACGCCGTGCTCGGCCTCGAGGGCGACATCAACTATTTCGGCTTCAAGGGCAGTGCGAGCGGCTCGGCGCTCTATCCCTGCTGCGCGCCGACCGGCTTTACGGTGTCGTCGTCCGTCTCGGCCGACTGGCTCGCGACCATCCGCGGCCGTATCGGCTTCCTCGCGGCTCCGACCTGGCTGCTCTATGCCACGGGCGGTGCGGCCATCGCCGAGGTGAAGGGCAATTTCAACTTCACGGACACCTTCGCGGGCGCGACGGAATCTGCGGCGGTCCGCGATACGCGCGTCGGCTGGACCGCAGGCGTCGGCACCGAATATGCGTTCGGCGGCGGCTGGTCGCTCAAGGCCGAATATCTCCATGTCGATCTCGGCCGGGCCAGCACGACCAGCACGAACCTTGCGGCCTTCGTGCCGGCCATCGCATTCCCGAGCAACGTCTACACCCACTCAGTCGACATCAAGTCGGACATCGTGCGCGTCGGCGTGAACTACAAGTTCGGCGGACCCGTCGTCGCCAGGTACTGAGCTCCATCCCGCTTGCGGATCTGGTGTGGAAAGCCCCGGCCGAGCCGGGGCTTTCTGCTTTTGAGCTCAGCCGCCGTGCGATGCGACCAGATGCGCCAGCGCGGGCAGGATCTTGTAGCGCGCGATCTCGTGCGGATATTCGCCGCGATTGGCGAGCAGCACGATGCCGATCCGCCGCGCCGGCACGAGGCCGAGATAGCCGGAGGCGTTGTTGAGGCCGCCCGGCTTGTCGACGACGGTGACGCCGGGCAGGCGCACGGTCTCCCAGGCCATGCCTTGCCCGAACTTCTCGTCGACGCGGAATGACTCGCGCTGCGTCATCCGCAGCGCCTCGCGCAAATGCGGATCGACCGAGTGGCCGTCGAGACAGGCCGCAACGAAGGTCGAAAGATCCCGCGCAGACGAGAACATCTGGCCGGTGCCGGGAAGGTCAAAATAGCTCTGCTGGTTGCCGATCGGGCCGATCGCTATGCCCTGATCCGAATAGCCCTGGACCACGCGCTGCATCCAGGCCGCCTCCATGACGGCGCGGTTGTCCTCGCCACGCTCGGGCACGAAGGTGGCGGTCATGCCGAGCGGTTTGAGGATGCGCTGCTCGAATAGCGTTGCGATCGGCGTGCGGTAGCAATTTTCGAGCACGAGCTGGAGCAGCACGTAGCCGGCATGGCTGTAGATGCGTTGCTTGCCGGGCTGCTCGCCAGCCTGCGGTTTCCAGGCGTTGAGCATCTCGATGAACTGCGCCCGTGTGAACTGCTCGCTCGGCCAGGGCGGATGATCGGTCGGCAGCAGCAGCCCCGAGGTGTGGGTGACGAGCTCGCCGACAGTGACGCGGCGGATATAGTCGCCATCGAGCTCGGGAAGGTATTTTTGCAGGCGGTCGTCGAGCCGCAGCTCGCCGCGAAGCGTCCCGAGCGCGACCAGCGTCGCCTCGAACGGCTTGCGCAGCGAGGCGAGGTTGAACATCGTGTCCGGCGTCACCGGCCGTCGTGTGGCGTCGTCGGCAAAGCCATAGATGAAGAACTCGACATGGCGGCCGGCATAGAGCGCGGCGGCGAGGCCGCCCGGATGATCTGGCGTTGCGGTCGGCGCCAGCTCGGCGGCGACGATGTCGCGCATCTGCGCGATCATGTCGGAATCCGCGGATGCCTGCCGCGGGCGAAGCGCGATCGCAAGAGGAACGAGCGCAGCCCGGGCGAGCGTTCGCCGGGTGATCGAAGATGAGATGACAATAGGCGGCACGTGCTCTTGATGATTGATGCTTGTGCGCCCCCGACTCTGTTCTAGCGGGGAGGGCGCAAGGTCCCAATTCACGATTGCGCGTTGTGGGTTCCGCATCGAGGGCACGAGGTGTAACTTAGCCGATCAGCTAACAATTGTTGACACCCATCGCTCAAGGTCTTATAGTTAGCTTCATGGCTAACCAATTGAACCGACTCGACCAGGTCTTCGCGGCCCTTGCCGATCCCACGCGGCGGGCGATCGTGATGCGGCTGTGCGCCGGCGAGGCTTCGGTCGGCGAGCTCGCGGATCCCTTCGACATGGCGCTGCCGAGCTTCATGAAACATATCCACGTGCTGGAGACGAGCGGGCTGGTCCAATCCGAGAAATCCGGCCGGGTGCGCACCTGCCGGCTTAGCCCGGACGCACTTGTCGGCGCGGAAGACTGGTTCCAGCAGCAGCGCGCGATCTGGGAGGCGCGGCTCGACCGGTTCGAGGCCTATGTGATGAAGCTGAAGAAGGAGAGGGCGGCCGCCAAGCAGCCGTCGCGGACAATGAAAAAGAAAGGTGCCGAGTCATGACGAATTCTGCCAATCCCGCCCTGTCGCAATGGTCGCTCGACCGCGAGATCGTGATGTCGCGCGTGATCGACGCGCCGCGCGATCTGGTGTTCGAGGCGTGGTCCGACCCGAAGCATCTGCCGCAATGGTTCGGGCCGAAGGGCTTCAAGGTCGAGACCTTCGAGATCGACGTCCGCGTCGGCGGCGTCTGGCGCTTCAACATGATCGGTCCCGACGGCACCGTCTATCCGAACCGGATGCGCTTCCGCCGTATCGAGCGGCCGTCGCTGATGGAGATGGACCACGGTGTCGACCAGGACGACGATCCCGGCATGTTCCGCTTCACCGTCACCTTTGCCGAGCAGAGCAACGGCAAGACGGTGCTGATGATGCGGCAACTGGCTTCGAGCACCGAGCAGCGCGACGGCATGATCGGCTTCGGCGCGGTCGAATACGGCTACCAGACGCTGGACAAGCTGGCGGCGTATGTGGGTGGGATGAAGAGATAAGTCCCCCTCATGATCCCAGGGGCTCCGGATAGGTGTCCCTGGAATCAATTTGAAACGGAGGGAGCGCGGCCGCTTTCGCGATTATGACAGCGCGCAGCGCTATTATGACAGTATCATGACATCGATTTCTATCGCGTCGCGCTACTGAATTATGACAGAATTGCTACCGCTAGATGTCACGTCGATTTAAAGCGGAGCGATTCATCATGTTGCAGTGGCAGGCGCGGTCAAATCCCCTCGCGTGGTGGTGGGGGTCGCTGACGCTCGTCAGTACTGCCAACATTTTCGTCTGGTTCATGCTGTACCGGGAGTTCTACCCGACGGTTGCGGGTAGTATCGGCGGCGGCTCCGACATCGGACTGATGTTCCTGCTCTGCGCCGGCTACGTGTTCGGCTGCGCCTTTCGTTCGGTGCTGCCGCGCGCCGACGTGCAACGCATCTGCCTGTTCGACACCTGGCTGTCGAGCGTCGTCGTCGGCCGCACCGTTGCGACCGTGGCCGAGCTCTGCTTCGTCGCGCAATGGGCGATCATCCTGCATCAGCTGGGTCACATGACCGGCGCGGAAACCGCGGTGAACATCGCGCTCGTGATCGTGCCCATCATCATCATCGCGGAGTGCTTCTCCTGGTACGCGGTGGTGACCACGAACTTCCTCTACAACGCCATCGAGAACTCGCTGTGGGCGGTGACCTTCTTCCTCGCGGGCATCGCGCTATGCCGGCTGATGCCGGAATTCCAGGGCGTGGTGCGCTGGGCGCTGATGTCAGGCATCGTCGGGATCGCCTGCTTCCTCGCCTTCCTCGTCACCGTCGACGTGCCGATGTATCTCAGCCGCTGGCGGGCAGGGCACGCCGAGGGCAACAAGTTCCTCGGCTTCCTCGAAGGCCTGCATGACGTCTCGACGCGATGGGTGGTGACCCACGACATCGCGCACTGGAAGGGCGAGCTGACCTGGATGTTCCTGTATTTCAGTGCAGCCGTCTGGTCGAGCCTTGCGCTCTGCGCGCTCTACGCGATGGAAGGCTATCTGACGCGGTATCTCGCCTGAGCGATCACGCTTCGCCGAGATCGACTTGCGTCAAAAGTCCCTGGCGCAGCGCCAGGCGGACCAGCTCGATGTCGGAGCCGACGCCGAGCTTGTCCTTGATCAGGGAATGCAGGTTCGCCACCGTCTTCGGGCTGACATGCAGCGTCTCCGCGATCTCGTCGGTCGTCCTCTCGGCGAGCAGCAGCCGCAGCACCTCGAACTCGCGCGGCGTCAGCACGTCGGCCGCCGAGCTCTCGCCGGCGAGCCGGCTCAGGGCAAGCTCGTGGTCGATGTCGGGACTGATCGCGATCCTGCCGGCGAGCACGTCCATCACCGCGCGCACCAGCGTCTCGGGCGGGCTGGTCTTGGTGACATAGCCCCTGGCGCCGGCGCGGATCGCCTGCACGGCGAAGCCGGCATTCTGATGCATGGTGAAGACGAGGATCTTTGCACCCTTGTCCCGTTGCCGGATGCGTCTGACGGCCTCGATGCCGCCGATGCCGGGCATGCTCAGGTCCATGATGACGAGATCGGGCGCCTCGGATTTGTACAGCCGGTAGGCCTCCGCGCCGTCAGAGGCTTCTGCGACGACACGCAGGCCCGGCTGCTTCTCGAGCACCGAGCGATAGCCCTCGCGGACGACGGAATGGTCGTCGACCAGCAGGATGGTCGCATCGCCCGCACTCATGCCGCGTGATCCAATAGCTGCCGATCGGCGGCTTCGAGCGGAATGACGACGCGCAGCGCAGTGCCGCCGTTCGGCCCGGCTTCAAAACTCAGCCGGCCGCGCAGCGCGGCGACGCGCTCGCGCATGCCGAGCAGGCCCATGCCCGATTTCGCGGCGGGCTCGTTCGACCGTCCGTCATCGTCGATCGCAAGCGCGATCTCATCGGGTCGCATCGTCAATTCCAGGCTCACCCTGGTGGCGCCGGCGTGCTTGGCGGCGTTGGTGAGGGCCTCCTGCACGATGCGGTAGAGGTTGGCGCTGACCGCGGCCGGCAGGGTCTCGAATGCGCCGTCGAAACGGATCGAAAATCGCGTCTGGCCGCGGCTGCGTCCGTTCCAGCCGGCGACGAGCCCTTCGAGGCTGGCGACGAGCCCGAGCTCCTCGACATCGGGCGGCCGCAGCCGGAACAGTGCACCGCGCAGCGTCTCCATCATGCCGGTTGCGGTCCGCGAAATGCCGTCGCATTCGGACAGCAGGGCCGGGCAGTCCTGCGCGGCGGTTTGGCGGGCCGACGATGCCAGCGCGCGGATGGCGGCCAGCGACTGGCCGAACTCGTCATGCAGCTCGCGGGCGAGATGGCGGCGCTCCTCGTCCTGGAGCGCGATCAGCTTTCGCGTCAGCTCGCTGCGCTCGGCAAGCGCGGTGTCGAGGCTTTCAGCGAGATGGTTGAAGACGTCGCGGATGGCGGAGAGCTCGGCGAGGTCGAAGGGCGGCAGTCGTGTCGTGAGGTCGCCGGCGGCGATGCGTTCGAGACCGGTCCGGATCATGCGGGTCGGGCGCAGTGCGCGCGCCAGTGCCGCGTAGACCAGCACGCAGAGCAGCGGCAATGCGATCGCGAGCGCGAGCATCAAGCGGCCGGCCTCGTGCCAGGCCTCCGCCGTCTGCACCGCCGGATCGACCGACACCACGGTCTCGCCGAGCTTGGTGCCGCGCACGATCACGGGCCGCGCCGCCTCGCGGCCGGGGTCGAACAGGCTGCGGTAGAAGGCGGCGAAGACCTGCGGCGGCGGTTTGGCCGGGGCCGGCGCGCCGCTGCAGAAGCGCTGTTGCATGTCGCCGCCGGGGCCACGGAAGCCCAGGCACAGGCCGGGCGTCATGACGTAGGCGGAAACCGGATCAAGGTTAGGAAAGTCGGAGCGCGGGTTCGCCACCCACTGGACCTTGCCTTGCTGCAGCTCCAGTGATTTCGCCACGATGGCGGCGATGCTGTCGCTGCGCGCATGCGCGGCGCGGTCAGCCGTGACAAGGAAATAGGCGGAGATCGCGGCGAAGCAGGCGGCCGATATGGCGGCCACGTGCAACGTCAGACGGACCTTGAGATCGAATCTCGGACGGTTCCACATCGGGCACCTGATGCGAACGGGTTTGTCGCTTGCGCATTAAACGGCAGAACGCAGGCGGCGGGAAGCGTTCCCGCCGTGCCGCAGTGCAACGTCGTGAAATTTTCCCGGCGTTGGTCGGGACAGTCACGGCTGCGTGGTCTCAGGCTCCCCCGTCAAGATTTACGCGCCGTTCCATCCCACGAGGCATTCATGCACCGCTCCCGGTTGATTCTCGCTGCCATTCTCCTGTTCGTCCTCTCTCATGCGCCGGCCGGTGCCGAGGCCATCGGCGTTGCCATGGACGATTTCAGCTATACCGACACGTCGGCCGAGCCGGCCAACCAGACCGCAGCCCACGAGCGGCGGCTGTCGGCGTTCATGGCTGCGCTCCGGCGGGATGTCAGCGCGGATGGTCGCTACCGGCTGACGCCATCGGCCCAGGACGGAGCAGCGTTCAAGGTCATCGGCGGCATCCAGAAGACCAGCACGCTGGTGCAATGGGCCAAGGTCGCCGTGATCGACGTTGGCGCCAAGAAGCTCGTGATGGACAAGCTCTACACCTTCCGCGGCGACAATGATGAATCCTGGGAGCGCGCCGAGATCTTCGTCTCCCGCGAAGTGATGGCCGCGCTCGCTACGCCCGCGCCAGTCGCGCTGGCGGTGTTCGATTTCGAGCTCGAGGACACCACTGCCGCGTCAGCGGGCGCGTCGGCCACGTCGGATGCGTCATATCTGGCCGAAGTCACCGCCGGTGTGCGCGAGGCGCTCGGCCAGTCCGGCCGCTATCGCGTCGTCGATGTCAGCGGCGAGGCGGGGAAGGTGCAGGCCTTGCGCGACTGTGGCGGCTGCGAGGCCGCGATCGCGCAAAAGCTCGGTGCGGACCAGTCGCTGATCGGTGTGGTGCGGCGGGTCAGCCGCACCGAATACACGCTGGGCTTCCAGCTCCGCGATGCCAACACCGGTGCGGTGCTGGCGCGCGGCGACAGCGGCCTGCGCATGGGCGCAGACTATTCGTGGAAGCGGGGTGCGGTCCGCCTGGTCAGCGACCGGCTGATCGAGAGCCAGGCAAAACCCTAGAAGGTCAGCTGCACCTTCATCGACTGCGAACGGTCGCTGGCGAGTTCGAAGGCGGCGACCGCGTTCTCGAACGGCATGGTCGCCGTGATCAGCGGCTTGACGTCGATCAGGCCTTCGCCCATCAGCCGCACCGCCAGCTCGAACTCGGGATCGAAGCGGAAGGTGCCGCGCAGCTGCAATTCCTTGGCGACGATGGAATTGATCGGCAGCGTCATCTCGCCGCCGAGGCCGAGCTGCACCAGTGTCGCACCGGGCCTGAGCACGTCGAGCGCGGTGCGCAGCGCTGCCTGGTTGCCGGAGGCCTCGAACAGCGTGTCGAACACGCCCTTGCCGGCGCGCCAGGGATCGAGCGCGGTGGCATTGGTCGCGACGTTGATGGCATGCGTGGCGCCGAGCTTTTTGGCAACCGCGAGCGGCGCATCGGCGACATCGGTGACAACGATCTCGGACGCACCGCCAAAGCGCGAGACCAAAATCATCAGCGCGCCGATCGGGCCGCAGCCGGTGATCAGCACGCGCTTGCCGAGCAGGGGACCGGCCTGCTTGCCGGCATGCAGGCACACCGCGAGCGGTTCGGCGACCGCCGCTTCCGCGAGCGAAAGCCTGTCGGCGATCGGCACGGCCTGCGTCGCATCGACCGTGATGAACTCGCGAAATCCGCCCTGCACATGGGGAAAGCGCATCGCGCTGCCGAGGAAGCGCATGTCGAGGCACTGGTTGCGCATGCCTTCCTGGCAATGCAGGCACGCCCCGCACGGCTTGCTCGGATTGACCGCAACGCGGGTGCCGGCCTTCACGCTGGTCACGCCGTCACCGACTGCGGCGACGACGCCGGCGATCTCGTGCCCCAGCGCCATCGGCTGCTGGATCCTCACGACGCCGAAGCCGCCATGATGATAGTAGTGCAGATCGGAGCCGCAGATGCCGCCATTGGCGATCTTGACGCGGACCTCGCCGGGGCCGGGCGCCGGATCGGGGTAGCTGTCGATCCGCAAATCCTTTGGGGCGTGAATGACGACGGCGCGCATGGCTTGCTCCTTCGTTGTCTTGGCGGTCACATCGCGGCGATCATGCCGCCATCGACATAGATGATCTGGCCGTTGACATAGGTGGACGCATCAGAAGCGAGGAAGATCGCCGCGCCGACCAGCTCGTCCGGCTTGCCCCAGCGCTTGGAGGGAATGCGGCCCATCAGCCAGTTGTTGAAATCGGGGTTGTTGACCAGCGCCTCGTTCATGTCGGTGAGCATGTAGCCCGGACCGATCGCATTGGCCTGGATGCCGTGCTGGGCCCATTCCACCGCCATCGAGCGGGTCAGGTTCTTGATGCCGCCCTTGGCGGCGGTGTAGGGCGCGATGGTGGGGCGCGCGAGCTCGCTGCCGAGCGAGCCGATATTGATGATCTTGCCACGCTTGCGCGGGATCATGCGCTTGCCGGCCTCGCGCCCGATCACGAAGGCGCTGGTGAGATCGGTCTCGATGACCTTGCGCCATTCGTCGGTGGTGAACTCCGCCAGCGGCTTGCGGTGCTGGATGCCGGCATTGTTGACGAGGATGTCGACCGCGAGGCCTTCGCGGTCGAAACGCTCGAAGGCGGCAACGATCGCCGGCTCGTCGGTGACGTTGAACGCTGCGCCCTCGGCCTGATGGCCGGCGGCGCGAAATTCTGCGACGGCCTGCTCGACGCGCTTGGGATCGACGCCGTTGATGATGATCTTGGCGCCGGCCTTGGCCATGCCCTCGGCGATGGCGCGGCCGAGGCCGCGGGAGGAGCCGGTCACGAGTGCGGTGCGGCCGGAAAGGTCGAACAGGGCGGTGCTCATCTCAAAAAATCCTCAGACGTTGGAGCGGCGCACGGTGAGATCGGTGCGCTCGAAGACAGCAGGCAGAAGGTCGACGCCAAGGCCGGGGCCTTCCATCGGGAAGACATAGCCGTCCTTGATCACGGGCATCGTGGTGACGAGCTCATTGTACCAGCCCTTGTAGAAGGCGCGTACGGATTCCTGGATCAAGGTGTTGGGCTGGCTGAACGACATGTGGATGGCCGCGATGAAGCCGATCGGGCCAATACAGTCATGAGGAGCAAAAGGCCGGTGATAGGTCTCGGCCATCGCCGCGATCTTGCGGCCCTCGGTGAGGCCGCCGGTCCAGCACAGGTCCGCCATCACCACATGCATGGCGTCGCGGTCGAGCATGTCCTTGTAGGGGAAGCGCGAGCCCAGCGTCTCGCTGGCGCAGACCCAGACGTCGGTGGAGCGGGCATATTCGGCCAGCGCCTGCGGCGAGTTCATCCGGATCGGGTCTTCGTACCAGGTCGGCTTGTAGGGCTCGAGCGCGCGGGCGATCTGCTTGGCGGTCGGCAGATTCCACAGCGAGTGGAGCTCGACCATGATCTCCATCTTGTCGCCGACGGCCTTGCGGATCTTTTCGAACGGCTCGATCGCCTTCTTCATCTGCGCGGCCGTGATGTAGAGGCCCTTGTTTTCCTGCGCCGCCGGATCGAACGGCCAGATCTTCATGGCCGAGATGCCGCTTTCGAGCAGGCTTTCGGCCAGCGCATCGGCGTGGTTCATGAAGCCGTCGAGATCTTCGTAGGGACCTTTGGACGCGCCGAGATTCCAGTTCGCGACCGGGCTGATATTGGTCGAGCGGACATATTGCGTGCCGGCGCAGGTGTTGTAGATGCGCTGCTTGTCGCGGCAGAGGCCGCCGAGCATCTGGTGCACCGGCTGATTGCAGACCTTGCCGAACAGGTCCCACAGCGCGATGTCGATCGCGGAGGCCGCGCGATATTCGACGCCGGTTGAGGACTGCGCCATCGGCAGGTTCAGCATGTCGCGATGGATCGCCTCGATGTGCAGCGGATTGCGGCCGAGCAGGCGGCCGGCAAAGGTGTCGTGGATCTGCGCCTCGACCGCGCCCGCGCCGTAGAAGGTCTCGCCGAGACCGATCAGACCAGTGTCGGTGTGGATACGCACCCAGATGACGTTGGAAAATTCCTCGGTACGCAGCGTCTCGATCGACGTGATCTTCACAGCAACTCTCCTCCCATCGAAAGGCGCTTCGCGCCCGACGTCTCATTTTGCATTGCAGCATGCTGCAGGTCGTGCGGGAGTCTTACGCCTGCTTGTAATATATCACAACATGTTTTAAGGGTGCCACAAACAAGGCGCCACCCTGCAAACGAGAGCGCGGGCTGACGGGAGAGGACGACATGGCACGGCGCAAGCGCGCGCTCGAGGTGGTGAGACACGATGACGGCGAGGGCAGGCCCTCCCGCCGCAACCGTCTCAACTTCTTCGAGCTGGCCTATCAGAGGATCGAGGAACTGCTCGTTCATTGCGAGCTCAAGCCCGGACAATTCATGACGATGCTGGAATTGCAGCAGATCACCGGCTTCGGGCGCACGCCAGTGCATCACGCCGTCAATCGTCTCTCCGCCGATACGCTCATCATCATCCGCCCGCGTCACGGCCTGCATATCGCGCCGATCGATCTCGCGCGCGAGCGCATGCTGCTGGGCCTGCGCCGCGACATGGAGCGTTTTGTCATTCGCCTCGCGGCGGATCGCGCCAGCCTTTCCCACCGCAATCAGGCTCTGCACATCGAGCGTTTGCTGCGCGAACGTCGCTCCAGCCTGACCCTCGACGAATTCAACAGCATTGATCGCCGCATCGATGCACTGGTGCTGGAAGCCGCCGGCGAGCCGTTCCTGGTGCATACGCTGCGGCCGCTGCACACGCTGTATCGCCGCATCGGCTACATCCACCACCGCTTCATGCCGGGGCAGGCCGATCTGTCGGGCACGATCGATCATCATCTCGCCATTCTCAGTGCCGTCGCCAGCCGCCGGGTCGACGAAGCCGTGAAGGCCAGCGATGCACTGATCGATTACATGGGCGAGATGTTCACGGGCATGGAGGCGGGGATCGATCCGCGGCTGCTCGATTGCAGCATCGAGCCGCTGCTCGGCGCGTAGAAGATTTTGAAGAGAGGACCAAACATGCAGACAATGGCCATGCCACAACCGACCGCGAGCGAGGCGGCGGTCCGCTACCTCATTACGAACTACAGCCCCAAGGGCAACAAGGTCGGCTGGCTGATGATGGCCTCGATCCTGGTGGAGGCCTGGGATCTCTACTCGATCGCCTTCGTGCTGATCTTCATCAAGGAGCAGTATAATCCCACCGCGCTGATGCTCGGCCTTGCCGCGGCGGGCACGCAAGGCGGCGCACTCATTGGCGCGCTGCTTGGCGGCTGGCTCTCGGACAAGATCGGCCGCCGCGTCATGTTCCTGGCCACGATGGTGCTGTTCATCGTGCTGGCGCTGGCGCAGGCCTTTGTACCCGATATCACCTGGCTGATCGTGATCCGCTTCCTGCTCGGCATTCCGCTCGGCTCTGATATCTCGACCGGCTACACCTACATCATGGAATCCATGGCCAAGGGTGAACGCGAGGTCATGGGCAACCGCTGGCAGTTCATGTTCGCGGTCGGCGAGGTCCTCACCATCGGCGTCATCGTGATCTTCCTCCTGATCGACATGCAGCACGAGATGCTGTGGCGCGTGACGCTCGGCCTCGGCGCGGTGCCGGCGCTGATCATCCTGATCATGCGCCATGACGTGCCGGAGACGGCGGTGTGGCTGGTGCAGAAGGGGCGCTACCGCGAGGCCAAGCAGGTCGCGCGCGAGATGTTCAACGACAATCTCGACATGCTGCCCGACCAGGACGTCGAGGTGCCGAAGGTCTCGACCCGTGCCTTCCTCGCCGACCTCAAGAAGGACCCGATCCGCTGGCGCGCCACGCTGTATGGCTGGATCGCCTGTTTCGTGCAGGCCAGCGAATTCTCGACCTTCGCGTTCTACCTGCCGGTGCTCTTCGTCATGGTCGGCGTATCGAGCGTGCTCGGCATCAATCTGGTGACGATGGCACTGTTCTCCTTCGCCGCCCTGTCGGGTTGGGTCGGACCGCTGCTGACGCCGAAGATCGGCCACCGCGGCATCTCGATCGCGGGCTTCGCGATCGTGCTGGCCGCGCTGCTGGTCGCGGCCTTCGCGCTCTACACCGACAACAAGATCCTGCTGCCGTTCGCTGCCGCAGCCATGCTGTGGGGCCATTATTGGGACGCGTCGAACTGCATGACGATCCCGACCATGGTCGCCAAGCCGAAATATCGCGGCACCGCCAGCGGCTTCGCCTACATGTTCGTGAAGCTGCCGTCGTTCCTGGCGATCTTCCTGTTTCCGACCGTGTTCGCGGCGATCGGGCAGGCCAATGCCACGCTGATGGTCGCGATCTTTCCGCTGATCGGATTGCTCGCCGCGATCTTCATCTTGCCGGAAGTCTACGGCTACGAGAACGACTGACGCGTTGCCCGGTCGCGGCCTTGTGGCCACGATCGGGCTTCGTCCGCTACGGGCTGAGGAAGACGGGATCGATCCCGGCGCCATGGCCGAGCAGGCCGATCGCCTGAAGCTGGACGCTGTGCAGGTCGATCTGTACGATGGCGAACAGGGTCAGCAGCACCACGACGGAAAAGACGAGCAGGTGATGCGACCTCTCCGCGCGGCCTTCGGCGGGCGCGATGAAGCTCAAGATTTCGCGGCGCAGGGAGAAGCTCTGCGGCAGCGCCTTTGATTGAATCTGCATGATGAACCTTCCTTGCCGCGGCCTATCTGAAGCACGCGGCAAGTGAACTCTAGCCGCAGTCGCGCCGCCGGCATTGATGCACCGCAAATAACCGCGGTTAATTCGCGGCTGCTACCTGATTGCCGCCGCCAGCGCCGCGATCAGAGCGGGCGGCGTCACCAAGATCCCGAGCTTGAGGAACGGCCAGGCGCTGAGCTCGATCTTCTCCCGCCGGAGCGCAACCAGCCAGAGGATGGTGGCGAGGGATCCTGTCACCGACATGTTCGGTCCGAGATCGACGCCGATCAGGATCGCGCTGATGACCGGGGGCGGCAGATGATCGCTGGCGGCAACCGAGCCGGCGATCAGGCCGACTGGAAGATTGTTGGCGATATTGTCGGCGATGGCGGTAGCGATGCCGACGCTCCAGGCGGCGTGGGACACCGATTGTGCGACGGCCTGGTGCAGCAGCGCGGTGAGCTGCCCGATCACGCCGGTCTTGATCAGCGCTTCCACCATGACGAAGAGTCCGCCGACCAGCGGCAGCACGCTCCACGACACGCCCCGCAGCACCGGCAGCGGGGACTGATTGCTGAGCAGCAGCACGAGCGCGGCCGTCACCACGCCGCAGATGAAGGTCGGCAGGCCCAGTTGCTTGTCCAGCGCTGAGGCCGTGACCAGCACGACGCCGATCGCGACGATGCCTATTGCGGTGAGCTTGCCGCCGCGGCCGAGCTTTGGATGCGGCACGCTGCGGGCGATGGTCTCTTCCTTGAGCGTGCGGTGCTGGGTCAGGCGCAGCACGACATAGGTGAGCAGGATCGAGGCCGCCGAGGGCAGGGCGAACAGGCGCAGCCATTCGGTCAAATGCGGCATGCGCGCGCCGAACACGACGAGATTGGCGGGATTGGAGATCGGCAAGACGAAGCTTGCGGCATTGGCAATGAAGGCGCAGACGAAGAGATAAGGCAGCGGTTTCGCGCCGGCCGCGCGCGTCGCCGCATAGACGGCCGGCGTCAGCACGATCGCGGTGGCATCGTTGGACAGCAGAACGGTCACGACCGTGCCGACGATATAGATCAGCAGGAACAGCCGCTGCGGCGACCCATCTGCATATTCCACCGCGAGTGCGGCGAGATAGTCGAACAGGCCCTCGAGCCGGGCGAGTTCGGCGATCAGCATCATGCCGATCAGGAAGAGATAAACGTCGAGGCCCTTCTCGATGCCGGCAAGCGCATCCTGCCACGGAAGCAAACCGAGCAGGACGAGGGCGCCGGCGCCGATGACCGCCCAGATCGCCTCGGGCAGGCGGAAGGGGCGGATGATGACGCCTGCGGTCGCAAGCACAATGATGCTCCAGGCCCAGATGGCGTCAGACGGCACGTTCAGTCCTCAATGTGGAACGGGTTCATTCGGCAGCGATATCCGATGTCGGCGGCGCTGTCTTCCCCTGCGGCCGCAAGGCGCCATGCCGCGTCTCGGGCAGGGCGAGGAGGCAGATGACGGCGCCGATCGCCGCGATCAGACCGAGCGTGATGAAGGCCGCACTGTAGCCCGCGCCGACCACGACGAAGCCGGCGAGCGCTGTCGACAGCGCAGCTCCGATGCCCTGAGCGGTGATGACTGCGCCCTGCGCGATGTTGAAGCGCCCGGTGTTGCGCATGAGGTCGGCGACGATGACGGGGAAGATGGCGCCGAAGATGCCGGCGCCGACGCCGTCAAGAAGCTGCACGCCGACCAGCCAGAACGGATTGTCGGAGAGTGTGTAGAGCGCGCCGCGAACAGGCAGGATCAGGAGTGCCGCGAGGAAGAAGCGCTTGTGTCCCCACCGGTCGGCCCTTGCGCCGACCAGCATCGCGAACGGCACCATCACCAGTTGCGCCGCGACGATGCAGGCCGACATCAGGCTGGTGCCCATGTTCTTGTCCTGGAGTGCGAGCTTCTGCCCGACCAGTGGCAGCATGGCCGCGTTGGAGAGATGGAAGAGCAGGACGCAGATCGCGAACACGAGCAGGGGGCGGCAGGTCAGCAACACGGCGAGGCCCGAGGGTTGCTCGCGCGCGCTGTCGCCGTCGGCATCGTGTAGCCCGCGGGCGAGGTCGTGGTCGATGGCCTGCTCGGGGATGGCGACAATGCTGACGAGGCTTGCGATCGCCATGGCGCCGAGCAGGTAGAACACGACGGTCGGCCCGAACCAATAGGCGGAAAGCCCGGCCAGCGTCGCCGCGACCGCGTTGCCAGCGTGATTGAAGGTCTCGTTACGGCCAATCCGCCGCGTAAAGGCGGCGTGGCCGAAGATGCCGAGCGAGACGGCTGCAATCGCCGGAGGAAAGATCACGGCGGCGGCCTGTGCGATTCCTTGCGAGATTACGACCTGCAGAAAGCCGGGGAACAAAGGCAGCGACAGCGAGGCTGCTGTCACCATGATGGCCGCGACAACCATCACGGCTCGCTTCGCTCGCGTCGCGTCGACCAGCGCGCCGGCCGGCGTTTGCGCCACGATGCCGGCAATGGTCGCGATCGACATCACGAGGCCGATGCGGGCCTCGTCCCAGCGCTGCTCGGTGAGGAGATAGACGGCAAGATAAGGACCGAGCCCGTCGCGGACGTCGGCAAGGAAGAAATTGGCCGCATCCAGCGCACGGCCGGCGCGCCTTGTCTGATCGGGGTCCTGGCTCGACATCGGTGTCTCGATCGAGGTGCGGAAACGTCCGGGCAGAAACGGACGTCGCGGTATCTTTGTTTCGCTTCAGAACTTCACGGCCAGCAGCACCGCGCCGGCGCCGATCATGGCGATGCCGAGCCAGCCCTGGGCCGTCGGCCGCTCGCCGAGAAAGGCGAAGGCGAACAGTGCGACCAGGACGACACTGAGCTTGTCGATTGGCGCGACCAGCGTGGCGGGGCCGAGCTTGAGCGCACGGAAATAGCAGAGCCATGAGGCGCCGGTTGCAAGTCCCGACAACACCAGGAACAGCCAGGTTTTTGAGGAGACCGCCGACGGTACAGTGAATTGTCCGGTGAAGAACAGCAGCACCGAGAAGGCGAGCAGCACCACGATGGTGCGGATGAAGGTGGCGAGATCCGGATTGATGTTCTCGACGCCGACCTTGGCGAAGATCGCGGTCAGCGCCGCAAAGCAGGCGGAAAGAAGCGCCCAGGTCTGCCAGGCGGAGAGGAGGGCGGGTTTCATGGGAGGATATCCGATGCGTTGCCGTGCGGTCGTCGTTATGCGGATAAATGTAGCCTAATTTCCGATGTCGTCCCGGCGAAGGCCGGGACCCATAGCCACGAAAAGGTGTTTGGCGAAGACTGCCAATGACCATCTGGTGTCAAACTTCTTCCTGTGGTTATGGGTCCCCTGAGTTCACAAACGAAGTGCAACACTTCCTGGAGGAGGTGTTGCCATGGGGCGGAGTTACGAGCAGCTATCCCTTGACGATCGATGCGAGATTGCCCGCCTATCGGCCAATGGCAGCTCGGTCCGGCAAATCGCGGCAGCTCTGGATCGCGCGCCATCAACGATATCTCGAGAGCTGAAGCGTAATCGGGGCAAGCAGGTCGGCTACAAAGCTGGCTATGCCGAGCAACGGGCACGAGCGCGGCGCTGGACGGGCTCTCGCCTCGACCGGGAGCCCGGCCTGCGCCGTGCGGTGTTGGAGCGCCTCGGACAGGGCTGGTCGCCCGAGCAGGTCGCAGGCCGGCTCGCCCGCGACCATGGCCGCAAGGTGATCTCTTACGAGACCATCTACCGCTTCATCTACGCCCAGCTCCGCCGCACCTCCGACTACAGCTGGCGCCGCTATCTGCCCCGCGGCAAGAGCAAGCGCGGCTGTCGCGGCAAGAAGGGCGGCAGCCCCGCAAGCTTCATCGAAGGCCGTGTTTCCCTGGCAGAACGGCCCATCGAGGCCGCCAGCCGCAAGGTCCCCGGCCATTGGGAAGCCGACCTGATGATGTTCTCAAAATACGGTCAGGCCGTGCTGACCGTGCATGAGCGCACCTCGCGCCTGCTGCTCGGCATTCGTCTCGCCAGCAAGGTCGCCCGCGGCATCGCGCGCCATCTCGTGCGCTTGTTCGCTGACCTGCCGGAGAGCTTGCGCCAGACCGTCACCTTCGACAATGGCACCGAGTTCGCTCAACACCTGGCCCTGCACCGCCTCTCGATCGAGACCTTCTTCTGCGACCCTCACTCGCCTTGGCAGAAGGGCGGCATCGAGAATGCCATCGGCCGGATGCGGCGCTTCATCCCCCGCAAAACCGATCTTGCCGCCCTGACAAGCCACCGTTTCCGCCGGCTCGTCGCCGCCTACAACAACACCCCACGCAAGTGCCTTGACTTCAGGACCCCGGCAGAGGCCTTCTCCCAAGTGTTGCACTTCGAGTGTGAATCCACCTCCCGGCCTTCGCCGGGACGACGCGGGTAGGTTGTAGCAACGGCAGCGTGATGCGATGAAACGCGGCCGCGCTTACCTTCCCCTAAAATTCGCCGCGCGGCGCTCCTCCGTGGCCTTCACGCCTTCCTTGAAATCCTCCGTCCCCCGCAACCGCGTCTGCTCGGCGAGTTCGTGATTGGTTGCGGCCATGACACGGTCGGCGAGGCCGTTGCGCAACGTGGCGCGGGTCGAGAGCAGGCCGAGCGGGGAGCATTCGGCGATCTCGCCGGCAAGCTTCATCGCGGCCGGCTTCACCTGGTCCTGCGGCACCAGCTCGTTGGCGAGGCCCCATTTGTAGGCCTCTTCGCCGGTGACGCGGCGGCTGGTGTAGAACATCAGCTCGGCGTTGTTCTTGCCGATCAGCTCGGGCAGCGTCACGGTCAGGCCGAAGCCGGGATGGAAGCCGAGTTTTGTGAAATTCGCGGAGAAGCGCGCTTCGGGGCAGGTGACACGGAAATCGGCGGACACCGCGAGGCCCAGGCCGCCCCCGATGGCGGCGCCCTGCACGGCGGCGACGATCGGCTTCTTGGCGCGGAAGATGCGAACGGCCTGGATGTAGAGATGGCTGATCTGGCCGAGATTGTCAGCGGGATCGCCTTTCTTGGCTTGCTCGGCCTCGCGCGCTTCCTGCGCCTGCCGGGCCGGGTCGCCGAAATTGGCGCCGGCGCAGAACGCCTTGCCCTGTGCCGACAGGACCGAAGCGCGGATTTCGATGTCGCGGTCGAACTCGTCGAGCGCATCCGCGATCTGGTTGATCAGCGAGATGTCGAAGAAGTTGAGCGGCGGGCGGCGGATCTCGATGGTGCCGACGTGCCCGATCTTCTCGACGCCGATGTCTTTATACGTGCTCATGATGGTCCTCGATTGAATTAGCGCAAGCCAAGCCCGCGGGCGATGATGCCGCGCAGCACCTCGGTGGTGC
The DNA here is from genome assembly GCF_018130825.1 of Bradyrhizobium liaoningense. GTDB lineage: Bacteria > Pseudomonadota > Alphaproteobacteria > Rhizobiales > Xanthobacteraceae > Bradyrhizobium > Bradyrhizobium liaoningense_B. The sequence continues at coordinate 127,568 of NZ_JAFCJS010000009.1, read as the reverse complement.
CGCCCTGGATGGTGAGTTTCGGTGCGGTCTTGATCGCGAAGTCGAGTTGCCGCTCCAAGGTCTCGCGATTAGTCGCGGTCTCCTCGACGAAGGCCGCGAGGTCGCGCACGCGGTGCGGAAGCTGCTGCTCCCAGACCGTGCCGATGTCCTTGACGATGGACGCCTCCACCACCGGCTCCTTGCCGGCCTGCAGCATGCCGGCAACGGAGACCGACATCCGCCGCATGGTGTGGAGCTGCGCGACCAGCCGGCCGATGCCTTCGGCGCTGCGCGTGTCCGGATTGGGGCCGACCGCGCGCACCAGCTCCGTCAGCACGTAATAAGTCTCGAGGAAGCGCTCGGGACCCGAGCGCTCATAGGCGAGCTCGCTCGTCGCCTGCTTCCAGGCGCCGTCGACCTCGCCCAGCACGTGATCATCAGGGATGAAGTGATCGGTGAAGACGACCTCGTTGAACTCGTACTGTCCGGTGATCTGGCCGATCGGGTTCACCTTGATGCCCGGCTGCTTCATCTTGACCAGAAACTGCGTCAGGCCGTGGCGGCGGTTCTCCTTGGTCGGCGGCGAGGTCCGGAAGATCGCGATCATGTAGTCGGCGATGTGTGCCGACGAGGTCCAGATCTTGGTGCCGTTGATGAGATAGCCGCCGTCGGTCCTGGTCGCGCGCGTCTTCGCCGCGAACAGGTCGGAGCCGGAGTTCGGCTCGCTCATGCCGATGGCGAAGCAGATCTCGCCGCGGCAGATGCGTGGCAGGATCTCCATCTTGATGTGCTCGGGCGCGTATTTCAGCAGCACCGGCCCGCTCTGGCGGTCGGCGACGAAGAAGCGCCGCGTCGGCGCATTGGCGACGCGCATCTCCTCGGTCACCACATAGCGTTCGAGGAAGGAGCGCTCCTGGCCGCCATATTTTTTCGGCCAGGTCATGCCCAGCCAACCCTTGGCGCCGACCCGGCGGGAAAATTCCGGCGCGTCGGTGTCCTCGCGGTTGGGCTTGTTCGGATCGAAGGTGCCGGCGGCGATTTCTTCGGCGAGGAAGGCGCGCACTTCCTTGCGCAGTTGCTCGCACTTTTCGGGCAGGCGGATCGGATCGAAACGGAGGGCAGCGGTCATTGTTGTCTCGTCTCCTGATCAGCGCGACGCCACGAGCGGCCATAATTCATCGGCGCCTCTGCTGGCGACCAGCTTGCCGAGCTCGACGGCCCAATGGCTTTCCGAGCCGAAATCGTCGCGCCAGGCCAGCGCACGCAGCGAGTAGCGGTGCAGGATGTGCTCCATGGTGAAGCCGATCGCGCCATGGACCTGATGCGCGATGCCGCCGCCTTTTTCGGCGGCTTCCGCGCAGCGGATCTTTGCGGAGGCAGCTTCGAGATAGATCTCGTCGTTGAACGATTTTGCATTCGCGATGGCGTCGGCCGCGGAGGTTGCGGCCGCAAGCGCCGCGGCGGACTCGCCGGCAAGGCGCGCGAGATTGTGCTGCACGGCCTGGAATTTCGAGATCTTCTTCTCGAAGGCGACACGCTCGTTGGAGTAGCGGACGGAAATGTCGAGCATCGATTCCAGCGCGCCGGCGATCTGAAGGCTGCGCGCGACGCCGCCCATCAGCATCATCGTGGTCTGGTCGAAGCCCCTGGGCGCCGGTTTGATCGAGACGGGCTGCACCTTGTCCAGCGTGACGGTGTCGCTGTGGTCGTAGCCGACATTGAGGCCGGATTCGATCCGCCCCTTGCTCGCATCGACCAGCGCGATGACCGCGCCGTCCTTGCCGTGCGCCAGCACGGCAAAATGTTTCGCCGCCTTGGCGAAGGGTACGCCGCGGGCGCGGCCGGAGAGCGCGCCGTCGGCATCGAGGGTGATACGATCCTTCGGGCTCGCCGGCACGACCGTCATCTCGCCTTCGGGCGAGGCGACCTTCGCCTGTGCGAGCAGCCAGCCTGCGAGCATGGTCTCGGCGAAGGGAACCGCGACGGCGAAGCGGCCGGCGGCGTTCAGCAGTGCAAAGCCGTCGGCAAGGCTCGCGCCGGAGCCGCCGAGATCGTCAGGCACCCAAGCCAGCGGCAGGCCGGCTTCGCTCAGCGCCTGCCACAGCGGCGCCTGCCACGAATTGTTCCTGTCGTTGTTGATGGTTTGCGGATCGGCGAGATCGGCGAAGATTTTCTCCGCGGTCTCGACGACGATATTGTCACTCTCCGCCACAGCGTTCCCCGTATTTTGCAATTGGCGCGTCGGGCCTGATGAGCGCGGTGCGCAGGTTCTTCTTGCGCCCGATGATCGGAAAAAGCCATGGCCCTGACAAGCGTTGATCGCAGGTCCATCTGCGGCGCAGGCATGGGGCCGAGAGCCGGTCTGGACTAATTCCGCTTAGCGGAGTTTGCTCGATTTGCAGGGCGCGGCAAACTCGCTAAACAAGGCGCCGGCAATTTACAAAGGGAAGGAAATACCGGATGGCAAAGGACGGCTTGTGCGCAATCGTGACGGGGTCCGCATCCGGTCTCGGAGCTGCGACCGCTGAAATTCTCGCGCGGAGCGGGGCGCGGCTCGTCATCAACTATTCGTCCAGCCAGAAGGAGGCCGAAGCCACCGCGGAAGTCTGCCGCAAGGCGGGCGCGGCGGAGGTGCTGGTTGCGCAGGGCGACGTCTCGAAGGACGAGGATTGCCGCAAGATCGTCGCGGCCGCCAGCGGCTGGGGCCGCCTCGACATCCTCGTCAACAATGCCGGCATCACCAAGCATGTCGCCCATGCCGATCTCGACGGCTTGTCGGCGGAGGATTTCCAGCGCCTCTACGGCGTCAACACCATCGGCCCGTTCCAGATGGTGCGCGCGGCGCGCAGCCTGCTCGAGGTTGGTGCGAAGGCTTCGGGGCGTCCGTCGGCGGTGGTGAACGTGTCCTCGGTCGCCGGCATCAGCGGCGTCGGCTCGTCGATCGCCTATGCCGCCAGCAAGGGCGCGCTCAACACCATGACCTTGTCGCTGTCGCGGGCGCTGGCGCCGCTGATCCGCGTCAACACGGTGTGCCCCGGCTATATCGACACGCCCTGGTTCACCAAGGGCCGTGGCGAGGCCGGCGCCAAGCAGGTGCGCGACAGCGTGGTGGCGAAGGTGCCGCTCAAGGTCGCATCAAGCGCCGACGACATCGCCCAGCTCGTCTGCTTCCTCGCAATGCCGGCCTCCAGCAACATGACCGGCGAGGTCGTGCGCATGGATGCGGGGATGCATTTGATTACGTGAGATGCTCCGCTAGTGCGGCAAATACAAGTGTCGTCCCGGCCCCGTGCGCAATTGCGCAACTAGGCCGGGACGACACCGAGTTTCTTGGCAGGCGCCATCGCAAGCGACGACGCGCTACCCTTTTATCACCCCGCTCGCGACCAGCCGGTGCCAGATGAACAGCACCACCACCGCGCCGATCGTGGCCATGATGAAGCCGGCGCCCTGGTCGGGGCTGTAATGACCGATGGCCTGGCCGATGAAGGTCGCCAGAAACGCACCCGCAATGCCGAGGATGGTGGTGAGGATGAAGCCGCTCGGATTGTTCGGCCCCGGCGCGAGCCAGCGCGCGATGAGGCCGGCGATGAAGCCGACGATGATGATCCACAACAGGCCGCCGAAACTCATGACCGTGCTCCCCTTGCCTAGAATTCGTTGAGCGTGATCCGGAAAAGTCTGCAGCGGTTTTCCGAGCGGATCACGCTCAAACTGAGCTGAAGACTTCTGCTAAATCCTGCCCGAGATTTCATTCTCGGTCGGCAGCCGTCCGTCCGGCGTCAGATGATCGACCACCTGCGGCAGATACTGGCTGAGACCGGAGAGCAGCTCCTCGCGCGATAGGCCGCTCTGGGCGGACAGGCTTTGGATCTGGTCGGCGCCAAGCGCGCTGGCGAGATCGCCGGGCGCGATCGCCTTGTTCTCGCCCTTGCCAACCCAGGAATTCGCGGCCTCGCCCTGGCCGCCCTGCTGGAGCTGCTTGAGGAGATCGCCGAGCCCGCCGCTCAGCACGGTGCCGGCCGCGCCACCGGCGAGCAGGCCGCCGAGGCCGCCCTTGAGCAGATCGCTGAGGCCGCCGCTGTCGCCGGGAAGCGCGGCGTTGCCGGTATTGACGGGCGTCGGAGGCGGCAGCGGTGAGCGCTGCTGCGGGGCAGGCGTCGCGTCGGGCTGGCCCGCCGTCAGATGCTTGAAGGCCTTCCAGGCGATCAGGCCTAGCAGCGCCATGGTCATCGGCGACATGCCGCCGGAGGATTGCTCTGAGCTTGGCGTGCTCTGGCCGCGGGGGCCGTTCTGCATGCCGTTGAGGACATCGAGTAGACCCATGGTACTCTCCTTTGGCGTCTCGTTCGGCGAGCGCTCGCCGCTGACTGCCCCCCGGGCGAAAACATATGGGGCTCTCATGACGGTTACAAGGCGGATGCGTCGCAACCATTGGGCAGGCGGCGCTGCCTCTGCTATCGAAGCGGGACGTTAAGGAGAATGAGGTGGTTACGGATCGACCCATCGTGGTGGCCGGGGCGGGCGCCATCGGCTGTTTCGTCGGCGGCATGCTGGCAGCGGCCGGCCGCCGCGTCGCGCTCCTGGTGCGGCCGCGGGTGAAGACCGAGATCGAGCGGTTCGGCCTGCGGCTCACCGATTTCGACGGGGCCGAGAAGAAGCTCGGTGCCGGCCAGCTCGCGCTCTCGGAAGACCCTTCCATCTTCCACAGCGCCGGCATTGTGCTTGTCACGGTGAAGAGCGCCGACACCGCCGATGTCGCGGACCAGATCGCGCAGCATGCGCCGCAGGACGCCGTCATCGTCTCGCTTCAGAACGGGATCGGCAATGTCGCGGTGCTGCGCGAGCGCCTCGGCGGCCGGCCGGTGCTCGCCGGCATGGTGCCGTTCAACGTGGTCGCGATGGGCGAGGGGCGCTTCCACCGCTCGAGCTCCGGCGACATCCATGTCGGAGCAGACGCTACAAACACCGCCGGGGCGCTCTCGGTGCCCGGCCTCAACGTGCATGCGAGCGGTGACATCACCGGCGTGCAATGGGGCAAGCTGATCATCAATCTGAACAACGCGCTCAGCGCGCTGTCCGACCTGCCGCTCGCCGCGCAACTGGCAAGCCGCGACTGGCGAAGATTGTTCGCCGACCAGATGACGGAGGGGCTGGCCGCGCTGCGGGCCGCCGGCATCGCGCCGGTGTCGTCGACGCCGATCCCGATGAACTGGTCTCCGACCTTGCTGCGGCTGCCCGACATGATCTTCAACGCGATCCTCGGACGCACGATGAAGATCGATCCCGAGGCGCGCTCCTCGATGTGGCAGGATCTGAAGCAGGGCCGCAAGACCGAGATCGACTATCTCCAGGGCGCAGTCATCGCGCTGGCCGAGCGGAACAATGTCGCCGTGCCGCTGATGCGCCGCATTGTTGCGTTGATCAGGGAGGCTGAACGCGCCGGCAAGGGCCCGCCCGGGCTGTCGCCGCAGCAGATTCGCGGGTAGCGCTTGAGCCCGCCACGCGATGGGAGAGCGTGATGAAACGTAGCTTGATGGTTGGGTTCGCGCTGGCCGCGCTCTGCGGCACATCGACGCTCGCGTACGCCAGGCCGCCGACGGTCATGACCTCGCCCGGCTATGACAGGCGATTGCAGGAGAGCAGGTCGCAGCTGGGTAGTTCGCCGACGGTAACGGCGCCTGCGACTGTGCCGGTGGTCAAACCGAAGCACAGAGAAAAGAAGCATCCGAACTGAAGCCACACGCTTCGCCGGGACGACAGCGGAGTTTGTGGTAACAGCGGAACGAAAGCAGTGAAACTCAGCCCTTCTTCGCCGGCTTGCTCGGCGCCGGGTTGAACAGCTTCTTGATTTCGTTCAGGCCTTCCGACAGCCGCGGCCATTCGCAGGAGAACGAGCCTTTGGTGCAGGGCGCGCCCTTCGGGCGCTGGCCGACGCTCTGCTGCACCTTCGGCCGCTCGACCGGCACCGGCACGCGCTCGGTCTCGGTTCGCAGCGCGATCTGCTGAAGCTGCTGGACCTGTTGCTCTTGCTGCTCGCGCTGCTGGCGGGCCGTGGCCTGGGCCGCTTCATTGCTGCGCCGCTGATTGGCGAGGTAGGCGGTATAGGTTTCGTCGATCTTCCTCTGCTCCTCCGGCGTCGGATTGGGACCTGCGATGTCGAAGGTGCGGTCCTGGAGGAAATCGTAATAGGTGTAGCCGCCGCCCGGCTTGCGGCGGCCGGCGAACTTGGCGTTGCAGTCGGCGAGCGCGGATGTCTTCTCGGCCTTGGTTGCGGCCTTCTCGGCGGCATCGGCGCATTCCTCGAAGTCGATGGGCGCGCGTTTCCACCATTGCGCCTGGGCATGCGACTGCGTCAGCAGAAAAATTCCTGCTGCGGCAATGAGAAGCGCCGCACGACGCGATGCAACGACAACCGACATTTTACGAGGGCATTCCTTACACGACTCAACTCGAACCGAGTCGGGCCAGATTTTTGCCCCTTTATCGCCGGCTTGTCACCCATGGAACCCGGGAATTTCATGGCTGTAATGCTGACATTTTTTGCTTGACGTGGCGCGGGAGTCACAGCCGCGCGGCACGTGTTGCGCTTAGACTTTTATCGATTTGAATCCGAGGGGGAATCTCCGTCATGAGCGCGCTGGCCCGACTTGCCGCACTCGCCCTGGTGCTGACTTGCGGTCATGCCTTCGCAGCGGAGGAGGATGCGCCCAACCGCAAGCCGGTGAAGGCCATCGGCGATGCCAGGCTCTCGGTCGGCGGGCGGGGCATGCTGCCGCTTTATCTCTCCCGCGACTGGTCGATGCCGCTGCCGGCGGTCTTGCGCGCGGTCATCGTGCTGCATGGTCGCCTGCGCAATGCCGACGAATATTACATATCGGCCAACAACGCGCAGGCCGCGGCGGGCGACGACGGCAAGAGCGCGCTCATGATCGTCCCGCAGTTTTTGGCGGAGATCGATATCGAGGCGCATAAGCTGCCGCAGGACATGCTGCGCTGGTCGCTCGAGGGATGGGAGGGCGGCGAAGCCGCGCTTGCGCCGAATCCGGTGTCGTCCTTCGAGGCGCTCGATGCGATCCTGGCAAAGCTCTCGGACCGGCGCGTCTTTCCGAACCTGAAGCAGGTCGTGGTCGCCGGGCATTCCGGCGGCGGCCAGGTCGTGCAGCGCTATGCGATCGCGGGCAAGGGCGAGGCGCCCTTGCTGCGCCAGCATATCGACATCCGCTACGTCGTCGCCAATCCCTCGTCCTATGCCTATTTCAGCGCTGAGCGGCCGCTGCCGAAGGTTGCCGCATCCTGCCCCGGCTACGACAATTGGAAATACGGCATGGGCGACCGTCCGCCCTATCTTGCGGACGCGACACCAGCGGCACTCGAGCAGCGCTATGTCGAGCGCGAGGTGATCTACCTGCTCGGCACGCTCGACACCAATCCGAAACATTCTGCGTTGGACAAGAGCTGCATGGCCGAGGCGCAAGGCGCCACGCGCTATGTCCGCGGTCATGCCTATGCCGATGCGATGGCAAAGCGCGACCACGGCACGCCCAATCACCGCGTCTGGGATGTCGCCGGCGTTGGCCACGACGGCGACAGGATGCTGACCTCGAAATGCGGCCTTGCGGCGCTGTTCGACAGTCCGGGCTGTGGCGCGGAGCGCTGACGCGGGTGCCTTGAAGGCGCGGCCGTCGCTGTTACACTTCGGCCCGCGAGTGCCTCACCCCGGGGCGCCGCCAAGAAGACGAAGTGGAAACGCCTGATGCTGCTGCCCCTGTCCGACGTGCCGCGCTGGTACGCTGAACGCAAACCGCAAGGCACGATCGCCGTCCAGCATGGGCAGGACAGGCTGACATGGGACGCGCTCGAACGCGGTGCCAACCGGCGCGCGCGGGCGTTCGCTTCCAAGGGCGTCAAGCCCGGCGATTTCGTCGCGATCGGCTTGCCCAATGGCAACGCGTTCTTCGAGACCTCCTTTGCGGTTTGGAAATGCGGAGCGACGCCGACCTCGCTGTCATGGCGGCTGCCGCGCGGCGAAGCTGCCGCGGTGCTCGACATTTTGAAGCCCGTGCTGGTGGTCGGCGGCGAGGCCGACTGGAATGCGCCGAACCGTCTGCCCTCGGATTTCGTGCCGGAAGGCTTTTCGGATGAGCCGCTCAATCCGCCGGTCGCCCGCTACTGGAAGGCCATGACCTCGGGCGGCTCGACCGGGCGGCCGAAGGTGATCCTCGATCATCAGCCGGCGGTGATCGATACCGTCGCAGCACCGCCGCTCAACATTCCCTTCGGCGTCTCGCTGCTCAATCCCGGCCCGCTCTACCACAATGCGCCGTTCATCGTGTCGCATTATGCGCTGTTCACGGGCGGCAAGCTCACCGGCCTCACCAAATTCGACGCCGAGGAGACGTTGCGCCAGATCGAACGCGAGCGCGTGCAATGGCTCAATTTCGTGCCGACCATGATGCACCGGATCTGGGCGCTGCCGGAGCACGTGCGCAATGCCTATGACGTGTCGAGCCTGCAGACCGTGTTTCACATGGCCGCTCCCATGCCGCCCTGGCTGAAGGAGAACTGGATCGCCTGGCTCGGGCCCGAGCGCATCTGGGAGCTCTATGGCGGCACCGAGCGGCAGGGTTCGTGCATCATCTCCGGTACCGAATGGCTGACACACAAGGGCTCGGTCGGCAAGATCGGCGAGATGGCGAAACTTCGCATCATCGGCGAGGACGGCAATGACGTCGCGCCGGGCGAGATCGGGGAGATCTATTTCCTCAACAATGACGGCAAGGACGCCACCTATCATTATCTCGGCGCCGAGCCGAAGCGTCGCAGTGACGGCTGGGAATCGCTCGGCGATATCGGCCGCCTGGATGCCGAAGGCTATCTCTATCTCGGCGACCGCCTCGCCGACATGGTGCTGCGCGGCGGCGCCAACATCTATCCGGCCGAGGTCGAGGCCGCGGTCTCCGAATGTCCCGGTGTGCGCTCCTGCGTGGTGGTGGGCTTGCCCGATCCCGAACTGGGCCAGCGCGTGCATGCCATCATCGAGCCGGAGCCCGCTGCGGATGGCCAGACCATCGCCGACGGCATGGCGGACTTCCTCAAGGATCGGCTCAGCCGCTACAAGCACCCTGAAAGCTTCGAGTTCGTCAGCGCTCCGCCGCGCGATGATTCAGGCAAGGTTCGCAGAACACTGTTGCGCGACGAGCGCGCGGCGTGGATGAAGGAGGGACGCGCCTTCCGGATCTTGCCGGCGAAGGCGCCGGCGCATGCCGAATAAGAAAATTCACGAAAGGACTCCTTGACATGACGATCACGATCGCAGCGAACAGCGTGCCGAAGCCGCCCGCCGAGATCATCGCGGGCTTTCGCGGTGCGCCGACCTCGGTCATCTCGGACAATCTCGCCCGGCTGCCGGGCGCGGTGGGGCTAAAACCCTATCATCGCGGCGGCAAGCTGGTGGGGACGGCCTTCACCGTGCGCACCCGGCCCGGCGACAATCTCGCCATCCACCGCGCGCTGGAGCTGGTCGGGCCCGGCGACGTCATCGTGGTCGACGGTGGCGGCGACGAGACGCGCGCGCTGGTCGGCGAGATCATGAAGAACATCGCGCAGTGGCGCAAAGCCGAAGGCTATGTGATCGACGGCGCGATCCGCGATGTCGCGGCCTTCGCCGCTGACGACTTCCCCTGCTACGCCCGCGCGGTGATCCACCGTGGCCCCTACAAGAACGGCCCCGGCGAGATCAACGTGCCTGTTACTGTCGGCGGCAGCGTGATCTCGCCCGGCGATATCGTCGTCGGCGACGAGGATGGCGTGGTGTCGTTTCCCGCTGCCGGCGCGGCCGCGCTGCTGGAAGCGGTGCGTGCCCAGGTCGCGCGCGAGGAAGAGACCATGAAGGCGATCCGCGAGGGCCGCTACCAGGGCTCCTATGGCAAATCCTGACCAGAGACGAACGAAGGGGAGAGCGGCGTGAGCCAGAAGGACGAATTCCACAACATCGACAATCCCGATGACGGCCTCTTCCGCGAGCTCGCGGCCGGCGTGACCACGCGCATCTTCTCCGGCGAGCAGGCGATGCTGTCGGTGGTGACGCTGGCCCCGCATGCGAAAGGAACGTTGCACCATCATCCCGAGGAGCAATGGGGCGTGCTGCTCGACGGCTCCGCCATCCGCGTCCAGGGCGATGAAGAGATCCCGGTGAAGAAGGGCGATTTCTGGCGCACGCCCGGCAACGTGCCGCACACCATGCGCGCCGGCCCCGATGGCGCCCGCGTGCTGGACATTTTCAGTCCGCCTCGGCCAGAATACAAAAAAGCGGGGTCGGGCTTCGGAACGACCTAAAGCGCTCAAAAGCAAAAAAGCAAAGCGCAAAACAAAAGGGAGGGGACCATGACGATCACACGACGGGCGCTGCTTGCCGCGCCCGCCATCCTCGCGATGGCACCGGCAAGTGCGCAGGCCTCGAAGATCACGCTGGTCGTGCCGTTTCCGCCGGGCGGATCGACCGATGCGATGGCGCGGCTGCTCCAGAGCAATCTGCAGACGAAGCTCAACCGCATCGTCTTGGTCGAGAACAAGTCGGGCGCGGCCGGCGCACTCGGTGCGGCGCAGGTCGCCAAGAGCCCGGCGGACGGCTCCTCGTTCCTGGTCACCTTCGACTCCCACGCGGTGATCCCCTCCATCCTCGACAAGCCGCCGGTCGACGTCGAGCGCGAGCTGATGCCGGTGCTGCTGATCGGCACCGCGCCCTATGTGATCGCGGCCGGTGCCGGCCGTCCCTACAAGAGCTTTGCCGACGTGGTCGCCGCCTGCAAGGCAACGCCCGGTGCGGTGAAATACGCTTCCGTCGGTATCGGCACGCTCGGCCATCTCGCCATGACGGTGCTCGGCAGCAAGGCCGGCGTCGAGATCATGCATGTGCCCTATCGCGGCGGCGGACCGGCGATGAACGACGTGCTCGGCGGCCATGTCGATCTCATCGCCGGATCGGCGGCGCTGGTCGCCGCCCAGCTCGGTACCAACATGCTGCGCCCGATCCTGCAGCTCGGCCGCGAGCGGCTGCAGGCCTTGCCGGACACGCCGACCGCGATCGAGGCCGGCTTTCCCGATTTCGAGACGCTGGCCTGGTGGGGCATCTTCGCGCCCGCAGGCACGCCGCCCGACATCGTGTCGGCCATGGCAACTGCCTCGAAGGAGATCCTGAGCGAGCCCGCCACCGCCGCCCAGCTCAAGGAGACCCAGCACATGACGCTGCTGCTCCAGGAAGGCCCTGCCTTCAAGTCCTTCTTCGACAAGCAGGTCGCCTATTGGGGCAAGGTGGTCCGGGACAACAATATCAGGGCGTGAGACGCCTATTCCCGGGATTGCCATCCCGGGTCCAGTGCGCTCGCGCGGGCCTGAGCGTCAGAGCATCTTGCCAACAATCTTTGTCATGTCCGCCGCCGAAAACGCGCGCAGCGTTTCGGTGCGGACATTGCCGAGTGCGCTGAGACTAAGGCTGAGCGACATTGCGGCGGCCTCATCTGGAGCCTCGAGAACGGTCACAACGTCATATCGTCCCTGCGTCCAGACGATCTCTTTCACGGTCACGCCGAACGTTTTGGCCATCTCCTTGAAGGCGTCGGCCCGCTTCGGCGAGTCCTTGACGTTGCGGACTCCCTGATCCGTGAAGTTCGACAGCACAACGTAGGTTACCATGGTCGTCCTCCCTGGTTCGAACTTGAGGAAACCGCACCGAGCTTGCCACGGCGGCTGAGACAGCGCTACTTGCGCGTTGGAACGTCAGCGGATGCGACTTATTCGGTCAGGACAACGGCCGTGCGAAACTGAGCTCATGGCCGTCGGGGTCGGTGAGATGGAAGTAACGCTCACCCCATTCGGCATCGCGCGGCGTGGTCGACGGCTGCCATCCGGCAGCGCGCGCCTGCGCGTAGGTCTCGTCGACATCGGCCACATAGAAGATGACGCGGCCCCACCAGGACCAGCGCTTGTCGTCCGGCTGCGCCGTCAGGTTGAGATAGCCGCTGCCGGCGCGAAAGCTCGTGAATGCGGCGGCTTCGCCACCATACAGCAGCTCGAACCCGAGCGAGCGGTAGAAGTGCACGGCGCGCGCCATGTCATGCGTGCCGAGCGTGATGGCGCTGATGCTTTCGATCATGTGGGCTGCTCCGTCCGGAGGGATCCGGCCGCGATTGTACTGCCGCCGTGTTCAGCTTGACGATGGATCTCGCCCGCCTTGCGGCTGGCGAACCGTATTCTGCTCTGCTATGAGGGGGCCGAGCCCGCAACTTGCGGGTTCCGCGGTCCCGTAGCTCAGCCGGATAGAGCGACGGTTTCCTAAACCGTAGGTCGGAAGTTCGAGTCTTCCCGGGATCGCCATTTCGGTATGGGCCGTCGGCCCTGCTCGACAAGCTCTCCGGCGTAAAAATTGCTAGAAGTGGGGTCTTCCTTCCTTTCGGCTGACTGGTCGTCGGCCGCCTCACAGCTACATCCGGAGACCATGATGCCTTTTGACTTGATCCTGCGCGGCGGAAGGGTCGTTGACCCCTCTCAGAAGCTCGATGCCGTGACGGATGTCGCATTTTCGGGCGGCAAGGTCGCTGCCATTGGCACAGGACTCAAGGCCGACCCGGGCACGGTTGTGCGCGACGTTTCGAAATACATCGTGACCCCGGGGCTGATCGATCTGCACACCCATGTCTATTGGGGCGGCACCTCGCTCGGCATCGACGCCGAGGAATTCTGCCGCCTCTCCGGCGTCACCACGGCGGTGGACACCGGCAGCGCCGGTCCCGGCAATTTCGCCGGCTTCCGAAAGCATGTGATCGAGCCGAGCCAGGTCCGCATCCTCGCTTATTTGCACGTCTCGCATGCCGGCATCTTCGGCTTCTCGCACCGGATCATGGTCGGCGAGAGCGAGGAGCTGCGATTGATGAATCCAATCGAGGCGGCCAAGGTGGCCGATGCCAACCGCGATCTCATCGTCGGCATCAAGGTGCGCGTGGGCTTGCATTCCTCGGGCACCTCGGGGCTGGTGCCGCTCGAGATCGCGCTCGAGGTCGCCAACGAGGTCGGCATGCCCCTGATGGCGCATATCGATCATCCGCCGCCGAGCTATGAGGAGGTGCTGGCCCGCCTGCGTCCCGGCGACGTGCTGACCCATGCGTTCCGTCCCTTCCCCAACACGCCGGCGACCGCGCAGGGCACGGTGAAGAAGGTGGTGCTGGAGGCGCGCGAGCGCGGCGTGCTGTTCGACATCGGCCACGGCAAGGGCTCGTTCGCGTTCAAGACCGCGCGCGCCATGCTGGCCAACGGCTTCTATCCGGACACCATCTCCTCCGACATCCACCAGCTCTGCATCGACGGCCCCGCCTTCGACCAGGTGACGACCATGTCGAAATTCCTGTGCATGGGCATGGAGCTCTCCGACGTGGTCGCGGCCTCGACGGTGAACGCGGCGATGGCGCTGCGCCGCCCCGAGCTCGGCAGCCTCAAGCCCGGCAGCGTCGGCGACGCCACGCTTGTTACGGTCAGGCAGGGCCAGTTCGACTATGAGGACGTCGTCGGCGAGCACCTGATCGGCGATCGCAAGATCGTCTCGGAGGGTGTCGTGATCGGCGGTCGCTGGTGGCATCCGAACTGAGGCCGCGCTAATCCCGCTCGCGATAGAACTGCAGCAGCCGCGCGCCCGCCGGCGAGAGCCAGTCGGGCGCGCCCGCGATGTAGCCCTCGATCCGTCCGCCCGTCCCGACCAGATAGGTGATGGGCATGCCGACGAGTGAGAACATCGTGGTCGATGCTTCGGCCGCTGCGCCATAGGCATCGACATAGCAGGCGAGGTTCTGCACGGCGAGGCCGCCGAGAAACGCGCGGATCTTGCGGATGTCCTTGGTGTCCGTACAGATCGCGACGATATCGAGCCGGTCGGGCCGTGATCCTGCAAGACTTGCGAGCATCGGCAGATCGAGCTTGCAGGCCGCGCACCAGGTCGCCCAGAAGTTCACCAAGGTGACGCGGCCCGGCTTTGCCGTCACAACCGCATCCCTGCCGTGCAGGTCCTGAAGCCTGAGCTGTGGCATCGCTACGCGCGGCCGCACCAGTGTGAACTGGCTGCGGCCGGCCTCGAACACCGGCGGCCAGCTGTCCTGCGCGCCGCTCGCATGCGGGACAGCGAGAGAGGTTGCCGCGGCGATCAGGATCGATCGTCGCGACAGCGTAACGCCTTCGCTCGCCTCGTCACGCATGGATATAGGCCCAGCCCTTCAGTTGCAGATCGACGACGCGGCCGATGCCGAACGGGACGAGGCTCGCGCCTGCTATCAGCGGGATGGAGATCTGCTCCTTGGCCTCCGCGATCGCCTTTGACGAGGCGCACATGCTGTAGGTGAGGTTGGGCAGCGACTGCCGCAGTGTCGCGAGCGGTTCGACCAGCGGCGTCTTGTCGGCGCGGAAGACGTCGATGCCCTTGCCGTTGGCGACGACCTCGATCAGCAGCCTCGCGCCCCTGTCGGCAAAATGCTTGGACAGGTTGGCCGAGTAGCTGATCGCATGACCCATGACATAGGGCTCGTTGCTGTCGATCAGGATCACGACGCCCTCAGTGAGGCGATCCTCCTTGGCGGCAGCGCCGCCGGCCGTGAGGATCGCGGTGCCGGCGAGCAGGCCCCTGCGGGACCATCCGTTGGCGAAGATCATGGCGACGGCGTTCCTGCCGGTCAGAACTGGCGCGGCGCGATCGGTGCCTTGCTGTTGCGTCCCCACAGCACGAACAGGGCGAGCGCGAGCAGGACGACATTGAGCGGCGTCACCGCGGCCTCGCCGCGCGAGAGATGGAAGAGAAGTGCGATCACCTGCAGCACCGCGCAGCCGAGCGCGGCGAGCACCGTCAGCCGCGGCAGGATCCGCGTCAGGGCCGGCAGCAGGATGCCGATGCCGCCGGCGAGATCGACCAGCGCGATGGATCGGACGAACGTCTCGGAATACTGGCCCGCCCACGGCATCATCGCGGCCAGCTGGGGAATCGGCGTGGTCAGCTTCACGAACCCCGCCGCGATGAAGACGAAGGCGAGGACGATTTGGGCGGCCCAGAGGCCGATGCGAAGAGCCCGACCCGGGGCGGCGGTCTCGAAGGTGGTGGTGGACACGGTGGTTCTCCAAACAGTGAGGGCCGCCACCATTTGATGGTTTCTCCATTTTTGATCATTATATGTTCCGGGATAGGTTCATTTCCTGGATGTTGATGATCTGATGGATACGCTGGTCAGCATGAGGGTGTTTTGCCTGGTCGCGGAGCTGAAGAGCTTTGCCACCGCGGCGCAGCGCCTGCGCATCTCCCCCGCCATGGCGAGCAAGCATGTGATGCAGCTCGAGAAGCGGCTGGGCACGCGGCTGCTCAACCGGACCAGCCGGCGCGTCAGCCTCAGCGAGAGCGGCACGCTCTATTTCGAGCAGGCCCGGCAGATGCTGGATTCGCTCGACGAGGTCGAGGCCGCCGTCAGCAAGGCGACCGTCGTTCCGCGAGGCACGCTGCGGCTGACCACGCCGGTGTGGATGGCAAACGCGATCTTCGCGGGCGTGCTGGCGGATTATCAGGCGCGATATCCGGATGTGCGCCTCGACGTCGATCTCAGTGGGCGGCTGGTCAACCTCGTGGAGGAGGGATTCGATCTCGCTTTGCGCGCGACCGCCGCACCCGACGAGGCGCTTATCGCTCGTCCGATCACCAACGTTCCCTTCTACATGGTCGCCGCGCCTGCCTACCTCAAACGCGCAGGGCGCCCGGCCAGGATCGCCGACATCGCCGGCCACGCGCTATTGCACTACGCGCTTTATCCCGGCGAAAGCTTCTCTTTCCAGGGCGAGAACGGCCCCGAGACCATCAAGCTCGATCCGGTGCTGCGCAGCGCCAACGAGACGCTGCTGCACATGGCGGCGCTCGAAGGCATGGGCCTCGCCTTCCTGCCGAAATGGCTGGTCGCCGCCGATATCGCTGCGGGGCGTCTCGAACACGTCATGCCGGAGCACATCGTCTTCGTCGGCAAGCTGTTCGCGGTGTATCCCAGCCGCAAATATCTGTCCGCGAAGGTGAGGACCTTCATCGACTTCGTCGCCGCCGACAAGCGGATGAGGTAGCGCCTTACGGCACCGCGAGATCAGCGGCGTGGCGGTTGTCAGTCGCGTCCCGCCTCCATGATCGCCTTGGCGAGGCGTGCGGGATCGGAGAAGCACAGCTCGTGGCTTCCCGGCACCTGCACCAGGCGGAACAGGCCGAGCTTCTCCGACAGACGCGGATGCCAGCCATAGCTGTGCGGCAGCGCGGTGTCCTCGGTGCAGTTGATGTAGGATTTGGCGAGCGGCATTTCGGCCGGGTTGGTCTTGAGCGCGATCTTGTCGGTGAAGGTCGCGAGCGGATGCGGATTGAGCACGTCATAGGCGCGCTGCGCCGTCTCGAGATCGGCATCGTTGATGAAGGCTTCGCGCCAGACCGGGAATGGCAGCACCACCGAGCCGTCGCCTCGCTCGGCGGCGATCGCGTCGAACAGCCCGATATAATGCGGCGGCACCATGTCGTTGAGGCACTCGCCATTGTTGGGCACGAAGGCGTTCCAATAGACGAGGCGGCGGATGCGCTCGGGCGCGAGGTCGGCGACACCGGTGATGACCATGCCGCCATAGGAATGGCCGAGCAGGACGACGTCCGTGAGATCGTTCTCGGCGAGGTAGTCGGCGATCGACTGGATCGCTTCCTTTAGCCCCGTCGTCTTGGCATCCCCCGGGCGGTTGCCCTTGATCGTCGGCGTGTGGACCTGGTGGCCGTGGGCACGGATCGGAGCCGCCACAGGCTCGAACTCCGCACCGGTGTGCCAGGCGCCGTGAACGAGAACGTAGGTCGACATGTTGTGGCTCCTCCCGCGGGTGTGATTAGATCGGCGCGGCGTCGCCGCGCGGCAAATGTGGACCGGCGACGGATTTGTTGCTTGGCTGGAAGTGAACCGGATTGGTCTCGGAGTGAACCGATGCAGCAGATCGAGCGCGCCGTTCCGTCACGCCAATCGGCCTGGAATACCGCGGGCCTGCGGCCGAACGAGCAATTCGCCTATTACCGCGAGGCGATCTGTCAGGCCTTCATGAATCTGACGCCGGAGCCGGCGGCCGCGGCCGGCTTTCCCGCCAGCGTCGAGCACGTCCGTCTCGGCGATGCCGCGATCAACCGCGTCAGCTTTCCTGAGCATGTGGTGCGCCGCTCCGCAGCCGACATCGCCGCGTCCGACCGTAGCTGCTTCTACCTCAATCTGAAGCTGGCCGGCCGCTGCCGCATTCAGCAGGACGGCCATGAGATCAGCCTTTCGCCCGGGCAGGTCGGAATCTTCGACAGCGACCGCCAGTTCGCCCTCCTGCACGATCGTGGTCCGCAATTGCAGGTCGCTTCGTTCTGGGTGCCAGCAGTCGCGTTGCGCGAACGATTGCCGGCGTCGTTCGACGTCACCGCTTGCCGCGTCTCGGACGATCCCTACGTCGGCCACCTCATCGTGGAGACGGCGCGCACGCTGAGCAACGGGGCGCTGCGCATGACCGAAGACGAGGGCGTGCGGCTGTTCCGGGCGCTGATCGAGCTTGTCGCCGTCAGCCTGTCGCGGCACAGCCGGGCGGGTGCTGCGGAATCGGAGAGCCTCACGGATGCGACCACGCTGGCGCTGAAGCGCGCCATTCACCGGCGGCTCCGCGAGCCCGGCCTTGCGGTTGCCGATGTCGCCGCCGCCGCGGGCATCAGCGAGCGCTACGTGCATAAGCTGCTGGCGCGATCAGGCTCCAGCTTCACCGATTATGTGATCGAGCATCGGCTCGACGGCGCGGCCAGGAATCTCAGGGATCCCGCGATGGCGGATCGGGCGATCGGCGCCATCGCGTTCGACTGGGGCTTCTCGGACCTCTCTCACTTCACGCGGCGCTTCAAGCAGCGTTTTGGTTGCCGCCCACGGGACTGGCGTATGCGATGAGGGAGGCGCTGCTGCACCTCGCCCCGCTTGCGGGGAGAGGTCGGATCGCATCGTAAGATGCGATCCGGGTGAGGGGGATTCTCCGCGAGTCCGTCTCTCACCATATTCGCGGAAGCAGCTCCTCACCCCGACCCTCTCCCCGTAAGAACGGGGCGAGGGAGCGCACCGAGCAAGTCGCCTCGGCAGCGCAGAGCTACAACGACCTCGCGATCAACAGCTTCATGATCTCGTTGGTGCCGCCATAGATCTTCTGGATGCGGGAATCGATGAAGATGCGCGAGATCGGATATTCCTGCATGTAGCCATAGCCGCCGAACAGCTGGAGGCATTCGTCGGCGGTCTGGACCTGCTTGTCCGAGCACCAGTATTTCGCCATCGACGCCGTCACGGTGTCGAGATCTTTCGCGACCAGCCGCTCTATGCACCAGTCGACGAAGACGCGGGCGATCATCGCCTCGGTCTTGCGCTCGGCAAGCGTGAAGGCGGTGTTCTGGAAGTCCATCAGCGGCTTGCCGAACGCCTTGCGCTCCTTGGTGTATTCGGTGGTGAGCTTGACGGCGCGCTCCATCGCGGCGACGGCGCCGACCGCGAGCGCGAGTCGCTCCTGCGGCAATTGCTGCATCAGCTGGACAAAGCCCTGGCCCTCTTCCTTGCCGAGCAGGTTTTCCGGCGGCACGGTGACGTTGTCGAAGAACAGCTCCGACGTGTCGGAGGCGTGCAGGCCGATCTTGTCGAGGTTGCGCCCGCGCTTGTAGCCATCCGCGCCCGCGGTCTCGACCACGATCAGCGAGATGCCCTTGGCGCCGGCCTCGCCCGTGCGCGCGACCACGATGACGAGATCGGCGGCCTGGCCATTGGTGATGAAGGTCTTCTGGCCGTTGATGACATAGGAATTGCCCTGCTTCTTCGCCGTGGTCTTGACGGCTTGCAGGTCCGAGCCGGTGCCGGGCTCGGTCATGGCGATGGCGCCGACCATCTCTCCGCTCGCCATCTTCGGCAGCCAGCGCTTCTTCTGCTCCTCCGAGCCGTAATTGAGGATGTAGTGCGCGACGATGGCGCTGTGCACCGAAACGCCGGTCGTGAGCTCCGGCACGGTGCTCTCGAGATCGTCGAGCACCGCGGCGTCATAGGCGAAGGTCGCACCCAGGCCGCCGTATTCCTCCGGCACGCTCGCCAGCAGTGCGCCCATCTCGCCGAGGCCGCGCCAGGCGAAGCGGTCGACCATCTTCTGCTCGCGCCATTTCTCGGCATGCGGGGCCAGGTCCTTGGCGAGATATTTCCGGAACTGGTCGCGGAAGACGTCGAGCTCTTCGGTCATCCAGGAGGAGCGGTAGGACATGGTTACCTCGGTTGATGTGCAGTTCCGGCTTGGTAGGCCAGCCGGCCGCGGCAATTATTGTGTTTTCAGGCTGCGCCGGTGACGCTACCAAGGCGGCCGTAACAGCGTCTGTCGGGATGTCTGATTGTGGCGACCAAAACTCAAGAGCTCAAGCTCGACATCGAACGCACCGGCACGGTCTCGGCGATCCTGACGCAGCCGGCCCAAGCGCGCGCCTGTTACGTCCTCGCGCATGGCGCGGGTGCGGACATGCGGCATTCCTTCATGGAGAAGGTCGCGGCGGGCCTTGGTGAGCGCGGCATTGCGACGTTCCGCTTCAATTTTCTCTACATGGAAAAGAAACACGGGCGCCCGGACCAGCCGGCGGTGGCGCACGCGGCCATCCGCGCGGCGGTCGCGGAGGCCGCGCGGCTCTGCCCCGGGGTGAAGCTCGTTGCCGGCGGTAAATCGTTCGGCGGGCGCATGACCTCGCAGGCGCAGTCCAAGGCTCCACTGCCTGGCGTCAAAGGCCTCGCCTTCCTCGGCTTCCCCCTGCACGCCGACAAGAAGCCGTCGTCAGAGCGCGCCGATCACCTCGCCGGTATCACTGTCCCCATGCTGTTCCTGCAAGGAACGCGCGATGGGCTTGCCGACCTGAGCTACCTCAGGCCCGTCGTAGAGAAGCTCGGGGCGAAGGCGACGCTGCATCAGGTCGAGGGCGGGGATCACTCGTTTGCGGTGCTGAAGAAGTCCGGCCGGACGAATGAAGAGGCGCTCACGGAAGTGCTGGACGCGCTCGCGGCCTGGATCGACGAAATCGGCTGACGTTCACGCCGAATAAAGCCCCTTGTCGCGCGCCTTCTGGATTGCCAGCGCGGCGATCAGGTCGAGCGTCGGCGTCGACAGGCCGGCAGTGCGCGCGAAGGCGGCAGGCGCCCTCACCAGGACGTCGATCTCCATGGCGCGGCCGAGCTCGTAATCCTGCAGCAGCGACGGCTTGTGGTTGGGGGCGGGGCCGCTGCGCGTGACGCGCTTGACCTCGGGGATGAAGTGCTGGGCGATGTCGTTGGCCTCGTTCAGCATGCGCGGGATGACCTCGGCGAAGGCGGGGTCGTCGCGCACCCCGCGGGCGGTCTGGCCGGTGAGCAGGCACAGCACCGACAGCGACATGTTGGTCAGCAGCTTTGACCAGATCGCCTCGCGGATCTCGGCAACCGGCGGCGATTCCAGCCGCGCGTCGTTGAGGACGTTGCGGAGCTTCGTGATGCGCTCGCAATTGCGATCGTCGCATTCGCCGATCAGGAGGCGGTTGCGGTCCGGGGTGAGGTTATGCACGACGCCGGGCGCAGCGACCTCGTTGGAGGAGAAGATGACGCCGCCGATGATCCGCTCCTTCGGGATGCAGGCGCGCAGGCGTCCGCCGGGATCGAGGAACGAAATGTCGGGTGGCGTCGGGTGCCGCGGCGGCAGGCCGATGCCGTACCACCAGGGAATGCCGTTCTGCGCGAAGACGATCGCGGTGTCGTCCTGCAGCAGGGGCTTGATGCTGGAGACCAGTCCCGTCAGCGCGGTCGCCTTCAGCGTGGAGATCACGACGTCCTGCGGGCCGAGCTGGGCCGGATCGCCTGACGCGTTCACCTTGGCGGAAACCTCGGAATCGCCGACCCGCAGCTTGAGGCCGTTCGCGCGCACTGCCTCCAGATGCGCGCCGCGCATCACGCATGAAACCTCATGGCCGGCGCGTGCAAGCCGTACCGCAATGTGGCTGCCGACGGCGCCCGCGCCGAAAATGCAGATGCGCATGTTGATCCCGTCCCTGATCCCTTGAGTGCCGCCGGACGGCAGCATGACACAAGCCGCCATGCGATGGACGCGGCTGCCCTACGCCGGAAAGATATGGATCGGGATGCGTTGCCTCGGCCATAGTGCGTGGCAAACAACCGGAGGATCGCCGATGACTGCCAGCCCCGTCCTATGGACCCTTGATGAGCGTGGGGTTGCGACCGTCACGTTGAACCGGCCGGAGGTCAACAACGCCTATGATGGCGCGTTGATCTCGGGTGTGCTGGCGGCCATGGACGATCTGGCCAAGAAGCCGAACCTGCGGGTCGTCGTTCTCAGGGGCAACGGCAAGCATTTCCAGGCCGGCGCCGACCTCAAATGGATCAACGGCGTGCGGCCGCAATCGCCTGAGACCAACGAGGCGGCCTCGCGTGCGACCTTCGAAGCCGTGCAACGGCTCAACACCTTGCCGATCCCGACGGTCGCCTTGGTGCAGGGCGGCTGCTTCGGCGGCGGCACCGGCGTGATCGCGGCCTGCGACGTCGTGATCGCCGCGGACAACGCCCTGTTCTCCATCACCGAGGTCCGCTGGGGCCTGACCGCCGCGATCATCATCCCGCAGCTTTGCGACGCCATCGGTGTCCGGCAAGTCCGCCGCTACGCGCTGACCGGCGAGCGCTTCGGCGCCGAGGACGCCCGCCGCATCGGCCTCGTCCATGAGGTGGTGCCGCTCGCCGATCTCGAATCTGCTGGAGCCAAGGTGGTGGAGCAATTGCTCGCCAACGGGCCGGAGGCGATGGCCGAGACCAAGCGGCTCGCGCTGGAGAGCTCGTTCGGCGGCATGGCGGTGGACGATGCCGCCTACAAGCGGCTCGTGCAGCTGCATTCGCTCAAGCGCCAGAGCGCGGAGGCCGCGGAAGGGTTGGCGTCATTCGCGGAGAAGCGGGCGGGGAATTGGGGCGGCGGGAAAGGCTGAGCGTCAGCAGCCGCGGCAGATGTTGTTGATGCTGCGATAGACGGCGTCGTCGTCCTGCCGCGTCTGGCGCAGTGTTTCGAGCGTCGTGCTCTCGGCGGCCGGCGCGGCCGGCTTGCGCTTGGCCGCGAGCTCGTCCTCCTGCCGCTTGTAACAGGCCTCGCGATCGGGCTTGGCCTGGATGAAGCGGCAGTTCTGCTCCACGGCCGAGGCGGCGGTGGTCGAGATCGCGAGAACAATCAGGGCGGGCAGGGCGAATTTCAAAAGCGTCGAATCCATGCTGGCCCTTCTGTCAGGTCCGCAATGCAAGAGCAACCGCCATGTTGTGACGCCAGAGGCGGCTCACAGCGACGGCGCCAGTGACGTTTTCAGCAGGGTCAGCAGCGCCTGCACCGCGGCCGCGTTGCGCCGCCGCTCGGGAATCGCGGCCTTCACCCACAAATCCGGAATCGGAAAGTCGCGCAGCACCGGCTTCAGCCTGCCGTCATGCAAGGCATCCGCGACGAGATAATGCGACATCAGCGCGATGCCGTTGCCGGCAATCGCGCTCCGCGCCAGCACGTGTCCCTCGTTGGAGGACAGCAATGGGCTGACCTGGATGCTGATGCGACCGCGCGGTCCGTCGAAAATCCACTCCGGTCCGGTCGGCAGGAAGCTGAGGCAGCGGTGCTCGACCAGGTCGCGCGGATGTTTTGGCGTGCCGTGCTTCTTCAGGTACGCCGGCGAGGCGCAGAGCAGGCGCTTCAGCAGACATAAGGGCTCGTCGACCACGCCGCCGAACGAATGCGGGAAGGCGCCGATGGCGATGTCAAATCCTTCCGTTACGGGATCGACCGGGCGATCGATCAGCACGATCTCGAGTTTTAATCGCGGGTTCTGGGTCTGGAACGCGCTGAAGGCGTCGGCGAGGCGCGCCACCGTCAGCGAGGTGGGCGCCTTGATGCGGAGGTGATCGACGAGATCGTGGCCCTTCTCGCCCATGCGCGAGAGCAGGTCGGTGGCATCGGTGACGACGCCGCGCGCGCGATGCACGTAGCGCTGGCCGGCTTCGGTGAGACGCAACTGCCGGGTCGAGCGGTGAAACAGCGGCGTGCCGATCCGCGCCTCCAGCTGTGTGACGCGTTTTGCCACCACCGAGGTCGAGACGTTGAGTTTTCGTGCGGCGGCGGAGAATCCGGCCGCATCGGCAGTGGCGAGGAAGGCCTGGAGGTTCACGAGGATGTCCATTTTGACCTTTCTCGATTCGCGAAAGTTGATTGCGTATTTTGGTGGATTGTAGCCCGCTACGCGTTAATTCATAGTCGTCTCCAAGCAAGGAATTTTGGGAAGGGACGCGCCATGCGGGCCACGACGATCGAAGAACCAGCGCGCAAAGTGCCGCTCTACGGCGAATATGAGGTCGTCGTCCTCGGCGGCGGTCCGGCCGGCATCGTGGCGGCGGCGTCAGCGGCGCGCGCGGGGCGGAAGACGCTGCTGATCGAACGTTACGGCTTCCTCGGCGGCATGGGCACCGCCGCCGGCGTCACCAATTTCTGCGGCCTGCACGGCAATGTCTACGGCAAGGCCCACCGGCTGGTGCAGGGCATGGCGTCCGAGCTGCTGGCGCGCATCGACCTGCTCAACGGCCTCAACACGCCGCATCTGATCCTCGGCAAGGTGTTTGCCCAGGCCTATGACACCGCGGCCTACAAGATCGCGGCCGATCAACTGCTCGCAAGCCACGGGGTGCACATCCTCTTCCATGCGCTCGGCGCCGGCGTGGTGATGAGCGATAACAGCCGCATCGACGCGTTGCTGGTCGAGACCAAGGCCGGCCGGCAGGCCGTGCGTGCGGAAATCTTCATCGACTGCTCCGGCGACGGCGATCTCGCGGTCTGGGCTGGTGCGCCGTTCGAGATCGGCGACGAGCACGGCCATCCGCTCTATCCCTCGATGATGCTGCGTCTCAACGGCATCGATCCAGACAAGGCGGGCGAGGCCTGGCGCACCATTCCGCAATTGATGGAAAAGGCGCTTGCCGCCGGCACCCACACATTCCCGCGCAAGAGCGCGATCGTGCGGCCGCAAAAATCCGGCATCGAGTGGCGGGTGAACTTTACGCAGGTCGCGCGCGAGGACGGCCACGCCATCAACGGCATCGAGCCCGACGATCTCACCCGCGGCGAGATCGAGGGCCGCAAGCAGGCGCTCGCGGCGTACGAATTCCTGCGGAGCACCGTGCCGGGCTTTGAAAAATCCTACATCGTCGACCTGCCGCCGCAGCTCGGCATCCGCGAGACCCGCCGCATCAAAGGCGGCTACCAGCTCAGCGGCGAGGATGTGCTCGGCTGCGCCTCGTTTGAGGATTCCATCGGGGTCAACGGCTGGCCGATCGAGGCCCATGTTCCCGGCGATGTCGTCTTCACCTTCCCGCCGATCCCGGAATCCCGCGGCTACAACGAGCTGCCCTACCGGATGCTGGTGCCCGAGGGCGTCGACAATCTGCTGGTCGCCGGCCGCTGCGCCTCGATGACCCATGAGGGCCAGTCGGCGGCGCGGGTCTCCGGTGCCTGTTTCGTGATGGGCGAGGCGGCCGGTTCCGCCGCCGCCTTGGCGCTCTCCGGAAACCGGATTCCACGCGAAATCCCCATTGAAAAATTGCAGGAAACGTTGAAACAACAGGGCGCCTTCATCGGGCGGGACCAGGTGGTGCCCGAAGGGCTGTAACGGACTGCAAGAGAACGACGGCGGAGGAAACGGGATGATCGGGATGGTACGGCTCGCGCTTGCGGGCCTGGTGGCGATCATGGCGATGGGCACGGCGCGGGCCGAGGACGCGCTGAAGGCCAAGGTCGGCGTGCTCCGTCTGTCGTCCTCCGCGCCCGTCTTCATCGCGCAGGACAAGGGCTATTTCCGCGAGGCCGGTCTTGACGTCGAGCTGAAATTCTTCGATGCGGCGCAGCCGATCGCGGTCGCCACCACCTCGGGCGACGTCGATTTCGGCGTCACCGCCTTCACCGCCGGTCTCTACAATCTCGCCGGCAAGGGCACGCTGAAGGTGATCGGCGGCATGAGCCGCGAGAAAGCAGGCTATCCCCTGATCGGCTATTTCGCCAGCAACAATGCCTATGCTGCCGGTCTGAAAACGCCGAAGGACCTCGCGGGCAAGCGCGTGGCGATGACGCAGGTCGGATCAAGCTTTCACTATTCGCTCGGCCTGCTCGCCGACAAATATGGCTTCAAGCTCGCGGACGTGAAGATCGTGCCGCTGCAATCGCTGTCGAATGCAGCAGCTGCGCTGAAGGGCGAGACCGTCGATGCCGCGCTTCTCCCCATCTCCACCGCGCGAAAGTTGATGGACGAGGGCGGCGCGAAGTTTCTGGGTTGGGTCGGCGACGAGACGCCGTGGCAGCTCGGCGCAGTGTTCGCCTCGCCGAAGACGCTGACCAACAAGGCGCTGGTGACGAAATTCCTCAGCGTGCTCGCAAAAGCCGACCGCGAATATCACGACGTCATCCTCGCCGCGATGAAGGACGGCGTCGCCCCGATCAACGAGCAGACAAAACCGCTGCTGGAGATCATCGCCAAATACACCAACCTGCCGGTCGAGCAGGTGGTCGGCAACTGCGCCTATATCGATCCCGACGGCAAGCTCGACGTGAAGAACGTCGACAACCAGATCAAATGGCTGCAGGAGCAGGGTTTTGCCGACAAGGGCTTTGACGTGAATGCGATCATCGCCAAGGATTATGTGAAGGCGGACTGATGTGTCCGTCATTCCGGGGCGATGCGAAGCATCGAACTATGGTGCGCACTTGCGCACCTGAGAATCTCGAGGTTCCGGGTCTGATCCTTCGGATCATCCCGGAACGACGGAGAACAGGATAGACGAGACAGAATGGACCTGATCGCCAGCCACATCACCCATCGCTTCGGCGATCTCGCCGTGCTCGACGACGTCTCCTTCACCGTCAGCGCGGGCGAGGTGGTGGCGATCGTGGGACCCTCCGGTTGCGGCAAGAGCACGCTGCTGTCCATACTGGGTGGCCTGCTGCAGCCGACCTCGGGCGCGCCCGAGCTGCGTGGCGCGCCGCCCGCGGACAGTCTCAATCCGCTGACCTTCGTGTTCCAGGATTTTGCGCTGCTGCCCTGGGCGACGGTGGAGGAGAATGTCGAATTCCCGCTGCTGCATACCCAGCTTTCGGCTGCGCAGCGCCGCGCGCTGGTCGACGACGCCTTGCGCCGCACGGGCCTGACCGACTTTCGCCAGACCTATCCAAAGCAGCTCTCCGGCGGCATGCGCCAGCGCGTCGGCATTTCGCGCGCGCTTGCGGTCAAGCCTGCGATCCTGCTGATGGACGAGCCGCTGTCGGCGCTGGATTCGCAGACGCGCGAGCTGCTGATGGAGGATTTCGTCCGCCTGCTTGCCGATGGCGGCATGGGCGCGGTCTATGTCACCCACAATCTCGAGGAGGCCGCTCGGCTCGCCGATCGCATCGTGGTGCTGTCGCGGCGGCCGGGGCGCATTCGCGAGGTCGTGACCGTGCCGATGACGCGCGCCGCGCGCGGCGAGGCGGCGGCGCGTGAAAAGCTGCTGGCGCTGCAGAACCAGATCTGGTCGCTGATCCGCAACGAGGCGATCGATGCCGAGCGCGAGGTCCAGCATGCTTGATCGCGCACCGGCGCAAGACGAGACGACCCGGCGCGTCCGCTTTCGCGGCGCCGGCTTCGTGCCCGCCTCGAGCCGCTTCGGCGGCTGGATCGCGCTCGCCCTGGTCATCGCGATCTGGCAGGCCGCCGGGAGCGCCGGCCTCGTCAATGCGCTGTTCCTGCCGACGCCATCTGCGATCGCCCGGGCGATCTACCAGCTCGCGATCTCGGGCGCGCTCTGGCAGCACCTGTCCGCTTCGCTCTTGCGTATCGGTGTCGGCTGGGTACTCGGGACAGTGGCCGGCGTTGCCGTCGGCTTCGCCATCGGCCTGTCGCGGCTGGCGCGCAGCGTCGGCATCACCTTCATCTCGGCGCTGTTCCCGATCCCGAAGATCGCGCTGCTGCCGCTCTTGATCCTCTGGCTCGGGATCGGCGAAGAGCCGAAGATCGCGACCATTGCACTCGGTGTGTTCTTCTCGACCGCGATCTCGGTCTATAGCGGCGTCGATGCGGTGCCGCGCAACCTCATCCGCATGGCGCAGAGCTTCAACGTTCCCTTCGCCACCATCGTGCGCAAGGTGATCTGGCCCGGCGCGCTGCCCGCGATCCTCGCCGGCTTCCGCATCACTGCGTCGGTCGCACTGCTGCTCGTCGTCAGTGCCGAGATGATCGGCGCGCAATACGGCATTGGCGCCTTTGTGCTGCAGGCCGGCAATCTGATGCAGACGGATCAACTGCTCGCGGGCGTGGTGATCCTGTCGGTGTTTGGGCTGGCGGTAGGCAAGGTGATCGGCTGGCTGGAGACGCGGCTCTTGCACTGGCGGTAGCCAAGTTCACCGCTGCCGTAGGGTGGGCAAAGCGCAAGCGTGCCCACCATTTCTTCATGAGTCGCGAAGACGTGGGCACGGCGCGTTGCGCCTTTGCCCACCCTACGAGAGCTACGAGTCCCTCACGCGTTCCCACGATCCTCGCGGAACAAATCCAGCTTCTGCTGCACCGGCCGATCCGAGAAGCTGAACAGCACGGCGTCCTCCTCCGCCTCGTGGGTGACCCAGTGCCAGCTCGGCACCACGAACAGATCGCGCGGGCCCCATTCGAACACGGCATCGCCGATGCGGCTGCGACCCTTGCCTTCGATCGGGCAGAACACGGTGGCATCGGTCGAACGATAGCGCGCGGTCTTAAAACCCTTCGGCAGCAGCTGGATGAAGGTGCCGATGGTTGGCATGGCGAAATCGCCGGTCTCGGGGTTGCTGAACTTCAGCTTCAGCCCGTGGCAGGCGTCCCATTCCTGGCTCGTCCTGGCCTTCTCCAGCGCGTCGCGGGTATAGGCATAGGGATAGCTGAAGATCGGCGAGGTCTTCGAGCTCCGCTTCACGTCGACCGGCAGCAGGTTATGGCCGTAGCGCGCAAAACTGTCGCCGGCCGGCTTGGTGATCTTCTGCTGGTCCTCCTTGGAGCCTTCCGCGAAGGAGCAATCGAAGAACTGGACCAGGGGGATGTCGAGGCCGTCGAGCCAGAACATCGGCTGATCGGTCTCGTTGGAATGATCGTGCCAGGTCATCGACGGCGTGATGATGAAGTCCCCTCGCTCCATCGCGGTGCGCTCGCCGTCGACCGCCGTGTGCGCGCCCTTGCCTTCGAGCACGAAGCGCAGCGCCGACTGGCTGTGGCGGTGCGCGGGCGCGACGTCGCCGGGCACCACCATCTGCACGCCGGCATAGAGCGAGGTCGTGATCTTGGACTGCCCGCGCAGGCCGGGGTTCTCCAGCACCAGCACGCGCCGCTCGGCTTCCTTGGCCGTAATCAGCTTGCCGGCCTCGGTCATGTAATCGCGGATGACGTCGAACTTCCACAAGTGCGGCCGGCAGGCGCTCTTCGGCTCCGGCGTGATCAGGTCGCTCATCACCGTCCACAGCGCGGTGAGATTTTCGCCGTCGATCTTCTTGTAGAACGCCTCGCGTTCCGGCGTCTTGGTCACGGCTTCCATGGTGGCGCTCCCGTTCGTTTTGTTGATTGACAGTATACTGACGATCTAGGTAGCGTCAATGTGACGAACGGAATACAAAGTCCCGTCATTCCGGGGCGAGTCGAAGAGCCGACTCCGGAATCTCGAGGTTCCGGGTTCTCGCTTCGCGAGCCCCGGAACGACAAGACACAGGGAGGTCTCGATGAAGCTGCACGGCTATTTCCGCTCCAGTGCCGCCTACCGCGTGCGGATCGCGCTGAACCTCAAGGGCCTCGGCGCCGAGCACCTGCCGCATCATTTGCGCAAGGGCGAGCAATGCGCGCCCGCTTATCTTGCCATCAATCCGCAGGGCCTGGTGCCCGCGCTGGAGGACGATGCAGGCGCAGTGCTGACCCAATCGGTCGCGATCATCGAATGGCTGGACGAGACCCATCCCAAACCGCCGCTGCTGCCCAAGGATCCGCTGCGCCGCGCCAAGGTGCGGGCGTTCGCGCTGGCGATCGCCTGCGATACCCATCCGGTGCAGAACCTGAAAGTGCTGGCGCGACTGCGCGAGCTCGGCCTCGCCGAGGAGAAGGTCCAGGACTGGGCCGCCTGGGTCAACCGCGAGGGCCTGTCGGCCTGCGAAACGCTGATCAAGGGCGAAGCGGGGCCGTTCTGCTTCGGCGATGCGCCGACGCTGGCCGACCTCTGTCTGGTGCCGCAGCTCGCGAACGCGCGCCGCTTCGGCGTCGACGTCTCGGCCTATCCGCGCCTGCTGAATGCCGAGGCCGCGGCCAAGGCGCTGCCGGCCTTCGCCAATGCCGCGCCGGAGAAGCAGCCCGATGCCGAGTAAGCCTTCCACTCCGATCACGATCGACGCGGTCTATGACGCACCGGGCTATCTGTTCCGGCGCATGCAGCAGATCGCGGTCTCGATCTTCATGGAGGAGTGCAAGGCGTTCGACCTCACGCCGGTGCAGTATGCCGCGCTGATCGCGATCCACACCCATCCCGGCATCGACGCGACCCGGCTGTCAGCGGTGATCGCCTTCGACCGCTCCACGCTCGGCAGCGTGATCGAGCGTCTCCAGGCCAAGGATTATATCGAACGCAAGCCGGCGCCTGAGGACAAGCGGATCAAGCTGCTCTATCTGACCAAGTCGGGCGCGGCGATCCTGCGCGAGATCATCCCCGCCGTCGAGCGCGCCCAGGCGCGCATGCTGGAGCCGCTCAAGCCCGCCGATCGCAAGGCGCTGATGGGGCTTCTGGAGCAACTGGTCGATCTCAACAACGAAGCCTCCCGGGTGCCGCTGCGGGCCGAGGACGCGCTGGAGCATCTGGGGAAGGGTGGGTGAGGGGGCGCCCCGGCGAGCCCAGCGCGCGATCTCGTAGGGTGGGCAAAGGCGCTCTTGCGCCGTGCCCACCACCTGTCTCCAACGGACAACAAGTCGTGGGCACGCTTCCGCCTTCGCTCTTCGAGCTACGACGGACAAGTCGCTTTGCCCACCCTACGATTGCGGTGCGCGGAACTCCGTCCTCGCCTCACATCCGCAACAGCGCCTGCCGGTCGATCTTCCCCGTCCCCGTCTTCGGCAGCTCGTCGATGAAGATCACCTCGCGAGGATATTTGTAGGGCAGCAGCTTGCTCTTCACGTAGTCCTGCAGCTTCCGCGTCGCCTCGCCCTGATCGGCCGCGCGGTTGTTCATCACCACCACCGCCTTCAGCGTCATGCGCCGGTCCGGCAGCTCGGCGGCGAACACCGCGCATTCGCGGATGTCGGGGTGGTCGGCGAGGCACAGCTCGACCTCGAGCGGGTAGACCCACTGGCCGGAGATCTTGATGAGATCGTCGGCGCGGCCGCGGAAGAAGTGGAAACCATCGGCATCGCGGACGAAGCGGTCGCCGGTGTAGATCCAGCCGCCCTCGCGGATGGTCTCGGCGGATTTGTCCGGCCGGTTCCAGTACAGCGGCGTGTTGGAATCGCCGCGCACCCACAAAATGCCTTCCTCGTTATCGCCGACCTCACGCCCGTCCTTGTCGCGCAGCGCGACCTCGTAGCCGGGCACGCGCAAGCCCGCGGCGCCGAGCTTCTTCTGCTCGGGCCGGTTGGAGAGATAGATGTGCAGGACCTCGGTCGAGCCGAGGCCTTCGACGATCTCGAGCCCCGTGAGCGTCTTCCAGCCGTTGAAGACCTCTGCCGAGAGCACTTCGGCGGCGGAGAGCGCCATGCGCAGCGACGAGAAATTCGTCTTCTCTGCGCCCTCGGCCTTGGTCAGCGAGGTATAGAGAGTCGGCAGGCCGAAGAAGACCGTCGGTCTGTACTGCTCGATTGCCGCGAAGATCGCCGCCGGCTTCGGCTGGCCTGGCAGCAGCAGCGTCGCCGCGCCCGCCGAGAATGGGAAGGTGACGGAATTGCCAAAACCGTAGGCGAAGAAGATCTTCGGCACCGAGAAGCAGATGTCATCTGGCGTCAGCTTCAGCACATTCCGCGCAAAGGCGACATCGCTATAGGCCATGTCGTGCTGGAGATGCACGATGCCCTTGGGCCGGCCCGTCGAGCCGGAGGAGTACATCCAGAACGCCATCTCGTTGCGATCGGTGTCCGCTTCGGCGAGCTCGGTCGGGAATTGCGCGAGCCAGCCCGCCGCCGCGACGGCGGCAGGCGCGGCGTGCTCGCCGACCTCGCCATTGACGACGATCAGCGTCTGCAGCTTCGTCTCCTGGCACGCCTCGGCATTGAAGCGTGCGCAGAACTCGGCATCGGCGACCGCAACGGCAGCGCCGGAATCGGCGAGATAGAATTGCAGCAGGTCCGGCGGCGTCAGCGTGTTGATTAGCAGCGGCACGAACCCGGCGCGCACCGCGCCGAAGAAGGCGGCGGGATAAGCCGGTGTGTCGTCGAGGAACAGCAGCACGCGATCGCCGCGCGTCAGGCCGAGCGAGGCAAAACCGTTGCCCCAGCGGCAGGCCTCCGCGCAGAGCTCGGCATAGGTGCGCGTGCCAGCGGGGCCAATGAGGGCGAGCTTGTCGCCGCGGCCCTGGGCCAGATTGTCGAACAGCACGCGGCTGGCATTGTAGGTTTGCGGAACGGCAAAGCCGATCTCGCGCGTGCCCGCGCTGTCGGCGGGCACCTGGTCGCGGATCTCGTTGCTCATGCGGTCGCCTCGCTGGCCGCATCCCCGCCGTCGCCTGCGCCATTCCTGGCGGCCTCGTAACGCGCCATGAAGGCCGGCGACATGTGGCGCAGGCGTGCATCGTCGATGCGCCCGGAGCGGGTGATGTAGCTGTATGCGAAATCCATCAGGTCAAGCTGCATGTGCTGGGCGAAGTGCTCGTACCAGAAGGCGCTGGTGCGGGCCGCGTTGACGAGCTTCTGCACCACCGGCTTGCGCTCGGCCTGGTAGCGCTGCAGCGCGGTGGTCAGATGCGCATCGGATTCCAGCGCCTTGACCAGCGCGATCGCGTCCTCGATCGCGAGCCGCGTGCCCGAGCCGATCGAGAAATGGGCCGAGTGCAGCGCGTCGCCGATCAGCACCATGTTCTTGAACGACCAGTGCTCGTTCCAGACCCAGGGGAAATTGCGCCAGACCGATTTGTTGGAGACGAGGCAATGGCCGCCAAGCGTGTCGGCAAACACCTCCTCGCACACGCCCTTGGACTGCTCGACGTCCTTGTAGGCGAAGCCATAGGCCTGCCAGGTCGCGTAATCGCATTCGACCAGGAAGGTGCTCATGGTCGGCGAATAGCGGTAGTGATGCGCGTTGAAGGCGCCGCGATCGGTCTTCACGAAGGTCTGCGACAGCGTGTCGAAGCGTTTTGACGTCCCATACCAGACGAACTTGTTGGAGGAGTAGGACAACGAGGTGCCGAAATCGCCCTCATAGGCGCGGCGCACCAGCGAATTCAGCCCGTCGGCGGCAACGATCAGGTCGTGGCCGTTGAGCTGGTCGACGCCGTGAACCGGCGTGTCGAAGCGCGGGGTGACGCCGGCATCGAGCGCGCGCTGCTGCAGGAACCTCAAGAGCTCGAGCCGCCCGATCGAGGAGAAGCCGACGCCGTCGATGGCGATGCTGTCGCCGCCGAGGTTCAGCGTGATGTTCTCCCAGCGCTCCATATGCGGCGCGATCCCGTCGACCGTTTCGGGGTCGTCGGCGCGCAGGAACTCCAGGGCCTGGTCGGAGAACACGACGCCAAAGCCCCAGGTCGCGTCGGCCGGGTTCTGTTCGAACAGGTCGACTTGATCCTCGGGGTGACGCTTCTTCCAGAGATAGGCGAAGTAGAGCCCGCCGGGCCCCCCGCCAATCACGGCGATCCGCAACGTCTGCCTCCCTAATTGACAGTATACTTACTATCTAGGGGTAGACTAATGTGCTCCGACGTCCGGCGCCAGCGGAATTATCGGCAAGGCCGGCACGCCGAAGCTCGCTTTCGGACCCACGCTTTGCGCGTGTCCAAAATCCTCATTCGCGAACATAGCCAAACCGCGCCGGATTGACCACCCGGGGGTCAGACGCAGCGTTTTACGTAGACGCCGTTCACCAGCACCCTGGTACACCGGACCACGGGAACCGGCTTGCGGACGACGACGGCCGCGTTCGGCCCGGCGCAACCGGCGCGATAGACGCCGCGGGCGCACACCACCGCATTGGCGTCGGTGGCCTCGAACGTCATGGTCGCGGCGAAGGCGAGCAGCGCGGAAGCGATCAGCAGCAACGAACGCATGTCTTTCTCCCGGTCTTGTCGTGATTGAAATCGGATGTTTGCAAATGGTTTGTCGCCGCAGCCGCGCGAAAATTCATTCGCGCGACGCTCCGTGATGATCACGCGCCTTGGCACGTGATCATGCCCTGCCTCAACGTGCGGCGAACGGGGCGAGCACGTCCTTGCACGCCGGCGACAGTGAGGCGGCGTTGTTGGAAATGCACTGGATGATGCGGCCGCCGCCGGGCGCGACGCCGGCGCAGAGCGTGCGGATGTCGGCGCCGCAGGCCGACCGGACGATGAACAGTTCTTCGCGCGGCAGCAATGGGCGCAGCACGATCACGGCCGGTGCCGCGGCAGGCGTCGCCGCTGCAGCCGGTGCTGCACCGGCAGCGGGCGCGGCCGCCGCCGTACCGCCGCCCGAAGCCGCATTCACGGCCTTGGCGCAGCCCGCCGACACCTTCGCCTTGTTCTTCTCCAGACATTCGAGCGCCGGCGCGCCGCCCGGCGGCACGCCGGCGCAGACCTTGGGGTAGTCGCCGCGGCAGGCGCTCTTGATCGCGGACACCTGCGCGCTGCTCGGCTGCTTTGGCGCTGCCGCTTTCGAGGCGGCTGCCGCTGCCGGTTTGGCCGCGGGCTCGGCTTCCGTCTTTGCAGGTTCGGATTTGGCAGGCGCCGCTTCGGTCTTCGGCGCGGCTGCCGGCTCGACCGCGCGAACCGCGGCCTGGCATCCCGACGACAGGCTGGACATGTTCTTGGCAAGGCATTGAAAGGCTTCAACGCCGCCGGGCGTCACGCTCGAGCAATGCGCCATGAAGTCCGAGCGGCATGCGGAGCGGATGGCGCTCTTCTGGGCCTCGGTCGGCGCTTGTGCGAATGCGCCTGTTGCAGTTGCGAAGAGAGTTGCGGCAAGCAACGCGGTGCGCGTTGAGGCATGTTTCAACGTGTTGAACATCTGAGTGAATTCCTGCCCTGTCGGTCATGCCGACAATTTTCAAAAAGGTATGCAAGCGCAATCGTCGCGAGTGATGCCTCGCGAGCGGTATCTTTGGCCGCTTTGGCCTCTACCGCAAGTAGATAATGTCAGTGCAATTGCGACGTGATTAGGTCGTAAGCTTCACCATGCGCTTGCCGCGGTTCTCGCCCGCGAGCAATCCGATCAGCGCTTTCGGCGTGTTCTCGAGGCCATCGATGATGTCCTCCTGCACCTTCAGCTTGCCGGATTTCACCCAGGCCTGGAGATCGGCGAGTGCACGCTGGCTGTCCTTCATGTAGTCCATCACGATGAAGCCCTGCATCACCAGCCGCTTCACCACGATCAGCCCAGGCACGCCGCGCGGACCGTGCGCGGAGGGTGCGCCGTCATATTGCGAGATCGCACCGCAGCAGGCGATGCGGCCGTAATTGTTCATTTGAGGCAGGCATGCTTCCAGAATGTCGCCGCCGACATTGTCGAAATAGACATCGATTCCCTTCGGCGCAGCCGCGCGCAGCGCCTTGAACACCGCGCCGTCCTTGTAGTCGACGGCGGCATCGAAGCCGAGCTCGGAGGTCAGCCAGTGGCACTTGTCGGCACCGCCGGCGATGCCGATGACGCGACATCCCTTGATCTTGGCGATCTGTCCGACGATCGAGCCGACCGATCCCGCGGCTGCCGAGACCACAACCGTCTCGCTCTCCTTGGGCTTGCCGACCTCCAGCAGGCCGAAATAGGCGGTGAGGCCGGCGATGCCGAACACGCTGAGCAGATGCGTCATCGGCTCGAGCTTCGGCATCTTGGTCAGATGCTTCGCCGGCACCGCGGCATATTCCTGCCAGCCGGTGTCGCCGAACACGATGTCGCCTGCCGCAAGCCCCATTGCCTTTGAGCTCACGACCTCGGCGATGGCGCCGCCGGCCATCACGCTGTTGGCTTCGACGGCCGAACGATAGGTCGCGCCGTGCATCCAGGCCCGGTTGGCGGCGTCGAGCGAGATGTATCGCACGCGCAGCAAGGCCTCGCCGTCCTTCGGCTCCGGCATCGCGCCCTCGATCATCTTGAAATGTTCAGGACCGAGTTTGCCGCTGGGCTTCTCCACCAGCAGAATCTGGCGATTGGTGTTGCCGCTCATGGCGTTTCCCTCTTCATTTGTTTGACGATTATTGATGCAGCCGCCGCAAAGAAAACGTGCAAGCCGCATTCGTTGTGCGCTGCATGAAGGCTAGATCGCGGAGGGTCGTTTCACAACGGGAACATCCGGCCAACGCGATCGCTCGCCAAGCGTGTTGCGTGATCGTCATATCTGCGACATCATGAAGCGGCCGGTGTTAGTGGGGGTCGTTCAATGTCGAACAGGTTTACGCAATACATTCTGGCCGCGATGGTGCTGGGCATCGTCATGGGGGCGGCGATCTTCAACTTCCTGCCCGACACACGCGCCGAATGGGCCTCCTCCATCAACCTGATCGCCATGATGTTCCTGCGCCTGATCAAGATGATCATCGCGCCGTTGGTGTTCGCGACCCTCGTCGGCGGCATCGCGCATATGGGAAGCGGTTCGCGGCTCGGGCGCATCTTCGCCAAGACCATGGGCTGGTTCGTCAGCGCCTCCTTCGTGTCGCTGCTGCTCGGTCTCGTCATGGTCAACCTGCTTCAGCCCGGCGCGAACTTCCCCGGCACGCTGCCGCAGGCGGGACAATCGACCGGCCTGCCGGTCTCGGCCTTTTCGATCGAGAAATTCCTGACCCATCTGATCCCGACCTCGATCGCGGACGCGATGGCGCAGAACGAGATCCTCCAGATCGTGATCTTCGCCGTGTTCTTCTCGGTGGCGATGGGCTCGATGCCCGAGCGGTCGAAGCCGATCCTGGCGATGATCGACGACGTCGCCCACATCATGCTCAAGGTGACGAGCTATGTGATGCTGTTCGCGCCGCTCGCGGTGTGGGCCGCCATCACCGCCACCGTCGCCAAGAACGGCCTCGGCGTGCTGTGGAAGCTCGTCGTCTTCATGGGCGGTTTCTATCTCGCGCTCGCCATCCTCTGGGTCATCCTGATGGTCGTCGGCTTCCTCGTGATCGGGCCGCGCTACAGCCATCTTCTGAAGCTGATCCGCGAACCGCTGATG
The DNA here is from genome assembly GCF_018130825.1 of Bradyrhizobium liaoningense. Lineage (GTDB taxonomy): Bacteria > Pseudomonadota > Alphaproteobacteria > Rhizobiales > Xanthobacteraceae > Bradyrhizobium > Bradyrhizobium liaoningense_B. The sequence goes on along the minus strand of NZ_JAFCJS010000009.1, from coordinate 91,134 downwards.
ATCGCGTTCTCGACCGCGAGCTCGGAAGCGGCCTATCCGAAGACGCTGGAGGGCTTGACCAAGTTCGGCGCCTCGTCGCGGATCTCGAGCTTCGTGCTGCCGCTCGGCTACTCCTTCAATCTCGACGGCACGATGATGTACTGCACTTTCGCCAGCATCTTCATCGCGCAGACCTACCACATCGAGATGTCGCTCGCGACGCAGCTGGCGATGCTCGCGACCCTGATGATCACCTCGAAGGGCGTCGCCGGCGTGCCGCGCGCCTCCCTTGTCGTGATCGCCTCGACGCTGTCGCAGTTCGGCATCCCCGAGGCGGGCCTCCTGATGATCATGGGCATCGACACCTTCCTCGACATGGGGCGCAGCGCGACCAACGTGATCGGCAACTCGCTGGCGACCGCCGTGGTCGCGAAGTGGGAAGGCGAGCTTGGGCCCGAGCACGAGCTCGGACCGGGCGAGGTGGCGACGCCGGACATGGTGCCTGGCGAATTGCCCGCGATGGCCGGCCATTGACGGAGGTGCATCATGCGCCGCTCATGGGCGATATCGGGCAGCCTGTTTCTGGCAGCGTGTCTGCTGGCAGCCGGCGCCTCAGCGCAGACCGGCAGCGAAGGGCTTAGCCCGACGCTGTCGGCCATCAAGAAAGCGCATACCGTGCGGCTGGGCTATCGCGAGAGCTCGCCGCCGTTCTCCTTCCTCGACCAGTCGGGTCGTCCGATCGGCTACAGCCTCGAACTGTGCGAGGCCATCGTCGAGGAGATCGGCGTCGAGGTCGACGATCCCAATCTCAAAATCGACTACGTCAAGGTCACCTCGGACGACCGCATCGACGCCGTGCTCCAGAACAAGATCGACCTGGAATGCGGCTCGACCACCGCCAATGCCGAGCGCGGCAAGCACGTCGCCTTCTCGCCCCTGATGTTCGTCGCCGGCACCAAGCTGATGGTGCCGAAGGCGTCGAACGTCCAGTCGCTGACCGATCTGAAGGGCAAGTCCATCGTGGTGACGAAAGGCACCACCAACGAGCAGGCGATCCAGGCGGCGGACAAGAAGTTCTCGCTCGGCCTCAACATCATCACCTCGCCGGATCACGAGCAGTCGTATCAGATCCTCGTCGACGGCAAGGCCGATGCGTTCGCAACCGACGACATCCTGCTGTTCGGCCTGATCGCGCGCCACAAGTCGCAGAACAAGTTCCGCGTCACCGGCGACTATCTGTCCTACGATCCCTACGGCATCATGTTCAAGAAAGGCGAGCCGCAGCTGACGGCGGTGGTCGATCGTACCTTCCGCAAGCTCGGCTCCAATCAGGACCTCATCCCACTCTACAACAAATGGTTCATCGCACGGCTTCCGACCGGCGAACGTCTGAACGTGCCGATCTCCCTGCAGCTGGAGGAAGCGTTCAAGTCGATGGACGATTCGGCCAGTGCGAATAATTAGGGGCGCCTTTCTTACCCTCCCCTGGAGGGGGAGTGTCGATCGCGCGTAGCGCGAGCGGGGTGGGGTGATCTCTCCGCACGGGCACCGCTTCGGTGGAGAGACTTTCACCCCACCCCGTCTCGCATCGCTGACGCGCTGCGAGCCGACCCTCCCCCTCCAGGGGAGGGTGGGCACCTGCGTCGCGGCTGCTATCTTTCCCCAAACACCCGATCCAGTGCCGCGTCATACGCCGCCTGGACCAACTCCGGGTGCAGCTTCGCCAGCGCTTCCATCATCACGCCGGAGTTGATCTCGAGCACGCGCCAGGTGCCATCGACGCGGACCACGTCGACGGATGCGAAGACGATGCCGATGGCGCGTGCGGCATCGGTCGCGAGCTTCACGCAAGCCGTGCGGACCTCGCCGTCCTCGATGAGCACCGGCTTTGCGCCTGCATCGAGATTGTGCCGCCAGTCCGAGCCACGCTGCTTGCTGTAGACGACGAGGGGCACGTCATCGAGCAGCACCACGCGGACCTCCTCCTCGATCGCGACATAGGGCGAGATCACGAGCCCCGCGCTCATCGAAAAGACCTCGCGGGCCGCGTGGTCGAGCTCCGCCGCCGCCGTCACCTTGAATACCGAGCGCCCCGATGTCCCCTCGTTCGGCTTCACCACGATGCCTTGCGGATTCCGCGTGAGCAGCGCCAGCATCGCTTCATGCCAGCCCGGGCCGGCGACGTGCACGCCCAGCCGCGGGTTGAGGAAGAGCTGATGCGGAATGCACGGCACGTCCGCCAGCGTCAGCGCCTCGGCGGTCGCCGATTTGTCGTTGGCGAGGCGATGCGCAATCGCGCTGTTGAGGCCGATGTCGTAGCCGAAGGCGAAGCGGCGCGTCTCGTCGAGGTGCATCGCGATCAGCCAGCCGCCGGCGCGGACATCGACCGCGATGCCATGCCGGGCGCAGTAGCGCCTGATCGCCTGGACGAAGATCCGCTCGCTGCCAGCCATCTGCTTTAGTCACTCGTCAGTCGTTCCTGGCGCCAAAAGCCGCAAAAATGCGGGAATCGGCGCCATACCGGGATGAAAATCAGAGCTATTCTTAATGAAATTCTCGCGAGCGCGACGGAAATTAAGTGCTGCATTCGAGCCTTGGCGGGAAAAGAAATTGCCCTTCTTCCGCGCCCGGCAGCAGATTCATTAATGATGCGGCCATTTCCGCTGCAAATGCCGGTTTGATCGGCATCAATTGCATCCGAAACGAGGTTGATTATTGGTCTCAATGGCGTAGATCACACACGCGAAATCCTCCGCCATGGCAATGGTGTCCGCCCCGATTTCAGGGCCGGGTAACGCTTTTGCCCTAAAACCGCAAATATTCGGAATATCGAAAATCATGAGCGCGTTTTACCGAGAGAAGGTTCTTTCCGTCCACCACTGGACCGACACGCTGTTCAGCTTCCGCGCCACGCGCGATACCGGCTTCCGGTTCCAGAACGGCCAGTTCGCCATGATCGGCCTCGAGGTCGACGGCCGACCGCTGCTGCGCGCCTACAGCATGGCGAGCGCCAACCACGAGGAAGAGCTCGAGTTCTTCTCGATCAAGGTGCAGGACGGTCCGCTCACCTCGCGCCTCCAGAAGATCAAGGAAGGCGACACCATCCTGGTCGGCCGCAAGGCGACCGGCACCCTGATCACCGACAATCTCATTCCCGGCAAGCGGCTGATGCTGCTCTCGACCGGCACCGGCCTTGCGCCCTTCGCCAGCCTGATCAAGGACCCCGAGGTCTACGAGCAGTTCGAGAGCATCGTGCTGGTGCATGGCTGCCGCCAGGTCTCCGAGCTCGCCTATGGCGAGAAGCTGGTCGCGACCCTGCGCGAGGACGAGCTGTTCGGCGAGCTGCTCGCCGACAAGCTCATCTACTATCCGACCGTGACCCGCGAGCCCTTCAGGAACCGCGGCCGCATCACCGACCTCATCAACTCCGAGCAGATCTTCAACGACATCGGCCAGGGCCCGCTCGACATCGCGACCGACCGCATCATGATGTGCGGCAGCCCGGCGATGCTCGAAGAGCTCAAGGTGATGTTCGAGGGCCGCGACTTCATCGAAGGGTCCGGCAACAAGCCCGGTCATTTCGTGATCGAGAAGGCCTTCGTCGAGCGCTAAGCGCTGCGGCTTGTTGTTTCGGTGTCGTCCTGGCCTGGTGCACAATTGCGCACGGGAGCCAGGACCCATACGCACCGAGCCAAGTTTGGCGAAGGCTGGTCGTTGCTAGTCTTCGCACAACCCCATTCAGGGGTAATGGGTCCTGGCTTCCGCCAGGACGGCCGGCGGTGGGTAAAGCACCTTGCCGGGCTATCTACCCTCCCATCCCCCCTCTGCTGCGCTGCGAAAGCCCCAACCTCTCGGCGGATTGATCTGCCGCGGCCGATTTCGCTAGCCTGAAACAAGGGCCGCGTCATATCCGTATGACAGGGGCGGGCGTATCGTACCGCCTCATGCCGGCGAGAGGATGGGATCGTGGCCGACGACAGCAAAAAGCAGGAATCGCCGAAGCGTCTGGCACTGGCGGAGGAGGGGCTCATGGAGACCCTGCTGCTGCCGTTCTCGCCGCGCTTCATCGTGCTGACGATCAGCGCGGTCGTCACGGCGCTCCTGATCGGCATCGGCATCTCCGACCGCAAGATCTCGGACATCCTGCTGATCCCGATCCTGATCTTTGGCGCCCTGACGCTGCTCGGCGTCCGCGACCTCTTGCAGAAGAGCCATGCGGTGCTGCGCAACTATCCGATCTCGGCGCATATCCGCTTTCTGCTCGAAGAGATCCGCCCCGAGATGCGGCAGTATTTCTTCGAGAGCGAGAAGGACGGCATGCCGTTCTCGCGCGACACCCGTTCTCTGGTCTACCAGCGCGCGAAGATGGAGCTCGACAAGCGGCCGTTCGGCACCCAGGAGGACGTCTATCGCGAGGGCTATGAGTGGATGCATCACTCGGTCTCGCCGAAGACGCATGCCGAGGAGAAATTCCGCATCACCATCGGTGGGCCCGACTGCAAGAAGCCCTATTCGGCCTCGGTGTTCAACATCTCCGCGATGAGCTTTGGCGCGCTGAGCCCGAACGCGGTGCGGGCGCTGAATGCCGGCGCCAGGAAGGGTAGCTTCGCGCACGACACCGGCGAGGGCGGCTTCAGCCCCTATCACGCAGAGATGGGCGGCGACATCATCTGGGAGATCGGCTCCGGCTATTTCGGCTGCCGCCATCTCGACGGCTCCTTCGACCCCGAAGCGTTCGCGCGCGTCGCCGGCCAGGACCAGATCAAGATGGTCGAGCTCAAGATCAGCCAGGGCGCCAAGCCCGGCCATGGCGGCGTGCTGCCGGCGGCGAAGGTCTCGGAGGAGATTTCAAAAATCCGCGGCGTCGCCATGGGGGAGGACTGCATCTCGCCGGCTTCGCACCGGGCGTTCTCGACGCCTGTTGGCATGATGCAGTTCATCGCGGAGATGCGGCGCCTGTCCGGCGGCAAGCCGGCCGGCTTCAAGCTGTGCATCGGCCATCCCTGGGAGTTCCTGGCGATCTGCAAGGCGATGCTTCAGACCGGCATCTATCCCGATTTCATCGTCGTCGACGGCAATGAAGGCGGCACCGGCGCGGCGCCGCTGGAGTTCATGGACCATTTGGGCATGCCGATGCGCGAGGGCGTCAATTTCGTCCACAACGCGCTGGTCGGCATCAATGCGCGCGACCGCATCAAGGTCGGCGCCTCCGGCAAGATCGCCACCGCCTTCGACATGGCGCGCGCGATGGCGATCGGCGCCGACTGGTGCAATTCGGCGCGCGGCTTCATGTTCTCGCTCGGCTGCATCCAGTCGCTGAGCTGCCACACCGACCGCTGCCCGACCGGCGTGGCGACGCAGGATCCGACCCGGGCCCGCGCGCTCTACGTGCCGCTCAAGATCGACCGCGTGCACAATTATCACCATGCCACGCTGCACTCGCTGACCGAGCTGATCGCCGCGGCCGGCCTCGAGCATCCGCAGGAACTGCGTCCGATCCATTTCAACCAGCGGACGTCGACGACCCAGGTGAAGTCGTTCGCGCAGCTCTATCCGGCGCTGCGCCCGGGCGAACTGCTCGAAGGCACGGAAGACCCGCGGTTTCGCGACGCCTGGCAGATGGCACGGGCGGAGACGTTCCAGCCGGCGCTGTCCGCTCCGCCCGCGGCCACGTTGGGCCCGATCGTGTAAATTCACCGCGAGCGAGGCTGGCAATCGGCATTTGGTTCAACTTTGGGTGTAAATTCACCCTATGGACGAGCGGCGCGACAAAGCCAGGCATCGGGTGCTGAAGGCCGGAACGATCGAGTTCGGCGGCGGCGCGATCGACTGCACCGTCCGCAATTTCTCGGACACCGGCGCGGCGCTTGACGTCACCAGCCCGGTCGGCATTCCCGAACACTTCACCCTGTTCATCCAGGCCGACGGAACGCATCTGGCTTGCACCGTGGTCTGGCGCAAGGAAAAGCGGATCGGGGTGAGGTTCGGGTGATGGCGCTGGGGTTTGGCGCTAGTGCCAACCACAAATTCCGCCGTCGTCCCGGCGAAGGCCGGGACCCATAACCACAGGGAGTGGTTTGGCGAAGACTCGTCATTCGGTACTGCGTCCTTCCGCGATCGATAGACCTCGCGGTATGGGTCCCGGCCTTCGCCGGGACGACGAGTAGAGGTTGATGCGTCGTCCTGCGTTCTCACGTGCAGGTGGGCACTCACGCCGCCGCCTGCTCACCTCTTCGGCTCGCCAGGATCTTGTCGATCCGCCTGCCGTCGAGATCGACCACCTCGATATGCCAGCCGCCGAGGTCGAAGGCGTCGCCGACATTGGGCAGCACGTTGAATTGCTGCAGCACGAGGCCCGCCACCGTGTTGAAGCGATGCGGCGGCAGCTCGATGCCGAGCAGCTCGCCGAATTCGTCGACAGGCATCCAGCCGGCGACCAGCAGCGATTCATCCGCGCGCTTGACGTAAGCCGGCTCCGGCGGACCCTCCTCGGAATGGAACGCGCCGACGATCGATTCCAGGATGTCGGCCGCGGTGACCACGCCTTCGAAGGCGCCGTACTCGTCATAGACGAAGCCGACATGAACCGGAGCCGCCTTCAGGATCGTGAGCACATCGCGGGCATCCGCTGACGCCGGAATGCTCGGCGCCTCGCGGACCAGCGCCCGCAGGTCGGGCGCGCGTTCGGTCATGTACGCGACCAGCAGGTCCTTGGCCTGGAGCACGCCGATCGGCTTGTCGCGATCGCCGTCGGACGCCGGAAAGCGCGAATGCGGGCTCTTCGCGATGATCTCCTGAATGGCCTCCGGCGGATCGTTCAAATCGATCTCGTCGACCTCCGTGCGCGGCGTCATGACGGCGCCGACCGGCCGGTCGCCGAGCCGCATCACGCCGGCGATCATCTCCTTCTCGCCGGGCTCGAGCACGCCGGCGCTTTCGGCTTCGCTGACGAGGTGATGGATCTCGTCTTCCGAGACCTTCTCCTCGGCCTTGCCGCCGCGGCCGAGCAGCGTGAGGATCAGCTTGCCGGAGAGGTCGAGCAGGAATACGAGCGGCAGCGATATCTTCGCGAGCAGGTGCATCGCGGGCGCGACCCTGACCGCGATGCTCTCGGGGTCGCGCAGCGCCACCTGCTTCGGCACCAGCTCGCCGACGATCAGGGTCGCGTAGGTGATGATCGTGACGACGAGGCCGACGCCGACGATGTCGGCAATGCCGGAGGAGAGGCCGAGCTCGATCAGCCATTGCGTCAGCCGCTGCCCGAGCGTCGCGCCGGAGAAGGCGCCCGAGAGCACGCCGACCAGCGTGATGCCGATCTGCACCGTCGAGAGGAATTTTCCGGGATCGGCGGCCAGCGTCAGTGCGCGCTCGGCGCCGCGCACGCCCTTGGCGGCGAGCAGCGACAAGCGGGCCGGCCGCGACGAGACCACGGCCAGCTCCGACATGGACAAGAGGCCGTTGATGACGATCAGGATGACGACGATGACGAGTTCGACCGAGAGCATTGACGTTCCGAGGTAAGCAAGTATGGCAGGCGGCTGCCGGCACACGCATTGATATAGGTATTCGGTGCGGAAGTGCTGGCAATTCTGTCGCATCCCTCGCCGCGAGGGAACCGCGTGGCCGAGCGCGTTCCGCACGGTCCGCGACGGCATGAACCCGCGGAACTACGGGCACGTGCTTAACGGGGTCTTAGTGGCCGCCGACTAGGTTCTCCGCATTTGTAAATGCATTTGGGGGACCGGGGATGCGGATTGGGAAGCTTTTCGCGCTGTCGATGCTGACGGTGACGGTTTTTGCAGTCATCCTCGGCGCCGAGGTGCTGATACCCCAGACGCGCATCTTCACGAACCGTTCCGACGCGATCAAGACGGTCGACGCTTTTGGTGCGACCCTGATGGTCAGCCAGCAGGTCGCCGGCCTCCGCGCACCCTACATTGGACCGATCTTCCAGGAAGGTGCTGCCACGCAGGCCCAGATCGACGCTGCCGCCAAGGCTGCAAAGGCGGCCGATGCGGCATTCGAGAAGGCAAGACCCACTTTCCTGGCGCTGGGTGACGCCGGACCGATGATCGAAAAGCTCGACCGTGCCGCGCGGCGGCTCAAGGAGGTCACCACGGCCGCAGATCGCGCGATGAGCGTCCCCCTGGCGCAGCGCGACAGTGGTGTGATCAAGGGCTTCCTGCCCGGCGTTGCCGAGGTCATCGGCAACATCGAGCCGATCATGAATCAGCTCGAAGGGCAGGTCGTCAACGCCGATTCCTCACTTGCGGCGTTACTGAGCCTGGCGCGGACGGCGCAGGATCTCCGTGTCTCTGCCGGCAGCCGCGCCGCCACGCTGTCGCCGGCACTGAGCGCACGCCGGCCGCTGACGGCCGCCGAGATAACGCTGATGGATCGCATGCAGGGGCGTGTCGAGGCCGATCGCGAACGCATCGAGGCCGGCATCGATCAGCTTGGGAGCCCGCCCCGCATCGCCGCGGCGCAGAAGGCGGCGAGCGAATCCTATTTTGGAAAAGCAGCGGCCGTCGTGGACAAGGAGATGCCTGCGGCGAGGGGCGACGGCAAGTACGGCGTCAACGCCGAAGAGCTCGCCAATGCCATCGTGCCGGCGATCCAGATGTTCTACGGCGTGCGCGACGCTGCGCTCGCGGAAGCGGGCGAGCGCGCCTCGGCCTCGCGTGATGGCGCGCTGGCGATGCTCGCGCTCGCGGGCGTTGCGGTCCTGGTGCTGCTCGGCACGCTCGCCGGCGTCACCATGATGCTGCGCAGCCGCGTGGTGACGCCGCTCAGCCGGCTCGCCGACGTGATCGGAACGCTCGCCGCCGGCCGGCATGACGTCGAGATTCCGGCGACGGGCCGCAATGACGAGATCGGCCAGGTCACGGGCTCGCTCCAGCATTTCAAGGATTCGCTTCTCGCCCAGAAGGCCGCCGACGAGGCGGCCGCAATCGAGGCCGAGGCGAAGCTCAAGCGCAGCCAGCGCATGGACCAGATCGCGCGCGATTTCGAGGCCATGATCGGCGACGTCATCAACACCGTGGCGTCGGCGTCCTCCGAGCTCGAAGTGTCGGCGGGAACGCTGACGAGCACGGCCGAACAGTCCGAGCAGGTCACCGCGACCGTCGCAGCCGCGTCCGAACAGGCCTCCACCAACGTGCAGACCGTTGCCGCGGCGGCAGAGGAAATGGCTTCGTCGGTCGACGAGATCAGCCGGCAGGTCCAGGACTCCGCACGCGTCGCCGGCGAAGCCGTGCAGCAGGCCGAGCGGACCAACGATCATGTCGGCGAGCTCGCCAAGGCCGCCGGGCGGATCGGCGACGTCGTCGAGCTCATCAGCCAGATTGCTGGCCAGACCAACCTCCTGGCGCTGAACGCCACCATCGAGGCGGCGCGCGCCGGCGAGGCCGGACGCGGCTTCGCAGTCGTCGCCTCCGAGGTCAAGGCGCTGGCCGAACAGACCGCCAAGGCGACCGGCGAGATCAGCCAGCAGATCGCAGGTATCCAGGCCGCCACCGAGGATTCCGTCGGCGCCATCAAGGCGATCGGCGACACCATCACCCGCATGTCCGAGATCGCATCCGCGACCGCCTCGGCGGTCGAGGAGCAGGGCGCGGCGACGCGCGAGATTTCCCGCAACGTGCAGCAGGCGTCGCGCGGCACCCAGCAGGTTTCCGCCAGCATCGTCGACGTGCAGCACGGCGCGAGCCAGACCGGATCGGCCTCCGCCAACGTCCTCGCCGCCGCCAGATCGCTGTCCGGCGAGAGCACCCGCCTCAAGACCGAGGTCGGAAAATTCCTGAACGCGATCCGGGCGGCGTAACAAGGTCATTGTGCCAGGAAGAGGCTTCACCTAGACTTGCAATCCGGGGATGTCGCAGCCTCCCCGTGAAGTGGTGATCCCACGCAAGCGCTGCTCGCTGTTCTATGGAGCGAGCAATGGACGGGATCGCAATCGAGCTTCCGCTTTTTCTGTTGGCCACCTTCGCCGGCGCATTCGTCGCCGGCCTCTCCGGCTTCGCCTTCGGGCTCGTCGCGGCATCGTTGTGGCTTTACGTGCTGACGCCGCTTCAGAGCGCCAGCCTGATCATCGGCTTCGGCCTTCTGGTGCAGGGCTATTCGGTCTGGAAGCTGCGCGCTGCGCTCGACTGGCGCCGGCTGTGGCCTTTCATCGTCGGTGCCGTCATCGGTGTGCCGGCCGGGGTTTCGCTTCTGACCTGGGCCGATCCGAAGAGCGTCCGCATCGCAGTCGGTGCGATCCTGATTGCCTACAGCCTGTATGCATTCTTCCGGCCGCAGCTCAAGCTCGCCACCGTCGTACCGCCGGCTGCCGACGTGACGGTCGGTTTCGTCAACGGCCTGCTCGGCGGGCTGACCGGCCTTGCCGGCATCGTCGTTACCATCTGGTGCAATCTGCGCGGCCTGCCCAAGGACGCGCAGCGTGCCACGTTCCAGCCGGTCGCCGTCGTGGTGTTCGCCATGGCGGCGCTTCTACTCGGTGCCAAGGGATCGCTCACGCTCGATACGGTCAAGCTGTTCGCGCTCGGCCTGCCGTTCCTGTTTGCCGGCACTTGGCTCGGGCTGAAACTGTTCGGCCGGATCGACGAGGCCGCGTTCCGCAAGGTCGTGCTCGCACTGCTGTTCGTCTCGGGTGTCGCGCTCTTGTTCTGAGCCGTGGTGGCTCAGAACTCCCCGTGCAGCCGTCCTGAAAACACCGACACCGGGCCACGATCCGCGTTGTAGGCGGGATTGACGATGAGCTGGTAGTCGGCGGTGAGCGTGACGTTCTTGTTCAGCGCATAGGCGTAATAGGTTTCGAGGATGCGCTCCTTGCGGTAGTTGAGCGCGCCGTCGCCGACGAGAACGCCGAGGCCGCCGGCGGCGAGGAAGTCGCGATAGTCCTGCGAGATCGCATTGACGGCGCCGCCGATGCCGACGACGTCGTCGGGCCGGCCCCATTTCGTGCCCTTGATCGACAGTCCGCCGGACAGGCTGCGGTTGATGTCGGTGAACGCCAGCGTTTCGCTCTTGCCGTCGTTCCAGCTCCAGCGGCCGAACAGTCCGAGATCCTCGGTGATCGCCTGCTCGAGGTTGACGACATAGCCGACCTTGAGGCGGCCGCGCCGTGTCTGCGCGATGTCGAGATTGAGCGCGGGATTGTCCAGCGTCTCGCGGAAGCTGCCCATGTTGGCGCTGTCGACCCAGCCCATGGTCCTGAGCTTGCCCGCCTGGCCGAACAGGGAATAGCGAGTCTCGAGCTCGAGCACGTACTGGCCGCGTTCGCCGACCCTGGTGTCGAAATGATTTGAATTGGGCTCCGCGACCATCAGGAAATAGCCGCCGCGCAGGGCCCATTGCTTCTGGTTGAGCTCGGCGGTGACGCCATAGGTGAGGCCGACCTTGTCGGCGGAATAGTCGAAGGCGCCCGGCGCCCAGATCGACCAGTTCATGAAGTCCTTGCGGGTGTCCTTGGCATAGGCGTTGCCGTCGAACACGTCGACCACCGCGAACTTGCCGGCCTGCACGGTGAGACGGGACACGTCGACCTTCTGGCCGAGCTGCAATTGCCCGCTCGCGAGCTCTTCCTGCTCGCCGCCGAAGCCGAAGGTCTGGCGCACGAACAGGCGCGAGGTGTTGTAGTGCGGGTAGGGGAAGTTCGACTTCTGCGCCTCGCCGTTGGGGAAGCCGGCCGCACCGACCGTGTCGTTCAGTCCAAAACCCTGCAGCAGCTCGGGATTGTAATAGACCTCGCCGCCGTCCCACAGCCGCGCGTTCAGGAACAGGCTGTTGCTCCAGGTCGCCTTGGCCTGCCGCGACGGCGAGAGCGAGTTCGGTCCGCTGTAGAGCGCGGGGAACGACGGATAGCCTTGCGGCAGATAGGTGCTCTGACCGTGAATCTCCCAGCGATCCGATTCCGTGTCGATCAGCGAGCTGTTCGGGTTGTAGCCCGGCATGCCCGGCCAATCGACCTTGCGGTTGAGGCCGAGCCTGATCGTCTGGAAGTCGAGCGCGGACGAGGTGTATTGCGCGCCCGTCGAAAATGCGACGTTGGCGCTATCGAAGCGGCTGTAGAGATATTCGAGCCGCGCGCTCCAATGCGGCGCGAAGCCATATTCGATGCCGGCACCCGCAATCCAGCCGGGCCGCGTGTTCAGGATCTTCGGGACTTCTTCGCCCGAGGCTGGCGTGTTGAAATAACGCTCGCCCATCCACGCAAAGCCGCCGGTGGCATAGAAGAGCCACGGACCGCTGGTGTAGCCGACGCGCCCGCGCAGGCTCGCGGTGTAGTCCCATTGCTGCGTGACGGTGTTGGCCGGCGTTGCCAGGAACGAGACGATCGAATTCGAGGTGATGTAGTTGGGAAACGAGAAATCGCCTTCGACGCCGACCAGCCAGCCGGAGTTGAGCCGGTAATTGTAGCCCGCCTGCACGCCGCCGATCATGCCGCTGAAGACGCCGCTGTCGTTGAGGGCCGTGCCGTCGTTCAGTGCGAAGTGCGACGAGCCGCGGCTGTAGCCGGCATGCGCACCGATATAGAGGCCGGTCCAGTCATAAACGGCTTTCAGCGCCGGGGCCTTCAGCGGCAGATCGGCCGCGCGGCTGGCGGCGGGAAGAATCATCACGCCCGAGGCAATTGCCGCGGCCGTTCGCAAATACCTGTAACGGTGACTTCTCAACGTCAAAACGAAACGCCCCCAAACGCGAATGTGTCCCACTCGCCGCGATATCCCTGCCGATTCGCGGTCACTCTGTCATCAGGCCTCGGTTGCCGACGCAATCGGCCGAGATGATCTCGATTCGACGCGACTTCGTCCCAAGCCCCTGGACCTGTTGCGAACCTTATTGCGATTAATTCGCAATAGCAACTGGCGCGCGTTGCCGCAGAAGATGGTTCGCACCGCTGTGTGACGGGGCTGCAACATCGCCTCGCGGCCCAGCAACCTGGACCGCCCGAGCGGAGCCCGGCCTCTGCAGGAGACCTGTCGGAGGCCAAGCAAATGGGAGCGGGGCAGCGGGATGGCGAAGGCCGGTCGGTCGCCGGCCGGCGGAAGCACCTAGCAGCCGCGGCAGATGCCCTTGATCTTCCTGTCGAGCAGCGCGTCATCCTTGTTCGCCGGACTGTTCACCGCCGGACTGTTCGCCGGTTTGCTCATCGCCGGACTATACGTCGCCGGCGTATTCCACCGCTCCTGCCAGAGCTTCTCACCGATCGTGCAGAGAACCCGCGGCTTCTTGTCCCCAGAGGGGGCAGTCGATCCTTCCGGCGTGCGGCCCGCGACCTCAAGAGCCAGCTTGGTCCGGATCGCCTCCTTGAAGTTTTCGCGATCGGTGACCGGCACAACAAAGGAACCTGGGCCGCCGATCACGCAATCCTCATAGTACCAATCGATATGATCGATATGGCCGGTGTCGGCCTGACCAGGAGGCGTTGCATTGATCATGACCGGCAGGCCGGTGATGACGATGCCCTGCTGCAACGCTGTGTCGCGCGCAGTGGCGACAGGATCGCCGGTGTTGTTGGGACCATCGCCCGAAATGTCGATGACACGGCGCGAGCCACGGTATGGGCTCTGCTCGAACAGCGGTATGGCGAACTTGATCGCACCCGAAATCGACGTGCGCGAACCGCGGCGGATCGGTGCCTTCATGATTTCCGCTGCGACGGCCTCGGCCGCTTCCGGTCCGTCGATCTGCCGCCAGGGGACGACGACGTTCTGATCCTTCGTCGATGACCATTCGAAGTAGGTCAGCGCGATCTTGCCGGCAGGACCGGCGCGCAAGGCTTGCAGAAATTCCTCCGAGACAATGGCGTTGGCATAGCCTTCGCGCTGCGCCGCGACGTCATCCGGGTCCACCGAGAACGAAACGTCGACCGCGATCACGAGTTCGATGTCCACGGCGGGGCGGCTGTCAGTCTGGATCGCTGGTTGTGGCTGTGATTCCGGCCCGGAAAATGCCTGCGTCGATGTCAGGATCGTAATCAGGATCGATCCAATTGAGACCCGCCAATTCACGCTCGCCCTCCAGCCACTCATTCGTATCCTGACACGCGGAACGTGCAATCGGAAGGACAGTCTGAGTTATTGTTGTTGGGCTGTTCTGGCGGGCCCAAAAAGGTTGACCCGCCCGGGGGGACAGCCGGGCGGGTCGGGGGCACGACACGGGGTGGATGAGGCGCCCGTGTCGGACGCAGGATCCACGTGGGAGATCGGCCTCAGGTACTCAGATCAGTAGCAGGTACGAACGCGGCCGACGTACTGGCCGAAAGCGTTGTATTGGGCGACCCAGCCGCAGCGGTGATAGCCGTAGTAATAGGGGTCGTTGCTGGCGGCGATCGCGGAGCCGACGACGGCGGCGGTGGCGATGCCGGCGCCGACACCCCAGACCCAGCCGGGCTGCTTGGCTTCGGCCGCGGAGGTGGTGGACACGATGCTGCCGGTGACGGCGAGGGCAGCGAGAGCTGCGGCGGCAATCTTGGTCTTGATCGACATGAGAAACTCCATCCGGTGTTGAGGCGGTCCGTTGTGGCCCGCGTGCCCAGTTGGACGGAGGCATGCCGTGTCAGGTTCGAAAGCCCACCTGGCGCTCTCGGAAGGCGGTCATTTCTCGAATAGTTTCAGTTGGATGCGGGTTAGCCGAGGGGGCCTTTGGCGAGCCTGTTCACGTCGAAGTTATCGACCTCACCCAGCAGCTCGCAAAAGGCGCGCGCGCCCTGATCGATCAGCTGCTCGCCTTTCCCGGCGACGGCCAACGTCGCATCGCCGACCGCGCCGCTGGCGTTGAGATCCTGCGCCTGCCAGGCGAACGGCGCGGGGCGCTGCGTCGACAGCCAGCGATACTGCTTCTCCAGCGCGATGCTGCTCGCCGGAAAATCCGCGATCGCATCTTTCCGCACCTGATCGGGATAGCGCGCCAGCATGATCGAGGTCTCGACCGCGCCGCCATGAATGCCGTGGCGCACTTCTTCGGCCGGGAACAGTTTGTCCGCCCCCGAAAGCCGCGACCACGACGTCGTCACCACGAAGAGCTTGTGATGCGCGCGAAGGTCCTGCGCAACCAGCATCATGGCCGCGCTGTTGCCGCCATGGCTGGTGATGATGACGAGCTTCCTCACGCCGCGACGCGCGATGTCCTCGCCGATTCCCGTCCACCTCTTCAGCGCCGCGTCAGTCGGCAGCGTCTGCGTGCCCGGATAGTCGATATGCTCGGTGGAAATGCCGACCGGTTCGACGGGAAGAAAGCTGGCCGGAACATTTGCGGACAGGAGCTCGCGCACGCGCGCGAGATAGGCGTCCGCGATCAGCACGTCCGTCTCGAGCGGCAAATGCGGGCCGTGCTGCTCGGTCGCTGCCAGCGGCAGCACCGCGATCCAACGCGACACATCTGCAGGGCCGGCATGAGCCCAGTTGATGTCGATCCAGTCACGGGGCGGCGTCATCAAGGTTTCTTTGCCCGAATTTGTCACGTAATTTGGGGTATGAGGGGACGCGGGCCTGGCCGGCTCGCGTCCCCAATGTCATGCGGTTCTATCGCGTTGGCTTGGCATGAGCCAGAAGCGATTGGGCTAGAAGCGATCGACGGAGTGCACTCATGAGCCCCTCTCATCTGCGACGAGCGTTAACGGCAGGCCTGATGGCCGCTTTGGTCTCGGTCCTGCCGGCGCGCGCCGAGACGCTCGACAAGGTCACCTTCGGCACCAACTGGGTCGCCGAGGCCGAGCACGGCGGCTTCTTCCAGGCGGTCGCCGACGGCACCTACAAGAAGTACGGGCTGGACGTCACCATCGTCCCCGGCGGTCCCAACGAGAACAACCGGATGCTGCTGATCGCCGGCAAGATCGATTTCTTCATGGCCGCGAACACGCTGATGTCGTTCGATGCGGTCGCGAACAACGTCCCTGTCGTCACCATCGCTGCGGTGTTCCAGAAGGATCCGCAGGTGATGCTGACGCAGCCCGATGCCAAGGTCGCCAAGATCGAGGACCTCAAGCCGCTGACGCTGTTCGTCTCCAAGGAGGGCATGACCAGCTACTTCCAGTGGCTGAAGTCCGAATATGGTTTCAACGAGAAGAACGTCCGGCCCTACAATTTCAATCCGCAGCCCTTCATCGCCAATCCCAAGAGCGCGATGCAGGGCTATGTCACCTCCGAGCCCTTCGCGGTCGAGAAGGCCGCCGGCTTCAAGCCCAACGTGCTGCTGCTCGCCGATTACGGCTTCAACACCTATTCGACCTTGATCGAGACCCGCCGCGACATCGTCGAGAAGAAGCCGGACCTCGTGCAGCGCTTCGTCGATGCCTCCATGATCGGCTGGTACAATTACATCTACCGCGACAATTCCGCCGGCAATGCCCTGATCAAGCAGCTCAACCCGGAGATGACCGACGATCTGCTCGCCTATTCCGTCGCCAAGATGAAGGAACACGGCATCGTCGATTCCGGCGACAGCTTGAAGAACGGCATCGGCGCCATGAGCGACGAGCGCTACACCTCGTTCTTCAACAAGATGGTGAAGGCGGGTGTCGTGAAGGCCGATCTCGATTTCCGCAAGTCCTACACGCTGCGCTTCGTCAACAAGGGCGTCGGTGTCGAGCTGCGCCCGAGCAAGCAATAACGCGCGGTCGATGTCGGCTGCCCAAACCTCGTCAGCCGTCGAGGCCAGCCTGACGGCTCTCGCCGTCAGCCTGCGCGGCGTGACCAAGGCTTACGACAACGGCGTCATGGCGCTCGGCCCGCTCGATCTTGCCGTGCGCAAGGGCGAGTTCATCTCGCTGCTCGGACCGTCCGGCTGCGGCAAGTCGACGGCGCTGCGGCTGATCGCCGGTCTCAGCGCGCCGTCATCGGGCACAGTGCGGGTGGCGCGCCACGAAGGCCCCGCGCAGCCGGGTCACGGCATCGGCTTCGTGTTCCAGGAGCCGACCCTGATGCCCTGGACCAGCGTGCGCGAGAACGTGCGATTGCCGCTGAGGCTTGGCGGCGTCCCGAAGGCGGAAGGACGCGCGCGAGCCAATGAGGCGCTGGCCAGCGTCGGGCTCGCCGATTTCGCCGACGCATTCCCACGCGAGCTCTCCGGCGGCATGAAGATGCGGGTGTCGCTGGCGCGCGCACTCGTCACCGATCCTGATATCCTCCTGATGGATGAGCCGTTCGCAGCGCTCGACGAGATCACGCGCTTCCGCCTCAACAACGATCTGCTCGCGCTGTGGCGAGCGCTCGGCAAGACCGTCATCTTCGTCACGCATTCGGTGTTCGAATCCGTCTATCTGTCACAGCGCGTCGTGGTCATGACGGCGCGGCCGGGCCGCATCCAGGCCGATATCCGCATCGAGACGGTCGAGCCGCGCGGTGAGGAGTTTCGTACCTCCGCCGCCTATTCCGATTATTGCCGGCGCGTGTCGGCCGCGCTGGCGCCGTCTTATTCGGGGCAGTCGACGTTATGAACGCGCAAGCCCCCGCCACCGCGAAGCCGTCCGGTGCGCAGCGCGCGATGCGCTTCGTGCTGCCCGTCGTCGTGTTCGCGGCAGGCCTCCTCGCCTGGGAACTCGTGGTCCGCATCAAGGACATCCCGCCTTACGTGCTGCCGGCGCCGTCGATCATCGTCCTGACACTGATCAAGGATTGGGCGGTGCTGTCACAATCGCTCGCGACCACGCTTCTGACGACGCTCGAAGGTTTTGTCGCCGCCAGTATCGGCGGCATCGCGCTGGCGCTGCTGTTCAACCAGTCGAAATGGGTGGAATATTCGCTGTTCCCCTATGCAATCGTGCTCCAGGTGACGCCTGTCATCGCGATTGCGCCGCTGCTCCTGATCTATCTGGAGCAGCAGACCGCGGTCGTCGTCTGCGCCTTCATCGTCGCCTTTTTCCCGGTGCTGTCCAACACCACGCTGGGGCTGAACTCGGTCGACCGCAACCTCGCCGGCCTGTTCCAGCTCTATGGCGCATCAAAGCCACAAACCCTGCGTTTCCTGAAGCTGCCGGCGGCGCTGCCCTTTATCCTCGGCGGATTGCGTATCGCCGGCGGCCTGTCGCTGATCGGCGCTGTGGTGGCCGAAATCGCGGCCGGAACGGCCGGCGCGGGCTCCGGGCTCGCCTACAGGATCGCCGAGTCGGGCTACCGCTTGAACATACCCCGCATGTTCGCGGCGCTGCTTTTGTTGTCGCTGGCCGGGATTGTCATCTATGGGGTGCTGGCGCTAGTTTCCCACCTCGTTTTACGGCGCTGGCACGAAAGCGCGCTTGGAAAGGAAAGCTGATGTCTACCGGTTCGATTTCGTCCGAAAAGATCGATCTTTTGATTTATGGACCGGTGCGGCCGATCCTCGAAAGCGGGTTTTCCGATCATTTCGTCGTGCACAAGGCCGAGACGCGCGGTGACCTCGAGCGCCTGACCCCGGCGATCCGCGAAAAGATCCGCGGCGTCGCGGTGACCTATCACACCGTGCGGGCCGACAAGGATTCGCTGTCGCAACTGCCCAAGATCGAGATGGTGGCGAGCTTCGGTGTCGGCTACGACCACATCGACGCCAAATACGCGGCCGAGCACAACATCATCGTCACCAACACGCCCGACGTGCTGACCGAGGAGGTCGCCGACGTCGCGATGGGCCTGCTGATCTCCACCTTGCGCGAGTTCATCAAGGCCGACCGCTACGTCCGCTCCGGGCTCTGGCAGACGCAGAACTATCCGCTCAGCGTCGGCTCGCTGCGCGACCGCAAGGTCGGCATCGTCGGCATGGGCCGGATCGGCCAGGCCATCGCGCGCCGGCTCGACGCCTCGCTGGTGCCGGTGGTCTATCATTCGCGCAATCCGTCCAAGGACGTCTCCTACAAGCACTATCCTGATTTGATCGAGATGGCGAAGGCGGTGGACACCTTGATGGTGATCGTGCCCGGCGGCGCCTCGACCAACAAGATGATCAATGCCGAGGTGCTCAAGGCGCTCGGCCCACGCGGCGTGCTGGTCAACGTCGCGCGCGGCTCCGTGGTCGACGAGCCGGCGCTGATCCAGGCGCTGAAATCAGGCACCATCCTCGCCGCCGGCCTCGACGTGTTCGCGGCCGAGCCGACCGTGCCGGACGAGCTCAAGTCCATGCAGAATGTCGTGCTGCTGCCGCATATCGGCTCGGCCTCGGTGGTGACGCGCAACGCCATGGACCAGCTTGTCGTCGACAATCTCAAGTCCTGGTTTGCCGGCAAGGCGCCGCTGACGCCGGTTGCGGAAACGCCGTTCAAGGGGCGCTGATGAGAGTTCTTCGGGGCGTTGCATTCGCCGTCGCGGCCTACTTGGCCGCGATCGGCACCGCGCAGGCGCAGGATGCGACGAGCCTGAAGAAATCGATGCCCGGGCAGTGGGAGCTCTCGACCACCGAGCGCAGCAAGACCTGCGTCGTCACGCTCAAGGCCGATGCCGCAGGCCATGGCTTCAAGCTGGAGCTCGAGCCGGCCTGCAAGACGGCGCTGCCCTTCACCAAGGACATCGTCGCCTGGAGCGTGAAGGGCCTCGACATCGTCCGCTTGCAGGATACGACCGGTGAAGCCGTGATCGACTTCACCGAGGTCGAGGCCGGCATCTTCGAGGGCCTGCGCCAGGGCGAGGGCGTCTACATCCTGCAGGACCTCGCCGCCGCCCGCTCGATGGCCAAGTCGATGGACCAGATGATCGGCGACTGGTCGATGGTGCGCGGCAACGGCCAGCCGGTCTGCGGGCTGACGCTGACCAACACGGAAGCGGGCCAGGACAATTTCCAGGTCTTCCTCAAGCCGAGATGCGACCCGGCCATTGCGCAGTTCAACCCGACGCAATGGCGGCTCGAGCGCGGCCAGATCATCCTGATGTCGAAGTCAGGCGATGTCTGGCAGTTCGAGGCCGACGACAACGCGCAGTGGCGGCGCGTCCCCGACACCGCCGATCCCCTGATCATGCTGCGTCAGTAGGCGTCGCCCGCGAAATGCGACCTCATCCTGAGGACCCGCCGCAGGCGGGCGTCTCGAAGGATGGCCGCGGCTATGTCGTCACCTTCGGCGGCGGTGCGGTGCCTTGCGCCCATTTCTCCAGCTTGCCGAGCACGCCCCAGACGGTGAGCGCGAGCGAGATCGGCATCGCGAACTGACCGAGGCCCGGCACCGCCGAGACGATCGTGCCGAGCAGCCCGGCAAGACCTCCCGCATTGGGGCTCGCCGTCACCGAGGAGAGCAGTGCGGTGATGAGCGAGCCGCCGATGCCGAGCGCGGTCTTCTTGCCGTCGAGCAGCTTGCCGATGGTCTCGCCCATCGCGCCGTTGACCTGGCCGAGCACGGGCTTGCCGTTCTTGTTGAGCAGCGTGCTGAGCAGGTCGACGACCTGCTTCAATTGATCGACGGGGGCGGGGTTGGTCGGGGCCACCGGTCCCGGCATGGGCGTCGTCTTGTTGACGAGGGAGAACAGCCGTTCGAACAGGTTGATCGGATCGTTGGTGGCGGGCAGCGTATTGCCCGATGTCGTCGGTCCCGGGATCGTTCCGCCGCCGGCTGACGGTCGCAGCACCTGCGCGAGGTCTTCCAGCCGCTTCAGGACCTGGGACAGGTCGCCGCTCTGCATGACCCCTCCGGGCTGTGTCGCGCGCGTGATGGCGGCGACCGTGGCGCCGTCGAGGAGGCCGGTATCCCTGAGGCCGTTCTGCTGCTGAAACTGCGAGACCGCGGCCCGGGTCTTCGGGCCGCTGATGCCGTCCTCGGCAAGCGGCGGATTGGCGCCCAGCCTGTTGAGCGCCTGCTGCATCAGGACGACGGTCGAGGCCGCATCGTCCTCCGGCTCGATGCGGGCTGCGAATTGCGGGCTGCCGTCGAGCGTGATCGAGGAATCCAGCGACTGCATCGCATGCAGGATCACGGCGGTGCCGAGCTGGGAATCGAGGTGGTTCGGGTCGAACACGTGATCGCGGACGAATTTGCCGGCCCTCGCCTCGGGCGGGCCGTACAGGTTCGAGCCGCCGTAGAGATAGGGCGAGTTCACGCCCTTGGCGTGGTAGCCGAAGCCGTTGAACGCTTCGAGCCGGAACAGCATCCGCGCGATGCTCCAGTCCTGCGCGCCGACGAAATTCTCGATTCTGAAGGCGTCCACGGCGCCGTCCACGAAAGTGGCGAACGGGCCGCGCCCCTTCGGCACGAGGGTCGTCGTGCGATGGAGCGACTCGCCATTGCCGAGATAGGTGTCGAAATCGAAATTGGATTCGCGGTAGTGGCAGAGCGCCGTGAAATACCAGGGAACGCCGGTCAGCCGCTCGATCTGCTGATAGGTCGCCTTGCCGTTGATGGCCTTGCGTGCGACCGCAGTCGCGTCGGCGTGGCGCCCGGGCCGGATCTCGAGACCGGCCCAATTCCGTTCGTATTCACTCCTCAAACTCTCGAAGGACACCATTTTCCGCTCCCGCAAATTGATGAAATATCGAATCTCCGCACAACTCAAAATGAACCGGGCGCCGTAATCGGCGCGCGACTTCAGCGTTATCTTCGCGAGTCTGGCAGGTCGCCGGCTCTGCGCATGTGAAATGGCTTACAGCTCTTGCGGGAAAATTGGCGGCACGGAGCGGATCGCCCGCGGGGGAACCCGCAGGGTCGTCCGCCCGTTAGCAACGAACACGGTCCGGCAAGGAGGCCTGCATGGCCAAGCGTGTCCTCGCGATCGGCATCGAACCCGGCGTTGCGGATTACAGCGCATTCCCGCAGCTCACGCCGGAGCTCGTGCGCGACTACATCGAGGCGCAGCTGTTGCGTCTGCGCGATCGCGGCTTCGAGGTCACGAGCTGCCTGATCGACCTCGACGCGGCCGCGGAAGCCGCCGTGACCGCCGCGCTGCGCGAGGAGCGTTTCGACTGCATCGTGATCGGCGCCGGTCTGCGCGAGCCGAAGGAGCGTCTGCTGCTGTTCGAGAAGGTGCTCAACCTCGTCCATCGCCTCGCGCCGGCGGCCGCGATCTGCTTTAACACCACGCCGGCCGACACCGCCGAAGCCGTGCAGCGCTGGATCGAACCGGGATGACCGGCTCGCGGCCGGTTCGAGCCGGCGAGCAACAATCCTTCAGCACAGCCATCCGTTGACGTCGGCAGCATTGTCGAACAATCATGTGCCTCGTCATCACCGGTGGGAATCTCATGTCCAGATTTGTGCTGCTGCTCGTCTGCGCAACGATCCTTGCAGGCTGCGATGCCGTCAGCACGGTGACGGAGGGCTTCAAGCAGTCGAAAGCCGTGGAGACCGACCTCGAGCAATCGACCGGCGTCAAGCCGGCGGTCGGCTTCAACTGGCACAATGGGAGGCTGGTGTCGGTGACGGTTCAATTCCCGCGCCTCTATGAAAACAAGCCGCTGAACGAGCTCGCAGGGCTCGTCCGCGACGCCGTCACCAAGGATTTCAAGCAGACACCCGAAAGGATCGTGCTGGCCTTCGCGGTCGACAAATGAGGCCGGCGCGACCGGCATCCCGCGGGGGGATGGGACCAGGGCGACATTCCTTCGCGCCTCGGGATGGACGGAAGGCGATTTGATCTGGCCCGAAGCCCCGCCGGGCGCTAAGACTCGGCTCACCACAGGGAGGGCAGCATGTTTCGAGGTCTTCGCATTGGAAGTTTCGGAATCGCGGCTTGTCTGACGGTCGCGATGGCGATGCCGGTGCATGAGGCGGCGGCCCAGGATGCCATCGGCGGCGCGATCATCGGCGGTGTCGGCGGAGCGATCCTCGGCGGCGCGCTCGGTGGAGGTCGCGGTGCGGCCATCGGCGCCGTCGTCGGTGCCGGCACGGGTGCCGCGATCGCCTCCGAGGGCGAGCGTCGCCGCTCCGGTTACTACGCCTATCAGCGCGGCTGCTACATGCAGCGGCCCGATGGCTACTACGTCCGGGTCGATTCCCGTTATTGCTACTGAATGGGTCTTGCCGCCGAAGACGACGCGAGCGGCCGGCCGGCCTGCCGCTTCAAGATTTTCCCGCCAACCGCCCGCTGCGCATCTCGGCTGCCGGATCGAGACAGGCGCGCGACATGCGCGCTGCGCGCGTTCGTCGCGATTTCCAATCTTTACGTGATGCATTTCTCATCATAAACTACAAGTAGTATATTGACCTGATTTTTTCCTCGAATGCGGCCCGACCTTTGTCGATGAGCCGGTTCG
Organism: Bradyrhizobium liaoningense; assembly: GCF_018130825.1. Taxonomy (GTDB): domain Bacteria; phylum Pseudomonadota; class Alphaproteobacteria; order Rhizobiales; family Xanthobacteraceae; genus Bradyrhizobium; species Bradyrhizobium liaoningense_B. The sequence goes on along the minus strand of NZ_JAFCJS010000009.1, from coordinate 68,013 downwards.
TCCTGATCCGCACTTCTCGAAAGGGCAGGCTCGCATGGCGCGCTCGGTGGTGCTGAACAATGCCGATGAATGGACCGTGGTTGCCGAAAGCGCGGGAGGCGGCCGCCGCTCGACGCGTCGCCGGGCAGCAGAGCCGTCACCGGTCATCCCGGACATGTTCATCGGGTCGCAGGTGCAGATCGATCGCACCATGGAGCTTGCGCCGAAGGCCGCGCGCCGGCGCGCCGGGGTGCCGTTGATCGATCTCTCCGTCGTCCCGGAGGCGGGCAGCACCTACGCGCTGGCGATCAGGCACGCCTCCGGCGCGCTCACCTTCCACGGGCCGGAGGTCGAGATGGACAGGCGCGGCCGGCGATCGGCGGCGCCGGTCAGCCTGCGCTTCCGCGTCCCCTTGCGAGGTGCCGCGATAGCGGGAGAACGGCGCGGTGCGGTGAGCTCGGCGATCAAGTTCGCCGTCCTGAAGGTGACCGGCAAGATCGCGGATGCGCTCCTGCCCAAGCTCGCCGCCAAGGTCGAGGCGGCACTGTGGAGGAGGGCGGGCCTCTCCGAAGGTTGGTTCAGGCTCGACGAGAATTCGCTGAGAACAGGCACGTTGCAGCCGGGCAAGCCCGCGGCAGGCGGTCCTGCCGGACGCGCGCTGCTGTTTCTTCACGGCACGTTCTCGCACACCACATCGTCCTTCAAGGAGCTCGCGAGCCCGCAATTGTTCGCGCGGCTGCAGGCGACGTATGGCGATCGCATCTATGCCTTCGATCATTTCACCGTCAGCAAGACGCCGGAGGACAATGCCAGGGAGCTGCTCGACGGGCTGCCCGACCGGGAGACCGAGTTCGACGTGATCACCTATTCGCGCGGCGGTCTCGTGCTGCGAAATCTGGTCGAGCGCAGAATCGCGTTCGGGAACGCCTCCAGCCGCTTCAAGCTGCGCCATGCCGTGCTGGTCGCCTCGCCGAATGACGGCACGCCGCTGGCGACGCCCGCCCGGTGGGAGGCCACCATCGGCTGGCTGGCCAATCTGCTCGAGCTCTTTCCCGACAATCCGTTCACCTTCGGTGCGGGGCTCGTCGCCGATGCGGTGGTGTGGATCGCGCAGCGTGCGGGCGGCGCCTTGCCCGGCATTGCGGCGATGGACACCGGCGGAGAGATGGTGGCCGACCTGCAAGAGCCGCCCCCGCCGCCGGCGTCGGCCTACTCCGCGCTGGTTTCGAACTTCACCCCGAGCGGCAATATCCTCGCGCGCATGGCCGATGTCGGCGTCGACGCCTTCTTCGGCGGCGCCAACGATCTTGTCGTGCCGAGCGCGGGCGGATGGCTCATCGATCGCGCCGACGGGCAGCCCTCGATCCCCGGCGAGCGGATCGGCTGCTTCGGTCCGGGCGGAAACTTTCCCGCCAATCTGCCGGCGGTGCATCACCTGAACTTCTTCGGCCGTTCCGAGACTGCGAGCTTCCTGACCGAGGCGCTCGCGGGAACGCCGCATGGATTGCCGCCGATCAATCCCGCGCTGATGCTTCCCGACAGCCGAGGCCGGCGGGGCATGGGTGAACGGCTGGCCGTTCCGCTGCCGGCGCCGCAGGCGACACCGGTGCCGCCGCCTCCGCCGCCGGCACCTGCCCAGGCCGCGGCTGCGCCGCCGCCGCTCTCCGCACCTTCCAAAGTCTCGGTGTTCAGCGACGCGCTGCAACTCACCTTGATAGCGCCGCGGCCGCTTGAGCAGAAAGACGACGCGGACGAGGCCGGCAACACCGAGCCAGCCAAGGCCAAGTCAAGCCGATCCAGGTCAAGTCGGGTCAAGTCGAGCCAGATCAAGTCAGGCAAGGTCAAATCGGGCAAGAGCGGAAAGGCTGGTGTCGTCACGCCGCAGCCGTATCAGTTGCTGGCGACCTATGGCGGTGCCCGCATCGTCGAGCCATTCACGGCCAGGGGCGGTGAAGCCGGGCAGCGCTGGCACGACATCATCGCCATGCACGAGCGGATGAAGAGCTATGTCGACGGCAAGCTCGGCTTCGATGCGCCGACCGATGAGGAGCTCGTCAAATACGGAACGCTGCTCTTCGACACGCTGTTTCCGCGGGAAGTGCGCCGGCTCTACGACGTCGCGCGCTCGCGCGAGGAGCGTAACGGACATCTCAACGTCATCTTCACCTCGATGATTCCGTGGATCGCCGACAAGCCCTGGGAGTTCGCCTTCGATCCGGACCGCAAGACATTCCTCGCCACCCAGGAGCTGCATTTCATCCGCAATGCGCTGACGGCGATGCCGGTCGAGGTCGCCAGGCCCAAGTCGGGCCCGCTGCGGATTCTCGTGGCGGTGGCCCAGCCGATCGGCACCGCGAAGCTCTCCTCGGAACAGGAGGAGGCCGTCATCAGGCGCAGCTTCCAGCCTCTGATCGATGCCAATCTGGTCGTGATCGACGTGTTGCGCGCGACGACGCCGACGCGGCTGCATCGATGGATCTCGGCGACGAGCTACGACGTCGTGCACTTCATCGGCCACGGCAGCTTCGACACCGAAACCGGGCAGGGCTTCCTGCTGTTCGAGGACGACAAGGGCGCCGTGCTCGAGGTCGGCGCGCGCAATGCCTGCGAAATCCTCTGCCAGCGCGGCATCCAGCTCGTGTTCCTCAACGCGTGCGAGACCGGGCGCGGCGAGGCGGTAGGCACGGCCAAGCGCAAGGCGGACTTCAACCGCGGTATCGCGCCGGCGCTGGTCGCGAACGGTGTTCCGGCCGTGGTGGCGAACCAGTTCAGTGTCCGCGACGACGCCGCGACCGAATTCTCGCAGCATTTCTACTGGTCGCTGGCGCAGGGAGCGACGTTCGGCAGCGCGGCCCGGGAAGCGCGGATCGCGGTCAATTACTCGACCAGTCACGACACGATCGACTGGGCCGTTCCGGTGGTCTATGCGCGGGATCCGGAGGGGCGGATTTGCGAGTTGCGCGAGCTGCCCAAGGACGTGCTGCTGACGCCGCTGGTTTCCTCCAGCGCCAGAAGCGCCACGATCCGGCACAAGTTCCGCGTGGCGGTGTGGGACGTCAACCACGTCTTCCCCGAGCTCGAGCACACCGTCCAGCGCCTGAACGGCGTCCAGGGCCGGTACGGCTTCGAGGTCGTCGACATTTCGGTCCCGCTCGGCGCCTGGCAGCGCCCGAAAGGGGACGGACTGCAACTGAATGCCGACATTGCCGCGCGCGGGCTGAACAACAAGCGCCAGGAGCTCGGCGTCGATTTCCTGTTCTGCATCGTCGACAAGCCGCTGATGTTCCAGCAGGACGGCAAGACGTACACCGATTACATCTGCTGGTGGCCCGACCAGGGAGGGGAAAACATCATCATCTTCGGGGCATTGTACGAGGACAAGCCGACCCATGGCCCCGGGGCAGACCACATGATCGCGAATGCGATCGTGCAGGGGCTGACCGGCATCCTGGCGGATCGCGGCACGCACAAGCGGAAGGCCGGAGGTGCCAAGCACTGTCCGCTCTATTTCAACGGCGAGCTCGACATGAGCCTCGATGTCGGATCGCAGCGCTTCGATTCCATCTGCGAACGCGAGCTGAAGAAAACCATTCCCGAGGACCTCACGGCGCTGAAATCGTTGCTCGCCGCGTTCGATTGACGCCGGGCATCGCCCGCCGCGCGTCACGACGCGGTCTAGTCGAGAAGCGGTGCACGGATGGGCGCGACCGCGGGCGGTCTACTTGCCGGCGTCCGTCGGCATGACTTGCAGCAGCGGATCCGGCTGGATCGAGATCTGTCCGGCGAACGGCCGGTCGTGCGCGGCGATGAGCAGGACCGAGGTCGCGACCCCGGTCGCGAACAGGCCCATCGCGACCGCCGATCCCAGGCGGTTGTCGCAATGGACGAGGCCGATCACCAGCAGCGCGCAGGCGGCCTGGAGATACAGGCTCCACCACTTGACAGGGTTCACCGCGGCGAGGCTGACGATGATCCGCTGCCGCCGCGCATCCAGCGCCTGCTCCAGCGCGGCGATCAGCTCGCGCTGCACATTGGCCTGACCGGTGCCTTGCGGCGTCATCGTGATGACGAGCTGCAGCGCATCGGCGAGCGCCGGCGGCGTCACCTTTAGCGAAGCCTTCTGATGCGCCATCATCGGCCATTCCACGGCGACGGCCTGCCCGACATAGTCGCGGACGAGGCCGCGCAGCTTCGCATCCTGCTCCGCCGGCAGGCCCGCGGCCAGCAGCACGGCGCTGCGCAATGCGCTGGCCTCGCGGCTCACCGCAGCGCTGCCGCGGTCGCTGTCGCCCCAGACCTGCGCCGCGATGAAGGCGACGAACAGGCCGAAGATGATGCCGAGCACCGGCAGCATGCCCGGCGAGATCGCCTTCAGCGATTTGGCACGCTCCTCCGTTGCGACCAGCGCGATGGAAACGAACACCACCGCTGCCAGCAGATAAGTGAAACCGAAGATCACCAGCGCCATCAAGGGCACCGGAAGATTGTGCAGCCAGTCGTTCATGCTGTCCTTGCTACTTGATTCGGGGGCCAAGATCAGCCGCATCCCGCGCAGGCTGGCGCGGCCGCTCCTGCCGACGATGATGTGATCGTGCACGGCAATCCCGAGCGGCTTGGCGATGTCGATGATCGCCTTCGTCATCTGGATGTCGGCCTGCGAGGGCGAGGGATCGCCGGAGGGGTGGTTGTGCACCAGACTAATATGCGGGTTATCGCGATGATCTGGTTTGCATTTTTAACTCGTCGCTCCAGGGAGGTGAAGATGCCGCAGCCTCGTTTTCCTTCCCGCGGCGAACCTGTTCTCCGTTTTGAGTACCAAGATATGATGGTTCAAAACTCAATCGGAATTGACATGAAGTTTGTGGCCCTGGCCCTTTCGTGCCTCTTGTTCTTCTCAATGCCCGCCAAGGCGAATGACGCGGACACCCTTAATGCGATGGTGGCGTTGGCCAATAAAGGAGATGCCGAGGCGCAATATCATGTCGGCATGATGTACAATAATGGCATTGGCACAGAACAGGATCGCAGGCAGGCATTCGAGTGGTTTCAAAAATCGGCTGCGTCCAACGATCCTCTGGGCGCCTATAAGCTTGGTTGTTATTATGACGGGCAAGGCGCGGGCATTGTCGCCTTCGACGCAGATCAGGCCTTGAAATACAAGCTTGTTTCCGCCGAAGCGGGTTATGCGCTTGCCCAAAACGATGTCGCCGTCCTCTATGACAAACGAGGAAATTCAGAAGAAGCGCTGAAATGGTGGAAGATGGCAGGCGATCAGGGATATCCCGGCGCCCTCTTCAGCCTGTCCCGCGTGTACTCGGCGGGAAAAGGCGTGCCGAGAGACGTCTCTCTATCGTTTGCGTATTTCAAACTCTCGAAAATCGCTCCCAAGAAAAACGTGGATGAGATGGCTTCAATGCTGTCCAAGCCGGAGCTTGCGACTGCAGAAAAACTGGTTTCCGAATGGAAGCCACAGCCAACTGCTTTGACGCTCAAGGCCAAGAGCGGCTTCAGAGCGGCGGAAGAACACCTGAAGACCAGCAAGAATTAAGTGCCTTGAATGCCTTAGATCAACCGCATCCCGCGCAGGCTGGCGTGGCCGCTCCTGCCGACGATGATGTGATCGTGCACGGCAATCCCGAGCGGCTTGGCGATGTCGATGATCGCTTTCGTCATCTGGATGTCGGCTTGCGAGGGCGAGGGATCGCCGGAGGGGTGGTTGTGCACCAGGATCAGCGCGGTCGCGGACAATTCCAGCGCGCGCTTGATCACCTCGCGCGGATAGACCGGGGTGTGGTCGACCGTGCCGGTCTGCTGCACCTCGTCGGCGATCAGCTGGTTGCGCTTGTCGAGGAAGAGCAGGCGAAATTGCTCCTTGTCTGAAAACGCCATGCTGGTGCGGCAATAGTCGATCACCTCATTCCAGGACGACAGCGCGTTGCGGCTGTTGACCTCGCCCTTGGCGACGCGGTGCGCGGCGGCGGCGATCAGCTTGAGCTGGTTGATTGCGGATTCGCCGACGCCGTCGATCTCCCGCAAACGCGCCACCGGGGCATGCACGACCTCGGCGAACGAGCCGAAGGTCTTGATCAGCATCTTCGCCAGCGGTTTTGTGTCGCGCCGCGGCAGCGCCGGAAACAGCGCCATCTCCAGCAGCTCGTAGTCGCTGAGCGCATCCGCGCCCGCGCTATAGAAGCGCTCGCGCAGCCGCTCGCGATGGCCGTGATAGTGCGGCGTGTCCTCCGACTTGCCGGGCGGATCGCTGGATTTGCTGCTGGTCCTGGCTGGCATCGCACGGCAGCATCGCCGCCGCGCAGCGCTTTTGCAACCGTCAATTGAGGCGGCGGGTCAGCGCGCCCGCTTCAGTCCCGGCACCAGCGCAGCCAATCGGTCCTTGATCGGGCGTCCGAACATCGCCCCGCCCGTGCCTGCGGGCGGCGGTCCCGGCGGCGGTCCGCCGCCCAGGCCCGGTGGCGGGCCGGCACGTCCGATCGTCGCCTCCGCGCGGCGATCGACGCCGAGCGTCAGGCTCGCCACATAGCGGTCGCGCTCCTCCTTCACCGCGCAGAAGGCACGATGCTGGGGATCGGAGCGTTCGATGACGTGGTCGTTGGCGTTGATCACCATGCGCTGTCGTGCGCGGCCGACATAGTCCGGCACGTTGGTGTAGATGAATTCGTTCAGCGCGTCGGGCAGGAAGGTCTGCCCGGTCAGCACGGTGCGGTCGTCGAGAAACACCTTGAAGTGGATGTGCGTGGTGCGGCCGTCATACCAGCCGGGATAGATGGTGTTGAAGCTGACCCAGCCGGCCTCGTCAGCGATTTGCGTGCCGCGCAAGAACGTCTTGCCGGTCGCATCGATGTTGTGCGCATCGCTCTGGCCGGGAAAGGCCGAATAGAGCCCCTTGGCGTCGCAATGCCAGATGTCGACCCGCGCGCCCCTGATCGCGGTGCAAGGACCCGCCTCGATCACGCGCAGCCGCAATGTCAGCGGCACACCGGGCTTGCCCTCGGCGATGTCGGATCGAACGAGCTTGGGATCGGAATAGAACGGCCCTTCCTCCGCCTGCGGCGTCAGGATGCAGGCGGGCTCACTGTCGGTCGCAGCAGGCGCAGCCTCTGCCCGGCCCGGCAGCAGACCCGCGGCGCTGGCCGACACAAATCCGAGAAAGCTGCGGCGCGTCGACGTGCTCACTCGATACTCCTGTCCACCTCTGACGAGAGAACGTCATCGGCCGGGAGGACGGCAAGATCGCGCTGCGATGATGGCGGCAATCAGCCGATCTGTTTCTCGCCGTGTCTTTCCGACAGCGTGAAAATCTCCACACCCGTGGCCGTCACACCGACGGAGTGCTCGAACTGCGCCGACAGCGAGCGGTCGCGGGTCACTGCGGTCCAGCCGTCGGAGAGGATTTTGACATGCGGCTTGCCGAGATTGATCATCGGCTCGATGGTGAAGAACATGCCGGGCTTGAGCTGCACGCCTTCGCCGGGCCGGCCGATATGGATGATGTTCGGCTCGTCGTGGAACATGCGTCCCAGGCCATGGCCGCAGAAATCGCGCACCACGCTCATGCCCTGCGGCTCAACGAAGCTCTGGATGGCGTGGCCTATGTCGCCGGTGGTGGCCCCGGGCTTCACCGCGGCGATGCCGCGCATCATCGCTTCGTAGGTGACTTCGATCAGCCGCTCGGCCTTGCGCGCGATCGGGCCGACCGCATACATCCGGCTGGAATCGCCATACCAGCCGTCGACGATGAAGGTGACGTCGATGTTGACGATGTCGCCTTCCTTCAGCGGACGGTCGCCGGGCATGCCGTGGCAGACCACGTGGTTGAGCGAGGTGCAGGTCGAGTAGCGATAGCCGCGATACATCAGCGTCGCCGGATAGGCGCCGTGGCTGAAGGCGAAGTCGCGGACGAATTCGTCGATCTTCGAGGTCGGCACGCCGGGCCCGACGATGTCGGTGAGCGCGTCGAGGCACTTGGCCACCAGCGCACCCGCCTTGCGCATGCCGGCAAAGGCGGCGGGTCCATGCAGCTTGATCTGTCCGGTCTTGCGCAGGGAGGTATCGGTGGCTTCGACGTAGCTCATGCGGGCGCGATCTTCTGGAATGGGGTCGATATCTGCGGAAAGGCTTGATTTCAGGCCCTAATCTAATGATCGCGGGCCTTCATGCAAGCTGAGCCTGCCTCCCTGCGCCCAAAACCGGGCCTAATTCGGGACTTCTACGGTGGTTTCCACCGGCAGGGCGCCGCCGCGGACGCGGATTTCGCGGACGGGGTAGGGAACCCGGATGCCCTCCCGCTTGAAGGCGTCCCACAGCGCCAGCATCACGTCGCTCTTGACGTTGTCCATGCCGTCGGGGTCCGCGATCCAGAAGGTCAGCGAGAACTTCATGCCGGCTTCCGCGAACTCGGTCAAAATGCTGTTCGGCGCCTTGCCCTTGGTGGCGCGCGGATGGGCGGCGGCGGTCTCGGCGGCGAGCTTGGTGACCAGGCGCGGGTCGGCGTCGTAATTGGTGCCGAAGGCGATCTTCACCAGCGTGTTCTTGTCGGTATAGGTCCAGTTGACGACCTTCTGCGTCACCAGGTCCTCGTTCGGCACCAGGAATTCGCGGCCGTCGCCGGCGGCGACGGAAATATAGCGCGTCTTCATCGCGCTGATCCGCCCGGTGTTGTCGCCGATGGTGACGAGGTCGCCGGGCTTCACCGATTTGTCGGCGAGCAGGATGATCCCCGAGATGAAATTGGCCACGATCTTCTGCAGGCCGATACCGATGCCGACGCCGACCGCGCCGGAGAACACCGCGAGCGCGGAGAGGTCGATGCCGACCGCGCCGAGCGCAATGACGATTGCGACGGCAAGCAGTCCGATGCGGATGATCTTGACCAGCAGCACCTGCACCGACGGCGTCAGGTCGGTGGTCGAGTTGATCCGGCTCTCGGCGAAATTGCTCGCGATGTTGGTGGCCCATAGCGCGATCAGCAGCAGCGCGCCGGCCTTGATCACCAGCAGCGGCGTCAGCCTGAGGCCGCCGAGCACGATCGCGAAGGAGTCGAGCAGATCGACGGTCGTGTCGAGCTGGCCGATGATGGACAGAGCCGCGACGAACCAGGCCGTGATCGACACCAGCTTGACGATGAAGGCGTTGCGCAGCACCGAGGTCACCAGCCGGATCACCAGCCAGGCCAGCCCCATCTTGGCGGCGACCATCAGGAGATAGGAGCGGCTCGGCCAGGTCGCGTGGTACATCACGACGCGCGAGATGATCACGAGCAGGGTGAACACCGCCGTCGAGGCGCTCGACATCATCACCCGCGAGAAGTGCCGGAGCGGCAGCGGCCAGCCCATGGCCAGCGATGTCATGTCGACGCGATTGCGGATGCCGGCCTCCGCGGCATAGGCGATGCCGGCTGCCGCGAGAATCAGGCCAAATTGCAGGTAGAACCAGGGTGAGGAGATCTCCGCCCCGACGCTGCGTGCGGTCGTCTGCACGAACTCCATGAAGTCTTTGAGGTCCATGTCCATCGGTCTCGTCGGGAAGCGGGGGAAGATTGATTCGAGGGCGCCGCAGAATCCCACAGAGGGTGCTGCCCGGACATCGATACACCGCGAAGTGAAGCGCGTTAAGGCCGCAAAATACGGGCAGATTGCCGCGAGCGGAAGAAAATGGGTTGGCGCGCGAGTCTGCCGACGATAAGGATGCAAATCCAGCGATTTTTACCCGGAAGGTGGATGGCCTCCCTCGACTCCTTCAGCCTCACCATATTGCTCGGCGCCGTCCTCGTCATGGCCGGTATCCTGTCGAGCCTGCTTGCGCTGCGCTTCGGCGCGCCCTTGCTGCTCGTGTTCTTGGCCATCGGCATGCTCGCGGGAGATTCCGGTCCCGGGCAGATCCAGTTCAACGACGTCGGCACGACCTATCTGGTCGGCTCGGTGGCGCTGGCCCTGATCCTGTTCGACGGCGGCCTGAAGACGCGCTTTGCCAGCATCCGCACCGTGCTCGCCCCGTCCCTCGTGCTCGCCACCGTCGGTGTGCTTCTGACCGCGCTGGTCACGGCGCCGTTCGCCAAATACGCGCTCGATCTCAACTGGACGGAAGCGCTGCTGGTCGGCGCCGTCGTGGCCTCGACCGACGCCGCCGCGGTGTTCCTGCTGGTCCACACCCAGGGCCTGCGCCTGCGTCCGCGCGTCGGCGCGACGCTGGAGGCGGAGTCCGGCACCAACGATCCCTTCGCGATCTTCCTCACCTTGATGCTGGTCGAGTACATCTCGCTGGGAACGGGCACGGCGGGTCACGTGCTGATGGAGTTCTTGCAGGAGGCGGTGCTGGGCGCCGTCGTCGGCTTCTTCGGCGGGCGCCTCGTCGTCATCGCGCTCAACAAGGTCGCGTTGCCGCAGGGCCTGCACGCGCCGTTCGTCACGACCGCAGCGCTGGTGATCTTCGGCGGTTCGCAGATCATGCACGCCTCGGGCTTCCTCGCGGTTTATCTCGCCGGCATCATCATCGGCAACCGGCCGACGCGTGCGCATAATTCGGTGGTGACCTTCCTGGATGCGGCGACCTGGCTGGCGCAGATCGTGATGTTCGTGCTGCTCGGCCTTTTGGTCTCGCCGAGCCGGTTAGGGGCCAGCGTGCTGCCGGCGGTCGCCGTCGCGCTCGTCCTGATGCTGGTCGCGCGGCCGCTCGCGGTGTTCGTGTGCCTGGCGCCGTTCCGCTTCAACTGGCGCGAAAAGATCTTCATCGCCTGGACCGGCCTGCGCGGCGCGGTCGCGATCTTCCTGGCCTCGATCCCGATGCTGGTCGGCCTGTCCAAGGCCTATCTCTATTTCGACGTCGCCTTCGTCGTCGTCATCATCTCGCTGTTGCTGCAAGGCTGGACGCTGGCGCCCGCCGCGCGCAAGCTGCACGTCGCGCTGCCGCGCGCCGAGCGCGGTCCGCGCCGCGTCGAGCTCGATCTGCCCGGCCAGCTCGAGCAGCAGCTGGTCGGCTATCCCGTGCGCCCCAAGAGCCTGTATTTCCGCCGCGGCTTGATCCCGTCCTGGTCCAAGCCGACGCTGGTGATCCGCAACCAGAACATCCTGACGCCCACGGAAGCCGATCCGATCGCGCCCGGCGACTACATCTATCTGCTGGCGCCGCCGGAGAAGGCCGAGTCGCTCGACCGCTTCTTCGTCGACATGCAGCCGAGCTCGGCGCCGGACCCGCATCTGCTCGGCGACTTCATGGTCTCCGGCGAGCACACGCTGGCGGAGCTGGCCGAGATCTACGGCGTCAAGGTCAGCGAGGACGAGGGCAAGCTCACGCTCGCCGACTATTTCGACGTCCATCTCGACCGCGCGCCGAAGGAGGGCGCCGAGCTCGCGCTGGACGAGATCGTCCTGGTCGCACGCAGCATCTCCGGCGGCCGCGTCAACGTCGTCGGCCTGCGCCTGCCGGAAGAGGACGAGACACCGCCGCCGCTGACGCGCAGGCAGGCGCTGCGGAAGAAGCTTGCGGATTTGTGGACGTCGGTGGCGGGGGTCTGACGCTGCCGTAGGGTGGGCAAAGGCGCCCTTGCGCCGTGCCCACCAGCAGAAAGACGCGGGCACGGCGCGCGAAGAGCGCGCCTTTGCCCACCCTACGAAGGACGTCGCGGGGATACAATGTCGCCCTCGCCACGATGACATTGCCAGACAACCGCCACTAAATCGCCGCAACCGCCGAAGATTTGCGCGGCTTCGTGCCCGCCGCATCCGGAACGCTCCGCGCCGCCGCTCGTTCTTCGCGTGACGGTCAACGTCTTTGACAGGAGCAGTTCCATGCGAAGTTTCATCCTACCTGCCATCGTCGCGATCGGTCTCGGATCGGCTGCGCCGGCGATGGCCTATGACACCGGCGACCAGGTCTCGATGCAGGTCGCGCTCGATGTCGCGGCCGACCTCGGCGTCATGACGGTCTCTCACACCCAGTTCCTCGGCGATGAATGGCAGATCGAAGGCCGCGATCGCGCCGGGCGCTGGATGGAAGTTGATGTCGATGCCCGCACCGGCGAGGTCCGCAACGTCGACCGCGGCTGGTAGCCATCCGCGGCGACGGCTCTACGTCAGCACCTTGACCCCGCCGAACGACGTCACGCGGCCCTGTTTCAGCATCACGATCTGGGTCGCGAGCTGGCGCAGCTCGGCGGCGTCGTGGCTGACATAGACCATGGGGACATTGGCCTCGTCGCGCAGCCGCACGAGGTACGGCAAAATCTCGAGCTTGCGGCCCTCGTCGAGCGCACCGAGCGGCTCGTCGAGCAGCAACAGGCGCGGCTTCGACAGCAGCGCGCGGCCGAGCGCGACGCGCTGGCGCTCGCCGCCGGACAGCTTTCCGGGGCGGCGATCGAGCAGCGTGCCGATGTCGAGCAGGTCGATGATGCGCTTGTGTTGCGCAGGATCGGGCGCAAGTCCGTTCATCCGCCGTCCGTAGTCGAGGTTCTGCGCAACGCTCAGATGCGGAAACAGCCGCGCATCCTGGAACACATAGCCGATGCGGCGGCGATAAGTGGGCACGTGAATGCCGGCCGCGGTGTCGTCGACGGTCTCGCCGTCGATCACGATGGTGCCGCGATCGGGCCGCAACAGCCCGGCGATCATGTTGACCAGCGAACTCTTGCCGGCGCCCGAGGCGCCGAACAGGCCGATGACGCGGCCTTCGCCGGTGAAGGATGCGTGAAGCGAGAACTCGCCGAGCTGTTTTTCGATGTCGACCCGCAGCATGGTCAATTCCCGTGCAGGCGCTGCGTGGCGCGGCGGGCGAACCATTCGGCCGCGATCAGCGCGCCGATCGCGAGCACGATCGAGACGATCACGAGCCGGCCCGCCGCGGCATCGCCGTCCGGCGTCTGGATCAGCGAATAGATCGCGGATGAAATCGTCTGGGTCTCGCCGGGAATGTTGGAGACGAAGGTGATGGTGGCGCCGAACTCGCCGATCGCCTTGGCAAAGCCCAGCACCATGCCGGCAAGCACGCCGGGCAGCGCCAGCGGCAGCGTCACCGTGAAGAACACTTTCCATGGCGCAGCGCCAAGCGTCTCCGCGGCCTGCTCGAGCCGGCGGTCAATCGCCTCGATCGACAGTCGCATCGGCCGCACCAGCAGCGGAAACGCCATCACGCCGCAGGCGAGCGCCGCACCGGTCCAGCGGAACGCGAAGACGATGCCGAGATAGTCCGCCAGGAATCCGCCGACGAGGCCGCGGCGGCCGAAGGTGAGCAGCAGCAGATAGCCGGTGACGACAGGCGGCAGCACCAACGGCAGGTGCACGACGGCGTCGAGCACCGACTTGCCCCAGAACTCACGTCGCGCGAGCAGCCATGCCAGCGCGATGCCGAACGGCGTTGCGACCAGCGTAGCGACGACGGCGACCCTGAGCGAGAGCAGGATCGCCGTCCATTCGGCGGGAGAGATCTCGAACATCAAGTCGTAATATCAGGTCGCAAAAACCAAGTCGCAAAAATCAGGTTGTCGGGCTGATCAGGAATTTGAAGCCGTATTTTTCTAGGAGGATGGTCTTGGCCGCGGTTGAGCGCAGGAAGGCGAGGTAGTCGTTCGTCTCAGGCTTGGCAGTCGTGGTGGCCGCGACCGGATAGATGATCGCGGGGTGCGAATCCGCCGGGAAGGTGCCGACAATCTTCACGCCTGGCTCGACCTTGGCGTCGGTGGAATAGACGATGCCGAGCGCGGCTTCGCCGCGGGCGACCAGCGTCAGCGCGGCGCGCACGCTCTCGGCCATCGCGAATTTCGGCTCGGCGGCCTGCCAGGCCCCGAGCTTCTCCAGCGCCGCCTTGGCGTATTTGCCGACCGGCACCGACTTGACGTCGCCGGTCGCGATCTTGCCGTCGCCGGCGAGTTTTGCGAGGTCAAAACCCTGGGCGATCGCGACGTTGTCGATCTTGGAATCCTTCGGGGCGATCAGCACGATGCTGTTGCCGAGCAAGTTGACTCTGGAAGGCTCGTTGATGGTCTTCTTGCTAGTAGCGTAATCCATCCAGTCGGTGTCGGCGGAAACGAACACGTCGGCGGGGGCGCCCTGCTCGATCTGCTTGGCCAGCACCGAGCTCGCGGCATAGCTGACGCTGAACTTGACGCCGGTCTTGGCGGTGTAGGCGGCGTCGATCTCGTCCAGCGCGTTCTTCATCGAGGCGGCGGCGAACACGGTGATGGTCTTGTCCTCGGCGGCGGCTGGCGAGAAGGTGGCGCCTGCAAGGATGACAAAGGCGGTGAAAAGTCCGGCAATACGAATCATGGGGTGCGCTCCGTGCGAGCCCGCATGCGCAATTGCGCACGCAAATCTGGCGTTGGGTTAAGTCGGGTCGCGACGGGCGGACGCGCTGTTCCACGGGTCCTTGCGACGGCTTACGGCCGGCAGGGATATCGCGGTGCAAACATAGCAGGCCGGCGCCTCAGGTCAAAGGCGACCGTTTGACCAACCAAGGGGGCTATTGCGCCGGCAGGATCGCGATCGACAGCGAATTGTCCCTGGCGCCGCTCACCTGGAGCACGAAGGGCTGCGCCGACAGCTCGTATTTCATGGTCTTGCGGATGCCGTCGCAATCGGTCGCGCCGCTGAAGGCGACGGGCTTGAGGAAATGGCCGTCCTGGACCACGTCGACCCAGGCGCCTGAGGACAAGCTGATCGTGTACAGGCCGGCCTTCGGCGCCTTGATGCTGGTGAAGCCGGCAAAGGTGCCGGCCTTCGGCACCCGCTCCGGCGGCGAGGGCAGTTTCGCTTCGCTCGGGGCGACCAGCCCGAGCGTGATGGCTGATGCGGGCAGGGCCGCCTGCTCACTCCCCGAAGCGAGTTTTGCACGATCCGGCGCGGTCAGCGCGGCGCGCTCGCGCTCGATCGGCCATTTGAACTTGTCGCAGCCGCTCGGCTCATCGGCAGCGAAAGCAGAGGTCGCGCCGAGCAGGAGCGCAGCGAGGAAGGAGAGGACGCGCATGTGAAATCCCATCGTTGGCCACGCAAACGGCGCGAGGCGTGCGGTCAGGCTTGTTGAAAGACGGGATGCGCATCCCGGGATGCCGCGGGCTTACGGCACGGCGGCGGGGCAGATGTTAGCGCAATGTCGCGGTGCAAACCACCCACCGTCGTCCTGGACAAGCGAGCAGGCACCGTCTCTCCACGCGTCGTCCCGGCCTAGCGCGCAATTGCGCGCGGGGGCCGGGACCCATAACCACAGGGAGAAGTTTGGCGAAGACCCGGAGTTACCGCTTTGCTCGATAACTTCCGCTTCGGCGTATGGGTCCCGGCCCCCGTGCGCAATTGCGCACTAGGCCGGGACGACGGCTGAATCTGTAGCGTCAGCGCGCACACACGCGAGCTACGCCCTACGGCTTCGCATCGCCCGCATGCAGCACCGCCTTGCAGGCCGCCGGCATCTGCGCCAGCGTCATCGGCGGCTTTGGCTTCGGCGGCTCCGGCGGGGGCTTGGGATGCAGCACCGCGTCCGAGAACCAGTAGCCGAGATCGGCGTCCTTGCAGCCTTCGTCCTCGGACTGCGACGGCTGGCCCTCGCAGTCGCCGGCGCCCGCGGGGCAGCGCATGCGGATGTGGAAGTGATAGTCGTGACCCCACCACGGCCTGATCTTCGACAGCCAGGAGCGGTCGCCTTTGGCCTCGCGGCACAGCGCCTTCTTGATCGCGGCATTGACGAAGATGCGTTGCACCGCCGGCTCTTGCGCGGCATCGCGCAGCACCAGCACATGGCCAGGGGTGAACACCTTCGGATCGATGTCGAGCCGGTCCTGGCGCACCATCATCACCGCCGACATCTCCTCGCGCTCCTCGCGCGAGAGGCGGCGATCCGGCATCGGCGTCAGCCAGATGTCGGCGTCGAGACCGATCTGGTGGCTGGCATGGCCCGACAGCGCCGGCCCGCCGCGCGGCTGGGCGATGTCGCCGACCAGGATGCCCGGCCAGCCCGCATCCTTGTGCGCCCTGGCCGCAAGCCGCTTGATCAGCGCGATCATGTCGGGATGGCCGAAATTGCGGTTACGCGACAGCCGCATCACCTGCCAATTGTCGCCGTTGAGCGGCATCTGCGCGGCGCCGCCGATGCAGCCCTTGGTGTAGGAGCCGATGACAAGCGCCGGGCCTTTCGACGGCAGCAGCTTTCGCGCGAACAGTTCCTTGGCGCCGAGATGCGGATCGTTGGGATTGGCGAGCGGCGGCAGCGGCTTCGGGTTGACGCTGCCCTTGTCCTGGGCCAGCGCGCCGCCGGCGGCCAGGAGCGTCATGACAAGCAGGAGAGGGGCGATGCGGCGGGGACTCATGCCCGGTCGTTATAACCCAACGCCGCGTCAGGGTTAAGAATTAGGCTTGTCGCGAGGGCGCGATCTCACGGCGTCTTTACAGCCGCTGGCTCCCGGCAACATCATGCCCTTGAGGCAAAGGGCTTTTTATTATGACTTTTGTTGTGGTGCGGCTCGCGGGGCGGGCCGTTATGGCCGCTTTTGTAGCGGCCCCGCTCATCGCGACCCCGGCGCAGGCCGATCTCAGGGTCGACATCGACAAATCGTCCCAGCGCATGTCGGTGCGTGTCGACGGCGCACCGCGCTACGCATGGCCGGTCTCGACGGGACGCAGGGGCTACGGCACGCCGAGCGGCACCTTCCGTCCGCAGGTGATGATGCGGCGCTATTTCTCGCGCAAATATTACAATTCGCCGATGCCGCACGCGATCTTCTTCCACCATGGCTTCGCCATCCACGGCACCACCGACATCTCGCGCCTCGGCGGACCGGCCTCGCATGGCTGCATCAGGCTGCATCCCGCGCATGCGGCAACCCTGTTCGCGCTGGTGCAGCGCGAGGGCGCGCGCAACACGACGATCCGTATTTCCAACTAGGGTCATTCGAAAGTCGCAGTTTCTTTCGTCGGCCGGCCGCATTTTTAACGGCGCGATAACCGTATCCTGCATTGACCAAAATTCGTGCGCGGAGTGAGGGAACGCCGCGGTCCGCATGCAATCGCGTGCCAATTCGGAAATGATTCAAGCGCGCGCGTAATTTTGCGCCAGCGCATGTTTCCGATTGCGACGGCGGATTGGGTTTGACGCGTCGGCCGGCGCATTTTGCGCCTCGCAAACAGGCAGACATTCCGGTGAAGGGTACGCGGTGCCGCGGCCAGCCCGGCCAAGATTACTTTCTTTTCAGACACTTGCCCCACAACTTGCGGCCACAGGGCGCGACTGGGACATGTGACGTTGAGTTTGGGGTCTCGAAAACAAAAAAGGCGAAAGCGCAACGAGCTCGGTACGGCCGGCAACCGGCCGCGCAAGCCGCGATTCGCGCGCGCCCCGCATCCGCCCGTTGCACAGGACGAACTCGTGCAGAGCCGCGCGGAAGCGGATGCCGCGATCGCGGAGGCGCGCAAGGCCCATGAGCGGCTGCGCCAGGCCATCGACATCCTGCCGCAGGGCATCGTGTTCCTCGATGCCGAGGGCCGTTACGTCCTCTGGAACAAGAAATACGCCGAGATCTACAGCAAGACCGCCGACCTCTTCGCCGAAGGCGCGCGCCTCGAAGACACGCTGCGTGTCGGCGTCGCGCGCGGCGACTATCCCGAGGCCGAAGGCCATGAGGACGAGTGGATCGCCGAGCGGCTGCAAAGGCTCTATCAGCCCGGCGAACGCCACGAGCAGAAGCTGGCGGACGGCCGCGTCATCCTGATCGACGAGCGGCTGACCGACGACGGCGGCGTCGTCGGCCTGCGCGTCGACATCACCGAGCTGAAGCAGCGCGAGGCCTCGTTCCGCCTGCTGTTCGACGGCAATCCCGTTCCCATGATCATCTGCGCGCTGGACGACGAGCGCATCCTCGGCGTCAACGACGCCGCGATCGCCCATTATGGCCATAGCCGCGGCGAATTCGAGAAGCTGACGATCCGCTCCCTGCAGGCGTTCGACAGCGAGCCGCCCTGGACCATTGATGTGACCGGCGAGGAACAGGCCGGCCGCACCTGGAAGCACGTCAAGGCGGACGGCGCGCTGATCGATCTTGCGATCTATTCCCGCGAATTGACCTATGCCGAGCGGCCGGCGGTGCTGCTCGCGCTGATGGACATCACCGAGCGCAAGCGCGCCGAGGCGCGGCTTGCCTTCATGGCCCAGCATGACGGGCTCACCGGGCTGCCGAACCGCAACCTGCTGCGCCAGCAGGTCGACGAGATGTTGCTGCATACGCGTCGCAGCGCCGAGAAGGTCGCGGTGCTGATGCTCGGGCTGGACAATTTCAAGGCGGTCAACGACACCTTGGGACACGCCGTCGGCGACAAGCTGCTGCGCGGCGTCGCCAAGCGCCTGCGCTCCACCTTGCGCGAGGAGGACGCGCTGGCGCGCCTCAACTCCGACGAATTCGCCATCGTTCAGAGCGGGCTGGCCCGGCCGGAAGATGCGGTGGGGCTCGCAAAACGCCTGCTCGAAGCCATCTCCGATCCCTATCTGCTCGACGGCCATTCCGTGGTGATCGGTGCCTCCATCGGCATCGCGATGGCGCCGGGCGACGGAGATGATTCCGAAAAGCTGCTCAAGAGCGCCGACATGGCGCTGTCGCGCGCCAAGCTGGATGCGCGCGGCACCTTCGCCTTCTTCGAGGCCGCGCTCGACGCGAAAGCGCAGAGCCGCCGCAAGATCGAGGTCGAGCTGCGCGATGCGATCCAGAACGACGTGCTGCGCCCCTACTATCAGCCGCTGGTCGACCTCCAGAGCGGCCGCATCACCGGCTTCGAGGCGCTGGTGCGCTGGCCCCATGCCGAGCGCGGCATGGTCTCGCCCGCCGAGTTCATTCCGGTCGCGGAGGACACCGGCCTGATCAATCCGCTCGGCGGCCTGATGCTGCGCCGGGCATGCCTGGATGCCGCGACCTGGCCCGACGATGTCCGCGTCGCGGTCAATCTGTCGCCACTGCAGTTCCGCAGCGGCAACCTGCTCTCGATGGTGACGGACGCGCTGAAATATTCCGGCCTGCCGCCGCGGCGGCTCGAGCTCGAGATCACCGAGACGCTGCTGCTGGAGAAGAGCGCGCAGGTGCTGGCGACGCTGCATGCGCTGCGCGCGCTCGGCGTGCGCATCTCGATGGACGATTTCGGCACCGGCTATTCCAGCCTCAGCTACTTACGCAGCTTCCCGTTCGACAAGATCAAGATCGACCAGTCTTTCGTGCGCGATCTCGGGGCCAACCGCGAGGCGCAGGCGATCATCCGCTCCATCGTCAGCCTCGGCAAAGGCCTTGGCGTCACCATCACCGCCGAAGGCGTCGAGACCGAGGCCGAGCTGAGCTGCCTCCGCGCCGAAGGCTGCGACGAGGGCCAGGGCTTTCTGTTCAGCAAGGCCCGTCCCAATCTTGAGATCATCAGCCTGCTGCAGGCACAACGCGGCATCGACGCCGCAGACGAAGACGCTGCGCTGGTGGCGTGAGCTGCCGCCGTGCAGTCGAACCTCACGCGCGCTGCCGGCGTCTCATGATGAGATCCAATGAACGGATGCGGCTCCCCCATGACCTCTGATGCGCCTCCGCTGCCGCTGCCTGGACCGCGCTATGCCCGCTTCTCGCGGCGGTTCAAGGCCGTTCTGCTCGACTGGATGCTGGCGATGGCCCTGCTGTTCGGTGCCCTCGCGGTCGCGAGCAATGTCGCGAGCGACGGACTAAGCCGGATCCTCGGGGTCGCCGTCGTCGCCATCCTGCTGCTCTACGAGCCCGTGATGGTCTGGCGCGCGGGCGGCACGCTCGGACATATCTGGACGAACTTGCGCGTTGTCGACGATCGCGGCGGAAATTTGAGCTTCACCAGGGCGCTCGCACGCATTGCCGTCAAGAGCGTCCTCGGCTGGTATTCGTTTGTGGTCATGGCTGCCACGCGCCGCAACCAGGCGGTTCACGATCTGCTCACGCATTCGACCGTCCAGATCCGCGATCCCGCCAAGGCAAAGCCCGGCCAGTACATCACGGAGCGGCGCGAGGATGATCCAACGATGCCCTCGCGGCTGCGGCGCGCGCTGGTGACGCTGGTCTATCTTGGGCTCAGCGTGTTCCTGTATTTCGGCGTGCTTGCAGTCCTGGTCCGGAGCGGGGTCCTGTCCCGCGCGTGCCTCAACCAGGACATATGCTCCGGAAGCGACCGCATCATCGATTTCGTCGCCGCTGCGGCCTTCCTTCTGATGATTGCCATGGTCATCGGCATGGGCTGGCGAGGTCGGCTGCTCGGCGCGCGCAAGGCGTAGGCGAATTCAGCACCTGGTATCGACGCCGGCCGACAGGATCGCCTTGCCCACATCCTCGTAATGCGTGTCCCGCGCCTGGATCTGCTGCGCGATCGCATGCATGTCGCGGAAGCGCCGCTCGAACGGCTGGCTGCGGAACACCGCGGTCGCGCCGGCCATGTGATAGGCGGTGTCGACCACCTTTGCCGATTGATGGATGGTCCAGGTCGCCGCCAGCCGGACCGCGTTGCGATGCGCCGCGCTGAACTCGCCGGTCGCACTGAGCTCGCGCCACATCGCATTCGCGGTCGCATAGAGGTAGGCGCGCGCGGCGCGCAAATCGCCCTCGGTGCGGCCGATCAATCCCTGGACCGCCCCGTTGTCGCGCATGGCGCTGGCCGCCAGCGACTGATGTTTTGCGCGCGCGAGCGCAATGGCGGCGTCCAGCGTGGCGCGCGCGACGCCGAGCGAGACCGCGGCAAAGCCGAGACTGAAGGTCGAGCCGGTGCCGATCCTGTAGAGCGGCCCGCTCTCGCGCAGCGCCGACGACACGTCGCGGAATGCGGTGAAGCGCTCGGGGATGAAGAGGTCGGTCACTTCGTAGGAGTCCGTGCCGGTCCCGGCGAGCCCGATCGCCTGCCACACGTCGTGCAGTGTTGCGTGCGCGACCGGAAACAGGATGGTGCGCACCTCCGGCGAGCCGTCGGCATTTTTGCGCGGCGAACCGTCACCATCGACGATGCGGACATGCGCCCCCAGCCAGCTCGCCTGCCGCGAGCCCGAGGCAAAATCCCAGCGCGCCGTGACGCGATAGCCGCCCTCGACCGCGCGCGCCTCATGCGCGATCGC
The DNA here is from genome assembly GCF_018130825.1 of Bradyrhizobium liaoningense. Lineage (GTDB taxonomy): Bacteria > Pseudomonadota > Alphaproteobacteria > Rhizobiales > Xanthobacteraceae > Bradyrhizobium > Bradyrhizobium liaoningense_B. Next base: position 46,959 of record NZ_JAFCJS010000009.1, on the reverse strand, counting down.
GCCCCAGGCGAGAATGCCGGGCGCGGCGTTGAAGATCTCATGCGCGGTGTCGTGATCGAGCCAGGCCGCGATCATCGCGCAGACGCTGCATTGGCCGAGGCACCAGGCGGTGGACGCGTCCGCCTTCGCAATCTCCTCCAGCATCTGCATGAAGGCTTCCGGCGCAGCCTCGCTGCCACCAAGGCTTTGCGGCAACAGCGCGCGATAAAACCCATTCTCGATGAGGGCGGAGACCACGGCCGGCGTCAGCCGCCGCGTCCGCTCGATCTCGTCGGCTTCGCCAGCAATCAGCGGCGCGAGCGCGCGGGCACGTTCGACCAGGCCAAATCCGGTAGCTGCATTCATTGCTGCGTTTCCTCGCCCATTCTTGTTGTGAGCGGCTTAGGGACGCGATGGTGGTCTATTTGGCGGGGAGGATCAAGATCAGCCTCGGCTCGGCCTCCATCCGGGCCACGGGTTATTCGGTGGAGTCGAGCAATCGCTCCATGATAATCGTGCGTTCGTCGCCATGATAGCTGTCGCGCAGGGCATTGAACCCGAGCCGCGCATAGAAGCCCTCGGCGGTGACCGATGAAGGGACCGTCAGCGAGGGAATATTTCGCTCGCGTGCGGTGCGATCGATCTCGGCCATCAGCAGCTTGCCGATACCGCGGGCCTGTACGTCGGGAGCCACGAAGACGGTGCGGACGACGCATCCGTCGAGGCTTGCCGTTGCAACGACGCGGCTGCCGATGGTGGCGACGAAAACGGTGCGTTTCGCGATGAGCTGCCTGACGGCGTCCGGACTGAAGCCAAGCTTGATCCTTTCGATGATCTCGGCCGTATAGTCCTTCGCATTGGTTTCGCGCAGCGCGCGCAGGATGACCGCGCTGATGGCGTCGGCGTCATCGTCGATCGCGGGCCGGATCGTGCAGTCCATGAATTACTCCACCGAAGGCTTCGCGAAGGACTGGATGGCGCGCCACCGCCGCGGCAAGCGGCTTGTCGCGCGGCCAGGCGTTCTGCTACCATAAGTAGCATATACGGGGGCAGCCAAGAAGCACAGCATGAAGAAGCCAGCCCGCCGCAACGCGAGCCTCGCTGTGGCCGGGGCGCAGGTCGAGCCGCAGCTCGAGGACGCGCCCATGAGCGACATCATTGATGCCTTGGCGGCCGGGCGGGTCACCGCGACCGCCCTGACCAAAGCCTGTCTCGCGCGCATCGAGGCCTTTGACCGCAATGGGCCCATGCTCAACGCCGTCCGCGCGCTCAATCCCGACGCGCTAGCGATCGCAGGCAAGCTCGACGGCACGAGGCCGTCGGCCAAGCGGCCGCTGGCCGGCGTGCCGATTTTGCTGAAGGACAACATCGCGACCGGCGACAGGCAGCCGACCACGGCGGGCTCGCTGGCATTGGAGAGTGCGCGCGCCAGGGGCGATGCCACACTCGTCAAGCTGTTGCGGAAGGCCGGCGCCGTGATCCTCGGCAAGGCGAACCTGACGGAGTTTGCAAACATCCTCGCGACCGACATGCCCTCGGGCTATTCGTCGCTGGGTGGTCAGGTGAAGAATCCCTACGTGCCGACGCTGCTGGACGATCGGGGCATTCCGGTCGTAGACCCCGGTGGCTCGAGCTCGGGTTCGGCGGTCGCTGTGGCCGCAGGTCTGTGCACGGCCTCCATCGGCACCGAGACCTCCGGCTCGCTGTTGCACCCGGCCAGCCGGAATGGCATCGTCACCGTGAAGCCGACCGTCGGTTTGATCAGCCGTGCCGGCATCGTGCCGATCGCGCACAGCCGGGACACCGCGGGCCCGATGACGCGCACCGTGCGCGATGCGGCGATACTGCTGAATGTGCTGGCCGCCGAGGACCCGCTCGATCCCGTGACGGAGCGGCAGCGGAGGCCGGCCGATTACGCGGCCGACCTCGCACGCGATGCGATGAAGGGCGCGCGGATCGGCGTGCCGAGCGATTCCGCCGATCCGCTGAACAATCCCTATTACGGCAAGTTGCCGCCCGACGGGGCCAGGCTGATGGCCGAAGTCATCAAGGTGCTGGAGGATCTCGGCGCGGTCATCGTGCGCGCGGCCATGCCGACCGCCGGCTGGATCGGCGGTCCGGGCACGACCATGCCGGTGCTCAACCGCAATCCGCTGAGCCGCAACAAGGGCAATCTGGCGACGCCGCCGATCGTCTTCCTCTACGAGCTGAAGCACGATCTCAATCTCTACCTGAGGGATTGGGCGACCAATACCGACATCAAGACCATCGCCGACATCGTGGCCTTCAACGAGGCTCATGCCGAGAAAGCGCTGCGCTTCGGCCAGGACCTGTTCCTCGCCGCCAACAACACCAGGGGCGATTTGAGCGAGCGCGAATACAGATCGGCCCGGGCCATGGACCTGCTCTCCGCCAGGACGCGCGGCATGGACGCCTACATGAACCAGCACAGGCTCGACGCCGTGTTGTTCCCCGGCGCCACCGGCGCCGTGATCGCTGCCAAGGCCGGCTATCCCAGCGTCATGGTGCCCGGCGGCTTCGTTTCGGGCGCCGACGGCAAGGACACGCCCGACTATCCGCTCGGCGTCGCCTTCGCAGGGAGAGCCTGGAGCGAGCACAAGCTGCTGCGTCTCGCCTACGCCTATGAGCAGGCATCGAACATGCGCAAAGCTCCGCCGGGCCTGCGGGCGCCTTGACCCGCGAGTGGGCTGGTTGATTTCGCCTGATTTCGCGCGCGAGGACGTTCAATCCGGGGGGCAATCTGTCCCGTTCTCGTTCGGTCAGGTCGGATGTCGATTGAAACGGCTGCCGCGATCACGCGCATCTTTGGTCCGTGCCGGATCGTGCAATGGAATGCCCGCGACCCGAATCTGCTGCATGAGCTGCTGCTCATGGGCTGCGATGCCCATGCCGTCGGCGAGGGAGCATGCGAGCATCCACGCTGGATTTCACGCGGCAGCGATGCGCGCGTTCCGCCCAAGCCTGTCGCCGTCGTCGAAATCGCCGCCGCGAACGACACGCTTGTCCTGATCGAGACGATCACGGCGCAGGATGAGTTGCAAAGCCTGTTCCTCATTGGTCCCGGCGTTGCCGGCCTTCGCGCGCCGCTCGAGAACCGGCTGTTCGCGCGGGGATGGCGACGCCATCCGGCCTCGCTCGCCACATCCGACTACGAGCGCATGCAGGATGATGTGCTACCGCGTCATGCCGTCTACCAGCGCATCCCGGCGGAGGCGGCTTCGCGATGGCCGGTGGAGACCCTGCTGGGCGAACGCAATCTCCATATGGACATGCTGCGCGAAAGCGGATCGCGCGCCGATGCGCATGTGGTTCGCTATGCGCTGGCCGCTTCGCTCGTCCGGCCCGGCGACACCGTGCTCGATTGCGCCTGCGGGCTCGGCTACGGCTCCGCGGTGATCGCCGCGACCAGCCAGGCCGCGCAAATCATCGGCGTCGATGTCGATGCCAAGGCCGTGGCGTATGCGAACGCGAATTACGGCGGGCCAAACCTGCGCTTCGAGACGGGAGATGCCTCGCGCCTCCAGCACCTTGCCGATGCATCCGTCGATCTCATCGTCTCGATGGAGACGATCGAGCATGTCGAAAACTGGACAGCCGTGGCGAAGGAGTTCGCACGGGTGCTGAAGCCGGACGGGCGTCTGGTTGCCAGCGTTCCGGACCGATGGTCTGACGAGACCGGAAGCGATCCCAATCCGTACCACCACCACGTCTTCGACTGGGCCAAATTGCGCGAGGGGCTGGTCGAGGATTTCGTGGTCGAAGCCCGCTACACGCAAACGGCGCCCGGCGGCTTCAAATGGCAGCAAGCCGCCCGCCGGCTGGTCCGCGTGCCCCTCGACAGCGATGTCGAGGGCGAATGGATCCTGGTCGTTGCCTCCGCCAATCCCTTCGCCAGGGCCGAGGAGCTGCGCGAATCCTTCCGCCACCCCGCCTTCGCCGACGCGCTGTCCGCGAGCGGAGCGGCGGTGCTCGATTTCGGTGGATGTTACGACAATCCGTGGCTGTACCGGACGCTGGTCCAGGTCGGTGAGCGCCTCGACGACGCGGCGGTGCTCGGCCGGCTCGCCAGCTGGGTTGCCGACAATGCCCGTCCGGACTCGGCGGACCGGGGCGCAGCCCTTTGCGTTGCGGGCTATCGCATTCTCGAACGCCGCCGGGCGCAGGCGGCCGGCGAGCTGATCGGGCGGATCGAAAGCTATTGCCGGAGCACCCGGCACACGACCAACCCCCATGTGCAGCGCTGGCGCATCTCGCTGGCGTTCCTGGCGGGTTGCCTGTGCGAGCTGTCGGGTACGCTGGACGACGCCCTCAAATGGTTCTCGTTCGCGGCCGAGCTGGACTGGCGCTCGTTCTCCCCGATCCTGACCACCAAGACCATCGCGGCGGCCTTTCATGCAGCCCGCATTTCCCTCGCATTCGGCGACGAGACCGGCGCACGCTCGTTCTTCCGGATCGGTTTCGAGACCGCGCTGGAAGCCGCGCGCAGCAACCCTGGGGATTTTGCCGGCTCGGTCGACTCCCCGATTCCATTCGGCCTCGTCGAGCTCGCCGAGGTCATGGACATGGGCGGCCAATGCGCAGTCGCGATCGCAACGCTTCCGCTCTGGCGGCGCGCGCCCGGAGCTTTCTGGTCCCGAGTGGACACCAGGCGCTTCGGACTGCTGGCCTGGAATCAGGCGCTCGAACGGGAAAACGCGTATCTCCGCGGCCAGCTTCAGAACGTGTGCGTCCGGTGAGCGGGACCGTCGGCTTCGGACGGGGAGGGCTTCGCCAAAGCTCGACTCATCCGACGGGCCTCAGGCCTCCAGGGTCGATATGACTGTTTCGTGAGACCACGGTTGACCCTCTACCTGGCGAAATCCAACTGCCTCCCAAAACCGGGCCGCGCCCTCATGTCCTGCGTGGACAGTCACAATGGAGGCCTTCCCGACCGCTTCTTGCAGCAAGGCGTTCGCGATGGCCTGGGCAATTCTGCGTCTTCTATGGTTGCGGTGCACGTAAAGTCGCCGCATCCGCCACATGGGTATCGGCGTCGGCGCAGGCTCGTTGGTGATCGCTCCGATCCCTACTAACCTGCCACCCAGGAGGCACGTGAATATCGCGTGAAACATGCCTCGATCGTGTGCGAATTCCGCGACCAGGCGGGTCATGTTCGCGTGTCCATCCGCCTTGGCGTCGGCCTCCAACTCGGGAAAATCTGCGGGAAGAGTATCGGCGATCCGTTCAACGGAAATAATGGTCATGACGCAGTTCGCTCGGCCGTCGGAGATGAGCAATCAATCAAGATTGGCGAGAATGTCCTGGATGACGACGTCCGTATCTTAAGCCGAAACACCAGCGCCGCCCAGTTGGCGCCAATGTCGGCCATGAGCCATAGGCTGACTCCATCCACTCCTGATGATAGCATGCCTCTCATCACCGGCTTGCGAGATTGCTCTCAAAAGCGCACACGCAAGAACGTGCGAGGAGGCAAGTCCAATGAATTGGGGAGCACTCCGCAGGCCGCGCGGTTGCCGCGGGCTTTTCTTGGCTGTCACTCTCGTCTCTGCGCTCTGGGCCCCCTTGGCTTGCGCACAGGACGCCCAAAACTCTTCCCGCGAGCCGGGGCCGGTCTTTTCGGATAGCGGCCCCGATGCCGAGCTTTACGGCGCGGCTGCCGGCTATCCGGTCGGCACGCGCGGGACCACCACCCAGCTCGACAAGCTCGTCGGAGTCTACAGCCATTTCGGCGAGATCTATCCTTCCCGCCCGATCGGTCGCGCGACGGCGCCCTGGCACTTCAAGCGCGCGCCGGAGCCATCGATCGCCTACAGCTTTGGCACGGAGCGGCTGAGCATCGCGGACTACCTCAAGCGCAATCCGGTGACGGGACTGCTGATCGCCAGGGACGACACCATCCTGTACGAGCACTATCAATATGCGCGGACCGACCACGACCGCTTTCTCTCGCAGTCCATGGCCAAGACGCTGGTCGCCATGCTGGTCGGGATCGCGGTCTCGGAGGGACGGATCAAGTCGATCGACGACCTCGTCTCGACCTATGTCTCCGGCCTTGCAGGAACGGAATATGGAAACACCTCCATCCGCGCCCTGCTGAACATGTCCTCGGGCGTCGCGTTTTCGGAGGTCTATGACGGGAACGATGACATCGCCCGGCTTGGGCGAGCTCTGTTCGTCGAAGAGACAAGAGATCCCACCGCCGTCGTCGCGCAATTCAATACAAGAACCGCGCCGCCGGGCACCCGATGGCACTATGCGAGCGTGGAAACCGAGATCCTGGGCCTCGTCCTGCGCGCCGCCACGGGCACGCCGGTTGCCGACTATCTCCACGACCGGATCTGGAATGTCATCGGCACCGAGGCGGATGCCTCATGGGCAATCGATGGCAGCGGGCAGGAGATTGCCTTTTGCTGCTTCAACGCAACCTTGCGCGACTATGCGCGCCTCGCCCGGCTGCTCGCACACGACGGCACCTGGGAAGGTCGTCAATTGATCCCCCGGCAGTGGCTGCTGGATGCCACGACCGTCAGACCAGAGGATGGTCATCTCGCCCCACGCGTGGCCACGCCCTATTTCGGCTACGGCTATCAGGTGTGGCTCCTCCCCGGCGAGCAGCGCAGATTTGCCCTGCTCGGGATCCGTGGCCAGGTCATCCTGGTCGATCCGGCCTCGAAGCTCGTCATGGTGCACACGGCCGTTCGCCAGAAGCCGTCCGAGCCGGGAGCCCTCAGGGAGCCGCTGGCGTTGTGGTCCGCCGTTCTTCAGCAACTCGGGCAATGACGATTTGATGATGCCGGCCGGAAGCGAAACCCATCAACATTGGTCGTCGCAAATCGGATCGTCGATGCGAAGGCAAGATTCCGTATCGTCGGCGAGCGGACACTAGCACGGCTTTCGTAGAGTGGGCAAAGGCGCGCAGAGCGCCGTGCCCACCATTCTTCCCGACGGCACACAAGTTGGTGGGCACGCTTCCGCCTTCGCTCTTCGAGCCACGGCGGACAAGTTGCTTTGCCCACCCTACGATTTTCCAACTTTTTAGCGCATTGACGGCCGGGCCATGTCGGCGTGGACCGGTCTCGATCGTCCTTGGGTGGACACGTTCCGAAGCTGCCGGAGATGGACCCGGCACACGTGACGTGATTTCGTCAATTCGAGCCGCCAAAGTCGCAATTGGAGCAATGCCCATGAGGATCACCGTCGAAACCAGCGTCGCCGCCCCCATCGATCAGGTCTGGCGTGCCTATACGACGCCTGCCGATATCGTGAAGTGGAACGCCGCGTCCGACGACTGGCACACGACCAGGGCCACGGTCGACCTGCGCGAGGGCGGCGCCTTCTCCTCGCGCATGGAGGCCAAGGACGGCAGCATGGGCTTTGATTTCGCCGGCACCTACACGACGATCGTCGAGCACAAGCTGATCGAATATGCGTTCGGCGATCGCAAGGCCGAAGTCGAGTTCGTCCCCGGTCCGAAGGGCGTCGTCGTCCGCGTTGTCTTCGACAGCGAACCGACGCACTCGGTCGAGCAGCAGCAAGGCGGCTGGCAGGCGATCCTCGACAATTTTGCACGCTACGTCGAGGCGAAGCAGAAGACGTCGTGAGGGTGTGCGGGGCGTCGGATCGCCGATGCGAAGCTTCCGTATCGTCGGCGAGTTGGCGCTAGCACGGCTTTCGTAGGGTGGGCAAAGGCGCGCAGCGCCGTGCCCACCACTCTTCCGCTGCCGGATGGCATGAGACTGTCCGAGCTCGCGCGTCAGGATGTCGCGACAAGCTGTGAACTATCTGCTCGGCCAGCTTGAAGACCTGGGCTATGTCGAGCGGCGGCTCAGCCGACGGCAGCGATCGCCGACTGGTCTATCTAACGTTACGGGGACATGAAGTCGTCGCAGCAATCTTCGGATGTCTTCGGCAGTTGCATCGGCAATGGTCCGAAGAGGTTGGAAAGGAGCGCTTCGATGACTTCGTAGATGGATTGAGGCAGCTATCGACCAAAGCACAGGAACCGACAAACCGCTGAAAAACTCAACTTTGCGACGGTGGTATGGCTGTCTCAGGTCGTAGGATGCGTAGAGCGACTTGTCCGCCGTAGCTAGAAGAGCGAAGGCGGAAGCGAAACCCATCAAGCTCATCCCCACAATCGGGTCGAGCTAACGAGAAGCAAGAGATAGTGCGTCTGCCCGGCAAGGCGATGGGTTTCGCAAGAGCTCAACCCATCCTACGAGCTGCCGCACTGCCTCCTTGCCTTCGCAGACCGGCCGAGGTCGGGATTACTTCTTGTCGCCCATGTGGTGAGGCGACGACGTGCCGGGGCCGCCGGTGTAGTGATGACCGCCCGATTCGGCGTTGGCCGAGGTGCCGGTCTTCTGTTTCTTGCCCATGTGGTGAGGGACCTCGGTCTTCGGCCCGCCGCTGTAGTGGTGGCCGTTCTTCTCCTTGTCGGCGGATTGGGCCATCGCGGGAACGGCCAGCAGGGAAACGACGCCGACAGCGACGAGAAGCTTCTTGGTGATCATGTTCGGTTCTCCAGATTGCGAAGGCTTCACGATACGCTGCCCGCGCAACATCGGTTTTGAGCAATCTCAAAGTGGGAGCGCTTCGTCCGCAACTCGGCCCTCGCGCGCGGTTGATCTGCGTCAACGCCGACGGCGGCGGTCCTCCTATGCTCCAACAAAACGGGAGCGTGCCGATGCCGGTACAGGACCAGTCCACATATCGCGAGCGTCGCGCCGAGGGCATGTCCATGAGGGCGAAGGCAGGTCTGGTTCTGATCGGATTTCTGGCCATCGCCGCTGCACTCCTGTTCACCGAGCACAGGGCGCACGTGCTCGGGCTGCTGGTCTGGCTCCCGCTCCTTGCCTGTCCGCTGATGCACGTCTTCATGCATGGCGGACATGGTCACCATCATGGCGGCGGCCGGCCGAACGATTCGAGGAGCGCGTGATGCACGACGCCGCGCCCGCTTACGGCCTGTGGAGTCTCGTCATCGTCAACTCGGCGGTCTTCATCCTGTTTGCCTACAGCTTCTTCAAGCCGCAGACTTCCCGCGACTGGCGCTCCTTCGGCGCCTTCAGCGCGTTCCTGGTGGCGCTGTTCGTGGAGATGTACGGTTTTCCGCTCACCATCTATTTTCTTTCGGGCTGGCTGCAGTCGCGCTACCCGAGCGTCGACTGGTTCTCCCACGACGCCGGCCACCTGCTCGAGATGATGTTCGGCTGGAAGACCAATCCGCACGCCGGACCGTTCCACGTTCTCAGTTACATCTTCATCGCCGCCGGCTTCATCCTGATCTCGGTCGCCTGGAGGGTGCTGTACGAGGCGCAGCAGACCCGCAGCCTGGCCGCGACCGGCCCCTACAGCTACGTCCGGCATCCGCAATATGTCGGCTTCGTGCTGGTGATGTTCGGCTTCCTGTTGCAGTGGCCGACGGTTCTGACGCTGGCGATGTTTCCGGTGCTGACCGTCATGTACGTGAAGCTTGCCAGGGACGAGGAGCGCGAGGCCCGGATCGCGTTCGGTGAGGCCTATGCGCGGTACGCCGCGCAGGTGCCGGCGTTCTTTCCCCATCTCGACCGGCGATCCGGTCAGGGCTCTTCCGGCGGCTATCGTCACGGCTGACCTTCGCGCGGGGAGATGCCGGCGAACGGCACTGGCTTGAAAGGACGTCGATGAGCGTGCCCGTCTTCACCGCAAAGGCGCTGACCAAGACCTACGTCTCCGGCGAGGTGATGGTACATGCCCTCAACGATGTCGACCTCGAAATCGCCGAGAAGGAAGTGGTCGTTCTGCTCGGCCCCTCCGGCAGCGGCAAGACGACGTTGCTCAACATCATGGGCGGCCTCGACCGGCCGACCAGCGGCCGGCTGTTGTTCCGCGATCTGGATCTGACCGGTCTCGAGGACCGCGAGCTGACGAAGTATCGCCGCGACCATGTCGGCTTTGTCTTCCAGTTCTACAATCTGGTGCCGAGCCTCACGGCTTTCGAAAACGTCGCGCTGGTCACCGAGGTCGCCAGGAACCCGATGCGGCCCGCAGACGCGCTCGCGCTGGTCGGGCTCGAGGAGCGCATGTATCACTTCCCCGCCCAGCTCTCCGGCGGCGAGCAGCAGCGCGTCGCCATCGCCCGCGCTGTCGCGAAGCGTCCGGCGGTGCTGCTCTGCGACGAGCCGACCGGGGCGCTGGATTCGAAGACCGGCATCCGCGTCATCGAGGCGCTGCTCGGCGTCAACCGGCAGCTCGGGACCACCACGGTCATCATCACCCACAACGCCAGCATCCAGGAGGTCGCCGACCGGGTGCTGTTCTTCGCCGACGGTCGCATCTCCCGCATCCGGACCAACGAGGTCCGGCGGGAAGCCGCCGAGCTCACCTGGTGACGACATGAAGGTGCTGGACATCAAGCTGTTTCGCGACGTCAGGCGGCTCTGGGCGCAGGTGCTCGCCGTCGCGCTGGTCGTTGGCGGCGGCGTTGCGACACTGGTGCTCGCGGTGGGCTCACATCGATCGCTGGAAGAGACCCGGATCGCATATTACGAGCGCTACGGCTTTGCCGACGTGTTCGCGCAGGCGAAGCGGGCACCGAAGGCGCTCGCCGACAGGATCGGCGAGATCCCCGGCGTTGCCGCCGTCGACACCCGCATCGCCAAGCTGGCGCTGCTGGACATTCCCGGTTTCTCTGCGCCTGCCAGCGCGCAGTTCGTTTCGCTTCCCGACAATGGCGAGCAGCATCTCAATCGGCTCTACATGCGCTCCGGCCGGCTCCCGGAGCCCGGACGGTCGGAAGAGGTCGTCGTCAACGAGCCGTTCGCCCGGGCGCACGGCTTCTCGGAGGGCGCGCGGTTCTCCGCCATCCTCAATGGCAGGAAGCGCGAGCTCGTCATCGTCGGCACCGCGCTGTCCCCCGAATTCGTCTACACCGTCGGACCGGGCGACCTGATGCCGGACGATCGCCGCTACGCCATCGTCTGGATGTCGGAGAAGACGCTCGCCGGCGTCTACGATCTCGACGGCGCCTTCTCGGCGGTCGCCGTCAAGCTGCAGCCCGGCGCCTCCGAGCGCGAGGTGGTCCTGCGGCTCGATGCCTTGCTCGATCCCTATGGCGGGCAGGCGGCCCATGGCCGCAAGGATCAGACCTCGCACGCCTGGCTCGACCATGAGCTCGACATGCTCAACAACATGAGCCGCACGCTGCCGCCGATCTTCCTCCTGGTCGCGGCCTTCCTGGTCAATCTCACCTTGACCCGGCTGGTCGCGCTCGAGCGCGAGCAGATTGGCCTGCTGAAGGCGCTGGGCTATTCCGACGGCAGCATCGTGCTGCACTATTTCAAGTTCGTCGCCTTCATCGTCGTGATCGGTATCGTGCTGGGCGGCGTCGCCGGCACCTGGCTCGGGCTGCGCGTCACTGCCCTGTTCGGCGACTTCTTCCACTTTCCGTTCCTGGTGTTCGCGAAGGCTCCGGACCTCTATCTCACCGCAGGCGCGCTCAGCGCGGCGGCTGCCGCGATCGGCGCGTTCCGGGCGCTGCGCGAGGTGGTGAAGCTGCCGCCGGCTGTCGCCATGCAGCCGCCGGCCCCGCCGGTCTATAGGCGGCTGCTTCCTGCGCGCATCCAGCTCGACCGGATCGTGTCGCAGCCGACGCTGATGATGATCCGCAACATCGCCCGGCACCCGGTGCGGGCCTTCTTCACTGCGCTCGGCATGGCGCTGGCGACTGCGATCCTGGTGGTCTCGCTGTTCACGCGGGACAGCATGGAGCACCTGACCGACGTGACCTATTTCCTCGCCGACCGGCAGGACGCAACCATCGGCTTTGCCGAGAAGCGGATCGCGAATGTCGTGCAGCAGGTGAATCGGCTTCCGGGCGTTCTCGCCGCCGAGCCGTTCCGCGAGGTGCCAGTCCGGATCCGCCACGGCAACGTCGAACGACGGATCGTCATCAGCGGCCGGCCCGCCGACGCTGACCTCCGGCGCATCATCGACGTCGAGCTTCGTCCGGTCGTGCTCCCGGAGACGGGCCTTGCCATCTCCGGCATGCTCGCGCACATCCTCGGCGTCAGGCCCGGCGATAGCGTCGAGGTCGATCTGCTGGAGGGCGCCCGGCGAACGGTCACGGTGCCGGTCGTCGCGACCGTCGAGGACTATTTCGGCATCAGGGGCATGATGGAGATCGAGGCGCTGCGCAAGCTGATGCGCGAGGCGCCCGTCGTGACCAGCGTCAATCTCAGCCTCGACGAGAACCGGACGGAGGATTTCTACGCCGCCGTGAAGTCCATGCCGACGGTCGGCGGCGTGGCGCTGCAGCGCGTCTCGCTGGCGAATTTCCGCAAGACGGTCGCGCTGCTCGTCACCACGATGGCGAGCATCTACACCGGCCTCGCCGCCGTGATCGCGTTCGGCGTCGTCTACAACAACGCCCGCATCTCGCTGTCCGAGCGGGCGCGGGAACTGGCCAGCCTGCGCGTGCTCGGCTTCACGCGCGGCGAGGTGCTGCGCATCCTGCTGCTGGAGCTCGCCATCCTCACCCTGATCGCCCAGCCGCCCGGCTGGCTGATGGGCTACGGCCTTGCATGGGTGATGAAGACGAACCTCGCCGGCGAATTGATGCGCGTCCGCCTCGTCGTCGAGCACTCGACCTACGTCGTCGCCACGTCCGTCGTGGTGCTGGCCGCCATCGTTTCAGCCGCCGTCATCCGCGAACGCATCGACAAACTGGACCTCGTCGCGGTCCTCAAGACGCGAGATTAGCCATGCCCGCCAACTGGACCAAACGTATCATCGGCGCCGCGCTTCTGGCCGCGATCGTCGCAGGGCTGGCCTGGTTCGCCTGGCCGCGGCCGGTTCTGGTCGATCTCGCGACCGTCGCGAAGGGCCCCATTGAAGTCACGGCGGACGACGACGGCAAGACCCGCGTGCGCCACGTCTACACCGTCTCGGCGCCGATCGCAGGGAAGGTGTTGAGGATTTCGCATCCTCTCGGCGAGCAGGGGCCGTCGCTCCACGTCGGCGACGAGGTTGCCGCGAACCAGACCGTCGCCCTGATGCAGCCGGCGCTGCCCAGCTTCATCGACGCGCGTTCGCACGACCAGCTGCAGGCCGAGGTCCTGGCCGCAGATGCCGCGATTCAGCAGCAGGAGGCGGAGGTGCAGCGGATCGAAGCCGCGCTGGATTTTTCGCGGACCGAGTTCCAGCGGGCGCAGACGCTGTTGCGGACGCAATCCACCTCGGCCCAGGCCCACGACAAGGCGAAATTCGAAGTGGCCACCAACGAGGCCGCCCTAAAGAGTGCCAAGGCCCAGGTCGAGATGCGCCGCGCGGTGCGGACCAGCCTGGCGGCCCGGCTGATGGACCCGGCAAGCGCTATCCCGCCAGCGGAGCCGACCTGCTGCATCCGGGTGCTGGCGCCGGCGAGCGGACGGGTGCTGAAGATCATCCAGGACAGCGAGACGACGGTTCTGCCCGGGACGCCGCTGGTAGATATTGGCAACCCGCTCGATCTCGAGGTCGTGGCCGACCTGCTCTCGACCGACGCGGTCCAGATCAAGGTCGGCGCGCCGGTCCGGATCGATGGCTGGGGCGGTCAGCCCATTAGCGGCAACGTGGTCCGTGTGGACCCGGCCGGCTTCCTGAAAGTCTCCGCGCTCGGCATCGAGGAGCAGCGCGTCCGCGTGACCATCGATTTCAGCGACCCGCCCGAGAATTGGGTCACGCTCGGGCACGACTATCGCGTCATCGTCCACGTCACCACATGGAGCGCTCCTGATGCGCTGACAGTGCCAGTGAGTGCCTTGTTCCGGAAAGGCAGTCAGTGGGCCGTCTTTGTCGACGAGAACGGTCGCGCCAAGACAGTTCCGGTCCAGATCGGTCACCGCAATAGCCGCACGGCCGAAGTCGTCGCGGGACTCGCTGCAGGCGACCGCGTCGTGCTGCACCCGAGCGACAGGATCAGCCACGGGATCAGGGTTGCGCAGAGGGGCGAGGAATAAGCGCAGCTGGTAGAATGGGTAGAGCGGAAGTGAAATCCATCAAACACGTGCATCCGACGAGCCCGGTCGCCGGTCAGTCCACAGCCTTGCGGCGATCTGCGTCAACCTGGGCCCGCCATCGTTTGACGAGGTCGCGTCGGCGGCCGGGATAGCGATCCGTCTTGAGTCGGACCTTCTCGATCCGATCCGCGCGGAAGGCGCGAAAGTCCTTCCTCATTTCACACCAGCCGGCCAGGATGCGCCGTGAGTCGAAAAAGGCGACGCCAATCGGCCAGATCGTCCGGGTGGTCCTTGCGCCTTTCGGATCGCGATACACGATGGACAGCTTGTGCTGGTCGCGCATGGCCTGGCGCACGATGCGTAGATCGACGGCTTCAGGCTGCTTCGGCCTGCGCGCCACATGAAAGGCATTGTCGTCGATCCTGTGTCGCAGCTCCGACGGGAGGACGGCGCCGATCTTTGCGAGCGCGTCACGCGCGGCCAGCGCGAACTCGTCATCGGTCTGGCGGGACACCCATTGCGCACCGAGCGCCAGGGCCTGGATTTCCTGCTCGGAGAACATCAGCGGAGGCAGGAGAAAGCCGGGCTGCAGGACATAGCCAAAACCCGGTTCGCCCTCGATCTGCGCGCCCAGTGCCTGCAGGTCGGCGATGTCGCGATAGATCGTGCGCAGCGACACGCCCGCCTCGGCAGCAAGATTGTTGCCCGACACCGGATGACGGTGTCGCCGCAAGATCTGCATGAGGTCGAATAGCCGTTGGCTCTTGGACATGATGCAAGTCTAGCACTTATCCTGCCAGAAACTGGCAGCAATCGACTGCAGAAAAGCGGCACGGCTTCGGGTAGCCGCGCCGCTTCGATGTTAGTGCGGACGAGCCGTCGCCATGTGGGCCACGAACGGAGCCGCGTCGTAAATCACCTCCGTCGATACGATCTTGCCGTTCGTCACCTTGAAAAATTCCGCGACGATGGCATTGGCAACCGGATGGGTGTCCGCGCTGTAGACGACAACAGCCTGCTGATCGTCGCCGTAAATGGCGAGGAGCGTCACCTTCCGGAGCATGCGGGCAAACCCGTCGTGGAACTCGCGAAACTTCGGCGTCCCGATGATCCGCCCGCGCGGGGATGTACAAACGATGTCGTCCGCCGAGATGGAGATGACCGCATCGACGTCTTTGCGGGCGATCGCCTCGACATAGGTCCTGGCGATCTGCAATGCCTCGCCGGCACTTTGGGTAGTCATGGTCTTCCTTTCAGTGATTGGTGCACTGAAAGCAGACCTAGCGCAGGGCAGTGACAGATTCTGGCAGCAGGAGATTGGCGCTGCCGGAAGCCGCGAATCCGGGCCGCCATCGACCTCATAGGCGAGCAGTTGTGTCGGGCATCGTCCTTTGGTGGGAGCAAGCCAGGCCGGCAACGCGGCTAAATCCAATCGCCTCCCAAAACTGCGCTGCAGCCTGATTGCCTGCATGGACAGTCATGGTGGAAACCTTCCCTGCTGCGTCCTGCAACAGCACCATGGCAATGGTGTAGGCAACATTGCGCCGCCTGAATTCGCGATGCACGTAGAACCGTCGCATTCTCCACGTCGGCTGCCCTGTCGGTGCAGGTTCGTTGGTCATCGCGCCGATGCCCGCAAGTCTGCCGCCGAGATAACAGGCGTATGCTGCATGAAAAATGGCGGGGGTCTCTGTCAACTCAGCGGCCAGGCGGGTCATTTGCCGATGGCCATCCGCCATTGCATCCGCCTCCAGGTCAGCGAAGCCAGCCGGTAATGTGTCGACTATTCGTTCAAGTCCAGGGTCCATCGCTCTTGGAGCCTTATCAGATGCGGTCAGAACGACTTTGGCCGGGTACGGAGCTCGTAGGATGGGTAGAGCAAAGCGAAACCCATCGACTTCATCCTCGCGATCGGATCGAGTGAGCAAGAGTAGATACGGCGTCCGCCCGTCAGGGCGATGGGTTTCGCAAGGGCCCAACCCATCCTACGAGCTGTAATTTCGACGTCCGTTGGCATGGCTCAATTGCACACCTCTCTCGTGCGGCCAGCCATCGGGGAGCTCTGATCTGTGATGGGAGCGGCCTCTACTCTGCATCCCTTGCCGACAGGACGGCAGCCGGCGGAGTTGCAGAACATTTGGCCAGAGGCTTGCGGTTTGCTGGATGGTGCGGCTTCTACCTGTCTCGGCTCCCCATCCCGCTTTCTTGTATCATCGCGCGTCGCGAGAGGCTTCTTGTCGGGTATCCTCTCACACGCGTTGTCATCGCTCAAACGATAGCCGGCGCGGCAGGTTATCCTCACGCAGGCGTCACCGTCAGCCTTGAACCCGTGCTCGCAGACGAGCGGGCAGACGCGATTTGGCCTAGCTCTGATCGCATCGAGTACGTCGAGGCTCGCCAGCTTCGCGTCGAACTTCGTCCCGGCGTATCTGTTGAACAGCGTCAGCGAGCGTTGTGACGAAGCATTCCATTCGCCATCTGCCGGGGTGGTCAGGCAGCCGACGCGGCGGAGCTCCGAGTGCACCAGCTTCGTCATCTCCTGAGGCGACATTGACGGCAAGGTCGATGTGGGTGCTACAGCGGCAACCTTCTGCTCCGTGTCGTTGGCTTGTTTGTCGGCGAGCGCCTTCGCCACGGCCGCCTCAGCTTCCTTCCGTCGCTGCTCGGCCGCGGCCGCCTTGGCCTCCTCCATCTGCTTGGCTTTCTCCGCCGCCATCCGGGCGTCTTCGGCCGCCTTGGCCGCCGCCGCCGCCTTCTCCTGCTCGATCTTCTTTGCCCGGTCGGCCACCAGCCGCGCCTTCTCCTCCTCGGCTTGGCGAGCCTTCTCGGCTGCGGCTGCCCGTGCCTCCTCGGCCGCGATCTTGCTCAACTGACCTTTGGCGAGATCGGCATAGAAACCGCCGGGATAGTGATTGAGAAAGGCTGTCCATCCTTCGCGCGTGCCGAGTTGAAGGGCCAACTCGTAGTCGCGTCGAATTTCGCTGTCGGGGCTTGCCTGCGGTCCGGCGACGACGGGTTTCGCAGGAACCAAGGGTACATCATCGCCGCCCAGAGAGCCATAAACATACGGCTCCTGCTTGTACCCGGTGTTCTTCAGGACATCGTCGCGTACAAAGCCGAAGGCCTTGCGCAGATCGAGGCCTGGCGTGGGGAGGCGACCGACGAGAGCCTCAGCGAAGGGACTGTTCTTCGCGTCGCCGTCCGAAGCGGTAGAGCCCGCCTTCGCCGCGAAGGCGATCATCGTGTTCGGGCTGGTTGGCTCAACCTTGGCAAGCCCGCGACCGATCGCACGGGACGCCACGGTCCGCTTCATTGTCTTGGCGAACGGATTGTCGCGGCAGGCGTCCAGAATGACGAGGCGCAGCTGCTTGGCCGGCTCAATGGCAAAAAGCACCCGGTCGAGCGGGAACGCCTCGTCGAGGACGTCAGTATCCGTCTCCAGCGCAGCGTCGGTGGGGATCAGATAGTTGTTGCCATCCAGCTCGATGCCGTGGCCGGCATAGTAAATGACGGCGACATCGGCCTCGCGCGCCTTGCTGCCGAATTCGCGCAGCGCTTTGCGCATATCGACCACGTTCAGATCAAGCCTCGTATCGACGAAGTCGAAGCCCGCCTTCTTGAACATGCCGCCGACGAGCGTGGCATCGTTCGCGGGGTTGGCAAGCCGCGCCACGCTCTTGTAGCCGGAATTCCCGATGACCAGCGCGACGCGGCGCTCGGCATGGGCCGAGCCACAGGCCAGTCCAAGGAAAAAGATCAATGAAAACCAGCGAAGCGCGCCCATTGCAGCCCCAGAATAACGTATGCGCAGCGTATGCGGAGCCTGCCGAAAGGCAAGCGCCAGCTCTGTGATGCTGGTCACTCTGGACGATGCCAGTTCGTAGGATGGGTAGAGTGAAGCGAAACCCATCTCCTCGCGATCGGGCTACCAATCACGCCGGCTGCGATGATGCCACCATACCCCTGTTTTGCCCGACGGATCAAACAAATTTCGGCAAATCGAAAAAACGCAATGCCGCCAAGGGGGCGGCTACTGTGCATGGGGTTGTTTTCGCAGTTTTTGTTTGCCGGCCCCGGAGACCGGGCCGGCTCGTCCCGTGCGTCGCCTCAGCTATCCACCTTCAGCGCGGCAATAAAAGCTTCCTGCGGGATGTCGACCTTGCCGAACTGCCGCATCTTCTTCTTGCCTTCCTTCTGCTTCTCCAGAAGCTTGCGCTTACGCGTGATATCGCCGCCGTAGCATTTCGCGGTGACGTCCTTGCGCAGCGCGCGCACCGTCTCGCGGGCGATGACCTTGCCGCCGATCGCCGCCTGGATCGGGATCTGGAACATGTGCGGCGGGATCAGCTCCTTCATCTTCTCGACCATGGCGCGGCCGCGCCCTTCGGCGCGGGTGCGATGGACCAGCATCGAGAGCGCATCGACCGGCTCGGCGTTGACCAGGATCTGCATCTTGACCAGATCAGCCGGCTTGTAGTCGGTGAGATGATAGTCGAACGAGGCGTAGCCCTTGGAGACCGACTTGAGGCGATCGTAGAAGTCGAACACGACCTCGTTGAGCGGCAGGTCGTATTTCACCATCGCGCGGGCGCCGACGTAAGTCAGCTCCTTCTGCGAGCCGCGGCGGTCCTGGCACAGCTTCAGCACGCTGCCGAGATATTCGTCGGGCGTCAGGATCGTCGCCTCGATCCAGGGCTCCTGGATCTCCTCGATCTTGACCACGTCGGGCATGTCGACGGGATTGTGGATCTCGAGCTCGGTGCCATCGGTGAGCTTCATCTTGTAGATGACGCTCGGCGCGGTCGCGATCAGGTTGAGGTCGAACTCGCGCGACAGCCGCTCCTGGATGATCTCGAGATGCAACAGGCCGAGGAAGCCGCAGCGGAAGCCGAAGCCGAGCGCGGCGGAGGTCTCCATCTCGAAGGAGAAGCTGGCGTCGTTGAGGCGCAGCTTGCCCATTGCGGCGCGCAGCGTCTCGAAATCGTCGGCATCGACCGGGAACAGGCCGCAGAACACCACGGGGATCGCCGGCTTGAAGCCGGGCAGCATGTCGGCCACCGGCTTCCTGTCGTCGGTGATGGTGTCGCCGACGCGGGTGTCGGCGACTTCCTTGATCGCGGCGGTGATGAAGCCGATCTCGCCGGGTCCGAGTTCGTCGACCTGCTGCATCTTCGGCGTGAAGAAGCCGACGCGCTCGACGTCGTAGGCCGCGCCCGTGCCCATCATGCGCACGCGCTGGCCCTTCTTCATCGTGCCGTCGACGATGCGCACCAGCACGACGACGCCGAGATAGACGTCGTACCAGCTGTCGACCAGCAGCGCCTTCAGCGTGGCCTCGCGATCACCCTTCGGCGGCGGCAGGCGGGTGACGATGGCTTCCAGCACGTCGGGAATGCCGAGGCCGGTCTTGGCCGAGATCATCACCGCATCGGAGGCGTCGATGCCGATGACGTCCTCGATCTGCTGCTTGACCTTCTCCGGCTCGGCCGCGGGAAGGTCGACCTTGTTCAGGACTGGAACGATCTCGTGATTGTTGTCGAGTGCCTGGTAGACGTTGGCGAGCGTCTGCGCTTCGACGCCCTGGCTGGCGTCGACCACCAGCAGGGAACCCTCGCACGCCGCCAGCGACCGCGAGACCTCGTAGGCGAAGTCGACATGGCCGGGCGTGTCCATCAGGTTGAAGATGTAATCCTTGCCGTCCTTGGCGCGGTAGGCGAGGCGGACCGTCTGCGCCTTGATGGTGATGCCGCGCTCGCGCTCGATGTCCATGGAATCGAGCACCTGCTCCTTGCCCGCCATCTCGCGGTCGGAGAGGCCGCCGGTCATCTGGATCAGGCGGTCGGCCAGCGTCGATTTGCCATGGTCGATATGGGCGACGATGGAGAAATTGCGGATGTTGGAAATGGGGACGGTCGTCATGGGCGCGGGATACCACTCACATCCCCGTGCGGCAACCATATTGCTGTATTTTCAGGGCCTTTCTTCACGCCAAGCTGATTCCACGGCGGGCCAAAACGCGCTAGCAAGCGGGCCATGTCGACCACCTCGATCCGCTCCGCCAGAGCGCGGGCGAAGACCCGCTTGAGTTACAACCGTTTCCGGGCCTGGCTGGTCGCCTGCGCGACCCGGCCCGAGGCGCGGCTCTGGCTGGTGATCCAGCTCGCCATCCTGCACGCGGTGCTCTGGACCTTCATCCTGATCAACCTGAAGGCGGCGCAGGACGTTCACATGGATGTCGCAGAAGCCTGGGGCTGGGGCCAGAAATTCCTCTGGGGCTACGGCAAGCACCCGCCGCTGTCGGGCTGGGTCGCCGGCCTCTGGTTCACAGCGTTCCCGGCGACGGATTGGGCGACCTATGCGCTGGCGATGACGACCGTCGGCGTCGGCATGGTGATCTGCTGGCTGGTTGCCTTGCGCGTGGTGGACGCACGCCGCGCGTTCCTGGCCGTGGTGATGGTCGCGCTCTATCCGATCTTCAATTTCAAGGGCTTCAAGTACAACCCCGACCTGCTCCAGCTCGTCACGCTGCCGCTATTGATGCTCGCTTATCTCAACGCCTTCGAGAAGCGGAGCTGGCAGTCCGGCATCTGGCTTGGCCTTGCCGGCGCGCTGGCGCTGATGACCAAATACTGGGTGCTGACCATGATCGGCGCCATCGGCTTGGCCGCGCTGATCCATCCGGAGCGGCTGCGGTTCCTGCTGTCGCCGGCGCCATGGGTTGCGATCGCGACGATGGTCGTGGCGATGATCCCACACATCGTCTGGCTGGCGGACGCGCATTTCGTGCCGCTGACCTATGCCGGCGACACCTACAGCCTGCACGATGACCGTCTCCTGCATCAGCTCGTGGCCGGCTATGCGCTGCATAATTTCGCGCTCCTGGCGCTACCGGTGGCGCTGGCCGCGCTGGCCATGGCGTGGGTGCCGCCGTGGCTCAAGCTGCTGCTGCGCGCGCCATCGCGCATCGTCACGCGCGCCTGGGCGCGCGGCGCCAATCCGGGCGTCAATGTCGCGCAGGCGCTGAATGTCTGGATCGTCCAGCTCATCGTCGCGGTCGGGCCGCCGCTCGGCGCGCTGGCCTTCAGCATCTACATGAAGACCGATTGGGGCATCTCGCTATTCTTCCTGGTGCCGCTCGCGCTGGTCGCGATTCCGGCGCTGCGGGTGCAGAGCGCTGTGCTGTTCAACATCGCCGCGATCTGGCTCGTGCTCAGCGCCGCCACGCTCGCCGCCTCGCCCTGGATCGCCGCGCGCGAGATGGCGGCCAATGCCGGCAACGCGCAGATCTATGGCGCGCGCTCGGAGCTCGCGCGCGAATTGACCCAGGCCTGGCACACCCGCTTCGGCTCGCGCTGGGCCGTCGTTGCCGGCACCATGGAACAGATCCAGCCGCTGGTGTTCTACAGCCCGGATCATCCGTCCGCATTGCTGCCGCTGGAGGCCTGGGATTCCGGGCTGACCTCGCGCGACGACGCCAAGAAGTACGGCTTCATCGGCGTGTTCGATCCGACCGATGGCCGCCTGCCCGCGTTCGAGAAATGGGTGTCGGAAGTTGCGCCGAACGCCGAGCGCATCGTGATGACGACGCGCCGCTTCACCCACGGCAAGGTCGGCCCGTCGATGAGCTGGAACATCTACATCGCCCCGCCAGCGAAGTGAGCGAAGGTGCCGTAGGGTGGGCAAAGGCGCAAAGCGCCGTGCCCACGAACTTTCAATAATCATGAGATGTGGTGGGCACGCTTCGCTTTGCCCACCCTACGGCTCCGAGCGCGTGGCTCAGACCCCTTCCTCGTTGAACTTGCTCTCAACGAGCTCGGTAATCGCCGCGAGCGCAGCTTCCGCATCATCACCGGCCGCAGCCACCGTGATCGTCGTGCCCGGTCCCGCAGCGAGCATCATCAGGCCCATGATCGAGGTGCCGCCGACGGTCTCGCCGCCGCGCGTCACCCACACTTGCGCGTTGAAGCGCTCGACCGCCTGGACGAATTTCGCCGAGGCGCGCGCATGCAGGCCGCGCTTGTTGATGATCAGGAGCTCCTTGGAGATCGCACCCGCGGGCACGCCGCCTGCCGCCGCTTGTGGCGCGTCGTCGCTCATTTGCCGGCGAGCACGCGGCTGGCGATGGTGACGTATTTGCGGCCCGCTTCCTGCGCCATCGCGATCGCGTCCGGCAGCGGACGCTCCTCGCGCACCTTGGCGAGCTTCACCAGCATGGGCAGGTTGATGCCCGCGAGCACTTCGACCTTGGGCCGGCTCATGCAGGATATTGCGAGGTTCGACGGCGTGCCGCCGAACATGTCGGTGAGAATCGCAACGCCGTCGCCGGAATCGACGCGGTTAACCGCCTCGATGATGTCGCTTCGGCAGAGATCGGAATCATCTTCGGCGCCGATCGTGATCGCTTCGATTTGCTTTTGTGGGCCCATGACGTGTTCAAGCGCTGCCTTGAATTCGTCGGCAAGGCGCCCGTGGGTCACAAGTACTAGACCAATCATCGGAAAACTCCTCGCGGGCGCTTTTGGTGCACCGCACGAACGCGCCACTTTGACCATCCAGAGCCCCCGCGCAAGAGGGGATGTTGCGTATCTCCCTGAATCTAGACGGATGGATGAGGGGAGCTGCGCCGGTCTACTCGGTCGCGATAGTGGGGTTCATATGGTTACCATTTCCCTTCAAACAATCGCCTGAGGACTTAGCAGAAGGTTAACTCTTGGTAGTGGTCAAGGCCGCGACAACCAAAGGGAGGGGCGAATAGTCGCGGCTAACCGGGATTCGCGGTATTTCGACACCAAAAATGCTTGTTTTCAGGGATTCCGTCGCAGGAAGCCGTTCCGCGTCCTGAGCGTCCAGATCGACCACGAGGCCGACGGTCGCACGCTCCACGAAGTCGCAGCGGCGGATTCCGAGGCCGCGGATTTCGATCAGGCCGGCCAGCGGAGGTGCGGGGCGGACCTCAATTTCGTTGCCGACTGTCGCCAGATGGACACGGTCATCACCGACCAGAACGGCCCTTTCGACCACGCCGGACCGCCCCGCCATGATCAAATCGAAGGCAAGGCGCGATTTGCCGGAGCCCGAGGGACCGCGGATCAGCACTGCGATCTGTCCGACCTTGACGGCGGTGGCGTGCACGCTGGGCGCGCCCTCGCTCATAGCGCCGGCAGCCTCACCACGAAGCGCGCACCGGCAATCGTCGGGACGCCGTCCTCGTCCGGCGGGCCTGCGCGATTCTCCGCCCAGATACGCCCGCCATGGGCGTCGACGATCTGCTTGGAGATCGAGAGCCCAAGGCCGGAGTTCTGGCCAAAGCCCTGATGCGGACGGTCGGTGTAGAAGCGCTCGAAGATGCGCTCGAGTGCGTCATCGCGGATGCCGGGGCCGTCGTCGTCGACTACGATCTCGATTTCGCCGCGGGCGCGGCGGCAGGTGAGGCGCACCTTGCTGCCGGCTTCCGAGAACGATTGCGCGTTGGAGAGCAGGTTGGAGACCACCTGTCCCAGTCGCGAGTCGTGGCCGGTCACGGCGAACGTGTCGGTCGACCCGCGGCCCTCGAAGCGTGCCTCGACCGCGACGTCGTGGCCGAGCTTGGTTTCGTTGGCGACGGAGACCAGCGTGCCGAGCAGGCGCCTGAGGTCGACAGGGATCGCATCCTGCCGCTGCAACTCGGCATCGAGGCGGCTGGCGTCGGAGATGTCGGAGATCAGGCGGTCGAGCCGCTTGACGTCGTGCTCGATCACCTCGAGCAGGCGCGCGCGGCTGTTCTCGTTGCGCGCCAGCGGCAGCGTCTCGACTGCGGAGCGCAGCGAGGTCAGCGGGTTCTTCAATTCATGGGCGACGTCGGCGGCGAACATCTCGATCGCCTCGATGCGGCTGTAGAGCGCGTTGGTCATGTCGCGCAACGCGCCTGAGAGATGCCCGATCTCGTCGCGGCGACGGGTGAAGTCGGGGATCTCGACGCGGGTCTTGATGCGGCGGCGGACGCGCTCGGCGCTGTCGGCGAGCCGGCGCACGGGACCGGCGATCGTGCTGGCGAGCAGCAGCGACAGCATGATCATGACCGCGGCCGCGACGCCGCCGACCTTCAAAATGGCGAGGCGCTCGGCGGTCACCATCTGGTCGATGTCGTCGCCCTGGGTGGACAGCATCAGTGCGCCGTGGATGGCGCGCGAGCGCAGCACGGGCACGGCCACCGAGACGATCACCTCGCCGCGCGCATTGACCCGCACCATCGAGCGCTTCTGGCCCTGCAGCGCATCCCCGACTTCCGCATAGCCGTTGCCGTTCTCGGGCCCGAGCTCGCGGTAGAGCGGAAGGTCGCCTCGGTTCAGCCAGGTGCGCACGGCGACCATGCCGCGCTCGACCACGCCGGGCTTCTCGGCGGACACTGGCGGCAGGGGGAAGCGCAGCACGTTTTCGAGGTTGCGGCTGTCGAGCAGCAGGCTGCCGTTCGGATCGTAGATGCGGGCGCGCGTCTTGGTTGGCGAGATCAGCGTGCGCAGCACCGGCGCGACGCGCTCCGGATTGATCGGGAAGTCCAGCGGCGAATAGTCCTCCGAGCCGCCATAGGTCTCGCCCGGTTTGAGGTCGAGCAGCCGGTCGGGGTCGATGGTGATGGCGTTGGTCTGCACGGTCGCGGAGGCCGCGATGGCGCCGGCGATGATCTCGGCCTGCACCAGCAGGCTCTGCGCACGCGCGTCGATCAGGCCGGCGCGGAATTGCGACAGATAGAGGATGCTGGCGACCAGCGCGACGAGGCCGGCGAGGTTGAGCGAGACGATGCGGCGGGTCAGGCTCGAGAAGGACAGCGCGAAGAAGAACTGCCCGGCGCGTTTGAGCCAGTTCAGCGGCCGCCAGCCCTGCGGAGCCGGCTTGTCCTCGACGTGCTCCGGAACGCCCTCGGACGTGATGTCCGCGGCGTTCTGGTTCTCGTCAGGCTGCGTTCGGTCAAGCAATGCTCACGCCCGCGTTAGGACATCTCGTGCGAAGGGTCCTCGCATCCTAGAACATGATCCGGAAAAGTGTGCAGCGGTTTTCCGGAAGGATCATGCTCAAACAATAATCCAAAGCGCGATACCGATCGCGCTCTGGAACGATCCCGGTCCTGATGAGACGAGAACCGGCGATGCCCTCAGTCTTCGTAAAGGCGCCCGCCGCCCTCAGGCTTCCTTGAAGCGGTAGCCGACCCCGTAAAGCGTCTCGATCATCTCGAACTCGTTGTCGACCACTTTGAACTTCTTGCGCAGCCGCTTGATGTGGCTGTCGATGGTGCGGTCGTCGACATAGACCTGATCGTCATAAGCGGCGTCCATCAGCGCGTTGCGGCTCTTCACCACGCCGGGCCGGGTCGCGAGCGCCTGCAGGATCAGGAATTCGGTGACGGTCAGCGTCACCGGCTCGTTCTTCCAGGTGCAGGTATGCCGCTCGGGGTCCATGCGCAGAAGGCCGCGATCGAGCGCCTTGGCATCGTTCTCTTTCGGCGCGACAGTCGGGTCCTTCGGCGCCGAGCGGCGCAGCACGGCCTTGACGCGTTCGACCAGCAGACGCTGCGAGAACGGTTTGCGGATGAAGTCGTCGGCGCCCATCTTGAGGCCGAACAGCTCGTCGATCTCCTCGTCCTTGGAGGTCAGGAAGATCACCGGCAGGTCGGATTTCTGCCGCAGGCGCCGCAGCGTCTCCATGCCGTCCATGCGCGGCATCTTGATGTCGAGGATGGCGAGATCGGGCTGGGTGGTGCGGAAACCGTCGAGCGCGGAAGCGCCGTCGGTGTAGGTCATGATGCGGTAGCCTTCGGCTTCCAGCGCGATCGAGACGGATGTGAGAATGTTGCGGTCGTCGTCGACCAAAGCGATTGTGGGCATGAGCCTCTGCTTTCTGCTTTCCGTTTGGGTCGTGGCTTGAAACGGCGAGCAATCCAGTGATGCGCCGCATACATGGGTGCCGAAGTTGGCGTTCGAAACCTTGTCACCGAGCAATGCAAGCTGGGCTGAAGTGTGACCAAGTTCCACGAAACACGGCAGATTCGCCGCATCTCGTCCCATAACCGGACCCCCGTTTAGCCGAAAAAAGACCCCCCTTGCAACCACCTGAGCCGAGAAAGCCCATGCAACCGACCCCCGATTTCGACCCCGCAAAGCTCGCCAAATCGCTGTTGAGGCGGTCGCGACAGGGTGCTCTCGCAACGTTGATGGTAGGCTCCGGCGATCCCTATTGTTCCCTGGTCAATCTGGCCAGCTACCCGGATGGCTCGCCCATCCTGCTGATTTCGGGGCTGGCCGTGCACACCAGGAACATCCTCGCCGACCCCAGGGTCTCCCTGATGCTGGACGAGCGCGCGTCCGGCGATCCCCTGGAAGGGGCCCGAATCATGCTGTCCGGGCGGGCGGAACAGGCCGGGGACGAGAAGGATCTGCTCCAGCGACGGTATTTAGGTGCCCATCCGTCGGCGGAAGCCTTTGTATCGTTTAAGGACTTCTCGTTCTTCCGGATCCGCCCCACGGGCACCCATCTGGTCGCCGGCTTCGGCCGGATCGTCGATCTCAAGCCCGAGCAATTCCTCACCGACCTCAGCGGCGCCGAGGACCTGCTGGCGGCCGAGGAGGGCGCCGTGGAGCACATGAATGCCGACCACCGCGACGCCATGAACCTCTATGCGACCAGGCTGCTCGGCGCGCCCGCCGGCGACTGGCGTTGCACCGGCTGCGATCCTGAAGGCCTCGACATGCAGGACGGCCAGACCGCGCTGCGGCTGGACTTCCCGGAGCGGGTGACGAACGGCACCGCGCTGCGCAAGATGCTGGTCCGCCTTGCTGGCGACGCGCGCAAGACGATGGACCAGAGCGCAAACCTTTGAACGCTGCCGCCCATCGCCGCGACCCAAGACCGTGATGGTTTTCGGGCTCGCAGCGAGAGGGATCATGGCGCGTCATCGTTTGGCATTGGCCGCGGGTCTTGGGCTCGCGCTCGCCGCGTTGCTTGTCACGCCCGCCCTGGCCCAGAAGGGTGATCTCGCCACACAGGGCGCGCGGATCAACGCGCTCATCAGTGCCGGCAAGTATCCGGAAGCTCTGCCGCTCGCGCAGGCAATGGTCGCGCGCCTGGAGAGTGACAACGGTCGTGAGCTCTCCGCCGCGCTCAACAATCTCGGACAGGTCTATGCCGGTCAGGGCCGCGACGATCTGGCCGAGCCGGTCTACAAGCGCGCCATCGCGCTGATGGAGAAGGCGCTCGGTCTCGACACCGTCTTGATCGCGCCCGAGCTCAGCAATCTCGCCGCCCTGTATCAGCGGCAGGGCCGCTTCACTGAAGCCGAGCCGCTGTTCAAGCGCGCGCTGGCCGTCAGCGAAAAGAACCTGTCGCGCGAGCATCCCGATGTCGGCCGGGCCCTCAACAATCTCGCCACGCTCTATGTGAAGCAGGAGCATTTTGCCGACGCCGAGCCGCTGTTCCAGCGTGCGCTCGCGATCTATCAGAAGGCCGCAGGTCCCGAGCATCCGGCCGTCGCCACCGTCCTGAACAACATCGGCCAGGTTGACCGCGACCTCAATCGCGATGCCGAGGCCGAGGCGCCGATCAAGCGCTCGCTCGCCATCCGCGAAAAAGCACTGGGGCCGGATCATCCCGATGTCGCACGTTCGCTGAACAATCTCGCCGGGCTCTACGAGCACCAGAAGCGTTATGCCGATGCCGAGCCGCTGTACCGCCGTGCGCTGGCGATCCGCGAGCGTGCGCTTGGGCCGAACCATCCGGACACTCTGACCTCGACCGGCAATCTCGCTTATTTCCTCTACGTCTCCGGGCGAACCGCCGACGCGCTGCCGCTGGCGGAAAGGACGCTTGCCAGCGGTCGCGCGCAGCTGCGTATCGTGCTGCCGATCCTGTTCTCTGCACGGCAGCAGCATCTCCTGCCCGACGACAAGGCGCTGGACGAGGCGCTCGCCGCGATCCAGCGCGGGACGCAATCCTCCGCGGCATCGGCCGTGAACAAGCTCGCGGTGCGGCTTGCCGCCGGCAGCGACCGGCTCGCCGAGCTCGTGCGCAAGGACCAGGACCTCGGCACTGAGGCCGAGGCGCTCGACAAGGCGATCATCACGGCGGTGTCCAAGCAAGCGGGACAACGCGACGTCGCGGCCGAGCAGCGCAGCCGCGCGCGGATCGCGGCGATCGCAAGCGAGCGTGCCGGCCTGCAGAAGACGCTCGCCGTCGAGTTTCCCGACTATGCCTCGCTCTCCAACCCGCTGCCGCTGGCGGTGAAGGACATCCAGCCGCTGCTGTCGGCCGATGAAGCGATGACGATCTATTCGGTCGTCGACAAGCAGAGCTACGTCATCGCGATCACGCGCGAGGGCGTCGACTGGAGAGAGGTTCCGCTCGGCGCGGACGCGCTGACGCAGAAGGTGTCCGCCTTCCGCAAGGGGCTCGACGTCGGCAAGGCGCGCGACGCCTCCGGCAAATCCGGCCTGTTCGATCTTGCGCTCGCCCATGAGCTCTATGCCGCGCTGCTCGGCCCGGTCGAGGTGCTGACGAAGCACAAGCGCAGCCTCCTGGTGGTGCCGTCGGCGGCGCTGACTGCATTGCCGTTTCATCTGCTCGTCACGGAGACGCCGCAAGCTGCGATCCCGGACAAGCTCGAAGGCTATCGCAATGCCGCCTGGCTGTTGCGGCGTCAGGCCGTCTCGGTGCTGCCGTCGGTGATCAGCCTGAAATCGCTGCGCGCCTTTGCGCGCCGGGATCAAGGCGTCAAGCCGATGACCGGCTTCGGCGATCCCGTGTTCAACCCTGCAGCCGAAGGGCCGGCCGATCGTCGCGCCGCGGGCGGCAAGGTCGCTGCACGCAGCATTGCGACGATGGCCTATACCGACTTCTGGCGCGGCGCCGGCGTCGATCGCGCGCAGCTCGCCAAAGCGCTGCCGCAATTGCCTGACACCGCCGACGAGCTGAACGCGGTGGCGAAGGATGTCGGCGCCGGCGAGGTCGACATCCATCTCGGCCGCGATGCCAGCGAAACGACGCTCAAGCGTGCAGCGCTTGCTCAATACAGCATCATCTACTTCGCCACCCACGGTCTCGTTGCAGGCGACGTCAAGGGATTGGGCGAGCCGTCGCTTGCGCTCTCCATTCCCGATCAGCCCACCGAGATTGACGACGGCCTGTTGACCGCGAGCGAAGTCGCCCAGCTCAAGCTCAATGCGGATTGGGTCGTGCTGTCGGCCTGCAACACCATCGCCGGCGACAAGCCGGGCGCGGAGGCGCTGTCCGGACTGGCACGCTCGTTCTTCTATGCCGGCGCGCGTGCGCTGCTGGTCTCGCATTGGGCAGTGGATTCGGAAGCTGCCACCCGCTTGACCACGTCGACTTTCGCCCTGCTCAAAAACGAACCAAAAATCGGTCGTGCCGAAGCTTTGCGCCGCGCCATGTTAGCGTACGTTGATGACGCTTCTTCACCGCGCAATGCCTATCCTGCGATGTGGGGACCTTTCGCTCTGATCGGCGAGGGTGAGGTAAGATAGAACGCCGCGATGGATTGTGCGTCGCAATAACCCCCGATAACGTCGAAACACGCATTTGGTTGCGCGATCATTCGTGATTTTTTGGTGCGCCTGCTCAGAGCAGACATGCGCGACGTTTGGCGCGGTCCTTGAATAAACCAAATCCTGCGGGATCAGCTTGGCAACGCCAGCGTTCATCAGTATTAGGTCGTCCAGCCGAGGCCGGATGGCCTACTATTCACGGTGACCGCGATGGTGCCAAAGTTTTGTCGCGCTAAGTGTCGCGGGTTCTAGGAGGATTTTTTCGTGCAAGAGACGGGCGTGCGCAACGGTGCCTTCGGCGCCGACAAATTCGGCTTAAAGAAGCTCAAGCAGGTTCACTGGAACCTGGGTGCGCCGCAACTCTATCAATACTCGCTCTCCGCGGGCGAGGCGGTGCTGTCCGCCGACGGCGCACTCTGCGCCGACACCGGCGAGTTCACCGGCCGCAGCCCCAAGGACAAGTTCACGGTGCGTGACGCCACCACCGACAAGAAGATGTGGTGGGCCGGCAACCAGTCGATCACCGCGGAGCAGTTCGAGGCGCTCTATCAGGACTTCCTCAAGCATGCCGAAGGCAAGACCCTGTTCGCGCAGGATCTCTATGGCGGCGCCGATCCGGCCTACCGGATCAAGACGCGCGTCTTCACCGAGCTCGCCTGGCATTCGCTGTTCATCCGCACGCTCCTGATCCGCCCCGAGGCGGTCGAGCTGTCGAGCTTCACGCCGGAGCTCACCATCATCGACATGCCGAGCTTCCGCGCCGATCCGAAGCGCCACGGCTGCAAGTCTGAGAACGTCGTCGCGATCGACTTCGCCCGCAAGATCGTGCTGATCGGCGGCTCCTACTATGCCGGCGAGATGAAGAAGTCGGTCTTCACCACGCTGAACTACTATCTGCCCGAGCGCGGCGTGATGCCGATGCACTGCTCGGCCAATGTCGGCGCAGGCGGCGACACCGCGATCTTCTTCGGGTTGTCAGGCACCGGCAAGACCACGCTCTCCGCCGATCCGAACCGCACGCTGATCGGCGACGACGAGCACGGCTGGGGCCCGAACGGCGTCTTCAATTTCGAAGGCGGCTGCTACGCCAAGTGCATCAAGCTGTCGAAGGAAGCCGAGCCCGAGATCTATGCGGCCTCGACCCGCTTCGGCGCGGTGCTCGAGAACTGCGTGCTCAACGAGGACACCCGTGTCGTCGATTTCGACGACGGCTCCAAGACCGAGAACACCCGCTCGGCCTATCCGCTCGACTTCATCCCGAACGCTTCGCGCACCGGCCGCGCGCCGCAGCCGAAGAACGTGGTGATGCTCGCCGCCGACGCCTTCGGCGTGCTGCCGCCGATCGCAAAGCTTTCGCCGGCGCAGGCGATGTACCACTTCCTGTCCGGCTACACCGCCAAGGTCGCCGGCACCGAGCGCGGCCTCGGCAACGAGCCGCAGCCGGAATTCTCGACCTGCTTCGGCTCGCCCTTCCTGCCGCTCGACCCCAGCGTCTACGGCAACATGCTGCGCGACCTCATCGCCCAGCACAATGTCGATTGCTGGCTGGTCAACACCGGCTGGACCGGCGGCAAGTACGGCGTCGGCTCGCGCATGCCGATCAAGGTGACCCGCGCGCTGCTCACCGCCGCGCTCGACGGCTCGCTTCGCAACGTCGAATTCCGCACCGACAAATATTTCGGCTTCGCGGTCCCGACCGCGCTGCCGGGCGTGCCGGCCGAGATCCTCAACCCGGTCAACACCTGGAAGGACAAGGACGAGTTCGACAAGACCGCCCGCGCTCTGGTCGGCATGTTCCAGAAGAACTTTGCCAAGTTCGAAGCCCAGGTCGACGCCGAAGTGCGCGCCGCCGCGCCCGACGTGAAGCTGGCGGCGGAGTAAGGTTGCAGCGTTTTGGAATACGAAAGGGCGGCCCTAGGGCCGCCCTTTTTGTTTTGTAGCACTAGCGCGAACCACACATCAGATGTCGTCCCGGCGAAGGTCGGGACCCATACCGCGTGATCTATCGATTGCGCGCGGTGTTAGTACCGACGAAGGATCAACTGCTGATCTTCGCCAAACTGCTCCCTGTGGTTATGGGTCCCGGCCTTCGCCGGGACGACGTCGGGGTAAGATCTGGGACGTCCGTCCATCACCGCGTTCGCAGAGGCCTTACGCCTTGAAATACGCGATCTGCGTCGTCGTCGCGAGCAGCCGGCCGTTCGGCGACCACAGCTCGGCGTTCTGGTCGGCGTAGCTCCTGTGCATGACCTTCGAATCCACGGTCGCGAGGACACGCGTGATGTCTTCGGCTGCGAGCTCTTCGCTGTCGGTGTGGAAATAGGTCGTCAGCGACACCGTGCCGAATGGCACCAGCTCGCGCCGCGCGTGGAAGATGCGGCCGAAGAAGGCGTCCGACATCGACATCAGCGACAGCATGTCGAGCTGGCGCGGCGTGCGATCGCTGATCCAGATCTTCGAGTAGGTGCTGGCGAGCTCGGCCTGCGGCGGCCCGATGCGCATCTCGCCCTCGACGAAACGGAATTCATACTGGTTGGCCCAGGACGCCGAAATCTTCGGGAATGGCAGCGTCTGTTCGAACGGCTTTGCGTCCGGGGCCTTCGCCACCCGATGCTCCCAGGACGGCCGGCGCTCGGCGAACACCGCGGTGGCGAGCGTTGCGACCTCGCCGCCGCCTTGCGACAGTTCGACGCTCCAGTGCTGGCTGGAGCGGTTGGCCTTCACGAGCCGCACGTCGAGATCGAACGGACCCTTCGCGATCGGTGCGCAGTAATTGACGGTGAGGGCGAGCGGATCGCCGGCGCGTTCGGGATGGTCGATCAGCGCGCGCAGGATGGTTGCGGCCGTGGCGCCGCCGAACGGGCCGACAAAGGCCCAGTAATCGTCGCTGGTGTGCCCCTGCCAGCTGCTGTCACCGGCGGTGATGCGGGTGGCGTCGTCGAACGGGTGTGGGAGCTTGGCGTGCATAGGATCAGACCTCTACTGAGCTTCCGTCCCAACGACGAAACTCGATCGTCTCATCACCAGGGCCATATTGCTGCGAACTCAAAACGTCGTCTGCCGGATCATCGGTGACCCAGACATCCGCAACCGAGCCTCCTATGCGCTTCAACGCAATGATGCTCTTGCCGCTGGTCAGGTCGGCGACGAAGTCGTCGATAGCAGTTTCCTCGTCCTTGCCTGAAAGACTGGCAAGGATGCTGCCGTGCGTGTGCCAGGGAAAACCGTCGAACCCAAGCGTCCAGTCCCCGTCGGGACGTATAACCAGCAATCGAAACTGCCCATCCGGGCTGACATGCTCGCCGACAGGCACGATCGACTCCGGCCAGAAAAATCCCTGGCCGTAATATGATGGTTATCCTGCCAAATCAATAACCTCGCAGGTAACGCCGATTTCACGGCGCGGAAAATCAGCCCGCGACGTCGCGCAAATCCGGCAGCAGCGGCGTGGTCGGGTTGACCGGCACGTTCCAGATCTCCTCGGCATACTCGCGGATGGTGCGGTCGGAGGAGAACCACGCCATGCGCGCGACGTTGAGGATGGAGGCGCGCGTCCAGGCCGGCGCCACCTGCCAGCGCGCGTCGACGGCGCGCTGTGCCTCGTAATAGGAATCGAAATCGGCGCTGACCATGTAATGGTCGAGATAGCGCAGCGCATGCGCGATGGATTCGAAGCGGCCGGGATCGCCGGGCGAGAACTCGCCGGCGCCGACCGCATTGATGGCACGCTGCAGCTTCGGCGACCTGCGGATCACGTCGGAAGCATCCAGCCCCTGCTTGCGGCGGATCATCACGTCGCCGGCTTCCATGCCGAAGATCGCGATGTTCTCGGCGCCGACATGGTCGCGGATCTCGATATTGGCGCCGTCGAGCGTGCCGATGGTGATGGCGCCGTTCAGCGCCAGCTTCATGTTGCCGGTGCCGGAGGCTTCCATGCCGGCGGTCGAGATCTGCTCGGAGAGATCCGCCGCGGGAATGATGACTTCGGCGAGGCTGACATTGTAGTCGGGCAGGAAGGCGACCTTCAGCTTGCCGCCGATCGCGGGATCGTTGTTGACGACTTCCGCAACGTCGTTGATCAGCTTGATGATCAATTTCGCATAGCGATAGCTCGCCGCCGCCTTGCCGGCGAAGATCTTCACCCGCGGCACCCAATTGCCGTTGGGATCGTCCTTGATCGCCTGGTACAGCGCGACCGTCTCGATGACGTTGAGCAGCTGGCGCTTGTATTCGTGGATGCGCTTGATCTGCACGTCGAACAGCGCGCTCGGGTCGACCTTGATGCCGAGCCGCTCGCCGATCAGGCGCGCCAGCGCCGCCTTGTTGGCGTGCTTGACGGCGCGGAATTTCTTCTGGAATTCGACGTCGCTGGCGCGCGCCTCGATCAGGCTGAGCTGGGTCGGATCGTCCAGCACAGCCTCGCCGCAGGTCTCGCGCAACAGGTCGGTCAGCTTCGGGTTCGCGAGCATCAGCCAGCGGCGGAAGGTGATGCCGTTGGTCTTGTTGGTGATGCGGCCGGGATAGAGATGGTTGAGATCGTGGAATACGGTCTCGCGCATCAGGTCCGAATGCATCGCCGAGACGCCGTTGATGCGGTGCGAGCCGACGAAGGCGAGCTGGCCCATGCGGACGCGGCGGCCGCTTTTCTCGTCGATCAGCGAGACCGAGGCGCGGAAGTCGATGTCGCCGGGGGCGCGCGCTTCGGCGAGCGCCAGATGCTGCACGTTGATGCGGTAGATGATCTCGAGATGCCGCGGCAACAGCCGCTCGAACAGCTCGACCGGCCAGGTCTCCAGCGCCTCGGGCAGCAGCGTGTGGTTGGTGTAGGAGAGGGTGGCGACCGTGATCTTCCAGGCTTCGTCCCAGCGGAAATTGTGCAGGTCGACGAGAATGCGCATCAGCTCGGTGACGGCAAGGCTCGGATGGGTGTCGTTGAGCTGCACAGCGACCTTCATCGCGAGGCTGCGGAGCTGGCCGTCGGAGGTGAGGTGGCGGTTGACGAGGTCCTGGAGCGAAGCCGAGACGAAGAAATATTCCTGGCGCAGCCGCAGCTCGCGGCCCGCAGGGCTTTCGTCGTTCGGATAGAGGAATTTGCAGATAGCCTCGGCGCGCGACTGCTCGGCGCTGGCGCTGACATAGTCGCCCTTGTTGAAGGCGTCGAGCTTCAACGGATCGGGCGAGCGCGCCGACCACAGCCGCAGCGCGTTGACGTGCTGGCCGCGCCAGCCCACGATCGGCGTGTCATAGGCGATCGCCTGCACGGTCTCGCCGGGATGCCAGATCGCGCGGTCGCGGCCCTTGTCGTCGACATGCTCGACGCCGCCGCCGAAATGAACGTGATAGATCACCTCGGGCCGCTGCAATTCCCAGGGGTTGCCGAAGCTCAGCCATTCGTCGGGATATTCCTGCTGCCAGCCCTGATTGATGATTTGGCGGAACAGGCCGTAATCGTAGCGGATGCCGTAGCCGATCGCGGGTATCGACAGCGTCGCCATGCTCTCCATGAAGCAGGCGGCGAGCCGTCCGAGACCGCCATTGCCGAGCGCGGCATCCGGCTCGCATTTGCGCAACTCGGGCAGCGAGACGCCGAGATCGCCGAGCGCGACCTCGAAGATCTTCAAGAGGCCCATGTTGTTCAGCGCATCGGTGAACAGGCGGCCGATCAGGAATTCGAGCGAGAGGTAATAGACGCGCTTGCGCCCGGCGTCGTAGCTGCGCTTCTCGGCGCTGAGCCAGCGATGCACGATGCGGTCGCGCAGCGCGAGCGCGGCGGCCTGGTACCAGTCGTGCTTGGTCGCCATGCCCGCGTCCTTGCCGATGGCAAGGCGCAGCTTCGCCAGGATCGCGCCCTTGATCTCAGCCAGCGCGAGCTCGTCGATGGGCTGCCCGGGAGCGGGAAAATTTGGCTGAAACGATTGATCTTGCAAGGCGGTCACTTCCTGGTCGAAACAACACCACTAAACCTACGCGTCCTGCCCCTGCACCGGAACCATCGCTGGCGCGGGCGTGCACTGCGCTGGCGTAAATTTATGCAAGGAACGGGCCGTTTGGGAACCCGGACGAGCACGGAAAGACGCGGATTTCCTGCTAGAATGCCGGCCAATTCAGCCAGCAGTGTGGAGGAGACGCCATGCGACTGTTGATCGAAATCGCCGCCGCCACCTTCCTCGTCGTCTGCATCACCGCCTCCAGCGCGGCCTTCGCCGCCGGCAAGATCGGCCGCAGCGCCGACGGCCTCAGCTGCGGCTTTGCTGTCCCGCAAGATGCCTCACCCGCCGCCCGCTGCGCCACCATCAAGCGCCAATGCGGCGGCAAGTTCTATGCGAACGCGTGCGGGGACAGGCTGGTGTCGGCGGCGAAGTGAGGGGGAGAGGTGGCGCAGCGGATGCAGCGTTGCTTCAGCAACAGCTCCCACCACATCGTCGTCCTGGCGAAAGCCAGGACCCATTACCCCGACCGCTAGATGAGTCCCGACCGGTCATTCCAGTCGGGATTTTCTTGCTCGATCAGCTTGATCTTCCAGTCGCGCTTCCAGAACTTCAGCTGCTTCTCGCGCGCGATCGCTTCCTGCGGCGTGGCGAAGGCTTCGACGTGCACGAGGCGGAAGATCTTGTACTTCTGTACGAACTTGGAGCCACGACCTGAGCGGTGCTGCTCGAGCCGCGTGCGAAGGTCATTCGTCACGCCGATATAGATCGTGCCGTGGTGACGACTCGCGAGAATGTAGACGTAGTAGCTGCCTGTGCTCATGTGTGCGGCTCAAGCTCGCAAAAGCAACGCTGACCGGGGTAATGGGTCCCGGCTTTCGCCAGGACGACGATTTTCAAACAGCGGCTTCAGTCACCAGAACAAATTAAGAACACTTTAGCAAGCCTTTGATATATCATTGTGATTCGGCGCGTTGCCGACACAATATCTAGCGTCCGCCAGACTTCGCGAGGACTACATGTCCACTATTGCCTTCGACCAGTTTGCCCTCACCCGGATCGCCGATTTCGCGCGTTCGCTGTCGCGGCTGCATCAGGCGGCGCGGCGGCAGCGGATCGATGACGACCAGTTCGACCGCGAGTTCAACGCGGTGTGCCAGTCGATCTGGGGCTACACCATCGACGACGTCAGCGACGATCTGTTCTCGACCGAGGATCACCTGTTTCTCGACACGCTGGACGAAGCGCATGCGCGCATCTTCGCTGCCGAGCAGGGCTATGACCTCATAGGCGAGGCGGGCATGCTCACCGACTGGTGGGGATTCTGCTGGATGATCCTGGCCGAGAAGCGCGGCCTGCTCACAGCCGAGAACCGCGCCGCCGCGCGTGCTGCGATCGAGGAGAAATATCTGGCGGCGCCG
Source organism: Bradyrhizobium liaoningense (assembly GCF_018130825.1). Taxonomy (GTDB): domain Bacteria; phylum Pseudomonadota; class Alphaproteobacteria; order Rhizobiales; family Xanthobacteraceae; genus Bradyrhizobium; species Bradyrhizobium liaoningense_B. Next base: position 10,105 of record NZ_JAFCJS010000009.1, on the reverse strand, counting down.
AACGTGATCGGGGTGATCATCGGGCGATAGTGCTCCATCCTCCGTCATTGCGAGCGCAGCGAAGCAATCCAGAATCTTTCCGCGGAGGGACTCTGGATTGCTTCGCTGCGCTCGCAATGACGACTTGGATGCAGTTCGGGCTTACTCCAGCCCCGCCCGCTTCGCCGGCTTCTGCGCCGTCGTCTTCGGCACGGCTACGTCAGGCAGCGCCTCACGCACGATCTCGGCCGGGGCTGGCGCATCCGCCGACACCGTATCCGCGCGCACCGGCGCGACCTTCATCTCGCCGAGACGGGCGCGGACCTGCGCGGTGAGGCCGGGATAGGAGGCGACCGGCGTGAAGTCGGCGGCCTGGTCGTTGCCGACGCGGATGCCGGTATAGGCGACGAGGCCGTCGCTGGTCGCAATCACGTCGCCGGCCTTCAGCGAGGAGTCGAGCGCGAGATCGACCGGGGCAAGGCCGACCGGCTCGCGGCCGTTGCAGGTGCAATCCGAACGCAGCGCCTTACGATAGGCGAACGCGTTCTCGCTGTCGGCATAGCGCTCGCCGGTCTGGGAATAGGCGCCGTCGATGGAGGAGCCGAAATAGACCTTGGTTGCGGTGGCGGGACAGAATGCCTGACACATCTGCGCGGGCGAGACGAGGCCGCGCATCAGCGGAAAATATTTGCCGTCACAGCTGCGCACGCAGAAGGCAGGTCCCGAGCCGCCGGCCGCGGCCGAACGTGTCGGCGGCACATATTGCGGAGTTGCGGCATTCTGCTGGCCGGTGAAGGGATCGGTATAGGAGCTCGACTGCTGCGGCACCTCGCGCTGCGGCCGTTGCTGCTGCATGCCGCCGAAGAGGAAGTCGAACAGGCCCTCGGCCGAAACCGGGGCAGGCGCTGCGAGCAGCGGAGCTGCAAGCATGGCGGCCACAAGCATCGCGCGACGCCGCCGGCGCGCATGGGACATGACTGTACGCAATGCCAACTCCACCCGACGCTACTGAACCGGCTGGGACCATCAGGTCTCAGCACATGATTCACCATAAGGCGCGATGGTAAATGAGCAGTTGCGCGGAGGCGGTTTCAAGACGAGGCGGTGGCCTCTTTAAGGCCGGGCGCAGCTTTGGACGGATGGTTGCTTTCGGGGCACACTGAGGCATGACGGCGAAGGATGTTTCGCCGCGTCAAGCCTTCAAGAATTCCGAAGCCTTGTACAGCGAGCGGAACGGCAGGCCGGCCGCACCGAACGTGTCGGTGGCGCCTTCCTCGCGGTCGACCATGGTCAGCACCAGCACTACTTCGGCGCCGGTCTCGCGCACGGATTCCACCGCCTTCATCGCCGAGCCGCCGGTGGTGGTGACGTCCTCGACGATCACGACGCGCTTGCCGGCCAGCGTCTCGCCCTTGGGCAGGCCCTCGATCGCGAGCTTGGCGCCGTGCTCCTTCGGCTTCTTGCGCACGAAGAAGGCGGCGATCGGATGGCCCTTGATCCAGGAGATCTGCGCCAGCGCGCCGGCGAGCGGCACCGCGCCCATCTCGAGCCCGCCGATGAAATCGAGCTGGTCGTCCTTCAGCGCCTCATAGGTCAGCTCGGCCAGCAGCGTCGCGCCCTCGGGGTCGAGCATGGTCGGCTTGAGGTTGAAGTAGAAATCGCTCTTGCGGCCCGACGCGAGCGTCACCTCGCCACGGCCGAATGAGCGCCGGCGGATGATCTCGAACAGGCGGGCGCGGGAAGCGGATTTCGACACGGCGGTCCCTCGAACAGCGTTTTTGGAGGAGGCGGAATTTATCCGCGACGGCCGCGACATTCCAGTGGGGGCAGGGCCCGCAAGACCACCGTCAACAGGGCATCGCCCGCGGCGATCGGACAGCCACCATGCCCGACCGCTGGTTGAAAGACCGCGATGTCCTGGGTTAGTGGGATGCCAGCAATGCGGGAAGGAACAGCCACATGACCATCGAGCTCCACACCTGGAATACGCCGAACGGCCGGAAAATCTCGGTCGCGCTGGAGGAGATGGGGCTGCCCTACAAGGTGATCCCGGTGAACATCGGCAAGGGCGAGCAGATGGCGCCGGAGTTCCTCAAGCTCTCGCCCAACAACAAGATTCCCGCCATCGTCGACCCCGAGGGTCCCGACGGCAAGCCCGTCAGCATCTTCGAGTCGGGCGCGATCCTGCTCTATCTCGGTGAAAAGACCGGCAAATTCCTGCCGAAATCGCTTTCCGCGCGCATCCCGGTCTATGAATGGCTGATGTGGCAGATGGGCGGCTTCGGCCCGATGCCCGGCCAGGTGCATCATTTCATCGCGCTCGAGAACGAGCAGGACCGCGCCTATGGCCTGAAGCGCTACATGGCCGAGACCCGCCGGCTCTACGGCGTGCTCGACCGCCGGCTGGACGGCCGCGACTTCGTCGCCGGCGACCTCTCGGTTGCCGATTTTGCCATTTTGGGCTGGGCCTGGCGCCACCCTCGCCACAAGGTTGAGCTGGCCGACTTCCCCAACGTCAAGCGCTGGTACGAGGCCCTGATGGCCCGGCCGGGCGTGAAGCGCGGGGTGGAGGCGAAGCTGGATTGATGCGCTGCTTACCCTCCCCTGGAGGGGGAGGGTCGTTCGCGCGTAGCGCGAGCGGGGTGGGGTGATCTCTCCGCACGAACACTGTTGGACGGGGAGGGACCTTCACCCCACCCCGTCACGCAATCTCGCTTTGCTCGATCGCGTGCCGACCCACGAGCGAGCTGCGCTCGTCTCGGACCCCTCCAGGGGAGGGTGAAGATGGCCTCACACCTTCTTCGCTTCCACCGCCATCCGCACCGCGAGCCCGGCCAGCACCGTGCCCATCAGCCAGCGCTGCACCAGCATCCAGCTCGGCCGGCTCGCCAGGAACAGCGCGATCGATCCCGCCGCGAGCGCGATCATCGCATTGACGCTGACGCTGATCGCGATCTGGATCGCGCCCAGCACCACCGACTGCGTCAGCACGCTGCCGGCTGTGGGATCGATGAACTGCGGCAGCAGCGCCAGATACAGCATCGCGATCTTCGGATTGAGCAGATTGGTGACGAAGCCCATCGCGAACAATTTGCGCGGGCTGTCGATGGCGAGCTTCTTCACCTGGAACGGCGAGCGCCCGCCCGGCTTCACCGCCTGCCAAGCGAGCCAGAGCAGGTAGCCGGCGCCGGCAAAGCGCAGCGCGTCATAGGCAAAGGGAATGGCGAGCAGCAGCGCCGTGATGCCGAACGCCGCGCACAGCATGTAGAACACGAAGCCCAGCGCCACGCCGCCGAGCGAGACGATGCCGGCCACTGGGCCCTGCGTGATCGAGCGCGAGATCAGGTAGATCATGTTCGGCCCCGGCGTGAGCACGAGACCGAGGCAGACGAGGGCGAAGCCGAGCAGGGCGGGGGTGTGGGGCATGGGCGAACCGGTGCGGGCAAGTTGGGGACACGCCCCTTTTTAGTAGGCATCGTATGACGATGCATTTTGTTAATTGTACTGAGAGCAATTCACTCGCCCCTGAACAGGGCCGTTCATGGTCATGATAATTGCTCTGTCCTTGACCATAGAAGAACCGGGGGCGACGGCCCCCGGTTCAATCTCAAAGTTCACGCAGCTTCGGCCTCTTCGAGCGAGTATGGTTTGAGGCGGTCTGCGATACTGGCCTTTTCTCTCATGTAGTCGAGAAGCTTCTGCGTGTTTGTGCGTCCGGCCCCAGTCAGGGCGACCTTCTGACGGCCACTGCTATCGACAATCGGCGAACCTGTTTTTTTATCAATCTCGGGGTGACCAATACCGAAGCTTAGCCAATCCGGATTAAACCGACTCCAGTCAATCGCGGCGATCCGATCAATGACTTTGGACTGCTCAACGGCGTCAAGTTTTAGCTTGAACACGATATCATGATGGAGAACGCCGAGCGCCTGCCATCCAGGAGATGTCAGGTGCAAACTCTGACGATCGGTAAATCGATCAACTCCCATCTTATTGGCGAGGCGACTGAAGAACGTATCGACCGACGAAAGCAAGCCGTTAAAAGTATCCTTTGTAAGATTGGGCTCGTCAACAGAAGCCATGTCTGACTCCTGAAACTTCCGTCCCTCGCAGGCACCACGAACCGTACGCACAAGCAAGGTTTGAACAACCAAGTTGGTACTCTTGCTTCCCAAGCTAGCCGAACGCTCCGCAACGCCACCGTTGTTTGCAATGACTGGGCACTCAGCAAGTTTTCCAGCGAGGGCGATGTAGATATCGCTAGTATCAAGCGCGATGGCCAACTGTTTCGAGACCGGCTGCACGCGGAAATTAAAGTCGTGAAAGAGTTGACCCATCTCCTTCCACGAAAGTGCCTTGGTGCCAGGGCTAGGCGCGTAGATTGTGATAGGAAACTGAAAACGATCCAATAGCGACTCATTCCCTTCCTCGGCGACATCCAAGGCGCCCGTCACGCGCCCTAAGCCATCAATTAGAACGCGGATCGCGGACGGAGAGATATCGACCATCAAGTCGCCTACCGCTGACTGAATGGGCTGTCCATACGGCTTGAATTCGATTGGTTGCTGAAACGCGATCGAAATCGCAGGGAACGCACCAACAGCAATGCTGTCAGGTCCGAGGCGCTCTTCGATATAAGCAGCGACACTTTCTCGACGATTCTTGTCAGTTTTTCGCTGCAGATATTCGTAGATTTGCCGAAGATCGTCGGGGAGACGCTTCCAATTCTTGCTCCTCGGATCATGGCCAAGAAGGTTCATGATCTGCTTCGGCGAGGCCTGTGTCGTGTACGTGACGAGCCGGCTGCCGAAGGTGCCTTGAATGCACGGAACAGGGGTCTTAAGGTTTAGGATGTCGATAACCATGGGATTTAGCCTTCCGGGTTGTTGACAGAGCGACCCCGGGGTCTGGTTAGCGCCGATTCCGGGGTCGACCTATATCTACCCGGTTCCCCGCATTCGTCAAAAATTTCCCCTCAATAAAATGAAAATTCCCCGCATTATTTCTTGCGGGGAAGTCAAAAAAGAGGGGAGGAAAAAATTCTGCCAACAAAATCAATGCGCCTCGTCCCAATTGTTCGCCGCGCGGGCGTCGACATGCAGTGGCACTGACAGCAACACGGCCGGGAACGGCGCGTCCTGCATGACCTTCTGCACGACGGGGAGCGTCGCCTCGACCTCGGCGTCCGGCACCTCGAAGATCAGTTCGTCATGCACCTGGAGCAGCATCTGCGCCGAGAGTTTCTTCTCGGCCAGTGCGTCCTCCACCCGCGTCATCGCGCGGCGGATGATGTCGGCGGCGGTGCCCTGGAGGCGGGCGTTGATCGCGGCCCGCTCGTTGAAGGCGCGCACCGAGGCATTCGAGGCCTTGATATCAGGATAGTGGCACTTGCGGCCGAACAGCGTGGTGACATAGCCGTGGCTCCGGCAGAAATCGCGCGTCTCGTCCATGTAGGCGCGGATGCCGGGGAAGCGTTCGAAATATTTCTTGATGTAGGCGGACGCCTCTTCGCGCGCGATGCCGAGCTGGTTGGCGAGGCCGAACGCCGAGATGCCGTAGATGATGCCGAAATTGATCGCCTTCGCCCGGCGGCGGATCTCGCTCGGCATGCCCTTGATCGGCACGCCGAACATTTCCGAGGCGGTCATCGCGTGAATGTCGAGCCCGTCGCGAAACGCCTGCTTCAGCACCGGAATGTCGGCGATCTCGGCGAGCAGGCGCAGCTCGATCTGCGAATAGTCGGCGGAGACCAGCTTGTGTCCTGATGTCGCGATGAAGGCGCGGCGGATCTTGCGGCCGTCCTCGGTGCGCACCGGAATGTTCTGCAGGTTAGGCTCGTTCGACGACAGCCGGCCCGTCGTGGTCGCGGCCAGCGCGTAGGTCGTGTGCACGCGATGCGTCTGCGGGTTGACATAGGTCGGCAGCGCGTCGGTGTAGGTTGATTTCAGCTTGGAGACCTGGCGCCATTCCAAAATCTTCTTCGGGAAGTCGTGGCCTTGCTCGGCGAGATCATCCAGCACCTGTGCGGTGGTGGACCACGCACCGGTCTTGGTCTTGGTGCCGCCTGATAGTCCCATCTTGCCGAACAGGATGTCGCCGATCTGTTTGGGGCTGCCGACATTGACGGGCTCGCCCGCGATCTCCTGGATCTCGGCTTCGACCCGCGCGGCGGTCTGGGCGAAGTCGCCGGAAAGACGTGACAGCACCTGGCGGTCGATCGAGATGCCGCGCCGTTCCATCCGTGCGAGCACCGACACCAGCGGCCGCTCCAGCGTCTCGTAGACCGTCGCCATGTGCTCGGCGACGAGGCGCGGCTTCAGCACGCGCCAGACCCGGAGGGCGATGTCGGCGCCTTCCGCCGACAGCGGCGCGGCCTTGTCGATGGGCACCTGGTCGAAGGTGATCTTGCCCTTGCCGCTGCCGAGCAGCTCGCTTTCCTTGAGCATGGCGTGGCCGAACCAGCGCTCGGACAGCGATTCCAGCGCGTGCGAGCCGCGTCCGGCGTCGAGCACGTAGGAGATCAGGAGCGCATCGTCGATGTTGCGCAGGGTGATGCCATGCTGCGCCAGCATCACGGCGGTGAATTTGACGTCAAAGCCGATCTTGAGAATGCCTGCCGATTCCAGCACCGGCCGCAGCGCCTCTATGGCGTCGGTATGCTTGACCTGGTCGGGCGCAAGACCGGCGTCGAACAGGCCGCCACCGCCGCCGGACTGCTTGTGCGCGAGCGGCACATAGCAGGCCTCGTTCGGCGCCAGCGCCAGCGCGATGCCGCAGAGATCGGCCTGCATCGGATCGATCGAGTTTCCTCGAAGTTCGATCGCGACATGGCCGGTGTCATGGATGCGCGCAATGAAGGCGTTGAGCTCCTTCAGCGACTTGATCGCCTGGTACTTGGCTCGCTCGACCGGCAGCTTGCGCAGCGCCTCCTCGCGCGCAGCAGCGAGCGAGATCGGTGCGCCCTTGGGGCTCGCGGCCTTGTCCTCCTTGCCCGCTGATTTGTTGGCCTCGTTCGGCCGGGCCTGCGGTGCCGCGCCAGCGCCTGGCGCCGGCACGACGTCCGAGGGCGGCAGCGGCGAGAAGACACTGGCGCCGCTCGCGTAGCCGGGATCTGCGTCGACATTGGAAGGATCGATCTGCGAATACTCGGCAACGCGCCGCGTCAGCGTGGTGAATTCCATCGCCTTCAGGAACGCGATCAGCTTGCGTGCATCCGGCTCGTGGACCGCGAGGTCGTCCAGCGGCACCTCCAGCTCGACCTTGTCGTCGAGCAGCACGAGCTGCCGCGAGATGCGCGCCTTCTCGGCGTTCTCGAGCAATGCCTCGCGCCGCTTCGGCTGCTTGATCTCGGTGGCGCGGAACAGAAGCTGTTCGAGGTCGCCATATTCGGTGATCAGCTGCGCCGCGGTCTTGATGCCGATGCCGGGCACGCCGGGAACGTTATCGGTGGAGTCGCCGGCGAGCGCCTGCACTTCCACCACCTTCTCCGGCGGTACGCCGAATTTCTCGATCACCTCGGGAATGCCGATGCGGCGATCCTTCATGGTGTCGTACATCATGATCTTGTCGTTCACGAGCTGCATCAGATCCTTGTCGGAGGACACGATGGTCGTGGTGGCGCCGCGCGCGGACGCCTGCCGCGCGTAGGTCGCAATGAGATCGTCGGCTTCGAAGCCCACCTGTTCCAGGCAGGGCAGGTCGAAGGCCCGCACAGCTTCGCGGATCAAAGCGAATTGCGGGATCAGGTCATCCGGCGCCGGCGGACGGTGCGCCTTGTACTCGGGATAGATCTTGTTGCGGAAGGTGATTTCCGACTTGTCGAAGATGATCGCCAGATGCGTCGGCCGGTCGGCCTCCGGCATGTCGCGCAGCAGCTTCCACAGCATGTTGCAGAAGCCGAGCACGGCATTGACCTGAAGTCCGTCGGACTTGCGGTTCAGCGGCGGCAGCGCGTGGTAGGCGCGGAAGATGTAGCCGGAACCATCGACCAGGAAGATATGGTCGCCCTTGCCCGCTGCCTTCGCCGCGACCGGTTTGGCAGCAGCTGTCGCAGCGGCGGCCTTGGTGTCGGCGGCAGCCTTTGGCGCGGCCTTGGTGTCAGCTTTGGCGGAGGTCTTCGGGGATGTTTTTGGCATGGCCGCAATGTATGAATTTTTGCGGCGTTTGACAGCCTTGGGAGGGGGATTTTTGGCCCACGGGCGCCGCTATCCCCACAGTCGTTTCCCGCATCCCCCGCTGTCATTCCCCCGAAAGCGGGGAATCCAGTACGTCGCGGCTTCTCGGCTCAATCACTGACGTCTCGGCGTACTGGGTCGCCCGGTCAAGCGGGGCGACGACACCGAGAGTGCAGCTACTCGGCCGCCTGCAACCGCGCGCCAGCCTTCTTCGGCGCGATCCAGAACGCATCGGGCCGCTCGAATAGGAAATTGCCGCCAAGCCGCAAGGCAACCTGCCAGATCGCGAGCGCGCCGATCACGCCGGCGACGGTGACGATCAGCGACACCGTACCGATATCGGGGATGATGCCGGTGCGGAGTAGCAGGGTTCGTGTCGCCGCCATCGGCAGGAAGAAGGCGAGATAGATCACGATCGAATGCTCGCCGCAGAAGCGGAAGAAGTTCAGCCAATGTGCGCGCGCGAGCAGCGTGCCGGTCGTGATGATGGCGCAGGCGCCGGCGAAGCCGAGCACGAGCGACACGATCTTCCATTCGCTGGCGCCAATCGCGACGAGGCCGGCATTGACCAGCGCCCAGACCGCAAGCGCCGCGAGTGCCAGCGCGGGATGACTGCGTGCACGATCCGACAGCGCGAACACGTAAGGTGCGAACAGGTAGCCCGAATAGAAATAGACGAAGCGCGCGCAGAACTCGTCGATCGCGGTCCAGCCGGTCGAGATGCGCGCCGTCTCCAGCGCTGCCGCGACGAGCCAGATCGCGAGCGAGGGAATCTTGCGTGTCAGTTTTGTGACGACGAAGAAGACCGGCAGCAGATAGATGAACCACAGCGTGCCGAACGGTTCGATGAAGGATTCGAGATACAGGAGGCCCACGTCGCGCCAGCTCGTCTCCGCGGCAAACGCAGGCGCCTTGAAGCCGAACTGGATTGTCACCCAGACGACATAGAAATAGGCGAAATGCATCACCTTGCGGTCGAGATAGGTACGCCAGTCGCGGTCGATCACGAGCGGCAGGAACAGGCCCGAAATCAGGAAGAAATCCGGCATCCGGAACGGCTTTGCGAAGGCCACGGCGACATGCATGAAACCGGTCTCGCCGGCGGCGAGCTCGACCCCCAGCACCGAATGCATCATCACGACCATGACGATGCAGATGCCCTTGGCATAGTCGACCCAGTCGACACGCGCGGCAGCCGGGGCCTGGGAAAGCCCGTGTGCTGCGATGGTGCCTGATGAAGCCATGGTGTCCCTTTTCGGGGCGTGTTCCGCCCGGCCTTGTGCGGCCGCGGGGCAGTTTGGGGCCTTGCGGTTTCCGACTTCTTTACCGGTTCAATTCGCGTGCCGGTTTTTGCGCGCGGACTGTTCCCTCACTGCCGGAAAATGCTAAACCGCTCCGCATTGGGGTTTCGTTAACCAAGCCAAAACAGGGTTTTTCATGCGAATCGCGATGATCGGAACGGGCTATGTGGGACTGGTGTCCGGAGCCTGCTTTGCGGATTTCGGTCACGACGTCACCTGCGTCGACAAGGACGAGAAGAAGATCGCGGCCCTGCACCGCGGCGAGATCCCGATCTACGAGCCCGGCCTCGACGAGCTGGTCGCAACCAACGTCAAGGCCAAGCGGCTCGACTTCACCACTGATCTGTCCAAGCCGGTCGCCGATGCCGACGCCGTGTTCATCGCGGTCGGCACGCCCTCGCGCCGCGGCGACGGTCACGCCGATCTGTCCTACGTCTACGCCGCCGCGAAAGAGATCGCGCAGTCGCTTCAAGGCTTCACCGTCGTGGTGACGAAGTCGACCGTGCCCGTGGGCACCGGCGACGAGGTCGAGCGCATCATCCGCGAGACCAATCCAAAGGCCGACGTCGTGGTCGCCTCCAACCCCGAATTCCTGCGCGAGGGCGCGGCGATCCGCGACTTCAAGTTTCCCGATCGCGTCGTCGTCGGCAC
>NZ_JAFCJS010000008.1 GCF_018130825.1 Bradyrhizobium liaoningense | reverse complement strand
ACCACACGGTTTTGCCGTACGCACGGTCCGCCATTTCGCCGCAGTTTTCCCAGCCCTGTCGACGGAGCCGGAAACTTGACGACGAGACGAACCTGACAGCGCCGTTCGTCCGCACGAAGCCTCAGGGCTCACGGAGAGCAATCCGCCCTGACCTCAAGCTCTCGCGCCCGACGCTGCCGCGTCCACCGCAAGCCCGGCTCGCGACAATGACGACCTCATGATCGCCCTCAAGGATGAGCCGGGATGGGCCATCACATACGACAAATCCGAATTTCGGTAAAGCGGAATATTTTTGCGAGATCGGGTTGACAGCGGAGCGACACACCGCCCGTCGCCCGGATGGAGCGGAAGCGAAATCCGGGACCGCTGGTTCGACGAGGCAGCTTTCCCGGATTGCGCGGAGCCTGTCATCGGGCGCGCATTCGCGCGACCCGTTGGCTCCATCCGCGCTACGCGGCTTCGGCCGCCCAGGCCTCAACTGACCAGCATCTCAACTGATCAGCCTAGCACAACAAAAAACACCCGGCGGTTTCCCGCCGGGTGCTCTTTGAGATCTTTCGACAGATCTTACCAGTTACGCTGAGCGCGCAGGATCATGGCGATCGAGTCCTGATCCTTCAGCTCGTAGGTCGCGGCCGGCTTGGCGGTCGTGACGCCCGGGGCGATAGCGACAGTGCCCGAGTACTTCTGGTCGAGATGGGTCCAGGAGAGGTCGGCCGAGAAGGTCAGGTTCTTGACCGGGGTCCAGCGGGTGACGATACCGAGCTGGCCGATCGCGAAGTCCGGGTTACAGCCGGTGACACCGGCCAGGCCGCCGAACACGCCGCCGGTGCCGGTGGCGCCGCAAAGCGTGGTCTTGGCCAGCGTGCCGAACTGGGCCTGAGCGTAAGCACCGTAGAGCGCGGTGTTCCAGCTCGGATCCCAGTTGTGGGTGTAAGCGCCACGGAAGCCCCAGGTCTTGACGGTTTCCTGCGAGCTGCCGGTCACGAACACCGTGTCGGGAGCGTTGGCGAAGCCGATGCTGCCATAAGCACCGGCAAGACCCGAGTTGCCGTACAGCGCGTAGCTGCTGCCCGACAGGTTCTGGAAGTTGTAGCGGGTCGCACCGTCGGTGTAGACGCCCTGGATGTTGATCGTGTCACCCGCGCCGGTCGGGATGTTCTTGATCGACAGAGCGAGCTGAACCGCCCAGCCCCACTTGTCGTCGGGGTGGCCGGTGGTCTCGGTCGCGCCGTAGTAACCGACGTGGTTGTCATGCGCAGCCACCGACGCCTGGAACAGGCCCCAGGCCTGGTCGACACGCACCTGACCAACGAGGTTCGGCGAACGCGAGCCGCCGACAGCGTTGGTGCCGTACGAGCCGCCGATCATGCCGCCCGCGGTCGCGCCGGTCATGTTGAGGTTGCCGGCCTGATAGTACGCGGTGGCATCTTCAGCCGAGAACGACGCCGTCACGCCCTGGCCGAAATCGGCCGTGTAGGTGAACTGGGTGACGCCGGTCACGGTGCCGCTGCCGCCGACGAGGTTGTCGGTGATGTTGCCGGGATAGTTGGTCCAGGGCGCGTCGAACTGCGACACGGCCTTACCCATCGTGAAGCCGGCGAACTGGATGAAAGCGTAGTACACGCCGAGCGCGCCGGCCGAGGTGTTACCGTCGGTGCCGTTCACCGAGCCAGAGCCGTTCGAACCGACGAGGCCGGTGCCCGCCGCGTTGAGAGTGAGCGCGCCGCTGTACACGGTTCCGCCCGTGGCCGAACCGGTGGGCGTATAGTTGCCGGTCGTCCAGGTGAACACGCCGTCGAAGAAGGTACGGACCACGCCGTATTCGGTCGCGGTGCGCGTGTCGATGTTCAGGTCTTCACGAGCGCGGAAGGTGTAGTAGTTCATCAGGCGGTTGCGAGCACCGGCAGTACCGCCCTGGTTCGGGTTGAAGTCCGAGTTGGAGCCGAGCACGGCATCGGCGCGCAGGTAACCACCGAGCTTGATGCAGGTGTCGGTGCCCGGGATGTAGTAGAAGCCGGCGCCGTACAGCGAGCAGATCTTCACGTATTCGACCGCCTTGGCCTTCACGGGGAGATCGGCTGCGAACGCACCGGAGACGGCCATCAGGCCGGCTGCCGAGCCGAGAAAGAGCGTCTTCGTCAACTTCATTAGATAAACCTCCAGGTCGGTTCAGGGGGCTCGGCTCCTCGGTGGAGGCCGCTTGACCCTCTCAATTTCCGTTCAATTCAGGTCCGCACTGAAGGTCCGGACTGAAACGACAGCGAGGTGCCCCCCCTCCGTCGTGACCTCACATATAGTTTATAAAAACAATCGTCTCAATTCATTGATTTGGTGAATTGCAAGTTCGGAAAGCGCTGTTGCCTGCAAGCAACAGGAGTTGCGCGACGCGGGGCAAGTACCTGAAGCAAAAGAAAAAGCCCTCAGGGGGCATCCCGAGGGCTTTCTTGGAGGTCTCACATCGCCGTCCCTTTGACATAGGTCAAGAGCAGCAAATTCTGAGTGCGTAAGACATAACTTAATCAATTGCTTTCTGCAACTATTAAGTGGCGACGCGATTTCTCTAATGAAGTGTTCCACGCACGATATGCGAGACGGTTTGCCAATATCCGGGTAAAAAGACCGACCAGACAAAAAGAAAATGATGAATTGGGGGAAGCCATATGATCGAGAAGAAGGCCGACCGGGCGATTACGGACTTCATCTGGAATATCGTTGAAATCCACTCGCAGCTGGAGGACATCCACGGCAGCTGGGCCGGACTGCTGGGCATCACCGAGCCACAATGGCTGATCTTGATGGCCATCACCGAGCTGGACGAGGGGCGCGGCGTCGCCGGAATCGACATCGCGAACAAGCTGCGGATCCATCCCGCCTTCGTGACCAACCAGACCAAGAGCCTCGAGAAGGGCGGATTCCTGTCGCGACGCCCGGCTGCCGACGATGCCCGCTTCATTCTGATGTCGCTGACGGAAAAGGCGACGACGGACATCGAAAAACTGTCCAAGCGGAAGCTCGCCCTGAATTCGACCATGTTCAACGAGGTCGACGAGAAGACTCTCGCCGATCTGAATGTCGCGCTCGCGACCATTGCCAAGAATGCCCGGCTCGCCGCACGACTGCTGGCCATCGACGTCTCGTGATCCGCGGTTTCCTGACAGAGCATGATCTGCGCCGCGTTCATCGCGGGAAGACCGCGGCGCATTCTCAGGGATCATGCGCTAAAGCATGATCCGGACCCGGGGGCCGCACTAGCGCAAAGTGCGAAGCGGTTCTCCGGAAAGATCATGCGTAAGCAGCAATCCAAAGCGCGATGACGATTCATCCCAATCTCATCGCGCTTTAGAGGTAGGTTACAGGATCGAGACGACGGGCAGCTCCGAGTTTGGCGTCGAGCCACTCGAAAATGAAGTCGTCCACCGTGACGAAATTCTCGACCTCGCCCAGAGGATACGGAATGCGGTTCGGCACGACGACCGAGCAGTCGGCTCCGGCCTGACGATGGCTGGCTTGAAGATCGAGAGCCTCCTGCTCGCGCATCATCGAGCGGCTCCCGACCACCATGAGAAGCGGGCAGCCCATTCGGCGCGCCGACGGCAGCGGACGCATAGGCGCTTCGCCCGCGGCAACCTCCTCAACGCCTGTCATCCAATGGACCGATGCACGGTGCGTGACCAGCCGCAAAAGACCGCCGTCGCACACGGCGGCGGCTATCCTGCGATCCGAGAGGACGAAGCGGGAGGCATGACTGGCGCCCGCCCCTTCGCCGTAGACCGCGATCCGCTGCGCGTCGACATCCGGGCGAGCCTCCAGATAGTCCAGCCAGCATTGGAGGATATGCTCCTGTTTGAGCGGGCGGCGAACAGGCGAAGTGCCGGCATCGATGAGCAGAAGCGACATGTTCCGGCGCAGCGAGGCGGGCAAGAGCCTGCTCATCATCGAGGCCAGGGCGATGTCCTCGTCGGCGATGCAAATGACCGCGGGCGCGGAAGGCCCGTGACGGAGCGCCGGCAGGAAGAAGCCGGTCAACGCTCCCTGATCGAAGCCATCGATCTCCACGCGCTCGATCGCTTGGGCCGCATCGTCCGCGAAGCTTCGCAGACTGATACCGACCTTGTCGGCGAAGTCGGCACTCGCGAGATCCTCCGGACGAGACAGGCTTCGCGCGACCTCGAACGCCATCAGCGCGCACATCCACGCCTCGTGCGCAATCTGGCCGGCACCATCTGCGCGCGCGGATTCGGCGGAGCTCCGATAGTCCTCCGCGACCCTCAACCAGTCTGAGACCCACAGATGCCTGTGCGCCTCACGCGCAAGCTCCGCGACAGACAGACTTTCGAAAAATTCGGACGCGCGCTTTCGCAAGCGTACCAGGCTTCCACCGGCGCCATCGCTGGCGCCGTGAGGCCAATGATTACCTTCCATTTTTTTCCCCGAACGGCGCGTCAGCGATTGGGCAGGTTTGCCGGCTGCGCTGTCAGCGCAACGCCGTGCACGCCTGCTCGATGCGACCCCAGGCGTACCTGGTCGCATGCATCGCGCTTGCGTCTGCTGATGCCGTCCGTCTCGTCGATCTGTCTCGCTGCCATCTCGACTCCGCGCAGGGACGAGACACCGTGCCCTGCGCAGGATCGGGGCTTTGCTGCAGCGAGACCCCATCCGATTTTCGTTTCGTCTTCGCTTCGCGCGGGCGGGGGCACTTGGCCAAGCGGTGTGCAGCCCCCATCGGCCGGTCTCAACACAAGTTGCACGCCGGCTCCAACTCAATCGTCACGTCTCAGCTCCGTTGCTGATCTACAGTTACGGCCCCGCGCCACTTTGCCATTTTTTCGATCTTCCGTTTGCAGTTTTTTGTTGCGGCCGACGACTAAAATTTGGCTGCCATTTGATGACAGAAGAGGCATGACCGGTATCGACCTTTCATGAAGGTCTTATGGGCGCATCCGGCGCGCTGCCAGTCACCGCAGCAATGACGATGCGGCCGCCTCATCGACGAGACGACCTCCGCCCCGCACGCTTGCGCATCGCGCGACGGGCGCACGATCGCCTCTCCCTGACGAGCCGGATGAGACATGCATTCCGGACTTCGGGACATAATTTGTCTCGGATCTGCAGAGCCCTGGCCGGATGGGATCCGTCGCATTTCGGTCGTTACGCACGACCGGGCGCCCCCGGCCTTCCGCATCTTGTATGCATTATCCCAGTTGCCATTGCCGGCCACTTCGCTTTACATGCCGGCAAATCGCCCCTCGGACGACGGCCGGGGCGCAAAAAATCACATGACATTCCAGGGGACGAAACATGGCGCGTAACATTCTGATTCTCGGGGCTTCCTACGGCTCCCTGCTCGGCACGAAGCTGCTGATGGCGGGGCACAATGTGACCCTGGTCTGCCGCGCCAAGACCGCCGAGCTCATCAATCGCGACGGTACCGAGGTGCGCATCAAGTTGCGCGACGAGGCGGTGCACCGGGCGATCTTCTCACGCGACCTGCCCGGCAAGCTCGACGCGGTGACGCCGGCCGACGTCGACATCTCCCGTTACGATCTGGTCGGCCTTGCGATGCAGGAGCCGCAATACACCAACCACACGGTGCGCGTCCTCATGGTCAAGATCGCCGCGGCGAAGCTGCCGTGCCTGTCGATCATGAACATGCCGCCGCTGCCCTACCTGAAGCGGATTCCCGCGCTCGCCGACATGGATCTCGAGGAGGCCTATACCAATGCGCAGGTGTGGGAGCGGTTCGAGCCGGCGCTCGTGACGCTGTGCTCGCCCGACCCGCAGGCCTTCCGCCCGCCGGAGGAAGCCGCGAACGTGCTTCACGTCGGCCTGCCCACCAATTTCAAGGCATCTGTCTTCGCGGACGAGAAGCACAACAAGCTGCTGCGCGAGCTCGAAGCCGACATCGACGCAGTGACGCTCGACGGCCACGACGTGCCGGTGAAGCTGAAGGTGTTCGATTCCCTGTTCGTGCCGCTGGCGAAATGGTCGATGCTGCTCACCGGCAATTACCGCTGCATCACCCCGCACGAGCCGCAGTCGATCCGCGACGCCGTGCATGGCGATCTCGCACGCTCGCAGTCGATCTACGATCACGTCGACGCCCTCGCCCGCCGCCTCGGCGCCGATCCGCAGGACCAGGTGCCGTTCGCGAAATATGCCAAGGCCGCGGAAAGCCTGCTCAAGCCGTCGTCGGCCGCGCGCGCGGTGGCGAGCGGCGCGCCCTTCATCGAGCGCGTCGACCTCCTGGTAAAGCTGATCTCGCATCAGCTTGGCGTGCCTAATGCCGAGATCGACCGCACGGTCGACACCGTCGATCAGAAGCTGAACGAGAAAATCGTGCAGGGCGGATCCGGCGCGCAGTAAACGCGCCGTGTCCATCGCACGCACGCGGCGGCGTCGCTCACGCGCTCAAAAATGATTGAAGCCAGATCAGGCCGGTCACGGCGACGAGCGTGACCGCGCCGGTTCGGCTGATCAGCTCGGGACGGCCGAGACGACGGGCCCCGCGGCCCAGCGTTGCGCCCAGCATCACCCAGGCCGTTCCCGCCATGACGATCAGAAGCGCTATCACACCGAGCCGGGGCAACAACTCGGACGCTCCGGCCTGAAGCGGCAGCAGCAGGAAGGCGAACACCATCGCCTTCGGATTCAAGAGCGTGGCGAGCAGCACCTGGCGGAACGTCACCACCGCGCCGCGGCGCAGCTCGCGCACGTTGACGCGCCAGAGCATGACGGCAAGACCCAGAATGTAGACACTGACGGCGACGCGGAGCACGACGGCCGCAAGCGGTCGCTCACGACGGGCCCGAGCGCCAGCCGCAGCAGCGTGATCGCGGCGAGATAGCCGCACAGCTCCGCCGCGAGCAGATGGAGCGAGCGTGCAATGCCGATCCCTGCCCCCGAAGTCGCGAGCAAGGTGTTGGTCGGTCCCGGCATGGCGAGAAGAAAACAGGTCGCCGTGAAGAAGGTCAGGAAGTTCATGCCCTCGGCTAGCAGGCAACGCGCCGGCAGGCCTTGATCTGGGTCACGCGATGATGCGGCGTCCCTCCTCGTCCCACGAGAGGCTGTTCCCGGTGTGATGCAGCAGCAACGCGGCGCGATGTCGTTGTCGAGCACGCCTCATCACGCAAACGTGTCGCCTCACGCGGCGCGAGCGTACGCACCGCAGATATCACGACTGCGTGACGACAATGCGTGTCGCGCCTCCTCTCCTGGCGCAGCGCGGCGCCGAAATGGCCGCGCTTGAGGGCGAATTGAGCCGGTCGCCCGCGTCTTGCGTTTGCAAACCCCTTCGCAGAGCGATCGTGATCGCCATGCCTGATCCCGCATTTGCGCAAGTGCTGCATGCGTGCATGTCGGGCTCAGCTTGTTGTTCGACAAAAAGGAGAAAGATAGCTTTGTGAGTAAATAATTATCTTCACAACCGGCAACTCGCCGCCACTCCCCGGCACCGGCCTGCGATGCCGGCGTCCGGAATCGGACGACAACAACAAGAAAAGACGATGGACCAGGCGATGCTGAGCGTCGTCCGCGCGGTCGAGGCCGGCGCGACGACGATGAAGGGCGTGATCGACGCCACCGGGCTTTCCCGTCTCAAGATCGAACGTGCTCTGATCGCGCTGGAGAAGCAGAAGCTGCTGGTCCGCGACGGCCAGGGCTTTCGTGCGACCGGCCTGCCGAAGACGGCGCGGCCGGCCCGGGAATGCGGATCGTGCAACGCCTGCTGCGACATCCTCGAGGTGGCGGGCGTCGACAAGCCGGTGAACCAGCTGTGCCGGCATTGGCAGGCCGGCACGGGGTGCACGATCTACGAGCGCCGTCCGCAAATGTGCCGGTCCTTCGTCTGCGCCTGGCTGCAGGGCCATCTCGACGACGACTGGTTCCCGGCGAAGTCGGGCATCGTGGTGCATTTCAGCCAGGACGCCGTCAATGTCACGGTCGATGACGATTGCCCCGATCGCTGGCGCGAGGAGCCGTATTTCAGCAAGCTCGCCGAATGGTCGCTGAACGGGATCAGGCGAATCGGAAATCGCGGCTACGCGACCCTTGTCGTCTCGGGAGCCGAGCGGTTCCTGCTGCTCGGACGCACCGTCGTTCCCGAGCCGACATTGTTCGGAACGGCGTTCCTGCCGCTCACCGCCGACACCTTCCGGTTCTGGCGGGCAAGGTCGCCTGAGCATTTGCAGCGGCTGCACGCGCGCATCGCCGAAATCGAGCGGATCAGGCAGGAGTTCGGCTCCTGTGCGATTCCAGAGAACGAGGACGACGATCCGCAACCGCCCTACCGGCCCGCACTTCTAGGGCTCTCGAATCACGCCTGAACGCCACCGTGGGCAACGCGGCCTGATTCGCGCTGCAGCGCTCGACGCGCCGCGGCGGGATTGATAAGCCCCTGTCCGCGGATGATGGGGACTTGAGTCGGGGACATGACGGTTGCGATCGAGATGGGGCTGACCACGGCCGGTGCCGCGGCGGCCATGGACCTCGAGGAACTCCTGGCGACCCGTCTCCTGGTGCAGGGCAATTCGGGCTCCGGCAAGTCGCATCTCTTGCGGCGGCTGCTCGAGCAGAGCGCGCCCTGGGTACAGCAGGCCATCATCGACCCCGAAGGCGATTTCGTCACGCTGGCGGAACGCTTCGGCCATCTCGTGATCGACGCCGAGGACCACACCGAGCGCGGCCTTCAGGTCGCCGGCGAGCGCGCGCGGCTGCATCGCGTGTCCACCGTGCTCAATCTCGAAGGGCTGGATGCCGAGAACCAGATGCGGCGCGCCGCGGCCTTTCTCGGCGGGATGTTCGACGTCGACCGCGACCATTGGTACCCGATGCTGGTGGTGGTCGACGAGGCCCAGCTGTTTGCGCCGGCGGTCGCGGGTGAAGTGTCGGACGAAGCGCGAAAGCTGTCGCTGGGCGCCATGACCAACCTGATGTGCCGCGGCCGCAAGCGCGGGCTCGCCGGCATCATCGCAACGCAGCGGCTGGCCAAGCTTGCCAAGAACGTCGCCGCGGAAGCCTCGAATTTTTTGATGGGCCGCACCTTCCTCGACATCGACATGGCGCGCGCCGCCGACCTGCTCGGCATGGAGCGGCGGCAGGCGGAAGCCTTTCGCGATCTCGAGCGCGGCCAGTTCATGGCGCTGGGACCGGCGCTGTCGCGCCGTCCCCTGCGTCTGAACATCGGTCCGACCGACACCTCCCCGCGCAATTCCACGCCGCGGCTGATGCCGCTGCCGGAAGCGACGCTTGAAGACGTCCGCGCCGTGATCCTGGCCGCGCCGCCGCCCGATGCCAGCCGGCCGCAACGCCGCCCGGCGCCTGATCTGCTTGAGCAGCTCCGGGCCGCGAAGGCTGCCGCCGTGCCGGAAGCGCGCGCGGAGCCGATCGAGGTGCCCGTCAGTGCCGAGGAGCTCGCCGAGCGGCGCGAGCGCGTCGATCGCACGCTGAGGGCCGTGCTCGCCGAGCCCGATGCCGGCTTCCGCGCCATCGGCGTGCTCTATCAGGAATTCGTGGTCCGTTGCCGCATCGAGGGCTTAGGGGCGGCGGTGCCTGATCTCAACGAATTCCGCCGCATGCTGACGCATGCACGCGCCGGCGTCGGCACCGATCTCACTGAAGACGACGCCTGGCAGGACGTGTCGCTGCGCGCCTCGATCCTGCCCGACGACATGCAGGGCGTGTTCATGATGATCGCGCGCGCGGCCAAGGAAGGCTGGCCCTGCCCCGGCGATGCCGCGATCGCGCGCGCCTATGGCTCGCACTCGCTGCGCCGCGCGCAGCGCCTGCTCAGCTATATGGAGGAGCAGGGTCTCATCGTCGTCCAGCTCGACGGCGGCGGACGCAGGATCGTGACCCTGGTGGAGCTGGCCTGGGCGACCGCGCCGGGCGATCCCAACGCCGACGAGCTGCCGGCGGAGCCGGCGCAGAGCGCAGCTTCGGCTTGAAACGCTACGCGGCCTCGGAACCGCCGAGATAGGCGTCGCGCACCCGCGGATCGTCCTTCAACGCCCGCGCCGGACCCGACAGCACGATCTTGCCGGTCTGCAGCACATAGGCCTCGTGCGCGATCTCCAGCGCGAGGCTGGCGTTCTGCTCGACCATGAACACCGAGACGCCCTCCTGGTTGATGGTGCGGATCAGCTCCAGCACGCGGTCGACATAGAGCGGCGACAGGCCCATGGTGGGCTCGTCCATCACGATCATCCGGGGCCGACTCATCAGCGCGCGCGCCATCGCCACCATCTGCTGCTCGCCACCGGACAAGGAGCCTGCGCGCTGCGACAGCCGCTGGCCGAGCTTCGGGAACAACGTGAGCATCTTCTCGAGGTCCTGCGCGACGGCATCGCGGTCGTTGCGCACGAAGGCGCCCATCAGGATGTTCTCGCGCACGCTCATGTCGGCGAACAGCCGCCGCGCTTCCGGCACCGAGGCGATGCCGCGGCGGACGATCTGCGGCGTGGAAAGGCCGATCAGCGAGGCGCCGTCGAACGTCACCTCACCCGAGCGTGGCTTCACCAGGCCCAGAATGATCTTCATCGTCGTCGACTTGCCGCTGGCATTGCCGCCGAGCAGGCAGACGATGTGGCCGCGTGCGACCGTGATCGAGAGGTCGAAATGCACTTGGGCCTGGCCATAGAAGGTGTTGACGCCAGACAGCGCCAGCAGCGGTTCGGGTGCGCTCGTCGTCATGCCGCGCTCTCCTGCTCCGCCGCGCCTGATAGCCCATGGCCGAGATAGGCCTCGATCACCTTGGGATCGGTTCGCACCTCGTCGCCCGGCCCTGCCGCGATCTTCTTGCCCTCGTCCATGACGATGACGCGGTCGGACAGGCGCATCACCATCTCCAGCTTGTGCTCGATCAGGAGGATGGTCAGACCTTCGGCTTTCAATTCGGCAACAAGCGCCTGCATCTCCGCGGTTTCGGTCGGGTTCATGCCGGCGGTCGGCTCGTCGAGCAGCAAGAGGCGCGGCTTGAGCGCCAGCGCACGCGCGATCTCGACACGGCGGCGGTTGGCGTAGGACAGGCTGTAGGCGGGCTGGTCGATGCGCGGCAACAGGCGCTCGCCGAAGCGGGCGAGGATGGCCTTCACCTCTTCGCGCAGCCGTTCCTCCTCCGCCTTGACACTTGCCGGGCGAAGCAGCGCCAGGCCGAGTTCGAGCAACGGACCGATGACCGGCACCGCCGGCTTCACCGACCGCAGCCGCGTATGGGCACCGATCAGGACGTTGTCCATGACGCTGAGATTGCCGAACACGCGGCCGAGCTGGAAGGTGCGCGCGATGCCTTCGGCGGCGAGCCGCTCCGGCGACAGACCGGTGATGTCCTGCCCTTCGAAGCGCACAGTGCCGGCGTCGGGCCGGTCGAGCCCGGTCACGAGATTGAACAGCGTCGTCTTGCCGGCGCCGTTCGGGCCGATGATGCTGATGAGCTCGCCTTTGGCGAGGTCGAGATCGATGGCGTCCACAGCGGTGAGACCGCCGAAGCGGCGCGTCAGTCCGCGCAGGGACAGCATAGGATTGTGCTGCTCCGCCATCAGATCGTCCCCAACAGGCCCTGCGGCCTGAACCGCACCAGCAGCAAGAGCACGATGCCGTAGATCAGGATGCGGTACTCCGCCGCGATCCGGAAGACCTCGGGCAGGCCGACCAGCGCCACCGCCCCGACGATCGCGCCGACGACATTGCCGAGGCCGCCGAGGATGACGACCGTCAGCGCCAGGATGGATTGCTGCGTGTTGAAGGTCTCGTGATTGATGTAGGAATAGAGATGCGCGGCGATGCCGCCGCTGACGCCGGCGGCAAAGCCGCCGAAGATGAAGGCCAGCGATTTGTAGCGGTTCAGACTGAGGCCATAGGCCCGCGCGGCGATGTCGTCGTCGCGGATGGCGCGGAAACTGCGGCCGAGATGCGAAGTGAGCAGCCGCCCCTGCAGCAGCGCCAGCACGACCATCACGGCAAAGCTGAACCAGTAGATTGACGTCGGGCTGATCAGGTCGTAGCCGAACAGCGACAGCGGCGGGATGCCGGAGATACCGATCGGACCGCGCGTCACGCTTTCCCAGTTCAGGATCACCAGCGACACGATCTCGCCGATGGCAAGCGTCGCGATCGAGACATAGTGCCCGCGCAGGCGGAACGACGGCGAGATCAAGAGCGTGCCGAGCGCGGCGCTCATCAGGCCGCCGCCGATCACGGCAAGGCCGACAGGGACGGAGAGCGTCAGCGACAACAGTGCCGACGTATAGGCACCGATCGCGAGCAGCGCGGCATGTCCGAGCGAGACCTGGCCCATCGTGCCCGCGACCAGCGTCAGGCTGAGCGCGAGCATGCCGAGCAGCCAGGCGTTGATCAGGGTTTGCAGCACGTAGAATGACACCGGAAAGAACGGCAGGGCCGCGAAGATCGCGGCGGCGACAGCCAAGGCCCAGCGCGGAATGCGCACCGGGCGGCTCGGCGCGATGAAGGTGCCGGTAAGCGGCTCGGGCGGCGCCTGCCGCGCGCTGGCGAACAGGCCATTCGGGCGCAGCACCAGCACGACGACCAGCAGCAGGAAGGCGAACAGGTTGCGATAGCTGGTGCCGAATACGGCAACGCCGTAGCTCTCGACCAATCCCAGCAGCAGGCTGCCGATCACCGCGCCCGGCACGTTGCCGGCGCCGCCAACCACTTCCGCGACGACGCCCTTCAGCGTCGCCTGCAGGCTCATCGCGGTGTCGATCTGGTTGTAGTACATGCCGACCAGCATGCCGGAGACGCCGCCGAGCGCGGCGGCAATGCCGAACACCGCCTGATTGACGCGGTTGACGTCGACGCCCATCTGCATCGCGGCGTCGCGGTCCTGCGAGGCGGCGCGCACCGCCCAGCCGAGCTTGCTGTAGCGCAGGAACACGAACAGCAGGAGCGCGCTGGTGAGGCCGACGCCGGCGATGAGCAGATCAAGCGGGCCGATGGTGCCGCCGCCGAGCTGGAAGCGAACATCGGGCAACTGGCTCGGCAGCGCGCGCGGATTGGGCGAGAAGGTCAGCATCACCAGCTGGTCGAGCACGAAGCTGATGCCGATGGTCGCGAGCAGCGGCGCGATGCGCACCGAATTCTGCAGTGGCCGCAGGCCGAACCGTTCGATGACCAGACCGACCACCGCGGCGGCCGCCGCGACGACGATGATGGTGAGCGGCAGCGGCGTATGCAGCTGCACCACCGCGACCCAGCCGATATAGGCGCCGACCAGATAGATCGAGCCTTGCGCGAAGTTGATCAGCCGGCTGACGCCGAAGATCAGCGCGAGCCCGACCGCAACGAGGGCGTAGACATTGCCGACGATCAGCCCGTTGATCGTGTAGTCGAGCCAGGAAGACAAACGTTGGTCCCCACGTAGAGAGAAGAGCGGCCGGAGCGGTGCTCCGGCCGTCAGGTCAGGTCGGCTTGCCGTCCCAGAGCGCGAACTGGCCCTTGCGCACGACGAGCTCGGCATTCATCGCGCCCTTGACGCGGCGGCTTTCGACGTCGAACGTCGCCGAGCCGAAGATCACGCTCGAGACATCCTTCACC
The DNA here is from genome assembly GCF_018130825.1 of Bradyrhizobium liaoningense. GTDB lineage: Bacteria > Pseudomonadota > Alphaproteobacteria > Rhizobiales > Xanthobacteraceae > Bradyrhizobium > Bradyrhizobium liaoningense_B. Next base: position 364,001 of record NZ_JAFCJS010000008.1, on the reverse strand, counting down.
TTCGCGAAGGCGTCGCGGACGGCGCGACGGTCGGTGCCGCCGATCTTGACGACGGCGGCCGCCATGTTCATCGCATCATAGGCATAGGCGTTGAAGGCGTCGGGCTCCTGCCCGCCATACTTGGCCTTGAAGCCGGCGATGAATTTCTTCACCTCGGGCCTGGGATCCTCGGGGAAATAGCGCGTGCCGAGATGGACGTCCTCGACCGCCTCGCCGCCGAGCTCCAGGAATTTCGGCGAATAGACCGAGCTTGCCGCACAGATGGTCTGCTTCAGACCGACCTGGCGGGCCTGACGCGCGATCAGCGCGCCGTCCGAATAATAAGAGATCAGGATCAGCCCATCCGGATTGGAATCACGCACGCGCACCAGCGTGGAGCGGAAGTCGCGCTCCTCCGCGATGTAGCCCTCGGTCACCGCGACCTCGGCGCCGTATTCCTTGGCGGCCTTGACGAAATAGTCGCGGCTGGTGCGGCCCCAATCGGTGTTGAGATGCAGCACCGCGAGCTTCTTCAGGCCGAGGCGCTTGACGGCATAGGCCGCCAGCAGCGGCTGCTCGTCGGCCTGGCTCACGGACGTGCTCCACATGAAGTCGCCGCCCTTGGTGAAGTCAGGGTGCGAGTTGGTGAAGCCGAACTGCACGAGACCGCCCCGCTGGTAGATCGGCGATGCCGCCATCGACGCGGGGCTGGAGAAGTCGCCCAGCTCCAGCACGATGGCGGGATTGGAAACGAACTTCTGTGCGATCGCCACCGACTGACGTGGGTCGCTCTGGCTGTCCTCGAACTGATAGGCGAGCTTGCGGCCGTTGATCCCGCCGGCCGCCGTGATCTCGTCGAGCGCGAGATCAAAGCCCTGCTTCCACTGCGTGCCATATTGCGCATTCGGTCCCGTGAGGGGGCCGCTGACGCCGAGCAGGATCGGCTCGGAGGATTGCGCAAACGCGCTGCGCGAGAAGGCGGCGCCCGCCATCATGGCGGCAAGCGAGCCCTTGACCAGGGTACGACGATCGATGTTGCTCATGCACGGCTCCATCCACTTTAGTTGATACAAGCAGCAATTCTTGTGCCGGTGAGATTGCCTATTTCGAGGGCTCGCCGAGCGACAGCATCAGCCGGTTCGCCCAGTTGAAGAACGAGGCGCCGCTGATGACGTCGACGATCTCGGCATCGTCGAGACCGGCGCGGCGCAGCTCGGCGATATTGTCGGGACCGAATGCGATCGGCGTCTCGGCCAGTGCCACCGAGGCCTTGACCACGGCATTCCAGCGCTCGCCGAGATCGGCGCCAACGCCTTCATCGAGCAGGCGCTGCACGTCGTCGCGACGCTTGGAATAGGTGCTGGCAAAGCGCGCATGCACGGAGGCGCAATAGATGCAGCCGTTGTAACGCGAGGTCGCAGCGGCAGCGAGCTCGCGCTCGGCGCGCGGCAGGCCGTCGGCGACGTTGTAGAAGATGTCCTTGTCGGTCTTGGTGCGGGCCTCCAGCACTTCGGGATCGCGCACCAGGAGACGAAAGTATTCCGACTTGGCGCGGGCGCGATCGACGAGGCCGGCGAAGTGTCGCTCGGTCAGCTCGGCCTCGGGCAAGGGATCGATCCACGAGACCCAGCCGAGCTCGTCCTGGGTGAAAACGACGGGCGGATTGACGGTGCTCATGATTGCTGCCTCCTACGCGCTTGCCGCTGCGAGCGTGCGCAAGCCGCTGACCACGCGCACCTGAAACGACAGGAACGCAACGAGCTGGGAGAACGTGACGATGCCGGTGGTCGACCAGCCGGCAGCCTGCAGCGCCTTCATGTCGGCGGATGCGGCATCGCGCGGGCGAAAGACCAGAAGATGCGCATGCTCGAACGCCGCAACCAGCCGGGTGCCGAGCTGCGGCTTGCGTTCCGCACTGACGCGATAGATCAAGCCCGCCTTGTTCTCGACCGACAACGGTCCGGCCGGAAAGGCGCCATAGGGACCCGACGTCTTGCCGCGCTCGATTTCGATCTGGATCGGCTCGACCAGCGCCGCTCCATCCGCATTCGCTGCGAGCTTCTCGCGATAGAAGGCGGCGACGGGGGACTCGCCATGGAGCCCGGTCACGAAGGCCGCGACCGCGGCGCGTTCGGCAAGCGAAAAATCGCCGGCGTCGATTGGCTCGAACAGCGAAAGGTAGCTCTTCTGCGCGTTCTCGCGCGCCTGCAGGCGGCGCGCGCGGATCGCATCCAGGGTGGAGCCGGGCTCGATGCCGGCGAGCGTGTCGATGATATCCTTTGGTGCCATCATTCAGCCTCGTGCAACGCGATCACATTCATCCGGACTAGCCTGCGAGAGCGACGTCTTTAGCCGCCGTCCGGGTCCAGCCCAGCGCCGGTGCGACTTTCTCCGCGACCAGCTCGATCGAGCGCAGGACGTGAGGATGCGGCGCATCGACCGAATGCACCTGGAAGACGAGATCGGTCACCCGCTCCAGCGTCGCATCGGTGCGGAGCGATGCGATCACCTCGTCGGCGGCGCCGACATGGGTGTCGAACGCGGTGATCATCTCCTCCAGCGTCTCGCCCGGCGGAAGATGACCGCCCTTCATGAATTGCGGCAGCGCGCGGCGCAGGCCGATATCGGCAAGCCGCAGCGCCTCGCGATGATCGTCGGCGACGAAGACGCTGCGCGAGGCCATGATGCGCGGCTCGCAGCCCGGCGGCAGCGCTTCGAGATAGGCGTCGATGATGGGATTCTGGATCTCGGCGAGCGTCGCCTTCGGCGCGTCCTTGGATCGCGGCTGGGTGCGCGAGAGCAGGAGGCCATCGCCGGCGTTGCCGGCGCGGGCGCCGCCGGCGACCGAGAATGTCGCCTGCCAGATGCGCTTGTCCAGTTGCGGCCGCTGCGGATAGAGCGTGTCGCCGCCGTCGAGCGGCTTGCCGGTCAGTGCCTTGCGAACGATGTCCAGATTGCGCGCAAAGATCTCGTTGCGCTGGGCGCCGTCGAGACCGAAGGCGGCGAAGGCAGACGGGTTGCCGCCGGTGCCGACGCCGAGCTCGAAGCGGCCGTTGCAGAGCAGATCCAGCACCGCCGCGTCCTCCGCCACCCGCACCGCGTTCTCCAGCGGCAGCGTCACGATGCCGGTGCCGAGGCGGATGCGCGAGGTCTGGGCGGCGACATAGCCGAGGAAGGTGAAGGGCGACGGCAGGCCGCCCTCGCGCTCATGAAAATGATGCTGCGCGATCCACGCGGAATCGAGCCCGGCCTTCTCGGCGCGCACGATCTGCTCGGCCGCGAAGCGATAGCGGTCCGCCGCCGGCGCCTCGTCGAGCAGCCGCGTGAAGAAGCCCAGGCGTTTCAGGTTTGCAAAGCGTTTCATACGATCCCTGTCGGGCGAGGATGGGCCCCGATGATGTCGGTTGCCGCAGCTCCCGACAAGCGGGCATTGCGCAAGGCTCATAGGCAGGGCTGCCCGCCGGATCGCCCTTACACTGGACTCTGGGAGGGCAGATTGCCTACCAGCTCGGCAGCACCGCGCCCTTGAACTTGGTCAGGACGAACTCCTTGACCTCGGGCGTGTGATAGCTGTCCACGAGGATCTTGACCCAGGGCTTGTCCTTATCCGCGGAGCGAACGGCGATCAGATTGACATAGGGCCCCTTCGGGTCCTCGCGCAGGATTGGGTCCTTGACCGGATCGAGGCCCGCCTGGGTTGCATAATTGGTGTTGATCGCGGCTGCATCGACATCGTCGAGCGCGCGCGGGGCCTGCGCCGCATCGACCTCGATGAACTTCAGCTTCTTGGGATTCTCGGTGATGTCGAGCACCGTGGGCTTGAAGCCCGTGCCGTCCTTCAGCTTGATCACGCCCTTGTCGCGCAGCAGCAGCAGCACGCGGCCGCCATTGGTCGGATCGTTCGGGATCGAGACCTTGCCGCCCTCGGGGATGTCGGCGAACGCCTTGTGCTTCTTCGAATAGACGCCGATCGGGAAGTTCACGGTGAGGCCGACGGCCTCGATCTTGTAGCCGCGGTCGGCCTTCTGGTTGTCGAGGTAAGGCTGGTTCTGGAACGAATTGGCCTGGATCTCGCCGGCGTCGAGCGCGGCGTTCGGCACCACGTAGTCGGAGAACTCGAGCAGCTGGATGTCGAGGCCCTGCTTGGCGGCGATCGGCTTCACCGCTTCGAGGATCTGCGCGTGCGGCCCCGGCGTCACGCCGATCTTGATGGTCTCAGCCGCGGCTGCGGCAGACCATGCGGCGAGCACGGCCGAGAGGATCAGGGGGAGGCGAAACGACATCTTGGTCTCCATCACTCAACGACAACAATTGGAACCGTATTCGCTTCTCCGCAGCGCGAAATCAATAAAATGGAAATCCATATTGGCTCGCAGGCGCGGAGACACTTTCTCCATTCGGCGCAAAATAGGAAACGAATTCGCGGCCGACAACAGCGCGTCCTGCAAGCGTGAGGCGCATCACGGCGCAACAGTGCGCCGATGTCCGCCGATGCGACACGCTCCTTCACCGAAAAGGTCGCGCGCTGGCTGGCTGAGCCGAAGACGGCGGTGGAGCTACCGACAGATGTGCCGCTGATGTCGGTGCTGGCAATCGGAGTCGCCAGCATCAGGTGACGCCGGATGAGCGGGCGGACATTGTCCCGCCGCTCTATCGCGTCGTTCCGCTCCTGCTGCCGGCGGCATCCGATCGTCGATCGCCGGCAAGGCCGAGCACCATGTCCGAGAACCGCTCGCCCTGCACCAGCACGTGGTCGTGAAGCCGCGTCGCGGAGAGTTGCTCGTCGCCGGCACGGATCGCTTCGAGAATCCCGGCGTGCTCCTGGAGCGATTGCAGCAGACGATTGCGCGCCCGAAGCTGGATGCGGCGATAGGCGCTCAAGCGCTTGTGCAGGGCGAACGCCTGATCCGCCAGGAAGCTGTTGCGGCTGGCGCGATAGATCGCCTCATGAAAATTGCGGTTGTCCGCGTAGTACTGCTCGCTGTCGCCTTCGTGTGCGGCGATCTCGCAGGCACGGTGAGCCGCCTCCATCGCCTCGTCATTGTCCGGCGTCAGCCGGCGCGCGGCCAGCCGCCCGCAGGCGCTTTCGATCTCGGCCATGGTCTCGAACATCTCGAACAGCCGGGTCGGTGACGGGACGCTGACGATCGCGCCCCGGCGCGGGCGGACATCGATGAAGCCTTCGGCGCCGAGCTGGAGCAACGCCTCCCGAATGGGGGTGCGCGACACCCCGAATCGCTCCGCGAGCGAGGCCTCGTCCAGGCGATCGCCCGGCAGGAATTCCCCTGCAATCACAGCGTCTTCGATCGACTGCTTCAGTCTGAAGGCCTGGCTCATTGTATGCACCTTATCGGCCGATTCCATACCATAGACTTGACAAAACATACAGCATGCAGTTCATATATGAATTGTATGCAAGATTAGAAATAAAAAATGCAATCTAGCAACGGGAGGTATGGAATGAGGATTTCACGACGCCAGGCCCTGGCGCTGGGGATCGCGTCTCCGGCCCTGCTCCGCTTCGGAGAAGCGCGCGCGGCCACGACCCTGAAGATCTCGCACCAGTTTCCGGGAGGCACCGCGACCGAGGGCGATTTCCGCGACCGGCTCTGCCGGCGCTTCGCGGCGCTGATCCAGGAGCGCAGCAAGGGCGCGATGACCGCCGAGATCTATCCGGGCTCGTCGCTGATGAAGACCAACGCGCAGGTCTCGGCGATGCGCAAAGGCGCGCTCGACATGAGCCTCATCCCGATCTCCTACGCCGGCGGCGATCTTCCCGAACTGAACATCGGACTGATGCCGGGCCTCGTCACCGGTTACGACGAAGGCCTCGGCTGGAAGAACAAGCCGATCGGCCAGGAGTTCAGCAAATTCCTCGCCGCCAAGGGCCTCGTCATCGTCACATGGATCTGGCAGGCCGGCGGCGTCGCCAGCCGTGCGCGTCCGCTGGTCGAGGTCGGCCATGCCAAGGGCATGAAGATCCGCGGCGGCTCGCGCGAGATGGATCTCGTGCTGCAGGCGGCCGGCGCTTCGGTGCTGTCGCTTCCCTCCAACGAACTCTATGCGGCGATGCAGACCGGCGCGTGCGATGCCGCCCTCACCTCGTCCACCAGCCTGACCTCGTTCCGTCTGGAAGAACTCGCCAAGCATCTGACGACCGGGCGAGCCAAGAGCTACTGGTTCATGCTCGAGCCGCTCGTGATGTCGAAGGCGGTGTTCGACCGGCTCTCGAACAAGGAGCGCGACATCATCGTCTCGGTCGGCACTGAGCTCGAAGCGTTCGGCTGCGCCGCGGCGGTGGAGGACGACGTCCGTGTGGCCAAGGTCTACCAGGCCGCCGGCGCGACGGTGCACGATCTCGACGACAAGACGGTTCAGGCGTGGCGAGAGCTTGCGCGCGACACGGCCTGGAAGGACTACGCCAACAAGAACGAGAACTGCGCCCGCCTGATCAAGCTTGCCCTGGAGGCGGGCTCATGAGCGCGCACGGCATCGATCTCGGCCATTCAGCCACAGTGACGGCGGCGCGACCCGGCTCCCCGGTGGGACGGATCGCTCGCGCGATGACCCTGCTCAACAGGGCGATCGTCGTGCTCTGCTCGATCGCGCTTATCGTCGCGAGCACGATCCTGAGCTACAGCGTGGCCGCACGCTACTTCTTCAACGCGGCAACCTATTGGCAGGACGAGGCCGCGGTGTTCCTGCTGGTCGGTGCCACGTTCCTGTCCACCGCGTTCGTGCAGGCCGGGCGCGGCCATATCGGCATCGAGGCCCTCACCGGCTATCTGTCAAAGCGTGGCAATGCGATCCGCATGCTCGTCGTCGACACCGCGAGCCTGCTGTTCTGCTGCTTCTTCGCCTGGAAATCCTGGACGCTGTTCCATGAAGCATGGGTCGACGGACAGGTGTCCGGATCGACCTGGGCCCCGCCGCTGTGGATTCCCTACAGCATGATGTCGCTGGGCATGACGCTGATGACGCTGCAGATCGCGCTTCAGCTCGCCGCGAGCCTCGACGCATGGAGGAGCAAATGAGCACGCTTGCCGTCGGACTGATGTATGGTGGCGCGACCCTCGCCGTGATGGCCTCGGGCATGCCGATCGCACTGGCGCTCGGCGCGGTCGCCGTCGTCTTCATGTATTACTTCATGCCCGCCGCATCGCTCGATACGGTGACGCAGAACGTCTACGAAGAAATGGCCTCGATCACGCTGCTGGCGATCCCGCTCTTCATCCTGAAGGGCGCCGCGATCGGCAAGTCGAAGGCGGGACAGGATCTCTACAGCGCGCTGCATGTCTGGATGGGCCGCATTCCCGGCGGTCTCGGCATCGCCAACGTCTTTGCCTGCGCGCTGTTCGCCGCGATGGCCGGATCGTCTCCGGCGACCTGCTCGGCGATCGGCTCGGCCGGCATTCCCGAGATGCGCAAGCGCGGCTATTCCGGCGGCTTCGCCGCGGGCGTGATCGCCGCCGGCGGCACGCTGGGCATTTTGCTGCCGCCCTCGATCACCATGATCCTCTACGCGGTCGCCGCCGAGCAATCGCTCGGCCGTCTCTTCCTCGCCGGCATCGGGCCGGGCCTGCTCCTGGTGGTGCTGTTCGCAACCTATGCGGTGCTGAGGTTCAAGGCCGAATACAAAGCGGCGCAGCGCGCCTATGCGGCCGATCCGGCGCAGCATCCGATCCTGTCGAACGAGCGCTTCACCATGGCGATGCGGTTCGGCGCGCTGCCGCGCGTGCTGCCCTTCGTCGTGCTGCTCAGCGGCGTGATGATCGCGCTCTATGGCGGCTATGCCACGCCGTCGGAAACCGCCGGGCTCGGCGGCATCCTGGCGCTGGTCCTGATCGCCTCGATCTACGGCGTGTGGCGCCCGCGGGATCTCGGCCCGATCCTGGAATCGACGCTGAAGGAATCGACCATGCTGATGCTGATCATCGGCATGTCGCTGCTCTACTCCTACGTGATGAGCTATCTGCACATCAGCCAGGCGGCGGCGCAGGCGATCGTCGCGATGCAGCTGTCGCGATGGGTGCTGCTGGGCGCGATCCTGGTGCTGGTGGTCGTGCTCGGCTTCTTCCTGCCGCCGGTCTCGATCATCCTGATGACTGCGCCGATCATCCTGCCGCCGCTCAAGGACGCCGGCTTCGACCTGATCTGGTTCGGCGTGGTGATGACGATCGTGATGGAGATGGGCCTCATCCATCCGCCGGTCGGACTCAACATCTTCGTCATCAGGAACATCGCACCGGACATCCCGTTGCGGGACGTGATCTGGGGAACGCTGCCCTTCGTTCTGCTGATGGCGCTCGCGGTCGTCCTGCTGTGCCTGGTGCCGTCGATCTCCACCCTTCTGCCTAACCTCGTGATGGGTCCGCCATCGCGATAAACCGAGGAGGCACGAACCATGCTGAACGACATCCGGTCCGGACGCATTGCGGCGCCCGAATTCCTGCAAGGTCTGATCGACACGCTGACGCAACGCGGCCGCGCGGTCCTGGGCATGAAGGCGGAACGGGACGGGAGCGAGGATCGCGACCTCGAGCTTCTCGGCGAAGCGTTACTGTCGCGGCGCGGCGAGGCCTCCGGCGTTGCGATCGCGCAATCGCTGCTCGCCGCGTTCGAAGCCGCGGCCGAGCCGCAGCGGCTCAAATTCCTCTCCTCCCTCGCCGACCGGTTCGGGCCGGACCGTCGCGCAATCGAGCTCGCAATCGCGGCCTACCAGCGCAAGGAGGGCGGCGATGGCGCCAGGCTCGAAGCACTCCATGCCGCCGCGGAACCACGCCGGCAGGAGCTGATCCGGCGCCTCAACCTCGCGCCCGGCGGAACGGCCTCGCTGGTGCGGATGCGAGAGGTGCTGCTCTCGCTACTGCGCGAGCACCCCGAGCTCCAGGCCGTCGACGACGATTTCGTCCATTTGTTCTCGTCCTGGTTCAACCGGGGCTTTCTCGTGCTGCGGCCGATCGACTGGACCACCTCGGCCAACATCCTGGAGAAGATCATCAGGTATGAGGCCGTCCACGCCATTCAGGACTGGGACGATTTGCGCAACCGGCTCGAGCCGCCGGACCGCCGATGTTATGCGTTCTTCCATCCGCAGCTGGTCGACGAGCCGCTGATCTTCGTCGAGGTCGCGCTCACCAGGGAGATCCCCGGCGCGATCGGACCGCTGCTGGACAAATCGCGCCAGGCGATTGCGGCGCACGAGGCGACGACCGCCGTGTTCTACTCGATCTCGAACACGCAAAAGGGCCTTGCCGGTGTCTCCTTCGGCAATTTCCTGATCAAGCAGGTGGTGCAGGATCTCGCCCGCGAGCTGCCGAACCTGAAGACCTTCGTCACCCTGTCGCCGGTGCCCGGCTTTGCCGGCTGGGCGAGGCGTGAGCTCAAGACCGAGGCCTCCGCGGCGATCGACGAGGACACAAGGCGCGCGCTGGTCGCGCTCGACGACGGCGGCGACATCGCGCAGGCGAAAGAGCCGATCACGGCGCTCGCCGCCTATTACTTCCTGAAAGCAAAGCTGCCGTCGGGCAAGCCGCTCGATCCGGTCGCCCGCTTCCATCTCGGCAACGGCGCGCGCCTGGAACGGCTGAATTTCCTAGGGGATGCTTCGGCGAAGGGCATGAAGCAGTCGTACGGGCTGATGGTGAACTATCTCTACGCGCTCGAGCACATCGAATCCAACCACGAAGCCTTTGCCGAAGCCGGCACCGTGGTGGCGTCCGACAAGGTGAAGAAGGCGCTTCGCGCGAAATTGTCATCGCGCGACCTCGTTCCCAGTCCTCACACCAACTCGCAACGGAAGATCTCGTCATGACCTCGAACCTGTACGATCGCCTGCTTGCCGGCGCGGAGTCCGACCAGTCCATCTGCATCGAGAAGGACGACGGCGCGACCTTGAGCTATGCCGAACTTGCTGGACTGAGCGGCAGGTTCGCGAATTTCCTCGCCAAGATCGGCATCGGCCCGGACCACCGCGTCGCAGCCAAGGTGGAGAAGTCGGTCGAGGCCGTCGCGCTCTATCTTGCAACGCTGCGCGCCGGCGCGGTCTATCTGCCGCTCAACACCGCCTATACGCCGACTGAGACCGAGTATTTCATCCGCGATGCGCTGCCGACATTGATCGTGTGCGATCCCAGGGAAGAGGCCGATCTGCGCGCCATCGCCGCCAGGGCAGGCGGCCGGGTCGAGACGCTCGATCACCACGGCAAGGGTTCGCTCGTCGATGCCGCGGCAGACTTCCCGGCGCAATTTGACACCATCGACAGGACGAATAACGATCTCGCAGCCATCCTCTACACGTCGGGCACGACCGGCCGCTCGAAGGGAGCCATGCTGACGCACGGCAACCTTTCTTCGAATGCCCTGACGCTCGTCCGGGAGTGGCGCTATTCGAGCAAGGACGTGCTGATCCATGCCCTGCCGATCTATCACGTTCACGGGCTCTTCGTGGCCTGCAACGTCACCTTCGCCGCACGCGCGCGCATCCTGTTCATGCAGAAGTTCGACGCCGAACGCATTCTGGCAACGATGGCGCGTAGCACCGTGCTGATGGGCGTGCCGACGTTCTATGTCCGCCTGCTCGAGAGCACTGAACTGAACGAGCGCACCACCGCCAATATGAGGCTGTTCGTCGCCGGCTCGGCGCCGCTGCTGGCCGAGACGCATCGGGCATGGAAGGAGCGGACCGGGCACGCGATTCTGGAACGCTACGGCATGACCGAGACCGGAATGATCGCCTCCAATCCCTACGAGGGCGCGCGCGTTGCCGGCTCGGTCGGCCGGCCGCTTCCCGCCGTCGAGGTTCGCGTCACCGACACCGAGACGGGTGCGATCCTCCCCGTCGGCGACGTCGGCATGATCGAGGTGAAGGGGCCGAATGTGTTCGCAGGCTACTGGAACATGCCGGACAAGACCGCCGCCGAATTCCGCGCCGACGGCTTCTTCATCACAGGCGATCTCGGCAAGCTCGACGCGCAGGGCTATCTGCATATCGTCGGCCGCGGCAAGGATCTCATCATCACCGGCGGCTTCAATGTCTATCCGAAGGAGATCGAGACCGAGATCGACGCCATCCCCGGGGTATCCGAAAGCGCCGTCGTCGGCGTGCCGCACGGCGACTTCGGCGAAGGCGTCACCGCCGCCGTGGTCCGCTCGCCCAATTCGTCGGTGGACGAGCGCGCCATTCTCGACGCGCTGTCCGGGCGTCTCGCCAAATTCAAGCAGCCCAAGCGCGTCATCTTCGTGGAGACCTTGCCGCGCAACACCATGGGCAAGGTGCAGAAGAATTTGCTGCGCGAGCGCTTCGCTGCCATCTACACGACCAAGACCGGCTAGATCGAGCAGCGCCGGGGAGCAGAAAGCTGCGTGCTGCAAGTGTGGCCATTTGCGGGCCGCGGCAACGAATCTGTCGCCGGAGCAACACTACGAAACTTGATGCGTTTGCACGGGACGGGTTAGCGTTGTCTCGCGGCCTTAGAACTTCCCCAAGTTCCTCTAGATCGCACTGGACCGCCGCCTGAACGTTTCAGTCGGCGGTCCAGTCCAGCTAGATGATGCCGCTCTGTCGAAGTGCTTCGATCGCAGCCGTGTCGTAGCCGAGCTCGGCGAGGACGCGATCGGTATGCTCGCCGAGCGTGGGCGGTCGCGCCGCGATCTCACCCGGCGTCTCCGACAGCCGCACGGCGGCGCGCATCACCGGTGCAGGCTTGGGCAAGCCCGGATAATCGACATCCTGCATGAAGCCGGCGGCGCGGATGTGCGGATGATCGAGCGCCTGTTGCGGGCTCAGCACGGGCCCGGTCGGGATCATCGCCTTGCCCAGCGTGTCGACAGCCTCCTGCGTGGTGCGCTCGGCGCACCAGCGTGCCATCCGCTCGCTGATGACGGCGCCGTTGTTGCCGCGGCTGATGTCGTCGGCAAAGCGCGGATCATTGAGCCATTTGTCTTCCTCGCCCATCAGCTTCGCCCAGCGTTTGAACAGCGGATGTCCCGTGACCTGGCACAGCACCCAGCCGTCCTTGGTGCGGTAGATGTCGGCTGGAGCGGCGGTCTGGCCGAGATTGCCAGTAGGCACGCGGTTGACGTTGATGACGGCCTGCTCGATCAGCGTGGCATTGGTAAAGGACAGCGCGGTTGCCAGCAGCGCGCCCTCGACGATCTGCCCGCGGCCGGACTTGCCGCGCTCGATCAGGGCGGCGAGCGTCCCGAACGCGCAGTGCAGCGCGGTGCCGAAATCGACCCAGTTCACCGCGGCCCGATACGGCGGATCGCCGGCACCGGTCATGTACACCGAGCCCGACATGACCTGGCCGACACCGTCGAAGCCGACGCGATCGGACCACGGTCCCGGCCCGCCGAACGCCGTTGCCGTCGTCAGGATGATGTCCGGCTTGATCGCTCGAAGCGAGTCGTAGTCGAGCTTCATCGCGCGCAGGGTCTGCGGCGGCAAATTGGCGACGACGACGTCGGCGGTCGCAATCAGGCGTCGCATCACCTCCTGCCCTTCCGGCGTCATCGGATCGAGCGTGATGCACTTCTTGTTGCGATTGATCTGGAGAAACAGCGCCCCTTCGCCGCCCTCACCGACCGGCGCGACGAAACGATCCTCGCTGCCGTCGCGCTTCTCCACGCGAATGACCTCGGCGCCGAATTCGGCCAGCAGGGTCGCGCAATACGGCCCCGCGATATAGCGCCCGAAATCGAGGACGCGCACGCCTTCCAGAACTCCCCCCATCGGTCCTTTCCTTGATGTCTTTTGCCCAGATTACAGGGACTGGTTGCCGCGGCAAGGTGGCGAAAGGCGTGATGTCCGCCCTCAAGATGTGATCGCCGAACTGTTTCGGCTGACGGAAATTGTGCTCTAGTATGGCCTGTCCGTCCCCCACCCAGAGCGCACAGCCATGCCGCAACAATTCGACCGATCCACAGAAGATCTCGGCAACGCGATTCATTTCGAGCACGTCAACATCCAGGTCCCGGACCAGCGCCTGGCGACATTATTCTACGTCACGGGACTTGGGCTCACCCGCGATCCCTATCTGATGGTGTCCGACACCAACATGTGGATCAACGCCGGACGGAGCCAGTTTCACCTGCCGAGCGGCAGGCCGCAGGTGCTGCGCGGCCATACCGGCCTCGTTATCGAGGGACGCGAGGCGCTGCTGGCGCGACTGGCATCGGTCGCGAAGAAGCTCGAAGGCACCGCTTTCACCTTTGCCGAGCACAACGACCATGTCGAGGCCGTCTGCCCGTGGGGCAACCGCATGCGCGTTCATGAGCCGGACGCGACGCGTTTCGGCCGCATCACGCTCGGCATCCCCTATGTCGAGTTCGACGTGCCGATCGGAACGGCGCCTTCGATCTGCGCCTTCTATCCGGAGGTCATGGGCATGCCCGCATCCTTGCGCAATGGCGACGGCGCGGTTGCGGCGGTGCAGACGGGCCGCGACCAGCACCTCTTGTTCCGCGAGACCGACCGGCCGCCGGGCGACTATGACGGGCACCACGTTCAGATGTACATCACCGACTTCTCCGGTCCCTACCGCAAGCTGCTCGCGCGCAATTTGATCTCGCGTGAGGACAACCAATATCAATACCGGTTCTGCGACATCGTCGATCTCGACAGCGGCGAGCCTCTGTTCACAGTCGAGCACGAGGTGCGCAGCGCGACGCACCCGATGTTCATGCGGCCGATGGTCAATCGCAACCCTGTGGTCAACAACCGCAATTACGCCTACGGCCACGATCAGACGTCGTGGGCGATGGGGCCGGACCAGTACGACGGATAGCGCGTTCAGGCTTCGCGGTAGTCCAGCAGGATCAGCCCGACCAGGATGAAGGCGACGGGCCAGATCCAGGCTGCGGCACGGCTGACGCGGCCGTCGAGCCGCAGTTCGAGCCAGCGCGCCCAGCCGGCGGCGACGCCGCACAGCGCAAGCGGGGTGTGGCTCATCTCGATGAGCAGCTGGTCCTTGATGTTGGCGATCGCATGGGAATGCGTGAGCAGCAGCGCGCCGCCGAGCGCCGTGGTCAGGGGAAACACCAGGGCCGCCGGCCCGGCCTTGCTGCCGCGTAGGCGCACGCGCCATTCGAACAGGCCGAACACGGCAATCAGCAGCACGAAGATGCGATGCTGCGCCACCTCGGGATCGCGCAGCGACTCGAAGAAGCCGGCTGGACCAATTGGCCAGGCCTGCTCGTCGGCGCGGAAGAACAGGAAGGCCGCCATCGCGAGGAAGAGCAGCGGCCAGTGCCGCGCCCAGCGGCCCCAGCGGAAATGCTCGACCAGCGCCAGCAGCCCGATCAGCACCACGAAGACGCCGGCCCAGTGATGGTTGTACTCCGACCAGGCGATGTCCTCGGCATTGCGCGGCAGGATCGTGCCCTCGCCGGGAACGTAGGCCGCCTGCGCGTTGGCGCGCCCGGCGTCCGCAAGCGTGATCTTCGCCTGGAGCTGCGCGACGGTGAGCTTGTCGTAATCCGGGCTGGTCAGGCGCGGCGGCCATTGCGGCGTGGCGCGCTCGACGATCTCATGCCAGGCGAGACGATCGTGCGGGAGATCCGCGCCCGGTGGCAATGAGGTCAGGGATGCAGCGGCCAGCAGGACCGTGAGGCCGATGCCGATCTCGACCTCCGCAAAACGCTTGAGGCGAAGGATCGGCGTCGCGGGGTCGCGGCGCAGCCGTTCGACCAGGAAGTAGTTGCCCGCGCCGAGCGTCAGCAGCATCAAGAGCAGGCCGAGCTTGGCCAGGGTCATGACGCCATAGGCGGTGCCGTAGATCGCGGCGACCGAGCCGATATAGTTCGCCGCCATGACGAGGCCGCCGCTGACGATCGCGGCGACCGCGGCCATCGACATCAGCGAATAGCGGCGCGCGATCAGGCGCCAATCGCCGGCGTCCTTGCAGCCGTTCAGCGCGATCAGGAAGTAAGGCAGACCGCCGATCCAGACCGCCGCGCCCGCCATGTGACCGGCGTCGGACAGCAGCAGCGGCCAGCGCACATCCGGCCGGCTGGCCGCATGCGTGAGCCGGGTCTGCATCGCCAGCGCCAGCACCGACAAAGCGAGAAGCGCGGCCGACCGCAGCCGATGCGCGGGACCGTTGGCCAGGACGGCGATGCCCACTGCGCAAGCCGCGATGACGAGGTCGGCGCGGCCGAAATCGGCGCTGACCGCCTCGCTCCAGGGCACCTGGAGCGTCCCGACCAGCGCGGCCGCGTTGAGCGCCAGCGAGGCGACGGTGAGGAGCGCCCATGCGGCGGCGCTGAACCGCAGGAACGCGCGGCATCGCTCCTCGATCGTGAGGCCATAGACGGAGAGCTGCGGCTGCAGCGGTCCCCACAGCAACAGCTGAAACGCGAGACCGCCGAGGGTGAACGACTGGGCGATCAGGATCAGGCCCCGCAGGACCACCGACAGATAGCCGAAAATGTCGAGGAGCAGGTACACGTCAGTGGACGGTGAACGGAATGTCGCCGCGGGTGATGTGGCCGTCGACACTTAGCACCTGCCAGCGCAGGTGCCATGCCCCCGCCGGCAGCTGCGTCGCATCGGCATTGAGCTCGTCGGCGGGCGCGTCGGAAGCCGGCGTCAGGGCGCGCGGCGCGCCGTCCGGCGCCAGCAGCGTCAGTTTGGAGCGTGCGCGATCGATCCGGCTGTTGAAGTGCAGGCGGATCGCGACGGTGTCGCCGGATATTGTCGTGCCTGATACCGGCGAGGACGAGACGATGATGGCGTGGGCCTGGGATGCGTTTGGATGAACAGAAAACCACAGGGCAGATAGAACGAACGCGATTCGGAAGAACGCGCGCATGATGCTCACTCGCTGTCGACGGCCGTCTGTTTCACCCGCCCCCGTGGCGCGTGATCTTTACCGGACGCTATGTTGGCGCGAGTTGGTTGTTCGCAAGGGTGCGAGGAATTTTGATCTGATCACGGATCGCGGAAAGTCGCCGATTGTTGCCGTTGCGACACACTGAGGTGCGATCACCCCGGCGCGGCGTCCCTGCTCAGCTCGTCAGGATCGACCACGCGTTGCCGGTCGTCCGGAGCCATGCGGCGATAGAGCATGACCGAGACCAGCCATGCGATCACGAACAACGTGATCACGGCAAAGCCGACATTGGCGAGAGAGTCGTTGAGGGCCTCGACCAGCGACCACGGCCCGCCCGTCAGGCCGAGCCGGTCCGCGATCAGGCCGAGCGCCTCGATGCCGCCGATGAACAGCGCGACCGCGACGGAGGCGCCGGTGATGGTGAGATTGTACCAGAGCTTGCGATAGGGATCGACGAAGGCCCAGCGATAGGCGCTCACCATCAGCGCGGAATCGGCGGTGTCGACCAGCGCCATGCCGGCGGCGAACAGCGCGGGGAAGACCAGCACCTGCGCGAGCGAGACGCCGCGCGCGGCTTCCGTGGCGGAGATGCCGAGCAGGCCGATCTCGGTCACGGTGTCGAAGCCGAGCCCGAACAGCAGGCCGAGCGGATACATGTGCCAGGGTTTTGTGACGAGGCGGAACATCGGGGCGAGCAGCCGCGCCAGGAAGCCGCGCGACGCGAGCAGCGCCTCGAGCTGCGCAGCATCGTGAATGCCCTGCTCGCGCACCTCGCGCAGGATCCGCCACAGCCCAGCGAAGATGGCGAGATTGATCGCCGCGATCACCAGCAGGAACAACGCCGATACCGAGGTGCCGACCAGGCCGCCGATCTCCTTGAGCAGGCTGTCGCCGCCGAGGCTCACGACGCCGAGCGCGAGCAGCATGGTCGCGACCAGGACGACGGTGGAATGGCCGAGCGCAAAATACAGACCGGCGCTGCGCGGCGTATCGCCCGCCTGCATCAGCTTGCGCACGACATTGTCGATCGCGGCGATGTGGTCGGCATCGACGGCATGGCGCAGGCCGAACACCCAGGCCAGCAACGCGGTCGCCATCACCGTCGGCCGGTCGCCGAACGCGGCGAAGGCGAAGGCCCATGCGGCGATGTTGGCGGCAATCAGCCCGCCGAACAGCACGCCAGGCTCGAACGCCCGCCTTGCGACATCATCTGACCGAACCACGCCACCTCCAAGTATGATGTTTATACATATCCATCATACTGGCGGGCAAGGGCCGGGCCATGTTCGCCTCACGCAGCCGACCGCCCGGGAACGCGCATCTCGCGGCGGGTGGCCCCTCCCGGCCGAGACCGTTCGCAGCAACGACGGCCGGAACTATGGCTTCTCACAGGCGCGTTCGCCATTTCGCCGCAGGGCACCCCTTTGACTCCGCGATGCCGTCCCGGGTTAGAGTGCTGGTCACTTGCATGCCGGTGACGATATTTTTGGCGAAGGTGGAGGTCATCTGATGAACGAGAACGAAATCCGCACGGCGATCGCGGAAGTGAAGCAAGGCACGCTGTCGCGACGGTCGTTCATCCAGAAGCTGGCTGCGGTCGGGATCGCAGCGCCGGTCGCAAGCCAGATCCTCGTCTGGAACGACGTGGCGATGGCGGATGCGACGCTCGAGTACAAGCCGACCAAGGCCGGCGGCGGCGGCCCGCTCAAGATCCTGCTCTGGCAGGCTCCCACTTTGCTCAATCCGCATTTCGCGAGCGGCACCAAGGACCAGATCGCCTCGCGTGTCTTCTTCGAGCCACTCGCCGGCTGGGACAAGGACGGCAATCTCATCCCCTGCCTTGCCGCAGAGGTCCCGACCAAGGCAAACGGCGGCCTTGCGGCCGACGGCACGAGCGTGATCTGGAAGCTCAAGCAGGGCGTCAAATGGCATGACGGCAAGCCCTTCACCGCCGACGACGTCGTCTTCACCTGGCAATACGCCGCGGATCTCGCAACCGCGGCCTACACCACGGGCTCCTACAAGGACATCAAGGTCGAGAAGATCGACGACCACGCCGTCAAGGTGATCTTCAAGGCGCCGACGCCATTCTGGGCCGACCCATTCGTCGGCTCGGTCGGTCAGATCCTGCCGAAGCATCATTTCGGCGATTATGCCGGCGCAAAGTCGCGCGAGGCTCCCGGCAATCTGAAGCCGGTCGGCACCGGCCCCTACAAATTCGTCGAGTTCAAGCCGGGCGATTTGATCCGCGCCGAGCGCAACCCCGATTACCACGTCAAGAACCAGCCGCATTTCGACACGCTCGAAGTCAAGGGTGGCGGCGATGCGGTGTCTGCGGCGCGCGCCGTGCTGCAGACCGGCGAATACGACTATGCCTGGAACATGCAGGTGGAGGAGGAGGTCCTCAAGCGCATGGAAGCGGGCGGCAAAGGAAAGCTCGACGTCACGCCCTCCGGCAACGTCGAGTTCATCATCCTCAACACGACGGACCCGTGGACCGAGGTCGACGGCGAGCGTTCGAGCGTCAAGACCAAGCACCCGACGCTGTCCGATCCCGCCGTCCGCCGGGCGATCAATCTCCTGATCGACCGCGACTCGATCCAGAAGTTCATCTACGGACGCGGCGGCATCGCAACCGCGAGCTTCGTCAACGCGCCCAAGCAGTTCAAGTCGCCCAAACTGAAATACGAGTTCGACGCCGACAAGGCCAACAAGATCCTCGACGACGCCGGCTGGACCAAGGGCGCGGATGGCATCCGCGAGAAGGGTGGCAAGAAGCTCAAATACGTGTTCCAGACCTCGACCAACGCTCCGCGCCAGAAGACCCAAGCCATCATCAAGCAAGCCTGCCAAAAGGCCGGCATCGAGATCGAGATCAAGGCGGTCGCCGCATCGGTGTTCTTCTCCTCCGATGTCGGCAACCCCGATACCTACTCGAAATTCTATGCCGACATGGAGATGTACAACACGACACAGCCGCAGCCAGATCCGGAGCGCTTCCTGAACCAGTGCGTCTCCTGGGAGATCGCCACCAAGGACAACAAATGGCTGGGCCGCAACAATTCGCGCTATTCCGATCCCGAGGCCGACAAGGCCTACAAGGCCGCGCAGAACGAGCTCGACCCCGTCAAGCGCGCCGCGCTGCTGATCAAGGTCGACGAGATCTTCTGCGAGGCCAACGTGCTCCTGCCGCTGCTCTCGCGCCACATCGTCAACGCCGGCGTCAACAACCTGATGGTCGACATGTCGGGCTGGGACGTCACGACGTGGAACTTGGCGAGCTGGTATCGAAGCTCGTAGCTCGCAAAGGATGTAGGATGCGTAGCGGCGCGGCCCGTTTGTCGTGGCGCTTCGCAATTCAGCGCTGATGGCTGAACAGGCGTCATCGACGGCAATATCGACCAGCGCGGGAGTCATTGGCCGCACTGCCGCATTGGATGCGGCGGCGGAAATGGCTCAGCTTGCCAGTCGCGCGCCATCGCTCGCGCCGTGCCCGAGCGCGCGTGCAAGGATGTGTCCGATCGTTCCGGCCTGGGACGCGCCGCCGCGCCAGGCCACGATCTGGTCGGGACGGATCAGGGCGAGATCGGCCTCATAGAGGTCGCGCAACGATGCCGGCAGCGTGACGAGCTTCACGTCGACGCCGAGCTTGCGGACGGCCTCCGCGACCGCAGCGTGAGCCGGCGCGACTTCGCCGAACTGGAGCAGCGTCCATTCGAATCCGAACAGGTCGTACAGGGACCCGCCGTCCTCCAGCCAGGTATGCGGTGCGCGGCCGCCGGGACAGGCGCTCGGGATGTAGACGTTGGCAGCATCCGGCGGCGGCTGGCTGCCATCGGAGACGATGATCGGCGAGCCGTCGTAGCGCCCGCCGAAGGTGACGCCGGGGATGTTGAATTCGGCACGGGCATGCTGTTCGAGATAGACGCCCGCGATCCGCCGCGCCTCGCTGCCGGCGTCCGTGGCGTCCTCGATGTCCGGCGCGGGTGCGAAGAGACCGAGAGAGTCGGCAAAGCGCCGCGCATAATCGGTGTTACGCAGCGCCACCGGTCGCCGCTCGATCTCGTAGCTATCGAGCAGCGCCGCGGGGCTCACGCCCTTGACGACGCTTGCGAGCTTCCAGCCGAGATTGACCGCATCCTCGATCGCGGTGTTGTAGCCGAGCCCGCCGGTCGGCGTGAACAGATGCGCCGCATCGCCGCCGAGGAACACCCTGCCCCGCTGCATCCCATTTGCGACCAGCGCGTGACCGGCGGTCCAGGTCAGGAACGACAGCACCTCGCATGGGATGGGCGCGCCGCAGGCGCGCTGGAACGCCCCCCTGGCCTCGCTGACCGTGATCGCGCTCTCATCCTCGCCCGGCCGGAGCTGCGTGTGAAAGGCGAATTCATCGCGCCCGTTCACCGAGGCCATGAAGGCGCGGCGGTCGCCGTTGAAGCAATTGTACATCCACGCCTTGGCGTGCGGGACGCTGGCGTAGAACTCCGGCGAGCGGAGATAAACCGCCAGCATGCGGCCGCCCATGAAATCGCGCTGCGTCCCGGTCTCACCACCGTAGACGATGCCGAGCGACTGACGGACTTGCGAGCGCGGCCCGTCGGCGCCGACGAGGAAGTCGGCCCGGACCTGGAAGCGGCTGCCATCGTCGAGACATTCGACCTCACCAACGATGCCGTCGTTGTTTTCGACGTAGCCGATCAGCCGGTGACCGTAGTTGAGCTTGATTCCGGGGAGCCGTTCGGCATGGCGGCGCAGCACCGCCTCGACATATTTCTGCGAGACCCGATGCGGCAGCTCGCCCGCGCTCCAGGAGCCCGACATGCCCTTGATCAGCTCGCCCGCGCGCGATGATGACGGCAATGCAAAGCGCGCCAGCTCGTAAGCAGTGTAGCGCGTGAAGTAGGCAACGTCGGTCGGATAGTCCGCGGGCAGACCTTCGCGCCTGATCTCGTCGGCGAAACCCAGCCGCCGATAATGCTCCATCGAGCGCGCCTGCGTCGCATTGGCCTGCGGATTGAATGCCGTGCCCGGCTTTTCATCGACCAGGATCGCGGACACGCCGCGGCGGCCGAGCTCGTTGGCCAGCATGAGCCCGCAAGGGCCCCCGCCCGCGATGAGCACCGCGGCCGTCAGAGGTGTTTCCAAGACGCTTCTCCCTACCAGCACTATCTTGCATGGTAAGGTCGCCTGACGAGATCGTCAAGTAGCCTGACTAATTGGCATCCTCGAGTGTGTCGAACCTCTCGCCATAGACCGCCAGCCCCTTCAGGATCGCGTCCATGGTGGCCTTGCCGAGCTCGGCGCGCATTTCCTGCTCGGCGACGTCGACGGCGTCCCGAAACGCATCCAGCCATTTGCGCCCCGTGGGCGTGAACATGACGATGCGCGCGCGCCGGTCGGTCGGGTCCGCGATGCGATCGACGAGACCAAGCTCGGCGCATTGATCGACCAGCTCGCCCATCGCCTGCTTGCTCATGGACGCCCGGCGGGCGAGCTCGGTGAGCCGCGTCCCCTCCACATCGAGATTGCGGGTCAGGCTGACATGAGCGATGCGCGTCTCGTCGTGTCCCCGCTCGCTCATCAATTCGAGCACGCGGCCCTCGAAGCGCCGCACGGCGTTGTTGAGCAGGCGACCGATATTGGCATGCCGCCACGCGGTGCCGGATATCTTGGCTTTCACGAGATGTGCTTTCCGAATCGACCGATCGAGATCGTGCGAGGCTAACACAACAGGCAGCCCAGCGCGCTCGTACGGCCGATCAGTGCAGGTGTGTCGGCGGCGGGCGGCGTCGAACAAAACGCCGCCCGTCATCTCGTGTCTCGGGCGTTCTCGGTAGCGGACCGCGTCTTACTGCGAGCGATCCGAGGTCCAGCCCTTGTACTCGGCGACGTTGTCCCTGGTCACGAGCTTGGACGGCAGGAGCTCGACGGTCGAGGCGGGCTTCTGGCCGTTGAGAATGCCGACACCGACCTGCACGGCCCGCCGCGCCATGAAGAACGGGTCCTGCGAAGCCGAGGCCTGGATCTGCGGCGACTGCGGATCTTTCAGCGCCGCCTCGATATCGGGCGCGCCGTCGACCGCCGTGATGACGATGCCCGTGCGGTTCTGCTGGCGCGCCGCAAGGTCGGTGCCGATCGCCTGCGGATCGTTGATGGCGAAGATGGCGTCGATCTTGGGAAAGCGCGTCAGATAGCCCTGCGCGACGGTAAGACCGCCCTCGCGCGAGCCCTTGCCGTCCTGGTCGCTCGACAACACCTTGATTCCGGGATTCTTCGAGAAGACGTTCTTGCAGCCGACGACGCGGTCGATCACAGCGGAGACCTGCGGCCCGTTCTCGATGACGACGTCGCCCTTGCCGCCGAGCTTGTCGACGATGTACTGACAGGAGATCTCGCCGGCCTGCACATTGTTCGTGGTCACGGTGGCGTCGGCGCCTTCGGCCGCGGTGTCGACCGCGACGACGACGATGCCTGCGCCTTGCGCCTTCTTGATCGCCGGCCCGATTGCCTTGGGATCGCCGGGGTTGAGCAGGATCAGATCGACGCCGGCGGCGATGAAATTGTCGATCTGGGTGACCTGCTTGCCGAGGTCGTATTCGAAACCGACCGCCGTGATCTTCACATTGGGATTGGTCTTCTTCGCCTCGAACTCGGCGCCCTTCGACAGCGCGACGAAGAACGGGTTGCCCATCGATCCCAGCGAGACGCCGATCGACTTGAGTTCCTTGGCGAAGGATGGTGCGGTGCTTAGGGCAAGCGCCATGGCGGCGCCGGCGAGCGTGATCGTCTTCAACATGGACGTCCTCCCTGGTCTGTCTTCGTCTCCGGCGCGGCAGACCAGTTGCCGCAACGGAATCTCGAACCAAACGCACTCGGCTGAACGCCCGGCCTTTCAAGTCCTGGCGGAGCCTTGCAGCCGGTAGCGATCCAGTGCCACCGCGCCGATGATCACCAGGCCCTTGATCACATATTGCCAGATGTCGGAGACACCGATGAGGATGAGGCCGTTGGACAGAACGGCGATGATCAGCGCGCCGACCAGCGTGCCCCAGATCGAGCCGATGCCGCCGACGAAGGAGGTGCCGCCGAGGATCACGGCGGTGATCGCATCGAGCTCATAGGATTGGCCGAGCTGAAGGCCGTTGGCCGCATAGAGCCGCGCCGCCTGCATGGCGCCGCCGAGCCCGGCGAAAAGGCCGGAGACGCCGTAGACGAAGATCAGCACGGCCCACACCTTGATGCCGGCAAGCCGCGCCGCGCTTTCATTGCCGCCCACCGCATAGATGTGCACGCCGAGTACGGTCCGGCGCAGCACCAGCCACGAAACGAAGATGACGAGCAGAGCGATCACGGAGAGCCACGGGATCGACGCGACGCCGGGAACGAGCGTCAGCGAGCCGTTGCCGATGAAGGCATAGGGAATGGATGGATTGAACACGGTGGTGTCGGCGCCGAGCAGTCGCGCCAGGCCGCGCACCGCGGTGAGCGAGCCGAGCGTGACGATGAAGGGCGGCAGCCGAAGGAGTGCAATCAGCGCGCCGTTGACGATACCGAAGCCGAGGCCCGTGAGCAGTGCGGCCGGCAGCCACAGCATCCCGAGCTCCGGCAGCTTGGAGAGCGTCAATCCGGCCATCGCGGAAGCCGCCAGGATCGAGCCGACCGAGAGATCGATGCCGCCGGTAAGGATGACGAAGGTCATGCCTGCGGCCAGCACGGTGTTCACCGCCGCCTGCTGCAGCACGATGCCGAGATTTTGCCCGGTGAAGAAGCGGCCCTCGGACAACACGTGGAAGCCGATGCAGAGGATCAGCAGCACCGGCAGCATGCCGAGTGCGCTGATCAGCATCCTCATCCGCTGGCGCCTTGTCTCTGCGGCAGCGCCGTTGGTCGTCGTCGGGGCGGCCTTAGCCTCCGAAGCACCGTTGTCAGGCATCGAGATGCTCCATCCCCGTGGCAAGCGCCATGATGTCTTCCTGCGTCAGCGGCGAATCCGGGCCGCGGGTGACCTCACCGGCGATGTGCCCGCTACGCATCACGACGACGCGGTCGCAGATGCCGATGATCTCGGGCAGATCGGACGAGATGACGAGGATCGCGGTGCCGACCTTGGCGAGATTATCGATGATCGAATAGATCTCGGACTTGGCGCCGACGTCGACGCCGCGCGTCGGCTCGTCGAGGATCAGGACTTTTGGCGCAATGGCGAGCAGCCGCGACAGCAGCACCTTCTGCTGGTTGCCGCCGGACAGGCCACCGGCGGGGACGCCGACATTGGCGGCGCGGATGCTGAGTCCTGTGAAGGCCCGATCGGCGCGCTCACGCGCCTTATCGCGATCCAGGACCCAGCCGAGCTTCGCATCGCGCCCGAGCACGGCGAGATTGATGTTGTCGAGGCAGGACATGTCGAGAAACAGGCCGAGCGCCTTCCTGTCCTCGGTCAGATAGGCAATCCCGGCCTCCAACGCCTCGCCCGGCGTGCGGATCTCGACCGGGCGTCCCTCCAGCTCGAGCCGGCCGGAGGTTTTGGGCGCCGCGCCGATGATGAGATGTGCAAGCTCGGTGCGGCCGGCGCCGATCAGGCCGGCGAGACCGACCACCTCACCCGCATGCACGGTGAGCGAGCAACCCTTGACGCGCTGGCCGTCCGCCATGTCGATCGCTGCAAGCACGGGATGTCCCCGTCCCGCCTCCGGATCATGATCCTTCTTGTAGAACGAGGAGACGTCACGCCCGACCATCAGGCGGACGATGGTGTCGGCGCGAATGTCGGGCTTGTCGAGCGACCCGACCAGCCGGCCGTCGCGCAGCACGGTGACGCGATCGCCGAGCGCGTAGACCTCGTCCATGCGATGCGAGATGTAGATGATGGCAAGCCCCTCGGAGCGAAGCTGGCGGATCAGCGCGAACAGCCGCTCGCTTTCGGCGGCCGACAACGAGGTGGTCGGCTCGTCCATGATCAGGATCTTTGATCTGGCGTGCAGCGCTCGGGCGATCTCGACCAATTGCCGCTGGCCCATGGACAGATGCGCCACCAGCGTCGACGGCAGGAAATCCGCGCCCAGCCGCTTCAGGATCGGCCCGACGCCCTCGCGCATGGCGCCGCGCGCCAGCAAACCCGAGCGCGATATCTCCCGGCCCAAATAGATATTCTCGGCAACGCTGAGATTGGGAGCCAGCGACAGCTCCTGATAGATGATGGAGATGCCCGCGGCGCGGCCGCCGAGCGGACCTTCGATCCGCACCGGGCTGCCCTCGATGCGGATCTCGCCGCCGGGATCGGGTCTGTACGCGCCGGACAGGATCTTCATTAGCGTCGATTTGCCGGCGCCGTTCTCACCCATCAGAGCATGAATTTCGCCGGCATAGACGGTGAGATCGACGGCACGCAGCGCCTTGATGCCAAAGAAGGTCTTTGAGACCCCGCGCATCTCCAGGATCGGATCGTTCATCGTGCCTCCCGGCGCACAATGCGTTTCCTACCCGCGTCTCAGTCATTCTTGTCAGCGCGGTTCGCGCATTAAACAAAAGGCCGCGGCACAGGGCAATACCGAACACACCGGAATGCAGCATCAAAGGCGATGCTAGTGGCGCGGCCGATACAGTTCGCGCCAGGCGGGAAGCCGCTCGGCATAGGCATCGGCCAATCCAGCGTCGGGTTCAAACGTCTCGACGCGCTGCGGCCGCGTGCACACGGCGGTGATTGCCTCACCCGTGACAGCAAGCCGCCCCAATCTTGCCGCACCGAACGCCGCGCCGGTCTCGCCTCCGGCGAAGCGATGGATCGGAACGTTCAGCACGTTGGCCAGCACCGCGAGCCAGTACGGGGATCGTGAACCGCCGCCAATGACATCGGCTTCCGCAAGCGCAATGCCGGCATCGGCGAGCGCGTCGCGGCAATCGGCAAGCGCGAAGGCAACGCCTTCGAGCACCGCCTGCACGATCATCCCGCGATCGGTGCCGTGGCTCAGGCCATTGAGCATGCCGCGCACGGCGGGATCGTCGTGGGGCGTCCGCTCACCCGCGAGATAAGGCAGGAAGCTCACCGGCGACGGCGCCTGCGGGCGCGCGCCAAGCGGCGCCAGCAACTCGGCCTCGGTGACGCCGAACAGGCGCGCGGCCCAGGCGAGGCAGGAGGCGGCCGAGAGGATCGCGCCGGCTTGAATCCACATGGCGGGAATGGCGTGGCAGAACGTGTGCACGACGCGATCGGGATTGGCGGCTATTCTGTTGGTCGGCGCCAGCAAGGCCCCTGAGGTTCCCAGCGATATGAACGCGGTTCCCGGCGCGATCGCACCGATGCCAACAGCGCCGGCCGGATTGTCGCCGGCGCCGCCCGCGATGATCGGCTGCCTTGTCATGCCCCAGCGCCGCGCGAGTTCGTTGCGCAGCGTCGTTGCAGGCGCGCATCCCTCGACCAGACGCGGCATGTGCTCGCGCGTCAGGCCGGTTGCTGCCAGTGCGGCGTCCGACCAGTCACGGCGCGCAGCGTCGAGCCACAGCGATCCCGATGCGTCCGAGACATCTTCGATGGCCTCGCCTGATAGCACCAAGCGCAAATAGGCCTTTGGCAGCAGGACGAGTTTCGTCGCCGCAAAGATCTCCGGCTCGTGCGTCGCGATCCAGAGCAGCTTTGGCGCGGTGAATCCGGCCATTGCCTTGTTGCCCGTCACCGCGTGCAAGTCGGGCCAGCGTTGCTCCAGGATACGACACTCGGCGGCAGAGCGTCCGTCGTTCCAGAGGATGCAGGGCCGCAAGGGTCTCGAGCTCGCATCGAGCAGCGTGGCGCCATGCATCTGGCCGGACAGTCCGATGCCTAGGACCGCCGCCAACGCGTCGGCGTGCGACGCCTTGAGGGCATCAAGCGTCGCAAAGGTCGCATCGATCCACTGCGCGGGGTCCTGCTCGTAATAGCCCGATTGCGGCGAGGTGGTCGCGAGCGGCCGGCTCTCGCTTGCAATCACGCGCTGGGCATCGTCGACGAGAACGGTCTTGACCGCCGAGGTGCCGAGATCGATGCCGAGATACATGGATGCTTCCGTTTACTTCGTCGCGTCGATCCATATCCCCGGCTCTGAACGCTCGCGGATATGAGCGACCAGGAAGTCGGAAAAGACCCTGATCTTGGCGGGCAGCCGAACGCGGTTTTGATAGGCGATGTTCATGGTGAGTAGCGGCAGCTCCCAGCCGCTCAGGACGGGCACCAGCCGGCCGGCCGCGATATCGCTCTGCACGATGTAGAGCGGCTGGATCAGGATGCCGAGCCCCGCACGCGCCGCGCCGCAGATGATCTGGCCGTCATTACTGTCGAGCGTCGGCGCGATCCGGACGGTCTGCGTCGCGCTGCCCTTGCTTAGCCGCAGCGAATAAGGATCGTTGGCAAGGTTGTAGATCAGCATGTTGTGGCGGGCGAGATCGGCGGGGTGCTCCGGCAGGCCGTGCTTCTCCAGATATGACGGGGCAGCCGCGAGCACGCGGTGCATCTGGCCGATGCGGCGGACGACGATGTTGGAATCCGGCTCGTGCTCCCGCGTGCGGATCGCGACGTCGATGCCAGCCTCGATGAAGTCCAGATAGCGGTTCGCGCTGATGATCTGCACGCTGAGATCAGGATAGAGCGCGCGGAACGCCGGCAGCATCGGCGCGAGATAGATCATCGCGAAGGACAGCGAGCTCGTCACGCGCAACATGCCTTTTGGCGACAGCGCGCGATCGGAAACAGCGTCCTCGGCTTCGGCGAGTTCGTTCAGTAGCGTGCTGCAGCGCTGCAGCAGCTCCTGCCCTGCCTCAGTCAGCCATTGCCGGCGCGTGTTGCGCTCGATCAGCCGGACCGCCAGCCGATCTTCCAGCGCGCTGAGGTGACGGCTGGCGGCCGCATTCGACATCCGCAGGATTTCGGCGGCCTTGGACAGGCTGCCGAGCTCGGCGGTTTTGGAGAAGACTTCGAGTTGGAGCAGTCTGTCCATTTTTGCACAAATCGGAAAAGAGACTTACAAATTTTGACCTTTATTTCCGATTTCTGCAAGGCAAAATAGCCCCAACAAAGTAGAGCGGCAGGCGAGGAAATCAGGAAATGTCGGGCCCGATCAGGCACATCGTGATGTGGCGGCTGCGCGGGGAGACCCCCGAGGAGCGCTCCGCCGCCCGGCTCAAGGTCAAGACCCTGTTCGAGGGCCTCAAGGGCCGGATCGACGGCCTCACTCATATCGAGATCGGCATGGACGTCAGTGCCGTCGACTACGCCTGCGATGTGGTGCTGTTCTCCGAGTTCACCGATCAGGCCGCACTCGCGGCCTATGCAAATCATCCGGAACATCTGCGCGTGCGCGAGGCGTTAGGCGACTTGCGGATCGGACGCTTCCAGGTCGATTATCCCATCAAAGAGACCGGCGCATGATCGGTTCGTTCATCTTTGAAAATCTGCCCTGCCGCGTCGTGTTCGGTAGCGGAACGCTGGCCGCGGCCAAGACCGAGGTCGAACGGCTCGGCGGCAAGCGCGCGCTGGTGCTGACGACGCCGCAGCAGGAGGCCCAAGGCAAGAGCCTGGGAACCGCGCTCGGCCCGCTCTATGCCGGCATTTTTCCCGGCGCCACCATGCATACCCCGGTCGAGGTCACGGAGCGCGCGCTCGCCGCGATGAAGGCGTGCGAGGCCGACTGCGTCGTCTCGCTCGGCGGCGGCTCGACCACCGGCCTCGGCAAGGCGCTGGCCTTGCGTACCGGAATCAACCAGCTCTGCATTCCCACCACCTATGCCGGCTCGGAGATGACGCCGATCGTCGGCCAGACCGAGAACGGCCTGAAGACCACGGTGCGCGATGCAGCGATACTGCCGGAGACGGTGATTTACGATGTGGATCTCACCTTGACGCTGCCGGCGAGCCTGGCTGCGACATCAGGCATCAATGCGATCGCGCATGCAGTCGAAGCGCTCTACGCGCGCGACACCAATCCCGTGACCTCGCTGATGGCGGAAGAAGGCATCCGCGCGCTGGCCCGCGCGCTCCCCGCCATTGCTGCGAAAAGCGACGATCGCGAGGACCGCACCGAGGCACTCTATGGCGCCTGGCTGTGCGGCGTCTGCCTCGGTACCGTCGGCATGGCGTTGCATCACAAGCTCTGCCACACGCTCGGCGGCACTTTTGACCTGCCGCATGCGGAGACGCATACGATCGTGCTGCCGCATGCGCTGGCCTACAACGCGCCGGCGGTGCCTGATGCGATGTCGCGCATCTCCCGCGCGATTGGTGCGGCCGATGCATCGCAAGGACTCTACGATCTCGCCAAGCGGCTCGGTGCGAAGCTGGCACTCCGCGATGTCGGAATGCCAGAAAGCGGCATCGACAAGGCGGCCGATCTTGCCGTTACCAACGCCTATTGGAATCCGCGCCCGCTCGAGCGCAATGCCATCCGCGACCTGATCGCACGCGCCTGGGCCGGCGAGCCGCCGGGCGCGGCCAAAGCGGCGGCGTGACGCGATGCGGCGCACGCTGATCAGATCGGCCACCGTCATCAGCATGGATGACGCGATCGGCGACCTCGGCACCGGCGACGTGCTGGTCGAGGGTAGCCGCATCGCCAGTGTGCGGCCATCGATCGACGTCGCGGCCGACACGGAGATCATCGACGGCGAGGGGCGCATCGTCATCCCCGGCCTGATCAACGCGCATATGCACACCTGGCAGACGGGCTTGCGTGGCTTTGCAGCGAACTGGACGCTGCTGGAATATTTCCGCCGCATGCATGCCGGTCTCGCGACCGTGTTCCGGCCCGAGGACATCCATATCGCGACGTTGGTGGGCGCGTTGAACCAGATCAACCACGGCGTCACCACGCTGGTCGACTGGTGTCACAACAATCCGACGCCTGATCATACGGACGCTGCCGTGCGCGGCCTGATCGAGAGCGGTATTCGCGCCGCGTTCTTCCACGGCTCGCCCAAACCCGAGCCGAAGCCGGGCGAGCCGCATTTCTCGGAAGTGCCGCATCCGCGCCGCGAGATCGAGCGGCTGCTGGCCGGCCCCCTCGCCGACCGCGACGGCCTCGTCACGCTGGGGCTCGCGATCCTCGGCCCGCATTATTCGACGCTCGACGTCGCCATGCATGATTTCCGCCTGGCGCGTGAGCTCAAGCTGATCGCATCCATGCATCAGGGCGGCGGCCCGGCCAAGACGCCCGGCGGCTGGGAAAAGCTGATCGAGGCCGGCCTCGTCGGCGCGGGCATCAACATCGTCCACGGCAATGACCTGCCTGACGATCTGCTGGGCCGGATAATCGATCTCGGCGTGTCCTTCTCGGTCACGCCGGAGAACGAGATGATCCAGGGCCACGGCTTTCCGATCACCGGGCGCCTTTTGAAGCGCGGCGTGCGGCCGACGATCGGCATCGATCTGGAATCCGTGCTGGCCGGCGACCTCTTCTCCGCCGCGCGCGTCGCGCTGTCGATGCAGCGGGCGCTCGACAACGCGGAGTCGCGTAAAGCGAGCGGCGCCATTCCGGCGACGACCACGATCCCCGTGCGCGAGGCGCTGCGCTGGATCACGACGGAAGGCGCCCGCATGCTCGGCCGCGAGCACCAGATCGGCTCGCTGACGCCGGGCAAACTCGCCGACCTCGTCATCATCAACGCGTCCGATCTCAATCTTTATCCGGTGCACGATCCGGTCGCGACCGTGGTGATGCAGACGAGCCTTGCCAATATCGAGGCCGTCATGATCGGCGGCGCTTGGAAGAAGCGGGACGGCCGGCTGCTGGTCGAGGAGCTCGAGGCGAAGAAGGAGCTGCTGGCGCAATCCGGCCGGCGGCTGGTTCAGGACATCGAACGACAAGGACGCGCCGCCTGAAGGCGCCAATGGACAACACAATGACAGACGCTTCGAAGAATGTTGCTTTCATCGGGATCGGCAAGATGGGCCTGCCGATGTCGGCGCTCGTCGCCAAGGCCGGCTACGCCGTCACTGCGTTCGACCGGAGCGCGGTGCGACTCGACGAGGCTCGCGCGCAGGGCATTGCGATTGCCGCCTCGCCCACCGACGCCGTAAGCGGCAAGGCTGCCGTCGTCACCTCCTTGCCCGACGATGCCGCCCTGCGCGGCGCGCTGCTCGGGCCCACCGGCCTGATCGCGGCGATGGCGCCCAAAACCGTTCTGATCGAGACCAGCACCGTGAGCGTCGAGGCCTCGACTGAGGTTGCGGCTGCAGCGCAGGCGCGCGGCATCGCCTATCTGCGCTCCCCGGTTTCCGGCAACGCCAGCATCGTTCATACCGGCGCACTGACCTGCTTCGTCTCGGGACCGAAGGACGTCTTCGAGAGTGTAAAGCCGCTGTTCGCCGCCTTCACCCGCGCCCAGACCTACCTCGGGCCGGCCGAGGAAGCGCGTTACGCAAAGCTTTCGGTCAATCTGATGATCGCGGTGTCGGCGGCGATGATGGCGGAGAGCCTGGCGCTGGCCCGCAAGGGCGGCATCGCCTGGCCGGACATCTTGAAGGTGCTCGACGACAGCGCGGTCGCCTCTCCCATGGTGAAGTACAAGACGGCGCCGCTACGCACACGGGACTTCGAGTCCACCTTCTCCTGCAAGCAGATGGCCAAGGACCTCGATTTGATCCTGGGCGCCGGCCACGCCGTCGGCGTGCCGTTGCAGCTCGCAGCGCAGGTGCGCGAGACCTACGGCTCGCTGGTCGCCCAGGGCGACGGGGATACCGACTTCATCGCGACCGTCAAGCATCTGGAGCGCCTATCCGGGCTCGGCGAGCCGAAACTCTGATCGCGGAGATACCCATGCGTAACTTCAACAAGAACACGATCACGGACGCGGTGCTGGAACGGATCGCGGGCGCAACCGATCCGCGCATCAAAGAGGTCAGCGAGGCGCTGGTGCGGCACCTTCACGCCTTCGTCCGCGAGATCCGGCCCACCCAGAAGGAATGGGAGTACGGCATCGACTTCCTGACCCGTACCGGGCATATGTGCGACGACAAGCGCCAGGAGTTCATCCTGCTGTCGGACACGCTCGGCGTCTCCATGCTCGTCGACGCCATCAACCATCCGGTGCCGGAAGGTGCGACCGAGACCACCGTGCTCGGCCCGTTCTTCGTCCAGGCTGCGCCGGAGAAGGACAGCGGCGCGGATATCTCCGGCCCGATGGAGGGCGATCCGATGCTGGTCACCGGCTCGGTCTCGACCGTCGATGGCAAGCCGCTCGCGGGCGCCGTCGTCGACGTCTGGCATTCCGACGATGACGGCTATTACGACGTGCAGCAACTCGACGAGATCGGCAATCTCGCGATGCGCGCGCGTTTCCACACCGACGCCAATGGTCGCTTCCATTTCTGGTCGATCAAGCCGGCCGCCTATCCGATCCCGCATGACGGCCCGGTCGGCGACATGCTGGAGGCGCAAGGACGCCATCCCTGGCGTCCCGCGCATGTGCATTTCATGATCTCTGCGCCGGGATTCGAGCAGCTCGTGACGCACGTGTTTGTCGCCGGCGACAAATATCTCGACAGCGACGTGGTGTTCGGCGTCAAGGACAGCCTGATCCGCGAATTTACGCGGCATCCCGCCGGCCGTGCGCCGGATGGTCGCATGGTGGAGCGCGACTATTTTCATCTCAACTATGATTTCGGCCTGAAGCAGATTGCGAGCAACGCAAGGGCCGCCTAAAGCCGAACGACAACGCAGCGGACCGGCAAGAGTCCGTGAACCGGAGCGTACAGGGAGCAAGGATGGGACCGCGGGTCAGTACGAGCATATTGGCCGATCGCCTCACCGGCATGATCGGCCCACGCGCGAGCGTTGCGCGCGGCGTGCTCGATCAGCATGGGCAGAGCGAATCGCATTATCGCAACTTGCCGCCCGACATCGTCGTCTTCCCCGAGACGACGCAGGAGGTGGTCGAGATCGTGAAGCTGTGCGCGGGCGCAGGCATGCCGATCGTCCCGTTCGGTGCCGGGACCTCGCTCGAAGGCAATGCGGCTTCGGTCGCAGGCGGCGTCTGCTTCGACTTCGCGCGCATGAACAAGGTGCTGGCGGTACACGACAGCGACATGGACGTCGTGGTGCAGCCCGGCATCACGCGCAAGCAGCTCAATGCCGAACTGCGCAATACCGGCCTGTTTTTCCCGATCGATCCCGGCGCCGACGCCTCGATCGGTGGCATGACATCGACGCGCGCCTCCGGCACCATGGCCGTGCGTTACGGCACCATGAAGGACAACGTCATGGCGCTGGAGGTGGTGCTCGCGGACGGGCGCGTGATCCGGACCGCGAAGCGCGCGCGGAAGTCAGCCGCCGGCTATGATCTGACGCGCATGTTCGTCGGCGCCGAAGGCACGCTCGGCGTCATCACCGAGATCACGTTGAAGGTTCACCCCGTGCCGCAGGCGATCTCGGCCGCGGTGTGCAGCTTCGATACCCTGCACGACGCCGTCGACACCGCGATCTCCGTGATCCAGTCCGCGATCCCCGTGGCGCGCGTCGAGCTGCTCGACGACGTCATGATGCGCGGCATCAACGCCTACGCCAAGCTCGGCTATCGCGAGGCCCCGACCCTGTTCTTCGAATTCCATGGCTCTGAAGCCTCCGTCGCCGAGCAGGCCGAGGCGGCGCAGGCGATCGCCGCCGACCATGGCGGCCATGGCTTTGCCTGGGCTAAGGCACAGGAAGACCGCAGCCGGCTCTGGCATGCGCGCGACAACACGCTCTATGCCGGCCTCGGCCTGCGGCCCGGCGCACGCGCGGTGATCACAGACGTCTGCGTGCCGATCTCGCGGCTGGCGGAATGCCTGACCGAGACGCGGCGCGACGCGGATGAGCACGGCTTTATCGCGCCGATCGTCGGCCATGTCGGCGACGGCAATTTCCACATGCTGATCCTGATCGATCCGGCGAAGCCCGAGGAGGCCGAAGGCGCCAAGGCGCTGCGGGCCCGCATGGTCGCCCGCGCCATCGCCATGGACGGCACCTGCACCGGCGAGCACGGCATTGGGCTCGGCAAGATCGAGTATCTCGCCGACGAGCTCGGCGAGGCCGTCGATGTGATGCGGCAGATCAAGAGCGCGCTCGATCCCGATGGACTGATGAACCCGGGTAAGATTTTTGCTGCCGGAGCCAAGGCATGAGCGACGCGCTCCCGATCGAGGTCACCTCGCCTGTCCCGCTGCTGGAGCTGCGTGGCATCAGCAAGGAGTTTCCCGGCGTCAAGGCGCTGGACGACGTGTCCTTTGCCGTCTACCCCGGCGAAGTTCACATGCTGCTGGGCGAGAACGGCGCCGGCAAGTCGAGCCTGATGAAGGTGCTGTGCGGCGCCTACCGCGCCGACGCCGGCGAGTTCTACCACAAGGGCGAGAAGGTCGCGATCGCATCGACCGCCGATGCGCGGAAGCTCGGCATTGCCGTGATCTTCCAGGAGTTCTCGCTCGTCCCCTATCTCGATATCGCCCAGAACATCTTCCTCGGGCGCGAGCCGAAGGGCCGTATCCCCGGTACCATCGACCGCCGCGGGATCCTGGCGGACGCAAAGCGCGTGCTCGACACGATCGGCTTCGATATCGATCCCTCCACCACCGTCGACAAGCTCGGCGTGGCGCAGCAGCAGATGGTCGAGATCGCAAAAGCGATCAGCCAGAATGCCCGCATCCTCGTGATGGACGAGCCCACCGCGGCGCTGTCCGACCGCGAAACGGAACTGCTGTTCGCGCTGATCGCGCGGCTAAAGGCCGACGGCGTGTCGATCGTCTACATATCGCACCGCATGGCCGAGGTGTTCGCGCTCGGCGATCGCATCACCGTGCTGCGCGACGGCCGTCGCATCGACGGGGTTCGCCCTGCCGATGTCACGCCGGATCAGCTCGTCCGCATGATGGTCGGCCGCAACGTCGACATGACCTATCCGCGCAATTTTGCCGACAAGCCCGGCGACGTCCTGCTGCAGGTCAAGGGCCTGACCGCGTCCACCGGCATCTCCGACATCAACATCGAGGTGCGCCGGGGCGAGATCGTCGGCCTGTGCGGCCTGGTCGGCTCCGGCCGCAGCGAGGTCGCGCGTGCCATCTTTGGCGCTGATCCCATGACATCAGGCGAGATCATCTTCGACGGCAAGACCATCTCGGGCGAGCCGGATCTCGCCGCCCGCCGCGGCATTGCGCTGATCCCGGAGAGCCGCAAGAGCGAGGGTCTCGCGCTGCTCCGGTCGGTCGGCGATAATCTGGTGGTGTCCGCGCTCAAGAAGCTCTTTCCGAGCGGCCTGTTCGACCAGCGCAGCGCGCAGCGCACGTCCGACGGCCTGATCCGGCAGCTGCGGATCGCTACCCCGAGCGCGCGGCAGACTGTCGGCCTGCTCTCCGGTGGCAACCAGCAGAAGGTCGTGATCGGCAAGTGGCTGGCGGCCGGCTCAAAACTCTTCATCTTCGATGAGCCGACGCGGGGCATCGACATCGGCGCCAAGTCGGAAATCTTCGCCCTGATCGATCGGCTCGTCGCGGAAGGCGCTGCGGCGTTGATGATCTCGTCCGAGCAGGTCGAGATCTGCCATGTCTGCGACCGCGCCTATGTGATGCGCGAGGGGCGCATTGCCGGACATTTGACGCGCAGCGAATTGACGGAGGAGAACATCGTGCGACTGGGGATGCATCATGCGTGAAGCCGCGGTCGTCTCGGAGCCCAATCCGCTGCAGCGGATTCCCGGCGTTGCCATCGTGCTGGTGCTGCTGATTGCGCTGTTCAGCGTCATCGCGCCCGGCTTCCTGTCGGTCGCCAATCTCTCCAATGTGCTGGTGCAGTCGACCATCCTGACCATGCTCGCGCTGCCGATGACCTTGATCATCATGACCGAGGGGCTCGATCTGTCGATGGGCGCGGTGCTGACGCTGACCTCGCTCTGCGTCGCCATCGTCTCGCTCGCAACCAAGTCGATGCTGCTCGGCCTTGGCGCCGGCCTCCTCGTCGGCGCCGCATTCGGCGTCGCCAACGGCTGGCTGGTCGCCATTCTCGGCATTCCGCCCTTCGTCGCGACGCTCGGCACGCTCGGCATGGCGCAAGGCCTGTCGCTGATCGTCAGCGACGGCCAGAGCGTGGTCGGCATCCCCCACAGCGTGCGCGACATCTATTCGGCGACGTTGCTCGGCATCCCCGTGCCGATCGTGATGGCGCTGGTGACCTATGCGGCCTTTCACGGCCTGCTCTATCACACCCGCTTCGGCACCTACATTTTCGCGCTCGGGGGAAATCGCGAGGCGCTGCGCTATGCCGGCCTCTCGCCGAACCGGCTGCTGATCGCGGTCTATGCGATCGGCGGCGCCATGGCCGGGATCGCCGGCCTGTTGATGACCGCGCGGATGAATTCAGGGCACCCGACCGCAGGCCTTGGCCTCGAGTTCGATGCCATCGCGGCGGTCGCGGTCGGCGGCACCTCGTTTGAGCGCGGCAATGGCTGGCTGCTCGGCACGCTCCTCGGCGTTCTCTCGGTTGGCGTGCTGCGCAACGGGTTGAACCTGATCTCGCTGCCATCCTCGGTGCAGGTCGCAAGCGTCGGCGTGCTCGTGATCGTTGCCCTGTTCCTCGATGGCCTCAGGAGCCGCGCATGACCGACATCACCAAAGAGACGATGATGCCGCCCCGCTCGTTCCTGTCGCAGGATGCGATCCAGGTGTTCTATCGCCTGCTGGCCGCGCTCTTGATCTGTGCGGTGCTCGCCGTGCTCAGCGATTCCTTCCTGAGCCTCGGCAACATCCTCAATGTGCTGAGACAAGCGAGCCTGACCTTCTTCATCGCCTCCGGCCTGACGCTGGTGGTGCTGACCGCAGGCCTCGATCTCTCGGTCGGTGCCAATGTCGCGCTGTCGGCCTGTATCGCCGGCACCGTGATCCACAAGACCGGCTCGCCGGCGCTCGGCATCCTCACCGGGCTTGCCTGCGGCGGCATCGTCGGCCTCCTCAACGGCATCATGGTCACCGCGCTGCGCATCCCCTCGTTCATCGCCACCTACGGCATGCTCTGGGTGCTGAACGGCCTCACCTACTGGTACATGGCGGGCGAGACCCTTCACGGCTTCCCCGCAGGCTTCCGCCAGATCGGCAGCGGCTATCTGTTCGGCCTGCCGATCCCGGTCTATCTGCTGCTGGTGTTTCTCGGGATCGGAACGCTGTTCGCGCAGCGGACGATCTGGGGCCAGGAGATCTACGCGATCGGCGCCAATCCGGTCGCAGCACGGCTATCCGGCATCCCCGTCGCACGGCGCCTGCTGCTGGTCTACGCCGTCTCCGGCACCATGGCGGGGCTCGCCTCGATCATCTTCCTGTCGCGCCTCAATTCGGCGGAAGCCGACATCGGCGAAAGCCTGACGCTGCCGGCGATCGCGGCTGTGCTGATCGGCGGCACCTCGCTGTTCGGCGGCGTCGGCACCGTGTTCGGCACCTTCATCGGCGCACTGATCCTGACGCTGGTGCTGAACGGCATGAACCTCCTGTCGGTCAGCGCCAACTGGCAGCCGCTGGTGACAGGCATCATCGTCATTCTCGCGGTCTGGCTCGACATGAAGACCCGCCGCCGCGCGCAATGAGTTCTCGGAAATCCAACAAGCAAAATCAGGGATGGAGGCAATATGAAATTGAGACTGGACTATCTGGCGCTACCGCTGCTGATGGCGGCTGCGTTCACCACTGAGGTACGCGCCGACGGCGAGACCATCGCGGTCTTCACCAAGAACCAGACCAATCCGTTCTTCCAGACGGTGCGGGTCGGCGCCGACAACATGGCGAAGGCGCTGAACGCGAAGACGCTTCAGTACATCCCGACCAAGCCGGATTCGATCCCAGAGCAGCTCAGCCAGATCGAGGACGTCGTGGTGAAGAAGCCAAGCGCGATCGTCTTCACGCCGGTCGACTACAAGGCGATGGTGCCGGGCGTCGAGAAGATCAACGAGGCAAAAATCCCCGTCGTCAACATCACCGACCGCTCCGCCGGCGGCAAATTCCTCTCCTTCGTCGGCGCCGACGATTACAGCCTCGGGCTCGAGACCGCGCGCTTCCTGCTCAAGACGCTGGGCGGCAAGGGCAACATCGTCATCATCGAGGGCGTCAAGGGCTCGCTGACAAATGTCGATCGCGTCCGCGGGTTCAACGACGCGCTGAAGGAAGCGCCCGGCGCCAAGCTCCTGGCTTCGCAGCCCGGTAACTATCAACGGCTCCAGGCGCTTCAGGTGATGGAGAACCTGATGCAGTCGAATTCGCAGATCGACGGCGTGCTCGCCGCCAACGACGCCATGGCGGTCGGCGCGATCGAGGCGCTCGACGGCGCCAACCGCAAGGCGCAGGTGATCGGCATCAACGGGACCAAGGAGGCGATCGACGCGATCAAGTCTGGCAAGCTGCTCGCCAGCGGCGACTACAACGGATTCGCGCAAGGCTGCCTCGGCACCATGATGGCTGTCCGCGCCCTGCGCAATCAGCCTGTCATCAGCGAGATCGTGCTGAAGCCGACCGTCATCACCAAGGACAATTTTGGGCCGTTCGACGTCCCGCTGGAGCAGCGGACCTGCCCGACCTTCGAGGACGCCGGCAAGCTCGGCGGCAAGTAGATCGCCCGATCACGATGAACCCGGACGGCCGCCCCTCGCGGCCGTCCCAAGAACGAAGCCAAGAAACGGAGACCACCATGCTGTTCGCCATTCACGCCCTCGACCGCACCGGCGCGCTGCCGACCCGGCTCGCCAATTACGACGCCCACAAGGCCTTCCTGAGCGATACCTCGCGTTTCGGCATCAAGATTGTGATGTCGGGGCCGCTCGTCTCCGACGACGGCGCGACCATGATCGGCAGCCTGTTCCTGGTCGAAGCCCCCACGCGTGCGGAAGTCGAGGCCTTTAATCGCGCCGATCCCTTCGCAGCGGCCGGCATCTGGGAGAAGGTGACGATCACCGGGTTCATCCGGCGACAAGGATAGAGGCGATCCCCAGCCCGGTCGTGTGTGTGTGCCGCATCGACCTTCCCAAGCGCAGCCTTTGTCCGCAGCCAGAGGTCCTGTATAATACTCGCAAGGAGGGATCGCGATGAAGGCTTTCATCCTTGCCTGTGTTGCGACGGTCGTCATCACGATGGCTGGAGTTGCCGTGCTCGACAGCGTACAGCTCCCCGTTGCAGAGGCCTTTTCGACGACGGGCGTGCGGCTTTAGGCCCTACTCCGTATGCACTATTCGGCCGCCGACGCAGCATGGCGAGGCTGTGGCTGAGAATCGTTCGGGCCGGTCCGTGCCGACTCCTGGTCGAGCCACAGGCTATGGTGCTCGCGCGCCCAGTTGACATCCACCTCGCCTGATCCCATCGCCTCGAAGGCACCTTCCATCCCGATCGTGCCTATGTAGATGTGGGCGAGCATCGCGGCGATAAACAGCACGGCCACGACGGCGTGAACGATCTGGGCCATCTGCATGCCCTCGATCCCCGTCACGTAGAACGGGAACATCAGCACGTAGCCCGTCGCGGCCACGAGTCCACCGCCGATCACAACGATCCAGTAGATCCCCTTTTGACCCGCGTTGAAACGGCGAGCCGGCGGATGATCATGACCGAACAGGCCGCCTCCGCGCTTGATCCACTCCAGATCGACCTTGTTCGGGATATTACCGCCGATCCACATCAGAAAGATCAGCACGACGCCGATCGTGAAGGGAAAGCTCAGGTAGTTGTGCGCGTATTTTGCCCATTGCGACCATTCCGAGAAGGCCTCAAATCCAATCAGCGGAAGCAGCAGTGGCCGCCCGAACGTGACGTTCAATCCCGAGATCGCCAGGATAATGAAGCAGGTCGCGGTCATCCAGTGCACGAAACGCTCGAAGGTGTTGAACCGCACGATGGTGCGGCCGGATCGTCCGCTTTCGAGGCGGACCATGCCGCGTGTCAAATAGAAGATGACCAGCACCGCCAGCATGCCGAGCACTGCAACGCCGCCGATCCACCGCAGTGCGACGTTGCGGAATTCGCGCCATTCGCGGCCGGCAGGTTGCATCAGCACGCCGGAGCGCTGGTCGGGGATGCTGACGCGTCCCTGGATCCGGTCCATCTCTTGCAGCAACTGGCGCTCGTTCACCGAGCTCGCCGTCGGATTGACCTGCTGGGCCGGCGACGGTACCGGAGCTGCCATGACCAACAGAAGCAACGCCCACGCGCCGATGGCTGGTCGAATGAACCTTGCAAATGAGGACATCTGCTCCTCCCGGCATTTGTACCGCGCCGTGCGGCGCCTTCAGGACTCGATTGTTTCGCGATAGGCGGTCTTCCAGCCCCATGCGCCTGAGCCATAGCCGCGCTTCAACACGCGCTCCTTGTAGATCTGGGCGATGATCTCGCCGTCGCCGGCAAGCAGAGACTTGGTCGAGCACATCTCGGCGCACAGCGGCAGCTTGCCCTCGGCCAGGCGGTTAGCACCGTATTTTTCGTATTCCTCCTTGCTGCCATCGGCCTCGGGACCGCCGGCGCAGTAGGTACATTTGTCCATTTTTCCGCGCGAGCCGAAATTGCCGACCTTCGGATATTGCGGCGCGCCAAACGGACAAGCGTAGAAGCAATAGCCGCAGCCGATGCAGAGATCCTTGGAGTGCAGGACCACGCCATCGGCGGTGGTATAGAAACAGTTCACCGGGCACACTGCCGCGCACGGCGCATCGGTGCAGTGCATGCAGGCCATCGAGACCGATCGTTCACCCGGCTTGCCATCGGCGATGGTGACGACCCTGCGGCGGTTGATGCCCCAGGGGACCTCGTGCTCGTTCTTGCAGGCCGTGACGCAGGCGTTGCACTCGATGCAACGGTCGGCGTCGCAGAGAAACTTCATACGTGCCATCGTCGTTGCTCCTTATGCCGCCGCGATCTGGCAGAGAGTGACCTTGGTCTCCTGCATGTTCGTCGCGGGATCGTATCCGTAGGTGGTGATCGTGTTCGCGCTTTCGCCGAGCACGATCGGGTCGGTGCCCTTCGGGTAGTTGCCGCGGAGATCCTTGCCCGCAAGCCAGCCACCGAAGTGGAAGGGCATCCAGGCAACTCCCTTGCCGACGCGTTCGGTGACGAGCGCCTTCATCCTTGCCCGGGAATTGTTCTCGGCTCCCGTGACCCAGACCCAGCCACCATCCTTGACGCCGCGCTCGGCGGCGTCGGCAGGGTTGATCTCGATGAACATGTCCTGCTGCAATTCGGCGAGCCACGGGTTGGTCCGGGTCTCCTCGCCGCCGCCCTCATATTCGACCAGGCGGCCGGACGACAGGATCAGCGGGAACTGTTTTGCAATTCCCTTCTCCACCGCGGCCTTCTGCACGGAGAAGCCGATATTGGGCATCCGGAACTGCTTGGCGTCGGGCAGCGTCGGGTATTTGGCGACGAGATCGACGCGCGGCGTGTAGATCGGCTCGCGATGAACCGGGATGGGATCGGGCAAGCCGAAGGCATGCATGCGCGCCTTGCCGTTGCCGTAGGGAACGCAGCCATGCGCCAGCGCGACGCGCTGGATGCCGCCCGACAGGTCGAGCGCCCACGACACCGCGTCCGGAGTGGCTGGGTTGACCTTGTTGATCACGGCCATTTCCGCTTCGGTGAGCTCGGTGTCCCAGCCGAGCTTCTTCAAGCTCGCGAGCGTAAATTCCGGATAGCCGTCCTGGATGCCCGACCCCAGCGAGTACGAGCCATCCGCGAGCAGGCTCACCTTGCGCGTCGTGCCGTCCGGCAGCTTCTCCTCGCGCTCGACGCCGAACCGCGGCCGGAACGTGCCGCCGCCATCCATCACGTGCAGATTGGTATTGTAGAGCAGCGGCGTGCCGGGATGCTTGACCTCCGGCGATCCCCAACATGGCCAAGGCAGGCCGTAATAGTCGCCGCCGACCTCTGGATCGTCCTTCGGCGCGCGCATCGTCAGCATGTCGAACTTGGCCTGGTTCTTCATGTGCGCCTTGAGGCG
The DNA here is from genome assembly GCF_018130825.1 of Bradyrhizobium liaoningense. Lineage (GTDB taxonomy): Bacteria > Pseudomonadota > Alphaproteobacteria > Rhizobiales > Xanthobacteraceae > Bradyrhizobium > Bradyrhizobium liaoningense_B. The sequence continues at coordinate 322,252 of NZ_JAFCJS010000008.1, read as the reverse complement.
CTCGGGCGATTGCCCGCAATAGCCGGTCGACCAGCTGCCGCGGTTCATCTCGCGCAGCACATCTTCGGCTTCAGGCAGATTGTTCTCGATCTTGATCTTCTTGAACATCTGGTCGGCGAAGCCGAGCTTCTTCGCCATCAGATAGATGATTTCGAGATCATCCTTCGACTCGAAGATCGGCTTCACGATCTGCTCGCCCCATTGCAGCGAGCGGTTGGAGGCGACGCGCGAGCCCTTGCACTCGAACTGCGTGGCGACCGGCAGGATGTAGATGCCATCCTTGCGTCCCGCTTCGACCGCCAGCGAGGCCCAGGTCGTCGGGTGCGGGTCGGCGATGACGAGCAGATCGAGTGCCTTCAGGCCGTTGAGGGATTCAGGAATGCGGGTGATGCTGTTGGAGGCGTGTCCCTGCACGAACACCGCCCTGACATTGTCCTTCTGCGCAACCTGATCCTTCGGCAGCGTCGCCGCTTCGAACCAGCGGGTCAGCGGGATGCCCGGCGTTTCCATGATCTGCTTGGAGTCGAAGCGCGACTTCAGGAAGTCATAGTCGACCTCCCAAACCCGCGACCAATGCTTCCAGGCCCCCTCGGCGAGGCCGTAGTAGAACGGCAACGTGACGATATCGAGCCCGACGTCGGTCGCGCCCTGCACGTTGTCGTGGCCACGGAAGATGTTGGCTCCCTTGCCCTCTCCGCCGACATTGCCGGTCATCAGCAGCAGGATGCAGCTGGCGCGCACGTTGGCGGTGCCGACGGTCTTCTGGGTCTGTCCCATGGCCCAGATCAGCGTGGCCGGCTTCTCGGTGGCGAACATCTTGGCGACGCGCTTGAGCTGCTCGCCGGGAATGCCGGTGACGCGCTCGACTTCGTCCGGAGTCCACTTCTCGACCTCCTTCTTGAGGTCGTCAAAACCGTAGACCCGCTGCCGGATGAACTCCTTGTCCTCCCAGCCGTTCTGGAGGATGTGCCACATCATGCCGTAGAGTATGGGGATGTCCGTCCCCGGCCGCATCCGCACATATTCGGTCGCATGCGCGGCGGTGCGCGTCAGGCGCGGATCGATGACGACGAAATTGGCCTTTTGCAGCTCCTTCCCCTCGAGCAGGTGCTGCAGCGACACCGGATGCGCCTCCGCCGGATTGCCGCCCAAGATCATCTGCGTCTTCGCATTGCGGATGTCATTGTAGCTGTTGGTCATCGCGCCGTAGCCCCAGGTGTTGGCGACGCCGGTGACTGTGGTCGAATGGCAGATGCGGGCCTGGTGATCGGTGTTGTTGGTTCCCCAGAATGCGCCGAGCTTGCGGAATAGGTAGGCGCCTTCATTGGTCATCTTGGCCGAGCCGAGCCAATAAACGGAGTCAGGGCCCGACTTCTCGCGCACCGCCTGAAGCTTGTCTCCAATCTCGTTGATCGCGGTATCCCAGGAGACGCGGGTCCACTGGCCACCCACCAATTTCATCGGATAGCGCAGCCGCCGCTCGCTGTGCACGAGCTCACGCACGGAGGCGCCCTTGGCGCAATGCGAACCGCGATTGATCGGCGAATCCCAACTCGGCTCCTGGCCGATCCATACCCCGTTCAGGACCTCGGCCGTGACCGTGCACCCGACCGAGCAATGCGTGCAGATACTCTTGCGGACGGTCGCGCCCGCGGTGAGCGGGCCGGCCACGGCCGCTTCTGCCTTGCGCACGCCACCGACCGGCAGCGTGCCGAGCGCGGCGAGCGCGCCACCGGCAAGACCGGATTTTCGCAGGAAGCTGCGGCGGTCGAGACTGCCGGCCTGCCCCGCAAGGGACTCGGCAACGGAACCATGGCGCAGGGAATGCTGGTTTGTTCGCTTGATCAGCACGGTCAACCTCCCTTGGCCGGATAACGATTGACGCGATAGAACGCCTTGACGTGATCGGTTTCCTTGTAGCGCGCCTTGCGCTTCTCATCGTTGGCTTCGCTGTCAGCCTGCGCGGCCCCGACCAGCGGTGTCGCAAGCGTCGCGCCGGCGCCCACCGTGCCGACGCCGACCTTGCGCAGGAACGCGCGGCGCCCGACTGTGGTTTTGCTGTCTTCACTCATCGCATCTCTCCTGGACCTGCCGGTGCAGGTCAGTTGGCGAACGTGAATGCTTCCGTCTCGATCTCGATAAAGGCGCGACCGAGCGCGCCGACCGTACGATAGAAGATGGCGCTCTCCGCGCGCTCGATGTCGGCGAACAGCCGACCGATCCAGGGCCCGACGTGCTTGTCGAAGAATGCGTGCTGCGCCTCGAACGACGCCGGGAAGCGGCCTCCCGCAAAGCCCGCCATGATCTCGCACAGGATGCCGGCGTGATCTTCCGGCTCCGGATTGTTCGCGGCACGCTCGATCCCAAGCGCAGCGAGGTCGGCCCGCAAGCGTGACAGCGGCCGCTCGTTGAGAAATCCGGTCAGGTAATAGGAGGCATAGGGCAAGAGCTCGCCCCGACCGAGACCGACGAACAGGTCGAAATATTCACGTTCGACCTTCGCTGGGACTGCATTGGCGGCGGCTTCAGCCAGCGCGGCATGCGCGCGTCCGAGCGGCGTCGCATCACCCGTCAATGCGGCCAGTTGATCAAGTAGGCTTCCTGATGGTGCCGCGAGCAAGAGAGTCGCGAGCAGCAAATATTCCTGCGCACGCGCCGCATCGACGGGTTCAATCGGAACTTCGGGCAGAAGCGGCGGCTCGCTGTACAAATCAGGCCGCAAGTCATTGCGCGATACGCCGGTGGCCGCTTCGACCGCAACCACCCGTTGTGCGGGCACCTTTGTCCAGTTCGAAACGGAGGGTTGGCTAATGCCGATTTTGCGCGCAAGTCCTGCCACGCCGCCCGCGGCGTCAATGGCTCGCTCAAGGCCGTCATCACGCACGTGGACCTCCCATCCAAGTCCCAGGTGCTGATTTTTCTTTTTCTACAAAGCGCTAGACCAAGCGTAGTCCTGGCCCAACAGAGGGTCAATCGCCTCCCATAGTTTGAGGCTATGGTCTTTCGTTGGGGAGTCCTAGCGGGGCAGCGCGCCGCCATGCGTGCGGCGAGGAACCGACAGCTGTTCACTTCCAGTGCTTTCGGCGACTGTTAGTTGCGCTGCAGCAGGAGCAGGTGCGGGGCGCGCTTCCTCTTCGGCCACGATCTCGACATTTGATCTCTCAACCTCGGGCAATTCCCGCGAAGAATCCGCGACTTCAACCGGAGTCTCGGACAGCGCCTCGGCCGACTTGCTGATGCCGCCGATGATCCTGTCCACGAACGCGGCCAGTTCTGCTTCCGAACAATCCAGCGGCCCAAAGCCCGGCATTGCGGAGGGATCGTTGAAGTCCCATGCGTTTTCGGCAAGTCCCACGAAGTCGCGTATGACGGGATCAGCGCTCCAGGCGCGACGAAGCGCCGCACGTGTCAGCTCCTGCGGTATCCCTTTGCGCAGGAACGCCTTGATATCGGTCGCTGATGTGATCGAATCGATCGAAGGCAGGCTCGAGAGGTCGAACTCCACGTCGTCGTCTTTCGTGGCGGGCGGCGGCGCCGACTGCGTGTTGTCGTGCATTGCCGGATCCGGTTGCGCAGCGGTCTCCTTTGCCTCCTGCTTGAGCCGGGACCAGCGCGCCAGGAACTTATCCTCGCTCATTCGTGTCCGCCTTCATGCTGCCGGCGTGCCAGCGCCTCCGGATCGGCCTGCCGCCGCTTGCGTTTGAAGAACTCCCGTTCGACGTGGTGCTCGGCAACGAAGCTTTCAATCTGCTCGCGCAGCACGTCCGACATGGGAACGGCCTCGACCAGATTGGCACCGGCCTCTGTGAATGCTTCGCCTTCCGCAGGATCGGCGGTGGCGGCAGCCACCGAATAGGGCCAGACGCCTTCCGCAGGCGACAACACCGTCCAGATGCTCGGACGACCCGAAGCGAGATTATCGCGATAGCGCGCGGTCTCGGAACTGTAGAGATCGACCATAGCGCTGCCGGCATAAAAGAGTGTCCCGCCTCCCTCTTGGCGGAGCACCGTCCAGGACTTGGTGTCCGGCTCGTCCGGCAGCACGGCGACGGCGCGCCAGACGAAGTCGGTCCACGGCGAGTCCGCCTTGTGCCGCTCGACCACGACGCCGACGGGAATGCGCACGAGCGGCAGCGCAGCCGGGCTCATGTCACCATCTCCAGATGTTTGATCGGCAACCCCGTCAGCAAATTCTGCGGCTTCATCCGGAGCTTCTGATCGGAGTTCACCGACAGAATGAGATAGACCGGCTCGCCCTGCATCTCGTCTGCGGCCGCACTCTTGTCCGCAAACGTCAGGCGGAACAATGAAAGCACACGGCCGGCGCTGCGGTCATCGAGTTGCTCCCCATGCCAGAGACGGTCGCCCAGCCTGGTCGCATCGGCGTCGAGCCCGACATACCAGGTGAGCCGCGCATCATGCAATTCCCGCAGCGGCTCAATGCCGACGTCGATCCCGAGCAGATGGGAGATCCAGCGCGTCATCGCCTGGGCCAGCGCCCTCGACCCGCGGCCGCTTGCGGTGAGGTCGAACGCCATGTCGAAATCGTCGCTTCGTTGCCAATAGTCGTCGGCGTTGACCTCGCTCAGGACGTCGAGCTGGGCATCGGTCGCGGCCCCCAGCATGGACATCAGCGACAGCACCGGGGTCGGGCTCTGCCCACCGACGACTTCTTCATCTCCGAGCAGCAAGGCCTGCTCATGCGGCAGGATGCGCTGCGGGCGGAAGAACAGCTCGGCTGCGCGCAGCACGAAGGGATCATCGCAGCCATCGAGCGCATTGCGCAGGATCACATGCACGAGCTGATTGACGAACAGCGGCGGCAAATCGTTGGCCCGCGACCGGACAGTTGCAAGATAGGCGGCCTCGAGCGTCGGATGCCGTACGAGGAGGTCGCGAAAGGCGAGCACGAACCGCCAATTCTCCCGGGCATCCGCATCGACAATCGCTGCGACCTCGTCAGCACCGACCGGCCGGCGGGGGGCGGCAAGCAGCGCGCGGTGCAGCCGCCGCTCGACCGGGCATGCTTCGTCCGGCGGAATCAGCTCGGGACGGGCAAAATAGGCCTTCAGGAACTCGTCGGTGACGCAAAGCCCGCCGCTCTCATTGCGATCGAGCAGATGGTGGCCGCACGCGATCCAGAAATCGTTCATCGGGGCTGCGGCTCCTGGCTCATATCGGCAAGCCTGACATTGCTGTCGGGTTCGACATCATCTTCGGCTTCCATGAACGAGAACGCCTTGCCGTGCCCCTGCCCTTGCCGCAGCTGCAGCCTGCGGAACGACTCGCGGACCTCGCCGCCGCTGACCGAGCGGTGGACGGCAATGAGCGAACTGATCGGATGCGTGCAGAGCGACTGCACAAAGGCAACCTCCTCTTCGGCGGCCGTCCGCGCGGTTGCCGGATCCGGCGCGCCGAAACGATCGATGAGTTGGGCGGCGAGGAGCTCGATCAGTGCCCGGCAATCGCTCTCCGTTGCCGGCACAATCTGCGCCAGCGTCGACCAGCCCCAGGATTGCACCCCGAGGAAGCCACTGCGAAACGCCGCGCGCGCCTTGCCGCTCAACGTCGCGGGATCCTGGTCGCAGAAGCGGAACGCGCCCGAGACGGCCCATTCGCCGGGCTCGGCCGCCGCATCGAACACGAACGTATCGGAGGGATCGAGCGCGATGGTGCGCAGCAGTTTCATAGCCGCGGCCCCCCGAGTTTCGGATCGAGCCAGGATGGCTTGGCGAGCGCCTTGACGAGCTCGCTCCGCTCGACCCTGTCGGTGCCGACGCGGCGCGTGAGGAGATCGCCGCTCTCGTCGATCCGCAGGACGGTTCCCCGCTCACGGGGAATCCGGCTGAGATAGTCGCGCGCGACGCTGTCAAAGCCATCGACCTGCCAGCTATCGAACACCCGCATCAGGTGCCGTGCAAAACTCTCGGTCACCTCTGCGGCTCCGGCTTCGCCAAACCCCTCCTCATCGAGTGCGGACGCGAGCGGATGAATGCCGGGCCCCTGCTCGGCCATTGCGACCGTCCGGATCATGGCGCCGAACACCAGCCAGGCGGGCGGCTCATCCTCGCGCGCGGACGACGGCCATCCCATCCGCGCACCGCCGACCAGCCCGCCATCGATCTGGACAGCGTCCGGCCAGCCGATCGCGACGGTCTTGTTCGGCGGCGCGTAGGCGCGAAGAGCGTCGGTGAGCGCGACCATGCCGGAGTAGAAGGCGCGCCGCGCGGTGCGCAGGGGTTCGCCCGGCTCAAGCACCACGGCAAATTCGGCAAGATCGAACCGTCCGACATAGACCAGCGTGCCGGCGCCGCTTTTTGGTGCAATGCGGCAAGCGTCGGCAAAGGCGTCTCTGCTCTCACGCAACCGGACAAGCGTGAAAGGCGGCGGCAGCCGGATCGGCTCCGCCAGGGAAACGTGGCTGGTTGGGGTCGACCGCAAGGCCGTCCTCCACTTTCCTTTTCTTCCCGATAGTGAAAATCTATACGAGGTGCAGGAATGGCGCGAGTCCGTAAGTCGGCGCCGCACTGGCGGAGGGATTGACCTGAAGCAGCCAGCGAACACCGTCCTGATCTGCTCGTGTGAAGACACGATGCGCCTCGACGTGGCCACGATCCGGCGCGGATGCCCCAACTGTGAAATCAGCAGCTTTCGCCATCTCTGCGGCGCGGAGCTCGATCGTTTCCGCAACGCCGCAAAAGCCGAGGGCCCGCTGACGGTCGCCTGCACGCAGCAGGCTGCGCAGTTCACGGATGAGGCAGGCGAACGCCCTGACGGGATCACCTTCGTCAACATCCGCGAAACGGCGGGCTGGTCGCGCGACGGCGCGAATGCCGGCGCCAAGATGGCGGCGCTGCTTGCGGCGGCCGCGATTCCCGCACCGGACTATCCGCTCGTCTCGCTGTCGAGTGACGGCATCATCCTGATCTATGGGCGCGACGAGGCCGCGATCGAAGCCGGCCGGCTGCTCGCAGATCATCTCGATGTCACGGTCATGCTCAAGCAGACGGCAGACGTGACGCCGCCTGCCGCGGCAGCGTTCCCGATCGTGACGGGCACGATCCGTAACGCGAAGGGACATTTTGGCGCCTTCGAGCTCACGATCGACGACTACGCGCAACCGCGCCCGTCTTCGCGCGACCGCTTCGTGTTCGAGACCCCGCGCAATGGGGCGACCTCACGCTGCGATCTCGTGCTCGACCTCTCCGGCGGTGCGCCGCTGTTCCCCGCGCACGAGCTGCGGGACGGCTATCTCCGCGCCGATCCGCGAGATCCCGCGGCGGTGCTGCGTGCGGTCCTTGCCGCTCGCGATCTCGTCGGACGTTTCGACAAGCCGAGATATGTCGACTTCACACCCAGCCTGTGCGCGCATTCGCGCTCGAAGCTGACCGGATGCCATCGCTGCCTCGACCTATGCCCGACCGGCGCGATCACCCCCGCCGGCGACCATGTCGCGGTCAACGCAGCGGTCTGCGCAGGTTGCGGGCAATGCGCGGCCGCCTGCCCGACAGGAGCTGCGTCCTACGCGCTGCCGCCCGCCGACACCCAGCTGCAGATCCTTCGCGCCATGTTGCTCGCCTACCGCGAGGCGGGCGGTGCAGATCCGATCCTGCTGCTGCATGACAGCGGGCACGGCACACCGCTGATCGATGCGCTCGCCCGTCATGGCGACGGATTGCCGGCCAACGTGCTTCCGCTCGCCGTCAACGAGTTGACGCAGGTCGGCCTGGAGGCCGTCATCGGCGCATTCGCGTACGGCGCGGCGGCCGTGCGGTTCCTGCTGCGCGCCAAGCCGCGACACGCCATGACCGGGCTGTTGCAGACGATCGTCATGGCCGAAACCATTCTTGCCGGGCTCGGGTTTGACGGCGGCCGCGTGGCCACGATCGAAACCGACGATCCCGACATTCTGGCTGACCAGCTGACGGGGATCGGTCCGCTTGCCGGCCTCGCAACGCCTGCAACCTTCCGGACGGTCGGCAAGCGCGGCGACCTGCTTCGCTTTGGCCTGAGTGAATTGCATCGCCTCGCGCCCAAGCCTGTCGACGTGATCGCCTTACCCGAGGGCGCACCGATCGGTGCGGTCACCGTTGACGTCAGCGGTTGCACGCTGTGCCTGTCCTGTGTCTCCGTCTGCCCGACCGGCGCGCTTCGCGCCGATCCCGAGCGTCCCGTCCTGAAATTCGTCGAGGACGCCTGCGTGCAGTGCGGCCTGTGCCAGAGCACGTGTCCCGAGAAAGTCATCACCCTCACCCCGCAGATCGACTTCCGGGCGAGGCGCGCGCCGGCACAGGTGATCAAGGAGGAAGAACCGGCCCTGTGCGTTCGCTGCGGCACGCCGTTCGGCGTCAAGAGCACGATCGATCGGATCGCGACAAAGCTCGAGGGGCGCCATTGGATGTATCCCGCCGGAGATCGCCGGACCGAGGCCTTGCGGATGTGCGCCGATTGCCGCGTCATCGTCATGAGCGAGCAGCAGTTCGATCCGATCCAGGACGTTCCGGAGCGCGCGCCACCACGGACGACGGATGACTATCTGCGTCAACGCGAGAACAAGGACTAGCCGCATGCCTCGTTTCACGATGGGTTTTTCGACGTGCCTTGCCATACGGTTCTCGCCGGCACGGCCGCCGAGGCCGCCGCCCTCACCAAGGCGGAAAAGGTCGCGCTCAAGCAGGCGGTCGTCGCCTGCAAGGCCGAGGCAAAGGGCAAGAAGATCAAGTGGCTGTCGCGCCGGAAATACGTCAATGAGTGCGTCGTGACGGCGCTCAAGGAGCATCCCAGCATCGACGTCGCCCGCATGCTCAACGAGAAGCCGGATCTGACAGATATTCCCGTGGAGCAATGGCCGGCCTATTAGAGCGTTGTTGCCGGGCTATTTCGACGTCGCACGCGCCAGAAAGTCGGTGAGCGCGCGGCGATCCTCGGCCGAGCCGATGTGCTGCTCCGGCATCTTGGTGCCGGGCGTGTAGGCGTTCGGCCCGATCTCGAACAGTCTTGAGACGGTCTCCGGCGTCCAGACGATGTCCATGGCCTTGAGCGCGTCGGAGAAGCGATACCCCGGCAGCGAGGCGATCTTCCGGCCGAACAGTCCCGCAAGCGTCGGCCCGGCGCGTTGGACCTCGGTTTCCGACAAGGTATGGCAGGCCACGCAAGCCCTGAAGATTTCGGCGCCGTGATCGCCGGCATAGGCCGCGAGCGGATCCGCCGGCGTGCCCAGCACGTTCGACCCGATCGCCGCGCCGGTCAGCGCATTCCAGCGCCTGATCTTGCCGTCAGTGCCGCCAGTCAGCAGCGTCGCGCCATCGGGCAAGAACGCGACCGACCAGATCGGCGCGCCAAGCCCGGCGAGCGTGCGCATCACACTCCTCGCCTTGCGATCGACGATCGCGACTGTGCCGTCGATTGCCCCCGCGGCAAGAAAGGCGCCGTCTTGCGAGGTCGCCAGGGCTACGATCGGCCTGGCGGCGACTATGACCTCGCCGGTCTGCCTGCCATCGGAGGTCATCATGCGCAGCTTGCCGTCTGCCGCGCCGGTGACGATTTCGCCGTCAGGCGCGATGGCTACGACGTTCAGCGGTGCCGGCATCACGATGGTCTCGGGGCTGCCGCCCGGCAGGGGCCAGATCCGCACTGTCAGGTCGTAGCCAACGCTCACCAGCGATTGTCCATCGGGAGCAAAGGCCACGCCGTTCACACCTTGCGAGTGGCCATGCAGCGCGCGCGTCCCGCCGTCGGGCAGCGATGAGATCCGCACGGTGTGGTCCCACGAAGCCGATGCCAGCTTCGATGCATCAGGAGACACGGCGAGCCCGACAATGGGTCCCGTATGCCCCTCGACAACCTGGTCCGGTTGCGGCTGGCCCGGCCTCCAGATCGCGATCTGGCCGTCTGCGCCAGCCGTTGCCATTCGTCCGTCTCCGAGGAAGGCAGCCGCGTTCACCGCACCCGAATGGAAGCGAAGGACCTGCTCGGCGGACTCGGTCGCCAGCGACCATCGGATGGCTGCAGTGTCGAAGCTGCCCGACAAGACGGTCTTGCCATCGACCGAAACGGCGAGCGCGCGGACAGGCCCGCCGTGTCCCGCCAATTGCGCCTGCGTGGGCCGCAGCGGGAGCAGCAGCGATGCCGTCAGAAGGACGGTGGCAAGACGCAAGGTCAAATCCATTGGCCGTCGGAGACACTCGAGGCGCCCACCGTGCCAGTCTGCCCGGCTTTGCACCACGGCGAAACCCCGTCCCGTGACTGGGCAAAAACGCCCCCCTTTGATTCAGCTCAACGAGGGCAGCTCGCATCCGGTTCCAGGTGCGACAAGCGGCGCCTTGAATGGCGATCAGCGTGGTCGCAGTCTCGCCAGCGGCGCCTCATGGATCGAGGCCGAATATGCAACTGCACCCGAGAGCCTATCTGCAATTCATCTCGCGGTTGTGGCACTCTCTCGCGCACCCGCCGCGGCATCGCGATCCCGACGCGCAGGGCGCATCGCCACTGCTCATCTACATCGTCGTCGTGTTAGCGCTGCTCCTGGTTATCCTTCAAGCCGACGTCTACCGGCTTACATCTCTGGGGCCGCCCGGCGATCCCAACGGGATCAACCCGATTTTCCTGAGCCCTTGAGACGGCGCGTGCGGCAATTGCGGAACCCGCGACCCGACCAGCCGCATGGCGGACTGTTCGAGGACATGCGAGCCGCCCAGGACGTCCAGCTCGATCGCTATCAGTTGAGACGCGACGGCAGGATTGTCTCTACTGCTGCGTTTCCCTTGGAAACACGAGAGATCGATCTGCGAAATCTTGAGCCGGCAGTCTGCCTTGTTGCGCCTCCCTTTGCATCTCCTGCACCGGAAGCGTTCCCGCCCCCGATGTGCGACCTACCGGTAACGGATGCGATCGCAGCATATTCGTCGCGGCCACGAAAACTGTCAGCGCGGCCAGGCCAGAGATCATCAGGGGCTTCACGCGAACCTCCGTTGGTTCGAAGAGAGTCGAAGCTCTGATTAGTGCAAGACCCGAGATCCCCGTGTGAGATCCCTCACATCTCTCGTTCTCTTGATCGTCGCTGCGCCGGTTGCGCCAGCTCTCCGAGATCATCCAGATCCTCGGCGAGATTCTTCGAACTGCGCTTGATTTAAGAGTGGCTCGCTGTTCCGCTCGGTGAAGCATGTGTGATTGAGGTTACAGCAGAGTCATCCCCCCTCACTTAAAATGACCCTGCATGGCCGCAAACAAGGTAACGGCGGTACGCACGAAGCTGCGGAGGCGATCAACAGCTCGGAACTTTTCGACGCCGCCAGGGTGACGAACCCGGCGGCTTCTTTCTGACTTGGAAAGCCGCGCCCCGAAGGGCACGGCTCAGTCGTCGATCTTACGCATGCCAAGACGCCGTGACCGCGTTTTGGAGTGCGGTATCGTTCGGCAGAGCCTGGACAGTCGGATTTGACGGGTCGAACCCCGCATGGCTTGCCGAATACGTCGCCATCGCTTGCACGAGCTGCGAGATCTGGCTGTCGATCTTGAGACCGCCGGCCGTGATCCCCTGCACCGCACCTGCACTCCCTGCGAACCAGTTGCTGATCGTCGTGCTGGTATTCGTCCCAAGCAGATCGATCTTGAGATCATTCCCGGCCTGCTCGAACCACAGGTTCTGATCGGTTATGCCGCTGAGGAAGTCGATCTCGTTCTTCGAACCGGTCGCGGACGACAGATTGATCTGCGCCTGGCCCGTGCTCGTGGTGACCCTGTAGAGGCGCATGTCCCGCCACTGATAACCTTGGCGGTGTTAGCTGGAACTACAACCCGAAGACCAAAATGGGGGACTGCGCGTCATCGCGTACTGAAACGTACGGGCGCGGTAATGGTTCGCTGGGCGCCGGGTGGCGGCGACGGCACCGGCGAGGCCCGATGCACGAGCGCCAGCACCTCCTGATCAAGCTCGGCGAAACCTGCCGAGCGGGCGAGACTCGCGGACAGCACGTTGCCTCTCTCATCGATGGTGAAGCGCACATAGGCAACGCCGCTCTCGCTCCGCGATCGGGCGCCCGATGGGTAGCGCTTGTGTCGCTCCAGATGTCCCATCAGGAGCGACTGCCAATTGGCCGGCGATAGAGAGGAAGCGCCGGACGCCGTCTGCGCGGCGGCGGTGCGGCTCGATTGCTGCGCTTGCGCCTGCGCGCGGATCGCAGCCTGGGCTTCCGTTGCGGCGCGCTCCTTGCGCGGCTTTGGCTTCTGCGTCGGCTTTTCCATCTTGGGCGCAGCCGGCGGAAGCGAAACCTCGACCTTCTCCAGCTGTGGCGGCTTCTCCCTGACCACAGGCTCGACCGGTTCGGGCTCGGGCTCGACCGTCGGTTCGGGCGGCTGGTCCCTGGGCGGCTCCTCCTGCTTCTGGTCAAACTGGGCGACGTTCTCCTCGACGGATCTCAACGCCGGCGTGAGCTCGTTCATTTCCGTCATCGCCGCCTGCGGCGTCGCGGCCAATTCGATCAGGACGGCGGTCGGTGGTGCGTCGGCGGCGGCAACGACCGGCTCGGATCGTAGCAGCCAGGATGCGATCCCTGCATGGAACACAACCGTGAAAACTGCCCCGAAGGCCCAGAGCGCCGTCTCGGCAAGCCTCACCTCGCGCGTGACGAAGCAGCCGGAACGATTCACGGTGCACCTGTCGCCGGCGGCGACATCGGACCTTTTCCGGGAACGGCGGTGTCGAACCTCGCCGGTGCCGGTGCGACCTCGAGGCCAACCAGCGCGACCTTCAGATAGCCGGCTCCCCGCAGCAAATTCATCACCTCCATGAGATGCTGGTAGTCGACCGTCCTGTCGGCTCGCACAAAGATGCGCGTGTCCTTGTTGCCTTGCGTCACCTCGTCCAGTGCGGACTGCAGGCTCTCGCGCGCCACCGGGTCGTTGCCGAGAGCGAGTGTCAGATCTTCCTTCAGGGACAGATAGAGCGGCCTGTCGGGACGCGGTACAGGCTGGGCGGTCGACGCCGGCAAGTCGACATGGATATCGACTGTCGCGAGCGGAGCCGCCACCATGAAGATGATGAGCAGCACCAGTATCACGTCGATGAACGGCGTGACATTGATGTCGTGGCTCTCTTCGAGTCTGTCATCGAAGCGTTCGCGTATTCCACCAGCCATGACGTCTACTCGGCTGCCAGCGGAAGTGCCGCCCGCTCCGCAGCGTCCGGAACCTTGCGGAAATCGAGATCGCGGCTCACGAGGCGTTCGACGCCGGCCGCCGCGTCGGCGAGCAATTGGCGATAGCCGGTGATGGTGCGGGCGAACACATTATAGAGGACCACCGCCGGAATTGCCGCGACGAGGCCCATCGCGGTGGCAAGCAGCGCCTCGGCGATGCCCGGCGCGACCACGGCGAGATTGGTGGTCTGCGCCTGCGAGATACCGATGAAGGCGTTCATGATGCCCCACACCGTCCCGAACAGGCCGACAAAGGGCGCGGTCGCACCGATCGTCGCCAAGAGCCCGGTGCCCCGCGTCAGGCGCCGGCCGGCCTGGGCCTCGATACGGACAAGGCTGGAAACGACACGCTCCTTGAGACCGCCATTCCCGGCAAAGTCCAGCGCCGCCGCCGAGCGCGCCATCTCCTCGCTGGCCGACCGCACCATGAAGGCGGCCGGCCCGCCGCGCTCGATCAGTGCGTATTCGGCTGCGGCGAGGCTGTCCGAGGCCGTGATGACGTCGAACGCGCGTTGAGCCCGAGCGCGGGCGCAGGCAATCTCGACCGCCTTTACGAACAGCACCATCCAGGTCAGGAGCGACGCAAAGGCAAGGCCGACCATCACGGTCTTGACCACCCAGTCGGCCGCGGCAAACATTCCCAGCGGCGACAGATCACGCGGCATGCCGGCGCGCGGGTCCGGGCTCCGCGACGAGACCTCGGAACGAACAGCCGGGACGGTCCCGGCCGGGGTCGGCTTCACCGCCTCTGTAACCTCTCCCGAGGCCGGCTGGCCGGCCGGCGTAGCGAGGCTCGCCGCAGGCGGCGTGTCGGGCTGCTCTGCCATCGCGCAGGATATTCCCGACGCCAAGGTGACGATGAACACGATCACCGTCATCATCCAACGCCGCTTCTCCGAGCGAGCCATGTCACGTCCTTTCCATCGTCTGTTCCCAGTTCACATTCGCGGAGATGTTCGACGTTCCCGCATCCTCCACGCCGCCGACCGTTCGGCAGATGATGCGCACCGCTGGCTGGCTAGCTTCTGAAACGATCAGTTTTCGCTGGCTTGCGGTTTGCCCATCCTCGTGCGGAGGAAAGCTGTTCGCGGTAAGACGTAGTCATTTCCCCGCTGCCGGCCCCAGCAGATCGAACACCAGATGCTGCACGCGCGAGAAAGCAGCTCGCGCGCCGGCGATGGCACGTTCCTCCTCGGCATCGGAGAGGTTCACGGCATCGAGTGCCGCCGTGAACTTCTTCCAATGCGCGGCGCGCCCCTCTGGAGCCGCCGCCAGATGGCGGGCGCCGAAGGACTCCGACAACCCGAGTTTTCCGGCCGCCTTGAGCAGAAATGCCGCGCCGAGATTCGAGCCTTCCGCGACGTAGAGCCAGCCGAGCGCCGTCGGCAAGTCGATCTCGGCGCCCGCATGACTGAATTCGACTGCGTCGCGGACGACGATCGGCGTGATGCCCAGATCGCTCAGATCCTGTCCGATCAATCCAAACCGCCGCCGGCCTGCGAGATCGGGCAGCAATTGACCGAGCCTCGGACTGGAATAGAGCGGATCGATCGTCCGATGGAATTCATGCTGCACGTTGACGAAGCGGCCATACCTCTCACGGCTGGCGAAAGGGTTTTGCGCCATGATCGATTCATCGAGACCGTTATGCTGCCCTTCCGTCCCGGCCTTCAGGCGTCTGGACCGGGTGGTTTCGAGAGGCGTTTCGACGTCGGCGGTGCTCATGCTCGCTAGTTCTCCCTGAAGGCGCGATTGATCTGATCCGAAAGCGGCTTGACGAGATATGACAGCGCCGTGCGCTCGCCGGTCTGGATGAACGCTTCGGCCGGCATTCCCGGAACGAGCTTGAGCTCGGCGATCCGGGCCAGCTGGTCCGGAGGAATGGAAATGCGGATGACATAGAACGACGTGCCGGTCCGCTGGTCCTGCGTGAGGTCGGCACCGACGCGGCTCACCGTTCCCTCGATCTGCGGGGTCGTGCGCAGGTTGAAGGCGGTCAGGCGCAGACTGGCCTGCTGCCCGAGACGAACATCGTGGATGTTCCTCGGCGGAATGTGCGCCTCGAGCGTCAAGCGGTCGTCGTCGGGAACGATCTCCATCATCGTTTCACGAGGAGGCACGACACCGCCGACCGTGTGGACGGAGAGGTTGTGCACCCATCCGTCCTGAGGCGCGATCATGTCGATGCGGCGCAGCTGATCCTCGGCCGCGATCTTGCGCTCCGAGAACTCGCCGATCTGCGCCTGCGTCTCGCGTAAATCGTTCGTGACCTCGGCCTTGAGGTCCTGATCGACCTGCAGGATCTGCAATCTCGCCTCGGCGATGCTGCCCGCTGCCTGTGCCTGCCCCGCAACCACCTGGCCGCGATAGGCATCCAGCGTCGCCTCGTCCCGTTCCAGCTCGTTCAGACGCTGGACGGTCGTGATCCCCCGCTGCAACAGATCACGCAGGCTGGCCATCTCCCGCCGGCGAACCTCGAGGCCGCGTTCGAACGCCGATTGCTGCGTCTTCAGGCCGTCGATCTGATGCTCATACTCCGCAACGCGTTCCCTCAGCTGCGCCTTCTTGCTGTCCCGGGTCGCGCGGCGGGACAGGAACAGGTTCTTCTCGCCCTGCATGACACGCCCCACCTCCGCGCGGTCGGCGCGCGCCGCAAGCGCCGGCGGAAACACGATCGCCTCCTGGTCGTCGCGCTCCGCCTCGAGCCGGGCCTCGCGCGCCGTCAGCTCATCGAGGCGCTTGCTGACGATGGCGAGATTGGCCTTCACCTGTGTCGCATCGAGGCGGATCAGGACGTCGCCGCGATTGACGCGCTGCCCCTCGCGCACCAGCAATTCACCGACCACGCCGCCGGTCGGATGCTGCACGCTCTTGACGTAGGACTCGACGACGAATGTGCCATCGGCCACGACGGCACCGGCCAGATTTGTCGCCGTCGCCCACCCGCCGAGCCCTGCGAAGAGGACGAGGCAACCAACGCCGCCCAGCAGGAACTGGCGCCGGATCGAACGAGACACTTCGCTGACATCGTCATTCGACATCGTTGCCCCCGGCAGTTCGCTCCAGCGCTTCGGTTGAGCCCGCGACCACGCGGAGCGGCGTCGGTACGCCCGAACGCGACTCGTCATCCGTCGCCGTCGCTGCGCGCGCATGGCCGTTCCGCAGGACGCGCGCCAGCACCGCATCGCGCGGACCGAAGGCCTTGCAGCGTGCGGCCTCCATCATCAGGACATGGTCGACGGCGCCGAGCGCGCTCGGACGGTGCGCAACGACGATCGCGATGCCCCCTCGCGCGCGGATCGCGGTGATGGCGTGGACCACGGCTCTTTCGCCATCGGCATCGAGATTGGCGTTGGGTTCGTCGAGCACCACGAGGAACGGATCGCCGTAAAGCGCCCGGGCCAGTCCGATGCGCTGGCGTTGTCCGGCCGACAGCACGGAGCCGCCCTCCCCGACATTGGTCTGATAGCCCTTTTCAAATTGTGTGATCAGATCGTGCGCGCCAGCGGCCTTGGCAGCGGCGACGACGGCGGCGGGATCAGGATTGTCATTGAAGCGGGCGATGTTCTCAGCGATGGTGCCTTCGAACAGGTCGACGCCCTGAGGCAGATAGCCGGTGTGGGTCCCGAGCGCGCGGCGGTCCCATTGATCGAGTGACGCGCCGTCCAGCCTGATCTTGCCGCCGGCCGGCGTCCATACGCCGACGAGCGCGCGGATCAGCGTGGATTTGCCGCTGCCGCTCGGTCCGATGACGCCCAGGGCGCTTCCTGCCGAGAGGCTCAGGCTGACGCCGGTCACGGTCGGGCTCTTGCGACCCGGTGGAATGATCGTCAGCGTCTCGGCGGTCAGATTCCTTGTTGGCGCCGGGAGCGCCAGCACCGCGGCGGGCGGCGACACGAGCGCGAGCAGATCCGTCAGGCGCAGCCAGCTTTGTCTCGCCGCAAGGAACGGTTTCCAGCCCGAGATCGCGAGGTCAACCGGCGCAAGCGCGCGCCCCATCATGATCGAGCTCGCGACCATCACGCCGGCCGTCACCTCCTGCCCGATGACGAGATAGGCGCCGACGCCCAGGATCGCGGACTGGAGAATCTGTCTGATCGCGCGGGAGCTCGCGCTGAATGCGCTGACGACGTCGCCGGTGCAGCGGTTCGAGGTCAGATAGGCGCCGTTGACGATCGACCACCGCGTGGTGAGCGCGTCGTTCATTCCCATGGCGCGCACGACTTCCGCGTTCCGTCGGCTCGCATCCATCTTCGCATTGCGGTCCATGCCCTGCATGGTGGTGTCGCGCAGCGATGCGCGGGTGAGCGCCTCGGTCGCGACGGTCAGCGACATCAATATGAGGGCACCGCCCAGGGCGGTGACGCCGATCCAGGCATGGAAGAGAAAGCAGATGGCGAGGTAGAGCGGCATCCAGGGCAGGTCGAACAGAGCGGTCGGCGCCTGGGTGCCGAGAAAATTCCGGACGCTGTCGAGATCGCGAAGCGGCTGCAGGCCGTCTCCGACGGTTCGCGTCTCGAGCGGGAGGCGGATGATGGCCTCATGAACCCGCGCCGAGATCTGCCGGTCGATCCGCTCGCCGACGCGCAGGAGAATGCGCGCGCGGATGACGTCCAGGAACGCCTGGACGACGTAGAGCCCCAGCGCCAGGCAAGCGAGGCCGACGAGGGTCGGGACGCTGCGGCTCGCCAAGACGCGGTCATAGACCTGCAGCATGAACAGCGGCGCCGTCAACATCAGGACGTTGATGGCACCGCTGACCAGCGCCAGCCCGGCCGCGGCACGCCTGAGGGGCGCGACGACCGCCGCAGGCATGGCCTGCGGCGGTGTCTGTTTGGAGGAGAGCAACATCAAGGTCCGGACCTAGACGAGGAACAGGTTGGTGCCACCCACCAGATCCGTCTTGTTGACGTTGTCGAGCGTGACCGTGCCGAGCGCGCCGAAATCGAACACGGTGTTGGCGCCCTGCTGGGTCGCAGCGCCGAGCACCTCGGCATAGGTGTCGTAGGCGCTGCTCTGCAGACCGAAGATCAGCGAGTCGTTAGCGGCCGTGAAGTCGGTGACGACATCGCTGCCGATCTTGGTGAAATCGGTCGTCAACTGACCGAGTCCGTTCAGATCGAACGTATAGGTGTCGTTACCTCCGTTGCCGGTGAGCGTGTCGTTGCCCGCGAAGCTGTAGAGCACATCATCGCCGCTGGTGCCGACCTGATGGGTGCCGACCTCCGCGAAATAGTCGTAGAGACCATGGAACGGAACGCTGACGCCCGGAGCGACCGCAAGCGTGGTCTGCTGCAGGTTGCCGCCATGCGACATCGCGTAGATCGCCTCATTGAACATGGCATCCGGAGCCGCACCGCCGAGATCGATGTGGAGATCGGAGGTGACGCTGAACGGCCCGGTCGAACCGCCGGCATAGCTGTGGCCGAAGTCGAGGCTGTCCAGCGTGCTGGTCGATGAAAGGCCACCGCCGGTCCCGATGGGATAGTACAGATCGCCCTCGAGGACGACGCCGCTGTGGCCATTGGTCCCCGCACCCCATTGCGAAAACGGCTGTGCCGCCGACGAATCGTAGAAGCTGCCATTGCCGTTGTAGGCAAAGTCCGCCTGCCAGGTGTTCTTGAAGTAACTCAAGAGATCGCTGCTATTGCTGGTCAGATCGATTTCGACAGACATCGGATGTCTCCTTGCTTGCTGTATCGGCCGCCACCCGGCGAGCCTTCACTTCTGCGGTGAGCCACCGCAGAATTCTCGAAACTCGGTCAGCTTCCGGTTCGTCAGGCCCGGATTGAACTGGATCAGAGCCCTCGCCATCGGAATGATCAGAAGCGGTAGTTCAGGCCGATCGTGATCGCCTGCAGATCGAGTGAGTTCTGCGCCATGCGTCCATTCGTGGTCTGGGATGAGCCGGGATAGTTCGTCGTGATGGTGGCCGGGCCGGTACGCAGGCACGCGGGAAAGGGCGTGCAGCGCGTCGTCACCGAGTACGGGAGCGTCACGCCGGCGGTCGCGTTGGGAAACCGGAAGGTCTCGTCGCCGAAGTGGTCGTAGGCGTATTCGCCCCGCAGCGACCAATTGTTCGTCAGCGCATATTCGAAGCCAGCGCCCACCGTCCATCCCCGGCGGGTCGCGGACGCCTCTTCCTTGAAAGTCGTCTGGGTCAAGGTGCCCGCCGGCAGGGCCGCGCTCGCGGAGTTCGAGCGGTACTGGGTGCGAATTTCGGTCTCTTTCAGGAAGGCCGCACCGCCCATCGCGTAGACGAACATGCGATCGAACGCGTAGCCGAACCGGCCGCGCAACGATGCCGTCCAATCCAGCCTGTAGTCGGTCTGCGCCTGCAGGAAGCTGGCTGCCTTGAGCGCGGCTCCCTCCGTCGCGACCGCGTTCTGCGTCTTGGTGAACTTGGTCCAGGAGAAATCACCCTCGACGCCGATCACGACGCGATTGGAGAACTGATAGTTGAAGCCGCCCTGAAAACCCTTGGTGAGGTTTCGAAAGTCGACATAGGCCGATTCCGTCGCGGGGATGCCGCCCGACAGCCCCTTGGCATCGGTGGTCACGCCCCTGATGTCGGCAAAGCCGTAACCCAGATGGCCGCCCGCGTAGAGGCCGGTCCAATCGGAGCCGGGCGCGCCGAGGGAGGCATTTCCCAATCGGATGTCGGGAAGCTTGACGACGAAAGGCGAGGTATCGTTGAGGGTCGTGGTGTAGCTGACGCGGGCGGTGCGGCCGGGGGACGGAACGCCGATCGAGGTCAGCGCGCCGAAATAATACTGATCGGTGATGTTCTCGACGCTGAAATTGAGGGTCGAATCCTCGCTGAACCTGTAGCTGCCGAAGAAATCGTACACGGTGTACGACGGCCAGGTGAACGTGCCCTGCGCCGTCGGCGGCCAGGCGCTGCCCGAGCGCGACGACGAAAACTGCGTGCGCACGCCCAGCGTCAGCTTCTGATCGAGAAGCCGAACGCCCGCCGTCGCGCTGCCGGCCCATTCCGGCGGAATGTAATTGGCAGCGTAGTCGTTCTTCAGCGCCCCGTCCGCATTCGTCACCGCCGTCGAAACGGGCGGCGCGCACTGACCTGCCGTCACGCAATATTCGATCTTGGTGTATTTCGTGAAGGCGCCTTCAACGAACAGCGGCCCAGCGTCATATCCGCCGGAGATCTCGAAGCCGCGATAGTTGGCGCTGTCGATATTGTACCATTCGTATTTGTGGTCGCCGGTGGTGCCGGTCTGGAAGCGGACGATGTAATCGTCGTAGTGGTTGTCGAAATAGGACAGCTTGAGCCGCAGCTTGTCACCGGCGCGGATGACGTCGTTGCGCAGGACGTTCAGGCCGCCTTCATAGTTCTTGGAGGTCTCGGGCTGCAAATCCGGGTTGTTCCAGAGCAGCCCCTGATAGTGCCAGTGCGATTCACGCAGGCTCGGAGGGCGATAGCCTTCCTTGTACTGGCCGTAGAACTGAAGGCCATCGACCGGCGAAATGGTGATGCCGGCATTGGGGCTCGCGCGCCCGCCGGAGCGGGCCGGAAACTTGGTGAGATAGCCCTCGCCCTCGGAGTTGTAGTAGTCGAAGCGCAGTCCGCCCGAGAGCGTCAGCCAGCTGATCGGCTTCAGGCTTGCGTTGGTGAACGTTCCCGTCAGCAGCCGCACGCCCGACGGGCCGTTGGTTTCCCACCCTTCCGACCCCGTGATCGCGCTCGCGAACTGCTCCGCAGTCGCGTGCTCCCGGGTGAACTCCATTCCGTTGTCCCAGGTCAGTTCGCCGAGCGACGTGGCGAACACGGATTTGTTGCCGACATCGCCGCCCAGCGTCGTCATGCTCGACGGCCCGGCAATCAGGCCGTTGCGCTGCGACGCCACGTCGCTCAGCCAGAGATTGGCGCGGAAGTTCACATAGGGATTGCCGGATGGCTCGTATTTGTACTTTGCCGTGTAGGTATCGGCGCGTGTTTCCGAGAGTGCAAATTGTCCGTACGGCAGCAGTCCGGAGCTCAGGGCGAACGTATAGCTGAGCTCGTCGAGCTCACCGTAATGGGAGACATAGGAGAGGTAGCTGAGTTCGAGCGACTGGCCGTCGCCCCATTTCACCTTGCCCTTGGCCAGGAACGATTCCGTATTCTCCGAGGTGTTGAACACCTCCTGTCCGGGGCCGATGAGCGCATTGGCGTTCGCCGCAGGCTTGAAGGTGATGCCGGGAGGCACGTTCGTGCCTGAGAAATAGTTGCCCTGGACGTGCTTCGAATAGGCGACGAGGAACTCGTAATTGTCCTTGATCGCCCCAACCGCCACGCTGCCCGACTGGGAGCCGCCGTTGAAGAAGGATGGACGGCCCTCGCTGGCTGAATTGACGGTGTTGCTGGACAGGGGGCTGGGCGCCCGTTCCGTCACCGCATTGGTGCCGACCGTGCCCTTGAGACGAACACTGTAGGACTGGCCGTCCTTGACGATGTCGCCCGCATCGAGGGTGCGCAGATTGATCGTGCCGGCGATGCCGCCGACCCCGACGCCGGTGCTCGGCCCTTTGGAGATGTCGATGCCGCCGATCAGGTCGGGATCGACATAGGTCTCGTCGCGATTTCCGAGATAGCCGCGGTAGGAGCTCGTGGTCTGCCGCGCGCCGTCGATCATCGTCGCGACGCGTCCCATGCCCTGAAGACCGCGGATGTTCGGATTGATCGAGGTGCCGACATGGCTGCCCGCCGAGATCACACCGGGCGTGTTGACGAACACGTCGCCGGCGGAGGTCGGCGGCACGCGGTCGATCTGCTCGCGCGAGACATGCGAGACGGAACCGGGCGTCGCATAGGGCGTGTCGGGCGTGAAGCCGTCGGAGCGCTTGGCCGTGACGTCGATCGTATCCAGGACAAGCGAACCGTCGGAGGGAGGTGGCGCGCTGGCGTCCTTGTTTGCCGGATCGAAGATCGTGACGGCGTTGCCGCCGGTGAAGCGATAGGACAGGCCTGATCCGGTCAGAAGCTGCGCTATCGCCTGCTGCGGCGTGAACGCGCCATTGAGGCCGCCGGTTTGACGGCCGCGCGCGATGACGCCGCTATAGACCAATTGAAGCTGCGAGGCGTCGGCGAAGCGATTGAGCGCTGTGGCGAGAGGTCCGGCCGGAATCGCATAGGTTCGGACGGCGGCGCTGGCCGGATTTTGCGCGACCTGCGCATTGGCTGCCGACATTGCCATGCTCGCCGCAAGCATCGCCGTCGTCGCCAGCAATGCAACCTCGATCCGCTTCCTCGTACTCGTCCCCAACACCACGCCCCCGTCACGTCACCGTCGCAACTGCACCGGCCGCGGGCCGGTGCAGTTGCCTTCCGACAGTGAGACGCAGGAGCCTTGGAAAAGAGGAGGTCGACGGAGCGAAGTTTTTCTCGATCAGTGATGCAGCAGGATCAGAAGGCTGCTCAGCCGCGTCGAGTGCAGACCGAGAGTCTGCTCGATAACGTCCAGTGCTTGCAGAGGATTCCTGGTGTCGAAGACACCGCTGACCGGATGGCTGCCGATGGAGCCGTCGATGATTTGAATCCGTCCAGAATGGTAGCGATTGAGCTCCGCGATCACTTCGCCGAGAGGGCGATCGACGAAGATCAGCTTGCCACGCCGCCAGGCCGTCGCCGCATCGGCATCGACCGCTCGCAGCTGGCCGAGACCGCGGCGCGAATAACCGACGGCCTCTCCCGGAGAGAGCTCGACCGCCGTCCGGCCGGCCGCCGGGTAGGACACCCCCACGCGGCTTTCCAGCACGGTGACTGTCGCGGCTTCATCCTCCTTGCGGACAGCGAAGACCGTGCCGCGCGCGACCGCCTCGCCGGACGCGGCAGCGACGACGAACGGGCGCGTGGTGTCCTTGGCGACGGTGAACACGGCCTCGCCGCGCAAGAGACGAATGCGCCGGCGCTCGCGCGAATAGTCGACGGCGATGGCGCTCGCGGTGTTCAAGGCGACGCTGCTGCCATCATCGAGCGTCACGGTCCGCGCCTCGCCGGTCGCCGTCATGGCATCTGCCTCGAGCCGCATGGGAAGGTCGAGCGCATAGCCGGCGACGACCGCCGCCACGACCGCCGCGGCCGCAAGCGCCCAGCGGCGCGGCCGGGATGTGCGAGACGGATGCCGCCGAAGCGGGACCGTGCTGGCATCACGCCGTCGCGGCGACCCCATGCTGAGTGCCGGACGAGGGATGCGGCCAAGATGGTCCCAGGTGCCGGCGATTTCCTCGTAAGCCGCCCGATTGGCCGGCTGCAGCAGCCATGCCCGGAAGCGCGCCTCTTCGCCGGCATCGAGCCCCCCGGCGTCCTGCCGCACATACCATTCCGCCGCCTCGTCCAGGGCAGTCGGCTTCTCCCCGTCATTCATGGATGATCGTCGTTCCAGCATGAAAACAGCGCCGCAAGAGTGGCGATCGCCCGCCATCTCACTCTTTAAGACGGAGCAATTCTAAAACAGAGGAGGTCAGCCGGGAGAAAAAATCAATCGCCTTCGCGCAGACGCCTGGCACAGTGAACGAGCGCGTGCCGGAGGTGCTTTTCAACCATATTCCGGCTGATTCCCATCCGCCTGGCGATCTCGTCCGGCTCGAGGTCGTCGAAGCGGCGCAGGATGAAGCAATCGCGACACCGGGGCGGCAGCTCGAAAACCGCCTTGGTCAGAAGCGCCAGCCGCTGTCTCGCCATGAGCTGCCTCTCGGTGTCGACCGTCTCGTCGACGACATCGAGATGATCGGACGGCGGAGCGGCCGCGCCAAGGCGGGTCTGCTCGCGGCGCTGCTGGTCGATGACGAGGTTGCCGACGAGCCGGTAGAGATACGCACGCGGATTGGCGATCCTGTCATTGCCCGAGCTGGCAAATCGCAACCAGGCCTCCTGCACGACATCTTCGGCAGCAACGGGGTTGCGGAGCTTGCGGGAGGCGTACGACCGCAACTCGCCGTAATACGCATCGATGAGCGCTGAGATCGAGGCAACCACTACGTCGGACATCACGAACCCGAAGCACACGACGTCCGCAAGTTCGCCGCGGACGTGCACGTCTTACAGGGCTGGTGATTAATTGCGCAACATCAATATGTTAGAGAGCTTCCAAGTTACGGACGCGATATCATTCGGGCTTTCGAGGCGCTAACCCAGCAGAATCAATGAGCTTGAGACCGTCGAGCGTGCCGCTCAGCGTCGGCATCGATTTCAGCAAATGCGTTACGCCGATTTTGCATGAGTTGATGTATCTGCCCGGCATTGCGACGCAGCCGAAGCTTGGCTGCACATGAGATCGGCGGTCTTGATTCCAATTATGCGACGACCGGCGAACTCGTCCAATGCTCTTGAGGCGTGTCGGTCCAGGACGAGCCGAGTGGCTGCATCGATAACCAGGTCTCCACCAACTTGCCGCCCTCGGTGCGGTAGGACTGCATCCCGGCACGGCTTCGAGCCTCTCCGGTCTTTGGATCGAGCCACTTGAACGCAAAGCGGAACCATGCCCGATGTCCGCAGAAGGAATGATCGTAGACGACAACACGGATGCCGGGTCGCTCCCGCTGCACCTCGGCAATCTCGGCGGCGTAGGCATCCCGCGTGACAATCCGGTCGCCGGCTTCATCGTGACGAATGTAATGTTCGCCGACGCAGGCCGGGACGATGTCGAATCGTCCCTCGTGCCAAACCCGCTCCCAACGGTCGAAGAGATCGATCATCTGCTGTTCTGACATGGTGCTCTCGTCCTTCGATCGTGTTGCATGGATGACAAGCCGCGCGCTGTCCCCTCTCGCAAGATTCGGACCAACCGATCGATCCTCGAAGATCGGCCCTCATGTCGGGCGTGTCTCAAAACGCCGTTCTTCCGGTAGAATGGCCGTTCGAGGTCTCGCCGGCGCGGATGAACGTGCCACCCGGCACGAGCCCTCTTCTCATAGAATGGTGCAGCCTGATCATTGCCGACGGCGGCCAGCCACGCGATCGATCGCGTGAGCCTGCATCGAGCGGCTGCGACAGAGCGGACTGGCCGATTGAACGCAACTTCCCCGCACGCATGCAATTTGCCGTTCAGCTTCGATGTCAGACGCCAGACGCAGCCCTGCATTCTCGCGGCTGATTTCACCCGAGGCTTGCTTGATCTCTCCACCCTCAAAGCCAAGAGGGCGCAGGGAAGGCCGGGTGCTGACCTCGCACCCGCGGTCCGCTGCGCGAAGATGTAGCGCAAAGGAACCGCACAGCAGCATACAGGTGGTGCCAATCACTCGGCCTTCCCTGCGCGATGGTCGGACGGCTTATGCCGCGCTCTCCCGGGAGCCGAACTTTCCTTTTGGCCTCCCTCGCCCCGCGAATTGACGATGCCGTCTGCCCGGTTGGGTTCGCGCGCATCTTCGCAAGAGGCTTGACCGTAGCAACGACGGCCAGGACCACACGGTTTTGCCGTACGCACGGCCCGCCATTTCGCCGCAGTATTTCCAGCCCTGTCGACGGAGCCGAAAACTTACAGACGAGACGAAGCCTAGCAGCGCCGCTCGTCCGCACGCGGTAACGAGCTCACAGGGACTACCCGCCCTGCCCGCACCCTCTCGTGCCGACGCTGCCGCGTCCACCGCAAGCCCGGCTCGCGAAAATGACGACCGCACGATCGCCCCTCAAGGATGAGCCGGGATGGGCGAGATGTACGACAAATCCGAATTTCGGTAAAGTGGAATATTTTTGCGGGGAGGGGTTGACGGGGTGGCGGGTGTTTTGCCCGACGGGACGAAATCATGACGTCTGTCGTGGAGCTCGTCGTGGGCGCAAGCGCTCCACCCATCTTACGCACTCAATCAGTCTAGGTACTTTCGAATCTCATCGATCAGAGTTTGAAATGCATCTCGGCACGACGGATGAATGATTCCTTCGCGCCGAAATACTCCTTCCTTGATCACCTTGTTGGTCTCTCCTCCCGATAAATTTCGTTCGTACTTATCCCGGATGTCGTCCTTGATGAGGAAAAACGGGCGGGCATGATCGGCCCTATCGGCAAACTCGCTTGCCGCCGCCTCGTATTCCGACTTCTTATCGCCGTCGAAGATTGCGGCGCATTTAATTCCGAGATCGACACACAGACGCATCCAGGGGCGGATTACACTGGCTCCGCCGCAACCGTAACCCATAATAGGTAGCGGCTTCTGCTCCGTCGCTTCCAAGAAATTTTCGATGTAGTGCACGTCCTCTGCGCCTTCTAGTAACACAGCCCGGTTGGAAAAGAACAATTCCTTGCAGACTGAATCATAGTACTTCCTGCTCATAACATTTGAGTGCGCGTTTACGGCGTTAAAGGAAGCACTAGCAGGTGATACGACTTGAGAGTTGCCGATTATATCAATAAATACCCGGAAGAGCTTAGACGCACCGGATATCTCGGCCCATCCTACAAAGTGCGGCGAATGTGTAACCACTACGACCTGTCGAGTGTCACTATAGCTAAGCAAATGCCGGTATAGATTTCGCTGCAACTGAGGATGCAAAGATAGTTCGGGCTCATCGATAACAATACAATCACCTGGCTGACTCGTGGCCAACACATAAATGATTCTTATTAGGTTCGTTACTCCATCTCCGGTATCAGAGAGAGTATGTGGCCGCTTTGACGGCCCCTCGTAAAGCATAACATTTCGTCCACCAACATTGTCTGTCGTAAAGTCGACAGAAGACGGATCGACCTCCATCAATTCCGCTACGAATAGATCCTTCTCCGAAGCGTCAAGAAAGACTTTTGCAATTGCCGTCGCTAACTGCCCATCAAAAAAGGCTTGGTTGCCAAGGCGACCAAGCAACTCCCCATACTCATAGTCACTGGGCTTCATTCCTCCGACATGATAATCGGACGCAAATGGCCGGCGCGAAGGGACAAACCTAAAGGAACCGTGAAGGCCATTATGGTTGCCAGTCTTACGAAAGATACCTCCTTGAACGCCGGTGTCGATTCCGATTTCGGCGATATCGCCATTAGGATGAATCCAAGCAGCTTCGATGACCGGCTTTTCCGGTTCACGGCGCATTTCTCTTCCAATCGTCAGAGTATCGTCGGGAGCAAGCAGTTGCCGAACCAGTGAGACGATTGTTGACTTGCCGCTATTGTTCGCTCCGACAAGTACATTATAGCCACTCCCCAACATGCCGTTCGCTTCCGACAACGTGAGCGTCTGAGGGTCCGAAAACGACTTGATGTGACCAATGCGTATCGAGCGAAGCAGTTTAACCTCCCGGTCGCACGAAGCCCTCAACTAATAAGATGGATAGAGCGAAGCGAAACCCATCCTACGGGCTGACGGGAAAGTCTTCGACAATACCGATTGAGCGAAGCATCGTCTTCAGCGTTCGTTGTTTTTCCGGGGAGGCACACGCTTCCCCAACCCCTTTGCTTCATCTGCATGCCCAAAGATCGGCGCCATCACTCCCTCGACAATATCGAGGGCGATCCTCAAGTCCTCATCTGTGGGGGCGAAGCCGCGGTGCATCGCAGCGTCACCCACATCCAATGTCGTACGCATAGCTTCGCGTTGGATTTTTGAGATGAACCCAGCTCGCTCAAACGCTTCCAGCTTTTGATTGAATGAGCCCTTGTCACCGATCTTCATGATCATGATCTGCTCCAGGGCCGCCCTAATGCCCATTGCAGCGAGTCGATACTGACGCCCGAAGATGGCTTGATACACCTCAGTCAGTAGATCACCGAGTATCTCCTCATCCGCATCGAGCCCGAGCCGCATGTATTGCAACCACATTGGCATCTGACGCGAGACTGGCGATGGGTAGAATTCTTCCTGATCTGTGAAATGCAGATCCTTCACGCGCATGGAGATGGCCTCGCATCCTCCACATGCAATCATCGCGTAGTCGCTGCCATCTTTCTCGCAATTGAAAAGGATCTGATGCGTAGTCTCCCGCATGCACTTGGAGCAAGGCGCCTTAATTTTCTCAAGTGGCTCAGTCATCGGACGCGCTATCCACATCCCCTCACGCAGGCCCCAGCAACCTGTGGTATACTTATCTGTGATGGCATCAATTATTTCAATAGGATGCGCACGATTGTGCCCGTCTCCGACGGACATATTCGCGCCTATCATGGCGATTGAATCCCTCACACTAGACCCCCGTCATTTGTAAGAGTGTAGGGGCGAAGTGTGTCTAGGGGGGCATAACCGGACGGACGTAAAATGCACCGGTTCTCGCGTAAGCTACGCCATGCTGACAAACGGTACGTAGCAACCAATAAAGGGCGGGCTGTTCCCTATGGCTGCGGCAAGCAGCCCATCCGCTTAGCTTCCCCAACGCTGTTCGCGAAGGTACACGGCCCCAAAATCATCGCCTCGAAAAATACTTCCGGGCTCCCCCACCCCAGAGCTGGCCCAAAATTGTTTTCCAGGGTCTATCCGCGGACGAGGTATGACGGGTTTCGCAAGTGCTACCCGTCCTACGGCCTACGTCCGTCCGATCAGCTGAGCGATCTCCCAGACATGACCTGAAGGATCGGCGAAGGATGCGGTTCGCCGTCCCCATGGACGGTCGATCGGGCCATTGAGCAGATCGACACCGATCCCCCGAAGGGCGAAGCACACGTCATCGACGTCAGCGACCCTGATCGTCAACAGCGCGCGGGCCCCCGCGGAAGACGGCCCAACCGGCAACGGCGCGACAAGCGGAGGCGCCTGGGAGACGTCGAGAAGATTGATCAGGAGGCCGCCGAATCTCAAGACAGACGAGACGGCATCCTCCCAGACTATCTCGGATGCGAAAACCTTGGCGTAGAACGCCTTCGAAGCCGCGATGTCATCAACGAACAGCGTGATGACTTCAACTTCGCGTGGCAGACCTTTGACCATGTCGCCGCACTCCCCTACCGTTACGGCCCGTGCTTGCAGACAGCACAAGCGGCGCACCGTTCAAACAGACCCGGCGCCATGCATCAGGATCGGCTGAGGTCTACCGAGCTATCAAATGGGTGCTTGGGGAGATGTTTGGTAGCGGGAGAGGGACTCGAACCCCCGACCCCAGGATTATGATTCCCGTGCTCTAACCAGCTGAGCTACCCCGCCACAGGGTCGCGAACGGCGAAACAGCCGATCTCGCGAACGCGCGGCATATAAGGAAGGGGGCGGCGGGAAGTCAAGCAAAGTGGCGGCGATTGATGGGGTGATTTCACTAGTGAAATCGACCGGTTTGGGGCCGGACTCGCCCGCTCTCAGGCACCAGACTCGCGGACAGCCCCCCTCACCCGGAATTTGCTTTCGCAAATTCCGGCCTCTCCCCGCGCGCGGGGAGAGGCGAAGGAGAAACAAGCTATTTCGGCCTCACATTCGGGTCGCCGCCGGGGCTGCCGGGGGGCGGGATGACGGGGGTCTTGCCGCCGGTTTCGGGGGCCGGGGCGTGCATGTCGGGGTCGACGCCGGCGGGCGGGCAGAGCACGCCGTCGGATTTGGCGAGCTTGTCACCGAGCGGTTCCCGGGCCTGCCCGGTGGTGGTGCCATCGGGTGAGCGGTTCGGGCGGTCCTGCGGGGTGCAATTGGCCGCATGTTGCGGGGATGGCGGCGCGGTCTGTTGCGGCGGCGTCGCCGGGGCGGGCGGGGCCTGCGCGATCGCAGCTCCGGAGGCGGCGATCAGGAGGCTTGCCAGGATGATGTTTGATGTCGTGCGCATGGGAGGAAAACGCGCCGGACTCGGCGCGTGTTCCCCTTAAAGCGCGAGGAACTCGCGCTTTAACCTTTGTCTTTTGAGCATGATCTTGTCGGAAAACCGCTTCACACTTTTCCGGATCATGCTTCCGATCACGATTTGCGGTAGCGGATCAGCGAGAAATGGCCCATCGGCGGCATCGGCCGGCGCTCGGTGAGCGTGACGCCGCCGTGCCTCGTGGCCCAGTTGACGAGGCGGGCCCACGGGAATTCCGGGCGCCAGCCGAGACGGCGGGCGACGGGGGCGAAGGCGAGTTCGGAGATCCTTCGAAGACCCTTTTCCGCGCCGATGTGGTTGACGAGGATCAGCTCGCCGCCCGGCTTGAGCACGCGGACGAACTCGTCGAGCGTTCCTTCCGGATCGGGCACGGCGGTGATGACATATTGCGCGACCACCGCATCGAAGGCGTTGTCGGGGAAGGCGAGGTTTTTCGCGTCCATCACCGAGAGCACCTCGACATTGGAGAGCCGCAACGCGCGCACGCGCGCCTGCGCCTTGCGCAGCATCGGCTCGGAAATGTCGACGCCGCAGATCTTCGTGGTGCGCGCGTAATCCGAGAGCGACAGGCCGGTGCCGACGCCGACGTCGAGGATGCGGCCGCCAATGCGGTCGGCTTCCGCAATGGTCGACTGCCGCCCGGCGTCAAAGACCTTGCCGAACACGAGATCGTAGACCGGCGCCCAGCGGCCATAGGCCTTCTCGACCCCCGCCCGCGAGATGTCTGCTGCCATGCCCCCTGCCCTTAACTTCACCTCTCCCCAACAGGAGAGGTGAACCCAGCCCAATGAATTGCGCTTGATGTCGTCATCCGTCAGCCGCGCACGGCCTCCGCGAGCGGGCGCGATGTGGCCGCGTCAAGCTTCGCCGCGGCGCTCTGGATGAAGCCACCGCCGAGCACGCGGGCCTGGCCCGACGGTGCGTCGTAGAACACGCAGGCCTGGCCGGGCGAAACGCCCTCTTCGCCGGCGACGAGCTCGACCTCGTAATGGCCGCCGGCGCCGCGCAGCCAGGCCGGCTGCGGCGAGCGGGTCGAGCGCACGCGCACGAACATCTCCAGGCCGTTGCCGATCGCGCTATCGATATCGCCGCCGCCGATCCAGTTGACGTCGCGCAAGGAGATGCGGTGCATCTTCAGCGCGTCGCGCGGGCCGACGACGACGCGGCGGTGCGCCGCATCCAGCCGCACCACGAACAGCGGCGAGCCCGAGGCGATGCCGAGGCCGCGGCGCTGGCCGACGGTGAAATTGGCGATGCCGTGATGCTGGCCGAGCACGCGGCCGTCGAGATCGACGATGTCGCCGGGGTCCATCGCGTTCGGCCGCAGGCGGGTGATGATGTCGGTGTAGCGGCCCGTCGGCACGAAGCAGATGTCCTGGCTGTCGTGCTTGTCGGCGACGGACAGGCCGAAGCGCCGCGCGAGCTCGCGCGTCTCGGGCTTGGTCATGTCGCCGAGCGGAAAGCGCAGGAAGTCGAGCTGTTCTTGCGTGGTCGCGAAGAGGAAATAGCTCTGGTCGCGGTCGGCGTCGGCCGCACACACCAGCGCGCGCGAGCCGTCGGCGCGACGGCGCGAGGCGACATAATGGCCGGTGGCGAGCGCCTGCGCCCCGAGCTCGCGGGCGGTCTTCAAGAGGTCGCGGAATTTGACGCTGCGGTTGCACTCGATGCAGGGCACCGGCGTCTCGCCGAGCGCGTAGCTGTCGGCGAAATTGTCGATGACGGACTCGCGAAAGCGGTCCTCGTAGTCGAGCACGTAATGGGGAATGCCGAGCTTGGCGGCGACGTCGCGGGCGTCGTGGATGTCCTGGCCGGCGCAGCAGGCGCCCTTGCGGTGGGTGGCCGCGCCATGGTCGTAGAGCTGCAGCGTGATGCCGACGACGTCGTAGCCCTCAGCCTTCAGCAGCGCAGCCGTCGTCGAGGAATCGACGCCGCCCGACATGGCGACAACGACCCTGGTGTCCTCAGGACGGCCTTCGAGATCCAGACTGTTGAGCATGGGTTCTTGAGCTGTGACGGCGGTTCGGCGATCCGCGATTTGCTTCTGGCCGGGACATGAACGGTCCCGGGGGAACTTCGGTTCCCACGGTGGCGCGACTTGCCCGGTCGAAAGCGGCTGAGAGCTGCCTCTTTAATATAGGCCGCATTCCGGTGAAGCAATCACGCCGGCCGCCTGCTTAGGGCAATTCTTGCCGGGGAGGCAGAAATGGCGGGGCTTTTGCGCCCCTCGCGGCGGGGTGATCGATCAACCAATGTATTGATTTCACTAGATAAAATCTCCGTTCAGGAGGCTGGCCCGCTCCTTGCTACCCCTATCCCGAAGATGTTTCCAAGGGGGCGCCTGTGGTCGGTGTTTCGTCAGATCTAGCTGCCAGCGTCCAGGTTTCGAGCGCCCAGCAGAAGCCTGCGCGCTCGCAAAGCACGAAGGACACGCCGGCGAGCGACTCCTTCGGCTCGCTGGTCGACAGCAACACCCAGGCGATCAGCAACAACGCGCCGGCCCAGGATACCGCGCCGCGCCGGACCGATTCCGCCTCATCCGCCTCCGACCGCAGCTCGCGCGACACCTCTTCGACTGACACCGCCTCGCAGAGCAAGGCCAGCGACGACACCGACACGCCCGGCGCCACCAAGAGCGAGGCCAGCGACAATCCGGCCAAGGACCCGACCAAGGATTCGGTCAAGGCGGGCAAGACCAAGGACAAGTCCGAGACGTCAGACGCCAAATCGGCGGACAAGTCGGACGAGAAGGGTGACAAGGCCACCGACGGCCTCGCCGCCGCCGTCGATGCCGCAACCGCCGCGCAAGTCGATGCGACGCAAACCGCCGTTCCCGATCCCAACGCGATCGTCGTCGCCGCGCCCGTCGTGCCGGTCGATCCGAATGCGGCCACGGGCCAGACCGGCGATGCCGCCACTTCGCCGCTGACGATCGCCGCCGCCGGCATCGCCGCCAGCGCCTCCACCGCGGCGCAGATCGCGGGCACCAAGACCGATACCGCAACGCCCGGCGACAAGAGCGCCAAGACGGCCGGCGCGAAAGTCGAAGCCGACACCTCGGCGACGCTGGCCGATGCCGCGACCGGCGCGACCGACGGCACCGCGACCGAGGCCAAGACCAATGGCGGGCTGATCGCCGCCGTCGACCAGGGCACGCCAAAGACCTCGTTCAAGGCCGCCGCCACCGCGCAAGCGCAGACCGACATCTCCAATATCGGCCAGGACGCGGGCAAGGCGAACGCCGCCACTCCGCAGACGCCGGCGACTGCGACCAACGCCGCCGCGCATGCGCAAGCCGCCAAGCCCCAGGCAGATGGCAGCGCGTCCGACGCCAAGCCGGGCGCCGCGGACCGTGCGCCCGACGCGATCCCTGCGGCACCGGCCGCCCACGCCCATGCCAATGCGCAGGCCGCTTTCAACGCGACCGACAGCAGCGCGCAGGCCGCCGCCGTGCAGGCGCCGCTGACCACGACCACCTCGACGGCGACCGCCTCGACCGCAACGCTGACCGCGACCGCGGCCACTTCCGCGGCGGTGCCGATCAACGCCGTGCCGATCGAGATCGCGGCGGCCGCACGCGCGGGCAAGACGCGCTTCGACATCAGCCTCGATCCGGTCGATCTCGGCCGCATCGACGTCCGCATCAATGTCGACCGCAACGGCCAGGTCACCTCGCATCTCACCGTCGAGAAGCCGGAGACGCTGCAGATGCTGCGGCAGGACGCGCCGCAATTGCAGCGCGCACTCGACGATGCCGGCCTCAAGACCGGCAGCAACGGACTGTCCTTCAGCCTGCGCGACCAGAACTCGTCGGGCCAGAACTCCGGCCAGAACAACGACAATGGCGGCAATGCCCGCCGGCTGATCATCAGCGAGGACGACAGCGTTCCCGCAGCGCCCGCGGGGCGCGGCTACGGCCGCATGCTCGGATCGAGCAGCGGCGTCGACATCAGAGTGTGAGGAGTATTCGCTTATGACCACCACGAATGCCGCCACCGCCCCCGCCGTCGTCTCAGGTACGACGCAGCCGACATCGTCGTCGTCCTCCTCGTCGAACTCGCTGAGCTCGACCACGGGATCGACGCTCGCCGGCAACTTCCAGACCTTCCTGACGCTGCTGACGACGCAGTTGCAGAACCAGAACCCGCTCGATCCGCTCGACACCAACCAGTTCACCCAGCAGCTGGTGCAGTTCGCCGGCGTCGAGCAGCAGCTCAAGACCAACGACTCGCTGGCGCAGCTCGTCACCCTGCAGCAGACCACGCAGGCGACCCAGGCACTGGGCTTCGTCGGCAAGACCGCGCTGGTCGACGGCTCGACCGCGACGATGAAGAACTCGTCGGCGACCTGGCATCTCAACGTGCCGTCCGATTCCACCGTCGACATCACCATCGCCAATGCCAGCGGCCAGACCGTGTTCACCGGCAAATACACCGCCGCCTCCGGCACCGACATTCCCTTCACCTGGAACGGCATGGGCAATGACGGCACGCAATGGCCCGACGGCAAGTACACGATCTCGGCGACCGGCAAGGACGTCGCGAACAACAATATCGGCATCGCCGCGCAGGTGCAGGGCGTGGTGTCGTCGGTCGATCTGACCCAGTCGCCGCCGCTGCTCACCATCGACGGCGCCAGCTACACGCTGAGCCAGGTGAAGAGCATTATTGCGGCGAGCGATTGAGGCTGTAGCGGTTCAACATACTCGGTGTCGTCCTGGCGAAAGCCAGGACCCATAACCACCGAACGTCGTTTTAGTGCGAGGACGTGACCCCGAGTCTTCGCAGCAACTACTCCCTGGGGTAATGGGTCCTGGCTTTCGCCAGGACGACGGTTGAGGGGCCTTGCGACACCACGGCAGGCCCCGTTCGTTAGTAAAGTATTTACCTTCTGCCCGCCCGGCCGGCCTTTTCGCCCGCCAGGCCGGCCGCGTTCCCGCAAGTTTCAACGAGAATTGTATTGAAGCCTTAGGCTTAGCGGATTTTTAAGCCGCCGGGGTTACGGTTACGGCGTGAGTTCAGTGGTTGAGAGTTTGTGAGTACGCCATGACAGAACCCCATCGCCCGAGGGTAAAATACGTCATCGGGCCGGACGGCAGTCCGCTGACGATCGCAGATCTGCCCGCACCCGGCACCAAACGCTGGGTCATCCGCCGCAAGGCCGAGGTCGTCGCCGCTGTGCGCGGCGGACTTCTCTCCCTCGAGGAGGCCTGCAGCCGATATACCCTGACGGTCGACGAATTCCTCTCCTGGCAGTTTTCCATCGACCAGCACGGTCTGGCGGGTCTTCGCACCACCCGCATCCAGCAATATCGCCAGTAAGCGATCCGGAAATCTGCGGCTTTTGACGAAAATCGGCCTCGCCCAGCGAGGCCGATTTTTTTCATGCCGCTACTTTTGTCCGACCTCTTAACCTTCGTTAACCATATCGAAACCATCCCCTAGGCAATAATTGCCCAGTCGGCCGCTCGGTTGCGGGTCGCATTGGTCGGGGCGGTTGCTTGCAAGGTCTTGCGGACTTCTTAAAAAGTATCGGTGCCGCCCGGTTCGGGGCGATGATCGCGGTCACCGCCGCGCTCATCGGCTTCTTCGCGTTCGTCATCATGCGCGTCACCACGCCGCAGATGACGACGTTGTTCACCGACCTCAGCGTCGAAGATTCCTCCAGCATTGTCAAAGACCTGGAACGCCAGGGCATCCAGTTCGAGATCCGCAATGAGGGCTCCATCATCATGGTGCCCAAGGACAAGGTCACGCGCCTCAGAATGAAGCTCGCCGAGGGCGGCCTGCCCAAGGGCGGCGGCGTCGGCTACGAGGTGTTCGACAAGTCGGACGCGCTCGGCACCACCTCCTTCGTCCAGAACATCAATCATCTGCGCGCGCTGGAAGGCGAGCTCGCCCGCACTATCCGCGCCATCGACCGCATCCAGGCCGCCCGCGTCCACCTGGTGCTGCCCGAACGGCCGCTGTTCGCGCGCGAGGCGCCGGAGCCGTCGGCCTCGATCGTGGTCCGCGTCCGCGGCTCGCTCGAAGCGCAGCAGATCCGGGCCATTCGCCATCTCGTCGCCTCCGCCGTCAACGGCCTGAAGCCGCAGCGCGTCTCGATCGTGGACGAGGCCGGCCAGCTGCTCGCCGACGGCGCCCAGACCGATCCGGAGCAGGCGCTCGGGGACGAGCGCCGCACCGCCTTCGAGAAGCGGATGCGCAAGCAGGTCGAGGACATCGTCTCCTCCGTGGTCGGATCGGGCCGCGCCCGCGTCCAGCTCTCCGCCGATTTCGACTTCAACAAGGTCACCCAGACCTCGGACAAGTTCGACCCCGAGGGCCGCGTGCTGCGCTCGAGCCAGACCCGCGAAGAAAGCAGCATGACCGCCGACAACAACGGCCAGGTCACCGTCAACAACGAGCTGCCCGGCAACCAGCAGAACAACGGCGTCGCAGCCAAGGACCAGAGCAAGAAGACCGAGGAGACCAACAATTACGAGATCTCCCGCACCACCAAGACCGAGGTGACCGAGGCCGGCCGGGTCAACCGCATCTCGGTCGCGGTGCTGGTCGACGGCATCTACACCAAGAACGACAAGGGCGAGCTGGCCTACACGGACCGCACCAAGGAGCAGCTCGACCGCATCGCCACCCTGGTCCGCTCGGCGATCGGCTTCGACCAGAAGCGCGGCGACCAGGTCGAGGTCGTCAATCTGCGCTTCGCCGACGCCCCTTCCACTGCGCCGATCGGCGAACCCAGCGGCTTCCTCGGCATGCTGCAGTTCACCAAGGACGACGTCATGTACTTCGTCGAGCTCGGCGTGATGATGCTGCTCGGCCTGGTCGTGCTGTTCATGGTGATCCGCCCGCTGGTCAAGCGCATCCTGGCGTCCGACGAAGTCGCCGCCGCCATCTCCGGCGTGCTCGCCGGCCCGGCCGCGAGCGACGAGGCCGCGCCGGCCGGCCAGCCGCTCCTGCCGAGCGGCGCAGCGAGCGCGATCGACGTTGCCACCATCCAGGGCCAGGTCCACGCCCAGTCCGTCCACCGCGTCGGCGAGCTCGCCGAGCGCAACCCGAACGAAACCGTCGCCATCATTCGCCAGTGGCTGACCGAACCCGCAAAATAATCGAGAAGTGAGCTGACATGGCCGGCAATCTGCAGAACGCCAACTCGAACGACATCACCAGCGTGATCTCCACGCTCGGCCAGCGTGCCGGCAGCCGCGCGGGCGGCGGCAAGGTCGAAACGGTCGCGGGGCCGAAGCGCGCCGCGATCCTGATGCTGGCGCTGGGCGAGCAGTATGGCGGCAAGATCTGGTCGCTGCTCGACGACGACGAGGTGCGCCAGCTCTCGCTGGAAATGTCCACGCTCGGCACCGTCGAGGTCGACACGGTGGAGGACATGCTGCTCGAATTCGTCTCGCGCATGTCGGCTTCCGGCGCGCTGATGGGCAATTTCGACGCGACCGAGCGGCTGCTCCAGCAATACCTGGCGCCGGAGCGCGTCAACGGCATCATGGACGAGATCCGCGGCCCTGCGGGGCGCAACATGTGGGAGAAGCTCTCCAACGTGCAGGAAGAGGTGCTCGCGAACTATCTCAAGAACGAATATCCGCAGACCATCGCGGTCGTCCTCTCGAAGCTGAAGCCGGAACACGCCGCCCGCGTGCTCGGTATCTTCCCCGAGGAGCTGGCGCTGGACGTCGTCAACCGCATGCTGAAGATGGAGGCGGTTCAGAAAGAGGTGATCGAGAGCGTGGAGAAGACGCTGCGCACCGAGTTCATGTCCAACCTGTCGCAGACCCGGCGCCGCGACGCCCATGAGGTGATGGCTGAAATCTTCAACAATTTCGACCGCCAAACCGAAACCCGCTTCATCACCTCGCTGGAAGAGGAGAACCGGGAATCGGCCGAGCGCATCAAGGCGCTGATGTTCACCTTCGACGACCTCGTCAAGCTGGATTCCGGCTCGGCCCA
The DNA here is from genome assembly GCF_018130825.1 of Bradyrhizobium liaoningense. Lineage (GTDB taxonomy): Bacteria > Pseudomonadota > Alphaproteobacteria > Rhizobiales > Xanthobacteraceae > Bradyrhizobium > Bradyrhizobium liaoningense_B. The sequence goes on along the minus strand of NZ_JAFCJS010000008.1, from coordinate 284,408 downwards.
AACGTTGATGCGCAACGTCGACAAGGACAAGCTCGGCGTCGCGCTCAAGAGCGCCAACGAGGACGTCCGCAACTTCTTCTTCGGCAACATGTCCTCGCGCGCGGCCAAGATGCTCCAGGACGACATGGCGGCAATGGGCCCCGTGCGCCTGCGCGACGTCGACGAGGCCCAGGCGCTGCTGGTCAACCTCGCAAAGGACCTCGCCGCCAAGGGCGAGATCATGCTGACCAAGAACCGCGCCGACGACGAGCTGGTGTATTGATGGGCGCTCCTGCCAAATTCCTGTTCGATACCGACTTCGCGGCGCCCGAGCGGACGCGCGAAAAGGCTGCGACCGCGGCCGAGATCGCCCAGAAGGTCGCCGAAGCCGAGGCGCGCGCCTATCAGGACGGCTTTGCCGCCGGCCAACGCGAAGCCAAGGCCGAGAGCGACCGCCGCGTCGCGCTCGCCATGGAAGAGATCAACATCGGCATCCGGGGCCTGGCCTCTGGCATCGGCAACATCGAGACCAAGATGGAGACCGAAGCGGTCGAGGTCGCGATCGCGGTGGCGCGCAAGCTGTGCGCCGATCTCGTCGCCGCCGAACCGCTCGGCGAGATCGTCGCGCTGGTCAAGGACTGCTTCTCGCACCTGGTCGCGACGCCGCATCTCGTCGTCCGTATCAACGATTCGCTCTACGACAGCGCGCGCGAGAAGATCGAGCGGCTCGCCAAGCAGAGCGGCTTCGAGGGCCGGCTGGTGATCCTGGCCGAGCCTGAAATTGCCACCGGCGACTGCCGGATCGAGTGGGCCGATGGCGGCGTCGTGCTGGAGCGTGGCGCCATCGCGGCCAAGATCGACGACATGGTCGGACGCTATATCGCGTCCCGGAGGGGGAGCTAAGCCATGAGCGACACCGACGGACAGGTCCCGCTGCCCGATCTCAACGGCCCGATGCCGCCTGCCGGCACCGATGTCGGCTACAACGAGGACGAATATGCGGCCCGCGCCGCCGCCGACCTCGAGGCCGTGTTCGACGTGCCGGTGCAGGTCTCGGCCGTGCTCGGCCGCTCCAAGATGGACGTCAGCGAGCTCTTGAAGCTCGGGCCCGGCACCGTGCTCGAGCTCGACCGGCGCGTCGGCGAGGCCATCGACATCTACGTCAACAACAAGCTGGTCGCCCGCGGCGAGGTCGTCCTGGTCGAGGACAAGCTCGGCGTGACCATGACCGAAATCATCAAGACCGAGCGCACGTGATAACGCGCAATAGCGCGATCAGACGGACAGGAGACTGACATGCGGCTTCTCATCGTTGGCACATTGAAGGGCCAGCTCACCACCGCTACCAAGATCGCGATGGAGAACGGCGCCACCGTGACCCATGCCGAGGATCACGAGCAGGCGATGCGGGTGCTGCGCGGCGGCAAGGGCGCCGACCTGCTGCTGGTCGATGTCGCCCTCGACATTCGCGACCTTGTGATGCGACTGGAGGCCGAGCACATCCACGCTCCGATCGTCGCCTGCGGCATCACCAACGACGCCCGCGCCGCGGTCGCCGCGATCCATGCCGGCGCCAAGGAATACATCCCGCTGCCGCCGGATCCGGAGCTGATCGCCGCAGTGCTCGCGGCCGTCGCCAATGATTCCCGCGAGCTGGTCTATCGCGACGAAGCCATGGCCAGGGTCATCAAGCTCGCGCAGCAGATCGCCGGCTCCGACGCCTCGGTGATGATCACCGGCGAGTCCGGCACCGGCAAGGAGGTGCTGGCCCGCTACGTCCACACCCGCTCGGCCCGCGCCAAGCGGCCGTTCATCTCGATCAACTGCGCCGCGATCCCCGAGCACCTGCTGGAGTCTGAACTATTCGGCCACGAGAAGGGCGCCTTCACCGGTGCAGTCGCCCGCCGCATCGGCAAGTTCGAGGAAGCGACCGGCGGCACGCTGCTGCTCGACGAAATCTCCGAGATGGACGTCCGCCTGCAATCGAAGCTTCTGCGCGCCATCCAGGAGCGCGTGATCGACCGCGTCGGCGGCACCAAGCCGGTTCCGGTCGACATCCGCATCATTGCGACCTCGAACCGCAATCTCGCCGAAGCCGTGCGCGAGGGCACGTTCCGCGAGGATCTCTTGTTCCGCCTCAACGTCGTGAACTTGAAGATCCCGCCGCTGCGCGAGCGTCCGGCCGACATCCTCGAGCTCGCCCAGCACTTCGTGAAGAAATATGCCGAGGCCAACGGCGTGCCGGTGCGCCCGCTCTCGGCAGAGGCGCGCCGCGTGCTCTCCACCAATCGCTGGCAGGGCAACGTCCGCGAGCTCGAAAACACCATGCACCGCGCCGTGCTGATGGCGCAGGGCGACGAGATCGGCGCTGACGCGATCATCACCCCGGACGGCGATCGCCTCGACCTCGCCAAGACCGCTCCGGCCGTGGCGCATGCGACCATGGCCGCCGAGCAGGTGACGCGCGCACTTGTGGGTCGCACCGTCGCCGACGTCGAGCGCGACCTGATCCTGGAGACGCTGAAGCACTGCCTCGGCAACCGCACCCACGCCGCCAACATCCTCGGCATCTCGATCCGCACGCTGCGCAACAAGCTCAACGAATACGCCGACGGCGGCATCCCGATCCCGCCCGCGGGCACGCCCGGCGAGTATCCGCGCATGCCGGCCATGGGGTGAGCGCTGATCTTAAAGCTCGACGTCTGCAAAACGGCCCGGAGCGCCGCAAGCGTTCCGGGCCCGATAGTGTCGCGATCTGTCCGAACTATTTGCCCGGCGGGACGTAGGAGCTTGCGAGCTTCGCGGCCTTTTCCGCGATGCTCTTGAATTCGCCCATCTTCCAGGCGCGCACGGTTTCGATCTTGGAGACGGCGCCACTGGCGGCGGCAACCATTCCAATCGCAATAGCATCGGAGCCGTCGGGAAACTCCGTGACGAGCACTGCGTCGTGCTGACCAGTCGTCATGAAAGCTCCCTGGAGCTTTCCGCCGGCTTTTTCGACCAGCGCACCGATGACTGAGGTACGATCGATCGGCTTGTCGACCATTCCCTTGATGCCCGCGTTTGAGTATGAGACGTATGAGATGAACAGCGGCATGTTTTCTCTCCGTCGAAGTTAGAGCGACAACACCTGTAGTCTTGGAAAGAGCTCTCCGAGCGAGAGCAAGGCACGGCCTGCCGACGGCACGCGAGCTGCCTTGAAAATAGAGCTGCGGACCTCGGCACATCCAACTGGCAGCTTGTGCCGATTATAACGGACTCAGCAATACTGCGCGAACGGTAAGCCAAACCTACCCATTTGGAGCGAGACGATCGTGCCCGCCGCGAGTGAAGCAGTTCACGATCGATACGCATCAGGATCGGTAGAATTTGGAGTGAGGTGATGTCGGCCACAGACCGCGTCCGCCATCTCAAACGTCCTTCAACTCGAAAGGGAAAACAGGGGATACCCTTCGTGGACGATCGCGCTGGCTTTTTGCAGCGCCGTAGCCCGCATGAGCGCAGCGTCATGCGGGACGGTGCGGCGGCTTTTCGAGCGCCGAACACATGGCCGCACCGCATCCGGCGACTAGGTCACGCCGGAGCAAGGTCCTATAACCCCGCGTGAGAACCACGAGGGTACATATGTCTGAAGCTCAAATCACGGACTGGCTGGCGTCGCAGAAGCAGGCGATGATCGATCTCTTGCGCGATGTCGTGAACATCGACTCCGGGTCCTATGACAAGGAAGGCGTCGACGCGGTCGGTGCGCGGTTCGAGCGGCATTTTGCCGAGCACGGCATTCCGTTCCGGCGAGAGGCCAATGCCACCTTCGGCGATGCGATCCATGCCGAGGTGGCAAAGCCCGGCAGCAACGAGAAGCCGGTGCTGTTGATGGGGCATCGCGACACCGTCTTCGGCAAGGGCGAGGCCGGGCGGCGGCCGTTCACGATTCGGGACGGTCGCGCCTACGGACCGGGTGTCTCCGACATGAAGTCCGGCCTCGTCATGAACGTGTTCGTGGCCACCGCCTTCCACAAATTCGGCGGCTCGCCGCATCCGATCAAGGTGCTGATCACCTCGGACGAGGAGATTGGCTCGCCCGCCTGCCGTCCCATCATCGAGCGCGAGGGACGCGCCGCACGCGCGGTGTTCAACTCCGAGCCGGGCCGGCCCACGGGCAATGTCGTCACGGGGCGCAAGGGCGGCATCTTCATGCACATGAACATCACCGGCAAGGCCGCGCATTCCGGCGCCAATTTCGCCGCCGGCGTCAGCGCGATCGGCGAGCTCGCGCACAAGATCGTCCAGATCCACGCGCTGACCGATCTCGACAAGGGCATCACGCTCAATGTCGGTCTCGTCTCCGGCGGGCAGTCCGTCAACACCACGGCGCCGTTCGCCGAAGGCCAGATCGATCTGCGCTATGTCGATCCCGCCGATCGCGCGCGGATCATGGGCGCGATCGAAAAGATCGTCGCAACCTCTTACGTCCCGGGCACCAGCGCGACGCTGACGATCAAGGGGGAGTTCGTGCCGGTGGTGCAGAGCGCGGAGTCGAAGGCGCTGTTCGAAGGCTATCAGGCCGGAGCAAGGCAGGTCGGCCTCACCACGCTGCAGGGCGAGTTCTCCGGCGGCTGCGCCGATTCCGGCTTCACCGCAGCGGTCGGCACGCCGACCATCTGCGGTCTCGGCCCGGTCGGCGGTCTTGCGCACACGCCGGAGGAATATCTCGAGGTCGACAGCATCGTGCCGCGCGCACAGGCGCTGGCGCTGGCGATTTTAAGGGGGTGAGCGAGGTGCCGTAGCTGCGTAGGGTGGGTTAGCCGAAGGCGTAACCCACCACTTCTGCTTCCGTGGAAACAAAAGAGGTGGGTTACGCCAAGCAGATGCGCTTCGCGCATCTGCAGGGCTAACCCACCCTACGAGACCGTCACGAATAACTCGGCGCATCCGGCTTGCGGAAGATATGGATCGGATCACCCGGCACGATCGGCTGGCCCGAGAACATCGCATAGGCGTAGAGCGCGAGATAGGCGATCGCCAGCGCGCCGATGGCGTAGAAGGCTAGGGTCGCGACGCGCTTCATCGATCCGCTCCATTGCCATCCCGCATGGGAGGCCCAGGGCGCTTCTAGAGCGATGAGGCGGAAAAGGCCAGCCGGCGCCCGCGGGCGGCGATCAAATGCCGCGCCGGGCGCGCGCGGGAAGGCTGACGTCGGCGAGCTTCGCAGCGTCCTCGTCCTGGTCGACCGCCACATACTGGCCGTGCCAATAGGCGAGCGCCGCATTGCGCGTCGAGTTCCTGACATCCCTGACGCGGCCGATGACGATGCCGTGCGAGTGCCGCTCGACGATCTCCTCGACCTCGCAGTCGAACACCGACAATGCGCCGACCAGCAGCGGAACTCCCGAGACCGCCGTCACCCATTTGGCGCCCGCGAAGCGGTCGGCGCCTTTCAGCCCGCCCTTGCCGGCAAAGCGCTCGGCAACGTCGAGCTGATCGGCATTGAGGATGTTCACGCCGAACGCGCCGTGGCGCTTGATCAGCGGGAAGGACGAGGCATCGCGGTTGATGCTGACCAGCAGCGTCGGCGGCTCCACCGACAGCGAGGTCACTGAGGTCACCGTCATGCCGGTGATGTCCTTGCCTCGCCCGGCGGTGATGACACTGACCCCGCCGGTGAGGTGGCGCATGGCGCCGCGGAAATCGGCGGGCGAAACGGGGATTTCGGTCATGAGATCGCGAGGCACTACATTCATGGCATGGTCCCCGAAATGGGGTTCCCCTGTATTTAGGTACGATCGTCCGCCGACAAAAGGTGGCTCAGGATCGAGCCTTCGAGGGCGGCAAGCTCGGCTGAGCCGCGCTCCCGCGGCCGGGCCACGTTAACCGTGACGTCATGGGCGATCCGGCCCTCCTCGATCACCAGCACCCGGTCAGCCAGCGCGACGGCCTCGGAGACGTCATGGGTCACCAGGATCGCGGTAAAGCCCTGATCCCGCCAGACGCGCTCCAGGAGCCGCTGCATCGAGATCCGGGTCAGCGCGTCCAGCGCGCCGAGCGGCTCGTCGAAAGCGAGCACGCGCGGACGGGACACCAGCGCGCGGCCAAGCGCGACGCGCTGCTTCTGGCCGCCCGAGAGCACCGAGGGCCATTGATCGCGCTTCTCGGCGAGGCCGACCTCGGTCAACGCCTTCTCGGCGCGGGCATGCGCATCCTTGGATGCGCGATCACGGCCGAGGCCGACCTCGACGTTCGCGAGCACGCGGGCCCAGGGCAACAGCCGCGGCTCCTGGAACATCACGCGGATGTCTTCGGGCTGGACGTCGCCGCCGAAGCTGATGCTGCCCGCGTCGATCTTGTCGAGGCCTGCGATCAGCCGCAACAGCGTGCTCTTGCCGCAGCCGCTCTTGCCGACGATGGCGACGAACTGGCCGGCGGGGATGTGCAGGTCGATGCCGCGCAGCACCTCGTTGCTGCCGAAGGATTTGCGCAAGCCCCGGATGCTGAGCGGCAGGCCGCTGGTCTGCACCGGGCGCTCCTCGCGCACCACACGGGCGTGAGGCGCGAAACTGGCGCGGCTGGCAAGCTCGGTCTCGGGAAGGGACGTACGAAGCGCTGTCTGCATGTGATTCCCAGTATTTCTGCTCAACGTTTCTGGAAGGCGGGGTGCCACGAGAGCGTCAGACGCTCCAGCACGCGGGAGGCGCTGTCGGCGAGCTTGCCGAGCAGGGCGTAGATCAGGATCGAGAGCACGACGACGTCGATCAGCATGAACTCGCGCGCCTGCATCGCCATGTAGCCGAGGCCCGATGACGCCGCGATGGTCTCGGCGACGATCAGGGTCAGCCACATGATGCCGAGCGCGAAGCGGATGCCGACGAAGATCGAGGGCAGCGCGCCGGGGAAGATGACGCGGCGGAACAACTCGCCGTCGGTCATGCCGTAGATGCGGCCCATCTCGATCAGCTGGGGATCGACGGTGCGGATGCCGTGCAGCGTGTTGAGATAGATCGGGAAGAACACGCCCAGCGCCACGAGGAAGAGCTTTGCGCTCTCGTCGATGCCGAACCAGAGGATGACCAGCGGGATCAGCGCCAGATGCGGCACATTGCGCACCATCTGCAGCGTGGTATCCGTGAGCCTGGCCGAGAGCTGCGACAGGCCGTTGGCGAGGCCGAAGGCGAAGCCGATGCTGCCGCCGATCAGAAAACCGATCGAGGCGCGCCAGAACGAGACCCAGATGTTGCGGACGAGCTCGCCGGAGAGCAGCAGCTTCCAGCCCGCCAGCGCGACGTCGCTCGGTGCCGGGAGCACACGCGTCGGCACGAAGCCGGTGACGCAGGCGACCTGCCAGATCGCGATGATGGCGAGCGGCACGATCCACTGGGCCAGGCCGTCAACCCGCGGCAGGCGGAAGCTGCGCGGAAGCGAAACACTGTCGATGAGGCTCATGATTGCGACACCCGATGCTGCGGACGGAAATCGCTGCCGACCGTCTCGCCGAAAGGACCGCCGTTGAAGTGCAGCTTGGTCACATTGCTCGGCTGCTCCAGCGAGAGCAGCGGGAACACAAGCTCGGCGAAACGATAGGCCTCCTCCAGATGCGGATAGCCCGACATGATGAAGGTATCGATGCCTATGTCCTGGTACTCCTTGATGCGCGCCGCCACCGTCTGGGCATCGCCAACGAGTGCCGTGCCGGCGCCGCCGCGCACGAGGCCGACACCGGCCCACAGGTTCGGCGCGATCTCGAGCTTGTCGCGCTTGCCGCCGTGCAGCTGCGCCATGCGCTGCTGGCCGACCGAGTCCATGCGGGCGAAGTTCTTCTGCGCAGTCGCGATGGTCTCGTCGCTGACGTGCTTGATCAGCTCGTTGGCGGCGCGCCAGGCCTCTTCATTGGTCTCGCGGACGATGACGTGAAGACGGATGCCGAAGGACAGTTTTCGGCCGCGCGCCTCTGCGGCCGCCCTCACCTTCGCGACCTTCTCGGCGACCTGCGCCGGCGGCTCGCCCCAGGTGAGATATTTGTCGACTGCGTCCACGGCCACGTCGATGCCGGCATCGGACGAGCCGCCGAAATACAGCGGCGGGCGCGGCGACTGCACCGGCGGGAACAGCAGCTTGCCGCCCTCCACATGGATGTGCTTGCCCTCGACATTCACCGTCTTGCCGGCGAGCAGGTCGCTATAGACGTTGAGGAACTCGCGGGTGACCTCGTAGCGCTCGTCATGGCCAAGGAAGATGCCGTCGCCCTTGTTCTCGACGGGATCGCCGCCGGTGACGACATTGACCAGAAGCCGGCCATTGGTGACGCGATCGAGCGTTGCGGTCATGCGCGCCGCCACGGTCGGCGATTGCAGGCCGGGGCGGACCGCCACGAGGTAGCGCAGCCGCTCGGTGAACGGCGCGACGCTGGAGGCAACGATCCAGGAATCCTCGCAGGATCGCCCGGTCGGCAGCAGCACGCCGAAATAGCCGAGTTGGTCGGCGGCCTGCGCGACCTGGCGCAAATAATTGAAGTTGACCTCGCGGCCGCCGATGCCGGTGCCGAGATAGCGGCCGTCACCGTGCGTCGGCAGGAACCAGAGGATGTTGGCGTTGGATTGGCTCATGGATGTGCCCCTAGCCGTAGGTCGTGCCGACGGCGGCCGCGACGATGCCGATCGACATGACGATGGCTGCGATCACGCGTTGAACGATGCGCTTCATGTTCAGACCTTTTTGAATGGGAAGATCGGTCGGCACGATCAGGCTGCCGGGTTGCGCCAGACGATGTCGCGGATGACGATCGGTTTGGGGATCAGGCCGAGCTTGTGGAAGCGGTCGGCGACGCCCTGCTGGGTCGCGACGATGTCGTCGGTGACGGGACCGACCACGAAATTCGCGCGGTTGGCAGCAACTGTCTGGATGTCCAGCGGGACGCCGGTGATTGCGGCGAGCGATTTGGCGACCTCGTCGCGGTGCTGCTCGGCCCATTTGCCGGCCGCGGTGGTCACATCGACGATCTGTTGCAGGATGGCGCCATGGTTCCTCGCGAACTCGCGATTGGCGATGTAGAAGGAATTGGTCTTGGTGACCTCGCGCGCATTGATCAGGATGCGGCCGTTCTGCTTGGTCTCGCCGATCGCGAAATACGGATCCCAGATCGCCCAGGCCTCGATGCTGCCATTGGCGAAGGCAGGGCCGGCGTCCGGCGGCGTCAGATACACCGGCGTGATGTCGGCATAGGTGAGGCCGGCCTTCTCCAGCGTCTGCACGACGACGTTGTGGGCGCTGGATCCCTTGGTGAAGCCGATGCGCTTACCCTTCAAGTCGGCGATGGTGCGGATCGGCGAATCCTTCGGCACCAGGATGCCCTGGCCGTTGGTGATGGGCTGGCCGGCGGCGTAGACGATCGCCGCGCCCGCGGCCTGGGCAAACACCGGCGGGGAATCGCCGACCGCGCCGAAATCAACGCTGCCGACGTTCATCGCCTCCATCATCGGAGGTCCAGAGGAGAACTCGATCCATTTCACTTCAATGCCCTGCGGCGTGAAATGTTTTTCCAGGGCAGCCTGCTGGCGCGTGATAACCAGCACGCCGGTCTTCTGGTAGCCGATACGAATTTCCTTCACCGCGCCTTGCGCGATGGCGGGCGAGGCCAAGGCAGCGGCGGCCGCCGTTCCGATCGACAGTTTCAGGAAGTCCCGACGTTGCATTCCACACTCCCGGCCGCATGCGGCCGTCATTCATCTGCGTTCGGGAATGATGGTGCGCCTGGGCGGAGGTGTCGAGACGTGCGGAAAAATAGCGATGCGAGCACTGCGCGTGTGGCGAGGTGCATGAATAATCTTTCAAACGGCCGCGACGATGCAGACGGAATTTTTCCGCACGCGAATGTGAGGGCCGCTCGGATTCCTCACGCTGCACTGACGACCTGAACAAAAAAGTCGCAAAACAACCCCATGCACAGTAGCCGGGGCGTGCGAAAACAACGACTTACGCATTATCCGAAATTAATTTGACCCGTCGGGCAAAACAGGAGCATGATGGCATGATCGGCGAATGGGAGCCGTCGGGGCGCGCGCAGGCACCGGCCGGCCTAATGCCATCTCACCGGCAGATTCTGCAGCCCGCGAAACGCCCAGCCGCCGATCCGCACCGGCTCGTCGTCGGCAATCTCGATCCGCCCCGCGCGGGCGAACAATGTCGGCAGCGCGACGTCGGCGATCATCGCGCGCGAGGCGAAGGCGCCGGCGCAGAAATGCGGGCCGGCGCCGAAGGCGACGCTCCTGGTGGTATCGCGCCGCACGTCGAACTGATCGGCGCGCTCAAAGTGCGTCTCGTCGCGATTGGCGGAGCCGAACATCAGGAACACGCGCTCATCCAGCTCGAACGACACGTCGCGGATGGTCCAGGGCTTTGCGATGCGCCGCGGCGACATTCCGATCGGCGAGATCCAGCGGGCATATTCCTCGAAGGCCTGGAGCCAGGACACTTCACCGCGCAGGACCAGATCGAGCTGGCCGGGATGGGTGAGCAGCGCCCACACCGTGCCGGCGATCGCCTTGCGCGGTTCGTTCTGGCCACCCGAGATCGCGAGCTTTACATTCGCACGCACGCTTTCCATCGGCATGCCCGAGGCAAGGAGCACGCCCAAAATGCTCTGGTCGGGATGCTTGTGCATGACCGGCAGGATGTCGTCGATCGCGGCATCGATGCCCGATGTCGCCGCATGGCAGCGCGCCTCGACCGCGGGATCACCGGCATAGTTGGCGATGCCCTCGATCATGCCCTGCGACCACGCGTCCATATCCTGGAAGCCGATATTGGTGAGGCCGGTGATCGACTTCAGGCACTCGCCGGAGAACGGCAGCGCGAAGTCGCGCATGAAATCGATGCGCCCCGGCTCGATGGAAGCGATGATGCGGTCGGCATGGGACTGGAACAGCGCGGTCCAGTGCGCCTTCACCGTCTTCGGTGAGATCGTCGGGAACATCGCGCGACGCTCGACCTGATGCGCCTCGCCGTCCTTGCGCATCATGTTGTGGCCCATCAGCCGGTTCATCAGGCCGGCGGGCTGATGCGAGGAGAACACGTCGATCTGCTTCTCGGAGATCGAGATGTCGTCGCGGCTCGTCAGCAGCGTCGAGCCGAGCTGCGGCACGAACGCGATCGGCGCCTCCTTGCGCATCTTCGCGAGCATCGGATAGGGGTCGGCCCAGAACGCGGCCGGGTCGATGTCGATGCGCGGCGCGGTGCTCAAGGCGGCGGCCTCCTTGGGATTTTGGCTATCGTTCGGGCCAGACTAGCGCACTGGAGCGCCGCCGTCTGTCCCTAGCGATGGGGACAGACCGCACTGGGGCATGTCTTCATAAAGCCGGCTGCACGCAGGGCGCGATTGCGAGGTCCGCATTGACCACGACAGCGGGCATCGACAAACGCATGAGCGAAAGTCCGCTAAGGGCCAACATGTGACATTCGCAGTGAAAGAGGCGCCAACTGAAAGAGGCCGCCTTACTTCTCTCGGGATCGCTCCAATATCTCAAGGACCTTGCCGGATCGCTCCAAGACGAAAGTGCTCTTTGGCAGCGTCATGTAACTGTCCGCCAGCATCTGAAGCTGGTAGCGAAAATGCGAGTCAGAAGCCTCTTCGGCCGCTACCAGTTTAGCGAACCGGTGGAACTTTCCCGATCGACTGCGTCCCCGCTGACTTCCGCTCGCGCTGGATGCCGATCGCGTTCAGTAACCGCGCGACGCCGATCATCATCAGCACTCCGGCAACACTAACCACGATCTGCATCGCAAGCCCCTCCGAGAGATCGAGCAGCGTAAGCTGGCTGGCGAGCGCGAGAAGGACGCCGAGACAATAGATCGGCAGCGAATTCTCGCCACAGCACTTTGCGCAGCTCAGCACCGGCGTCGATAGCCCCTCCCAATTCCGCGGAATGAATCGTAGCGCCACCATTGCAAGAGCCACAAAATGCAGCAGCCGTATCGGACTGAGATTCGATTTATCCAGTGGAAATGGCAGGTCCCTCGAGATTTGCGAGAGCAGCGGCTCGATGCTCCAACTCTGTGCAAGGATCAGGCCGAAAACTAGATAGAGAATGGCCAGAACAAGCGTCAAGCGCGACATCGCCCACGGCCGGAATTTCTCTCCCTCGATGACGCACCATGCGCCCAACACGATCAGAAACTGCCAAGCCAGCGGATTGAAGAACCAGACGCCGTTGGGCCAGGCGGGAACTCTCCAACCAAAGACCTGCACGACCGCGTAGAGCAACAAGGACACCCCAAGCGTGACGTTCGGCGCTCGCAGCAGCAGCCACAGCAGCGGCGCAAACAGCACGTGAAAAATCACAAAAACCGGCAGGATGTCAGTGTTGACAGGCCGGTATTGCAGGATTGCGGCGTGCGCAAGCGTCGCGCCCGGACGTTCGAGCAGAACTCGCGTATTGCTCCCGTCGGCGAGATCATCGCTACCCGCAAGGTAGACCAGGATGGCGCAAGCGAGTGTAAGCAGCAGAAACGCCGCGTAGATGTCCCATCCCCGGCACAGCGAACGGCCGATCATGCCGCTCCAGCCCTCGCGCTCACGCGCCCTGCCGTAGGCCAGTGCGCAGGTCACGCCCGAGAGGAACATGAAGATCTCGGCGGCATCGCAGAGGCCGTAGTTGCGCGGTGTCAGCCAGCTCCCGATGTTATTGGGAACATGATCGAGAAAGATCCACCATAACGCGATCCCGCGGCAGACATCGATACGCAGATCGCGGCCGTCAGCTCTGAACAGCGGCGGAGTTTCGCCGAACAATCGCGTCGAGGTTTGAGTTCGATCATCCATCTGTTGGCCCGCGCTCGCGCCTCATAGGGTCGACAACGCGCTCCAGCTACCCGATGGATGATGGAGACTCCTTCGTCGCCCAGCTACTCCTTCGAGCGCCAGGGTCGGGAGGATCATCGTCCTCCCAAGGCGCTTCCAGGATTTTGTCGCCAACGCCCCGTATCAAAAGCTGCTTTCGCATTTCGGTGAGGCGGGCCCGGCAGTACTCGCGATAAAGCATGTCGAGTATGGTGGACATGTTCGAACCTCTTCCTGATCACCACGGTCGACGTCCCATGCGACAGATTTCGACCATTTCATCCGGCAGCTAAAAAGGAGCGGTGCCGGGAAGTAATTTGGGTCCGACGAACCTTAAAGGTGATGCGGCGATCAAGGCACGACAGGAAACCGGATCAGAGGACAGTGTTGTTCTGCGGAACTTCTGCCCGCGGGCCGATGAGCCCGATCAGTCAAAGTTGGATCTGGTCTTGCAGACTGCAGGGATGTTCAAACTGGATCCGACGGCAGCAATTTGAAATAGAGCCCTTACAATCATCTCCTTTTTAAGGAGATATTTGCACGCGGCATTTGCAATCAAAAATTGCCGTAATTTTCTGGTCGCCACGTGAGCCAGTTCACATCAGCATCAATCACAGGTGAATGAGACTAGCAGACAAATGAAGTAGCTTCTTGGAATCCTGCGTACCTGAGGAGACGGTCGGTGCGCGAATTGCAAAATACGGATACCGGCAGCTGACCTGCCACAGCATTTGCCCCAGTGGCTTATCAAGGCTGGAGGTCCCCATGTCTACGGACGCAGCCAATTTCGTATCGCATCGATTCTCGACGCGCGAGCATCCGGAGCGGATGCGACTTCCACTATGGCGCGAGAGGTTTGTGCGGGGAATAGTTCACGTCGATATCGAACCTCTAACGAACGTTCCGTTTCAAGCCGACGCAACATTGCAAGCGCTCCGGGGTCTACGCACTCTCGCACTGAAAGGCTCTCCCATGCGCTTCAAGCGCTTGCGGGCGAGCGTTGCTGACGGCGACGACTCGATCGGCCTCATCGTCTGCTTACCCGGCAAAAGTCGTTTGTCGCAGCGCGGCCGGGACATCGAGCTTTGCGCCGGCGATGCAACCTCGATTCTGCATTCGGAGCCCGCTACCGTCACCTATATCGACGGAATACTATTTGGTCTGGCGGTACCCCGCGAGGCGCTTGCGCAGCGCGTGACAGACATCGAGAGCCTCGCCATGCGGCCGATTCCTCAGCGAAATGAACCACTCCGCCTCCTCATGGCCTATCTGAAGTCAGCATTTAAGGAGGGGGCTCTGGCCGCCCCCAAGCTGCGTGATGCGGTCGTAGCCCACACCTGTGATCTTGTTGCGCTCGCGGTTAGCGAGTGCGCTCCCTTGGGCGAGAGCGATGCGAGTGCGGTCGTGGTCGCGCGCCACAGCGCCGTACTCGACTATATCGGGGCACACTTTCAGAAGCCTGGGCTTAGCGTCGAGGAGGTCGCTCATCGCCAAGGCATTTCACCTCGCTATCTGCAGCGCCTGATGGCGTTATCAGGATCATCGTTCACCGGGCACGTGAATGAGCTACGTCTCCAACTTGCGTTCAAACTGTTAACCGAGGCGCGCGTCAGCGCGCAGCTAATTTCCGATATCGCGCTGGAGGTAGGCTTCTCGGATGTTTCGCATTTCAATCGCCTGTTCCGAGCTCGCTTCGGCGATTCGCCGCGTGGGGTTCGTTACGCCGGCAGAGATCCCGGCCGAGCCACGTGCCCCTGATCGGCGCGTGCGCGAGATCCTGCTAGCGAATGTCCGCATTGGGTCCAAAAGGCGACGATCCTGGCGGGCGAACTGCGTGTCCGCTTTGCTCTCGGAAGCAGGTATCGCGGACCTGGAGCAGCCCTTAGTTCAGGCGGCTAGGCCCCGTAAGCAGCGGCAGCACAATCGCAAACAGCTCGTTCTGCGAGGAGATGCCGGAGCCGCTCATGGGCGCGCTTTCGCACATTGGCAGCCAGATCACGGGCAACGCCCGAGGCACTCGTTTCAACTCAGATGGCAGCTCCGGCCAGCAAGAAAGCGCCGCCAAGCGCGACCATCACAAGTCCAGGCCAGTTCGATTTGACGCCGAAGCCGCTCCCGGGCTTTTCAGGCTCCAGCGTGTCACGCCCGGAGCGAAGCCACTTCCCACCGCTGAATCGGCCTCGCCAAATGGGCTGAAACGCCATTTGGAATACGCCGCCGAAAACAAGGAGCACTCCAAGCCATATGAGAGTCATGCGCACCTCCTCTACCCGCGAACGCCGATAGGTTGCTGCGTGGTCCATTCAGCGTCTGCCGGCTGCTCTCGGATTCAGACCGACCTTGAAAGCCGCCGGGCGGACCAGCGCGCTGCACGCAGGCTGGGGATCGCACTGAAGCTCAGTTACCGAAGCTCAGTCTATGTCTAAGCGTCCTGCTTAGTCCTCGTCCGGCTCGCGCACGACCGCCGGTTCGTCGGTTTGGTTCTCTTCTTCGTCTTGCTCGTCCTCCTCATCCTCTTCGTCGTCATCAGGATCTCGGGGCGGCATCGTGTTGGTCATGATCGCGAAGACATGCCGGTCAATCCTAGCGCGAACCAGCTCAGGAAGTAGGGTCATGATGTTGCTCCTCGGATGTGACCCCTGCGACACTCTACCCCTGTTCGGCGGAGCAGACACGAAATTGGCTGCCGCCGCGGGCGAGGTCCGGCTGGAACCCCGGCGATCACCGGTGCCCCCGGGTCCTGAGATCGCGCGCCGCCCAGATAACCCAAGACCCCTCAAATAGTTGAAATGTGAACATGATTTCTGCTAGGCGTCCATGGGGGCCCGCCCGGGAAATAGTAGCAATTGAGTTCCGCTGAAGTGGGTTGGTATCAAGGGCCTTGGACGAGCGAAGCACGAAGGCTGATACGAAAATTCACGCCGCGCGTCTGAAAGATCGGTCGAATCTGATGGGTCCATCGTGGCAATGACGGGCATCGATTTCGAGCAGATTGTGGATCGCATCCATGAGGCTGCGACTGTCCCGGAACTCTGGCCGGACGTCCTGGAAGACATCGCTCATGCCGCAGGTGCGCATGGCATGGTCATGATTACCACGGACTCCGATCAGTGGGCGGGCGTCTGGAATGGTGTCGTGACGTCGCCGTCGATCCGCGAGGCATTCTCGGAGTTCCTGCGTAGCGACCTCTCCAGCCGGACGGAGACGACCCCGAGACTCCTGGCGCTTGATCATCCCGGCTTCGTCGGCGAGCATGAGGCGTTTTCGCCGGAAGAATGGGAGCGCGATCCCTATCGGGTGGAATGGAACAAGAAGTGGGGCTTCGAGCACGCTTGCGCGACGGCCGTCCGCAGCCCTTCCGGTGAGATCATAGTGTTCCATATGGAAAGATTGGCCGGCCGCCCCGCCTTTTCGCGCCAGGATCTCGATTTTCTCGACCGGTTTCGGCCCCATCTCGCGCGCGCGGCCCTGCTGTCGACGCGCTGGCGTCTCACCCGGATGCGGGCGGCGACCGAGGCCCTGTCGCTGGTGGGTTTGCCGGCCCTCGCGATTGCGCGCTCCGGACGGGTTCTGGCAGCGAATGCCCTGATCGAAGCCATGACGGACGTTCTGAACTGGTTGCCGAAGGACCGGATCGCCATCAGGGACCGCGCGGCCGACACAATGCTGCGCGCCGGCCTGGCTCAACTGGATTCGCCGGACAAAGCCGTCTGCTCCTTCGCCGCGCGTCGCACAAGCGATCTTGACCGGGTGGTCCTTCATCTCGTTCCGATGCCGGGTGAAGCACGCGATCTATTCGACGGGGCGGTTGGCCTCCTTATTGCAACACCAGTCACGGCCTCCCAGGCACCGAGCCTGGCGCTCATTCGCGGCCTGTTCGATCTCACGCCCAGCGAGGCGCGCGTTGCGCGCGGAATCGCGCAAGGACAGACGATCGGCGACATCGCGGCGCATCACGGGCTGAGTCGCGAGACAATCCGCACCCAGATCAAGGCCGTCCTTGCCAAGACGGGAACCCGCAACCAGAAGAGCGCAGCTGCGCTCTTCGGTGCCATCCCCAAATTGCCGCTTAAGGATTAAAGCCAGATTTATCCGGCCAGATCAGATTTGCCCGATATGGGCAAGCTACCTTCACCCAAATGGGTGAAGACACGAGTCGGCCCTCCGGGTTCAACTCCGCCTCAGTTGGATGTCTGACGAGCGGCGGGGATGGCGACACCGGAGTTTCCGATTTTCGAAGTGACCCTGGCACCGCGCAGGCGGAGGAAATGGAACTGGAGCGTCTGCACCGTCCAGGGCGCGGTCGTGATGCAGGGCCGGGAATCCAGTCGACCTGCCGCAAAGTACCAGGCCGAAAGAGCGCTTTTCATGCTGCTGCTGACCGCGCCCTATCGGTCGCGACTTTCCGCATAGCGCGGCGCCCAGGCGTTAATTCAGACCACGCGTCAGCAGGCGCAGCACGATCGCGAACAGCTCGCCCTGCGATGAGATGCCGAGCCGCTCATAGGCGCGCTTGCGGTAGGTCAGCGTCGAATGCAGGCTGATGCCGAGCTCTCGCGAGATCGCCTCGGAGCTGAAGCCTGCGAGGATGCGGCGGCAGACCTCCTGCTCGCGCGGCGTGAGAGCGGCGAGCGGCGGACGGGTCGCGAACAAGGCAGCGAGAGACTGATCGGGCGCTGCCTTCTCCTGAAAATGGCGGGCGACGCTTGCCGCGATCGCCGGCGCGATGGCCTCTAGCCGCGCGCGCTGCGCGGCGTCGAAACGGCCCTGCGCGGCGATGCGATAGAAGTTGACGTAAAAGCAGGTGTCGCCGGTCCAGATCGCGGCCGCGCATTTGTCGACGATGCCGGAATCCTGGAAGAAGATTTTGCGGTAGCGTGCGCCGTACATGCGCGGCGCGAACGCCGGCAGCATGATCGGCGCATCGCCCTCGCCTTCGAACAGCGCGTCGCGGTTGGGATCGGATTCGTGGAACTGGCCGGCATAGGCCGCACCGAGATCGCCGCCGATCGGGATGTTGCCGGCATCGAGCAGGCAGCGCGCGGCGCCGGCGCGGCTCAGCGCGAAGACCATGCAATGGCCGACCTCCGCCTGCCGGCGCAGCGTGTCGATCAGAACGTTTGGGAAGTCGGAGCGGCCGATGGCGAGCACCGCGGCCGTGACATCACCCGCCGCCGACGGATGTGTGGGCACCGCCTGAGACCGCATTTTCCCTCCGCAACCGTTGTTTTGCGACAGGATAGCAGCAACGGGATTTTGACGGAAGTCGGAGCGGCCTCAACTACGCCTGCGAGCGGCCTACTTGCCATCGTTCCATATGTCGGTGGTGAGCTTCCAGTCATTTCCGACCTTTTCCCAAACAACGACGTACTTCCCGGTCACTTCCTGCGGTGTCGGCGCTTTGGTCTTCAGGGCAAACGTGCCGATCTCGCGTGCCGCCAAAGGGCCAAGCGCCTTCACGTCAACAACCGTGAGCTTGGGATCGCCGACCTGCTCCGCCATGCTTTTCCACATTGCCTCGATGGCTGCTCGGCCCCGCACCATCGGAGAGCCAGGCGGCAGCGCGGTCGCATCGTCGCTATAGAGCGAGGCAATGCCAGAGAAATCGCCTTTGTTGAACAATTCAACAAATTTGGCATTGATCGCTTCAATCTCGGACTTCTGAGCCAATGCCGGAGCCGCCAGCGAGCTCACGAACACAATCACCAGTGCGATGTTGCGCATGATCATCTCCAACTCAATCTACGACTCGAATGCAGCGCGACCGTTGCTCCAGAGGGGATGCGTTGAATGCCGCATCCCAGACCGCGTTTGGCGCAACGGCAACTCCGGGGGATTACCGTAAGCAATATTGACGAGATGCAGGATGCGGCGAACGAGATGACCGGCGAGCAATGCTGCGGGACTCGCAAGCGTGAGTGAACCCCGGGGCTTCCATTCGCTCAATGGCGCAACAGCACGGCATCGCGCAGCGCGCGGCTCGAGCTTAGGACTGAGCCAACTCCCAAGGCCATCAGCAGCAAGCCCACCCAGGTTGCCGTCCAGCCTCTCTCATCGGCCGCTTCCGCAACGCGGATGCTCACCGGGGCAAAGGCCGCGTCGCTTGCGGGCGCTGAAAGCTTCTGCACATCTGCTTGGGCCGGCACGGCGTTCTCGGGCGTGGGCTGGCCGGTTTGAAGAGGGGTCGCGGGCGCGGCCGGCATCGAGGGCGGCGTGCTCGTACCGACAACGAAAGCGGCATCAGCGACCTTGACCTCGCGTGGAGGCGGCGTCGGCTGGACGCCCTCTGCCGGTGCGGAGCGCTCCAGCTCCGCGCGCGCATCAACTACCGAGATCCGCCGCCTGGGCCGCGCAGTTTCGTTCTCGTCAGGATTGGCGCGGCGATGGGCCAGGCGACGATGAGCCGGCTTTTTCACCGTGGTCATACGATCGGCCAGGAACCAGCATTTGCGGCCCTGGTCTCGCCGATAGACCCAGCGCTGGTCCTCACCGGCCGAGTTACCGGGCCGCGGCAAGCATTCCGCCTGCGCCGGAGCGGTCGCCGCCGGCTCGCGCGCAGGGCTACTGAAAAGGTCGGCAAGAGGGTTGGACAACGCAGGTGTCGCTGCCAGAACCCCAACAAGAACTAAACTCGCCTGGCAAAGCCGCAAATGACCGGACATCGAAAACTCCCGGTGTTGCGCCCCCCACCGGCATGACCCTTCTCGGCGAGATAGGCCGCCATGCGGCCCAAATCTGGCGGAGCCATGGATTCATTGTGTGCGAGTCGCGAGGAACCATGGGCCGAATGCAAAGTCCGCCCAGTAGCGCCCCGGTGGCAGCGCGATGCATCTTTCTTGCTCGCTTCTCGTCGAAGATCGCGTGTGACCCAAAGCTAACGCCTGGTCGACCATCTGCGGCAGTTGGCAGGTGGGCGAGACCAGTACGGCAGAAGCTAGAGGCGACCGCGTCAGTCCGTGATGCGATCGTCAGAGCCATCCAAGCTCAGGACTCGAGACCGCCCGCGTCCAGCTTTTCATGTCTGCCACATCCGTTGCGGATCGGAAGTCACCCGCGGTGCGGGAGCCATCTAAGTGGCCCCGCTGATCGACGTACACGACCTCTTCCGCGCAGGATGCTCAGCCCACCGGCCCCAGCGTCCAATTGTCCCCTGCAAGCGGGATGACTTTCACGTCCTTGATGACTCCGCGCTCAAGGCTCGGATCGAAATGGCGCATCGTCCGCTCGTTGAGATCAATGATGCGGCCGGGCCTGAGTGGTCCCACGTCGTTGATCTTGACGATGACCTTCTTGCCCACGGCCTCGACGAGTGCAAATTTCGGCCTCGCACCAAATAGCACCCCACCGAATTTCCGACGCAAGGTCGTCTTGATCGCAGCCGCCCAATCGGAGGGATCATAGCGCTCGCCGGAGGCTGTCTTCGGACCGCCCTCCTCCTTGCCGGGCTTGAACGGATTGTACGTGGATGCAGCGCCAATGACCGCCTCCCCGGAGGCGGCATCGGCGACGGCGTTTGCGTGACCCCCACGCGTTTCACTTCGAGCAACAGTGACAGAAACGACAAGCGCAACCAGGGCGCCGCAGATTGCGGCGCTCGAGGGAAACAACATCATAACTCCTGTGATTTTTTAGATCGCCGGTTCCCGACACCGCAAACAGCACAAGCGAACGCAGAAGCGTTCATGAAGCTTGCACCGTGTTTTTGCGGGTTCGCGCCAACCCCTTGGCAATGGAACCGTTGTGCGAACCAAAGTGGTTCCCACGCAGTGTTTTACGTTGTCTCGACTAAGACAGAGAATGCGTCAGCAAAATGACTTGAGGAGCAGCCTACTCCGCCACCGCTTTCACTGGGGCGACATTGATCGCGAGCTTGCCGTAGCGATCCGTAAAAGCCACGGTGTCGATCTCTTCCAGCTTGATTTCGCCGCTCATCACGCCCTGTTTCCACGCGGCCTGCGCCGGATCGTTCTGGAACTCCGGCATCACTTCGCGGCCGAACAATTCCAGCGATTCGCAGATGTGCTCGTGGCTGTTCTTGCCCGCTTGATTCAGCAAGATGACCTGATCGATATGCGAAGACTGGAAGCGCTTCAGCTTCTTTCGGATCGTCTCGGGCGAGCCGATCAGGCCGCCGCGTAGCGCGGCCTCCTGTGCTTCCGGATTGTCGCGCTTCCACTTGTTGTACTCGTCCCACATGTTGACGGTGTAGGGCGCGGGACGCTGGCGATTCTGCGAGGCGCCGTAGAAGCGCAGCGCGAACTGGAAGAAGGTGGCGCCGTCGGCGCGCGCTCGCGCTTCTTCATCCGTCTTGGCGCACATGAAGAACGAGACCAGCGCCATGTTCGGATTGATCTCGTAGTCGGCCAATTTGTGCAGGCGCTTGGTCATGGCGTTGTAGTAAGCGTGCACCCAGGCGTGCGCAGCGTCGGCGCTGACGAACTGAAAGCCGAGCGCACCGAAGCCATGACGGCCGGCGCGCTCGATGGTCGGCAGCTGCGAGCAGGCCATCCACAGTGGCGGATGCGGCTTCTGTACCGGCTTCGGCACGACGTTGCGCAAGGGAATGTCGAAATACTTGCCGTGATGCTCGCTGCCTGCGTCCTTGAACATCGGGAAGATCGCGGCGACGGCCTCCTCGAACACCTCCTTCTTGGTCTCCATGTCGCGGCCGAACGGCGTAAGCTCCGTGATCGACGCGCTCTCGCCCATGCCGAACTCGCAGCGGCCGTTGCTGAGCAGATCGAGCACCGCGACACGCTCGGCCACGCGCGCCGGATGATTGGTGGTGAGCTGGAGGATGCCGTGGCCGAGGCGGATGTTCTTCGTGCGCTGGCTGGCGGCGGCGAGGAAGGATTCCGGCGAGGGCGAGTGGGAATATTCCTCGAGGAAGTGATGCTCGACGACCCAGGCGTGGTCGTAGCCGAGCCTGTCGGCGAGTTCCATCTGGGAGAGGGCATTCTGGTAGAGCCTGAGCTCGTCGCCGGCCACCCAGGGCCGTGGCAGCTGCAGCTCGTAGAAGATGCCGAACTTCATGACGCCTCTCCCGCTTCTTGTTGTTGAGGTCATCTTAAAGTGTGAGGCGGAGCTGTCTACGGAGCGGCAATTCCGCCGCGCGGGAGAATGATTCCGAGCCTGGCATCGCCACGCATACCCGCCTCGGGGGCCCGCCGCTGCGACATCCGCGCAAGTCGACAGGTTGATCCAGATCAAGGCCGCACCGGCCCAAATGCATCAAAAGTGCAGCAAGGCAACGGCCCGGATGCCGTCCCGATGATTCCCATACCATCCCTAAGAGACCGAATATGTCGGCCCCTGACGACACGACTTCGCGCGTGCGCCGTAAGCGCATGGAGATTTTCGCTTTCCTGTTCCTGACCGCGGTCGTGATGCCCGTCCTCGCGGTCGGAACGGTCGGCTCCTACGGGCTCGGCGTCTGGATCTACCAGATGTTTGCCGGCCCTCCCGGCCCGCCAACCTCCGCGCATTGATCCTTCG
Source organism: Bradyrhizobium liaoningense (assembly GCF_018130825.1). Lineage (GTDB taxonomy): Bacteria > Pseudomonadota > Alphaproteobacteria > Rhizobiales > Xanthobacteraceae > Bradyrhizobium > Bradyrhizobium liaoningense_B. Next base: position 262,108 of record NZ_JAFCJS010000008.1, on the reverse strand, counting down.
ACAAGCGAAAGACAGGCATCATGGCCCAGACCACACTCAACCGAACCAAACTCAACCGCCGCGCCCTGATCACCGGTCGCGTGCTCAGCGCCGACCGCATCGTGTCGCCGCCGGGCTGCGAGATCGCCAGCATCATCGTGCAGGCACGGCCCGAGCGCCTCGCCGAGGTCGAAGCCGAGATCACGGCACTACCCGGCTGCGAGATCCATGCCCGCGACGCGCGCGGCAAGCTCGTCGTGGTCACCGAAGCGCCCGATGCCGGCAGCCTCGGCACCATGCTCAACACCATCCAGTCGCTGCAGCACGTCTATTCCGCAGCGCTGGTCTTCCACGCCATCGAAACGACTTAAGGGCCGGAGAGCCATCATGACATCGCCGAAGCTCGACCGCCGCCAGATGCTGAAGCTCGAGGCCGCCGCGATCGCCGCGGCCGCCGCCGGCCTCCCGGCGCCGGCGCTCGCCGCCAACCTCGCCGCCGAGCGCGAAGTCAGCGAAATGAAATGGGACAAGGCCGCCTGCCGCTTCTGCGGCACCGGCTGCTCGGTGATGGTCGCGACCAAGGACAACCGCGTCGTCGCCACGCATGGCGACATCAAGGCCGAGGTCAATCGCGGCCTCAACTGCGTCAAGGGCTACTTCCTCTCCAAGATCATGTACGGCCACGACCGCCTGACGCAGCCGATGCTGCGCAAGACGAACGGCAAATACGACAAGAACGGCGACTTCACGCCCGTGTCCTGGAACGAAGCCTTCGACATCATGGAGGTGAAGTGGAAGGAAACGCTGAAGAAGCGTGGGCCGAATGGTCTTGCCATGTTCGGCTCCGGCCAGTGGACGATCTGGGAAGGTTACGCCGCCTCGAAACTCTACAAGGCCGGCTTCCGCACCAACAACATCGACCCCAACGCGCGGCACTGCATGGCCTCGGCCGTCGCCGGCATGATGCGCACCTTCGGCATCGACGAGCCGGCCGGCTGCTATGACGACATCGAGGCCACCGACGCCTTCGTGCTGTGGGGCTCCAACATGGCGGAGATGCACCCGATCCTGTGGACGCGCATCGCCGACCGCCGGCTGTCCGCGCCGCATGTCCGCGTCGCCGTGCTTTCGACGTTCGAGCATCGCTCGTTCGACCTTGCCGACATCGGCATGGTGTTCGTGCCGCAGACCGACCTCTACATCCTCAACGCCATCGCCAACCACATCATCAAGACCGGCCGCGTCAACAAGGACTTTGTTGCCGCCCATACCGTGTTCAAGCGCGGCCAGACCGACATCGGCTATGGCCTGCGGCCGGAGCACCCGCTGCAGAAGAAGGCGACGGGCGCCGCGAAAGCCAACGACTCCACCGACATGAGCTACGACGAATTCGTCAAGTTCGTCTCGGAGTACACGCTGGAGAAGGCGGCCGAGATGTCCGGCGTGCCGCTCAATCGCCTGGAGGCGCTCGCCGAGCTCTATGCCGATCCCAAGACCAAGGTGATCTCGTTCTGGACCATGGGCTTCAACCAGCACACCCGCGGCGTCTGGTGCAACAACCTCGTCTACAACATCCATCTTCTGACCGGAAAAATCTCCTCGCCCGGCAACAGCCCGTTCTCGCTGACCGGCCAACCGTCGGCCTGCGGCACCGCGCGCGAGGTCGGCACCTTCTCGCATCGCCTGCCCGCCGACATGGTCGTGACCAACAAGGCGCATCGCGATCACGCCGAGCACATCTGGCAGCTGCCCGAGGGCACCATTCCCGACAAGAACGGCGCCCACGCCGTGCTGCAAAGCCGAATGCTGAAGGACGGCCTGATCAACGCCTATTGGGTGCAGGTCAACAACAACCTCCAGGCCGGCCCGAACGTCAACGAGGAGACCTATCCGGGCTTCCGCAACCCCGACAATTTCATCGTGGTCTCGGATGCCTATCCGACCGTGACGGCGCTCGCTGCCGATCTGATCCTGCCGACCGCGATGTGGGTCGAGAAGGAAGGCGCCTACGGCAATGCCGAGCGGCGCACGCAGTTCTGGCACCAGCTCGTCACCGCGCCGGGCGAAGCCAAATCCGATCTCTGGCAGCTCATGGAATTTTCAAAGCGCTTCAAGATCGAGGAGGTCTGGCCCGAGGAGCTGATCGCCAAGAAGCCGGACTATCGCGGCAAGACGCTGTTCGACGTGCTCTACAAGAACGGCCAGGTCGACAAATTCCCCGTGACGGAGATCGAACAAGGCTACGCCAACGAGGAAGCCAAGGCGTTCGGCTTCTACGTGCAGAAGGGCCTGTTCGAGGAATATGCCCAGTTCGGTCGCGGCCACGGCCACGACCTCGCGCCGTTCGACACCTATCACCGGGAGCGCGGCCTGCGCTGGCCGGTCGTCAACGGCCAGGAGACGAAGTGGCGCTTCCGCGAGGGCAGCGACCCCTACGTCAAGCAGGGCACCGACGTGCAGTTCTACGGCTATCCCGACGGCAAGGCGCGCATCTTCGCGCTGCCCTTCGAGCCGGCGGCGGAATCGCCCGACAACGACTATCCCTACTGGCTCTCGACCGGCCGCGTGCTGGAGCACTGGCATTCCGGCACCATGACGCGCCGCGTGCCCGAGCTCTACAAGGCGTTCCCCGAGGCCGTGTGCTTCATGCATCCGGACGACGCACAGGACATGAAGCTGCGGCGCGGCGACGAGGTGAAGGTGGTCTCGCGCCGCGGCTTCATCCGCGCCCGCGTCGAGACGCGCGGCCGCGACCGGCCGCCGCGCGGCCTGGTGTTCGTGCCGTGGTTCGACGAATCCAAGCTGATCAACAAGGTGACGCTGGACGCCACCGATCCGATCTCGCTGCAGACCGACTTCAAGAAATGCGCCGTGCGCATCGAGCGGGTGAACCTGTCATGATGAAACGATTTGGTATCGCCCTGCTCGCGGTCGCGATTGCCGCCGGCACGAGTTCGCTGACCGCGCAGACGGTGACCTCGGGCCTGCGCGGCGCGGCACCGCTCAATGACGAGGGCCCGGCGCCGCCGATGCTGCCCAACCGCAATACGTCCGAGAAGGAGGCGCGCAACTATCCGGAGCAGCCGCCGGTCATCCCGCACACGATCGACGGCTACCAGATCGATCTCAACGGCAACAAATGCCTGTCCTGCCACGCGCGGGCCCGCACCGCGGAATCGCAGGCGCCGATGGTGTCGATCACGCATTTCATGGACCGCGACGGCCAGTTCCTGGCCTCGATCTCGCCGCGCCGCTTCTTCTGCACCGAATGCCACGTGCCGCAGAACACGGCCAACCCGCCCGTCAGCAACGATTTTACCGACATCGACACGCTGCTGTCGCGCGCAAGCCCCGGTGGCCGGCGATGACGACGACTGCTGACGAACCAAAAGAGAAGCTGGAGTCCAAGCGCAGCTTTATCCTGCGCTGCTGGGATTTCCTGCTCGAGCTCTGGGGCGTGCTGATCCGGCCGAGCTCGGTGTTCGCGCTCGGCACGCTGGTGCTGGCGGGCTTCGTGGCCGGCGTGATCTTCTGGGGCGGCTTCAACACCGCGCTGGAGCTGACCAACACCGAGAAGTTCTGCACCGGCTGCCACGAGATGAAGGACAACGTCTTCGCCGAGCTGAAGTCGACCATCCACTTCACCAACCGCTCCGGCGTGCGCGCCACCTGCCCGGACTGCCACGTGCCGCATAACTGGACCGACAAGATCGCGCGCAAGATGCAGGCCTCAAAGGAGGTCTGGGGCAAGATCTTTGGCACGATCGACACACGGGAGAAATTCCTGGATCACCGGCTCGAGCTCGCCGCGCATGAATGGGCGCGCTTCAAGGCCAATGACTCCCTGGAATGCCGCAACTGCCACAGCGCCGATTCCATGGACATCACAAAACAGTCGCCGCGGGCCTCGGTCGCGCACCAGCGCTTCCTGTTCACCAAGGAAAAGACCTGCATCGACTGCCACAAGGGCATCGCCCACCAGCTGCCCGACATGCGCGGCGTTCCGGGCTGGCAGTAGGGTTTGGCGAGGCCTGAGCAAGCGCCTCGTCCTTCGAGACGGCTGCTTCGCAGCCTCCTCAGGATGAGGCTTGGCGGCATCTGTGCCTGCTGAAACTGCCGCCGCGCACTCCGCCCTCATCCTGAGGGCCCGCCAGAGGCGGGCGTCTCGAAGGAGGGCTGCAGAGGACGCCTCCCCCGCGCTTGAACCCTTGCTGCGAATGGTTAGTTTTGGGGGACGGCGAATCGCCTCGTTTCGCCCTTCCTCAAGACAGATATGGCCACTTTCACCCCGCATCAGGATGCCGCGCTAAAAGCCGTCGGCGACTGGCTCAAGGCAAAACCGGGACGGGGCGGCACGCCGCCCGTCTTCCGCCTGTTCGGCTTTGCCGGCACCGGCAAGACCACGCTGGCGCGGCATATCGCCGAGGGCGTGGACGGCGAGGTGAAATTCGCCGCCTTCACCGGCAAGGCGGCCCTCGTGATGCGCAACAAGGGCTGCGACGAGGCCTCCACCATCCACTCGCTGATCTACCGCGCCCGCGAATCCGGCGAGGAGCAGCCGAGCTTCGAATTGTGGGACGACGCGCCGGCGTCGAAGGCCAAGCTGATCGTGATCGACGAATGCTCCATGGTCGACGCTGAACTCGGCCGCGACCTGATGTCGTTCGACTGCCCGCTCCTGGTGCTGGGTGATCCCGCGCAGCTGCCGCCGATCCAGGGCGGCGGCTTCTTCACCAATTCAGAGCCCGACGCGATGCTGACCGAAGTGCACCGCCAGGCCCAGGACGACCCGATCGTGCGGATGTCGATGGACGTCCGTGAGGGCCGCGAGCTCGACATCGGCCGCTACGGCGAGAGCGAAGTTGTGTCGCGCAAGGAGCTCGATCCCGATCGCGTCATGGGCGCCGACCAGGTCCTGGTCGGACGCAACAACACCCGCCGCGCCTACAACATGCGGGTGCGCCAGCGCCAGAACATCGAGGATGTCTTTCCGGTCGCCGGTGACAAGCTGGTCTGCCTGCGCAACAACCGCAAGAAGGGACTGTTCAACGGCGGCCTGTGGCGCGTGAAGTCGCGCAACACCTCGCGCTCGAAATCGCGCATCCTCTCCATGCGGCTGTCGCCGGACGAGGATTTCGGGCACAAGGTGACGAAAGTCTCGGTGCGCGCCGACTGTTTCGAAGGCGGCATCGAGCAGATCGCCTGGGAGCAGCGCAAGCCCTACGACGAGTTCGATTACGGCTACGTGCTGACCGTGCACAAGTCGCAGGGCTCGCAATGGGACGACGTCGTGCTGTTCGACGAGAGCTTTGCGTTTGGGGATAGCCGGGCAAGGTGGCTGTACACGGGCATTACGCGCGCGGCGAAGCGGCTGAGTATCGTCGTGTGACGCTGCCGTAGGGTGGGCAAAGGCGCGCAGCGCCGTGCCCACGATCTCTCTCCATAAGCAGAATAAAACGCGTGGGCACGCTTCGCTTTGCCCACCCTACGGTACCGAGAATGAGGTACCGCCGTCGCGTCACACCGGCAGCCTATTTACCCGCCACGAAATAAAAATCCTCCCGCCCCGGCGGCGAGCCGTAGGTGAACGGCTGCTGCTCGTGCTTGGTCGCGGCCCAGACGTCGTCGCGGATGATGTCGAACAGCTTTCGGATCTCGACCTTCGGCTCCTTGATCTCGCGGGCGAGCGCGGTGGCGAACGGGCTGTTGGCGGCCCCGTCGCCGTCCATCGCGGTCTCGCCGTGCTTGGCAGCATAGACCACCATGAAGCCGGCGCCGGGTTCGATGTTGGAAAAGCCCTTGTCGACCAGCTTCAATGACAGCGTGCGCTGCATGGTCGGCGCGAACGGATTGTCGCGGCAGGCATCCAGCACCACCAGACGCATTTTTCGCGCAGCACCGACCGCGGCGATGACCTGCTCCAGCGCGACCGCCTGCGTCTCGGCGTCCTTGTCGGCGGCGAGCTTGGCATCGACTGGAACGAGATAGTTCACCCCGCCGATCTCAAAACCATGGCCGGCGTAATAGACCACGGCCCAGTCGGCCTTCTCCGCTTCTTCCGCGAAAGTCTTCAGCGCGTCGAAGAACTTGTCGCGGGTGAGATCGCTGACCGAGATCACGGTCTGGAAGCCGACATCCTTCAGCACGCTCGCAATCAATTTCGAGTCGCGCGGCGGATTGGGCAGAGCGTGGACGTTCTTGTAGGCGCCGTTGCCGATCACGAGCGCGACGCGGCGCCCGCCGGGCGCGCCCGCCGGCGCTTGCGGCGTCAGCGCGGCGAGCCGCTCCTGCGCGATGGCGCGGGCGCGCGCGACGTCGATCTCGTCGAACCTCGTCAGCGAGTAGGCCGCCGCACGATAGTCGGCGCGAGCCTGGGCGAGATCCTTCTTCCGCTCGTAGATCTGGCCGCGGCCGGAATGTGCCCGGACATTGTTCGGATTGATCTCGATCGCCGTGTTGTAGTCCTTCAGCGCGGCGTCGAGGTCGCCCTTCATCATGCTGACATCGGCGCGATTGTTGATCACGTACACGTTTCTCGGCTGCCGCTCGATCAGACCGTTGCAGTCGGCAAAGGCCTGCTCATACTTGCCCATCATGCCCCAGGTGATGCAGCGGTTGCTGGCGATCTGCGGTGCGGTGGGATCGATCTTGTCGGCCTCGGCAAAATCGGCGATCGCGCCGTTGAAATCCTTCATCAGCGTGCGCACGCGGGCACGATTGGTCCAGCCGAGCAGGAATTTCGGCGTATATTTGATCGACAGGTTGAAATCGTCGAGCGCGCTTTGCAGTGCGCCCCTGCGCAATTGGATGACGCCGCGATTGTTGTAGGGGACACCGTAGGTCGGCCGCTTCTGGAGCGCGAGGTTGTAGTCGGCCATCGCGAGGTCGTCCTGGCCCTTGCGCTCATAGGCGAGGCCGCGCAGGTTGAGCGCAATGGCGTAGTCAGGATCGAGATCGATGGCCATGGACAGGGCCTCGATGGCGTGGACGTAGTCGCGCTTGTTGATCAGGGTATTGCCGCGCACCGACAGTGCGATGGCCTTGTCCTTGCCGGTCACGCGATCGGCGTTGAGCAGATTGTCGCAGGCCGGTGCGCGGGCCTGCATGTCCGCCTGGCGGTCGCGGCAGAGGGCGAGATCGTCGCTGACTTGATCTGCCGTGGCGATCGCGACACTGGCGATCAGAGTGACGAAGGTCAGGGAAACGACGCGCAGCATGTTGTCAGGCCAGCTCCAGCCACCACTTTTCTAGGTCTATCTTCGATGGCGCGGGTTCATCTACCGCGGAGTTCCCAACCCTGCCAAGCCGGCTGTCTCAGCCCGCTTCTTTCACAGACTCGTGTCCGTATCGGCGTAACAATCGATCCCTGTCCCCGTATCTCCAGTGACTGAAATGCGGCCGGGCAGGCTGTTCGCCCGGTGCCAACCGACCTAGACTGTCTCACCTTCCGCCAAAGAGGCTCCGCCATGCGCCGTCCTGCCCTCCTGACCCTGCTCGCCGCCACCGCCGCCGCGACACTGGCCTTTGCCGTGCCGTCGCGTGCCGCCGAGGAGGCGGTGGTGATCCCCGCCCCCGCCGTGGACGCAGCGCCCGCGAGCGGCATCCAGACCGCGGTGATCGCCGGCGGCTGCTTCTGGGGTGTGCAGGGCGTCTTCCAGCACACCGCCGGCGTGGTCAACGCGGTCTCCGGCTATGCCGGCGGCACCAAGGCGACCGCCGACTATCAGACCGTCTCGAGCGGCCGCACCGGCCACGCGGAATCGGTCGAGATCAAGTACGATCCGAAGAAGATCTCCTACGGAAAGATCCTCCAGATCTACTTCTCGGTGGTGCACGACCCGACCCAGCTCAACCGCCAGGGCCCGGACATCGGCACGCAATATCGCTCGGCGATCTTCACCACCTCCGACGAGCAGAAGAAGGTCGCGGAGGCCTATATCGCCCAGCTCAACGGCGCCAAGGTGTTCGGCAAGCCGATCGTGACCAAGGTCGGCGCGCTGGAGGCGTTCTATCCGGCGGAGGCCTACCACCAGGACTATCTGACGCTGCACCCGAACCAGCCCTACATCGCCTATAACGACCTGCCCAAGGTCGAGAACCTGAAAAAGCTGTTCGCGGATAACTACATCGAGAAGCCGACGCTGGTGAGTGCCAGCAAGGCCACCAACTGATCGCAAGATCACCGAACGCAAGATCATCGAAGAAACGGGAGACCCATGCCCGACACCAAGGCGAAAACCACCGACGACAAGGTCATCAAGAGCGAAGAGCAGTGGCGGCGCGAGCTGACGCCGATGCAGTACGCGGTGCTGCGCGAGAAGGCGACCGAGCGTCCCTTCACGGGCGAATATGAGCACGATCACCGTGCCGGCACTTACGTCTGCGCCGGCTGCGGCAATGTGCTGTTCGAGTCCGATGCCAAGTTCGATTCCGGCTGCGGCTGGCCGAGCTTCACCGCGCCCGCAGTCGAGACCCATATCGACGAGGAGCGCGATGTCAGCCACGGCATGATCCGCACCGAGGTGCTCTGCTCCAAATGCAGCGGCCATCTCGGCCACGTCTTCCCCGACGGCCCCGGCCCGACCGGCCTGCGCTACTGCATCAACTCAGCGGCGCTGAAGCTCGAGCCCAAATAACCCAGCGCGCCGTCGGGTTCCCCCATGGAACCCGGTGGCGCGATGTGCTTTTCTTCCCTGGCGGTGCGCCGACTAGCGCATTTCGGCGGCCCGCCAGGGAGGAAGCCATGACCCTTGGGACCGTCCTGATCATCCTCGTGATCATCTATCTCGTCGGCGGCCTGTCCGGCCGGTTCGGCGGCTACGGCTATGGCCTCGGCCATTCCGGCATGGGCATCGGCGGGGTCGTTCTGGTGGTGCTGATCGTGCTGCTGCTCGCTGGCAAAGTTTAAACCATATAAGCCATTGAAATAACTTGCATTTGTGCGGCCGCGGGGCTGCCATGCACGGATTCATCATCTCGCATCGCAGGGGTCGCATTTCTGTCAAAACGGCCTATATTAGGGGACGAAAATGACATGTGCGGCGGGCTGGCTCGAGTGTGGCCCCTGCCCTCCCAAACCCCACGCGCTTAAAGCCCCAGAGAGATCACGAGGTCTTTGACCATGCGTCCACTGCGTCCGTTCAACTTCAACACTTCCGCCGAACTCTTCCCCGCTGCGATCCGCAAGAAGAAGCGCGCCGGCTTCACCTATCGCCGGTTCGGCACTGCGGCCGAAGCCGTGCAGTTCGCGATGGAGCAGTTGCCGACGGATTCGCTGAACGGCGCCTATCTCCAGGTCGAGGAAGCGCGCTTTGACCAGAACGGCATCCGCTCGCTCTATGAGAGCGAAGCCTTCCCGCTGCCCCGCCGCCCCCGGCCGGCCCCGGCCGCCGAGACCGACGCCGACGCGGCGTAAGTTTTCGCCAAGCTCCGATGTGCGCGGAAGGCGCGATGGCCGAAAGGCCGTCGCGCTTTTTGCGTTTTCGGGGAGCGCTATCTCGCTTGCGGGAGAGGGGCGAAGACTCTCGTGCCCCGGACGCAGCGCAGCGCTCCCTTAGCGGTGCGCTGCAGAGCCGGGGCCCACACATCCACGGCCTCCCCGACCTCTCTTGGGTTCTGGGTCCCGGCTCTGCGCAGCGGCACTACGCGCCGCAGCGCGTCCGGGACACGAGACAGGAGCGGGGGAGAGGCGAAGAAGCCTCAAATCCGCGGCTGCTTGTCGAGCCAGCGGCGGAGCAGGCGGACGTTGCGCATGTTGGCGCGGAACATGACGTCGAAGGCATCGCCCGCGAACGGGACCATGCCGACCACGCCGTCGACCGCGACATTGCCGAGCATGCGCGCGGTGATGTACCAGGGCGCGCCCAGCGCCCTCGCCTCGCGCACCAGCCACAGCGAGATCGCGGTCGTGATGATGTCGCCGACCACGGGGATCAGCCCGATCAGCCCGTCGATGCCGTAGCGGATGTTGGTGCCGGGCAGGATGAAGGCGACGTCGAGCAGTTTTGCGATGGCCTCGAGCCGGGCGATGCGCTGCTCGCGCGTCAGATTGCCGAACGGATTGTCCTTGCCGAACTCGAAGCGAAACTCGCGAAAGCCCTGGTCGAGCGTCTCCGGGCGGATCTCATGCCCTTCCTGGTCGATGATCGGTCCGCGCGCTTCACTGCCCGTGCGCGAACGGCTCCCGGAACGGGACTTGCGGGGCACAAGAATGTCGTCGTCGGACATGGTCATAACCTGAGCGAAACGCGCCAACGCGGCGGAGGTTGCTGCACCGCGCCCGAACGCCGCGCGTTCAGGTCGGCGCCGCCGCGGATTGCGGCTCCTCGACATACCTATGCACGAGCCAGGAGGAAATCACCGACGGCACGAAGCCGACCATGCCGTACAGGATGAATTGCACGACGCCCGAATCCGGCCCGCGCGAGCTGTAGGTCAGCGAGGCCAGCACGAAGGCGAACAGGCCGACGAGGAGCATCCGCAAGGCCGGGCCGATCCGGCGGATATGGATCAGGATGTCGTCGACCGCGCCGATCATCAGCGAGGGCAGGAAGCCGAACAGATAGCTGTATTGCAGGGTCTTGAAGAAAACCACGAACAGCTTGCCGACCTCGCCGAGACTGGTCTGGGCCCAATAACCGGACTGATAAGTCGTCGTCAGCAGCAGCAGGAACCCGCCGACGAACGGGCCGACCAGCGCAAACACCAGATAGCGTTTCATCAAATACCCTCACACGCCGCCCCGTTATAGCAGCGCCGCGGGAACCTTGAACAGCGGGGCGGCGGCCGCCTTCTAGCGGAACAAGTGGCAAGGCGACGAGTTCAGACAGGACCTGGAAATCATCCCAGCCGGACTGGAGCCGCCGATGTCCCGTAAATTTTGTCTGGCGACGATCACGCTGGTCGCCCTGAGCGGCCTGCCTGGCGCACCCGCTATCGCCCAGGGCCACATGGGCACGCCGCAGGAGCAGAACGCCTGCTCGCGCGATGCGTCGCGGCTGTGCCGCAAGGAACTCGGCAATGACGGTGCAGTGCAGAGCTGCCTGCAGGCCAACCGGGCCAAGCTGTCGAAAGCATGCAGCAAGGTGTTCGCCAGCCACGGCATGTGAGGATCGAAAAGACGTTCCTGCGAACGGAGAGTGAAGCCATGCTGCGCGACGAACAACTCTCGATCCTCAGGGACATCAGCCAGTCCATTGCCTTCGCCGACGACCGGCAGGGCAAGATCGGCGAGCTGATCGCCGGCGGCTACGTGATGAAGGACGGCGATCTGTTCGAGCTCACCGCGAAGGGCGTCACGGCGGTCGAGGAACATGCCGCTTCGCTGGGTGCCGATGAAGCGGAACAGGCGAGCGCATCATCCGACCGGCTGATTTGAATCGCGTAGCGCCGTTTGCTGCGTGACGTGCGCGCAACAATTGCGAATTCCTTTGCGATGACCATTGCAGGCCCGTGACAATGGCGCATACTTCGCTCGGGCGGCGCAGCACTTTCGATTCGACACCAAGTAATCGAGCGACCACATGCGGGACTAGGATCCCGGCGTGAAGGCTGTGACATGCGGCAGATCAAGCCGCGTGCGGCGCCCCAAAATCAAGCGGCTCAAGCCCACGGGAACTCGGGGACCTATCCTTCATGACACGCTCTCAGACCATCGCTTCCCTATTCGCCTTCTCCGTTGCCATCGCACTCCAGACATCGCCCGGCCTCGCCTTCTCGTCCGAAGCGCAGCAGATGTGCTCGGCCGATGCGATGCGGCTGTGCTCGAGTGAAATCCCCGACATCCCGCGGATCACCGCCTGCATGGTCCGGAACAAGGCGCATGTCAGCCCCGGCTGCCGCGCCGTGATGGACCGTGAGCACGCCGCCGCTGCGGCAGCGCGCAAGCGGGAAGCGGCGGCGCAGTAGGCTGGAGGTCATTCCGGGGCGCGCGAAGCGCGAGCCCGGAATCCATTCCTCTACGTCATGTGCTGCGCAATGGATTCCGGGTTCGTGCTTCGCACGCCCCGGAATGACAGCAGCGCCTCAATCGCCCCACTGCGCGAAGGCGTCGTTGAAGGCGCGCTCGCCGGGGGCGCCCTTCTCGATGGCGATGATGGCGCGGCGCTGGTTGGCGTAGACCAGGGGCACGTCGAACCAGGAACGCTCCTTCAGGAGCTGGACGTTGCGGGCGCGGTCGGCGTCGACATTGGAGAGGCCGACCAGGAAGAAGCCGTCGGTGACCTTGACCGCGAGGCCGGCGAGCGGCGTGCCGCGGGCCTGCTCGTTCGACTTCATCAGGATACCCGGCACGTTGGAGACGCTGCCGCCCGGAAAGTCCGGCGGCAGGATGAAGGTCAGCTCCGCAGTATGGCTCGCCGGTAGCGAGGAGTCGGTATTGCGGCGGAACGACATCGTCATCTTGAACTTGCGGTCGGGGATCTCGATCTCGGCGCGCACGGCGACATCGGCCTTCTGGTTGCCCGACGCCTTGATCGGTTCGAGCCGCCACACCACCGAGCCGACATATTGCTTGCCCTTCGGGTCGGACGGGTCCTCGTCATAGAGCACGACCTTCTGCGCCACCGGCGCGACCGGCTGGTCGCTCGCCGAGGGCTGGCCGACGCGGTCGGGGATCTTCGGCTTGCTCTGCGGCTGCGACGGATCCTTCGGCGCCTCCACCACCTGGGTCGGCGAGGACTTGAACAGGTTGGTGGCGGTCTGCAGCAGCGGCTTGCCCCAGAGGATGCCGGCGCCGACCAGGATCAGCACGATGCCGACGGCGATCGCGCTCTTGAACGGGAATGCGGAGCCGGCGCGCTTGGCCTTCTTGGCGTCACGGTCGGCCGCGATACGCGGACGCGGCGAAGGCGGCTGCGGCGTGTAGCGCTCGGCCTCCTCGATCGACTCGTCGTAGGAATAGGGCGCGTCCTGCTCGCCGGCGCGATTCTCCAGGCTCGGCTCGAGCCGGTCGAATTCCGGCGAGGGCGAGGGCACGTTGGCGTAGGTGCGGCGTGCGGCGCGGTTGGCCTGCGCGGCGGCGCCGCCGAGATCGTTGGCATCGGCCGTGATGTCGCGGAAGCCGCGCACGCCCGGGGCGGGCGGCAGCGCCGGCGGAGGTCCGATATCAGGCGGACGGCGCCCACCGGCACGATCGCGGCCGGCCGGCGGCGGCGCCGGCGGTTCCGGCATCGATGGCGGCGCGGGCGGACCCGGCTGGCGCGGCGCGTCGAAACGCGGCGCGCGCGGCGGACGCTGGGCATCGCCCTGGTCATCGACGTTGAAGGACGGACGGTCGGCCCGCGGCGGGGTCGGGGCCGGACGGGTGCGCGGCTGGGGCGCGGGCGGGCCGGCCTCGGTGGCCCGGGTGCTGGCGCGACGGAAGGCATCGCCGCTGCCGCCGGTGCTGCGGCCGCCGCCACCACCGCCGGGGCGCGAGGCGTCGCGGGCACGCTGGGCCGCCTCTGATTCGACCTTGCGGACGGCCTCTTCCAGCGACAGCCGTTCGCGGGTGATCTCGGATTCGGAGAGCGGCGGCTGCACGCTGCGCAGCTGCGCGATCAGTGCCGTGCGCGCCCGCTCATAGAGCGCGCGACGGCTTTCGCCGGGAGCGTTGGGGTCCAGGGCGGCAATAGCGCGGGCGATCAGCGGATAGTAATCAGCCATTTCTACTCAACTATACGCGCGTCCCGGTAAGATATCGTTAAGCCTCAAACGGATTTTGCACCAGGATAGTATCTTCGCGTTCGGGGCTGGTGGAAAGCAGCGCGACCGGGCACCCCACCAATTCCTCGATCCGGCGGACATATTTGATGGCCTGGGCCGGCAGTTGGGCCCAAGACCGTGCATTGGCGGTCGGCTCCTTCCAGCCCTCGATGGTCTCGTAGATCGGCTCGACCCGGGCCTGGGCGCCCTCGCCGGCCGGGAAATGGTCGATCTCCACGCCGTCGAGCTTGTAGCCGGTGCAGACCTCGATCGAATCGAAGCCGTCGAGGATGTCGAGCTTGGTCAGCGCGAGGCCGTTGATGCCGCAGGTGCGGACCGCCTGGCGGACCAGCACGGCGTCGAACCAGCCGCAGCGGCGGGGCCGCCCGGTGTTGGTGCCGAACTCGCGGCCGCGCTCGCCGATCTTGCGGCCGATCTCGTTGTCCTGCTCGGTCGGGAACGGACCCTGGCCGACGCGGGTGGTGTAGGCCTTGCACAGGCCGAGCACGTAGCCGACGGCGCCCGGTCCGAGGCCGGCGCCGGTCGCGGCCTGCGCCGCCACCGTGTTGGACGAGGTGACATAGGGATAGGTGCCGTGGTCGACGTCGAGCAGCGCGCCCTGCGCGCCCTCGAACAGCATGCGTTTGCCGGCGCGCCGCTCGATGTCGAGCAGGCGCCACACCGTCTCGACATAGGGCAGCAGCTGCGGCGCCAGCGCGCTCAATTCCTTCAGGATCTCCTTGCCGTCGAACTCCGGCAGGTTGAGACCGCGGCGCAGCGCGTTGTGGTGCGCCAGCAGCCGGTCGATCTTGTGCGGCAGGGTGTTGAGGTCGGCGAGGTCCATCAGGCGGATGGCGCGACGGCCGACCTTGTCCTCGTAGGCCGGGCCGATGCCGCGGCGCGTGGTGCCGATCGCAGTTGCCGCATTCGCGGATTCGCGCAGGGCGTCGAGCTCACGGTGCAGCGGCAGGATCAGGGTGACGTTCTCGGCGACGCGCAAGTTTTCCGGGGAGACCGCGACGCCCTGCGAGCGCAGCTTGGTGACCTCGTCGAGGAAGGCGGCGGGATCGAACACCACGCCGTTGCCGATCACCGACAGCTTGCCCTCGCGCAGCACGCCGGAGGGCAGCAGCGCAAGCTTGTAGGTCTTGCCGTTGATGACCAGCGTGTGGCCGGCGTTATGGCCGCCCTGGAAGCGGACGACGATGTCCGCCTGCTCCGACAACCAGTCGACGATCTTGCCCTTTCCTTCGTCGCCCCACTGGGCGCCGACGACGACAACGTTGGCCATTCGCGGGTAATCCCTGTTCAATCTGTCTTCAGGAGGCATGATCCTCGCGGAAAACCGGTGCCCACTTTTCCGGGATCATGCCTGACGCCCAGCCGATCCGCGGCCCAGGACCGCTCGCACGCAAGGCAGCCAACCGGATAAAGGAAGCGGCCCCTCTAGGCAAGCAAGAACGGGGCTTTTTCGAGGTCCCGAGGCCGGTCCAAGCCCTTGATATCCCCTTAAAATCTCGCAACCTTTGGGGCCGGCGCCGGGGCTTCGACCAAAGCCTGAGAAGCCGCCTGCGCCGCTGCATGGTCGCGATGCATCCGCCCCCCGTTGATGCAACCGCGATTTCCGTGTCTTTGAGCCAGGCCGGGCGATTGAAGCCGGCCCGGACATCGCCGGGCCGGGGCCTCGGCGCATGATGCGGGGCCATAACAACCACAATGTCCGCCACCGGCCAGACCACGAGCGCCGACACATCCGGTCACAACTGGGTCGCCAACCAGCCTTACCTGCTGCTCAGCATCACCGCGCTGTGCTGGGCCGGCAACGCCATCGTCGGGCGGCTCGCCGCCGGCCACATCCCGCCGGTGACGCTGTCGTTCCTGCGTTGGCTGTTCGCCTTCCTGCTGGTGCTGCCGTTCGCCTGGAAGCATCTGGTGCAGGACTGGCCCGCGATCCGTGGGCGGCTCGGCCTGATGGTCACGCTCTCGATCACCGGCATCGGCGCCTTCAACACGCTGCAATACTGGGCGCTGGAGCATACGCAGGCGCTCAACACGCTGCTGCTGCAGTCGGCCGCGCCGCTGCTGGTGGCGCTGTGGTCGCTGGTCATCCTCGGCATCCGCCTCACCGCGGCGCAGGCCTTCGGCGTGCTGCTGTCGATGTGCGGCGTGCTGATCATCCTCCTGCACGGCGACTTCACCACGCTGTCGAACATCGAGTTCAACAAGGGCGATCTGATCTTCCTGCTCGCGCTTCTGATCTTCGCGCTCTATTCGGTGCTGAGCCTGAAGCGGCCGGCGATGCACGGCCTGTCGTTCCTCGCCTTCACCTTCGGCGCCGGCGCCGCATGCCTCATCCCGCTGGAAGTCTGGGAGCTCTCCGCGCGTCCGGTGATGAAGCTCGATGCGCCGAACCTGCTCACGCTGTTCTATGTCGCGGTGTTCCCCTCGACCCTCGCCTATCTCTGCTTCAATCGCGGCGTGCGCCTGATCGGCGCCAACCGCGCCGCGCCGTTCTTCCACGTGGTGCCGGTGTTCGGCTCGATCATGGCGATGGTGTTTTTGGGCGAGCACCCGCAGGCGTTCCACTTCATCGGCTTCGCGCTGGTGCTGTCCGGCGTGTTCGCGGCGTCGAGGAAGCAGGCGAGCTAGTTTATTCCCTCTGCCCGCGGGAGCAGCGAAGCACGCACTGCATCAAGGACGCGTCCAACATATTAGCCGCGGGCGCCGTTCCTCGGCCTGCTCGCGCATTGTAGCATTGCGGCGGCGTGACTTGTGTCATCACGACAATCCGGCGCAAGCTCGCATCCGACGCCAATGACGATTGCTTCGCCCGCGCCACCGGCCGCCAATCCGGCCAGCTGGCTCAACAACCAGCCTTATCTGCTGCTCAGCCTGAGCTCGCTGTTCTGGGCCGGCAACATCGTGCTCGCGCGCCATGTCGGCGCGCATGTGCCGCCGCTGACGATGACCACGATCCGCTGGTTCGGCGTGTTCCTGATCCTGTTGCCGTTCGCCTGGCCGCATCTGAAGCGCGACTGGCCCGCTTTGCGCAGGAGCCTGCCGCTGATGGTGTTCCTGTCGCTGGTAGGCTTCGCCTTCAACAACGCGATCTCGTACTGGGCGATGCAATACACCGAGGCGCTGAATGCGCTGCTGATCCAGTCGGCAGGCCCCCTGTTCGTGGCGCTGTGGTCGCTGGTGCTGTTCGGCGTGCGGCTGACCGGCGGCCAGCTCGCCGGCATCGCGATCTCGCTGCTCGGCGTGCTGATCATCATCCTGCGCGGCGATCTCGCGGCGCTGGCCAGCATCAGCTTCAACCGGGGCGATCTCATGTTCGCCTACTCGCTGATCGCGTTCGGCCTCTACTCCGCCTTCATCCCGCGCCGGCCCAAGATCCACCAGCTGTCCTTTCTGTCCTTCACCACCTGCTGCGGCGCGATGATGCTGCTGCCCACCGCGATCTGGGAAGCAATGAGCGGCCGCGTCCTGCATTTCGATGCGCTGACGCTGGCAACGCTGGGCTACATCCTGATCTTCCCATCGACGCTGGCTTATCTCTTCTTCAACCGCGGCGTCGCGCTGATCGGCCCGAACCGGGCCGCACCGTTCTTCCATCTGGTGCCGGTGTTCGGCTCGGCGATGGCGATCCTGCTGCTCGGCGAAAAGCTGCAGCCGTTTCACCTGATCGGCTACGCCCTGGTGCTCGCCGGCGTCGTGATCGCCTCACGCCAGGGTTCTGCGGCGACGTAAATTCCGCAAGGCGGACACGCGATAAGTCTCGTGTCCCGGACGCGATGCAACGCGAAGCGGTGCAGCGCAGAGCCGGGACCCAGTCTGCCGCAAATGTGGGCCCGGTTCAGCAGCGCATCACTAACGTGCTGCGCTGCGCCCGGGGCACGAGACCTCGCGACAAACTCCCGCCTTCCGATTCCAGCGAAGAGAAGCTAGGTTCCCCGCCAACGAAAAAGAGGGAACGTCCAGACATGCTTTCAGCGTTGATTCGAAACCTGCGCATCATCGGCACGGCCGCGCTCTGCCTCGCCGCGTCCGCCGCTCAGGCCGACAATTACCCCAGCCGCAACATCACGCTGGTGCTGCCGTTCGCGGCCGGCAGCGGCACCGACACCACGACGCGGCTGATCTCGCAGCATCTGTCGCAGGCGCTCGGCGTCGGCATCGTGATCGAGAACAAGGCCGGCGCCAACGGCATGATCGCCGCGACCTTTGTCGCGCGCGCCGCACCCGACGGCTACACGCTGCTGGTGACGACCAACACCACGCATTCGGCCAACCCCTATCTGCTCAAGAGCCTCACTTACGATCCGGTCAAGGATTTCACCCCGATCGCGCGCACCGGCGATCTGCCCTTCATGCTGGTCATTCATCCCGACGTCCCCGCCAAGACCGTCGGCGAGCTCGTCGCCTACGGCAAGGCCAATCCGGGCAAGCTGAGCTACGCCTCTGGCTCGTCCTCGGCGATCGTGTCGGGCGCGACCTTCGCGCACAATGCCGGACTCGACCTGTTGCACGTGCCCTACAAGAGCTCGCCGCCGGCGCTCAACGACGTCATGGGTGGCCGCGTCTCGATGATGTTCGTGGACATCCTGACCGGCCTGCCGCACGTCAACGGCAACGCGCTCCGCGCTCTCGCCGTCACCACCAAGGACCGCTCGCCGCTGGTGCCGAACCTGCCCTCGATGCAGGAGGCCGGCGTGCCCGATTTCGACATCTCGTCATGGCAGGGCTATTTCGGTCCCGCCGGCATGCCGAAGGAGATCGTGACGCGGCTCAACGCCGAGATCCGCAAGATCGTCGAGAAGCCGGAGATCAAGGCGCAGCTGGCGACGCTCGGCATGGACGCCTTCTCGGGCACGCCGGAGCAGCTCGGCACGTTCGTGAACGAGCAGCTGGTGCTGTGGGAACGGCTGATCCGGGACGCGGGGATCGAGAAGCAGTGAAAGCAGGATGGAAAGCTTTTGAGGCGACGCGCAAGCGCCTCATATGGCGTCACTCCGCTCGCTTGGCCATATGCCCTTGCGCACCCGCGACGCAGGGGTCGGGCCAGGCGTCGAGAAGATCTGCTCGACTTCGCGGCGCATCGTATCGTGGCATTCGCAGGCCGCGGCCGCGAGCCGCAGCCGGTCGACCTCGATTTGCCCCCGTCGCTCCGATCTAATCGCTCCGGACGCACGCAGATTGCGCATCAGCAGCGTCACCGTCGTACGTCGGACACCGAGTATCTGCGACAATGCCTCCTGCGTGAGGGGGAGAACGTCATGATCGAGGCGGTCGCGAAGGTGGAGCAGCCAACGCACCATGCGGGCCTGGACCGGATGCAGCGCATTGCAGGCCAGCCCGAACTGAAACTGGACCAGCATCGCCTTAACGTGAGTCTGGACCGCGTGGCGGATCGCGGGGCTCTGATTGAAGGCGGCGTGAAAGCGGGTCGCGGGCATCCGCGAGGCGATGCCCGCCGCACGAACGACGGCGGTAATCGCCGAAGGCGACGATCCCAGCACGGAGAGACTCCCCACAGCCCCCTCGCGCCCGACCGCTGCGGTGGCAACCGTCTGCCCGTTCGCCATATCGATCATCAACGAGATGGCCCCGCTATGGGGGAAGATGACGTGGTCGACCCGATCACCCGGTCGCGACAGCACCGCATCCTGATCGAGCGTGACCACCTCAAGCTCGGGCGCGAGTAGATCAAAGTCCGCCGGCGGCAGTGAGACCAAAAGGCGATTGCGAACTTCGCCGGAATGAATCACTGCGGCCGACTCGCTGGGAGGCATCCAGCGCCTTCGCCATTCGAGGCGGCGCGGAACGGCAGCCCTATCATTTGCTTGAAACTACCTTCTGTACGCACAACAACATGCAATTCACCCAGAGTCGCTTTTGCCCTCATCGTCGGCCTCGCGATACGCGCGCGAGCAATGCCGAACTCGATTTGGATGCAGGCACGCGCGGCAAGAAGCAATTGCAAAATGCGTATGGGTAACACCGTAGTGCGGCGCACAAGTTCCAATTTCCAGCATGCGGCAAAAGCTGCTGTCATCCCGAAAGGGAGTCGAATTGGCCCGCAGCACATCGTAATCGTTCGACAATGCACGCAAGCGGGCATCGAGAAGCAGTGAGAGTCACAGGACGCCGTCATCGTCCGCCTTGTGCGCAATAGCGCGCCGGGGCGGGCGATCCAGTATTCCAGAGACAGCGAGGCTAGAGCCGAGAGGCCGCGGCGTACTGGATGCCCCGCCCCCGTGCGCAATTGCGCACCAGGCGGGGCATGACAGACGACAAATTCAGACAAACTCAAAAGAAAAAGGTGGGCACGACGCCTTCGCGTCTTTGCCCACCCTACGAATTCAGCGCGAGAATTTACGCCGCACGGACCTTGGCGAGGAAGCCGTCCACCGCGTTGCGCAGCGCGCCGGACTGACTGTCCAGCTCGCGGGCGTTGGTGAGCACGGTTCCGGCCGCGGAGCCGGTCGCTTGCGCGGCCGAGGTGACGCTGCCGATATTGGCGTTGATCTCGCTCGAGCCGGCCGCGACCGACTGGATGTTGCGGGCGATCTCGCGGGTCGCTTCGCCCTGCTGCTCGATCGAGGCGGAAATGCCCGCGGTGATCTCGCTCATCTCGGCAATGGTCTGGGTGATACCGCCGATCGCGGCGACCGCATCGCTGGTCGAGGTCTGCATCGCCGCGACCTGGGCCGAGATTTCCTCGGTGGCCTTGGCGGTCTGGTTGGCCAGCGCCTTGACCTCGGAGGCGACGACGGCGAAGCCGCGGCCGGACTCGCCGGCGCGTGCCGCCTCGATGGTGGCGTTGAGCGCCAGGAGATTGGTCTGCGCCGCGATCGAATGAATGAGCTTGACCACCTCGCCGATCTTCTCGGCACCGGTGGAGAGCTCCTGCACCGTGGCGTTGGTGCGCTCGGCATCGCTGACGGCACGGCTCGCAACCTCGGTCGAGCGCGTCACCTGGCGGGAGATTTCCGCAACCGAGCTCGATAGCTCCTCGGCGGCGGCCGCGACGGTGCCGACATTGCCGGAGGCCTTTTGCGAGGCAGCGCCGACCGTCGCGGCTCGCGAGGAGGCATCGCTCGCGGTCGCGGTCATCGATTGCGCCGTGGTCTGCATGCCGGCTGCGGCCGAGGAGACCGAGCGGACGATGCCGTTGACGCTGCGCTCGAAGTCGTTGGCGATCTCTTCCATCGCGCTGCGACGCTCCGCCGCGGCGCGTTCCTTGGCGTCCGCCTCGGTCTTCTCGAGGTCGCGGATGCGGACCGCATTGTCCTTGAAGATCTGGACGGTCGCGGCCATCGTGCCGACCTCGTCGCCGCGGCCGACGCCGGGAATCTCACCCTCGAGCTTGCCGTCGGCGAGATCCTTCATGCGGGCACCGAGCAGCGCCAGCGGACGGCTGATGCTGCGACCGATCATCCAGGCGACGCTGCCGGCGACGATGACGATGCCGAGCATGGCAAGGCCGAGCAGCCAGTAGACCGGGCCCATCTTCTGGTCGATGTCCTCGAGATAGGCGCCCGTGCCGAGATACATCTCGAAGCCGGGGACGGCGACCGCGTAGCCGAGCTTGCGGATCGGCTTGTCCTGGCCGGGCTTCATGTATTCGTAGAACAGCAGGATGTCGCCGTTGGCCTTGACGCCGTCCATGATCTCACGGGACAGCTTGCGGCCGTTCGTCTCCACGTCCATGCGGTTGGCGCCGATCTGCTTCGGATCGGGCGCGAGCTGCGTGATGCCGTCATAGGTGGTGCCGAACAGATAGCCCGAGCCCTTGTCGTAAGTCATCGCGTTGCCGTAGCGGCGCAGCTCCGCGAGCGCGGCGTCCTTGGTCATCTCGCCGGCATTGACCCGCTTCATCAGCGTCGCGGCATAGTTGCGAGCCAGCTCGACGATCGCCTTGGTCTGGTCGATGCGCGCATTCACCATCTCGCGCTTCATCAGATAGCCGGCGAGAACACCGGAGATGCAAAGGCCGAACAAGGTGACGCCGACAAGGATGCCAAGCTTGGGGGCGATCTTCAGATTGCTCAACTTCACGGGATAGCTCCGGCAAAAAAAAGGGATACGGGCACGCGAGTGAATCGATCGAAATTGAAACAACTTTTAGGGAGGGACCCTTAGCAAGTTACTTACGCGCCTCCGTAGAAGCCCTGACGCTGCCGACAAAACCGGCAATATTCGCAGGTCCGGACAACCGGCAATTGTACGCACCCGCCCCGATTTCGCGTAAAAGACGCAAAGGCCCGGGAGAAGGCCGGGTCACAACAAGAAACCAAATCGGGAGCAGAGAATGCCGAAATACAGGGTGGTGACGCCGAAAGGCGCGAGCTTCACGGTCGCGGGCAGCGATTATTCCTACGAGCGCGAAGCGCTCGATCCGATCGATGCCGAGATCGTCGAAGCCCCCGCCAACGAGGCCGAGTTCATCGCCGCCGCAAAGGATGCCGACGCTATCTACGCCAAGGGCATCCCGATCACCAAGACCATCATCGACAGCCTGCAGAGCTGCAAAGTCATCACGCTCGGCTCCGTCGGAGTGGACAGCGTCGACGTGAAGGCCGCCACCGCCCGCGGCATTCCCGTCACCAACATTCCCGACACCTTCATCGAAGAGGTCGCCGACCACGCCATGATGCTGCTGCTCGCCGGCTTCCGCCGTCTGGTCGAGCAGGACCGCATGGTGCGCGACGGCCGCTGGGCCGAGGGCCGGCCGGCGCTGCTCAAGATCCCGAGGCTGATGGGCCAGACCCTCGGCTTCATCTCGTTCGGCCGCGTCGCGCGCGCGGTTGCGAAACGCGCGGCGCCCTTCGGCCTGCGCATGATGGCCTACGATCCCTTCATCCAGGAGACGCTGATGTACGACCACGGCGTCATTCCCGCGACGCTCAACGAGGTGCTGTCGCAGTCCGACTTCGTCTCGATGCACGCACCCGCGCGGCCCGAGGTGCACCACATGCTGACCGAGAAGCACTTCCGGCAGATGAAGAAGGGCTCGGTCTTCATCAACACCGGCCGCGGCGCCACGGTGGACGAGGAGAGCCTGATCAAGGCGCTGCAGGAGGGGTGGATCGCGCACGCCGCCCTCGACGTGCTGGAGAAGGAACCTCCGTCGCACAACAATCCGCTGCTCGGCATGGAGAACGTGACCCTGACCGCCCATGTCGCCTCGGCCTCGGCACGGTTCGACGAGGCGCGCAAGCGCCGCGTGGGCTACGAATTGTCACTGGTGCTTCAGGGCATGTGGCCGGTAAGCTGCGTCAATCCGTCGGTGCTGCAGAACACCGCGCTCCGCCGCTGGCAACCCGTCAGCATGGATCGCGGGCCGAACAGCTAGGCGGCCGGCGCGACAAGCGCCGGAACCGGAAGACCCTTCACCGGCGATCAACGCCGGGAAGGGAACATATAGGGAGGTACTGATGAGGAACGACATCACACGTCGTGATGCCTTGGCGCTGGGCCTGTCCGCTGCATCGCTCGTGGCCACCGGTGCTGCAGCGCAAACATCCAATATCAAAGCTGCCGACGTTTCGGCACCCAAGCTCGCCATCGAGAAGGGTGCATCGCTACGCATGCTGCGCCCGGTGCGCTTCGTCCAGGCCGACGAGGACGTGTTCCGCGCCAACGCAGCGAAGTTCACCAAGGACACCGGGGTCGAGGTCAAGGTCGACTTCGTCGGCTGGGAAGACATCAACCAGCAGACCGCGGTGACCTCGAATTCCGGCGCCGGCCCCGACATCATCATCGGCTTCTCCGACGCACCTCACATCTACATCGACAAGCTGATCGAACTCACCGACGTCGCCGACTATCTCGGCAAGCGCTATGGCGGCTGGCTGCCGCTCGCTCAGCGCTACGGCAAGAAGAACAAAAGCGATGCCTGGATCGGGCTGCCGTTCGGCGCCACCGCGGGTCCCCTGATCTACCGCAAATCGGCCCTGCAATCGGTCGGCTTCGACAAGGTGCCGGAAGACCATGCCGGAATTCTCGACCTGTGCCGCAAGCTGCACAAGGCCGGCAAGCCGGCCGGTTTCGCGCTCGGCAACGCCAAGGGCGACGGCAACGGCTTCGCCAACTGGGCGCTGTGGTCGCACAACGCCTCGCTGCTCGACGAGGAAGGCAACGTCACCATCAACAGCAAGGAGACGATCGCCGCCCTGAACTGGGTCAAGGAGGTATACCCGACCTTCATCGCCGGAACGCCGTCATGGAACGACGTCAGCAACAACCGCGCCTTTTCCTCGCAGGAGATCTTCCTGACCGCCAACGGCGTCTCGCTGTATTTCTCGCTGAAGAACGATCCGGCGACGAAGGCGATTGCCGAGGACAGCGAGCATCAGCTGCTGCCCAAGGGCCTCGCCAAGGTCTCTCCGATGGCTGGCCTGACGCTGAACGCCATGGTGTTCAAGCATAGCCCGTACCCCAACGCCGCCAAGGCCTTCCTGCAATACATGCTGGAAAAGGATCAGTACGAGCCGTGGCTCAATGCCAACTCCGGCTACTGGTCCCAGCCGCTGGCTGCCTATGCCGAAGCCGCCGTGTGGTCGCAAGACCCCAAGGTGAAGCTGTTCAAGGACACGATGAACAGCACCTATTATGACGGCTACAAGGGCCCGATCTCGACGGCGACCGGCGCGGTCAGTGCCGATTACGTGCTGATCCAGATGTGCGCCTCCGTCGCCACCGGCGCTGCCACGCCGGAAGCCGCGGCCGCGGAAGCCGAGCAGCGCTGCAAGCGCTACTTCCGGCGGCAGCGGTAGAGCCCGTCATTGCAAGCGAAGCGAAGCAATCCAGTCCGTCCCCGCAGCGACAGCCTGGATTGCTTCGTCGCTAAAGCGCAAAATTGCTACGCAATTTTGTCGCGAGCTTCCTCGCAATGACGACGTGGTGAAAGCCTAGAACAGGACAACACATCGATGTCCGTGACCACCCTCTCCTCCTCCGCCGCACTAGCGCGGCGGCAGCCGAACTGGATCGTGCGGCTGTTCGACTACAAGCCGTTCCTGATCGCGATGTGCCTTGCGCCGGCGCTCGGGCTGCTTGCCGTCTTCCTCACCTATCCGCTCGGCCTCGGCGTCTGGCTCGCCTTCACCGACACCACGATCGGCCGGCGCGGCATCTTCGTCGGCTTCGAGAATTTCCAGTATCTGCTGACCGACCCCTTGTGGTGGAACGCGGTGTTCTACAGCGTGTTCTACACGGGGGTCGCGACCTTCGGGAAGTTCGCGCTCGGCTTCTGGCTGGCGTTGCTGCTCAACAACCATTTCCCGTTCAAGAGCCTGCTGCGCGCCATCGTGCTGCTGCCCTGGATCGTGCCGACGGTGCTCTCGGCGCTGGCGTTCTGGTGGATCTACGATCCGCAGTTCTCGATCATCTCGTATCTGCTGGTCGACGTGCTGCACTGGAAGTCGAGCAATATCGACTTCCTCGGCTCGCCCTGGCCGGCGCGGTTCTCGCTGATCGCCGCCAACATCTGGCGCGGCATTCCCTTCGTCGCGATCTCGTTGCTGGCCGGCCTGCAGACCATCTCGCCCTCGCTCTACGAGGCCGCGATGCTCGACGGCGCCAGCGCCTGGCAGCGCTTCCGCTACATCACCTTCCCGATGATGATGCCGATCCTCGCCATCGTCATGACGTTCTCGATCATCTTCACCTTCACCGATTTCCAGCTCGTCTACGCCATCACCCGCGGCGGTCCGGTGAACTCGACGCACCTCTTGGCGACGCTGGCGTTCCAGCGCGGCATCGCCGGTGGCGAGCTCGGCGAGGGCGCCGCGATCGCGGTATCGATGATCCCGTTCCTGGTGTTCGCGACGCTGTTCTCCTATTTCGGCCTGGCGCGCCGCAAATGGCAGCAGGGAGAGGCCAATGACTGACACCGTCGCGCAACCGACCACCGTCGCCGACGCGAAAGCGCCGCCCGACACCATGGCCTGGGATTCCGGGCTGCGGCGGCTGATGATGATCTACCTGCCGCTCGGCTGCTTCGTGCTGATCCTGCTGTTTCCGTTCTACTGGATGGCGATCACCTCGTTCAAGCCGAACGCGGAACTGATGAACTACAAGGACAACAACCCGTTCTGGATCTCCTCGCCGACGCTCGCCCACATCAAGCATCTGCTGTTCAACACCGCCTATCCGCACTGGTTGAAGACGACGATGCTGGTTGCGATCGGCTCGACCACGCTGTCGCTGATCGCGAGCACGCTGGCGGCCTATGCGATCGAACGCCTGCGCTTCCGCGGCAGTCCCTATGTCGGCCTCGGCATCTATCTCGCCTATCTCGTGCCGCCCTCGATCCTGTTCATTCCGCTCGCGACCGTCGTGGTGCAGTTCGGCCTGTTCGACTCGCCGATTGCCCTGATCCTGGTCTATCCGACCTTCCTGGTGCCGTTCTGCACCTGGCTGCTGATCGGCTATTTCAAGTCGATCCCCTACGAGCTCGAGGAATGCGCCCTGGTCGACGGTGCCACGCGCCTGCAGATCCTGCGCCGGATCACGCTGCCGCTGGCGGTGCCCGGCCTGATCTCGGCCGGCATCTTCTCCTTCACGCTGTCCTGGAACGAGTTCATCTACGCGCTCGCCTTCATCCAGAGCGGCGCCAACAAGACCGTGCCGGTCGCGATCCTGACCGAGCTCGTCACCGGCGACGTCTACCAATGGGGTGCACTGATGGCGGGCTCGCTGCTCGGCTCGCTGCCGGTCGCGATCTTCTACTCGCTGTTCGTGGACTATTACGTGTCGTCCCTGACCGGCGCGGTCAAGGAGTAACAGAATTTAGGCCAGCCGGGCCTTGAGGCGCGGCGTGACCCAATCCAGAAAGGCGCGGAGCTTGAGCGGCGCAGGCTTTCGCTCCGCATAGACGATATGCACGGGCCAGGGCTCCTGCTCGAATTCCTCCAGCATGAGGACGAGCTGGCCGGCACGGCGCGCAGCCTCCATCTTGTAGGACATCACGCGCGTGATGCCGGCACCTGCGACCGCAGCTTCGACCGCCGCCTCCGAGTCGCTCACCGTCAATCTCGACCGTATCGGCACCGTGACTTCGCTGCCGTCCTTGACGAACTTCCAGCTCTTCTGCGCCGCATGGCTGTCGACGCCGATACAATCGTGCGAGGCGAGATCGGTGGGCTCGTTCGGATGCCCCCGTTTCGCGAGGTATCCGGGACTGGCGCAGAGCGCGAACCGGACCGAGCCGACCCGGGTCGCGATCAGGTTGCTGTCCGGCAGACTGCCGATTCGAATCGACACATCGATATTCTCGTCGACGGTGTTGACGATGCGGTCGGTGAGGACGAGCCGCAGCGCGATCTCGGGATAAGCCTCCATGAACTCGAGCGCGATCGGCAGAAGGTGCATGTGGCCCAGTCCCCACGGCGACGTGACCGCGAGATCGCCCCTCGGACTTCTGTACTCGCCGGAGACCTCCCTCTCGGCATCGTCCACCTGCTCGATGATCCGCTTGCAGGCCTCGATATAGGATCGTCCCGCATCGGTCAGCGTCATCTGGCGCGACGACCTCTGAAACAGCTGGGCGTTCAGCCGCGCCTCCAGCTCGGCAACCGTTCGGCTGACCGTTGCGACCGGCATCCTGAGGCGCCGGGAGGCTGCCGAGAAGCTTCCTGTTTCATTGACGGCGATGATCACCGACATCGCCTCCAGCCGGTCCATCAGTCGCGTCTTTCCGTAACCTGAGAAGTAGCTTCTCAATCATATGGACTGCTGCCGCCAGCCGCAATCGGTTACGCGAAGCTCGCTGCGGACTTTGGAATGGGACGGCTGGAAGCTTGCCTGGAAAACGATCAATCGACGAATGCCGGACAGCATTCGGCTGCTCGCAATTCCGGCACCTCGGCCTGACGCGCGAAGGCAGCGTGGAGTTGGATCTGCCTTCGGCATTCCCTGGCGCATCAACCACAAGCCCGCCGATCACACGGCCACCGGCTGCATTGACAGCCGTCATCGCAAAATCCAGCGCCGGGCTCGCGGCGACCGACGAATACAATCATCACCGATTTTGACTGGGAGATCGACATGAGCACCGAGAACATCACACGCCCATCAGCCGGCCTCGATCGCCGACATCTCGTCCTTGGCCTGTCCGGAGTTGCGGTTGCCGCGGCTGCGCCGGCTGCCGCGAAGCCGCAACGCGATCGCTCCGAAACCGGCGGCGGCTATCCGGTCACGTACCATCGGACCAGGACCGTCGACGGGATCAAGATCTTCTATCGCGAATCCGGGCCGAAGGATGCGCCCGTGGTGCTGCTGCTGCACGGCTTTCCGACCTCCTCCCACATGTTCCGCAACCTGATCCCGGCGCTCGCGGACCGGTATCATGTGATCGCCCCCGATTATCCCGGCTACGGCCAGAGCGACATGCCGCCGCGGGCGTCATTCAAGTACACGTTCGATCGCTTCGGCGAGCTCGTCGACGGCCTGCTCGACCAGCTCGGCGTCAAGCGCTACGCGATGTACGTCATGGACTACGGTGCTCCGGTCGGCTGGCGGCTGGCGCTGAAGCATCCCGAGCGCGTCAGCGGCCTCATCGTCCAGAACGGCAACGCCTATGATGAAGGACTGAAGGAGTTCTGGAATCCGATCAAGCAATACTGGGCTGACGGCTCCGACGCGAGCCGTCAGGCGCTGATGAAGCTATTGACGCTGGAGACGACCAAATTCCAGTACACCGACGGCATGTCGGACGCGAGCCGGATCTCGCCCGACAATTGGATCCATGACCAGGCGCTGCTGGACCGGCCGGGCAACAACGACGTCCAGCTCGATATGTTCTACGACTATCGAACCAATCTGCCGCTGTATCCGGCGGTGCAGGCCTACTTCCGCAAGCACAAGCCGCCGACGCTGATCGTCTGGGGCAAGAACGATTTCATCTTTCCTGCCGACGGCGCCCATCCCTACAAGCGCGACCTGCCCCAGGTGGAGTTTCATCTGATCAACTCCGGCCATTTCCTGCTCGAGGACAGGTTCGACGAGGTCACTCCCCTGATCCGCGATTTCCTCGCCCGCAAGATTACCTGAAGCGCGATGAGATTTGAATGAATCGTCATCGCGCTTCAGGTTGTTGTTTGCGCATGATCTTTCCGGAAAACCGCTTCGCACTATTCCGGATCATGCTTTAGCCCTCAATCGGATTCCGCGAGGTCGCCGCGCACGCGGCCACCTCGTCGGATTCGATCAGGGAGCGGGAGGGTGCTGCGGCGTTTGGCCCGATTTCACAAAACTGCAACATGCGATCCGCATAAGGCGTGCGTCCGTTAACAGGAGACGCACATGCGCGCGACTTTTCTCAGCACCGTCGCAACGATCATTCTCACCGCGAGCACGGCGCTCGCGCAGAGCGAAGGCGAATTCCCGGCCAAGCTCGCCGGCCACGTGGTGATGCCGGCCGCCACCTTCATCGACGCGCCCGCCGACGCGCCGGCCGATCTCAAGACCTCGGGCAAGTACACCACCGGCAAGCGCGTCGACGCGCTCGGCACCGTCATGGGCAAGTCCTATGAGCGTCCGACCGGCGTGTCGCTGCCGTTCAAGGGGCAGCCGCTGCAGGGCCATTCCGGCATCAAGCACATGCCCGACGGCAGCTATTGGGTGATCACCGACAACGGCATGGGCGCACGCGCCAACTCGCCGGATTCGATGCTGTACCTCAACCGCTACAAGATGGACTGGGCGAACGGCAAGATCGAGCGTCAGGAGACCATCTTCCTGCACGACCCCGACAAGAAGGTGCCCTTCCGCATCGTGCATGAGGATACCCAGAAGCGCTATCTCACCGGCTCGGACTTCGACACCGAAGGCTTCCAGATCATCGGCGAGAATTTCTGGATCGGTGACGAGTTCGGCCCCTACATCCTGAAGGCGGACAAGACCGGAAAGATCCTCGGCGTGTTCGAGACGGTGGCCGACGGCAAGCCGGTGCGCTCGCCGGATAACTGGGCCGTCGCGACGCCGGGCGCGCCCGGCGCGACCTATACCAACGTCAATCTCCGTCGCTCCAAGGGCTATGAAGGCTTCGCCGCGTCGAAGGACGGAAAATTCCTCTACGGCCTGCTCGAGGGGCCGTTGTGGGATGCCGACAAGAAGGACTGGGAGAAGGTTGACGGCAAGGAAGCCTCCCGCATCCTCGAATTCGACGTCGCCGCCGAGAAGTTCACCGGCCGCTACTGGCAATATGTGTTCGAGCAGAACGGCAACGCCATCGGCGACTTCAACATGATCGATCAGGCCTCCGGCCTCATCATCGAGCGCGACAACGGCGAAGGCACCGCCGACAAGGCCTGCCCGCAAGGCCAGCGCGGCGAGAACTGCTTCCCCGACATCGCCAAGTTCAAGCGCATCTACAAGATCGAGCTTTCGGACGCCAATGTCGGCAAGCCCGTGCGGAAGATCGGCTACATCGACCTGATGAAGATCCAGGATCCCGACAAGAAGGCAAGGAAGCCGCTGAATGACGGCGTCTACACCTTCCCGTTCTTCACCATCGAGAACGTCGATCGCGTCGATGACACCCACATCATCGCGGGCAACGACAACAATCTGCCGTTCTCCTCCAGCCGCGATCCCAACAAGGCCGATGACGACGAGTTCATGCTGCTCGAAGTCGCGGACTTCCTGAAGGCGAAGTAAGCTGGCGCTCTCTCAACACGGTCATCGCCCGGCTCGACCGGGCGATCCAGTACGCCGCAGCGCCAGCGATTGAACCGTGAGGCCTCGGCGTACTGGATGCCCCGGTCCCGTCTCCGCCAAGGCTACGCCGGGGCCACAAGTGTACCCGGCCCGCCGGAGCTTTAGCGAAGGCGGCAAGCCGGGGCATGACAGAGGCCGCTACCGGATCGAGAACGAGATCGGCACGGTGAAGCTCATCGTGGCGTGCGTGATCTCCGCTGGAAACGCAGGAAAGGGCTGCGCCCGGCGGACCATCGCCATGGTCTCGGCGTCGAGTGCCGAATAGCCGGACGAACCGGCAAGGCGGCTGCCGAGAACCTGGCCGCTGCGACTGAGCGTGAAGCTGAGCCGCGCGACACCGTTCTCGCCGGCGGCTTTCGACGCCGGCGGATATTGCTTGAAGCGTTGCAGATGCGCCGCCACCATCTGGTTATAGGACGCGATCGCCGCCGCCGATGCGCCCGCGCTCACGGCCGATGCGGCCGGAGCCTGCCGCTCTGCGCGCCCCGAGGCCGTGGTGCGTGGGGCCGGCGTCGCATGGCTCGGCTTCTTCGCCTCGGGACGAACCACCTTCGGCTTGACCGGCTCAGGCCTGGCCTCGGTGACGACCTTGGCGGACTCCGCCTCCGCCGGCTTCAGCTTCTGCTCGGGCGGCGCAACGACCTCCGGCTTGTCCTGCGGAGGCGTCGGCGCAAGGGTCTCTTCAACAGCCTGCGGGGCCGCCCAATCCGGTGGAGAAGCGTCCGCCTGCTCCATCACCGGCCCCGGCGCGAGGTCGAGCGGGGTCGACTGCGGCGCCGACGTTACCGGCGACATATCCACCATGATCGCCGGCAGGCTGACGCCCTGCTCCGGTTGCGACTTGAGAAAGCTCATGGCAAGCAGCGCGGCGGCGACGTGCAACGCCACGATCACCGCGCCCGATGCGCCCCAGCGCGCGGTCTCACGCTCTCGGAGCGGCTCGTGCAGCGCAAAGGCGTTCGCGGCCATCAGCTGCGTCCGTCGAGGCCGACGAGAGCGACCTTGAGATAGCCGGCGTTGCGCAGGGTGTTCATCACCTCCATCAGGTCGCCATAGGAGACGGCCTTGTCGGCGCGCAGATAGATACGCTCGTCCTTGCGGCCCTTTGTGACGGCATCGAGCGAGGTGCTGAGAGCGTCGCGACCCACGACGTCTTCGCCGACCGCGATCGAAAGGTCCGGCTTCACCGTGACGAAGACCGGCTTGTCCGGCCGCGGCGCCGGCTCGGCGGCAGTTGCCGGCAGCTCGACGCCGATGTCGACGGTGGCCAGTGGGGCTGCCACCATGAAGATGATCAGCAGCACCAGCATCACGTCGATGAACGGCGTGACGTTGATCTCATGGGTGACGTCGAGATCGCCGGGGTCGCCGCGCCTGAGCGGCGAAGGCGAACGTGCGCCGAGCTTCGCAGCCATGGCCTACTCCGCCGCCCGGGCCAGGCGGAACTCCCTGTGGTCCCGCTGACGGCTGACCAGCAGCATCAGCTGCGCCGAGGCGTCGCCGAGCAGAGCCCGATAATTGGCGATACCGCGGACGAGATGATTGTAGATCACCACCGCCGGAATCGCCGCGACGAGGCCGAGCGCGGTCGCAAGCAGCGCCTCCGCAATGCCCGGCGCGACCACGGCGAGGCTGGTGGTGTGGCTCTCGGAGATGCCGATGAACGAGTTCATGATGCCCCAGACCGTGCCGAACAGGCCGACGAAGGGTGCGGTGGCGCCGATGGTCGCGAGCACGCCGGTGCCGCGCGCGATCTGACGGGACATCGCTGCCTCGACCCGCTCCAGCCGCAACGCGATGCGCTCCTGGAGGCCATCATCGACGATGCCGCCGGAGAGCTCTGCCTCCTTCGCGCAGGACTGGATGAGCTGGGCGACGGCATCGTGCGCATCTCCGGTCCGCTCCGCCGCCTCCGCCAGCTTCATCCTGCCTTCGAGCGCGCGCGTGCGCTCGACGGCGAGCGCGCTCTTGCGGCGGAGCTCGATGCTCTTGGCGAGCCACACCGTCCACGTCACCAGCGAGGCGATGGCGAGCCCCACCATCACTGCCTTCACGACGATGTCGGCGCCGAGAAACATGCCCCAGGGCGACAGATTGCGCGGCAACAGCGCCTCGTCGATCGCGAAGGCCGGCGCCGGCGCGAGCGTCAGCGCGGTTGTCAGAATCACGTGCCGAAGCCCCGACTTGCTTTGCATCCTGATCTCCCGACAGAAAAAAGCTACGCCGCGATCCGATCTGCGAGCTGACGGAACCGCTCCAGCTGGTCGGCACGCAGCGCCCGGGTCTCGTCGCGGCCGACGAAGACCTTGAACATGATGCCGCCGTCGGCATTGACGAAGGCGATGAAGGCCGAGCTCTTGCCCATGAAGGGCCGCTCGACGAAGGCAACGGCCGCACAACGCTCGTGGCGGAGATGGCCGTGCAATCCCTTCGGCTGCATCAGGTTGAAATAACCGCGGCCGACCTCGCCCGCCGGCACGGCTCCGGTGAACTCGAAGATCGCATCATCGGTGTGGACGATCAGCGTGACCTCGCCCCACGCCGCGATGTCCTGCATGGCCGCGGCGAAATGCTCGCCGCCGCCGATGCGCACCATGGACGGCGGCAGCGCCTCGATCACCGCACGCGGTGTGACCTTGCGCTCGCGCGCGACGTCCTCGATCACCGCGCCGGGATTGTCGGCCATATGCGCTCTGAGATCGGCAAGATCCTTGCTCAGCATGTCCTGCTCTCCGCCTGCCGCGATCTAAGCAGCCGCGTTCGTCTTGCGCTCGGTCATGATGACCTCGAAGCCCTCGAACTTGGGGTGGCCGAGATAGAGGCTCTCCCCGGTCTTGTTGTCGGCGCGCGCATGGGCGCGGCGGAATTCGTCCGACTTCGTCCAGGCCTCGAAGGCCGCCTTGTCGACCCACACCGTGTGCGAGGAATACAGCGTGTGGTCCTCGGCGACCGGTCCCTTGAGCAGATGGAATTCGACGAAGCCCGCCATGCTGCCGAGATAGGATTCACGGGTGCGCCAGACGGTCTCGAACGCGGCTTCCGAGCCGAGCTTCACCTGGAAACGATTCATGGCGATGAACATAAAGGTCTCTCCTTGTTGAAGACGAAAACGCGCCGAAGCCGCGCTGGAGCATCAGCGCGGCCCGGCGGATGTTTATGGTGTTGCGGCGCCTCTCGGCTTACGCACCTCCGAAGTGGATCTTCATGCCGGCCTTGTAGACCCGGCCCGGGCCCGGGCTCGACCACAGCACGTCGTTCTGCGACGTGCCGTCGGTCGAGCTGCCGGGAATGGCATAGGGCCGGTAGTACTGGTTCAGGAGGTTATCGATCGAAGCCGTGAACACGATGTCCCTGGTCGCGTTGTAGGTCAGGTACAGGTTGACCAGCTCGTAGCCCGTCGCCGGCAGGTAGCCGGCGGGCACGTCGTTGTTGGGACCGTACGAAGCCCACTGCGCCGACAGGATCAGCGTGCGGTCGAGCAGGCGGACACCGCCGGTCGTGACGACCTTGCGCGGGGTGATGGTCGCAAGCCCGATATTGGTCGCGACGTTCTTGCCCTGGATGTAGTGGCCGGCGACGCCGACAAACCAGTTGCCGGCATCGTACATCGTCTCCGCCTCGAAGCCCTGGATGCGGGCCCGCGCGATGTTCTGATACTGGTAGTATTGCGCGAACGAGCCAACACCCGGGAACGTCACGAAGCCGAACGAGACAAGGTCGATATAGTCGCTGACGTCGTTGCGGAACAGGTTGATCTTGCCGCGGAACGAGTCGGACGCGGTGAAGATGTTGTCGTATTTCAGGTTGAAGCCGACTTCCTTGTTCTTGCCGACTTCGGGACGAAGGTTCGGGTTGGGCAGGAAGCAGAACAGGCCCACGGTGCCGTCCGGACAGGGGAAGAGAGCCGGTCCGCCACCGGTCGCATGAGCGCCGGAGATCACGGTTTCGGTGATCGACGGAGCGCGGTAGCCTTCGGCATAGCTGACATAGGGCTGGAAGCCGGCGACGGGCGTGACACCCAGGGTGATCTTGGGCGAGAAGCGATCGCCACCACCGCTGGTCTTACCGGAGTCCAGATCATAGCGGTCATAGCGGATCGCGCTCACCGCCTCGAACCAGGTGCCGTAGTTCTGCTTCAACTGGACGAAACCGCCCGACACGGTGCGGATGCCGCTCGGCGTGGTGATGTTCGAGTTGCCGCGGCTGTCGGTCGTGATCACGTCGTCCTGGAAGGCGTCGACGCCCCAGGTGACGGCATTGCGCCAGTCGCCGACGTTGAAACGCGTGGTGTTATTGACGTCGATGCCGTACGTATTGAGGACATAGCCGCGCTTGTCGCCGACGCAGCCGGAGATGTTGTTGCCGAAATTGCCGGTACCACAGAGGGCCGCGCCCGACGTCGAATAGTGATAGGTCTTGGTCTGGTCGTTGTCGACGCGGTTGCCATAGACCGACATGTGCCAGTCGAACAGATTGTCGCTCGGCAGCGAATAGTTCCAGGTGATGGTGCCGGTGTAGTTCTTCGCATCGGAGGCGTAGACCGACGAGCCCTGATAGAGCGCGCGCTGGGCCGGGGTCGCCACCGGGCCCCGATTGAACTGGCCGATATCGTATTGATAGTCCTGGAACACGGCACCGAACTTGACCTCGTGACCGAGGGCGGGGCGCACCGTGAGCTTCATCAACCCGGCCTCGACCTGGTTGCCGGTGTTGCCGATCTCGGTGCCGTTGCCGTCCTTGTAATTGCCCTGCGTGCGGTAGACCGCGCCGCCGAAGATATCGACCTCGGGGGTCGCGCGCACGCCGCCGAACACCGAACCGAGGCCGCGATTGTTGTTGGAGCCGTAGGAGCCGGAGAGATCGACGCCCCAGCGCTCGCCGGGACGCAGCACGTCGTCGATGTCCTTGGTGCGGAACGAGACCACACCACCGATCGCGCCGGAGCCGTAGATGTTGGCGGTGGGGCCGCGCACGACATCGACGCCGCCGATCAATTCAGGATCGAGGAAGAAGGAGCCGTTGGCGTTGTGACCGGTGCGCTGGTAGTTCTGCCGCGCGCCGTCGACGACGACTGCGACGCGGCCGAAATCCTGCAAGCCGCGGATGTTGATGACGGTCGCAGGATCGTCGCCGCGCTCCTGGAACGACACGCCGGGCACAGCATAGAAGATGTCCGAGAGCCGGTTCGGCTGGATTCCCTGGATCTGGTCGAGCGTGATCGAGCTGACCGGCGCGAGCGCATCGATGGCGCGCTCCTTGGTCTTGGTTGCGGCGACGGTGATGGTGTCGAGCACCTGAACCGGCGCCGTGCTGCCGGCCTGGGCGCGGGCGTTCAGGGTTTCAGGCGTTGCCTGCTGCGCGACTTGCGGCTTGGACGGCTTGCGCTTGGCCTGTTTCGGTGACGCGTTTTCAGCCTGCTGCGAAGCGGTCTGCGCAAAGCCGCTTGCCGGCATCACTGCCGCAATTGAAACCACCGACGCGCCCAAAATCAGGGCGCGCGAATACCTAGCCCCGTCAGCCATATCAGCCCCAGCCTGCACTTCACTTCAATTTTGTTTGTCGTCTGGCTGGCGTGCGCCGCACGGCGCGGCGACTGGCTGGCTGATTTATCAAGGCGCGGACATCCGTCCGCTGCCATATTTGGTTACGTGGCAACACTCTGACGGTCAATGACCGCAGGTTGCAGTTTATATCAATTGTAAATTGGCGCCGTTGGAATGCGCCTGATGGCGCCTATACAAGCAGGCAGCATCTGAATTTACGAAAGCGCATCACACCCAAAATGTCGGCCACATCAGGAGACAAGAGCGGCGATGCGGCAGGGCCGACACAAAGCCCTTCTGCAACAACGAGAACACTCACCATGCGAGGAGGCCGGATCGACAGCCGCGAGCTGTTCGCGCATGAGCGCGAGATCATCATCGCACATGGCGAGGACAGCTATCGGCTTCGCCTGACCTCACAGAACAAGCTGATCCTGACGAAGTAACCTGTAATGACATTTTGTCGCACCCTCGCGAACCTCATGCTCACCGCCACCATCGCGGTTGCGTCCAGCGCACATGCCGCAGGCATCACGGTGCATGACGCGCGTGATCGCGATGTCGCGGTCATCGATTTTGCCCGCACGGTCTCGATCGGCGGCGCCATCACCGAGATCCTCTATGCGCTCGGGCTGGAAAGCCGGCTGGTCGGCGTCGACACCACGAGCCTCTATCCGGCCGCTGCGCTGCACGACAAACCCAACGTCGGCTACATGCGCCAGATCTCGGCCGAGGGCGTGCTCGGCCTCAACCCGACGCTGATCCTGGCGATCCAGGGCTCGGGCCCGCGCGAGACCATGGACATCCTGGAGACGGCGAAGGTGCCGCTGGTGCTGGTGCCCGAGACCTTCTCCGAGGAAGGGCTGATCGGGAAGATCAAGCTGGTCGGCCACGCCATGGGCGTCGATGCGCGCGCTGAATGTCTCAGCGCCGCGGTCGGCGCCGATCTCGCCCAGCTCCGCGCGCTGCGCGCCAAGGTGACGAAGCCGGTGCGCGTGATGTTCGTGATGTCGCTCCAGAACGGGCGCGCAATGGTCGCCGGCCACAAGACCGCGGCCGACGAAATCATCCAGCTCGCGGGCGCCGCCAACGCGGTCGACGATTACGACGGCTACAAGGTGATCGGCGACGAGGCGATCGTGGCCGCAAAGCCCGACGTCGTGCTGTCGATCGAGCGCGGCAAGGATTCGCTGCAGGCCGATGCAGTCTATGCACATCCCGGCTTTGCGCTGACCCCGGTCGCGGCCAACAAGAGCTTCATCACCATGGACGGCCTCTATCTGCTCGGCTTCGGGCCGCGCACGGCGGCGGCGGCGCGCGATCTCTCGGTCAAGCTGTATCCGGCCTTGGCCGATGGCGGCGCATTCACGTCGGCCCTGTCGGCGGCGAATTGCCGGCAATGAGCGTGGCGGTCGGGACCGGGGCACGGAGCCTGCGACGACCTGCAGGACGGCGGTCCGCATCGTTCGCGATCCCCCTTCTGGTTGCGGCGCTGCTCGCCACCGCCATCGTTGCCCTGACGGTCGGTGCAGCCGGCATTCCCCTGTCCCGGCTTCCTGCTGCGCTCGGCTTCATCAGCAACACCACCGCCGATGCCATGACGACGCGCGACCAGCTCGTGCTGTGGTCGATCCGCATCCCCCGCATCGCCGCGACTGCGATGGTCGGCGGGCTGCTGGCGGCGGCCGGCGCGATCATGCAAGGACTGTTTCGCAACCCGCTGGCCGATCCCGCCCTCGTCGGCGTCTCCAGCGGCGGCGCGCTCGCGGCCGCGAGCGCAATCGTCTTCACGGATTCACGCTTCGGCGAGGCGCTGCGCTTCCTCCAGACCGAGCTGCTGCCACTCGCCGCCTTCGCGGGCTCGCTGGCGACCACCGCAATCCTCTACGGCATCTCCAGCCGCTCGGGGCGGACCTCGATCGCGATCTTCCTGCTTGCCGGCGTCGCCATCACCGCGATCGCCAACGCGGGCATCGGACTTCTCGTGTTCATCGCCGATGATCGCCAGCTGCGCGACATCACGTTCTGGATGCTCGGCTCGATGAGCGGCGCGACCTGGGCCAAGGCCGCCGTCCTTGCGCCGGTCCTTGTTGTCGGGCTCGCAGCCTGCGCCTTCATCGCCCGCGGCCTCGATCTGCTGGTGCTTGGCGAGGCCGACGCATTTCACGGCGGCGTCGATGTCGAGCGCCTCAAGCGCATCTCGATCGTCATGGTCTCCGCCATGACCGGCGTCGCGGTGTCTATCAGCGGCGTCATCGGCTTCGTCGGCATCGTCGTGCCGCATCTGCTCCGCCTCGTTATTGGACCTGCGCATCGGCTGCTGCTACCCGCCTCGGTGCTGCTCGGCGCCATCCTGATGGTCGGCGCCGACACGCTGGCGCGCACCATCGTCGCGCCCGCGGAAATGCCGATCGGCATCCTAACCGCCGCCGTCGGCGCGCCGGTTTTCCTCGGCATCCTGCTGCGGCAGCGCGGGCTCGCCGCGCTATGAGCGCCGTGATCGAGGCGCGCGGCCTGGTCAAGCGCGCCGGCCGCGCGACGTTGCTCGATGGCGTCGGCCTGACCGTTGCCGCCGGTGAGATGGTCGCCATCATCGGCCCGAACGGCGCCGGCAAGTCGACGCTGCTGCGGCTGCTCTCCGGCGATCTCCGCCCAAGCGAGGGCGAGGTGCGGTTGAAGCAGCGCGACATCGGCACCTACACGCCGCGCGAGCTTGCTGCGCGCCGCGCGATGCTGTCGCAGCACATCAACGTGACGTTTCCCTTCACGGTCGAGGAGATCGTGCTGATGGGCGCTGGCGAACGCGGCGCGCGCGATGCCGCTCCGCTGGTCGACGCCGCGCTGGACGAGGTGGGCCTGGCGCATTTCCGCGGGCGGCAATTGCCGACGCTGTCGGGCGGCGAGCAGCAGCGCGCCCATTTCGCCCGCGTGCTGGTGCAGCTCGCCTGCGGCGAGGCCGAGCATGGTCCCGGCCTCCTCCTGCTGGACGAGCCGACCTCGAGCCTCGATCTGCGCCACCAGATCGACCTCGTCGAAGCGGCGCGCCGCCGCGCTGGCAGCGGCACCGCGGTGATCGCGATCCTGCACGACCTCAATCTCGCGATCCGCTTTGCCGACCGGCTCATCGTGCTGAGCGGCGGCCGGCTCGCCGCGGACGGCTCGCGAGCCGAGGTCGTCACGCGCGAGATCATCCGCGATATTTTCGAGATCGACGCCGTCGTCCATCAGGCCGACGGCGTGCCGTATGTGCTGCCGCAGTCGATGCGGGCGGCGCCCGCTTCGCGATGACGGTGCACTCCCTCGCCCCGCTTGCGGGGCCAGGTGAAAGGTGGCCTCTACCCCGCCGGCACGATCACCATGCTCTTGTCCTTCGGCCAGCGGATGCGCCAGGCGAAGGTGATGTCCTTGACCTCGCCGGGCTTGGCGTCGAACGACCATTCCAGCACGCCGCGCTTGTCGCGGATGTTGCTCGCGGTCGGCGGTGTGGTCGAGGGCAGCATCTCGACGACGATGTCCTCGCTCTCGCTGACCGGCAGCTGATCCTCGATCGCAACCTTGATCGGGAAGTCATGGCCGTTGCGGACCGTGGTCTTGAACGAACGCTCGTCGGTCTTCGACGTCGTTACCAAGAGGCCCGCCGAGCCTTCGTTGCGCTTGAGCACGGCGCGTTCGATCTTGACCTTGTCGTCGGCACCGAAACCGAGCCGCACGATGTCGTCCTTGGCCGAAGCTGCGAGCTTGCCGCGGCCGACGAAGACGCCGTCGCGATAGATCGCGACCTTGCCCGGCAGCAGCGTCGTATCGTCGGTCTGCTTGAAGCTCGCTTCGAGGAAGGCGGTGGTATCCATCACCGGGGCTGCGCGGACTGCAAGATCGGCCGGCACATTCATAGACGCGATTTTCAGGCTCTTGGCGCCTTCGGCGGCGCCGAGACTGACGCGGCCGGGGATCTTGAAGGTCGCCTGGAAACCGCCGATCTCGGCAATCGCCTGTTGTTCATCGGCGCGTTCACGCGGCTCGGCTTCGAGGGCCTTGGACATAGGCATAACTCGCGCAGAACGCTCCTGCATGACTGGCGCGGGCCGCGCCAGATCCGAGGCCGTACCGAGCGCCATCGGCTTCGGCACCTGCGGATATTGCGCGACCAGCGAACCCAGCTCCGGCGCATTGCCGCCGCGGCTGATGCGAACCGTGGAGACGCCGAGCGAGACGTTCGACCAGTCCTCGCCGGTCGATTGCGTGATCTCGGCGCGACGGACCAGCTCGAGCTGCGGCTTGCGGTCCTTGGCGCCGGTGTCGAGCCGGGCGTCATAGAGCGGCAGCCAGCGCGCATTGCGCACATTATAGGTGACCCGCAACGTCGCCTTGGTCGCGGCTGCGGCGGCAACGTCCATGCGAACCTCGAGCTTGCTCGGCGGCTTGGCTTTGCGTTCGACGTCGAGTTCGGCGATCTGCCGGTCGATCTCGCGCATCTTGCGCGTGGCGTCGCGGATGGCGGTATCGGCGCTCGAAATCTCCTCGCCGACCGCAGCAAAGGCCGTGCGCCATTCGGCAATCGGCCGCGCCTCGCCCTTCTCGCCGATACCCACGGGGGACGCTTCCGCAAAGTGCTCCGCGAATTTGCGCCGTGCATTGGCCGAGTCGATCGCGCCCTGCAGGTCGGCGCGCTGGTCGTTCAGAGCCTCGATCCGCTTGTCCAGCTCAGGCAGGTTGACCGGCGCGGCGCGCGGCGGCCGCGCATCGATCGTGCCGATGGTGAGCTTTGCACCGCCCTCACCCTCGACGCGGATGGAGGAGGTATCGAGACCGAGCGGAAAGTCCTTGGCCACCAGCGTCGAATCTCCGGACGGCAAATCGACCGTTATGACGCGGGTGACGGTGGCGCCATCAGGGTAAACGGTGACGGTGTCGATCGCCGAATTGGCGCCCAGATCGGCGGCCCATGACGGTGACGCCGCGGCCATTGTCACCAGGACCAGGCTCGTCGTTGCCAAACATCTTGCGGTGATGCGCATAAAATCCCTCCTGCCGGTATCGCCGCGCCGCCAGCCGGACGCGCGCGATCAAATGCCTCGCCAACATGGTTGGACGCGGCAGGGAAGGAACCGGTTCGATTGGGGTTTCCGTGGGGCGCCGCTGCGGCGGCACCATGGCCACGGAACGCGGACAACGCGCCGCGGAGACCTCAGGCCTGAGCGGGCGAGCCCTTGCCGAAGATGCGGCGGAGCAGATCGGTCACGTTCTTGGCGCCGGCCTTCTTCAGGATGCTGGCGCGGTAGCCCTCGACTGTCCGGGCGCTCAAATGGATGCGCCGGGCGATCTCCTTGTTGGTGAGGCCGGCGGCAAGATGCTCGAGCACGTCGCCTTCACGCTCGGTCAGGGGCTCGCAGCCGGGCAACCAGCGCTGCCGGCTCGAACCGGGCTGGGCGACCTCGTCGATGGCGGCATCGATGCGGCCAACGATGTCGTGGGTGCGGAACGGCTTTTCGATGAAGTCGGTCGCGCCGCTCTTGATCGCGTCGACCGCCATGGCGATGCTGCCGTTCGCCGAGGTCACCAGAACCGGCGCCATGCAATTCTCCTCGCGCAGCCGCTTCAGCACCTCGAGGGCGGAGCGATCCGGCGGCATCTCCAGCAGCACACACGCCGGCATCCGCTCCCTTGCTTCCGAGAGCAGAGAAGCGCCATCGGCGAAGCAGATCACGTCATAGGCGCCCTGTTGGAGCGCATTGGAAAGTTGTTCGCGGGAGGCGGCGTCAGTGTCGATGACGAATACCTCGCCCTTGGAAAGCATGTTCCCCGGCATATCCCGATCCAGCAATGTCTTGGTCAAATGACCCGAGACGGCCGGGGGCCCCGTCGCGCCCCGCCGTCATGCGCACGGCATTCACGCCCGTGCTTCGGTTTCCCTTATGTATGTTCCGTCCTGTTCCCGGATTTGACGGATCGGGACAGAAACTTTACATTTCGGGACATCTGCGGGAATGGCTGGCAGGAACGGTTCGCATGACCGACCTCATTCGCAGCGCAGGCTTGAGCTATTACCCGGAGGTCGCCCGGGCAGTCGGGCTCGACCCCAGGCAGATGATGCGCAAGGTCAGGCTGCCGCTGGCCGTGCTGGACAAGCCCGATACACCGATTGCAGTCACCAGCGTGCGCCGCCTGCTCGAATTGTCGGCAGAGGCTTCCGGTGCCGAAGATTTCGGCCTGCGCCTCGCCGAGCGCGGCGGCCTGACCAATTTCGGCGCGGTCGGCCTGATCGTACGCGAACAGGCGACCGTCGGCGAAGCGATCGAGGCGTTCTCGCGATTCATTCACATTCATCACGACGGCATGAAGCTCGACGTCGTCAGGGACAGGCAGACCGTGACCATCACGCTGCACCTGCGCGGCCGGCAGCCGCGCGCGCCGCGGCAGTCGATCGACATGGCGCTCGGCAGCGTCCACCGCATCATCCAGTCGCTGTTCGGCAGCGATTGGCGGCCGCAGGAGGTGCACCTGCATTATCCGCCGCCGCACGACCGCAAGCGCTACCGCGACTTCTTCGGATGCCGCGTGACCTTCAAGGCGGATGACGATGCGATCCTGCTGTCGGCGCACGATATGGAGCGGCGAATTCCGAGCGCGCATCCCCTGATCGCGAATTATCTGCGCAAGCGGATCGAGGCGATCGAGACCCGGCCGGCAAGCTGGGAGGAGAAGGTCGACGAGGTGGTGCGGACCCTGCTCGCCAGCGGCGATTGCACCGTCGAGCGGGTGGCCGAGCACCTCGCCTGCACCCGCCGCACCGTCCACCGCCACCTCGCCGCATCAGGCACCAGCTTCTCGGCCATCCTCGACGCCCAGCGCGCCGATCTCGTGATGCAGCTGATCGACGATCCCGACCGGCCGCTGGCCGATATCGCCGCGCAGCTCGGCTTCTCCGCGCAAAGCGCGATGGCCCGCTGGTTCCGCGGCCGCTTCGGCTGCACCATCACCGCATGGCGCAAGGGCATGCGGCCGCTGGGAAAGCCAATCGAAACCGCTCCCGCATCGGCCGCCTAGGACTCAGCGTGCCGGGGCCGGCACGCCCATGATGGCGAGGGCGCGTCGCGGGCTGCCGGCGAGCAGCGGGCCGAATGCGACGGCAAAGCCGAGGAACGCGGCGACCCAGCCGAAGGCCGCGACATGCAACAGCACGTCACCATGCGCAGGCACGACCGCTGCGCAGACCCGCGCCAGCGCCGCAACGACAATCGCGACATAGATGGCTTGCGTCGCGGGCGAGGCGGTCAGCGCCTGCCCGGTATGACCGAGGCTTGCACGCGTCATCACCGCGAGCGTCATGGTCCCGGCCGCGCCCGCCATCCAGGCATGAATGCCGGCACTCGGCGGCAGTTCGCCGAAGGCCGCCAGGGCATTCAGGATGAAGCCGAACGGCACGAAGACGTAACCGACATGCAGGATCAGCAGCAGCCGCTCGCGCGTGGTGCGATCGCCGGCCCAACGGGCGAGCCGAACCAGATGCAGCACGCCAACCACAGCCATTAGAACACCGGTGACCATGTTCAGCGGCGCCGCGATCCACCCGATCAGCGCCAGTGCGCTCGCTCCGATCACCGCGCCGTCAAAACGTCCGAATGGCACCGGCAGGCGTCCGGGATTGAACTTGACCAGCCAGTTGCGGGTGAAGCTCGGAATGATGCGGCCGCCGATCAGCGCGATCAGCAGCATCACGACACTGACGCCGACGCGGATGCTGACATCGGCCGCGCCTTCGTAATGTGCTTCGAGATGAAAGCCGACATTGCCGGAGAGCAACATGAGCACCAGCACCACCACCGGCAAATTGCGCCAATTGCCGCCCGCGATGATCTCGCGCGTCGCAGCGGCGACGACCAGCGCCAGGAAAGCGGCATCGACGACCAGCGCGAAGGCCCAGCCGATCTCGGCCGACAGCGTCACCGCAACGCGCCCGGCGAGCCAGACCACCAGCAGTGCTGCCAGCGAGGTCCCCTGGATCGGCAGCCGCCCGGTCCAGTTCGGGATTGCCGTGAACAGGAACCCGGTGATGACCGCCGGCAGGAAGCCATAGAGCATCTCGTGGACGTGCCAGTCGCGCGGCGCGAAGGCCGATGTCACCGACAATTCACCGTAGAACATCGGCAGCCAGGCCAGAATCGAGAGCCCGGCCTGGATGGCGGCGAGCAGGAAAAAGGGCCGAAAACTGTTTGCGAACAGCGGCCAGCCCGCAAAATTGCGGGATCGGGCGCCAGCCATGGGGCAACTCCTGTCAATTCAGACTGTTGTTTGGAAAAATACTGCCGTCCCGGACGGCCGGTTTTGCGCTATCGCAAATTGCAGGACGATTGCAGGTGCCATCACACTCCCGAGCGCCAAGGAGGCAGAATGGCCAAGGTCGACACATCGCTGGTTGCGCATTTGCCGCTGTTTGCCGGGGTCAAGCCGGAGGACCTCGAGGAGATCCTGCGCGAGGCCCGTTCGGCACGCTACCCGAAGAACACCGCCATCTTCGAGCAGGGCGCGGACGCGCAGTCGTTCTTCCTGCTGCTGCACGGCCATGTCCGCGCGGCCAAGACCACCCCGACCGGCGAGCAGATCGTGGTGCGCTATGTCGCCCCGGGCGAGACGTTCGGGCTCGCGATGGCGATCGGCGCCGCGCACTACCCGGCCACCGCGATGGCTGTCGACGATAGCGTGGTGCTGATCTGGCCGAATTCGGCCTGGCCGCGGCT
This sequence comes from Bradyrhizobium liaoningense, assembly GCF_018130825.1. GTDB lineage: Bacteria > Pseudomonadota > Alphaproteobacteria > Rhizobiales > Xanthobacteraceae > Bradyrhizobium > Bradyrhizobium liaoningense_B. Next base: position 217,440 of record NZ_JAFCJS010000008.1, on the reverse strand, counting down.
GGTCGAGCGGTTTCCCTCGCTCACCGCCAATACGCTGCAGACCGTCGGCGCGCGGCTGCAGGAGAGCCACACCCGCATATTGGAAATGTCGACCCAGCAGGTCGAGCAGCGTGTCGCGCATGTGCTGCTGCGCCTTGCAAAACAGTCCGGCAAGAAACTCGACCACGGCATCGAGATCGATTTCCCGATCAGCCGCCAGGACATCGCGCAGATGACCGGCACCACCCTGCACACCGTGAGCCGCATCCTGAGCGGCTGGGAGAGCCAGGGCCTCGTCGAGAGCGGCCGTCAGCGCATCATCCTGCGCGAGCCGCACAAGATCGTCGTGCTGGCGGAACGGACGGCCGACAGCGGCCCGGCGTGAGCGCCGCACCGCTGTCGTTGAAGATAGGGGTGAGGGCGCCTCCGCTTGCGGCGGAAGCTTGACCCTCACCCGGGAATTCGCACGCGCCCGCGCGAACTCCGGATCGTCTCACGCCGGCACGCAGTCGCAGAGCGCAGCGAGGAATTTGTCGCGGTCGATGCCGTGCTCGCGGCAGGCGTCGTCCACCGTGTGGAAGGTTGCGATCGGGCAGCCGACGCAGGCCAGCCTGAAAGCAAGAAACACGCGGATCGTGTGCGGCGCCGTGCGCATGATGTCATCGACCAGGTCGTCGGATCGAAAGGGCATGGACAACTCCGTTCCGAAGCGACGATAGCGGAGCGGGTGCCGGTTTCTTTGCTGAAGCGCAAGCTGTTGCCGGTTCCTCAACTCGTCATTCCGGGGCGCGCGAAGCGCGAACCCGGAATCCATCGCGCAGCGGATGATAGGGAGAAATGGATTCCGGGCTCGCGCCAAAGAGGCGCGCCCCGGAATGACGCGGCTACACCGCCCTGCTGTGCAACTGCTTTCCCGGATCCAGATGCGCGTCGAACGCGGCGGCGACGCTGCGGACCAGGAAGCGCGAGTCGTTTGCGACTGCGATCCGATCGCCGTCCAGCCTCACGACGCCGTCCGAGATCAGCGGCTTCAGACGCGAGGCCGATTTGAGCATCGCCTTCGGCTCCGCGCCGTAGCGCGCGCAGATGTCGCCGAGATCGGCGCTGAACTCGCACATGATGCGCTCGATGATGTCGGCTCGCAGCCGGTCGTCGTCGGTGAGCCCGTAGCCCTTGGCAGTGGCGAGCCGGCCGCTGGTGATGCTTTGCGCGTAGGCGCCGATCTGCACCTCGTTCTGGACATAGCCCTGCGGCAGATGCCCGATGGCGCTGGCACCGAAGCCGAGCAGAACCTCGCCTCTGTCGGTGGTATAGCCCTGGAAATTGCGGCGCAGCGTCCGGTCCTCGAAAGCCACGGCCATGGCGTCGTCGGGACGCGCAAAATGGTCGAGCCCGATCTGCACGTAGCCGGCCTCCTTCAGCGCATTGGCGATCGCGCAGGCCTGATCGTGACGCGCAAGACCGTCGGGCAGCACCGCCTCGTTGATCATCCGCTGGTGCTTCTTGAAGGCAGGCACGTGCGCATAGCCGAACACCGAGAAGCGGTCGGGCCCGAGCTCGAGCGCGCGCTGGACGGTATCGAGGCAGGAGGCGACGGTCTGATGCGGCAACCCGTAGATCAGGTCGAAATTGAGTCCCGCGATGCCCGCACGCCGGAGCATGTCGACGACATCAGCGGTCTGCTCATAACTCTGCACACGGTTGATCGCGCGCTGCACGACCGGATCGAAACTCTGCACCCCCAGGCTGGCGCGGTTGACGCCGGAGAGCCGCATCGCCTCGACCATCTCGGCGGTCAGCGTCCTCGGGTCGATCTCGACCGCGATCTCCGCCGACGGCAGCACGAAGAACGAATGGCGCATCGCCGCCATCAACTCGGCGAAGGCCTCCGGCGCCATGATCGTGGGCGTGCCGCCGCCGAAATGGATGTGTTCGACCTTGATGCGGCGACCGATGGTTTCGGCGACCTGCGCGATCTCGCTGCGCAGTGTCCGCTGGTAAGCCGCGATCAGCTCGTCGCGGCGCACGATCTGGGTATGGCAACCGCAATACCAGCACATCTCGCGGCAGAACGGCACGTGCAGATAGAGCGACGCGCTGGTGCCGGCAGGAAGCTCCGACAGCCACCGGGCGTAGGTATCGGCGCCGATCGCCGGCGAGAAGTGCGGCGCGGTCGGATAGCTCGTATAGCGCGGCAATCTCTCTTCGCCGTAGCTCGCTGCGAGATCAGTCCTCATGTCTTACCCATTCGTAAATCGATGCCGGCGTGGCGCGGCAAATCCCGGATGGCATTGAATTACCCGTTTCCTGGCGAGCGACCTTGCGCTCGCTCAAAGTCCGAGCGCCTGATTTGGCCGATGATGACGTTTAATCACCGCTATCCTGGAGATAGGCCATGGCGTCGTTCGCGCTCGATCTCGTTCTCTGGCTCGCCGGCATTCGCGGCCACATCCCGCGCTTCGACGATTTCCGTCCTGTCCCTGCCGCGCCCGCAACCGGCGCAAATCATCTCGCGCGCGTTCTGGCCCTCATGGCCGCCGTCTTCGCCGCACTGTCGCTCGCGGTCTGGGGCACGGTCTGGATGGCGATACACCTGCTCTGATCGAGCAGATCCATCCGGTCACGAGCGAATGCAACTGAACATGCGAACGACTTGCGCAGCTGACGACGCGCGATCGTAGCCCATCGTCGATGCGGCTTCGGCGCACCTCCTAAGGAATTTACCGGAGGCTAAACCGGCAGAAGCTTGTCGCAGCGCAAACACTCTTGCCGCAACAGGCGCACACTGCATCCGTCATCAAGACCATTTCAGATGAAGGATGCTTCCAATGTTCACCCGCAGAGCCGCATTGATCAGCGCCGCCGCGACCGCCCTGATGCTGGCGACACCCGCCCTGGCTGCCGACGATCTCAAACTGCCGCGTCAAAAGGTCGAGCTGGTCGCCCCGCCCTTCGTGCACGCGCACGAGCAGGCGACCAAGCAGGGTCCCAAGATCATCGAGTTCAAGCTCACGATCGAGGAGAAGAAGGTCGTCATCGACGAGAAGGGCACGACCTTCCAGGCCATGACCTTCAACGGCTCGATGCCGGGCCCGCTGATGGTCGTGCATGAGGGCGACTACGTCGAGACGACGCTGGTCAATCCCGCGACCAACACCATGCCGCACAACATCGACTTCCACTCCGCGACCGGTGCGCTCGGCGGCGGCGCGCTCACGCTGGTCAATCCCGGCGAGCAGGTCGTGCTGCGCTGGAAGGCGACCAAGACCGGCGTGTTCGTCTATCACTGCGCGCCGGGCGGCCCGATGATCCCCTGGCACGTCGTCTCCGGCATGAACGGCGCCGTGATGGTGCTGCCGCGCGAGGGACTGAACGACGGCAAGGGCCACGCGCTGAAGTACGACAAGGTCTACTATATCGGCGAGCAGGACATGTACGTGCCGCGCGACGAGAAGGGCAACTTCAAGTCCTACGACTCACCGGGCGAAGCCTTCACCGAGACCGAAGAGGTGATGAAAAAGCTCACGCCGACCCATGTCGTGTTCAACGGCAAGGCGGGCGCGCTCACCGGCAAGAACGCGCTGACCGCCAATGTCGGCGAGAACGTGCTGATCGTGCACTCGCAGGCCAATCGCGACAGCCGTCCGCATCTGATCGGCGGTCATGGCGACTATGTCTGGGAGACCGGAAAGTTCGGCAATGCCCCCGAGGTCGGGCTCGAGACCTGGTTCATCCGCGGCGGCTCGGCGGGAGCTGCGCTGTACAAATTCCAGCAGCCCGGCATCTACGCCTATGTCACGCATAACCTGATCGAGGCCGCCGATCTCGGCGCCACCGCGCACTTCAAGGTCGAAGGCAAGTGGAACGACGATCTGATGATGCAGGTGAAGGCGCCTGCGGACATCCCGGCCAACACCAACTAGACGCGACGAGGGGCCGGCGAACAACCGGCCCCTTCTTCCTTTCGGGGGACGACCATGCTGATCGCATTCAAGCTGAAACTGCTGCTCGCCTGCGCCGCCGGGCTCGCAGGCCCGATCGCGATGGCGCCCCTCGTCTCGGATATGACGGTCCACGGCACGGCGGCGGAGCCCGCGATCGTCAGGATCGCACCGGGCAATTTCCCCTATCGCGAGGCCGGCGATTTCACGCGTGGCGGGCAGCAGGCGGAAGTGCCGCTGCGCGCGATTCGCTTCGAGAAGCCGCTGCACATCATGCGGAATCAGGTCTCGTCGTCCGACTATCAGATCTGCGTGCAGGACGGCGCCTGCCGCGCGCTCGATCGCGGCGTGGCCGTCGCCATCGATCGGCCCGCGGTGCAGGTGAACTGGCACGACGCCGAAGCCTATGCCGGCTGGCTGTCGCGCAAGACCGGCCAGCACTACCGCCTGCCGAGTGACGAGGAATGGGCGTTTGCGGCGGGCTCCAGATTCAAGGACGATGGCGCGCCGGTGGACCAGGACAATCCTTCGAAGCGCTGGATCAGCCGCTACGAGCGCGAGTCCGAGCGCGATCCCTTCGACACTGCGGCCCATCCGTTCGGCAAGTTCGGCGTGAACGAGCACGGCATCGAAGATCTCGCCGGCAATGTCTGGGAGTGGACTTCGACCTGCTTCGTGCGCTCGCGCGTCGACGAGGCCGGCAATGCCGGCCGGCCGACCGTGAATTGCGGCGTGCGTGTCGCCGAAGGCGCGCACCGCGCCTATGTCACCGACTTCATCCGCGACGCCCGCGCCGGCGGCTGCGCGCAAGGCGTGCCGCCCGCCAATCTCGGCTTCCGCCTGGTGCGGGAAGAGCGGACGTGGATGGCGAACGTGTCGATGCGGTGGGGCAAGGTGCGGGCGAGGTCGTAGCCAAGACCATTGCCATGTAGCCCGGATGGAGCGAAGCGCAATCCGGGTCAGGCCGTCCGCGAGCACCCCGGATTTCGCTACGCTCCATCCGGGCTACGGCCTCCGTCATTGCGAGCACAGCGAAGCAATCCAGAATCCTTCCGCAGGAATAGTCTGGATTGCTTCGTCGCAAGGGCTCCTCGCAACGACGGTGTGGAGGCGGCGCGCCCATGCCCCTCCAGCGTCGTCCTGGCGAAGGCCAGGACCCATAACCACCGAACAAAGTTTGGCGAAGACTGGTCGTTCGGGACTACCGACCGCGATCGATAGACCTCGCGGTATGGGTCCTGGCCTTCGCCAGGACGACACCGAGGATGTGGTGGCGCCCTACTGTCCCTCAGACGCCCTCATCTTCGGCACCTACACCGTCAAACGAAAATGGCCGGGACGAGGCCCGGCCATCTCACGATTATTCGCGACCGCTGCCTCAGGTGTTCTTCAGCGCGACGCGGAATTCGGCTTCGGTCTTGGACTTGACCTCGTCGAGCGAGACACCGTCGGCGAGCTCGATCAGGGCCATGCCACCGTCGCCGTGCTTGTCGATGGTGAAGACGGCAAGATCAGTGACGACCATGTCGACCACGCGCTCGCCGGTCAGCGGCAGGTTGCACTGCTTCAGCAGCTTCGGGCCGTCCTTGGCCGAATGCTCCATCACCACGACGACGCGCTTGACGCCGGCGACGAGATCCATCGCGCCGCCCATGCCCTTGACCATCTTGCCGGGGATCATCCAGTTGGCGAGATCGCCGTTCTGGGCCACCTGCATGGCGCCGAGGATCGAGAGGTCCATGTGGCCGCCGCGGATCATGCCGAAGGAATCCGCGCTCGAGAAATACGAGGTCGAGGGCAGCTCGCTCACGGTCTGCTTGCCGGCGTTGATGAGGTCGGCGTCCACCTCGTCTTCATAGGGGAACGGGCCCATGCCGAGCATGCCGTTCTCGCTCTGCAAGGAGACGTCCATGCCGTCGGGGATGTAGTTCGAGACCAGCGTCGGGATGCCGATGCCGAGATTGACGTAGTAGCCATCGCGCAATTCCTTCGCGGCGCGCGCAGCCATCTGTTCACGGGTCCAGGCCATCGTTGTGCTCCTGTCGATTCTTTAGTGGCGCATGATCTGATCGGAAAACCGGCTTCCACTTTTCCGGATCATGCGCTGGTGCGCGGGCGGGTGTTGCGGAATTCGATGCGCTTCTTGGCCGTGCCGACCTCGACGATGCGCTTCACGAAGATGCCGGGCGTATGGATGTGGTCGGGATTGAGTTCACCGGCCGGAACCAGATGCTCGACCTCGGCCACCGTGACCTTGGCGGCGGTCGCCATCATCGGGTTAAAGTTGCGCGCGGTCTTGCGGTAGATGAGGTTGCCGGCGGTATCGCCCTTCCAGGCGTGCACGATGGCGAGGTCGGCGAACAGGCCGCGCTCCATCAGGTACTTCTCGCCGTCGAACTCCTTCACTTCCTTGCCTTCGGCGATCAGCGTGCCGACGCCGGTCTTGGTGTAGAAGGCCGGGATGCCGGCGCCGCCGGCGCGGATGCGCTCGGCCAGCGTACCTTGCGGGTTGAATTCGAGTTCCAGCTCGCCGGCGAGGAATTGCTGGGCGAACAGCTTGTTCTCGCCCACATAGGACGAGATCATCTTCTTGATCTGCCGGGTTTCCAGGAGGCGGCTGAGCCCGATGCCGTCGACGCCGGCATTGTTGGAGACGACCGTCAGCCCCTTGACGCCGGATTCGCGGATCGCGTCCGACAGCTCCTCGGCAATGCCACAGAGGCCAAAGCCCCCCGACATGATCATCATGTTGTCTTTCAGAATGCCGTCGAGCGCCGACTTGGCGTCGGGATAGACCTTGTTCATGCAAAAAACCTCGACTGAACCTTCGGCTTGCAGCCGTCGCGCCTGATTGGCGGCGATTATTAGGCGAAATCCTCCAAAGCCGTCAATGATACGGGGTTCTCCGCCCCGCGGGGCGGTGGTAGAAGCTGCCCACGGCGTGGGCAGAGCCGCCCGCGGCCTTGAAAGCGACAAGAAAACCCATCAAGTTGCGGCACTTAACGTAGCAGGACTTGTAACCTAACAAGACTTGTAACCTGACCAAACTTGTAGCGTAACAACCTTGGGCGTGGGGCGCGCAGGTCTCCCGGCCGCCCTTCTGGACCAACAACCAACCCGATCAGGACATGCCATTGACCATGGCCCAAGGAATGAAGCGCCTCGGGACGCCGATCGCGGCGCTGCTCGGCGTCGCGCTGATCGCCCTGATCGCAACCTCATGGCTCATCAACCGCGACGCGCTGCGCAAGGCGGTGGAGGCGCAGATCCGCGACGTCACCGGCCTGGAGCTCAATGTCGCAGGCAGCATCGATATTTCGGTGCTGCCGGCGAGCTACATCTCCTTCCATGACGTCGGCCTGAAGGGCGGCGGCACCAGCGATCCCGCGCTCCATGTCGACGTGCTCACCGCCAATCTTCGGCTGCTGCCGCTGCTGCTGCAGCGCTTCGAGATCGCCGACCTGACGCTGCTGCGGCCGCGCATCCATGTCAGCCTCAAGCCGGACGGCGAGAGCAACTGGACGCCCTTCATCCAGACCATTGCGCGCACCATGAAGCCCGGGGCCGACAACCAGGTGTCGTTCTCCGAGATCCGGATCCAGGACGGCGTGCTCAATTACGAGGACGCCGCCACCCACGCCACCGAGAAGTTCGAGGACATCGATCTGTCGCTGGCCTGGCCGTCGATCTCGCGCTCCTTCGCCGCGACCGGGCAGTTCGACTGGCGCGGCGAGCGCGTCGACGGCTCGATCAGCTTTTCCGATTTCGTCGCCGCCCTCTCCGGCGACCGGTCCGGTCTGAAGGCGCGGATCGCCAGCGCGCCGCTCAAGCTCGCCTTCGACGGCAGCGTCGCCAACCGCACCAGCCCGATGATGGAGGGCACGCTCACCATCGACAGCCCGTCCCTGCGCAACGCGCTGCGCTGGACCGGACAGCCGCAGCCGGCCAGCGGCGGCTTCGGCCGGTTTGCACTGAAGGCGCGCGCCAACGTGGTGGGCGCCTCGATCGCGCTCACCAATGTCAATGTCGAGCTCGACGGCAACACCGCCGAGGGCGTCATGACCTACGCCAATAACGGCCGGCAGACGCTGCAGGCGACGCTCGCCGCCGATGCGCTCGACTTCACACCTTATATTTCGACCTTCCGCCTGCTTGCGAGCGGCGCCCGGGACTGGAACAGGCAGCTGTTCGACCTCAACGGGCTGTCGACCACCGACCTCGACATGCGCCTGTCGGCGGCGCGGCTGACGGTCGGACCGACGAGGCTCGGCCGCACCGCGATCGGGGCCAATTTGCGCAACGGCACGCTGGCGCTCTCGGTCGGCGAGGCCCAGGTCTATGGCGGCATCGCCAAGGGCTCGTTCGGCATTGCGCGCTCCGACAGCGTCGCCGACATCAAGGCGCAATTCCAGTTCACCGACGTCGACCTGCAGGCCTGCGCCACCGAGCTGTTCGGCCTCAACAAGCTGTCCGGCCGCGGCAACATCAACGTCTCGCTCGTTGCCTCCGGCTCGAGCCCGTTCGGCCTCGTGCAGTCGCTCGACGGCAGCGCCACGGTCACCGGCCATGACGGCGCGATCTCGGGCTTCAACGCCGAGCAGCTGTTGAAGCGGCTGGAACGGCGGCCGCTGTCGGGCGGCGGCAATTTCCGCAGCGGCTCGACCCCTTACGACAACCTCACCATCGCGGTGAAATTCTCCGATGGCATCGCCACCGCCGAAGACATCCGCGTCGAAGGACCGGCGGCGAAGATCACGCTCACCGGCACAGCATCGGTACCGACGCGCGAATACGACATGAAGGGCGTGGCGAGCCTCAACAGTGCGTCGGGCTTCGAATTGCCGTTCGTGGTGCAGGGGCCCTGGGACGATCCCCTGATCTTCCCCGATCCGGAAAGCCTGATCCGCCGCTCGCCGGCCTCCGCGCCGCTGCTCGACATGCTCAAGGACCGCAAAGGCAGCGATGCCGTGCGCTCCGCGATCGAGCGCATCACCGGCGGCGGAAAACGTCCCGCACCGGCAGAATCGCCGACGGCGGAGAACGCCAAGGAAAACGCCAAGTCGAACTAGTGCCAGATCATTGAGCGCTGATCGGCCGGCAACGGCCGACCAGCGCGAATTGATCCGGGCGAATTGATGCGGCGATTGGATCGATGCGCACGTTAAGCATCTCCTCCGGCGCAAGGCCCACGACCTAGGTCTGACAAGATGCCGCTAGATCGGCTCACCGCCATGCGCTAGTGTTTTACACGACCGGTTAAAAACACCGGCCGTTTGAGGGAGAAAAACGTGAGATCCAAGGTTATTGGCGCAGTGTCACTGGCGGTCGCTGCGGTTGGGCTGTTCGCAGTCACTGCACCTGCCTTTGCGCAGCAGAAGACGATTACGGTCTGGTGGGGCAAGGGCTTCTATCGCTCCGAAGACGACGCGCTGATCGATACGATCAAGAAATTCGAAGCCAAGACCGGCATCAAGGTCGAATTGTCGCAATACGCGATCCAGGACATGATTCCGAAGACGGTCGCCGCACTCGATGCCGGCACCGTGCCCGATGTGGCCTATTCCGATTCCTATGACGTGCAGGCACAGGGCAAGTGGGCCTATGAGGGCAAGCTCGAGGACCTCACGGACGTCATGCAGCCGATCAAGGACCGGTTCGTGCAGAACACGCTGGATGCCTCGATCCTCTATAACGACGTCACCAAGAAGAAGGCCTATTACGGCTTCCCGCTGAAGCAGCAGAGCATGCACGTCCAGATCTGGAACGACATGCTGGAGAAGGCCGGCTTCAAGCAGAGCGACATCCCGAACGACTGGACGGGCTACTGGACGTTCTGGTGCGACAAGGTGCAGCCCGCGATCCGCAAGGCCACCGGCCAGCGCATCTACGCCGTCGGCCAGCCGATGGGCGTGGAATCCACCGACGCCTTCCAGTCGTTCTACACCTTCATGGACGCCTACCACGTCAAGCTTGTCGACGACGACGGCAAGCTCCTGGTCGACGATCCCAAGGTTCGCGAGAACCTGATCCTGGCGATGAAGGACTACACCGACACCTATATCAAGGGCTGCACGCCGCCCTCCTCGACGACCTGGAAGGATCCGGACAACAACGTCGCCTTCCACAACAAGACCATCGTGATGACCCACAACTTCACGATCTCGATCGCGGCGAAGTGGTTCGAGGACTCCCAGAACCAGGCATTGACCCAGGAGCAGCGCGACGCCGGCAAGAAGGCCTATGAGCAGGACATCGTCACGGCGTCCTTCCCGAAGGCTCCTGATGGTTCGACCATCCGCTACCGCTCCGACGTCAAGACCGGACTGATCTTCACCGCGGCCAAGAACAAGGCCGAGGCCAAGCAGTTCATCAGCTTCCTGCTCCAGGAAGAGAACGTCCGTCCCTATATCGAGGGCGCGCTCGGCCGCTGGTTCCCGGTGACGAAGGAAAGCCAGGAAAGCCCGTTCTGGCAGGCTGACAAGCACCGCAAGGCCGTCTACACGCAGTTCAAGGGCGGCACCGCGGCGTTCGACTTCACCAAGAACTGGAAGTTCACGATCCTGAACAACGAGAACATCTGGGCCAAGGCGATGAACCGGGTCGTCAGCGAGAAGGTCCCGGTCGACAAGGCCGTGGACGAGATGATCGCCCGCATCAAGCAGGTCGCGGGTTAAACTGTATCCCACCCTCTCCCCGTTCTTACGGAGAGAGGGTAAGCAAGCAAACAACACCGGCCGCCTCGCGCGGCCGGAAGTCCTTTCAAAGAGTCCGAAAGAATGGCGATCACGCTCTCTGGCGATCAGGCACTTCCCGGCCCGCCCCTGTCGTCGCGGCTGACCCCGGCGCAGGTCTGGGGCATTATTCTGCTCGCGCCCTATCTGCTCGTTTTCCTTGCCTTCGTCGTCTATCCCGTCTGCTACGGGCTATGGCTGGCGCGCGCTCCGGCGAACTATGTCGCGCTGTACAACGATCCGATCTTTGCGCGTGCCGCAGTCAACACGCTGATCTTCCTGGTCATCGGCATCAACATCAAGATGCTGATCGCGCTGTTCCTGTCCGGCTTCTTCGCCATGCAGCGCACCTGGATCAAATGGCTCTCGGTGATCTTCATCCTGCCCTGGGCGGTGCCGTCGATCCCGACCATCCTGTCGGTGCGCTTCATGTTCAATCCCGAATGGGGCGTCATCAACCACCTCATCTTCTCCTTCACCGGCGATGACGGCCCGAACTGGCTGAACGACCCGACCGTGGCGCTCAGCATGGCGATCGGCGTGCACATCTGGAAGTCGCTGCCGTTCTGGACGCTGATCCTGATCACCGGACGCCTTGCGATCTCGCACGACCTGTTCGAGGCCGCCGAGGTGGACGGCGCGAGCTGGTGGCAGAAATTCCGCTTCATCACCTGGCCGTCGATGCAGACGCTCTACGTGACCTGCACGCTGCTCTCGATGATCTGGACGCTCGGCGATTTCAACAGCGTCTACCTGCTCACCGGCGGTGGCCCGGCCGACCTCACGCACGTGCTGGCGACGCTCGGTATCCGCTATCTCCGGCTCGACCAGCTCTCGCTCGCGATGGCCTCCATCGTCTGCGCGATGCCGTTCGTCCTGCCGCTCGTGTACTTCATGATGAAACGGTTGTCGCGATGAAGCTTCCCTCTCTCCGTGACGTCGCGACGGAAGCGCGGCTGCTCCTGATCGGCATTCCCGTCTTCCTGTGGACGATGATCCCGATCTACCACATGTTCCTGTTCGCGATCTCGCCGAAGGAGGACGCATTCTCGGGCAAGCTGTGGCCGGACCATCCGACGCTGCACAACTTCGAGATCGTGTTCAAGCAGCAGCACTACTTCCTGCGCGATTTCTACGTCCAGTTCTGGAATTCGACGCTGATCGCAGCGGCCGTCGGCGTGCTGACGCTGTTCATCGCCACGGCCGCGGCGTTCTCGATCTCGCGGCTGAAGGTGCCGGGCGGGCGCATGGTGTTGAACCTCGCGCTCTTCACTTATTTCATCCCCGCGGCGTTCCTCGCGGTGCCGATGTATCGCACCATGGGCAATTACGGCCTGCTCAACAATCACTGGTCGCTGATCCTGGCCATGGTGACGATCGCCTCGCCTTACGCGATCTGGGTGCTCAAGCAGGCGTCCGACAAGCTGCCGGTCGAGCTGGATGAAGCCGCGGTCATGGACGGCGCCACCACGCTGCAGATCTTCCGCCTGGTCTATCTGCCGCTGATGATGCCCTCGCTGGTCGCGATCGGCACCTATGCGGTGCTGCTGGCCTGGAACGAATATCTCTACGCGTTCCTGCTGCTCTCGAACGACCGCGAGATCACCCTCCCCGTCGCGCTCGGCAACTTCCTCGCCGCCGACGACTCGCCGTGGGAGCTGCTCATGACCACCGGCTTCATCTACGCGCTGCCGCCGGCCGCGGTCTATTACGCCTTCCGCCGCTACATGGTGGGCGGGCTGACGGCAGGTGCGGTGAAGTCCTGACGCGACAGGACGCATCGAGGCGCCGCAAGCAAAGCGCTTGAGCGACGACGCGGGCAATTGCGGGTTGTCTGCGTCTGCTCTAACCTCCGTGCCCCAATATTACGGGGCACGGCATCATGCGCAGCAACGACGCGATCCATCTCGGCCTGATGCTGCTGGCGCTCGCGGCCGCCTATCTGGTGCCGTTCGAGCTGTTGCTGCTGGCCTATGTCGTGCTCGGCCCGGCGCATTATTTCACTGAGATCTCGTGGCTGCATGATCGCAGCTACTACCTGCCCCATCGGGGGATTGCCTTGGTCCTGGCCATCGTCGCCGTGGTCGCGGCGCTGATCGACAACGCCTCGTGGTTCGGCTTCGCGATGTGGGCCGCGCTGATCGTCTGCGCCATGCTGGCGGCGACCGCCACGGCGATCGAGAGCATGCTGCTGTTCATGGTGGCGATCGCCCTGTCCGCGATCATGTATTCGAGCGGCTCCTCGCTCGCCGTGATCGGTATCCTGATTCCGACGCTGATTCACGTCTCGCTGTTCACGCTGATCTTCATGGTGCTCGGCGCCTACCGGTCCGGCAGCCGCGTGCAGGCCGCGCTGGTGGTGGTCTATCTCGCCGCAATCGCCGCGATCGTGCTGCTGCCCCCCACCGCCGAAATCCGGATCGCAAGCTTTGCCCGGGTGGGGCAGGATTATTTCGGCAATGTCGGCCCGGCCCTCGGCCGGCTGTTCGGCGTGCCTGGTCTCGTGCTCGACACCAGGCTGACCAGCCTGCTCGCCTTCGTCTACACCTATCATTACCTCAACTGGTTCATCAAAGCCGACGTGATCCGCTGGACCGAGGTTCCGAAGGCGCGGCTGGCGGCGATGGCCGCCGCCAGCGCGGCGTCGACCGCGCTCTATTTCTACGACTATGCGTTCGGCTTCACCTTCCTGCTGGCGCTGAGCCTGATCCACATCCTGCTGGAGTTTCCGCTCAACAGCCTCGCGCTGCGCCAGCTCGGCGCGGCCATGCAAAGCGAGGTACGCGCCTTTCATGCCGCACGCACGGCAACGGCTGCGCCTCGGCCTGCGAAGTCGAGGGCCTCGAAACGAACGACGCGGCCACGGTGACGTGCATGGACAAGGATGGCGACGCGCAGATGCGCCTCATCCAGCCTTGCGTACAGTCTGGAGAAATTCCGCCACGTCCTTCTTGAGCGCGCGTGCCTGATCCTGCAAGGCCGAGGCGGCCGTGAGTGCGGCTTCGGCGCCGGCATCAGTCTCGCCGGCCACGGTACGGACGGCGCCGACCTGGTCGGTCACGGCCGCTGTCCCGTTCGCGGCCTGCTCGACATTGCGCGCGATCTCGCTGGTTGCGGCCCCCTGCTCCTCGACGGCGGACGCAATCGTCGTCGCGATCTCCGTCATCTCGGCGATGGTTCTGCCGATCTGACCGATCGCAGCGACCGACTGTCCGGTCGAGCCCTGGATCTCGGCAACGAGCCCTGCGATCTCCTCGGTGGCGCGCCCGGTCTGGGTTGCGAGGCTCTTCACTTCATTGGCGACCACGGCAAAGCCCTTGCCTGCATCGCCGGCCCGTGCCGATTCGATCGTGGCATTGAGCGCAAGGAGGTTGGTCTGGCTCGCGATCGCCTGGATCAGCTGGACCACCGTACCGATCCGCTCGGCCGAATCCGACAGCGCGCGCATCAGCGCTTCGGTCCGTGAGGCCTCTTCCTTGGCCTGATCCGATACCGATACGGAGCGCGCGACCTGGCTGGAAATCTCCTTGATCGAGGCCGCGAGTTGATGCGTCGCCGCCGCAACGGTCTGCACATTCTCGGACGCCTGGGCCGACGTCGCGGCGACCTGCTCGGCAAGCGAGCGACCGCGCTCGGCGACGCGGGCGAGACTTCCGGCGCTCTGTCCCATCTCCTCGGCACGGCTCGAGACGCCGCCAATGACGCCCTCCATGCCGCGATCGAAGCGGTCGGCGAGCTGCGCCATCATCGCCGCACGTTCCGTCTCGGCTGCGGCGCGCTGCGCGGCAGCGTCCTGCTCCATGCGCCGGACGGTCTGTGCGCTCTGGCGGAACACCTCGACCGCGCCGGCCATGTGACCAATTTCGTCGCCGCGCCCGCCGCCCGGGATCGCTTCGTCGAGCTCACCCGCCGCAAGGCTCTGCATGCGCAGGGTCATCTGGCCGATGGGACGCGACACGCTGCGTCCGATCAGCCAGGCCAGCAATGCGCCGAGGACGAGCGCGAACGCGGCCACCGTGAACACGAGATTACGGGTTTGCTCGACGGATTCAGCCGTGAGCCGGCTCTGCTCGGTGCGCGTCGCGCCGAGGGCCCGGCTGATCTCGGCCGCCTTGGCATCGATCGCGCTGCTGGATTTGACGAGCTCGGCCTGCGCCTTGCGTAGCTCGCTCATCGCGGCGGAAAGCTCCGTCAGCGTCGCCGATTGATCGGCAAGCACCTTCTTGAGGGCCGCGATCAGATTCTTCAGTCGCGGCGCATCGACATCGGCGATCTCCGCCTCGCTATCGGCCACCGCCGCCAGCGCATAGCCGATCGTCATCCCGGCATCGTCGGCGTCGACCTGGGCCTGGGTGATGGTGAAACGCAGCACCGAGACGCGCATCGCATCCACCGTGCCGGCCAGACGCAGCGGCTGCAGCAGACGGTCGGGCTGGTTCGCGAGCGCGACGTTGATCGCACCGACGTCGAGGCCTGCCGAGGCGCCGAGGGCCTCGCTCTTGGTGCTTGCGGTGCGCAGACGATCGACAGCGGCGGCGACTGCCGTGAAGGATTTTCGATAGGTCCCGAGCGCATCCACCAGCGCGCTCCGGCCGGCGGCAATCGCCGGCAGGCGGGTGAATTGCTGATCGACCTGATCAAATGTCTGGCCAAAGCCGTCGATCGCCTTCATGGCGCTGTCGCGGTCGCCGATATTGCGCGTGCGGACGAATTTCTCGACGGTGACGTTCGACGAGAGCAGCGCGGCGTGCACCCGCGCCATGCCGGCATCGCCGTCGGCGCTGGTGACGAGCTCTCCGACGGTGCCGCCGATCTCGGACAGCCGCATGACGGCAAGCAGCGCCAGTACGCAGAGGAAACCCAGGACCAGCGCGAAGCCGCCGAAGATGCGCGGGCGGATGCCGATGCGCGACAGAAGCAATGACAGGTTCATGATGTTTCCCGCGATCACGGCGTAGCCCGGATCCGGGCGAGCAGATCCTTGCCGAAGCGCTTCTCGAACTCAGGCTCCAGGGGCTTCACGGCATCGATGAAGGGCTGGCGATCGACCTTCTCGATGATCTCCATGCCGGCCTTGCGCAGCTCCTCGAGCTTCTTCGTCTCCTCCGCGACGCCACTCTGCCAGGTCGCCTCCGCACCGGCCTTGGCTGCGGCGACGATGGCGGCCTGGTCGGCGGGCTTCAGGGCCTGGAACGCCTCGCGGTTGGCGACGAAGGCGATCGGGGCGAAGAAATGCCCGGTCAGGCTGGCATATTTCTGCACCTCCTCGAGATGGCTGGTGGCAATCGTCATGACCGGGTTCTCCTGCCCGTCGATGCGGCCATCCTTCAGCGCGGAGTACACCTGCGTGAACTCCATCGGCACGACCTCGGCGCCCAGCGCCTTGAAGGTCATCTGATAGACCTCATTCGGCAGCACGCGGATCTTCAGGCCGCGGAGGTCCGCAGGAGAATGAATCGGCCGCTTCGAATTGGTGACGTTGCGAAAGCCCTGCTTGCCGATCGCGAGCAGCACCAATCCCTTGTCGGCAAAATGCTTGGCGAACAGCGCGCCGACCGGCCCCTCTGCGACCGCCTTGGCCTGCGCCGCATCGCGGAACAGGAACGGCACGTCGAACACGCCGAACTCCGGCACGGCGGAGCTGACCACCGAACCGGACAGCGTCGCCATGTCGACCACACCACTGCGCATGGCGGCCAGGATCGCCGTCTCACTGCCCAGCGCGTTGCCGGCGCGTGCATCGAGGATGACGCGGCCCTGTGCGATCTCGCCGAGCTTGCGGCGGAATTCGTCGGAGCCGATCTGCTGCGGCGACTGCGGCGAGCCGTTGTACAGCAGCGACACCATCTGCGTCGCACCGGCCGACGGACGAACAGCAAGACAGAGTAACGCCAGAACCGTGCTGGCCACACCAATATAAAGCCGCTTCATCGCCCCTCTTCCCCAAGCGAGGCGACGATAGCCAGATAAGCTATATGAATTATTAACTATGTCAGGTGGTGCCTGAGCACCATACATGGCATGTCGGACGGCTACAGCGGCGCAGCGCTCTCGCCCTGCGAGCTCGACAGTTTCGAGGCCAGCGAGGCGATGACGATGACCACAGCGATCAGGGCGATCACCAGCGTGCAGATCGCGTTGATCTCCGGCTTCACCCCCAATCGCACCTCCGAATAGATCCGGATCGGCAGCGTCGCCGAGCCTGGGCCGGTGGTGAAGCTTGCGATCACGAGATCGTCCAGCGACAGCGTGAAGGCCAGCATCCAGCCGGCGACGATCGCGGGCGCAATCAGCGGCAGGGTGACGGCGACGAAGGCGCGGACCGGGTTGCAGCCGAGGTCCATCGCCGCCTCCTCCAGCGAACGGTCGAGCGAGCCGAGACGGGACTGCACGACCACGGCGACGAAGCACATGGTCAGCGTGGTGTGGGCGATCGTCACCGTCCAGAAGCCGCGCTCGGCATTGAGCGCCACGAACAGCAGCAGCAGCGACAGACCAGTGATCACCTCCGGCATCACCAGCGGCGCATAGAGCATGCCGGAGAACAGCGTTCGGCCGCGAAAGCGCTCGCCGCGCGACAGCGCCACCGCCGCGAGTGTGCCGAGCAGCGTGGCGATGGTCGCGGAGGAGACCGCAACCCGCAGGCTCATCCAGGCCGCCTCGATCATGGCGCGGTCGTTGAAGAGTTCGCGATACCAGCGCAGCGACCAGCCGCCCCACACCGTCACCAGCCGCGAGGCGTTGAAGGAGTAGAGAACGAGGATCAGGATCGGCAAATAGAGGAATGCCAGCCCGAGCGCCAGCGAGGCGATGTTGAAGCGGGACAGGCGGGAGACTTTTCGCATCGCCCTACCGTCCCTGTTCGAGCTGCCGCTTCTGCAGGCGCTCATACAACAGCAGCGGCACTAGCAGCACGATGAGCAGCACGATGGCCGCAGCGGAGGCGACCGGCCAGTCCTTGTTGGTGAAGAATTCGAGCCACAGGGTCTGGCCGATCATCAGCGAGTTGGAGCCGGCCAAGAGATCAGGAATCACGAACTCGCCGACGATGGGAATGAAGCACAGCAGCACCCCGGCACCGACGCCGGGCAGCGACAGTGGAAAGGTGACGAGCCAGAACACCTGCCAGGGCGGCGCGCCGAGATCGGAGGCCGCCTCCTCCAGCACCGGCTCCATCTTGGCGAGCGTGGCGTAGAGCGGCAGGATCATGAACGGCAAATACGAATAGACGATGCCGATATACATCGCGGTGTCCGTGGAGAGCCACACCACGGGCTGGCTGACCAGATGCAGCGAAAGCAGGATCTGGTTGAGCAGGCCATCATGCTGGAGGATGTTGATCCAGGCATAGATGCGGATCAGGAACGAGGTCCAGAACGGCACGATCACCAGCACCATCGCCACCGCCTGCCAGCGCTTCGGCAGCCGCGCCATACCATAGGCAATGGGATAGCCGATCAGGAGCAGCAGCGCCGTCGCCGTGACGGCAACAGTAAGACTGCGCACATAGGCGAACACATAGATGTCGTCGGAGCCGAGCAGCCTGAAATTGTCGATCGACAGCGCGGCAAAGGCGGCCTTGAGCGCGTCCCATCCCGCCGTCAGGTCGAACACGGGCACGTAGGGCGGCTGCGCGATCGCGGTCTGCGACAGGCTGATCTTGAGCACGAAGGCGAACGGCACCAGGAAGAACAGCGCCATCCAGACATAGGGCGCGATGGCGGCAAAGCGCGCCGGTCGCGCGAAGATACGGCGGGAGCTCATGACGGCAGCACCACGCAATCGTCGGGCGTGAACCAGGCGACGACGTGCTGGTTCAGGCTGTAGGCGTCGACGTCGATACGCGCGCTGTTGGCGACCGAAGCCTGCAGCATCCCGCCGGTATCGAGCTTCACCTTGTAGGTGGTGGTGCCGCCGAGATAGCAGATGTCGGCGATCACGCCGTCGAGGATGTTGATCGCCGTCTCGCGACCGGCCTCGCTCGCAGGAGCGCGGCGCGACAGCTTGACCTTCTCGGGGCGGATCGCGACCGCGAATTTTCCCGCGCCGACCAGCTCGCGCGGCTCGGCCACCACCAGCGCACCCGCATCACGCGTGCCGATGACCAGACGATGACCGTCGCGCAATCTGGTCTCGCCGTCGAACAGATTGATGTCGCCGACGAACTCCGCGATCCAGCGCGAGCGCGGCGCCTCGTAGAGCTCGCGGGGGCTCGCGACCTGGGCAAGCTTGCCTGATTTCATCACGCCGATCCGGCTCGCCATCGTCATCGCCTCCTCCTGGTCGTGGGTGACGATGATGAAGGTCATGCCGAGCCGCCGCTGCAGCTCCATCAGCTCGCCTTGCGTGCTCTCGCGCAGCTTCTTGTCCAGGGCCGCGAGCGGCTCGTCGAGCAGTAGGAGTTGCGGTCGGCGCGCCAGGGCGCGGGCGAGCGCGACGCGCTGGCGCTGGCCGCCGGAGAGCTGGTCCGGCTTGCGCTTCTCCAGGCCTTCGAGCTTCACCAGCGCGACCATCTCGGCCACGCGCGTCGCGATCTCGGCGCGCGCCATGCCGGCACGCTTCAGGCCGAAGGCGATGTTGTCGCGCACCGACAGATGCGGGAACAGCGCGTAGTTCTGGAACATCATGTTGATCGGGCGCTCGTGCGGCAGCGCCTGCGCGATGTCCTTGCCGCCGAGCAGGATGCGCCCCTCGTCCGGCGCCTCGAAGCCGGCGAGCATGCGCAAGAGCGTGGTCTTGCCGCAGCCACTGGGGCCCAGCAGCGCAAAGAACTCGCCGGCCTTGATGTCGAGCGAGACGCCATCGACGGCCCGGAACGTCCCGAAGGTCTTGGCGACGCCCTCGATGCGCAGCAGCGGCTGCCCCGCCGCGGGAAATGCATCTCCGGCGGCCGCTTCAGCCGCGACGTCCGTTCCGGGTAACTCTTCCGCCATAATCCCTGCCAACCCCGATTCCGCCGCACGCTAGCGGCCGATCGGTCTTTGCTCAACCGCTTCTGGGGAGATCGTTCACATCACATTCGCCATGAACGCCGCCAGCCTGTCACGATCCGCCGCAGGCATTGTCAGGCCCAGCTTGGAACGCCGCCAAAGGACATCATCGGGGAAGCGCGCCCATTCGTGGGTCATCAGATAGCGCACCTCCGCGCCGGTCAGCTCGGGTCCGAAGGCGGGGCCTAGCTCTTCGCGCGTCTTCGCCTCGCCCAGCACGGCGGGCAATCGCGAGCCATAGGCCGCGACCAGGCGCTGGGCCTCCGGCTCCGAAAGAAACCGCCAGCGGTCGCGCGCAAGGTCGACCTCGCTGTCGAAACCGTCCCAGGCAAAATCGCCGCCGGGCAGCGCCGCGCCGGCGGTCCAGGGCGGCGACATCGGATAGAACGGGGTCAGCTTCGTCACCGCCCGCTCCGCGCGCAGGCGCGAGGTGGTGACATCGCCGCCGAACATCGTCAGCAGCGGCGCCTTGCGCCGGCGCGCATGGAACAGCGTCGTGCCCTCGCGCCCGCGCGCGGACGCCAGCGCCAAATTGACACCGGAGACCGTGCGGACCACGTCGGTCGGGCCGACACGCTCGCGGAAATAGCGGCTGGCAGCCTCGCAGAGATAACTGACGTCGGCGCCCGGCATCGCGACGATGGCGGGATCGCCGGTGAAGGCGTGCGTGACCGTGCCGATCAGCGTGAAGTCCCGCTCGAAGGGCCGGGCGAAGATCAGCCGGCCATCATTGTTCTGAAAGACGTAGACGTTTTCAGAATCGAACAGGCGCGGCACGACGATCTGGCTCATCTGCATGGCCGCCATCGGGGCTTGCTGCTGCCGCAGCACGGTGTCCGCGACCATCGGGGTCCAGGCGCCGGTGGCGTTGGCCAGCGCCCGCGCCGTGACGATACGGCGATAGCCGCGATCGACCACAGCGAGCCGCCAGGTCTCGTCCCGATCGGCACGGACGCAGCGCGCCCCGGTCCGGATCGCAGCGCCACGTTCGGCGGCATCCAGCGCCGTGAGCACCACCAGGCGGGAATCGTCGACGACGCAGTCTGAATATTCGAACGCCGTGCCGAACGGACGTTTCAGCGCGTTGCCGACCGGATGATGCGTGATGTCGAGGGTCGCCGACGGCGGCAGGCCGCCCCGGTTCGTGAGGCCGTCATATAGATACAGACCGGCGCGCAACAGCCATGGCGGACGTTCGTCGGAATGCGCGGGAATCACGAAGCGCATCGGCCGGACCAGGTGCGGCGCGATCCGGAGCCAGATCCGGCGCTCGGCGAGCGCACGGCGCACCCGCCAGAAGCCGCGGCGCTCCAGCATCGACAGGTCGCCATGGATCAGCCGCGGTGTCGCCGACGACGCAGCGCCGGCGAGATCGCCCTGCTCGAACAGGATCACGCGCAGGCCGCGGCCGGCCGCATCGCGCGCGAGGCTGACACCGTTCAGGCCGCCGCCGATGATCGCAAGGTCGTAGTCCGCCATGAAACCGTCGAGAGGGAGCGAAGCCCTCTCATAACTAGAGCCATTTCCGTTCCGATGAAATCGGAACGGCTCCAGATTTTTGTTTCAGCGGGTTTTCCCTGGCGCGAACCGGTATCCACTTGGCTCGGAAACGCTCTAGCCGGTCTTGAGCGCAAGCTCCATGGTCTCAGTGCGGCCGACGAGGTCGGCATATTTGCCGATCGGCAGGGGCTTGCCGAGCAGATAGCCCTGCACGCCGTCGCAGCCCTCCTTGGCGAGGAAGGCGAGCTGTTCGAGCGTCTCGACGCCCTCCGCGACGATCGACATTTCGAGGCCGTGGCCGAGATCGATCACGGCACGCACGATCGCCGCCGATTGCGGGTTGCGGCCGAGATTGATGATGAAGGCGCGGTCGATCTTGATCTTGTCGAACGGGAACGCCTGGAGGTAGCTCAGCGAGGAATAGCCGCTGCCGAAATCGTCCATGGAGATGCGCACGCCGAGCGCCTTCAGCCGGCGCAGCAGCGCAAGGCCCCGGTCGAAATCCTCGATCAGCACGCCCTCGGTGATCTCGAGCTCGAGCCGCCCGGGCGCAAGCCCCGTCTCGATCAGGATGGAATGGACGAGGCCAACCACGTCACCGTGCATGAACTGCGCCGGCGACAAATTGACCGCAACCTGGAGCGGCTTCGGCCAGGACGCCGCCTCGCGGCAGGCCTCGCGCAGGATCCACTCGCCCATCTCGACGATCAGGCCGCTCTCCTCGGCGATCGGGATGAATTCGGCCGGCGAGACCTGGCCGCGCACCGGATGCTGCCAGCGCGCCAGCGCCTCGAAACCGATGATCTCGCTCTCGGCGACGCTGTGGCCCGCGGCTCCCTGCGGCTGGAAGGCGAGCGAGAGCTCGCCGTTCTTGATCGCCATCGAGAGGTCCTGGTGCAGCACGCGGCGGTCGCGGATCTGCTGGTCCATCTCCGGCTGGTAGAGGCTGATGGTGCCGCGCGACTTCTGCTTGGCGCGGAACAGCGCCGCACCGGCATTGGCGAGCAGCGAAGCGCCGTCGGTGCCGTTGTGCGGGAAGATCGACATGCCGGTGGTGACGCCGGCGCGGACCGGCCGGCCGTCGATCTGGAAGTCCTGCGCGACGGCGTCGCCGATCTGCTGCGCCAAGGCGAGGCCCGCCTCCGGCTGCTTGCCGTCGATGATCAGGCCGAACTCGTCGCCGGACAGGCGCGCCACCACGCCGCCGCGGGCGGAGTCCTGGAGCCGCTGCGCCACCTCGATCAGGAGCTTGTCGCCCAGCGCATGGCCAAAGACGTCATTGACCTCCTTAAGCCCGTCGAGGTCGACGCAGAGGACGGCGAACTCCTCGCCGGTGCCTTCGCAGGCCTCGATCATCTGGGTCAGCGCCTGCAGGAAGGCGGCGCGGTTCGGCAGGTCGGTGAGGCCGTCGTGATAGGCCATGTGCGCCATGCGCGACTCGGTCTGCCGGCGGTCGGTGACGTCCTCGTGGGTCTTGATCAGATATTGCGGCTCGCCGGCATCGCTGAGCACCGTGGCGCGGCGGGTCAGGAACAGCCGCAGGCCGTCCTTGGTGGAGATCGGATGCTCCTCGGTGATCATCCCGCGCTTCTTGATCGCCGCCTCGTCACGGGCGATGATCAGCTTGGCTTCCTTGGGATTGAAGATGTCGGACGCGGTGAGGCCCGTGGCTTCCTCGCGCCGGCGGTTGAGGATCGTCTCGGCGCTGCGGTTGGCGAGCAGATAGCGGCCGTCCTTGACCTGCTCCACGATCAGCGCGACCGGGATATTGTCGACCACGAGCTCCAGGAACTTCTTCGTGCTCTCCAGCTCCTGCGACAGCGAACGGCGGTCGGTGATGTCCTCGAACACCAGCAGCAGGAATTCCGGCTTGTTGCTCTCGTTGCGGACCACGATCCGGATCGAAGCCACCATGCGCCGCTCGCCGCCGCGGTCGACCTCGAATTCATTGCGGAACTGACCATCCGGCGCCCCCAGCGCCGCCCGGTCGGCCGCCTCGATGCTCGCCGCCGAGCTCGGCGCAAACAGCTCCCGCGCATTCTTGCCGACGGCGTAGTCCCGCGACAGTCCCCAGAACCGCTCATAGGCGCTGTTCGCGAAGATGTAGCAACCGTCGTCGATGTTCTTGGCGGCCACGCAAGCCGGCACATGGTCCAGCACCGATTCCAGGAATTGCTTGGTGGAGGCGAGCTGCCGCGACAGCTTGCGCTGGTCGCTGACGTCGAGATGCGTCGCGACCGATCCGCCGTTCGGCAGGATGAAATATTTCACCAGGATGGCCCGCCCGTCGGACAGCTCGGTGATCAGGCCGTTGGGGCTTGCCGCCTTCTCGTAGAACTCGTCGTCCGAGACGCCGCCGAGGACGCCCCGTTTGCGCCTGAGCTCGAGGAGGTCGTAGCCGTTCATACCGGCCCAGAGGTCCGAGCGGGTCAGGCCGTAAATATCGAGATAGCGGTCGTTGCAGAAGATGATGCGCCGCTGCGCATCGGTCATCACCACGCCCTGGTTGAGATTGTTCATGGCGGAGGAGACGAAGGCATTGCGCCGTAGTTGCAACCGACGGGTCCGGCGCAGCGCCGAATGGACCCACAGCGCGACGGCCGCCAGGAACGCGCAGACGACGATGCCCGCGATCAGGACTTCCCAGATCAGGTTGGGATCGAGCTGGCCGAGATAGCTCGGCGGGGCGAGGCTGTCCGAGAGCGCAAAGGCGCGCGCGGGCGCGACCGCGCCGGCCAGGCACAGGACGGCCTGCACAGCAATCGGAAGCGTGCTGCCCACGTGCCAGTTCTTCTCAGCCATCAGCCACCCGCGATTTCAACGTCGGATTGTCTGGCCTCGCGGGTTTGGATCGGGTAAACGCCTGTACGCGCAACAGAAAAATGTGACGCCAAATACGGCAATTGCCCTGACATGATAAATGCTTCCTTAACGGAAAACGGCCCCGGGCCCTCGTTCTCAGGTTCATTGGCCCCGGCGCTTCCAGCGGACGTCCTGCACAACCATGGATAAGGTCGACTGCATCGTCATCGGAGCCGGCGTGGTCGGGCTTGCGGTGGCCCGGAAGCTCGCCCAGGCCGGGCGCGAGGTCATCGTGCTCGAGGAGGCCGAGGCCATCGGCACCATCACCTCCTCGCGCAACAGCGAGGTGATCCATGCCGGCATCTACTATCGCGCCGGGAGCTGGATGGCGCGGATGTGCGTCAGCGGCAAGCACGCGCTCTACCGCTACTGCGCCGAGCGCGGCATCCCCCACAAGAATTGCGGCAAGCTGATCGTCGCGACCAATGCGAAGGAGACCGAGAAGCTGCAATCGATCAAGGCGCACGCCGAGGCCAATGGCGTGCTCGACATGCAGCTGCTCACGGGCGAGGCCGCACGCGCGCTGGAGCCAGCGCTGGCCTGCGACGCCGCGCTGCTCTCGCCCTCGACCGGCATCATCGACAGCCACGCCTACATGCTCTCGCTGCGCGGCGAGGCCGAGGAAGCAGGCACCGCCTTCGCGTTTCACACTCCGCTGGTCCGCGCCAAGGCGGCGGCCGGCGTGATCGAAGTCGAGGCCGGCGGCGAAGCGCCGATGACGCTGCAATGCGGCCTGCTCGTCAACGCTGCGGGACTCGCGGCGACGACGGTGGCGCGCAACATCGACGGCATGCCGCTGGACCGGATTCCGCCGGCCTACCTCGCCAAGGGAAACTACTTCAGCTGCAACGCCAAAGCGCCGTTCTCGCGCCTGATCTATCCGGTGCCCGAGCCCGGTGGGTTAGGCGTGCATTTGACGCTGGATATGGCAGGGCAGGCGCGTTTCGGGCCCGACGTCGAATGGATCGAGACGATCAACTACGAGGTCGACCCGTCACGCGCCGAGCGTTTCTATCCGGCAATCCGCAAGTACTGGCCGACGCTGCCCGACGGCGCGTTGATGCCGAGCTATTCGGGTATCCGGCCGAAGATCGTGCCGCCGGCTGTCGCCACGCAGGACTTCCTGATGCAGGGGCCGCGCGATCACGGCGTCGCAGGTCTGATCAACCTGTTCGGCATCGAATCGCCGGGGCTGACATCCTCGCTCGCGATCGCCGATCACGTCGCCGAGCTCGCAGAGATCTAGGCTCCCACAACGATGATTGCGCGGGGTCTCGCACCCTTGCAGCAGGGATGAGCGCAAAGGCTCTCATCCCTGCCTGAAAGGGTACGATCAACTCAACACTGTTACGGGGGTTACTAGTGGAGCGTATCGCCTTGCTTCAGACGCTCGATCTGGTCCTTGACCATCAACTTCCGGCGCTTCAACTCAACAATTTGCAGGTCGTCTGTTGAAAGGTGCACGAGAGCTTCGTGCAATTCGTTTTCGAGAAGTTTGTGTTTCCGCTCCAATTCAACAAGATGTGCCTGAATTGTCATTCGAAACCTCCTCGGTAGGGTTGAACCTTAGGATTCGATCCGGACAGCAAAGTCTACATCACCGATTCGTTCTGTCGATGGGTATCCGTCGTCCCACCGTCATTTTTGAAAATACATATGTAATGAAGCGTGAGTACGGAACCGCGCGGGAAAAATCCATGATATCAATGCGCTTGCTCAGCGCCGCGGCGCACCGTTGAAATATCTTGCGGGAGATCGGTGCGCGGCAGCCCGAGATCGCTTGCGGTCACGCCGCGCAAGGACGATAATTTCCACAGGGCATCCACAGCCCAGATCACACGCCTATTCGGTTTTCGGCCACCGCAGACATGACCCATGAAGACGAGCGTGAGCTCGAAGCCGAGCTCACCCGGTTGCAGCAGGAACACCGAGATCTCGATGCCGCGATCGATGCCCTGCATCAATCGCCTGCCCCCGACCTATTGCGGCTGCAGCGGTTGAAGAAGCGCAAGCTGCTGTTGCGCGACCGCATCGCGTTCATCGAAGACCAGATCACGCCCGACATCATCGCCTGATCGCGTCCCGCGCGATCGCGACGCCTCACCGCGTCTGAATCCGCTTGACTCAAAAAGAACAAAATAGGAACATTCCTACACCAACGCCCCAGGAAACGCCCAAGGAAAACTCACAAGGACAACGCAGATGCCGGCACCCGCCCTTTCGGACAACAGCCACTATGAACAGGCCTGCGATCAGGCGATCGCGATGTGCGACGGCAATCTGCGCAGCACCATCAAGGCGCTGATCATGGCCAACGAGTATCTGGAGGCGGAGCTGGAAGAGTTGCAGGCGGCGATTTCCGCCGGCTGCATTCCCGAGACCTCGCGCAGCAAGATGCGGAGCAAGAGCAGCGCCGCTTAGTTTCAACATTGGAGCAACGCCATGTCGGATGTGACCTACTACGTTGCAATGCCCTTTTTGATCGATGCCGACGGATCGCCCGTCGCAGGCGCGGCGGAAGAGTGTCAGTCCTCATCGGCAGCACTCCGGCGCGCCGAGATTCTGGCGCGCGGGGCCGGCCATATCGGCGCGGTCGCCTTCAGCCGCAGCGGCGATCCCATGACCGGCGAATTCGGCGACGCGACACTGCTACGCAAATTCGGCAACGTCCCGGAAGATCTCGCGACCCTCTGATCCCTTTTGGCTTGAGCACGATCTCCGCGCAAACGCGTTCCGCGTTTGTCACGAGGGAAAACCGCTACGCACTTTGCGCTGACGCGACCCTTCGGGTCCGGATCGTGCTCTAGCGCTCGCTGCTGACGAGCCCGATCGGCGGCTCGTGCCGGCGGCGCGCCTTGCGCACATACATGGCGGCATCGGCCTCTTCCAGGGCACGGCCTGCGTCGGAGTGCGGGCCGAGCAAGGCGACGCCGGCAGAGGCTCCCGCCGTCACGTTCTGGTCGCGGAAGACGAAGGACAATTCGTCGATCGCCTGCTCGAAGGTCGCGGCCTTCGCCTTGGCATCGGTCTCGTTGAGATTCCACAACAGCAGCGCGAACTCGTCGCCACCGAGCCGGCCGACCACGTCGGAGGCGCGGACCTGCCGCGTCAGCGTCGCGACAATCGCCTTGAGCACCTCGTCGCCGGCGGCGTGGCCGAAGGAATCGTTGATCGGCTTCAGCCGATCGACATCAAGCACGATCAGCGCGCCGCTGGCGTGATACCGCTTCATGTAGGCAATGGCGCGCGTGAGTTCGCGCTCGAAGCCACGCCGGTTCGGAATCTCGAGCAGGAAGTCGGTGTCGGCGGCCGCCTCGAGTTCCGACACCCGCAACAGGGCCGCCTTGAGCTTGCCCCTGAGGTCGCGGATGGTCGCCTTGCTGTCGGCGGCAGCCGGCGCTCTGCGCGAGGCCAGCCTGGCCGGGCGATTCGAGAGGGCTTTGGATCGGCCGGCGCTGGTCTTCCGGCCCTTTTTGGCCTTCGCAGCGCTCGCCCTTTTTGGTTTCTTCATGGGCATCCTGCTCAATGAAGGCTTGCGGGGATTCACCAAGACAGGATAGTGCATTCCCTTCTCCTTGCCACCGCCTTGCGAGCCGCCGGCCGGAACCGTTAATCTGGCCTATGTTTCTGTTTTCCCGAGCACAATTGACGTCATGACCGCGCCGATCGCCATCATCATGGGAAGCCAGTCGGATTGGGACACGATGCGGCATGCCGCCGAGACGCTCGATGCGCTCGGCGTCGCCGCCGAGACCCGCATCGTTTCGGCCCACCGCACGCCCGACCGGCTGTTTGCCTTCGCCAAGGGCGCCAAGGCGGCGGGTTACAAGGTCATCATCGCCGGCGCCGGCGGCGCCGCGCATCTGCCGGGCATGGCGGCCGCGCTGACGGAACTCCCGGTGTTCGGCGTTCCCGTCGAATCGAAGACGCTCAAGGGGCTCGATTCGCTCTATTCGATCGTACAGATGCCCGCGGGCATCCCGGTCGGCACCCTCGCCATCGGCAAGGCCGGTGCGATCAACGCGGCGCTGCTCGCGGCTGCCGTGCTCGCCTTGTCTGACCCCGCCCTGTCCGATCGCCTCGCCGCCTGGCGCAAGGCACAGACCGACGCGGTTGCCGAGCGTCCGGAGGACAAGGCGTGACTGACGCAAAGCAGGTGAAGCTGAAGCCCGGCGACACCATCGGAATCCTCGGCGGCGGACAATTGGGGCGGATGCTGGCGATGGCTGCGGCGCGGCTCGGCCTGCGCTGCCAGGTGTTCTCGCCCGATCCGGACTCGCCGGCCTTCGACGTCGTGCTCAACGCGACCTGCGCCGAATATGCCGACGTCGAAGCGCTGGAGCTGTTCGCGAGCGACGTCGACGTCATCACCTACGAATTCGAGAACGTTCCGGCGGCCGCCGCGATGGTGCTGGATGCGCGCCGCCCGGTGCTGCCCAATCGCAAGATTCTCGAGACCACCCAGGACCGGCTCGCCGAGAAGGACTTTGTGACGAAGCTCGGCATCGGCACGGCGGCCTATGCCGACGTCACCTCCGTCTCCTCGCTGCGCGAGGCGATCCTGAGGATCGGCCTCCCTGCGGTGCTGAAGACCCGCCGCTTCGGCTATGACGGCAAGGGCCAGGCCATCATCCGCGAGGGCGACGACATCGCCAAGGTGTGGACCAGCCTCGCCACCAAATCGGCGATCCTGGAAGCCTTCATCCCGTACGAGCGCGAGATCTCCGTGATCGCTGCGCGCTCGGCCGCAGGTGAGGTCGAGTGTTTCGACGTGACCGAGAACGAGCACCGCGACCACATCCTGAAAGTGTCGCGCGCGCCCGCGCCGATCCCGGACGCGCTCGCGGATGAGGCGCGCAATGTCGCGAGCAAGATCGCGACTGCGCTCGATTATGTCGGCGTGCTGGCGGTGGAGATGTTCGTGCTTGCCAACGGCACCGGACCGAAGGTGCTGGTCAACGAGATCGCCCCGCGCGTGCACAATTCCGGGCACTGGACGCTGGACGGCGCCTCGGTCTCGCAGTTCGAGCAGCACATCCGCGCCATTGCCGGCTGGCCGCTCGGCAGGCCGGTGCGCCACGGTGAGATCGTCACGATGACCAATCTGATCGGCGACGAGATCAACGACTACGACAAGTGGCTGACCGTCCCGGGCGCGACCGTGCACATCTATGGCAAGGGCGCGCCGCGCCCCGGCCGCAAGATGGGCCACGTGACCGAGGTCCGCCCGCCCCGGGACAAGTGACGGGATCGCAGCAGAGGCTGCAATCCCGCCTGGCGATCACGCCGTCTTCACGCCCGCAACGACGCCCGTGGGCTCCTCGCTGAGCCAGCGATAGATCACCCCGCCGAGCGCACCGCCGATCAGCGGCGCAACCCAGAACAGCCAGAGCTGCGCCAGCGCCCAGCCGCCGACGAACAGCGCGGGGCCGGTGCTGCGCGCCGGATTCACCGACGTGTTGGTGACGGGAATGCTGACGAGATGGATCATCACCAGCGCGAGCCCGATCGCGAGCGGTGCGAAGCCCGCGGGGGCGCGGCCGTGGGTAGCGCCCATGATGATGAACAGGAACATCATGGTCATCACCACCTCGGTGAGGAAGCACGCCATCATGCTGTACTGACCGGGCGAATGCGCGTCATAGCCGTTGGACGCGAAGCCCTTGGTGACGTCGAAGCCGGGGGCGCCGCTGGCGATGATATAAAGGAGGCAGGCGGCCACGATCGCGCCGGCCACCTGCGCGATCACGTAGGGCAGGATCTGACCGGCCGGAAAGCGCCCGCCGGCGGCGAGGCCGACCGTGACAGCCGGATTGAGATGACAGCCCGAGATGTGGCCGATCGCGTAGGCCATCGTGACGACGCTCAGGCCGAAAGCCAGGGACACTCCGACCAGACCGATTCCGACCTGCGGGAAGCCGGCCGCGATCACCGCGCTGCCACAACCTGCGAATGTGAGCCAGAAGGTGCCGATAGCCTCGGCAGCATATTTTTTCATATCCATTGTCGTCCCCTCATTTCAAAGATTCCGGAACAAAGCTCCGGTCGCGCCCCGCCCAAGGCGTCAAACCGCCCAAATCGGGGCCGCACAAAGGTATTTTCGCCGCATTTAATGGCCGAACTTGGCCCGAAAATCCGCTTGGCCGGTGGACATTCCAGGTTTTGTCTGATACATCCGCGCGCTCAAGGTTAAGGGCGCCCGGCTTTTTGCCATCCCCTTTGACTTACCAGAATTCAAATCCGATCCACTGAAGAGGATGCCGCGTGCAGGTTCTCGTTCGCGATAACAATGTCGATCAAGCCCTCAAGGCGCTGAAGAAGAAGATGCAGCGCGAGGGGATTTTCCGCGAGATGAAGCTCCGCGGACACTACGAAAAGCCCTCCGAGAAGAAGGCTCGCGAAAAGGCCGAGGCCGTGCGCCGCGCGCGCAAGCTGGCCCGCAAGAAGCTGCAGCGTGAAGGCCTGCTGCCGATGAAGCCGAAGCCGGTGTTCGGCGCCGGCGCCGGTGGCGAGCGTGGTGGTCGTGGCGGCCCGGGTGCCGGTCCGCGCGGTCCGCGCTGATTTGCTAAAGCTTTAAGACCTCAGTTTTCGATGACGCGGGCCCCTGGCCCGCGTTATTGTTTGTGAGCGGTGCCTTTCTGGGATGGGGCACTACCGGTGCGGAACCAGCGCGAGCGAACCGTAGATGGCCTCCCCTCTCCCCGAGCGCGGCTTGGCGCGACCACGCCTGATCTCGCGCCAGTCGCTCGCGCTGACCTTGATGGGGATTGCGCTGTGCGGCTGCTCCTTCGACCTGGGATCCTTGATGCCGGAGAAGGAGAAGCCGCAGGAGGCACCGAAGGCGGCGGCGACGGCCGAGAGCGCGGTCAGCGCCGGCAACGTCACCGAAGCCCAGGCCCACACGGCAAAGGCCCAGTCCCTCGCCAAGTCGGGCGAGACGGCGGCAGCGCTGGACGAGTTCAATCGCGCCGTCGGGCTCGATCCCTACAATGCGCAGGCGCTCTATGGCCGCGCGCTGATCTACCAGGGCAATAACCAGCACGATTTCGCCGTCGCCGATTTCAGCGCGGCGAGCGGGCTCAATCCGCAAAAGGCCGAGCCGCTGCTCGGCCGCGCCACCAGCTATCTCGCGCTCGGCAAGATCAAGGAAGCCGCGGCCGACCTGGATGAAGCCTCCGAGGCCGATCCGCACAATGCCCAGATCTGGACCGCGCGCGGACAGGCCTATGAGCGGCTCGGCGACAGGGCCAAGGCGGCGGCGTCCTACAACAAGGCGGTTGCCCTGCGTCCACGCGACGATGCCGCCCGCAGCGGCCTCGCCCGCGTCGGCGGCTGACAGGGCTGCTTGAGCTTCGGTTCTGATTAGATCAGAACCGAAGTTCTAGATTCTTGTTTTGACGCGTATTCTTCACGCGAACCGGTGTCCCCTTCGCTCGAAAACGCTTTAAGGCGCCGTCTTAATCGGGCGTAGCGCTCTTCGGCAGAACGGCGTGGAACATCGACTTCATGCCGGACAACATCTCGTCGGCGACATTGGTCTTTTTCTGCGCCGGCATGGACGCGCCGACGTCGGCACGCAGGTCGAGCGGCGGTGCGATCACCGGAACGGGAATGTCAGCCGGCGGCGAGATTCGATTCGGGTCGTCATTGCCGACCGAGGCCGTGTAGGGCGGCGACGAGGTGCCATTGCCAAGAGCCTCGGTTGACGGCGTGGACACCGTGATCGGCGGCGGCAGCGGACGGACCGTGGACGGCTCCGTCGGGGCGACACGCGGGGCCTCGGGGGCGCGGGCGGCTTCGCGCTCGGGGGTCCGTTCGGCCGGCTTGGTCTCGGCAGCTTTAGCTTCGGCAGCCTTGCCCTCAGGCGACTTGCGAAGACGCTCGATGGCGGCACGCGCCAGATCGTTGGCGTCGGGCGTCGCAGCCGGGGACGCAGCGGCGGGCGCGGAATTAGCCTCCACCACCGGAGCGGTGGCTGCCGGGGTCGATTTCGCGGCTGCCTTCTCGCGCGCCGGAGGGCGGCCGTGCGAGGTGTCGGCGGGAGCGACGTCGGCGGCCTTGGTCTCAGGCTTGTCGGCAGGCTTCTCGGCCGCAGCCTTGTCCGTCACACTCTTTTCGGAGACGCCCTTGGCCTTGACGCCGGGCGCGGGAAGATTGGCGGTGTCGGTCGGCTTGGCGGACTTGCCGGCGTCGGCAGGCGCGACCACGGCCGCAGGGGTGTCGGCCGCCGGCTTGGCGTTGATGTAGTGGTTAACGATATACGCCCCGATGATCGTCGCGAGCACCGAGGGGAAAATATCCATCGAGATTTTAGCGAGGTATTTCAGCATTTCTCGGCCACTCCCCGCGCGACCAGATGCGGGAACTTTGGGGCAATTGTAAGGGATCAACTGCGACGGATCGATGGCAAAAGGGATAACCCTGCGCCTTACGGCTTCAGCTCGATCTCAAGGAACACGATCTCAGTTGAGGTTTCGTTAAGTACGTCGTGTTGGACGCCGGCCTTGCGGAAGTAGGATTTGCCGGCGGCAAGCTGCGCCTTGGACCGCTCGCCATTGGGCGCCACGATGGTCATTTCGCCGGCGACGACGGGAACAATCACGTAGTCCATCCCATGGGTGTGGTGCCCGGTCGCGCTGCCCGGGGCGAGCCGCCATTCGGTCACCCGGACCTGCTCGTTATCGATCTGAACTTCGGACTTGGCGGCAAGCATTGGGAACCTCTCCTGGGACATAGCGCTTCAGGGCACGAAAACCATGAACACGTAGACGGCAAATACCACCATATGGACCAGGCCGAACAGGACATTGGTCCTGCCCGTGCCGAAGGTCAGCATGCTCAGGAAGAAGGTCAGCAGCAAAAGGACGCTGCCCTGGGCACTGAGGCCGAGCTCGAGCTCCTTGTCGAGCGCGTAGGTGGCGACGCCGACGGCGGGAATGGTCAGCCCGATGGTCGCCAGCGAGGATCCGAGAGCGAGATTGATGCTCTTCTGGAGGTCGTTCTTGCGCGCCGCCGCGATGGCCGCGACGCCCTCCGGCATCAGGATCAGCAGCGCGACCAGAAGGCCGGCAAAAGCCGGTGGCGCGCCGATCCTGGCGCCCACGGCATCGACCACCAGTGAGAATTTCTTGGCCAGCAGCACGACCGCCAGGAGCGAGACCAGGAGCAGCGCCACGGTGAGCGCGAGCGCTCCGACCGAAAGGTGCACCTCCCCGCCCTCGCCCTTCCCCCGTTCATGAACGAAGTAATCCTTGTGCAGGACGGTCTGGGTGTAGAGGAACACCGCATAGAGCGCGAGCGTGACCACGTCGACGAAGCCGAGCTGAACCGCCGAATAGACCGGTCCCGGCGTGGTGGTCGTGTAGTTCGGCATGATCAGCGTGATGGTCGCGAGCGCGAACAGGACGCTGAGATAGACGTTGGCGCCGGAGAGCTGAAAGCCCTGCTCGCGATAGCGCAGGCCGCCGATGAAGATGCAGAGCCCGACGAGGCCGTTGCAGA
This sequence comes from Bradyrhizobium liaoningense, assembly GCF_018130825.1. GTDB lineage: Bacteria > Pseudomonadota > Alphaproteobacteria > Rhizobiales > Xanthobacteraceae > Bradyrhizobium > Bradyrhizobium liaoningense_B. The sequence continues at coordinate 183,936 of NZ_JAFCJS010000008.1, read as the reverse complement.
CGATCATGACCACGGCGAACACGGTGTCACGCGCCAGTTCCGGGGCAGGCTTTTCGCCCAGCATGATGGTGGTGATCAGCGCCACCTCGATAATGGTGACCGAGAGCGTCAGCACCAGGGTGCCATAGGGTTCACCGACCCGTTCGGCGATCACCTCGGCATGATGGACGGCGGCGAACACCGTGCCGAACAGGATGACCAGAAGCACGATGGCGAAGCCGAGCCCGGCCAGCGACAGCGTGAAGACGTAGTCCGTCACGCTGACGGCCACGAACAACAGCACGGCCAGCGCCGGGAAGATCCAGGCCGACCGGGGCATCGGACTATGCGCGCTCATCCACTGGCTCCAGTTGTGAAACCGAGCAGTAGCAAATCGGCCGTCAGATTCAATGCCAGTGCAGGATCGGCGCGATCGGCAGCCAGGTCAGCAGCAGGAACAGCGGGATCAGCACGGCGCCGGCGCGCAGCAGATAGCCGAAGAAGCTCGGCATCTCGATGCCGTTCTCGCTGGCGATGCTGCTGACCATGAAGTTCGGCGCATTGCCGATATAGGTGAGCGCGCCCATGTAGACCGCGCCCATGGAGATGGAGGCGAGCGTGCCCGACAGGGAATGCATCAGCACTTGCGGATCCCCGCCGGCCAGCTCGAAGAACAGCAGATAGGTCGGCGCATTGTCGAGGAACGCCGACATCAGGCCGGTGCACCAGAAATAGGCGGCCTCGCGCGGCGCGCCGTCCGGCGCCGTCACCGCCGACAACAGCCAGGCGAAGGCGCCGTGATGGCCGGCATTGAGCATGGCGATGACCGGAATGATGGCGACGAAGATGCCCGCGAACAGTTTTGCGACCTCCCGGATCGGCTCCCAGGTGAAGCCGTTGGCCTGCCTGTGCTCGTCCGGCGTCAGCCACACCGACAACACCGCAATCGCCAGCAGCACCGCGTTGCGGGCGAGGTCTTCCAGCTCCAGCTTCGTTCCGAGAACGTCGAAGGCGATGCCCGGCTTCCACATCGCCGAGGCCAGCAGGCTGGCGACGATGGCCGCAATCAGCACGAGGTTGACGAGGCCGCGGATCCGCACCGGCTTCCCAGGCCCCGCATCGCCGAGCGGCGGCTCGCTCCTGAAACGCCAGACGTCGACGACGACGAAGATGACGAGCAGCAGCCCGGCAACGATCGTCGTCTGCAGCCAGATGTTCCGCGTGGTCCAGAAGAAATCGACGCCGTGCAGGAAGCCGACGAACAGCGGGGGATCGCCGAGCGGGCTCAGCGCGCCGCCGACATTGGCGACCAGGATGATGAAGAAGATCACGACATGGGCATTGTGGCGCCGCGGCCGGTTGGCGCGGATCAAGGGGCGGATCAGGATCATCGCCGCCCCGGTGGTGCCGACGACGCTCGCCATCAGCGTGCCGAGCGCGAGGATGCCGGTATTGGCCGCCGGCGTGCCCTTGATGTCGCCCGTGACGAGAATGCCGCCGGCCACGACATAGAGCGAGAACAGCAGCACGATGAAGCCGAGATATTCGGCGAGCATGGCGTGGACCAGCGCCGCCAGCGTGGCCATCCCCCCTGCGAACAGCGCGAGCGAGCCGAGCGCCAGCAGCGACCAGATCGCGGCGATCTTGCCGTAGTGATGGTGCCAGAATTTTGCGACCAGCAGCGGTCCGAGCGCGATCGACAGCAACAGGCCGGCAAAGGGCAGCGCATAGGGCCAGCGCATCGCCGCACCGTCGATCCCCGCGGCCGCCCATGCGGGCTGCGGCAACAGCGCGAGCGGCGCGGCGATGACCACGCAGCCCCGCCAGGTCGCAAGCCGTCTAGGGAGCAATGAAGCGCCTCGCTGTCTCGATCGCGCCGAACGCATCGAGATTGTCGTGTCCGCCGCCCGCAAAGCGAACGAACTGCTTCGGTTCATGCGCGAGCGCGAACAGACGCTCTCCGAACACGATCGAAATGGCAAGGTCATTGGTGCCGTGCATCACCAAGAGCGGCACCGTGACGCGCGCGATGCGCCCGTCGGAACGAAACTGATCGCGCATCAGCAGGCGGACCGGGACGAAGCGGAACGCCGCGGCGGCGACGTCGACGGTCGACGTGTACGGCGCCTCCAGGATCAATTTTCCGACGGGATGCTCGGACGCGATGGCAACCGCGACGCCCGTCCCCAGCGAAAAGCCCCAGACGACGATCCGTTCCGCGGCATAGCGGGCGGTGGTGAAGGCGTAGGCGGCCGCGGCATCGCGCAGCAGCCCCTCTTCGCTCGGCGCTCCGCTCGAGCCGGCATAGCCGCGATAGGACAGCGCGACGAGGCCGGTGCCGTCGGCCGTCATCGCCTTGAAGCGATCGATGCGGCCGGCGAGGTAATCGCCATTACCCGGAAAGAACAGGATCACGGGACGGCCGGGCCTCGCCGGCACGTGCCAGACGATGACCTTCTCGCCATCGGACGTGGTCAGGATATGCTCTTCCGCCTCGGGCAGGCCCGCGGCATCGGGCGCGGTGCGGCCGACAGGTGGGATCGGAAACAGCATCTCGCGCTGGCGGACATACAGCACGACGAGACCGACGCAATAGACGGTCACGAGCAGGATGGCGATCCACTTGACGATGGTCATGATGAGGCGGCCGGTCTCCACCTCAGGGCTTGCGACGGCTCCGAAGCAATTTCATGACGTCGGGCCGGATGCTGGCGGGAACGTCGCGGCAACCGCACGCCGCCTTGTGGACGGCGTGCCAGGCGATGCGCTGCTCGCGCGTCGCCTTGGGCGGCATGCGATGGGACCGGTGCCAATCCTTGTTGATGGCCACGGTCCCTCCCGCGTTACATCGCCTTGACGATGTTCTCGGTGACCTTCTTGGCGTCGCCGAGCAGCATCATGGTGTTGTCGCGGTAGAACAGCGGGTTGTCGATGCCCGCGTAACCCGACGCCAGCGAGCGCTTGATGAACATCACCGTTCCGGCCTTCCAGACCTGGAGCACCGGCATGCCGTAGATCGGCGAGGACTTATCCTCTTCGGCCGCCGGGTTGGTGACGTCGTTGGCGCCGATCACGAAGGCGATGTCGGCCTGCGCGAATTCGGAGTTGATGTCCTCGAGCTCGAACACCTCGTCATAGGGCACGTTGGCTTCGGCCAGCAGCACGTTCATGTGGCCGGGCATGCGGCCCGCGACCGGGTGAATGGCGTATTTCACCTCGACGCCTTCCTTCTTCAGCATGTCGGCCATCTCACGCAGCGCGTGCTGGGCCTGCGCCACCGCCATGCCGTAGCCGGGCACGATGATGACCTTGGAGGCGTTCTTCATGATGAAGGCGGCATCGTCCGCCGAGCCGAGCTTGGCGGGCTTCTGCTCGCCGGTACCGCCGCCGGCCGCAGCGGTCTCACCGCCGAAGCCGCCGAGGATGACCGAGATGAAGGATCGGTTCATCGCGTGGCACATGATGTAGGACAGGATCGCGCCTGATGAGCCGACCAGCGCACCGGTGATGATCAACGCCGAATTGCCCAGCGTGAAGCCGATGCCGGCAGCGGCCCACCCCGAATAGGAGTTCAGCATCGAGATCACGACCGGCATGTCGGCGCCGCCGATCGGGATGATCATGAGCACGCCGAGAGCCAGCGCCAGGATGACGATCAGCCAGAAGTCGAGCGCACTGCCGGTCATCACCAGCCCGACGATGAAGACGACGAGCAGAACGGCGAGCACGATGTTGATGACGTGACGGAACGGCAGGATGATCGGCGCGCCGCTCATGCGCGCGGACAGCTTCAGGAACGCAATGACCGAGCCGGTGAAGGTCAGCGCGCCGATGGCGACGCCGAGCGACATCTCGACCAGGCTCTGCGGATGAATATTGCCAGGTGTTCCGATGTCGAAGGCCTCGGGCGCGTAGAACGCGCCGGCGGCGACCAGCACCGCGGCCATGCCGACCAGCGAGTGGAAGGCCGCGACGAGCTCCGGCATCGAGGTCATCGGCACGCGGCGGGCGATCACCGCGCCGATCGCAGCGCCGATCGCGATGCCGACGATCACCAGCACCCAGGCGAGGCCGTCTGCCGGCGGGTGGTTGGCAAGCGTCGTGGCGACCGCGATCGCCATGCCGATCATGCCGAACAGATTGCCCTGGCGCGACGAAGCCGGGCTCGACAACCCGCGCAGCGACAGGATGAACAGCACTCCCGCCACGAGATACAGAAATGCAGAGAGGTTGGCGCTCATCTCAGGTCCCCATTGATCCCATCAGCCCGAGGTGGCCGCTTACTTCGACTTCTTCTTGTACATCGCCAGCATGCGCTGGGTGACAAGGAAGCCGCCAAAGATGTTGATGCAGGCGAAGATCAGCGCAATGAAGCCGAAGGCGCGCGCCCAGCCCGAGCCGCTCGAAACATTGGCGACGCCGCCGGCAAGCAGAGCGCCGACCACGATCACCGAGGAGATCGCGTTGGTCACGCTCATCAGCGGCGTGTGCAGCGCGGGCGTCACCGACCACACCACGAAATAGCCGACGAAGACGGCGAGAACGAAGATCGACAGCCGGAAGATGAAGGGGTCGACGACCTGTGCAGCATGCTCCATGGCGGCTCTCCTTAAACCTTCGGCTGGAAATTCGGGTGGATGACGGCACCGTCTTTGGTCAGCGCGGTGGCCTTGACCAGTTCGTCGTCCCAGTTCACGGCGAGCTTCTTCTCTTTCTTGTCGACCATGGTCTCGATGAAGGAGAACAAATTGCGCGCATAGAGGCTGGAGGCCGAAGCCGCGACGCGGCCGGCGACGTTGGTGTAGCCGACGATCTTGATACCATCGAGGTCGACGACCTCGCCGGCCTTCGCGCCCTCGACATTGCCGCCGCGCTCGACGGCGAGATCGACCAGCACCGAACCGGGCTTCATCGACTTGACCATCTCGCCCGAAACGAGTTTCGGCGCCGGCCGGCCTGGAATCAGGGCGGTGGTGATGACGATGTCCTGCTTCTTGATGTGCTCGGCGGTGAGCGCAGCCTGCTTGGCCTGATACTCCTTGGACATCTCCTTGGCGTAGCCGCCGGCGGTCTGCGCGTTCTTGAACTCCTCGTCCTCGACGGCGAGGAATTTCGCACCGAGCGATTCCACCTGCTCCTTCGTCGCGGGGCGGACGTCGGTCGCGGTGACGACGGCGCCGAGGCGGCGCGCGGTCGCGATCGCCTGCAGGCCGGCGACGCCGACGCCCATCACGAACACCTTGGCCGCGGGCACCGTGCCGGCGGCGGTCATCATCATCGGGAAGGCGCGGCCGAAGGCCTCGGCGCCCTCGATCACGGCACGGTAGCCGGCGAGGTTGGCCTGCGAGGACAGCACGTCCATCACCTGCGCGCGGGTGATGCGCGGCATCAGTTCCATCGCGAAAGCGGCGACGCCGGCATCGGCGATCGTCTTCAGCGCGGCCTCGTTGCCATAGGGGTCCATGATGGCGATGACGAGCGCGCCGCGCTTGTATTGCGCAAGCTCCGAGGCCTCGGGGCGCTTCACCTTGATGATGATGTCGGCGTCCTTGAGCGCATCGGCGCTGACGGTCGCGCCCACGGCGGTGAATTCAGAATCCGGCAGGCCCGACTTGAGGCCGGCACCCGGCTCGACGGCGATTTCGGCGCCCAGCGCCTTGAACTTCTTCACCGTATCAGGCGAAGCGGCGACACGCGGCTCCGACGGATCGATTTCCTTGGCAACGGCAATCTTCATAGGCCCTCCGGCGGCGCGGGAAAAAGCGCGCACGCAAACTTAGCGTCACTCCCGCAACGTTGGATACCGGTTTTGGCACCGGCTTGAATGCAAATTTTATGAGCACCGACGACGCTGGCGGTGCACCAGGCGATGGATCAGGTGAGGAAGATCGCCATCAGGATGACGATGAGCGCGACCGAGGCCGTGCCGTATTTCACCAGCTTGATGAAGCCCTCATAGGTCTGCTCGTGGGCAACGTAGTCGTTGCCGTCGGCAGTGGTGTACGCCACTTCGCTATGGTCAGCCATGGATTGTCCCCAGTCGAAAGTCGAATTCTCGGGCTGGGATACCTTAATCTTTCGGGCAGGGCAACGGCAGGCAGGCGCGGTTTTCCCGCAAATCGGCTCATTTGGAATTCCGATTGCCGGGAAAGCTCGGCGCGAGCGCCGCTCGGCCCTGATGGGGTCATCGCGGCGGTGACAGCGCGCTCCGTCGCCGGGGGATTCGGCATGACGGAGCGCCTTGCGTGCCCTCGTCGATCGGGCTCAGCCCATGGCCTCCAGCTCGTCGATCATGCCGGCGATGACCGAGAGGCCGCCGTCCCAGAATTTGGGATCCTTGGCGTCCAGCCCGAACGGCCGCAACAGCTCGGAATAGTGCTTGGTTCCACCGGCGGCGAGCATGTCGAGATAGCGCTCGGCAAAGCCTTCGGCCGCGTTCTCATAGACGGCGTAGAGCGAGTTCACGAGACAATCGCCGAAGGCGTAGGCATAGACGTAGAACGGCGAATGGATGAAATGCGGGATGTACATCCAGTAGTTCTCGTAGCCCGCCTTGATCTCGATCGCGGGCCCCAGGCTCTCGCCCTGCACCGACAGCCAGATCTCGCCGAGCCGCGTCGCGGTGAGCTCGCCGTTCTTGCGCTCGGTGTGGACCGCGCGCTCGAAGGAATAGAACGCGATCTGCCGCACCACGGTGTTGATCATGTCCTCGACCTTGCCGGCGAGCAGCGCCTGGCGCTGCTTCGGGCTCTTGGTCTGCGCGAGTAGCCGCCGGAAGGTCAGCATCTCGCCGAACACGCTCGCGGTCTCCGCCAGCGTCAGCGGCGTCGGCGCCATCAGTGCGCCGTTCTTCGCCGCCAGCACCTGGTGCACGCCATGGCCGAGCTCATGGGCGAGCGTCATCACGTCGCGCGGCTTGCCCTGGTAATTCATCAGCACGTAGGGGTGCGCCGACGGCGTGGTCGGATGCGAGAACGCGCCCGGCACCTTGCCCGGCCGCACCGGCGCATCGATCCAGCGATCGGTGAAGAAGCGCTCGGCGATGTCGGCCATTTTGGGCGAGAAGCCGCGATAGGCCGTCAGCACCATGTTGCGGGCATCGGGCCAGCCGATGACGTCGGTCGCAGCAAACGGCAGCGGCGCGTTGCGATCCCAATAGGCCAGTCGCTTCTTGCCGAACCACTTCGCCTTCAATGCGTAGTAGCGATGCGACAGCCTTGGATAGGCGGCGCGCACGGACGCGACCAGCGCGTCCACCACCTCGCGCTCGACGCGGTTGTTGAGGTGGCGCGAATCCGCGACATCCTTGAAGCCGCGCCAGCGGTCGGAGATGTCCTTGTCCTTGGCGAGCGTGTTGGTGATCAGCGCAAAGGTGCGCTCATTGGCCTTGAAGGTCTTCGCCAGGGCTTCGGCCGCGCTCTTGCGCTTGGCGCCATCACGGTCCTGCAACAGGTTGAGCGTCGGCTCGATCGCAAGCTCCTTGGCTCCGACCTTGAAGCGCAGGCCGGAGATGGTCTGGTCGAACAGGCGGTTGAAGGCGGAATAACCGGTCTGCGCCTTCTCCAGGAAGAGCTGCTCGAGCTTGTCGTCGAGCTGGTACGGCTTCTCCTTGCGCAGGTCCTCGATCCACGGGCGGTAGTACTCCAGCTCCGGAGCCTGCATCGCGCGGGTCAAAATATCGTCATCGATCCGGTTGAGCTCCAGCGCGAAGAACAGAAGATGCGTGGACGCCGCGGTCAGGCGTTCGGACACATCGCCGTAAAACTTTGAAATCTTGGGATCAACGCTGTCGCCGGCATGGACGAGACCGGCATAGGAGCCGAGACGGCCGGCGAGATCGTCGATCGCCTCATAGCGCCGCACGGCCTCGGCGAGCCATTTTCCGCCATCTTCCTTTGCTGTCCCTGTCGCGAGCTTGCCCTTGTAGTCGGTCTCGAACGCGACGCAATCGGCATCCATCTTTTCGAGATCGCGCGCCACTTCCGGCGCATCGATCCCGGAATAGAGATCGGCGAGGTTCCACTCCGGAAGCTTGCTGGTCTTGCTCGCAGCTTTGGAGGACTTCGCCTTGGCGGCCGATTTCTTGACGACGGATGTCTTGGTGGCAGGCTTGCGGAGAGCGGGCTTTTTGAGAGCGGGCTTGGAACGCGAATTCATTGTGTGGGAAACCTGTGTTCAACAATCGCGACGGCGGGCGGGGGCATCAAGGTTTAAGAGTGCGTTAATCGGCTTCGGCCAGAGTGCCCCGATTCGAGACAGATAGTTGTAGCGTGCGGGGAACACCATGGCTGCCAGTATTTTGATCGCCGACGACGACGCTGTAGCCCGCCGGCTGGTCGAGAACATGGTGCAGAAATGCGGCTATGAAACGGTCGTCGTGGAGTCCGGCGACGCCGCGATCGCCGCGCTCACCGCCCCCGACGCACCTGCCATCGACGGCGTCATCCTCGATCTCGTGATGCCCGGCCTCGACGGCATGGGAGTGCTGGCGAAAATCCGCGAAGCGGGCCTCTCCGTACCGGTCATCGTGCAGACCGCCCATGGCGGCATCGACAACGTGATCTCGGCGATGCGCGCAGGCGCCGCCGATTTCGTGGTCAAGCCGGTCGGCATGGAGCGGCTCCAGGTCAGCTTGCGCAACGCGCTCAACACCTCCGCGCTCAAAGGCGAATTGCAGCGCATCCGCCACAGCCGCGAAGGACGGCTGACCTTCTCCGACATCATCACCCGCGCCGAGGCGATGGCACCCGTCATGCGCGCCGCGCAGAAGGCGGCGAATTCCTCGATCCCCGTGCTGATCGAGGGCGAGTCCGGCGTCGGCAAGGAGATGTTCGCGCGCGCCATCCATGGCAGCGGCGAGCGCAAGGCAAAGCCCTTCGTCGCGGTCAATTGCGGCGCGATCCCCGACAATCTCGTCGAGTCGATCCTGTTCGGCCACGAGAAGGGTGCCTTCACCGGCGCCACCGAACGCCACACCGGCAAGTTCGTCGAGGCCCATGGCGGCACGCTGTTCCTGGACGAGGTCAGCGAGCTGCCGCTGACCGCGCAGGTCAAGCTGCTGCGCGCGCTGCAGGAAGGCGCGGTCGAGGCGGTCGGCGGCCGCAAGCCCGTCAAGGTCGACGTCCGCATTGTCTCGGCGACCAACCGCAAGCTGCTGGAGCGGGTGAAGCAGGGCCACTTCCGCGAAGACCTGTTCTATCGCCTCCATGTGCTGCCGCTGACGATCCCCTCGCTCCGCGCCCGGCGCGAGGACATCCCGCATCTGCTGCGGCACTTCCTCGCGCGCTTTGCCGCCGAGGAGAACCGCCCCATCGCCGGCATCAGCGGCGAGGCCATGGCGCACCTCGCCCAGCTCGACTGGCCCGGCAACATCCGCCAGCTCGAGAACGCGGTCTACCGCGCCGTGGTGATGAGCGACGGCGACCAGCTTGGCCTCGCTGACTTCGCCCTGCTCGCCGCCCAGCCGCATCCGGCGACCGACATTCCGACCGCACCGTTGATGCTGGAGCCGATCGCGGCGCCTTCGTTGGTGTCGGGTAGCGAAATACCAATCGCACCGCTTCCCCTGGCGGGAAACCTGTCGATGCTGACGCCGACCGGCGACGTCCGCCCGCTAGAGGACATGGAGAACGAGATCATCCGTTTCGCGATCTCGCACTATCGCGGACAGATGTCGGAAGTCGCCCGCCGCCTCAAAATCGGCCGGTCCACGCTCTACCGGAAACTCGACGAAGCCGGGGTTCCCGGCCATGGCGGGAAAAGCGGCGAGGAGACGCACTGAGCCTGATGCGAACGCAGGTTCGCGCGAGGCTGGGAAGCGGCCGTAAGCCGTTCGCATGACGACAAAATTCGGCTGCGACTTGAACCGTGACTTGGAAGTGACAGACAGAGGGAAAAGCGCGTGCGGCAAGCGCACAATCCGTTGCCAAGAGGCTCCCATGAAGTCAGTTTGTCGTGAGTTGTCCCGGGTAGCGCTGGCTGCAAAATCGGGGCCTGTATATCGTCTGGCGTAGGGAATCGTTGCGTGCAGGCGTGCGACTTTCGAGAGGCCGGCGCGATTAGCCGAAGCTCAATTAGGCGATAACGAAGCTGTTCCATCAGGGGCAGTTCACCCGAGGGGTGTGACACAATGCGTGACTGTTTGAACCACCGTGCAGGCTTTGACCGTGTCTTGATGACGGTCGCGGCAACCTTCCTCACGGTGTCGGCCGGCTCGGCGCTGGCGCAGGATCAGACGCGCAGCAGCGCTGCCGAGCTCGCGATCGAAGCCGCCATCCCGCGCCCTGAGCCCGCCAACGTCCCGCCCCCGACCGCTTCCGACATCAAGCTCGACACCACCGCCACGGTGCAGGATCCGGCGAAGGAAACCGCCAAGGAAACTGTCAAGGAGCCCGTCAAGGCCGACGCCGCGCCCGCGCCGGACAAGGTCGAGACCAAGCCGTCCGACGTCGCCACCACGCCCGCGCCCGAGGCGCCGAAGAGCGAGACCGCGAAGACCGAACCTGCGAAGACCGAGCCCGCGACGACAGAGCCTGCCAAGGCTGACACTGCGAAGTCTGACACCGCGACCGCCCCGCCGGCCGCGCCCGCGGCGCCTGCCGCTGCGGCGGCTCCGGCCGCCGAGCCGGTCAAGGCCGCCAGCACCGTTCCCGCCGCCGACCAGCCGGTCGCGGACAAGCTCAAGGACATCATCGGCGCCAAGACCTCGCGCCATTTCGACCGCAAGAACGAGCGTGCGGCGATCGAGAAGTTCTACGGCGCGCGCGACTTCGCGCCGGTGTGGACGCAAGGCGGCAGCCTGACCGCTGCGGCCAAGGGCGTGATCGCGCGGCTCAAGGATGCCGCCTCCGACGGTCTCAATGCCGCCGACTATCCGGTGCCGGATTTCGCCGCCGCCACGACGCCCGACGCACTCGCCGACGCCGAGTTGAAGCTGACCGCCAGCATGTTCGACTATGCGCGCCAGGCGCAGAGCGGCCGCATGCACTGGTCGCAGGTCAGCGGCGATATCCTCTATCCCGAGCATCCGGTCGATCCGGGCGAGGTGCTCGCCAAGGTCACGACCGCGACGGACGCCTCCGCGGCGCTCGACAGCTACAACCCGCCGCACAAGCTCTACAAGGAGCTGAAGGCCAAGCTCGCGGAGCTGCGCGGCCAGGGCAGCGGCCCGGTGATCGAGATCGCCGACGGTCCGGCGCTGAAATACACCCCGGCCGGCAAGAAGCAGGCTGAGATCGTCGTGGACGATCCGCGCGTGCCGCAGCTCCGCGCCAAGCTCGGCATCACCGAGAACGCCAGCGACACCCGCTATGACGCTGCGGTCGCCGAAGCCGTGCGCAAATTCCAGAGCGGCGTCGAGATGAAGCCGACCGGCATCCTCGACGACAAGACGGTCAAGGCGCTCAACACGCCCAAGCGCGACAAGCAGATCGACACCGTGCTGGTGAACATGGAGCGCTGGCGCTGGCTGCCGCGCGACCTCGGCGTCCCCGCGCTGGGCGATGCCTATGTCATCCTGAACATTCCCGACTACACGCTGAAGGTGATGCAGCGCGGCCAGCAGGTCTGGACCACCCGCGTCGTCACCGGCAAGCCCGGCCAGCACGCCACCCCGCTGCTGACCGAGACGATGAAGTACATCACGGTCAACCCGACCTGGAACGTGCCGCCGTCGATCGTCTACAACGAATATCTGCCGGCGCTTCAGCAGGACCCGACCGTGCTCCAGCGCATGGGCCTCAAGCTCGAGCAGAACCGCGACGGCTCGGTGCACATCTCGCAGCCGCCGGGTGAAGCTAACGCGCTCGGCCGCATCCGCTTCAACTTCCCGAACAAGTTTCTGGTCTATCAGCACGATACGCCGGACAAGAATCTGTTCGCCAGGGATGATCGCGCCTTCAGCCATGGCTGCATGCGCGTGCAGTATCCGGATCAGTACGCCTCCGTGCTGCTCAACATCGCCATGCCGAACGAGAAGTACACGCCCGAGCGCGTGCGCAGCATGTACGGCAAGAGCGAGATCGACCTGAAATTCCCCACCCCGATCCCGGTCAACATCACCTATCAGACCGCGTTCGTGGACGACGCCGGCAAGCTGCAATTCCGCAAGGACGTCTATGGCCGCGATGCGACCATGCTCAACATCCTGAAGAACGGCCGCGGCAAGGACCTCGAGAATATCGTCGCGCACTCGCAGCCGAGCTATTCGCGCCCGGCGACCACCCTGCCCTCGGGCGTGGCGGTGGCCAACAATGGCGGCGGCTTCGGCTCTTCGGGTCCGAACTTCTTCGAGCGGCTGTTCGGGGCCCCGACCCCGCCGCCGGCTCCAGTCGGCCGCCGGCCGCAGCGGGTGTTTACCCGCTGAGGCCTGCCCGGCGCCTCATTTCCTGAAATTCTTCAATGAAATCAGCGCCCGCATCCCCAGGATGGGGGCGCTTAACGTTAACCATCCTCCGACCTGCCCTCAGGCAGCGGGCGTTTTTTTGCCACAGTCAACCGTTTAGGTCCGTACACTGACTTGGTTTGGGGGCGGGAAGGTCAACCTCGAATTAACCTTCTTGCTTTAAGAAAGCGTTCACCCTCTTTCGCGCGCTAACGGGGTTGGCGGGAGAGTCCATTTGAACGCTCGTCGACTGGGTGGGCTCATACGTGCTGACTGGTCTTGCACGCCAATACGCTGTGCTGTCGTTGTCCCATGCGGGAGTGAAGGCCGGATCCCGGATCGGCCTCGCTGCCGCGCTGCTGCTTGCCGCCGCAGGTTCGGTGCATAACGCGGCCGCGCTGAACGAGACCAAGACCCTCTCCTTCCACCACACCCATTCCGGCGAGGACCTCACCGTCACCTTCAAGCGCGACGGGCGCTACGACGAAGCCGCGCTGAAGCAGCTCAACCACTTCCTGCGCGACTGGCGCACCCAGGACGAGACGGTCATGGACCGTCGCCTCTTCGACATCCTCTGGGAAGTCTATCGCGACGTCGACGGCAAGCAGCCGATCCAGATCATCTCCTCCTACCGCTCCCCCGCCACCAACGCCATGCTCCGCCGCCGCTCCTCCGGCGTGGCGCGCTTCAGCCAGCACATGCTGGGGCATGCGATGGACTTCTACATTCCGGGCGTGGCGCTGGAGCAGATCCGCTTCGCCGGCCTGCGCCTGCAGCGCGGCGGCGTCGGCTTCTACCCGACCTCCGGCTCGCCCTTCGTGCATCTGGACACCGGCAGCATCCGGCACTGGCCGCGCATGACGCATGACCAGCTCGCCCGCGTCTTCCCGGACGGAAAGACGGTGCATCTGCCGACCGACGGCACGCCGCTGAAGGGCTATGAGCTCGCCAAGGCCGAGATCGAGCGCCGCGGCAACGGTGACGATTCCGGCAGCAAGCCGAACTTCTTCGCCGCCCTGTTCAAGAGCAAGTCGGCGCCGGCCGCCGCCAGCAACGACGAGGATGACGAGGGCGCGCCGGCCCCGGCCGCCAAGCCCTCCGCCGCGACGGTGGTCGCCGCCGCAGCCAAGCCGGCCGATCCGGTGCCGACGCCGCGCGCCAAGCCGCAGGTCGCCGCCACCCTCCAGCTCGCCTCGGCCGATGCGCAGCTCGTCGCGTCGCCCAAGCCGAAGCCCGCACCTGACAAGCCCGCCGCCAAATCTGCCGAGGCCAAGCCGGAGACCCCGGCCGACATCATCAATGCCCGCGGCTTCTGGGATACCCCCGCCACGCCGCAGCAGGCGACGCCGGCGCAGGTCGCGGCGCTGAAGGCTCGCCAGGCGCTTGCCTCAGCGAGCGATCCGCAGCCAACCGCGAGCGTATCCAGCGCAACGCTTCAGGCGCTGGCCTACGCACCTGCCGCCTCTCCGGTCGACCGCAGCAACGTGGTCGCCGCCTCCGCGCCGATCCCGCGCTCTGCCCGTCCCGGCGCGCGCGGCGCGGCACCCGCCACCGAGATCAACAGTGTGGTCGGCAAGAGCGTCGACGGCATGGTCGCGACCGCGACCCGCCTGTCCGCGGCCAGGAACGAGAGCATCTGGCTCAAGATCGTGATGCTGTCGCCGAGCGCCAGCCGTGCGATGTCGGTCACGCTGATGGGCGAGCTCGATACGGCGGCGCTGCGCGGCTATTTCGTCAAGCCGCAGACGGTGATCGCGATGGGCTTCACCGACGATCCGATGCCGGGCCTGTCTTGCGACAGCTTCTCGGGCAGCGCGACCGCGAAGCTCGAGACGACGTCGTTCGTGATGCGGACGGCAGCGCTACGCTAATAAGCCCTTACTATTTCCAAGAAATCAGTCTCGTAGCCCGGATGGAGCGAAGCGTAATCCGGGAAAGCGGCGCGTGCTGCGCGAGACCCCGGATTTCGCTGCGCTCCATCCGGGCTACAAGTGCAGCCTATCTCGCTTTCCTGCCCCGCCGATCCAGATGATAGGTCAGCGCCAGCGACAGGCAGACGGCGAGCTCCCGCTTCGGCAGTTTGCCCGCCACCGGCAGCAGCAATGCCCTGGTCTGCCGATACTCGAACTGATCTGGAAAGCGCTCGCGAAAGGTGTCGACCAGCGTCGTCTTGCAGTTGAACAGAATGGCGGCGTGATCGGAATCCTTCAGGCGCCCGAGCCTGATCGTTGAGCCACTGCCCGTCTCTTCGGTCAGATAGGCCGGCTCGCCCCATTTCAGGGTTTCGCTGAGCCGGCCGACCTCCTCATGCTTCGCGGCGGTCGCAAAGATCAGATCGCGCACCTGAAGGAGCCGCTTGCGCATCGACGCCGGAAAGGCGTCGAAGGCCCGGCTCACCTCACGCGGCACTATCGGCCCGGTCACAGTCTCACTCTCGATGGATCGGCGATCGGTCTCCGCCATGTGCCAGATCAGGCCGGCAGGCCTGCCCGGAGAAGGCCTGCCTCATAGCGCTGACGATCGACCTGCCGCTTGTAATGCTGGGTGGAAAGATGATTGGCCACGGAAAATGCCGGCTCACGCTTGAGCACTTCAGCCGCGTGCGCGCCCGCAGCCACTGCATTGCCCATCTGCGCGAAGATCCCGGCAAGGAATGCATGATGGGTGTGATCGGGGCGTGAGATCCTCGAGAAGGCTTCGGCGGCTTCGGCGTATTTCTCGGCACAGTAATAGGCGCGCCCGAGATGGCTCCAGAAGCGTTCCGGATGATACGGGTTGAGCCGCATCGCCTTCTTGATCCAGTCGATGCCCTCCTCCGGCCTTCCCAGCCAGGTCAGAAGCTCGCCCTGCTGCACTACCACGAGGTCATAGTTCGGGTTGAGCGCGAGCGCACGCTCCTGGTGGTAAGTGGCTTTATCATGGTCGTCGCGATTCAGATTGAGTGCCGCGAGGATGCGGTGCACGTCGCTGTCATTGTCGTCGAGGCCCAGCGCGGTTTCCAGCTCTGAAGCCACCTGCTGGAAGGTGGCGTCGCGATCCGCACACCAGTTATAGACCCAGGTCTGGCCCAGGACGCACGCCTTCCACGCGTGTGCGTGAGCATAGTTGCCGTCGAGTTCGAGCGCCCGGTCGAGCAGAAGCTGCGCCCGCGCATTGTCTTCGCGATTGGAGCGATGGTGCAAGGTCTTCGCGGCCAGCACGCATTCATAGGCGGCCATGTTGTCCGTCGGCTTGCGGTTCGCCCGATCGTGCGTCGCCGCCTCGACACGGCCGGGCAACGTGGCGACAATCGCCCGGGTCATCTCGTCCTGGATCGCGAAGATGTCCTTGAGCTCGCCGTCATAGCGCTCGGCCCAAATATGTCGATCCGTCTCCGCATCGATCAGCTGCACGGTGACGCGGACGCGCCCCCCGGCCTTTCGCACGCTTCCCTCGATGACGTAGTCGACACCGAATTCGCGGCCGACATCCTGCACCTTGACCGACTTTCCCTTGTACACGAAGGTCGAGTTGCGCGAGATCACCAGCAGGTCGTGGAAGCGTGAAAGCTCCGTAATGATGTCCTCGGTCAAACCGTCCGCGAAGAACTCCTGTTCCGGATCGCCGCTCATGTTGGCGAAGGGCAGCACCGCGATTGACGGCTTCTTCGACTTGCCAGTCGCCTTTGCAGCGGCCGTCGTGCCGACCGGCGCACTTGCCGGCCCGTCCTCCAATCGAATCCGGTAGACGCGGATGGCGCGCACGATGTTCTTGACGTTCTGCTCGCCGATGTCCTCGAATGCGACACCATCGAGGCGCTCGCCCAGTTGGTCGCGCACCGCGCTGGAGATGCAGATGCCTCCAGGCTCGGCCAGGGCCTCCAACCGTGCCGCGACGTTGACGCCGTCGCCGAAAATGTCGTTCTGATCGACGATCACGTCGCCCAGATTGATACCGATGCGGAATTGTATCCATCGCGGCGGCGGGACATCGGCGTTGCGGCGCCCCATCCGGCTCTGAATTTCAGCAGCGCACAACACTGCGTCGACGACGCTATGGAATTCGACGAGCAGGCCGTCGCCCGTCGTCTTGATGATGCGGCCGTGATTTTTGGCAATCGCCGGATCGATGAGCTCGATCCGGTGGGTCTTGAGGCGCGCGAGGGTGCCACCCTCGTCGACCTCCATCAGCCGACTAAAGCCGACCATGTCAGCCGCGAGGACCGCGGCGAGCCTGCGCTCTGGTCCAGGCACATCCATTGCTCGGTCCCTTCACCGAGCATTCTAGCAGACGAGCGGATTTTGCCCAAGCGCGGGCCGTCCGCAAATTGCGGCCCGGCGAGGTATCTTACGGGTGAGGCGCGGTCCTGCCGCCTTCAGAGCATCCCGAGCGCCTGCATGTAGGTCTCGAGGATGGTCTCGGCCTCGGCGCGCTCGTTGGGGTCCTGCTTGCGCAGGCGCACAATGGTGCGCAGCGCCTTGACGTCGTAGCCGTTGCCCTTGCTCTCGGCATAGACGTCGCGGATGTCGTCGGAGATCGCCTTCTTCTCTTCCTCCAGCCGCTCGATGCGTTCGATGATGGACTTGAGCTGGTCCTTGGCAAATTTCGTCGCGGGCTCGTCGTCGCGGACGGCGGCGGAGGTGGCCATCTTGGTACTCCCAATGGAACTGGCAAAACGAGGTGACGCCGGCATCCTCACCGCGCGTGCTGGGTAGACCCTTAAGCGTTAGCGCCCCCAGCGTTCAAGCAAGCATCGCGCTCGTCCACAGCGCGCCCACACCTTCCTGCGGGGGTGAAAAGAAAGCTGTTGTGTGATGCGACTCAGGCGATGCGTGGCGGGGCCGTTCAGTGCCCGTGGGGATGGACCTTCTTCATCGCCTCGAGCTGCTCGGGCGTGGCCGTGCCCTGGTACTTCGCCTTCCAGGTCTCGTAGGGCATGCCGTAGACGGCCTCCCGGCTCTCGTCCTTGCTCAAGGCGACGCCCTGGGCGTCCGCAGCGTCCTTGAGCCAGTTGGACAGGCAGTTGCGGCAGAAGCCGGCCAGATTCATCAGATCGATGTTCTGGACGTCGGTCCGGCTCCGCAAATGATCGACCAGGCGCCGGAAAGCGGCCGCCTCGAGCTCCGTTCTGGTTTTGTCGTCGATTGCCATAGCTGGATCCCTCGGCTGGCCCTTGGACATCGTCACCCTTACGGGATCAGGTGGGGTCCTGTCACAGATTTTGCCATATCGCGGGGCAAACGGGCCATGGCCCGGCTTTGGGGCGGTTCCCCGGCCCTACGCCAAATCGTCAATGATCTGGTATAGCTTCCGCAACAATGATTGCCGAATCTCCCCGCTCCCCGCTTCGCCTGCTCGCCCGGTTGGTCCCGGTGCTGGCGGTCGCCCTGCTGTGCCTCTGGACCAGCCCGGCTTCCGCCGACTTCCGCCTCTGCAACAACACCTCGAGCCGGGTCGGCATCGCGCTCGGCTACAAGGACGCCGAGGGCTGGACCACGGAGGGCTGGTGGAACATCTCGTCCCGCTCCTGCGAGACGCTGCTGCGGGGCACGCTGGTCGCCCGCTACTACTACATCTACGCCATCGACTATGACCGCGGCGGCGAATGGTCGGGCCAGGCCTTCATGTGCTCGCGCGACAAGGAATTCACCATCCGCGGCACCGAGGATTGCCTGGCACGCGGCTACGACCGCACCGGCTATTTCGAGGTCGATACCGGCGAGCAACGCGCCTGGACGGTGCAGCTCACCGATGCCAACGAACAGCCGGCGCAGCAGCGCGTGCCTGGCCTGCCCGGACCGGTTGGCCCGGGCGGCGTTCCGGGTTTGCCCAATAGCCCGCCCGGTGCTACGCCCCCGGGCTCGCCCGGCCTGCCACCCCCGCCTGGAAATAAGCCATGAGGCGTCTTCGCCGTATCAAGATTCTCGCGACCCTGGGACCCGCCTCTTCAGACCTCGCGATGATCCGCCGCCTGTTCGAGGCCGGCGCCGATCTGTTCCGCATCAACATGAGCCACACCCCGCATGACAAGATGCGGGAGCTGGTGGCGACGATCCGCAATGTCGAGTCGAGCTACGGCCGCCCGATCGGCATCCTGGTCGATCTTCAGGGCCCCAAGCTCCGGCTCGGCGCCTTCGCCGAGGGCGCGGTGCAGCTCCAGAACGGGCAGACCTTCACCCTCGATTCCGACAAGACGCCCGGCGATGCCACCCGCGTCCAACTCCCGCATCCGGAGATCCTGGCTGCGCTCAGGCCCGGCCATGCGCTGCTGCTCGACGACGGCAAGGTGCGGCTGATCGCGGAGGAGACCTCCAAGGAGCACGCGGTGACGCGTGTCGTGGTCGGCGGCAAGATGAGCGACCGCAAGGGCGTCAGCCTGCCCGACACCGACCTGCCGGTCTCGGCCATGACGCCGAAGGACCGCGCCGACCTCGAGGCGGCCCTCGTCACCGGCGTCGACTGGATCGCACTATCCTTCGTGCAGCGCGCCGACGACGTGATCGAGGCCAAGAAGATGATCCGCGGCCGCGCCGCTGTCATGGCCAAGATCGAGAAGCCGCAGGCGATCGACCGCCTCGCCGACATCATCGAGGCTTCCGATGCGCTGATGGTGGCGCGCGGCGACCTCGGCGTCGAGCTGCCGCTCGAGCGCGTGCCGAGCCTGCAGAAGCAGATGACGCGGATGGCGCGCCGCGCCGGCAAGCCGGTGGTGATCGCGACCCAGATGCTGGAATCGATGATCCAGTCGCCGGTGCCGACCCGCGCCGAAGTCTCCGACGTCGCCACCGCCGTTTATGAAGGCGCCGATGCCATCATGCTGTCGGCGGAATCGGCGGCCGGCAAATTCCCGGTCGAGGCGGTCTCGACCATGAACCGCATCGGCGAGGAGGTCGAGCGCGACCCGACCTATCGCACCGTGGTCGCGGCCCAGCGCCCGGCGCCGGAATCCACCGCGGGCGACGCCATCGCCGACGCCGCGCGGCAGATCGCCGAGACGCTGGACCTGCCGGCCCTGATCTGCTGGACCAGCTCGGGCTCGACCGCCGTGCGCGTGGCGCGCGAGCGGCCGAAGCCGCCGGTCGTGGCGATCACACCCAACATCACCGCCGGCCGCCGGCTCGCCGTCGTCTGGGGCGTGCATTGCGTGGTGGCGGAAGACGCGCGCGATCAAGATGACATGGTGAGCCGCGCCGGCCAGATCGCGTTCCGGGATGGCTTCGTCCGCGCCGGCCAGCGCGTGATCATCGTCGCCGGCGTGCCGCTCGGCATCCCCGGCACCACCAACATGGTGCGTATCGCCTCGGTCGGCCCCGAGGGCGACGCGAACATGTAGCCCCCGCCGGGGCGGCCAAACAAAAAAGTCGGAAAACAACCCCATGCACAGTAGCCGGCCGGTCAGGCTGACATGCCGGGGTTTCGCGAAAAGGCGCGCTCAGGCAATAACCTGAGCGCGCTCAGGGCGCCACCTCGGTCGCGGCGCGATTTTACGCCCCGACCAGCGCCTTCGTCGTCGGGAGCAGCGTCTGCTGGACCACGAGGCCGCGGGCGCGGGCGTCCATGACGCCGACGGCGCGCAGCGCCAGCAGCGTCACGGTCTGCACCGCATCGCGCATCTTGACGGGATCTTCGAGATTGTCGGGCGCGAGCGGCCCGACGAGCGCCTCGTGCAGCGCGCCCAGCAGCGCGGTGGCGGCAAGCGCGGTATCCTGCGCCGGCAGATGGCCGGCACGCACGGCCGCATCGATCCGGGCAGCGATCTCGCCGGCGATCTCGCGCCGGCTGGCAAGCCGGGAGGCGCTGACGTCGACATCGACCGGCTCGGCCAGGATGCCCCAGGCCAGCCGCCGCTGCGACAGGGTATGGACCGCCACCGTGGTGACCGCGGCTGCCAGCGCCGAGGACGGGCCCGGCGCGGCATCGGCCGCCCGGCGGATCGCCGCGAGCTCGTCACGCGAGACCTCGGCGATCAATTCGGAGATCAGCTCGGCCTTGGAGGGGAAGTAGCGGTAGACCGTTCCGGCCGCGACATTGGCCCGGACCGCGACCGGCGCAATCTGCACCGCCGCCATGCCGCCTTCCGCCGCCGCCTCCCGCGCTGCCGCCAGTATCGCACTGCGCCGGGCCGCAAGGCGCTTAACCACTTGATGCGTCCGCCGATAAACCATGGCGCGCTTCCTGTCCCACACACGCCGTCCGCACGCCCCGCGGCCGAACGCTTCGTCACGCAATTCGCTGCAAATCGCCCCGCAAGGACTGAACAACTATTCAGGGGGGATGACAAGATGCATTTGCGTGACGCGTCACGCCAAAGACGCAAGCGACAAATGCGCAAAGTGCGAGAGCCGGTTGATAGACGGCTAACCACGATTGTTACCGCCATCTTAAAGCAGGTCCGCGACCTTACCGCCGACTGCGATCCTAGCTCGGTGCAGCATGCTCGATTCGGACGCCCGAACCGCCTGGCGGCTCTTCAACCTGAACTGGCTTCCCATCGTGGCCATGGGCAGCCTGCTGGCGTTCGGGTTGCCCGCGACCGGTCTGAGCCTCGAGCCCGTCGCCTACAGCATCACCGTGGCGATCGCGGCCATCCTGGTCGGCGTCGCCTGTGGCCACCGGCTGACGAAGGGCGAGCTTGCCGATCCAAAACTGGTGTTCTCGCTCGGCACGATCGGACAGGTCATTTTCACCTGCGCGATCGTCGGACCTTTGAGCTACGTCGCGGGCAAGATGAATTGGCCGCTCCAGGACGAGGCGCTCCTTGCGATCGACCGCGTGCTCGGCCTCGATCCCGAGCCGATCGCGCGTTACATCAACGACCATCCCTGGCTTGCGGACGTCCTCGCGCGCGGCTACGGACTGATTAAATGGCCGCTGCTCGGCGTTCCCGTCGTGCTGACGCTGACGGCACGCTATGTGCGGCTGCAGGTGTTCATGCTCGCGATGAGCCTCGCGCTCGCGGTCACCATCGCGATCTCCGCAATGGTGCCGGCGATCGGCACCTATTACGGGCTGCAATTGCCGGCCGCGCACTTCCCCGAGATCAACACCGCGGTCTATGCCGGTCAGCTGCGCGACATCCTCGCGCTGCGCGACGGCAGCCTGCACGAGCTGCGGCTGTTCTTCCTCTCCGGCATCGTCTCGTTCCCGAGCTTTCACGCCGCGTCCGCCGTACTCTACATGTGGGCGCTGTGGCCGGTGCGCGGCATCGGCGGCATCGCAGCGGCGCTCAACCTGTTGATGATCGCGGCGACGCCGGCGATCGGCGCGCATTACCTCATCGACGTCGCCGGCGGCGTCGCCGTCGCCGCAGCCTCGGTCTGGGTGACGAAGTTTTGGGTTGAACGGCTTGCCCGCACGGCGCCTGCATCCGCCACACCCGCGCTACCGCCGGTCTGGCAGCCCAGCCTCGCAGAATAGCCGGGCACTCGCCGTCACAACCACGCTGCCGTAGGGTGGGCAAAGGCGCACAGCGCCGTGCCCACCATTTTTCCGCAACTGAGATCGAAGTGGAGCGCTCGCAATGATGTTGTGGGCGCGATGTGCCCCATCATCTGCGGTTGGTGGGTACGCTTCCGCCTTCGCTCTTCGAGCTACGGCGGACAAGTCGCTTTGCCCACCCTACAAGCGTCAATCCCGTCATCCTGAGGTGCTCGCGTAGCGAGCCTCGAAGGATAGATGGCCCCGATGCAGCCGGGCCGTCGCCCTTCGAGGGCCGCTTCGCGGCCACCTCAGGGTGACGGTGATGAATGCGCGGGCTCGGAAATGATGGCGTGCGCCCAAAAGAAAAGAGCCTCGTCGAAGACGAGGCTCTCAGAATTCCCAGGTCGTTCGGCCTTACTTGAGGCTGGACGAGATCGAGCCGAACTTGGTGTTCAGCGTGCTGCCGAGGTTGTTGACGACGGTGATGATCGCGAGCGCGATGCCGGCAGCGATCAGGCCGTATTCAATCGCGGTGGCGCCGGATTCATCCTTCACGAAACGCGAAACGAGGTTCTTCATAGAGTGCTCCCAAAAAGTACACAAGGCTACAACTGGTCTGGTCTCTTCGGCTTCCCAGCGCCGCCCGACCATGGAACCGAACCTAGAGACAAAGAATTGCGCCGCAGTTAATTCGACTGCGGAAACAAACAGCGGTTTGCGAGTATTCGCCGATGGTAAATCGAATTTGAAAACAATCCGTTAAATTGTAACGACATCACACGATGGTCGCGGTTTACCCGAAGTTATGATCGCCGTGGTCCAATGCCATCAGCCAATCCGACAAGAACAAGCAGGACGACGAGGCGGCATGTCGCTTTCCTTTGCCAGCAGCATCGCAGTACAGAGCCGCGCGCGAGCGCTGGTGCCGCTCTGCGTCGGAGCGGGCGCCTATCTCTTCTTTCTCTGTGTCGGCGATACGCTGCTGCAGGACTCCGACTCGTTCTGGCAGATCAAGATCGGGCAATGGATTCTCGATCACCACGCCCTGCCCTACACCGACTTCTATTCCTTCACGCGGCCCGGAGCGCCCTGGGTTTCGACGTCATGGTTGTCGCAGGTCGCGTTCGCGCTCTCCTATACGCAATGGGGCTGGGGCGGCCCGGTGATCCTCACCGCGGTCGCGGTCGCATTGTCGGCGGCGATCCTCGTCTATCTGCTCGAGGCGCATCTGGAGATGCCGCGCTCGGTGCTGTTCGCGATGCTGGCAGTCGTGCTGTCGCTGCATCACATCCTGGCGCGGCCGCACATGCTGGCGCTGCCCGTGATGATCGCATGGGTCGGCATGCTGATGGCGGCAGCCGATCGCAAGGGCACGTCGTCATGGCGCTGGCTGCCGCTGATGTCGCTGTGGGCGAACCTGCATGGCGGCTTCGTGCTGGGCCTCGCGCTGATCGGCCCGATGGCGTTCGTGGCGCTCTGGGGCCTTGAGTCCAATAAGCAGATCCGGCTGCTGCTGCGCTGGTTCCTGTTCGGCGTTGCCGCCCTGGCCGCGAGCTGCGTCACGCCCTATGGCTGGCGCACGCTGCTGGGTGCGACCAACATCCTCAATCTCGGCGAACTGCTGACGGTCATTTCCGAATGGTCGCCGGCGAACTTCGCATCCTTCACCGCGTTCGAAGGCGCTCTGCTCGGCCTGATCGCGCTCGGGCTCTATCGCGGCCTGACGCTGTCGCCGCCGCGCATTCTGCTGATCCTGCTGCTGACCTGGATGGCGCTCAGCCATGTCAGGAGCATCGAGGTCTTTGCCTTCCTGGTGCCGCTGGTGCTGGCCAAGCCGCTCGGCGAGAAATCGTCCCTGCAGCAAGCCGATGCGCAAACAAGCGAGAGCTGGCCTGCCCGGTACGTGACTGCAGCGGGCGCATTGATGATCGTGGCCGCAAGCTGGACCTCGACCTCGATCTTCATGTCGCATCACCGCTTCAAATTCACGATGGACCAGACGCCTGTTGCGGCGACCGACCTGCTCGAAAAGCGCGGGGCGCAGCGCATCTTCAACGCCTACAGGTTCGGCGGCTATCTGATCGCGCGCGATATCCCCGTCTTCGTCGACGGCCGCGCCGAGCTCTATGGCGAGAAATTCGTGATGGACTTCTTCAAGGCGACCGAGGGGAAGAAGCCCGAGCTGCTGCCCCGGCTGCTCGACGAGTACAAGATCGACGCGACGCTGCTGGCCGCCGATGCGCCGGGGCCCCAGATCCTCGACCACCTCAAGGGCTGGAAGCGTATCTATGCGGACGATATCGCGGTGATCCATGTGCGCGAGGGCGCCACGGCTCCGTGACGATCCCATGCACGGACCGCGCGTCCGGCGATCGTTGAGCGCCGCACCGGATCGCGCGACGCTCGGCTGATCAACCGGACGATTCACCTATCGCCGACGAAGCGTTCTTCTGCGCAGCCGGCTCGCTTGCGCCAGCGGAAAATACGCAGAGCCGTTTCGTTCGATAGAGCGCGCCGCTCTGCGCTTCCGGGCTCTGGCAGATATCGATGACATAGCCGACGCCATTGCGCGACGCATAGGCGAGGCGCTCATCCAGCGACTTCAGGCCGTCGACATCCGTCAACCTGCTTCGCCACGTCTGGTAATAGGACGGCATCCACATCGCGGTTCCGCCGCGCTTGTGATCGATCCAGACGCGACGGTGCGAGACGTATTCAAATACGCTGGCGCGATCGAGCGCCATGTCGGCGGTGCTCACCTCCGAGCGACCATCAAGCCCCGGCCGGCTTGGGGTGAGAAACATGGCGTTCAACGGCGTGTTGTTGCGCGCCCATGCGCCGACGGCGCCCCACTCCTCGATGGCCTCGTTGCAGATCCGGTTGAAGTTGAGACTGGAGCGGATCGCGAGCGGGTAAGCGAGAAACACGGTCGTGGCGAGCACCAGATGGCCCATGGTGCGCTGATAGGATGGGAGCGGTCCCGATCCTGTCGCTCGAAGAACATACATCAAGGCGGCGATGACGAAGGCGAGGCCGGCCCAGCCGTCGAAGCTCAGGAACAGCACGATGAGACACGCGGGAAGGAAGGTCGCCTCCTTGTCCCGCCGCAGCCACTTCGTCGCCAATGCCGCGATCGCGAGGGCGGCCAGGAGATGAATGACCGTGCTCGAGCGCAGGAAATGAAGGTTGAGGATGAACGGCGATCCCGTGGCGAAGGGAACGACGATGCCGATCAGATAGACCAGGATTGCGCCGGCATAGGCCGCCCGCAATTCCGCGGCAGCCTGCCTCAGCAGGAAAAACGCGAGCGCTCCGATGACGGCGACGCCGAGGAGCCCCGCAAGATCGCCTGGCGAGGTCGAGTCGATCAGCACGTGACCGGGGAAGTACTGACGGAGGAACTCGGCATAATCGAAACCGAACGGACGACCGAACTCCGGATTTGCCAGAAAGCCGTGAAGCACCGCAAACGCAAGCGGCAGGCACAGGACGAGACCGATCAGCGCACGCGAGGAGATCTCGCCGAATGTCGCCTTGCGCTGCGACAGAAAGTGTATCCCGATCAGCGCCAGCGGCAGCACCAGCCACACCGCAAAGAAGGCATTGATGAAGAACGTGATCCCAAGCGCAATCGCCGCCGCAGTGAAGCGGCCCCGGGCGGCAAAGTAGATCGCCAGCAGGGCCACGCCATTCGCCATCTCGGAATGGGTGAAGGTGTTGATGAAGAGGCCACCGGAGCCGGCGTAGCTGTAGCCGTCGAGAAAGGCGACGAAGCAGAGGATCAGGCTGAAGACGATCCTGTCGCGTTGTTCCGTTATCCCCAGCAACGAAGCACAGCACAGAAATCCGACGAAGCTGAGCAGGCGGGACAGGAAGAACAGAATGAGGAACAGCAACGGAACGTTGTCGAAGTATCGTTCGGCGCCGCTCAGGATCAGCCAGACACCGGACGCAAAATAGCGCAGCGACTGGATGAACCGGTCATCCGCATATTGCGGCTCATTGTAGAGACCGGCAACGATCGGCAGATGGTAGAGGTTGTTGGTGAGGCCGAAGACGAATCCCGTCCGCAACACCGACACCGCCGACGCGAACACGGCGACCGAAAATATCTCGACCCAGAAATTCGAGGTTCCGACCGCGCGATCGCGGCCGATCATGTCAGAGGTGACGTTGACGTCTGCCATTCGAGTGCCGGTGAAAGCGACCGCTGCGGATCAGCCTCGGTTGAGCGCCGTGCCGGCTATCCGTCCTGAAGCGCCCGTCCGCTCGCCCGCGCGGAGCGATGAAGACGGACAGCAGCAGAGCTAACCCACAAACGCTAATGGCGGATGAATCGGCGTTCCAGGAATGGCTCACTGGCCGATGGTAAACGCCGGGCTAAGGAACCATGCCATGAGATCGCAGCAAACTCCGATCATGATCGGGCAGCGATCGCAGGGCGGGCAAAGCGCGAGCGTGGCCACCATGTCGGTCGCGACCGCCGAGAGATGGCGGGCACGGCGCAAGGGCGCTGTTGCCCACCCTACGCCGATGATCCAACAGGAAGGCGCACATGATGTTTCGCAATCTCTTCGCCGCGCTCCTCGTCGCGGTCTCGATCACGGCCGCGCACGCAGCGCCGCGATGGCTGAACCTGCCGCCGACGCCGATCTTGCCCAGGGCGGCAGAGAGCGGCCTTGCGCCGGTCAACGGCCGCGGTGAGCCCGTGCTGTTGCTGCATGGCGGCCTCGCCAACGCCAACTATTGGGGCCACCAGGTCCGCGCGCTGCAACGGCACCATCAGGTCATCGTCATGGAGAGCCGCGGACACGGGCGCAGCAGCCGCAACCAGGAACCCTATGGCTACGATCTGATGGCGTCGGACGTGGTCGGACTGCTCGACCATCTCAAGATCAGGAAGGCGGCGATCGTCGGCTGGAGCGACGGCGCGATCATCGGCCTCGACATCGCCATGAAGCATCCGGAGCGGGTGAGCAGGCTGTTCGCCTTCGCGGCAAATTCGGATCCGTCGGGCGTTGCCGACATCGCCTCGAGCGAGGTCTTCAACGCCTACATCGCGCGGGCGGGCGAGGAGTACAAGCGCCTCTCGCCGACCCCGACGCAGTACAAGAGCTTCGTCGACGAGATCACCAAGATGTGGGAGAGCCAGCCGAAATGGACGGCCTCGGACCTCGCGGCGATCAAGGTCCCGACCTGGATCGTGGACGGCGACCACGACGAGGCGATCAAGCGCGAGAACACCGAGTTCATGGCGGCGAACATTCCGGGCGCCGGTTTGCTGATCCAGCCGGAAGTCAGCCACTTCTCGTTCCTGCAGGATCCCGAGCAGTTCAACGAGGATGTGCTGCGGTTCTTGAGGCGGCGGGATACGCCGAGAGCTGCGGCGAAGTGAGATATCGTAGGGTGGGCAAAGCGAAGCGTGCCCACCACGTCCGTCGTGATTGCGAGAGAGCGTGGGCACGGCGCAAGGGCGCCTTTGCCCACCCTACGAGGCCTGTGCCGGATCGTTAGAGCGGAGCTGTACCCACATCGTCATTGCGAGCCACCGGGTCCGCGCGACGCGCGGCCCGATGACAGGCTCCGCGAAGCAATCCAGAGCCTTTCCGCGGAGGCAGTCTGGATTGCTTCGCTGCGCTCGCAATGACGGAGTTTGCGGCGATGGCGCGCCCCACTCTCGTGTCCCGGACGCGCTGCAACGCGTTAGCGTTGCTGCGCAGAGCCGGGACCCAGGAGGCGACACGGGAGACGCCGAGACGTGGGCCCCGGCTCTGCAGCGCACCACGTCGCAAGGGCGACGCGCTGCGCTGCGTCCGGGGCACGCGAACTGAGGTTCAAGCCAACAAAAAAACGCGGCGTTGCCGCCGCGTTTTTCGATTTCATCTGCCGCTGCGCGATCAGGCCTGCGGCTGCGGCTCCAGGCCGGGATCCGGATCGGGCCGCGGGCGCGACTTGCCGGCCGGCGGCACGGCGGAGGCACGCGGGGTGGTGGGCTCGAGCACGGACTCGCGGTTCGGCTTCTTGCCCTTGAGCAGGTCGACGATCTCGTCGCCGGAGAGCGTTTCGAACTCCAGGAGACCCTTTGCCAGGGCTTCGAGGTCGGCGTGCTTCTCGGTGAGGATGCGGGTCGCTTCCTTGTAGCCTTCCTCGACCAGTCGACGGATCTCGGAGTCGATCTTCTGCACGGTCGCTTCAGACGCGTTCTGCGTACGCGAGACCGACATGCCGAGGAACACCTCGTCCTGGTTCTCGCCATACGAGACCGTGCCGAGCTCTTCCGACAGGCCCCAGCGCGTCACCATCATGCGGGCAAGGCGCGTGGCCTGCTCGATGTCGGAGGCGGCACCCGAGGTCACCTTCTCGCGGCCGAAGATCAGCTCTTCGGCGACGCGGCCGCCCATCATGATGGCGAGGCGCGAGGTCATCTGCTCCAGAGACATCGACAGCTTGTCGCGCTCCGGCAGCTGCATGACCATGCCCAGCGCACGGCCGCGCGGGATGATGGTCGCCTTGTGGATCGGATCGGTCGCGGGCACGTTGAGGCCGACGATGGCGTGGCCGCCCTCGTGATAGGCCGTCAGGAGCTTCTCTTCCTCGGTCATGACGAGCGACTTGCGCTCGGCGCCCATCATCACCTTGTCCTTGGCTTCCTCGAACTCGGCCTGCGTCACCATCCGCTTGTTGCGGCGGGCGGCGGTGAGCGCAGCCTCGTTGACGAGGTTCATCAGGTCGGCGCCGGAGAAGCCCGGGGTGCCGCGCGCGATGGTCTTGAGGTTGATATCGGGCGCCAGCGGAACTTTACGGACATGCACCTTGAGGATCTGCTCGCGGCCGACGACGTCCGGATTGGGCACGACGACCTGGCGGTCGAAGCGGCCCGGACGCAGCAGCGCGGGATCGAGCACGTCGGGACGGTTGGTAGCGGCGATCAGGATCACGCCCTCGTTGGCCTCGAAGCCGTCCATCTCGACCAGCAGCTGGTTCAGCGTCTGCTCGCGCTCGTCATTGCCACCGCCGAGACCGGCGCCACGGTGACGACCGACGGCATCGATTTCGTCGATGAAGATGATGCAGGGCGCGTTCTTCTTGGCCTGCTCGAACATGTCGCGGACGCGGGATGCGCCGACGCCGACGAACATTTCGACGAAGTCCGAACCGGAGATGGTGAAGAACGGCACGTTGGCTTCGCCCGCGACCGCACGCGCGATCAGGGTCTTACCGGTGCCGGGGGGGCCGACCAGCAGCACGCCGCGCGGAATGCGGCCGCCGAGGCGCTGGAATTTGCCGGGGTCGCGGAGGAATTCGACGATCTCCTGGAGGTCCTGCTTGGCCTCGTCCACGCCGGCGACGTCCTCGAAGGTGACGCGGCCATGCGCTTCGGTCAGCATTTTTGCGCGCGACTTGCCAAAACCCATGGCCTTGCCCGCACCGCCCTGCATCTGGCGGGACAGGAAGATCCAGACGCCGATCAGCGCGATGAAGGGCAGCCAGGAGACCAGCAGCGAGACGAACCAGGGCACGTTGTCGCCCGGCGGCTTCGCGGTGATCTGGACCTTGCTGTCATAGAGGCGCTTCACCAGCGTCGGGTCGTTCGGCGCATAGGTCTGGAAGCTGGAGCCGTTGGTGAAGGTGCCGTGGATATCCGGGCCCTGGATCACGACGTCGCGCACATTGCCGCGGTCAACTTCGCTCAGGAGCTGGGAGAAGGCGATGTCCTGCGAGGAGGCGCGCTGACCCGGATTCTGGAAGAGCGTGAACAACGCCAACAGCAACAAGACAATGATGACCCAGAGGGCGAAGTTGCGCAGATTGGCGTTCATCGATCTTCCTTCGTGGTCGCGCGGATCGCGGCCCTGATCCTTCAGGAGTTACTCGACCCAGTTACTTGGGGCAATTCGAGGAAATCCCCAAGGAATCCTCATCGTTAGACGCATACAATTTAGGTGCCGACCCGGTCGCTGCCAAGGGAACGAGATGGGACTATTTAGCCCATCTTAGAGCGATTCCCGCTGAAATAATGGCGCCCGAAGCGGGGTTTTTCCTGCCTGGTTAAGGTGTCCTGACGGCGTGCAGCGGAAGCGGCCGGTGTCATGATCCGCCCTCTCCGCCCTTCAAGTCCCCTTTTGGGACCGCCGCGCCGGCGCAGGCGCGATGTGGATACGCCCGCCGGCAAGGCTGATCAAGGCTCCCGCAAGGGTCTGCTTCAGGACCGGCCGGCCATTTGCGGCTGCGGGGGGGCCCATAGCCAGGGCCTGATCGAGCACGGACAACAAAGTTTCGACCTTGCCGAGTTCCGCCGGCCCTTCATGCCCGAGCGCATTGATGGCCCGCAGCAGGAGCCGCAGCCGGACCTCCTCCGGCAGGAGGGCAAATGCTTCGGCCTCGAAGCTGCGACCGCCTGCCTGCGGCGCATCGCCGCGCGCCCGCAACTGGAGGAAGCGCTCGGCGCCATCAACCAGCACCTCTACTGCCGCATTGGCGCGCGCCAGCCGGCCTGCGAGCCGCGCCAGGTTTCTGGCGTCACCGCCCTCGGCCGCGAGCTGCGGCAGCAGCGCGCGCAGCCGCGGCCGGGTGAAGGCGGTGTCGCGGTTGGTGGGATCGTCGGCGAAATCGATCTTCGCCCGTTTCAAGGTCGCCACGAGCTGCGACTTGGGAATGTCGAGCAGCGGACGCGCCAGTACGATGCCGTCGCGTTCCGTCAGCTGTGCCATCGCCGACAGTCCCGCAAGCCCGCTGCCGCGAAGCATGCGCATCAACAGCGTCTCGGCCTGGTCGTCGCGGGTATGGGCGGTCAGGACATGGCTTGCCCCCGCCTTGCGCGCGGCCTGCGCGAGCAGACGGTAACGCGCCTCGCGCGCGGCCGCAGGCAGTCCTGTCTTCGGCTTGGCGCCGCGCCAGCGCAGGGTCCGGTGCGGCAGGCCGAGCTCGGCCGCGAGCCGCTTGACCGCGCGCGCCTCGCGCGCCGCCTCCGGCCGCAAGCCATGATCGACGGTGACGACGGTGAGACGCGGGCCGCGCGAAAGGCTGCGCTGCCAGCGGGCCGCGAGCCACATCAGCGCGACGGAATCGGGCCCGCCGGAGACCGCGAGCACCAGGGCCGGCGCGTGCTTCAGGTCAGCGAAGAGCTGCTTCGCCGCGCGCGCCGAGATCGGTGAATTGTCGTCGTCTGACATGACGCTGCAATCGTCCGCGGATGGATCGACTGTTTAGCGCAATGCCATCCGCTTTGTCAGCGATCGCTCTTGTTTGAGCATGATCTTTTCGGAAAACCGCTGCACACTTTGCGCTAACGCGGCCCTTCGGGTCCGGATCATGCTCTAGCACTTCACCCGCTTCTGCTCGCGGTCGACAGCGGCTTTGACGCCGGCGGAAGCGCGCGGATATTTGCGGCCGATCTCGCCGAAGGCGGCGCAGGCGGCTTCCTTCTCCTTCAGCGCGGCGAGCGACTGGCCGAGCCGCAGCAGCGCATCCGGCGCCTTGGCCGACTTGTCGTATTTGGTGGTGACGGCGAGGAAGGCTTCGGCGGAATCGCGATATTGCTGGCGCTGGAAATAGCTCTCGCCGAGCCAGTATTGCGCGTCGCCGAGCAGCGGGTCGTTCGGATATTTCTGCGCGAAGTTCTTCATGGTCTGCTCGGCCAGCGCATAGTCCTTGCGCTGCATGTAGCCGATGCCGAGGTCGAACTCGTCGCGCGGCGTCGCCGAGGGCGGCAGCGTCGCAAGGCCCGTTCCGCCACCCTGCGCCGGATTGCCCTGCTGGGCCGGCGGATAGCCGGGCTGGGCCGCGGGCGGCACGCCTTGCTGATAGCGCGGGCTGGTGTTGGCGAGATCGAGCGGCTCGCCGGCGTTGCGGCCGCCGGGCGCGCCGGCTCCCGCCGGCATCGGCTGCTGTCCGCCGCCAAGGGCACGCGGTGCGCCGGGGGCATTGGGATTCTGGTTCGGGTCAAACGCATCGCCGCGGCGGCGCGTCCCGGGGGCGCCGGGCGCCGGCTGCTCCTGAACGATCGGCGGGGGAGCAGCGATCTGCGGCTGCTCGTAATTCGGCTGCACGGCCTGCTGCTGCTGGCGATAGGCCGGCGCGGCTTGCGCGGGCGGCATGGCAGTGACATTCGGCTGCACCGGCACCTGCCCGGGCGCGGCTTGCGCGCCGCCCTCCAGCGCCCGCAGGCGCTCCTCGAGCTGCCGGTTGCGGTATTGCAGTTCCTCGTTCTGGCCGGTCAGCTGGCGCAGCTGGTTCTCCAGCCGCTCGATCCGCATCTCGGGATCATCATCCGTCTGGGCCAAGATCGATTGAGCCAGGACGGGCGCGCACAGGGAGAGCAGCGCGGCGGTCGCCACGGTGCCGGTAAGAACCTTAAATCTAGATGACATCTTGCCCTGACGACGAAAGCGAAATGGCCTGCGACGGAACATGCGACGCGCCACACATTGAAGTGGAGTACGCCAAAAATGTGACTGCTACAAACCGGTTTCTGTCACAGATCGCTGAAACGAAACCGGCGCCCGTGAGGGGCGCCGGCATGATCGTTTTCTGAAGATGAACGGCGCCTGACTGAAAGCGTCAGGAGCTCGCGTTCAGCACGGTGACGGCGCGGCGGTTCTGCGACCAGCAGGAGATGTCGTTACAGACGGCCACCGGCCGCTCCTTGCCGTAGGAGATCGTGCGCATGCGGTTCGGATCGATGCCGCGCGAGGCGAGGAACGAACGCACCGACTGGGCGCGGCGCGCGCCGAGCGCGATGTTGTATTCGCGGGTGCCGCGCTCGTCGGCATGACCTTCGATGGTGAAGGAGTAGCGCGGATAGCTCTGCAGCCACTGCGCCTGCTTCTCGAGGGTGACGATCGCCTGCGGGGTCAGATCGGTCTGGTCGCTTTCGAAGAACACGCGGTCGCCCACGTTCACGACGAAGTCCTGCTGGCTGCCGGGCGTTGCCGCATTGGCCATCGCATCCGTCGCAGCATTCTTGTTGGCGCAGGCGCCCATCGACAGCGCGACGGCAAGCACCGCGGCCAGCTTCAATCCCTGGAGGATACGCATAGGATGTTTCATTCCGGAGCCTCCACGCTCACGTTAGTCCACTGCTGTCCGGTCTACAGGGGGTTGGTTAAGCGAACGTTCCGTCAACCTTGACGGAACCTTGCGTCAGCCGGTCAAATGCCCCCAACCAGCGAAAAGCAACCGTCATGGTTAATGGGTTGTAAATGTGGCGCGAGGGTGAAGGCAAGCCGCGTTAACCGGCAAAATCACGGGCTTTGCTTGAATTTTGGGCCTGAGGCCCGGAGTTGCCGACAGTCTTCAGTCAGGCGTGCTGGCGGTGTCAGGCGTGAACGGCGTCCGCCACCAGCACCCGCCGCTGCGGGACCTGACGCTGGCCGCCGCGCCCGAACAGCATCCGCCGCTCGAAGGCGGTGGAGCGCATGATCGGATAGCGCTCGAACACCTTCTTGCGGAAGGTCGGGAAGTCCGCCGCCATCAGTCCGAACGGCTTGGTGAGGCCGGGGACCAGCCTCGGCTCGGCGATGGTCTCGTGCAGGAACACCCGCCGGTAGAAGGCCTGGTGCTCCGGGCGCACGATCGCAAGGCCGAGATCGGCATGGAAATGCTCGCAGGCCATGTAGGCGAGCCGGGTCGTCAGATAGGGCAATTCCGGGACGCGCTTGACCTGATCAGGATCGGCGACGAAGCGGGTCGGGTCGATCATGATCTCGCCGCGATCGAGCCGCGGCAGCAGGATATCGGGAAAGACATCGGCCGACGTCGACTGGCGCCATTCCGAGTTCAGCACGCTGATGCGCACCGAGCTGCAGAGCTTGCCCCGGAGATAGACGCCGAAGGTCCACGCGTTCGGCAATTCGTCATACTGGTCGGTGACGCGCGCGTCCGGAGATTCCTTGACGGCGCCTTCGCGTAAGTAGGCGCGATAGCGGAGATTGTAGATCTCCTCCTTCTCCGCGGCCGTTTCCGCAAGATGATAGTCGACGTCGGTCAGGAGCTCGGCACCCCGTCCAACAGCCGAAATGATCGATCTGGCTGAGGACTGCATTCGAACTCCTTACCCACCACCGCTCATCGCAATTCGCGCGGGACAACTTCCACGCGCGTGATGATTTATTAACAGCTTCTTAACAACGAAGCAAAGCAATCGAAGTGTTAGGGTTAACCCCCCGTAGCACTACGGTACCTGGCAACAGTCTGAAACGACGGGAGATTTCGGGAAGCGGGAATCAGGCGAAGGAGCGCGAGCCCACGACCTGGAGTAGGCTCTCGCCGCGCCGCCCATGCGAGGCGTTGAGGAGCTGGCGCATCCGCACGGCGGGCACCGGACGGCTGAACAGATAGCCTTGCGCCTCGGACACGGTGCCGTCGGCGCTGATCAGCTCGAGCTGCTCGTTGGTCTCGATGCCCTCGACCACGACCGCCATGCCGAGGTCGGCCGACAGGCGTGCCACGCCGCGGAGCAGCGTCAGCGGCCGGTCGGTGTCGATGCCTTCCAGGAAGGAGCGGTCGATCTTCACCTTCTGCATCGGGAAATTGTGCAGGTAGCTGAGGCTCGAATAGCCGGTGCCGAAATCGTCGAGCGAGATGCGCACGCCGAGCGCATGCAGCTGCGACAGGATATCGTGGGTCAGCTGGGTGTTGCGCAGCAGCGAGGACTCGGTGATCTCGATCTCGAGGCGATGCGCCGGAAGCCCCGAGACTTCCAGCGCGTAGCGGATCTCGCTCAGGACGTCGCGCTGGTGGAATTGCTGCGGCGAGAAGTTGACGGCGACGCTGACGCCCTCCGGCCACTTCATGCATTCCATGCAGGCGCGGCGCAGGATCCAGCGGCCGAGATCGACGATCAGGCCCATGTCCTCGGCGACCGGAATGATGTCGACCGGCGAAACCGTGCCGCGCACCGGATGATTCCAGCGCAGCAGCGCCTCGCAGGTCGTGATCTTGCCGGACTTCAGATTGACCAGCGGCTGGTAGAACAGCTCGAACTCCTCGTTGGCGAGCGCCTTGCGCAGGTCGAGCTCGAGGATGCGGCGCGCCTCGACGGTCGCCGCCATCTCATCGCGGAAGAAGCAGAAAGTGCCGCGGCCGTCGGCCTTGGCGCGGTACAGCGCCATGTCGGCGTTCTTGAGCAGGGTGTCGGCGCTGACCTTGCCGTCGGGCGAGGTCAGCGCGATGCCGACGCTGGCGCCGATCTCGACCAGGTGATTGTCGATGCGGTAGCGCTCGCTGAGCCGCTCGACGATGCGGCGGGCGAGGCTCGCGGCGTCCTCGGCCGACGAGATGTTCTGCTGGAACACGACGAACTCGTCGCCGCCGAAGCGGGCGACGAAATCTTCCGGGCGCAGCATCTCGCGCAGGCGGTTGGCAACCGCGCACAGGAGCTGGTCGCCGCAGGGATGGCCGAGCGTGTCGTTGACCTGCTTGAACTGGTCGAGGTCGACGAACAGCAGCGCCGAGAGCCGTTCGGCGTGGTGCGCGTTGGCCAGCAGGCGCTCGATCTCGTCGCGGAAAGAGACGCGGTTGGGCAGCGCGGTGAGCTCGTCGTAGCGGGCGAGATGGCTGATGCGGGCTTCGGCGTTGGTGCGTTCGGTGATGTCTTCGAGCAGCAGCACGGTGCCGCCGCCGGTCATCGGCTGGAAGGTCCAGGCCAGGGTACGGCCGCGCGAGGGATCCGGATCGGCGGTGACGATCTCGCAGATCCGCGCATGCGCGATCTCGGCCATGATCTGGTTGCCGCTCTCCGCCGAGATGGAGCCCGCGGCGATGCAGGCCGACACGATGTCGGCCGCGGTGGCCCCGCGCTTGACCAGATCCTCTGGCAGATCCATCAGCTGGCCGAAGCGATGGTTCATCACCGCAAGGCGCCCGTCGGCGCGAAACATGCACAGGCCGTGCGGCATGTTGTTGAGCGCGGTGTCGAACTGGCTCGCCAGCGCGGATTCGCGGAAGCTCGAGGTCAGCGCCTTGACGAAGATCGCATGCAGGCTGAGGTTGATGTTCTTCAAGCCGATGAAGAAGAACATCAGCAGGATCGCAAGGCCGACGTGGTAGGGGCCGCCGTGCAGCAGCAGCGCGAGCGACATCGGACCGCAGGCGAGCGCGACGTGCCACTGGATCACCCGGGGCTGGCCGTAATTGCGGGCGGCGCCGCCGGCGGTGTAGCCGATGCCGATGGCGACAGCGAGCATGTCGGCCACCGGATCCTCGTTGTTGTAGATGACGACGAAGGCCCAGATGCCGAGTACCGCCGCATAGCTGAGCGCGCCGATCCAGTAGCGCGGCTCCAGATGCTTGGCTTCCTCGAACGACAGTGGGTGCGCACGGTTCTCGTATCCGCGCATCTGGAACGCGCGCGCGGTACCGATGGCGATCAGCAGAAATGCGAGCGGCCACAGCAAGACGTCGCCGGTCTTCAGCGCAGTCATGACCGCGGCCACGGCGGCGGAGGCCGAGCCGAGGAAAATCGCCCAGAAATTCTGCACCATAGAGTTGATGAGAGCGGCGTAGAGTATCGGCTCCAGCTCGTCTCGATCGCTCTGCTTCTGGTCGGCCAGCTGCATTGGCTAATTACGCATCCTGTTTAGAGCGTACTTTTACCCAACCCAGGTGAAGCCTTTCTGAGGGAACATCGTTAAAGTCGAGTTGTTTTTCGGCAATTGCGAACCCGATTCTGCTGAAATATCAAGCAACTAGGCAAGCGTTGCCGGGCACAAGGTGAAGGAAAGCTTGCTTTCCCCACCGAACGCGAAAAAATCGGCGCGTTTTTTCGATAACATCGCGCGTCTGAACACGCGGTCTATTGACCGGCCGTCGAGGACAATAGCGGCGACCACGCCGGGTCGGAGGCGAAGCCCGGCGTCGGCACCTTCAGCTCGTTGCGGCCGGAGATGTCGACGGAGTACAGCGACGGTCCGCCATTGCCACCGGGATCGCGGAAGAACATCAGCACGCGGCCGTTGGGCGAGAAGGTCGGGCCCTCGTTGTGGAAGCCGGAGGTGAGCAGACGCTCGCCGCTGCCATCAGGCTTCATCACGCCGATCGAGAACTGTCCGCCGCCTTGCCTGGTGAAGGCGATGTAATCGCCCTTCGGCGACCACACCGGTGTCGAATAGCTGGCGTTGGTGTCGTCCTTGGAGAAGGAGATGCGCTGCGCCTGTCCTCCGCCCGCCGCCATCACATAGATCTGCGACCGGCCACCGCGATCGGACTCGAAGCAGATGCGGGTGCCGTCCGGCGAGTAGGACGGAGACGTGTCGATCGCCGGCGTGTCGGTGAGGCGCGTGGTCGAGCGCGAGCGCAGATCCATCACGAACAGGTTGGAATTGCCGCCCTGCTGCAGGCTCATGATCACGCGCTGGCCGTCCGGCGAGAAGCGCGGCGCGAAGGTCATGCCCGGGAAGTTGCCGACGATCTCGCGCTGGCCGGTCTCGATGTTGAAGAGATAGACCTTCGGATCGCCCTGGCCGAACTCCATGTAGGTGATCTCTTGCGAGTTCGGCGAGAAGCGCGGCGTCAGCACGAGGTCGGAGCCGCGGGTCAGATAGCGCACATTGGCGCCGTCCTGGTCCATCATCGCGAGCCGCTTGACGCGGCGCTCCTTCGGCCCGGTCTCGTCCACGAACACGACGCGGCTGTCGAAATAGCCCTTTTCGCCGGTCATGCGCTCGTAGATCTGGTCGGAGATGATGTGGGCGATGCGGCGCCAATATTCCGGCGAGGTGAAATATTGCTGTCCCGCGAGCTGCTGGCCGGTGACGACGTCCCACAGGCGGAATTCGGCCTTGAGCCTGCCGTCCGGTTGCCGCGTCATGCGGCCGGTGACGACCGCCTGCGCGTTGATGGTCTTCCAGTTCTCGAATTGCGGCGCGGCGTCGATGTTGCTGATGCGCTCGATGAAGGCGGCCTGGTCGATCGGGGAAAACAGGCCCGAGCGCTTCAGATTGTTGGTGATGACCTGCGTGACGCCATTGCCGACGTCGCCGTCGGACGGCGAGCCCGGCACGAAGTTGGTGATCGCGATCGGAATAGGCCGAAATTCGGTGGGATTGATTTCAAGCCGCTTTTGGGCCTGGGCGAAGGCGGGTCCGCCCCCAAGCATCGCCAGCGCCGATCCACCAATGGTCATGAAGCGGCGGCGGTTCATCGATCGGATGTCATTCATCGCAAAATTCTTTGGTTCGGATGTCACAGCATATCTTTCAGGCCGAAGCGCATCGGAATGGTTTTCCAAGTGTCATATTGTTGCTTTGGCAGGAACGAATAGGCCTGACATTGCACGATGGCGCGCTTGCCACTCTCCGCCACTGCCTGAGCGATCGACCGGGACGGTCCTTTCGCCGCAACGACAACCGGCTCGGATGCTAGCGTTCCATCGATCTTCATGTAGATATCGATGTCCGCTTCGTATTGATCGGCATCCTGTCCGTTATAGGTGGGCGTGAAGCAGCGTTTGACCGCCGACATGAACGCACCTTGCCAGGTCGCGACGTTGTTGGCGGCAGTCCCGGTCGTCGATCCCAGCGAAGCCGACGCATTCAAAGTCGAGCCGGCGAGCTCGTGTCGGGTCGTGGCGCGCTTGTCGAGGTCGCGCTGGATCTGCGCGGGATCGAAGGTGCGCTCCTTCGGCTTCGGCTGCTGCTGCGGCTGCACCGCCGCGACCTTCTGCTCGACCGGCTTCGGCGGCGGCTTCTTGGTGTCCAGCTTCTTCTGGAGTTCGGCGATCGGATCTTCCTTGGCCGGATCAGGCTTCTTTTCCTGCGGCTTCGGCTCTTCCTTCGGCTTGGCCTCGGCAACGGGCTTCGGCGGCTCGGGCTTCTTCTCGACCGGCTTCTCCACGGGCTTCGGCGGCGGCTCCGGCTGCGAGTTGGTCTTGATCAGCTCTTTCTTCTCGGTGACCTTGCCGACGGCATCCTCTTCGGGCTTGGCCTCGGCGATCTTCTCGACCTTGGGCTTCGGCTCTTCCTTCTTGCCGGTCTTCTGCCCAGCCATCATCTTGGCGAGCTGATCGGTGGAGATGATGTCGACCGGAAGCGACTCCTCGGGCGCGATGTAGGCCTTGCTGCTAAAGGTGACGAGGCCCCATCCAAGCACGAGGACATGGAGGGCAATCGACGCAACGAGTGTCTTGTCGACGTTCACCTTCACCGGTCTAGGACCCCTGATCCGCTTCCGTGACGAGGGCAAGCTTCTTGAATCCGGCACCGGACAACAGGCCCATCACCTTGGCCACCGTGCCGTAATCCGCCTTCTTGTCGGCGCGCAGATAGATGCGTTCCTCGAGCCCGCCGCGGGCATCCGTGATCGCCTTCAGCTTCGGCACCAGCTCGTTGATCGCGACCTCGGCGTCGTTGATGAAGACCTTGCCCTTGATGTCGACCGACATCTGCAGCGGCTTCTGGTCGTTGTTTTCGAGGCTCTTGGCCTGGGTCTGCGGCAGGTCGAGCGGCACACCGACCGTCAGCATCGGCGCCGACACCATGAAGATGATGAGCAGCACCAGCATCACGTCGACCATCGGCGTGACGTTGATCTCGGCCACGACGGGCTTGCGCCGGCCACGGCGCCCGCCGCCTCCGGACGAACTCGCAACGTTCATGGCCATGATCGCGTGCCCAAATTGCCCTTCACACTATACATGCCGTCGTCAGCCCCGCTCGTCGATCTGACGGGACAAAATGGCTGAAAATTCATCAGCGAAGCCCTCGAGCCGCTGGGCCTGCCGGTTCACCTCGGACGTGAACTTATTGTAGAAAATAGTGGCAGGAATGGCGGCGATAAGGCCGACCGCGGTCGCAAACAGCGCCTCGGCAATGCCGGGGGCGACCACCGCCAGGGAGGTATTCTTCGACGCCGCGATCGACTGGAAGCTCGACATGATGCCCCAGACCGTGCCGAACAGGCCGACGAAGGGGCCGGCGGAGCCGACGGTGGCGAGCACCAAAAGGCGGCGTTCCAGCCGCTCCACCTCGCGCGCGATCGAGACGTTCATGACCTTGTCGATGCGCATCTGCAGGCCCGCGACCGAGCGGGCGTGGCTTTCGAACGAGCGCTTCCACTCGCGCATCGCCGCCACGAAGCAGGCTGCCATGGAATGCGTCGGCTTGGCCGAAAGGGTGCGATAGAGCTCCTCGATCGACTCGCCGGACCAGAAGGCCTGCTCGAAACGGTCCATCGAGCGGCGGGTGCGGGCGAACAGGAAGATCTTGTCGATGGCGATCGCCCAGACCCAGACCGAGCAGGACAGAAGTCCCAGCATCACCGCTTTCACGATCCAGTGAGCCTGCCAGAACAGCGCAATCAGCGACACGTCCGCGGAAGCGGCAACCGGAAGGGCTGACTGAGCCACGTCGGCCGGATTCATAAGCAGTATCCTCTCAAGGCGATCTCTAAACCTCATGTCCCGGCCAGCAAATGACCGCCGGTTCCCCAACCGCCGCGCCAACCGCGCAGCCGGCAAGCCCGCTCAAAGCCTTGTCTTTCTTGGGGTGCAGGGCTCGTCCAAAGCCGGCCGCCTGCATTCCCTGCCAAGATGTCAAAACTAAGGGCCTTGACCCCAGCCTTGACCTTCGGGCTCCGGGCACGCCTGTCCACCCTTACCAGAGCCCGCCGATGGTTAATGCGGGGTTACCGGCGGCGCAATTGGCTGCGGGAAAGGCAGGCGGCGCAGGGGGATGGCCGGGCGCGCAGGTGCGGGGCAGTCGGCCGCAGGGCCCGGGCTCCACCAACCATGCCCCCCGAGGAACCAGCCCTCGCCCCCAAAATTGTCCCGAAAATCACTTTCAGCGAGGCATTGCCATGAGCATCAACCCCAAGACGACGGCCGCCATTGGCGACCATCCGCTCCACCCCATGATCATCCCGTTCCCCGTGGCGTTTCTGGTCGGCGCACCCATCGCCGATCTGGCCTTTATTGGAACCGGCGACGGTTTCTGGGCCAGGGCCGCCATGTGGCTGATCGGCGCCGGCATCGTCATGGCGCTGGTTGCCGCCACGGCCGGCTTTACTGATTTCCTGAGCGAGCCCCGGATCCGCCGTCTCAATGATGCCTGGTACCACATGGTCGGCAATCTTGCGGCCGTCGTGCTGGCGCTCGTAA
The DNA here is from genome assembly GCF_018130825.1 of Bradyrhizobium liaoningense. Classification (GTDB taxonomy): domain Bacteria; phylum Pseudomonadota; class Alphaproteobacteria; order Rhizobiales; family Xanthobacteraceae; genus Bradyrhizobium; species Bradyrhizobium liaoningense_B. The sequence continues at coordinate 143,083 of NZ_JAFCJS010000008.1, read as the reverse complement.
ATTTGTATCTGCGCTATGCGCAAGGCAGCGAGGCCGCGATCAAGCCCTGGGGCGTGGTGCTGTCGCTGATCGTCGTCGGCATCCTGCTGTTCACGGGATGGAAGGGCTGGGCGATGGTCTATCGCCATCACGTCGCCGTGCTGGACGCTCCGGGCCAGACCAGCTCGGAGCCGGTCACGCCTCAACATGGCGGCGAGAGCCACCGCCGCGCCGCCTGATGGCGTGATGACGCCCGCTGATCGGGCTCGGGGCAGCTGGTCAATTGCGCGGGCGTTGCCGGAGGTGGAAGCTGCCAGCTCCGAGCAAGGCCGGTTCCCTCCCCCTTCGCGAGCGAGGGTTGGCGAGAGCGATGCAACACGGGGGTTCGCTCCATAGGCGCCTCAAAGCGCAACGACGGACGCACCATTCCCTGGGCCACCCCTCTCCCCCGCCCTCCTCGGGAGCGCAGTGTGGCCCGGGGCTGGCATCGCGCGTCGCCACATCCTCATGCTCCCTCGGCGGGCGCGAGCTGATAGGGTTCGTTCGCGGACAACAACGTGCCGATATCACCGGCCAGCCTGAGGACCCCCCCCCATGCCGAAACCCCAAACAAATGTGCGGTGGATGACCGCCGCGGTCGTATCGATCTGCCTCGTCATATTCGGCGCCGCACGCGCGGCATCGGTTGCGCCGGTCGCCGCGGAAAACGGCATGGTGGTGTCCGCGCAGCATCTGGCGACACAGGTGGGCGTTGAGGTGCTCAAGCGCGGCGGCAACGCCGTCGATGCTGCTGTGGCCGTCGGTTATGCCCTTGCCGTCGTCTATCCGGCGGCCGGCAATCTCGGAGGTGGCGGCTTCATGACGATTCAGCTCGCCGACGGCCGCAAGACCTTCCTCGATTTCCGCGAGACGGCCCCCAAGGGGGCGACGGCCAATATGTATCTCGACAAGGACGGCAACGTCATCAAGGGCATCTCGACCAAGGGGCATCTGGCCGTGGGCGTTCCGGGGTCCGTCTCGGGTATGGAATATGCGCGCGAAAAATACGGCACCATGAAGCGCGCCGACCTGCTCGCTCCCGCGATCCAGCTCGCCGAACAGGGATTTGTGCTCGACCAGGGCGACATCGACCTGCTGCGCACGGCGACCGACGATTTCAAGGACGATCCGGCATCCAGCGCCATCTTCCTGAGCAACGGCCAGCCATTCGGCGTGGGCGACAGGCTGGTGCAATCCGAGCTGGCGAAAACCCTGCGCGAGATCAGCAGCAAGGGCACCGACGGCTTCTATAAGGGCTGGGTCGGCGGCGCCATCGTGGCATCCAGCCAGGCCGGCAAAGGCCTGCTGACGCAGGACGACCTCGACGGCTACAAGACGCGCGAGCTCGCACCTGTCGAATGCGACTATCGCGGCTATCACGTGGTTTCCGCGCCGCCGCCGAGCTCGGGCGGCGTCATCATCTGCGAAATCCTGAATATCCTGGAAGGCTATCCGCTCAAGGAGCTGGGCTATCACTCCGCAGCTGCCATGCACGTGCAGATCGAAGCGATGCGGCACGCTTACGTGGACCGCAACAGCTACCTCGGCGATCCCGACTTCGTGAAGAATCCGCTCGACCGCCTGCTCGACAAGGCTTACGCGGCCAAGATTCGCGCCGTGATCGACCCGAACAAGGCCGGCGTCTCCAAGGACATCAAGCCGGGCGTCGCGCCGCACGAGGGCAGCAACACCACGCACTATTCAATCGCGGATAAGGACGGCAACGCCGTGTCCGTCACCTACACGCTGAACGACTGGTTCGGCGCCAAGGTCACGGCGGCAAAGACCGGCGTGCTGCTCAATGATGAAATGGATGACTTCACTGCCAAGGTTGGCGTTCCGAACCTGTATGGACTGGTGCAGGGCGAAGCCAACGCCATCGCGCCCGGCAAGCGGCCGCTCTCTTCGATGAGCCCGACCATCGTCAGCAAGGACGGCAAGCCGGTGATGGTGGTGGGCACGCCCGGCGGCAGCCGCATCATCACGGCCGTGCTGCAAACCATGATCAACGCGATCGACTACGGCATGAACGCGCAGGAAGCCGTCGACATGCCGCGCATCCACCAGCAGTGGCTGCCCGACCTGACCAATGTCGAGAACTACGCGCTGTCGCCGGACACGCAGAAGATTCTGGAGAGCATGGGCCACAAATTCGGCCCGCCGCAGCCGGCCAACCATCTGGCAGTCATCATCGTGGGCGCGCCGTCGCTTGGCGGCAAGCAGGTCGGCAACAACCGCTACTATGGCGCCAACGATCCCCGCCGCAACACGGGGCTAGCCGACGGGTATTGAGAGAACGCGTGGGTTGTCGGCACAAGGAAGGCGAAGGCATCGACGATGCCTTCGCTGCTGACGAGGGCGGCACACAATGTCAGGGTTCCTGCCAAGCTGAATAAATCCCTATGCAGCCTGTGCCACCCGCGAGGGTTTGTTTCACCGGCCGATCGGCAACACACTCTATTGTCTTTGCCTGTAAGTCGGCGGACGATGCGGGAATGGGCCGCTGGTCAGACAACTGAAAATAGTTGCCGGCGAGTTGCCCGACGACCTTGTTCGGGAGATTCGCATGGAACAGATTCTGATCAACCTCGTCTCAGGCGCGCTTGGTGGAATTGGTGCGGGCAAGTCTTCGCCGACATTTGATCTCGGAATGGCCGGAAACGTCATTTCAGGCCTGGTCGGTGGCGGATTGCTCGGCCAGGTCATTACGTTGCTGCTTCCGTCCATCATGGCCGCAGCCCAATCTGGAAACTTGAGCGTTGGCGGCATCGTGTCACAAGTCGTCGCCGGCGGCGCCGGCGGGGCGATCCTCACTGCGATCGTCGGAGCCATCAAGAACAAGGCTGCCGCCTGATCGGTGAGGCAAGGGACAAGGCCTCACCACTTCTCCTTCGAGGTCCGCACGTCGAGCTCGAACGACCAGGCGCGTTCGGGCTGGCGGTAAAGAAAGGCGAAGGCATCGACGATGCCTTCGATGTCGATCAGGCTGTCCTCGCGGCCGGACGCGTCCGGAAAACGCGAGAAGATCTTGTCGCCGGCGATGGCGCCATCGACCACGACATGGCCGACATGGATGCCGTCACCCGCATATTCCTTGGCCATCGCCTGCGCCAGCGTGCGCAAGCCGGCCTTTGACGAGTTGAAGGCACCGTAGCCGGAGCGGCCGCGCAGCGAGGCGCTGGCGCCGGTGAAGAGCAGCGTGCCCATCTTCTTCGGCACCATGCGGCGGACCGCCTCGCGGCCGAACAGGAATCCGCCGAAGCACACGACGCGCCAGGCGTTTTCGAAATAGTCGGCGTCCATGTCGATGATCCTGCCGGGCGTGTTGTTGCCGGCATTGTAGATGGCGAGGTCGAGGTCTTCGCCGGCGGCATCGAACAGGGCGACGATGTCGCGCTCGCTGGTCGCGTCCGCGACGATGGGCACCGCCGCACCGCCCGCCTTGGTGATGCCGTCTGCAACGGCCTGCAGCGCGGAAAGCGTCCGGCCCGCGACGATCACCTTGAGCCCGTCGGCCGCAAAGCGCTTGCAGAGCCGGGCCCCGAGCCCGCGGTCCGGGCCGACGCCGATCACGATTGCCGTCTTCATGGGAGTCTCCGAACAATGATGGGATCAGGCCACTGATGCGGGCTCGGGGCAGTTGGTCAATCGCGCGGGATTGCCGACCGCGGTGCAGCCGGCGGGAATGTCCGACGTCACGACCGTGCCGGCGCCGATCTTGGCAAAATCGCCGATGCTGATGTCGCCGAGGATGGTCGCACCGCCGCCGATGTAGACGCCGCGACCGATGCGCGGCGAACGCGCCGGCAACTCGCTGCGACGGCCGATGCTGACGTTCTGCAGGATGGTGACCTCGTCGCCGATGACGACGTTGGCGCCGATCACGATACCCGTGGCGTGGTCGAGATAGACCGCCGATCCGATGCTGGCGGCCGGATGAATGCTGACCTGCAAGACGTTCGAGGCCTCGTTCTGGAACAGCAGCGCCGCATCGATGCGGCCGCGATGCCAGAGCCAGTGCGAGACGCGCCAGGCCTGCAGCGCGACGTAGCCCTTGTAATGCAGCAAGGGCGGCAACAGCTCGGCGATGGCGGGATCGCGAAGGGCGATGCCCTGCAAGTCGCGGCTTGCGGCTTCGATCAGGTCCGGCGACCCGCGAAAGGCCTCGAGGGAAAAGCTGGTGAAACGCGCCTGCTCCGCTGCCGAGCCGCCAAGCCTGCGTCCGATCAGACCGGCCAGGGCGGCCGCAAAATCGCCATGGATCAGGACCGTATCGGCAAGGGACTTGCCGAAGACCGGATCGGCCGCCATCGCACGCTGCGCTTCATCGCGTATGTTCTGCCAGAGATTGTCGCTCGTCGAGGTCGCAGCTGCCATCATCGCCGCCTCTTTCTTCTCACCTCGAATATAGGCCGTGGGCCGCCCGCGCGCCACGCCGCGTCGGCGGGCAGGCGTGACACCCCTCGCAACATGCCGCAGTTCCCCGTGAGGCTACGAGCTTGCGTGCCAGGCACCCGCAACCATATAGTCGATCGCGTTTCGGCCGACGCTGCTTCGGCCGGGGATGTACGCGCAAGGCATCCTTCTCAAGCCCCCGCGGTGGTCCGCCATCCGCGGGTTTTTCATACCCGGCGTCCTGCGCGGCCGATGCGAATACCCGATCCCCCTCACCCAAGGTCACTCCAAGACATGTCGCCCAACGCGCCTGCCGACGACCACCATGACGACGTCATGTACCCCTCCGCCATACCGTTCGTGCTGGTCCATCTCGGCTGCTTCGCCGCCATCTGGTCGGGCGTCACCTGGGAGGCCGTCGCGATCTGCGGTGCGCTCTATGTCGTGCGCATGTTCGCAATCGGAGCAGGCTACCACCGCTATTTCTCGCACAAGGCTTTTGCGACCGGCCGGGTGTTTCAGTTCATCCTGGCTTGCCTCGCGCAAAGCAGCGCACAGAAGAGCGTTCTGTGGTGGGCGGCCAAGCATCGGCACCATCATCTGCATTCCGATACCGAATTGGACGTGCACTCACCGCGCCAACGCGGCTTCCTGTACAGCCATGTCGGCTGGATCTTTTACCGGGAGCACGACGAGACCGATCTCGTGAAGGTCGGAGATCTCACGGTCTATCCGGAGCTGATGTGGCTGCATCGGCTGGAGCTCCTGCCGGCCGTTGTGCTTGCAGCGCTCTGCTTCGCAGCTGCGGGGTGGTCGGGTCTGATCGTCGGCTTCCTGTGGAGCACGGTGCTGGTCTATCACGCGACCTTCTGCATCAACTCCCTCGCCCATGTGCACGGACGCAAGCGCTACGTGACGGGCGACGATTCCCGCAACAACTGGCTGCTGGCGTTACTCACCCTGGGAGAGGGCTGGCATAACAATCACCACGCCTACCAGAGCAGCGTGCGACAAGGCTTTCGCTGGTGGGAAGTCGACGTGACCTATTACATCCTGAAGGTCCTGTCCTGGTTCGGAATCGTCTGGAACATGAAGGCGCCGCCCGAACTGGTGCTGCGCAACGAGCAGCCGCTCGGCGCACGGGTCATCAATCGGGCGGCCCGCCAGCTCGCCGGACGGTTCGACGCTCACGCTCTGGCGCACGCGATCTCGTCGGCGCTGCACAGGGCCGATCTGGCGCAGCTGCAACTGCCGGCGCTGCACGAGATCTTCAATCGCGCCCACGAAGGCGTCGATGCGCTGACGCATCTGCATCTGCCGAAGATTCCGACGCGCGACGAGTTTCTCACCGAGGCCAGGGCGATGTTCGCGCGAACGCGATCGCTCAACGAGATCGTGGACCACGCCTACGAGCACTTCTTGACGTCGGTCCGCGCGCAGCTCGTCACGGTGCGCTGAACTTTTCGGCGCCGCTGATGCCGCCGGGACGCGTACCCTCGCGCGCCCGGCCCGGCCGCGCACGTCTGCGCAGGCGGAGCGCATAAAGCCAGCCGCCGGCCGCGACGAGAGCGGGAAGGACGAACAGCGCGAAATCGCGGAGCAGGATCATGGCTCAAAGTCCGCCGTCGCAAACGAGACCGCGCGCCTGAGCGCGAATGCGGCAAGCTGATAAAGGGCGAGGCTGAGAAGCACCTTCCAGGCGTTGCCGACCACGAGGTCCGGATAGAATTTGATCTCCGTCGGCCATCCGTTGAGGAACGCGATCGCGAACGGCACCGAGGCACCATGTCTGTCGAACAGCGCCGACGCGCGCTCGAGCAGCGCGATGCGGCGGCTGATCTGTTTGCTCTCGGCCTCGGTCATCGTCGTACCCATTGACGCCGCTACGGCGCCGTCAGGGCTTGGTCGGATCCGGCGTGAATTGGGTTCTACCGGTCCCGCACATGTGCGTGATCGACGCCGCACAGCGAACGCCCGCCGGCACAGAGCCGGAAATGGCAGTCGGAATCGAGCGCGCAGCTGCCGTAGACCAAGCTGATATAGCCGAGCACCGCGAAGGCGGTGATGCCGATCAGCAGGCGGGTGGTGAGGTCCATGCGCTTTGGTGTCGGTGAACCCTGTTACGGTTCGGGGGCTCGATCTGCTCCCTCTCCCCGTTCTTACGGGGAGAGGTGAAAACCAAACCGCCCGCCTGCGGGTTGCGCAGACGGGCGGCTCGGGGCCATCAGGACTTTGGGGGCATGTGCCTGAAGGCTTTGAGAGGTGCCGGCCAGATCAGCCCTGCTGCTGGTCGGTCGGCGGCGGGGTCGGACGCGTCTTGTGCTGCGCCATGAACTGGTCGAACTCTTCCTTGTCCTTGGCGTGGCGCAGACGGGTCAGGAAATCCTTGAACTCGCGCTGCTCTTCCTCGAGCCGCTGCAGCGTCTCGCTGCGGTATTCGTCGAAGGCGCGGTTGCCGGAGGACGGCGGGCCGAAGCCAAAGCCGAAGCCGCGGCGCTCCATGCGGTCGCGCATGCGGTCCATCTTGTACTGCATCCGCTCCATCTTGTTCTGCCAGCGATCCTGGTTGCTCCAGCACGACATTCTTCTGCTCCCGAGTGTGAAAAAGAGAAGGGCAAGTCCGATCGGCCACCAGATGATGAAGCCGAGGATGGTCACGGCGATCCAGCCGGGATGCCAGGGCGTGTCGAGCATGCGGGGACGCTCGTACTGTTGGTATTGGTCCGAAGGGCCGCGCCATCGATTGACATCAGCGGTGTAGGCCATTTCCCATCTCCATCACGGCACCAGCGCCGTTGTGAATGTAAATAACATTTACATAGCTAGACCATCCCGCGATTTTGTCAAGCTGGCCGCCTGACACAGGTGCGGAATTATTTGCGCAACTTTATTTCGGCTTGCCCCAAGGACCACCTGGGGTGCCGCCCGGCGGGACGCCTGAACCGGAGGAGGCCTCCGGCGGCACCGGCGGCGGCTCGGCGCCCTTGGCGGGCGGGCGGCGGTCGGTCGGGAAGCCGAGCCCGCGCAGATAGATCAGCACCTCGGCCTCCAGCAGTTCGTCCGGCGACATCGGCAGCTTGCGCCGCGCGGCATCGCCACGCGAGAATAGCGAGGCCACGCCATGCGCCATCGACCAGATATGCAGCGCCATCATCATCGCCGGCGGCCGCGGCGTGCCCGGAGGTGCAAGTGCGGCAAGCCGCTCGGCCGCGGCGCGGATGATGTTGAAGGCGCGTTCGCTGGCGGCCTGCAGCGCCGGATTGGCATCGACCGGCAGGCCGGATTCGAACATCGCGTTGTAGAAGGCCGGCTCCTCGCGGGCGAAGGCGAGATAGGCCTTGCCGACGCGCTCGAACGCGGTGACCGTATCGGGACGGCCGTCGTCCCAGGCCGCGGTGAGACGCGCCTCGAACTGCTCGAAGCCGCGCTGGGCGATCGAGGACAAGAGCTCGTCGCGATCGCGGAAATGCCGGTAGGGCGCCGCCGCACTGACGCCGGCCATACGCGCGGCATCGGCAAAGGTGAAGCCGGCCGCACCCTTCTCGGCGATCAGCCCGAGGGCGGCCTGCAACAGGGCTTCCTTCAGATTTCCGTGGTGATAGCCGCGCTCGGCGCGGCGCTGCTCCTTGCGCCAGCTCATGTGAACGGCTTTTACATGAGCCGGGCGTGAAGGTCACTAGCGGGAATCGCGCGTGATTAACCCGTACTTCCACGGTCCTGCCGGGCCGATGCGCTTGCATCGCGCCCGGAAACGACGTTGCCAGGGCTACATCTGCGGAATCGGCAGCACCGGCATGACCTCGATCGCCTCGCCCGGGAACATCGCAAAATGCGGATGGTTCTCGAACAGCTTTGCGGCTTCCTCCTGCGAGGCGGCCCGCACCACCGTGAAGCCGGTCAGCGCGTTGCTGATCTCGGTGATACCGCTTCCGTCGATCCTGCGGGTCTTGCCGAGCGGGCCACCGATCTCGAGGATGACGTCCTTGTGCTTCTCGACCCAGCCGTGCCAGGCGGCCATGCCCTCGCGCTCTTTTGCCTTGCGCTCGGCCTCGGGCATCGCGTGCCAGGCCTTCATTTTCGCCCCGCTCATGCTGCCGAGATAGACGGCAAGGAATTTGTGTTCGGCGCTCATGGATGTCTCCTCTGGTTGATTGGCTGGCTGGAAAATCGGGTAGCGGCAGTCCCGTCTACGTCTTCAGGTCGTCGAAGCCGGCGGCGGCCGCCTGCACTTCCGGCGGAAAGTCGCTCATCTCCTGCACCTGGCGGATCTCGATGATTTCGTTCGGCGAGGCCGGGCACTTCTTGGCCCAAGCGATCGCCTCGGCGCGCGAGGCGACCTCGATCATCCAGTAGCCGCCCAGAACTTCCTTGGCTTCCGCGAAGGGACCGTCGGTCACGATGGGCTCGCCGGTCGCGAACGACACGCGCGCGCCCATCGACGGCGGATGCAGGCCGTCCAGCGTGATCAGCACGCCGGCATCCTTCAAGGCCTCGTTGTAGCGCATCATCGCGGCGACGCGCTCGGGATCGAGTTGGACGTCCGCCGGCGCGTTCTCGTAGCCGAGCGGGATCATCAGCATCATAAATCGCATGTGTTCCCCACTTTCACTGTCGGGGAGAGCGGCGGCAGAGCCGCCCGCCTTCACCTCCAAGACGAATGAACTCCCGGGGAACCGACATGGTGACGAAAATTATTCGGGGGAGGCGCCGCGCTAGCGCGACTGCGGCAGGAAACGGCCGTCCTTCCGGCTGGCGCCGAAATAGACCTCGATGCGCCGGACCTTGCCGCCGGCGAAGGTGAAGAACTCGATGTTGCGAAAGCTCTTGCCGTCGGTTGCCACGCAGCAATAGGTGACAAAGGCCTCATCGCCCCGGACGAAGATCCGCTCGATGTCATGCCGCGCGATCCAGCCGGTGTCCCTCCAGCAGCGTTCGAAATAGGCCGCCTTGTCGAGGTCGTCGTCGAACGGACTGGTGAAGCGGAAGTCGTCGGCAAGCGCATCGCTCACCCGTTGCCGGTCATTGGCAAGATAGGCGGCAAACAGGTTCCGGATCACGCGCTCATGGTCATCAACCATCGATCGTCTCCGCGGCAAGCATCCCCTAATGCAAGACGATTCCCGAGCGGCCGCACCGACAACGCACGCGGACTGCGGCAACACGACGCGGCCATGCATCCCGTACAAATACGGGACGCTCTATGAACCTCGTCGTGCATATGAATCTGGAACGCCTGCCGGTTGAAAGACATGGCTTCCGCACGTGAAATCGCAGGACCGAGACGGCTTCTGCGACGGTTTACAGATGCTCAAGAAGACCATGCAACTTTTTCCCAGAGGGGAAACGATACGACGATCCTACCAATTGCCATCGGGAACATTGCGGAGCTCACGTGTTCAATTTTCAAAGCAAGAAAGTCAGACATGCGGTCGCAGAGGTCGAGGCGCTCGACCGGTCGCAGGCGGTCATCGAATTCGGTCTCGACGGCACCATCCTCGATGCCAATGAGAACCTGCTCAAGATGAGCGGCTACACGCTCGCCGAGATCAAGGGCAAGCACCACAGCATCTTCGTCAGTCCGGCGGAGCGCGACAGCGCCCGCTATCGCGACTTCTGGGCCAGCCTGAACCGCGGCGAGTTCCAGACCACGCAGTACAAGCGTTTCGGCAAGGGCGGCAAGGAAGTCTGGGTCCACGCCTCCTACGCGCCGCTGCGCGACGAGAACGGCAAGGTGGTCAGCTTCATCAAGTTCGCCACGGACATCACGGCGTACAAGATCAAGACCATGGAGGATTCCGGCAAGATCGCCGCGATCAATCGCGCGCAGGCCGTGATCGAGTTCAACATGGACGGCACCATCGTCACCGCCAACGAGAATTTCCTGGGCGCGATGGGTTATTCGCTCGACGAGATCAAGGGCAAGCACCACTCCATGTTCGTGACGCCCGAGGACCGCGCCAGCCCGGCCTATGCTGCGTTCTGGGCCAAGCTGAACCGCGGCGAGTTCGAGGCCGCCGAATACAAGCGGCTCGGCAAGGGCGCCAAGGAGATCTGGATTCTTGCGACCTACAACCCGATCCTCGACGAGAACGGCAAGCCGTTCAAGGTGGTGAAGTTCGCGACCGACGTCACCGCGCAGAAGATGAAAGCGGCCGACAATGATGGCCAGCTCGCCGCGATCCAGAAGTCGCAGGCGGTGATCGAGTTCAACATGGACGGCACCATCCGCACCGCCAACGAGAATTTCCTGAAGGCGATGGGCTATTCGCTGGCCGAGATCAAGGGCCAGCACCACTCGATGTTCGTCGAGCCGGACGAGAAGAACTCGGCCGCCTACCGCCAGTTCTGGGAGACGCTCAACCGCGGTCAGTACCAGGCCGCCGAATACAAGCGTATCGCCAAGAGCGGCCGCGAGATCTGGATCCAGGCCTCCTACAATCCGATCTTCGACCTCAACGGCAAGCCGTACAAGGTGGTGAAATACGCCACCGACATCACCGCGCAGGCGATCGGCCGCAAGAAGGCCGACAATGCGCGCGGGCTGATCGAGGCGGTTGCCGCCGGCAGCGAAGAGATGAGCGCCTCGATCCGCGAGATCTCCCAGACCATGGCGAAGTCGCGCGAGACCTCCAAGGTCGCGACCACCAAGGTCGAATCCGCCGACCTCCAGGCCCAGAAGCTGACCGCGGCCGCACAGGCCATGAGCGGCATCGTCGAGATGATCTCAGGCATCACCAGCCAGATCAATCTGCTCGCGCTCAACGCCACGATCGAATCGGCCCGCGCAGGCGAAGCCGGCCGCGGCTTTGCCGTGGTCGCCTCCGAGGTGAAGAGCCTCGCCAATCAGGCCAAGCAGGCAACCGACACGATCACGACCGAAATCGACGCGCTGAACACCATCTCCGGCGACGTCGCGCACTCCCTGACCGCGATCAAGGTCGCGATCGCCGGCGTCAACGAGTTCATCGCCTCCACCGCCGCCGCGGTCGAGGAGCAGAGCATCGTGACGGAGGACATGTCGACCAACATGCAGCGCGCCTCGGCTGAGCTGGCGTAGGTCGTCAGCCTTACTCTGTCCCCGTCATCCTGAGGTGCTCGCCGTGCAAAGCACGGCGAGCCTCGAAGGATGAATCGGCCCGGCCTGTGGCCGTCGCCCTTCGAGGGCCGCTGAAGAAGCGGCCACCTCAGGGTGACGGAAATCTATTCTTGCCGGAACGAAAGCGAAGTAAAAGGCGCTGGCCGCCCGTGCGGCTTCCGTTTCCGCCAGAAGGACAGACCAGCCCATGCCGCAAGACCCGCAAAAAGTCGCCCTCGTCACCGGAGCCGCGCGCGGCATCGGGCTTGCGACCGCGAAGAAGTTCCTTGGCGAGGGCTGGCGCGTGGCGCTGCTCGACATCGAGGGCGAGCTGCTCGGCCGTGCGGTCGCCGGGATCGGCCAGGACGAGGCGACGCTGGCGCTGACCTGCGACGTCTCCGACGCGGCCGCGGTCGGCGCCGCGATGACGGCGATCGAGCGGCGGTTCGGCCGGCTGGACGCGCTCGTCAACAATGCCGGCATCGCCGTGTTCGCGCCGCTGATGGAGACGTCGGACGCCGACTGGCGCCGCGTGCTCGAGGTCAACCTCACCGGTCCGTTCCTGTGCACCAAAGCCGCCGTGCCCCTGATGCGCGACAGCGATGGCGGCGCCATCGTCAATATCACCTCGATCTCGGCGGTGCGCGCCTCGACGCTGCGCTCGGCCTACGGCACCAGCAAGGCCGGTCTTGCCCATTTGACGAAGCAGCTCGCGGTCGAGCTCGCCTCGCTCAACATCCGCGTCAACGCGGTCGCGCCCGGGCCGGTCGACACGGCGATGGCCAAGCAGGTGCATACAAAGGAGATCCGCGCCGATTATCACGACGCCATTCCGCTCAACCGTTACGGTCTCGAAGAGGAACTCGCGGAAGCGATCTACTTCCTGTGCTCGGAACGATCGAGCTACATCACCGGCCAAATTTTGGCCGTTGATGGCGGCTTCGATGCGGCCGGCATCGGTCTGCCGACGCTGCGCGGGCAAAGGCGGAGCGGGTAGGCACAGTATCTGTAGGGTGGGCAAAGGCGCTCTTGCGCCGTGCCCACCACCTTCTTCCGGATTTGCGGTGCCGATGGTGGGCACGCTACGCTTTGCCCACCCTACGACGTCGAATGTGCGGAGAGTACGATGCAAAGCGTTCCTTTTATCCGGGCCGTAATCCTCGCATCCGCGCTCGTCGCCGCCACGCCCGCTGGCGCCGAAATCCGCATCATCCAGTCGCCGGGCGGACAAGTCGGGCCGTTCCTCGATCTGTTCGAGAAGGTGCGCGCAAGCGGCGAGCGCGTGGTGATCGACGGGCCCTGCCTGTCCGCCTGCACGCTGGTGCTGAGCATCGTGCCGGGCGAGCGCATCTGCGTCACGAGGCGCGCCGTGCTCGGCTTCCACGCCGCACGTTCGATCGACCAGCGCGGACGCATCTATGCCGAGCCGGAAGCTTCCGAAGCGGTGCTGGCCGCCTATCCCGGCCCGGTGCGCGACTGGATCAGCCGCCGCGGCGGTCTCAGCTCGCGGCTACTGCTGCTGAAAGGGCGCGACCTCGCCGCAATCTACCCGCGCTGCCGGTGACGCCTGGGCGCGGGCGCCGTGACTGCGATCAGCCCGCCACTGTGCGGCGATTAGGCAGTTCAGCCAAATTTCCCCTCCGCGGCCCCTGAATCCGCTCAAGCGCTTTGCAATGGCTGCACAATTTACGCGGTTTGCAGCGTTTCCCTGCGGTTTATGATTGAATTTGGCCAGACTGAGGCCGCGGCGGCGTCACATCTCAGCAGTGGTCACAGAGTAGTATGGTTTTGCCTTTTCAGGATTGCTCATTTTCAAGCGGGTCGCACGCTATGCAACCCATCGATTTCCACTACCGCCTGTCGGACCAGGGACGGATCGTCCTCGGTCAACTGAGCTCCGCGGAAACCGTCGAGTTCGAATTGCTGTCGCGACGCGACCGCGAGGGCCTGATGGACCTCGCGTCCGAGCTGCGGCTGCTCGAGCTCTATTTGAAATATGTAGGCTCGGGCTCGGGCACAGACGCCGCGCTCGCGCCGTCGCAACCCGACCGGCACGGCGTCGAGCCGCCGCGACCGGGGAGACGGACACCCTCCACGACGGCGCGGCCGCGCAACTACATCGTCTCGATGCTTGTCATCGCAAGTGTCAGCTTCACGCTCATCGCGTTGCTCGTGAGCTGACGGGCAAGCGCGCCGGCGACATTGCGCCGGTCACACGCTTCGTCGGTTCTAGAAGAACCTCGGGATCATCTGCGCCAGTTCCATGCTCGCGCAGATGAGCATACCCCACAGTGCAAAGTTGATCTGTAGCGCCGCTGCCATCGGTCGCTCCCCTTCCAAGTCACGCCCATCCCAGTTTGTAGAATTTATGAAGAAATGATTAGCGATTTTGACGCTGAGTTCACAGCCTATTATTGCGCCAGTTATTGTGCGATGCGGGCCGCACCTCTCCACGAAGCGGCCTCACTGCTTTCGCAAAGTGATGCGAGATCATGATTCCTAATTCAGCCATGCCGGCCACGTCGTTTCCCTTAAGTTCCATTTAACTGGCGCGATGCGATACTTCCCAAGCGGAATTTGCGTGTCGCGTACCGCTCCAAAGGCCCGGCATGATGCGACACGGCTTATTCTTGCTCACTTTTTGCGCAGCGCTCATGGGGTGCGCGGTTGCGCCGGCGCAGGAGCGTCGTCCGATCGCATGGGACGGCCTCGGCCAGAACCCGAATCGCTCTCACGTCACAAAGCGGCGCGCCGCCAGTCCTGCACCCGCGCAGGACAATCCCAATCAGGAGCGCGAAAGGGTGCTCGCCACCTTGCGTCCGTATTCCGAAGCGTGGTGGGCGGTCCACGACGAGATCGAAGCGGAGAACGACAAGCAGCTCGGCACCAAGCTCGTGATCTGCCCTCGCTGCGTCCAGGCTCCGTCCTCCGGCGAAGACGTGACCGGATCAATCCGGTGAGAGGCATACGCCGATCGGCGCATGACGTGACCGGCCTGGGCGCGCCCCTCACCGGCAATCATCGAGAGAGGTGCGCCCGCCGGCATTTCAGCTGATCGTGCCTGTCACATTCCCTCTGCGGGGCAGTTCACCATCCAGGGGATGCCGAACTTGTCGATGCACATGCCGAAGCCTTTGGCCCAGAAAGTCTTGCTGAAAGGCATCGTGACAGTGCCGCCATCGGCGAGCGCGTTGAACTTGCGCTCGGCGTCCGCGACATCGGCGATCGTCAGCGAGATCGAAAAGCCTTGCGGTTTGTGAAAGTGCTCGGGCGGCGCGTCGGAGGCCATCAGTACGGCGCCACCGGGCAGCGTCATCCGCGCGTGCATGATCATCTTCTCGCGACCGGGCGCGGCGGGCATGTCCGGCGGCGCATCCGAGGAACGCAGCATCGCGTCGATCTTGCCGCCGAGCACCTTGGCGTAATAGGTGAATGCCGCTTCGCAGGTGTCCTGATAGAACAGATAGGGATTGAGCATCGTTTCTCTCCTCTTTCTTCCTTGGCAGTGGGGCTCATTGTTTTTCGGTGAGCTTCTTCAGGCTCGCAAGGCCGGCCTCGAAATCCTTGCCGATCATGCTGTCCATGTTGATGAAGACTTGCATCAGCTTGGACAGGAACGGGGCCGGACCGTACATCGCCCATGTGACCAGAGTAGTCTCGCCTTGCGGCACAAAGGTGAACTCGGCGGTGTTGTGGCCCTCGAAGGGGCGCTCGAAATCGAGCTTGATGCGGAGCTTCGACGGCGAGCTCGCCTCGAGGATCTCCATGTGGCCGGCGCCGACATTGTTGTTGCCGTCCCAGGCATAGGTCGCGCCCTTGCCTGTCGCAGTTCCGCCGAAGGTCCGCTTCATCGCGGGATCGCGGTTCTCATAGGGAGACCAGGTCGTCCAGAAGCGGAAATCGGCAACCTGCGGATAGATCGCGGCGGCCGGCGCCTTCATGGCGAGGCTGCGCTCGACGCGGAACGTGTCGGGTTTTGTGAGAGCAAAGACGAGGACTCCGGCGATGCCGACGGCGAGAACGATCGCGATGATGGAAAGGGCTTTCAGCATGAATGGCTCCCTGGATATGGGATTAAGACGAAGGGGGATGGTCGGGGCCGACAATTGATGGAATGTTTTTTGATCGTCATTCCGGGATGGTCCGAAGGACCAGACCCGGAATCTCGAGATTCTCAGGTGCGCAATTGCGCACCATAGTTCGGTCCTGCGGACCGCCCCGGAATGACGAGAAGCGCCGTCACTTCACCTTCGCGCTTTCCTTTGCCTTCGGCTGGCTATCCCGGATCAGCCGGTCGAGATGCATGCGGATATGGGCGGCTTCTGCGGAGGTGTTGGCCAGCGCGATGGCGCGGTCGAAGGCGACGCGGGCTTCGTCATTGCGACCGAGCTGCATCAGGAAGGCGCCGCGCACGCCGTAGAAATGGAAGTAGTTGGCGAGTTTCGACGCCAGCGGCTCGATCAGGTCGAGCGCGGCCTGCGGCCCACGCACCTTGGAGACCGCGACGGCGCGGTTGAGCGTCACCACGGGCGAAGGCTGCATCACCTCGAGCGCGCCATAGAGCAGGTCGATCTGGGCCCAGTCGGTCTCCTCCGGCATCGACGCGCGCGCATGCAGCGCGGCGATCGCGGCCTGGATCTGGTACGGCCCGCTGCGGCGATGGCGCATCGCCTTGTCGATCAGCGCGAGCCCCTCCGCGATCATGGTGCCGTTCCATAGCGAGCGGTCCTGGTCGTCCAGCAGGATCAGCGAGCCGTCCGCGGCAAAGCGCGCGGCGCTGCGTGCGTGCTGCAACAGGATGAGCGCGGTGAGCCCCATGATTTCAGGCTCGCTGGGGAACAGCCGCAGCAGCAGCCGCGCCAGACGGATCGCTTCCTCGCACAGCGGTGTGCGGATCGCCGCGGTGTCACCGCTCGCGGAATAACCCTCGTTGAAGATCAGGTAGATCATCGCCGCGACGCCGGCGAGCCGCTCGGAGCGCTCGATTGCGCCCGGCGTCTCGAACGGCGTCCCCGCCTCCGCCACCTTCGCCTTGGCGCGCGTGATGCGCTGCTCCATCGCCGCGTCCGAGACCAGGAACGCGCGGGCGATCTGCTTCACGGTGAGGCCCGAGACGATGCGCAAGGCCAGCGCGATCTGCTGCGTCGCCGGCAGCTGCGGATGGCAGCAGATGAACATCAGCCGCAGGATGTCGTCGCGGTAATGCGAACCGTCGAGCCGTTCGGCGAGCGCGCCCTCGGCGTCGTCGAGGTCGGAGATCGCCTGGTCGTCCTCGGGCAGCGGCTGCTGCTTGCGGGTCCGGCGCACCTCGTCGATCGCAACGTTGCGGCCGACCATGATCAGCCAGGCCGCGGGATCGCGCGGCGGCCCGTTCTGCGGCCAGGTCTTCAGCGCGCGCAAGGACGCATTCTGGAAAGCTTCTTCGGCGGTATCGAGATCGCGGAAATAGCGCAGCAGCGCGCCCACCGCCTGGGGTCGCGCCGAGGTCAGCGCAGTCTCGATCCAGGCGGTTTCGGTCTCGCTCACGTCAGGTTTCCTCCGGGCCGGAACACGCCGACGGGACGCACCTCATAGGCGCCGCCGGGATTGGCCGCGCCCAGTTCGCGCGCAACGTCGAGCGCGTCGTCGAGATTCTTGCAATCGACGATGTAGAAGCCGAGCAATTGCTCCTTGGTCTCGGCATAGGGACCGTCGAGCACCAGCGGCGGGTCCTCCTTGCGCAGGGTCGCCGCCGCCGTGGTCGGCAGCAGCCGCGCCACCGGCCCGAGCCGACCCTGCTTGGTGAGCTTCTCCTGCACCACGGCGAGCTTCTTCATCACGGTCTCGTCCTGCTCCTTGCTCCAGGAGCCGACGAAATCCTCATCGTGATAGCAAAGAATCGCATAAAGCATGGGCAGCACCTTCCCTGACCTCTTGTTCTGAAGACGGTCCAATATGCCCCGCCCCGACAGGGCTGCGGAAAAATTTTGCAAGAAAAATCCGGCAGATCGTGCCAAGGAGGGCCTTCAAAAGCGGAACCCGACGAGGCACTTCGAATGACCAAAGGTACACTGGCCGTCCTGATCAACAGCACGCAGCAGAACTGGCTGCCGGAGCGCTGGAAGGCCCGGTTCGACTCGGTCTGCGGCGGCCGCCGCGTGGTGCTGCTGCCCAATGCCTCCCTCGATCCGGCCGAGGTGCACTATGCCGCGGTGTGGAAGCCGGTGCCGGGCGATCTCGGCTCCTTCCCGAACCTCCGGGCCATCTTCAATCTCGGCGCGGGCG
Organism: Bradyrhizobium liaoningense; assembly: GCF_018130825.1. GTDB lineage: Bacteria > Pseudomonadota > Alphaproteobacteria > Rhizobiales > Xanthobacteraceae > Bradyrhizobium > Bradyrhizobium liaoningense_B. The sequence continues at coordinate 125,331 of NZ_JAFCJS010000008.1, read as the reverse complement.
TCGATGCGCTGATGGCCGACAAGAGCCTGCCCGACGTGCCGCTGGTCCGCGTCGCCGTCCCCGACCTCACCAACCGCATGACCGAATATGTCGTGCTGCACGTGCTGATGCACCACCGCCAGGAGCTGTATCTGCGGGACTCGCAGCGCGAAAAGCGCTGGGAGCCGAAATATCAGTGGCCGGCAAGCGCCGTCACGGTCGGCATGATGGGCCTGGGTACACTCGGCGCCGATGCGGCCGACGTGCTGCGACGGTTCGGCTTCCGTGTCGTCGGCTGGAGCCGCAGCCCGCGCACGATCGAGGGCGTCGAATGCTTCCATGGCGCCGCCGGGATGGACGCGTTCCTGCGCAAGACCGACATTCTGGTGTCCTTGTTGCCGCTGACGCCCGACACCCACGGCATCCTCAACCGCGACGTCTTCACAAAGCTCAACCGCTCGGGACCGTTCGGAGCGCCCGTGGTCATCAATGCCGGCCGCGGCGGCCTGCAGAACGAAGCCGACATTCTCGCATGCCTCGACGACGGCACGCTCGGCGCCGCCTCGCTCGACGTCTTCGTGCAGGAGCCGCAGCCGAAGGACAGCCGGTTCTGGACCCATCCCAAGGTGCTGCTGACCCCGCACAACGCCGCCGACACCGACGCGGAGGCGATCTCGGCCTATGTCGCCGAGCAGATCGCGAAGTTCGAGGCCGGCGGTGCGCTGGAGAATGTGGTGGACCGAGTCAGGGGGTATTAGGCCCCGCTAGCTCAACACACCCGGTGTCGTCCTGGCGAAAGCCAGGACCTCCGCGCGAGCGCTTGCGCTCGTCGCGATTACCCCAGGGAGGAGTTGCGGCGCGACGGCGGCAATTCCGAGTCTTCGCCAAACCAGATTCGGTGGCTATGGGTCCTGGCTTTCGCCAGGACGACACCGGAGTTTTTGGCACGCGCCCACCGTTTCACTCGCGCCGCCCCCACAACCACCGCGCACCGCCGGTATCCCGTTCACCCTCTCTTAGCGAGAAGTTGATAGGCGTTCTTAACCAACGCTCAAAGAACGAGTCGGACATGCGGGCGAGCCTCGGCCTCAGGATGCGGATCACGGTTGCGCTGGCGGTGACGGCGGCGGCAACCGCGCTGATCGCAGTGCTCGGCGCGATGTGGATCATCGCGGGGATCATCGACCGCGCCGACCAGCGCGAGCTGCGCAGCCATTACGACGCCCTGCAATCGCGCATCACTGAAGAGTCCCGTCGCGCCGCCGCCATGAGCGCCGTCGTGGCGGCGATGCCGGCGACGCAGGAGGCGATGGCGAAGCAGGACCGCGAGGCGCTGGTGCGCCTGTTCGGGCCGGTGTTCGCCGCGACCAAGTCGGAGTACGGCGTCGATCAGTTCCAGTTTCATGTGGCGCCGGCGACCTCGTTCCTGCGCGTGCACCAGCCCGCGAAGTTCGGCGACGACCTCTCCGGCTTCCGCAAGACCGTCGTCGCCGCCAACCAGGACCGCAAGGTCGTGGTCGGGCTCGAAGGCGGCGTCGCCGGTCTCGGTATCCGCGGCGTGGTGCCGATCGCGCAGGCCGGCAAGCATCTCGGCTCGGTTGAGTTCGGCCTGACCTTCGGCCAGTCCTTCCTCGACGACTTCAAGACAAACCGTCATGTCGACGTCGCCTTCCATCTCGCCGACGGCTCGGGCTTCAAGCTGTTCGGCGGCACGCTGAAGGGCAAGAGCTTCTTCGATCCGGCCGATTACGGCCGCGCCGCCGGCGGCGAGTTCACGGTGCGACAGGCCAGGCTCGATACCACGCCGGTCGCCGCGCTGCTCGGACCGATCAGGGATTTTTCCGGCAAGCCGCTCGGCGCCGTCGAGCTGGTGATGGACAATGCAGACTACGAAGCCTCGGCTGACCGCGCCTGGTGGCTTTCGATCGGCATCGCCGCGCTTGGCCTCGTGCTCGCCGCGATCGTCGGCTATCTCATCGCCCGCAGCATCTCGCGGCCGATCCTGTCGATCACGTCGGTGATGCGCGAGCTCGCGGACGGACGTCTCGATGTTGACGTGCCCGTCAGCAAGGCGAATGACGAAGTCGGCGCGATGGTGAAGGCCGTCGCGGTGTTCCGCGACAATGCGGTGAATTTTGCAAAACTCCAGGCCGAGCAGCTCGAAGCCAAGGCGCAGTCCGAAGCGGAGAAGCGCCGCGCCTTCGCTGCGCTCGCCGACAATTTCGAGGCCAGCATTCGCGACGTCGTCACCACGGTGTCCGCCGCGGCGGTCGAGATGGAGCACACCGCGCGCTCGATGTCGGCCATCGTCGCGCAGTCGCGCGAGCAGACCCGCACCGTGTCGTCGGCCTCGGCCCTCGCCTCGGAGAACGTGCAGACGGTGGCGGCGGCCGCGGAGGAACTGTCGTCGTCGATGACCGAGATCAGCCGGCGGCTGGCGCATGCGACCGAGGTGGTCGGCAAGGCCGCCAGCGACGGACGGCAGTCGAACGCCCGCGTGCAGAGCCTTGCGGACGCCGCGCAGAAGATCGGCGACGTCGTCTCCTTCATCAACGGCATCGCGGGACAGACCAACCTCTTGGCGCTCAATGCGACGATCGAAGCGGCGCGCGCGGGCGAAGCCGGCCGCGGCTTCGCCGTCGTCGCATCCGAAGTGAAGGCCCTGGCGACGCAGACTGCAAAAGCGACCGAGGAGATCGGCGCACAGGTCACCGCCGTGCAGGGCGAGACATCGGGCGCGGTCGACGGCATCCAGTCGATCTGCACGACGATCCAGCAGGTCGACGAAATCTCCGCGGCGATTGCCGCCGCCGTCGGGCAGCAGGGCACGGCGACGCAGGAGATCGCGCAGAACGTCCAGCAGGCCGCGGCCCGCACCGGCGAGGTCTCGCAGAACATCGCAGGCGTCACCGACGGCATCGCAGCGACGGGCACGGCGGCCGAGGAAGTGCTGGGCTCGGCGATCGAGCTGGCGAAGCAATCGCAGCGCCTGCGGGATGAGGTCGATCGTTTCCTGGCGCAGATCCGCGCGGCGTAAGCGGGACGAAAGCTGGCGCGCCATTCTCCGTGTCGTCCTGGCGAAAGCCAGGACCCATTACCCCAGGCGGAAGTTGCGGCGCGACGGCGGCAACTCCGAGTCATCGCCAAACTGCATTCGGTGGCTATGGGTCCTGGCTTTCGCCAGGACGACGTCGGGGGAGTTCGCGCCACAAACTCGGTGTTGTCCCCGGCTCAAGCCTTAGCGCCCGTCCCCACCATCACATCGATCGCCCCCTTCACGATCGCCTCGAGCTCCTTGCGCGGAACGCGGGCGCGCGCGCGGATGGCGATGGTGTGGACGGTGGCGGAGGCGATCTGCGCCAGCGCGAACGGATCGGCGCTCTCCGGCAACTCGCCTTTCTCCTTGGCGCGGCGGAAGCAACTTGCAAACGCCTTGTCGAGGCCGGTGAGGCCGTCGAGCACCATGGCACGGATCTCGGGATCACCGACGGCCTCGGACGCCGCGGTGACGACCGTGAAGCAGCCGCGCGGGCCGGTGTCGCCGGACAGATAGATGTCCAGCGCGGCAGCGTAGATGCGCTCCAGCCGCTGGCGCAGCGGCATCTCCGCGCGAAAGATCTCGACCATGGAGGCGGCGGCCTCCTCGCGATAGCGCTGGTAGCTCTTGATGTAGAGCTCGCGCTTGTCGCCGAAGGCACCGTAAAGGCTCGGCCGGTTCATGCCGGTCGCTTCGCTGAGATCGTCGAGCGAGGTGGCGGCAAAGCCTTGCTTGCGAAACAGGTCGAGCGCCTTGCCGAGCGCGACATCGGGCTCGTAGGCGCGGGGACGACCGCGGCGCTTGGGTTCGCCGCGGCGCTCGGGTTCGCCGCGACGCTCGGGCTGATTGGCAGCAGTTGGCGGCTTCGATTTTTGTACCATTTCGCAAAATAATCCTTGACCATGGATATATTATGCAAGATGGTACAAAAATCAATCTGGCCAGGTTGAGCGACACTCAGAGAGGAATTGCCCAAGGAGGCTACAGATGGATCTCTATTTCTCGCCGCTCGCCTGCTCGATGGCGACGCGCGTCGCATTGTATGAAGCCGGCGCCGAGGCGAATTATCTCGAAGTCGATCCGCCGACCAAGACCGTGCTGAACGACGGCTCCGATTTCCGCACCGTCAATCCGATCGGCCTGGTGCCGACGCTGCGCACCGACGAGGGCGTGGTGCTGACCGAGAACGCCGCGATCCTGCAATACGTCGCGGACCGGTTTCCGCAATCCGGCCTCGGCGCCACGGCAGGTATCGAGCGCACCCGGCTGCATCAATGGCTCTGCTTCATCGGCACCGAATTGCACAAGGGCCTCTTCATTCCCGTGCTCGACCGCAAGGCGCCACAGGAAGCGAAAGCCTATGTGCTGGAGAAGAACCTGTCGCGGCTCGACTATCTCGACGATTACCTGAAGGGCCGCGAGTTCCTGCTCGACCATTTCAGCGTGGCCGATGCCTATCTCGTCACGGTCATCAACTGGACCATGGCGACGCCGCCGATCGAGCTCGCGAAATGGCCGAACGTGAAGGCGTATTGCGAACGCCTGCGCCAACGGCCGTCGGTCGCAAAGGCCGTTGCGGAGGAGTTCGAGCTGTACAAGGCCGAGCTCGCGCGGAAGAAGGCCGCGGCGTAAGGCCATCTCCGTAGTTCGCGCGGCAGCCGTCCCGGCTCGGTCGGGACGGCGTCGTTCCGTCCTGCAGCTCGCCTATCTCGGCGCCTGCAGCACGATGCCATAGCGGCCGTAGATCCGGTCGATCGTGCCGTCGCTTCGCAGCCGCTCCACCGCTCCGTCGATGGCTTCGCGCAACGCATCATCCGGACGGATCATGCCGACGGCGACGTTCCAGTTGAGATCGACGACGCTCTCGTCGCGATCCAGGATCCGGAGCTTCTTGTCCGGATGCGTCAGGTTGAAATAGCTCGCTGCGGTGGGCGTGACGGCGGCGGCATCGATCTCATGGTTCGACACGGCCTCCAGGCTGTCGCTCTCGAAGCCGAAGGTCGACGTCGGCACCCGTCGTTGACCGATGATCATGGCTGCGATCGATCCGACCTGCACGCCCACCTTGGTCTTCTCGTTGAGGCTCCCGAACGAGGTGAGCGTGCTGGATGACGGCACCGCGAGCGCGACGCCCGTGCGATAATAGGGTTTCGAGATCCTCAGGCGGGTTTCGCCCTGCGCTACGCGGTCGGCGATGACGTCCAGAAGAATGTCGCAGCCGGCGCTGCGCATCTGATACTGCGTGATGATCCAGTCGAGCCTGAGCGAGACACCGAGCTCGCGTGCCAGCACCCGGCCGAACTCGACCTGAAAGCCGGGCGGATCGCCGGCCTTGTGCGCGAAGGGAAGCGAATTGGGATGCGCGCACAGCCCGATCACGCCGCTCGAACGGATCGCGTCCAGGGTTCGCGCCTGCGACGATCCCGACAGAACGATGGCGGCGGCGGCGACGAGCGGGGCAAATGCCTTCATTCCGTTCTCATCTGGATGGATCGGGCCTTTGCGATTCAGCCCTCGCGCGGTTTCAAGGCGCGGATGTATTTGACGATCCGGTCGATCTGGGCGTCGGTGAACGCGCCGTCGAATGCCGGCATCGCCCCCTGCTTGCCGTGCTTGATGCGGTCGCGAATAAAGTCGTCGTCGCGCGGCGAGTTCATCAGTTGCGGCCCCTTGCCGGCTGCCCGGCCACCGTCGGAGTGACAGAAGCCGCAAGTCCCCGCGAACACCTGCTCGACCTCGAGCGTCCCGTTCTCGGGCGCGGGCGTGGCGGATTGTGCTTGCGCCATCACGGCGCACAGTAGCGAGGCGCCCAGCGCCGCAGGAATCGTCTTCAAATGCAATCTCGACACGTCCGTTCCATTCCTAAAATCGCGCGCGCCGCTTCGACCGGTCATGGAGGGGCCCAGCGCCCGCTCCATGACCGAATGGTTGCGGCAGGCTATTTCAGGCTGAAGACGATGAGCGCGCCGTCGTCACGCGGCATGCTCTTGTAGACGCCGCCGAAGTTCGGCGCATATTCGTCGGCCAGCATACCGCCGAAGCCCGCTGTCACGGCGATATATTGCTTGCCGCCCGCGGAGTAGCTGACGATGCCGCCTTGATGGCCGGTGCCGTTGTTGTGCTTCCACAGCTCGGCCCCGGTTTCGGCGTCGTAGGCGTGAAGGACGCCGCGGGAATCAGGCACGAACACGAGATTGCCGGCGGTCGACAGCACGCTCCCGAGCGGCGGCTCGGGGTAGCGAACCTCCCATTTCTTTGCCCCCGTGATGGGATCGCGCGCGTCGAGATGTCCATAGATCTCACCGCCAGGGGGCGGCGCCATCTTGAAATCGGCGCCGATGTTGAGCTGAACCTGCGGCGCAGTGACCGGCGTCGTCTTCTGGATATCGAGCGTCATGCACCATTCCTGGCCGATCTTGTAGTAGAGACCGGTCTTCGGGCTGTACGAGCCGGCGTTCCAGCTGATGCCGCCGCCGATGAACGGACACAGCGGCGGTTCGGTGACCTTCCCGACCGCGAAATCGCGACGGCCGATCAACGCGCCGGTCTTGGGATCGATATCCTTGACGAAGTTGATGTTCTCGACCAGCCGCCAGACGTTCTTCACGCCGAGATTGCGGTCGTAGACGAAGACGAAGCCGCCCTTGTTCGGATGGACCACGTATTTCTGCCCGTCTCGCTCGAGCATCACGAACTCGCCGACGGCACTATCGAAGTCCCAGGCATCGTGCGGCAACTCCTGATGGTAGGACTTCAGCTTGCCGGTATCGATATCGAGAGCGATCACCGAGCTCGTATAGAGGTTGTCGCCGGGACGCGCCCCTTGCGTCTTGTAGTCGGCGCCCGACCAGTCGTAGAGCGGCGCCGGGTTTGCGGTGCCCCACAGGATGGTGTTGGTCTCGGAATCGTAGGTGCCCGGCATCCAGCCGCCACCGCCGCCGGTGCGCCAGGAATCGTTGCCCCAGGTTTTCATGGCCTCGTCGGTGCCCGCGACCGTCAGGAACTCCCACTTCTTCTTTCCGGTGGTGGCATCGACGGCGAAGATCGGGCCGCGGCCCGGCCATTCGCCGCCTTGCGAGCCGATGATCACACTGCCCTTCGCGTAAAGCGGCGCGCCGGTGAAGCCGACCGTGAGCTTCTGCGAGTCGATCAGCCTGGTCTCCCAGAGGACCTTGCCGGTCTTCGCATCGAGCCCGAAGAGACGACCATCCATCGTGCCGACGAAGACCTTGCCTTCGCCGAGGGCTACGCCGCGGTTGTAGGGCGAGTGGGTCTGCCGGCTGATGAGCGCCTCATCCAGCTCCGGAAAGAACGACCAGAGAACCTCGCCCGTCGCGCCGTTCAGCGCGAAAACACGGCTGTAGGAACCCGAGTAGTACAGCACGCCGTCGGCCGCGAGCGGCATCGACTGCAGGCCGCGCGTCGATCGTCCTGGAATGTGCATCCAGGCGACGCCCAGATTGCCGACATTGTTCGCGTTGATCTGCGCGAGCGGGCTGTAGTGATGGGACTTGTACGAACCGTGATAGGTGAGCCAGTCGTTCTGGCCGGCGCCGTCGATCCGGGCCGTATCCACGGTTTGGGCCAGCGCCGCCGACGCCGCGAATGCCGCAACGGCGAGAACAGGCAAGCCCGAGTTGAGCCACTGCTTCCTCATATGCACTTCCTCCCGCTTGGTGTTTATTGATTGCGTCTCGTGAACGCCGCTGCGAGGAATGTTTGCAGTTCGGTACGCGTCGATTGTCCTCCATCGGACATGAGCTGCCAACAGATGTCCCCTCTCTGGGCGGATGTCGCCAAGGGAGCCACGTTCACTGCCGTGATTGCTGTCGCACGTCTGCTTGCACAGCGTACGCCGGATCACAGAGCGTGCAAAGACGGAATGCGCGCAAGGGGCGAATTGGCGCGGGCGAATTGAAACGACAGCGGCCCTGACCGTTCGATCTCTTGCGGCTATCCGTACAGCACCCGCGGCAGGATCGTGACGATGCCGGGCCAGAGCGTCAGCAGCAGCACGAAGCCGACCATGATGACGAGATACGGCAACGTAACGCGCGCGATGTAGCCGAGGCCGTCCTCGGTGAGACCCTGGATGACGAAGAGGTTGAAGCCGACGGGCGGCGTGATCTGCGCCATCTCGACGGCGAGCACGAGGAAGATGCCGAACCAGATCTCGTCGAAGCCGGCGCCCTTCACGATCGGCAGCACGATCGGCAGCGTCATCACGATCATCGAGAAGCCGTCGAGGAAGCAGCCGAGGATCAGATAGAAGATGACCAGCACCACGATCAGCATGAAGGGCGACAGGCCGAGCCCCTTCACGAAGGCCGCGACGGCCTGAGGAATGCCAAGGAACGCCGCGGCGTTGCCGAGGATCGAGGCCCCCAACACGATCAGCGCGATCATCGAGCAGGTGACGACCGAACCGATCAGCACGTCGCGCATCACCTGCTGCGACATCGAGCCCTGCGCCCAGGCGACGAGCCCCGCGCCGAGCACGCCGACGGCGGCGGCCTCCGAGGGCGTTGCGAGCCCGCCATACATCGAGCCGAGCACACAGGCGATCAGGAACAGCGCCGGCGCGAGATCCTTCAGCGCGGCGAAGCGTTCGCCCCACGGCACCTGCGAAAGCTTTGCTTCCGTCTCCGGCACCATCGCGGGCTTGAGGCTGGTGTGCAGCATCACCCAGCCCATGAAGGTCGCGGCTAGCAGGAGTCCCGGCAGCACGCCTGCGGTGAAGAGCTTGAGGATGGAGACGTCACCGAGCACACCGTAGATGATCATGATGTTGGACGGCGGGATCAGGAAGCCCAGCGTGCCGGCGCCGGCGAGCGACCCGATCGCGATGTCGCGCGAATAGCCGCGGCGCAAGAGCTCGTTGAGCGACATCCGGCCGATCACCTGCGTGGTCGCGGCCGACGAGCCCGAGATCGCCGCGAAGATGGTGCAGCCGATCACGTTCACATGCAGCAGGCGGCCCGGCAGCAGCCCGGCCCAGGGCGCCAGCCCCTGAAACAGCGAGCGCGACAGGCGGGTGCGGAACAATAGCTCGCCCATCAGGATGAACAGCGGCAGCGCCAGCAGCTCCTGCGTGGTCAGGATATTCCAGGCGTATTGCGGCAGCAGCTTGTCGAGCGGGATCGAGCGGAACATCGCGAGCAGCAGCGTCGCGGTGAGCGCAAGCGTGAGGCCGATCCAGACGCCGCAGGCCAGCAGCGCAAACAGGATCGCGAACAGGGCGAGGACTTCGATGGTCATGCGATCTTGAATCCGGGTGCGGGCAAGGCGGTCATTCGACGGGAGAGGCCTTCATGCGGTGATCCTCCAGCGGCAGGCCGAGCACTGCCTGGATCGCGCGCGCCAGGAACTGGAGCGTGAGCAGCAGCATGCCGAAGGTGACCACGGCTTGCGGAAACCACAGCGGCGTGTCGCTCGAGGTCGAGACCTGGCCGCGCACGAAGGCGCTCCAGGCGAACTTCGCCATGGCCGAGGTCAGGAACGCCATGAAGGCGAAGCCTGCAGCCGCCGAGAGGATCTCGAGCGCGCGCTGCACCGGCACTGGTGCGTTCTTCAGGAGCAGCACGACGCGGATGTGGCCCCCGACGCGCAGGGTCATGGCGGCGCCGAAGGTGAAGGACGCCGCCATCAGGTAGGAGGAATATTCCCACGCGATCGAGATGCTCGGCGGGAAGAACGGCAGGAAGTTCGAGAGGAAGCGGGTGGCAACCTCGCAGAGCATCAACAGCGTGAGCGTGAGCAGACAACCGCCGCCGATCCAGCCGTCGAGCCGACCGAGGCGATCGATGCCGTCGAGGACGATGCGCAGCGGCGCGGGCGCCGCTGCATTGAGACTCTGCGGTGCTTCGGACGAAACGCTCACCACGATCCCGCCCTCAGCCGCGCTTCATTTCGGCGAGATAGGCGCGCACCGGCTTGTCGGCCGCCGGCACGCGCTTGAGGAAGGCATCTAGCTGCGGCGCGGTCTTGCCGCGGATGACCGTCATCATCGCATCCGAGACCGGCACCACCTCCATGCCGCCTTCCTTGAGGCGGCTGAGGCTGTCGGCGTCGGCCTTGAGCGAGTTCGCCCAGAAGCCGGGCTCCATCTTCGCCGCGATATCCGCGACGAGCTTCTGCTGGTCGGCGCTGAGCGCCTTCCAGGAGTCGAGATTGACGGTGAGCATCTGCGACGACCAGACATGGTTGGTCGGATAGATGTATTTGAGGAATTCCCAGAACTTGCCGTCGACGCCCGACACCGCCGAGGTGGAGACGCCCGAGACGGCGCCCGATGCCAGCGCCGGGATCGTCTCGCCCCAGGGGATCATCACCGGCGCCATGCCGACCACGGCCAGCATGTCGACCGCGTTCTTGTCGGGTACGCGGATCTTGATGTTCTTGAGGCCGTCCACGTCGGCGACCTTGACCTTGAGATGCAGATATTGCGTCGGCCACGGCACGATGTAGAGGATCTTCTGGTTGTTGCGCGCGGCGACCTTCTCGTATTCGGGCCGCACATATTTGTGCAGCACCTTCAATTCGTCCATCGAGCCGCACAGGAAGGGGATGCTCTCGACGCCCATGAAGGGCTCGTCGCCGACCTGCTGGATGTTGAGGACGTCGGCGAGCGGCACGAGGCCGTCGCGCACGGCGCGCAAATGCTCGGGCCCCTTGAAGCCGAGCTGACCGCCGGCCTTCACGGTGATTGCGACCGAGCCGCCGCTCTGCTTCTTCACTTCTTCCGCGAATGCCATCGCGTTCTGGGTGTGGAAATTGCCGTCGGGCCAGACCGTCGACATGTCCCAGCTTGTCGTCGCCGCCCGCGCGCGGGTCGAGATGTGGCCTGCAGCCAGCAGCGTCGCTGCGCCCGCGGTGAAATTACGTCGCGTGATCATGACCCCCCTCCGTTTATCAAGCGCGCTGATGCATCAACGCGCGTACCCATAAACCTTGACTGCGTTGTCCGAAGACACCAGACCGCTCGCGATGTCGTCCTTGACCGCCGCACGATCGCGCTCGGTCGGCGCACCGATGCCGGCACCGCCGGGCGTCATCACCACCAGCCGGTCGTCCGGCGGCACCTGCTGAAAGCCTTTTCCACGCAGCTTCTTGCCCGATTTCAGGCCGACATAGCCGGCCTCGCCGTTCTGGCCGCCATCGCGGCCGCGCGGCGGATGATCGATGCGGTCGAACGCCGCGAGAATGTCGAACGGGGCATCGACGCCGCTGCCGACCTCGATGATCTGGCCGAGGCCGCCGCGGGTGCGCCCTGCTCCGCCGGAATCCGGACGCAGCTCCTTGCGCCAGAAGATCAGCGGCGTCTGCGTCTCCGCAATCTCCACCGGTGTGCCGCGCACGCCGCTTGGGTAAGCGGTCGCGGACAGGCCGTCCTTGCCGAAGCGCGCGCCGGTGCCGCCATTGGAGGTCACCGCCATCGAGAACCCGTAATTGCCGCCGGCGCCCGAGCGGGTCTGGCCGCGCACGTTGAGATTCCACAGGCAGGAGGTGCCTTCCGCCGGAACGCGCTCCGGAATGATCTGGCGCAGGCAGCCGAACACGACGTCGGGCAGCATCTGGCCGATGATGTGGCGCGACGCCACCGGCGCCGGCTTCGGGGCATTGAGGATGGCACCAGCCGGCGCCGACACCGTCAGCGGCGAGAGCGAGCCGGCATTGTTGGGGATCTGCGAGGCGACGACGCAGCCGAGGCCGAACACGGTGTAGGCCGTGGTGTAGGACAGGGGCACGTTGATGCCGAACTTCGAGGCGACTGATGTGCCGTCGAAATCGACGTGAATGCCCTGCTCCGAGATCGTCAGCGTCGCCGCCAGCGTCACCGGCGCATCATAGCCGTCGACCACCATGGTGTTGCGCCAGCTGCCCTTCGGCAGCTTGGCGATCTCGGCGAGCACCGCCTCGCGCGAGCGGTCGCAGATGTAGTCGCCGAGCTCATCGAGCGTGTCGATGCCGAACTCGGTCATCATCTCGACCAGCCGCTCGCAGCCGACGTCGTTGCAGCCGGCGAGCGAATAGGTGTCGCCCTCGGTGTCGATCGGCAGGCGCGTGTTGGTGCGGATCATCGCCATCAGCGTCTCGTTGACGACGCCCTGGTCGATCAGCTTCAGCATGGGGATGTAGAGCCCCTCCATGAACACGTCGGTGGCATCCGGCCCGAAGCCGATGCCGCCGATGTCCATCAGATGGCTGGTGCAGGAGAATAGCGCGACGACCTTGCCGTCCTTGAAGCAGGGCGTGGTGACGACGAAGTCGTTGAGATGGCCGGTGCCCATCCAGGGATCGTTGGTGATGTAGGCGTCGCCCTCTTTCATCGTCTCGATCGGAAACTGGGCGATGAAGTGCTTGACCGATTCCGCCATCGAGTTGACATGACCGGGCGTGCCGGTCACCGCCTGCGCCAGCATCCTCCCCCTGAGGTCGAACACGCCGGCCGAGAGATCGCCGCATTCGCGCACGATCGGGCTGAAAGCGGTGCGCAAGAGCACTTGCGCCTGCTCCTCGACCACGGCGATCAGCCGGTGCCACATGATCTGGAGGTCGATCAGGCTCGCGCCTTTTGCCTTGCTCATGATCAGGCCGCCTTTCGTTCCATGACGATGCTGCCGGCACCGTCGATATGCGCGTCGAAACTGGTCGAGACAAAAGTGGAGGTCTCGTCTTCCGCGATCATGGCGGGGCCCGCGATGGTCGCGCCCGGCGCCATGTCCTCACGGCGATAGAGCGGGATCTCGATCACTTCCCCGGCCCGGCCGTCGAAGAATTTTCGGCTTCCGGACGCCTTGGCCGCGGGCTTGCGCGCGACGGACGCGACGGCAGGCGGATTGCGCGCCTCGGTGGTGGCGAGCACCGACCAGCTCAACACCTCGATCGCAGCACCCGGGATCGGACGCTCGAACATCGCCGAATAGTCAGTCTCGAACTTCTGGCGCAAGCCGGCGAGATCGGCTGAAGTCAGCGGCCGGTTCGGCAGTTCGACGGTGATCTCGTGGCCCTGGCCGACATAGCGCATGAAGGCGGCGCGGCGCTCGCGCACGGGCGCACCGGCTGCACCGGGCTCGACCAGCGCACGCGCCTCACTCGCCATCTCCTGAAGCAAGTCGGAGACCGCCTTGGTGTCGAAATCGTCGAGCCGGACGTGACGGCTGCGCACCAGCTCGTAGGCGATGGGCGCCGCCAAAAATCCGACCGCCGAGCCGACGCCGGCATTCGACGGCACGATCACGCGGGAGACGCCGATCTTCTCGGCAACGCGCGCCGCGTGCAGCGGCGCGGCGCCGCCAAAGGCGATCAGCGTGTGCTGGCCGACGATGGCGCCGCGCTCGACCGCATGCACGCGCGCCGCACTCGCCATGTTCTCGCAGACGACCTCATGCACGGCATAGGCGGCAGTCTCCGCCGACAGGCCGAGTGCCTCACCGACATCGCGCAGCAGCGCCTGCTTCGACAGCTCCGGATCGAGCTTGATCGTGCCGCCTGCAAAGGCATCAGGATCGATCATGCCGAGCGCGACGTCCGCATCCGTCACGGCTGGACGCTGGCCGCCGCGACCGTAACAGGCGGGTCCCGGCTCCGACGAAGCGCTCTCCGGGCCGACAGTGACGCGCTTCATCGCGTCGACATGGGCGATCGAGCCGCCGCCCGCGCCGATCTCGACCATCTCGATCACGGGAATGCGCACCGGCAGGCCGGAGCCTTTCAGGAAGCGCGCGGCGCGGTCGACCTCGAACACGCGCGAGGTCTCGGGTTGGTATTTTTCGATCAGGCAGATTTTTGCCGTGGTGCCGCCCATGTCGAAGGAAAGCACCTTGCTCTCCCCTAACCGTGCCGCGATCTGTGCCGCGAAGATGGCGCCGCCCGCAGGGCCGGATTCGACGAGACGCACCGGAAAGCGCCGCGCCGTCTCGATCGAGGTGACGCCGCCGCCTGAGGTGACGAGGTAGATCGCACCGCGAAACTGCTCGACCTGCAGGGCATCGGCCATGCGGGCGAGATAACCGTCGATCAACGGCTGCACATAGGCGTTGGCGACCGCTGTGGAGGTGCGCTCATATTCGCGGATCTCCGGGCACACCGCCGATGACACCGTCACCGAAATCCCGGGCATCTCCTCACCGATGATCGCCGCCGCCCGCCGCTCGTGCTCGGGATTCGCATAGGAGTGCAGGAAGGCGATCGCGACGCTCTCGACGCCCAGCTCGCGCAATTTCGGCGCGAGCGCGCGCACCGCCGCCTCGTCCAGCGGGAGGCGGACGGCGCCGTGAGCGTCGATGCGCTCGGGTACGGTAAAGCGGAGGCTGCGCGGCGCCAGCGGCTTCGGCTTGTCGATCGAGAGATCGTACTGGTCGTAGCGGCTCTCGGTGCCGATATCGAGCACGTCGCGAAAGCCGTCGGTCGCGATCAGCGCCGTCTTGGCGCCGCGCCGCTCGATGATCGCGTTGGTCGCGAGCGTCGTGCCGTGAATAAACACGTCGATGTCGCTGATATGGGCGCGCGCATCGGCAAGAATGAGGCGCATGCCGTCCAGTACGGCCTGTTCGGGGCGCTGCGGCGTGGTCAACACCTTGCGCGTCTTGCGCGCCTCGCCCACGTTCAGCACGATGTCGGTGAACGTGCCACCGATATCCACGGCAAGCCGCACCTCGGCTCCCTCAAGCATTCCAAATTCTCCGTGCTGATCGTCAAGACAGGGTCCAAAAACGCAGCAATTTCCGTGCCATGAGGCATGCGGACAACGCTGCGCCCGGCCATTCTGCGCGGCACCTATGCAATAGGCAAGGCGTGTTCGCCGCCTGCGCGATCAGAGCAGGAATGCAAGCGCCGCTTCGCAGCGCTCCTCGACCTTGAGCGTCAGGAGATCGTCGGCGCGGGTGCGTCCGAGATTGACCGCGGCGATCGGAATCTGCCGTTTCGCGGCCGCCTGCACGAAGCGGAATCCGGAATAGACCATCAATGACGAGCCGACGATCAGCATGGCGTCGGCCTGCGACAGATGGTCCTGCGCCGTGGCGACCACGTCGCGCGGCACGTTCTCGCCGAAGAACACCACGTCGGGCTTGAGAATGCCGCCGCAGGCTGCGCAAGCTGGTACCTTGAACGACGAGAACTCCGCGTGCTCCAGATCGGCGTCGCCATCAGGCGCATCGGCGGCATCGAGCGTCAGCCACTCCGCGTTCGCGCGGCCGAGCGTGTCCTGGAATTCGCTCCGCGGCGTCTTCGCCCCGCAGCCCATGCAGCGGACGAGATCGAGCCGGCCATGCAAATCGATGACCTGCCGGTGGCCGGCGGATTGATGCAGCCGGTCGACATTCTGGGTCAGCAGCATCTCGCAGCGCCCGTTCGCCTCCAGACGAGCGAGCGCGCGGTGCGCATCATTCGGCTTCGCCTGGCCGAACCGCCGCCAGCCGATCAGGCTGCGCGCCCAATAGCGCTGGCGCGTGTGCTCCTCGGTCATGAAGGCCTGGAAATTGACCGGCTGGGTCCGCTTCCAATTGCCGTGACTATCGCGGTAGTCGGGAATGCCCGAATTGGTGCTGCAGCCGGCGCCGGTCAGCACGAACAGGCTTTCGTGCCGGCCGACGAAATCCTGAAGTGGGGAATCTGCCATGGCGCATCATGTAGTCTGCGCCGGCGGATTCTGCCAGATGCCCCGCACGGGCCCCGCCCGGGGCGGCCCGAGTCAGCTCGCCCAGTTCTCGCGAAACTCCGGAAACAACGTCACGCCTCCGCAGGCGTAGATGGTCTGCCCGGTGATGTAGCTCGCGTCATCCGAGGCGAGGAAGGCGAACACGGCGGCGATCTCCTCCGGCGTGCCGACGCGGCCGAGTGGAATGTGGCTGGTGACGACGCCGCGCTTTTCGGGATCACCGGTCCAGGCCGCATTGATCGGGGTGTCGATCGCGCCGGGACCGACCGCGTTGACGCGGATGCCGCGACCGGCGAACTCCAGCGCCAGCGTCCGCGTCAGACCGGCCATTCCGCTCTTGCTGATGGAATAAGCGAGATAGCCGGGTTTCGGGATGATCTGATGGACGCTGGAGCAGTTGATGATGCTGCCGCCTCCGCCGCGCGCGACGAAGTGCGCCAGCGCCTTCTGCGCGCAGAGCACGGCGCCATTCAGATTGACGTCGATGATGCGGCGATAGGTTTCGACATCGAGCGCATCGCTCGGCGATTCCCGCTGGAAGCCGGCATTGTTGACGAGACAATCGAGGCGCTTCCAGCGCGCCAGGATCGTCTCGAACATCGCGGCGATGTCCTGCTCGTTGCCGACGTCGGCCTTGACAATGACATGGTCGAGCCTGCCATGCCCGCGATCGCTCGACGCCGTCTGCGCCAGGGCGAGCGTCTCTTCGGCCCTTCCGGGATGATCAAAATAGTTGATGGCGACGGTCGCGCCTTCCTGCGCCAGGCGGATGGCGACGGCGCGGCCGATGCCTTGCGAGGCGCCGGTCACCAGCGCGTATTGACCGACGAGGCGCGAGGGAAAGGAGGTTGAGCGTTCGGTTTGCGGCATGTGTTCTCTCCGGGATGCGTCATCATGGATGGAACCGGCTTTTTGTTCCATCCCTTCCGCGCATTGCTGGGATTCACTCCGCGCGCCGCGCCAGCGGCGAGGTCAGGATCTGGTAGAGGATGATGGCGCCGAACGTCGCGGTGCCGATCCCGCCGATCGTGAACGCACCGAATTTGAGCGTGAGATCGCCCGCGCCCGCGGTCAGCGCCACGGCGACGGTGATGAGGTTCGCAGGATTTGCGAAGTCGACCTTGTTCTCGACCCAGATCCTGCCTGCCATTGCCGCGATCAATCCGAACAGCACGATGGAGAGGCCGCCGATGACGGGACCCGGGATCGACAGGATCAGCGCGCCGAATTTCGGCGAGAAGCCGAGCAGGATCGACACCGTGGCCGCGAAAGCAAACAGCAGGGTCGAATAGACCTTCGTCGCCGCCATGACGCCGATGTTCTCGGCATAGGTGGTGACGCCGGTGCCACCGCCGCAGGCCGCCACGATGGTCGCGAGGCTGTCGGCGAACAAAGCGCGGCCGAGATAGGCGTCGAGGCTGCGGCCCGTCATGGCGCCGACGGCCTTGATGTGCCCGAGGTTCTCGGCGACCAGAATGACCGCGACCGGCGCAATCAGAAAGATTGCATCAGCCTGAAAGGTCGGCGTGGTGAAATTCGGCAGGCCGAACCACGGCGCAGCCGAGAGCTGGGCGAAGTCGACCGGCTTGCCAAAGCCGAGGCCGTTCGCGAACAGCAGGTACAGGAGATATCCGCCGATCGCGCCGAGGATGATCGGCAGGCGGCGCCACAGGCCCGGCGCTGCAACGGCGACCACGCCGATCATCAGCACGGTCGCGAGCCCGATCCAGGTGTCGAACGCATTGGCGCTCACCGCCTTGACCGCCACGGGCGCGAGATTGAGGCCGATCGCGGCGACCACAGCACCGGTGACGGCCGGCGGCAGCAGCCTCTCGATCCAGCCGACACCGGACCACATCACGATCAGCGAAATCAGGCCGTACAGCACGCCGGCGCCGACGATGCCGCCGAGCGCGACGGAGAGATTCGGGTTCGGCCCCTGTCCGGCATAGCCGGTCGCAGCGATGACGACGGCAATGAAGGCGAAGCTCGAACCGAGATAGCTCGGCACGCGCCCCGCGACGATGACGAAGAAGATCAGCGTGCCGACGCCGGAGAAAAGGACCGCAACATTGGGATCGAATCCCATCAGCAGCGGCGCGATGATCGTCGAGCCGGACATCGCGACGCAATGCTGCAGACCTGAGACGATGGTCTGGCCCCATGACAGCCGCTCCTCCGGCATGATCACGCCCGAGGTCTTGAGCTTCCAACGCGGAAAATAGCCCTGTGCCTGCTCGTCCGAGCCTGATGCGATCGTCATGTTCCCCCCAGTTGCGGTGCAGCGATCGATGTTCGTGCGATCCGACAAAAATGTGATTGTCGCTTCTGCGGCGCCCATCACATGATGCAAATCATGCAAGATCGATACGTTCCAGGGCTCACTTTATGACACAGATTGCGATCCAGCCAGCCGTCCATCGCCGGCACCAGCCCTGGTACAAGATCCTTTACGTCCAGGTGCTGATCGCGATCGTGCTCGGCGTGCTCATCGGCTATTTCTATCCCAATCTCGGCAAGGCCTTGAAGCCGCTCGGCGACGGCTTCATCGCGCTGATCAAGATGATGATCGCGCCGGTCATCTTCTGCACCGTTGTGCACGGCATCTCCTCGATGGGCGACCTCAAGCGTGTCGGCCGGGTCGGGCTGAAGTCGCTGATCTATTTCGAGACGGTCTCGACTGTCGCGCTCGCGGTCGGCCTGCTGGTCGGCGAGATTCTCCAGCCCGGACACGGCTTCAACATCGATCCGGCCACGATCGACCCGAACTCGGTCGCGACCTATGTCACCAAGGCCAAGGAAGAGGGCATCGTCGCCCATCTGATGGCGATCATCCCCGACAGCTATCTCGGCGCGATTGCGCGCGGCGACCTGCTCCAGGTGCTGCTGATCTCGATCCTCTCCGGCTTCGCCATCGCCTTCCTCGGCAAGGCCGGCGAGCCCATTGCGGAGGCGATCGACAAGGCGGCCAAGATGTTCTTCGGCATCATCCGCATCATCGTGCGGGTGGCGCCAATCGGCGCCTTCGGCGCGATGGCGTTCACCGTCGGCGCCTACGGCCTCGGCTCGCTGCTCAACCTCGCCGCCCTGATCGGCACGTTCTATCTGACCAGCATCCTGTTCGTGCTGATCGTGTTAGGTGCGATCGCGCGGCTCGCCGGCTTCTCGATCCTGCGCTTCATCGCCTATATCAAGGACGAGCTCCTGATCGTGCTCGGCACCTCGTCCTCGGAGACGGTGCTGCCGCAGATGATCCAGAAGATGGAGCATCTCGGCGCCTCGCGCTCGGTGGTCGGCCTCGTCATCCCGACCGGCTACAGCTTCAACCTCGACGGCACCAACATCTACATGACGCTGGCGACGCTGTTTTTGGCGCAGGCGACCAATACGCATCTGACCATCTGGCAGGAGCTCGGCATTTTGGGCATCGCCATGATCACCTCGAAGGGCGCCTCGGGCGTGACCGGCGCCGGCTTCATCACGCTCGCCGCGACGCTGTCGATCGTGCCTGATATCCCGATCCAGTCCATCGCGATCCTGGTCGGCATCGACAAGTTCATGAGCGAGTGCCGTGCGCTGACCAATCTGATCGGCAATGGCGTCGCCTGCGTCGTCATCAGCATCTCCGAAGGCGAGCTCGACCGCGAGGCGCTGCACGAGACCATGGCGCATCCGCTGGAGATCGGCGAAGCGCTGGAACCGGGCGGCAACGCGTGAGGCCGCAGCACGCCGGTTCCGACCGCGGTAGTTTCCCGGAGTAGAAATTTGGCGCAGCACACGTCACAACAGTGGCGTTGGGATCACTGATTGATACTCATTTTTTCCACCCGACGCGCTGGGGGCAGGGCGTCGGGTTTTTATTGTTCGAATGACGGGCCTCTGGAATCACGTTCGCCGGCGAGATCGAATCGCCGCGTAATCCCGATCGCCTGCAAGAATGCCTCGTCATGACTGACGACAAGCAACGCGCCGTCATAAGCTCTCAAGCCCGATTCAACGGCCTCGATGGACTCGATGTCCAGATGGTTGGTCGGCTCGTCCAGGATCAGCAGAGACGGCGGCGTTTGCCCGCCCAGCACACAGGCAAGGCCGGCGCGAAACATCTGCCCGCCGCTGAGACGTCCGACGATCTGCAAGGCGGCATCGGCGCGGAACATGAACCGCGCCAGCGCAGCATGGCATTCATTCGCGCCCGCCTTGGGATTGAGACGTCCAAAATTCTCCAGGATCGAGATCTCAGGCTCGAGCAGGCTGACCTTCTGGTCGAACAGGGCGAAGTCCGGCCTGACCCTCACGGTGCCCGCAAGCGGGCGCAGCTCGCCCGCAACGAGTTTCAGCAGCGTCGTCTTGCCGGACCCATTCGGGCCGACCAGCGCGACCCGTTCCGCTCCGACGATCGCAAGCGAGAGATCGCGCAAGACCGGCCGCTCCGGACGATAGCCGGCGCTGATCCGGTCCAGTGAAAGCACCTCCCTGCCCGCCGGCAGGCCCGTCGCGGGCAGCTTGACCGACAGCGGCTGGAGAATCTCGATGCGCCGGCGCGCCGTGTCGACGGCCTCGAGGGCCTCCGCACGCCGCCGCTCGGCGATCAGTGCAGCCTTGCCGCCGGTGTCTTCGCTGCGATCCCTGCGGGCGCCGGCGAGGATGCGCGGCATGTCGCCCTTGGCGCGCTTCTTCCGGCCGCCGCTGTCCTTGCGCGCTTTCCTTTCTGCGGCCTCCTGCGCCTTGCCATCGATCTCGGACAGGCGCCTTTCGGCGTGCGCGAGGTCGTGCCTCACGGCCGCGAGCTCGACGGCTTTTTGTGCGCGATAGCTGCTCCAGTTGCCGCCGTATCGCGTGGCGCCGAGCGACGTCAGCTCGACCATCGCATCCATCGTTTCGAGCAGATCCCGATCGTGGCTGACCACGATCGCCCCGCCGCGCCAGGCGGCGAGGAGATCGGTCACCGCCTTGCGTCCGTCGCGGTCGAGATTGTTGGTGGGCTCGTCCAGCAGGAGAAAGTCCGGCTCGGCGAATACCAGCGCAGCGAGGCGAACCCGCGTGATCTGGCCACCGGACAGGCAGGACAGCTCTGTCTCGGGAGCCAGATCGAACCCGACGCGCGCCAGCGCCGCCTCCAGTCGCGCTTCGAGCGTCCAGTCGATCGCGGGGATGTCGTCGGCGGAGGCGTCGCCCCGCTCCGCGCGGCGCAGCAACTCCAGCGCTGGCCGCACACCGAACAGATCGGCCACGGTCGCGCCGTTGAGGATCTGCACGTCCTGGCGCAGCAGGCCGATGGTGCCGTTGACCAGAACGCGTCCGGATTGGGGGACATGTTCCCCTGAGATCGACGCGAGCAACGTCGTCTTGCCGACGCCATTGCGGCCAACGAGACCAATCCGCTCGGCGGCGAATGTCAGATCGATATTGGAGAGAAGAGGACGGCCGTCAGGCGTAGACAGCGACAGGTTCGACAGGATGATTGAAGCAGGCATGGAATTCCCCGGAGGCAAGGCGGATGAGCGTTGCGGTCGGGGTGAAATCCATGGCTTTCGAATATCCTGGTTGAGGAGCTCCCTAAGTAGCCCCATCGAAGGGCGAGATCAAGGCGCCGCGCAAGGAGACAACAGCGCGGAGAGGCGCTGTCGTCCTACGCCGGCCTGCGCGATCAGCCCTTGAGCGCGGTGACCACCACCTCGATCAGCGCGCCGCCGCCGAGATCGGCGACGCCGACGGTGGCGCGGGTCGGCAGATTGTCGCCGAAGAACTCAGTCCAGGCCGCGTCCATCTCCTTCTTCTTGGATAGATCGGTGACGAAGATCGAGGCGCTGACGACGCGGCTCTTGTCGGTGCCGGCCTCCTTCAGATAGCCGGAGATCTTGCCGAGGATGTTGCGGGTCTGGTCGCCCATGGAGACGCTGGTGTCGTCGGCGATGGTGCCGCCGACGAAGACGAAGCCGTTGGCTTCGACCGCACGGTGCATGATGGGCGTGCGGATGCTGCGGGTGATGCTCATGAAGTCCTCTTATTGCTGGAGCGTGGAAGGGTGGAAGCGGTCGATGCCGAGATCGCTGACGCGGGTCTGGGTGCCGCCATTGACGATCAGCTCCGCCATCACGGCGCCGGCGCCGGGACCGAGCTGGAAACCGTGCAGCGAGAAGCCGAACTGGTGATAGAGGCCCCTGTGGCGGCTGCTCGGCCCGAACACGGGGATGTCGTCCTTCATCTTGGCCTCGATGCCGGCCCAGGCGCGGACGATGGTGGCACTGCGCATCACCGGAAACAGCTCGAACACGGTCTGCGCGCTGGTCGCCAGACTCTTCCAGTCCAGCACCGTCTCGTTGCGGTCCTGGTACGGCGTTGCGAGATGGCCGCCGCCGATCAGCACGGTGCCGTTCTTGAACTGTTTGAAGGACAGTTTTCGCCCGCGCAGGATCACGACGGGGTCGATGAAGTGCGGCACGCGCGAGGTGATCATCAGCATCGGCGCCACGGTCTCGACCGGCACGGGCTCGCCGAGATCGGCTGCGATCTTGCCGGCCCAGGCGCCGGCGGCATTGACGAGCACGGGCGCGGCAAAGGTTTCAGTGCCGACATCGACATACCAGAGGCCGTCGCTGTAGCGGATGTTGCTGGCGGCCTCACCTTCGCGCACGGTCGCGCCTAGTTGCTCGGCCTTGCGGCGGAATGCCGTCGTCGTCTGCGCCGGATTGGCGGCGCCGTCGCGGCGTGAGACCACGCCGCCGGGACAGGTCTCGGCCACCGCGGGCACCAGCCGGCGCAATTCGGCGGCGTCGATCAGCTCCTCATGGGTGAAGCCGAGCGCGTTGAGCTCGGCCACGCGCGCGCGGCAGACGGCGAGTTCCTCCTCGTTCTCGGCAACCAGCACCTGGCCGTAGCTCTCGAAGCTGCAATCGTCGTCGAGGAGATCGGTGATCTTCTCCCAGATTCCCATCGAGCGGATCGAGAGCGGAATCTCCGGGATGTGCCGCGCGAGCTGGCGGACCCCGCCGGCATTCACGCCTGACGCGTGGCGGCCGGCATAATCCTTCTCGATCAGCACCGGCTTCAGGCCGGCGAGGCACAGATGCAGCGTCGTCGAGCATCCGTGGATGCCGCCGCCAATGACGATCGCATCCACGTTCCTGCTCATCCGCGCACCACGGCTTTGACGTCGGCCTCACTCTTCGGGACGGCGGCGAGCTCGGCGAGCGTGATCGGCTTCACCGGCGCGCGCAGCCGGTAATAGCCGATCTCCTGCGGGGTCTTGCCCCGCGCCTGCGCCATCAGCTCGGTGACGGTGAGGCCGCAGAGCCGGCCCTGGCACGGCCCCATGCCCGTGCGGCGATAGGCCTTGAGCTGGTTCGGCCCGGTCGCGCCGATCGCGACGGAATCGAGAACGTCCTTGGCGGTGACCTCTTCGCAGCGGCAGACGATGGTGTCGCCCGAGGGAATGCGGAACTGCGGCGCCGGGCGGAACAGCGTGTCGAGGAACAGGCGGCCACGCTCGGCCTTGGCGAGATCGGAACGGAGCGTCGCCATTGCGGGAAGCTTTGCGGCAGCCGCGGGCGCGAGCGCTTCGACCGCAGCGCGTGCCGCGATGCGGCCGCGCACCACGGCTGCATTTGCACCGCCAATTCCGGCGCCGTCACCGGCGATCGCGATGCCGGCGACCGACGAATTGCCGCTCGCGTCGAGCACCGGCGACCAGCACAATTGCAGGTCATCCCAGCGATGCTCGATGCCGGCCGCCATCGCCAGATTGACGTTGGGCACGACGCCCTGATGCAGCAGCAACAGATCGGCGGGAATAGTCTCACGCTTGCTGCCAGCGACGTAGCTCACGCTGGCAAGCTGGCCGTCACCAGTCGCCGCAAGCTCGGTGACGCCCGAGACGACCTGCACCTTCGCCTTCACCTCGCGCATCATCGACAGGCCCTTGGCGAAATAGGGCGAGGTCAGGAAGGCGAAGGCATGCGGAATGGCCGCGAAATAATTGCCGCGCTCGGTGGTTTCGAGGATGCAGTCGATGCGGCCGCCAAGCCGCAGGATCTGCGCGGCGAGCAGCCAGAGCAGCGGCCCCTGCCCCGCGATCACGGTGCGTCCGTCCGGCACCAGCGCCGACGACTTCAGCATGGTCTGCGCCGCGCCCGCGGTCATCACGCCCGGCAGCGTCCAGCCGGGAATTGGAAACGGCCGCTCCAGCGCGCCGGTCGCGAGGATCACGCGCTTCGCCTTGACGAAGGCCGAGGCGCCGCCGATCGAGACGGCGATGTCGAGATTGCGATCGAGGCTCCAGACCGTGGCACGCTGGATGACCTCCGCATTGCTCGCGCGCAGCGACTGCACGAGATCGGCGCCGACCCAATAATCCGCGCCAAGCTGATTGCGGTCGGTCACGGGCGTCGAAGCGATGGCGCGAAACACCTGGCCGCCGGGGCCGATATTCTCGTCGAGCAGCAGCGTGGACAGGCCGGCTTCGGCGGAGGTCGCGGCGGCGGCAAGGCCCGCCGGCCCCGCGCCGATCACCACGACATCGTAGTCTTCGCGCTTGGGAGCCACAGTCATCTTCCGATCTCCCGCTTGCCCTTCTGAATCTCGATCTGCATGCCTTCGGCGACGGGCACGAGGCAGCCCTGCCGATTGCCGACGCCGTCAATGGTGACGAGGCAGTCGAAGCACACGCCCATCATGCAATAGGGCAGACGCGGTGCGCCGCTGACTGCAGTGGAGCGACGTGCATCCTGGCCGGAGGCCAGCAGCGCCGCGGAGACGGTGTCGCCCTGGCGCGCCGCGACGGCAACGCCGTCGACGAAGATCTGCACCTGCGGGCGCTTGTCCTGTTCGGATCGTCTAAACATGGGATGCCTCTTGGCTCCTTGATATCTCTAGTAGCCGCTGCTGTTCGCCGCGCCCGCGCCGCCAAAACGGCTGGCCGAGAACGCGCCGACCAGCTCGGGCTCGAGCGCGCCCTGCGCCACCATGCGCGCGATCTCGAAAGCGTGGTTGGAGGCGAGCGTGACCCCGGAATGGCAGCAGGCGACGAAGGCGCCGGGATGCGTCTCCGACTGGTCGTAGATCGGAAAGCCGTCCTGCGGCATGACGCGGATGCCGGACCAGCTCCTGACCACGTTGAGCCGCGCCAGATGCGGGAACATCCGCTGCGCGCGATCGGCCATGACGCCGCTGATCGAGGGCTTCAGCGTACGATCGTCGAGCTCGTCTTCCTTGCTGTCGCCGATCATCACCGTGCCCTCGTCGGTCTGGCGGATCGTGGTCAACGGATGCGGCAGGAACGGCATGGTGCGCTCGGTCACGACGACCTGACCGCGGGTCGGCCCCATCGGCGCGTAGAGGCCGACCATCGGCGCCAGCGTCTGGTTGGCATTGCCGGCGGCGAGCACGATCTTGGCGGCACGCAGCTCGCCCTTGGGCGTGGTCAGGCGGAATTCGCCGCCGCTCTTGCTGATCGCCGAGACCGGACGCTCCGGAAAATAGTCGATGCCGAACGCCTTGAAACCGGTGTGAAACGCGCGGAACGTACGCAGCGAATTGACGTGGCCGTCGAGCGGGCAATAGCTGCCGCCGGAGACCTCGGGCCCGATCAGCGGCAGCGCCTTCTTCACCTCGGAGGGCCGCAGCATCTCCATCTTGTAGTCGGCTGCACCGGCCTGATTGTGCATGCGCTTGACGAGCTCGGTGCGCTGACCGAATTCCTCCTCGCCGAGCGTCAGGTGAAAGCCGCCGTTCTGCTGCAGGGCGACATCGAGCCCGGTCTGCTGCTTCAGCTCGGAGGCGAGCCGGCCCCACGCCTGCGACGCCTGCACGGTCCAGACCGTATAGGCCGGCATGCCCAGACCTTTGCTCTGCACCCACACCAGCGCGAAGTTCGCGCGCGAGGCGCGCTTGGTGATGTCGCCTTCGTCGAGCACGGCGACCTTCTTGCCGAGGCGGCCGAGGCCCCAGGCAATGGCGGAGCCGAGCAGTCCGCCGCCGACGACTGCGACGTCGTAATCTCCTGACATAGGTTCTCCTATCGCCCCGTGTCGCCCTTGCCGGCGAGCACGCGGTCGAGCCCGTAGAAGCGGTCGAGCAGAATGAGGGCGGTCATGGTGATCGCGATCACGCAGGCCGAGACCGACGTCACCAGCGGATCGATGTTGTCCTGGATGTAGAGGAACATGCGCACCGGCAGCGTCTCCGTGCCGGGTGCCGCGAGGAAGACGGTCATGCTGAGATCGTCGAAGGACTGGATGAAGGCGAGCGCCCAGCCGCTGATGACGCCGGGCAGGATCAGCGGCAAGGTCACACGGCGGAACAGCGTCCAGCCGCCGGCGCCGAGCGAGACCGCGGCCATCTCGACCGTGCGATCCATGCCGGTTGCGGCTGCGAGCGTCAGCCGCAGCGCGAACGGAAACACGATGATGACATGCGCGATGATCAGAGCGGCAAAGCCGCCGCCGAGACCGGCCGAGGTGAAGAAGCGCAGGAAGGCGATGCCGAGCACGACATGCGGGATCATCAGCGGCGACAGGAACAGCGCCGCGAGCGCATCGCGGCCGCGGAAGCGGTAGCGCGCAATCGCGAGCGCCGCCGGCACCGCGAACAGCAGCGCGACGAGGGAGGACAGCGCACCCAGCCCAAGGCTGACCCAGAAGGCGTGGATGAATTCGGGATAGTTCGCGATGGTCCTGAACCAGCGCAGCGAAAAGCCGTTGGTCGGCAGCGACAGGAAACCTTCGGGCGTGAAGGCGACGAGGCAGACCACCAGGATCGGCGCCACCATGACGATGACGAAGATGGTGTGGAAGATCAGCGCGAGCGGACCGTTCCGTCTCATCGGAACACCTCCGCATAGCGCCGCTCGATCAGCGCGTTGCTGCCGACGACGATCAGCACCAGCGCGACCAGCAACAGCGTGGCGACCGCAGCCCCCAGCGGCCAGTTCAGCGTGTTGAGGAATTCGTCATAGGCGAGCGTCGCCGCGACCTTGAGCCGACGGCCGCCGATGATCGCGGGCGTCGCAAAGGCGCTGGCCGAGAGCGAGAACACGATGATCGCGCCCGACAGCACGCCCGGCATGATCTGCGGCATGATGATGCGGCGGATGATGGTGGCAGGGCCGGCGCCGAGCGACATCGCGGCGTTCTCGATCTGCGGATCGAGACGCTGGAGGGCCGCCCACACCGACAGGACCATGAACGGCATCATCACATGCGCGAGCGCGATGACCATGCCGGTTTCGGTGAACATGAAGGGAATGGGCGAGCGGATCGCGCCAAGCGACATCAGGAGCTTGTTGACGAGGCCGTTGTTGCCGCCGAACAGCAGTGCCCAGCCGAGCGTGCGCGCGACCACGGAGATCAGCAGCGGGCCGAGGATGACCAGCAGGAAGAAGCTCTTCCAGCGGCCGCTCATGCGGTTGAGAATGTAGGCTTCGGGCGCACCGAGCAACGCGGTGAGCAGCGTGGTCAGGATCGCGATGCGAAACGTCCGCCAGAACATCTCGGCGTAATAGGGATCCGTCGCGATCTCGTGCCAGTTCTTCAGAATGAAGATCGGCTCGATGCCCTTGTACTGGCCCCAATCGTGGAACGACAGCATCACCGTCATCGCCAGCGGAATCAGCAGCACGCCGACGAACAGCATCAAGGGGGGCGCGGTCAGCGCCCACGGCGCACGCGCGCTGCGCTCCTCGGCGACCGCGCTCATGCGCCAGCCCTCGCGCGGACGCTCATGTCCTCCGGACGCCAAGTGAGGCGAACCGCGTCGCCTTCGGCCGGCTGCGCCTGCCCATCGTTCTGACGGATGACGATCGCCGGGCCGCATTCGCTGTCGCACTGGAACAGCCAGTGATTGCCCTGGAAGATTCGCGTGATGATTTTTGCGCTCAGGCCGGTATCGCCAAAGCCGATTCTTTCGGGGCGAACGCTGACGGTCACGGGACCGCCGAGCCCGGCCGGCGCCGGCGCGCGCCAGGAGCCCGCCACCAATTGCGTCGGCGCGACGGTCCGGTCGATCGTTCCGGCAAAGTCGTTCGTCTTGCCCAAAAACTGCGAGACGAAGGCCGAGGCCGGCTTCTCATAGGTCTCTTGCGGCGTGCCGATCTGCTCGATCTTGCCCTGGCTCATCACCACGATGCGGTCGGACAGCGACATCGCCTCGTTCTGGTCATGGGTGACGAGGATCGTGGTGGTGCCGATGGTGCGCTGGATCTGGCGCAGCTCGATCTGCATCTCCTCGCGCAGCTTGGCGTCGAGATTGGACAGCGGCTCGTCGAGCAGCAGCACGCTCGGCTTGATCACCAATGCGCGCGCCAGCGCCACGCGCTGCTGCTGGCCGCCGGACATGCGGCGCGGATGGCGGTCCTCGTAACCGGCGAGCCCCACCATCGCGAGTGCGGCGCGGACGCGCTCGGCCCGCTCGCTGCGCGGCACGCCACGCATCTCGAGGCCGAACGCAACGTTCTCCGCCGCGGTCATGTGCGGAAACAGCGCGTAGCTCTGGAACACGATGCCGAGGCCACGCTTGGCCGGATGGATCGCGGTGAGGTCCTTGCCCTCCAGGCGGATCGCGCCGCGCGTGGGATCGAGGAAGCCCGCGATCATCTGCAACGTCGTGGTCTTGCCGCAGCCGGACGGGCCGAGGAAGGAGATGAACTCCCCCTTCCCCACCGACAGGCTGAAGTCCTCGACCACAGTCTGCGCGCCGAACTGTTTTGCGACCCGATCGAGCTCGAGATAGGCCATGACGCTGTCTCCGCTGCGACCGATCAGCGTTCGACCTCGCGATTCCAGCGCTTGGTCCACTCCTCGCGCTTTTCGTTGATCACGGTCCAGTCCGGATTGTAGAGCTTGGCCGCGCGCTCGCCGATCGGCGCCATCTTGCCGAGCTCCGGCGGGACCACCAGCGACTTCAGCACCGGGCCGTAGCCGTAGTCCTTGAGCATCACCAGCTGGATCTTGGGATCGAGCAGCATCTTGACGAAGCTCACAGCGAGCGGCGAGGCATTCGGCTTGGTGATCGGGCAGGCAGTGGTGAGCAGCGTCGCCGCGCCTTCCTTCGGGTAGACGAAGTCGACGGGGAAGCCGGTGTTGGCAAAACTCTGCACGCGGCCGGTGCCCCACACCGCGATCACGGCCTGGCCGGACTGGAACAGCTCGGTCATCTTGCCCGGCGACGGCTCATAGGCCAGCACGTTCGGATTGATCTGCTCCTTGAAGATCTTGAAGCCGGAATCGACATTGGTCTCGCCGCCGCCATTCATCTTCGACAGCATCACCAGCGCTTCGAGGCCGTAGGTGTTGTTGATCGGCGGGATCACGAGCTGCTTGGCGTATTTCGTGTCCTTCAGGTCGTTCCAAGAGGTCGGCGGCGCCCAGCCTTTCTCTTTGAACACCTTGGTGTTGTACATCAGGCCGGTCGCGACGATGCCGATCGCGACGGCGCGATCGTCCTTGAAACGCGCGGTGTCGTAGAGATCGGCGGGCAGGCCATCGAGCTTGCCGCAGAAGCCGAGCTGGATCGCCTGGTACATCGGGCCGTCGTCGACGATGGCGACGTCGATCTGCTGATTGCCCTTCTGCGCCTGGAGCTTGGCCAGCGTGTCGGTGGAGTTGCCGGCGACGTATTCGACCTTGACGCCGTTCTCCTTCTCGAAAGCCGGGATCACCTCGTCGCGGATGGTCTTCTCGAACGAGCCGCCGTAACCGGCGACATAGAGCGTTTTCTGCTGGGCCGAGGCGACCGAGGGGGCGGCAATGAGCGCCGCGATGCTGACCGCTGTCAGAAGGCGAAGAGTCTTCATATGGACCGATCTCCAATACCGGAATGAGGTGACGTGCCGACGAGTCTCGCTGGCTGAAGCGCCTTCCGCATCTCCTTCCGCGCAAACCCTCTCCAATCAGGGCTCCGGCCCCTGTTCGGCGGGTTTTGGCGCGATCTGGAGGTTTGAACCCCTCCAATCTGCCGAAAAAGCGGGCTGTCTCCAGTCCTGATGAAAAAGATCGCAGACCTATACTTCCATCGTCCAATGAATAATGGCATCCTCTGCATGCCTAAATATTATGAATGGAAGTGGCGATGGCCCGGATCAATTCGCGGCAGGTCGAGGCCTTCCGCGCGACAATGCTCACGGGCAGCGTGACCGAGGCGGCGGCGCTGATGAAGGTGACGCAGCCGGCGGTCAGCCGGTTGCTGCGCGACCTCCAGGCCCTGCTGAAAATGGAGCTGTTCGAGCGGCGCGGCACCGGGCTGGTCCCGACCGCCGCGGCGATGGCGCTCTACACCGAGGTCGAGCGCTCCTTTGTCGGCCTCGAGCGCATCACGGCGGCCGCCGAGGAAATCCGGGGACGCCGCACCGGCTCGTTGCGCATCGCTGCGCTGCCGGCGCTGGCAAACGGATATCTGCCACGCCTTGCCGGACATTTCCTGATGGAACGGCCCAATCTCAACCTCGCTTTCTTCGGCGTGATCTCGCCGATCGTGGTCGACTGGGTGCTGAACAATCAATGCGACGTCGGCTTTGCCGAGGTGCCGATCGCGCATTCCGGCCTGCCGAGCCAGAGGCTGCCGGCGCCGGCGCGCGTCGCGGTGCTGCCGACCGGTCATCGCCTCGCAGAGAAGGACGTGCTGGAGCCGCGCGACTTCGAGGGCGAGACGTTCATCTCGCTGTCGGCGGGATCGTCGAGCCGGCATCTCGTCGACCAGGTCTTCCACCGCCACGATGTCCGCCGCGTGCTCAGGGTGGAGACCACGCTGTCGGAGATCATGTGCGGCATGGTGTCGTCAGGACTGGGCGTCGCAATCTGCGATCCCTTCACCGCGCAGGAATTTTCAACGCGCGGCGTCGTCGTGCGCCGCTTCCTGCCGCGCATCGACTTCGAATTCTCCGCCGTCTTTCCGGCGCAGCGCAGCCCCTCGCCGGTGGCGCTGGACCTGGTCGAGACCATGCGCAAGGCGCTCGCGGAGTTCGACGACCTGCCGGAGGCCGCTATCAGCCGTTGAATGCAGCCTGTGCTTCCGGCAGATCCCAGATCTTGCCGATCGCGGCGCTGCCCGCGGCCGTGATCGCGGCTTCATCTGCGCCGAGATAACGTCCCTCATTGACCAGCACGCGGCCGTCGACCATGACCTGATCGATATTGGCGCGGTTGGCGAGCGCGATCAGCACGCGGCGCGGATCGAACAGCGGCTGAAGATGCGGATGGGTGAGATCGACGACGGTGAGGTCGGCCGTCGCGCCCGGCTCGATGCGGCCGAGATCCGGCCGCTTGATGACGTCGGCGGCCACCGCCGTGTTCGCCTCGATCAGCTCCGGCGAGTTGGCGACGTCGGGGCGCGCCGAGGTGATCTTGGAGATCAGCGAGGCCGCATTGAGCTCGCCGAGCAGGTCCATGTTGTAGCCGTCAGTACCGACCACGGTGCGGACGCCGTGCTCGGCGAAGCGGCTGAAGGCGGCGGTGATGCCGGCGCGCGCGAACACGCGCGGGCAGTTCAGCACGGTCATGCCGCGCGCAGCCATGAGCTTGAGGTCGTCGTCGCTGCTGAACATGCAGTGCGCCGCCATCAGATCGGGCGCGAGCAGGCCGAGCCAGTCCAGGTATTGCGCCGGCGTGCGGCCGCCATAGCGCTTGCCGATGGTCTCGACCTCGCCGCGGCTCTGCGCCATGTGCGTCGTGATGGGCACACCGAGCTCGCGCGCCCGCATGGCGCAGGCCTTCAGCAGATCAGGACCGCAGGTATCGGTGGCATGCGGGCTCATCGCAAGGCTGATCCGGCCGTCGCCGCGATTGTTCCAGCGCTGATAGAGCGCGTCCCACGTCGCCATGTCGGCGGCGCCGTCATCGCCGGAGTAGCGGACCACGCCATCCGGGCCGGCCTTGGCGTCCGATGTGGAGAACAGATAGGGCGCGCCGTAGAAGCGGATGCCCATCTCCTCTGCCGCGTCGAACATCTCGGGGATCGAGTTGCGGAACGGCTCCATCACCGTGGTGGCGCCGCCCTTCAGAAGCTGGAGGATGCCGAGCCGCGCGACCGCCAGACGCTCTTCCGCCGACAGAATTTCGGCGCCGCGCTTGGTCAGCGGCAGCAGCACCGTATAGACGATGCTCTGGTTGTTCTTGCGGCCGTTGCCGTCCTCGCTGTGGCTGCGCGCCACCGCCTCGGAGAAGCAGTGATTGTGCAGATTCAGCAGGCCCGGCAGCACGAAGCGGCCCGGGCGATCGTAAACCTGGTCCGCGCTCGGCTTGTCGCGCGTGACCGCGGCGATCTTCCTACCTTCGACCAGGACCCAATGATCGCGCAGCACGTCCTGCGCGCCGTCTTTCCGTGACAGCACATAGCTGCCGAAAATTGCTGTGGTGCTCATGCGGGGCGTACGTTCCAGAACACGGCGGTGCCGTCGAGAATGCCGGTGATGGCTTTGCGATAGGCGGTCGGCTGCTTGTACAGGCCGATCGGAATATAGGGGATTTCCTCGAACGCGACCGCCTGGACCTCGCGGCAGATGCGCTGCTGCTCGGCGAGCTCGGACGCCGCCAGCCACTGGCTGCGCAACTCGCCCATCTTCGTGCTCGCATACCAGCCGGCGACCTTGCCTTCGCCACGGATGTTGGTGTTGCCGGCCGGGTTGAGCCAGTCGATGCCCTGCCAGTTGCCGACCGCCGCGCTCCAGCCGCCCTGCGGAAGCGGATCCTTCTTGAGCTGGCGCTGAAGCACGACGGCAAAATCGAGCCCGGCATATTCGACGTTCATGCCGGCCTTGCGCAACGAGTCCACCGCGATCTCGCCGAGCGGCTTCTGTGCCAGCGAGTTGGTGGGGACGAGCAGCACGATCTTCTCGCCGTTGTAGCCGGCGGCCTTCAGGTCAGCCTTGACCTTGTCGTAGTTGCGCGGGCCGCGGAAGACGTCGAGACCGACGTCGCTTGCCATCGGCGTGCCTGGAGCGAAATAGCCGATCGGCGACACCTGGAAGGCTGGATCGACGCCGGCGACCGCCGTCATGAACGCGGACTGGTCGATCGCCCCTAACAGCGCGCGGCGGATGGCGGGGTTGTCGAACGGCGGCTGCAGATGGTTGAGGCGCAGCATGCAGGCGTAGCCTCTGGGGTCGAGGACGCGGGTCTCGATATCGCCGGCGGCCTTGATCACCGGGAGCAGATCATGCGGCGTGGTCTCCTGCCAATCCTGCTCGCCGGTCTGGAGCGCGGCGACGCCGGTGCCGGCATCGGGCGTGGTGGTCCAGACCACGCGGTCGTAATGCACGATCTTCGGCCCGGCGGTCCAATCCGGCTTGCCGTCCGTGCGCGGCTGGTAGCGCTCGAATTTGGCATAGGCGTTGCGCGCGCCCTGCACGCGCTCGTCGGCGAGATAGCGGAAGGGGCCGCTGCCGATGACCTCGGTGAGCGGCTTGAACGGATCCTGACTCGCCAGCCGCTCCGGCATCATGAAGCAGGCATTGATCGCGGCCTTGCCGAGCGCCTGCGGCAGCAGCGGGAACGGACGCTTGAGACGGAAGCGGATGGTACGGTCGTCGGCGGCCGACAGCTCCGCGGTCGCCTCCAGCAGCTCGCCGCCAAAGCCGTCGCGCGCTGCCCAGCGGCGGATGCTGGCGACGCAGTCGCGGGCCAGCACGCGTTCGCCGTCGTGCCAGAACAAGCCGTCGCGCAAGCTGAGGTCCCACTGCAGCCCGTCGGCGGAGATGACGTGGCCCGACAGCATCTGCGGCGAGACCTGCAGCGACGAGCTCATGCCGTAGAGCGTGTCGTAGACCATGAAGCCGTGGTTTCGCGACACCTGCGCGGTCGAATAGATGGGATCGACGAAGGCGAGATCGATGACGGGGATGAAGCGCAGCGTGGACTGGGATTCAGCGCGGACGATGCCGGGCAGCGACAACGCCGGCACGGCGGCGGCGGCCTTGAGGAGCGAGCGGCGGGAGATGGACATTACGAGAGGCTCCTGACGAAATCGAACTGCATCGTTTCTTCTTACGTATTCAACAAGACCGCGCCGATCGCAGCGGACACCGCCTGCTGCGCCGGCTCGATCACGGGCACGCCGATCGCCTCCGCAATCGCCGCGCGATGCGAGGCCATGCCGGCGCAGCCCATCACCACGACATCGGCGCGGCATTGGGTGACCAGCGCGCGGCCGGCGTCGATCAGGCGGCCGCGGATATCCGCGCCCGCCGTCTCCGCCGCGCTCGCGCCGACCGACCAGCTTCCGGCATAGCGGCCATCGACGCCCATCACGCGGACCATGCGCTGCTGGCGGCGGATGCTCGACGGCGACAACGCGATGATGCCAAAGCGTTCGCCCAGCATCAGCGCGCGGAAGATGCCGCATTCGGCGATGCCCATGACCGGGCGTCCACCGGCCGCCTCGCGCACCGCATGCAGGCCGGGATCGCTGAAGCAGGCGAGCACGAACGCATCCGCATTGTCGCGCGACACGCGGTTGACCAGCGGCATGACCACGCTGTCGGCATCGCGCTGCGAGCTGATGCCGGGCGGGCCCTCGGCAAGGCCGACCACCTCGATGTCAGGCCCGCCGGCGATGCGCAGCGGCGCGACCGCGTCATCGATCGCCGCCGTCACCGACGCCGAGGAGTTGGGGTTGATGACGAGGATGCGGCGACGGGTCATGGCTTGGCTCAGCGGTTGGCCGCTTCGTGGCGCAGGAAGTTTTCCGCGATCTTCTCGCCGGTCGTGATCCAGACATCCGGGCACGACTTTGCGTAGGTGAGAAACTCGCGCAACAGGCGCAGCCGCATCGGACGGCCGCTGCATTGCGGATGCAGCACCGTCGTCACCATCGCGCCCCAGTCGCGGACCTCATCCAGTTCGTCCTTCCAGATCGAGAGCACGTGCTCCTTGGGGAAGATCGAGCGCGGGCTGAAGCGGGCGGAGAGGCCGTGCATCCAGTCGTCATAGCTCGCAGTGACCGGCAGCTCGATCGTGCCGGGCTTGCCGTCGGCGAGGCGATGACGATAGGGCCTGACGTCGTCGCGGAACGAGGACGTGTAGACGATGCCGTGACGCACCAGCGCGACGCGCAGCTCCTCGGTGAATTCACCGTAAGGCGCGCGATATCCGGTCGGCTTGACGCCGAGCCGCCGCTTAAGCGCCTCGAAGCCGCGCTCCAGCTCCTCCTCGATCCAGGGATCGCCGGGATCGGGCAGGAGATGGTGATAGCCGTGATGACCGATCTCGTGGCCGGCCTTGAGGATGGATTCGGCCATCGCCGGATGCGCATCGACCGACCAGCCCGTGACGAAGAACGTCGCCTTGAGATCGAGCTGGTCGAGCAGCTCCAGCAGCTTCGGCGTGCCGACGCGCGCCTCGTAGCCGCCATAGCTCATGGTGATGAGCCGCTGCGCATGCACCGCGTCCTTGCTGGTCCAGGCGCTCTCCGCGTCCACGTCGAACGACAGGAACATCGCCGACTTGTACGGCTTCGGCCAGGGATATTCCGGCGCGGGATCCGCGGTGTTGGCTGGGGTGAGCGGGATGCTCTTGAGTGCCTTACTGTCCAGCATTGATGGTCGCCTTCTCTAGTCCGTTGTCGTTGAGTTTCCACTTGGCAAGCAGAGTCTTATAGGTGCCGTCGGCGATCAGCGCATCGACGGCTTCGAGAATGGCTTGCTGAAGTGCCTTTTCCTTGACCGGCAGGGCGATGCCCGTGAACTGCGTCGCGAAGGGATCACCGACCGGCGCATAGGTGCCGGGCTCGAGGTCCATCAGATAGGGTAGCGTCTCGTTGCCCTGCACGGCGGCGTCGATGCGGCCCTGCCTGAGCTGGTTACGCGCATCGGCCGAGCCGTCGGTACCGACGAACTGGATCGGATTGCTGCCGCAGTTCTTCTGGCTCCACTTTTCGATCTCGGCCGGGAACATGGTGCGTCGACTGGCGCCGACCTTCTTGCCGCAGAGCGCAGCCATGTCCTTGAACTCGGAAGCACGGGACTGCTGCACGAAGAATTTCGGGCCGCTGCGCAAGTAATCGACGAAGGAGGCAACCTCGTGCCGGCTTGCATAATCGGTGAAGCCGGACAGGATGGCATCCACTCGTCCCGTCGAAATCGACGGCATGAATTCGGCAAAGCTGGTCTCGGTCCATTCGATCTTGACGCCGAGCTTGCGGCCGATCGCCTCGCCGAGATCGATATCGAATCCGGACAGCGCGTTGGTGGCGGGATCGCGGAACTCCATCGGCGGATAGTTCGGCACCAGCGCCACCTTGAGGCTGCCGCGCTTGACGATGTCAGGCGGCAGCTCGATCGCCATCACCGATGCGTTCATGGCGCCCAGGAACGCCGCCGCAACCAAAAGCCTCTTCATCACCATACCCCCAATATCAGATCACAGCCGAAAGAAATGCCTTGGTGCGCTCCTCGCGCGGCGCGCCCAACACGTCCGAGGCGCGCCCCTGCTCGACGATCGCGCCCTGGTCCATGTAGACGACGCGGTCGGCGACCTCGCGCGCGAAGCCGAGCTCGTGCGTCACCACCATCATGGTCATGCCGCTTCGCGCCAGTTCCTTCATCACCGCAAGCACCTCACCGACGAGCTCGGGATCGAGCGCGCTGGTGGGCTCGTCGAACAGCATCAGCATCGGCTTCATGGCGAGCGCCCGCGCGATCGCCACGCGCTGCTGCTGGCCGCCGGAAAGCTGCGCCGGATAGGCGTCCGCTTTGGCCGCAAGTCCGACGCGACGGAGCAGCTCGAGTGCCTCGGCGCGCACCTCATCAGCTTTACGCCCCTGCACCTGGGTCGGGCCTTCCGTGATGTTCTCCAGCGCGGTCTTGTGCGGAAACAGGTTGAAGCGCTGGAACACCATGCCGGTCTTCAGCCGTTGCCGTCCGATCTCCCGCTCGCTCAGGCGATGGAGCTTGCCGCCCTGCTCGCGCACGCCCAAAAGCTCGCCGTCGAGCCAGATGCCGCCGGCATCGATCATGGCGAGCTGGTTGATGCAGCGGAGCAGCGTGGTCTTGCCCGAGCCGGAGGCGCCGATCAGGCACATCACCTCGCCGGGCCAGACGTCGAGCGAGACGTTCTTGAGAGCCTGGAACTCTCCAAAATTCTTGCTGACGGAGCGGATCGCGACGAGGGGTTTTGTCATCGCGCCAGCCGCAATGTGCCGCGTGCAAAACGGCGTTCGAGCAGCATCTGCAGCGGGGTCAGGATCGAGACCACGAGCAGGTACCAGAGCCCGGCGACGATCAGGAGCTCGATGACGCGGGAGTTGGCGTAGTAGATGTTTTCGGCGTTGTGCAGCAGCTCCGGATACTGGATGACGCTGGCGAGCGAGGTCGCCTTCACCATGCCGATGAACTCGTTGCCGAGCGGCGGGATCACCACCCGCATCGCCTGCGGCAGCACGATCCGGCGCAGCGCACGCAGCCGTCCCATGCCGATCGCCTGCGCCGCCTCATACTGCCCGATATCGACCGACAGCATGCCGGCGCGCATCACTTCGGAGGTGTAGGCGCCCTGGTTGATGCCGAGCCCGAGCAGTGCAGCGAGGAACGGCGTCATGACGTCGACGGCCCGCGCGCTCCACAGCCCGGGAATGCCGATGGTCGGAAACACCAGCGCCAGATTGAACCACAGCAGCAGTTGCAGGATCAGCGGCGTGCCGCGGAACAGCCAGGTGTAGCCGGCCGCCACCGACTTCAGCACCGGATTGGGCGACAGCCGCATGATCGCCACGACGATGCCGAGAAAGATGCCGAGCATCATCGCCAGCACCGCCATCACCATGGTGTTGACGATGCCTTCGAGGATGACCTTCACGGTCAGGAAGCGGCTGACATAGGACCACTCGATCTGGCCGTTCGCAAACGCGCGCACGATCGCCGCCAGCACGAGGACGATCAGGGCCGCGCTGATCCAGCGAAACCAGTGCGGCTCGCGCGCGATCCGCATGCCCGATAGATCGGGAAATCCCTCCGCGAGTGCCGGCGCCGGCCTCATTGCGGCGCCGCGTTCAGCATGGGCTGGGCCACCGCGTTGGCGCCCAGGCCCCATTTGTCGAGGATCGCCTTGTACGAGCCATCGGCGATCATCGCGGCAAGCTTCTCGGTCACGACCTCGCGCATGGCCGCATCATCCTTGCGGAACATGATCCCTTGATAGCCTTTCGCAAAGGCCTCGCCGACGATGCGGTATTTGCCGGGCTCCTGCGTCTGCGCATAAGGCAGCGTCTCGCTGCCTTGCACGGCAGCATCGATGCGGCCCTGCTTGAGCTGGTTGCGGACGTCGATCGAGTTCTCGCCCGGAACGTACTGGATCGCGGGCTTGCCGGCCGGCTCACAATTCTGCTTGCTCCACTTCTCGATCTCGACCGGGAAGCTGGTGCTGCGGGTGGTGCCGACCTTCTTGCCGCAGAGATCGGTCGCGTCCTTGGCCGCGTTGTCCGCCATCACGAAGAACTGCGGGCCGGTCGCGAGGTAGTCCACGAAATCGGCGGTCTCGCGCCGCGAGGCGCGGTCCGAGATGCCAGAGATGATGAAATCGGCGCGCTTGGTCTGGAGCGAAGGGATAAGTTCCGCAAACGGCGTCTCGCTCCACACGATCTTGAGGCCGCCGAGCCGCTTGGCGAGCTCGTTGGCCAGATCGATGTCGAGCCCGACCAGCTCGTTGGTCGCGGGATCGCGATATTCCATCGGCGCGTAGGTGGAGTTGACCGTGAGTTTTAGCGAGCCGGCCTGCTTGATCTCCGCCGGAAGCTCGGCGGCGCGCGCGGAGGTCACCGCAGCCAGCGCGGCAACAGCGAGAGAAAACGAGAGGCGTGTCATGTCAGCTCCTTTGCCCATGTCAGCTCCTTTGCCAGCGCCGTGCCACTTGCTCAGTCGGCGTCGAGAACGGCCGGCTCGATGACGCCGGCGCGTTCGGTGATGACCCTGTATTGCTCGGGCCGCCGGTGGGCGGCGAAGTTGAACATCTTGTCCTTGCCCTGGCGGCAGAGATCGAGATCGATGTCGGCCACGATCACCTCGTCGGCCAGCGTCTGCGCCTGTGCGACGATGCGGCCGTTGGGATCGACGATGCAGGAGCCGCCGATCAGGCCGGAGCCGTCCTCCTCGCCCGCCTTCGCCACCGAAATCGCCCAGGTCGCGTTCATGTAGGCGTTGGCCTGCGTCACCAGCGTCGAGTGGAAGGTGCGCAAGGCGCCGTCTTCCGTCGTGCCGCCATTGGGATCATAGGCCGCCGAATTGTAGCCGATGCAGACCAGCTCGACGCCCTGCAGGCCGAGCACGCGCCAGGATTCCGGCCAGCGGCGATCGTTGCAGATCATCATGCCCATGATGGCGTGAGCCCAGGCCGAGCCGGCGCGGAACGCCGGAAAGCCGAGGTCACCATATTCGAAATAGCGTTTCTCGAGCTGCTGGTAGCGCGCGCCTTCGCGAGGCTCGACCGAACCCGGCAGATGCACCTTGCGATAACGGCCGAGAATCTCGCCGTCGCGATCGACCAGGATGGCGCAATTGTAGCGGCGGCCGTCTGGCGTCAGCTCGGCATAGCCGACATAGAAGCCGACACGCAGCGCACGCGCGCGGTCGAACAGCTTGGCCACGGCCGGGTTCGGCATGCCGCGCTCGAAATAATGGTTGAGTTCGTCGCCCTCCAGCAGCCAGCGCGGGAAGAAAGTGGTGAAGGCGAGCTCGGGAAACACCACGAGGCTGGCGCCGCGGCCGGCGGCCTCCTCCAGCAATGCGAGCATCCGCGCCAGCGTATGCTCGCGCGAATCTGCTTTTTGCGTCGGCCCCATCTGGGCGGCGGCGGCGCGAAGGACACGAACCAAGATTGCCTCCAATCTGTGCGCAGTGCTGCCTCAATGGGCGAATGAACCCTTTGATGCGACGCGCAAATCCGCCGCCATTACGGAGAAGCGGGGCTGCAAAATCAATTCGTTCTGCTATGATGTTTTGGCCCAGAGTATAATCGGCAGTGATATGAACCTGCGCCAGCTCGAGATCCTCCGTGCCGTCATCCGCCACCGCACCACGGTGGCGGCGGCGGACGAGCTGGCGCTGTCGCAGCCCGCGGTCAGCAACGCCTTGAAGACGATGGAGGCGCAGGCGGGCTTTGCGCTGTTCGAGCGCGTCAACAACCGGTTGTTTCCGACCGCCGAAGCGATGGCGCTCTACAAGGAGAGCGAGGCGATCTTCGCGCTGCACGCAAAGCTCGAAAGCCGCGTGCGCGATCTGCGCGAGAACCGCTCCGGGCATCTCGCGATCGTCGCGACCCCGCCGCTCGCCTACAGCATCATTCCTTCCGCGCTGTCAGGCTTTTTGCGCCGCCGCCCCGAGACACGCGTGTTCTTCGACGTGCGGCGCTATGAGGGCATCATCGAGGGCGTGCTCAGCCGTGTCGCCGAGCTCGGCTTCGCACTCGGGCTGACGCATCATCCCGGCATCGCGCACGAGGTGGTGCACACCGGAGAGATGGTCTGCGTGTTGCCGCCGCAGCACCCGCTCGCAGGCAAGCCGGTGATCTCGGCCGCGGACCTGTCCGGCCTGCCCTTCATCGGGCTCGAGCGCGGCACGCGGCTTGGCGAAGCCGTGCGCGACAGTTTTGCCCGGGCCGGCGCGCCGTTCCAGCCGACCGTCGAAGTTCGCTACTGCAACACGGCCTGCGTGCTCGCCGCCGCCGGCGTCGGCGCCGCGGTGGTCGACCCGTTCTCGCCGCGGCAGAACGGCGGCAGCGGCCTCGTCGTCCGGCCGTTCACGCCGACGACCCACGCGGTCGCCTATATGCTGTGGTCGGAGGCCGAGCCGCTGTCGCGCCTCGCCAAGGCCTTTCTCAACGAAGTGCGCAAGGAAAGCGCGCTGCTGGAGCGCACAGCGCCACACCAGCAACATGGGGCAGAAAGCGACTGAGCTTCGCAACCTTTTTATCCGGGGGGGCACATGGCACGCATCACCATCATCGAGACCGGACAGGTCCCGCCAAAATATCGCGAGCAGCACGGCTCGTTTCCGGACATGTTCGAACGGATGATCCGCACCGAGGATCCGACGGCGACGGTCGAGGTCGTCAGCATCCCCAACGGCGATGCGCTTCCCGATCCCGGCAAGCTCGAAGCGGTGCTGATCACGGGCGCTGCCGCCGGCGTCTATGACGGGCTCGACTGGATCGCGCCGCTGGAGGACTTCGTCCGCAAGGCCTACACCAACAAGACACCGATGGTCGGCGTCTGCTTCGGCCATCAGCTGATCGCGCAGGCGCTCGGCGGCACCGTGCGCAAGTCCGAGAAGGGCTGGGGCATCGGCCGCCACGTCTATCAGGTGCTGCCGGAAAACGGCGTCGTCGACGGCGAAGCGGTCGCCATCGCCGCCTCGCATCAGGACCAGGTGATCGAGCCGCCGAACGATGCGCTGACGATCCTCTCCTCCGAGTTCACCCCGCATGCCGGCCTGCTCTATGCCAACGGCGCAACGCTGACCGTGCAGCCGCATCCGGAATTCGACGTAGAGTTCGCGCAAGTGTGCTGCGAGCTGCGCGACGGCAAGGCGCCGGAGGACGTCGTCGCCACGGCACGGGCGTCGCTGGTGCAGCCGATGGACAGCGCGAAGCTCGGCGGGGCGATCACGCGGTTTCTGGCGAGACGGTGACTTCACCTCGCCTCGCTTGCGGGGAGAGGTCGGATTGCGCTCGGTGATGCGAAGCATCGTCCGAAGCAATCCGGGTGAGGGGGACTCTCCGTGAGTCCGCCTGCCATCGAGTTTGCTGAGGCAGCCCCTCACCCCAACCCTCTCCCCGTAAGAACGGGGAGAGGGAGAGGAAGCAGTTCAAAACGGATCCGTCCCCAACCCCGGCACATCGGCCGGTCGCGGCCCGGGCGCTGCCCAGTGAAACCGGCGGTCCTTTTCCGCAATTGCGATGTCGTTGATCGACGCCTCGCGGCGTTTCATCAGGCCGTGCTCGTCGAACTCCCACTGCTCGTTGCCGTAGGAGCGGTACCACTGGCCGTTTGCATCGTGCCATTCGTACTGGAAGCGCACCGCGATGCGGTTGCCGTCGAAGGCCCAGAGATCCTTGATCAGGCGGTAGTCCTGCTCCTTCTCCCATTTACGGGTGAGGAAGGCGACGATGGCCTCGCGGCCCTGAAACACTTCGGAGCGATTACGCCAGCGGCTGTCCTCGGTATAGGCGAGCGAGACCCGCACCGGATCGCGTGAATTCCAGGCATCCTCGGCCATGCGGGCCTTCTGCGCGGCGGTCTCTCGGGTAAAGGGCGGAAGCGGCGGGCGCGACATGATGGCCTCATCGGTTGGCAGGAGCAGCAATCTACGCCGGCATTCCGCGGAGTCGAGTGGCCATCGCCTATCGAACGATCACGAAATCAGATCGGCCTTCATCAGCGTGCGGATCGATTTCGGGATCGGCTGGGCGCGGCCGCCGCTGATGAAGGCGACGCGCACCTCGGCCTTTACCAGCACGTCATCGCCGCGCCGCACTTCCTGCGCCAGCATGATCGAAGCGCCCTTCACCGCGATCGGCCACGTCACGACGTCAAGCACGTCGTCCATACGCGCGGGCTTGAGGAAGTCGAGGTGCATCGAGCGCACGACGAAGGCAAAGC
Source organism: Bradyrhizobium liaoningense (assembly GCF_018130825.1). Lineage (GTDB taxonomy): Bacteria > Pseudomonadota > Alphaproteobacteria > Rhizobiales > Xanthobacteraceae > Bradyrhizobium > Bradyrhizobium liaoningense_B. The sequence goes on along the minus strand of NZ_JAFCJS010000008.1, from coordinate 83,083 downwards.
CCGCGCCTTCCGTCTCCACCTGCTCGAACAGCGCCTGCTGCTCGGCGCCCATCAGCCGGAGATGATTGGTCCGGCCGCGCTCCATGTAGCGCAGATAATTGGCGTGATAGACGATGCCGGAAAAATCCGTGTCCTCGTAATAGACGCGGACCTGCATATGGTGGCGGCCGTCGCGGATCTCGCCGTCGAGATGGGCAGTCACGTCGCGAGCCTCTTCGCTTGTCGCTGTCGGCCCGTTTTGCGCAAAAACCGCGGTCCGTGCAAGCGTATTAGGACACAACCGGCGCGGCCCGCCCCAGCGTCACCTCAACGATCTCCGGCGGCACCCCGACGCGGACCGGCATGATGCTGCAGCCGAGGCCGCCAGAGATGATGACGTCGCATTTCAGCCTGACATGACCATAGGCAAGCCGCAGCCCCTGCTGCTTCGGAACGGCCGGCGACCAGCCGAGCAGGCGGACCTGGCCGCCATGGGTGTGGCCGGACAGTTGCAGCGCGACGCGTGCGGGCACGCGCGGTGCGATGTTGGGCTCGTGTGCGAGCAGGATGACGGGCGCATCGTCGGTGACCTTGGCGAGCGTTGCCGTGAGATCGTCGGCGCCGAAGCGCCCCGTGCTGCGGAAGCGCCGCGCCGGCAGGAAGGCGAGCTGATCGCCGAGCCCGGCGAGCCAGAAGGAGCGGCCGTCCTTGCTGAGGCGCACGGCGTCGTTCTCGTAGACGGGAATGCCGGCCGCCTCCAGCGCGCGGTGCGCGACCGTCGGTCCTTGCCCGGCCTGCTGCACGACCCTGTCGACCCAATAGTCGTGATTGCCCATGACGGCGTGAACGCCGAGCGGCGCTTTCAGGCCGGCGAGCACCCTCGCCCATTCGCTCGACGGAATGAAGCGCGTGACCTGGTGAAGGCCGGCGACATAATCGCCGAGCAGCACGATGAGGTCGGGCTTGAGCGCGTTGGTGCGATCGACGATGCCTTCTATGCGCTCCAGCGACATCCAGGGATCGCAGGCATGGATGTCGGCGATCGCGGCAATCTTCAGCGGAAAATCCGCGGGCCATTGCCGCGGGGTCGGATGATAGCGGGTGACACGGAGCCGCAGCATCGGTTCGACGCCGACGCCGTAGGCCGCGCTAGAGACGCCGAGGGCTGACAAGGCCCCGATGGACCGGATAAAACGACGCCGTGTGATCATGGAAGCCCGATGGTGATGCAGCTTCTTGATGCGGTCCGATTGGAGCGGAATTGGGGTGCGCTCGTGCAGACCGTCTGCATCTGCGTGCAGAAGCCTGCACAAAACTTACCAGCGGCTCTCGCCGACCAGTGCATCCAGCCGCGTCTTCAGCTCGTCGGACGCCCGATAGTACCAGACACCGCCGAGCAGGTCACGAAAACGTTGGTTGATCCGCGCCTCGTGCTCGATGCGGTCGATCGTGCCGGAGCTGATTACGTCCTCGAGAGGCCCCGCGGCCAGCAGTGCCAGCAGCACCGGATTGGACTCGATGTTCAGGATCTCCAGGATCAGGTCGATCATCCCATCGGGATCGTCCTCGCGCAGGTCGCGCTCGAAATCCATGATCGTGAACAGATTGTCATCCTGGTCGCGCTCGGATTTCGAATATTGCTCGACCCAGGCATGGGCGAGCTCTGTGACCGACATGCTGGCGCAATCGAGCGGCTCGCGCGGCGTGCGCTGCGCCAGATGGTCGGCCTGCCAGGCCTCGCTGTCGGCAATGCGCGCGATGCGGGGCATCAAGGGGTCGTCGGGATCACCATGCACGCCGCCGAGCAGCCAGCGCAGGCGGTCATTGTGCGCGGCTTCGCGCTCGATCCGTGCGATCACATCCGGGCCGTGCGCACAGAGCAGCGCCAGCAGGAACTTGTCGTTGAGCTGCATCACCGTCGGCTTGTCGGCCTCCGTCTTCAGCACTTCCAGCACGAGATCGAGTGCAGCCTGCGGCAGGCGATGCGGCAGATGGTCGAAATAGAGTTTGATGGCCCAGATGCTGCCGGCCTGGTCGCGCCGGCTGACGCGCTGGAGCGCGCACCACATCGACGCCAGCTCACTGACCGGCAGGGAATCGAGGAATGCCTCGGTCCTGTCGGGCGTGCGCAGCTCAGGCGCCGCCGCGACGGTCTCGAGCAATCCGGTCTTGTCCGCTGGCGCCATTCCTTCCCACTCCGATCCAACAGCGGCGATGCCGTTCGCCGCGCGTTCGGATTAGTGATCGAATGAAACCGGCGGGTTCATCGGCTGCGGCGATCAGTCGTCGCTCTCGTCTGTCCCGAACAGGCCGAACTGCGCCGCATCGCGATTGGGCTCGGCGAGGCCGAGATGGCGGAAGGCATGCGAGGTGAGGAGCCGGCCGCGCGGAGTGCGCTGGAGATAGCCGCACTGGATCAGATAGGGCTCGATGATGTCCTCGATCGCATCGCGCGGCTCGGAGAGCGCCGCGGCCATGGTCTCGACACCGACCGGGCCGCCGCCATAGTTGAGAGCGATGGTCGAGAGATAGCGGCGGTCCATGGCATCGAGACCCGCGGCGTCGACCTCGAGCGCGCTCAGCGCGTGATCGGCGATCTTGCGATCGATCGTGTCGGCATTCGCCGCCGAGGCAAAATCGCGCACCCGGCGCAGCAGGCGCCCGGCGATGCGCGGCGTGCCGCGGGCGCGGCGCGCGATCTCGTTGGCGCCATCCGCGCTCATGCCGACATTGAGCACGCGCGCGCCGCGGCTGACGATGCTCTCGAGCTCCTCGATGGTGTAGAAGTTGAGCCGCACCGGAATGCCGAAGCGGTCGCGCAAGGGATTGGTGAGCAGGCCTGCACGCGTGGTGGCGCCGACGAGGGTGAATTTCGACAGCTCGATCTTGACCGAGCGCGCCGCCGGACCCTCGCCGATGATGAGGTCGAGCTGAAAGTCCTCCATCGCGGGATAGAGCACCTCTTCCACTGCCGGGCTGAGGCGATGGATCTCGTCGATGAAGAGCACGTCGCGCTCTTCGAGATTGGTGAGGAGCGCTGCGAGATCGCCGGCCTTGGCGATCACCGGGCCCGAGGTGGCACGAAAGCCGACGCCGAGTTCTTTCGCCACGATCTGCGCCAGCGTGGTCTTGCCGAGGCCGGGGGGACCTACGAACAGCACGTGATCCAGCGCCTCGCCGCGCTTGCGCGCGGCCTCGATGAAGATCGACAGGTTCTTGCGGGCCTGCTGCTGGCCGACGAAGTCGGACAGCGATTGCGGGCGCAGCGCGGTATCGCCGACATCGTCGCTGCGGCGCTCGGGCGACACCATGCGGTTGGCCTTGGGATCGCTCACTTCGCCAGCTCCTTCAGGCCGAGGCGGATGAGCTGCGCCGTCTCGGCGCCTTCACCCGCACTGCGGGAGGCCGATGCAATCGCCGCAGCCGCCTGCGGCTGGCCGTAGCCGAGATTGACCAGCGCGGAGATCGCATCCGCCACCGGGCGCGGCGCGCGCTGGTCGTCGACGGCGCCGGCGAGATGCACGACGGCCGGATCGACATTGGCGAAGGCCGGCGCCTTGTCCTTCAATTCGGTGACGATGCGCTCGGCGACCTTGGGACCAACCCCGGGCGTGCGCGACACTGCGGCCTTGTCGCGTAGCGCAATGGCGTTGGCGAGATCGGAAGGCTGCAGCGTGCCGAGCACCGCGAGCGCGACCTTGGCACCGACGCCCTGCACGGTCTGGAGCAGGCGAAACCATTCGCGCTCCTGATCGGTGCGGAAGCCGAACAGTTTTATTTGATCCTCGCGGACATAGGTCTCGATCGACAGCACGGCGGCTTCGCCGGGCGAAGGCAGGTGCTGCAAGGTGCGTGACGAGCAATGCACCTGATAGCCGACGCCGCCGACGTCGAGGATGACGAAATCCTCGCCGTAGGTGTCGATCAGGCCCTTGAGCTTGCCGATCATAACCCCGCCACCTTCAGCCTGAGCGCCGTGCTCTGGCGGTGATGGGCGTGGGTGATGGCGATGGCGAGCGCGTCGGCAGCATCCGCGGACGGCGGCTCGGCTTTCGGCAGCAATATCTTCAGCATCATCGCGATCTGTTGCTTGTCGGCGTGGCCGGCACCGACCACCGTCTTCTTGACCTGGTTCGGCGCGTATTCAGCGACACCGATGCCGAACATTGCGGGCGCCAGCATGGCGACGCCGCGGGCCTGGCCGAGCTTCAGCGTCGCAACGCCGTCCTTGTTCACAAAGGTCTGCTCGACCGCGGCTTCCATCGGCTGGTGGCTGGACAGGACCGAAGCGAGCCCCTCGTGGATCGCGAGCAGCCTGCTCGACAGCGGCAGATCGTCCGGCGGCTCCACCGAGCCGCAGGCGACGTAGATCAGGCGATTGCCCTCGGCCTCGATCACGCCCCAGCCGGTGCGGCGCAGGCCGGGGTCGATGCCGATGATGCGAACGGGGCCGCGAATCGGAAGCGCAGTCATGGGCCAGTGATAGCGGCTGGCCGCGGCGGGGGAAACAGAAACAGAACGGAAGTAACAGGGGAAGTGAGGCGGGAGCTACCCACCACACGGCACGCCGTCATACCCCGCGAAAGCGGGGTATCCAGTACGCCGCAGCTTACCCGTATTTCCTCTGGCGTCTCTGGAATACTGGGTCGCCCGGTCAAGCCGGTCGACGACAGCGGAATTTGGAACTGACTGTCAGCCGCCCATCTTCGCAACAAGCGCGTCCGACACCTCGAAATTGGCGTAGACGTTCTGGACGTCGTCGTGCTCGTTGAGCAGGTCCATCAGCTTCAAGAGCTTCTCACCGGTCTCGTCATCGACCGCGACCGTGTTCTGCGGCTTCCAGATCAGCGCGGCCTTGCGCGGCTCGCCGAACTTGGCTTCCAGCGCCTTGGCGACGTCGCGATAGCTTTCGGTCGAGGCGTAGATCTCGTGGCCGCCTTCGCCGGAGACGACGTCGTCGGCGCCGGCCTCGATCGCGGCATCGAGCACCGCATCGTCATCGGCGACGCTGCGGTCGTATTCGATGATGCCGGTGCGGTCGAACATGAAGGAGACCGAGCCGGTTTCGCCGAGATTGCCGCCGGATTTGGTGAAGAAGGAGCGGATGTCGGAGGCGGCGCGGTTGCGGTTGTCGGTCAGCGCCTCGACGATGACGGCGACGCCGCCGGGGCCATAGCCCTCGTAGCGGATCTCGTCATAGTTCTCGCCGTCGCTGCCGAGCGCCTTCTTGATGGCGCGTTCGATATTGTCCTTCGGCATGTTCTCCTGGCGCGCGGCGATCACGGCGGCGCGCAGGCGGGGGTTCATGGCGGGGTCGGGCGTGCCCAGCTTGGCGGCGACGGTGATTTCCCGCGCCAGCTTGCCGAACAGTTTCGACTTCTGCGCATCCTGCCGCCCCTTGCGGTGCATGATGTTCTTGAATTGGGAATGTCCGGCCATGCGTGGTCTCTTGTGGAATAGTCAGCCAAAGGTGAGCGTGGGAAGCGCGGCCTTATAGGCCGCCAACCCACCGGAATCAAAGGGCCGTGAGGCTTCAAGGTAGCACTGTAGAGATAGCCACCCCAACGGTCCGTGCCCAGATGTCGGGCATTGTTAACCCTGATTTCATTCCGGACTGCGAAAATACCGTCCGCCCGCCCCCCGACAAGAGAGACCTGATGGCATTCGGATTGTTTCGGAAGCGTCTGCCTGATGCGGCTGCGCCGGCGGCCACCCCGCAGGCTGCGCAGCCGGCGGCCATCTCCGAGCCCGGCCCGGCCCATGAGGGCGATTCGGCCAGGGAAATCCTGGAACTACTGGAACTCGAGCTCGGGGCGATGATCCGCCAGCTCGAGCGCGCCGCCAATTCGGTGGCCGGCGGCGCCGAAGCGACCGCCGCGACACTTTCCGCCATTCGCGACCGCACCGACGCCCTGACCGGCCGCACCAACGCCGCCCAATCGACCGCATCGACCTTCGCCCATGCCGCCGACAAGTTCACCCAGTCCGCGCAAGGCATCGGGGCGCAGGTGCGCGCGGCCGGCAAGCTCGCCGACGAGGCCAGCGCCGCGGCGCAAGAGGCGCGCGCCAATGTCGATCGCCTGCGCGAGTCCTCCGCCGCCATCGGCAACGTCGTCAATCTGATCGCGCAGATCGCACGGCAGACCACGCTGCTCGCGCTCAACTCGACCATCGAGGCCGCGCGCGCGGGCGCCGCGGGCAAAGGATTTGCGGTCGTCGCCACCGAGGTCAAGGCACTCGCGGTGCAGACGCAAGGCGCGACGGAAGAGATCACAAAAAAGATCGACGCGCTGCAGCGCGATGCCGCCGGCTCGGCGGAGGCCGTGCACCGCATCTCGCAGGCGATCGAGGCGATCCGCCCGGTGTTCGAGACCGTCAATGGCGCGGTGGCCGAGCAGAACGCCACCACGAGCGAGGTCTCCGGCAATGCCGCCAGCGCCTCGGACTTCATCATCTCGGTCGGCGAGAGCGCGGCCGAGATCGACGCCGCGACCAAGGCCGCCGAGACCCATGGCGAGAACGTCGCCAGCGCCGGCAAGGCCGTGACTACCTTCGCCCGGAAGCTGAAATCGCGCTGCGCGGTGCTGCTGCGCCAGAGCGAGCACGATGACCGCCGCAAGACCGAGCGGCTGCCCTGCCATCTCAAGCTCGAGAGCCTGCGCGGCGTGATGCCGGTCTATGAAATTTCGATGGAGGGCGTGCTGATCGGCGGCGCAGACGCTGGCCGGCTGGCGCCGCAGGCGATCATCGAAGGCACGCTCGAACAGGTCGGTGCCTGCCGCCTGCGCGTGACGGAGCAATCCAAGGCCGGCGCCCGCGCGCAATTCGTCAACCCCAATGCCGAGCTCTGCGAGAAGATCGAGGACAAGCTCTGGTCGATCCACGAGGAGAACACCGAGTTCGTCACCCGCGCGATGGAGGCAGGCAATGCGCTGACCCAGATCTTCGAGCAGGCGGTCGCGCGTGGCGAGACCAAGGTCGACGACCTCTTCGACACCGACTATGTCGAAATCGCCGGCACCAATCCGCAGCAATTCCGCACCCGCTATCTGGACTGGGCCGATCGCGCGCTGCCGCCATTCCAGGAGGCCTTCCTCGCCAAGGACCCGCGCATGGCGTTCTGCGCCATGGTCGACCGCAACGGCTTCCTGCCGGTGCACAACAAGATCTATTCGCATCCGCAGCGGCCGGGCGATGTCGCGTGGAACACGGCCAACAGCCGCAACCGGCGCATCTTCAACGATCCGGCGGGGCTCGCCGCCGCACACAACCAGCGCTCGTACCTGGTCCAGAGCTATGCCCGCGACATGGGGAACGGGAACACGGTGATGATGCGCGAGATCGACGTGCCGATCCGCGTCAAGGGCCGGCACTGGGGCGGATTTCGCACCGCATACAAGCTGTAATGCACCCTCTCGTGCACTCCTGGGCAAGACGCCGGGCGCGAATCATCCTCTAAAGTCGAATCTGGAATGGGAATGCCGCGGAGAGCCGATCAACGGCTCTGACTGGAGAAAGCCCGTACATGTCCCTTGCACAACTTGCAGTACTGGACACCGGATCTAACCGGACGCTCGCCGAACGGCTGATCGACCAGCTCGCCGACCGCATAGGCGGTCTCGGCGTCGAGCTCGCCGACATTGCCGGCAACGTCCAGGAAGTGGCCAACCGCGTCGCCAACCAGTCTGAACGGTTCCACCATCTCCAGAAGACGGCGGAGACGATGGTCTCGGCCAATCACGACATCGCCAACGCTTCGCAGGCGGTGCAGACGACGACGTCCGCGGCGGTCGGCGAGATCGCGCAGTCGCGCAGCGCGGTCGATACCGCGGTCAGCCATATCTCCGAGCTGGTCGCGGCCGTGGAGCGGATCGAGGCGCGCCTGAGCGCGGTGGGCTCGGCGCTGGCGCAGGTGGCAAAGGTGTCCGGCTCGATCGAGGCGATCGCGAAGCAGACCAACCTGCTCGCGCTCAACGCAACCATCGAAGCCGCGCGCGCCGGCAATGCCGGCCGCGGTTTTGCGGTGGTCGCGAGCGAGGTGAAGAACCTCGCAGAGGCGACGCGCCAGGCCACGCATCAGATCTCCGACACCGTGCGCGACCTCGACGGCCAGATCGAAGGCCTGATCGGCGAAAGCAGCGACGCCTCGCAGCGCGCCAAGACCGCCGGCGAGGGTGCGCAGCAGATTTCCGGCATCATCTCGCGCGTCCAGCAGGGCTTCGCCTCCGTGGAAGCGGAGATCGACAGCGTCGCGCGCGCGGCGACTTCCAATCTCGGCCATTGCGACACCGTCATCAGCGAGCTCAACGAGCTCGCCAAGGGCGTCGACCTGTCGTCGCGCGATCTTAGGAACGCCGACCAGCGGGTGGCCAAGCTGCTGGACGCCTCCGAAGGGCTGATCGCGCTGATCGCCGACAGCGGCGTGGAGACATCGGACGCGCCGCTGATCCGCGTCGTGGTCGAGACCGCCAAGCGGATCTCGGCCGAGTTCGAGGCCGCGATCGACCGCGGCGAGATCACGCTCGACCAGCTCATGGACGAGAAATACCGCGAGATCCCCGGGACCGATCCAAAGCAGTACAACACGGCCTATGTCGAGTTCACCGACCGCGTGCTGCCCGCGATCCAGGACCCGATCCAGAAGTCCGATCCGCGCATCGTGTTCTGCGTCGCCTGGGCCAAGGGCGGTTACCTGCCGACCCACAATCCGAACTACCGCCTGCCGCAGGGCAAGGACCCGGTCTGGAACAACGCCAACTGCCGCAACCGCCGCCTGTTCACCGATCGCGCGGTGAAGAAGGTCGCGGCCAACACCAAACCCTTCCTGCTCCAGACCTATCGCCGCGACATGGGCGGCGGGCAGTTCGTGCTGATGAAGGACCTGTCCTCGCCGATCGTGATCCGCGGCAGGCACTGGGGCGCCTTCCGGATGGGTTTTCGCCAGGGCTGATAGCCGGCGCGACGGCGCTTAGGCGCCCCTGAAATAAAAAGCTCGAAAACAACCCCATGCACAGTAGGCGGGGTGTGCGGAATCAATGGCTTGGAGCAGGATGAAGAGACTCAGCTAGCGCCCCGACGGAGGTGCGTTCCCTCCCCCCTTGCGGGGGAGGGCTAGGGAGAGGGGTAGCCCAGCAACAGGTGCCCGTTGTTGATGACGCACCAAGGGCGAATGCGCGACGGAACGAGTCCCCGTGTGGCACCCCTCTCCCTGCCCCTCCCCCGCAAGGGGGGAGGGAACGGAGAGAGTTGTGCCATGCCGTCAGCCGAGCCAGATCGGACTTCGACTCATCAAACTGCACGCGCCTTGCGAGTCCGTTGCTCCGTCGGGCAAAACAGGAGCATGATGTCATCATCGCGCACGTCGGCTATCCGGCAAATCGGCCATTGCGATTGATCCCGTCGAACGACCGTGCTCGCCGTCCGACTTTTCCAATCGCACGACTTTCGTCATCGCACGGCTTTGCGCTTTCGCACGATCGTCTGCGGCGACTATCGACGCTCGCGACGAAAAAATGCGTCAAAACATGACGATTATCATATCACTTAGCGTATAACCGTTGCAGCGATCGCCGCACAAATTCGTGAACGTCATGGTCTGACGCGCTAAGCGCGCAAATATGCATTGCTGCGAATTTGGAAGCTTCATCGTTGCGCATCGATATGATTATGGTCGCGCGCAAATCGCCGACGCCGCAAGCGCTCGTCGAGCAAGGGGATGCACATGGCAACAACTCTCACCATCAACGGCGAAACGAAATCGTTCGACGCGCCACCTGAAATGCCCTTGCTGTGGGTGCTGCGCGACATCCTCGGCATGACCGGCACCAAGTTCGGCTGCGGCATCGCCCAATGCGGCGCCTGCACGGTGCATGTCGACGGCAAGGCGGTACGCTCCTGCGTGCTGCCGGTCAGTGCCGTCGCGAACCGCACTGTGACCACCATCGAGCATGTCGGCAGCACGCCTGCGGGCGCGAAGGTGCAGAAGGCCTGGCTCGAGGCCGAAGTGATCCAGTGCGGCTATTGCCAGTCCGGCCAGATCATGGCGGCCGCGGCGCTGCTGGCGGCAACGCCCAACCCTGACGATGCCGACATCGATGCCGCGATGGCCGGCAACATCTGCCGCTGCGGCACCTATGTGCGCATCCGCGAGGCGATCAAGCACGCGGCCAACGGCCGGCAGTCGTGAGGTCCGCCATGAATGCACACAACAACCTTTCCCGCCGCGCGCTTCTCACCGGCGGTCTCGCCACCGGCTTCCTGCTCGCCTTCCATCTGCCGCTGCGCGCCGCCGCCAACGAGCCGGCGCAACGCGACGTGACCGACGGCAAGTTCGCGCCCAACGCCTTCATCCGCATCGACGAGACCGGCCGCACCGTGCTGATGATGCCGCAGGTCGAGATGGGCCAGGGCACCTACACCTCGATCTCCGCCGTGCTCGCCGAAGAGCTCGATGCCGACTGGAGCAAGGTCGAGGTCCAGCACGCCCCGCCCAACGACAAGCTCTACGGCAACCCGACCTTCGGCCTGCAGGTCACCGGCAACTCCAACTCGATCCGCGCCTGGTGGCTGCCGCTGCGCAAGGCCGGCGCCACCGCGCGCGCGATGCTGGTGCAGGCCGCAGCCGCCCAATGGGGCGTCGAGCCCGCAAGCTGCACGGCATCGAAGGGCGAGGTCGCGCATGAAGCGAGCGGCCGCAAGCTCGGCTATGGCGAGCTGGCGCTCTCAGCCCAAGGCCAGACGCCGCCGAAGGATGTCGCGCTGAAGGACCCCAAGGACTTCGTCATCATCGGCCAGCCGTTGAAGCGGCTCGACACGCCGGACAAGGTCAACGGCAAGGCCGTCTACGGCATCGATGCGATCCTGCCCGGCATGAAGTTCGCGACCGTGGCCGCCTGCCCCGTGTTCGGCGGCAAGGTCGGCAAGGTCGACGACAGCGCCGCGTTAAAACTCCCCGGCGTGCGCAAGGTCGTGGTGCTCGACGACATGGTCGCCGTGATCGGCGACCACATGTGGGCGGCCAAGAAGGGCCTCGAAGCGCTCAAGATCGAGTGGAACGAGGGACCGAACGCGGAGATCACCACGAAAGACATCTGGGACGATCTGCGCAAGGCCAGCCAGAAGGACGGCGCGATCGCCAAGTCGGACGGTGACATCGCCAAGGCGCTGGCGAGCGGCGACAGGTTCGAAGCGGCTTACGAGCTGCCGTTTCTGGCGCATGCGTCGATGGAGCCGATCAACGCTACCGTCCACGTCAGGCCGGATGCCTGCGAGATCTGGACCGGCACGCAGATCATGACGCGCGTGCAGTCGGAGGCGGCGAAGGCCGCGGGCCTGCCGGTCGACAAGGTGATCGTCAACAACCATCTGCTCGGCGGCGGCTTCGGCCGCAAGCTCGAGCCCGACATGGTGATCGCGGCGGTGAAGATCGCAAAGCAGGTCGACTACCCCGTGAAGGTGGTGTGGACCCGCGAGGAGGACATCCAGCACGACGTCTACCGTCCGGTCTATCGCGACCAGATCACGGCGTCGCTGGTCGACGGCAAGGTCGCGGGCTGGAAGTACAAGGTCGCCGGCTCCGCCGTGCTCGCGCGCTGGCTGCCGCCGGCGTTCCAGAAGGGCATCGACATCGACGCGATCGACGCCGCGGTCGACGCGCCCTACGACTTCGCCAACTTCCACGTCGAATATGTCCGCGCCGAGCCGCCGGCGGTGCCGACGGGCTTCTGGCGCGGCGTCGGCCCGAACAACAACGTGTTCGCGGTCGAATGCGCGATGGACGAGCTCGCGCGCAAGGCCGGCAAGGACCCGATCGAGTTCCGCAAGTCCATGCTGACCAAGAACCCGCGCATGCTCGCGGTGCTCAATCAGGTCGCGGAGAAATCCGGCTGGGGCCAGCCCCTGCCCGCACGCGTCGGCCGTGGCGTCTGCGTGCAGCCGTCATTCGCCAGCTTCATCGCGACGGTGGTCGAGGCCGAGATCGACGACATCGGCGAGATCGTGCTCCGCCGGATCACCTCGGTGGTCGACACCGGCATCGCGGTCAACCCCGATACGGTGAAGGCGCAGATCGAGGGCGGCCTGATCTTCGGCCTCACCGCCGCACTCTATGGCGAGATCACCATCGACAAGGGCCGCGTGCAGCAGTCGAACTTCCACGACTACCGCATGATGCGCATCAACGAGACGCCGAAGATCGAGGTGATCGTCGTCAAGAGCGGCGAGGCGCCCGGCGGCATCGGCGAGGCCGGCGTCAACGCCGGACCGCCGGCACTGCGCAACGCGATTTACGCGGCAACCGGCGTGGCGCTGCGGCGCCTGCCGATCGATGGGAAACTGCTGGCTGCGGGGAAGAAGGCATGAGCGGCAAGATGCGTATCCTCACGAGCCTCATTGTGATCGCCGTCATCGCGGTGGCACTCGGAGTCTGGATCATCCGCGGGCCCGGCCCGCTCGACTTTGCCGGCGGCAGCAAGGTGGCGCTGGCGGACTATCGCGCCGGCAAGCCCACGGGCGTACCGGCCAGGCTGGAGAAAGCGAGCCTGGTCGAACGCGGCGAATATCTCGCCAAGGCAGCCGACTGCATGGTCTGCCACACCAAGCCCGGCGAGAAGGACTATTCCGGCGGGCTCGCCTTCAAGCTGCCGTTCGGCACGCTCTATTCGACCAACATCACGCCGGACAAGGACACCGGCATCGGCAATTACAGCGACCAGGATTTTCTGAACGCGGTCCAGCACGGCCAGCGCCGTGACGGCGCGCGGCTCTATCCGGCGATGCCCTACACGTCCTACACGTTCATGACCGACGAGGACGTGCTGGCGGTGAAGGCCTATCTGTTCAGCCAGCCGGCGGTGCGGGCCAAGGCACCGGACAATACGCTGTCGTTCCCGTTCAACCAGCGCTGGGCGATGATCGTCTGGTCGGCGGTGTTCAATCCGGACACGCGCTTCACGCCTGACACCTCGAAGAGCCCGGAATGGAATCGTGGCGCCTATCTCGCCGAAGCGCTGGCGCATTGCGGCGAGTGTCACACGCCGCGCAATCTCGGCTTCGCGCTCGATAACCGCAAGAAGTTCGCCGGTGCGATCACCGCGGGCTGGCGCGCCTTCAACATCTCCTCGGACAAGGCGACGGGTCTCGGCAACTGGAGCGACCAGGATCTGATCTCGTATCTGTCGCTCGGCCATGCGCCGGGCCATGGCTCGGCCTCGGGCCCGATGGGCGAAGCGGTCGATCACAGTTTTAGCCAGTTCACCCCCGAGGACATCAGCAGCATCGTTGCCTACTTGCGCAGCGTGCCGCCGCAGCCCTCGCCCGACCTGCCCGCTACAACGGCACCCGTCGCGCCCACCTCGCACAAGGAGGGCGTGACAGCGGATGCGCGCGGCAAAAAAGTGTTCGCCAGTGCCTGCGCCAGCTGTCATGGCTGGAGCGGCGAGAGCCCGGTCTCGCCGATGGCAACGCTCACCGGCACCTGGGCCGTCAACGACCCCGCCGCCACCAACGTCGCGCAGATCGTGATCTCGGGCACCAAGCGGCATACGCCTGATGGTGCGCTGTCGATGCCGGCGTTCGGCAATGCGTATACCGACGACGAAATCGCGGCGGTGGCGAACTATGTCACGGCGCGGTTCGGTGCGAAGGGCTCGAAGCTGACGGCGAAGGATGTTGCGGAGCTGAGGGGGCAGACGGCGGAGTAGCGTAAGGCGAGATTGACGAGTGATCGCACGTCAATCTCCGCCGTCGTCCCGGACAAGCGCAGCGAAGCGAAGCGCAGATCCGGGACCCATACCCACAGGGAGTGGTTTGGCGAAGACTCGGAGTGGGAGCTGTGCCCCACACTACTCCCTTGGGTTATGGGTCCCCGCGTTCGCGGGGACGACACTGAATTTGACGCGCCGCCGTCGTTAGCTCAACCAGTATCGTAGGGTGGGCAAAGCGAAGCGTGCCCACGCACTGTTGAAGATGGAGAGAGATCGTGGGCACGGCGCAAGTGCGCCTTTGCCCACCCTACGATACTGCCCGTGTTGAGAGATCACCCCACCCCGCTCGCGCTGCGCGCGATCGACCCTCCCCCTCCAGGGGAGGGTGGCAGTGGTGTTCGCCGCGCGAGCTAACTCAACCAGAACTTCGGCGTCGCCGGCTCCAGCCTTCCGCCCATGCGCACCGGTGCAATCCGCAGAGCGAGCCCCGTCGCATCGTCCGTCTCCACGGCGACGCCGCTGAGCGTCGCAGCGCCTGCGGCCGGCTCGAAGCGGCTCGACGGAATCCCTGATGTGAACCGGCGCAGCGGCTCTTCCTTCTGCATGCCGATGATGGAGTCGTAGTCGCCGGTCATGCCGGCGTCGGTCATGTAGGCGGTGCCGCCCGAGAGGATCTGGTGGTCGGCGGTCGGCACATGCGTATGGGTGCCGACGACGAGGCTGGCGCGGCCGTCGCAGAAGAAGCCGATGCCCTGTTTCTCGCTGGTTGCCTCGCAATGGAAATCGACGACGATGGCATCCGCGGCAACGCCGAGCGGGCAGGCGCCGAGCTCGCGCTCGAGCGCGGCGAAGGGATCGTCGAACGGGGTCATGAAGACGCGGCCCAAAGCGTTGACGACGAGGGCGTGCTTGCCGTTCTTGGTCTCGACCAGAGCGGCGCCGCGGCCGGGCGTGCCGCGCGGATAGTTCGCCGGACGCACCAGGCGGTCGGCGCGCTCGATGAACACCAGGGCTTCACGCTGGTCCCAGGAGTGATTGCCGAGCGTCACCGCATCGGCGCCGGCCTCGATGAACTCCTGGTAGATCGCTTCCGTGATGCCGAAGCCGCCGGCCGAATTCTCGCCGTTGACAACGACGAAATCGAGCGACCAGTCCTTGACCATGCCGGGCAGATATTCGGCGACGGCCTCGCGCCCGCTACGGCCGACGACGTCACCCACGAAGAGAATGCGCAACTTCAGAACTCCGGAAATCGAACACGTCCGATTCCGTTAGCACATAATCCAGCGCCACGTCGTGGGATAGTGCCGGAACCGCCTCGATCTCCTGCGCTGCAAACGCAAGGCCGATACCGACGATGTGCTTGGTCTTGCGCAAATGCGCGAAGGTGAAATCGTAATGCCCCGCGCCATAGCCGATGCGATGGCCGAGGCGGTCGAAGGCGGCGAGCGGCGTCAGCATGATATCGGGGATCACCTCGGCCGCCGCAGGCGACGGCTCGGGAATGCCGAGCGGGCCGAGCATCAGGCGGTCGTTCGGATGGAAGATGCGGAAGATCAGCGCCTTGCCGCGCGTGGTGACGCAAGGCAGCGCCAGCCTGGCGCCCTGCTCCGCAAGCGTCTTCAACAGCGGCATCGGATCGATCTCGCTGCGGATCGGCGAATAGCCGGAGACGATGCTGCCCGGCAGCAGCTCGAACGGCAGTCCGCGCTTGGCGAGCTTTGCGGCCGCTGCCGTGCGCTTCTTTTCGCTCAGCGCATCGCGCTTGGCGAGGGCTTTGGCACGGAGTTCGGCTTTCGTATTTGACATGCGCGTTTTCCCCCGAAGCGGAGCCCTGCTCCGCCGCCACCCCCCGCCTCGTGCGCAATCGCGCACTGGGCGAGCGATCCGATATTGCAGAAACGCCAGTGCAAGAACCTCGACGCCGCGGCATGACACCGAGCCTCAATTGAACCGCAAGCGTGTCGGGGACGCAATTCGACAGGCACGAACCAGAAGAAAACAGTGCGAAGCCGCGTACGCCGTTGAAGCACTCGATCCCGGAGTTCCCTACGAAAGTAGGTGGGCACCATATGTCCGGGCCCACGGGCCCGGCCAGGGACAGTTCCCTAAAGGATCGATAAGGCCCCGGGGATATATGGCTCCTGACGCACGTCGCAGCCTCGCCCGCGCAATGTAACAACGATACTGACGAATCGCCAGCCCGGCGAGCGCGTCGCTTTCGCGGCCCTCTCGGTGCCACCCTCCCCTGGAGGGGGAGGGTGGCACCGCATGCAGCGAAGCGAAATGCGTAACGGGGTGGGGCGGGGTGACGGTCTCTCCACCTCCAACAGTGTTCGTGTGGAGAGATCACCCCACCCCGCTCGCGCTACGCGCGATCGACCCTCCCCCTCCAGGGGAGGGTAAGGCGCGCAATCACATCGAGTTCTACCCGATCGCGATGCCGTTGCCGACGGTCCGGTTCAGAACCTGGGTCGACTTCTCGATGCGCTCGGCCGCGGCGTTCAGGGCGTTCACCACCGCGGTCTGGGTCATGCGGGCGCGCTCGACCGCGGCATTGCGGAAATCCCGGAGCTCGGTCAATTCCTGCTCGAGGGTGCGGACGCGGTTGCTGGTGTCGATCAGCTCGTCGCAGACGGTCAGCGCGGCCATCACGGTGAGGCGCGCATCGCCGATCTCGCCGAATTTTCCGCGCAGCGACTGAATGCGTGTCTCCAGGGTTTCGGCGAGCTTGAGCAGCCGCACCTCCTGGCCCTCCTCGCAGGCCATGCGGTATTGCCGGCCGTTGATGGTGACGTTGATGTGGCTCATCCATCCTCTCCGGTATCGAGCACCGAGCGTATCGTGACGATCGCGGAATCCAGCCGGTCGGAGATCTCGCGATTGGTGCGCTCGAGCTTGCGCGCCTTCACCAGCGCGCCGTCGAGCTCGTCGGCGAGTCGCGAGCGGTCCGCGCCCAATGCCTGGATTCGCGCCGCGAGTTCGTTCTCGTCGCGATCGGCATCGCGCCGCCGCTCGACCGCGCTTTCGAGCGCATCGAGCGCCGCCATGAGTCTGCGGGTCGCGATCTCGATCTCGACGGCGGACGACTCCGTCATGGCAGAGCTGTTGGACACGCGATCGTTCATGCAGTCAGCGGCGGAACCTGGCGGCCTTTGCCCAGTGGCCTTTCCCTGGAGCTTGCCGTCCGGCAAAAGACTCGGTTCGGCAAGCGGTTAGAAGCAGAAATTTACGTGGCAAGCTAGCCAAGCGCAACGCCGCCCCGAAATTGTGCACCGATAGATCGGAGGGACATCGTCCGGATCCGTCAATTCCTCCCGGTGCAATCCCGGGGGAAAACCGGGCTCCACAGAGGCAACTTTTACGGTCAAACGGGCGTTTGATTGCCTTGGACTCCCGGAACTGAGGTGCTATCCCAGCCCCGACCTCCAGCAGCCGAAAGGCTCCCTCCCCGCGCGGGCGTGCACGCCAAGCGCCTCATTTCAGACGGATTTCAGACATGACGCAGGTCGACCACACCCGTATGGCCAACGCCATCCGCGGCCTTTCGATGGACGCTGTCGAGAAGGCGAAATCGGGTCATCCCGGCCTGCCGATGGGCGCCGCCGACATCGCCACGGTGCTGTTCACGCAGTTCCTGAAATTCGACGCCACCGCACCCGCCTGGCCGGACCGCGACCGCTTCGTGCTGTCGGCCGGCCACGGCTCGATGATGCTCTATTCGCTGCTGTATCTGACCGGCAATGCGGAGATGACGCTGGACCAGATCAAGCAGTTCCGGCAGGTCGATTCGCTGACCCCCGGACATCCCGAGAATTTCCGCACCAAGGGCATCGAGACCACGACCGGCCCGCTCGGCCAGGGCATCTCGACCGCGGTCGGCATGGCGCTCGCCGAGAAGATGCTCGCCGCCGAGTTCGGCAAGAAGATCGTCGATCACCACACCTATGTGCTCGCCTCCGACGGCGACCTGATGGAAGGCGTCTCGCAGGAAGCGATCGCGATGGCCGGGCACTGGAAGCTCGCCAAGCTGATCGTGCTCTATGACGACAACGGCATCTCGATCGACGGCCCGACCTCGCTCGCCGATTCCGTCGACCAGGTGAAGCGCTTCAAGTCCGCCGGCTGGGCCGCCGAGAAGATCGACGGCCAGGATCAGGCCGCGATCGCCGCTGCGATCACCCGCGCGAAAAAATCCAACAAGCCGACGCTGATCGCCTGCCGCACCACCATCGGCTTCGGCGCGCCGAACAAGGCCGGCACCTCGAAGGTGCACGGCGAGGCGCTCGGCGCCGACGAGCTCAAGGCGGCAAAAGAAAATCTCGGCATCTCGCTCGAGCCGTTCGCGGTCGCCGACGACGTGCTGAAGGCCTGGCGCGCAGCCGGCAGCCGCGGCGCTACTTCGCGTCAGGAATGGGAAGCACGGCTCGGTGAGCTCGGCAGCCGCAAGCGCGCCGAGTTCGAGCGCCGCCTGCGCCATGAGCGTCCGGCCTCGCTGGCAAAGGCGCTGCGCGCGCACAAGAAGGAGCTGCTGGAGAAGCCGCTCGTTGCCGCCACGCGCAAATCGTCGGAAGCGGCGATCGAGGCGATCGCAGCCGCAATGCCGATGGAATTTTTGGCGGGCTCGGCCGATCTCACCGGCTCCAACAACAACAAGGCGAAGTCGGCGACCGCCTTCTCCGCCAAGACGCCGAAGGGCCGCTTCATCCATTACGGCATCCGCGAGCACGGCATGGCGGCTGCGATGAACGGCATCTTCCTGCACGGCGGCTTTGCGCCGAACGGCGCGACCTTCCTCGTCTTCACCGATTATGCGCGTCCTGCGATGCGCCTTGCCGCGCTGATGGGCGCCGGCGTCGTCTATGTGATGACGCACGATTCCATCGGCCTCGGCGAAGACGGCCCGACCCATCAGCCGGTCGAGCATCTCGCCGCGCTTCGCGCCATGCCCAACATGCGCGTGTTCCGCCCCTGCGATTCCATCGAGGTGGCCGAGTGCTGGGAACTGGCGCTCAACCGCATTGACGGTCCGACCGTGCTGGCGCTGACGCGGCAGAACCTGCCGCAGCTCCGCACCACTGCGCCGAACGACAACCCTTGCGCGGCCGGTGCCTATGAACTGGTTCCGGCGCAGGGCGAAGCCAAGGTGTCGCTGTTCGCGTCGGGCTCCGAGGTCGAGATCGCCGTTGCCGCGCAGAAGCAGCTCGCCGAACGCGGCATCGCGTCACGGGTGGTGTCGGTGCCCTCGCTCGAGCTTTTGTTAGCGCAACCAGAAGCCAAGCGCGCCGCCATCATCGGCAATGCGCCGGTGAAGATCGCAATCGAGGCCGCAGTACGCTGGGGCTGGGATGCCGTGATCGGCCAGGATGGCGAATTCATCGGCATGCATTCGTTCGGCGAAAGCGGTCCGGCGAAGGAGCTTTACAAGCATTTCGGCATCACCGCCGAGGCTGCGGTTAACGCTGTGCTGAAGCGCGTTAGCTGAGAGTTGAGCTTGTCAAAAAAAAGGACTACGTAACGTCTCATATGATCAAGCCCCCGCCCGGCCGAACCGGGCGTCCGCCCTAAAAAAACCCACGCAGGCGCGCGAAGCGCGTTGTGCGGGACGACAACGGCATTGAAGGAGACGAAACATGGCAGTCCGCGTCGGAATCAACGGTTTTGGCCGCATCGGCCGCAACGTGCTGCGCGCCATCGCCGAGTCAGGCCGCAAGGACATCGAGGTCGTCGGCATCAACGATCTCGGCCCGGTCGAGACCAATGCCCATCTGCTGCGTTTCGACAGCGTCCATGGCCGCTTCCCCGGCACCGTGACCGTCGATGGTGACTCGATCAACCTCGGTGGCGGCAAGATCAAGGTGACCGCCGAGCGCGATCCCTCGAAGCTGCCCTGGAAGGATCTCGGCGTCGACATCGCGCTCGAGTGCACCGGCATCTTCACCTCGAAGGACAAGGCCTCCGCGCACCTGACCGCCGGCGCCAAGCGCGTGTTGGTCTCCGCGCCCGCCGACGGCGCCGACGCCACCATCGTCTACGGCGTCAACCACGACACGCTGACTAGGGATCATCTGGTCGTCTCCAACGGCAGCTGCACCACCAACTGCCTCGCGCCGGTCGCCAAGGTGCTGAACGATCTCGTCGGCATCGAGACCGGCTTCATGACCACGATCCACGCCTATACCGGCGACCAGCCGACGCTGGACACGCTGCACAAGGATCTCTACCGCGGTCGCGCGGCTGCGATGTCGATGATCCCGACCTCGACCGGCGCCGCCAAGGCGATCGGCCTCGTGCTGCCGGAACTGAAGGGCAAGCTCGACGGCGTCGCGATCCGCGTGCCGACCCCGAACGTCTCGGTGGTCGACCTCAAGATCGTCGCCAAGCGCGCCACCGACGCCAAGGAAATCAACGCGGCGATGAAGCGCGCCAGCGAGCAGCAGCTCAAGGGCATCCTCGGCTACACCAGTGCGCCGAACGTCTCGATCGACTTCAACCATGACCCGCACTCCTCGACCTTCCACGAGGACCAGACCAAGGTGCAGAACGGCACGCTGGTGCGCGTGATGTCCTGGTACGACAACGAGTGGGGCTTCTCGAACCGCATGGCCGACACCGCCGTCGCGCTGGCGAAGGTGATCTGAGCGTTACTCTCGTGTCCCGGACGCGGCGCAGCGTGTCTTCACGGTGCGCCGCAGAGCCGGGACCCATGTCCCCCGCGTAGGTCCCGGTTCTGCAGCGCGCCGCTTTGCGGCCAGCGCAGCGCCCGGGACAAGAGAGAGTGTCCCATGGCGAACAAATTTCGCACCCTCGACGACGTCGACGTGAAGAGCAAGCGCGTGCTGTTGCGCGTCGACCTCAACGTGCCCATGGACAACGGGCGCGTCACCGACGCAACCCGGCTCGAGCGCGTCGCGCCGACCATCACCGAAATCTCGGACAAGGGCGGCAAGGTCATCCTGCTCGCGCATTTCGGCCGGCCGAAGGGGCGCGATGCCAAGGACTCGCTGAAGCCCGTTGCTGAAGCGCTGTCAAAGGTCGTGAAGAAGCCTGTCGCGTTTGCCGATGACTGCATCGGCGAGCCTGCGGCCACCGCCGTGGCGGCCCTCAACGACGGCGACATTCTCTGTCTCGAAAACACCCGCTTCCACAAAGAGGAAGAGAAGAACGATCCCGCCTTCGTCGCGGAACTGGCAAAACTCGGCGACATCTGGGTCAGCGACGCGTTCTCGGCCGCGCACCGCGCCCACGCCTCGACCGAAGGCCTCGGCCACAAGCTGCCGGCCTATGCCGGCCGCACCATGCAGGCCGAGCTCGATGCGCTGGAGAAGGCGCTGGGCTCGCCGACCAAGCCGGTCATCGCCATCATCGGCGGCGCAAAGGTCTCGACCAAGATCGACCTGCTCGAAAACCTCGTCACCAAGGTCGACGCGCTGGTGATCGGCGGCGGCATGGCCAACACCTTCCTGCACGCCCAGGGCGTCGCGGTCGGCAAGTCGCTGGCCGAGAAGGACCTCGCGCCGACCGCGCTGCGCATCATGGAGAAGGCGGAAGCCGCCAACTGCGCGATCATCCTGCCGGTGGACGCCACCGTCGCCTATCATTTCGCGGCGAACGCGCCCTCGCACGCCTATGGCCTCGATGCGATCCCGGCCGATGGCATGATCCTCGACGTCGGCCCGCAATCGGTCGTGCGCGTCCAGGCCGCGATCGACGACGCGGCAACCCTGGTCTGGAACGGCCCGCTGGGAGCCTTCGAGCTGCAGCCGTTCGACCGCGGCACCATGGCGGCCGCCAAGCATGCCGCCGAACGCACGAAGGCCAAGAAGCTGATCTCGATCGCGGGCGGCGGCGACACGGTTGCAGCCCTCAACCAGGCCCATGTGGCCGGTGACTTCACCTATGTCTCGACCGCCGGTGGCGCATTTCTTGAATGGATGGAAGGCAAGCCCCTGCCCGGCGTCGAAGTCCTGCGCACCAAGTAATTCGTCGGCAAGAAACAAGCGGCCCTGTAGGCCCAAACGGAGAAAAACACACATGGCTCGGATCACGTTGCGTCAATTGCTCGACCATGCGGCGGAGAACGATTACGGCGTACCGGCCTTCAACATCAACAACATGGAGCAGGCGCTGGCGATCATGGACGCGGCCAACCAGGTCGACGCCCCCGTCATCATCCAGGCCTCGCGCGGCGCGCGCTCCTACGCCAACGACATCATGCTCAAGCACATGATGGACGCGGTCACCGAGATCTATCCGCACATTCCGGTCTGCGTGCATCTCGACCACGGCAACGAGGCCGCGACCTGCATGACCGCGATCCAGGCCGGCTTCACCTCCGTCATGATGGACGGCTCGCTCAAGGCCGACGGCAAGACGCCGGGCGACTGGGGCTACAATGTCGGCGTCACCAAGACCGTGACCGACATGGCCCATCTCGGCGGCATCTCTGTCGAGGGTGAGCTCGGCGTGCTCGGCTCGCTCGAGACCGGCATGGGCGACAAGGAAGACGGCCACGGCGCCGAAGGCAAGCTCAGCCACGACCAGCTGCTGACCAATCCGGACGAAGCCGTGAAGTTCGTGCAGGAGACCAAGGTCGACGCGCTCGCGATCGCCATGGGCACTTCTCACGGTGCCTACAAGTTCACCCGCAAGCCCGACGGCGACATCCTCGCCATGAACGTGATCGAGGAGATCCACCGCAAGCTGCCGAACACGCATCTCGTCATGCACGGCTCCTCCTCGGTGCCGCAGGACCTGCAGGACATCATCAACGCCTATGGCGGCAAGATGAAGCCGACCTGGGGCGTGCCAGTGGCCGAGATCCAGCGCGGCATCAAGCACGGCGTGCGTAAGATCAACATCGACACCGACAACCGCATGGCGATGACCGGCCAGATCCGCAAGGTGCTGAAGGACAATCCGGAAGAGTTCGATCCGCGCAAGTACCTGAAGCCGGCGATGGAAGCGATGACCAAGCTGTGCAAGCAGCGCCTGCAGGAGTTCAACACCGCAGGCCAGGCCTCCAAGATCAAGAAGGTGCTGACCACCGCCGAGATGGCCAAGCGCTACGCCAAGGGCGAGCTGGACCCCCGCGTCGCGTAGCGATCGCGTGGTGGCTTTGAGCCTATCTGGCACGGCCGATCCTTTCCCCTCGCCCCGCTTGCGGGGAGAGGGTCAGGGTGAGGGGGAGTCTCCCCGGGGGCGGTAGCAGACGGACTCGCGGAGAGTCCCCCTCACCCGGATTTTACGCTACGCGCAAAATCCGGCCTCTCCCCGCAAGCGGGGAGAGGCGAAGAACCCAGCCTCCCCCCTTACCCTGCGACGAACGTTAACTCGGAATTTGCCCGAGAACGGTCTATTTTCACAGGCAAGGGCAGAATCGTTTTGGGAGGACCTCTCGATGAATCTGACTGAGCTCAACAGGATCGCGGCCGCCATGGTCGCGCCAGGCAAGGGCATCCTTGCCGCCGACGAATCCTCCGGCACCATCAAGAAGCGCTTTGACGCGATCGGCGTGGAATCGACGGAAGGCAACCGCCGCGACTATCGCGAGATGCTGTTCCGCTCGAACGAAGCCATGAGCCAGTATATTTCCGGCGTGATCCTCTATGACGAGACCATCTGGCAGACGGCCGCGGACGGCACGCCGCTGGTGAAGCTCATCGAGCAGAGCGGCGCCATTCCCGGCATCAAGGTCGACGAGGGCACGCAAGGCTTACCGATGTGCCCCGGCGAGCTGGTCACCGTCGGGCTCGACAAGCTCGCCGAGCGGCTGAAGAAATATTACGAGCGCGGCGCGCGCTTCGCCAAATGGCGCGCGGTGATCGACATCGGCAACGGCATCCCCTCGATGACGGCGATCAGCGTCAACGCCCATGCGCTGGCCCGCTATGCCGCGCTATGCCAGGCCGCACAGATCGTGCCGATCGTCGAGCCTGAGGTGCTGATGGACGGCGACCACGATATCGATCGCTGCTATGACGTCACCCAGCGCGTGCTCAACAAGACGTTCCAGGAATTGCGCGTGCAGCGCGTCGCGCTCGAAGGCATGGTGCTGAAACCGAACATGGCGATCTCAGGCAAGAAATCACCGAAGCAGGCCCCGGTCGAGGAGGTCGCGGAGAAGACGATCCGGCTGCTGAAGGCCTGCGTGCCGGCGGCAGTCCCCGGCATCGCCTTCCTTTCCGGCGGCCAGTCGGACGAGGAGGCAACCGCGCATCTCAACGCCATGCACAAGCTCGGTCCGCTACCCTGGGGCCTGACCTTCTCCTACGGCCGCGCGCTGCAGGCCGCGCCGCAGAAGGCCTGGTCGGGCAAGGCCGAGAATGTCGCGGCCGGCCAGCGCGCCTTCAGCCATCGCGCCCGCATGAACGGCCTCGCCTCCAAGGGCGAATGGCAAAGCAGCCTGGAAAAGAAGGCAGCCTAGATCTTGTCGAACAAACCGCCTCCGCCGCGCCCGGCGCCGCGCCTCTATCTTGCGACGCCCGTCGTCGATGATCCCGCTGCGCTCGTCGCTGAATTGCCGGGCCTGCTCGCCGCCGCCGACGTTGCGGCCGTGCTGCTGCGGCTGAAGGAAACCGACCAGCGCGGCATGATCACGCGCATCAAGACGCTGGCGCCGCCGGTGCAGAAAGCGGGCGCCGCGCTGCTCGTCGACGGCCATCCCGAGCTCGTCGCACGTGGCGGCGCCGACGGCGCACACCTGCCCGGCATCGCCGCGCTGAAGGAGGCGCTGCCATCGCTCAAGCCCGATCGCATCGCCGGCGTCGGCGGGCTGACGACGCGGCACCATTCCATGGATGCGGGCGAGATCGGTGCCGACTATTTGCTGTTCGGCGAGCCCGACGCGAAGGGCCAGCGGCCATCGTCGCAGGCGATCGCCGAGCGGCTGGACTGGTGGGCCGAGCTGTTCGAGCCGCCCTGCGTCGGCTATGCGACGTCGCTGCAAGAGGCCTACGACTTCGCCGCCAGCGGCGCCGATTTCGTGCTGGTCGGCGAGTTCATCTGGGCCGATCCGCGCGGTCCCAAGACTGCGCTGATCGAGATCGATGCTGCGATCAAGAAGGCCCATGCGGCGGCGCTTGACGGCCAGGATACCGCCGGTCAGGAGCACGGCTAGCGCCCGACATGAAGCTCCCGCGCATCACCATTCTGGCCACGCTGCTGCTCACGGCGCCCGCGGCCGCACAGCTCCAGATCACGCCGCCGGCCACCACGCCAAGTCCCCCGGCCGAGAAGCAGAAGCCCAAGGCGCCTCCGCCCGCCAAGAAGAAAGAAGCCGCGCCGGCGCCAAAGCCTTCGGCCTCGCCCAAGCCGGCCGCATCTCCAAAACCTCAGCTGCCCGCGACCGTGATCCCGGCGCCGCCGACCGACACGCCCGGTGTCGATCTGGTGTTCGGCGCCTACCAGCGCGGCCAGTACAAGACGGCGTTCGAGCTCGCCACCGCCCGCGCCGCAGCCGGCGATCCCAAGGCGATGACCATGCTGGGCGAGCTCTATTCCAACGCCATGGGCATCCGCCGCGACTACGCCAAGGCGCTGGAATGGTACAAGCGCGCCTCCGACGCCGGCGACCGCGAGGCGATGTTCGCGCTCGCCATGCTTCGCATCTCCGGCCGCGGCGGCTCGGTCGACAAGGGCGAGGCAGTCAAGCTGATGGCCTCCGCCGCCAAGCTCGGCGAGCCCAAGGCGGCCTATAACCTCGCTTTGCTCTATCTCGACGGCCAGACCCTGCCCCAGGACGTCAAGCGTTCCGCCGAGCTGTTGCGCCAGGCTGCCGACGCCGGCCTGCCCGAGGCGCAATACGCGCTTGCGACCTTCTACAAGGAAGGCACCGGCGTGCCGAAGGACCCCGAGCGCGCGGTACGCCTGCTCCAGGCCGCCTCGCTCGCCGACAATGTCGATGCCGAGGTCGAATACGCCATCGCCATGTTCAACGGCACCGGCACGCCGAAGAACCAGCCGGCGGCTGTCGCGTTGCTCCGCAAGGCGTCGCGCCAGGGCAGCGCCATCGCGCAGAACCGCCTCGCCTGGGTGCTGACCAACGGCATGGGCGCGTCCGCGGACAAGATCGAGGGCTTCAAGTGGCATCTGGTGGCCAAGACCGGCGGCAAGGGCGACCCGGAGCTCGACAAGCAATTGTCCGATCTGCCGGCCGACGACCGGGCCAAGGCGGAGGCCGCCGCCAAGAAATGGCTCGGGACCAAATGACTTGACGCGGGGCCCCTCACGGGGCACCCAGTCCCTCAAACAGGCGCGATTTCGCGCCATTTCCCCCGATCAAGACCCAGAGCACATGCTGTATTCCGCCACTATCAACGTCATGGTCAAGGCGGCGCGCCGCGCCGGCCGCAGCCTCAAGCGCGATCTCGGCGAGATCGAGCATCTCCAGGTCTCGCTCAAGGGGCCGGCCAATTTCGTCTCGCTCGCCGACAAGCGCGCCGAGGAGATCCTGTACCAGGACCTCGCCAAGGCCCGTCCCGGCTACGGCTTCATCGGCGAGGAAGGTGGCACCCGCGAGGGCACCGACAAGAGCCACACCTGGATCGTCGATCCCCTGGACGGCACCACCAACTTCCTGCACGGCATCCCGCAATTCGCGATCTCGATCGGCCTCGCCCGCGAGGGCACGGTGATCGCGGGCGTGATCTACAACCCCGCCAATGACGAGCTCTACATCTCAGAGCGCGGCAAGGGCGCATTCCTCAACGACCAGCGCCTGCGCGTCGCCGGCCGCCGCCAGCTCAACGAATGCGTGGTGGCCTGCGGCCTGCCCCATATCGGCCGCGGCGACCACGAGGAATTCCGCCGCGAGATGACCGCGATCCAGGACCGCGTCGCGGGCCTGCGCCGCTTCGGCGCCGCCTCCCTCGATCTCGCCTTCGTCGCCGCCGGCCGCCTCGACGGCTACTGGGAGCGCAATCTGCAGTCCTGGGACATCGCCGCCGGCATGCTGATGGTGCGCGAAGCCGGCGGCACCGTGAGCGATATCGCGACCCCGGGCGACCCGCTGGTGACAGGGCATGTGGTGTGCGGGAATGAGTTCGTGCACGGGGAATTGGTGAAGATTTTGCGGAAGCCTGCGTAAGGTAAGAGCCAAGCCTCACGCTGTGATCATCCGCGAAGGCGGATGATCCAGTATTTCAGAGATGTCAGTTGGATACGGAACGGCCGTGGCGTACTGGATGCTCCGCCTGCGGCGAGCTATATATTTGAGAAGTAAAGCCCCGCGACGGTGAGGGCAGCAAAGATTACCCATGGAACGGCTAAGTCTCGCAAGACGCCGCCCCGACAGGCCGCAGACAGCGTTCCGGGGAGCCAGTAGAGAACGATAAACAGTGTGACCCCTATGCCGCCCCACTTGACATAGCTGGGTTGCTCATCGATCGGCTTTCGGAAATCACACCAAACGTAGAGAGCGCCCGTAAGTATGTAAGCGATCGCAATGGCAGCCACGCTTCTCATGGATCACTTGCTCCTTCCGAAACCGTTGGGTCGGCAGCGCGGCGGCTCGATCTGCAACCACTAAGCGTCGTCATCGTCGGATTCCTCGTCGCGATATTCACCGCCAATGGTCAGGCCCTCGATGGTCGTGGCGCCTTTCTGCTTGATCACCCGGCGAAGCGGGACCGAACTCTCGCTTCGCAATGCCTCCATCAGTTGTTCCGAATGCGTGACAATCCAGATGTCCGCACGGCGTGATGCCCTGGCGATCAGCCGCGCCAACGGCGCCAGCAGCGACGGATGCAGGCTGCTCTCCGGTTCGTTGAGCGCAATGAAGGGCGGCAGCCGATAGCCCATGAACACTGCGAGCAGGCAGATGTATTTCAGCGTCCCATCGGACAATTCGTAGGCCTTGAACGGCCGCGGCATATCTGCCAGCTGCAAATCAAATTCACATAAGCCGTTTTCTGCCCATGCGCGGAGCTCGGCGCCCGGGAATGCATCCTGGATCGCGTCCTGCAGGTCGGTGGCGTCCTCCCGAATGGAATAGAGGGTCGCAAGAGCGGCAGCCAGATCGCTTCCATCGGCACTGAGCGAGGGCGTCGTGATCGCCAGACACGGCTTTCGTATCGGCGACGCCGGGTCGGTGCGAAAGTCATGATAGAACCGCCAGCCCAGCATCGCGTTTCTGATCAGGTCGATTTCAGGGCATTCCTTGCCGTCGGGAAAACCCGCAAGCGCCGTCTCTGACGGCAGCACCGCATCCTTGTGGCTATTCCAGGCACCGCTCTCGCCGCGGACGCTGACGAGCGAATTTTTCCGCTCCATGAGTCGAACCGTTCGCTTGCCTTGCGTCGCCTCGATACTTTCAGCCTTGATCATCGGCTCGCCGGAAAATGCCGCCTCAACCGGGCCGGGAAATCCGAGCTCAATGGAATATCTGAGACGATCGAATCTGGCCGACAAACGCAGTCGCCCATCTTCGCCCTTCTTGCGAAGGCCGGACCAGCAGACGGAATTCAATCCGCCTTCCTCGGCGATCGTGCGCGTTATTCGACCTGCCGCCGCGTCGCGCAACAGCGACAAGGACTTGTAGAGATTGGATTTGCCGACACCATTCTCACCCACGAACACGGACAAGGGGTGAATGGGTATCGAGAGCTGTCGAATGGAGCGATAGTTGGAGATCGCAACGTCGGTCGGACGCATCACACGCTCTCAATCGGCGGGTTGGCTATGCATTCGCACTGCGGTGCGAATGCATGCTCATTCAATCCAGAGGTGCAGTCTGGATTGAGGCCCCCGAGAAAGCAAGCTGGCCGATCCGCTGTTCAGTGGCCGGCTCTTGCCGGCGCCGGTGGCCCATAGGCCTCGCCTTCCCTCACAACCTCCGTCTCCCGATCCCCGGCCAGCACGCGCTGCACGGAGACGAAGAACACCGGCACCATCAGGAGCGCCAGGATCACCACGGCGATCATGCCACCCATCACGACGCTGCCGAGCGCCTGCTGGCTGGCGCCGCCGGCACCATGCGCGATCGCCATCGGCAGCACGCCGCAGATGAAGGCGAGGCCCGTCATCAGGATCGGGCGGAAGCGCAGGCGGCAGGCTTCGATGGTGGCTTCGACCAGCGGCTTGCCTTCTTTCCGCAGATCCTTGGCAAACTCGATGATGAGGATCGCGTCCTTTGCGGCGAGGCCGATGATCGTGATCAGCCCGACGGTGAAGTAGACGTCGTTGGGCAGGCCGCGCAGCATCGCCGCGGCCACGGCACCGACGATGCCGAGCGGCACGGTGAGCAGCACCGCGAGCGGAATGGTCCAGCTCTCGTAGAGTGCGGCGAGGCACAGGAACACCACGAATACCGAGAGCGCGAGCAGGAACGGCGCCTGCGAGCCCGACAGCTTTTCCTGCAGCGACTGGCCGGTCCATTCATAGCCGAAGCCGCGCGGCAATCTGCCGGCGAGCCGCTCCATCTCGGCGATGGCATCGCCCGAGGTGAAGCCGGGCCTGGCTTCGCCGGAGATGCGCACCGCCGGATAATAGTTGAAGCCGGCGATCTGCGTCGGGCCGCGCGCCCATTCGACCGTCGCGAAGGACGAGAACGGCACCAGTTGGCCGCGGCTGTTCTTGACGTTGTAGTTGAGGATGTCCTCGGTCCGCATGCGGTCTCTCGCATCCGCCTGCACCACGACGCGCTGCATGCGGCCGCGGTTCGGGAAGTCGTTGATGTAGTTCGAGCCGAGATTGGTCGAGATGGTGTTGTTGATGTCCTCGAAGGTGACGCCGAAGGCGCCGGCCTTCTCGCGGTCAATCACGAGATTGACCACGCCGGCCTCCGGCAGGCCCTCGATATAGACCTTCTGCAGCACCGGGCTGGCATTGGCCTCCGCGATCAGCTGGTCGGCCGCGCGCATCAGGGCCGGATAGCCCTTCTGGCCGCGGTCCTGCAGACGGAATGAGAAGCCGGAGGAGTTGCCGAGATTGTCGATCGGCGGCGGCTGCAGCGCGGAGATTTTTGCGTCGCGGATCGATGATCCCAGATCGCGGTTGATGTCGTTGACGATCGCCGCGGCGGAATCCTTCGGACCGCGTTCCGACCAGTCCTTCAAGGTGATGAAGGCTTGCGCGGTATTCATGCCCTGGCCGGAGAAGCTGAAGCCGGTGAGGAAGGTGACGTTGTCGACGCCCGGCCGCTGCGCCAGATATTTCTCGACCTTCTCGATCACGGCCTCGGTGCGGCCGTAGGACGAGTCCGACGGCGTCTGCACGTCGGTGGTGATGAAGCCCTGGTCGTCGATCGGCAGGAAGCCGCCGGGCAGGTTGACGAAGGTCCAGGACAGGCCAACCAGCAGCGCGACGTAGACCAGCATCAGGCGGCCGGTGCGCTTGAGCGAGAAGCCGACGGTGCGGGAATAGGTTTCCTTGCTGCCTTCGAGCATGCGGTTGAACCAGCCGAACACGCCCCGCTTCGCGTGGCCATGACCGGCGGTGACCGGCTTGAGCAGCGTCGCGCACAGCGCCGGCGTCAGCGACAGCGCCAGGAAGGCGGAGAAGCCGATCGCGGCGACCATGGTCACCGAGAACTGGCGGTAGATGATGCCGACGGAGCCCGGGAAGAATGCCATCGGCACGAACACCGCCATCAGCACCAGCGTGATGCCGATGATGGCACTCGAGATTTGCGACATCGCCTTGCGTGTCGCCTCCTTCGGCGGCAGGCCTTCCTCGCTCATGATGCGCTCGACGTTCTCGACCACGACGATGGCGTCGTCGACGAGGATGCCGACCGCGAGCACCATGCCGAACATCGAGAGCATGTTGATGGAGTAGCCGGCGAGCAGCAGCGTGCTGCAGGCGCCGAGCAGCGCCACCGGCACCACGATGGTCGGGATGATGGTGTAGCGGATGTTCTGCAGGAACAGGAACATCACCACGAACACCAGCACCACGGCTTCGAGGAGCGTCGTCAGCACCTTCTTGATCGAGGCCTCGACCACCGGCGTGATGTTGTAGGGGATCTCGTAGGAGATGTTGGCCGGGAAGAAGCGCGACAGCTCCATCATCTTGGCTTCGACCGCGCTCGCGGTCGCCAGCGCATTGCCGGTCGGCGACATCAGCACGGAGAGACCGGCGGTCGGCTTGCCGTCGAGGCGGGTGTTGAACTGATAGCTGAGGCCGCCGACCTCGATGCGCGCGACGTCGCGCAGCCGCACGGTCGAACCGTCGGCATTGGCGCGCAGGATGATGGCGCCGAATTCATCCGGCGAGGAGAGCTGGCCCTTGACCAGCACCAGCGCCGAGGTGCGCTGGCTCGAGGTCGACGGCTCGGCGCCGATGCTGCCCGAGGCGACCTGCGCGTTCTGCGCGGCGATGGCCTTGTTGACGTCGTCGGCGGTCAGCCCGTAGCCGACCAGTTTTGCGGGATCCACCCACACACGAAGACTGCGCTCGGTCGAATAGAGCGTGGCGCGGCCGACGCCGGGGATACGGCGAACTTCGCCGAGCACGTTGCGGATCATGAAGTCGCCGAGGCCGACCTCATCCAGGCTGCCGTCGGTCGAGTTCAGCGTGATGATCTGGAGCACCGCGCTGGAGGCTTCCTCGATCAAAATGCCCTGCTGGATCACCGCGCGCGGCAGGCGCGCCTCGACGCGCTTGATGCGGTTCTGCACCTCGACCGAGGCTGCGCTGGTGTCGGTGCCCGGCACGAAATTGGCGATGATCTCGACTTGGCCGAGCGAGTCGCTGGTCGATTCGAAATTGAGGATGCCGGAAGCGCCGTTGAGCTCCTCCTCGATCAGGCGCGTGACGCTGTTGTAGAGGTTTTCCGGCGAGGCGCCGGGATAGCTGGTCGAGATCGAGATCGAGGGCGGCGCGATGATCGGATATTGCGCGATCGGCAGCAGCGGCACCGAGATCGCGCCGATCAGACAGATGAACAGCGCGACCACCCAGGCGAAGATCGGCCTGTCGATGAAGAAACTCGCCATGGCGCGTTACCGCGTGAGCTTCTGGGCGTGCCGGTTGTCCGCGGTCGCGTCCGCTTCCGACCAGGATTGCGGCTTGACCCTGTCGCCCGCCGCGAACTTCTGGAAGCCCTCGACCACGACCTTGTCGCCGGCCTTGAGGCCTTCAGTGACGAACCAGAGTCCGTCCTGCACCGAGCCCGTGCGCACCGGCTGCACCGCGATGTGGTTGTCGTCCTTGACCACGAACACCTCGCTGCCGCCGCCGCCATTGCGCTGGATCGCCTGCTGCGGCACCGCGATCGCGTCGCTGTCGAGACCCTGGTCGATGCGGACACGGACATACATGCCCGGCAAGAGCTCGCGCTTGGGATTGCGGAACTCGCCGCGCAGCGTCACCTGGCCGGTATGGGCGTCGACCTTGGCATCCGAGAACAGCAGCTTGCCGTCGAGCGAATAGAGCGTGTTGTCGTCGAGCACGAGCCGCACCTTGGCGGCATCCGCCGCAATGCGCTCCAGATCGCCGCTCTCGAAGGCACGGCGAAGCTGGTTGAGCTCGGTCACCGACTGGGTGAAGTCGGCATAGATCGGGTCGAGCTGCTGGATGGTGGCCAGATTGGTCTCGTTCTGCACCGCGAGCGCGCCCTCGCTGACGAGGGCCGCGCCGACGACGCCATCGATCGGCGCGCGCACGGTGGCATAGTCGAGGTTGAGCTTGGCGCGGGCGAGATCGGCCTTGCGTCCCTCGACCTCGGCATGGGCCTGGCGTTCGGCGGCGATCGCCTTCTCGTTCTCGGCCTCCGGGGCCGCGCGATCCCTGGTGAGGGTGGCGATGCGGTGCGCCTGCTGCTTGGCCTGCATCAGCGCAGCCTCGGACTTGGCGACCGCCGCCTCGTTGGCCATCACCTCGACCTCGAACGGACGCGGATCGATGCGGTAGAGCGGATCGCCGGCCTTCACCTCGCTGCCCTGGCGGAACAGGCGTTCGACCACGATGCCGGAGACGCGCGGCCGCACGTCGGAGACGCGGGTCGGCGCGATGCGACCCGGCAGCTCGCGCACCACGGCGCGCGGTTGCGGCTTGACGACGACGATGCTGACGTCAGGATCGGTGGGCGGAGCGGCGGAGACGGCCGAGCTCGATTCGTCGCAACCTGCGAGCAGCGGCGCAAGGGCCGCGAGCATCATTGCAACGCATGCCGATCGCGCACGAAGTCCTGACATGAAGTTAAGTGCCCCGATGTTGTTGAACTGGTCACGCGCGCGCCGACCCGTTCTGGGTGATTTGCGCGCAGCTGATGCCGTCAAAATAGAATGGACCTGCTGCGACGCAACGCATGCTGCGGGCGGCTCAATGTCACACGACCTATCTTGCTGACTTTTTGGGGCTTTTCGGGACTCACCGGATTGTGAGTCGGGTTCCATCACCGCGGGCTGCGACAGAAGATCGCAATCACTCGGCGGCCTTCATCCGGTAGTGGCTGACGCCCCATTCGGTTCCGTCGGCATAGCCGAACAGGCCCGAGGTCGCGAGGCAGAACCAGCGCCAGCGCCGCATCCAAAGACCGGTGTCATCGCCATGGACCTCGCGCAAGGCCGCCTCGATCGTCTCGCGACGCGCGTCGAAATTGGCAAGCCAGTCGTTGGCGGTGCGCTGATAATGGGTGCCGCTCCAGCACCATTCCTTCTCAACCGTGAAGATGTCGTCGAACTGCCTGACGAGGTGATGGCTCGGCATCAGCCCGCCCGTGAAGACGTGCTGGGCGATCCAGTCCTCGCGATCGGTCCGGTCGAACAGGTGGGAGCCGGTGCGATGCGCGGCGATCTGCATGAAGAAGCGCGCCTCGGGCGCGAGCCATGAGTGCAGGCGCGTCATCAGCTTGCGCCAGTTCGTCATGCGCTCGAACGCCTCGACCGCGACGATGCGGTCGAACTGGCTGTCGGGCGCGAAAACGTTCATGTCGGCGGTGACCGCGCGGAGGTTGGACAGCCCGCGCAGCCGCGCCTCCTCCTCGATCAAGGCGCGCTGCGCCTGCGAGTTCGCGACCGCGGTCACCGTCGCGTGCGGAAACTGCCGCGCCATCCACAGCGACAGCGCGCCCCAGCCGCAACCGAGCTCGAGGATGGCCTGGCCGTCGGCGAGACCGGCATGCTCGACGGTCTGGCGCAGCGCCTCCTCCTCCGCCTCCTGCAGGGTGGTCGCGTCGGTCTTGTAGAAGCAGCACGAGTATTTGCGGTTGGGGCCAAGCACCTCCGCGAAGAAGGACGCAGGCACCTCGTCGCGCCCGGCGTCCCCGGCAATCGGCCGCAGCAGCATCCGTCCGGCGATGGCGGCATCGCCGGCCGCATCAGGCGCGGCAAGACGGGTTGCTGTGCGGGAGCAGAGGCGCTGGATCGCAGCCCGGATCACGACATCAGGCAGCGGCACACGTTCGGCAGTCCCGATGATCGCGGAAACGACGCTCATGCGACCACTCCCTTGGTCAGGTCTCGTGGGGCGGCGGAGGAAGAACGGGCAGGTGCCGGCAACAAGCCGGGGCAGCCACAGGGCAGCGGCGGCCTGCGGTGTCTTGCAATTGACACGTTATCAAAGCGCGGTTTCCGCTTCGGGTTCCGGGCGCTCTCCACGAAATCGGCGCATCCGGCGCTTTTTTTGGGCCGGGCCTGTGCCATAGTGCGCCCCGCAATCACGTTCGTAACGGATGATACCGGCCATGCCGTCTGGCGCCCCGCCCCGCTCCTCCATCGACATCGAATATACCAAGCTGTCCTCGCCCAGCGTCTTCCTGGTGCGGATGCTGGTCTTCCTGGTGCTGTGCACCCTGGTCGGCGTGGTGCTCTACAAGCAGATCATCCAGGCCTTTTTCGCCAATCCCGGGCTGAACGCCCTGATCGGCGGCGTCCTGTTCATCGGCATCATCCTGGCTTTCCGCCAGGTCATCCGGCTCTACCCTGAAGTGTCCTGGGTCAACAATTTCCGCATCGCCGATCCCGGCCTTGCCCCCGCCCGGCACCCGAAACTGCTGGCGCCGATGGCGATGATCCTGGGCGGCGAGCGCACCGGGCGGATGACCATCACCCAGACCACCATGCGGCATTTGCTCGATTCGATCGCGACCCGCCTGGACGAGGCCCGCGACATCTCCCGCTACATGACCGGCCTGCTCGTCTTCCTCGGCCTGCTCGGCACCTTCTGGGGCCTGATCGAGACGGTCGGCTCGGTCGGCAAGGTCATCGACGGGCTCAAGGTCGGCGGCGATTCCGGAGCGCTGTTCGACACGCTGAAGGAGGGCCTCGCCGCCCCGCTCGGCGGCATGGGCATCTCGTTCTCCAGCTCCCTGTTCGGCCTCGCCGGCTCGCTGATCCTCGGCTTCCTCGATCTGCAATCGAGCCAGGCGCAGAACCGCTTCTACACCGATCTCGAGGACTGGCTCGCGACCACCGTGCGCGAATATGGCCGCGGCGAGGTGCCTGTCGCCGCCGCCGGCGGCGGGGTTGCCAGCGGCGAGCTTCAGGCCGCTGTCGAGCGCCTGCGCTCCGTGCTCGAGGAAGGCAGCACCAGCCGCGGCACCACCGCGGCGATGGCGAGCCTTGCCGAAGCCATCCAGGCGCTGGTCTCGCACATGCGCACCGAGCAGCAGATGATCCGCGAATGGGCCGACGGCCAGGGCGAGCAGAACCGCGAGATCCGGCGCCTGCTGGAACGGATCGCGCGCCAGCCGGAAAAGGGTTAGCGACATGGCTCTCGCGCGCGGCCGCCGCAGCGATGGCGCCTTCAATTACTGGCCGGGCTTCGTCGACGCACTGTCGACGCTGGTGCTGTCGATCGTGTTCCTGCTGTCGGTGTTTCTCGTCGTGCAGTTCTTCCTGTCTCAGGAGGTGACCGGCAAGGACAAGGCGCTGGAGCAGCTCAACGCCAAGATCGCCCAGCTCAACGAGCTGCTGTCGCTGGAGAAGCTCGGCAAGCTCACGCTCGACGACCAGGTCTCGCAGCTGAGGGCCGGCCTGGCCTCGGCCGAGTCCGAGCGCGACCGCGTCAAGGGCCTCTATGAGGGCCTCGCGGCCGCCGGCAATGACGCGCAGGGCAAGACTACCGAGCTCGGCAAGGCGCTGGATTCCGAGAAAGCGGTCTCGGCGCGGGCGCTGGCGCAAATCGAGGTGCTGAACCAGCAGATCAGCGCGCTACGCCGGCAATTGGCGGCGCTGGAAGAGGCGCTCGATGCATCCGAGAAGCGCGACAAGGAATCGCAGAACCGGATCGCCGATCTCGGCTCCCGCCTGAATGTCGCGCTGGCGCAGCGCGTGCAGGAGTTATCGCGCTACCGCTCGGAATTCTTCGGCCGCCTGCGCGCCATCCTCGGCAACCGCCCCGACATCCGAATCGTCGGCGACCGCTTCGTGTTCCAGTCCGAAGTGTTCTTCGACACCGGCCAGGCGGTGCTGCTGCCCGAGGGCCGCGCCGAGCTCGACACCCTGGCAGCCGCGCTGATCGAGCTCGACAAGAAGATCCCGAGCGATATCCCCTGGGTGCTGCGCGTCGACGGCCACACCGACGTGCGGCCGGTGAGCGGCGCGAACTTCAAGTCGAACTGGGACCTCTCAGCCGCTCGTTCGATCTCGGTGGTGCAATATCTGATCTCGCTCGGCGTGCCCGCCCAGCGCCTCGTCGCCGCCGGCTTCGGCGAATTCCAGCCGCTCGACACCGGCAACACGGAAGAGGCCTACAAGCGCAACCGCCGCATCGAGCTGAAGCTAACGGAGCGGTAGTGAGCGGCGCCATCCACCTCCGCCCCTACCGCCCCGAGGACGAGACAGCCTCGATCGACCTCTGGCATCGCACCTGGCAAGAGGCCTATCCGCAGATCGATTTCGCCGCGCGGCTGGAATGGTGGCGCGAGCGCTGGCGCAAGGATCTGGTGCCGAAGGCCCAAATCGTGGTCGCCGAACAGGACGGCGTGCTGACCGGCTTCGTCACCATCGACGGCGAAGGTTATCTCGACCAGCTCGTGGTCGATCCCGCGCATTGGGGCTCGGACGCGGCACGGCTGCTGGTGGACGAGGCCAAGCGGCTGTCGCCGGCAGGCGTCACGCTGCTCGTCAACAAGGACAACGCCCGCGCCATCCGCTTCTACGAGCGCAACGGCTTTGCCCATGCCGGCGACGACGTGAACCCGACCTCGGGCCGGCCGGTGCTGAAGATGGTATGGCGGGCGTGAGGCCTGTCACGGTTGGATCCCGCAGCGCCGGTTAATCGTTGTCTCAGGCAGGGCCGATGGAGACGATCGATGAAGCTGAGCGAGCTGGCCAAGGGATCCTCGGTGATGCTGGGCGTCATCGTCGCCGGATATGTGTCGACGAGCTATGTCGACCAGCGCTTCGCGACATCAAGCGCCCCTGCGCAGACGAACGGCCCCGGACCATCGGCCTGCGTGGACGCGGACGGAAGCTGGAAGAACTGGCCGTGGCCAAACGTGCCGGCGCTGTCGCCGAAGTGCGCGCGATGAAACTGTAGAAGGCAGCGCCTCACGCCCCCTCGAACTGCAGCCTCGCCAGCCGTGCATAAAGCCCGTTCGCGGCCACGAGCTCGGCATGCGTGCCCTGCTCGACGATCTTGCCGTGCTCCATCACCAGGATGCGGTCGCAGGACAAGACGGTGGCGAGGCGATGCGCGATCACCAGCGTGGTGCGGTGGCGCATCAATTCTTCCAGCGCGGTCTGCACCAGCGTCTCGCTTTCGGCGTCGAGCGCGGAGGTGGCCTCGTCGAGCAGCAAGAGCGGCGCATCGCGCAAAATGGCGCGGGCGATCGCGATGCGCTGGCGCTGGCCGCCGGACAGCGTCACGCCGCGCTCGCCGAGCGGGGTGTCAAAACCTTCCGGCAGGCGGCGGATGAATTCGGCGGCGTGCGCGAGCTCGGCGGCACGCTCGACCTCGGCATCACCAGCATCGGGCCGGCCGAAGCGGATGTTCTCGCGCGCGCTCGCGGCGAACACGTTGGATTCCTGCGGCACCAGCGCGATACGGGAGCGGAAATCGCGGGGATCGGCTGACTTGACCGGCACGCCGTCGAGCGAGATCACGCCACCACGCGGATCGTAGAAGCGCAGCAGCAGATGGAAGATCGTGCTCTTGCCGGCGCCGGAGGGACCGACGATCGCGACCTTCTCGCCGGGCCGCACCGTGAACGACACGGCGTCGAGCACGTTGCCCTCGGGCCGCGCCGGATAGGCGAAGCTGACGCGGTCGAAACCGACCTCGCCGCGCGCCGGCACCGGCAGCGCGCGTGGAGAAGCAGGTGCCGCGATCTCGGGCTGCACGTGCAAGATCTCGAACAGGCGCTCGGCAGCGCCCGAGGCAGCCGAGACCTCGCCCCAGACCTCGCTGAGCTGGCCGAGGCCGGCGGCGGCAAAGGCGGCGTAGAGCACGAACTGGCCGAGCCGGCCCGGCGTGATGGCGCCGGTGAGCACGTCATGCGAGCCGATCCAGAGGATCGCCACCACGCTGGCGAACACGATGAAGATGATGATGGCGGTGAGCACGGCGCGAGCCTGGGTCGAGGTGCGCGCGGCCTCATAGGCCTGCTCGACCTCGCCGCCGAAACGCTTCTCGGCAAAGCTCTCGCTGGTATAGGCCTGCACGGTGCGGATCGCGCCGACCAGCTCGCCCGCATAGGCGGAGGCATCGGCGAGCGTGTCCTGCGCATTGCGCGACAGCCGGCGCACCCAGCGCCCGAACGCGACCAGCGGCAGCACGATCAGGGGTATCGCGAGCAGCACGAAGCCCGACAGCTTCGGGCTGGTGATCACCATCATCGCGGCCGCGCCGAAGAACATCATCAGATTGCGCAGCGCGATCGACACCGAGGCGCCGACGGCGGACTTGATCTGGGTGGTGTCGGCGGTGAGGCGCGAGATCAGCTCGCCGCTCCGCGCGGAATCGAAGAAGGACGGCGACAGCGACAACAGATGCGCGAACACGTCACGGCGCAAATCGGCGACGATGCGCTCGCCGATCGTCATCACGAGGTAGTAGCGCGCAGCGCTCGCCAGCGCGAGCACGGCGACGACAGCGATCATCACCGAGAAGTAGCTGTTGATCAGCTCGATGCCCTCGGGCGTCAGGCCGAAATCGATCATCCGGCGCACCGCGACCGGCACCAGCAGCGTGGTCAAGGCCGCGATCGTGAGCGCGACGAAGGCGAGCGCGGCCCGGCCGCGATAGCGGCTCACATAGGGCGCGAGCGCCAGCAGCGGCCGCAGCTTCGCCCGCCCTTTGGCGGGCTGCTCGATCAGCTCGGCCTCGATCGACGGGGCTTCCGGCGGCGCGGTGTCGCGCTCGTCGCGGTACTGGTCATCAAGCCGTTCCACTGCGCTCATGAGATCGGACCCAAGCAGACAATGCCCCCACATAGGCCGGTGCAGGGGGAGTGGCAAATCCGGGATGTCCCTTAGGGAACGGCCCGGTTCTCAAGTCCCCACAATGGCTTGTTTTAAGGGGGCCTGTGGGGTATAGAGCCGCCCAAATCCGTCATTCGCTAGCCACCCAGATAGGCGCCGGCGCGCCGAGGAATTGCCATGAAAGCCGAAATTCACCCGAATTATCATACGATTACGGTCGTGATGACCGACGGTTCCGAGTACCAGACCCGCTCCACCTGGGGCAAGGAAGGCGACAAGCTGCACCTCGACATCGACCCGAAGTCGCACCCGGCCTGGACCGGCGGCTCCCAGCAGCTGATGGACCGCGGCGGCCGCGTCTCGCGCTTCCAGAAGAAGTTTTCGGGCTTTCTCAAAAAGGATTGATCCGGCCCGCAAGGCTGGAGACGAAAAACGCCCCCGGAGAGCCGGGGGCGTTTTTGTTTGTGGGAGTTCTCGACCAAGGCCGAGGAATCGTAGGGTGGGCAAAGCGAAGCGTGCCCACGAATTCTTGCTACGATCCCGAAAGGCTGATGGTGGGCACGGCGCTGCGCGCCTTTGCCCACCCTACGGCACCTGTGATTACCGCTCGAACGCGGCCTTCAGCGCGTTGAGGTGCGGCACCAGCGGATTACCGATGGCGACGTGTTCGGTTGGCGGGGTGTGGATGGTGGTGTCGAGCCGGCGCACGCGGGTCTGCAGGCTCATCGAGCGATGGATCAGCTCCTGGAGCTGCGAGGGCAGCTTCTCGATGGTGTCGGACGGGCCGGGATCGGCGGCGGTGAGCTTGACCTTGGTCTTCTCGCGGTTGGCCTGCATCAACGTCATCTCGCCTTCCTTCACCGCGCGGTGCAGCAGCAGCCAGGAGGCGAGCTGCATCAGGCGGGTGGTGAGACGCATGCTTTCGGTGGCGTAAGTGAGGCTGACGGCGCGGTCGAGCGCCTTGGCCTCGACGCGGCCGGCGCCGTCGAGATAGGCGGCGGTCTCTTCGACGAGGTCCATGCCCTCGCGGAACAGCGCGCCGAACGCCGCAGAATTGGTGAAACGCTCGCTGAGTTGAACGAGAGCACCTTCAGCTTGCAAACGTTCCATGGTTAACGCCCCTTACGCAACTGTTTACCCGTCCGGCTTTGGCGCCGGATTATGATGAACAAATCATTGCGCGGGCGAGGCGCGGAGTCCAGCGACAAGCGCGGATATGGTTTCCGCGGGTCTTTCCTCGGAATTC
The DNA here is from genome assembly GCF_018130825.1 of Bradyrhizobium liaoningense. GTDB lineage: Bacteria > Pseudomonadota > Alphaproteobacteria > Rhizobiales > Xanthobacteraceae > Bradyrhizobium > Bradyrhizobium liaoningense_B. The sequence continues at coordinate 42,848 of NZ_JAFCJS010000008.1, read as the reverse complement.
AACCGGGAAGAGACTCTTGTGAGGCGCTTTCTTGACGCGAACCGGTACCCACCTCGCTCGAAGGCGCTTTGGCGCAAAAAAAGAGCCGCCGGAGACCGGCGGCTTTGAAAGTTGATAACAGGGAGGCGTCAAACAGAGTGGACAGGAGCCACTCGGTGTCCAAACGAGGACAGGTCCAGTCATAAACCCGAAAGCTTAATCGACCGTAAACGAGCTAATTTTTTGAGAGTTCGTTAGCCATGTCGGCCAGTGGCCGAGTGCGGTGCGGAACAAAACTCTCTCGTCGTCCCGGCCTAGTGCGCAATTGCGCACGGGGCCGGGACCCATAACCACAGGGTGGAGTTGTCGCGCGAGTTGGTAACTCCGAGTCATCGCCAAATGACTTGCACGGAGTATAGGTCCCGGCCTTCGCCGGGACGAACGGCGGTTGGTGTGGCGGCGACTTACGACTTGAAGAAACTGTTCGCCGCATCGCGCGAGGCGCGCTTCTTGGTGGCGGCTTCTTCCAGCCTGGCGATCTCGGTCTTAAGGAGAGCGACGCGCTCGGTCAGTTCCTCCACTGACAAGAGTGAGAGATCCTGTCCGATTTCGTGCGTGACCTTCTTGCGCGGGCGGTCGTCGTCTTCCATCGCCATGTCGTTCCTCCTGCGTTCGCGCCTGTCACACCGCTGAGGCGGTTGCCAGCCTGGGCCGCGCTGGCTAAGCAATGGCCTCGTTTCCTCCTGCACCTTTGCTCAAGGACACATCATGGACAAGCTGCCTGCGCAAATGACCGTGGTCGCCATCTCCAAGCCCGGCGGACCGGAGGTGCTGGTTCCTGAACAGCGCGCGCTGCCGCAGCCCGGTCCCGACGAGATCCTGGTCAAGGTCGAGGCTGCCGGCGTCAACCGGCCCGACGTGGCGCAGCGCTCCGGCGCCTATCCGCCGCCGCCCGGCGCCAGCGACCTGCCCGGCCTCGAGATCGCCGGTGAAGTGGTCGCCGTCGGCAGCAACGCCAAGCGGCACAAGATCGGCGACAAGGTGATGTCGCTCGTCGCCGGCGGCGGCTATGCGCAGTACTGCATCGCCCAGGACGCCCAGGCCATGAGCGTGCCGCCGGCACTGTCGATCAAGGAAGCCGGCGCGCTGCCGGAAACCCTGATGACGGTCTGGCACAACGTGTTCGAGCGCGGCGGGCTGAAGGCCGGCGAGACGCTGCTGATCCATGGCGGCTCCTCCGGCATCGGCACCATGGCAATCCAGCTTGCCAAGGCGTTCGGCGCAAAGGTGTTCGTCACCGTGGGATCGCAGGACAAGATCGACGCCTGCCTCAAGCTGGGTGCCGACCGCGCCATCAACTACAAGACGGAAGACTTCGTCACTGTCGTCAAGGAAGAGACTGGCAAGGCCGGCGTCAATCTGATCCTCGACATGGTCGCCGGCGACTATGTCGACCGCAACTATGATGCCGCCGCCGTCGACGGCCGCATCGTCCAGATCGCGACCCTCAACGGCCCCAAGGTCAGCGTCAACATCGCCAAGGTCATGGTCAAGCGCCTGACCCATACCGGCTCGACGCTGCGCCCCCGTAGTAATGCGGACAAGGCGGCGATGGTGGCCGCGATCGAACAGAAAGTGATGCCGCTCTTACGCGAAGGCCGCATCAAACCGGTGATGGACAGCACTTTCCCGCTGGAAAAGGCGGCGGACGCCCACCGACGCATGGAGACGAGCGCACATATTGGCAAAATTGTGTTGGAAGCCTAGGCCGCTGGCCCACAGGGCCAGCCGGAAACCCTTTGATTTTCCTCGCTTTCGTGGCATCTATCGCGACGCACCGAACCAATTCCGTCCGGTGTGAAATCGTCTTCCACCGAAGAGTTGCGTCGAACGCGGAGAACTGGCCTTGCGTCTGATCAGGTGCCTCGCGCCCATCGCGCTGGGCCTCATGATTCTTGTCGCCGCGTACCCTGCGCGCGCGCTCGACGCCGTCAGCGTCCGCAGTGACGCGCCCGCGATCGACCTCACCGGCGTGCTCGAGCATCAGCGCAGCGATGCCGACCGCATCCAGGTCTCGACCGCGCCCGGCACCGACGGCATCGTCCGCCGCATCGAGGTGCGCGCCCGCGAGGGCGGACAGAACTGGGTGGTGTTCGCGCTCGCCAACAACACCGACGACCAGCTCGACCGCCTGATCGTCGCGCCGCACTACCGCATCGTCTCGTCGGGATTGCTCTGGCCCGACCTCGGGCTGTCGCGCATCGCGACCATCACGCCGTCGATCGGCGACCGGCCCGAACGTCAGGAGAGCGCAACCGCGGACGTGTTCCGCATCACGCTCGATCCCGGCGCCGTCGTCACCTTCGTCGCGGAGCTGCGCACGGACAAGCTGCCGCAGCTCTATCTGTGGGAGCCCGAGTCCTACAAGGACAAGGTCAACTCGTTCACGCTCTACCAGGGCATCGTGATCGGCATCTCCGGCCTGCTGGCGCTGGTGCTGACGATCCTGTTCGTCGTCAAGGGCAGCATCATGTTCCCGGCCGCCGCGGCGCTGGCCTGGGCGGTGCTGGTCTATATCGGCGTCGATTTCGGCTTCTGGGGCAAGGTGCTCGACATGTCGAACAACGCCGAGCGCATCTGGCGCGCGGCGGGTGAAGCGATATTGGCGGCGACCCTGCTGGTGTTCCTGTTCGCCTATCTCAATCTCAGTCGATGGCATGTGCGCTATTCGCACATCACGGTGGGCTGGCTGGCGTTCCTCGGCTCCCTCGTCGCGCTCGCTTTGTTCGATCCGGCCGTCGCCTCCGGCATCGCGCGCATCTCGCTGGTGCTGATCGCCTTCGCCGGTTTCGCGCTGATCGTCTATCTCTCCACCCACGGCTTCGACCGCGCGGTGCTCTTGATCCCGACCTGGTTCCTCCTCGTGGTCTGGGTGGTCGCGGCCGGCATGACGGTGGCGGGCTCCGTCACCAACGACATCGTCGGCCCTGCCCTGCTCGGCGGCCTCGTGCTGATCGTGATGCTGATCGGCTTCACGGTGATGCAGCACGCCTTTGCCGGCGGCGGCGCCACCACCGGCGTCGTCTCCGACATCGAGCGCCGTGCGCTGGCGCTGGCCGGCTCCGGCGATCTGATCTGGGACTGGGACGTCTCCGCCGACAAGGTTTTCACCAGCCCCGAGACCGAGGCCCTGCTCGGCCTGAAGCGCGGTACGCTGGAAGGCCCGGCGGCCTCGTGGCTCGAGGTGCTGCATCCGCTCGACCAGGACCGTTTCCGCGCCGCGCTCGACAGCGTGCTCGACCAGCGCCGCGGCCGTCTGGTGCAGGATTTCCGCCTGCGCACCCCCGACGGTCACTTCATGTGGTTCGCGCTGAAGGCGCGCCCGGTGGTCGGCTCCGACGGCGAGGTCTCGCGCGTGGTCGGCACGCTCACCGACGTCACCGAGCTGCGCAACGCCGAGGAGCGCCTGCTGCACGATTCCGTGCATGACAACCTCACCGGCCTGCCCAATCGCAAGCTGTTCATGGACCGGCTCGGCGGGGTCGCAAACTTCGCCAAGACCATGCCGACGCTGCGGCCGACGCTGATGGTGATCGACCTCGACCGCTTCAAGCAGGTCAACGATTCCGTCGGGATTGCGGTCGGCGATTCCATCCTGCTGACGCTCGCCCGCCGCCTGACCCGCATCCTGAAGCCGCAGGACACGCTGGCGCGGCTCGCCGGCGACCAGTTCGGCCTGATCCTGCTGTCGGAGCAGGATCCGGCGCGGATCACCAATTTCGCCGAGACCATCCGCAAGACCATCCGCGCGCCGATCGCCTTCAACGATCGCGAGATCTTCCTGACGGCTTCGATCGGCCTTGCGCTCTCCGACCCGCAGACGCAGCTGACGGACGAGATCATCAAGGACGCCGAGCTTGCGATGTATCATTCCAAGCGCATCGGCGGCGACCGCATCGACGTCTACAAGCCGGCGATGCGCGCGCGAAAGACCGACCGCCTGACCCTGGAGAGCGAATTGCGCCGCGCTATCGAGCGGCAGGAGATCACGATCCTGTACCAGCCGATCGTGCGGCTGGAGGATCGCTCGGTCGCCGGCTTCGAAGCGCTGGCGCGCTGGGATCATCCGAAGCTCGGGCGCATGGCGCCCTCGGAGTTCATCGGCATTGCGGAAGAGACCGGTCTGATCGTCGACCTCGGCATGTTCGTGCTCGACCAGACCGCAAAGCAGCTTTCGGTGTGGCAGCGCGCGATGCGCTCGCGCGAGCCGATCTTCGCAAGCGTCAACGTCTCGTCGCGGCAGCTGCTGCGCCACGACCTCATCCACGACATCCGCACCGTGCTGTCGCGCTCCTCGGTGGCGCGCGGCACGCTCAAGCTGGAGCTGACGGAATCGCTGGTGATGGAGAACCCTGAGCACGCAGCTCAGATGCTGACGCGCATCCGCGAGCTCGGCACCGGCCTGTCGCTCGACGATTTCGGCACCGGCCATTCCTCGCTGGCCTATCTGCAGCGCTTCCCGTTCGACACCATCAAGATCGACCAGTCGTTCGTGCGCACCACCAACCGCGGCACCCGCCCGGTGATCCTGAAGTCGATCATCGCGCTGGCGCACGATCTCGGCATGGACGTCGTGGCCGAAGGCGCCGAGACCGATTCCGACGCGGTCGAGCTCTACCAGATGGGCTGCGAATACGCGCAAGGCTTTGCCTTCGGCGAGCCGATGGACGCGGATGCCGCGATGCGCCTTCTGACGGAAGTACGGCTGGAAGCGGCGAGCTGATCGCTCCCGCGAGTCCGGTATCGTAGGGTGGGCAAAGGCGCACTTGCGCCGTGCCCACCATCTCTCCACACATGCCGCGCCAAATGGTGGGCACGCTTCCGCCTTCGCTCTTCGAGCTACGGCGGACAAGTCGCTTTGCCCACCCTACGATTCTAACCGCCTCCCTCTCCCCTCCTTGAGGGGCCGCCCGCGAAGCCACGGGGTGAGGTGCCGGCGAGGCCGTGCTTGATCCAGATCAATGGGCCGCAGCTCAACCGCCGCGAAAAATGGCGCGCAGCATTCGATCCAGAACGGTTTCGTCATCGAGGTCGTTGGGCTCGCCACTGTCGTTCTCGACGTGCCCACACACGTCAAGCGCAACGGCTGGAATGAGCAGACCAAGCGCCTCCTTCTCAGGAGTTACGGATGACCCGGCACCTTTTCTACGCGATCACCCTCATAGGCACCGGAATGTTCCTCGCCTCCTCGGCCGAAGCAGTGACGGCTGCACGATGCGAGGATCGAGGCGCAAACTGCATCGGCACATGTGCCGACTACACCGGCGGGGCCGGTGACGTTCGGGGCCGCCAGAACGTGTGCATGCGCGCCTGCGACCGGCAGACAACCAGATGTCTGATACGAGCACACGCCGACAACGAACGCTGGCTCCGTGAGCGCCAATGAAGGCCTTGGCTCGACACCCCGGCTAGCGGCGACCGTTCTCACGTTCGCGGTGGACCGCGCGTCCGCCTGATCTGGTACCGTAGGGTGGGCAAAGGCGCACTTGCGCCGTGCTCACCATCCAACCCTACCAGAGGTGGTGGGCACGCTCCGCTTTGCCCACCCTACGATACTGTCTCCGTAGCTCGTGCTTTAGCTCGGCTTGCGCCGCAGACTCCCGACCAACCAAATCCCCGCCAGTAACGAAATCGCCGCCAGACCGCCCCAGACCATTCCCGCCTGCTCGAGATAGACGTCCTGCGAGACCGGGTCGTAGCAGCGGCCGAGTTCGTTAAAACAGTCGCGCCAGCGCCAGTAGCGGGCCTCGAAGGCGAGCGCAAAGAGCACGCCCAGACCGATCAGAGCTGCGCCAAGAATACCCCTCAGCCAGCGCAGGATCATGCGGCGGCCTCACCTGCGCTGGGATTTCTGCTTCCTGAACCGCACGCTCGCTCCGTCCGGCATCCGTGTCGCCACGAATCCGGCGGCGAGGCAGGCCTCGCGTTGCGGCATCTGGATGTCGGGGCTGCGCAAACTGTCCCACCATGAGGCACGATTGGCCGCGCGCGGCAGCGCCGCACCGATGATCTCCTCGATCTGCTCGAAGGTCAGCACGAATTCCGCCTGCTTCTGCCGCAGCAGATAATCGCGCAACGCGTCGTAGTCGTTCACACTCGTCCTCTCGTCCGAAGCCCGGATCTCTTCACATGAGGCCTGCCGAAAATCGTTAGCCGCATCAACCGATTCTTAACTCATTGCGGCAGCGCCGTACCAGCTTAAACACTGCTCAAGGTTTAGGGCGCATCCATCAGGGTCGGGAGCAAACGATGCTGTCTGGATGGCGCGAAGTCATGGCCCGCCGGCCGTGGCGGATTTCGGCGAAGCTGCTGATCATCTCGTCCGTGGTGACGGTGATCGGCTTTTCCGCCATTTGCGTCAACGTCATGCTGGACATGCGCCGCGGCGAAGAGGCGCTGGCCCGCCAGACGCTGGAAAACCTTGCCACCACCATCGAATCCGACATCAGCCGCAACATCGAGATCTACGATCTGTCGCTGAAGGCGGTCGCCAGCAACATGCTGCTGCCGGAGCTCGCCACGGTCTCGACGCCGGTCCGGCACCTGATCCTGTTCGATCATGCGACGACGGCACGGCATTTCGGCGCCATCCAGGTCTATGACGCGGAGGGCAGGCTGACGATCGATGCATCCACGCTCGATCCGCCCTCCGAAAATCGCGCCGACGAGGACTATTTCACGGTCCACCGCGACAATCCCGGCGCCGGTCTCTTCATCAGCCGCCCGATGCTGTTCCGCGGCGCCTATTCGATCGTGCTGAGCCGGCGCATCAGCGACACCGACGGCGGCTTCATGGGCGTCGTCACCGGCTCGATCCGCTTCAGCTATTTCCACGAATTGTTCGAGCGCCTGAGCCTCGATCCCGAAGACACCATCACCGTGCTCAAGCGCGACCGCACCATCATGATGCGGCGGCCGTTCGACCTCGACGTGATCGGCAGGAACCTGAACGAGCGTCAGAGCTGGAAGGCGGACAATCTGCGCGCCGGCAGCTCCTATTCCGGCCAGGGCCCGGTCGATCCGACGCCGCGGCTCTATGCGCGCAGCGGCGACGGCGGACCGTTGTTTGTGGTGGCCGGCAAGCCTCTGAGCGCGGTGTTCGAGCTGTGGCGGAAGGAGGCCTATCGCATCGGCGCCGTGGTGCTGGCGCTGATCGTGTTCATGCTGGCATCGACGCTCGTGCTCGCGCGCGAGATCGGCCGGCGCGCCGAGGCCGAGCGCAAGCTCGAGGAGCTGGCGACGACGGATGCGCTCACTGGCCTGAAGAACCGCCGCAAGTTCGACACCGTCATCGACGTCGAATGGCGGCGCGCCATGCGCCAGAAGACACCGGTCGCGCTGCTGATGATCGATGCCGATCACTTCAAGGCCTACAACGACACCTTCGGTCATCAGGCCGGCGACCAGGTGCTGGTCGGCATCGCCATCTGCATTTCCGACTCGGTGCGGCGCGCCGGCGACTGCGCCGCGCGCTATGGCGGCGAGGAATTCGCGGTGCTGCTGCCGGACACCTCGGCCACTGAGGCCTTCAAGATCGCCGAGACGATCCGCCTCAAGGTGCAGGGCTGGTCCGACGACCAGGCGACGTCGACGGTGTCCTGCGGCATCGCCAGCCTCGTCCCCGCCGCCGGCATGGACTGGACAATCCTGGTCGCCGCCGCCGACAAGGCGCTCTACGCCGCCAAAGCCGGCGGCCGCAACCAGTCCGTGGTCGCGAGCCTGCCGAAGCTGTCGCTGGTGGCGTGAGGGACGGCGCCGCCGTCGTTGCGATGAGCAGCGCGCCAAATACTCGGCGTCGTCCTGGCGAAAGCCAGGACCCATTACCCCAGGAAGCAGTTTGGTGAAGACTTGCAGTTCGGTACAACTACCGACCGCAATCGATGGATCACGCGGTATGGGTCCTGGCTTTCGCCAGGACGACAGTGGGGCCTACTGCCCCAGATACTTCTTCATCTCCGCAATCAGACCGTCACGCAGCTCCGGCCGCTTCAGGCCGTAGGCGATGTTGGCGCGGAGGAAGCCGGGCTTGGAGCCGCAATCATGGCGCTCGCCCTCGAACTCGACGCCGTAGAACTTCTGCGACTTGGCGAGGCCGATCATGGCATCGGTGAGCTGGATCTCGCCGCCGGCGCCGCGCTCCTGCGTCTCCAGGATCTTGAAGATCTCCGGCTGCAGGATGTAACGGCCGGTGATCGAGAGGTTGGAGGGCGCGGTGCCCTTGGCCGGCTTCTCGACCATGCCATCGACCTCGAACATCTTGCCGGTACGCTTTCCGACGCCGCAGATGCCGTATTGATGGGTGAGATGGTCGGGCACCGCCTCGACCGCGATCAAATTGGATTTCTCGCCGAGCGTTGCGGCGGTCTCGATCATCTGCTTGAGGCAGCCGGGCGTGTTGAGCACGAGCTCGTCCGGCAGCACCACCGCGAACGGCTCGTTGCCGACGATGTCGCGCGCGCACCAGACCGCGTGGCCGAGGCCGAGCGGCGCCTGCTGGCGGGTGAAGCTGACGGCACCGGCGTCCGGCTGGTTCTGCGCCAGGATCTCCTGCTCGGCCTTCTTGCCGCGCGCGGCCAGCGTCGCGTCGAGTTCGAACATCTTGTCGAAATGATCTTCGATGACGTTTTTGTTGCGGCCGGTGACGAAGATGAAGTGCTCGATGCCGGCCTCCCTCGCCTCGTCATAGACGTATTGAATCAGCGGCTTGTCGACGATGGTCAGCATTTCCTTCGGCATCGCCTTGGTGGCGGGCAGGACGCGGGTGCCGAGGCCGGCGACGGGGAATACGGCTTTGCGAATTTTCATGGGATTGATCGAATACCTGAGGGCATGCGTGACGGGAGCAATGGCATCTTGCTAGCCTGTTTGCAGCCGCTAACAAAGGCGGATGTGGGGCCTCGCGCGTGCCGAGTTAAGAAAAAAGCAGCCACTAAAATTTCACCTTTGTTAAGCTATTGGCAACCGGTACTGGGCCTCCTGATGGCGGATTTTGGCCGGACGGGAAGGACATGATGCAATCAGTGGCAGCGCTGGCAAAACGTGCTGGATTTGTGAGCGGCGCAGGGTTGGTTGCGGCCGCCTTGCTGCTGCCGGCCAGTGTGAACGCCCAGTCGCAGAACGGACTGTCGAACCTGTTCGGCGGCATTTTCTCCGGCACGAATCCCGCGCCATCACAACCCGCGCCCGGCCCCGGCGGCGCGCAGCCCTGGAGCGGCGAGGACGGTGCCTCCGGCCATCCGCTGATGACGGCCGCCGCGATCCGCGAGGCCGCCGGCAATTTCGACAATTGCGTCGCGGGCATGTGGCCCGATGCCGCACGGCGCGGCATCACCCAGGACAACTTCCAGCGCTTCACCGCTGGGCTTGCGCCCGATCTGCGCATCATGGACCTGATGGACTCGCAGCCGGAGTTCACAAAATCGATCTGGGATTATCTCGACATCCTCGTGAACGACAATCGCCTCGCCAAGGGCCGCGAGGTGCTCGCCAAATACAAGGCGCAGTTCGACGCCACCGAAAAGGCCACCGGCGTCGACCGCTACATCATCGCCTCGATCTGGGGCATCGAGTCCAATTACTCGACGCAGATGGGCGACCGCAGCGTGCTGCAATCGACCGCGACGCTCGCCTGCATCGGCCGCCGCCAGGCTTATTTCAAGGACGAATTCCTCTCCGCACTGGAGATCCTCAACCGCGGCGATCTGCGCCCGGAGCAGATGCGCGGCTCCTGGGCCGGCGCCTTCGGCCCGACCCAGTTCATGCCGACCGCGTTCAAGCGCTTTGCGGTCGACGGCGACGGCGACGGACGGCGCGACGTCGTCGACAATCCCACCGACCTGATCGCGTCGACCGCCAACAACCTGAAGAAGGACGGCTGGCAGTCCGGCCAGACCTGGGGCTTCGAGGTCGTGGTGCCGCAAGGGTTCAACTACATGCTGGCCGACCGCGCCAAGGCGCAGACGATCGCGCAGTGGGAGAAGCTCGGGCTGAAGCGCCCGACCAACCAGCCCTTCCCGCACCCGGCGGAGAAAGCCTATCTGCTGGCGCCGGCGGGCGCGCAAGGCCCCGGCTTCCTGATGCTGCAGAACTACCGCGTCATCATGAAGTACAACCCGGCCGAGGCCTATGCGCTGGCGATCGGCCATTTCGCCGACCGCCTGCGTGGCGGGCAGCCCTTCGTGCAGCCCTGGCCGCGCCAGGAACGCGAGCTGTCCCGCACCGAGCGGCTGGAACTGCAGCAGCTTCTGGCCCAGCGCGGCTTCTACAAGGGCACTCCGGACGGCCAGTTCGGCGGCCAGACACGGGAGGCGCTCCGCAACTTCCAGGCCTCGATCGGGGTCCCCGCCGACGGTTTTGCCTCCTCCGACGTGCTGGACCGGCTGCGCGGGCGGTAAAATCGCGCCGAAAGTAACCCTGAACAGGGATTTTGCCCGGCGGCCTTGACGGGGGCGGCTGTTCCCCGGTGTATGGCGCCAGAATCCGTCAAAAATCTGCAACGGAATCTGCCCGTTTGGCGCCCGATTCCGTTATTATATCGAGCCTATTCCAGACCCATTGCGCGGCCGAGATCGCATGTCGAAGAAGTCCCTGTTCAAGGCGCTGACCGAGACCGGCCCGCTGATCGCGCTGGGGACGGCGCTTGCGATATTGGTCTCGGTCGCAGGGCCCGCTTCCGCACAGTTCTTCAACTTCCCCGGCTTCGGCGGCCCGCCGCAACGCTCGGCCCCGCCGCCGCGCCAGGGCGGAGGCGGCGGTGGATGGTTCGGCGGCGACTTCTTCGCGCCGTTCCAGCAGCAACAGCAGCAGGCCCCGCGCCAGGATTTTTCGCGCGCGCCGGCACCGGCCAAGCGCGACACCACGCCCGACAAGAACGTGCTGGTGATCGGCGACGCCATGGCCGACTGGCTCGCCTACGGCCTGGAAGATGCCTATAGCGAGCAGCCCGACATGGGCGTGATCCGCAAGCACAAGACGACGTCCGGCCTGATCAAGTACCAGCCGAAGGGCGAGCCCTCGGACTGGACGGCGGCGGCGAAGGGCATCCTCGAGACCGAGAAGCCCGACGTGATCGTCGTCATGCTCGGCCTCAACGATCGTATCGCGATCCGCGAGCCCGTCGCCGACAAGTCGGACAAGGACAAAGACAAGGACAAGAAGAACGACAAGGGCGCGCGCGCCAAGCAACCGGCTAAGCCCGGCGACGCCAAGCCCGACGCCGCCGCCAAGCCGGACGACAAGCCGGCCGATGCCGACCTGCCGCAGGATGACGCCGACAATGCCGACACGCCTGCGGCCGCGCCGGAAAAGACGGCGCGCAATCCGAACGGCCTCTACGAATTCCGCGACGAACGCTGGGTCGAGCTCTACACCAAGAAGGTCGAGGAGCTGGCCAACCTGCTCAAGGCCAAGGGCGTGCCGGTGCTCTGGGTCGGCCTGCCCGCGATCCGCGGACAGAAGGGAACGGCCGACATGCTGTTCCTGGATTCGCTCTATCGCGAGGGCGCGGCCAAGGCCGGCATCACCTATGTCGACGTCTGGGACGGCTTTGTCGACGAGGCCGGCCGCTTCCTGCAGAAGGGCCCGGACTTCGAAGGCCAGATCCGCCAGCTCCGCAGCTCCGACGGCGTCTACTTCACCAAGCCCGGCGCGCGAAAGCTCGCGCACTATGTCGAGCGCGAGATCACGCGCCTGCTGGCCGGGCGCTCCGGCCCGATCGCGCTGCCGAGCGAGCCTGCGACCCCCGACACCAGCGCCGAGCCCGGCAAGCCGGCGCCGCGTCCGCTGGCCGGCCCGATCGTGCCGCTGGTCGCGGCCTCGATCTCGACCGATCAATTGCTGGGCGGGCCGGGCTCGCGTCCCGCCGCCGTCGATGCGCTCGCTGCGAAGACGATGGTGAAGGGCGAGCCGCTGACGGCCCCCGCCGGCCGCGCCGACGATTATGCCTGGCCGCGCCGCGAGGTCGGCCGCGAGCAGGCCAAGGGCGATACGCCGATGGCGGCAACGACGCCCGACGGCAACGCCGCCTCTCCCACTGCATCGGGTGCGGCCGCTGCGATCGCCCCACCCAAGCTCGCGCCGAAGAAGCCGCCCGTCGCGCCACCGCAGCAGCCGGCGCAGGCCACGCCGTCGTTCCGGGATTTCTTTGGTTTCGGCTCGCCGCCGCCGGCGCCGCGTCAATTCGCACCCGCGCCCGGGCCGCGCAATCCGGCGCAGAACCCTGCGATCCCGCGGCCGCCGGCTAATGTCGGGCGATCGGCGGAAGTCCGGTAGTTGAATCTCGTGTCCCGGACGCGGCGCAGCACCTCTTGGTGATGCGACGCAGAGCCGGGACCCAACATCTACTTCAAAAAGAATGGGCCCCGGCTCTGCGCAGCAGCGCTTTAGCGCTGCAGCGCGTCCGGGGCACGAGAGATACGTGTTTGCGGCTATCAGCCGTAATAGCGCCAGCGCGGCGGCGGACGGCGGGCGGGGCGCGACATCAGAAGCGCGAGCGCAAATCCGATGCCGCCGGCAACGAGCAGCGCGCCGAGCGGGTTGTCCTGCACTTTCTTCGACAGCGCCTGCGTGCCGTCGCGGAAGGTGTCGCCACTGCTCTCATAGGCGTCCTTGGCGTAGCCCGTCGCGGTATCCGCGGCATCACGCACGGCATCCTTGGCCTGGCCGTAAAGATTCTGCACGGTGCCTGCAGCTTCGCGCGCCTTGCCCGACGCCTGCGTCTTGGCATCGCCCGCCATGTCTCCGACTGCGCCTTCCGCACGTCCGGCGAATTCCTTGGCTGATCCGACAATCCGATCCGTGTCCATGATGCTCCTCCTCGGGGGTCAGCCCAAGTAACCGATCAGGAGCGGCGCAGTTCCAAGTGTCGACGAAAGTGTAGCCCGGATGATCTACAAGATCAGCCCGCCATCGACGACCAGCGTCTGGCCGATGATGTAGGACGACAGCGGCGAGGCCAGGAACAAGGCTGCGCCCGCCATGTCGGCCGGCGTGCCCAGTCGCCGCAGTGGAATGCGCGACAGCGCCGCTTCGAGCCGCTTGGGATTGTCGGTCGTCACCTTCGTCATCTTGGTGTCGACGAGGCCGGGCGCGATGCCGTTGACGCGGATGCCGTCCTCGGCCCAGGCCTCGCCCAGCGTGCGCGTCAATCCGACCGCGCCGGTCTTCGAGGCGTTGTAGGCGGGATTGCCCATGGTGGAATGATAGGCCGCGGTCGAGGACACCATGATCAGCGCGCCCTTCGCATCCCGCAACATGGAATGAAACCGCGTCGCGCAGGCCATCAGGCTCATCAGGTTGACTTCGACAACCTTGCGGAATCCGCTCATCTCGAATTCGCCGCGGCGATAGATCACCGCGCCCTGCGCGAGCACGAGGATGTCGAGGCGATCGAACGACGGCTTGAACGCTTCGATCGCAGCGGCATTGCTGACATCGAGCTGCGCGTAAGCAAGACCGTTAAGATCGGAGCCCTCTTCAGCTGAATATTCCGTTGCGTGAGCACGCGTGCCGCAAACCGCAACAGCTGCGCCCCTGGCGCGAAAGGCTTGTGCGATGCCGTTGCCGATGCCGCTGGAACCACCGACGACCAGCACCTGCTTCCCTGAAAAATCCAGCTCGTTCGCCATCGCGGCCTCCCCTTTTGTTTTGCTTGTTTGACCTCTCTGCGGATCGATGCCAGCCTTGTCAATCATAACAACGAACAACACGCCGCGAGGAAACAGCATGTCCGAGTTCAAGCAGCTCAGCCGGTCCGTGAAGGGCCTGACCGTTCTCGTCACGGGCGCAGCGAGCGGCATGGGGCGTGCGACCGCGCACGTGTTCGCGGGCGAGGGCGCGAACGTCGCCGTCACCGATTATGACGAGCAAGGCGCGCATGCTGTCGCGAAGGAAATCACGGCCAGCGGCGGCGCGGCGAAGGCGTGGAAGCTCGACGTCGCCGACGGCGGCGAGATCAAGCGCGTGGTCGGGGATGTCGCCGCGCATTTCGGCGGCCTCGATATCGTCGTCAACAATGCCGGCATCTCCGTGCGTGTCGCGATCGACGACGAGACTTACGAGGACGCCTGGGCCAAAGGCATCGCCGTGATGCTGACGGCGCACCCCCGCATCATCCGCGCCGCGCTGCCGCATTTGCGCAAGTCGAAGAGCCCGCGCATCGTCAACATCGCTTCCACCGAGGCGCTCGGCGCCACCGCATTGCACAGCCCCTATTCGGCGGCGAAGGGCGGCGTCACGAGCCTCACCCGCTCGCTGGCGGTCGAGCTCGGCCGCGAGGGCATCACCGTCAACTGCATCTGCCCGGGCCCGATCCGCACCGCCATCACCGAGCGCATTTCCGAGGAGCACAAGACCATCTACGCCAAGCGCCGCACCGCACTCGGCCGTTACGGCGACCCCGAGGAGGTCGCGCATATGACGTTGAGCCTGTGCCTGCCGGCGGCGTCGTTCCTCACCGGCGCGGTGATCCCGGTCGATGGCGGCCTGATGGCGCGCAACGCGTAAGAGGCATGCGCGTCGCGCGTTGACAACTGCGAGTGCAGGAGTAGCTTTTTCACCGACAGAACGGGACCAACCGTTCGCGGCACGCGGGAGAGAACGTCATGACGATCGCCATCCGGCAGCTTCAAAAACATTTTGTCGGCGAGGTGTCCGGCCTCGATCTGCGCAAGCCCCTCACCGAGGCGGAGGCGCGCGAGGTCGAGGCTGCCATGGACAAATATGCGGTGCTTGTCTTCCACGACCAGGACATCACCGACGAGCAGCAGATGGCCTTCGCCCTCAACTTCGGCCAGCGCGAGGATGCACGCGGCGGCACCGTGACCAAGGAGAAGGATTACCGGCTGCAGTCCGGCCTGAACGACGTCTCCAATCTCGGCAAGGACGGCAAGCCGCTGGCGAAGGACAGCCGCGCACATCTGTTCAACCTCGGCAACTGCCTGTGGCATTCCGACAGCTCGTTCCGCCCGATTCCGGCAAAATTCTCGCTACTGTCGGCGCGGGTGGTGAATCCGAAGGGCGGCAACACCGAATTCGCAGACATGCGGGCGGCCTATGACGCGCTCGACGACGACACCAAGACGGAGATCGAGAACCTCGTCTGCGAACACTCGCTGATGTATTCGCGGGGATCGCTCGGCTTCACCGAATACACCGACGACGAGAAGGAGATGTTCAAGCCGGTGCTGCAACGGCTGGTGCGGACCCATCCCGTGCATCGCCGCAAGTCGCTCTATCTGTCATCACATACCGGCAAGGTGGTCGGCATGAGCGTGCCGGAGGGACGCCTGCTGCTGCGCGATCTGAATGAGCACGCGACGCAAGCAGAGTTCGTCTACGTCCATAAATGGAAGCTGCATGACCTTGTGATGTGGGACAACCGCCAGACCATGCACCGCGTCCGCCGCTACGACCAGTCGCAACCGCGCGACATGCGCAGGGCGACGGTCGCGGGGACCGAGCCGACGGTGCAGCAGCAGGCGGCGGAGTAGGCGCGGCATAGCAACGGGTGTCATCGCCCGGCTTGACCGGGCGATCCAGTACTCCGAGACGGTCGTGATAGAAACGATAGGCTGCGGCGTACTGGATGCCCCGGTCAAGCCGGGGCATGACAGCAGAGGGTGACTCGCGACAGCGGTGGATGCCGCGCCAGCTACGCGTGCCCGGCCTCGTTCGAGAGCATGCCGGGGTCGATGCCGATCTTGCGCAGGGCGCGGCCGTATTTCTCGTCGACGTCGTCGCCGAAGATCAGGTCGGTGTCCGCATCGCAATGCAGCCAGCCATTGCTCTGGATCTCGGTCTCGAGCTGGCCCGGCGCCCAGCCGGCGTAGCCGAGCGCGAGGATGGCGTGCTTGGGGCCGGAGCCATTGGCGATCGCGCGCAGGATGTCGACGGTCGCGGTGAGGCAGACGCCGTCATCGATCCGCAGCGTCGCGTTCTCGATGTAGAAGTCGCTGGAATGCAGCACGAAGCCGCGGCCGGTATCGACCGGCCCGCCGCGCAGCACCTTCATGCTTTCGGCATTCTCCGGCAGCTTGATGTGCTCGCCCTTCTTGATGATGCCGAGCTGCTGCAACAGCTCGGGGAAGTCGATGCTGCCGGCGGGATGGTTGACGATGATGCCCATGGCGCCTTCCGCCGAATGAGCGCAGAGATAGATCACCGAGCGCTCGAAGCGGGGATCGCCCATCACGGGCATCGCGATCAGGAGGCGGCCGTCGAGATAGCCGGCTGAATTGGGAGGCGTGGGGCCCGCGTTGCGGGTGCTTTCGCCCGTCCTCTTGCCAGTGGGAGCCATCGGTGAAGCACTCCGGTTTCAATTCCTATCCTGATGTCGGACCTAGCCGCTGTCAAATCAAGGCTTGCAGAGATTAGATTCGAGTGCATCCATCACAAGCAATTCAATGGTTTGCCCCAGGGCGACCCTGTAAAGACGTGCCATGCTCACACAAGTTCCCCCGCGTGCGGCGATCGGCGTCGCGACAGCCCTGTTCGCGTCAGCGCTGGCCATCACCGCCTATGCCGACGACGCCTCGCCGTGGCAGCGCGACGGACATTCCGCGGTGCGGCTGCTGGCGGGATCGCGCAGTGGCGCCGTGCTGCTCGGCGGTATCGCCTTCCAGCTCCAGCCGGGCTGGAAGACCTATTGGCGCATGCCCGGCGATTCCGGCGTTCCGCCGCGGTTCGACTTCTCGAAATCCGATAATGTCGAAGCGGTGACGGTGATGTGGCCGGCGCCGCTGAAGTTCGACGACGGCGCCGGCGGCCACTCGATCGGCTATCACGACCAGATCGTGTTGCCGCTGCGCATCGTCGCCAAGTCGGCCGACAAGCCGGTGACGCTGCGCGCCGAGATCAACTACGCCGTGTGCGAGAAACTCTGCATTCCCGTCGAGGCCAATGCCGAGCTCGGCTTCAACAGCGTCGCCTCGACCGAAGACGCGAATTTGCGTGCGGCGCTCGACACCGTGCCGAAGCCCGCCACGATCGGCGATCCCAATCCGCTCACCATTCGCGACGTCAAGCGCGACGGCCCCAAGAACGTGGTGGTCGACGTGGTCGTGCCCGACGGCCGCAACGTCAATCTGTACGTGGAAGGGCCGACGCCCGACTGGGCATTGCCGATCCCGGCGCCGGTCGCGCACAGCGCGCCCGGAGTGAAGCGCTTCACGTTCGAGCTCGACGGGTTGCCGCCGGGCGCCAAGCCCGAGGGGGCCGCGCTGAAGTTCACGCTGGTCGGGCCCGAGAAGTCGTACGAGTTCAATACGAATCTGGAATGATGTTTCCCGATCGTCCCGGCTCCCGTGCAACATTGCACACGAGAACGTGTAATCGAGAAGGCGCAGACGTCAGCCTCTGACGCTCAAGCGGAAATCTTACGATCAGCCAGAGCATTACCGTTCCTAGACCCAGAGCAGTCCCAATTTTGGCGATGCCGAAGCAGCATGGTCAGGCTCGCAAGCGTCGTATAGGCTCCGCCAAACGTGGCATTCAGCGCCACGTCAAACCACAAGGAGCAAGCCATGATGAATCCAAGGATTCTTGGCGCGGCCGTGGTTGCGGCAGCCGCCTTGTTCAGTTCTGCTGCACCAGCGCAGTGGGCCCAATCCAATCCGGACCTCTGCCAAGCTGAATTCGCCAACTGCACGGGTCTTGGGACCGGCAGTCCCCCCACCAGCCCTCGGTATCGGCAAGTATCTCGGCGAGCAGCGTCTCAACAGCCGGCGCCAGTAGGCGCTCCCGCCGCCGGCAGCTGGGGCAATCCCGGCGGCTGGGGCAATTCCTACGCCATGTATGGCGGTGGCGGCGGCGGTTACGGCTGGAACGGCAGCTGGTCTCAATATGCCGCCCGCAACGGCATCGTCTGCAGGCCTGGCACCCTTTACAAGGGTGCTGACGGTCGCCAGCATCTCTGCCAATAGCCCATCTGCTCTGAAGTTACATCAGGCGGCCCCAAAGGGCCGCCTGTTGCATGCCGCGCCCTGACGCCGCGCCAGTTCATGCGTACACGTCCCAGGCCGGGACAACATCGGTGGTCCAACCGTATCTTAACGAATGGTTGCTAGGTCGAAGGCTGCCGCAGCATGCGGGACGCCTGATGCGGGCGCTTGGGGATCTCGACGTGGCCGTGATGGATGCACAACCCGCAACGACCGGACCGGCCGGGCTGATCGTGCGGCTGCGGGCCAAGCTCACGGGCGGATCGAGCGAGGCGTCGCTGACGCGGCGACTGGCCGGCACCATCTTCATCATCCGCGTCATCAGCGCAGGCCTCGCCTATGTCTCGCAGGTGCTGCTGGCGCGCTGGATGGGCACGTCCGACTACGGCATCTATGTCTATGTCTGGACCTGGGTGCTGCTGCTCGGCAGCATGATGGATTTCGGTATCTCGGCCTCCGCGCAGAAGATCATTCCGGAGTACCGCGCCGGCGGCGAGCATGCACTGCTGCGCGGCTTCCTCTCCGGCAGCCGCTGGCTGACCTTTGCCGTCTCCACTCTGGTATCGCTCGGCCTTGCCGGCATCGTCAGGCTGCTGTCGCCCTGGATCGATCCGGCCGAGGTGCTGCCGCTCTATATCGGCTGCATGACGCTGCCCGCCTTCGTCGTCGCCAACACCCAGGACGGCATCGCGCGCTCGCATGACTGGATGCAGCTCGGCCTGATGCCGCAATTCATCATCCGTCAGGCGCTGATCATCGGCATCACGGGCGCTGCCTTCCTGCTCGGCTATCATCTCGGCGCGGTCGCCGCGATGGTCGCAAGCCTGGGCGCGGTGTGGATCGCGATGACCGGGCAGATGGTAGTGCTGAACCGCAAGCTCGCCGATCACATCGAGCCGGGCCCCAAGGCCTACGATGTCAGCGGCTGGCTCGCTGTCTCACTGCCGATCCTGCTGGTGGAGAGCTTCTACCTGCTCCTCTCCTACACCGACGTGCTGGTGCTGCAGCAGTTCCGCCCGTCCGACGAGGTCGGCGTCTATTTCGCCGTGGTGAAGACGCTGGCGCTGGTCTCGTTCATCCACTACGCGATGTCGGCGACAACGGCGCATCGCTTCGCGGAATACAATGCCAGCGGCGACAAGGCGCGGCTATCGGCCTATGTCGCGCACGCCATCAACTGGACGTTCTGGCCGTCGCTGGCGGCGACCATCGTGCTGCTCGCGCTCGGCAAGCCGCTGCTCTGGCTGTTCGGGCCGCAATTCGTGGTCGGCTACGACATCATGTTCGTCGCCGCGATCGGCCTCGTGGTGCGCGCCGCGATCGGCCCGGTCGAGCGCCTGCTCAACATGCTCGGCCAGCAGAAGATCTGCGCGCTGGCCTATGCGCTGGCCTTCGTGATGAACCTCGTGCTCTGCGTGATCCTGGTGCCGCGCTTCGGCGGCCACGGCGCGGCGGCCGCGACCTCGATCTCGCTGAGCTTCGAGACGGTCCTGCTGTTCTGGATCGTGCGGCAGCGGCTGGGACTGCACGTGCTGGCGTTCGGTAAATAGGCGCTGACGCCAGGAAACGGCTGTTTCGCGACACGCGGGCGATGGAGGCGAAACTCCTACCCGTTTCCGGCCAGCAGAAAGATTTTTCTTATTCCGCCCAAGTAGTTGCGCTCCAGGGAAAGTTTATTCTACGTCGTATTGCCCAACCGACGAGATAAACCTAAGCTTCCCCAGACCATGATCGATCCACTCTACGTCGCCTCCGGATTTGGCGTCGGCCTGCTTGTCGGGATGACCGGCGTCGGTGGCGGCTCGTTGATGACGCCGCTGCTGATCCTGCTGTTCGGCGTCCATCCCTCCACCGCTGTCGGCACCGATTTGCTCTACGCCGCCGCCACCAAGACCGGCGGCAGCTTCGTGCATGGCTGGTCGCGCAGCGTGCACTGGCCGGCGGTGCTGCGGCTCGCCTGCGGCAGCATTCCGGCGAGCGCGCTGACGCTGCTGCTGCTGTGGAAGCTCGACCTCAGAAGCGATGCCGAGCGCAGCCTGGTCAATCTCGTGCTGTGCTTCGCGCTGCTGCTGACCGCGACCTCGCTGATCTTCCGCAAGGCGATCATGGAGCGCTACCGCAGGACACTGGAGCGCGTCGACGAACGCACCACGGCGGTTGCGACCGTCATCACCGGCATCGTGCTCGGCGTGCTGGTGTCGATCTCGTCGGTCGGTGCCGGCGCGGTCGGCGTCACCGTGCTGCTGCTGCTCTACCCGCGCCTGCCGATGGCAACCATCGTCGGCTCCGACATCGCCCATGCGGTGCCGCTGACGCTGGTCGCCGGCATCGGGCACTGGGCGCTCGGCGATGTGGACTGGGGCCTGATGGGCGTGCTGCTGCTGGGCTCGCTGCCCGGCATCATCGTCGGCAGCTACAGCGCGACGCGCGTCCCCGAGACGGTGCTGCGCCTGACGCTTGCCAGCGTGCTGTTCGTGGTCGCCGGCAAGATCATGTTCGCGGAGCTGAACCTGTCGTCGGCGATCGTGACGGCGCTGGCCTGGACGCATTAGGCGGAAAGCTGCCGCCTCGCTCCCGCTCTCGTAGGGTGGGCAAAGCGAAGCGTGCCCACCGCTCTTTGCTCAATAGCGAAAAACGGTGGGCACGGCGCTGACGCGCCTTTGCCCACCCTACGGTACCGAGTGCTTACTCTGCGGTCCAGCCGCCGTCGATCGACAGGTTCGTGCCGGTGATCTGCGCGGCGTCGTCGCTGCACAGGAACAGCGCCAGCGCTGCGACCTGCTCGGAGGTGACGAACTCCTTGGTCGGCTGCGCGTCGAGCAGCACGTCGTTGATGACCTGCTCGCGCGTCAGGCCGCGCGCCTTCATGGTGTCGGGGATCTGCTTCTCCACCAGCGGGGTCCAGACATAGCCGGGGCTGATGCAGTTGCAGGTGATCTTGTGGGTTGCCACTTCCAGCGCCACGGTCTTGGTGAGACCGGCGATGCCGTGCTTGGCCGACACGTAGGCCGACTTGAAGGGCGAGGCGACCAGCGAGTGCGCCGACGCCGTGTTGATGATGCGGCCCCAGCCTTTCTTCTTCATGCCGGGCACGGCGGCGCGAATGGCGTGGAACGCCGAGGACAGGTTGATCGCGATGATCTGGTCCCACTTCTCCGGCGGGAACTCCTCGATCGGCGAGACGAACTGAATGCCGGCATTGTTGACGAGGACGTCGACCGAGCCGAACGACTTCTCGCCGAGCGCGATCATGCCGGCGATCTCGGCGGGCTTGGTCATGTCGGCGGGGGAATAGACCGCCTTGACGCCGAAGTCGGACTCGATCTTCGAACGCTCCTTCTCGATGTCCTCCGGCGAGCCGAAGCCGTTGATGACGACATTGGCACCGGCAGCCGCGAAGGCGCGCGCATAGGCGAGCCCGATACCGCTGGTCGAACCGGTCACGACAGCATTCTTGCCTGACAGAGTACCCATGTTATTCGCTCCTTTTTGCCGGGGGCGCGGTGACGTCCCCCGTGAGATCGTAAGCCACCATGGTCTCGCCGGACTGCGGCTTCTCGAGCCAGTCCTTGTGGCGCATCGACAGATGCACGTCGCGCACGCCGGCTTCCCAATGCTCGACCATGGCGACATGCGAGAAGTCGTAATCCTTGGACGAGGATTCGTAGTTCTTGCTGCGATAGATCAAATGCACGACCGTGACGGTGCTCTCACGAGATGCCTTGGCGAGGAATTCGACGGAAGGGTCATTCTTGAGATAATCGGGCAATTTGGAAATGAGGTCGCGCACGGCCCGGCGCGCATTGTGGATCTGCCTGTTCTTGTCCGTATTCATCCGCGTGCGGCTGGAGAAGCGGATGTCCTTCTCGCGTTCGGTCGCCTCGAGCAGCGAATTCGGCAGGTCGCCGCGGGCGGAGAACAGGTCGACCTGGAAGATCAGCATGTCACGCGCGAGCTCTGCATCGAGCACGTAGTCGAGCGGGGTGTTGGAGGCGATGCCGCCGTCCCAATAATGCTCGCCGTCGATGATCACGGACGGGAAGCCCGGCGGCAGCGCGCCGGAGGCCATGATGTGCTCAGGGCCGATCTTCTTGCCGAGCTTCTTGAACTCGTAATTGTCGAAATATTTGAAGTTGCCCGAGGTGACGCCGACCGCGCCGACCGAGAAGCGCGTCTTGAGATCGTTGATGCGGTCGAAATCGACCAGCCGCTCCAGCGTCTTCTTGAGCGGCGCGGTGTCGTAATAGCTCTCGGCTTCGGGATGGCCCGGCGGCCACATCGGCGCGGGCGGGACGCGCGGCACGAAGAAGCCGGGCACGCCGAAGGTGGCGATCAGCGCGGCACTGGTCGAGTTGAACAGTTCGCGGCTGTGATCGCTCTTGCCGACCGGCTTCCACGGCACCGGCGCCGACACCATTTCCCAGAATTCCTTCAGCCGCTTGACGCGGGTGTGGCCCTCATTGCCGGCGATGATGGCGGCGTTGATCGCGCCGATGGAGATGCCGGCGACCCATTCCGGCTCGAAACCGTAGCCGCACAGCGCCTGATAGGCGCCGGCCTGATAGGAGCCGAGCGCGCCGCCGCCCTGCAAGACCAGGACGCGTTGTGCATTCGCGGGGACGCTGGCGGATTCCGGGCTATGATCGGTCATAAGGGAACATCGGTCATGCGGGAACAATAGCAAATGGCGCGCCACCGTGGCGACAGTCCGCCGCGGCGTCAATGCATCCCGGGATCAAGTCTGGCTTATCGCTCGGTCGAGGCCAGGATCATGGTCCAGAACACCTTGTACTTGGTGCCCGGAGCATAGCTGGCCGCAATGCCCAATTTTGTGACACCGCTCTTGAGCATGTTGGCGCGGTGCGGAGGCGAGTCGCGCCAGCCGGAAAACGCTTCTGCCAGCGTATGATAGCCGGCCGAGACGTTCTCGACAGCAACCGTGGCCGGATAGGCGCCTGTGGCAAGGCGCTTGGCCAGCGGCGCGCGGACGTCGTGGTCCATCTTGTTGGCCGCAGCCATGGCCTGGGACTGGGATTCGGCGAGCCGCATCAGGTCAGGATCGATCACGACCGTGCCGAGCATGTTGTTCTGGCGGTATTGCGAAATCATGACCGCGGCCGCCTGGGCATCGAGCTTGGCGCCCGGGACCGCCATGTCGGTATACATCGACGGCTGCTGGACCGGTGCTTCGTTGCCGGCACAGCCGGCGAGCAGCAAAGTGATGAGAATTGCGGCCGCAGCGCGCATGAATCGAGGCCCCCAAATGAGGGGCCGTTGTTGCATACCAACCGTGGCTGAAAGGTGAATTTTGAGGAAAATCGTAGCTGTCATTCCGGGGCGCGCACTCGCACGAACCCGGAGTGACGGGGATTTCTAGCCTGCAAATATCCGGTAGCGGCGGGGATTGAGGCCGATGGTGTCGCCGGCGCGCAGTTCCTTGTCGCGGGGGGCGTCGATCTCGATGGTTTCGCCGCCTGACAGCGCGACCTCGGCCCGCTGCACCGGGCCGAAATTGCGGACATGCTGGACCGCGCCCTCGAAGGCTCCGGTGCCGGGCGGGCCGACCAGCATGTCATGTCGCCGTACGAACAGCTTTGACGCGCCAGGCGCTAGGCCCTCGGCCGCGAGCTGAAGCGGCCGGTCGCCGAGCCTGATGACGCCGCCGTCGACCTGGACCGGCAGCTCGATGGACTCGCCGATGAAGCCGTGCACGAAGGCGGTCGCCGGGGTCTCATAGACATCGTCGGGCGAGCCGATCTGCTCGATCCGGCCCTTGTCCATCACCACGACGCGGTTGGCGACTTCGAGCGCCTCCTCCTGGTCGTGGGTCACGAAGATCGAGGTGACGTTGATCTCATGGTGCAGCGAGCGTAACCATCTGCGCAGCTCCTTGCGCACCTTCGCATCGAGCGCACCGAAGGGCTCGTCGAGCAGCAGGATGCGCGGCTCGATCGCGAGCGCGCGGGCGAGCGCGATGCGCTGGCGCTGGCCGCCGGAGAGCTGGCTCGGATAGCGGTCGGCGAGCCAGTCGAGCTGCACGAGATCGAGCAGCTCCTTGACGCGCGCACGGATGGTGGCTTCGTCCTTGCGGACCGCGCGGGGCTGCACGCGCAGGCCGAAGGCGACGTTCTCGAACACGGTCATGTGGCGGAACAGCGCGTAGTGCTGGAACACGAAGCCGACGTTGCGCTCGCGGGCGCCTTGCGCCAGCGCATCCTCGCCGTTGAAGGAAACTTCGCCGGAATCAGGCCAATCGAGGCCGGCGATGATCCGCAGCAAGGTGGTCTTGCCGGAGCCGGAGGGCCCGAGCAGCGCCAGCAATTCGCCGTTGTCGACCTTGAGGTCGACGCCGTCGAGGGCGGCGAAGCTGCCGAACTTCTTGACGAGATTCCTGACTTCAATGGTCACTTGCGTCTTCTCCTTCGTCGAGATGACGTTCGAGGACGGTTTTTGCGATCAGCGTGATCAGCGCGAGCATCGCCAGCAGCGAGGCGATCGCGAAGGCGGCGACGAACTGGTATTCGTTGTAGAGGATCTCGACCAAGAGCGGCATGGTGTTGGTCTCGCCGCGGATGTGGCCGGAGACGACCGAGACCGCGCCGAACTCGCCCATCGCGCGCGCGTTGCAGAGCAGGACGCCGTAGAGCACGCCCCATTTGATGTTGGGCAGCGTGACCCGGAAGAAGGTCTGCAAGCCGGAGGCGCCGAGCGAGATCGCGGCCTCCTCCTCCTGGGTGCCCTGCTCCTGCATCAAGGGGATCAGCGCACGCGCCACGAAGGGAAAGGTCACGAAGGTGGTCGCAAGCGCAATGCCGGGCACCGCGAACAGGATCTGGATGTCATGGTCGCGCAGCCAGCTGCCGAAATAGCCTTGCGCGCCGAACAGCAGCACGAAAACGAGGCCCGAGATCACCGGACTCACGGAGAACGGCAGGTCGATCAGCGTGATCAGGAAGGTCTTGCCCTTGAACTCGAACTTGGCGATGGCCCAGGCGGCGACGAGGCCGAACACGAGATTGAGACCGACCGAGATCGCCGCGACGATCAGCGTCAGCTTGATCGCCGCCATCGCCTCCGGCTCGGCGAGTGCAGCGAGATAGGCGAGGATGCCGCGCGAAAACGCCTGCGCGAACACGACGACCAGCGGCAGCACGACGAAGACGGTGAGGAACATGATCGCCAGCGTGATGATGGCGATGCGCACCGCGCGCGGCTCGGTGCGCAGGTTGTCGCGCGCGGCCGCCGCATGCGCGCGCGTCTTGGCGTCGGAGGCCGAGAGCGACACGGTATCTGCGATCTGCATCGTCATCGCATCCCTCCTCAACGCGCCGGAATCCGGCTCTGCGCCCAGCGCTGGAGCCGGTTGACGGCGAAGATGATGACGAAAGATACGACGAGCATGACCACCGCGATGGCGGTCGCATCGGCATAGCGGAATTCGGAGAGCCGGATCACGATCAAGAGCGGGGCGATCTCGGAGACGTTGGGCAGATTGCCGGCGATGAAGATCACCGAGCCGTATTCGCCGACGGCGCGGGCGAAGGCGAGCGCGAGACCCGTGAGCAGCGCCGGCGCGAGCGAGGGCAGGATCACGCGGATAATGGTCTGCCAGCGGCTCGCGCCGAGACTACCGGCAGCCTCCTCGATCTCAGGGTCGAGGTCCTGCAGCACCGGCTGCACGGTGCGGACCACGAAGGGGATGCCGATGAAGATCATGGCGACGAAGATGCCGACCGGCGTGAACGCCACCTTGATGCCGAGCGCGGCGAGCGGCGCCCCCAGCCAGCCCTTCTCGGCGAACAGCGCGGTCAGCGCGACGCCGGCCACCGCCGTCGGCAGCGCGAACGGCACGTCGACGATGGCATCGAAGATGCGCCGCCCGGGAAAGCGGTAGCGCACCAGCGCCCAGACGATGACGCTGCCCATCACCAGATTGACGCAGGCCGCCGCAAAGGCGAGCCCGAAGGAGACCCGGAGCGCGTTCAGGGTGCGGCGGCTGGAGAGGATGGCCCAGAACTGCTCGGGGCTCAGCTCAAGCGTGCGCAGGAACAGGCCGGCGAGCGGAATCAGGATGATGATCGACAGCCAGGAAAGCGTCAGTCCCATCGTGAGACCGAAGCCCGGCAATGTCCGACGTCGTGCTGCGAGTGCGCTCACCAGGCCCCCTGCTAAAGCCTCCTACGACAGCGCCCGATCAGTTCTTGTAAATCTGATCGAAAACTCCGCCGTCGGCAAAATGTTCCTTCTGCGCCTTGGTCCAGCCGCCGAAGACGTCGTCGATCGTGAACAGCTCGACCTTCGCGAAGGAGTTTTCATACTTCTTGGCAATCTCGGCATCGCGCGGACGGTAGAAGTTGCGCGCAGCAATCTCCTGGCCTTCCTTGGTGTACCAGTACTGAAGGTAGGCATCGGCCGCGTTGCGCGTACCCTTCTTGTCGGCAACCTTGTCCACGATCGCGACCGGCGGCTCGGCGAGGATCGACTGCGGCGGCGCCACGATCTCGAACTTGTTCGCGCCGAACTCCTTCAGCGCGAGGAACGCCTCGTTCTCCCAGGCGAGCAGCACGTCGCCGACGCCGCGCTCGACGAAGGTCACGGTGGCGCCACGTGCGCCGGTATCCAGCACCGGAACCTGCTGATAGAGCTTTCCGATGAAGTCCTTGGCCTTGTCGGCCGAGCCGTACTTCTTCTGCGCAAAGCCCCAGGCGGCGAGATAATTCCAGCGCGCCCCGCCCGAGGTCTTCGGGTTCGGCGTGATCACGGCAACGCCGGACTTGAGCAGATCGTCCCAGTCCTTGATGCCCTTGGGATTGCCCTTGCGCACCAGGAACACGATGGTCGAGGTGTAGGGTGATGAATTCTGCGGCAGCCGCTTCTGCCAGTCGGCCGCGGTCAGGCCCTTGTTCGCGATGGCGTCGATGTCATAGGCGAGCGCCAGCGTCACCACATCGGCCTGCAAGCCGTCGATCACGCTACGCGCCTGCGAACCGCTGCCGCCATGCGACTGCTTGATCTCGACGCTCTTGCCGGTCTCCTTCTGATAGGCGGTCGCGAACGCCTTGTTGAACTCGGCATAGAGCTCACGCGTCGGATCGTACGACACGTTCAACAAATTGATGTCAGCGGCGAGAGCCGAGCTTGCCAAGAATCCCGTTACGAGCAGTCCTGCCGCGAGCGGAACGATACGGCGCATCATGTCCATCTCCATTCACCTCGACGACATCGGCGTCATCGATGGCAGGCATAACTCGGGGCGAAACGCGCTTAAGTCAACGGAACCGGATTTTCTTGTTCGAAGCCGGGCAGCGCAGCTGTGCTACGAAATCTTCATCGTGTGGATGCCGCATTCTGTCTTCGCCCGGCCGCGCCAGCGACCGGCGCGCGCATCCTCGCCTTCGGCCGTTCTGCTGGTGCAAGGCATACACCCAACCGACAGGAAACCGGAGGCAGCCAGTGGATGACGCGGCAATTTGGCGCGGACGAAGATCGCTTCGAGTTCCTCGCGCGAGACATTGGCGAAGGGATTGAACTTCAACCGCACGCCGTCGTCCTCGACGACGGGAATATCGGCGCGTGCATTGCCCTGGAAGCGCTTGCGGCCGTTGAGCCAGGCGTCGAAGGGCTTCAGCGCGCGCGCCAGCGGCTCGACCTTGCGGATGCGGCAGCAGGCGTCGGGATCAGAGAACCAGAGATCGCGGTCGGGATCGTCGCGCGACAGCGCCTCCTCGGCCGGCTTGATCGAACGGACGTCCTTCAGCCCGAGCGTTTCGATCAGCGTGTCGCGATAGGCCAGCGTCTCCTCGAACAGCCATCCGGTATCGAGGAAGATCACGGGGATCGCAGGATCGACATCCGCCATCACCTTCAACAGCGTCGCCGATTCCGTGCCGAAGGACGACACGAGCGCAAGCTTCTCGCGCCCGACCGTCTCCAGCGCCGCGGCGATGACCTCCGCGGGCGAGGCATCGCGCAAGGCGCGAGCGAGCTCCTCCGCCGAAGGCAGCGCAGACACGGACGAGACCTGAGGCGCGATCGCGTTCACGTGCCGACACCTTCGGAGTGACGCAGCTGCATACGCCGGTGCAGCGCCGTGATGCGGCCGTCGCCGGTCGGCTGGTAGAACACCGAATAGCGCTTGGCGGTCTGCATGAAGGCTTCCGCGTCGGCCTGCTTCTTGACCTCGAACGAGTCGAAGCCGGCACGCAGCATGAAGACGAACTGGTCGCGCAGCACCTGCCCCGTCGCACGCAGCTCGCCGCGGTAGTTGTAGCGCTCGCGCAGCAGCCGCGCCTGGCTATAGGCGCGCCCATCCCGGAAGCTCGGGAACACCAGCGCTACGGCGGCGATCCTGCCGAGATACGGCACGAGCTCGGCGATGTCGCGATTGTTGGGCCAGATCACGCCGACCTTGCCGGAACGCTTGAGCAGCGCATCGGCCTCGCCAAGAAAGCGCTCGGCCGGCACCAGAATGTCGCCGCCCTCGGGCAGCGGGGTGTCGACGGCGAGCTTGACGAAGCTGTCGTCGGCGATCTTTCCGCCGTTAACGAGTGGCATAGACGCGCTCCTTGAAGGGTTCGACACCGAGGCGCTTCACCGTGTCGACGAACAGCTCCTCCGGCCGCTCGCGCAGCGCAAGATAAGCCTCCACGATGTCCTCGATGACGTCGGCGACCTCGTCGAACTTGACGCCGGGGCCGATCAGATTGCCGAGTGCGGCGCTCTCGTCGGCGCGGCCGCCAATGGTGATCTGATAGACCTCCTCGCCGTTCTTCTCGACGCCGAGAATGCCGATATGGCCGACATGGTGATGGCCGCAGGCATTGATGCAGCCGGAGATGTTGATGTGGAGCCGGCCAATCAGGTTGGCCAGCTCGTGATTGGCAAAGCGCCGCGTCAATTCCTGCGCGATCGGGATCGAGCGCGCATTCGCCAGCGAGCAATAGTCGAGCCCGGGGCAGGCGATGATGTCAGTGATCAGGTTGACGTTGGGCGTCGCCAGGCCAAGCTTGTCGAGCGCCTTCCACAGCGCCGGCAGGTCGCGCTTGGCGACGTGCGGCAGCGCCAGGTTCTGCTCGTGACCGACGCGGATCTCGCCGAAGGAATATTTGTCGGCGAGATCGGCCAGCGCATCCATCTGCTCGGCGGTGGCATCGCCGGGAGGCGCTCCGATCGGCTTCAGCGAGATCGTGACGATGGAGTAGCCGGGGTTCTTGTGAGCGGCGACCGAGTTCTTGCGCCAGGCCTCGAACTCGGGATCGGCGGCGGCCTGCCGCAGCTCGTCCGGCATGTGCGGCAGTTTCTCGTAAGACGGATAAATGAAGCGCGAGCGGATGTCCTCGATCACCTCGTCGTCGATCTGGAGCGAGGAGTTGCGAATGTGCTGCCACTCCTCCTCGACCTCGCGCGAAAACTTCTCGATGCCGAGCTCGTGCACCAGGATCTTGATCCGCGCCTTGTAGATGTTGTCGCGGCGTCCGTACTGGTTGTAGACGCGCAGAATGGCCTCGATATAGCTGAGCAGATCGCGGCCGTGGACGAAGTGCTTGATGGTCTTGCCGATGAACGGCGTGCGGCCGAGGCCGCCCCCGACCAGAACCTCGAAGCCGGTCTCGCCCTTCTCGTTCTTGATCAGACGCAGGCCGATGTCGTGAACCTTGATCGCGGCGCGGTCGTGATCCGACGCGGTGATCGCGATCTTGAACTTGCGCGGCAGGAACGAGAATTCCGGGTGCAGCGTGGTGTGCTGGCGGATCAGCTCCGACCAGATGCGCGGGTCCTCGATCTCACCGGGCGCGACGCCGGCCCACTGATCCGAGGTGACGTTGCGCATGTTGTTGCCGGAGGTCTGCATCGCGTGGATGCCGACTTCGGCGAGATCGGCGAGCGCATCCGGCAGGTCCGACAGCTTGATCCAGTTGAACTGGATGTTCTGGCGCGTGGTGAAATGGCCGTAGCCGCGGTCGTATTTGCGCGCGACATGGGCAAGCGCCCGCAACTGGTTCGACGCCAGCGTTCCGTAGGGAATCGCGACGCGGAACATGTAGGCGTGCAGCTGCAGATAGACGCCGTTCTGCAGGCGCAGCATCTTGAATTCGTCCTCGGTGAGCTCGCCCGAGAGACGGCGCTGCACCTGGTCACGGAATTCGGAGACGCGCTCGTTGACCAGCGTGCGGTCGATTTCGTCGTAAGCATACATGATTGAAGTGCCTTACAGCTCGGCCTGCGATCAGACCGGCAAGCCGATTGTCACGCCGTCGCGGCGGATCTGCTCGCGCAGATTGCCCGGCAGGATCTTGCCTGAAGCGTCGACCTGCACCGGCGCGATATAGGGGCCGATTGCGCCGACGTCATCGGCAACGGCCTCGGCAAGCAACGCTTTCGCCTCATCCGAGTTTCGCACGATCGCGGCATCGGTCAGTTCCACGGACCAGCCCTTGGCGGCGGTGCGATAGACCACCACGCCGTCCCAGGTGCGGTTGGCGGTCACAACGGACGGGCCCGTAATTTTCAGTTTTTGTTGCAGAGGGGAGGTCATTCAGCTGCATCCAATAGGTCAGAGATGATTTCTTTGGGTGTCTGGCGGCGAAGCGAGCCGGCATGCCGGACCACGTCGCCGATGATGAGGATGGCGGGACCACCATGGATCCGCCGCACCAGCTCGGGCAAATCACGCAGCGTACCGATCGCTCCTTGCGCATCGGGCCGCGTGACACGGGCGAACACGCCGACCGGCGTCTCCGGCGAACGGCCGGCCGCGAACAGACCTGCGCGCACGGCTGGCGCAGCGGTCATGCCCATGTAGACCACGACGGTCATTTTGGTGTCGGTCAGCGTCGACCAGTCCACGGCTTCGGCATCGCGCGCCTTGTGCGCGGTGAGGAAGGTGATGCGGGTCGCTTCGTGACGATAGGTGAGCGGCACCTCGAAATCGGCGGCGCCGCCGAGCCCCGCCGTGATGCCGGGGATGATCGAATAGGCGATGCCGGCGGCGCGCAAGGCTTCGACCTCTTCGCCGCCACGACCGAACACGAAGGGATCGCCACCCTTCAGCCGCACCACGCGCTGGCCTGATTGCGCGGCCTCGATCATGCGCTTGTTAATGGCGTCCTGGCCGATGCCGGGCTTGCCGACACGGCGGCCGACCGGCACGCGCGTGGTGTCGCGGCGGATGCGGTCGAGAATTTCGGGCGAGACCAATTCGTCATGGAAGACGATGTCGGCGTCCTGGAGTGCGCGCAGCGCCTTGATGGTAAGAAGGTCCGGATCGCCGGGACCGGCGCCCACAAGCGCGACCGAGCCTTCCGGCTTGTCGGCACGCGCGAATGCGGACGGATCGGAAATCGCCTTGAGCGATGCGTCGGCTTCGCCTTTGCGGCCGGCGAGCACCGCGGCGCCGATCGGGCCGTCGATGACGCGCTCCCAGAAGCGGCGACGCAGCGGAAACTCGACGATGCGCTCGTTGATGGATTTGCGGAAGGCGCCGATGAACTCGGCGAGTTCGCCGATGCGCGCCGGCAGCAGCGCCTCGATCTTCTCGCGCACGCGCCGCGCCACCACCGGCGAGGTGCCGCCGGTGCCGACGGCGACCACGACATCGCCGCGGTCGACGATGGCCGGGAAGATGAAGCTGGAATGCTCGAGATCGTCCATGACGTTGACGGGCAGACCGAGCGACTTGGCGCGCGCCGACATGGCAACGCCGACGTCGCCCGCGCCTGCGCAGACGATGGCGATGACGCCGGAGAGATCAGCCGTCAGCGGATCGCCGGCCGCGATTTCGATACGCGACGCGCCCTCAGAGCTGAAACCAAAGTCATGATTGCCGTCGATCGCATGCACGCGGAGGCGCGCGCCGGCAGCGGCGAGCACGCGCAACTTGGCGCGCAAAAGCTCACCCGCGCCGATGAGGACCACCGGACCGGCCTTCAGATCGAGAAACACCGGCAAGAACCGCATGCGATACTCGCTTCCCCCACATCCGGGGTTGACTGGAATTATTTTCTATATATGTGTCGTTTCGAGCGCGCAAAGAGAAAATTTTTTCTTCTCTTCTGCACCGCAACTATAGAAAATTCGCCTCCAAACGCAAAGTGGCAGAGATGCATCTTCTCAGGACCGATTCTGGTGCAGATGGGCACGACTCCCGCGCCCCCGTTTCCGAGCAAATTCCAATCGGGCTGACCGCCCCCAGCATGGACCATTTGGACCAGCTCGAGGCGCAGAGCATCTACATCTTTCGCGAGGCCTTCGCCCGCCTGAAGAAGATCGCCTTGCTGTGGTCGCTCGGCAAGGACTCCAACGTCATGATCTGGCTGGCGCGGAAGGCCTTCTTTGGCAAGATGCCGTTCCCGGCCCTCCATGTCGACACCGGCAAGAAGTTTCCGGAGATGTATCGCTTTCGCGATCATTACGGGAAGGAGTGGGATCTCGATCTCCGTGTCGAGCCCTGCCCGCCCATCGATGCCGTCGACCCAACGCTGCCGCCGGCCGCCCGTTCCGCCGCGCGCAAGACGGAAGGGCTCAAGATGGCACTCGCCAAATACGGCTTCGACGGCCTGATCGCCGGCATCCGCCGCGACGAGGAAGCGACGCGCGCCAAGGAGCGCGTGTTCTCGCCGCGCGGCCTCGAAGGCAATTGGGACGTGCGCGACCAGCCGCCGGAGTTCTGGGATCATTTCAACGCCTCGCCGCCGCAGGGCGCGCATTTGCGCATCCACCCGATCCTGCATTGGACCGAGGCCGACATCTGGGCCTACACCAAGCGCGAGAACATCCCGATCATCCCGCTCTATCTCTCGCAGAACGGCAAGCGCTATCGCTCGCTGGGCGATCAGGACATCACCAATCCCGTGAACTCGACGGCGTCGACCATCGACGAGATCCTGATCGAGCTCGAACAGACCAAGGTGCCGGAACGCGCCGGGCGCGCGCTCGACCACGAGACCGAGGACGCCTTCGAGCGCCTTCGCGTCGCTGGCTATCTCTGATCAAGGACGCTTTGTGGCTATGAACATGATCGTCACTCCCGCTTCGCCGGCCACTCCGAACGGCACCACGCGTCCGCAAGTGCGCATCGTCATCGTCGGCCATGTCGACCACGGCAAGTCGACGCTGGTCGGCCGCCTGCTGCACGAGACCGGCAGCCTGCCCGACGGCAAGCTCGAAATGCTCAAAGCCGTCAGCGCGCGGCGCGGCATGCCGTTCGAATGGTCGTTCCTGCTCGATGCGCTGCAGACCGAGCGCGACCAGGGCATCACCATCGACACCACCCAGATCCGCTTCCGCACCAATTCGCGCGACATCGTGCTGATCGACGCGCCCGGCCATGCCGAATTCCTGCGCAATATGATCACCGGCGCCTCGCAGGCCGACGGCGCGGTGCTGATCATCGACGCGCTGGAGGGCGTGCGCGACCAGACCAGGCGGCACGGCTATCTCCTGCACCTGCTCGGCGTGAAGCAGGTCGCGGTCGTCGTCAACAAGATGGACCGCGTCGACTTCTCCGCCGACCGCTTCAAGGACATCAGCGACGAGATTTCCGCGCATCTGAGCGGTCTCGGCGTGACGCCGACGGCCGTGATCCCGATTTCCGCGCGCGACGGCGACGGCGTCGCCGAGCGCACCGGCCGCATCGGCTGGTACAAGGGACCGACCGTGGTCGAGGCGCTCGACCGGCTCGAACCCGCGCGGCCGCTGGAAGCGCTGGCGCTGCGGCTGCCGGTGCAGGCGATCTACAAGTTCGACGACCGCCGCATCGTGGCGGGCCGCATTGAATCCGGCAGCCTCGTTGCCGGCGACGAGATCGTGATCATGCCGGCCGGCAAGATCGCCAAGATCAAGACGGTCGAGAGCTGGCCGGCGACGCCGGTGGCGGGACGTCAGGGCGCCGGCCGCTCGGTCGGCATCACGCTCGACCGCGAATTGTTCATCGAGCGCGGCGACATCGTCGCACATGCCGGCACGGCCCCGCGCGAGACGCGCCGGCTGCGCGCACGCATCTTCTGGCTGCACGACAAGCCGCTCGCCAAGGGCGACCAGCTGCTGGTCCGCTGCGGACCGAAGGAAAGCCGCGCCACCGTCGTCGCGATCGAGAAGGCGGTCGATCCCGGTGAGCTCTCCAGCAGCGAGAACAAGGCGATCGGCCGCAACCATGTCGGCGAGATCGACATTTCTCTTTCGAATCCGATCGCCACGGATCCCTACACCGAGAATCCGCGCACGGGGCGTCTCGTGATCGAGGTGTCCGGGCGTATCGCCGGCGGCGGTCTCGTGCTGTCGGTCGATGCTGGCCAGCGCGCCGTGCCTGTCGACATCGTGCCGGTGGAATCGGCACTCCGTCCCGACGAGCGCTCCGCGCGCTATCAGCACAACGGTGCCGTGGTCTGGCTCACCGGCCTTCCGGCTTCCGGCAAGTCGACGCTGGCAAAGGCGCTGGAGCGGCGTCTCTTCACCAATGGCGGCTCGCCGATCCTGCTCGACGGCGACACGCTGCGCGCGGGTCTCAACAGCGATCTCGGCTTCTCCGCCGCCGATCGCAGCGAGAACATCCGCCGCCTTGCCGAGGTCGCGACCCACCTCGCCCGCAATGGCCACATCGCAATCGTCGCGGCCGTGTCGCCGGCCCGCGAGGACCGCGCCACCGCACGCCGCATCGCCGACACCGCGTTCCGCGAGATCCATGTCGCGACACCGGCCGAGGTCTGCGAGGATCGTGACCCCAAGGGCCACTACAAGAAGGCGCGCGCCGGCACGCTGCAATCCTTCACCGGCATCCTCAACGACTATGAGGCGCCGCAGGCCGCCGAGCTCGTGATCGACACGTCGAAGCGGACGGTTGCGGAAGCGGCGGACGAGATCGAGCAGATGCTGAAATCGACCGGCGTGCTGTTCGACGAACTCGTGGACCTCGCTGCGAATATTTGAGGCGCCGATTATCGCGCCACATCATCGGTGTCGTCCCGGCGAAGGCCGGGACCCATACCGCGTGATCTTTCGGTGGGGATGAGGTGCGAGTCCCGGACTACTAATCTTCGCAAAATTTCTCCCTGTGGTTATGGGTCCCGGCCTTCGCCGGGACGACGCCGGGGAGAGATCGCGCCCATTGCTTTGGCATTTGACGCCTGGGCGCCGCGCTCGCCGGCCCCCCACCTCTCCTTGACATTTTGACAAACCCCCGGGGGTCTTCTCACCGCCCCGATTTTGGGGCTAATAGGTCCGGAAAGCCGCCCCTCGTGGGCGCATTTTGCTGCTGTCGGGTCAAAAGCAGCCAAAAACAGCCATTTCCAACAAGAAAGCCCATCATGAAACGCGTCGACGCCCACGGATTGAAGATCGCTCCCGTCCTGTTTGACTTCATCGCCAAGGAAGCGGCCCCGAAAACGGGGATCGCGCCGGATGCGTTCTGGGCCGAGGTTGCCGCCATCATCAAGGACCTGGGGCCGAAGAACCGCGCGCTGCTGGCGGTGCGCGACACGCTGCAGGCCAAGATCGACGACTGGCATCGCGCCAACAAGGGCAAGGCGTTCGACCTCGATGCCTACACCGCCTTCCTGAAGGAGATCGGCTATCTCGTCCCGGAGCCGGCGACGCAGAAGGTCGAGACCGCCAATGTCGACGAGGAGATCGGCAAGATCTGCGGTCCGCAGCTCGTCGTTCCCCTCACCAATGCGCGCTACGCTCTGAACGCGGCGAATGCGCGCTGGGGCTCGCTCTATGATGCCTTCTACGGCACCGACGCGATCCCGCACGATCCGTCCGAGAGCGGCAAGGGTTACAACAAGGCGCGTGGCGACAAGGTGATCGCCAAGGCCAAGGCGTTCCTCGACGCCGCCGCGCCGCTCGCGACCGGCAGCCACACCGACGTCACCGCCTATAGCATCGTCGCGGGCCAGCTCGCGGTGAAGCTGAAGAGCGGCAATGCGACCGCGCTGAAGAATGCCGCGCAGTTCGCCGGCTTCCAGGGCGATGCCACTGCGCCGAGCGCGGTGCTGCTCGCCAACAACGGCCTGCATGTCGAGGTGAAGATCGATCGCAGCAGCGCGATCGGCAAGGACGATCCGGCCGGCGTCGCCGACATGATCATGGAGGCCGCCGTCTCCACCATTCTGGACATGGAAGACTCGGTCGCTGCGGTTGATGCCGAAGACAAGGTGCTGGTCTATCGCAACACGCTCGGCCTGATGAACGGCACGCTGTCGGCCGATTTCGAGAAGGGCGGCAAGACGCTGACGCGCTCGCTCAACACCGACCGCGTCTACAAGACGCCTGACGGCAAGGGCGAAGTGAAGCTGCACGGCCGCAGCCTGCTGCTGATGCGCAACTGCGGTCACCACATGTTCACCGATGCGGTGCTGGACGAGAAGGGCGAGGAAGTGCCGGAAGGCCTGCTGGACGCCGCCGTCTCGGGCCTGCTCGCGATCCACGACCTCAAGGGCAACTCCAAGGTCAAGAACAGCCGCACCGGATCGGCCTATATCGTCAAGCCGAAGATGCACGGCCCGGACGAGGTCTCGCTGACCTGCGAGATCTTCGACCGCGTCGAGAAGATGCTCGGCTTGCCGGAGAACACGCTCAAGGTCGGCATCATGGACGAGGAGCGGCGCACCACCGTCAACCTCAAGGCCTGCATCCAGCGCGCCTCCAAGCGCATCATGTTCATCAACACCGGCTTCCTCGACCGCACCGGCGACGAGATCCACACGTCGATGGAAGCGGGTCCGATGATCCGCAAGAACGAGATGAAGGCGCAGGCCTGGATCAAGGCCTATGAGGACTGGAACGTCGACATGGGCCTGACCTGTGGCCTGCCCGGCCACGCCCAGATCGGCAAGGGCATGTGGGCCGCGCCCGACAAGATGGCGGACATGCTGGCGCAGAAGCTCGGCCATCCGCAGGCCGGCGCCACCACCGCCTGGGTGCCCTCGCCGACGGCCGCGACGCTGCACGCGCTGCACTATCACCAGGTCAACGTGATCGCGCGCCAGCAGGAGCTGACCAAGGGCGGGCCGCGCGCGAAGCTCTCGGACATCCTCACCATTCCGGTGTCGAAGTCGAACTGGGCGCCCGACGACGTCAAGCAGGAGATCGACAACAACTGCCAGGGCATCCTCGGCTATGTCGTGCGCTGGATCGACCAGGGCGTCGGCTGCTCCAAGGTGCCCGACATCCACGATGTCGGCCTGATGGAAGACCGCGCGACGTTGCGCATCTCCAGCCAGCATCTCGCCAACTGGCTGCACCAGGGCGTCATCACCGAGGCGCAGGTGATGGAATCGCTCAAGCGCATGGCCGTCGTCGTCGACAAGCAGAACGCCGGCGATCCCATCTACAAGCCGATGGCGCCTGCCTTCGACGGCGTCGCGTTCAAGGCGGCCTGCGACCTCATCTTCAAGGGCCGCGAGCAGCCGAACGGCTACACCGAATACATCCTCACCGCGCGCCGCCGCGAGGCCAAGGCTCTTGGATAACTAGGCGCTGGGCTGAGCGAAGTCACAGAAACGTCAAAAGCCCCGGCCTGCGCCGGGGCTTTTTTGTTGGGCGAAAACGTCGCGACGGCTTGCGGAACGGCTGCGCGCGCCTCGCGTTGTCCGGCCATCAACCCATGGGAGATGGTCATGGACTGGAATCGGATCGAAGGAAACTGGAAGCAGTTCAAGGGATCGGCCAAGGAGAAATGGGGCAAGCTCACTGACGACGATCTCCAACTGATCGAGGGTCGCCGCGAGCAACTCGAGGGCCGGCTCCAGGAACGCTATGGCAAGGCCAAGGACCAGGTTCGTCAGGACGTCGACGACTGGCTGAAGTCGCTGCACTAGCACGGCACGAACTAAGCCCCGGCTCAGGCCGGGGCTTTTTGTTTAGGGAGCCGTCGCTAGAACACCGTCAAATATTTCAACAGCGACACCACGCCAATGATGATGACGATGACGCGCGCGATCTGCTTGGCGCGGCCGTCCATCGGCAGCATGTTGATGAGATAGAGCACGAGGATGACGACGAGAAAGGTGACGAGGACGCCGATCAGCATTGCAGGGACCCCCCTTCTGGCAAATTGCTAACGGTGTCCTAACGCCCGTCTCGCGCGCCGGTTCCATTCCAGCAACCCATTGCAACTTCTAGTAAATGCGTATTTCTACCAGCAGGCTGGCTGCCTAAAACTTTACCCTTTTCCTCTCACATGCAGAAACCGTCTGGCCATGAGGCGCCAACGGCATGTGATTGCCGATTCTAGCGGGCCCCTCCTTTTCGATGTTGCCGGGGCGCCGCCACGAACTTCGATATGAGAATTGGGGGACCTCGATGCTGAATCGTCTGACCGTATCCGCGCTGCTCAAGGCAGTGATCGCGATCACGTCGATCTGCGTGGTCGTTGTGCTCTCGCTCACGGCCTATGCCTCCTGGGACCGCTTGAAGACCGCCAACCGCATCTCGCAGATCGCCGACGCGTCCGCCGACCTGTTCAAGGCGATGCACAATCTGCGCACCGACCGTTCGACCACCAACCGGCTCCTCAACGCCACCGAGCCGATGGATGCCGAGATCGAGAAATATCTGCGCGCGATCCGGGACGCCGAGATGCCGGCAATGGCACATGCGCTGGAGCTGCTGCCGACGATGGAGTTTCCGCAGTCCGCAACGCTGGTGCCGGAGCTCGCGCGCCTCTACAAATCGGCGAGCGAGCAGCAGAAGCAGTTCTGGGAGGAGGTCGCCAAGCCCAAGGACCAGCGCCGCGCCGGCCTGCCGAAGGAATACATGGAGACGACGCAGGGCCTGCTCGAGACGCTCGACAAGCTCTCGAACGCACTGGCCGCGACCGTCAATCACCAGGACGCGGCGATCGACCAGCTGCTCTCGATCAAGCAGAACGCCTGGCTGCTGCGCAACACCGCGGGTGAAGCCTCGCTGATCATCTCCATCGGGCTCAACAGCGGCCGCATCACGCCGGAGGCGCGCCTCGCCTACACCCAATACGTCGGCGGAACGGCCGCGATGTGGAAGGCGCTGGAATTGTCGGCCTCGGGCATGGAGCTGCCGCCGGCACTGTCGTCCGCCATGACTGCTGCCAAGACCGCCTATTTCGATCCGCAATATCTGGCGCTTCGCGATCGCCTGGCCAACACGCTCGCCAATGGCGAAAAGGCCGAAATGACCGCGAACCAGTGGACGCCGGTGACGGTCGGCCGCCTGTCCAGCGCGGTTGCCGTCGCCGAGACGGCGCTCGACGCCGCCAAGAGCCATACGCTGGAACAGCGCGGTGCCGCGCTGCGCGCGCTGGTCGTGCAGCTCGTGCTGCTTGCGCTCGCCGTCGCCCTTGCCGTCGGCGCGATCATGCTGGTCAGCCGCCGCGTCATCCGTCCGCTCAACACCATCCGCGACGCCATGCTCAAGGTCGCCGGCGGCGATCTTGCGGTCGACAGCGGCTATCTCGACCGCAAGGACGAGATCGGCGCGCTCGCCGGCGCGCTGGAAGCCTTCAAGCAGCAGGCCACCGACAAGCTCAAGATCGAGGCGCAGGAGCGCGAGCGCAACGCTGGCGCGTCCGCGCGCCAGCGCGCGATCGAGACTTATGTCGGCGAGTTCGAGGGCGTGGTCCGCAAGACGCTCGGCGAGCTCAGCGAAGCCTCCGGCGAGATGCGCAAGACTTCCGGCGATCTGTCCGCGGTGTCGCGCCAGACCAACGACCGCGTCCAGGTCGCCGGCAAGGCCTCCAACGACGCTTCGATGAGCGTCGACAGCGTCGCCGCGGCGGCCGAGGAGCTCTCGGCCTCGATCAACGACATCAGCCAGCAGGCCGCCCATGCCGCCGGCATCGCCGGCCGCGCTGTGACCCAGGCGCGCGAGACCGACGGCACCGTGCAGGGCCTGGCAAAATCCGCAGGGCGGATCGGCGAGGTCGTCGGCCTCATCAACACCATCGCGGCGCAGACCAATCTGCTCGCGCTCAACGCCACGATCGAGGCCGCGCGCGCCGGCGAGGCCGGACGCGGCTTCGCGGTGGTCGCCTCCGAGGTCAAGTCGCTGGCGAGCCAGACAGCGAAGGCCACCGAGGAAATCTCCGAGCAGATCGCCGACATCCAGAAGGTCGCTGGCGATGCCATCAATGCCATCCAGACCATCGGCGGCATCATCGGCGAGGTGAACGAGGTCGCGACCGCGATTGCCGCCGCCGTGCAGGAGCAGGGCGCGGCGACCCAGGAGATCACGCGCAGCACGCAATATGCGGCGCAGGGCACCAAGAACGTCTCGGACAACATCACCGGCGTCAAGGCCGACGCGGATGCCGCCGCCGCGGCCGCAGACAATGTGAAGCACGCCTCCGAGATGCTGGAGAGCCAGAGCCGCCAGCTCGGCCACGACGTCAGCGACTTCCTCGGCAAGATCCGCGCGGCGTAGAGCACGCAGGGTCCACTCGCTCGGTGTCGTCCCGGCGAAGGCAGAGATTGATAGGTCGCTCCCCAACACAGCGCCCGTAATTTTACGGCAGAGGCACTGTCTAAGTTTTTACCCTTTTCGGGCCAAATGCGCTTCAAGCGCCTGCTGCGAGGCCGGCGCATGTGTCACGTGCAACCCTTTGGTCTTTCGAAGTTCGTTTGGGGGGCTGCCGTTCGGGGCCACGAACTTCGAAATGCGTACCGGGGTGTCCGATGCTCAACCGCCTGACCGTATCCACGCTGCTGAAAGCGGTGATCCTCTCGACCGCGCTCGTTGTGGTCATCGGCTTCTCGATCAGCGCATGGAGCTCATGGACCCGGCTGCAGCAGGCGAACCGGATCGTTGCGGTGTCCGGCGCTTCGGCCGAAATGTTCAAGGCGATGGCGAACATCCGCGCCGACCGCTCGACCAGCGGCCGCCAGCTCAACTCCGATGTCGCGATGGACAAGGACATCGGGAAATACATCCGCGAGGTTCGCGAGGCCCTGATGCCGGCGCTGGCGCGTACGCTCGAGATCCTGCCCACGACCGACATCGCCCAGCGTGAAACGTTCCTCGCCGACCTCGGCACCTTGAACACGACGCTGCTGGCAAAGCAGGCCGAGTTCTGGACCGAGGTGGTCAAGCCGAAGGCCGAGCGCCGCGCAGGCCTTGCCAAGGAATATGTCGCGACCGAGGACGCGCTGATGGCGCAGCTCGAAAAGCTCTCAGGCGTGCTCGCCGCCAGCGTCAACCACCAGGATGCGACCATCGACCAGCTCCTGACCATCAAGCAGATGGCCTGGCTGCTGCGTAACACCGCCGGTGAATCCTCGCAGATCGTCGGCAATGCCCTCAACGCCGGCAAGATCGCCCCCGAGGTGCAGCTCACTTATACCAAGCTGGTCGGTGGCACCGACACGGCCTGGACCGCGATCGAGCTTGCCGCATCGGGCATGCAATTGCCGCCGGCGCTCTCGGCTGCGATCAGCGAGACCAAGACGACCTATTTCGACCCGCAATATGCCGCGACGCGCGACGGCGTCATCACGACGATCGCCAAGGGCGAGAAGCCGTCGATGACCGCCAACCAGTGGAGCCCCTATTCGGTACCCCGCATGATGAGCGCGGTGAGACTTGCCGATGCGGCGCTGCAGGCGGCCAGGGATCATTCCGCCGCCCAACGCGCGGGCGCCGTGCAATGGCTGCTCGTCAACATCGCCCTGCTCGTTGCCGCGATCGTCCTGACCGGTGCCGCCATGCTGGCGGTCAGCCGCCGCGTGATCACGCCGCTGCACCGGATCCGCGACGCCATGCTCAAGGTTGCCGGCGGCGACCTCACGGTCGACAGCGGCTATCTCGACCGTCACGACGAGATCGGCTCGCTTGCGGGCGCGCTGGAGACGTTCAAGCAACAGGCGATCGACAAGCTCAAGATCGAGGAACAGGAGCGCGAGCGCAACGCCGGCGCCGCCGCGCGCCAGCGCGCGATGGAGGCCTATGTCGGCGAGTTCGAGGGCGTGGTGCGCAAGTCGCTGGGCGAATTGAGCGAAGCCTCCGGCGAGATGCGCAAGACCTCGGGCGACCTTTCCGCGGTCTCGCGCCAGACCAATGAGCGCGTCGAGATCGCCGGCAAGGCCTCCAACGACGCCTCCATGAGCGTCGACAGCGTGGCCGCTGCCGCCGAGGAGCTCTCGGCCTCGATCAACGACATCAGCCAGCAGGCGGCACATGCCGCCGGCATCGCCAGCCGCGCCGTGAACCAGGCCCGCGAGACCGACGGCACCGTCCAGGGGCTGGCGCAATCCGCCGGGCGGATCGGCGAGGTCGTCGGCCTGATCAACACCATCGCGGCGCAGACCAACCTGCTCGCACTCAATGCCACGATCGAGGCGGCGCGCGCCGGCGAGGCCGGACGCGGCTTCGCCGTGGTTGCGTCAGAAGTGAAGTCGCTGGCGAGCCAGACCGCGAAGGCAACCGAAGAAATC
This sequence comes from Bradyrhizobium liaoningense, assembly GCF_018130825.1. Lineage (GTDB taxonomy): Bacteria > Pseudomonadota > Alphaproteobacteria > Rhizobiales > Xanthobacteraceae > Bradyrhizobium > Bradyrhizobium liaoningense_B. The sequence goes on along the minus strand of NZ_JAFCJS010000008.1, from coordinate 475 downwards.
TCCGAGCAGATCGCCGACATCCAGAAGGTCGCGGGCGATGCCATCAACGCGATCCAGGCGATCGGCGGCATCATCGGCGAGGTCAACGAGGTCGCCACTGCCATCGCCGCCGCCGTTCAGGAGCAGGGCGCGGCGACGCAGGAGATCACCCGCAGCACACAATATGCGGCGCAGGGCACCAAGAACGTCTCGGACAACATCACCGGCGTCAAGGCCGACGCCGACACCGCGGCCGGCGCCGCGGAGAACGTCAAGCAGGCCTCGGAGACGCTGGAGACGCAGAGCCGCCAGCTCGGCCGGCAGGTCAGCGACTTCCTGGGCAAGATCCGCGCGGCGTAGGGAAGCGGGGTTGGAGTAGAGGCGGCAACCACCTCTCGATGTCGTCCTGGCGAAAGCCAGGAGGTGGATTCACACTCGAAGTGCAACACTTGGGAGAAGGCCTCTGCCGGGGTCCTGAAGTCAAGGCACTTGCGTG
>NZ_JAFCJS010000007.1 GCF_018130825.1 Bradyrhizobium liaoningense | reverse complement strand
GAATACGGCCTGGCCGCTGTCGACATCGTTGACCGTCAGCGTGCCGGACGCATTTGGCGAACCTGCATTGCCGTTGTCGACCCCGCCCGCTTCAATCACGGTGCCAGCGGATGTACCCGTGACCGTGGCCGCATCGTTCACACCAGTGAAGACAATTTTCGCGGTTGCCCAGCTCAGCGTTCCATTGCCGAGGCGAATGGCATACGTGAAGGAGTCGGTAAGCGTATCGCTCGCGCCAAGAGCCTGAAGCTGAGCAGAGAGACTCGTTGAATCGTAACCGACCGAGCCATTCGCATTGATCCAGATCCTTGCGCCGAGCTTGCTGGTATCGGTGCTCTGCGCGTCTCCCAGAGCAGCACTTGCGTAAGCTGTATCCTGCGTGAGCAGGTCCGCCGGCGCGTAGTTCGCGGTTGGCGACGTGTTGGCGTTGGCACTCGTGGCATTATCAACTGACCAGAGGACTTTTGCATTTCCTCCGAGATCGTTCGCTAGAACGCTTATGCTCAGGATGCCGACATTGGTCGCCGAAAAGGTGAACGTATCATCGACTGCCTGCGGAGTATTTCCAAAGGAAATTGTGGTGCCGCCGCCTGTGGTCTGAGTAGCCATGTTGCTTTCCTCGAACTCAAAAACGCTGCATGCCAGATCGACTCGACTGGAGTTCGACTAGGCTCCCTGATGAATGGATATTGATCCCGGGCTTTTGCCTGTCCGGATCGGCGCGAAATCTTCGTACGGGTCGTGCGCGAGCATGACCTGCAGCTCGACCGCGAGGTCGGCGGATGCGGAAAATTGCGGAGAAAGCCGGGCGAGATCGCGAAGTCTCGTTTCGAGATCAGACCAGTCGCGCGCTGGCTTAGCCGGACCGCTTGCGGATAATTCGTGCGGATCAAAATTTATGCGACCCAAAGCTCTACTCCCTTGCGTCCTTGCCGACGCAGGAGGGGCGCAAAAGCGCAGATCCGAAATCACTCCACGAAAATCATCGCGCGTCCGATGCAATTCGATCTGACGCTTGCAGCCAGGAGCAGTTACCGCCTCTCAAAATCCGCTCAATGGCATTCAATTAACGCGAAATAACTCCGAAAACTCTGTCTCCTACCCCTGCCTGCTTCGTGTCCCGACCCCGCACACCGCGACACGTCGCCAAATGACCTGTTGTGAAAAAATTCCGACGATTAAGACTTCTTGGCGAGGATTGGCTTCCGCCCGCGCCGATCATGGTAATGGGTGACGCCGACACGTGCAGTTAACGATCCCTTAACTAATTTACGAGCAATCTGCCGTAAATTCATGCGCTCGTCTATACGCGCGGCAGCTACTTTTGTTTAACTATTAACTTGCCTCGAACGGCATTTTCCACGAAGCGGCCGGCTTAAAATGCCCTTCAGTCCGGACTTCTACGGGAGTTCCAGTTAATCGCGCCGTCAACGGGATTAAACCGGACCAGACGGTTTTTTACGGCTTACCGTTCGGCCTGCCGCGGGCGCTCCCGGTCCCGGATCGCCGAAGCGAACCGTACGTCCGACAAGAACTTTCAGCCACCGTCGGCATGCCTGCCTCGAGACGCTATCCCCTACTCTCCAGCGCGCCATGCACGAGGCGCGTGGAAACCGGTTGCCTCTCGCGCCCGCTCGCTCCTAGGATAGCTGCACCCTCGCCTCTCCGCGCGGCGACGGGATCAAGAATGCTGGAGCAGAAGCTATGCCCAAAGCGGAAAGCTTGTCGATCGACAGAATTCGCGTTCCGACCAAGAGCAGAAAGACGCTCGACCCCGAACTCGTTCAAAAGATCGCGGAAAGCATCCTGGAGATCGGACAGCAAGTTCCCATTTCCGTTCGCCCCGAAGATGACCAGTTCGTTCTGGTCGACGGACTGCACCGGCTTGAGGCCTGCAAGGCCCTCGGTGAAATGTCCGTCATTGCCGTCGCGGTCGCACCAGAGAGTCCTCAGCACAGGAAGCTGCTGTCCGACAGCACCGAACTGGAAGCCGAGCGCAACAAGATGGCCCGCTTGAAGCAACTGCGACTCGAGAGGGAGGCCGCCGCAGCAGTCGCGGCTACGCCGGCGAAGCCGGGCTTGAATCGGCAACCGGAACGAAGCACCGGGGCCAAGCCGGCCGCATCATCGACGCGAACCGCCCGGACGGCAGCAGCATTGGTATCCAGACCGAAAACCCTGTCGCAATGGATCGCTCAACAGAAAAGCGACGGCGGCCGTTATTGACCCCTCGCCGCGCTGTCCGAGCACGAATTAGCAAGCGCGCATGCGTCCGTTGGCCATTGCCGCAACTTGAGAATTGGCCCGGACGATCACAGGCGCAGAAATGAGGCGCCGATCTCGGGGCCATCGGCGCCCCTCCGCACGCAGCTTACGATTGCTCGCCCGAGCCGGCGATCAGCGCTGCGCCATCCCTGCCAGGATTGGGCCCGCTTCCGCATCCTCGACGCAGGGAGTGACCGTGAGCTCCATCACGTTCGCCCACTGTGCGTACCACTGGTACATGGCCTTGGGATCGTTGCTTTCCGAGATGGCGAAACCTTCGCCGTTCATTCCATGCCAACGCCCAAGCATCTTGACGCCCTCGGGCGGCGCTCCGCCGGTTTCCAGGAATTTCTTGATCGCTGCATCGATCGAGCTTGGCGAAATTTTCCAATGCGAGATGTACTTCATCAATGTGATCTCCCATTTAAAAATGCGCTTCCATGCCTATACGGCAACGCCTAGTCAAACACGAAGCGATGACGCTGCAAAGGCCTGCGCCTTCTCAAGGTTGACGCAGGGAGCCGAGCGTAAAGGTGATTAAACTTCCGAAACGAATTAAAATGCCCGATCCATTCTTTACGTTATTTACGTGCCGTGACAAAACGCGATCGCCGGCCCCCGTCGGACGGCTTTGGCGGCTTGAGCCGCGCACTTTCCAGCCTGTCCTTCGACGTTACCGGGGACTAGCAAATTGAAAGGATTGGCCATACCTTCTGCGGCCGCATTAGCTGAACGATGGCGGCAAGTTACATCCAGAATAATCGAGCGAGCGTAAAGTGCGATCACGACGGATGCAATGAACGACAGCCCGCACACCCCCTGGCCTGCCTTCATAAACGACGCGCAAGCCGATTATCCCGAGCACTTCGACTGGGGCGCGCTGGCGGCGTTGCGGATGAAGTCGGTACCTGCTGCCGCGACCGGCACGGCCGATGACTCTTCGGGACGCACCGGCGCATTTGGCGATGGCCAAACCTCCGCGCAAACTATGCTGCGAGCCGTCGGGCCGGATTTTCAGCCGGGTATTGAACCAACATCCTTACCGGATGAACCAGCCAGCACAGCGGCAGGCGCAATCGATCCTGCGCTCGAGGCTCGTGCCACGCCGCCTGACGCCGGCCCGCCGTCAGGCCCCCTTGCACCAGAGAGAGCGATCGACCAAGCACTATTGCCTCTCGCGACAGGTCGGCCACCACTCTCCTTGCCGGAAGACGGCATTTTGCGGTTGCGGTTTTCCGATGTCGGCGAACCAAGCGAACCCGGCGAACACCGGTCGCACTACGGTCTTGTCGCAATTACACGAAGTGATCTCGCCGTCTGGAAGGCGTTTCCGGACGCGGTCTTCACGGTCATACAACCCTCGCCCTACGCGAACGCGGCGATCTTCCGACTTGGGACCTTCGAGGTTTGACCGCCCCCGGGGGTCTCACCCGGGATCCCCTCCCGGCGCGAGCCGCCGTCGATCCGCGCCGCGATGAGCAGCGCGCCAGCATGTCTCTTTAGCGCGCAGGCGGGATCAGCGCCCGCAGGATGTCCGGCCTCCAGGCCTGGCGCGCGCTGTCGAAGGCCGCGAAATCATGGTCGAACTGCCAATAGGCCCATGACCAGCCCAGCCTGTCGGCGCTTCTCGCGACGTACGACAGGTATCTCGTGCGGCTCTCGGATGGCGCGCGCTCGTACACGCCGAACTCGCCGAGATAAATCGGACGCTTCTCTTTCTCCGCCCAGAGGCTCATCTTCTTGAAGTCGGCCGCAGCCCGCGCTTCGTCATCCGGTGAGCCCCAATCCAGCGGACCGATCCGCGAAAACGTCGGAGACCACGGCGCACCCTGATGCGTGAACCGCAAGGGCGCGTAATAGTGAAACGTGACGATGAGGTTCCGGTCGTCGGCCGGCAAAGCCAGATCGTCGACGGGATTGTCATCGGTGTTGAGAACGGCGGCAACGACCGGCCGCGCGGGGTTGGTGCGGCGGATGATGCCGAGGCATTCGTTGAGCAGCGAATTCCACTCGGCCGACGTCATCTGTCCGCCCGGCTCGTTCAAGACCTCGAAGACAAGTTTCGGATACTTCCCTGTGTAGCGCTCGGCAATCTGCCGCCAGAACGCCTTCAGTTTTTCCGTGCAGCCGGCGACATCGCTCTGGCAGACATGGGTATCGTGCTCGTCCAGGATGGGGATGAGGTTGCGCGCGATCACCTCCTCGATGACGGCATCGAGCCGCCTCAGGACGATCTCGTCCAGAACGTTGCCCGGCCCCATGAACTTGAAGCCGAAGAAATTGATCCTGACGTGTGAGAACCCGGCCTTCTTGATGGTCGTCAGATTGTCCAGACGGAACGGGGCATTCTGACCGCCCTCCCAGATCCCGTCATAGCCGAGAATATTGATGCCGCGTCCCAGCTTCGGCAGGCCATTGGAAGCACCCTGCGCGGTGGCGAGAGATGACGAGCAGAGCGCCGCGAGGAAGACGAAACCTGCCGCGAGACTCTTCGGTCGACGAGCACGGATGGCGATCATCTGCTTCCATTCCAGAGGCTAGAAATCTGTCTGTCGTACCGGCCTGCACGCCGCGAAGAAGAACCCGACCAGCAGCACCGACGTGAACATCGTCGATCGAAGGAACGTCGTCTCCGTGAAATTGGTCTGGAAGCTGAGAACGACAAACCCGATGATGAGGGCGCAGTGCGATCGATCGATCGCACGGGCAGAAATCAGATGCAGAACCTTGTTCGAGAACAGAAGGACGCTTCCCGCGAAGAGCATATAGCCCAGAAAGCCCGTTTCCATCAGGATCGCGATATAGCCGCTGTGATAGTTGTCGAGCACCCAACCATGGTTCTGCTCGAAATAATCGTAGACCGACGGGATCGTCCAGAAGCCGTTGATCCCGAAGCCGAGCAGCGGGGCATCGTCAAAATGGCTTATCGCGTAGTGCCAGATGAAGGTCCGCTCGGTGAAGTCGATGCTCGCATCGCCGATATGGATGGCGTCATATCCCGTCGTGTAAAAGTAGAGGAACAGGAAGCCGGCCAATATGCACATGACGATCGGCAGGACCGCATAGAGCCTCATGCAGGTCACCGACCACATCGAGGTCACGAGCAGTGCGCAGGCGGCCAGGGCGACAGCGCCGGCGCCGCGCGATTCCGAGGCAAGCACGCATGTCGACGCCAGCAGGAATGTCGCGAGGAACACCGGCCAGCCCTGCCCCCTTATCTTCAGGTAGCACGAAAAGAACATCAGATAGGCGCCGACGAAACCAAGCGTCTGCTTCGATTCATAGATGCCCTGCCATTGGCCGTTGTGCATCCAGCTGTGGTCGATCCCGATGTCGGGAACAGCGACCGCAAAGAAGGCCGACGCGGCGACCAGGACGAAAAGTCCAAGGGCCGTGGCTCCTATGATCTCGTCGATGTCGATGCGCGTGACGAGGCAGAAGGCGCCAAAGGTCGTCATCGCAAGCGCCGCACTCTTCATCAGCGCGGCGACGTTCAGGCTGGACCAGAACACGGAGATGACGGCGAAGCTGTAAAATGCGAGCAGCACGATCAAATCGGGGTTGAACTGCAAACGCAGGCGCGGCCGCACGAATGCGCTCGCATAGATCAAGACGCCCCACATCAGGATCGCGATGGCCTGCTGCAGATAAGTCAACTCCGCCGGCAACAGCCCGGTGTTGAGAGTGCCCATCGACGCAACGACATTGACGGTGATCGACCAGCGGATTGCGGCCCTGGCAATCTTCTCGATGCCAACGCTGCGCGTCTTCCAGATCGCGCTCTCGGGTACCCCGGAGTCCGCATCGGTCTGTAGGCTGGCCATGAGCCGACCTTCCTTAAACGCGGTTAATTATTTGCTAGCGCAGGTTGACCTGCAGGCCCGAACCCGGCGACCGCGAAACGTTAAGAATTCGGTAACCATACGAGCCAGGCCCGATGCATTAATGCAAATCATACTGCGTCGGTATCTCGATCGTCGCTCCCCTGCTATAAAAACCTCGGTTCAGGCTCGATCGACCATTCCCGAGTGACATGATTTTCCTGGTTACGCATGACGACGTCTAGCAATACGTTCGATATTGCCATCGAGCCGGCATTCGACTTTCTCTCTCCGGAATATGCAGAGCTGTTCGACGGCTCGGCCGCGACTGCGTTCCAGCATCCGCTCTGGTTGCATTGCCTCTATACCAGGCTCGCATCCCATGCCGGGGCAACCCCGCTGGTCGTCGTCGCTCGCCATCGCGCAAGCGGCGCCCTCGCGATGGTGCTGCCTCTGCTACGGGTCCGCCGCGGTCCGATACGAACCGTCGAATTCGCCGACCTGCGCGTCTCCGACTATCTGGCGCCGGTTTGCAGCCCGCAGGTGTTTGCCGAACTGCTCGGAGATGCGGACGCATGCGCGGAGATCCGGCATCTCGTCCGCCCCTTCGACCTGCTCCGGATGACCAAGCTGCCGGACGGGCGCCTTCCGATCGAGAACCTCCTGGGTACGCCCCGCCGGGTTGCGATGGACAGCAATGCCTATGCGACGGTTCTCGTCGCCCCATTCGAGCAATGGCGGGCCAGCGCGATGGATCGCTCCTACCAGAAGGAGCTCGCCAAGAAATATCGTCAGCTCCAGAAGAAAGGCGCGCTGAGCTTCTCATGCTGCGATGACAGCGCCTCGATCCTCGACGCGCTGGACGTGATGAGGAAATTCCGCGGCCCGCGCTTCCAGTCGCAAGGCGACGGAGACCTGCTTCAGCGACCCGAGTATTATGACTTCTATTCCGACGTCGCGGTTCGCGGCCTCGGCTCCTTTGTGCGGCTCTATGCCATGAAGATGGACGGCGAGGTGATCGCCGCCGTGCTCGGATTGCACCACCGCGACAGCTACCTCGTCATCATGAGCGCCTTCGACATTGCCGGCTACAAGAGCCAGTCGCTGGGCGCACTGATGTTCGAGCAGGTGGCGCGGGATTGCATCGAGCGCGGAGATCAGATGCTCGACTTCACCATCGGCGATGAGCCGTACAAGAAGCTGTTCGGCGGGCAGCCTTCGCCGATGTGGACCGTCACCCAGACCGGGAGCGCTGTGGGCGCCATATCGCTGTTCGCACTGAAGCAGGCCCCCTGGCTCAAGCTGGCCGCCAAGCGAATGTCGGAGTTCAGGCTCATGCCGACCCGCAGCACGACCACCACGCGCTGACCGGTGCGAGGCGGGCGCGCACTCAGGCGCGCAACGCACTTCGAACTTGCGCGAGCCAGCCTGGCTGCATCTGATCGACCCGATGGGTGATACTGCGCCGCAGGAAGTGCAGCCGCCGCCGCACGTCCCAGCTGATGTCGCTACGGGACGTCAGTGCCTGTCGGAAGCGCGCCATCTTCAGCGACTGCTGGTCCGCCGCGATCTTGTCGGAATCGGCGTAGAACTGCGATATCTTCTCCGTGCCCATGCCCGCGGTTGCGAGCCAGCGCGGCGCATATTCGGTGCAAAGACGCTCGACGTCGACCAGCAGGCGGGCGACGCCCGTTCCGGCCGCCGGACAGTTGGTCTGGTAGGCATCGCCGATGAGCACGATTCCTGGCTGAAGGTGTCCTTCGACGACGGACAAATCCATCACCCAATTCTGCACCCGATCCGTGACGCGGAAGTCGCCGAGGAAGGACTGCAATCCCGGCAGCAACCGCAACAGGGTGGCTTCCGTGTCCCGACGCAGGTCACGCATGACAGGATCGGTCGGATCGCGGAACATGAAGAGATTTGCCCGCATGCCGGCCCGCACCGGAAACAGGCTGAGATAATCGACGCCATCCGCTGTGCGCTCGCCGTAGCAGGTCAGCGCTTCGAAATCGAACGGCGCGCCATCGCGGCGGGCAATCGTGAAGCCGAACGAGACCGAATGGCGCTCCGCCAGCACGCGCCGCTTGATGCCGAGCTTGTAACCGAGCGCTCCGGCCATGCCCGTGGCCAGAACGACAAGCCGCGCATCGATGCGCCGTCCGGAAGCGAGCTCGAGATGCTGGGTGTCGTTGCTGGAGGTGATCGCGGCGACCTCGTCGACGATCAGACTTGAGGGATCAGGTAACTGGCTGCGCGCCATGGCGACGAGATCGGCATAGGGAAGCCCGTAAGCCCGGCCGACGGTGACATCGACCACCTTGCCTTCCCTGACATTGAGCACGCGGTCATAGGGGCAACCGGCGCTCGCCAGACCATCGATGAAGCCGAGCCTGCGGAACATCTCCAGCTGATGGCCACCGATCTTCTCGACCCGAAACTCGTCCGGAGGGACCGCGCGCTTGTCGACCAGAGCGACGCGATGCCCTGCCCGCGCGAGGACGGACGCCGCGAGCGATCCCGCAAGGCCGCCGCCGACGATGGCGATGTCCGCAGCGATCGTTGCAGCGTTCGGCTCGGTCACGGTGCTATCCGCCGTCATGGTCCAGGCTCCCACGGTTAACGGTGGTTCCACGTGCAATTATCCCGCCTGATGTCGCATCACAGGGCCGAACGCGATCATTTCCGGAGATCGAGGTTAACGGATCACGGGGATGATCCGTCCCGGCACGCCGCTTGCTCGGGATGATCACAAAGCCCGGCCTTCAGTCCTGTCACGGCTCAACACATGACCGTTTTCCGCCAGATCAGCAGCCATCGAGCGATGACGCGGCATCACGTCGCTCTTCGATCGCAGCCGACCTCTGCTCTATCTGGGACAAGAGGGACGCAGATGTTTCACGGTGAAGCAGCAGCCCGCACCGGCCGCGGCTGCGCGGATTCCGCAGGCCGTGCATTAACACTCGCGATTTTAGGGCATGCTAGGCTGCCATCACTTCCGCAACGGGTATTTTCGGGGGACGCCCCGTATCTTCGATGATCGCATCCATTGTCCAGTTTCTGCGGCGCGACGTAACGCGCGGTGTCGTCGGGACCATCCTCCTCAAGGTTGGTAGCGGCGCGCTTGCGTTTGCGTTGTTCTCGCTCGCGGCACGAACGATGTCGCCGGATGGGTTCGGCATCTTTGCGACGTGGCTTTCGGTCGCTCAGATCGCGGCGGTCGCGGGACTCGTCGGGCAGGAGTCGCTCCTGGTGCGCTTCCTGAACGAGTACCGGGTGCAAGATCGGTCCGATCTGACCAAGGGCGTGTTGCTATCGAGCTTGAAGATCTCGTCCGTCGCGATGCTGATCGCGATCGGCGCCATAGCGATCGTGGCGAGTATGAGAGGCGATGGATGGCTGCTGATCCTCGCTGTGTCCGCCTACACCGCCGTGAGCGCGGGGTTGATGCTCGGCAGCCAGGTCGCACGCTCGCTGGTCAGCATTCTCATGGGAGAAGGAAACCGGGAATTCTTCTGGCGGGTCGGCGTCGTCCTGTTTCTGCTCGCCGTCTTGTTCAGCCATCGACAGCTCGATCCTGCCGAACTGATCGCCGTGATAACGATCGCGATGTCGATCGGTCTGGTGATGCAGATCGTTGCGGTTGCACAAGCGCTGCCGGATTTCCGCGGCACGGCTGCGCGTTCCGAGACGTCGCGCTGGAGATCGAGCGCACTTCATTTCTGGATCGCGTCGATCCTGGAGGCGGCAAATCAGTATTTCGACGTCATCCTGGTCTACTGGATGCTCGATCCGGCGACCGCCGGAATCTATTTCGCCGCCTCGCGGCTCGCCAACATCTTCGCGATGCTGTCGGCTGCCTTGTACAGTTTCGGCGCGCGCCGGCTTCCTTCGCTGTACTTCAGCAAGAACCACCAGGAGTTCGAGCGAACGTTGCAGCTCATGGCAGAGGTGACCGCGCTTTGCGTGGTCGGCGGACTGCTCCTGATCTGGGTCGGCGGCCCACACCTTCTCAACCTGTTCGGGCCTCACTTCGCTGCGCAGCACTGGGTCCTGATCGTGCTCGCGATTGGAACGGCTTTCCAGGCCGCGGGCGGTCCATCTGCTGCGATCCTGCAGCTGACCGGCCACGAACGCATCTATGTCCCGGTCGTCGCCGCGAACGTCGCGCTGCGGCTGGTCGGATTCCTCGTCCTGATCCCCTGGCTCGGCGTGCTTGGCGCCGCGATCTCGGCGACCGTATCGCTGGCGCTCGCGACCATCGCCCTCAACATCCTCTGCCGGCGGCGAACCGGCGTGGATCCTTCGATCCTCGCGCTCTTGCGCTTCTCGGCATGGAAGCGCCGCGCCTATGCGGTCCGCGCTGCCGAGCCCGGCGAGTAGGCGCCGGTCAACCGGCGAGGCCCAGCACTTCGCCGCGACGCTGCGCCGACGCGGAATCGGCCGGCACGTGATTGACGACGATCCCGGTCGGCACGCCACCAAAGCGGGAGAGCGCGGCAGTTGCCCGGCGCATGGCGGCTGAATCGACCGCATCTTCGCGCGCGACCAGAATGACGAGATCGGCATGCGCGGCCAGCGCCGCCGCCTCCGGCTGCAAGGCCAGCGAGGTCGCATGGACGACGATCAGATCGAATTCGGAACGAATATCGTCGGCGGGCAACGGCTCGGGCCGGTTGCTCGCGCCCAGAAGTGCACTGACGCTGCGGAAGTTCGCGATGGTCACGCCCTCTGCCTGCCCCTTGGCAAGCCCAGCCCCTGCACCGCCAAGATCCGGTTCGACCCGGATCAGGACGCTCAGCTTCCCCCTGTTCACCGCCCACCGGTTCAGCGATCGCGCAACGGTGTTGCCGCCGGCACGCTTGCCGACCGACAGCACGAGGGCGACCTTGCCCCGGGCTCCCGGCGTCTTCTCCAGCTTGTCGAGCACCGGACGCAGATGCGGACCGAGATCGGGCTCGCCCGTCGTGGACACCGGACCTTGCCAGATGTTCCTCGGCGTATCGCCAGGCAACAGGTCGGGAATGCGGGCCCATACCGGCGGGCGCGGCCATGCCGCGGGCTGGCGCGGCGCCGGATCTGGCGCAGGATTCTCCTCAGCCGCCTTGTCGGATCCGCGCCCGGTCGCGGCAACGACCGCCGTCGACGTCAGCAGCGAGCCGATCGCGAGAGCGGCGAGCAGCAGCGGCAGCGGCGGAAGGGTCGAGCGCAGCGGCGGAATGGCTGGCGAGGCCACCTTGGTCTGGGAGCTCTGCAGGAGACGCTGCTCGTTCGTCGTCTTGGAGCGCGAGAGGAATTGCTCGTAGATGTTTCTGTTGGCCTCGGCGTCACGCTGCAGCTCCTGGAGCTTCACCAGGGCCTGGCCGTCGACCAGCAGCTGCGATTCAGCCGCCTTCATCTGGCTCTCGAGCGCCTTCTGCTGGTCGCGCTGGGACTCGTATTCCGACTTTGCAGTGTCGATGCCCTTGGACCGCTCGACCTCGATCTGCCTGTTGAGATCGTTCAACTGGCTGTACGACATCACCAGGTCGGGATGGCGATCGCCGAGCACCGCCCGCTTCTGTGCAATCTGGTCGTTGAGGGCCGATCGCTGCGCGCGCAGCGCGCTCAGGAGATCCTGCCTGGCGGGAGCCTCGACATTGGCTTTCACGTCGCGCTGCGCCTGCTCGTAGCGGGCCTTCGCCTCTTCAGTTCGTGCGCGGGCGGCAGCTACCTGCTGCGACAGCTCGGTCACGCGCAATTGCTGCGTCGTGGAATCCTTGCCGGCGTTGACGATCCTGTGCTCGAGCTTGAACGCAGCGACGGCGTCCTCCGATGCCTTCAACCGGTCGTTCAGTGTCTTGAGCCGGCCGCTCAGCCAGTCGGCGGCTTCATCGGTCGCCTCGGTGCGGATGCGGGTCTGGCTCGCCACGAACGCCTCGGCGATCGCATTGGCATAATAGGCCGCCCGCTCCGATCGGTTCGAGGTGAAGCGGATCGCGATGACATAGGTGAGCCCACGCCGGGAAATATCGAGACGGTTGCGGAATCGCTCGAGCAGGCGCGCAGGGTCGGTGTGCCCTCCGGAAATGTCCTCGTCGTCGCGAATCTTGAGCTGCTCGATCAGCGGCTTGAGAAAGCCGTCGGACTTCGCCACTTCGACGAGGCTCTGCAGCGCGGCGCTGTCCTGCCCGATGCCGGGCAGAACGTCCTGGTCCGTGGTCACACGCTGCTCGCGGGGATCGACGACGACCAGCGCGGTTGCGGCAAATCGAACCGGGATCACCAGGAGAACGACGACGCCGAGGGCGAAGATCGCAAGCGCCAGCGTCAGGATACGGCGAGCATTGTCGCGAAGGAAGGTGAACGCACCCGAGGCGGTGAGCACGCCGCCAAGGCGCGCGGCCGTTCCGCGAGGCTTATCGGTCGACGCAGTCCGGGTCTGCCACGACGCGGCGACAGCGGTCGATCCGGAACTTGTCGGGTCTGCGCGGCGACCGAACGTCATGGACTTTACTCGGATTCAACTGGCGAACACTGTTCGGTCGCCTGCTCCACCGTAAATATCTATGGTTAATCGGTGGTTACCCGCCGCTCGCGCGACCGTCACCAATTGGTTAACGTGCTCGCCTCACGCTGTGCCGAAACCCGCGGAATTCCCGTGTGATCAGCGCCGTTGCGACGGTGCGCGCATTAACTCCGTTTGTTGCTAGTCGGTGTCCGCGCGATGCTCGCATGGTAGGTACGGGGTTAAGAAGGTGAACGTTTCATTAGCGGGTCGGGATCAGTGCTCCACTACCAACCAGGCGCAGAACTGGGCGATGCACCGAAGCTGCCGTCCACAGCAGCAGTCCTCGCAAGACCAGACAGCGGCGCAACCATGCCGCACGTGCTCCTCGTCCAGACCCAGGCCGAGAACGCGGGTGCGCAGGAGATCTCCAGGCTGCTCGGTGCCGGCCTCTCCGCGCGCGGCTACCGCGTCACCCACCTGTTCTTCTTCCGCAAGTCGCAGTCCTTCGACGAGCCGCCGGATACGCTCTATTGCGCGGCGAGCCGGCCGGGCAATCCGCTGGCGCTGCTGCGGATGCTGTGGACGCTCGGCCGTCATATCAGGACCACCAGGCCCGACGCTGTCCTGACGTTCCAGCATTTCGGCAACGTCATCGGCGCGGGCGTATCTCGCCTCGTCTGCCGCGCGCCTGTCGTCGCCAATCAGGTCTCGTCCGCGCTGTCGATGAGCTGGCCGGTCCGTACCGCCGACATCGTCATGGGCAGTCTCGGCTTCTTCGATCGCATCACCCTCAACTCGCAGGACATGCAGCGCGAATATTCGCGCTACCCCGCGGCCTATCGCGCGCGCATGGTGCATGTCCCGCACGGTTTCGACGACAAGGCTCTCACGCTGTCGAAGGAAGCCGCACGAGCGAAATTCGATCTGCCGCAGGACTGCACCCTACTCGGCTGCGCCGCGCGGCTGCACCCGCACAAGCGGCTCGATGCGGCGATTCGTCTGTTGCCGGACCAGCCGTCCTGGCACCTCGCACTGGCCGGCCAGGGCGCCGACGAGGCCCGGCTGAGGCAGCTGGCTGATGATTTGAAAGTATCGGACAGGCTGCATCTGCTCGGCGAAATCACCCCGCGCCGGATGGCGGACTTTCTCGCCTGTCTCGACGTCTTCGTGTTCCCGACCCAGGCCGAGACCTTCGGCCTCGCCGCAGTCGAGGCCGCGAACGCCGGCGTTCCCTCCGTCGTCACCGATCTTCCCGTGCTGCGCGAGGTGCTGTCGTTCGAGGGAAAACCGACGGCGCTGTTCGTCGATGCCTCCGATCATGCGGAGCTGTCGGCGGCCGTATTGAAACTGCTGACCGACCACCCCTTGCGCGATGAGCTGCGACAAAACGCCAAAGGCCTGCGGTCGCGCTATTCGGTAGACGCCATGGTGGAGGAATACGTTCGAATTCTCGGCCAAGTCATTTGACCTGACAGGTTGGAATAGATGGGCTCGACATGATCATCGAGTTTCGCTGTGAAATTGAGCATGCGCGGCGGTGGATGGACCGCCGGACGCTGTCGATCGACGGGCGCGATGTGCCGGTTCAAATCGCATGGACGGCAACGGCAGAGCCGCGGCCGTCGGGTCTCGACATGCTGTTCGAACTCGAACGCCTGGTGCTGCACAAGGGCAAAGCGGGCGGCGCCGACAAGCTGAAGATCATTCCGGAACGAACGCAGACGCGCGCCGGCACTGCCGACGTGATCGTCGATTTCACCAGCGCAGCGCGGGACCCGAACTGCCCTGCCCGGCTGTATCTCCGCCCGCGGTTCAATGGAGCCGCAGGCGAGAACGCCGCGCTCGCCGCCATCCTCGCCGGCGACCTGCCGGTGATCGAGATCGTCAACGAGGTCGACGGCGCGGTCCTCGATCGCGGTCACCCGTCCAGCGAGATTGCAGCCGGCCTCAGCGGCGCGCTCGAAACCATCATGGCGCGAACCCTGACCATGGTGGCGGCGATCGCATCGGGACGGCCGCGGATCGTGCCGCAGCTTGCGTATCCCGCCGCGACGACGAGCCAGCGCGGACCCGCTGGCTATGTCGCGCGCGGGCTTGCCGTGTCGATCGCCAAGGAGATCTATCGCCTCTGCTGCTACGCCCCACACTGGCACATCGGGTGGCGCTTCAACGACAATGCTGGCGTCTGGCAGACGGGGGATCTCTCAGGGCCGGGCTGGACTGTGCTCGGCGATCCCGGAAACCACTTTTACGCCGACCCCTTCCCCGTCACCTGGCGCGGACGGACATTCGTCTTCTTCGAGGATCTCGATCACCGCGTCGGCAAGGGAATTATCTCGGCGATCGAGTTCGGCGACACCGGCCCGATCGGCGAGGTCGTGCCGGTGCTGGAAGAGCCCTGGCATCTGTCCTACCCGTTCCTGATCGAGGACAATGGCGAGTTGTGGATGATTCCGGAGAGCTCGCTTGCCGGCGACGTCGCGCTCTACAAATGCGTCCGGTTTCCGGACAAGTGGGAGCGGCACGCGACGCTGCTGGCAGGCCTCGAGCTCGCCGATGCGACGATCACGCAGCGCAACGGCCTCTATTATCTGTTCGGCGCCTGGCGCGACGGCAGCGGCGGCTATTCGGATTCGCTCGCGATCTATTACGCCGAGCACCTGCTCGGTCCCTGGCTGCCGCACGCCAGCAACCCTGTTATGATCGATCGCGCCAGCGCGCGACCCGCCGGGAATTTTGTCACCATCGATGGCAAACTGTGGCGCCCGGTGCAGGACTGCGCCGAAGGCTACGGCGCAGGGCTGGCGCTGGCGGAAATTATCGAGCTATCGCCGACGACGTTCAAACAGATCGTCCGCCATTCGCTGAAGCCCGGACCGCTATGGCCCGGCCGGAAGCTGCACACGCTGAACCGCTGCGGCCGGCTCGAGGTGATCGACGGATCGCGGGTTCAGCCCAAGACGCGTGCCTTCGCGCGTCAGTTTCCGTCGGCTATCCTGTCGCCGCGAACAAGCCCATCGACCGCCGGCTGAGCAGAGTCCCGCGAGCGGCGCATTCCTCGCCTGAGCGCGAGCGACGTTCTATTCGCGCGGGATTCGTGGCAGACAGGAGAGCACGACGCCGATCACAGCCACGATAGGCCGCCCGGAGATTCCATGGTCAACACCACAAGCTCGACGCATCGGCCACTCGATCCCCGCAGCAAATGGGCCGAGTTGTCCCAGGCGGAACGCAGCGCCGCCTATGACAACAACGCGGCCGTCAAGAACAGCCCGGCGCTGATTGCCGAACGCAATGAAGCTTCGGCCAAACTGCGGGGCACGCTAAAATCCCATCTCGATTTGCCTTACGGCGAGCGGGCGAACAACAAGATCGATCTCTACCCGGCCGCAAAGCCCGATGCGCCTTGCCTGGTGTTCGTGCATGGCGGCTATTGGCAGCGCAATTCGCGCGAGCTGTTCGCCATGCTGGTCGAAGGCGCCGCCGCACATGGCTGGTCGGTTGCCATTCCCGGCTATTCGCTGGCGCCTGAGGTGTCCATGACCGACATCGTCGCCGAGATCCCCCGTGCGCTCGACTGGCTCGCGGCGCACGGCGCATCCCATGGCGTCGCAGGGCCGGTCATCCTGTCGGGCTGGTCGGCTGGTGCCCATCTCGTCGCGATGGCGCTGAACCATCCGCGCGTCCATGCCGGGCTCGCGCTCTCGGGCGTCTACGATCTCGCACCGATCCGCGATACCGGGCTCAACACCGCGCTGAAGCTGACGGACGAGGAGATCGCAACGCTTTCGCCCTTGCGCCTGCCGGTGACGCCAAAGCGCCTCGACATTGCCTACGGCAGCGGCGAGCTGCCGGCGCTGGTGTGCGATTCAATCGACTTCCACGAGAAGCGCGCGGCGGCGGGAGCGCCGGGCAAGCTCATTGCGGTCGAGGGCGCCGATCACTTCACCATTCTCGAGGCGCTGCGGCGGGCGGACGGCGTGCTGGTGGAGGCCGCGCGCCGGCTGCTGGATTAAAAAAGTTCGAAAACAACCCCATGCACAGTAGAACGCCCTTGTTTCTAAAGGTGAATTCACGCCACGCGTGGCTTTGACCCGTCGGGCAAAACAGGAGCATGATGCCATCATCGGCCCGGTTGCCGCTGCTCCGCCTCAATCCAGATTTGCCCGCTCGTGATCCGCACCGGATGGAGCCGTAACGGCGGGCTTGGCCATCCCGCGGTGATCGCTCCGTCGCGCAAATCGAACGATGCCGCATGACGCGGGCAATGCAGCCGCCCCGCCGTCACCCGCCCCAAGGCGAGATCCGCCTGTTCGTGCGGGCACGCACGTTCGCAGGCGACCACATCGCCCTCGTTCCAGATCACGAGCAGGTCGCGCCCGGCGACGCGGACGATCGCCTCGAGCTTCAGCCGGTCGAGATCGCAGACCGCAATCCACCCGGCCTCGTCATCCACCGAGATAGGCCTTCCGCACATGCTCGTTCTCGATCAGCTCGGCGCCGGCACCAGACAGCACGATGCGGCCGTTCTCGAGCAGATAGGCGTGGTCGCACATCTCGAGCGCGGCGAAGGCGTTCTGCTCCACCAGCAGCACCGTGGTGCCGGCATCGCGGATGCCGCGGATGATCGCAAAGGTGCGCTCGACGATGTTGGGCGCAAGCCCGAGCGAAGGCTCGTCGAACATGATCAGCCGCGGCCGCGACATCAGCGCGCGCCCGATCGCCAGCATCTGCTGCTCGCCGCCGGACAGCGTGCCCGCCGCCTGCCGGCGCCGCTCTGCGAGCCGCGGAAATTCCGTGTAGATGCGGTCGCGGTCGGCCGCGATCGCGCCCGAACCACGACGGAGATAGGCCCCCATGTCGAGATTCTCCTCGACGCTCATGTGCGGGAATACGCGCCGCCCTTCCGGACAGTGCGCGATGCCGCTCGCCAGTACGCGCGGCGGCCGGGCGCCGGTGATGTCGATGCCCTCGAACTTCATTTGCCCGGCGCGCGGCGGCACCAGGCCGGAAATCGCGCGCAGCGTCGTGCTCTTGCCGGCGCCGTTGGCGCCGATCAGGGCGACCAGCTGTCCGGCCTTCACGTCGAGCGAAATGCCGCGCAGCGCGGTGACGCCGCCATAGCCGCAGACCACGTCGCGAATCTCAAGCACGTCCGGCTCCATGTCCGAGATAGGCTTCGATCACGGCGGGATCGTTGCGGATCACGTCAGGCGTCCCCTCGGCGATGATGCGGCCATAGTTGAGCACCACGATGCGGTCCGAGACCGTCATCACCATGGGCATGTCGTGCTCGACCAGCAGAATCGTGATGCCGCGGTCGCGGATGCCACGGATCAATTCGACGAAACGGTGGGTTTCCGAGGCGTTCATGCCGGAGACGGGCTCGTCGAGCAGCAGCATCGACGGCTCCGCCGCGAGCGCCAGCGCGACGCCGACGAGGCGCTGCTCGCCATAGGAGAGCGAGCCGGCCGCATCGTGGGCGCGGCGTTCGAGGCCGACCCATTCGAGCAGCTCGCTCGCGCGCTGCCGTAAGCGGCGCTCCGAGGCACGCGCACCCGGCAGACCGAGGATGGCGTCGAGCAGCCGGACCCGGCCCTGACGATGCAGGCCGATCAGGAGGTTGTCGTAGACGGTATCATTGGGAAACACGCTGGTGCGCTGGAAGGTCCGGATCAGGCCGAGATCGGCGATCTCGTGCGGCTTCAATCCGGTGAGCGTCGTGCCCTGATAGGTGACACGGCCCGCGCTCGGCGTCAGGAAGCCGGTCATGACGTTGAAGGCGGTGGTCTTGCCGGCACCGTTCGGGCCGATCAGGCTGACGATCTCGCCCTCGCCGACCGTAAAGCTCATGTCGGAGATCGCGACCAGCCCGCCGAAGCGAACCGCGACCTGATCGATCGTCATGGCAATGCTGCGCGCGGTCATCACGCCGGCTCCTTGGCACCGGTCTCAGTGAGAGCGACCGGCGCCAGCGCCGTCGTGTCACTCCTGCGCCTTGTCAATCGCTGCGCCAGCGAGGGCACGATGCCGCGCGGCAGCACGAACAGGATGGCCATCAGCACGCTGCCATAGGCGATCCACTGCGCTTCCGGCGCCATCACCGGCCGCAGCGCGACCGGCAGCAGCCCGAAGATCAGGCCGCCGACGACGGGCCCCGCCAGCGAACCCTTGCCGCCGCTGATGACCATGATCACCATGGTGACGGTATTGATGAAGGCGAACACTTCGGGGTCGATGATCCGGATGTAGTGCGCATAGAGGCTGCCGGCTGCGCCGGCGATGGCGGCCGAGATCACGGCGGCAATCGTCAAAGTCCTGGTCACATCGATGCCGACCGAGACTGCCAGCGTCTCGTTCTCCATCAACCCGCGCATGGAGCGGCCGAAATGGGAGTGAACGAGGCGCGCGATCAGGAGATAGGCGATGAGCGCGACGACCAGAACGAGGTAGTAGTTCTGCATCTTGGTCCGAAGCGTCAGCTCACCAATGCCGGGCAATGGCAGCGCGATGGAGGGAATGTTAGTCAGCGCCAGCGGACCCTGCGTCAGCTCGACCCAGTTCAGCGCGACCAGCCGGACCACCTCGGCAAAGGAGATCGTGACGATGACGAAATAGGCGCCGCGGACGCGGAACGAGAGAAGGCCGACGAAATAGCCGCACAATCCGGCAACCAGGATCGCCAGCACGAAGCCTGCGATCGGCGGCCAGGGCGCGTGGACAAGACGAAAACCTCCGGGCAGGCCGATGTCGAAGCCGAGCGACGTCAACGCGCTCACATAGGCGCCGATGCCGAAGAAGGCGATATGGCCGAGGCTGAGCTGGCCGGTGAAGCCGAGCAGCAGATTGAGGCTCATCGCGCCGATGACGAAGATGCCGGTCGTGATCAGCGCGTTGAGGAGGTAGGGATCGCGCAGCCAAAGCGGCACCGAGGCGAGCGCGGCGACGGCGAGAATGGTGATGATCGCCCTCATCCGACGCGCTCCGCGCGCGCGAACAGGCCGGTCGGCCGGAAGATCAGGACCGCGATGATGATCAGAAAGCCCATGGCGTCGCGGTAGCCCGACGAGACGTAGCCGGCGCCGAGCTCCTCGGCGAGCGCCAGGATGAAGCCGCCGATCACCGCGCCGGTGATGTTGCCGAGACCGCCGAGGATGACGATGGCGAAGGCTTTGACGGCGGCGAGATCGCCCATCTGCGGGAAGATCACATAGACCGGCCCGAGCAGCGCGCCGGCGGCAGCGGCCAGGCTGGAGCCAATCGCGAAGGTCGAGGTATAGATCATGTCGACATTGACGCCCATCAGCGAGGCCGTGTCGTGGTCCTGGAACGTCGCCCGCATCGCGCGGCCGAGGCTGGTCCTGTTGATCAGGAGATACGTCACCACGATCAACATTGCCGCCGCAGCGAGCACGAACAGGCGCAGCCAGGACACCGACACCGGCCCGAGCACCAGCGGCGTTTCAGGGAATGGCGTCGTCACCGATTTGGCGACGCCGCCCCAGATCCACAGCGTGCCCGACTGCATCGCGATCCAGGCGCCGATCATGACCAGCATGGTGGTGTCGATGTCGGAACCGCGCAGCGGCCGCAGCAGGGTCAACTCGATCGCCGCGCCCAGCAGCCATCCCGCCAGCACGGCCACGGGCAGCGCGAGGAAGAAGTTCAGCCCGAGCTGCTGCACGACGATGAACATGACGTAGGCGCCGAACGTGTAGAGCACACCATGCGTGAAGTTCACGACGTTCATGATGCCGAAGATCAAGGTCAGCCCGATGCCCAGCAGCGCATAGGTGCCGCCGAGCACGAGCATGTTGACCAGATGCTGGAGGAATTCGCTCAAGGTTGTTTCCGATTAGTCCGCATGCGGCAAGAGCGGCGGTATGCCGCCCTCGCCTGCAAATACGCGTGTCAGAGCGTCTTCATCTCGACCTTGCCGTCGTTGATCTCGATGAGATAGACGTTCGGCTGGCTCTGCCCGCTCTCCTTGCCCTCGGGGCCGGACTTGCGGAACACGATGTCGCCGTTCAGCCCCTTGATGTTGATGTTCCAGAGCGCCGCCTTGATCGCGGCGGGTTCGGCCTTACCTGCTTTCTCGATCGCCGCAGCAGCCGTGCGGATACCGTCATAGCCGCGAAAACTCTCGGTGCAGCCTGCGAACTCGAAGCCGCGCTTCTTCCATTCCGTGATGAAATAGTTGGTCGCTTCCGGGTTCGGCGTCTTGTCCGGAAACCAGGGCAGAAAGGTGGTCAGATGCATGGTGCCGTTGGCGGCGGCGCCCGCCTGCGCGATGATCTGGTCCGGGTTCTGCGAGCCGCCGGTGGTGATGATGCGCTTCTTCAGGCCCAACGCGGCAGCCTGCTTGAAGATCAGGGTAAGCTGGTCGACCGCGGTCGTGACGATGACCGTCTCGGAATCCGAGCTCTTGATCTTGGAGAGCTGCGCGCTCATGTCCTGCGCGCCCTGGTCCATGGTCTCGACGAGACCGATGGTGATGCCCTTGTCCTTCATCATCTTGCTGAAATCCTCGGCGGTGCCGCGGCCCCAGTCGTTGTTGATGACGAGGAAGTCGACCTTCTTCAGCGCAAGCTTGTCGACGATGCCCTTGAACGCGGCGGCCTCGACCGCCGAGGGAGGCGAGATGCGGAAGATGAAGGGATTTCCGGTCGTCGTGATCTTGCCGGATGACGAGGTCTCCACCACCATCGGTGTCTCGTATTCCATCAGCTTCGGCATCACCGCGAGCGTCAGGCTCGAGCCCCAGGCGCCCATCAGCACCGGCACCTTGTCGCTGGTGATGAGCTTTTCGGCGACGGCGGCCGCTTCCGTCGGGTTGCTCTTGTTGTCCTCGATGACGAGCTCGATCTTCTTGCCGAGGATGCCGCCCTTGGCGTTGATCTCGTCGGCGGCGATCTTGGCGCCGTTGACGACGTAAGTGCCTGACGCAGCGAACGCGCCGGTGAGCGGCTCGTTGACGCCGATCTTGATGGTCTGCGCCCCTGCGGCGCCGCCGAACAAGGCCGTCGTCAGCGCGATTGTCCTGACTAGTCCGAGTGTTCGTGTCATGTTGTCTCTCCAAATCCCACGCTGTTGATTGTTATGGCAGTCCAGGCTTCGTCACTTCCCGATGCGCAAGCACCGATCACCCCGCCCCGCTCCGGCGGCCGAGCATGCGGGCGATCCGTGCGCGCAGAACGCCCGATGCAATCGACCAGAAGCTGAGCTCCGCCGGCGTCCCCGGCCGCGACGGCGCTCCGGACATGTGGCGATCGAGATTGGCGGCGAAGTCGGTGACCAGGCGCCGGGCGAGATCGCGCACCAGGCCGGGCCGGCCGACTTGCGCCAGCATTCCCGTGAGCGTGTAGCCCATCGACAGCTCGACCGCGGTCGCCGCGCCGCCTTCGAGCGGCAGCAGGCGATAGCGGATCTCGCCTTGCGTCGCCGAATGGCTGCGCTGGTCGGTGCCGATGCCGACGATGCGCCCCGAGAGCGTCGCGGGATCGCGCTCGACGCGGGCGGCGCCCTCGAAGCTTGCTGCGATCGGTCCGAGCCTGACGCGGATCGAACCTTCCACGCGCTCCGGTCTCGGCGACGACGTCAGCGATACGCCGGGCAGGCAGGCCGCGATGCCTGCGATGTCGTCGAACATCGCGAACACCTTTGCCGGCGCGTGCAGCAGCGTGAAGCGCTGGTCGAGTACGGTTGCCGGAATGAAGTCGGGGATGCTGCCCGGTGCGGCACTCTCCGAGGCCGGGGCCGGCGCCTGCTGCGCAGGCCGCAACTCGCTTCCGCCGGGTGCAGCGCGCCCGGACCCGACGGGGCCGAGACTGGTCCGGCCGCCACCCGTCTGCGGCGCGATGCTGCGCGCGCGCCGGGCTTCGATCACGGACTGCACCGCCCGCACGATCCCGACATAGCCGGTGCAGCGGCAGAGATTGCCGCTGAGACCGACGCGAATGCGCCGCTCGTCGGCGTCGGGCAGACGCAGCACGAGGTCGCGCGCCGAGACCAGCATGCCCGGTGTGCAATAGCCGCACTGCAGCGCGTGCTCGCGGGTGAAGGCGGCACGCAGCTCGGTCGTGATCTCGTCCTCGTCGAGGCCCTCGATCGTGGTGATGTCTGCGCCCTCGCAGGCCGCGGCATAGGTGATGCAGGAGCGCGCCGGCACGCCGTCGAGCAGCACGGTGCAGGCGCCGCAGACGCCGTGCTCGCAGCCGAGATGGGTGCCGGTGAGATCGAGCTTGTCGCGGACGAAATCGGCAAGGCTGGTGCGTGGCTCGGCGGACAGCTCCACGGCGCGGCGATTGACCTGAAGCGCGATCGTGGTCATGCCGCGGCCTCCTGGACGGCGCGCTTCAACACGCTGACATGGATGTGGCGCTGCGCGGCGTCGTCGATGCCGGCTTTCGTCAGAAGAGCGTCGGCGACACGGACGTCAAAACGCTGCTTGTAGTCGGCCGCGATCCGGCCGCCGAACAGCTCGGCCGCATCGGTCAGGACGATCGGCGCGGTATCGATTGCACCGATCACGACGCGAGCAGTCGCAGCCGTGGGATCGACCAGCGCCGCACCGATGGCATGGGCGAACTCACCGGTCTTGCGGCAGCTCTTGGCGTAGCCCCAATGCGCCGACGTCGCGCGCGTCGGCACATGGACCGCTTCGACGATCTCGCCGGCATGGAGCGCGGATTCCAGCGCACCCACGACAAACGCTTCGACAACCATGGATCGCGCGCCGGCCAGGCTGCGCAGCGTCACCCGCGCGCCTAGCGCTGCCAAGGCCGAGATCCAGTCCGCAGCGGGATCAGCGTGGCTGAGCGAGCCGCCGATGGTGCCGCGGTTGCGCACCGCGCGATAGGCAATGTTCGCCGCAACAGAACGCATCGCGCCGCGGGTCACGTCGGCCGTGCGGCCGTCCTCGATGTCGGCATGGGTGACCAAGGCGCCGAGCACGAGCTCGCCGCCGGAAATCTCGGCGCGCTTGAGCTCGGCAAGGCCGGAGATGTCGACGATCAGCTCCGGCTGCACCAGCCGCAGATTGAGCATCGGACCGAGCGACTGGCCGCCGGCGATAATCTTTGCCGATCCGTGGCTTGCGGCCAGCATCGACAGCGCGGCATCGAGATCGCGCGGGCGTTCGTAAGCGAAGGGCGCCGGTTTCATGCCGCGCTCCTTTTCGTCGCGCGCGCGGCCAGCACCGCCGCGACGATCCGGTGCGGCGTGATCGGCGACTGCATCAGCTCGACGCCGAGCGGGCGCAAGGCATCGTTGACGGCGTTGGCTATCGCGGC
The DNA here is from genome assembly GCF_018130825.1 of Bradyrhizobium liaoningense. Lineage (GTDB taxonomy): Bacteria > Pseudomonadota > Alphaproteobacteria > Rhizobiales > Xanthobacteraceae > Bradyrhizobium > Bradyrhizobium liaoningense_B. The sequence continues at coordinate 357,706 of NZ_JAFCJS010000007.1, read as the reverse complement.
GGGCGGGGCGATCGCACCGCCCTCGCCGATACCCTTCACGCCGAACTGCGTATAGGGCGACGGCGTCTCCATGTGGTCGAGGCGCGCGGCGGGAACTTCGGTCGGCCCCGGCAGCAGATAGTCGGCAAGCGTCGTCGCCAGCGGCTGGCCGGAGGCATCGAACGGCATTTCCTCGTAAAGCGCGGTGCCGATGCCTTGCGCGAGTCCGCCATAGATCTGGCCGTCGACGACGAGCGGATTGACCAGCACGCCGCCGTCCTCGACGATCACATAATCAAGAATTTCCACCTCGCCGAGATCAGGATCGACCGCGACGACGGCGGCGTGCGCGGCGTAGCTGAAGGTCCCGCTGTCACGCACGGGCTTGTAGCCCTGCGTCACCTCCAACCCGCCGGGATCGACGTCGGCCGGCAGATCCTGCGGGCGGCGATACCAGGTGTGGGCGATCGCCTTGAGGCTGACGCTGCCATTGACCCCGCGCACCTCGCCGTTCTGAAGCACCACCGAGGCGGGATCGTGCTGCAACAGTTTTGCGCCGATGCGCCGGGCGCGTTCGCCGAGCTCGCGGCAGGCGGTCGCGACCGCACCGCCGGCCATCACCATCGAGCGTGAGCCCCAGGTGCCGGTCGAATAGGGCGTCATCGCGGTGTCACCGAGGATGATGCGGATCTTTGCGACATCGACGCCGAGGATTTCGTGCGCGACCTGGGCGAGCGTGGTCTCCATGCCCTGCCCGTGCGAATGCACGCCGACACGCAATTCGAGGCCGCCGTCCGGCGTCAGTCGAGCGGAGGCCTGCTCGTGACCCGGCACCATCGGAATGCCCCAGCCGGAATAGACCGAGGTGCCGTGCGCGGCCTGCTCGCAATAGATGGAGACGCCGACGCCGATGCGGCGGCCGTCGGTCCCGCCTTGCTCTTGCTTCGCGCGGATCGCGTCGATGTCGATCGCAGCCAGCGCGCGGCGCATCGCTTCCGGATAATCGCCGCTGTCGAAGTGCTTCCTGGTGATGTTGTCGAACGGCATCTGTTCGGGGCGCACCAGATTGCGCAGCCGCACCTCGCCGGGTTCGAGGCCGGCTTCGGCCGCGACGAGGTCGAGCATCAATTCCAGCGCGAAGCAGACACCGGTGCGCGCGACGCCGCGATAAGGCAGGATCGGGCATTTATTGGTGGCGACCGAGAAGGTGCGGCAGCGATAGGCCGGCATCTTGTAGGGGCCCGGCAAAATGCTCGCGACCTGCGCGGCCTCCAAGCAGGCCGAGAACGGATAGGACGAGTAGGCGCCGGAATCCACGGTCGCTTCGCAGTCGATGCCGCGCAAGCTGCCGTCGCGGTCGGCATAGACCGTGATCTTGTAGTGGTGCTCGCGGCAATTGGAGCTGGCGACGAGATGCTCGCGGCGGTCCTCGAGCCAGCGCACGGGATGGCCGCAGCGCATCGTCAGCCAGGACAGGCAGACCTCTTCGGGCAGCAGAATGCCCTTGTGGCCGAACCCGCCGCCGACATCGGGCGAGATGACGCGGATCTGGCCCTCCTCCATGCCGAGGCACTCGGCAAGGCCGCTGCGGGTGATGTGCGGCATCTGCGCCGCCGAATGCAGCGTCAGCTGGTCGAGCCGGGAATCGAAGGTCGCGACCACGCCGCGGCCTTCCAGCGGCGACATGCATTGCCGCGCGGTCGAGATCTCGCGCGTCACCTTGATCGGCGCATCGAGCGCGGCGGAGATGTCGACCTCGTAATTGGTTTCGAGGAAGACGTTGTCGCCCCAATGCTCGTGCACCAGCGCCGTATCAGGCTCGCGCGCCTTCAGCATGTCGGTGATCGCCGGCAGCTCCTCCAGATCGAGCGTCACGGAGGCCGCGATATCCTCCGCCTCGGCCCGCGTCGGCGCGAGGCACATCGCGACGAGTTCACCGACCTGCCGCACCTTGCCGGTCGCCAGCACCGGCTGCTCCGAGATCTTGAAGCCCGGAAGACCGGACACGGCGCGGATCGGCTTGATGCCGACGAGATCCGCGGCCGTGAACACACGACCGCGATGGCGCTCCGGCACGTGGATGCCGCGAATGCGCGCATGCGCCAGCGGGCTGCGCACGAAGGCAACGTCCTGAAGGCCGGCGAGCCTGACGTCGCCGACATACCGGCCGCGGCCGCGCATCAGGCGATCGTCCTCCTTCCGCGGCAGCCGTGCGCCCACCCCCTGCCCGGATTGGCCCGAAGGAAATTCCCGCTCGTTGCGCAACTCCGCGCCCTCCTTCACCGCCTGGCCTTACGCCGCGACGGCTTGCGGCAGGATCGGCGCGACCGCGTCGAAGCGCGTGCCAGCGCGCAGGCAGAAGGCCGGCTGCAGCAGACGCTCGGCGATCACTTCGTTCTTCTCATTGTCCTTCAGGACGAAGCGGCCGTTCTTCTCGGCGAGCACGGAGACGTCGGCATCCATGCCGACCTTGAGCGCGCCGATCTCCCCGCTGCGGCCGAGCATTTTTGCCGGATTGGAGGTGACCATCGGCACCACCTGCTCCAGCGACAGGCCGAGCGCCATCATCGAGCTCATCGCCTGCACCAGGCTGAACTTGGCCTGCCCTGCAAACGGATGGTTCTCCTCGTCCTCGTGCTGGTCGGGCGTTCCCGCCGGCGCGGGCACGTGGGTGTTGTAGCCGTGGATGTCGGCGCCCAGCGTGGTCGGAATGATGCCGGCGGCGATCGCCTTCTTGGCGAGCCTATAGGAGAAGTGGCTGCCGTGGCCGACATCGACCTTCAGGCCGCGGTCGAGCGCGGCCTGGATTACCGGGTGCACCTCGCCCTCACGATTGACGAAACCGCCGGGGTGGCGCGTGAAGGGATGGGCGAGAATGTCGCCCTCGCGCAAGAGCGGGATCACGCGGGTGAGAATGGTGTCGGCATCCTCGCCATTGGCGCCGCTCTCGGGCAGGCCCCAGAGCTGGCCGAAATGCACATAGACCGGCAGGTCGGCGCGCTTGCCGATCTCCGCCGCCATCTCGATGACGCGGATGCCCCAGCGCGCAAAGCCGCCGATCTCGGCATGAGCCTTGATGCCGCGCACGATGTCGAGATTGGCCGTCGCCGACTTCACGGTGGCGTCGACGTCGACGCCGTCGGGGCTGTAGAGCTGCGGATAGAAATGTCCCTCTAGTCCGCCGACGAGATAGGCGGAGAGGAAAGCGTAGACGCGCGAGGCTGAGGGCTCGGCAATGAAATGACGAAAGCCCGGCAGCGTCATGCAGGACGGGCCGCCCTGGTCGACCAGCGTCGTCACGCCCGACTGCACGCCGACCATGTCGGGGTTCATGCCGAACCGGCCCGAGACATATTGATAGACATGGGCGTGGGTGTCGATCAGCCCGGGCAGCACCAGCTTGCCGCCGACGTCGACGACCTCCTTCGCGCTGGTCGGCAGGATGTCCGCCGCAACCGCCGCGATCTTGCCGCCCCGGATGGCGACGTCCTTGACGCCGTCTATGCCCGAAGCCGGGCAGATCACGCGGCCGCCTCGCAGCAGAAGGTCGAAGCTGGCAGTGACTGACATGGCGCTCTCCTCAAGTTCTTGCGCAGGCGGTTGCCCCGCTCTCGAATTACGAAGCATGCTTCGCATTTGGATACGAAGTATGCTTCGCATTTTGACAAAAGCAAGCTTCGTGCCATGATCCTGTTGTGGCGAGCGCATTCGAATCGAGCTATGCGCGACTGAGTTTCGGGTTGGGAGAGCGTGCATTGCGGCAAGCCAGGAAAAGTCGCAGCGGGGGCAAGCACCGCCCCTGGCCATTGTCGCAGCGACCCGGCTATCTGATCCGGCGACTGCACCAGATTCACGTCGCGCTGTTTCAGGACGCCTGCGGCGAATTCGAGGTCACGCCGCTGCAATACAGCCTGCTCTCGGCGCTGGCGGTGCGAGAAACCGCCGATCAGACCACTTTGGCGGCCGATATCGCCCTGGATCGCACAACGACGACCGGTGCCTTGAAGCGGCTCGCCGCACGGAACCTGGTCGAGCGCGCGGTCAACAAGGACGATCGCCGCGCGCGGTTGTGCCGCCTGACGCCGACCGGCGCCGCGCTGCTGGTCAAGATCGAGGGCGCGGCACGGCGGGCGCATCGTGCGACGCTCGGCGATCTCAGCGAGCGGGAACAGGCTCTCTTCATCGAGATGATGCAGCGCATCGTGGCCGGCAATCCAAGTCGCGACAGTTCCGCTGCCCTATTCGATTAGCCGCAGTTGCTGCGCTTTTGAGTTGGGCTGCTCAATTTATCATCGTACCGCTGCCTGGCCGTGCAACGTCCACCGCGTCTCGCCGACACGTCGGAGGTGCCGCGGCGAGCCGGCGGGTCAGCATCGGCTGCGCTTGAAAACGCAACAGCAATCCGGCGCGAGCCACGCTGCACCGGCATCGGCGCACGCCCTGCCCGGCCGCTGCGCAACCAATGGCACGATTTATGCTGCGATGATGCGAAGCGTGCTTCGTATTGGGGGATGTCATGACGGATTCCGAACTTCGCGCTGATATTCACAGCATCGAGCCAATTCCCGATGCGGACCGGGACTCCACCGGCCCGCAGCAGATGTGGATCTGGGCCGGCGCCAACATCGCGCCGGTCAACTGGGCGCTCGGCGCGCTCGGCATCATTCTCAAGCTCGGCCTGATGGAGACCATCGCGGTCATCGTGCTCGGCAACATCGTGGGCTGCGCGATCTTCGCGACCTTCACGGTGATGGGGCACAAGACCGGCGTCAACCAGATGGTGCTGAGCCGGTCCGCCTTCGGCGTCCGCGGCGCCTACCTGCCGAGCATCCTGATGTTCCTGATGACGCTGGGCTGGATCGGCGTGAACACCTATTTCCCGGTGAAGGTCTCGATGGGCATCCTCGGCCAGTTCGGCGTGCCCGACACCTGGCTGATCGAGATCGTCGTCATCACGCTGGTGATGGCGGCGCAGGTGCTGATCGGAATCTACGGCTTCTACGCGATCCGCACCTTCGAGAAGTACACGGTGCCGCCGACCATCGCCATCATGGTGCTGATGAGCGTGCTGGCCTGGACGCGCCCCGGCGTCGTCAACTGGAGCCTCACCACCTCGCTGCCGCCGGGCGCGCATATGGCGATGCTGACCTTGCTGATGACCGCGATCGGCGTCGGCTGGGGCATCTCCTGGGTCACCTGGGCCTCCGACTATTCGCGCTTCGTGCCGAGAAGTGTGCCGTCGAAATCCGTGTTCTGGTACAGCTATATCGGCATGTTCGTGCCGACGGTCTGGCTCGGCATCCTCGGCGCCACCATCGCCTCGACGACACTGGACACCGATCCTGCAAAAATGGTCAGCGCGGTGTTTGGCGGGCCGGTCAGCATCCTCGTTCTGCTGATGGTGCTGCACGGCCCGATCGCCACCAACATCCTCAACGTCTATTCGGCGACGCTGGCGGCGCTCAGCGCGGGACTGAAGCTCTCGCGCTTCTGGCTCACCGTCATCGTCGGTGTCGCCGGCTACCTGGTCACGCTGTATTTCATCTTCGCGCCGTCCTTTGCAAAAGCGTTCGACAACTGGATGATCAGCCTGCTGTTGTGGATGAGCCCGTGGGCCGGCGTGGTGCTCGCCGACTTCTTCATCAAGCGCAAGGGCCAGATCGACGTCGCCGAGCTCTATCGCTCGCCGGAGACCAGCGCCTATGGCGACATCAACTGGGCCGGCATGATCGCGTTCTTCGCCGGCCTCGTCGCGGGATGGCTGGTGGAGGACGGCCTCGTCGGCGCGCTGCAGGGGCCGATCTCGATCAACTTCCTGGGCGGTGCCGATCTGAGCTGGCTGTTCGGAATTGGCGTGGCGGGCCTCGTCTATCTCGCCCTCGGCAAGTTCGCGACCTCGCCCTCCTCGATCGTTGCGAGCAGCGCGGGCAGGTAGCGGCATGGACCACGTCCTGCGCTCCACGCCCGGAAACGTCCAGTGGGGACTCTGGGATGGACGACTGAAGCCGGTGCTCCGGATCGCATCCGGAGACCGGGTCACCATCGAGACGCTGTCGGGCGAGCCGGACGATCTGCCCGATCCCTCGCTCGGCTTTGAGACCGTCCCCGGACATGCGGAGGTGCTGGCAAGCGCCTTCCGCGGTCCGGGCCCGCATCTTCTTACCGGGCCGATCCATGTCGAGGGCACTGAACCCGGCGACGTGCTGGAAGTGCGCGTCTTGAATATCGAGCTGCGCTGCAATTGGGGCTGGAACCTGCAGGTGCCGACGCTCGGCACCCTGCCCGAGGATTTCCCCGAGTTCCGCCGCATCCATATTCCGCTGGACCGCGCGCGCAACGTCGCAAAGCTTCCCTGGGGACAGGAGCTGCCGCTCGCTCCCTTCTTCGGCAATTTCGGCGTCGCGCCGCCGCCGGCCTGGGGCCGGCTGTCCTCGAAAGAGCCGCGCGCGTTCGGCGGCAACATGGACAACAAGGAGCTAGGTGCCGGCAGCACGCTGTATTTTCCCGTCTTCGTGCCGGGCGCGCTGTTCTCGGCCGGTGACGGCCACGCGCTGCAGGGCGACGGCGAAGTCTGCCTGACCGCGATCGAGGCCGCGCTCACCGGCACCTTCGAATTCCATGTCCGCCGCGATCTCCGTCTCACCGCGCCCCGCGCGGAGACGGCGTCCGACTGGATCACCATGGGATTCGACGAGGATCTCGACGATGCCGCCAAGGCGGCGCTGCGCGACATGATCGCGCTGATCCGGGACAAGAGCGGCCTCAGCGCGCAGGATGCCTACACGCTCTGCTCGATCGCCGCCGACCTGCGCGTCACGCAGCTGGTCGACGGTAACAAGGGCATTCACTGCGTGCTGGCCAAATCCCGCATGCCGTGACGTCAGCGCGGATCGCTCCAGATAGCGTCGATCTCGACGATGCCGGCAGCCTCGAACAGGGGCTTCATGCCCGCGACATCGTAAAGCGTCTGCCCTGCGTCGAGCCGCCGCTTGATCTCAGCTTCCTTGGCCATCCGCGCCTCGGCGCTGCGAACGGCAGACTCGACATGCGCCGGCGGGATCGCCATGACGCCATCGGCGTCCCCGACGATCAGGTCCCCGGGATTGACCGTGACGCCCGAGACGACCACGGGAACGTTGACCGCGCCCGGGCCGCGCTTGCCGGGATAGGACACGGAGATGCAGGAAGCGAACACCGGAAATCCCATCTCGGTGATCTGCTGGGAGTCCCGCATCGCGCCGTCGATCACCGCGCCGCCCAGTTTCCTGATGCGGCTGTAGTAGCTCGCGATCTCGCCCCACAACGCGCCCTGCGGCGAGCCGCCATTGGTCAGCACGAGGATGTCGCCGGGCGCTGCGACCCGGAAAGCCGCATGCAGCATGAGATTGTCGCCGGGAAAATTGAACGAGGTGATGGCCTGGCCGCAGATCCGGGCCGCCGGAAACAGCGCGCGCATCTGCGGCTGCATCAGGCATTGCCGCCCGACCACTGCGCCCAATCCCTCATGCAGATCGGCGACGTTGATGCGGCTGGCGCGGTCGATCAGGGCCGGATCGAGGCGGGGAATTCGTGTATAGACGACGGATTGCACTGTGATGTCCTTTCCAGGTGAGAAGCGCTAGCGCACGATCCGCGCGCGGATCATTGGACGGGCGTCGGCTCCACGGCGCTGAGCTGCGTCGCAACCATCGTGTTGAGGACGCGCCTCACCGTCGCAAGATCGCTGTCCGGGATGCCCTGGAACAGGATCGCTTCGTTGGCACGCGCATGGGCCACGATCGCGCGGAGACGCCCCTCGCCTTGCGCAGTCAAACGAATGCGGCCGTGATCATCGACCGCCACAAGCCCCAGCGACACGACCGATTCAAGAAGGCTGCGGCTGGCGCCGAAATCGAGGAACAGCTCCGGCATCAACGCGTCGAGCGTGCGATCGGGCGAGGTCGCCGCAGCGCGCAGCAGCCGGGCCTGCATCAGCGTAAGGCCGAGCCCTTCCGTCTGCCGTCCCTGCTCCAGCCGCGAGGCGATGCTGCTGTAGGCGCGGATCATCAGGTTGGACAGCACGCGCTCCTCGCCGCCGTCGGGCCGGTCCGCGCTTCCGCCACCGGTGAAGGTGCGCATGTCGGGATGCTCGGCTGAGACCGCATAGCCGCCCTTGACGAAGAGCAGTGGCCTCCGATCATGGCGATGATAGCGTACGACCTCGCCGATCAGGATGAGATGGTCACCGCCGTCGAGGGTCTGGCGGCAGACGCATTCGAACGAGGCCGCGACGCCCGCAAGCAGCGGCGCAGCGCCCTCGCCCGCGTCACAATCGAGGTCCCTGAACTTGTCCGGTCTCGACCGGGCAAAGCGCTGCGACAGCTCGATCTGGTCTTCGGAGAGGACGTTGACAGCGAAGTGGGAGCACGCCGCGAAGGCAGCAAAGCTCTTGCTCTCGCGGCGGATCGACCACAGCACCAGCGGAGGATCGAGCGAGACCGAGGTGAACGAGTTCGATGTCAGGCCGAAGCGCTCGCCGCCCGCCGATGTCGAGATGACCGTGACGCCAGTTGCGAATTCGGCAAGACTGCGCCGAAAGCCCTCCAGCTCGACACGGGGGTCTCCACTCTCGATCGGTGATTTCATCGACGACTCCGTTCAGCCTGATTGGCCATCACACCGTGGTCACGCGGATCTGGATTCCCCGCCGCAGCGATTGGCGATCGACGGTTGCGGCGATCCATTCGGAAAAGCGACGCTTGATCTCGGTCAGCAGCCATTGCGCGGCCGGCCCGGGCGGCTGCTCGATCTTGTGCACGGCATAGAGCGGAAACCGCAGCGGCTCGCCGTTATGCGCGGCGAGTTTCAATTCCACGAGCTCGCCGGAATCGAGATAGCCTTGCGCGAGGTGGGTCGGCATCGCGCACCAGCCGAAGCCGTTGCGAACGAAATCGAGGCGGCTGAACTGGTCGATGAAGCTCCAGGTATGGGTTCCCATCACCACCCCGCGGTAGCGCTTGGTGCGGTCCACCATGGTGAGCTGGATGTGCTCTTCCAGCGCGGCCTGCGGGATCAATCCCTCGATCGCCGCCAGCGGGTGCCGGGACGAGGCCACCAGCGAGATCGGCACGTCGCCGAGAAATTCCATCTGAAAGCCCGGCATGCCGTCGAGCGCAGTCGAGTAGATCGCCAGCCGGGCATTGCCTTCGAACAGCGACTGCTCGGGCGCGCCAAGGCCTTCGGCGAGCAAATTCACCGAGACCAGCGGGAAACGCTCCCGGAATGCGCGCAGGCTTTCGATCAGCACGGTGCTCGGAAAGACCTGCTCGATCGAGAGACTGATCTCGGGCTCGGCCACGGTCGCCATGTTCTTGGCGCGCGCACGCAGCGCATCGGTGCTGCTGACGATCCGGCGTGCATCGTGGACGATCGCCTCGCCGGCCTCCGTCAGCCGGGGCAGCTTGCTCGAGCGGTCGAACAGTTTCAGCTCGAGCGCATCCTCGAGTGATTGGATCGATTGGCTGACCGCCGACTGGACACGATTGACCTTGCGCGCAGCCGCAGAGAAGTTGCCGCAGTCCGCGACGGCGATCAGCATCTGGAGTTGGTCCAGCGTCACCCTGGAGAGCATGTTCCACCTAGCCCAATGAGTTGAATCGGGCCGCGCAGGCCCTCCCATCAGGTCAATGAAACGGTCCGCCCGGCGCATCATCATTATATCTGATGATAGCGCATTGCATCCGCCCTGATCGCGTCGATCAGGCGCCGGTCGAGCGGATGGCGGGGCGGTACGGGGCATATCGGCTAGACGAATCCATAAAGACGGGCGGGATTATCGGAGAGGATGGCCTGGCGGGCCGCGGCGTCGGGCGCCCAGGCCAGCAGCAGATCCAGGAGGTCGGCATCGTCAGGCATGGTCTCCGCCGTCTCGGTCGGATGCGGCCAGTCCGATCCCCACAGCAGGCGGTCCGTCCCCTGCCGGACCAGGGCCTGCGCGATCGGCGCGACCTCCCTGTAGCCGGGGCCGCTGCCATGGGCGATGTGATAGGCGCCCGACAGCTTGACATAGACATTGTCACGCGCAGCTACTCGCAGCAGCGACTGCACCGCGGGATGCTCCACCGCGAGCGGGCGGGCATAGCGGCCCATATGGTCGATCACCACGGTGCACGGCAAACGCGCGATCAGCGTCTCGTGGTCGGGGAATTCCAGCCCGTCGAATTGAATCTGCAGATGCCAGCCGGTGCCGCGGATGCGCTCCGCCATGACGGGCACATCGGACCATTCGGTGACGCTGCCCCGCATCTGATGGTAGCGCAGGCCCCGCGCGCCGGCTTGCCAGAGCCGGTCGAGTTCGCTGTCGGTGACGCCAGTCGGGACAGTCACGACCGCCCGCGCGCCGGAGCCGAACGCGGCAACCGAGTCCAGCGTGCAGCGATTATCGAATCCGTATGTCACGGGCTGGACGATGATCGTGCGCTGCAGGCCGAGCCGGGCCTGCACCTTGCGATAATCCTCGACGCTGAAGTCGGGCGGGAACAGCCAGGCTTTCGACGAGGCTGGATACGCCTTGCTGTAGATGTGCATGTGGGTGTCGCAGGCGCCGGCGGGCGCGCGAAGCGTGGGAATGCGTGGTGTAGACTGGTTCGGCATCTCGAAAGCACCGGTCGCGGCGGAGAGCACGCGACCGCCTCCTCAGTTCATGAAATTGTCGCGCAGGGTCTCGCCGTCATAGTCGGTCCGGAAGATCCCCTTGGCCTGCAGCAGCGGAACCACCTCGTCGACGAAGTTCTCGATGCTCCTGATGTTGGTGGTCGGCGTGACGTTGAAGCCGTGACAGCCGCTCGTGCGCCAGAGGTGCTCGAGCTGATCGGCGACCTGCTCCGGCGTGCCGACCAGTTGCGGCATGCCGGCGGTCGCCCCGAACACGCGCGCCGCGTCGCGCGCGGTCGCGTTGCCGTCGCCCGTCATGTTCGCCAGCGCCATCAGCATGCCGCGCGAGGCATCGGTGGTATTGGCAGCCAGCGGCGTGTCGAGATCGATCCTGCTGAAGTCGATGCCCAAGGTGCCGGACATCCGGCTGAGCGCGGCGTCGAGCGGGATGCGCTCGAAAAGCTCGGCCTGGCGGCGCTTCGCCTCGGCTTCAGTGCCGCCAAGCACGCATTGAATGCCGAACACCACTTTCGGCGGCTCGGCCCGCCCCTGCGATGTCGAGGAGTCCGCAAGCTTGTCGACGAAGGCCTTCATCGCCTCCACCCGCGCCTGGATCGAGAAGACGACGTCGCTGTGCTTCAGCGCGAATTCCTGGCCGCGGCCCGACGAGCCCGCCTGGAACAGCACGGGCCGGCCCTGCGCCGACGGCAAGGTCGGCGGAACAGTGTGGCAGCGGTAGTGCGCGCCGGCGAAATCGATCACTGCGACCTTGGCCGGATCGGCGAACTCGCCGGTTTGCCTGTTCGCAAGAACCGCGCCGGGCTGCACGCCGTTCCACAGCGCGTGACAGATCTCCATGTACTCGTCGGCCTGGTCGTAGCGCTTGTCGTGCTCGATCTGGTCGAGGCCGAGCGCGCGATGCTCCCCGCGCAGATGGCCTGACACGATGTTCCAGCCGACGCGGCCGCCGCTGATATAATCCAGCGTCGAGAGCCGGCGCACGGTGTGATAGGGATGCGTCCCCGCCGTCGAGAGCGTGACCGCAAGGCCGAGATGCTTCGTCTCCGCCAGCATCACGCCCAGCAAGGCCATCGGATCGTGGCAGGGCCAGGTGACGCCGTAGCGGACATAGTCTTCAAAGCTGTCCTTGTAGCGCTCCATGCCGCCGGGCGTATCGGCGAAGAACGCGGCATCGAACCGGCCGCGCTCGAGCGTTCGGGCAAGACGCTTCCAGTGCTCGAACAGCCGCATGCCTTCGACGCGATCGTCCTCGGGGTCGGCCCAGCTCAGCGCCGTATGGTTGATCGGGCTGTGCATGTAGAAGCCGATCAGGTGCATGCGTTTGGTCACGTCGTTCCTCTCGTCCTTGAAGCCGCCTCGGCATTCACCGCCGCTAGTTTCGTCCCATGCGGGGATCCAGCAGATCGATCAGGCTGTCCGGCCCCGCCTTGCCGACATCGATCCAGCCGAGCTGTCCCATCAGCAGGCTGATCTCCTGGCGCATGATATCGATGACCTTGCAGGCTCCGGTCTCGCCGGCCGCGGCAACGCCGAACATCGCGGGACGGCCGAAGAATGCGGCCCTGGCACCGAGGCACAGCGCTTTCGCAACGTCGCTGCCGCGGCGGAAGCCGCTGTCGATCAGGATCTCCATGCGGCCGCCGACCGCATCGGCGATCGCGGGCAGCATGTCGATCGAGCCGGGCGCACTGTCGAGCTGCCGCCCGCCATGGTTCGAGACCATCACGCCGCTTGCGCCGAGCTCGAGGCACTTCAGCGCGTCGGCCGGATGCATCACGCCCTTGACCACCAGCGGACCATCCCAGGCCTTGCGCACCTGTTCGAGGATCGACCATGTCTGCGCCGGCGCCGGCGTCTGCTCGCCGTAGAGATCGGCGACCGCATTGGCGCTGGCGCCCTCCGCCGCATAGGGCCGCCAGTTCTCCATCATGGGAATCCCACCCTCGGTGAGATAGCGCCAGGTCCAGCCCGGCCGGCTCAGTCCCTGCAGGATCACCGACGGCGTCATCTTCATCGGCCGGCGGAAGCCGTTGCGCAAATTACGCTCGCGCTTGCCCATCACAGGCGTATCGATCGTCATCAGCAGCACCCGCACGCCCAGCGCCTTGGCGCGGCGGACCAGATCGAGCGTGATGTGCGGGTCGCGCGTGCCGTAGATCTGGAACCAGGTCGTCTTCGGTGCCAGCGCCATGGCCGCCTCGATGGAATCGCAGCTCGCGCTCGACATGATGTAGGGAATCTCGAAACGCGCCGCCGCGCGCGCGAGCATCAGATCCGCGCCGGGGCGGAAGAAGCCGGCGATGCCCATCGGCGAGATACCGAACGGACTGGCATAATCGTGGCCGAACAGGTTCACCGTCTGGCGGCGTTTCTCGACGTCGACCAGATAACGCGGCAGCAGCTTGTAGCGATCGAACGCAACGCGGTTGCGCGCGAGCCCCGCCTCCCCGTCGACCCCGCCATCGATGAAATCGAAAGCGATCCGCGGCAGGCGCTTGCGCGCGAGCGTTCTGATGTCGTCGAAATTGATCGCCTGTTGAAGCTGCATGAGTTCTTGTCGGCTCACTTTGATGCACGCGGGATCGAAGGAGTCCGATCCGTCAGATTCATTATTCGTCGATCGCCACGCGGCAGAGAATTGGCCAAATTTTGATACTGACCATCAGCCGGCGTGATGGTGCTTCTCGCAATCGTGCAGGCACAGTGGAACAGCACGCGGCCACCGCCGCGCGCGCAAACTGTTCTGACGATGACGCCGTCTCAGCCCATGCGCGTCGGCAGGAACAAGGCGATCTCCGGCCAGATCGCGAGCATGAACAGCAGCACCAGCATGATCAGATGGAACGGAACGGTTCCCATCACGACTTCACTGAGCTTGCCGTCCCAGATGCTCTGGATGACGAAGAGATTGATGCCGATCGGCGGCGATATCTGGCCGAGCTCGATGAACATCACCAGCATGACGCCGAACCAGATCGGATCGACGCCGTACTGGACCAGGACCGGATAGAGCAGCGGCACCGTGATCACGATCATGCCCAGGCTCTCGACCAGACAGCCGAGCACCGTGTAGAGCACGAAGACGGCGATGAAGAACTCGACCTTGCTGAGGTGCAGACCGACGACGAAGGCGGTGACGTCGTCGCCGACGCCGGCATAGCTGATGGCGTAGGAGAACAGGAAGGCGGCGTAGACGATGAACAGGATGTTGCCGACAACCTCGACCGTGCGGTGCATGGCAGCGACGAAGTTCGACCAGGTCAGGTCGCCCCAGATGACTGATATCGCGATGCCGAACAGGCATCCGATCGCGGCCGCCTCGGTCGGCGTGGCCAGCCCCGAATAGATGCTGCCGAGAATGAACGCGATCAGGATCGCGAACGGCAGCACGTCGACCAGCGCGCCCATGATCCCGGCAACGCTGCGCGTCAGTATTTCCGCAGGCGCCGCGCTCGGCCTCATGGTTGTGTAGACCGCGATGTAGGCCATGAACATCGCGGTCAGGATCAAGCCGGGGATCACGCCGGCCATGAACAGCTTTGCGACCGAGGTCTCGCTGAAGGTGCCGTAAACGATCATGGCTATGCTCGGCGGGAACAGGATTCCGAGCGTGCCGCCGGCCGCGAGCGAACCGGCCGAGAGCCGGCGATCATATTTGCGCTGGCCGAGTTGAGGCAGCGCGACGCTGCCGATCGAGGCGGCGGTCGCGATGCTGGAGCCACTGATCGCGGCGAACACCGCACATCCCGCGATATTGGTCTGCAACAGGCCGCCGGGAATGCGCGCGACCAGGACCGACAGCCCGCGATAGATCCGAAAACTGAGCCCGCTCTTCTGCAGGATTTCGGCGAGCAGGATGAAGAGCGGGATGGCGGTCAGCGTAAAGCTGTCCATGCTGCCCCAGCTGACGAGGCCGAGCCCGTTGAAGGCATCGAAGCCGTTCTGCATGAACAAATAGACCACGGCCGGAATCGCGATGGCGAAAGGCACCTGCATGCCGAGGCCGAGCAGCGACAGGAAGACAGCGAAGGCGATGATGAGTTGGAGACCCGCGCTCATTGGCCACGGCTCCTGCGGCTTGCGGCCCCGAGCCAGCGGATGTCCGCCCGAAGCGTCCTGATCAGCGAATAGCAAAGAGCGGCGGTGCCGAGCGGCATGGTCAGTTGCGGAATCCACAAGGGCGTGCCGAGAATGGTCGCGGCGAAATCGCCGCCGTCAAAGCTGCGCAGCACCAGGCGGACCAGCTGCCAGAGCAGCAGCAGGCAGAAGGCGAGCGCGATCGCGTCGAAGATCAGCTTGCGCAGGGCGTGCCCGCGTTCGCCGAGCCTGTTGTCGATGAACTCTACCTTGTGGAAGGCACCGCTGACGAAGCAGGTCGACAGGCTCAGGAACGAGACGGCGACGAGCAGATAGCCGCCGAGCTCGTCGGCCGACTGGAGCGAGACGCCGAAGAGGTTTCTCAGGAGGACTTCGGCCGCGACCATGACCATCATGGACATGATGGCGAGCTCGCAGAGCCAGCGGCACAGGCGCTCGATCCAGCCCTCGACGGGTTGCGAAGGTCCGGCCTCGACGACGTGCCCGGCGTCGAGGTGCTGCGTTTGAGGAGATGACAGCATGCGGTTCAGCGTCCCAGAGCCTTGCGGACCTGATCCAGCAGTTCGGCCGCCTCGGGTCCCTGCGCTTTCGCCCACTCGGCGTAATAGGGCCTGATCTTCTGGCCGGCCTCCTCGACTTCCGCGGGCGACGGACTGGTCGCGGTCATTTGCGCGGCAAGCTTCTGGGTGAGATCCTGATCCTCGGCCGCCATCGCCCTGGTCGTCTTGTCGGCGATCTCGCGGATGGTGTCCTGCACGACGGTCTGCACGGAGGGCGACAGCCGGTCCCACGCCTTCTTGTTCACCAGCAGCAGCGAGGAGACATAGCCGAGGTTCAGCCGGTAATTGTACTTGAACAGGTCACGCCAGACATAGCCGTAGCCGGAGCTCGCGGTGATCGCGCCGTCGACGACGCCGCGGTCGATCGCCGCCGGGACTTCCGCCGTTCCCAGCGTCACCGGCGAGCCGCCCATCTTCTTGATGAACTCGCCTTGATCCGGCGAGATCACCCTGATCTTCTGGCCCTGGATGTCCTTCAGCGACTTGAGCTCCTTGCGCGACCAGATCACCTGCTCCGGAAACACGTACTGGCCGACCACGACGATGCCGCGCTTGGCGTAGGCCTCGCTCAGCGCCGGCGCGAGGATGGCCGAGACCTTCTGGTATTCGACGGGATCGTGCACCAGCATCGGCAGGCGCACGACCGCGCCGACCGGCACGCTGCCGAGGAAGAACGCGTCATCTCCCATCTGGACGATGTTGTCGGCGACGGCCTGGGTGATGTCGGTCGCCTTGATCTGCAGCGTACCGCCGAGGTGCAGCTTGATCTTCAGCTCGCCATTGGTGCGCTTGCCGATCTCGTCGAACAGCTCGGCGAGGCCCTTGGCGGCCGTGACGGTGGCGACGGAATTGTAGGTGTAGGCATTCCAGGTCTGGCCGGCCGTAACAGGGGTGGCCTGTGTCGCGAGGGCCGAGAGCGCCAGCAGGCCGGCTGCTGCGAATGCCGCGAGCCGCCGCGGCACCCGACTGCGCGCCGCCCGAGCCATGCCGTTGCGTGCATCGACGATCGCGGCGAAGGCCAGATTCGGTCTGGCGCCATCCCCCGACAACAGGACCTCTCGTTCCATTTCCACCCCTGAGGTTGATGTTCTTCTTTTGTAAAGCCGGGACGTGCCGCCCCTGGCCTCGCCCCGGCAGAACTATCTTGCCGAAACGCGATTGCGTTCTGTTAGCACATGGCTTTCCGGCCCGATTGGGCATTTTCCTGATGGCATCCATCGGCCGGAATGATGCATCGCGCGGCGATTTGCCGCTTATTCCGATGAACGGCACAAGCGCGACCTGCGGGCTGGGGGGCCCTATCGGCGGCGAGTTCTCGCGGGGATGCGGTGGCGGTCAGGCGAGCGACTGAGCGACCTCTTCGCAGGTCATAAACGCGACACCATCGAGACCGCGCAGCCAGCTCAGCAGGCCGTCGAGCGCGGCGACGCGGCTCGCCCGCGCGCTGCCATAGTCGCTGCGCGGATGCAGGGTCAGCGTGATCAGGCAGCGCTCGCGATGCATCGCATCGATCTCCTCGCGCCACATCTTGATGACGCGATCATGGGTCTGGCGTTGGGCGTAGAGCGTCGCGTCGATCAGGATCTCCGCATGCGGCACCTCGACCATGCCGCGGCCGCCATCGGCATCAAGCCGGTACGGATGGTCGTCATCCTGGAAGCTCGAATCATAGCGATAGCCGAGATCGGCGAGATGGCCGAGGGTACGTTCCGTCAGTCGGCCGTGTGGGGCCCGGAAACCGCGCGGCGCACGGCCGACGATCCGCGACAGCGTGGCATGCGTGCGCTCCAGCAGCGCCCGCTCGTCGACGCCAGCCGCGTCCATCTCTTCCATCGCCCAGCCATGCGCGGCGATCTCATGACCGCGGCCGGCGAGCGCGGCGACATAGGCGGGATTGGCTTCTGCTTCAGCACCCGGCACGAACACGGTGGATTTGATGCCGTGGCGATCGAGCAGTCCGAACAGCCGTTCGCAACCGACCGCATAGGCGTATTTTCCGTAGGAAGCGCGGCCGAACAGCGCGTCCTCGTGAGCTTGCGTCAGCTCCACCGTCTTGCCCTGGAGATTGACGGTGACGACAATGGGAATGATCGGCTTCGTCATTGTCCGCTCCAGTCCCGCCGCCAATCGGTCGGACGCTTCAGGCACCATTCGGCGAGTTCGAGCATGCCGACGAAGCGCACGCCCTCGTGGCGCTTGGCATATTTGATGAGCCCTTCGACCGCCGCGACGCGCGCGGGCGAGCCGGAGCCATAGCCGACGCGCGGGTGGAAGGTCAGGTTGTAGTAGCCGCCCTCGGCGTAGATCGCGTCGAACTCCTGCTCCCAATGCGTCAGCACTTCCGACGGCGGCGTATAGCTGACGCGGTAGAACGGGAAATCGTCGAGGCTCGAGGTGTTGTTGGGCAGGCAGACATAATCGCTGCGCTCCTCGCCGTCGTAGCGGGCGAGATATGGCAGGTCGAAATCCTTGTCGCTGGAATCGTAGACATAGCCGAGCTCGCGGAGCTTGCGCAGCGTGCGCGCCGTCTTGTGTCCGGACGGCGAGCGCCATCCCCGCGGCGCGATGCCGGTGATCTCGGTGAGCAGCCGGTGCGTCCGTTCCAGGAGCTCCGGCTCGGCATCTCCAGGGTCGACGCCCTCGTGAAAATAGCCGTGCGAGCCGATCTCGATGCCCGAGCGCGAGATGTTGCGGACGAGGTCCGGGCTCTCCTCGGCATCATAGCCGGAGACATAGAAGGTCCAGGGCACGTTGTGCCGCGAAAACATGTCGATGAAGCGCGGGATGCCGCATTTGGCGGAATAGCGTCCGTGCGAGCGCGCTCCAAGCGGCAGCTGGCCGCGGCCGCGTTCGAGCGAGGTGCCGTCGAAATCGAGCGTGAGGCCGACGACGCAGCGGGCGCCGTCCGGCCAGGCATGTTGCCTGCGCTGCGCAAGGGAGATCATCTGACAACCTCGACGTTCCAGAAGCGGGGTTTGCGGCCGGCCCACGGCGCATAACCGCGCACTTTGGGCGAGACCGCCGACACATTGACGCCGGAGCTCCACACGATCATCGGCGCATCGTCGACGAACAGTCTGTGGAGCGCATCGAACAGCGGCTGGCGCGCCTCCGGCGCGGGCGTTTCCATCAGCTTAGCCAGCAGCTCGATCGCATCGCGATTGCCCCAGACGCGATCCGGCTGCGCGGCCTTGTCGCCGATGAAGCGGTCGAGGCCGAAAGCGGGATCGAGATAGGGCGTGTAGTTCCACACCATGAGCTGATAGTCGCCCTTGTTGTAGCGGCTGAGCTGGGCCGCGAACTCGACGACCTCGACCGTGAGGTTAAGGCCCGCCTGCTGCGCCATCGCCTGCGCCATCACGGCGACGTCGTTCATGACCGGAAAGCGCGAATTGGTGGTGATCTTGATCGGCTCGCCCTTGTAGCCCGCCTCAATCAGCAGCTTCTTTGCGCGCGCAATGTCGAGGTTTTGGCCGGCCTGCTCCACCGCGCCATAATAGCGGCTCGACAGCGGCACCAGAGACGTGCTCGGCTTGGCGTAGCCGTCGGTGAGACTGTCGCTCATGCCGGGATAGTCGAGCGAGGCCGCAATGGCCTCGCGCAAACGCTTGTCTTTCAAGAGCGGATCGTTGGTCTGCATCACGATCGCGTTCAGCGAGGCCACCGGCGCCGATGCGATCACGAGGCCCGCCGACTTCAGCTCGCCCGCGAATTTCGGATCGGCTGACGGCCAGAGGTCGAGATTGCCGGACTGGATTGCGGCCTTTGCCGCCGCAGGATCGGGCACGATCGACAGCCTGACGCGATCGACCTTGGGCGCCTTGGCGCCTGCGAGGCCGTCGGCCGGCTCGCTGCGCGGCGCATAGGCCTCGTTGCGGGCGAGCTCGATGAACTGGCCGCGGCGCCATTCGGCAAGCCTAAACGGGCCGGTGCCAATCGCCTTCTGCCACGTCCCGTCCGCACCGACCGAGTCCGGATGCGCGATGCCGGTGCCGTCGCAATCGGCCCGCGCCATCGTGCTGAGGAACGCGCCGCTCGGCTCTGCGAGCCGGAAGACGACCTGCTCCGGCGATGGCGCGGTGATCTCGACAATCTTGGTCTTGCGCGTGCCGTCGAAATTGGTCCGGCATGGCCAGGCGGATTTCGGATCGAGGAAGCGCTCCCAGGTCCAGGCCACCTCCCGCGAGGTCAGCGGCGCGCCGTTGTGGAATGTTACGCCTTCGCGCAGCGTGAAGGTGTAGGTGCGGCCATCCGCCGACGTCTCGACCGCCTTCGCCAGCATCGGGGCGACGGTGCCGTCGCCGCGCCAGGCGACGAGGCCTTCGTAGATCTGCTGCAGCACGAGGCCGGTGTTGTCATCAGGGCTGTTGCCCGGCATCAGGCCGCGGATGTCGGTGGTGACCATGCTGCGCAGGACACTCTCGGCCTGGGCCGCGGATAACGGCGCAAGCATCAGGCACAACGCAACGACAAACCGTCTCATACGCAAGATCCTGATTAACCCGAGGCACGCTCCGCCGTCGCACCGGCGAAGTCCAGGACCGGCGCGGCCGCGAGCAGCGCCTTGGTGTAGTCATGCCGGGGGCGATCAAAGATGTCGTCACGCGAGCCCTGCTCGACGATCTTGCCGCCCTGCATCACCACGACGCGATCGGCGACCTGCTCGACCGCGGCGAGATCATGGCTGATGAACAGGCAGGCAAAACCGTATTGCGCCTGCAGCCGCTCGAACAGTTTCAGCACCTGCGCCTGGATGGTCATGTCGAGCGCGGAGACCGGCTCGTCGGCAACCACGAAAGCCGGCTCGCGCACGATGGCGCGCGCAATCGCGATGCGCTGCCGCTGGCCGCCAGACAATTCATGCGGCCAGCGCTTGCCGAGACCGGCAAGCCCGACCTCGTCGAGCATCGTCTCGACGCGCCTGTCGCGCTCGGCTGTCGTCAGCTGCGGCACATGACGCAGGGGCTCGGCGACGATCTCTCCGACGCGCATGCGCGGATCGAGCGAGGAGTAAGGATCCTGGAACACGAGCTGCGAGGCGAGACGGAAGTCGCGATCGACGGTCGACGTCACGTCCCTGCCCCGGAACCTGATCTCGCCGCCCGAGGTCGGGATCAGCCGCAGCATGGCGCGGCCGAGCGTGGTCTTGCCGGAGCCGCTGCCGCCGACCACGGCAACGGTCTCTCCCGCAGCGATGTCGAGATCGACGCCATTGACGGCGGAGACGCCGCTATCGCGGCGGAACAGCCGCTGCCGTCCGGCAAATCCGACCTTGAGACCGCGCACGCTGACGAGAGGCTCACCGCCCTCTCGCGCTTTCGAGGTGGCGCCCCGGCGCGGCAGGGCCTCGACGAGCCGTTTGGTATAGGCCTCGCGCGGCGAGAGCAGGATCTGCCGGCTCGTGCCGGTTTCGACCATCCTGCCCTGGCGCAGCACCAGCGCGCGCTGCGCATAGCGCGAGACGAGGCCGAGATTGTGGGTGATCAGCATCACCGACGTGCCGTGGTCGCGCGCAAGCCCGACCATGAGGTCGAGCACCTCGCGCTGAGTCAGCGTATCGAGCGCCGTGGTCGGCTCGTCCGCGATCAGAAGCTTCGGCTTCAGCAGCATCACCGAGGCCAGCATGATGCGCTGGCGCATGCCGCCGGAGAATTCGTGCGGATAGGCATCGAACGTCCGCTCGGGATCGCGGATCTGCACGCGCGCGAGCATGTCGAGACAGCGGCCCTTGATCTCGCGCCTGCCAAGCCGCTCGTGCAAACCGAGCCCCTCCGCCATCTGAGCTCCGACGCTGATGGCGGGATTGAGCGAAACCATTGGCTCCTGGAACACCATGCCGACGACAGGCCCGCGCAGCGTCCGCATCCGCCGCGCCGAGACGTTGGCGAGATCGACGCCGTCGAGCACGATGCGGCCGCCGGCCTTGCGCAGCCCCGGCGGCAACAGGCCGAGCACCGCGCGTGCCGCGGCGGTCTTGCCGCTGCCGGATTCGCCGACGACGGCCAGGAACTCGCCGCGCTCGACGGCGAAGGAGACGTCCTCAACGATCGCCGCCTTGCTGGTGGCGACCTCGATGCGCAGGTTCTCGACCGAGAGCAGCGTCATCCGTGCGCCATCCTGGGATCGAGGCGATCGCGCAGGGAATCGCCGAGCAGGTTGATGCCGAGCAGCGTCAGCGCGATGCACAGGCCCGGCGCGATCGAGAGCCAGGCCGCCGTCTCCATGAACGGACGGCTCGCCGCCAGCATGTTGCCCCAGGTCGGAGCCGGCGGAGGCACGCCGAGACCGAGAAAGCTCAGCGCGCTCTCGGCGAGCAGCACCCAGCCGAACATGCTGGTCGCGAGCACCGCAACGGGCGCAATCGCGTTCGGCATCACGTGGCGGAACATCGAATAGGCTTCCGAATTGCCGATGACGCGCGAGGCCTCGACATATTCCTTCTCGCGGATCGACAGCACGGTGCCGCGCACGACGCGGACCACGGAGGGGATGTAGGCGAGCCCGAGCGCCAGGATCAGCCCGGCCTTGTTGGCACCAACCACGATCATCACTGCGAGTGCGAGCAGAATGCCGGGAAATGCGAGCAGCGCGTCGTTGACCGCCATGATGATGCGATCGGCCCAGCCGCGGATGTAACCGGCCGCGCAGCCGATCACCATGCCGGCGGTCACCGCAAGCAGCACCGTGATCAGAGCAATCACGACGCTCGCACCTGCTCCGACCATGATGCGGCTGAGCACGTCGCGGCCGAATTCATCCGTCCCGAACCAATGCAGTGGCGACGGCGCCTGCAAGCGCGCGCGCAGATTGATCCGCAGCGGGTCGAACGGCGTCCAGAACGCGCCTGTGAGCGCCGCGCCGAGCAGGAGCGCGATGAGAGTGCCGCCAATCGCGGTGTTGGCGCGCATCCTCATGCCACCGTCACCCTCGGATCGAACAAGGGATAGCAGAGATCAACGATCAGATTGACCACGACGTAGATCACCGCCGTAAACAGCAGGCAGCCCTGCACCACGGGATAGTCGCGCGCGAAGATCGAATCGACCAGGAGCCGGCCGAGCCCCGGCAGCGTGAACACGGTCTCGATCACGGCAATGCCGCCGAGGAGATGGCCGAGCACGAGGCCGATCAGCGTCCAGGTCGGCGCGAACGCGTTCGGCAGCACGTGCCGGGCGAGAACGCGCCATTCCGGCACGCCCTTGGCGCGGGCGTGAGTGACATATTCGAGCCTGAGCACCTCGATCGAGGCGGCGCGTGCCATGCGGGTGAGGACGCCGATCTCGACCATGGTCAGCGTCGCGATCGGCAGCACGATGAAGGTCGCCGCCTGCCAGAAGCTTTCTGCGAACGGCACATAGCCGATCACCGGCAGCCATTTCAGCTTGAGGCCGAACAGCAGTAGCAGCAGCAGGCCGAGCCAGAAGCTCGGGATCGACAGCAGCAGCGTGGCGCCGCCGACGACGGAGAGGTCGAGCAGGCTGTTCTGCTTCCAGGCGGCGACGAGGCCGGCCGGAACGGCGATCGAGGCCGCCGCCGCGACCGCCACCAGCACGATGACGGCGCTGACCTGGAAGCGGTCCAGGATCAGCGGCAGCACCGCCAGGTTGTTGGTGATGGAGTGGCCGAAATCGCCGGCGGCAAGCTTGGCGATCCAGTGCATGAACTGGACCGGGATCGGTTGGTCGAGCCCCAGCTGGGCGCGGAGCTGCGCCGCCTGCGCGGGATCGGCGGCATCGCCGAGCATCACCTGAACCGGATCGCCGGGAATGAGCCGGACCAGCGCAAAGACGCCGACGGCGACGAGCAGCAGCGTCGGGATCGTCATTGCCAATCGTCTGGCGAGGTAACTCAACATGGCGCCGCCCTACTCGACCGTGACGCCCCAGAACCGCGGCTGCGGATAAAGCCAACCGGCATAGCCCTTGATGCCCTTGCGCAGCGCCGTCAGCTCGGCGCCATTGAACAGCACGATCATCGGCACGTCGGCGATGAAGCGCTTGTGCATCTCGTCGAACAGCGCCTGCCGCTTGGCGGCGTCGTCGATCATCATCGACTGGCGCAGCATGTCCTGCGCCTCCGGATTGTCCCAGACCTTGCGCGGCTGCGTCGCCTTCGGTCCGGTCAGCATCTCGAAGCTTAGGGAGGGATCGAGCCGCGCCGAATAGGTAAAGGCCATCGACTGGTAGTCGCCACGGTTGTAGCGGTCGAGCTGCGCCGCCCAGTCCATCACCTCCAGCTCGATATTGATCCCAACGGTCTGCGCCATCGCCTGCACCAGAACGGAGGAATCGAACACGAAGCTGTAGCGCTTGTTGGTGATCATCTTGATCGACTGGCCGCGGTAGCCGGCCTCCAGCAGCAGCTTCTTGGCTTCCGCAATGTTCTGCGTGTAGCCGTGCGACTGTGCCTCGCTGTAGAAGGGGCCGCCGAGCGGCAGCGCAGAATTGTTGGGGCGCGCGGTGCCCATCATCACGGCATCGACGATCTGCGCGGTGTCGATCGACAGCGCAATGGCGCGACGGATGCGCACGTCCTTCAGCAGCGGGTCCTTGGTCTGGAACAGGATGCCGGTGAGGCCGAGCGCGGGCGTGATGCTGAGCTGCACCTCGGGACGCGATTTGAGTTCTTCGAGATCGGGGATCGACAGGCTCATGATGACGTCGAGCGAGCCGCTAAGCAGTCCCGCCTTCGCCGCGGAACTGTCGGGGATCACGTTGAAGCGGACGCGATCGACCTTGGCGTCCTTGGCGCCGGTGTAGCCGGTGCGGGGCTCGCTGCGCGAGGCATAGCCGTCGAAGCGGATGACATCGACATATTGTCCCCGCTTCCACTCGCCGAGCTTGAACGGGCCGGTGCCAACAGGGGCGATCCACTTGCCGTCGGCGCCGACGGAGTCGCGGTGAATGATCGCGGTCTGGCCGCAATCGGGCCGCGCCAGCGTCGGCAGGAACAAGGCGCTCGGCTGATCAAGCGCAATGGCGACGGTGAGCGGATCCAGCGCCTCGATCTTCTCGATCCGCGCGATGCCGGTGGCGCTGAATTCGGAGAGGCAACGCCATTGCGTCGCCGGATCGAGCCAGCGTTTCAGCGACCAGACCACGTCGTCCGCTGTCATGGTCGCGCCATTGTGGAACTTGACGCCCTGGCGCAGGCGGAACGTGTAGGTCTTGCCTTCGTTCGAGACGGTCCAGCTCTCGGCCAGCATCGGGCCGATCGACGTGTCGTCACGGAAGGCGACCAGCCCCTCCACCACATGCGCGATCACGCCATCGGTGTTGGCGTCGCGATTGGTGCCGGGATCGGTGGAGCGGATGTCGGCATTGAGCCGCGTCCGCAACAATGTCTCGGCGCCGGCCTTTCCCAGCATGGCCCACAGGGCGAGCGCGGCCAGACCGACCGCCCATGCCGGCGATGGCCGACGCCGCCGCATCACGCAGCCCCCGCGGCGGCAGACCGCTCGTACGCGGCCCGCCCGATCTCGTCGATCTCGAGCCGGTAAGTGGTGAACTCGCGATTGAGCGCCGGCAGCGGCGCCGCCTGCATCAAACCGCTCGCCGGCTCCATCAGGATCATCGCCACGGTGGCGCTGAGATTGTTGCTGAGATTGCGGCGCGGCGGGCGGCACACCGACCAGGGATAGGCGAACTCGTCGAACAGCGCATTCTTGACGTTGTCGAAGGTGATGCTGCCGATGTGCGGCTGAAGCAGATCGCGAACGCGAATGTCGCGGTAGAGACTGTCAGGCGTATCCTGGATGCCGGCGTCCTTGAGCTTGCCGAGCGCAACCGGGCTCACGAAGTGATTGGCGTGCACCAGCAGGCCGTTCTGCGGATGCACCTGAAAGGTCTCATCCGGCGCACATTCGAAATCGATCGCCACGCCCTCGCGATGGCTGACGATCATGTTGTTGGCCGCGGATTTCTTGGTGCAATAGACCGCACGCATGGCAAGCGCGACATGCTCCTGCTCCAGCACCTTGCGGCGGATCAGTGCCAGCGGCACGCCGACCTGGCGATAGTCACGGTCACTTTGGAGATAGTTCGCGGTGATCGCGATGCCGACCGCGTTGAAGCCACAGCGACCGAGGGCGCCGGCCTCGGTGAAGGTCATGAGATCAGGACCGTCATCGCGACGCACCTTCAGCACCACCGCGGTCTCCGCGCACTCGCGCTTCCAGTCCCAGTTCTGGGCATGGATCAGGCGACCGTTGCCGGTCGCCTGCGGCATCACGACGACGCCGGTGCAGCCATCGGGCTCGTCGGGCGTCTTCAGGCGCGCGCGGATCTTTGGATTGGCAAGCTTGAGGATCTCCGTGCGGGCGTTGAGCAAGACGACATCCTCGAACGGGACGTCGGCGCCCTCGGCGATACCGCGCATCTCCTCGATATAGGTCGGCTCGAAGCCCTCGATGACGGGCAGATAGTCCCGCACCAGCTCGGACACGCCCTTCGCATCGAGCGAGAGCTCCTTCAACTGCGCGAAGTAGTGCGTCGTCCCCTTCTTGATGCGGCCCGCCGCCTTCTGCCCGTACTGACGGCCACGCTCGCGCGGAGGGCCGGAGATTTCGATCAGGGGAAAGGGCTCGACCATGGGACGCCAAATTCCTTCTTGAAGTTCCTTTTGCTTTCTCATGAAGCCTAATGTATTTTGTGATGACATGAAACAAAAATCTTCGACCGCGAAATCCGCCGTGGAAAAAGCGTCGCCAAGCCGTCTTCAGCGGGAACTGTCGGCCGGGATCATGGACCTGATCCGGAGTGAAGGGCTCGCGCCCGGCACGCGCCTTGCCGAAGTCGCGCTCGCCGAGCGCCTCCATGTCTCACGCACGCCGGTGCGCGCTGCGCTGAAGCTGCTGGCGCGGCGCAAGCTCGTGCATGCCGGTGCCAGCCGCGGCTATTTCGTCGCCGAGGCCGCCCCCGCCTCCCACAAGGCACCGCCGAAGCCCAGTCCCGACGATACCGATCGGCTGTTCCTCGCCATCGCGCGCGACCGCCGCGCCGGCCGGCTGCCGGAGGAAGTGTCCGAGCGCGACCTGATGCAGCGCTACGATGCGACGCGGCCGATCGTGCAGCGCGTGCTCAGCAAGCTTGCCGAGGTCGCCGCGGTCCAGCGCAAGCCCGGCCATGGCTGGCGCTTCCAGCCGACGCTCGCCGATACGCAGGCGCGCGACGAGAGTTACCGATACCGTCTGCTGATCGAGCCGGCCGCTCTGCTCGAACCGGGATTCAAGCTCGATCCGGCCTGGGCGGCCGAGATGCGCCGCCGTCATCAGGAGATGCTGGCGATGCCGTGGAGCGATACCGCCAGCATCGCGCTCTACGAGATGAACGCGGCCTTTCACGAAGGCCTCGCCGCTGCATCGGGCAACCGCTATCTGCTGGTCGCGGTTCAACAGCAGAACCGGCTGCGGCGCTTCGGCAACTACGACTGGACCTTCGGCCATGAGCGCGTGATCGTGAACTGCCGCGAGCATCTCGCCATCCTCGACCAGCTCGAAGCCGGCCAGAACGAGGCCGCAGCTGCGCTACTGCGCCGGCATCTCGAGGGCGCGGCAAAGCTCAAGCGCAGCCCCGCCAATTCCAACACGCCATCCAAAGCCTCCTGACGTTTGCAAGAGTTGCCATGACCATGAATGCCTTCGCTTCCAACAGCCCCCTCACCCGCGAGGCCATGGAGCCGTTCTGGCTGCCGATGACGCCAAACCGGCAGTTCAAGTCGAAGCCGCGCATCTTCGTCGGCGCCGAAGGCATGCACTACCTCACCGACGACAACCGGCGCATTCTCGACGGCATGGCGGGGCTGTGGTGCGTGAACGCGGGACATGCGCAAAGGCGCATCGTCGAGGCGATCCAGGCGCAGGCGGCGAAGCTCGACTTCGTCTCCTCGTTCCAGATGAGCCATCCAGCCGCCTTCGAGCTCGCCCGCCGCATCACCGAGATCGCGCCCGCCGGCCTCGACCACGTCTTCTTCACCAATTCCGGCTCGGAATCGGTCGATACCGCCCTGAAGATCGCGCGCGGCTATCACCGCGCCCGCGGCGAAGCCAGCCGCATCCGTTTCATCTCGCGCGCAAAAGCCTATCACGGCATGGGCTGGGGCGGTCTCTCGGTCAGCGGCATCGTCCGCCACCGCAGGGATTTCGGCCCGCTGCTGCCGGAGGTCGACCACCTCCCGCACACCCATGATCCCGAGCATGCCGCGTTCTCGCGCGGCCAGCCGCAATGGGGCGCGCATCTCGCCGACGAGCTGTCAAAGCTGCTGCAGATCCACGATCCCTCGACCATCGCCGCCGTCATCGTCGAGCCTGTCACCGGCTCCGGCGGCGTGCTGCCGCCACCGGTCGGCTATCTCGAGCGGCTGCGCCAGATCTGCGACCAGCACGGCATTCTCCTGATCTTCGACGAGGTCATCACCGGCTTCGGGCGCCTCGGCGCGGCGTTCGGCGCCAATGCCTTCGGCGTGACACCTGACCTCATCACCTGCGCCAAGGGCATGACCAACGCCGCCGTGCCGATGGGCGGCGTCATCGTCAGCGGCAACGTCTATGACGCGCTGATGCAGGGGCCGGACAACGCGATCGAGCTGTTCCACGGCTACACCTATTCGGCACATCCGCTGGCCTGCGCGGCCGGCCTTGCCGCGCTCGACGTGTATCAGGATCTCGGCCTGTTCGAGCGGGCGCGCCGCCTCGCACCGGTGTGGGAAAACCACGCGCACGGCTTGCGCGACCTCCCTTATGTCATCGACATCCGCAACATCGGGCTGCTCGCCGCGATCGACCTGAAACCGCGCGAGGGCGCACCGGGCGCGCGCGGCAGCGAATGCGCCAATCGCTGCTATGAGGATGGCATCCTGATCCGCGGCAGCGGCGACACACTGCTGATCTCGCCGCCCCTGATCATCACCGAGGAGCAGATCGGCGACATTTTTGCTTCCATCCGCCGCGCCTTGACCGCCATCAGCTAGCGGCGCAGCCGGGCCTCACCCCGCCGGCAATGCATCGAGGTGGCACGCCACCCACTGCTCGTCTCCGGCCGCGCGGAGCGTCGGCTCCTCGGTCCGGCACCGGTCGAACACGAACGGGCAGCGGGTGTGGAAGCGGCATCCCTTCGGCGGATTGATCGGGCTCGGCACGTCGCCGCCGAGGATGATCGGATTGCGCTGGGCGCCGGGCTCGGGCAGCGGCACCGCCGAGAGCAGCGCCTTGGTGTAGGGATGCCTCGGCGCGGCAAAGATCTCGCGGCGCGGCGCCACCTCGACGATCTTGCCGAGATACATCACCGCGACGCGATGGGTCATGTGCTCGACGATGGCGAGGTCATGGCTGATGAACAGCAGCGCGAGGCCGAATTTCTGCTGAAGGTCCTGCAGCAGATTGACGACCTGCGCCTTGACCGAGACGTCGAGCGCCGAGACCGCCTCGTCGCACACGATCAGCTCGGGCTCGGCCGCGAGCGCGCGCGCGATGCCGATGCGCTGGCGCTGGCCGCCGGAGAATTCGTGCGGTCGGCGGTTCAGCGCCTCGCGCGGCAAACGTACGGTGTCCATCAGCTCCGTGACGCGAACCTCGAGATCCTCCTTGGATTTGGCGAGGCCGAAATTGCGGATCGGCTCAGCCAGGATGTCGCGCACGCGCATGCGCGGGTTGAGGCTGGAGAACGGGTCCTGGAACACGACCTGCACACGGCGGCGCATCTGGCGCATCGTGCTCGGATGCGCGTCGTCGATCCTCTGGCCGTCGAGGATGACCTGACCCGAAGTGATCTCGAACAGCCGCAGGATGGCGCGGCCGACCGTCGATTTGCCGCAGCCGGATTCGCCGACCAGCGACAAGGTCTCGCCGCGGGCGATCTCGAACGACACGCCGTCGACTGCATAGACGAATTCGGTTTGTCGCCCGAACAGGCCCTTGTTGATCGGAAAATGCTTCTTGAGGTCGTTGACCTGGAGCAGCGGAGGACTCATGCCGCGATCGCTCCCTTGGCGGCGTAATGACAGGCCGCGATGTGACGGGGGCCCTTCTCTTCCAGCCCCGGCGCATGTTGGCGGCAGAGATCGGTCGCGAGCGCACAGCGCCCGGCAAAGACGCAGCCGGTGATCGGCTTGCGGAGATCCGGCACCTGCCCTGGAATCTCGGCGAGCCGCGTCGCGGTGCCCGCGAGCGAGGAGCCGAGCTTCGGCACCGCGCCGAGCAGACCTTGCGTATAGGGATGACGCGGCGAGCGGAACAGTTCCGCAACCGGCGCTTCCTCGACCTTGCGGCCGGCGTACATGACCATGACGCGCTCGGCGATCTCGGCGACGACGCCGAGATCATGGGTGATCAGGATGATGGCCGCGCCGACCCGGCGCTTGAGATCCAGCATCAGCTTGAGGATCTGCGCCTGGATGGTGACGTCGAGCGCCGTGGTCGGCTCGTCCGCGATCAGCAGTTTTGGATTGCAGGCCAGCGCCACCGCGATCATCACGCGCTGGCGCATGCCGCCGGAGAGCTGGTGCGGATATTCGCGCACGCGCCGCTTCGGCTCGGGAATGCCGACCAGCGTCAGCATCTCGATCGCGTGCGCCTCGGCGGCCTGCTTGTCGAGGCCCTGATGGATCATCAAGGTCTCGCGGATCTGGCGGCCGACGGTCAGCACCGGATTGAGGCTGGTCATCGGTTCCTGGAAGATCATCGAAATGTCGTTGCCGCGGATCGCGCGCATCTCGCGATCGGACAGCTTCAGGAGATCCTTGCCGGCAAAGCGGATGCTGCCGGCGATCCGGCCCGGCGGCTCCGGGACCAGCCGCATCAGCGACATCGAGGTCACCGACTTGCCGCAGCCGGATTCGCCGACGATGGCGAGCGTCTCGCCCTCGTTGACGTGGAAGGACACACCGTCGACCGCGCGGTTGATGCCACCGGGGGTGCGGAAATGGGTCTGGAGGTTCTCGACTTCGAGCAATGCCATCTGATCAGCCCCGCACTATCACAGGCTCTTGGCCATGCGCGGATCGAGCGCATCGCGAAGGCCGTCGCCGAGCAGGTTCACCGCGAGCACGGTGACGGACAGGAACACCGCAGGGAAGAACACGATGTAGGGCTTGACCTGCCACAGCGCGCGGCCCTCGGCCATGATGTTGCCCCAGGAGGGAATGGTGGGCGGCGTGCCGGCGCCGATGAAGGACAGGATCGCCTCCGTGATCATGGCGCTGGCGCAGATATAGGTCGCCTGCACCAGCATCGGCGCGAGCGTGTTGGGCAGGATGTGGCGGATGATGATCATCGGCGTGCGTGTGCCGCAGGCGACCGCCGCGTCCACATAAGGCTGCTCGCGCAGCGACAGCACGACGCTGCGGACGAGGCGCGAGACGCGCGGAATCTCGGCGATGGTGATCGCGAGGATGACGTTGCCGACGCTGCCGCGCGTCAACGCCATCAGCGCGATCGCCAGCAGGATCGGCGGGATCGACATCAGGCCGTCCATGAAGCGCATCAAAATGCCATCGGCCCAGCGGATGAAGCCGGAGACGATGCCGATGGCGAGACCGGCGGCGGACGCGAAGATCGCGACCGACAGGCCGACCGTCAGCGAGACCCGGGCGCCAAACAGCACGCGCGAATAGATGTCGCGGCCGAGCACATCGGTGCCGAACCAGAAATCGGCCGACGGCGCGCGCGTACGTTTTGCCGGCGCAAGCGCGGTCGGATCGACGGTTCCGAGATAGGGCGCGAAGATCGCGATCAGCACCAGGCTCAGCAGCAGCGCGCCGCCGATCGCGACCGTCGGATGGCCGCGCAACAGGCCGATGAAGCCGCGCCGGATCTTGACCGGCCGGAGGATCTCCGGCAGTTGCGGCGCGAGAACGAGGCCGGCCGGAAGCGATTGCGGATTGACGGTGGTGTCGGTCAATAGCGGATCCTCGGGTCAACGAGCGTATAGGTGACGTCGATCATCAGATTGACGAGGACGTAGACGAAGCTGAACAGCAGCACGATGCCCTGGATGACGGGATAGTCGCGGCGCAGGATCGCATCGATCGTGAGCCGGCCGAGGCCGGGAATCGCGAACACGCTTTCGGTGACGACCGCGCCGCCGATCAGCAGCGCGATGCCGATCCCGATCACGGTCACGATCGGCACCGCAGCGTTCTTCAGCGCATGAATGAACAGGATGCCGCCCTGCCCCAGGCCCTTGGCCTTGGCGGTGCGGATATAATCCTGCTGCAGGACTTCGAGCATGGCGGCGCGCGTGATGCGCGCGACCAGCGCGATGTAGACACAGCCGAGCGCGATCGCCGGCAGGATCAGGTTTTCCAGCCACGGCCAGAAACCCTGGGTCAGCGGCGTGTAGCCCTGCACCGGGAGCCATTCGAGCTCGAGCGCGAAAATGTAGGCGAGCATGTAGCCGACCACGAAGACGGGCAGCGAGAAGCCGAACACGGCAAAGCCCATGATGACGCGGTCGATCAGGCTGCCGGCCTTCCACGCCGCCACCACGCCGAGCGGCACCGCCACCACGATCGTGAGCAGCAGCGTGACGATCATCAGCGACAGCGTCGGTCCGAGACGCTGCCCGATCATCGCCGAGACCGGCAGATTGGTGAAGATCGAGGTGCCGAGATCACCATGCAGGATGCGCCAGACCCAGCTTCCGAACTGGACCAGGAAGGGCCGGTCGAGGCCGAGGCTCTGGCGGATGCGTTCCACATCCTCCGGGCTTGCCTGATCGCCCGCGATCACCACGGCCGGATCACCGGGCGCGATGTAAAGCAGGCTGAACACGAACAGCGCGACGATTGCCATGACCGGCAAGGTCGCGACGATGCGACGGAGGATGTAGGAGAGCATCTGGCCTCAACGCACGATCAAGCGGACTTCGACACGCCCCAGAACAAGGGCAACGGTCCCTTGGTGACGCCCGACACGTTCTTGCGCCACGCGGTGTAGCTCAGGAAGAAGCCGGTCGGAGCGTAGACGACGTCATCGATCGCCGCCTTGTTGAGACGGCCGATGGCGGCCTTCTCCTCGTCGGCATTCTTGGCCTCGAACCACGACGTGACCTCCTTTTCGGTGCCTGCGCTGGTCGGCCAGCCGAACCAGGCCTTGTCGCCATTGGCGCGAATGGCGGTGTAGGGGGCCGGATTGACGCAATCCGCACCCGCATGCCAAGTGTGGAACATGTTCCAGCCGCCCTGTCCGGGCGGTGTCTTCTGCGCGCGGCGGGAGCCGACCGTGCCCCAATCGGTCGCCACGAAGTCGACATTCATGCCGAGCTTCTTGAGGAGGTCGGCGGTCACGTCGCCCATCGCCTTGGTGATCGGCTGGTCCTGCGCGACGAGACACGTCACCGGCTGGCCGGAATAGCCGCTCTCGGCGAGCAGCTTCTTGGCGGCGTCCAGATCGCGCTTGCCCTTCAGAATCTCTCCACCCACTTCGGTGTAGAGCGGCGTATCCGGCGTGAAGTAACCGGGCAGCGGCTTCCACAGCGAATTGTCGTCGCCGACGATCGCGCGCATGTAGTCTTCCTGGCTCAGCGCCATGAGCACCGCACGCCGCGCCTTGACGTCGTTGAACGGCGGGTAGAGGAAGTTCATGCGGAAGGAGCCGATATTGCCGAGAGGATCGCCGATATCGACGCTGATGTTCTTGTTCTTCTTCAGAACCGGAACGAGATCCGCGATCGGATTCTCCCACCAGTCGATCTCGCCGTTCTGCAATGCGGCTGCAGCCGTTGCCGGATCCGGCATGATCACCCACTCGACGCGATCGACCATCACCTGCTTGCCGCCGGCCAGCCAGGACGACTTCTCCTGCCGCGGCGAATAGTCCGCGAACTTCTCGAACACCGCCTTGGCGCCGGGGACCCATTCGCTCTTGGCGAACTTCAGCGGACCAGAGCCGACATATTCCGAGATCTGCTTGAACGGGTCGGTCTGCGCGATGCGCTCGGGCATGATGAAGGCGCATGGCGAATTGTTCTTGCCCAGCGCATAGAGCATTTTCGGGAAAGGCTGCTTCAGCACCCATTTGAAGGTGCGGTCGTCGACGGCCGTGAGCTCCTGCTGGAGCGCCTTGATCATCAGGCCCATCGGATCGCGCGCCGCCCAGCGGGTGAGGCTCGCGACGACGTCCTTGCTCCGCACCGGCTCGCCGTCGTGGAATTTGAGGCCCGGGCGCAGCTTGAACGTCCAGGTCGTACCGTCGTCCGTCACTTCCTCGGACTCGACCATCTGCCGCTGCGGCTGGAACGAGGAATCGATGCCGTAGAGCGTGTCCCAGACCATCGCGGCCGCATTGCGCACGACATATTGGGTACCCCAGATCGGATCGAAATTGGCGAGATTGGCCTGCGGCACGAAACGCAGGGTGCGGGCCGCCGCGCCCTGTGCGATCGCCGGGGCCGACAGGCCGCCCGTCAATGCCAGACCGCCCGCGCCAGCCAATCCCTTCAATACCGTCCTGCGATCCATGAAGTCCTCCCGATAGTGCCGCGATGCCAGCTGTTCATTGGCCAAGGGCAAGTGAAACCGAGCCCATTTGCAAGCAAATGGTATGCCACTCAATGCCCCTTCGCCAGCCGGGATCTCACCGACTTTTTGGCTGACCCACGTTGACTTGCACGTCCCTAGAGGGCAGCCGCGAGCACCTCGCCGGTCTCGATATGCGGAATCGCCTCGACCAGCTTGCGGGTGTAGTCGGTCTTCGGATTGTCGAACAGCGCCCGGCTCTCCCCCTGCTCCACGATGCCGCCATTGCGGAGCACGATGGTGCGGTCGCACAGCATGCGCACGACGTTGAGATCGTGGCTGACGAACAGTAGCGCGATGTCGTTCTCGCGCCTGAGGCGATCGAGCAGCTGCAGCACAACCGCCTGCACGGAGACGTCGAGTGCGGCGGTCGGCTCGTCCAGCACGAGGAGCCGCGGCCGGCAGGCGATGGCGCGGGCAATGCCGACGCGGGCCTTCTGGCCGCCGGAGAGCTGGTGCGGGAAACGCGGCAACAGGTCGAGCGGCAAGCCCACCCGCTCGGCGCATTCTTCCACCCGCTTGCGCAGCGCATCGCCGGCGCGCATGCCGTCGAGCCGCATCAGGGGATGGGCGATACAGTCGAACGCCGTGTAGCGCGGATTGAGGCTTTCGTTCGGATCCTGGAACACCATCTGGATGTCTTTGCGAAAGCGCGAGCGATGGAAGTCGCGCGCCGCCACGTGGCCGATCGACTGCCCGTCGAACACGATGTCGCCCTCGCTCGGATCGATCAGACGGCAGATCATCCGCGACGTCGTGCTCTTGCCGGAGCCGGACTCGCCGACGAGCCCGACGCTCTCGCCGCCGGCCATCGTCATCGAGAAGTCGGCAACCGCAGCAGAGCCCTGGTCGAAGCGCTTCGCGAGCTTGCGCACCTCCAGCAGCGGCGGCGTCCCGTGTGCTGGCTCCTGCCTGGGCTTGCTGACAACGGTCGCGTAACG
Source organism: Bradyrhizobium liaoningense (assembly GCF_018130825.1). Taxonomy (GTDB): domain Bacteria; phylum Pseudomonadota; class Alphaproteobacteria; order Rhizobiales; family Xanthobacteraceae; genus Bradyrhizobium; species Bradyrhizobium liaoningense_B. Next base: position 322,965 of record NZ_JAFCJS010000007.1, on the reverse strand, counting down.
CTCCCGCTCCTCCTCGGTCACGAGATCCCCGATCCGGGACGTCGCGGTCGGCGATGCCGCGACGAGCCGCCTCGTATAGGCGTGCTGCGGCGCGCTGAAGAGCGTCCTGGGGCTCGCCTCCTCGACGATGCGGCCGCGCTCCATCACCGCGATGCGGCGGCAATAGCGTGCGGCGAGCCCGAGATCGTGCGTGATCAGGATCGTCGCCATGCCGCGCGCGGCGGCGATGTCCGCGAGCAGATCCATCACCACCTTCTGCGTGGTGACGTCCAGACCGGTGGTCGGCTCGTCCGCGATCAGGAGTGCGGGATTGCAGGAGATCGCGATCGCGATCATGACGCGCTGGCACATGCCGCCGGACAGCTCGTGCGGATAGGCATTCATCCGCGCCTCCGGATCGCGGATCTGGACCGCGCGCAGCAGGTCCAGCGCCTCGGCGCGCGCGGCGTCCTTGGAAATCCGCTTGTGGGTGAGGATCGCGTCCGCGATCTGCAGGCCGATCGCCCGGATCGGATTGAGCGCCGCCCGCGGATTCTGGAAGATCATCGACATCGCGGCGCCCTGGAGATGACGAAGGTCGTCGCCCCGGAGCTTCGTCACGTCCTGCCCGCGAAACAGGATCTTGCCGCCGGTGACGCGGCCGGCGGCATCGAGCAGCCGCGTCGTCGCAAAGCCGGTCACCGACTTGCCCGAGCCGCTCTCGCCGACAAGGCCGAGCATCTCGCCCTGCCCGACCGAGAGCGTCACGCCGCGCACGGCCTCGACCATACCGCGCCGCGTCGAGAACGAGACGTGGAGGTCCTCGATCCTGAGCAGTTCCTCGCTCATGTGCGCATGCGGGGATCGAGAATATCCCGCATCCCGTCCCCGAGCAGGTTGAAGCACAGCACGGCCATCATCAGCGCAAGGCCCGGAAAGGCCACCAGCCACCAGCGTCCCGTCGAAATGAAGCGCGCGCCCTCCGCGACCATGATGCCCCATTCCGGCGTCGGCGGCTTGACGCCGAGGCCGATGAAGGACAGGCCCGCGGCATTGAGAATGGCCCAGCCGAGATTGAGCGAGATCTGCACCGCCATCGCCGGCAGGATGTTCGGCAGCAGGAAACGCAGCACCACCGAGAAATGGCTCTCGCCGCAGGCGCGCGCGGCCTCGACCCAGCCGACATTGCGGCGGACATTGACCTCGGCGCGCGCGAAACGGATGTAGAAGGGAAGATTGATGATCGCGGTCGCGATCACGATGTTCTCGATCCGGTTGCCGAGCGCCGCGACCATCGCCATCGCCAGCACGAACAGCGGAAAAGCCATCATCACGTCGACGAAGCGGCCGACCGCGCGATCGAGCCGGCCGCCGGCATAGCCGCAGAAGGAACCGACCACGGCGCCGATCACGAAGGAGATGCCGACCGCGGAGACGGCGATGGCCAGATCAAGCCGCGCGGCGATGATGAGCCGACTGAACACATCGCGCCCGAGCTGGTCGGTGCCGGCGAGATGCGCCGCGCTTGGCGGCTGCAATGCCTCCGAGACATTGGAGACCACGGGATCATAGGGCACGATCCAGGGGCCGAAGATCGCGAGCAGGACGAACACCGTCACCCCGGCTGCGGCCACGGCCGTCAGCGGGTTGCCTCGCAGGATCCAGACCGAATGGCGGAGGGTTGCGCTGGTCATTCGATCGACACCCTGGGATCGGCGATGCCATAGCAGATATCGACCACGAGATTGACCAGCACGAACAAGCTCGCCATCAGCAGCACGAAACCTTGCACCGGCGCATAGTCGGACGACAGCAGCGCATCGAGCGCATAGGAGGCAACGCCCGGCCAGGAGAACACCTTCTCCACAAGCACATTGGCGCCCAGCATGGTCGAGAACACGATGCCGGCGATGGTGATGACGGGTAGTATCGCGTTACGCAGCGCGTAGGTGACGACGACCTTGCGCCAGGACAATCCGACGGAGCGCGCGGTGCGCACGAAATCGCTGCCGAGCGACACCAGCATCGATGCGCGCGTGATCCGCGCCAGCGGCGCGATCACGAACAGCGCCATGCTGACCGCCGGCAGGATCAGCTGCTTGCAGGCCGCCCACCAGCCCTCGAAGTCGCCGGCAAGCAGGAAGTCGATCGAGAGGAAGCCGGTGCGTGACGGCGGCAGCGAGGTGAAGACGTCGATCCGCCCGGTCGGATCAGGCGCGAGCCCGAGCAGATAGTAGAAGACGTAGATGAGCAGCAGGCCCGAGACGAAGGTCGGCACGCAGACGCCGAGGGCGCAGAACAGCCGCACGCCGTGATCGACGACCGACCCCGGCCGCAGCGCCGCGATGACGCCGAGCGGCACCGCCGCAATCAGCGCGATCAGCAGCGCGGTGAAGGTGAGCTCGAGCGAGGCCGGCAGCCGCTCGCGCAGATCCTTCAGCACCGGTTGCCCGGTCATCATGGAGCGGCCGAGATTGCCGTGGCCGATGTCGGAGAGATAGAACACGAGCTGCTCCGGCACCGATTTGTCGAGGCCCATCTGCTTGCGGATCAGCTCGATCTCCTCCTTGCCCGCATTGGGCCCCGAGGCGAAGAACACCGCGGGGTCGCCCGGCAGGACCCGCATCAAAAGAAAGGTAAAGACCAGCACACCGAACAGCGCCGGCAGCGACGACAAGAGCCGCCTGCCCGCCCGCACCATCGTTGCGCCAAGACCGGTCGTCACCTTTCAGAGCCTCCCTCGTTTCCCGATATCACTTGCGGCTGACGTCGCGATAGTCGACCTGGCGATGGAACTCGTAGGTGTAGCCTTCGATCGAGGGCGCCATGACAGCGTCCTGGTTCGGCTGCCACAGCATGATCTGTGGCATCAGATCAAAGTGCATCGCGTTGAGCTTGCGGCCGGCTTCCTCATACTTGGCCTTGTCCGGCTCGAAGCGCGCTTCCTGCGCGATCGCGGCAAGGTCCGGATTGTTGATCGAAGAGTAGTTCCAGCGCTGGTTGCCGGTGTAGAAGTTGCGGTAGAAGTAATCGGTCGACGGCAGCCAGGCGACGATGCCTTCGGTGTAGAAGGGAAGCTTCTTCTCGTTGATCTGCGTCGACATCTGCGCATCCGGCAGCTTCTGGATGTCGACTTTGATCCCGATCTTGCCGAGCGATTCCTTCACCAGAGCCGCCATCGGCTCGGCGGTCGAGGCCTGGCCGACGTTGAAGCTGAAGGTGGTCGAGAAGCCCTCGGGGAGACCTGCGGCCTTCAGATATTCCCTGGCCTTGTCGAGGTCGAGCTTCACCGGCTGCTGGAACGGGTAGATTCCGTTCGCCGGCTTGCCGTCCGCCCAGCTCGCGCCGAACAGCGGCGAACCGCGGCCGAACAGGGCGGCCTTGAACATGTCCTCATAGGGCAGCGCGTAAGCGATGGCGCGGCGGACATTGACGTTGTCGAACGGCGGGATCTGGTTGTTCATGGAGACAAAGGTGATCGCATTGTATTGCGGCGTCGAGATCACCTTGAGCTTGCCCTTGCCTTCCAACGATTGCACGTCGCTGGCCTGCAGATCGAGCACGAGATCAGCATCGCCGCGCTCGACGAGGTTGGCGCGGGTCGCGGGCTCTGGCACCGATTGCACGATGACGCGCTTGAAGAACGCCGGCTTGTTGGCCGAGCCGCGGTTCCAGCTCTCGTCACGCTTGAGGATGACCTGCTCGCCGGGCTTGAAGCTCTCGACCGCATAGGCGCCGCTGCCGGCGGTGTGCTCCTTCAGCCAGGCCGTCGCCCAGGGGTCATCTGCCGTCGCGTGCTCTTTCGCGACCTTCGAGTTGATGATCATCGGGTAGACAGTGGCGAGATTAGGCAGCGCAAGCTTGTCCGGCTTTGGCAGCGTCACCTCGATGGTGAGGGGATCGATCACCTTGAACTGATCGGCCGACGTCAGCGAGCCCGTCAGCAGCTGCGCCTTGCCGAGGATCGGCGCGGTGACGCAGCGATCGAGCGACCATTTGACGTCCTCGGCGGTGACGGGCGAGCCATCCTGGAATTTTGCATCCTTGCGCAGGCGGAAGGTGAGCTTCAAACCGTCGGGGCTGACCTCGTAGGATTCGGCGAGTTCGCCGGTGATCGTGTCGAGATCGAACACCCATTTGCCGTTGAGCTGCTTGCGGCCGAACGCGACCAGCCGGTCATAGGTGCTCATGCTCAGCGCGAAGGACTCGCGGGTCGAGCCGGGGATGTTGGGATCGAGCGTGTTGACGGATGCGCCCGTCACATAGCGCAATGTCTCCGCCCTGGTTTGCGCTTGCGACGGCGCGGTGGCGATGAGCAACAGCGCAGTGACAGCGAGGACTGAGGTCGCCGGTCTGAAAGACACAAAACGCATTGGTTTTTCCCTGAATTTCGAACGAGAACGCCAGCAAGGCAGGTGAAGAAAGAAGCAAGTTGCGCGCCAGTCTCATGGGGCGTTTTTGGGGACGCGTCGTCGCGGCGGCGCATGGATGATCACAGCGATTCCTCCATTTTTCGCGCCGGCCGCGCGACCACGGCCTGTGGCACGTCATAGGCGCTGAGCGAGTCCCAGTGGCGCGCGATATCGGCGCGGAACAGGCCGCGCGTCAGGCCGTGGACCAGCTTTGGAACGGCGGTCGTCATCGCATTGATCGACGATCCCGACGGACCGAAGCTCATGGTGGAGGCGATGGCAAAGAGATGGATGTCGGAGATCCAGGGTGTCTCTCCCGGCACGCGCTCGGTGAAGGCATAATCATCGGCAAGATAGGGAAAGCGGCCGAGCCGTTCGTTGCGCTCGTCCTCCGGCGGATGATAGCGGTCGGCCCAGGTGGCGACGTTGCCGGCGAAATTGGAGAGCTCGCCGCGGCCGGCAAAGTTCATGTCGATGCCGGTGCCGCAGATGATGAAATCGGCGGTGATGGCGCCGCGCGGCGTCTGCAGTTCAACACCCTTGCCGGTCTCACGCGCGGCTTCGACCGGCGCGCCCTCGTGCAATGTGAAACTGGCGTGACGCGCGCAGCGGTCATAGGTCGGTTGCGGAAATCCCTCGCGCATCTCGAGGATTTTTCGCATGAAGCGCCAGCGCCAGGCATCGTCGAGATCGCTGAGATGGCGCAGGAACCCGCGGAACGTCAGCCAGCGATAGGGCTGGATCACCTGGATCTGCGCACGGCGGCACAGCAGGTGCACCTCGGCGGCGCCCGCCTCCAGCGCGGTTGCCGCATTGTCGAAGGCGGAAGCGCCGGCGCCGATGACGGCGACGCGCTTGCCGCGAAGGCTTTCGAAATCGATGTCGTCGGCGACGGTCGCGACCGAGCTCGCCGGCAGATGCGCCAGCTGCTCCGGAATCATCCAGTTGCCCATGCCCTCCTGCCCTGTCGCCAGCACGATCTTGCGGGCGTAGAGGGTCTCGACCTCGCCCGCCCGCTTCACGCGCGCGGCGAGCAAGCCGTCAGATGCAGGCGCGATCTCCAGGAGCTCGCAAGCATTGCGCACCGGCAGGCCGATCGTGCGCCGCAGCCACAGCAGGTACTCCGCCCAATGCTCTTTCAGGATCAGGTTCAACGTCTGCCAGCTCTCCTTGCCGAAGCGGGCTTCATGCCAGGACTGGTAGGTCAGGCTCGGGATATCGAGATCAGGACCGGTGTAGTCCTTCGGGCTGCGCAGCGTCGGCATGCGGGCATAGGTGAGCCACGGCCCCTCCTTGCCCGCCTCGGCCTTGTCGAGCAGCAGGATGTTGCTGACGCGGGAGCGCATCAGGCCGAAGCCGATGGCGATGCCGGACTGGCCGGCACCGATGATGAGGACATCCAGCGCGGGCTTGCCATCCGGCCCGGTCGTGGGTTCGAGCCAGGCAGCGTGGGGATGCGCGATCATCGCAAGATCAGTGCGAATATCGGCTTCGAGCTGGGTGAGCGCCTCACTCATGCCGCGAGCCAGCCTCCGTCAACCACCATCACGGTGCCGGTCGTGAAGGACGACGCATCGCTGGCCAGATGCAGCGCGGTCTGCGCGATCTCCTCGGCCGCGCCGAACCGCTTCATGGCGTGGCGGTTGCGCGAGGCTTCGCGCACCTCGTCCGAATTGGCGTGACGGGCAAAGCTGCGGCGAAGCATCGGCGTATCGATCGCGCCCGGCGCAATCGCATTGACGCGAATGCCGTCCGTGGCGAAATCCACCGCCATCGTCCGTGTCAGGCTGACGATCGCGCCCTTGGCAGCGATGTAGGCGCTGTTGCCCTTGCCTCCGGCAATCGCGAGCTGCGATGCCAAGGTGATGATCGAGCCGCTCTTCGCCCGCTGCATCTGCGGCACCGCCGCCCGCGCCCACAACCAGGTGCCGCCGACATTGGCGCGAAACACCGCGTCCCAGTCGTCCGGGCTCGTGGTCAGCACCGTGCCGCCGCAGGAGAAGCCGGCCGCCGTCATCAGGATGTCGAGCCGGCCGTATCGTGCGATGACTTCACCGACGACGGTCTCGGCGAAGGCGGCATCACCGACGTCGCCGACATGCGTTGTTGCGTCGCCAACCAGACTGTGCGTCTCGGCAAGGCCCGCAGCATCGCGATCGACCAGAGCGAGCCGAGCGCCCTCCTCTGCAAACAGCTTTGCGCTGGCGCGGCCTATACCGGAACCTGCGCCCGTGATGATGGCCGTGCGCCCCTTCAGCCGCATCTCAGATCCACTCCTTGTGCTGCTTCAGCCAGGCGCTCATCGCCGCGGCAGACTCGGCGCAGCCGAACCGCGCGCGCCAGCCGAATTCATCCGCCATCCGCGTCACTGAAAGTGGCGCGCGATAAGGCCCATGCAGCTTGATGGCCGTCTTCTCGCCGGGCGCCGCGAGCCGGCACTCAAGGCCAGGATGCAACGCCGCGAACGCCTCGCCCCATTGCAATGCGGGCCACGCCGCACCGTTCGAAATGTTGTACAGCCGGTGACGAGGACGCTCGGCTTCGACCAGGATGGCGACAGCTTCGGCAGCGTCCGGCGCGTAGGTCCAGTCCCGCCGACCCGGCTCCGGCATGATTGCCGGCTCACCGCGAGCGAATGCGGCCAGGATCTGATACTGGAGGCTCGGCGTATCGCGCACTGAACCGGGGCGTTCCCACGGCCCGAACACCGCCGTCAGCCGCACGCTCAGGAAATCGCCGCCAAAGAGCTCAGCATGGCGCGCGACCGATCGTTCCGAGGTGAACTTGCTGATGGCGTAGAACGAGACGGGATCACAGGGCGTCTCCTCGTCCAGAACGTCGACCCGCGCGCCAGCCGCGCCGTAGGCCGAGGCCGACGAGAGATTGACGACACGGCGGACGCCATGACGGATCGCAGAGAGCAGGATCGGAATCTGCGCCATCACATTGATTTCGAGAACGCGCGCGGTGGAGGCACGCTCGAGCGCGTCGCCGGCCGTGACCGCAGCGCCGAGCACGATCGCGTCGCAGCCGCTGGCGATGAGGGCATCGATGGCATCTGCGTCGGTGATGTCACCCTGCACGGCCTGGAGCTGCGTGCCGTAGTCGGCCAGAGATCGCCGCGCGGTCGGCGGCAACTCCGCGCGGTCATGCAGCATCACGTCGTGGCCGCGCGCGAGCAGCGCCTCCGCAACGTTGAGGCCGACGAACCCGGCACCGCCGAAGATGACAACCTTCATCGCGCGCGATCCACCGTCACAGCAGTTTTGCTCCGAAATTCCGTTCCGGATCCATGTCGGCGACGAGCCGGCCGGTGGGCTTTGCCGCCTCGCCGCCGCTGCGCGCCAGGAATTTGCCGCTGCCGGCGCTCGCGAGACACTTGTTGCCCTCGACGATCACGCGTCCGCGCGACAGCACCGACACCGGCCAGCCCTTCAGCTTGCGGCCTGCGAACGGCGTGTAGCCGGTGAGATCGTGCATCATCTCGTCGGCGATCACCTTCTCGCGGTTGGGATCCCAGATCGCGATATCGGCATCGGCGCCGACGGCGATCGAGCCCTTGCGCGGATGCAGATTGTAGATCTTTGCCGGCGCGGTCGCGGTCAGCTCGACGAATTTTTCCAGGCCCAAGCGCCCCTTCGACACCATCGCGTCGAACAGCAGCGGCAATCGCAGCTCCAGTCCCGGCAGGCCGTTGGCGACCTGCTTGAAATTGGGATTGGGGCCGGCGCGCAGCTTGCCGGTCTCGTCATAGCGATAGGGGGCATGATCCGACGAAATGGTCTGGAGATCGCCGAGCGACAGCGCCTGCCACAACGCCTCCTGGTCGGCATGCGTGCGCGGCGGCGGGCTGCACATCCACTTGGCGCCCTCGGATCCGGGCTTGTCGAGATCATTGGCGGTGAGGAACAGGTATTGCGGACAGGTCTCCGCGAACACCTTGAGCCCCTGCCCGCGCGAGTCGCGGATCACCTTGGCGCCTTCGGCGGTCGAGACATGGAAGATCATGATCGGCTGGTCGATCAGCGCGGCCATTCCGATCAGGCGGGTGAAGGCCTCGGCTTCCGACACGCGGGCATGACTGACGGCGTGGTATTTCGGCATGGTGTAGCCGCGCGAAAGCAAGCGCTTCACCATCCATGCGATGATGCCGTGGTTCTCGGCATGGGCGCACAGCATCGCGCCGGACTGGCGCGCGGCGAGCAGGATGTCGAGCAGCGGCTCGTCGTCGACCTTGAGGCGGTCGTAGGTCATGAAGATCTTGATCGAGGCGTGCCCCTGCTTCACCAGCGCGGGAATGTGCTCCTCGACCGTCTCCTTGGTCGCGTCCGCGATGATCATGTGAAAGGCGTAGTCGATCACGGCGCCCTTCTTCGCCAGCGCGTGATAATCCTCCACCACCTGCGGCAGCTTCATGCCGACATGCTGGGCAGCGAACGGAATCACCGTGGTGGTGCCGCCGAACGCCGCGGAGACCGTCGCGCTCTCGAACGTGTCGGCGTTCATGATGCCGGCGGCCGAGAGCTGCTCGATATGGGCATGGCTGTCGACGCCGCCGGGCAGCACCAGCTTGCCGCGCGCGTCGATCTCGCGCTTGGCGGGGGGAAGCCCGCGGCCGATGGCGGCGATGGTCTCGCCTGTTATGGCGACGTCGGCCTCGAAGACGTCGGTGGTGGTGGCGACGCGGCCGCCGCGGATGATCAGGTCGTAAGCGGGTTCAGTCATGAGGCACTCCGTGATAGGCTCAAGGCACGTACTCGTAAATTCGCAGGAAGACCACCATGTCCCGGCCGCGCATTCTCGTCATCAACCCGAACTCCAACCAAAAGGTCACGCAAGGGCTGGAGGATGCGCTGAAGCCGCTCGGTTTCGAGGGCGGGCCGGAGGTGGTCTGTCAGACGCTGGCCGAGGGTCCGTTCGGCATTGAAAGTCAGGCGGACGTCGACAGCGTTGCGATGCCGCTGCGAAAGCTGGTCGAAAGCGACAACAGTTTTGCCGCCTTCGTCATCGCCTGCTACAGCGATCCCGGGCTTCAGGTCTGCCGTGAAGGCACCGATCGCCCCGTGTTCGGCATTGCCGAGTGCGGCGTGCTGACGGCGCTCGCCCGGGCGGAGACTTTTGGTGTCATCGCGATTGCGCAGCGCTCGATCCCGCGGCACATGCGCTATCTCAGGCAGATGGGACTGACGGAACGCCTTGCCGGCGAGCGGCCGCTCAACATGAGCGTTGCGGAAACCGCTTCGGGCGAAGGCACGCTCGCCAGGATGATCGAGATCGGTCGCGCGCTGCGCGACGAGGACGGTGCCCGCGCCATCGTGATGGGCTGCGCCGGCATGGCGCGCCACCGCCGTCCGCTCGAAGACGCGCTGCGCATTCCCGTGATCGACCCGACACAGGCGGCCGTCACCATGGCGCTGGGCACGGTGCAGTTCTCGGCTCACTAGGCGTCCTTCAGCTCTTTTGTGCCTTGGCGCGCGAGCCATTGCGCATGGCTCTCGCGCGTCAAAGCAAACGTATCCCGCTGGGTGGTGTAGAGATTGCCGAACATGCGGCCGATCGGCCGGTAGGCGTCGAGATCGACATACATGTTGGCTTCATCGACGAGGCCCTCGCGGGCGTGCACCCTGAGCACCTCACCGACTAAGAGCTCGCGATCCGGCGAGAAGTTCAGCACGACATGACGCCGGCATTCCAGCGCGAAGGGCGCAGCAGCAAGGCGCGGCACTTTGACGTCGACGGAGGGAAGCGTGGCAAGCCCGGTCGCGGCGACCTCGCTGTCGCCGGAGGGGAAGTCGACGGCACAGTCGTTCATCGCGACCGACAGCGCCTCGTCCACCATGTGCACGACGAACTCGCCGTCGCGATGGATGTTGCGGGTCGTGTCCTTCGGCGAGTGATCCGGCTTGTGCTGGAGCCCGAGCACGATCAGCGCGGGGCTCTCCGAGAAGACATTGAAGAAGCTGAACGGCGCGGCATTGACCGCGCCATTCTCGTCCAGCGTCGTCACCAGCGCGATCGGCCGCGGCACCACCACGCCGCAGAGCAGCTTGTAGCGGTCGCGCGGATCGAGTTCACGCAGTGATATGCCCTTGTCCGCCATCGGCGTCACTTCTCCGGCGGCGGCACCGCGCCGGTCTGGCTGGTGATCAGGCCGTAATGCTCGATGCGGCGATGCCGGGCGAAATCGAAGATCGTGGTCTTGCCGAAGGTCGTGGCGTCGAGGTCGCAAGCGTGAACCAGCACCTCGTCGTCCTCGGTCTTGGCCTCGGCGACGATCTCGCCGTTGGGATCGACGATCAGGCTGCCGCCGAACAGCGGATGGCCGTCCTCATTGCCCGCCTTGCCGACGGCGACCACCCAGGTCGCGTTCTGATAGGCGCCCGCCTGCACAGAGAGGCGATTATGGAACAGGCGCTTTTCGATGCCCTCCTCGCTCTTCTCCGCATTTACCGATGGCGTGTTGTAGCCGATCAGCACCATCTCGACGCCCTGCAGGCCCATGACGCGATAGGTCTCGGGCCAGCGGCGATCGTTGCAGATCGCCATGCCGATGATGCCGCCGAGCTCGCGCCAGACGTTGAAGCCGAGATCGCCCGGCTCGAAATAGCGCTTCTCCAGATGCTGGTGCGAGCGCTTGGTGTCGTATTCGACGTGGCCCGGCAAATGCACCTTGCGGTATTTGCCAACGATCTTGCCGGACTTGTCGGTGAGGATCGCGGTGTTGAAGTGGTGACCATCAGGCGTCAGCTCGGCATAGCCGAAATTCATCGCCATCCCGTGCTGCGCCGCGCGCTCGAACAGCGGCCTGGTCGCCGCGTTCGGCATCTCCCGCTCGAACCAGTTGTCGAACTCCGAGCGGTCCTCGACGTACCAGCGCGGGAAGAACGTCGTCAGTGCCAGCTCGGGATAGACGATCAAATCGGCGCCCTTGCTCTTGGCCTCGTCCATCAGCGCGATCATGCGCTTGACCACGGCCTCGCGGCTGTCGGCTTTCTGGATCGGGCCCATCTGGGCGGCGGCGACATTGACGATACGCATCAGCGAATTCCTGGTGATCTCTCGGGGGAAGCGGCGGCTTCTGGGATGTTCCGGCGCGCGCAGCATAACGCAGCCTCGCACCGCTTTTCCAGCCAAGCAGCTTTCATGCCGTCCGCCCCCATTCGGCATCCTGCAAAAGCCGCCAGTTGATCTTGTTGCTGGCGGTGCGCGGCAGGGACTCGACGAAGACCACGGCGCGCGGCGCCTTGTAGCTCGCCATCGCGCTGCGGGCCCAGCCGACGATGTCGTCCGCTGATGTCGTCGCACGCGCGGCGTCATCGAGCACGACCAGCGCCTTGACGGTCTCGCCCCGGTAATCATCCGGCGCCGAGACGATGCAGCACTCGCGGATGGCGCGGTTCTGGTACATCGCCGCCTCCACCTCGGCCGGCCACACCTTGAAGCCGCTAACATTGATCATCCGCTTCAGGCGGTCGACGGCGAAGAAATAGCCTTCGGCATCGCGATAGCCGAGATCGCCCGTGCGGAGGAACCGCTTGCCGTCGAGCTGGATGAAGGCCTCGGCATCCGCCTGCAGCCTGTTCCAGTAACCCTGCAGCACCTGCGGCCCGTGCACGACGATCTCGCCGACCACGTTGTCAGCCAGCTCGATCAGGCTCTCGGGATCGACGACCCTCGCGTCGGTCTCCTGCACGGCAATGCCGAGGCACTGCCGCTTCGGCGCGGCCATCGGGTTGAGATGGGTCGGCGACATCGTCTCAGTCATGCCGTAGCCCTCGACGAAATCGAGGCCGAAGCGCCCCTTCAGCCGCTCGGCGACGGCGGTCGGCATCGCGGCGCCGCCGCCGGTCAGCACCTTGAGTTTTGCAAAGCATCTGCCGCGGAAGCTGGCGCTTGCAAGCACGTCCACGATCATGGTCGGCGCGGCGTTCCAGAACGTGACGCCATAGGTCTCGAACAGGTCGGGCAGCAGATCCTTGTCCCAGCGCGCCATCAGCAGCAGCGTGGCACCCGTCACGATGGCGGCATTCATCGAGCCCTGCATGCCCGCAACATGGAACAGCGGCATGAAGCCGGTCATCACGTCGTTGCCATCGAGCCCATACCAGCGCGCCTGCAACACGGCGGTGAACAGCGCGCTGCGATGGGTATGCATGCAGGCCTTGGGCTTGCCTGTCGTCCCCGAGGTATAGGGCAGGATCATCAGATCGTCCGGCCCGGCCTCCATTGCACCCGGCTGCAGGCCTTGCGCGATCGCGGGCGACCACGAATGCCAACCCGGCGACGACGGCACCTCCGACGGCGCTTCGGTCACGCAGGATGGCAGTGTATAGGGTGTCGCGGCTGGAACCTCGTCGCGATACTGCGCGACAATTGCATGCGCGATGGCATCCCCGACCAGCGGCGCAAACACATCGCTCAGCTCACTGCCGATGATCGCGACCCCGGCGCCGCTATCCGCGGCGAGATACGCGATCTCGGCGGTCCTGTTCATGGGGTTGACGGGCACGATCACGGCGTCCGCCCGCATCACCGCATAATAGGCGATGACATATTGCGGCGAGTTCTGCAGCGCGATCATCACGCGTTCGCCGCGCTTGATGCCGCAAACGCTTTGCAGGAAGCCGGCCATGGCATCGACCCGGTCGCGCAGCTCGGCATAGCCTAGGCTCGCGCCGTAAAACACCGTCGCCGGATGCGAGGGACGATCATTCGCCGCGCGGACCAGCGCGTCATACAGCGTCCCCTCCGGCATCGCGAGATGCCAGGGCTCATCCGCCGGCCAGGCCGGCGAGCGACGAGGTGCTGCGCGGCCCGCGGTCACCCGTGCTCCTTGTCGGCGATATCGAGGCCGTGGTCGAGCGCATCAAGCAGCAGCGTAGCTTCGCGCTCGGAGATCACCAGCGGCGGCGCCAGGAACAGCGAGGTCTGCTCGCCGCTGGTGCCGATCACCGCACCGGCCTCTAGCGCCCGCTCCGCGACGCGCGAAGCGATCGGCACCTCCGTGGTGTCGGCATGCCAGGTGCGCCAATCCGGGCCGTGCAATTCGATCGTCCAGTGCAGCCCCTGCCCGGCCACGCGCTGCACGCTCCGATGCTTTTGCGCGATCGCCAGCAGGCGGCGGGTGAACAGCTTCTCCAGGTTTTGCACGTGTTCCAAAATCTTGTCGTCGCTGACGACCTTCAGGTAGGCGCTCACCGCGGCCATGCTGATCGGATGGCCGCGCAGCGTGCCGTAGTTCTGCCAGCTCGTGCCCTTGAGCCGCTCGACGATGTCCTTGGACACCACGACCGCCGCCACCGCCGCCGCACCGCCGCCGAGCGATTTTCCGAGCGTCACGATATCGGGCCGGCTCTGCGCGCCCTGGAAGGCGAACCAGCGCCCGGCGCGGCCCGCACCGGTGACCACCTCGTCGGCGATCCAGTACGAGCCGGCCTGCCGCGCATAGCGCGCAACCTCGTCCTGATAGGCGCCGTCGTAATAGATGCCTCCTTGGGTATAGTCGATGATGGTTGCCGCTGTGTCCGAGAGCAGACGTGCGGCATCGGCGAGATATTCGCTCGGCGGCGTGTTGTTGGCCGGCGCGCCATAGATCGCGCCATCCGGCGCCGGCAGAATCCGCACCGGCGCCATCGGGGCCGGCAGCTTCGAGCCGCCGGCGTGCACCGCAAGCCCGCCGTGCCATTGCGGCTGCACTGTCATACTGCGCGATAGGCCGGTGATGCCGTGATAGGCGCGCTCGCGCGTCGCCAGCGCCGAGCGCTGCGTCAGCGCCTGGCAGAGCGACAGCGCCATGTCGTTGGCCTCGCTGCCGCTGATGCAAAAGCGCACCGCACCGACCCAATCCTCTTCGCCCTTGAACGCGGTCGCCATCAGGTCGTCGGCGGCCTGCTCGCGGCCGACCCAGGTCCACCCCTCGTTGACGACGGGCGTATCCGCCGCACGGCGGATCGCCTCGACCATCGCGGGATGGCGATGGCCGAGACCGCCGCCGGTGTTGCTGCCGTCGATCAGCTTGCGCCCATCGGACAGGTGGAAGTAGACGCCCTCGCCGCCGACCACGGCCATCGGCGCGGCCTCGCCCGCATTCAAACCGGTTCGCAACAATCTGCTCATCGCGGGTCCCCTCACTTCGCGGCCGCGGCGCCGTAGCCACCGCCGCCGCACATCTCGATCGTGACGAGATCGCCTTGCTGCAACACCAGGTTCGACTTGCCGTCGATCGCGACGTTGGCGCCCTGTCTGACCAGCGAGATGCGGCAGGCCTTGCCGGGATAGCCGCCCTGCATGCCCCAGGGCGCCATCACCATGCGCTCGATGCAGGTGGTCAGGTGCATCGAGGGCGCGAGGATGCGATAGGTGCGGACCGAGCCGTCACCGCCGCGATGCGCACCCGCGCCGCCGGACTGCCTCCGGATGGCCTGCTGCTCGAGCCGGATCGCATAATTCGCCTCGATCACCTCGACCGGCGTGTTCGACGTGTTGGACAGATGCACCCGGGTGGCGGAAGTGCCGGCCCGGTCATGCCGCGCGCCTTCGCCGCCGCCATGGACCTCGTAGAGCATCTTCCACGAACCGTTCGGCCGCGGCTCGGCGAAGAACAGCACGCCCGCGGTGGTCGCGCCCCCAGCCGACAAACGTTCCGGGATGGTGTCCTGCATCGCGCGAAAGATCGCATCGACGATGCGCATGGACGTCTCGTGGTTGCCGGCGGCAACGGACGCGGTCCAGCCCGGCTCCAGGATCGAGCCCGGGCGCGTGATGATGGTCAGCGGCCGCAGCGCGCCGGCGTTCTGCTGCATGTCGCGTCCGCTCATGATGCGCGCGGCATAGGCCACCGCCGAGCGCGCCATGAACGGCGTCGTGTTGCAGAAATTCGAGACGCGATCACAGCTTCCGGAAAGGTCGAAGGTCGCCTCGTCGCCGCGAATGGTGATCTTCACATGGATGCGCGCCGGCGCGTTGTTCGCGCTGCCGTCGTCGAGGTAATCCTCGCCCTCATAGACGCCGTCGGGAAGGTCGCGCAGCGCCTCGCGCATCTCGATTTCGGAGAGATCGTGCAGGCGCGACTGTGTCGCCATGAAGACGGCCTTGCCGTGCTCGCGGCAGAGCTCGACGATGCGCTTCTCGCCGGCCTTGGTCGCCGCGATTTGCGCCAGAAGATCGCCCTCGCAGGACTCGGGGTCGCGGACGTTGGCCTTGAGCAGCTGCACGATCGGCGTGTTGAGGCCGGCTGCGGTTGCGATCAGCACCGGCGGAATCCGCAACGCCTCCTGGAAGGTGTCGACGGCCTTGGCGAAATAGCTGCCGGGCCAGGTGCCACCGATATCGGGCCAGTGCGCGAGGCTGACCGCGAAGGCGACGATCTCGCCGTCGACGAAGACGGGACGCACGACCTTGACGTCGTTGAGATGATTGCCGCCGAGCGCGCCGACATTGTAGATCACCACGTCGCCGTCATTCAGGCTGTCGCGCGGCATCACCTTCAGCAATTCAGGGATGGTGTAGGCCATCGCGCCGAGATGGATCGGGATGTCGCGGCCCTGCCCGACCAGGCCACCATGGCCATCCGTGATCGCCGACGAGAGGTCGCCGGCCTCGCGGAGCAGCGGCGAGCGCGCCGAGCGCGTCATCACCAGGCTCATCTCCTCGGCCGCGGCCGAAAGGCCGTGCCTGATGACTTCGACGACGAACGGATCGAGCTTCATGCCGCCCTCCGCGTCAGGAACAGATTTCCGGCGGCATCTGGCCTCGCTTGCCAGCCGGGTGGGACGACCACGGTTGACCATGCGTCCTCGATGATGGCCGGGCCGCTGACAGTCTCCGTGAGCGAGGCGCGGTCGATGATTGCTGTCGCGATATCGTGGAAGCCGTCGAACGAGCAGATGCGCGTACCTGACGACACCGCCCTCGCCGCCGTCGCCGGCCGGCTGACGACCGTTGTCGAGGGTCGGCGGGCCTGCACACGCACGGATTCGATGACGCAAGGCTCGCCGGTCGCATAGCCGAACAGCTCATGGTGGCGCGTCAGGAAATCCTGCTTCAGCCTGGCGATATTGAGCGGCAGCGCGAACGGCACCGGGATGGCATCGTTCTGCGCGGCGTACCGCATCAAGGCCACCAGCTCGACCTGGATATCCGCCGTCGCAACGCCGTTGGCGATCAACGGCGCCGAAGCATCGTCGATCAGCGTGCCGATCCGTTCCGACACCCGCGCAAGATCGATGCCGTCGAGCGCGGCGCGCAGCGTCTGCTGCTGAAGGAAGCTGAAATCGGCGGTGAGACAGCCCAGCGCCGAGAATGCACTCGACGCGCTCGGGACGACCACCTGCGCGATCCCGTAGAGATCGGCGAGACCCGCGGCATGCATCGGGCCGCCGCCCCCGAAGGCGAGCAACGTGCAATCGCGTCCGTCGATACCGCGCTCGACCGTGACGCGGCGGAGCGCGCGCGCCATCGTGGCGTTGGCGACCTTGATGATGCCGAGCGCTGTTTCCGTCAGGCTGAGTCCGAGGGCGCGCGCGATCGGATCGATAACGCGCTTCGCGCTTTCGATATCGATGCCGATGCGGTCGCCAAGCTTGGTCTCGGGATTGAGATAGCCGAGCACGGCATTGGCATCGGTAATCGTCGGTTCATGGCCGCCGCGGCCGTAGCAGGCCGGGCCCGGTTCGGAGCCGGCGCTCTCCGGCCCGACCGTGAGGCCGCCGGGACCGTTGCGCACGATCGAACCGCCGCCCGCACCGATCGAATGCACCGCGAGCATCGGCTGGCGCAGCGGCTTGTCGCCGAGCATGCGGCCGTCGGTCATCTCGGCCTGGCCGTCGACGATCAGGCAGACGTCGGTCGTGGTGCCGCCCATGTCGAAGGTCAGCATCCGCGAGGTGCCGAGCTGGCGCGCGATGCTGACGGAGGCCGAGACGCCGGCCGCCGGACCCGACATCGCCATCACCAGCGGCCGCCGCTTCACGGCGGAAATCGGGATCATGGCGCCGGCGGAATGAAACACCTGCAGGCCGGGGCCGATCGGCAGTCGCTGCTCCAGCTCACTGAGATATTCAACCGCGATCGGCATCGCGGCGGCGTTGAAGACGGTCGCCGAGGTCCGCTCGTATTCGCGCGCCTCGGGATTGACCTCGTGCGAGAGCGAGACATGGGCGACGACATCCCTGAGCCGTTCGCCCAGCATCTTTTCATGCACCGGATTGGCATAGGCGTGAAGCAAGGCCACGGCGACACTCTGCACGCCGGTCTCCTTCACCCACGCCACCAGACGCTCGATCTCGGCTTCATCCAGCGCCTTCAGCACCCTGCCTTCGTGATCGAGGCGCTCGGCGAGCCCAAAGCATCGTTCGGGCGGCACCAAGGGCGGCGATTTCGGGGGAATGTCGAGACGGTAGAGATCCCTGCGGCGATAGCGCGCGATCTCCAGCACATCGGCAAAGCCTTCGGTCGCGACCAGCGCCACCTTCGGCAGCCTGTTCTCGACGATGGCGTTGGTGACGCGCGTGGTGCCGTGGACGAAGCGCTTGACCTCGCTCTTGCGCAGGCCCACCGCCTCGATCGCCTCCAGCATCGCCTGAACGGGCGCGTCGGGACGCGACGGCACCTTCGCGATCCGCGCCTCGGCGGAGTCGCGCCGGATCGCGATGATGTCGGTGAAGGTGCCACCGATATCGGTGCCGACCTCCCAGTGATTGTCGGAGTAGCTCATTTGCACAATCAGCTACGGATGACGCCCGAACCGGACGCCGGGTTCTTCCCGTCCATCGCAACGTCCAATGCCGAACCGAGAGCGCTCATGATGCATCCCCTGTCATGCCACCATGAACGAGCGTGCGACAGAGCGATGGGCGCAGGATAGGGCCAGAGTTGTCGCAAACCGCTAGACCAGCGCGCGACCTTGGCCGCGCGCCGCGCCACAAGCTGCACGTTTTGGTGCAGCGCTGCCCGCGCTGACGGCACGCGAGCGTGGATCGTTCCACGCGGCAAAAGTGCAGTGCACCACGGATTTCTCCGCGCAAATCGCGATATCCGCTGCACTGCAATCCGAACACTTCAAATCGTCTGTCTAATTTGCAGGCGACCGATCGACCCCGCGGGATATTCGCCTGCCTATGAGCTATGCACGGCGGTCGCCTCAGCCTCTCTTTATTGTACGAACAGTACGAGAGGAGATTGCCGCCTCGGATGGTGCGTTGCGGGAGCCACTTCCGATGCAAGCCGCGATTCTCGCAAGCAGCGACGAGGCATCCTCGACGCGCAGCCGCCCATAGCCGAACACCAGGCCCTGTCGTGTCGGCTGCGCCAGAAAGTTCTGCGACAGCGGCTGGACGTGGATGCCGGCCTGCTTCAGGCTTGCAGCCGCCTCGCGGTCGCTCATCCGCGCCCGCATCGCCTCGGTGAACTCCGCCACCAGATGCAATCCCGTGACCGCCGCGGAGACGACCAGGTCATCCGGCATCAGCGCTGCGATCGCATCGATCAGCGCCTTTCGCCTGCTCGCATAGACCCGGCGCATCGCACGCAGATGCCGTAGCAAATGCCCCTCCCGCATGAACTCGGCCAGAGCGAGCTGTCCGATGCCGGAGGTGTGCACGTCGATCCGCGCGCGGCCCTTCGAGAACCCCTCGATGAATTGCCTGTTCGCGACGATGTAGCCGAGCCGCAGGTTCGGCATCATGATCTTGGAGAAGGTGCCGAAATAGATCACCCGCCCCTCGCGGTCGAGCGAGCGCAGGGAGGCGATCATGCTGTCCTGGTGCCTGAACTCCGAATTGTAATCGTCCTCGATCACCCAGACGTCGTTCCTGTTGGCCCAGTCGAGCAGCTCGAGGCGCCGCTCCAGGCCCATGCTGACGCCGAGCGGATATTGATGCGAGGGCGTGACCACGATCAGCCGCGCAGCCGGCGCGCGCCTGATACCTTCGGAGACGACGAGGCCCTTGTCGTCGACGGGAATGGGAACGAGCTTCGCGCCCGCAGCCGTCAATGCCCAGCGCGCCTCAATGAAGCCGGGCTCCTCGACCCAGACCTCGTCGCCGGGATCGAGGATCATCCGGCTGCAAAAATCCAGCGCGCCCGATGTGCCCGATGTGACGACGACCTCGTCCGGCGAACAGACGAGCCCGCGCACAGAGCCGAGGAAGTTCGCGATCTCGCTGCGCAAGCGCGGATGACCTTCGGACGGAAGATCGAGGCACTCCTGCTCCCGCGGATTCTGCCAGGTCTGGCGCAACAGGCGCGACCATTCCTTGAAGGGAAAGGTCGAGATGTCGGGCGCGCCGGGTGCGAACACGGACGGCCAATTGGTCTCGTAATCCAGGCCAAGCAGTGATTGCCAACGCTTCGACATGTGGGCGGGCGCGGCGGGCGGCGCAATCGACGGCGGCTCCGCATGCGGGGTCGCGACGGACGCCACCATCACGCTGCCGCGCGGCGTCGATGCCAGATAGCCCTCGGCGTAGAGCAGATCCCACGCGGTCAGCACCACCGTGCGCGAGCAGCCCAATTCCCGCGCGATCTCGCGCGAGCCCAGGAACTGCGTTCCGGGCGGAAAGACGCCGCGCAGAATGCAATCCCGGATGTGGGCCGCGATCTGCAAATGCAGCGGCACGGCCGACGTCCGGTCGATATGCATTCCCGCAAGGGAGACGCGCTTGCTCGGGTGACGATCTCTGTCCATCGCGCAGAGGTGGCTGTTGGAACGGCCGGCGATGGCCGCCAGCGTTCCCTCAGGATGGGCCAGAAGCGGATTCGGGTCCAGCCTCGGCGGGATCGGTCATCCCGACCGTGTGATAGGCGCGGCCCAAATAGATCAGATTGTCGGTGCAGCCGGATCTTTGCAGCGCGACGACCCGGCAGAACAGCACATCATGGGTGCCGACATTGACGACATCGGCAATCCGGCAGTCGAACGCGGCGGCACAGTCGACCAGCACCGGCGCGCCCGTCGCAAGCGTCGACCAATCCGCGGCGGCGAACCGCTCTTCGGCAGGCACCTTGCCGCCGAACAGGCGGGAGAGCTGCTCGTGCCGCGCCGAGAGCACATTGACGCACACCACCTTGTTGCGCGTCACGCTGGCATAGGCGGAGGAGCCGCGGTTGATGCAGACCAGAAGCGTCGGCGGATCGTCGGTGACGCTGCAGATCGCGGATGCGGTGAATCCGGCGCGGCCCGCGGCACCGTCGGTCGTGACGATGTTGACGGCCGCGCCGAGACAGGCCATCGCATCACGGTAGTCCCGAGGGGCCACATCCTGCATCGATGTCCTCACCCCTCGATGTCAGGCGCGAAGGCGAGTTCGCGCAGCACCTGGGCCAGCACGAACGCTCCCGCGGCGACATGATCGGGCTCGGCCCATTCGTGCTCGACATGGCTCGCCCCGTCGCGGCACGGGATGAAGATCATCGCGGCCGGACAGACTTTTGCGAGATGACGAGCGTCATGACCGGCCGCGGAGAGGATGGCCATGGCCGAATGCCCCTGCTCACGCGCGGCCTGCGCGATACTCGCGCGCAGACGCGCATCGAAGGCATTCGACGGCGCATCGACCAGCGGCGTCACCGTAACCGAGCACGGCGGGGCCTTCTCCTGGCAAAGAGTTGTGATACGCACACCGGCCGCGTCGAGCACCGCGTTATCGGGGTGGCGCAGATCGATGCTGAAGCTGACGCGCGACGGCACCACCGACGGCGCGTTCGGCACGACCGCAACCCGGCCGATGGTGAACTTGATGTCGGCATCGATGGCGCCGATCTCGGTATGGAGCGCACTCGCGACCTGCGCAAAAGCCGCGAGCGCATCGCGCCGCTCCCGCTGCGCCAGCGTGCCGGCATGCCCCTCGGCGCCCTCGACGACGACCTGAAAGGTCTTCTTGCCCTGGATGCCGGTGACGACACCGATCGTGCAGCCGGCCGCCTCCAGCAGCGGTCCCTGCTCGATGTGCAGTTCGAGATAGGCCCCGGCGGCAAAGCCGAGCGGCCTGTGCGGCATATCGGGGAAAGCCTGGTGGAGGCGGTCGAGCGCCTTGCCGACACTGATGCCGTCTGCATCGCGCGCGGCGCGGATCGCGTCCATGCCGCGTTCCCCGGTGAAGGCCTCCGAGCCCATCATGCCCGGGGCGAAGCGCGAGCCTTCCTCGTTCATCCAGGCGACGACGATGAGGTCGCGCGCGGGCTTGTCGCCTTGCTCGGCGAGCGAGACGGCCGCTTCGAGTGCGGCCATCACGCCGGCCGCACCGTCGAACTTCCCGCCGGTCGGCTGGCTGTCGAGATGACTGCCGAGCAGCAGCGGCGGCGCGGCGCGATCACGGCCCGCCAGCGCCAGGAACAGGTTTCCCGCAGCGTCCGTCGACGGCGTCAATCCCGCTTCGCGCGCCCAGCCGATGACACGGTGCCAGGCGGCGATCTCGCCGTCGCTCAGCGCCTGGCGGTCGACACCGCCGGCCGGCGTCGCGCCGATCTCGGCAAGCGCCATCAAACGGGTCCAGAGCCGGTCGGCGTTGATCAGGGGCTTACTCGTCATCGACTACTTCGTGCGCATGATCTGGCCCGGCAGCGCGCGCGGATCGCGCGGCAGCCAGCGCCCGGCCTCGACCTGGGCGATGAATTCGGCGAGCAGCGCGTTGAATGCCGCCGGCTCTTCGAGATTGAGCGTGTGGCCGGTCTTGGGGAAGACCGAGAGGCCGCAGGCGGGAATGGTCTTCTTCAGGAAGATGCCGGGCTGCAGGCAGTGATCATCCTCGTCGCCGACGACGACCAGCGTCGGCACCATCATCTTTTTCAAACCGTCTTCGAGATCATAGAATGATGGCCGCCGCGCCTGGACGCCGCGCATGGTGTTGGCGGCGCCGCGATCGGAATGGGTGGCGAGGCGATCGGCGAATTCCTGCCAGCCGCGCGGATCCTTGTTCTGGAACTGCACCCGGCTCGCGCCGAGCGCGTAGATCTTGGAAAACTCTTTCGCGCCCTGCTTCTCGAAATTATCGGCAACCTCTAGCGAGACGCCGCGAAAATACTCCTCGAACTCCTTCTCGCAGCCATAACCGGCGCCGGCCACCGTCAGCGACAGCGCCCGCTCCGGCGTGCGCAGGCCGAAATGCACCGTGCAGAAGCCGCCCATGGAAAGGCCGACGATATGCGCCTTATCGATTCCGAGCGCGTCGAGCACGGCGACCGCATCATCAGCGGCGATCGCCTGCGAATAAGCCTCCACGCTCTCAGGCACGTCCGACGGCGGATAGCCGCGCGCAGCATAGGTAATGCAGCGATGGCGCCGGCTGAAATAGCGCAGCTGCGGCTCCCAGCTGTCGTGATTGCCGCCGAATTCATGGATGAAGAGGATCGGCGTGCCCTCGCCGGCCTCTTCCACGTGGAGCTTCACGCCATCCTTCGCTGTGATCATCGTCATCGGCATCGGCATCGTCCCTAGAATTGCGGCGGCAGGTCGTTGAGCGTGCGCGCCTGCGCAACCATCTCCGGCAACAGCGTGCAGAGTTTTTCGACCCACGCCTGCGGCACGGAGGTGCTGATCTTCACAAAACGGTCGCCGAAGCGCTGGGTGTGATAGGTGCCCTGCCGGATCATGATGCCCTGCCGCCGATAGCACTCGACTAGCGCCTCGGGACGGATGCCCGCCGCGATTGTTTCCAGCACCAGGAAGTTGCCATGCGAGGGCATGATCGGCAGCGCCAGGCCCTCGATCGCGGCCGCCGCCTCCTGGATCAGCGCCTTGTTGGCGCGGTCGGTGCTGCGGACCTTCTTCATCCATTCGGCCTTGACCGATAGCCCCGCCTGCGCCGCGCGCTGCGCGATGACGCTGGCACCGAGCACGCTGGTGGAGGTCTGCGCCAGTTCCTCGAACAAATCGGGAGCCGCAACCAGCGCGCCGATGCGCAGGCCGGCAAGCCCGAGCCATTTCGAAAAGCTGGTCGAGACCACCGAGCCCTTCGGGGCGACATCAAGCGCCGGCGTGTGGCCGTCGGCGAAATCGCGATAGGTGCAGTCGTGCACCAGCAGCGCGCCGCAATCGCGCGCGATCGCGGCAAAGCTCTCGATCTCCTCGCGCGTGTAGCGGATGCCGAGCGGATTGTTGGGATCGACGAGATAGATGATCGCCGTGCGCTCATCGACATTCGCCTTCAACGCCTCGGGCGTCAGGCGATAGTTGCAGGCGGGATCGTAGATCGGGATCTCGATCACCTCGGCGCCCTGCTGGCGCGCGAACAGGCACGGCCATTTCCAGGTCGGATCGGTCGTGACCAGCGTGGTCCCCGGCTTGCAACGCGCGCGGCAAATCATTGCCAGCGCGTTGACGCCGCCCTCGGTCACCAGCGCCTCGGCACCCGGCGTGCCGAGATCGGCGACGATCGCAGCACGCAGCGCCTCGAAGCCGAGCGGCGGGGCATAGGCGTTGAACTCGCCAGCCTCGATCGAGCGCAGCATGGCCTCGCGCACGGCGGGATGGCTCTCGATATGGTTGGTGTTCTGGCCGAGCCAGTAGAGTCCCGGCGTCGCCGAGAGCTCATCGAAATAGCGGTTGCGGACCAGCGCCGCGGATTGAGGCTTCGACATCGGCGCCTCAGATCACCGAGCCGCGCGCGGCAATGCCACCGTCGATCGTCACCACCGTGCCGGTGATGTAGCCGGACCGCGGCGAGGACAGGAAGGCGACGAGATCGGCGACCTCCTCCGACGTCGCCGGGCGCTTGCCCGGATATTTGTCGAAAAGCTCCTCCCAGCGGCTTTCGTCGCCGAGCATGTCGATCGCCTTGCGCTTCATGATCTTGAGCATGCGATCGGTGGCGACCGGCCCCGGATTGACGGCGACGACGCGCACGCCGTGATCGAGGCTGCGGCCGCCGAGCGCCTTGGTGAAGGACATCAGCGCCGCATTGCCGGTCGAGCCCGCGATGTAGCTCGCGTCCCAGTTCTCACCGGAATTGCCGATGATGTTGATGATGACGCCGTCCTTGCCCTTCATGCGCGGATAATAGAGGCGCGACAGCGTGATGTAGCCGAACACCTTGAGATCGAAGCCGCGCCGCCAGGCGGCGTCGTCGAGAATTTCCAGCGAGCCGGCGGGGATGTCGCCGGCATTGTTGATGAGGATGTCGATGTCGCCGACCTCGGCCGCGAGCTTCTCCATTGCGGACGTGCTCGACAGGTCGAGCGCATGGATCGTGATCTTCACGCCATGGCGGGCTTCGAGCTGCTTCTTGGCCTCCAGCATCGCCTCGCCGTTGCGGGCGGCGAGATGCAGGTGACACCCTTCCGCGGCGAAGAGCTCGGCCACCGCTAGTCCAATTCCTTTCGACGCGCCGGTAATGAGCGCGGTCTTGTTCGTCAGCTTCAGGTCCACTCCGGGTCTCCAGGATGCAAGCTAGATATACAAGGTCTAGCAATTTGCATACCAAGAGGCCGGAGGGGTCATTCGAAGGCGGCGAGGAAGTCCAGCAGGTTGTCGCCGAGCAGGTTGACGTGGTCGCGCATGGCGCTGTGCGCCCGCTCGGGATCATGAGCCAGGATCGCCTGCATGATCGCCTCGTGCTCACGGACGGTATCGGCGATCCGGTTCGGCATCCGCGTCACCCGGCGGCGATAGGCCGCCACCTGATTGCGCAGCCTGCGGGTCTGATCGGCGAGGAAGCTGTTGCGCGAAGCTTCATAGATCGCTTCGTGGAATTCCTGGTTGATGTCGTAGAAGACGTCGATGTCGCCGGTTTCGCCTGCCGCAACAAGCCTCTGGTGAATCTCGCCAATTTCCGCACCCCAGGCCTGGGACACGCGCCTTGCGGCAAGCCGGGCGCAGAGCCCTTCGAGCTCCGCCATGACCTGGAACATCTCGATCAGCGCCTGCGCCTTGATGCTGCGGACCGTCGCCCCCTGCCGCCCGCGCAACTCGACGAGATTGTTGGCGGCCATCAGGCGGAACGCCTCCCGCACCGGCGTGCGCGAGACGCCGAAACGCTGGGCGATCTCCTGCTCGTCGAGCCGGCTGCCCGGCTCCAGATGGCCGGCCGCGATCGCCCCCTCGAGCCTCTGGCGCAGGCTTTCGGCGAGCGTCATGCCGGGGCTCGCGGTGAGGGTTTCGTGCCCATTTTTAACGCGCTTGCCTCTGGTATGTGCACCAATATCCGCCATCATGTTTCTCCGACACCAATATAAGTATACATACTGGCACTCATATCTCAGCGAAACGACCTGTTCTCTCTCGGGGATGCGCGTCTCTCCGACCTTTTCGCCGTCGATCTCGCAAGTCTTATGCCTGATTTGCAGGAAAATCGCACTGGCACACGAGTTGCTAAGAGATTTCAACGCGGCCCCGCTTCCGTATGCGAATGACCGCCGCCATTATACAAGGACATCCCGGTGCAGGCTGCCCGCCTCCCCCATCCCGGTCCGGCCACCGAAGCCCTGCAGGCTCAGCCCACCCCTGAGCCGCTGCTCGAACTTCGCGCGATCAACAAGACATTCGGTGCTGTCGCGGCGCTATCGGAACTCCAGGCCAGCATCGCCCCCGGCGAGTTCGTCACGGTCGTCGGCCCCAGCGGCTGCGGCAAGAGCACCCTCTTCAACATCGTCGCAGGCCTCGAAGAGCCCGATGCCGGCGGCATCCTGCGCTTCGAGGGCAAGAGCTGCCATTCCGCCGACCTGCTCGGCCGCGTCTCCTTCATGCCGCAGCGCGATTTGCTGTTTCCCTGGCGCAACGTGGTCGACAACGCCATCCTCGCGCTCGAGGTCGAGGGCATGAAGCGCGAGCAGGCCCGTGCCAAGGCGCTGAAGATGCTGCCCGAGTTCGGCCTCGCCGGCTTCGAGAAGCAATATCCCAATCAATTGTCCGGCGGCATGCGCCAGCGCGTCGCCCTGATGCGCACCTTCCTGTTCGAGCGCGACCTGATGCTGCTGGACGAGCCGTTCGGCGCGCTCGATGCGCTGACGCGTGCCATGATGCAGCGCTGGCTGCTCGACGTCTGGCAGAAATACCGCCGCACCATCCTCTTCATCACCCACGACGTCGACGAGGCGATCTTCCTCGGCGACCGCGTGCTGGTGATGACCGCCCGTCCCGGCTCGGTGAAGCTGGAACAGGTCGTCGACCTGCCGCGCCCGCGTAAGCCCGAGATCGTCACCTCCCCCGAATTCGTGCGCCTCAAGCGCACGCTGCTCGATGCGATCGAGGAGGAAAGCATGAAATCGTTCCAGTCCTCCATCGCGCAGGAGAAGCCGCAGTGAACGCGATGTCAGTGAGAGAAGCGCACGGGATCGATCCGGCCGAGTGGGACGCCCGCGTCAAGCTCGCGGCCTGCTATCGCATGGTCGCCAAGCTCGGCATGGACGATTTGATCTACAATCACATCTCCATGCGCGTTCCCGGCCACGACGATCAGTTCCTGATCAATCCCTATGGCCTGCTGTTCGACGAGATCACGGCGTCGAGCCTCGTCAAGATCGACACCGGGGGTAACAAGCTCGACGACACGCCGCAGGCCGTCAACGTCGCCGCTTTCGTGATCCACGCCGCGATCCACACCTCGAACCATGACGCGGCCTGCGTGCTGCACACCCATTCCGACGCGAGCGTCGCGGTGTCCGCGCAGGAGAAGGGCCTGCTGCCGCTCAGCCAGTTCGCGATGCGCTTCTACGACCGGCAGGCCTTCCACGATTACGAAGGCGTCGCCATCGACCTCGACGAGCAGGTTCGCCTGGTTCGCGATCTCGGCCCGCACAAGGTGATGCTGATGCGCAATCACGGCATCCTCACTGTCGGCCGCACGCCGGGCGAAGCCTTCATGCTGCTCTATTATTTCGAGCGCGCCGCGCGGATCCAGCTCCAGATGCAGGCGGCCGCCGCAGCCGGCGCCACGCTGGTGATGCCGCCGCACGAGGTCTGCGAGAAGGCCGCCCGCCAGTTCTGGGAATTGCAGGGCGACATCCTCGTGCCCGGCGAGCGCGAATGGCCGGCCTTGATGCGCCAGCTCGACCGCACCGATCCGTCTTACCGCAATTGATTTTCACCGCCTGGAGTATGACCATGTTGAGCCGACGCCACGCCTTCTCCGTCCTCTCCGCCATCGCACTGGCGACCGGCTCGCTCGTCACGGCCGCGCCTGCCGCCGAGCCGCAGAAGGCGAGCCTGCGCCTGAAATGGCTGCCGCAGGCGCAGTTCGCAGGTTTCTACGTCGCAGCCGCCAAGGGCTATTACAAGGCCGAAGGCATCGATCTCACCATCAATCCGGGCGGGCCCAATCTGCTCACCGAGAACATGGTCGCGACCGGCGCCGACACGTTCGGCCTCTCCGGCGGCACAGACAGCGTGTTCGCCGCCCGCGACAAGGGCCTGCCGATCGTCTGCATCGGCGTCTCGCACCAGATCACGCCCTTCATCTTCGTCACCCGCAAGGACGGGCCGGTGAAGACGATCCAGGACTTCAAGGGCAAGACCGTCACCACCTGGTTCACCGGCGCCAACCATGTGCTGAACGGCATGCTCGCCAAGGAAGGCATCAAGCCGGATGAACTGAAGATCCAGCCGCAGCAGGTGTCCGTGACGCCGTTCGTCGACGGCAGCGTCGATGTCATCACCGCGACCTATTACAACGAGTTCTACACCATCCAGTCGCGCATGCCGAAGGACAACCTGAAGACCTTCGTCGCCGAAGACTACGGCATCACCTTCCCGCGCGACACGCTGATCGTGGCGGAAGCCACCGCCAAGGAGAAGCCGGAGCTCGTCAAGGCATTCCTGCGCGCCTCACTGAAGGGCTGGAAGGACGCCTTCTCCGATCCCAAGAGTGCCGTCGATACCGTGATGGCCGCAGCCCCGACACTCGACCGCGCACAGCAGGAGTTCATGCTGACCGAGGTGAAGCGCCTGATGACCGCGGGCGCCGCGGCGAAGAACGGCATGTTCTGGATCGATGCCGATGCAGTGAAAACCGCCCACGACTTCTTCCTGAAATACGGCGTGATCTCCAAGCCGCTGGATCTTGCCGCCGCCTATGACGCAAGCTTCATCCAGAGCGTCCCCGTGGCGGACCGGCTGCCGTGAGCAGCCCTGCCGCGACATCGCTTGGTGAAGGCCGCGCGGCTGCGCGGTCGATCACGATGCCGGATTCGCTGCGCAAGCTGATCCGGCTCCTGCTCGGCCTCGCGATTGCGGCGGTGATCTGGGAAGGCGCGGTGCTGCTGTTCGGCATCCGTCCCTACTATCTGCCGCGCCTCAGTACGATCCTGATGGCGATGGCGGCCACGCCTCGCGCCTATGTCGACGGCTTCCTGCGCACGCTCGCCGAGACGCTGATCGGCTTTGCGTCCGGCGGCGCGTTCGGCGTGTTGATGGGCATCCTGTTCTTTCGCGTCCGCGCGCTGCGCGAGATGATCTTCCCGATCTTCGTGGTGTCGCAGACCATTCCGGTCATCGCCTTCGGCGCGCTGGTGGTGCTGTGGTTCGGCAACACCCTGCTCGCCAAGGCGATCATCGCGTTTTACCTGACCTTCTTTCCGGTGACGGTGAACACGCTGCTGGGACTCGAGACCGTCGATCCCAAGCAGGTCGCGCTGATGCGCAGTTTCGGCGCTTCCAACCGCCAGCTCCTGCTGCGCCTCCAGCTGCCGACCGCACTGCCGCAGATCTTCGTCGCGCTGCGGCTTGCGGCGTCGCTGAGCCTCGTCGGCGCCATCGTCGGCGAATGGTTCGGCGACACCACCGGGCTCGGCGTGCTGCTGCTCCAGGCCATGTTCACCGAGAACGTCGTCGCGATCTGGGGCGCCCTGCTCGCCGCGGCCCTGCTCGGCACCGGCTTCTATGCGGTGGTCGCCGCGGTCGAGCGGCGGCTGGTGTTCTGGAGCGCCGAACAATGAGTCGGGCGCTCGCCTCTCCTTCGCTCGCCGTCCAGCGCGGCGTTCTCGGCGCCGTCCTCCTGATCGCATGCTGGGAGGGCGTGGCGCGCGGACTGCATCTGCCGGCCTACGTTCTCCCGGCCGTCAGCGACATCCTCCTCGGCCTCTGGTCCAAGCGCGCAATCCTCATCGACGCCGCCGGCTACACGCTGCTCGAAGCCCTGGTCGGCTACGGGCTCGGCTGCCTGATCGGCATTGGCCTTGCCGTCGCCATCGCATTGGTGCCGGCGCTTCGCAGCGCGATCCTGCCGCTTGCAACCGCGATCAATTCGGTGCCCGTGGTCGGCTATTCGCCGCTGATCCTGCTCTGGTTCGGCATCGGCGTCAGCTCGAAGATCGTGATGGTGGCGATGGCGGTGAGCTTCACCATCCTGCTGTCGATGCTGGCCGGGCTCGACCGGGTCGATCGCCGCGCCGTCGATCTCATGAAGAGTTTCGGTGCGAGCCGCTTTGGCGTGCTGTGGCGATTGCGGCTGCCGACCGCGCTGCCGCTGCTGCTCGCCGGGATGCGCGTGTCCACCGTGCGCAGCGTGATCGTGGCGATCGTCACCGAGATGTTAGGGGCCCATGGCGGGCTCGGCTGGGTGATCTACCAGGCCGTGCTCCAGATCGATTTCGTCCAGGTCTGGTCGGCGATCTTCGTGGCCTCCGCCGCGAGCCTCGCTTTCTTCGGCCTGGTCGGCCTCCTCGAGCGAAAGATCCTGTTCTGGAGATGACGCCATGAAACGACAGATGCATCTCGGATTGTTCATCCTCGGCACCGGCAGTCATGTCGCGGGGTGGCGCTATCCCGGCGCGGTCGACAGCTTTCAGGACTTTGCGGCGATCCAGGAGATCGGCCGCACCGCCGAGCGCGGCAAGTTCGACCTGATCTTCATGGGCGACAATCTCTATGCCGACGCTGCGGCTCATCCCTCCTACACGCTGCGGCTCGAGCCGCTGACCATGCTGGCGGCGCTTTCGACCTCGACCAGCCATATCGGACTCGGGGCCACCGTCTCCACCACCTACAGCGATCCGTTCTCGGTCGCGCGCGTGTTCGCTTCGCTCGATCACATCTCGAAAGGACGCGCCGCGTGGAACGCGGTGACGACGGCCAATCCGGCGACGGCGGCGAATTTCGGCACGACGCACCCCGACCACGCCCGCCGCTACGAGATGGCCGGCGAGTTCCTCGACGTGGTCAAGGGCCTGTGGGACGGCTGGTCTGATGATGCCATCGTCGCCGACCGCGGCAGCGGCCTCTACATCGATCCGGCCAGGCTGCGCCCGATCGACCATGACGGCGCCTTCTTCAAGGTGAAGGGCCCGCTCAACATCGGCCGCAGCCCGCAAGGTCAGCCTGTCGTGTTGCAGGCCGGCGGCTCCGAGGCCGGCCAAGCGCTTGCCGCGCGCACTGCCGACATCGTGTTCTCAGTGGTGCAGGACATCGAGGAAGCCAAGGCCGGTTACGCCTCATTGAAGAGGCGGCTGCCGGCATTCGGACGCAGGGCCGAGGACGTCACGGTGCTGCCGGGCGTGATGCCCGTGGTCGGCCGCACCGACAAGGAGGCGTTCGAGAAGCTCAACGTGCTGCAGAGCTTCGTCAGCGGCAGCAACGCCCTCGCCATCCTGTCCGACCGCTTCGGGCGCGACATGTCGGCCTACGATCTCGACGGGCCGATCCCCGACATCGCACCATCAGACAGCTATCACAGCTTCGCCAGCGTGATGCTTGCAAAGGGCCGCCGCGAAAACATGACGCTGCGTGATCTCTACAACCTCACCGCCGCCGCCCGCGGCCATTGGGTGCTGTGCGGCTCGGCCGAACGCATCGCCGACACGCTCCAGCTCTGGTTCGAGCAGCATGCCGCCGACGGCTTCAACGTCATGCCGCCCTACTTCCACGAAGGGTTCGAGGACTTCGTCCAGCTCGTCGTGCCTATCCTGCAGGAGCGCGGGCTGTTCCGCGCGGATTACGAGGGTACGACATTGCGCGATCATCTCGGCCTCGCGCGGCCGGCCAATCCGTTCTTCTCAGCTTAGAGCGCGCCGGCGACGCGCAGCGCCTGCTCGAGCGCCTGCAACTCGCCGCGTGTCGCCGCCGGCTGCGGCGGCCGCGCCGCGTCGCAGGACAGGCGTCCGAGCAGTTTCAGGCAGGCCTTGAGCCGCACGGTCGCGCGTCCTCCGGGCGGGTCGCGATAGATCGCGACCGCGAGCGGATACAGTTTCTCGTGCGCGGCGCGCGCCCGCTCCCAATCGCCGGCGTCCGCGGCATTCCAAAGGCTCACCACGAGCTCCGGCACGACGCACGCAAGGCTCACCTGGCTACCGGCCGAGCCCACGAGATAGCTCGTCAACAGATGCTCGTCGCCCGAGCCGAGCACGACGAAGTCCGGTCGCAGTTTCCGGATCAGCCGCAGATTCTGTTCGTACGTCGCGACCTCCCAGCTGCCCTCCTTGATCGCGACGAAGCGGGGATCGGCGATGAGCCGTTCCAGCAGCGGCGGTGCATAGGCCATCGCGCCCGCACCGACGGGCGCGGCGTAGAGCATCAAGGGCGCCGTCGTAGCATTGCGAATATGGCGGTGATGCTCGATCACACAATCATCGGCATGGCCGAGCGCCCAGCTGTTGGGCGGAAACACCAGCAGCCCGTCCGCACCGGCCTGCTGCAACGCAGCCGCCTCGCGCGCGGCCTCCAGGCTCGATTCATGATTGACCCCGGAGACGATCAGGCAGTCCCTTGGCGCGTGCTGGCGCGCCAGCTCCACCACGCGCCGCTTCTCGGCCAGCGACAGCACGAAGTTTTCGCCGGCATGGCCGTTAACGAGAAGACCATTGATGCCGGGCGTGGATGCGACCGAGGTGAGATGGGACGAGAGCTTCGCTTCGTCGACCTCGAAACCGGCCGTCATCGGCACGATCGTGGCGGCGTGGATGCCACGCAGGCGGTCGCTGAATGTCCGCATCTCCGCCGACATCGGCTAGTGAATAATCTGGTCGAGGAAAGTCCGCGCCCGCTCGGACTTCGGATTCTTGAAGAACTCCTCCGGCGCGGCCTGCTCGACCACCTTGCCCTCGTTCATGAACACGATGCGGTCGGCGACCTCGCGGGCAAAGCCCATCTCGTGCGTCACGCACAGCATGGTCATGCCCTCCTCCGCGAGCTTCTTCATGGTCTCCAGCACCTCCTTGACCATTTCAGGGTCGAGCGCCGAGGTCGGCTCGTCGAACAGCATGATCTTGGGACGCATGCACAGCGCCCGCGCGATGGCGACGCGCTGCTGCTGGCCGCCGGAGAGCTGCCCCGGGAATTTTCCGGCCTGGTCCGGAATCCGGACTTTTGTGAGAAAATGCATGGCGAGGTCCTTGGCCTCCGCCTCACTCATGCCGTTCGCGGTCATCGGTGCCAGGGTGCAGTTCTCCAGCACCGTCATGTGCGGGAACAGATTAAAACTCTGGAACACCATGCCGGTGTCGCGCCTGACCGCATCGATGTTCTTGCGCTGATGGTCGAGCTCGACGCCGTTGACGTAGATCAGTCCTTCGTCGTGCCTCTCGATGTGGTTGATGCAGCGGATGAGCGTCGACTTGCCCGAGCCGGAGGGCCCGCAGACCACGATCTTCTCGCCCTTGGCGACCTTGAGATCGATCTGGTCGAGCGCGGTGAAGTCGCCATAGTGCTTGTAGACCGCCTCCATGCGAACCGCGGGGACCTCGCGGACTGTTGCACTTTCGACCGTAGTCATCGACATCTCACTCATGCCCGGGCCTCCACGCTCGCCTGTGCGACCGGCGCCCTCGCCGCGACCTTCCTGGATTTCGCAACACTCGATCGACCGAAATGCTTCTCGAGCCGGCGCTGCACCGCATCCCAGACCGAGGTGAGGATCAGGTAATACGCGGTTGCCGCCGCATAGACTTCAAGGATCTGGAAATGCTCCTGCATCAGCATGTCACTGCGGCGCATCAGCTCCTCGACCGAGATTACGGAGGCGAGCGAGGTCGCCTTCAGGAGCGAGTTGATGGAGTTGCCGAGCGGCGGGATCATCAGCCGGAACGCCTGCGGCAGGGTGACGCGACGGAACGTGACCCAGGGCGACAGGCTGAGCGCCCAGGCGGCCTCGCGCTGCCCCGCCGACACCGCCATGAAGCCGCTGCGCACGATCTCGGCGAGATAGGCCGCCTCGTTGAGGATCAGGCCAACGAGCGCGCAGGTGATCACGCTGAACTTGATGCCCAGCTGCGGCAAGCCGCTGTAGATCACCACCAGCTGGATCAGAAGCGGCGTGCCGCGGAAGAACCAGATGTAGAAACGCGCGGCACCCGCGAGCACCGGATTGGACGACATGCGCAGCAACGCGATGCCCATGCCGAGAATCAATCCGCCGACAACCGCCGCCACCGTCAGGCCGATGGTGACGAGCACTCCCTTCATCAGGAAGTAGTTGAAGAAGTAGCTGACGGCGGCCGTCGGACTGAAATGGCTCATCGGCTCGTCTCCGTATCTCAGGCCGGACCGGGGCCGGCGATCGCAAGCGGCTGATCGGCCGGCATGGCGGTCAGGCCGAACTTGTCGAACAGCGCCTGATAAAAGCCGTCGGCCCGCATCGCGTTGAGCGCCTTGACGACGGTATCGGCGACAGTCTTGTTGCGGAAACCAAGCGTGGTCCTGGCCGTGCCGAGCCCGCTCAGAACTTCCTTCACGCGACCACGGCCGACGAGATCGCGCGCCACGCTGTCGACCAGCAGCGCGTTATCCACCTGCCCCGCAAGCAGCGCACTCACGACGTTCGTCGCGGTCGGGAACGTGCGCATCTCGACGGCTGCGCCGCCCTTTGCCACGCTCGCATCGCTGAGTTTCTTGAGCCAGTTCATCTGGTAGCTGCTGACCTCGACCGCGGATGATTTTCCGATCAGATCGTTCTCGGTAGCAAGTTTTGTGCCGCTATCGGGCGCAACCACGACCGAGATCGCCTGAATGGCGTACGGCACCATGTACATCAGCTTCGAGCGTTCCTCGGTCCAGAACATGCCGGTATTGACGCCGTCGATGCGCGCTGCGCCCAAGGCAGGAATCATGGCCGGAAAATCCATCCGGACGAGTTCGACCGGAAGACACAACCGCTTGCCGAGCTCGGCGGCGAGCTCGACGTTGAGGCCCTGCAACTGACCGTCCTTGTCGACGAATTGCTGCGGCGGATTGGTCGGGTTGATGGAGAGCTGCAGTTTACCGGGCGCAATCAGATTGTCATCGGTGATTGCGGGCGTACATGCGGCATGCACCGCCGTCGATGCGAGAACGAGTGCTGCGGCCGCACTCAAGCGAAACAGTGTCGAGACCATGGATACCTCCAGTAAGACGCCAATGACCGATGCAGTCCCTCGTCCGGGATTCCCCTTTGACGTTTCTTGGATGCGGCCGGCCGGATCTCGCGACACGGCAGGCAGCATCGTCTTCGATCCTCTCAAGCCGGTCCCGACATCGGCCTGAGCTGGATGCGCATGAAATTCTTCACCAGGGATTCGAACGGACCAAAACCCTTCACCTTCAGGAATTCCGGCGTCTCGAATGCCCATCGTCCCGCGACTTCGTACATCGCGGCATATTTCGGCCCGTCGCCGATGGAGACGAAGCGTTTTGCCGAGAGCCAGCCGGGACAAGCGAGCAGATCAGGGAAATGCTTTTGCTCGTACCAGGCGTTGAACGCAGCCTCGTGCTCGGGATCGATGTCGACCCGCACAATATGGATGAAGGCTCCGTCCGGCATCGTCTCGTCCCTCATGCCAGGCGGATGTCGCCGGCCGCGCGCGCCGCGCCGACCGTCGTTGCAATGGCATCGCACAGCGCAGGCAGAACCGGCAGCAACGGCGGCCGCGGATCGGCGTTGCGGATCAGGCCGAGCGCCTTCAGCCCGACCTTCATGCGGGTGTGCATGTCCATGATCGGCGCAGGTCCGTAGATGGCGCGGACGATCGGATAGAGCCGCTCGTTGACGGCGCGCATCGCCTTGAGGTCGTCGGCAAGCGAGGCCTGCCACAGTTCTGCGAACAGATGCGGGGCGAGACTGACAAGGCCGGAGAGAATGCCGTCGCCGCCGACGGCGAGCTGCGGCAGGAACCAGTTGAAGTTCGACGGCAGGATCGCGACAGACGGATCGGCCTGCTTCACCGCCCGCCGGTTCTCGTCATAGGCCAGCATGGTGTCGCTGCCTTCCTTGATGGCGATGACGCTGTCGAGCGCGGCGATCTTCGCCAGCGTCTCCGGCGAATAGCCGAAGCCGGACGCAAGCGGATACTGGAAGATCGACACGGGAATGCCGATGGCGGAGCTGACCGCCTGCACGAAGGCCACCGGCGCGCGCGAGGTCGCCGAGGCGCCGCCGCCGAGCGGCGCGGGCGGGAACAACACCGCGCAATCGGCGCCGGCAGC
The DNA here is from genome assembly GCF_018130825.1 of Bradyrhizobium liaoningense. Taxonomy (GTDB): domain Bacteria; phylum Pseudomonadota; class Alphaproteobacteria; order Rhizobiales; family Xanthobacteraceae; genus Bradyrhizobium; species Bradyrhizobium liaoningense_B. The sequence goes on along the minus strand of NZ_JAFCJS010000007.1, from coordinate 287,256 downwards.
TTCCGCGAGCTGGGCCTGATGGATCGCTTCCGCGGTGGAATGCGCGATGATGCCGGCCAGCAAAGGCTTGCCGCCGATCTGCCGGCGTGTCCGCTCGATCACGGCCTGACGCTCGTCGTCCGAGAGCGACCCGCCCTCGCCGGCATGGCCATTGACGAACACCGCCGCGATGCCGTCCGGGCACGCGCAATAGTCCAGCAGGCGGGCATAGCCGTCCCAATCGATCGAGCTGTCGTCCTTGAAGGGCAGCACGGTCGCGACCGTGACGCCGCGCAAATCCGGTTTCTTCATCGCCTTGCTCATGATGGTTTCCGCCGCGGAAATTTCAGGCTCGCGCGCGCCTTCAGCACTTCGAGGCCGCCCTCGTTGCGCGCGCTCGCCTCCCAGATGATGGTGCGGGTCGCCTCGTGCTGCTCGGCGATCCAGACGTCGAAGGTGAGCGTGTCGCCGTAGAACACGGGGCCGGTAAACCAGAAGCGGTCCTCCACCGACACGCCGATGGTGCCGACCAGCTCAGAGGTGAGGATGCTGGTGCAGAGGCCCGCGACCATGATCCCCGGCGCCAGCCTGCGGCCGAAGCGCGTCGCGCCGGCATAGACCTCGTCGACATGAACAGGGCCGAAATCGCCGGTCGCGGCGATGTAGAGCGCGCCATCGGCTTCGGTGATGGTCTTGCTCAGGCTGACCCTGTCATTCACCTTGAGATCGTCGAAGGACTTTGGCTCGTACATGGCTCAGGCCTTGGCAAAGGGAACCAGGGTCGCGGTGCCGTCGACCACGGTCGCGCCTGAGGGCGACAGCGTGCAGGTGATGCGGCAGACTGCGTCATCGCCCGCAACCGAGACGATCTCGGCCCTGGCTTCGACCGAGTCGCCGACAATCACGGGCGCCGCGAACGTCAGCGCGATACTGCCGATCCGCCGTGTGGGACCACCGAGCTGGCTGAGGCAGGTGGTGGCGAGACCGCCGACCGCGAGCTCGAAGGCCACCATGTTGGACGCGCCCGCCTTCTTCGCGCGGACGGCATCGACATAGAGCCCGCCGAGATTGCCGCTGATGCCGGTGAACATCGCCTGCTCGGCGACCGTCATGGTCTTGCGGAAGGCGAAGGCGGCGCCGGGCTTGAGAGGTGCGTGAGACATGAGACGTTCCCTAGAGCTGCAAGCCGTTCTTGATGGTGCTGCGCGCGACCAGCATGCGGTGAATCTCGGAGGTGCCGTCATAGATGCGGGTGACGCGGGCATCGCGGTACATGCGCTCCAGCGGCAGGTCCTTGCTGAATCCCATGCCGCCGAACACCTGGATGGCGCGATCGACGACGCGGCCCTGCATCTCGGACGCCGCGACCTTGATCATCGAGACCTTGTCGCGCGCATCCTTGCCTTGATCGATGTCCCACGCGGCGTTCATCACCATCATCTTGACGCCAAAAATCTCGGTGGCGGAATCGGCGATCAGCTTCTGCACCATCTGGAAGTCGCCGATGAGCTGGCCGAACTGGCGCCGTTCGCCGGCATGCTTGCGCATCATCTCGAGCGCGCGCTGCGCCATGCCGACCGCGCGGGCGCCGATATGGGCGAGACGGATCTGCAGCACGCTCTGCATGATCAGCTTGAAGCCGCCGCCGACCTCGCCGAGCACCGCCGCCTTCGGAATGCGGCAATCCTCGAAGCTCAGCTCGGCATGGCCATAGCCGCGATGGCCCATCATCGGCTGGGTGCGCGCGACCTTGAAGCCGGCTGTACCGCGATCGACCAGGAACAGCGTGATGCCGCCGCGCGCCCGCTTGTCCTTGTCAGTCAGCGCCATCAGGATCACATAATCGGCGATGTCGCCGTCGCTGATGAAATGCTTGGTGCCGTTCAGCACCCATTCGTCGCCGTCGAGATGCGCCGTGGTGCTGATCGACGCCGCGTCGGAACCGGCGCCCGGCTCGGTGATCGCCATCGCGCAGATCTTGTCGCCCTTCACCGTCGGCAGCAGATAGCGCTCGACCTGATCGCCCTTGCAGGCCATCAGCATCGGATAGACCTGGCCGAACACGCGGCGGATCAACGCGTCCGACGTCTTGCCGAATTCTTCCTCGACCAGGCAGTGCTCGACGCAAGTGAGCCCGCCGCCGCCGACATCAGCCGGCATGTTCATGGCGTAAAGGCCGAGCTTCTGCGCCTTGGCCTTGGTGACCGCGAGCGCGTCGGCCGGCACCTTGGCCGTCTGCTCGACGACGTCTTCGAGCGGCTGCACCTCCGTCTCGACGAAGCGGCGGACGGTGTCGATCAGGAGGCGCGTCTCTTCGGGGAGTGAAAAATCGATCATCGCGCCACCCCCACAGCCTTGCCGGCAACCATGGCGTCAATCTCGGCGGCGCCGTAGCCGATCTCGCCGAGCACTTCGCGCGTCTGCGCGCCCAGCCGCTGCGGCACCAGCCGCACCTCCGGCGTCTGCCCGTCATAGCGCGCGGGATGCGCGACCATGCGGATCGGCGCGCCGCCCGTACTCTCGGCACTCTTGAACACGCCGAGATGCCTGAGCTGGGGATCGGCCTCGAGGTCGCGATAATCCTGCACCGGCGCGTGCCAGATCTTCGCGGCTTCCAGCGCGGGCAGCCAATCTGCCGTCGACTTCTGCTTCAGGCGCGCCGCGACGATCCGCGTGATCTCCTCGCGCTTCGAAAAACTGTCGGTGTCGCCGAACTGCTTCAGCGCTTCGCTCTCGAGCGCAACGGCGAGCGCCTTGGGCGCGGCCATGGAGATCGCCATATGACCGTCCGCCGTGGCGTGAACGCCGTAGGGCCCGGGGCTGAACCAGGCCGCGATGCCGGCCGGACCGCGCGACGTCGGCGACGGCGCGCCGTTGAGCCATGCCGTCAGCGGCTCGACCTGGAGATCGAGCGCGGCCTGATAGAGGTTGACCTCGACGAGCCGGCCTTTTGCGGTCTTCGTTCGCGCGAACAGCGCCGCGAGGATGCTCATGGCATAGAGCGAGGCGGCATGCTGATCGACGATGACGGCGCCGACCGCGGTCGGTTCGCCGTCCGCACGCCCGGTCCGCATCGCCAGGCCCGACATCGCCTGGAGCAGCAGATCCTGGCCGGGGCGATCCTTGTATGGCCCGTCCGATCCGAAGCCGGTCGCGACCGCATAGATCAGGCCGGGGTTGATCGCCTTGAGCGTGTCGTAGCCGAGGCCGAGCTTGGCCATGGTGCCGGGGCGAAAATTCTCCATCACGACATCGGCGGTCGCGACCAGCTTCTTCACCGCGGCGATGCCGTCGGGATGCTTGAGATCGACCGCGATGCTGCGCTTGTTGCGCCCGGTCGCCAGATGATTGACGCTGTCGCCTGCAACGAAATGATTGGCGACCGCCCAGTTGCGCTGGAACGCGCCCTCGATCGGCTCGACGGCGATGACGTCGGCACCGAGATCGGCGAGCGTCTGCGCCGCCAGGGGCCCCGCGAGATAGTGGTTGAAGCTGAGGATCTTGACGCCGTCGAGCAGGTTCATCCGTTCACCTCAATCTAGGCAGCCGCAACCGGCGCGCCGCGCCAGGCGAGATCAAACGTCTTGACCAGGGCGCGCGCGGCCGCATCCTGCGCGGCCGGCAGCGGCAGACGCGGCGGGCGCGGATGGCCGGCCGCAAAGCCCATATGACTGAGCAGCGCCTTGCTGCCGGCGACATAGGCCTGGCCGCCGACGAATTCGATCACCGGCAGGTATTTGAGATAGAGCTCGCGCGCTTCCTTGATCGCGCCGTGGTCGGCAACGAGGCTGAAGATGCGGGCCATCTCTGCCGGGACCACGTTGGAGGCCACGGCCACCCAGCCCTGCGCGCCCTCGACGAAGGATTCGAAACCGAGGATGCCGCCGAACACCGTCATCCTGTCGCCGCAGAGCCGGATGATGTCGCGCACCCGCGTCACCTCCAGCGTCGACTCCTTGATATAAAGGCAGTTGTCGATCTCGGCGATGCGCGCCACGAGCGGCGGCTTGAGATCGACATTGGCGGTCGCGGGATTGTTGTAGACCATGATCGGCAGCGCGATCGCGTCGGCCACCGTCTTGTAATGATGGACGAGCTCGTCGTCGGTCGGCGTCGAATAGAACGGCGGGATGATCATCACACCATCAGCGCCCAGTTTTTCGGCACGGCGGCTGAGGCGCACCACCTCACGCGTATCCTCCGCGCCGGTGCCGATCAGCACGGGGACGCGGCCCGCGGCCTGGCGAATGACGACCTCCGCCACCAGCGCCTTCTCGTCGTCGTCCATGGACAGGAACTCGCCGGTCGAGCCGAGCGGGATCAGCCCGTGAATGCCCTCTGCGATCTGCCAGTCGACGAAGGCGCGCAAGGCCGCGACGTCGACCTCGCCCGCTGCCGTGAACGGGGTGATCATGACGGTGTAGGTACCGCGGAACGTCTTCATCAGGGTACTGCCGGGTGCTCGGGTGGATTCAGACGATGGATGCTGCCTGCGGAATATCCGCACGCTTTATGCAATCGTTTGCATAAATGGCTCTGCATTGGGCAACACCATCCATTTTTTGAGCTTGATCCGCGTGGAATAAGCTCATAGCGTTTCTGCAATCGTTTGCAGTCTATCGGCAGGTTTGATGAGCGTCACGCTCAAAGATGTGGCACAGGCGGCCCGCGTTTCAGTCAGCACTGCTTCCCGAGCGCTGACGGGAACCGGCCTGACTAGCGAGCGTACGCAGCAGCGCCTGGTGCGCATCGCACGCGAGCTCGGCTATCGGCCGAACCCGATCGCGCGCGGCCTCAAGACCGGACAATCGCGGCTGGTGGCGCTGCTCGTCCACAATCTCACCAACGCCTCGTTCCAGGTGATGGCCGAGGTGGTGCAGGCGCGCCTGAAGGCGCTGGGTTATCAGATGCTTCTGTGCATCGGCGGCGACGATCCACAGCAGGAGAGCGACACCCTCACCACGCTGGTCGACCACCGCATCGACGGGCTGATCGTGGTGCCCACCGGCAAGAACGGCGCGCAGCTCAAGACGCTCTCCAAGGACGTGCCCATCGTCTGCCTGGTGCGGCGCGATGACGCGACCGATCTCGAGACCGTGCTCGCCGACGATCCGCAAGGCGCTTATCTGGGCACGCGCCATTTGATCGAGCTCGGGCACAAGCGCATCGGGCTGATCGTCGGCCGCCAGGACACCACGTCCGGCCGCGAACGGTTGTCCGGCTATGTCCGCGCGCTGCGTGAGGCGGGGATCACCAGGGACGACGCATTGATTCACGCGGGCCATTTCGAGCCCGAGACCGGCGCGACCTTTGCCCGCAAGCTGCTCGACCTCCCCCGCCCGCCCAGCGCGATCTTCGTCGCCAATCATGAGGCCACGCTCGGTGTGCTGCGCGTCACGGCGGAACGGAACATCGCCGTTCCCGATGATCTCTCCCTGCTCTGCTACGAGGACATGCCGTGGTTCGAATGGCATCGCCCGGCGATCAGCATCGTTGACAACGGCGCGCGGGACCTTGCCAATCTCGCCGTCGACCGGCTGCTGCATCGCATGGATGCCAGGGGAAACAGCAAGGGTAACGGCAATGACGGCGTGCGCGAATATCGCGTCGGCGCCAAGCTGATCCAGCGCGACTCCTGCCGCCAGATCGATGGCCCGGCCCCTGCAAAACCCGCGAAGTCCAAATCCTCTTCATCCAAATCATCTGCGGCCAAATCCGCGAAGGTCTGACCGATGCCCTATGTCGAAGTGCTCGCCCCGCAAGTCCCATCCCAGCGCAAGGCCGCGCTGGCGCGGTCGGTGACCGACGGCCTGATGTCGGCGTTCGGCGTCACCGCTGATACGGTCACGCTCTATTTCCTGAACATTGCGCCCGACGACTACGCCCATGCCGGCACGTTCGGCGCTCCGGCCACCGGCCAGCGCATCCTGCTCAAGGTCCACGCCTTCCGCCGCAGCGAGGCCGAGCGCCGCGCCGCCGCCATCGCGCTGACCCGCGCCGTATGCAGCGCCTATGGCGTGCCCGGCGACGACGTCGCGGTCTATTTCTGCGACCGCGACCGCAGCGAAGTCTCCCACGATTCCAAGCTCGCCAGCGACTGACGGGAGCACGCCATGGACCGCTTCTACAGCCAAGACCAGAAAGCCCTGCGCGAGACCGCCCGCCGCTTCGCGGAAGCGGAGATCCTGCCGCGCGCCGCCGCGATCGATCGCGAGGACCGCTTCGACCGCACCCTCTACAAGGGCATGGCCGATCTCGGCCTGTTCGGCATCTGCCTGCGTGAAGGCGCCGGCGGTGCCGGTCTCGACGCGGTCGCGGCCTGCATCGCGATGGAGGAGCTGGCGCGCTGCTCCGGCGCGGTCGCCAACGCCTTCGCGATCCCCGTCGAAGCCGTGCTGTTCTTCGACCATCACGGCACCGACGCGCACAAGGCGCTGATCCCGAAGATCCTGAGCGGCGACATCATTCCCGCCACCGCCGTCTCCGAGCCCGATCACGGCTCCGACGTAGCTAGCATCCGCACCAACGCGGTGCGCGAAGGCAACGGCTGGCGGCTCAACGGCACCAAGGCCTGGGTGACGCTCGGCGGCGTCGCCGACCGCATCATGGTGTTCGCGCGCACCGGCGCCGAGGCGGGCCACCGCTCCATCTCCTGTCTTCTCGTCGACGGCGCCCTGCCCGGCATCGCCCGCGGCAAGAACGAGGAGCTGCTCGGCATGCACGGCCTCGACGACTGCCAGATCACCTTCTCCGATGTGCGCCTGCCCTCGGACAGCGTGATGGGGCCGGAGAACCAGGCCTTCAAGATGGCGATGAGCAATTTCAACTTTAGCCGGCTGATGATGGCCTCGATGGCGCTCGGCATGGCGCAGGCCGCGTTCGAGGACGCGACCGCCTATGCCAAGGACCGCAAGCAGTTCGGCCAGGCCATCATCGGCTTCCAGGCGGTGCAATTCATGCTCGCGGACATGTCGACCGACATTGCGGCTGCGCGCCTCCTGATCCATCACGCCGCGCGCCTGCACGATGCCGGTGAGCCGATTGCCAAGGAGGCGGCGCAGGCAAAGCTGTTCACCACCGACATGGCGATGAAGCACGTCTCCAACGCACTGCAGATCCACGGCGGCAACGGCTATTCGCGCGAGTACCGCATCGAGCGCATCTTCCGCGACGTCCGCCTCGCCCAGATCTACGAGGGCACCAACCAGATCCAGCGGCTGATCATCGCCCGCCAGGTCGAGAAGGAGGCCGCGTGAGGGCATGCTGAGCATCATCACCGCGAAAGAAGCAGCGGGCCTGATCCGCGACACCGACACGCTGATCGTCGGCGGCAACGGCGGCACCGGCGCTGCCGAAGCCATTCTCGACGCGCTGGAGCAGCGCTTCGTCGGCGGCCAGGGCCCGCACAATCTGACGCTGATCAACATCACCGGCGTCGGCGCCGTGACCGAGAAGGGCCTCTGCCATCTCGCCCATGAAGGCCTGATCGCGCGCGTCATCGGCGGCAATTTCGGCCTCCAAGTGCCGTTCATGCGCCTCGTCCGCGACGAGCTGATCGACGCCTATAATTTCCCGCAAGGCGTGATGAGCCAGCTCTGCCGCGCCATGGCCGCGAAACATCCCGGCGTGCTCACCCATGTCGGCCTCAACACCTATATGGACCCGCGCCAGGACGGCGGCCGCATGAACAAGCGCACCACCGCGCCGCTGGTGGACCTGCTCGAGCTGCACGGCCAATCATACCTGCTCTACCGCGTTCCCAATCCGCCCGATGTCGCCATCATCCGCGGCACCTCTGCCGACGAGGACGGCTATATCAGCATGGAGCACGAGGGCACGACGCGCGAGGATCTCTCGATCGCGCAGGCCGTGCACAATGCCGGCGGCACCGTGATCTGCCAGGTCAAGCGCATCGTCAAGCGCGGCTCGATCCATCCGCAGATGGTGAAGATCCCGGGCTTCCTGATCGACCACGTCGTGCTCGAGCCCGAGCAGATGCAGACCTACGGCACCGCCTATGATCCCGCGCGCTGCGGCGAGACGCGCGTGCCGGTGGCGATGATCACGCCCGATCCTCTGACCGAGCGTCGGGTGATCGCCCGCCGCGCCGCTTTCGAATTGCGCCCGCGCGACGTCGTCAATCTCGGCGTCGGCATCTCCGCGATGATCCCGAATGTCGCGGCCGAGGAAGGCATCTCCGACTTGATCACGCTGACGGTGGAGTCAGGCGTCGTCGGCGGCGTGCCCGGGCATGCGCGCGAATTCGGCACCGCGATCAATCCGCGCGTCATTCTCGACCAGGCCTATCAGTTCGACTTCTACGACGGCGGCGGCCTCTCCTGCGCCTTCCTCTCCTTCGCGGAAGTCGATGAAGCCGGCAACGTCAACGTCACCCGTTTCGGCGAGCGCCGCGACGGCTCCGGCGGCTTCATCGACATCACGCAGAACGCCAAGCGGCTGATCTTCAGCGGCACCATGACCGGCGGCAAGTTCGACATTGGCGTCGAGAACGGCCGCCTCGCCATCCGGCGCGACGGCGCCTTCCGCAAGTTCGTCCCACAAGTCGGCCAGATCAGCTTCAGCGCCTCGCTCGCGGCGCAGCGCGGCCAGCATGTCAGCTACGTCACCGAGCGCGCCGTGTTCGAGCTCGAGAACGGCCACGTGACCCTGACCGAGATCGCCCCCGGCGTGCGGCTCGAGGAGGACATCCTCGCCCATATGGGCTTTCGCCCACGCATCAGCCCGCAGCTGAAGGACATGGACCCGCGCATCTTCCGGTCCGGGCCGATGGGGATCGCGCAGAGCTTCAAGGCGCTGCCGGCGCGGCCACGGAAGGTTGCCTGAGGGATCAGCATGAACGCCAGCGCCCCGATCAATCTGCGTTACGAAGACATCGCGCTCGGCGCGGAGTTCGAGACCGCGGTGCACACCGTGACCGAGGCTGATATCGCAGTCTTCGCCGACGTCACGCGCGATCACCACCCGCTCCACGTCGACGGCGCCTATGCGCGCTCGCGCGGCTTTCCCGCGGTGATCGGCCATGGCCTGTTCGGCCTGTCGCTAATGGAAGGGCTGAAGTCGGAATTGAAGCTGTACGAGGAGACCTCCGTCGCCTCGCTCGGCTGGGACGAGGTGAAATTCAAGGGCCCCATCGTTGCCGGCGACAGCTTGCGCGTGCGCTTCCGCTTCGTCGAGAAGCGGCCGACCAAAAACCCCGAGCGCGGCATCGTCGTCGAGACGCTCGACCTGCTCAACCAGCGCGACGAGGTCGTGACCGCGGCCCGCCACATCTCGCTGATCCTGACCCGGCAAGCCGACGCTGCGGCAGCCACATGACGAGACAATGAAGAAGACGTCGGACCGGAGAACGGCTCCCCTCTCACCCACGATTTGATCGGAGTATTCAGATGCGATTTCCCAAGACTTTCTCCGCCCTCGCCCTGCTGGTCGGCCTGACGCAGGCCGCCGCTGCCCAGACCTGCACGCCGAAAGTGCCGGCGTCGAGCCTGATCGAGGCGCCGAAATGGCAGATGTCGATCAACCCGACCCTGCCGCCGCAGCAATTCGTCGACGACAAGGGCGAGTTGCAGGGCCTCAATGTCGAGCTCGCCCGCGAGATCGCCAAGCGCATCTGCGTCGAGGCGGTGTTCCTGCGCATGGATTTCCCGCCGATGATCCCGGCGCTGCGCTCCGGCCGCTTCGATGCCATCAACACCGGCCTGTTCTGGACCGAGGAGCGCTCGAAGATGCTCTACCTCGTGCCTTACGCGCAGCAGGCGATCAGCATCTACACCGACCCCTCCTCCAGCCTGAAGCTGGAGAAGTTCGAGGATCTCGCCGGCCGCGTGGTCGGCGTGGAATCGGCGACCTACACCGAGCGCAAGGCGCGCGAGTTCAGCACGGCGATGGAAGCCAAAGGCCTCAAGCCGATCGAGCTGCGCACCTTCACCACCGTCACCGCCACCTCGGCGGCGCTGCGCGCCGGACAGCTCGAGGCCGCGCTGAACATCAACGAGACCGCAAATTCGCTGGAGCAGAAGGGCATCGCAAAGATCTGGGTTCGCGACATCGCCGGCACCGACATCACTTTCGCCTTCCGCGACAAGCTGCTTGCCCAGGCCGTCGCCGACGCCCTCACCGCGATCCGCACTGATGGCACCTATGACAAGCTGTTCGACAAGTTCGGCATGACCAAGCTGAAGGCCACGACGTTTGCCATTCGCGGGGATGGGCCGACAAATTGACGATAGCCCCCGATCTCGTGTCCCGGACGCGCTGCAACGCGCAAGCGTTGCTGCGCAGAGCCGGGACCCAGAGATGGGGCACGACGCGCGACAAGATGGGCCCCGGCTCTGCAGCGCACCGCTGAAGAAGCGCTGCGCTGCGTCCGGGGCACAAGAACGTAGGGTGGGTTAGCGAAGCGTAACCCACCGCTGTCTTTCTACGCGGATACAGAAGAGGTGGGTTACGCCGCGCGGACTGCGCTTTGCGCAGCCGCGGGGCTAACCCACCCTACGAGATCTCGCTTACGCGCTCGCTTGGGTCGCGAACTTCGTGTTGAGGTACCCCTCGATCGCCTCGAGCCCACCCTGACGTTGATGCTGGAGCCGCCGCCCATCACCCGGCCCTGCTCATAGCCGCGGACGACCGGCTTGCCCGCGGCATTGCGGCCGGCCGCCGCCGACAGGCCCGGCCAGATGTATCTGTCGCCGAAGAACAGCGGCATCGGATAGCTGTCGAGAATTTCCGGCGGTGTTGCCTCGGGCGGGGTGTCCATCCCGGCTTCGATCAGCAGGACGCGGCGACGTCCATCCGCGGAAAGCCTGTTGGCCAGCACGCAGCCCGCCGACCCGCCGCCGACGATCACATCGTCGAAATGCAGCTCATCCATTTCCGTCTCGTTATGCGTCGAGCGAGCCGGCGCGGCGGCAAGGCAGCCGCGCCGGCTCAAGACTCAGCGGAAGTTGCCCTTGGTCTCGGGGATCACGATCGCCCCGATCAGATAGATCACGAACACGCCGACCGCGAAGTAGGCCAGCGACATCGGAATCTGCGCCGGGCTGGCGCTCACCAGCGAGACGAAGGTCGGCATCATGCCGCCCAGCGCGAAGCCGATGTTCCAGGACAGGCCGGTGCCGCTCGCGCGCAGCGCGGTCGGGAAACGCTCGTTCAGGAAGATCAGCACCGGCGCGTATCCGGCATTGCCGATGAAGGCGATGGCGAGCGCAAGAAGCGTGATCTGCGTCGTGTCCTTGCTGGCGGCGAGGTTGAGATAGCACAGCGGCAACAGCACCGCCGCCAGCGCGCCGATCAGCAGGAACGTCTTCTTGCGGCCGATCCAGTCACTCAGCGCGCCGACCAGAACGGCCGAGAAGAACGCCGAGACGCTCGCCGCCATCAGGATCAGCGACGAGGTCTGGTTCGGAACCGCGTTGATGACTTTCAGAAAGCTCGGCAGATAGCCCGAGGTGAGATAATAGCCGGCACCGCCACCGAAGGTGATGAGCAGGTTGACCAGCAGCACGCCGCGATACTCGCCGGAGAACACGTCCTTGACCGGCGCCTTCGAGACCTTCGCCTGCTTGTTGCCCTGCTGGCGCTTGAGCTCCTTGAAATATGGAGATTCTTCGAGGTTGCGGAAGATGAACCAGCCGAGCAGCGAGCTCAGCAGGCCCGAGAAGAACATGAAGCGCCAGCCCCACACCGCGAAGGCATCGCCGGGGAACACCGAGGACGTGATCAGGAAGATGAAGGACGCCAGCAGCGCGCCGATGCCGGCACCGCCACCGCCGACCAGGCCCGACATCGCACCGCGCCATTGCGGCGGCACGGACTCGGTGCCGATCGTGTGGGTCGACGCCACGACGCCGCCGACGAACACGCCCTGCACCAGTCGCAGGACCAGGAACACGATCGGCGCGATCACGCCGACCTGCGCAATGGTCGGCAGCAGGCCGAACGCCGCCGTGCTGAGACCGACGCCGACGATGGCGATCAGCATGGCCTGCTTGCGGCCATGCACGTCGGCATAATGACCGAACACCGCCGAGCCAAGCGGCCGCATCAAGAGCGTCACGGCGAACGAGCCGTAGACCGCCGCCAGCGACAGCGCCGCATTGCTCGACGGAAAGAACAGCGCGCCGACGACCGGCGCCACGTAGAGCAGAATGAACAAATCGAACAGATCGAGCGCCCATCCGAGCACCGATGCGATGATCGCATTGACCATCTGCTTGTTATCGGCCGATGCGTGCGTACCCGCGACCGGCATATCCATCTCAGCCATGTTGTTTTACCTCCCCCGTTTGAATGGCGCCGCGGTCCGCGCCATGGCGAACCGCGACAGTTCAGTCCCGTATCAGCGGCCGACGAATTTCGGCGGACGCTTGGCATTGAAGGCCTCGACACCCTCCTTGAAGTCCTCGGACTGGCGCAGGCGGCTGTAGCAATGGCCTTCGAGCTCGATGGCGATGGCGAGCGTGGAATCCTCGGTGTCGTTGAGCAGCTTCTTGGCCGTGCGCTGCGCCAGCGGCGAGAAGGTGCGGAGCTCGTCGACGAGCTTGTCGGTCGCCTTCTCCAGTTCGGCATCCGGCACGCATTCGGTGGCGATGCCCCACTCGTACGCCTGCTTCGCCGAGATGCGCTTGGAGCGCATCACGATGTCCTTGGTGCGGGTGATGCCGACCATCTTCTGCAGGCGCGCCGAGCCGCCCGAGCCCGGGATCTGTCCGAGCTTCTGCTCCGGCAGGGCGTATTGCGTGGTCTCCGAGGCGATGCGGAAATCGCAGGCGAGCGACAGCTCGAAGCCGACGCCGAAGCAATAGCCGCGATTGGCGACGATCACGGGCTTGGCGCAACGCGCGGGCGCAGCGATGTTCCAGGCAAGCTTGGAGACATGCTCCGGGCTCGCCTCCATGAAGCCGCCGATATTGCCGCCGCTGGAGAAATGCTCGCCCTCACCGCGCACCACGATGATGCGGACCCGCGGATCCTCGTCCAGCGTCTCGAAGGTCAGCCGCAGCTGGTAGCGCTGCGGCATCGCCACGACGTTGTAGGGTGGCCTTCCCAGGATGATGTCGGCGCGCTCGTGCGCCTCGTCGATCTCGACCTTAAACCCGTCCAACTTGGTGAGCCGGGGATCGGCGAACGTATAGGGTGACGGCATTTTGGCTTCCTTCTGTTGAACGGGTGATGATCAGGCCGCGTCCGACGGCGGCAGGCGCTCGGCCTCGTATTCTCCGGCGACGAGCAATCGCCGCAGCAGCTTGCCGACCGGCGATTTCGGGATCGCGTCGACGAAGACGTAGCGGCGTGGCCGCTTGAAATTGGCAAGGCCCGAGGTACGGCAGAACTGCTCCAGCTCGACCTCGGAGACGGCGCGATTGCGCTTGACGAAGGCGGCAACGACCTTGCCCCATTTCTCGTCGGTGACGCCGACCACCGCGACCTCATCAACGGCCGAATGCAGCGACAGGCAGCTCTCGATCTCGACTGGCGAGACGTTCTCGCCGCCGGTGATGATCATGTCGTCGACGCGGCCGGTGACGAACAGGTCGCCGTCGGGGTCAATGAGGCCGGTATCGCCGGTAAAGTACCATCCCTCGCGCAGCGATTTTGCGTCGGCCTCGGGACGACGCCAGTAGCCTTCAAAAGCTTCGTCGCCCGCGAGCGTTGCGATGATCTCGCCCTCCTCGCCGACCGCGGCAAGCTCCGCGACCGACTTCGCGCCGATGCGCACGACCTTGACGTGCTGGTTCAGCCCCGCCTTGCCGGCCGAGCCGGGCTTTGCGGCCGCATTCTGATCGATCGTGAAGGTGTAGATCTCCGAGCTGCCGTAGTGGTTGACGAACAGGTTTGGCTTGAACGCCTCGTTCAGCTTCTTCAGCAGGCCATCGGTCATCGACGCGCCGGCGAAGCCGAGCTTGCGCACGCTGGAGACGTCGGTCCCGGCAAACGCCTCGTGATGGACGAGGTCGTGATAGAGCGTCGGCACCAGATAGAGGTTGGAGATCTCCTCCTTCTCGATCAGCGCCAGCGCCTGGCGGCTGTCATAGCGTGGCAGGCAGATGAAGCTGCCGCCGATCAGCGACATCGCCAGCAGCGAGCGGACGCCCATGGTGTGATAGAGCGGCATGACGCCGAGCGTGCGCTCGCCGCGGCCGTAGAGATTCTGCGCGACATGGGCGATCGCCGCAGCGCGCTCGGCGCGGTGCCGCCGCGGCACGCCCTTGGGGCGCGAGGTCGTGCCCGAGGTGTAGAGCATGATCGACCAGGCATCGGCGCCGACGCGCGGCTCGGCATGCGGTGCGCTGTCCTTGATCAGGTCGGAAAAGTTGGTGGCGTCACCCGTCCCGGGATCGACGGACACGCGCAGCAACTTGCCTGCCAGCGCCGAGCCCTGCACCGCCTCGGCAGAGATATCCTGGTAGAACACCGCGCAGGCCTCGGCGTTCTCGATGCAGTAATCGAGCTCATCGGACTTGGCGCGCCAGTTGATCGGCGTGATCACGAGGCCGGCGAACTGGCAGGCCCAATGCAGCGTCGCCGCCTCCCAGCGGTTCTGCAGCAGCGTGACGACGTGATCGCCGGGCTTGAGGCCAAGGCGGTCGAATGAGGCCACCAGCGCGGAGATCTTGTCGTACCATTTCCGGTAGGTCAGGCGGAGATCGCCGTCGACCAGCGCAATGGAATTGGGATCGCGCGCGGCGCTGGCCATGAAGCTGCTGGCGAGATCAAGCATCGGACGTCTCTTTGTTGGATGAAGCAAGCTCGGCGGCGGCATCTAACGCCGCCTTGATGATCGGGGTGTAGCCGGTGCAGCGGCAGATATGCCCGCTGAGGAGGTCGCGGATTTCCACCTCGGTCGGCGCCGGGTTCTTCGCGAGATAGTGGTCGAGCGACATCAAGATGCCGGCAGTGCAGAAGCCGCACTGGAGCGCGTGGTTGCGGCGGAACGCCTGCTGCAGCACGCCGAGCCGGTCGGCCGAGGGCGCAAGCCCTTCGACGGTCTTCAGCTCGCAGCCGTCGACCTGCGCCGCCAGCGTCAGGCAGGACCGCGTCAGCATGCCGTCGACGACGACCGTGCAGGCGCCGCAGACGCCGTGCTCGCAGCCGACATGGGTGCCGGTCGCGCCCAGCTGATGGCGCAGGAAATCGGACAGCAGCATGCGCGGCTCGGCTTCGCCGTCGACGGGCTTGCCGTTGAGCGCGAACCGGACGGCGTGGCGCTGATCTGCCTTGAGCCGGGTCATTGCAGCACCTCGCCGATCAGGTCGCGGCCGATCATGCGCACGAGGTCGCGGCGGTAGCGCGCGGTGGCGTGGACGTCGTCACGGGCGCCGAGCTCGTAAGCAAAGGCGTTGAGAGCATCGTCGAGCGCACTGCCCTCCAGCCGCGGCCAGTCGCGCGCAGTCGGAACGTCGGCGACGCCGCCGACGGCGAAACGTACGCCCGTCGGCGTCTTCATCGCAGCGCAGGCGACGATGGCGAAGTCGCCGTGCCGGCGCGCGACCTCGCGGAAGGCGACGCGCGATCCGTTAATGACGGGCAGCGAAATGCCTTCGATCAATTCATCATCGGCACGCGCCGTCAGCATCATGCCGGCAAAGAAGTCTTTTGCGGCAACGCGGCGGCGCCGCTTGGCGTTGCGCAACAACACTTCCCCACCAAGTGCGACCAGCGTCAGCGGCATCTCGGCGCTGGGATCGGCATGGGCGAGCGAGCCGCAGATGGTGCCACGGCTGCGGGTCTGCATGTGCCCGACCCAGGGCAGCGCCAGCGCCACCAGCGGCAGCGTATCGGCAAGATCGGGCCATGCGAGCAGATCGGCCTGGCGCACGCCAGCACCGACGACGACGGCATCACCCTTGCGTTCGATCTGGCGCAGCTCCCCGATCCGCATGATGTCGATCAGCAGTTTTGGCTTGGCGAGGCGCATGTTGAGCATCGCCATCAGCGACTGCCCGCCGGCGAGCACACGGGCATCGCCCCCCTGCTGCGCGAGCCCTTCGAGGACATCGCCGACGCTTTCGGCGCGGAGGTAGTCGAACGCGGGCGGCTTCATCGGCCGACCCCGAGCAGGCCGGCCGCCTTCGCCAGCAGCGCGAACAGCGAGAAGCCACCGCCTGCCGCGCCACCACCACCGGCCTTGCGGGCGAGCGCGGTGAAGAACTGGCCGATGATCACGCGCGTCGCCCCATCGAGCAGACGGCCGCCGATGCTGGCGACCTTGCCGCCGATCGCGGCGTCATAGCTGTAGGTCAGCTTCGTTCCGCCATTGTCATCGGGCGCGAGCGTGATGCGCCCCTCCGCGCTGCCGAAGCCGAGCGCGCCGGTGGCGCCGCCGCGCAAGGTGACGGCGCGTGGCGGATCGAGATCGAACAGCTCGACATCAGCGCGGTAGCGGCCGGTGACGGGGCCGATGCCGAGCGTAACGTCGGCGCGGAAATGGGTGTCCGTGATTTTGTCGACGCGCTGGCAGCCGGGAATGACCGATTGCAGCGTCGCGGGATCGAGCAGCATCGCCCAGACCTGTTCGGGCGCGCCCTTCACCGTGGCCTGCCCTTCGCCGCGCAGTCGCCTATCGCCTTCGCGAGCAGGAGCGGTGGTTGCGCCACCCGCGGGAGGCGGCGGCTCGGCACCGCGCACGAGCTCAGCGAGGCGCGCCGGCACCAGCGGCAGAGTGATGTCGGCAACGCCGAGTGCATCCGCGACCGCATTGGCGAGGCACACCGGCGTCGACATGCAATTGCCTTCGCCGACGCCCTTCGCGCCGAGCGGTGTGAACGGCGACGGCGTCTCCATGTGGAAGATCTCGGGCTCCGGCACCTCGGTGGTGGTCGGCAGCAGATAGTCGGCGAGCGTTCCCGTCAGAAAACTGCCGTCGTCGGCATAGGCGTATTCCTCAAGGAGCGCGGCGCCGAGCGCCTGGGTGAAGCCGCCGCGGATCTGGCCGTTGACCATGCCGGGATGCAAAATAGTGCCGCAATCGTGCATGGTGACGTAGCGGTCGATCCGCGTCTCCAGCGTGGTGCGATCGATCTCGACGCCGCAGAAGTCGAAGATGAAGCCGTGGCAGAGCGAGGAGTTGATGCGGTCGTCCTCATCAGGCGGCGTCAGCTCGGGCGGCGTCCAGAACACGGTCTCGCGGATGGTCTGGCCGGCATCGTCAGGCAGCGAGCCCGGCGACCAATGGCTGAGCGCGGCGACGCGCGAGAATGCGATGCGGTTCTCGGGGTTATGCTTCGAGGCGACGAAGCCCTTCGCGAACACGATGTCGCCGGCTTCGACGTTGAGCTGGCTGGCGGCGATGCGGGCGAGACGGCCGGCGACGCGTTCTGCCGCGAGCTTTGCCGTGCCGGCCACCGCTGCTGCGAACCGGCTGGCGTAATTCCCTGAAGCGATCGACCAGGCGTCCTTGGCCGTGTCGATCTCGGTGTTGACGCGGATGTCCCTGGGCTGCAGGCCGAACACGTCGGCGACGACCTGCGACAGCACGGTGCGATGCCCCTGCCCCTGCGGCACGGACGCCACGTGCACGGTGACGCTGCCGACGGGATCAAGGCCAACGGTCGCGGTCGCCTGCGCACCGTTCTTGGGACCTGCCTTGCGGCGCTCGGCCGCGGTCAGCACGGTGGTGATGTAGCCCATGTTGGAGACGCTGGGCTCGACCACCGCGGTGAAGCCGATGCCGTAGAGCCGCCCCTGTGCGCGCGCCTCGTCGCGCTTCGCTTTCAGTTCGGCTAGCCTGCCCTGCTCGACCGCGCGCGCGACGGCTTCCTGGTAATTTCCGGAATCCAGGAGCGCGCCGGTCGCGGTGCGATACGGAAAGCCGTTCGCATCGATCAGGTTTCGCTTGATGACATCGAGCGGATCGAGGCCAAGCCCGATCGCGATGCGCTGCACCAGCCGCTCGAGCGCAAAATAGACCTGCGGCCCGCCAAAGCCGCGGTTGAGGCCGGTCGGCGTCTTGTTGGTGACGACGACGCGGTTGCGGACCGCGACGTGGCTGATGTCGTAGGCGCCGGTCAGGTTGCCGTGCATGCGATAGAGCGTGGCAGGCTCGGGTGCGCGCAGATGAGCGCCGCAATCCTCGACCTGGTCCCAGTCGAGCGCGAGGATCTTTCCATCCGCCGCAACCGCCGCCGACAAGGTCGTCGCGCGATTGGTCGCCGACACCGACGCCGTGAGATGCTCGAGCCGGTCCTCGATCCATTTGACCGGCCGTCCCGTGACGCGCGCAGCAGCGGCGATCAGCACGATGTAAGGAAACACGCCCTGCTTGACGCCGAAGCTGCCGCCGGAATCCGGCGGCGTGCGCAGCCGAAGCCGGTTGCCGGGCACTTTCAGCGCGCGCGCAATCACGGTGTGGATGCTGAACGGGCCCTGGAAGTTGGCGAGCACTTCATAGGCGTCTTCGCCGGCATCGTGCGAGGCGACGACGCCATAGGTCTCGATCGGCGTGCAGGAATTGCGGGGATAGCGGATGTCGATCGAGAAACGATGCGGCGCATCCAAAAAGGCCTTCTCGGGATCGCCGTAACGAAACGCGCGGTCGCTGGCGAGATTGCCGGGGAAGCCGTCGTGCAACACCGGCGCGCCGGGCGTGATCGCGCCGAGCGGATCGACGACGGCGCCGCGCGGGCGATATTCGACGTTGATGAGTT
Source organism: Bradyrhizobium liaoningense (assembly GCF_018130825.1). Taxonomy (GTDB): domain Bacteria; phylum Pseudomonadota; class Alphaproteobacteria; order Rhizobiales; family Xanthobacteraceae; genus Bradyrhizobium; species Bradyrhizobium liaoningense_B. The sequence continues at coordinate 268,612 of NZ_JAFCJS010000007.1, read as the reverse complement.
CGGCCGCATCTTCCGCGCGCGCACGATCGGTTGCGACTACCACGGCGACGGGCTCGCCGACATAGCGCACGCGATCCAGCGCGATCGGCCAGCACTCGACCGGCGCCTTCACGCCGACCACGAGGCTCGTCGTGACCGCCTTGACGTCGCTGCCGGTTAGAACCGCGGCGACGCCCGGCAGGCGCTTGGAGGCTTCAGCATCGATGGAAAGAATATCGGCATGCGCATGCGGGGAACGCAAAATGGTCGCGTGCAGCGTGCCGGGCGCAACGCCGAGATCGTCGATGAAGCGACCGCGTCCGGAGAGCAGCGCGGCGTCCTCGACGCGCTCGATCGAGCGCCCGACCCACGGCTCATCGCCATTTCCCGGATTTGCGGATTTGACCGCCTGCAACATGTCCCGGCATACCTCCCGACGCGTTCTTTGACGCGACGGTGACACTTGTCAGGACAGGGGCTGCGCGGGCCATACCGCCCGCTCTCACGACTTACCAAATCGTCTCATTCGAGAGCGTGCAGCGCAATATCAGCCCGCAAGAATCAACCTGCAAGCCGCGAGACGTTGCGAAACTCGCGCGGGCTGACGCCGGCGTGATCGCGGAAGAAGCGCGTGAAATGCGCAGGCTCCGGAAAGCCAAAGCGTTCGCTGAGCTCGCCGAGCGGCGTATCCTCGCGCATCACGGCATCGAGCGCGCGCTCCATGCGGACAACGTTGAGATAGATCTTTGGCGAGACGCCGAGCGAGGTCTCGAACAGGCGGAAGAACTGCGCGCGCGAGAGCCCTGCGCCCTTCACGAACTGATCGACGCTGCCATAGGAATCCTGCCCGCGCATCGCATCCATCGCACGGCGGATGCGCCAGTCGCAGCTCACCGCGCTCATGCCGCGGATCGAGGTCGGAAAGCTGCGCCAGGGCGTAAAGCGCTCGATCACTGCGATCATCAGATCCGACAGCGTCTGCTCGTGGGTCCGCACCGCATCCGGATTCGCCATCATTTCGGCCGCCAGATGCAGCGTGAGCTGGCGGATGCGCGGCGAGACTTCGCCCGAGGGTCGCTCGAAAAAGCCGGGTGCGCCGCTTGCGGCCCACCCCGGTCGGAACTCCTTCAGCCATTCCGGCTCGATATAGAGCGCCATGATGAGGGTGCGCGGACGGTTGACGTCGTGCACATAAGCGTGCGGCTTCCAGCCGTCGACCAGCACCGCGGCGGTATCCGTCAGCGGCGTGACCTGGTCGCCGACCAGGAACTGCGTGTCGGCGCCCTCGACCTTGAGCAGGACGTGGCAATGATGATGAGCGTGACGGACCAGCGAACGGTCCATGTCGAGCAGAGCGACCCTGCCGAAAGCGCCGTGAGCGATGCGCAGGGCCGTCGACATCAGTTCCTTCCTCCCGGCGTTGCGCTGCAAAACGATTGGCTTGTTGGCGCGGCACTATAAGCAGCGTCAGCTTCATATTCCAACCGCGCAAACGGACGCAAGGTGCCCGGAGGCGCCAGTCGGCTCATGCGCGCGCCTCCGCAAGCAACCGCGCGACCGCCGCGCTTGGGTCGGCCTGCAATGCCGTGGCGAGATCGACCTCCTCCTCGCCCTTGACGCGAATGCGCTTGAAGGCGAGCTCGGGCGCGCTGAGCGGCGCGGTCGCATCGAGGCCCATCTTGGCGCTGATGCCGTTGTCGGTGGTCGGATCGAGCTTCGAGCCGAGCGCGCCGGCGACGACCATGAGGTCGCGGTCGGCCTGGAAGCGCGTCGCCACCGCCCATTCGATCTCCTCGGACGAGGAGATGTCGACGTCCTTGTCGACCACCACGACCTGCTTGATGTCGTAATGCGCGCCGAACGCGCACATCATGATGTTCTTGGGCTCGCCGTCATTGGCCTTGTCGATCTTGATCGCGAGGTGATAGCGGCAGGTGCCGCCGCGCGTCAGGCGGACGTCGAGCACATTGGGGAAGCTGCGGCGCAGATGCTGGAGCAGCGTTGCCTCGCGCGGCACGCCGCCGAGGATCAGGTGCTCGAAGCCGCCGCCGACGATGGTGTGGAAGATCGGCGCCTTGCGATGCGTGATTGCGTCGACTTCGATCACCTCGCGATTGGCGCGCGGGCCGTAATATTGAGGGAATTCGCCGAACGGCCCCTCCGGCTCGCGCACGCCCTGCAAGATCCGTCCCTCGATGACGATCTCCGCATACGCGGGCACGCGGACCGAATTGGTGCGGCACTTCACGACGTCGACGGGCGCGCCGAGCAGCGCACCCGCAATCGCCATCTCGTCTTCGTCCAGCGCGGCGATCGCCTGGGATGCCAGCATCAGCGCGGGATGCGCGCCGATGACGATCGCGATCTCCAGCGCCTGCCCCAGCTCTTCCGCAAGGCGATAGTAGGAGAAGGTATGCCGCGGCAGCAGCAGCACGCCGATGCGGTTCTTGCCGGAGATCTGGCAGCGGTGGATCGAGACGTTCTGGACGCCGGTTTGGGGATTGCGGGCGATCAGCAGCCCGGCCGTGATGTAAGGGCCGCTGTCGCGCTCATTGTGCTTGGGGACAGGAAGCTGGCGCAGCAGATCGACGTCGTCATGGACGACCTCCTGCACCGGCCCGCTCGCAACCTCATGCGTCGGCAGCGGATGGCTCGCGGCGGCGAGGAATCGCGGCAGCAGCTGGTCCTCGCTCACGCCGAGGGACTCGGCGACCCAGTCGCGCCCGGCAAAGAGGTTCGCGACGACAGGAATCGCGTGCCCGTCGGGGCGCGGAAACAGCACGGCGCTGTCGCGCTCCAGCCGCTTGGCGATGGCGGCGAGCTCGTCCGCCAGCGCAACGCCCTCGCGTGCGATCGCGAGCTTGCCGCGCTCGGCGAGATAAGCGAGCCAGCCGCGCAGATCAGCCTGCGCCTTGGCGCACTTTCCGGCCGGAGTTTCCATTTGCATGTAACGGGTCTTTCCTAGGTCTCAGGTCAGGGCGCGATCTTGCGCAGCGATGGCGAGCGGCGCTTGAGCGCCTCGTCCTCGCCCCAGCGGCGCACAACGCCGATATCGATGTCGTAGAGGTCGAGCACGCGGCCGACGGTGTGCTCGACCATGTCGTCGAGGTTCTCGGGCTTGGCGTAGAAGGCCGGCACGGGCGGCGCGATGATCGCACCCATCTCGGAGAGTGCCGTCATCGTCCTGAGATGCCCGGTGTGCAGCGGCGTCTCGCGCACCATCAGCACCAGGCGCCGGCGCTCCTTGAGCACGACGTCGGCAGCCCGGGTCAGCAGCGTCGTGGTCACGCCGGAGGCGATCTCGGACATCGAGCGCATCGAGCACGGCGCCACGATCATGCCGGCGGTACGGAACGAGCCGCTCGAGATTGCCGAGGCCATGTCGTCGATCGCATGGTTGACATTGGCGAGCGCCCTCACCTCCGCGATCTTCAGGTCGGTCTCGTAGGCAAAGGTCTGCTCGGCGGTCTTCGACATCACCAGATGCGTCTCGACGCCGGCATTGCGCAGCAGCTGCAGCAGGCGCACACCATAGGTGACGCCCGAGGCGCCGGAAATGCCGATGATCATCCGCTTGGGCGTGGCGTCATGCATGTCTTTGGTTTCGCTCCCGTAGATCACGCGCCCCCTGAGGTCCACGTTCATCCGCGGCTAGACTAGGCAATCGCAGCCATCATCACAAATAATGATTGATTATATAATCGATCATCTGAGATGATGGCCCGCAAGCAAAACCAGCGACCGCAAGGACACGCCCGTGGAACTCAGGCAGATGCAATATTTCCTGTGCCTGGCAGAGGAGAGGAACGTCACCCGGGCGGCGCGCCAGCTCAACATCGTGCAGCCGGCGCTGAGCATGCAGATCGCCAAGCTCGAGGCCGAGCTCGGCCAGAAGCTGTTCGACCGCAGTGTCCAGGGCATGACGCTGACCAGCGCCGGCGAGGCCCTGGTGCGACTGACGGCGCCGATCGTGCGCGATGCCGAGTATGCGCGGCAGGAGATGGCGCAGCTCGGCGGGCGCATCTCGGGCCGCGTCTCGGTCGGCCTCATCACCTCGGTCGCGCAAAGCACGATGGCGAGGTCATCGGCGATCGTCGCCAGCCGCTATCCCGAGATCACGCTGTCAGTCTGCGAGGGCTATACCGAGACGCTGGTCGACTGGGTCAACACCGGCCAGCTCGATTTCGCCCTGATCAACGTGCCGCGCCGCAAGACGCCGCTGGCCGCGCATCACGTCATGGACGAGGAGATGGTGTTCGCCTGCCGCAAGGACGGCCCGATCAGGCCGCCGGCAAAACTGCGTTTCGACCACATCGCGAATTTCGATCTCGTGCTGCCGTCCAAGCGCCACGGCCTGCGGCTGATCCTCGACGAGCACGCTGCCGCAATCGGCATCGACCTGCGGCCGCGGCTCGAGCTCGACACTCTGCCCGCGCTCTGCGACGTCATTGCGACCACCGATTTCGCGACGGTGCTGCCGACCATCGCGCTCCGGCAATCGCTGGCGAGCGGCACCATCCGGGCGCATCGCTTCGACGCGCAGCGGATCGTGCGCTCGATCGCCTGGGTGCACCATCCGCGGCGGGCGGTGTCGGTCGCGGCCAAGGCCGTGCTCGATGTCATCAGCCAGGATCTTGCGCAGGCCGCCGCCGTGGCGAGCGGGTTCGTGGAGCCGGGCTCACATGGCGCGGCCTCACCTTCCCGCAAGCGTCCAAGGCGGCGACAGGCGAGCTGATTAGAACCGATCGAGATTCAAGCCAGCAGCGTTGAAAGTCGCAATGGCAGGCCAGATATTGGTCAGGCCCCGTCCATTGCATCCGGACCGATTATTCGCCTCACCATGCCCTTCTTCCGGCTCAACGACGGCGATCTTCGCCCCGACGACTCCATCGACTTCAATCCGGAGGACGTGCCGCGCGCCATTGCCGCCTTCGGCGGCCAGATGGTCACAAAGGGTACGGAGGTGGCCATGCACGCGCATCGCAAGGACGAACTTGTCCTGTCCTTGCGCGGCGTCGTCAGGCTTGAAGCCGGGCAAAGCGTCTGGATCGTGCCGCCGCGCTGCGCGGTCTGGATCCCCGGCAATGTTGCGCACAGCGTAACCGTCGCGGGAGACGTCGAGGTCTACTGCCTGTTCGTCGAGCCGGATGCGGCACCGACGCTGCCCCGGCAATGCTGCACGCTGACGATCTCACCGCTGCTGGAGCGCCTGCTGGTGCATGCCACGCACATGCCGGCGCTGTACGATCTCGACGGCGCCGACGGCCGCATTGCCGCGGTGCTGCTGGACCAGCTCGCTGCCGCGCCCGTCGAAGAGCTGCGCTTCCCGATGCCTGCGGATGCCAGGCTGCGCCGGATCGCGAGCGCGATGATCGAAGATCCCTCCGACCGTGCGACGATCGACGATTGGGGCCGGCGCATCGCCGTTGCGCCGCGGACGCTGACCCGCATCCTGCAACGCGAGACGGGCATGAGCTTCGGCCGCTGGCGCCAGCAGCTCCACATCCTCATCGCGCTTCAGCGGCTCGACCAGGGCGCCTCGGTCCAGGCTGTGGCGCTCGATCTCGGCTACGAGGGCGCCAGCGCCTTCGTCACCATGTTCCGCAAGGCGCTGGGCAAGCCGCCGGCGCGATATCTGGCGGAACGCCGCGCATACTGACCGGAAATCGCAATCGATTGTCCCGTTCGCGGAATGCGATTGCAGATGCGATTTCGTATCCAGGCTCCGAAGCGCCGGTGGCGCATTGCAAGGGAGCTGGATGCATGGATTCGATCAGCAGCGGACTCGTCGCGGACGTCCTTCATCGTCTTCACCAGGAAGCGGAGATGGCCGACGCGCCACTGATGCATGCCTTCGCGAGTGAGGCAAACAGCCGCGAAGAGATGATCAGCCAGGCCATCGCGGCCGAGAATCGCGATCTCAACGAAGTCTACCAGCGTTATGCGAACAACTTCCTGAGCGTCTCGCCGCGGTTTGGACGCTTCCTCTACATGTGTGCGCGCGCGAGCAAGGCGAAGCGCATCGTCGAGTTCGGCTCCTCGATGGGGATTTCCACAATCTACATGGCAGCAGCGTTGCGCGACATGGGCGGCGGCCACCTGATCGGGACCGATCTCGAACCCGGCAAGATCGAGCGCGCCCGCGCCAACGTCGCGGCCGCGGGGCTATCCGACCTCGTCGAGTTCAGGCTTGGCGATGCCCGCGAGACGCTCAGCTCCGGCATCAGCGACATCGACATGGTGATGCTCGACGGCGCCTTCACCCTCTATCTTTCCATTCTCAAATTGCTGGAGCCGCAGCTGAAGCCCGGCGCGATCATCGTGGGCGAGAACGCGTTCGAGGAAGCCTCCGGCTATCTCGACTACGTCAGAGATCCCCGGAATGGCTACCTCTCGCTGTCGCTGCAGTTCGATCCCGGCCGCGGCAATGAACTCGCGATCAAGACCAGATAATCCGGGAGCCAAGCCTTGAATAAGCCCGGCCAAGCATCCGAAATCTCGGAACCATCGCAGGTCCCGCAAGGCCGCGTCACACGCATGTTGCTGCGATGGCTGATGCGCCCTGCACTCGTCGTGACGGTCGAGACGCTGTCGCCGCGCTTTGCGCGGATCGAGCTCGAAGGCGAGGCCCTCAAGGACGTCGCCTGGACCGCCGGGCAAAAAATCCAGGTCGCGATCGGCGCCGGCCTGAGCGCACGCACCTACACGCCGATGTCGTGGGACACCGGCCGCGGCAGGACACGGCTCCTTGCCTTTGCGCATGGCGACGGTCCCGGCAGCCGCTGGGCCAGCAGCTTGCGCGAAGGCGACACTTGCCAATTCTTCGGACCGCGTCGCTCGCTCGATCTCGCCGGCCTTGAAGCGCCTGTCGTGCTGTTCGGCGACGAGACCTCGTTCGGCCTGGCTGCAGCTCTGCGCAACAATCTGCAGGCAGGCGGTGCGCTCCACATGTTCGAGGTTACTGATGTCGTGGAATCGCAGCAGGTGCTGGATGCTGTCAGCCTCGGCCAGGCGCGATTGATTGCGCGCAGCGCCGGCGAGGAGCATCTCTCAATCGTCGAGGCGGAAATGCTGCGCCTTGCTGCAAACGGAGCGCAGTTCGTCCTGACCGGCAAGGCATCCTCGATCCAGCGCTTCAGCCGCGCCCTGAAAGCTGCAGGCGTCGCGTCATCGCGGATCAAGGCCAAAGCCTACTGGGCGCCAGGCAAGACCGGGCTGGATTAAGCCTCGTCTTATCAGGACAAGATGTCGCGCTCGCCGCAGAATGAGACGCGTTGGTAAGTTTTGAGACGAGCCGGCATGACGGTCGTATTCACGAGCTAACTACGATCCAGGCGCAGAAAATCGCGACCTGGCTTCATCCCGATTCTCGTCCCGGACGATCCCACGGCTCGCAGAACAAGAGACAATCGGGAGATTCAGTCCGAGATGACACGGTTCGATCGCAGCAAGATCACGGACAGCGTTCAGCAGCAGAACGAGGGCTTTCGTCCCGATCGCAGATCGCTGCTCGCGCTCGGAGGCGGCGCCCTGCTCGCAGCCGCCGGAATGCGGACCGCGAACGCACAGGACTATCCCGCCCGCCCGGTCCAGGTGCTCGTGCCCTTTGCCGGCGGCAGTGCCAGCGACGTCATCACGCGCATCCTGCTCAACCGCATGTCCCCGTCACTGGGACAGGCCTTCGTGGTCGACAATCGCCCCGGCGCCGGCGGCAATATCGGCACCGCGGCCGCAGCGCATGCGGCCCCTGACGGTTACACCTTGCTGATGAGCACCTCCGGCCCGCTGGCCGCGAACAAGTCGCTCTACAAGGAGCTGCCTTACGATCCGCTCAGGGATCTCGCCCCGATCGGCCTGTTCGCCACGATGCCCAATGTCATCGTCATCAATTCGAAGCTGCCGCCGAAATCGCTGGCCGAACTGATCGACTACGCGAAAGGACATCCCCGCGAGCTGAACTACGGCACGGTCGGCGTCGGCTCGTCGCAGCATTTGTCGGCCGCCTATTTCGAGCAGCTCACGGGCACCGAGCTCACGCACGTTCCCTACCGCAACATCGCCGCCTACACGCCGGACTTCATCGCAGGGCAAGTGCCGCTCGGCTTCCAGCTGCTGCCGAACGTCCTCGGCCTGATCAAGAGCGGCGATGCACGCCCGCTCGCGGTGGCCAGCGACAAGCGCATGACGGCGCTGCCGGATGTGCCGACCGCGGCCGAGGCCGGCCTAAAAAATTACGAGAGCGCCGCCTGGCTTGCGATGCTGGCGCCGGCCAATACCGACAAGGCCGTGATCGACAAGCTCTACAAGGCGATGATCGAAGCCGTGAGCGATCCGAAGGTGCGCGCCCTCTTCGTCGAGCAGGGCGCCGAGCCGCTGGTGATGGACCCCAAAGGCCTGACGAATTACATGACCGCCGAGACCACCAAATGGGCCGGGATCATCAAGAAGATCGGCATCGAGCCGATGTGACCGATCACACCAGGCTGGACTTGCCGCGGCTCAGCACCTCGCCTGCGCCCTTGTCGCCGACGATCCTGCCGTGCTCGTAGACGACGCGGCCGCGGGCGATGGTCGTGACGGGCCATCCGGTGACGTCAAAACCTTCCCACGGCGTGTAGTCCGCACCGTGGTGCAGATCGGCCTGCTGGATCTTTTTCTTCAGCTTCGGGTCCCACAGCACAATGTCCGCATCAAAGCCGACACCGATCGAGCCCTTGCGCGGATAGAGGCCGTAGATGCGGGCGTGGTTGGTCGCGGTCAGCTCGACGAATTTCTGCAAAGTAATGCGGCCCTTCGAAACACCTTCCGAGAACAGGATCGGCAGCCGCGTCTCGACACCGGGAATGCCGTTCGGCACCCAGCGGAACGAGGTGCGGGCGTTCGGCGTCAACTTGCCCTTGGGATCGTCATAGCGGAACGGGCAGTGATCGGACGAGAAGGTCTGGAACACGCCTGTCGTGATGCCTTCCCAGATCGCCTGCTGGCTTTCGACATCGCGCGGCGGCGGCGAGCAGACATATTTCGCGCCCGTGATGTCTATGTTGAGGCCCTTCATGTCGTCGGCCGTCAGCGTGATGTATTGCGGACAGGTCTCCGCATGCACCGGCAGGCCACGCTGCTGGGCCCAGCGCACCTGCTCCATCGCCTCGCGTCCGGAGACGTGCACGATCATGATGGGAACGCCGATCACCTCGGCATGGCTGATGGCCCGATGCGTCGCCTCGCGCTCGACCGCCTGGGGCCGCGAGGTGCCGTGATAATAGGGCGCAATATGGCCTTCGCGCTCCAGCTTGCTGGTGAGGAAGCGGATGGCGTCGTAGCCCTCGCAATGGACCATCACCAGCGCCTCCTCGCGGCGCGCGACCTCGAACACTTCGAGCAGCTGCTTGTCGCTGAGCACGAGGTCGTCATAGGTCATGAACACCTTGAACGAGGTGTAGCCGTCCTTGACCAGCGCCGGCAGCTCCTGCCCGAGCACGGCCGCGGTCGGGTCGGAGATGATGAGGTGGAACGCGGTGTCGATATAGCATTCGCCCTCCGCGAGCTTGCGATAGTTCTCGACGCAGGTCCGCAGCGAGGTGCCCTTTTCCTGCAGCGCAAAGGGCAGCACCATGGTGTTGCCGCCGGCCGCCGCCGAGCGCGTCGCCGAGGCAAAGTCGTCGGCCATGACCACGTCGGGGCCCGAGGCTTGCGAGATGTGAACGTGGCTGTCGATGCCGCCCGGCAGCGCCAGCAGCCCCGTCGCGTCGATCTCGCGCGCCGCGCCTTCGATGCGCTCGGCAATGCTGACGATGCGGCCGTCGCGAATGCCGATATCGGCGCGAAACTCGTCGCTGGCCGTCACGATGGTGCCGCCGCGAATGGCGAGATCGAGCTGGGTCACTTGCGTCTCCGTCACTTGATGACCGCTGATGTCTGGAATATTCGGCCCCAGTCCGCAAGGGCCGTAACGTCGCCGCCGGCGAGGCCGAGGGTCCGCCACAGCGTCACCGCGACCGAGTCGAGCACGGCAATGTCCAGCTCCCGCTCCAGCGTGGCCGCAAGCGCCGCGCCGTCGAGATTGGTGCAGAGGATGACGATGGCGTCGGCGCCCTCCGCCGCCACGGCGCGGATCATGTCCGCGATCGTCGCCGGCGCGACCTCGCCAAAGGAAAAGTTGTCGCGCAAGCCGAGATGCCGCTCTGCGTGCGGGGCGATCCCCTCCTCGGCCCAGACATTGCCGATGCGCCGCTGCACGTCGTCCGTATAGGGCGAGACCAGGCCGACGCGCTTGGCGCCGAGCGCGCGGGCTGCGTCGATAGAGGCGAGCGTCGACGTCGTCGCGGGCACACCGGTGCGTGCCGTGATCGCCTCGCACAAGCTGCGGTCGCGGCCGATGCCGAGCCAGCTTGCGGAGGTGCCATTCCAGGCGATCGCATCGACCTTGGCATCGGCCAGCAGATCCGCCGCGGGCAGCATCGCGGAGGCATCGAACTGGCTCAACGCGGCGGCGTCGAGCGCGATCTCGGTGACGCGGAAGCGCGAGAAATGCGCGGTGACGCCAGAAACGTCGTGCAGCATCGTGCTGGTGACGGGCTCGAGCACCGAATTGGAGGACGGCGTGATCATGCCGAGGCGTTTGCGCATGGCGATACCTTACGACGCCTGCGCAAGGCGCGTCGACTCCTCCCGGATCAAAGCCAGGATGTGGCGCTTGGCGTCGTTGAATTCGGGGCTGGTGATGTCGCGCGGGCGCGGCAGGTCGAAATTGACGGCCTCGCGGATCCGGCCCGGCCGCCTGGTCATCACCACGATCTTGTTGCCGAGCACCAGCGCCTCGTCGACGCTGTGGGTGACGAACACGATGGTGGAGCGGCGCTTCTGCCAGATCGCGACCAGCTCCTCCTGCATTTCGAGCTTGGTCTGGGCGTCCAGCGCCGCGAACGGCTCGTCCATCAGGATCACGCTCGGGTTCATTAGCAGGGCGCGGGCGATGCCGACGCGCTGGTTCATGCCGCCGGACATCTCTGAAGGGTGGTGATGCTCGAAGCCGCGCAGGCCGACGAGATCGATGAACTCCATCGCCCTGTCGTAGCGTTCGGCCTTGGCGACGCCCTTGAGCTTGAGGTGGAAGGCGATGTTGTCGATCGCCGTCAGCCACGGCATCAGGGTCGGCTGCTGAAACACCACTCCGCGATCCGAGCCCGGCCGCTCCACCTGCTTGCCGTCCACCAGCGTACGGCCGCTTGTTGCCTGCTCGAATCCGGCGATGATGTTCAGCAGAGTCGACTTGCCGCAGCCGGACGGGCCGAGCAGGCAGACGAAATCATTGGCCTCGATGTCGAGATTGATGTTGTCCAGCGTCAAGAGGTCACGGCCGCGCCGCTTGTCGGAAAACACTTTGACGATGTTGCGAAGCTCGATTGCCGCCATCAGCCCGCCCTGCCCTGCACGGTGGTCGTCTGCTGCCAGCGCAGCGTGCGCGCCATGATCGCCTTGAGGCCAAGGTCGGAGAGATAGCCGAGCAGCCCGATCGAGATCATCGCGGCGAGCACGATGTCGTAGCGCAGGAAGTAGTAGGAATCCCACAAGACGTAGCCGAGGCCGCTCTTCACCGCGACCATCTCGGCCGTGACAGTCAGCATCCAGGCCGAGCCGACCGCGATGCGCAGGCCGGCGAAGATGGAAGGCAAAGCCGCCGGCAGCACGATATCGGTCAGCATCTGCCGGCCATTGGCGCCCATCATCGCGCCGGCGCGCACGAGATTATGGTCCACCGTCTTGACGCCATGGATGCTGTTCATCAGCACGGGAAAAAAGGCGCCGAGGAAGACGAGGAAGATCGCCGGCTTGTCGGCGATGCCGAACCAGATGATCGCGAGCGGAATCCAGGACACCGGCGGAATCGGACGCAGCATCTGCAGCGTCGGCTCCAGCGTCTTCTCGAACAGCCGCGACCAGCCGATGGCGACCCCGGCGAGGATGCCGAGCAGGCTGGCCAGCGCAAAGCCGCCGAACACGCGCAGCGCGCTGGCGAGCGCGTCGCGCAGCCAGTGCCCGGAATAGGTCTGCGTGGTCTCGTCGAAGCCGAACACCCAGTCGCCGAGCGCATGCAGCACCGCGCTCGGTGCCGGCAGCAGCGCGGGCGGCAGCATGCCGCTGCGGGCAAAGGCCTCCCAGCCCGCGATCAGCAGCGCGGGCACGACGAGGCGTTCGAGTCCCTGGAACGCCCGCGTCAGCCGAAACGCCGGTCTTGCGGGCGAGACGTCAGTAACCGAGGTCATTCCTAGCCTTTCCCGTGGCCTGCTCCAGGAACGAATAGTCCATGTTCTTCTCCGCGTCCGCGGAGACGTCCTTCGAGATGTATTTGAGGTCGCGCATCATCGCCGCGATCGCCAGCGTCTGCGAGCGATGGATCGCGGGATCGGGCGAGGCATTCTTCAGCGCCTCGGTCGCCACATTCTTGTCGAGGCCGGTGAGCTTGTTGATGACGTCGATCCACGGCGCCTTGTCGGCGATCAGCTTGTTGTCGAGCTCGACCACGGCGCTGACGACGCCCTGGACGCCGGCGCGCTGGCTCGCGATCACGTCGGAACGGGTGACGATCAGATTCGTGAGATTTCCGGCAGCCTGCTCATACGGCAGCACAAAATGCTTGCCGGCGCCGGCGAGGCGAATCTGCGAGGCGAACGGCTCGACCGAGCAGATCATGTCGACCTCGCCGCGCTGGAGCGCTGCGAGATGGTCGGACGGATTGGGAATGTTGATGAACTGGATGTCCTTGTTGGGATCGACGCCCTGCTTGAGGAACGCGCCGCGCATGTGGATGTCCTGCGCATTGCCGCGGGACGCCGCGAGCTTCAGCGGCTGGCCGTCGCTCTTCGCCTTCGCAACGGTCGTCTTGAAGGTGGCCCAGTCCTCAGGGGGCAGGCTCAGCTTCGCGGACGACAGACATTCCGAGCCGCCGTTGATCTGGCCCGAGACGGCGACGACGTCAAAACCTTTGTCGAGCGCGGTGATGTAGTGGAGATAGGTCACCTGCGCGATGTCGATGCTCTTCGACACCAGCGCGGTGAGCACGTCATTGCCCGAGTTGAAGCCGGTGGCCTCGACCTCGACACCCTTCGCCATGCCCGGGATCAGCGACATCGGCAGGCAGTGCGCGCATTTGGCGTAGCCGAGCTTGATCTTCGCGACTTGCGCCGAGGCGAGATCGCTTCCGCCAAGCACTGCCGCCATCACCACGAGGCCCAGTCGCAAACTCGTCCGCATCGCTTACTCCGTTTCGAAGGCGCGGGATCTCGCGCGTCGGAAACGATCATCCGCCGCCCTTCGCCGCGGCGCAATCCGGTTTTTGCATGCTGCATACAATTTGCGCTCTATGCCATTGTTTTCAGCGAGATACGTCGATATTTTGGGCAAGCCAAAGGGCCGGAAACGGCTAAGATCAACCCGAGAAGCGAGGCACGCGTGCAGCCAAAACCGGAAGCGCCGAAGGGACGAAAGTCGCCCAAACTCAAGCGGATGGGCCTGCATGAGCGCGCCGCCGCGCGGATGCGGACGATGATCATCCGCGGCGAGCTGCCGCCGGGATCGCAGACCCAGGAAACCAGACTGTCGAAGGAGCTCGGTGTGTCGCGCACCCCCTTGCGCGAGGCGATGAAGGTGCTCGCCGCCGAAGGATTGATCGAGCTTCGCCCCAACCGCAGCCCGCGCATTGCCGATATCGCGGTCGACGGCATCTCGGAATTGTTCGAGGCCCTCGCCGGCATCGAGCGGCTCGCCGCTGAGCTTGCCGCAGTGCGCGCCACCGAGCGCGACCTCGCGCGCTTGCGCACGCTCCAGACCCGCATGGAAGGTCATCACCGCAACGGCAAGCTCGACGACTATTTCGCCCTCAACGGCGAGATCCACAACACCATCGTCCGCATGGCGCGCAACACGCCGCTGCGCGAGGCGCACGAGACACTGATCTCCCGCGCCGAACGCGCACGTTATCTCGCGCTCGGCGCCGACAGGCGCTGGAGCAATTCGGTCGACGAGCACGCCGATATCCTGGCCGCGCTGGAGGCACGCAACGGCGAAGCGGCCGGCCGCCTGCTCGGCGCCCATGTCGCGCGGACCGGCACGGCGCTGCTCGAAGTGCTCGCCGCCTCAGAAGCCAAGCGGACGGCGGCATAGTCATGAAGCTGCTGCTGCTCAACCCCAACACCAGCACCGCCGTCACGCAGCTGATGCTGGGCGTCGGGCAGCGCGCGGCCTCATCGGGCACCGAGCTGATCCCCTGCACCGCGACCCGTGGCGTGCCCTATATCGCGACGCGCACGGAGGCGCAGATCGGCGGCGCCATCGCTCTGGAGATGCTGGCCGAGCAGCATCAGAAGGTCGACGCCGCGATCATCGCGGCGTTCGGTGATCCCGGCCTGTTCGCCGCGCGCGAAACGTTCGACATTCCCGTGGTCGGCATGGCGGAAGCGGCGATGCTGACGGCGTGCATGGCCGGGCGCCGCTTTGCCATCGTCACTTTTGCCCAGGCGCTGGGTCCCTGGTACGAGGAATGCGTCCGCGCCCACGGACTGTGGGAGCGCTGCGCCGGCATCCGCATGCTCGATACGCCGTTTCAGGCGATCTCCGAGGTCGGCACCGAGAAGGAGGATGTGCTGGTCGAGCTCGCCCAGCGCGCCATCGTCGAGGACGAGGCCGATGTGCTGATCTTTGCGGGCGCCCCGCTCTCGGGCCTCGCCGAGCGCGTCGCCGACCGGATCCCCGTCCCCGTGGTCGATCAGGTCATCGCCTCGGTGAAGCAGGCCGAAGCGCTTCATGCGCTGCGCCTGCGCAAGGCAACGGCGGGCACGTTCCGCCGGCCCGCTGCGAAACCGACCATCGGCCTTGCCGACGCGCTTGCCGCCCGGCTCGAGCATCGCGACAGCTGATCAGAGCGGCGGCCGGCGATGCGAAAAACCCAGTTCGTTCTCGAGGATACGGCCGAAGGCAAACAAGCGGGATTCGCATCCCGGCGGCGCGACGATCTGGATACCGAAGGGCAGCTCCTTCTCCCCTCGCGGCACCGGCAAAGTCAGGACCGGGAAACCAACCAGCGACACGATGAAGGTGACGGCGAGATAATCGATCGGCGTTTCCATCGCCGTCCCATCGATGGCGGTGACGTCACTGATCTCATTCGGCCAGGGAAAGACGGACGCGGCCGGTGCGACCAGGAAATCGGTGCGGCTGAACAGCTCGCGAAAGCTGCGGTAGATCGCGGTGCGGCGCCGTTCGGCGTTCAAATAGTCCTCCGCGGACAGGTTTGCGCCGGCCTCGATATTCCAGATCACCGTCGGCGTGAGCTCGGCGCGGCGCGTCCTCAGCAACTCGCCATAGCTGCTCGCGATGTGCGCGGCGCGCAGCGTGCGGAAGGTTTCGACCGCTCCGCCGCAATCGGGCGAGGACGGCACGACATCGGCAACGCGCGCGAGCGCCTCGCAAGCCGCACCGAAGCGCCCACGAACCTCGCGCGCAACCGTGGCGACGCCGAAATCGGGCGTGACAGCAATCCGGGGACGATCGGCGATGGGTCGATCATCACCGGCGCCGCCGAGCGAGAGTGGATCATCCGCATCGCTGCCGGCGCAAACCGACAGCGCGAATTCGAGATCGTCGACACTGCGCGCGAGGAAACCGTGGGTCGCGAGCATGTCCCAGCCGAGCGGCCGGCGCGGCGACGGGATGCGGCCTGGTGTCGGCCGGATCGAGGCGACGTCGCAGAAGCTGGCGGGCGTGCGTACCGAGCCGCCGAAATCGGTGCCGTGCGCCAGCGGCACCATGCCGGCCGCGACCGCGACGGCGGAGCCGCCGGACGATCCCCCGGAGGTCAGCGCGGGATCGAACGGATTGCGCGTCGGCCCGCGCAATCTGTTGGTACAGACCGCACCGAAGCCGAACTCCGGTGTGTTGGTCTTGCCCAAAATGATCGCGCCGGCGCGCCGCAGCCGCGCCACGACGAGATCGTCCTCGGCCGGAACGTGATCACGGAACAGCACGGATCCATAAGTCGTCGCAAGTCCCGCAGTGTCGGTGAGGTCCTTGATCGCGATGGGCACGCCATGCAGCGGACCGATCGGCGCCGGTGCCGCATCGCAGATCTGCGCGGCGCGGCGGGCGCCGTCCGCATCGACCGTCACGAATGCCGCCAATCGGGTGTCGAGGCTCGCAATCCGCGCAAGATGCGCCTCAACGGCCTCGCGCGAGGACACTTCGCCCCTCGCAATGGCGCGTGCAAGCCCTGTGGCCGTGAGGGCGCATATCGATCGGTCGGATGTCATGGGGTCACCATGCCAAAACGCTCGCCGAAAAGCGACAGGCGCGGGCACGAGACTTGCTTTCTCCTTTGGGGCAACGGGAGGCAATACCATGGCTGAAACGCAAGGCGGTCGATCGCTCGTCGTCGACGCGGTCACCCACCGGTATCCAAGTGGCGCGCTCGCGGTCGAGAACATCAATCTCGACATCAAGGGCGGCGAGATCATCGCCCTGCTCGGCCCGTCCGGCTGCGGCAAGACCACGCTCCTGCGCATCATCGCCGGCTTCATCGCGCAGACGCAAGGGCGGATCATCATCGGCGACGACATCGTCGATGCACTGCCGCCAAACAAGCGCGCGGTCGGCATCGTGTTCCAGAACTACGCGCTGTTTCCGCACCTGTCGATCAGCGAGAACGTCGCCTACGGCCTCGCCGCCCGCGGCGTCGACAAGGCCGCGCGCCAGCGCGAGGCGCAGCGGCTGCTGGAGCTGGTGCAGCTCCCGACCATGGCCGAGCGGCTGCCGCGGCAGCTCTCCGGCGGCCAGCAGCAGCGCGTTGCGCTCGCCCGCGCGCTCGCGATCAAGCCGTCGATCCTGCTGCTCGACGAGCCCTTCGCCGCGCTCGACAAGAATCTGCGGCTCGACATGCAGATCGAGGTCAAGCGGCTGCAACGCGTGTCCGGCATCACCACGCTGATCGTGACGCACGACCAGGAAGAAGCACTGTCGATGGCCGATCGTGTCGCCGTGCTGAGCCACGGCAAGCTCGAGCAGTTCGGCTCGCCGTCGGACGTCTACGACCGCCCGCAGACGCTGTTCGTCAACACTTTCGTCGGCTCCACCAACCGCATGCCGGGCGTCGTGGTCTCGGCGGACCGCACGGCGGCGAAGGTGCGGCTCGATGCCGGCGCGGAGATCATCGCGCGGCCTGCGGGCGGTACGCTCAGCGAAGGCGGCCGCGTCACCGTCTGCATCCGCCCCGAGCATCTGCAATTCGTCGGCGACGAGACCGGCTTTGCCGGCGTCGTCGGCATGTCGTTGCCGCTGGGCGCCACCGTCGTGCACGAGGTCACCACCGCCGACGGCTCCGGCGTCAAGGTCTCGCAGGCACGCATCGGCGAGACGCGCACGCTGGAGAATGGCGCCGCCGTGCGCCTTGCGCCGCTCGCGCCATCGCTCGCCAACGCCTTTCCCGCAACGCTTTAGATCCAGTCCAGAGGGGAGTTCGACATGATCATGAACCGCAGAAGCCTGCTAACCACGGCGCTCACACTCGGGGCCATGAAGGCGTTTCCGCGCCTGAGCTACGCCCAGGCCCGCCCGCTGGTGTTTGCGACCTTCACCGGAAGCTGGGAGGAAGCGCACAAGGCCGTGCTGGTGCCGGCGTTCCGGAAAGCCAATGCGGACGCCGCGATGGTGCTCGATCCCATGCTCTCGGTCGACCAGATCGCGAAGGTCAACGCCGCCAAGGCCAATCCGCCGATCGACGTCATGCTGCACGATCCCGGCCCCGCCCTCGTCGCCATCGGCCAGGATCTGGTCGAGCCTTATCCGGTCGAGAAGAGCGCCTATTACAAGGACCTGATCACTGAAGCGCAGGAGCCGATGGGCCCCGCCCCGTTCTTCCAGGTCGTCGGCCTCACCTACAATCCCGAAGCCGTCAAGACGCCGCCGACCTCGTGGGCCGATCTCTGGAAGCCCGAGTTCAAGGGCCGCGTCGGCATCACCAACCTCAACTCGACGCTCGGCACCGGCTGGCTGGTCGAGATCGCCAAGATGCGCGGCGGCTCGGAGGCCAATGTCGATCCCGGCTTCAAGGCGCTGGAGGAGCTCAAACCCAATCTCGCCGCCGTCGCCGCCAATCCCGGCGCGCTCGCGACCCTGTTCCAGCAGGGCCAGATCGACATCTCGCCCGGCAATTTCAACGCCATCCAGATCCTCAAAGCCCGCGGCGTGCCGGTCGAGTTCGTGGCGCCGAAGGAAGGCGCCATCGCCTTCAAGACCACGATCCACATCGTCAAGAACTCGCCCAACCGCGAGCTCGCCTTCAAGCTGATCGAGGCGGCGCTGACGCCGGAGGTGCAGACCACGCTGATGAACCCGCCCTACCTGATCGTGCCGACCAATTCCAAGGTGACGATGGGCGGCGAGATCGCGCGCGTGCTGGCCAAGGACACGGCCGAGCTGAAGAAGAAGTTCGTGTTCCAGGACTGGAAGAAGATCAACGAGCAGCGCTCGGCCTGGATCGAGCGCTTCAACCGCGAGATCAAGATCTAGATCATGGGCGCAGCACCGGCATCACGGGACGTCACGTCCTACGGAATGGGATTGGCAGCGCCGCTGGCGCTGTTCTTCCTGCTCTTCTTCGTCGCGCCGCTGCTGCAACTGCTCTGGCTCTCGCTGCACAACGACACGGCCGGGCTCCATTGGGGGCTCGGCCAGTACCTGCACTTCCTCACCGATCCCTTCAGCCTGGGCGTGCTCGGCTCAACGCTGCTGCTGGGCGCCGAGGTGACGGCGGTGTGCCTCGTGCTCGGCTTTCCCATCGCCTGGCTCTACCAGCGGGTCGGACCGAAGCTCCAGACCATCATTATCCTGATCGTGCTGCTGCCGCTTCTGACCAGCGTCGTGGTGCGCACCTTCGCCTGGATTGTCATCCTGGGGCGCCAAGGCATCATCAACGCGACGCTGCAATCCCTTGGCATCATCGATACGCCCTTAAAACTGCTCTACACCCAGTTCGGCGTGGTGATCGCGCTGGCGCAGGTGCAGATGCCCTTGATGACGCTGCCGCTGATCACCGCGCTCGGCCGCATCGATCCCAATCTCGACGATGCCTCCTGCTCGCTCGGCGCCGGAAGCTGGCGCACCTTCTTCCGGATCGTGCTGCCGCTGTCGCTGCCCGGCGTCATTGCCGGCTGCACGCTGACCTATGCCGCCGCCATCACCGCCTTCATCACCCAGTCGCTGGTCGGCGGCGGGCAGATGCTGTTCATGCCGATGTATCTCTACCAGCAGGCCTCGACCTTGCAGAACTGGCCGTTTGCGGCCGCGATCTCGATCATCTTCCTGCTCGCCGTGCTCGCGGTCGTCTCGGTCTTCACCACGCTCGGCCGCATGTCGCGCGGCTATGGAGGCGCATGATGAGCGGCCGCAAGCGCACTCTTGAAGCCATCAGCTTCGAGCTCGTGATGACCGTGATCGCGGTGATCGCGCTTGTCATCATCATCGCGCCGTCGCTCGTGGTTCTCATCGTCTCCTTCACCAGCGGCTTCTCGCTGCGCTTCCCGCCGCCGGGCTATTCGCTGCGCTGGTACGCCGAGCTCTGGAATGCCTGGCAGCTGCATTTCGCGGCCAAGAACAGCCTGATCGTGGCGCTGTGGGCGACCGGCCTGTCCGTCACCCTCGGCGTCGCCGCGGCGCTCGCGATCTCCAGGTCGCGGACGCTTTCGGCGCGGCTGCTCGATTCCCTCTTCATGTCGCCACTGGTGCTGCCGGCCCTGGCCTTCGGTCTGGCTGCCCTGATGCTGTTCTCGCTAGTGGGCCTGCCGGTATCGCCGCTGACGCTGGTGATCGGCCACACCGTGGTCTGCGTACCCTATGTCGTGCGCAACACGGTCGCAGCGCTCGCCCAGCTCGAGCCGACCCTGCTCGAAAGCTCGGCCGTGCTCGGCGCGAGCCGCCTCTACACATTCCGACGCATCGTGCTGCCGCTGATCCGGCCCGGCATCATCGCCGGCGCCTTCATCGCCTTCATGTCGTCCTTCGACAACGTGCCGGTGTCGCTGTTCCTGCGCGATGCCGCCACCGACATGCTGCCGATCCGGATGTGGCAGGATCTCGAAGGCAAGCTGGATGTCACCATCGCTGCGCTGTCGGGCGTGCTGATCATCGCCACCGTCGCGCTGGTCGCGGTGATGGAGCGCGTCACTGGGCTGTCGCGGCGACTGACGAACTAAGAGCTGATAGGCTGAGCCTCGCCGGGGAGGATTATCGCATATGAGTTAGTAAGGCCTGAGCAAGCGCCTCGTCCTTCGAGACGACCGCTCCGCGGTCTCCTCAGGATGAGGCTTGGCGGCAGTTTTGCCTGCCGAATTACCGCCACGTACTCCGTCCTCATCCTGAGGGCCCGCCGGAGGCGGGCGTCTCGAAGGATGGCCGCAGGCAAGCTTCCCGCCACGTTTTTCTAGGCTCCGCGGAACAGCGAATAACCCCAGCGCGTGAATTTCAGCGGCAGATGAAAATGCTCGTCAACGTTCTTGATGCGGAAGCGGAACGGCGTCACGGTCAGGAAGCCGCCTTGCTCGCCAAAGAACTCGCCGAGATGAAACAGCACCTCGTACTCTCCTGCCGTCACGCCCGCGCCTTGCGCAACGGAATGATCAAGCACGCCGTTGGCACCGAGCCGCCCGTCGGCGATGCGCTGGGAATCCGGATCGATCCGCCAGATCTCGACGCGCAGCCCCTGCGCGGGCCGTCCGCTCGCCACATCGACCGCGTGAATGGAAATGCCGCCTGCCACAATGTTCCTCCCATGAGCACGCCGCCATGGTAGACGGAAATACGGCCACTCGGCCAGCACCCGCGTTGCTGCCGGCCCTGGGGGCGATGACCGCGCTTCAGGCCCTCGTCGCGCTCGCCTTGTTCGCGCCCGGCGTGGTCGCGCCCCGCGCCCATATCGAGGTCTGGCAGCTCTCGATGTTCTCCTGCGCGGTGTTCGCGGTCGGCATCCCCGCATCGTTCTGGGGCGGCGGCTTCATCGCGCGCCTTGGCTCGCTGCGGATCGCAAGTCTCTGTGCGGCGGCCATCGTCGTCGGCATGGCGCTGGCTTCGCTCGGATCGAGCGCTGCCCTGCTGGCTGCGGGCCTCTGCCTCGGCCTCGCGATGGGGCCGGAGACGCCCGCAAGCGCAGCGCTGCTGGCGCGGCTCGTGACCGCCGAGCGCCGCGCCTTCGTGTTCTCGGTGCGCCAGACCGGCAACCAGATCGGCGCGGTCTGCGGCTCGCTGGCCCTGCCCGCGATCGCCATCGCGTTCGGGCCGTCCTGGTGCTATGCATTGGTGGGCGTCTGCGCGCTGCTCGCGATCGTGATGTTCGAATGGTTGCGGCCGGCCTATGCCGGCAAGGTCGCCCCGCCGCCCAAGCTCGATCTACGTGCCCGGCTGGCGCTGGTGACCGCGGACCGGCGGATCGCGATGCTGGCGCTGGCCTCGATGCCGTTCAGCGCGATGCAGGTGTCCCTCAACACGGTCTTCGTCACGCTCGGCACACGCGAGCTCGGCCTCAGCCATATCGAGGCCGGCATGGCGCTCGCCTGCGCGCAGGCCGGCGGCCTGGTCGGCCGTCTCGGCTGGGGCTATGTCGCGATGCGCCTCGACGCCTCCCGCGCCGTGCTCGTCGTCATCGGCCTCGGCATGGCCTTCTGTGCCGCGCTGCTGGGCCTTGATGGCGCATCGCTCGGCCGCAGCGAGCAATTCATCGTTGCCGCACTGTTCGGCCTGACGGCGTCGGGCTGGAACGGCGTCTTTATCGCCGAGATCGCCCGCCTGGCACCACAGGACCGGATCGGCGAGACCACCGGCGCAGTGCTGACCGCGTCCTATGCCGGCCTGCTGGCGGCGCCGGCGCTGGTGTCGATCTTCGATGGTGTGGCCGGCCTCGGCGCGGCGTTCTTTGCCCTGGCTTGCCTCGCCCTCTGTGGCACAGTGGCGCTGATCTGGGGAGGCCATGACAAAGCCAGCACATAGCGCCCGCGAGATCGCGTCCGATGTCGCGGCCGGACGGACCAGCGCCGGCGAGACCGCAAAGGCCGCGCTCGCACGGATCGAGGCAGCCAAGGCGTTGAATGCGGTCGTCACGATCGATCCCGAACGCACGCTCGCCGATGCCGCCGCGATCGATGCTCGCCTGCGCGCCGGCGAGACCATGCCGCTCGCCGGCGTCCCTGTTATCGTCAAGGACAACATCTGGGTCGGCGGCTGGCGCGTGACGCAGGGCTCGCGCCTGTTTGCCGATTTCATCGCGCCACGCGATGCCATTGCGGTCGAGCGCCTGCGCAAGGCCGCTGCTGTCATCGTCGGCATCGGTGCGACGTCGGAATTCGCCAGCAAGGGCGTCACCACCTCGCAGCTGTTCGGACCAACGCGGCATCCGCTCGATCCCGCGTTGACACCGGGCGGCTCATCGGGCGGCCCGGCCGCTGCGGTTGCGGCCGGCCTCGTGCCGCTCGCGATCGGCACCGATGCCGGCGGCTCCAGCCGCAGGCCGCCGGCCCATGTCGGCGTCGCCGGCTTCAAGCCGTCCTACGGCGCAATCCCCTATGGGCCCGGCTTCGCCGAACCGTTCTTCGGCCTCTCCGTGATCGCACCGATCGCCGCCGATGTCGCCGACATCGCGCTGGCGTTCGAGGCCATGGCCGGCATCGATCCGCGCGACCCGGATTCGGCCGTCATCTCACGCGAGGCCGACGACGTCGCCGGCCTTCGCATCGCCTTCTCGCCGCGCCTCGGGCTCGACGTTGCGGTCGACGACGTCGTCGCCAATGGACTCGTTTCCGTCATCGCCCGTCTCTCCGCCGCCGGCCTGCGCATCATGCAGCGCGATCCCGTCTGGCCGGCGGGCGCCACGGAAGAGGCGATCATGCCGCTTCAGCATGCCGGCCTCGCTGCACTCTATGGCGACACCTTCATCAAGGATGCGACTATCTTCGATCCCGACATCGCAAGGCAAATCGAGCGAGGACTGTCGTGGACGAGCACAGACGTTGGGGGAGCGTTGATCGCGAGCGCGGCGATCGCCAATGCCTTCGCGGCCTTCTTCACCGAGGTCGACCTGCTGCTCACGCCGACCGTCCCTTGTGTCGCCTGGCCGTTCACCCAGCTCGGGCCCGACACGATCGGCGGCCGCCCGGCGAGCCCGCGTGCGCATGCCGTGTTCACGCCGTTCGTCAATCATGCCCGCCTGCCCGCGATCTCGATCCCCTGCGGGACCGACGCAAACGGGCTTCCGTTCGGCCTCCAGATCATCGCCCGCCGCGGTCAGGACCGCACGCTGCTGCGCGCGGCGCGGCAGATCGAGGCGCAGTTGGCTTGATGGCAAGCCATTCATAATCGACAAGTTCGTGGCGCATGATTCGACCTTCAGTTTGGAAGCTTGAATCACACGGGTCTGGCCGGACGCAACGCTTCCGGACAGGCTCCGGTTGGACGCTTACGAGGTAGAAGCGGAACTCAGCCGGCTGACAATCTGCGCTGAAACCGTCGAAAATGACCCAAAGCGGAAGTCAACAAAGTTGCAGTTTGAGCAAACTGTGCCTTAACCTTCGGTTGCGTAAGTTGCGGTCGTCGATCGTGTTGCGTGTAGGGGAGAAGATTATCCCGGTCGCACGCTGGGCCGTCGTGATCAGTGGAACCCTTGAAGCGAGTATGAAGGCTAAGATAGCTCTCCTGTTCCTGGTCGGAGTGGTCGCATCTGTTGCGGCGATCGTTGCTGCGAAGCATTCACTGGTCATCCAAGCGCTTCGCGGCAACTGGGATTTTGTAAAATCTGTACAGCAGGAAACCGGGACCTACTATCGCCTGAAAGTAAAGCTTACCTATAAAGGCGAGCCGCAAGACTTCGATATCGTTGTCACTTGCGGGGGGCGTCAAATCAATTACGCGGATGGTAGTCGCACGTCAGAGCTTGGGGTTACGCCAAGCGTGTTCGGCCGGCGGATGAGTGATGGCAAGGGGCTCGTCCTTGTTCCGCCACAAGCCTGCCGCGGTGAGACAACTGAGAACGGCGGAGTTGCTAAGGACTTGTTACCGGCCGTCATCGTCTTTGATGATGCAGAGACGCTGGCGTTTGGCACGGCCTATATGTCGGACGATGCGTATGACAGTCCGCTATCAGTCTTGAGGTTTGGCGGCGCTACGATCGAACGCGCCGATCGTAAGGGATTTGATCAATTTCGTCGCGAGCAAGCCAATCTGATCACACGTTCTTCGTATTGGACGCGGACCGGCGCGGCGGCACTCAAGAGCCGCGGAATACCCGCAGCGCGTATTCCAATGGGAGTTGTCTGTTTTAGCTACGCCCGCTATCGGCTCTTCGGGCAAGGGAAAGACCGTGCGCATGAACTTTGGCCGGCCGAAAGGCCGCGGTTCTGGCTGCCCGCGACGCAGCACGATAGCGAGGCGATCCATCCATTCACTTACGGTCGGCCCGTACTGACCGATCATGATGGGGCGACGCCGTATCCGGCCAATCAAGTCATGCAGCATGAATTTGTGCCGACGTTAGGGATGCCCCGACGCGGTTTAGACCGACCTGAAAAGCACACGCGGTTCATTGCCCCTTCTTATTACCCCGATATTGGCGGCTGGATTGCCTTGCCGTGGCCCCAGACGCCGCGACACGAGCGGAGACTCTACTTCGAAATGGGCCGCATGTTGGTGCAAGTATCGATTTCCGCGACGGAGCAACTAGAGGATTTGGGTACTGCCGGCCTATGGTCTCGGAGTTCCCCACCGGCGTGGAGTATTCCGATCCCAACGCACATCCGTCCATTCCCTACATACGCTTGCCCCAGGTCAACTTCATCGACAGCATTGAGGTCTCCGGTCACTCAAACTGGGGGATGATGGGCCCACGAATGATCATCGAGCGCGATGAGTTCGTCTTTCGGGCGTTCACCTTCGGCCTTGCTACGTTGTGGGGCGATGTCTGAGGTGACTTGGGAAGTGTCTTCTTCTGCTTCTGGCCCATTGTGACATACTGCGCTGCCTCACGAACTTGGTCGCTATTGGAGCAACGCGGACGTAGTCACCAGTTACGTGGTGCCGCCGGACTCATAGGTAGACAGCGTAGCTTTGGGGCAACACATCAATTTCGGAATAATAGCAATATACCCCTGTTTTGCCCGACGGGTCAAATCGCGGCGATGCCCGCGTAAGCCGTTGATTCCATTATCACCGGCTACTGTGCATGGGGTTGTTTTCGCACTTTGTGTTTGTCGGGCGTCCCTAGCCGGCGAAAGACTGGCGCAACCGCCGCCAGCCGATGACAATTCCGGTGATCGAGAACACCAGCCCGAGCGCGCAGAGGCCGACGATCAGAATATCGCGGAGGCGCGGATGCGCCATGAGGAATGGAAAATCAAGCGTGTGGAGCGCGCCGTAGGCCCAGCGATAGGCCCGCCGCGAGGCATCCAGCCTTTGCAGCACACGGCCGTCGGCCGCGTCGATATCGAACCAGACATCGCCGCAGCGCGAGCGGTAGACGGGCGCCCCGGGGACGGCGGACTGTGCGGGATAGTCGTCGTTACCCGCGAGGATGGAGGGCGCGTCGCAGCCCGTCGCAAGCCGCATCGTCAGAGTCGCGATCTCCTGTGCGCTGAGGACCGGCGACTCCGCACCATCCGGCCGCACCACAACCTGCGTGTCGAGATCAATCCGCTCGCGTCGATAGAGCTTGCCGTCGAAAGCGAACCATTCGACTTCGCGGGTCAAGGACGAGATGGGATTCCGATCGGGTGACGGGACCATCGTCCAGTCCGGCGAAGCATTGATCACGCCGGCTTCAGCCGAGGTCAGCTGTCCGCGCGAGAACAGCCGGCCGTGATCCATGGAGAGCCATCCGCTGAAGATCCAGGTCAGCACGAAGACGGTCGCCACGAGGCCGATGACATGATGCAGGGCGTGCCAGCCGCGATACGGCGACGAGAGCTGGCGTCCCCGCATCTTCACACGCACGATCCCGAGCACCGCACCCAGCAAGGCTGCGAACAGGGCCAGCAGCGACAGCGTCCAGACTACGCGATCCCAGAGCTTCCAATTGCTTCTCAGGATCGTCGGATAGATCCAGTGCAGCACGCTGCCGGCGAGATTCCAGCCACGCTCGCTTCGCGTCGTATCCAGCACGACCTCGCCGGTGCGCGACGAGACGTAGACCTCCGTGCCGGCCGCATCGCCGAGAGCCACGCGTAACAAGGGCCGGTGTCGATCAAAGCCGTTCGGTACGCTCCATTGGTCGTAGTCGGCGTGCGCAACGACCGCCGCATGCGCGGCATCGAGCCCGCGTTGACGCGCATGCGCACCCGCGATGGCGAGCGCGACCTCGGGCAACCGCACTGAGGCATCCTGCCCGTCGGTCGCGCGAACGGCGCCGAGGCGCGAGGGCCCCGACACGATGTAGACCGGCCCATCGCTCCGCTGAATCAGGCGCAGTCGCGTAGCATCGACGATCCCGCTCGCGGTCATCGCATCGGCAACCGTCATGGTCGCCTGCGCGCGCCCCACCGGCGCCAGGCCGGCAACCCGCTCCGCTTCCGTCAGCGACGGAAACGGAGCGAAGTGCATCACGATTCCGGTCGCGAACCACATCGCGAACAGGAGACAGAACGCGACCCCGAGCCAGCGATGCAGCAGGATGATCGCGCCCATCATGCGGTCAGCGCCCTACCATTTGAACGCCGCCGAGATCTCGTAGGTGCGCGGTGCGCCCAAGAGGATCTGGTCGGGATAGAACGGATCACCCCAGATCGCGTAGCGCTTGTCGGTGAAGTTGCGTACCCGGAAGGTCAGGCGGGCCTGGTCGACCGCATTGAAGACGGTCTTCGGGATGTCGACGAAGGCATAGACGTCGCCGACCGTATAGGCGTTCATCGTCACGGTGTTGGCGTCGGTGTTGTAGCGATCGCCGACGTGACGGCCGACGATACCGAGCTCCACCGGCCACGGCGTGAAGAAGCGATACGACGCACCGGCATTGGCGACGATGCGCGGCACGTTCGGCGGCGTGTTGCCGGAGAACGAGCCGCCGGCGAAATTGTAGTCGGCATAGCGCGCATCGACATAGGCGATGTTGCCCCACAGCCGCAAAGGTTCGATCGGCCGCACCGCGGCGGCGAGCTCGACGCCCTTCGATTCCTGCCGCCCGGCGATGTTGAGCGCCTGCCCGCCGGCCGCCGCATAGACGTTCTTGCGCAGGATATCGTAGGCCGAGAACGACCACTCCGCCCTATTGTCCCAGAACAGATGCTTGACGCCGGTCTCGTAGGTGCGCGACGTCGTCAGGTCCAGCGGCTGGGTCGGCAGCAACAGGAAGATGTTGTTGGCGGAAACGTCGGCGCCGGTCGCATACTGGCTGAAGAAGGTCAGGCCGGGCACGGCCTCCCAGGTGTAGCCGATACGTCCCGTCACCGGCGCCCAGTCTTTCGTGAACGGGAAGCCCGCCTTCACCAGGCCGTTGACGTCGGTCGAGTTGCGGTCGAGCCCGATATGCTCGACGCGCAGCCCGCCGACCAGCGCGAAGCTGCGCGTCAGCTTGAGCCGGTCCTCGAACGACAGCGCCTCGTTGTCGATGCGCGCGGTCTGCTGCTGCGTCGTGAGCAGGCCGTAGAAGCCGCGGTCAGGATGGACCAGCGAAACGGAGTCGCCGGGGAAGTTTGCGGCGCCCGGCCTGACAAAATCGAGGTAGCTCGACGACAGCGTCGTGACCATCCGGTTGTCGAAGCC
Organism: Bradyrhizobium liaoningense; assembly: GCF_018130825.1. Classification (GTDB taxonomy): domain Bacteria; phylum Pseudomonadota; class Alphaproteobacteria; order Rhizobiales; family Xanthobacteraceae; genus Bradyrhizobium; species Bradyrhizobium liaoningense_B. The sequence goes on along the minus strand of NZ_JAFCJS010000007.1, from coordinate 240,859 downwards.
GGCGATGTTCGCATCCCATATCAGGTCGGTGATGTTGCCGACCAGCCGCTGGCTATGCGCAACATAGAAGCGCTCGCGATCGACCAGGTTCGTACCGGAGTTGAATGCCTCGACCTCGTTATTGAACCAGGTGCGCTCTGCGCCGTAGCCATAGGCCTGGCTCTTCAAGGTCAGGTCGGGCGCGAGCTTCAGTTCAAAGCCGCCGCGCAGCCAGACTTCCTGCCCCACGTTGCGGTTGTCGAGAACGTTGTAGTTGGTGTTGAAGGTTCGATCGTCGATGGTGACCGCACCGAGATTGGTTTTGTTGTAGTTCGAGATGTAATTGCCAGAGACGATCCCTGCCGTCGCGTGCGAACCGCTGAAGGCGACCGGCACCAGCGGCGCGCCCCAATAGGCCTTCCCGCGATCCTCGCGGTACTCGATCGCGCCCCAGACCTTGAGGCTGTCGGAGATGCGGTAGTTGAGCTGGCCGGAGACGTCGAGCGTCTTGGTATAGGTGTCGTCGACAAAACCGTTCAGCGAGGAGCGGCTGATGTCGAAGCGGTAGTCGAGGCCTTGAACGTTGGTGCTGCCGCCCGAGCCGTAATGCGCACGGAACGAATTCAGGGAGTCGTACGAGACGTCCGCTTCGTTCCGGATCGCTCCGGTGTGCGGTTGCTTGGTGACGAGGTTGATCGCGCCGCCGGCGGCGCCCTCGCCCGAGATCAGCGAGGCCGGACCCTTCAGGAATTCCACGGCTTCCAGGTTGGCCGTGTCCATGATCCGCGAGGTCATGTTCTGCGGGCCGATCTTGATGCCGTTGTAGAGCGTGTTGATCTGGCTGTTGGTGAAGCCGCGCATCGAGAAGCCCGCCGGCTCCCCCGGCGCGTCGCCGGAAGTCACGCCGACCGCTCCTTGCGCCACCTCGGACACGGTGCGATAGCCCTGCTCGCGCATGGTCTGGGCCGAGATGACTTCGACGGTCGCCGGTATCTCCCGCACGGTCAGCCCAAGCCGCGAGGCGCTTTCCGCCACCACATTGGTGTTGAGCGGCGTCTGCGCGGCTGCGGCCGGCACGGTGGGTTTTGGCGCGGCCGATGCCGCCGCAGGTCTGCGCGCTGCCGCGCGGCGCGTGCTCTGGGCTTCCCGGGCGGCCGGTTTGGCCGGCTTGCGAGATTGGGGCGATACCTCGATCGGCGGCAGGGCTTCGCGGGCCTGCTGCGCCAGCGCAGCAGGCACATCGAGAACGGCAAAGGACGTGAGCGCGGCAGAGGCAAGCAGGACGCTGCGCGGTCGTACGATACGGATGGAAGACACGGGTCTAGACCTCGGTATGACGTCAGTGGCACGTCACAGCGAACGAGGTCTCACCCCGGGCTTGTCAGCCCTACGATGAAGCCGAATGTCTGTACTCCCCGACCGACATCTTCGCGTGTGACCACGGCTGACGGCAGGTCTCCTGGCTCGCGGGTCACGACCGCTTCGTCGCCTTCCCGGGACCGAGGACCCAGTGGCTTCTGACGAAGGATTATCCGCTCACAGTTGCGGGGGCAGCCACGGCATTGGGGACAATTTCCCCGCACCGCATTCCCTTTTCATCCCCTCTCGGGGAAACCGTCGCGAGCATCTAGGATTACCAGCAAGACAGAGTCAATGTACCAGTTGCAGCGTTATTGCCACAGCGACCAACTTCCCTGGAGATAAGTATGGAAGGCCCGACCTTCCTCTGGCTGATCCGACATGCACCCGTCGACGGCGTCAAAGGGACGATCCATGCCGCCGATGCACCGGCGGACCTCACCGACCGCGCGCAACTGGAGGCGCTGCGGCCGCGCCTGCCGCGGGATGCTGCGAGCTATGCGAGCCCTGCGCGGCGCACGATCGAGACAGCGCGCGCGCTGGGGCTCGAACCGGTGTTGATGAGTGAATTCGGCGAGCAGGATTTCGGCGACTGGACCGGCCGGCGACATGACGAGCTCGCAGCGAGCGGCGGCGAAGCCTATGCGCAATTCTGGAGCGACCCTGCGCACCTGAGACCACCGGGCGGCGAGAGTTTTGGGGATCAGGTCGCGCGCGTCCGGCTGGGCCTGTCGCGGATCGGAGCCGGCTCCGCAACACTCGTCGTGCATTCCGGCACCATCCGTGCCGCGCTCTGCATCGCGCTCGATCTCACACCGGAAGCGGCATTGCGCTTCGTGATCGATCCGCTGTCGCTGACCCGGATCGACCGGCTCGCGGCCGGCTGGCGGGTGGTGTCCGTCAATCAGCGGGTCAGCTAGGTCTGTCAGGCACATTGGCCTGCGCGAAGGTCGCCATGCCGTTATGGAGCGCGCAGGCCGAGCGCACCAGCGGCAGAGCGATGGCGGCGCCCGATCCCTCCCCGAGCCTGAGATCGAGGCTGATCAGCGGCTGCACGTTCAATGCGCGCAGCACCAGCCGATGCCCCTGCTCCGCCGATTGATGCGAGGGCAGCAGGAATGGCTGGCACGACGGATTGAGCCGCACTGCCGCCAGCGCCGCGACCGACACGATGAAGCCGTCAATCAACACGGGGATGCGGCGCTGCGCGGCCGCAATGATGGCACCCGAGATCGCCGCGATCTCGAGGCCGCCGACGGCACACAGGATCGTTTCGGGCGACGCGCCCGCAACGCCATGACGCGCAATCGCCGCGTCGATCACGCGCGCCTTGTGCGCCCGGCCGGCCGCATCGACGCCGGTGCCGCTGCCCGCGATCTCCTCGGCGCTGATCCCGAGCAGGCTCGCGGCGATCGCCGCTGATGTCGTGGTGTTGCCGATGCCCATTTCGCCGAAGATCAGGAGATCAGGCTGGCCGGCCTCGGCACGCGCAACCGCGCGCTGGCCGGCTTCGAAGGCGAAGGCCAGCTCTGCAGGCGTGAGCGCAGCCTCGATGCTGAAATCGCGCGTGCCATTGCGCGGCTTGTCGGTGATGATATCAGGCATCGCCTCCTGCGCCAGCGTGCCGGCGTCGACGACTTCCAGGCGCGAGCCCAGCTCGCGCGCGAGCACCGAGATCGCAGCGCCGCCGGAGGCAAAATTCGCCATCATCGCGATGGTCACGGCTTGCGGATAGGCCGAGACGCCCTGCGCGACAATGCCGTGATCGCCGGCGAAGATGATGATCGGCACGCGCGCGGCGCGCGGCTGCTCGGTCGCTTGCAGGCCGGCGAGCTCGATCGCGAGTTGCTCGAGCCGGCCGAGCGCGCCGGTCGGCTTTGTCAGTTGCGCCTGCCGCGCGATCGCCGCGTCGCGATGGATCGCGGAGACATCGGGGCATTTCCGGGTGACCCAGTCGGGGAGCATGCTGCCTCGCTTACGGCCTGCGCTTGAGAATGTAGCTGTCCATGATCCAGCCATGCCGCTCGCGCGCCTCTTGCCGCGCGGTCACGATGCGCGAGCTCACGTCTGCGAGCCGACCGGACATGATGATCTGGTCGGGCATGCCGAGATAGGCGCCCCACCAGATATACAGCCCGGCCGGATCGAGCGACTGGAACGCGGTGCCGCCGTCGAGCATCACCACCACCGTGTCGACGCCCTGCGGCCAGCCGGCCTCGCGCAAGCGACGGCCTGTCGTGACCAGAAACGGCTCGCCGATGTCGTTGAGCGGCAGCGCATGCGCCGCACACAGCGCCTGGATCGAGGTGATGCCGGGAATGACGTCAATCTTCGGCAAGGGATTGAGCCGCCGCGCGATGCGCAGCGAAGAATCGTAGAGCGAGGGATCGCCCCAGATCAGCAGTGCGACCCTGCCGTCACCGACGAGATGGCTCGCGATCGTCTGCGACCAAGCGGCGGCCACGGCGTCGTGCCAATCGTCCACGCCCTTTCGGTAGTCAGCTTCGGTCGCGTCGCGCACCGGCAAATCGAACTCGGCAATGCGCGTCGTGTCGTTCGTGAGCACGTCAGTGCAGATCGTCCGCCTGAGATCGGCCAGATCGGATTTCGCGCTCCCCTTGCGCGGGATCAGGACGAGATCGGCCGCGTTGATGGCGTGGATCGCGGCGCGCGTGAGCTGCTCGGGATCGCCGCAACCGATGCCTATCAGGGAGAGTGTGAGCATCGGGCGTGTGGGGCGGCCATGACGGCCGCCCCTTGTCTCTTAAGCCGCGTTGTGCAGGCGCGGGGTGACGAGGCCGGGCGCGGTCACACCGCGCAGCGACTTCGCCAGCGCCAGCACGGCGAGATCGGCCAGCGGCTCGATCACGATGACGAGCGCGTAGGAGGCCGCGAAGGTCGCGATGTTGGCGAGGTTGCTCATGGCAAAGCCGGAGCCATAGAGCGCCCAGAACGCCACCCAGGCGATCACGCCGGCCTGATAGGTCGTCGAGAGCGCCAGCGCTTGCCGATACTTCAAATCGACATAGGCGGTGTTGCGCGAAATAATCCGCGTGGCGATCGCCTGGATCGCGAACAGCGGCACCAGAAGCGTGGTGACGTTCATGCCGTATTGCGGCAGGTCGGCCGGCTCGAAGAGCACGCCTTGAAGCAGCAGGCCCAATGCGAGGCCGAAGGCCGCGGGCGCCGCGCCGAACAGCAGGAATAGGGTCGAGCCGAGGATGAAGTGCACCTCGGAGACGCCGACCGGGAAGTGCGGCAGGATCTCGAAGAAGGTGAAGACGAGGCCGGTGGTGGCAAGCGTCCGCGCCGCGAACGACGTGATGCCCTGCTCGCGCACGGTCTCCGCCGCTAGCTTCAAGGCAACGCCGCCTGCGGCGATGCCGGTTGCGTAACTCAATACGAGCTTGGCGCCCGTCACGACGCCGGGTTCGATATGCATGGCTCAGTTCCTTCCTGCCGTCACACCCGACGGCCTTGGCCTCAAAACATGCACGGCCGGTCTCCTGGCTCGCGGTTCACTGGGGTTCTCCGGCCTTCCCGGACCTTGCGGCCCAGTGGCTGATCGGAGCCCCTCACCGCTTACAGTCGCGGGGGCGGCTGGGGTTTTGGGCGCCGCAACTGGGTCCGCCCATCCCCATTCCCGATTATGCTCCGGCGCTTTGCGCCGCGTCGAGCACCATGCCCCTCTTGTGTGCCCCTTTCGCATTGCAGGCGTCAAGGGCCGAACGGCGGCAGTGGCCGTCATGATGGATATTCCCCCGCCAGCGCGCCGAACAGGATCACGGCGGCCGTCGAAGCCGCCCCGCCTCGTGCAAGCTGCTCGGCAAGCTCGGCAATCGTGGTGCGGACCAGCCGCTCGTCGGGTCGCCCGAGGGATTCGGCGAACAGCGCCGGGGTGGTTGGTGCGAGGCCGTGGGCGATCAATTTTGCGGCAAGCGCCGGAAAGGTGCGCCGTCCCATATAGACGACGGTGGTCGCTTCGGGGTCAGCCAGCGCCGCCCAATTCAGGTTGGGCGGCAACTCGCCGGTGACATCGGCCCCGGTGACGAACTGCACGCGGCGCGAGGTGTGCCGTCGGGTCAGCGGGATTCCCGCCTGCGCCGCAGCGACGCAGGCCGAGGTGACGCCGGGAACGATCTCGTAGCCGATGCCGGCCTCGCGCAGCGTCTCGATCTCCTCCTCGAGCCGGCCGAAAATGCCGGCATCGCCGGACTTCAAGCGAACGACGCGCGCGCCTGTGACGGCGTAGTCGACCAAGAGGCGGTTGACATGATGCTGCTTGGTCGAGGGACGCCCGGCCCGCTTCCCCACTGCGACGAGATTGGCGCCGGGCCGGGCGAGATCGAGGATCGCGCCGGAGGCAAGGTCGTCATAGAGCACGACGTCGGCCTCGCGCAGCCGCGTGGCGCCCTTCACGGTGAGGAGCTCGGGATCACCGGGGCCGGCGGAGATGAAGGAGACGAAACCGCTCACCGGTCCTCCGCGATCAGATGGAAGAAGGTGCCGGTGGCACGGCCGCGCTGCGAGCCGGTCTCGGCGATGACCGCGCCCGTTGCATCATGCACGACCGCCAGCGGCGTATCGGGCTGGGCAAGGATGGTCGAATAGTGGAACTCATGACCGCGCAAGCGCGCGCCCGCCTGATGCCCCGGCATAGGCGCCGCGAGGGCGGCAAGACGATAGCCCAGATGCATGCGGCGTTTGGCAAAGCTCGTCTCCAGGCCAAGCAGGCCAGTCATCTCATGACGAACACCGTCGGCGTCGGTGAGGCCTGCGCCCAGCACCATATAGCCTCCGCACTCGCCGTGCACCGGCCGCGTCTCGGCGAACGAGCGCAGGCCGGTGCGAAACCGCGTATTGGCCGCGATCTTTCCTGCGTGAAGCTCGGGATAGCCGCCGGGCAACCAGCAAACGTCGGCGCTCGTATCAGGGCCTTCATCGGCGAGCGGCGAGAATGTCGTGATTTCGGCGCCCGCCGCGCGCCAGGCTTCCAGCATGTGCGGATAGACGAAGGAAAACGCGGCGTCGCGGGCGAGCGCGATGCGCTGCCCGGGCGGCGTCACGTTCAGGCCATTCGCGTCAGGTTGCGGCGACCAGCCGGCGGCCGCTCGCAGCACCGCGTCGAGATCGACGTGCTCGGCGACAAAGCGCGCGGCCTCGTCGATCAGCTTGCCGATCTCGGCCTGCTCCTCCGCCTGCACGAGGCCGAGATGCCGCTTCGGCAGGCTGATCTCCGCGTGCCGCGGCAGCGCACCGAACACGGCGATGCCGGCTTCGTTGAGCGCACGCCGCACCAGGTCTTCGTGGCGCGGGCTGGCGACGCGATTGAGCACGACGCCGGCAAGGCGCACGCCCGGGCGATAGTCGCGAAGGCCTGCGGCGATCGCAGCCGCCGTCTGCGCCTGCCCCGATGGATCGATCACCAGCACCACCGGCCAGCCCAGCATCTCCGCGATGTCGGCCGAAGCACCGGTGCCGGACACGCCACGCGCTGCCACGCCATCGAACAGACCCATCGAGCCTTCGGCGAGGACGATGTCGGCATCCGTGCCGCGGCTGACGAGATGCGCGATCGTTCCGCGGTCCATCGCCCAGCTATCGACGTTGACAGAGGCTCGTCCCGTGGCGGCCGCGTGGAATGCGGGATCAATATAGTCAGGCCCGCTCTTGAAGCACTGCACCTGGAGGCCACGATTGCGCCAGGCGCGCGCGAGCGCCAGCGTCAGTGTGGTCTTGCCGACGCCGGAGGCTGGCGCGGAGATGACAAGGCCCGCCGGCATTAGGAGACCTCCGGAAAGCGCGGCTCGGCGCCAATTGGCCGATAGCGGCGGTCGTAGTCGGCGGCATAAAGGCGGCTCTCGTCGAAATCCGCAGCGCCAAGGGTCTTGCCGACCAGGATCAGCGCGGTGCGCTCCATCTCGGTACCAACGGCGGCATTCAGCGTCGCCAGCGTCGCGCGCACGACACGCTGCTCCGGCCAGCTCGCGCGCCAGACGATGGCGACGGGACAGTCCGCGCCGTAATGCGGGGTGAGCTCGGCGATGACCTGGCCGAGCAGATGGATCGAGAGGTGGATGGCGAGCACCGCGCCGGTCGCGGCGAAGGCGGCGAGCTTCTCGCCCTCAGGCATCGCGCTGGCGCGGCCGGGCGTGCGCGTCAACACCACCGTCTGGGCAAGGCCGGGCAAAGTCAGCTCGGCTTCCAGCGCGGCCGCAGCAGCGGAGAACGAGGGAACGCCGGGCGTCACCGAATAGGGAATGCCGAGCGCGCGCAGGCGGCGGAGTTGTTCGCCCATCGCCGACCAGATCGAGAGATCGCCGGAATGCAGCCGCGCGACGTCCTTGCCCTCCGCATGCGCGGCAGCGATCTCGGCAATGATCTCATCGAGCGACAGCGGCGCGGTGTTGACGATGCGCGCGCCGGGCGGGCAATGCGCCAGCACGCCTTCGGGAACCAGCGAGCCGGCATAGAGACAGACCGGACAGGCCGCGATCAAGTCGCGGCCGCGCAGCGTCAGCAAATCGGGAGCGCCGGGCCCGGCGCCGATGAAATGCACGGTCATGGGCCGTCTCCTTCCGCGATCGCGGCGGTGGCCGTGCGGTCCCTCGAGACCACGCGCATCGCAATCAGTCGCGCGCGAGGGCCGGCCGCGGCGAGCGCCGCAGCTTCGGCAACTGATCCCGTGCCGAACTTCTCCGCGATGAGCTTCGATTGCGTGAGCGTGTCGATGCCGGCCAGCGTCTCGGCCGGAACGGCCTTGATCGGCACACCGCATTCGTGCGCGAGTTGCTTCAGGGCCTCGGCATCAGCTTTGTCGCTGACGGTCGCCACTGCCGCAAGCCCTTCGGGACCGCCGGCAGCCAGAAGCGCTTCGCGCAGCGAAGCCAGCGTGACATCCTTCTTGAACCCGAGTCCGGCGACCTTCATCGGTCTACACTCCACTGCACCACCGGGCGTGCCGCTTCCCAGGAGCGATAGCCGCCGAGCGGCGCAGCATGCGCGATCTCGACTCGCATCAGCTCGCCGCCGTGGCGTTGGTGCAATTCGCCGAGCAGCGCTTCCGTCTCCAGCGTCACGGAATGTGCGACCAGCCGCGCGCCCGGCGCGAGCCGCGACCAGATGGCGTCGAACATTGCGCTATCGAGACCGCCACCGATGAAGACGGCGTCCGGCGCGTCAAGCGCCGCGAGAGCGTCGGGCGCCTTCCCTTCAACAACAGTGATCCGGTGCGCCAGCCCGAACGCTGCCGCATTCCTGCGGATATTCGCGGCGCGATCCTCTCGCGCTTCGACGGCGGTCGCCGTTCCACCGCATAGCGCCCATTCCACCGAGATCGAACCCGAGCCCGCGCCGATGTCCCACAATCGCTCGCCGGAGCGCGGCGCCAGCGTCGAGAGCGCCATTGCGCGCACCGGCCGCTTGGTGATCTGGCCGTCATGGACGAAGAGATCGTCTGACAGTCCCGAGCTGCGGGGCACGCCCTGCGCGCCCTTCGCCTCGACGGCGACTGCGACCAGGTTTCCGGCGAGACCACCGGCAAAACTGTTGGCGCGATATTCCCTGATGCTCTCGCGCGGCCCGCCGAGCGCAGCGAGCTTCCAGAAGGACGAGGCGCCCCATCCCCGCTCGCTCAACCATGTTGCGAGATCACCTGCCGCTTTCCCATCGCGCACGAGGCAAATGATGCGCGCACCATTCGCAAGATGCGGCACGAGACGCTCGAACGGCGCGGCGTGCAAGCCGAGGCAAACGGCGGATTCGACTCGCCAGCCCAGCCGCGCGGCCGCAAGCGAAAACGTCGACGGAGCGGAGTGCGCGATCCACTCGCCGGTCTGCAGCTTCTCGGCAAGGCTCGTGCCGGCGCCATGCCAGAAGGGATCACCGGAGGCGAGCACCACCGTCGGCCTGCCACGGCAGCTCAGCACGACATCCGCATCGAACGGCACCGGCCACGAACGGCCGCGGCCGCCAACGTCTGTCAGCGCGAGATGACGTTCACCACCGAAGACGGTTTCCGCCCTCGCAAGTGCGTTTCGGCTTGCTTCCGACAGCCCGGCAAGGCCATCTTCGCCGATACCGATGATGGTCAGCCAGGGATCAGCCAAGGGATTAGCCATGACGCGCGCCCTCATTCTGGGCGGAACGGCCGATGCGAGCCTGCTCGCCGCGGAGATCGCGCATGCGCGCATCGATGCCGTCTACTCCTATGGCGGCCGCACCCGCGCGCCCGCCGACCAGCCGCTGCCGACCCGCATCGGCGGTTTTGGCGGCGCGAGCGGGCTTGCCGATTACATCCGCCGCGAAGGCATCACGCACGTGATCGACGCGACGCATCCCTTCGCTGCCGAGATGAGCCGCAATGCGGTTGCGGCGTGCGCCGAAGCCGATACGCCGTTGATCGCGCTCGAACGCATGCCATGGGTCAGGACGCAAGGCGACAACTGGATCGAGGTCGCGGACGTCGACGCGGCGGTCGCCGCGCTGCCCGAGACGCCCGCACACGTCTTCCTCGCCATCGGTCGCCAGCATATCGCTCCGTTCGCAACCAAGCCGCAGCATGCCTACACGCTGCGCTTCGTCGATTCTCCCGAAGCGCCCCTGCCCCTCCCGGCTGACGTGATCGTGTCCCGCGGGCCGTTCACGTTCGACGCCGAGCTCGAGATGATGCGCGCACGCGGCATCGCATGGATCGTCGCCCGCAATTCCGGCGGCGACGGCGCGCGCGCCAAGATCGACGCGGCCCGTACGCTCGGCCTGCCCGTGGTCATGATCTCGCGACCAGAACTGCCCGAGCGTCCGCGCGTTGAAAGCGTCACTGAAGTGATGCAGTGGCTCGGTCATTCAACCCGCCTCGGTGCATAGACCCAGCGGCCGACGCGGCGTGTCTGCGAATTGCCGACGATCACCAGCGTGCGCATGTCGGCCATCTCGGACCGCGCCTCGTTCAGCGTCACGGTCTCGATTGTCTCGTCGGCAGCGCTGATCGCGCGCGCGAAGATCACGAGCCGTTCGCCGCAACCGGCTTCCTTGAGTAGCGCCAGCGCACGTCCAAAACCCTCCGGCCGGTTTGCCGAACGGGGGTTGTACATCGCAATCGAAAAATCGGCTTCCGCCGCGAGCCGCAGCCGTTTCTCGATCACGGCCCAGGGCTTGAGATTGTCGGAGAGATTGATCGCACAGAAGTCGTGACCGAGCGGCGCACCCGCGCGTGCAGCCGCCGCCAGCATCGCCGTGATGCCCGGCAGCACGCGGATCGGCAGCGCCTGCCATTGCGGCACCTGTTCGAGCGCCTCGAACACGGCGGACGCCATGGCGAAGACGCCGGGGTCGCCGGAGGACACGACGACGACCTGACCGCCTTCGGCGGCCAGACGCAACGCCTCGCGCGCGCGTTGCAGCTCTTCGCGGTTGTCGGAGGGGTGCAGCGTGAGACCTGGTCGCGGTGACACACGCGCGACATAAGGTGCATAGCCCAAAATATCGGTCGCGGAGGCGAGCGCTGCGGAAACCTCAGGCGTTACCAGCGCGTCGCTGCCCGGGCCAAGACCCGCAATGGTCAGCGTGCCCGTCATTCGGCCGCGTCCAGATGCCGTCCCTTGCCGTGCACCAGCACGATCGCGAAATAGGGACAATCTGCGGCATCGACCTCCGCGAGCCGCACCACGCGCTCGCCCGGCATGGTGCCACGCTCGACCAGCCAGGCGTCTTCAAGCCGACCGGCGGATGCGAGCGCGCGGCGTACTTTCGCAAGATTGCGGCCGGTCTTCATGACGACCAGCGCATCGGAATCGCGCATGCGGCGTTCGAGGTCGTCTTCGGGAAGCGTCCCCATCAGCACCGTCGTAACGTCGTCACCGAGGGCGATCGGCTGGCCGACGCCATTCCAGCAGCCAACCATGCCGGGAATGCCGGCAATCACCTCGATCTCGACACGCCCCTGCAGGCGCATGTGCAGATGCATGAAGGAGCCGTAGAAATAGGGATCGCCCTCGCACAGCACGACGACGTCGACCGCGCGCGCCAGCCGCGCCAAGCGCTCGGCCCATTCGTCGTAGAAGCCGGCGAGCAGCTGGACGTATTCGGGGCTGTCGAAAGCAATCTCCGTGGTGACCGGATATTCCATGGGATATTCGGTGACGTCGGAGGCGAGCATGCCCTCGACGATACGGCGCGCCTGGCCAGGCCGACCCTTCTTGCGGAAATACGCAACGTGCTGCGCGGCGCGCACGGTGCGGTCGGCGCGCACGCTCATCAGATCGGGATCACCGGGGCCGAGGCCGCAACATATGATGCGTCCCATCGCTATTCGCTCCGGCTCGCCAGCGCGTTCACGGCGGCCACCGTGATCGCCGAACCGCCGAGGCGGCCCTCGACCGTCAGCGTCGCGACCTTCGGATCGGCCATCAGCGCCGCCTTGGACTCGGCTGCACCGACGAAGCCGACCGGGCAGCCGATAATCGCCGCCGGCCGCGGGCAGTTTTGGTCCTCCAGCATGTTGAGGAGATGGAACAGCGCTGTCGGTGCGTTGCCGATCGCAACAATCGCGCCATCGAGATGCGGCCGCCACAGCTCCAGCGCCGCGGCCGAGCGGGTGTTGCGCATGGATTGCGCCAGCGACGGAACGGAGGGATCGCCGAGCGTGCAGATCACGGCATTGTCCGCCGGCAGTCTCGCCCGCGTGATTCCTTCCGAGACCATGCGCGCATCGCACAGGATCGGCGCGCCCTTCTGCAGGGCGGCGCGCGCGGCGGTCGCCATGCCTGGCGTGAAGCGAATATGCGCTTCGAGGCCGACCATGCCGGCGGCATGGATCATCCGCACGACGACCTGCTCCTCATCGGGCGTGAAGCGGGCAAGGTCGGCTTCTGCGCGAATGGTCGCAAAGGACTGCCGGTAGATCGCGGCGCCATCGGTCTCGTAAACATGCGGCATCAATGCCCTCCCATCAGGATGGAGGGATTACCGACGATATCATCGCGGTTAAGCCCACGCAGAACGGGCTCGTCGCGCGTCGAGCCACCGCGCACGAGATCGAATCCTGCGCCGGTCGCGACCAGCGTGATCGCAGCAGTGCCGGAATGCGCACATCCCTTGGCGCAGCCGGAAACGTGAAGCCGCGCGGCCGCACCGATGTTCGGCGCAAGCGCGGCTGCCAGCGCGCGGGTGTCGGCGTGGGCCTCGCGACAGCGCGGCGCACCGCTGCAGGCGATGACGCGTAGCGCCGGATCGTAGGCCTCGGTGATGAGGCCGGCCGCGGTCGGCATCGTGCGCTTGTCTTCGCTCAAGACCATCCGCCACGGCGTCATCCGCAGCGCATGTCCACAATCGGCAAACTGGTTGAGCGTGGCATGGGGCAATTGCCCGAACGCGACGCCGACCATCGCGCCCTGCGGATAGAGGCCGGGGCGCGCCGCGGCCATGATCGGTGCCGGCTCGGCCTCGCCGCGCAGCGCCCTGGGCAAGATTGCGCCGGCGGCCAGATGCGCCGCCATGCGCCCTCGCCCGCCAGTGGCGCCGCCTGACATCACGAACCAGTTTGCAAGCGCGAGCGCAGCGGTCACGGCCTCGCCGCGCGCGACGGATCGGCCGAGCTCGGCGCCATTGGCCCGCACCAGCAGCCCGCCGGCCCGGTCGCGCTCGATCCGCACATCCGCGGAATCGCCGGCAAGCACGCGCGAGGTGCCGTCATCGACGGCGAAGCCGAACTTGGTCGGAAGCGCGAGCGCGCACGCCTCGAGCGCCGCTTCGAGCTCGGCGACAATCGCCTGGGTCTCGTCGCCCGCGCGCCAGAACGGTGTCACCAGGATATTGCGCCGGGATTCGGTTTCGGGGTCCGGATCGAGCAGCGCCAGTTGCGCGAGCCCGTCGACCAGCAGCCCGTGGCTGCTTTCACTGACGCCCCTGATCTGGAGATTGGCGCGGCTGGTGACGTCGATCAGGCCGTTGCCGTGGCGTTCGGCCAGATGCGCAAGTCCGGAGACCTGCGCCGCATCGAGCCGACCGCCGAACGGCCGCACGCGGACGACGAGTCCGTCGCCCGATTGCATCGGCCGCAGCGCACCGGGGCACCAGCCCTTGACCATAGCCGCGCTCATGACGCCTCCCGGAGTGCAGCCGCGATCGAATTGCGGCGCGTTCGCCAGAGTGAAGCCTCATGCAAGCGGGTGAAGCAGGTCTCCATCGCGGCAAGTGCCGCCGGATTCTCGCGGGCCATGAACGCGCTGACGTCCTCGTTGCCCAGTGTCGCGTCATAATAGAGATCGAACAGATGCGGCGGCACGGCGCCCGCCAGATGGGCGAAGGCTGCCATATGCTCGAGCGTCGCGGTGATCTCGGCGGCGCCGCGAAAACCATGGCGCATCATGCCGGCGATCCAGGCCGGATTGGCGGCGCGCGCGCGAACCACGCGCGAGATCTCCTCGGTCAGCGTCCGCGCATGCGGCTGGTCGGGGCGCGTTGCGTCGAGATGATAGAGCGACGGCGCGGTCCCGCCGAGCTGTGCCGCGGCGGCCGCAATCCCCGCTTCATGCGCGGCGTAGTCGGCCGCGAGCAGCAGATCGGTTTCCGGCAAGTCCTGGACGTGGACAAAAGCATCGGCCGACGCGAGGCGCGTCTCGATGCCGGCACGATCGGCCCTGATCTCGCCATCGGCGGAGAATGCCCAGGATGACGCCGACAGCCAGGCTTCGCCGGCCGCTTCGCGCGTTTCGGATGTGAAGGCATCCGGGATCGCCGACAGGCCGACACCGTATTGTCCGGGACGCGGCGCGAACACGCGCGACACACGCTGGCGATACGGATTTTCCTCGCCCTCGTCGTCGCGGCCTGCGAGCGCTTCCGCCGCGGCTTCGAACAATTGCGCAAGGCCGGAGAAGACATCGCGGAACAGGCCTGAGACGCGCAGCGTGACGTCGATGCGGGGGCGGCCGAGCTCGGCGGGCGCGATGATGTCGTAACCGGTGACGCGGCCGGAAGCGTGATCCCAGCGCGGCGCGAGGCCTGCCAGATGCAGCGCCATCGCAAATTCCTCGCCCGCGGTGCGCATTGTCGCCGAACCCCAGAGATCGACGACGAGGCCCTTCGGCCAGTCGCCGTGATCCTGCAGATGGCGCCGCAACAGCTCTTCGGCGAGTTTTATCCCCTGCGCGTGCGCCGACGGGGTCGGCACCGCGCGGGGATCGACGGCGAAGAGATTGCGTCCCGTGGGCAGCACGTCCTGACGGCCGCGATAAGGCGAGCCCGACGGCCCCGGCGCGACTCGCTGTCCTGCGAGCGCAGCACGCAGGGCGTCGCGCTCCGCATCGCCACAGGCGCCGCGGCCAAACACGTGCAGGCCGTCGCCGAACTGGCTCTCCTTGAGATCGCAGACGAAGCGGTCGATGCGCGGGATCGCTTCGGCCGGTGCAGCAGAAGCATCCAGGCCAAGATCGTCTTCAAGGCCGGCTGCACGCGCCTCGTCGCGGATTGCCGCGATCAAACGCTGCCGGCGGGCTGGATCCAGACCATCGGCGGTCGAATATTCGTCAAGGAGCCGTTCGAGCCGACGCAGGCCTTCCGGCACGGCGGATTTTTCGAGCGGCGGCGGCAGATGGCCAATCGTGACGGCGCCGATGCGCCGCTTGGCCTGCGCGGCCTCGCCGGGATCGTTGACGATGAAGGGATAGATGATTGGGAGATCGCCGATCAGGGCTTCCGGCCAGCAGGCTGGAGACAGCGCCACCGATTTTCCGGGCAGCCATTCCAGCGTGCCATGCGCGCCCATGTGCACGACGGCATCGATGGCCTGCGCGCGGAGCCAGAGATAGAACGCGACATAGGCGTGGCGCGGCGTGCGGGCGAGATCGTGATAATCGGCATCGCGCGAGGTGGCATCGCCGCGCTCCGGCTGGACCGCGATGATCGAGTTGCCGCAAGTGATGGCCGCGAAGTGAAACGCGCCGTCGCGGTAACTCGGGTCAGTCTCCGGCGCGCCCCAGGCTTGCGCGAGATCATCCTGCAAGGATTTCGGCAGGCGCGCGAGCGCGGCGCGATAGTCGGCGACGCTCCAGGTCAATCGCTGCTTGAGCAGCGTATCGCCGAGTGCATGGATCGGCGCGACGCCGAAGCCGGCTTCCGCGAGATCGGATACCAGGGCCTCGACCGAAGCCAGCGCATCGAGACCGACCGCATGCGCAATCTGGTGCGGACGGCCCGGATAGTTCGAGAGCACGATCGCCGCACGCTTCTCGGCGGCAGGCTTCGCCGCGAGGTGCCGCCAGGCCGCGACGCGCGCGGCCACAGCCTTTACGCGCTCCTCATCGGGCCGGTGCGCCAAATGCGAAAACTGCAGATCGGGATCGCGCACCGCGGCGGACTTGAAACTCACCACGCCCGTGAACACGCGGCCATCGACCTCGGGCAGCACCACATGCATCGCGAGATCGCCGGGCGAAAGGCCGCGCAGCGAGTCCGCCCAGTCCTCGCGACGCGCCGTGGAAAGCGCGACCTGGAAGACCGGACACAATGCAGCATCGAACGGCGTCGTTCCGTCGTCGCCAACCGCGGAAAACGCCGTCGCATTGACGATCGCAGCCGCCGGATTTTGCGCGAGATGCGCGCCCAGCCAATCAGCAACGCCCGCGGCCTTCAACGAGGTGACGAACACGCCATGCGCATCAAAGCCCTTGTCGCGCAACGCGGCGATGAGGGCATCGACGGGGCCGGTGTCGGCAGCGGTGAGATAGGAGCGATAAAACGTCACCAGCGCGCGCGGCTTTCCCTCGCCCGGCGCCGCAATGACACCGCGCGCAGGATCGTAAAAGCCCATCTCGGGCACCGTCATCTCGCCGACGACCGGGCCTGCATAAAGCCCCGAGGCCAGCGCGAGCTGCGCGATCGCGGCTTGCGCCGCGACCGGGCCGCCGGTGTCGCAAAGCACCTTCAGCCGGCGCAGCGTCGAAACCGGCAGGGTCGAGTAGGCATCGAGCCGCGTGTCGTCGCGACCATCGGCCGGCAGCACGGCCAGCACGATGTTACGGTCCTTCGCAAGTTGCTGCAGGGCCGCGAGCCCGTACGGCCAATAGGATTCACCGCCGATCAGGCGCACCAGGATGCCGCGCGCATGCGACAGCGTGCGCTCGATATAGGTATCGACCGACAGCGGATGACGCAGCTCCGCGAGATTGGCGAGCCGCAGCGACGGCAGGCTGTCGCGGCCGCGGCGCCAGCCGGCAGCAAACGCGGCAAGGTCGGAATCCGAGTACGAGAGCACCACGAGATCGGCCGGGTCCTGGCCGATGTCCCTTGGCGTCGCGGTCTCCTCCAGACCGCGGCTCTCGCGGAAGACGACGTGCATCAGATACCCAGTCCTGACCTGATCGCGGCCTCGTCGATGTCGCCATGCTCGCCGATCACGACGAGCTTTGATTGCCTGAGACCCGCGCCCCAGGGCTTGTCGAACTGGTGGCGCACGCGCTCGCCCACCGCCTGCAGCAACAGGCGCATCGGCTTGCCGGCGACCGCGATATAGCCCTTGGCGCGCAGCACGTTCTGCTCGCGCGCCAGCTTCTGGACCGATGCGACCAGCGCATCGACATCCAGGACTTCCGGAAGGTCGATCACGACCGAAGCAAAATCATCATGCTCGTGCTCCTCCTCGCCATCATGATGCGAGGGCCGCGCGGCGAGATCGTTCTCCGCGGCAGCGCCGAGGCCGAGGATGACGCGCGCGTCGATCGCGCCATCGGTGACGGGCAGCATCGGCACGCGGCGCGGCATCTCGGCGGTGATCGCCGCCTTGGCTGCTTCCACCCCAGCCGCGCCCGCAAGATCTGCCTTGGTCAGCAGCACGATGTCGGCGCAGGCGATCTGGTCCTCGAACACTTCCGACAGCGGCGTCTCGTGATCGAGATTTTTGTCCGCTGCGCGCTGCGCTTCGACGGCCGCCGGATCGGGCGCGAAGCGGCCGGCGGCCACAGCCTCGGCGTCGGCCAGCGCGATCACGCCGTCGACCGTGATGCGCGAGCGGATCTCCGGCCAGTCGAACGCTTTCAGCAGCGGCTTTGGCAGCGCCAGACCCGAGGTCTCGATCAGGATGTGATCGGGCCGCACCGGCCGGGCCAGCAATTGCTCCATGGTCGGAATGAAATCGTCGGCGACGGTGCAGCAGATGCAGCCATTGGCGAGTTCGACGATGTTCTCTTCCGGACAGTTCGCGTCGGCGCAGGATTTCAGGATCTCGCCATCGACGCCCTCGCTGCCGAACTCGTTGACGAGCACGGCGAGCTTCTTGCCGTTGGCATTGCTGAGCAGATGCTGGATCAGCGTTGTCTTGCCGGAGCCGAGAAAACCCGTGACCACCGTGACAGGGACTTTTGCGAGCGAGTTCATTCAGCGGCCTCCGGCAACACGGCAATGGGGGGAATGCGGGCAAGCGACTGCTTGCGGAAGATTTCGGGACGGCTGCGCCATGGCACGAGACCGTCGGGCGCCGCCGCATAGGCTGCGGCACCCGCGACGACGTCCTGCGCGTTCGCATCCGACAGGCGGCCATAGACATAGGACCAGCGGCCGGGCGCGCTGAGCGCGACCGAGCAGCCCTGGCTGCAGGCCGACAGGCATTCGACGGGAACCACATTGACGCCCTCGGGCACGCCCGCCTCGAGGATCGCGCCGTGCAGGCGCTTGCCGGGTGTCGTCTCGCCCTCGCCAAGCGTCTGGCCGGCGCGGCAGGTGATGCAGACGTGAAGTGTGACGGTCATCGCCTCTTCCAGAATAAACGGCCGAGGCGAAGAGGCCCACGAACCTTCTTCCGAGGGTCCGTTTCCCCGTCGCGGAACACCCCGTCCGCCGGTCCAAAACTCGTCCGCGCTGGCAGGTCTCCCGGCTTGCGGAGCAGGGTTTTGCCCTTCGATCCCCGCCTTCCCGATTCCCTAGGGAATCAGTGGCTTCGGGCATCTCTCCGGTCACGGTCGCGGGGGCGGCTGCATTTTGGACCCAAATCTTGCTGATTCGGACCCTATCGCATTCCCTCTTCGCCTGTCATAGGACAGGAACCAACGCCGGGCCACCATTTGCCCCCGGCCGCCTCTTGTCAAGCCGAAGGACCGGGACCGATGACGCCTGAACCGGATACCCAAACAACAGAGGAAACCGACGCCCGGCACGCCCAGAAGATGGCGAAGAAGAAGGCCGCCCGCGACAAGATCATGGCGACCAAGAGCGGCGAAAAGGGCCTCATCATCGTCCATACCGGCGCGGGCAAGGGCAAGTCCTCCTCCGCCTTCGGCATGATCGTCCGCTGCGTCGCCCATGGCTTCCCCTGCGCGGTCGTGCAGTTCATCAAGGGCGCCTGGGATACCGGCGAGCGGCGCCTGCTCACGGGCCATTTCGGCGACCTCTGCCAGTTCCACGCGATGGGCGAAGGCTTCACCTGGGAGACGCAGGACCGTGCCCGCGACATCGCCGCCGCGCGCGCCGGCTGGGAGAAGGCCAAGGAGCTGATCCTCGATTCCAATTTGCGCATGGTGGTGCTCGACGAGATCAACATCGCGCTGCGCTACGACTATCTCGACATCGCCGAGGTCGTCGATTTCCTGACCACGCAGAAGCCGCCGATGACACACGTTGTCCTCACCGGGCGCAACGCCAAGGACGAGTTGATCGAGATCGCCGATCTCGTCACCGAGATGACGCTGGTGAAGCATCCCTTCCGCTCCGGCATCAAGGCGCAGGCCGGCGTCGAGTTCTGAATTCGATGGCGCGCGCATTGATGATCCAGGGGGCCGGCTCGGACGTGGGCAAATCGCTCATCGTCGCCGGCCTCGCGCGCGCCTTCACGCGGCGGGCCTTGCGCGTGCTTCCGTTCAAGCCGCAGAACATGTCGAACAATGCGGCCGTCACGGTCGATGGCGGCGAGATCGGTCGCGCCCAGGCGCTGCAGGCGCTTGCCGCCGGCGTCGAGCCGCACACGGACATGAACCCGGTGCTGCTCAAGCCCGAGACCGATGTCGGCGCACAGGTCGTCGTCCACGGCAAACGCATTGCGACCGCGCGTGCGCGCGAATATGCGGCGATGAAGCCGTCGCTGATGGGTGCGGTGATCGAGAGCTTTGAGCGGCTGAAGGCGCGATCTGATCTGGTGCTGGTCGAAGGCGCCGGCAGTCCGGCCGAGGTCAACCTGCGCAAGGCCGACATCGCCAATATGGGCTTTGCTCGCAAGGCCGATGTTCCTGTCGTGCTGGTCGGCGACATCGATCGCGGCGGCGTCATCGCCCAGCTCGTCGGCATCAGGACGGTGATCGATCCTGAAGATGCTGCGATGATTCAGGGTTTTGTCATCAACAAGTTCCGCGGCGATCCCACGCTGTTCGACGATGGCTACAGACTGATCGAGGCAAAAACATCGTGGCGCGGTTTTGGCGTGCTGCCCTGGTTTCCGCGAGCCGGCGAGCTGCCGGCCGAGGACGCGCTGGGCCTGAGCGACGCGCGCAAGCCGGGCCGCTGCAAGATCGCGTGCCTGGCGCTATCGCGGATTGCCAATTTCGACGATCTCGATCCACTCAAGCTCGAGCCTGGCGTCGATCTTATCATGGTGCGTCCGGGCGAGCCGATCCCCGGCGATGTCCGTCTCGTCATCATCCCCGGCTCGAAATCCACCCGCGGCGATCTCGCCTTCCTGCGCGCGCAGGGCTGGGACATCGACCTGCTCGCGCATCACCGCCGCGGCGGCCATGTGCTCGGCCTCTGCGGCGGCTACCAGATGCTCGGGCGCAGCGTTTCCGACCCTGAGGGCATCGAAGGCCCTGCGGGCGACACACCGGGCCTCGGACTTCTCGATGTCGAGACCGTGATGAGCCCGCAGAAGACGCTGACGCGCGCCACGGCCGTGCACGCCGCGACCGATCAGCCGATCCAAGCCTACGAAATCCACATCGGCCGCACCGACGGGCCGGATCGCGCGCGTCCGTTCGCCAGCCTGAACGGCGAGCCGGAAGGCGCGATCTCGCACGATGGGCGCGTGCAGGGCAGCTACTTGCACGGCCTCTTCACCTCGGACGATTTTCGCAAAGCGTATTTGGCAAAGCTCGACATTCCCGCGGGCGAAGAGCCATATCACGCCCGGGTCGAGAGCGCGCTCGATGCGCTCGCCGACCACATCGAAAAGCATCTCGACGTCGAAGGCCTGCTCGCGCTAGCGCGCTAGAACCTCGGCAAGGCGCGACCATTCGGCTTCGTTGCCTGGAAGCCCGAGCCGCAGCCATGTCGGCTCTTTCGCGAAGACGCGCGACCAGATATGGGCGCGCGCGAGCTTGTCCTGTGCAGTCAACGCGTCGGGCGTCTCGTAAAGACGAAACAGCGGCGTGCCGCCAATCAGCGACCAGCCTTGCGACTGTACCATCGCGTCGAGCCGTATGCTGTCGCGCACAAGCCGCGCCGTTGTCGCCTCGGCCCAGGCATCGTCAAACAATGCGCGGCAGCCGATGGCGATCGCCGCTCCCGAGATCGGCCATGGGCCCGATGCCGCCGCGAGCTTGCCGACATCGGCGGCATTGCCGATCGCGAACCCAAGCCGCAGGCCGGCCAACCCGTAAAACTTGCCGAAGGAGCGCAGGATCAGCAGTCTCGGCTGATCCGCGTCCGGTGCCAGCGACAGATGCGGAACGGCATCGGCAAAACTCTCGTCGACGACGAGACGGCCGACGCGCGGCAGCAGTTCAAGCAAATCATTGGGCGCGTGGCAGCGGCCATCGGGATTGTTGGGATTGACGATGATGGCGAGGTCCGCGCCTGCCAATGCCTCGAAGTCCCTGACCTCCTCGACATCCCAGCCCGTAGCCGAGAGGACCCCGGCG
Source organism: Bradyrhizobium liaoningense (assembly GCF_018130825.1). GTDB lineage: Bacteria > Pseudomonadota > Alphaproteobacteria > Rhizobiales > Xanthobacteraceae > Bradyrhizobium > Bradyrhizobium liaoningense_B. The sequence goes on along the minus strand of NZ_JAFCJS010000007.1, from coordinate 219,686 downwards.
TATTCGTTGTAGGTCGGTGCGAGAATGCGAGCGCGGCCGCACGGCGCGAGTTGCGGCAAGAGTTGAATGGCGGCTTGTGCACCGCCCATCGCGACGAGTGGTGCGCTCGTGCGATAGGCGTGCCGCGCCGCCTGATGCAACGCATCGATCTCAGCCCGCGACGGCAGCGCGCTCCAGGCGCGCATGCTCACCTCGCCCACCGGATAAGGCACCCGGTTGATCCCGGTCGACAGATCGATCCAGTCCTCGGCGCGGCCGCCAAACCGCTGCTGGGCCAGATCGAGATTTCCACCGTGCTCGCGCATGCCCCGTTCTTTCACGCGAAGGCCAGGATCGCAAGGAGGCCGGCAAGCAGCAGCATGGCGCGGCGGTAGACGTTCAGCCCTTCGCCGATGTCGGCAGCAAGTGGATCGCGCGCGCCTTCGTTGAGCCAGGGCTCCTTCGTGACGCTGCCATGATAGATGCGGGGACCGCTGAGCCGGACGCCTAACCCACCGGCCATGGCCGCTTCCGGCCAGCCGGCATTGGGCGAGCGATGACGACGTGCATCGCGCGTCATGCACGACAGCGCCTCGGATCGCCTTGGTGCCAGCAGCACGAACAGAAACCCTGTTAGCCGCGCCGGAATGAAGTTGGCGACATCGTCGATGCGGGCCGCGGCCCAGCCAAAAGCTTCGTGGCGTTCGCTGCGATGGCCGATCATGGAGTCCAGCGTGTTGATGGCCTTGTAGCCGAGGATGCCGGGCAGGCCGAACAACGCGCCCCAGAACACCGGCGCCACGATGCCGTCGGAAGCGTTCTCGGCGAGGCTCTCGAGCGCCGCGCGCGCGATCCCGGCCTCATCGAGCGCCGCGGGATCGCGGCCGACGATGCGCGAGACCGCTTCGCGCGCGGCAGCGATATCGCCGGCCTGCAATGGCCTCGCGACGGCGGCAACGTGATCATGGAGCGAGCGCAGCGCGACCAGCGGCCAGGCGAGCACGCCGACCAGCACGATCTGGATCCAGCCTGAGGCCAGCAAGGACTGAAGCATCCAGCCGAGCGCGACGGAGAGCGCAATCACCAAAAGCGCTCCCACAACACCCGCAGCGCGGCGCAGCGCCGGCGGATCGTAATCGCGATTCCAGCCGGTATCGATCGCGCCGATCAGCCGGCCCAGCCAGGTCACGGGGTGCCCGATGCGTGCGAACAGCCAGGACGGCCAGCCCAGAAAGGCATCCACCGCCATCGCCACCACCATCGCGCCCGCAAAACCCAAATCCGCCTCCTGTCCTGCCCCTGTTGCGCAAAGCGAGGGCCGAGCGCAAGCCCCTGCCCGCCTGATTTCGGCTTTGTCTTTGGCCGCGTTTGGTGATTAGTCAGGCCCACAGGAGACCTTCATGGCCGTCATCTTGATTACCGGCGGAGCGCGATCGGGCAAGAGCAAGCGCGCGGAAGCACGCACGCGCGCTTTTCCCGGACAGCCCGTCTATGTCGCTACGGCCGAGGCGCTGGATGGAGAAATGGAGGCGCGCATCGCCAGGCATCGCGCGCGGCGCGGAACCGACTGGATCGAGCGGGAAGTGCCGCTCGATCTCGCGGCCGCGCTGGTCGCAAGCGACGGCGGCGGCGCACGGCTAGTGGATTGCCTGACGCTCTGGCTCTCCAACCTGATGCATGCCGGGCGCAACTGGGAGCACGAGGTGAACGCGCTTGCCGCGACCCTCTTCAATCTCAAGAGCCCGGTCGTGCTCGTCACCAACGAGGTCGGCCTCGGCATCGTGCCCGACAACGCACTGGCGCGCAGCTATCGCGACGCCGCCGGGATCATGAACCAGACGATTGCCGAGTTCGCCGACGAGGTCGAGTTCGTGGTTGCCGGCCTGCCGATGAAACTGAAATGATGCCGCGCGTGGAGCTTCTCAAGGACATCGTCGCCGATCTCAGGATGGCGGCATCGTTCGTCACGATCCTCCCCGTCGCATCGTCGAAACCCGCAGCCGACGGCGCCGTCGCGCGCGCGACCTGGGCCCTTCCAATCGCTGGCCTTCTGGTCGGCCTTGCCGGCGCTTTCATCTACAAGGTCGCCATCCGCCTCGGGCTGACGCCGAGCCTCGCCGCCCTGCTCGCGCTGGCGACGACTACCCTCATCACCGGCGCGCTGCACGAGGACGGCCTTGCCGACACCGCCGATGGGCTCGGCGGCGGCCGCACGCGCGAGCGCAAGCTCGAGATCATGCGCGACAGCCGGATCGGCGCTTACGGCGTCTGCGCGTTGATCCTGTCGTTCGGCCTGCGCTGGAGCGCGCTCGCAGCGATCGCCAATCCCCTGGCGGTCACGTTCGCGCTATGCGCCGCGCACGCCGCTGCACGCGCGGGCGTGCCGGCCTTCATGTCGCTGGTGCCGCCGGCGCGGCCTGACGGACTGTCGGCCAGCGCTGGAGCGCCGCCTGGCCGCAGCGTGGCCGTTGCTTTCGCGGTTGGAACGCTCGTGCTTGCGCTGGCGTTGGGGCCGGGCAAGGCATTGGTCGGCCTGATCCTGCTCTCGCTCGCCGGCTTGACGCTGGCGCGGCTTGCCATCCGCCAGATCGGCGGGCAGACCGGCGACATTCTCGGCGCGTTCGAGCAGATCGGCGAAATCCTGATCCTGCTGGTCGCCGCGGCCTTCCAGATGGGACGCTGACCTCATGGTCGAGTTCGACGACACCTTCCGCCGGCACCTGCACGAGCTGTTCGTGTGGCGCCGCGACGTGCGCCGTTTTCGCAGCGATCCGCTGCCGGACGGCGCCATTGATCGGCTGATCGAGACGGCCTGTCTGTCGCCGTCGGTCGGCCTCAGCCAGCCCTGGCGCTTCGTCGTCGTCGACGATGCGGCAAGGCGTAGCGCCGTCATCGACGACTTCAGGGCCTGCAACGCCGATGCGCTCAATTGCTACTCGGGCGACCGCGCGGCGCGCTATGCCACGCTAAAACTGTCGGGCCTCGAACAGGCGCCGGGCCACCTCGCCGTGTTCGCGGACAAGACCAGCGACATCGGCCACGGCCTTGGCCGCGCCACCATGCCGGAAACGACGGAATATTCCGTGGTCGCCGCGATCACCGCGATGTGGCTCGCCGCGCGCGCGGAAGGCATTGGCCTTGGCTGGGTGTCGATCCTGAATCCCGATCGCATCCACGCCATTCTCGACGTGCCTGACACCTGGAAATTCATCGCCTATCTCTGCATCGGGTATCCGGAAGTCGAATGCGACCAGCCCGAACTGGAGCAGGCGAAATGGGAGCACCGGCGCGGCGCGAGCGAATTTACGCTACGACGCTAGCAAGCCGCACGATCCTCCATCATTGCGAGCGCAGCGAAGGACAAGGCATCACAGAGCGTCACGGATCAGACAACGATCGAAACAGCGACTCTCTCGGCTCGTAGGAATACGGTATCGGGCTGCGCATGGCTGCGAATGAACATTCACAAGCACTTTTTCATCAATTGTGGTCGCTAGCCTTTCGGGATATGCACAGCGTCAGGGACAACTTTTGCGAAGCATTTCATGACTGAGCGGCCCGCTCCTGCCCGCGTTGTGCCGGCGGTCGCCCGCCGCGATCTCCTTCGCCTGGCGGGCGCATCTGCCGCGGGATGGCTTGTGCTCGGCGCAACACCGGATCGCATGCGGCTCGTCGCGACGCTCACGGCATTGCCGCTCGACGACGAACTGACCAAAAGAAGCATGACCGAAGCTGCGACCACGCGGCTTGGCGGGCTCATCGCGGGCCTGAGGCAACGAGGCTGGGTCGAAGGGGTCAATTTCCGTTTCGAGATCCGGTCGAGCTTCGGCGGACCGGACAAGTTGAAGACCGCCGTGCAGGAGCTCATCGATCTCAAGCCGGATGTCATCCTGACCGGCTCGACGGGTGAAACCGCGGCCGTGCTGGCGGCCACCAAGACGATCCCGATCGTTTTCGCGACCTCCAACGATCCCGTCGGCAACGGCTTCGTCGAGAGCCTCGCCCACCCCGGCGGCAACGTCACGGGCTTCACCAGCAGCACCGCCGAGATGGGCGGCAAATGGTTTCAGCTCATCAAGGAGGCCGTGCCGGACATGGCGCGTGTCGGCGTCCTGTTCAATCCTGCGAGCACGCCTCGCGCCGGACGCTTCTTTCTCGACTCCCTCGAGCAGGAGGCCGCGACATCGGGGGTTGACGTGGTCCTCGCCCCCATCGGCAAGGCGGCGGAGATCGACGGGGCGATCAGCCGCTTTTCCGAGCCGCCCAAGGCTGCGATGATCTCGCTCGTCGACAGCTTCCTGGTGGTGAACCGCCAGGCGATCGTCGCGGCAACGGCGAAGTATCGCGTTCCGATGATCTATCCGTTTCATTACTTCATGGATGCGGGCGGGCTCATGAGCTACGGGCCGACGCTGGAGGTCCGCTCGGCCGACTATGTCGACCTGATCCTGCGCGGCACCAAGGCCGGGGATCTGCCGGTGCAATCGCCGCGTAAATACGAGCTTTTGATCAACCGCACCGTCGCGCGATCGCTCGGACTGACGATCCCGTTCACGCTGCTCGCGCGCGCCGACGAGATCCGCGAGTGAACGAGCAGGTCGACCAGGGACATTTGCGGACGCCTCCCGGCCGGCTGTTCCGGAAATATCTCTACTCGATCGTTGCCCTCGCCTTTGCCGCGCTCGCCATCAACACCGGCTTCGACGTCTGGTTCTCCTATCGCGAGCAGAAGCAGCTCCTCGCGGCGATCCAGCGCGAGCAGGCGGCATCCGCGGCCATCCAGATCGGCCAGTTCATCGGCCAGATCGAAAACCAGATCAGATGGCTCTCGCGCCTGCCGCCGGAACTGTCGACCAACGAGGACGATCGCCTGAACGCCATCCGCCTGCTGCGCCTCTCGCCCGCGATCGCGGAAATTGCCGAGCTCGATGCGCAGGGCCGCGAGCTGGTGCGCGTGTCGCGCCGCGTTGCGGACAAGGTCGGCAGCAAGGCCGACCTCTCCACTTCGCCGGCCTTCCGCGGCGCCAATGAAAGCCGTGCCTATTACGGGCCTGTCTACTTCTTCGGCGACACCGAGCCGTTCATGACGCTCGCCACCCGCGGGAGCGGCCGCGCGCCCAATGTGGTCGTCGCCGAAGTCAATCTGCGTTTCATCTGGGACCTCGTCGCCGGGATCAGGGTCGGCAACACCGGCAAGGCCTATGTGGTCGACCGCATGGGGGTCTTGATCGCGCATCCGGATCTGTGGCCGGCGCTACGCCGCAGCGATCTCACCGGCCACGCGGACGTGCGCGCCGCGCTCGACGGCGTAGGCCCGCCCTCGGGCGGTCTGGTCAGGGAGGACCTGTCAGGTCAACGCGTGCTGTCGACCTATGCGACGGTGCCGTCGCTCGGCTGGCTGGTGTTCGTCGAGCTTCCGCTCACCGAAGCCTATGCCCCGATCTACGCGTCGATCGGACGCTCCACCTTTCTTCTGGTCGTCCTGCTCGCCATTGCGGTTCTGGTGTCCCTCTGGCTCAGTCGGCGCATGACAGTGCCGATCCAGATCCTGACGCAGGGCGCGCGGCGGATCGGAAGCGGCGATCTCGGCCTGCGGCTCGCGATCAGGACCGGCGACGAGCTGGAGGCGCTCGGTGACCAGTTCAACCGGATGGCCGCTCACTTGCGCGACTCCTACGCAACGCTCGAGGGCAAGGTAATCGAGCGGACCTCCGAGCTCGAAAAGGCACGCGATCAGGCCCTGGCCGAGCACGACGCTGCCGAGCGCGCGCGCAGCATTGCCGTGCAGGCCAACGAGACCAAATCGCGCTTTCTTGCCGTCGTCAGCCACGAGCTGCGCACGCCGCTGAACGGCGTCATGGGCGTGCTGCAACTGCTCGACGACGGCAGCCTCGGCGAGATGCAGCGGCGCCACCTCGCCACCGCCGCCGCATCGGGCGAAACGCTGATCGCGCTGGTCGATGCGATCCTGGAATATGCGCGCCTCGAGGCCAGCACCGAGGCGCTGGAGACGCGCGACTTCCGCCTCGACCAGCTGATCGAGGCAACCGCCGATCTGATGCGCCCGCAGGCCTTCAATAAAGGACTGACCTTCGATCTCGCCAGCGATGCGACGGTCAATACGTCAGTTCACGGCGATCCCGTCAGGCTCAACCGCATCCTGCTCAACCTGATCGGCAACGCGATCAAGTTCACCCCGCGCGGCGGGATCGCTTTGACGGCGGCCGCCGAACGGCTCGACAATCATGTCCTGCTGCACATCACCGTTCGCGATACCGGCATCGGCATCGCGCCCGACATGCATGACCGGATTTTTGAGGACTTCGTCCAGGCCGACGACAGCATTGCACGGCGGTTCGGCGGCACCGGCCTCGGCCTTGCGATCGCGCGGCGCCTCACCCGCCTGATGCGGGGCGAGCTGACGGTGGAGAGCACGCCGGGCGCCGGCAGCACGTTCAGGCTTGAAGTACCGCTCGACCGCGCCGCGAGCGGCATCGCGCAAGGCGCGCTTCCGCCGCCGTCGCGGCAGCTCCGCGTGCTGCTGGTCGACGACGATCCCGTCAATCGCCAGGTCGGCGAAGCCATTCTGAACCGGCTCGGCCATCGCCCCACCCTCGCCGGCAACGGCGCCTCCGCCGTCGCACTCGCGCGCGACCAGACGTTCGATATCATCCTGATGGATTTGCACATGCCTGACATAGACGGCGTGGAGGCAGCCTCGCTGATCGGCAAGCTCGGTTTGCCGAAGATGCCTCGCATCATCGCCGTGACCGCCGACGTATCCACCAACGCCCGCGAACGCCTCGCCGGCGCCGGCATCACCAAGGTCGTCAGCAAGCCGATCCTGATCAATGCGCTGCGCGAGGCGATCGAAGACATCCCGGACGAACCGGCCGCCGCGCAACTCGCCGCAGGCGCACTGATCGACCGGCATTTTCTCGATGACCAGAAGGAATTGCTGGGTGCGGCGCAGATCGCAAAACTCCATCAGCTCCTGCAGCAAACGAGCGAACGGCTGATCGACGATATCGCCAAGGCTGCGGCGACCGGCGACCACAAGCAGCTCGCCCGATCCGCGCACCAGCTCGGCAGCGCGGCCGGCGCGCTCGGGCTCGTCCGCCTGTTCGAGCGCTGCCGCGAGGTCGAATTGGCTGCAATCTCGATATCCCCGACGGAATGCCAGAGTGCGGCCGACGAACTTGTCGCGCTTCAGCAGGCGTCGATGAAAGCGCTGGACGATCTGCTCACGCCGGCCGAGGCGCGTTCGAGCAGCTAGCCGCTGACCCCGTGAATAAACCGCCCCTTGGTCGACTTATCCCGATGCATCATCTGACCCTACCTCAGTATGGTCACGCCATACCCGCGCACAATGGCGACAGCCAAGTGCTCCGTGCTACCTATGAACGCAGAGTGAAAAGCAACGGAACCGGCCCTACGAGCCGGCAGTTGCAGGACAAGTCCGGCGGCGTAGGCGCCCGCCGGCCTTTCTCCTGATCGAACGGCACGATGCCGCTCCAGTACTTGATGTCTACTGTCCCAGTTGGCTGCAGAGAGTACGTCATGAGAAACATCACCGATCTGCTCGTGCGGTTTTGGCATGGGAGCCAGCCCGCATCCGATACCCAGGTTGCGGCTGTCCCCGAAAACCGGGATCGATCCAGCATGGCCGATTTTGTCCGCATCCTGCAGGCCTACGATCAGGACCAGTGGAGCAACCGCGTCAGCCTATGATTCAAGCTCCCAAACAGTAGCCTCGAATTGCGCGCGACGGACCTCGGCAACTCTGAATGGACCGCCACCAAGCCGATGCGGCCGCCGCCACCTAGCGCCAAGAGGGAGATCGATCTCACGATTCCGGTCGTTTCTTCAGCAGGTCGCCCGGCCGGCAATGTGCCGGCCGGGCTAACACGCCACACGAGGGATTAACTTCCTTCGTGCAGGGGTCTGTGAGCATTGCACTCTCAAGAACCGGACGTTTTAACGACGAGCTTGATGTTAAGCAGGTTGACGCCCTTGAATGGGTTCGGGGCGCTTTCGATTGTTCCCGTACCCGTGGCGTTCGCATAAGCACCTGTGCCCGATAGGATCGTGTATTCGCCCATTGATTTGCCGTCTTTGACCGAACCGGTGTAGCGCGCCGTAATCGAGCCTTCCTCGAACGTGTAAGTGCTATAGCCGAAGAAGGGGCCCGACCCTTTGAGCAAGTCCGAACTATTAACGAACTCCTTCACTCCGATACGGCCATCGTTGAAGACTGCGACCCCAAAGAATTTACCAGACGCAACCGTCTGTCCTTCGACGTTTGCGGCCTCTATCACCTTGAGGTCGATCGGCTTCGTAATCAGCTTGAACTCAAGCACCCGCTCGCCGGCTACGGCGGTTGACGCCGCGATGGTCAATGCCACGCCAGAAAGAAAAAAGGTGAGAGACTTCCGCATAGGCTCCTCCTGAGCTTGTTGAAATCAAGTCGAGAAGTGCCGGCGAGCTACACATCATGCCGCCGCTTTTCGCTGCGGCACGAAAGAGAGCCCTCGGCGGCGCCCCGGCAGCGGCTGAAGCTCTCTGGTCCTAAGGCGCGAAGCCGGGACGCAAGTATGAGTCCCGAGCGATCGGAAGAAAGTTCAGGTTTCCGTTACGGTATAATGGTGTCCAGCTACACGGGACCCTCAGTGTGTCGATACGGGCGATGTGATCGAGCTGACCAATGCTTCGACGGCGCCGGATGGCCTTCGCTGGGTTGGCCAACTCCATCCGATAGTTCGTGGAACAGCAATTCCGGGGATTAGTGTCACCAACGTTGACAAATGGGAGAGCGATGTCGCGACACCATTTCACGGGTGTAAGTCCCTGCGCTGGTCACCCATGGAATCGCCTCTTGCCCCATCGCGACAGAATCGCTGTGACAGGGAAATTGATGCGCCATCGGGGTTAGCGGACTCTAGCGAGCCGTCGCCCGGGAGATTTATGGGTTCACGGCCCAGCCTCCGCACGTCTGCGCCCGCCGGCCTCCTCCTCGCGGCCAAACCGCTCCACCAGGAAATCGATGAACAGCCGCACCTTCACAGACAAATGCCGCGTCGGCGGATAGACCGCATAGAGCGCGAGCGGCGGCGCCGAATAATCGTCCAGCACCGTCCGCAGCTCGCCCTTCTTCAACGCGTCCGCAGCGATGAACTCCGGCAGCAACGCCAGCCCCCTGCCCTTGATCGCGACATCGCGCAGCACTTCGGCATTGTTGACGCAGAGCGACCAGGCCGGCTGGATCCAGTGATCGCCGTCGTTGCCGGTGAGCTTCCACTGATTGCCTGTGAGCAGGAAGCCGTAGGTCAGCGAGGCGTGCTCGCGCAGATCCTGCGGATGTTTTGGCGTGCCGTGGCGCGCGAGATAATCCGGCGAGGCGCAGATCATGCGCGGGACAGGCACAATCCTGCGCGCGATCAGGCTGGAGGATTCCAGTTCTGCGATCCGCAAGGTCACGTCAAAGCCGTCCTGCACGGGATCGAGCAGATCGTCGCTGAGCACGATCTGGAGCTGCAGCTCGCCATAGCGCGCCATGAAATCGGCGAGCACGGGACCTAACCGCATCGTGCCGAACGACATCGGCGCGTTGACGCGCAGCAGACCTCGCGGCGCCGACTGGGCCTGTGTCACCGCCTGGTCCGCGGCCTCGATCTCGGAGAGGATGACGACCGCACGCTCAAAATAGCGCTGGCCGTTCTCGGTGGGGCTGGCGTGACGCGTGGTCCGGTTCAGCAGCTGGACGCCAAGGCTCTCCTCGAGGTCGGCGATGTATTTGCTGATCGCCGAGCGCGACAGCCGCAGCTGCCGTCCGGCCTCGGCGAAGCTGCCGCTTTCGACCACTTTGACGAAGGCCCGGAGGCTGGCGACCTTATCCAAGGCCCGGCCCCCGCGATTGTTTCCAAATCGTAGACATAGCCGTCATATTTGCATGGATTGTCTCCAATCCAAAGCGGAACGATATTTCCAGCCAGAGCAAGACCGCTCCCCGATTTCAGGAGGACGACAATGTCTGGACTGCACCATGTCACCGCGATTGCCGGCGACCCCATCCGCAATTTCGGCTTCTACACGCGCGATCTCGGCCTGCGCTTCGTCAAGAAGACGGTCAATTTTGACGATCCCGGCACCTATCACTTCTATTATGGCGACGAGACCGGCCGCCCGGGCACCATCCTGACCTTCTTCCCCTGGGCCGGCGTGCCCTCGGGCCGCCGTGGCGTCGGCGAGACCCATCAGACCGCCTTCCGCGTGCCGCAGCGCTCGCTCGGCTACTGGACCCAGCGCTTCACCGAGAAGGGCATTGCTTACGAGGCGCTGGAGAAGCGCTTTGGCGAATCCGTGCTGCCCTTCACCGATCCTGACGGCATGGCGCTCGCGCTGGTCGGCGTCCCCGGCGCCGAGAACGAGCCCGGCTGGAGCAATGGCGACGTGCCGGCCGAGCACGCAATCCGCGGCTTCCATGGCGTGACGCTGCTGCTCGACAGCGCGGCGAAGACGGCTGGCATTCTCACCGACGTGTTCGGCTTCAAGGAGACCGGCCGCGAGGGCTCGGTGATCCGCTTCAAGGCGCCGGGCGATGTCGAAGGCAGCGTCGTCGACATCTACGAGGCCAAGGGCTTTCTGCGCGGGCACCAGGGCGGCGGCTCGGTGCATCACATCGCCTTCCGCGCGGCCGATGATGCCGAGCAGGGCAAGATGGCGCAGAAGCTCGTGAGCAATCACGGCCTGCACCCGACCGAGCAGAGGGACCGCAACTACTTCCGCTCGATCTATTTCCGCGAGCCCGGCGGCGTGCTGTTCGAGATCGCAACCGACATCCCCGGCTTCGCTGTCGACGAGCCCGTCGCAACGCTCGGACGTGACCTGAAGCTGCCGAGCTTCCTCGAGCAGCATCGCAAGCAGATCGAGAGCGTGCTGCCGAGCCTCGAAGAAAGCGTGTCATGACCGAGAGCACCTTCATCCACCGTTTCGAGCCCGCGACCAGCGCGGGCTCACCCCCGCTCCTGCTGCTGCACGGCACCGGCGGCGATGAGAACGACCTGCTCGGGCTCGGCAAGATGATCTCGCCAGGCTCGGCGCTGCTCTCGCCGCGCGGCCGCGTGCTCGAGCACGGCATGCCGCGCTTCTTCCGCCGCCTCGCCGAAGGCGTGTTCGACGAGGAGGACGTGCGTCGGCGCGCGCTTGAGCTCGGAGACTTCGTTACCGAGGCAAGCAAGCAATACGGTATCGCTGCGCCAGTCGCGGTCGGTTTCTCCAACGGCGCCAATATCGCTGCGGCACTGTTGCTGCTGAAGCCGGACGTGCTTGCAGGCGCGATCCTGCTGCGGGCCATGGTGCCGCTGTCGGATCCGCCCGAAAACCAACCGGCAAAGCCTGAGCTCGGTGGCAAGCCGATCCTCCTGCTCTCCGGGCAGGCCGATCCGATCGTGCCTGCGAGCAACTCGGCGCGGCTGGCAGCGCTGCTGTCGCAAGCAGGCGCCGGCGTGACGCACAAGGTCCTGCCGGCAGGCCATCAATTGTCGCAGGCCGACGTGACGCTCGCCCGCGACTGGATCGGCAGCGTCGCCGCCGAAGCGGCCTGACATCTGCGAACGGCGCACCGTTGGTCGCGGTGCGCCGCCTCGCCCCCTGCAAGCGACCTTCCGCCGCATCTGCGCAATCGGGCGCCAGCCTGCCGGAATTTTCCGCTTGCCCGTTTCCGCGTCAGGCTTAGAATTTGGGACAAGGTTCCGAAATATGGAACTACCTTGGACCAACCCTGATGAGTGCTCTCACCAACGCGATCGAGATCCTCCGCTGCTTTTCCAGCGCGCGGCCCGATCTGTCGTTCGCGGACGTGATGGCGCTGACGGGCAAGCCGAAGAGCTCGACCTCGCGGCTGCTGCGCTCCTTGCGCGATTGCGGCCTGCTCGAGCAGGACCCGCACACCCGCCGCTACCGGCCGGGCCTACTCACCTTCGAGCTCGGCCGACTGCATCGCGCCCATGACGATCTCATCAGCATGGCCGAGCGCGAGCTGCGCGAGGTTTGCGCGCGCACGGGCCACACCGGCTACATCGCCGTGCTCGACGGCTTTGAGCAGGTCGTGCTCCGCATCGTGCCGGGCTCCAATCCCCTGCGCGTCGTCAATCCGCCTGGCCAGCGCACGCCTGCGCTCGCGACCTCCAATGGCCGCGCCATGCTGGCGCGCCTTTCCGACGAGGACATCCGCGCGCGGGTGCCTGCGACCTATCCAAAGCTGCCGCGCAACTCGCCGCAGAATTTCAAGCAGCTGATGCTGCGCCTGAACGAGATCCGCAGCACCGGCGTGTCGGAGGCGGCCGATGAATCCATCGAGGGCGTCGGCTCGCAAGGCTTTGCGCTCAAGAGCGGCGAGACCGGCGAGATGATCGGCATCGCGGTGTCCTATTCGGTGCAGGCGACCACCGCCGCCGAGCGCGCCAATGTCCGCCGCGAGCTAGCGGCGATGGCCGCAAAACTGCGACGACTGACCGGCGACCCGCTCGATCAGGACACAGCCCGCATCCAGACGGGGACGCGATGAGCAGCACCGCAACCACGCGCCCCAACGGCCTTGCGCTCTTCATTCTGCCGAGCGCGCTGCTGTTCGCCTTGTTCTTCTTCCTGCCGATCGGGCTGATGGCGCTGATGAGCGTGCTCACCGGCAATCCCGTGGTGATGCCGAAGGTCGCCTTCACCAACCGCCACTACGCCCGCATGATCGGCGATCCCTATTATCTCGAAGTGATCTGGACCACGATCCGGATCGGGCTCGTCACCACGCTGGTCGCGCTCCTGATCGGCTATCCGCTGGCGCACTGGATGGCGCGGATCAAGAGCCGCACCGGGCACGCACTGCTGCTGATGGCCGTGCTGGCGCCGATGCTGACCGGCATCGTGGTACGCACCTTCGCGTGGATGACGCTGCTCTCCGACAAGGGCGTGGTCAACCAGACCCTGATGTCGCTCGGCCTGATCTCTCAACCCTTGAAGCTGATGTACACCGAGACCGGCATCGTGGTTGGCCTCGTCCACATCTACGTGCCCTTCATGGTGCTGACGCTGACCGGCGTCATCGGCCGCATCGACGAACGGCTGGAGCAGGCTGCGGAAAATCTCGGCGCCAGCCCCTTGCGCGCCTTCCTCGAGGTGACGCTGCCGCTCAGCCTGCCCGGCATCCTCGCCGGATCGCTGCTGGTCTTCGCGCTCGCGATCAGTGCCTATGTCACGCCGATCCTGCTCGGCGGCTTCCAGATCATGACGCTGCCGATCCTGATCTACCAGCAGATCTCAGCGAACTTCAACGTCGGCTTTGCCGCTGCACTCGGCATCGTGCTGCTCATGATCTCGCTTCTGCTCGTCATCGCCTATAACCGCGCGCTCGGCCTCGTCTCCGGCCAGCGCGAATTGCAGTGAGGCGGACGATGAGCACCTCCACCTCCCACAGCCCATCGTTCGCAACCGCCCGGCAGGCGACGCCTGCTCGTACGGCTGCAGCCGCATGGCCTTACTGCCGCTATCTCTATCTCGCCCTCAACATCGCCATCCTGGTCTTCCTGCTGGCCCCCATCGCGATCGTCGTCGTGTTCGCGCTGAACCCGACGCCGTTCATCCAGTTTCCGCCGGTCGGCGTGTCCCTGCGCTGGTTCGAGAAATTCTTCGCCTCGCGCGACTTCATGCATGCGCTCGGCTTCAGCCTCGAAGTCGCCGTGCTCACCACCCTGTCCGCAACTTTGCTCGGCGCCTCCGCGGCGCTGGCGCTTGCACGCGGCAACCTGCCGGGCACGCGGCTGATCGTGGCCACCATGCTCTCGCCCTTGATGCTGCCGGCGATCCTCACCGGCCTTGCGCTGTTCCAGACCTATGTGCTGCTCGATGTCGGTCGGCCGACCTGGGGCCTCGTCGCCGGCCACACGCTGGTGACGCTGCCTTACGTGGCGCGCACCACGCTCGCCGTGCTGCACAATTTCGACACGCGCCTGGAAGAGGCCGCGCGCAATCTCGGCGCCAGCCCGTTGCGCACCTTCTTCGAGGTGACGCTGCCGCTGATCAAGCCGGGCGTGCTCGCGGGTGCGATCTTCGCCTTCATCGTCTCGTTCGATCAGTTCCCGGTGTCGCTGTTCCTGGTCTCCCCGGGCAACGAGACGCTGCCGGTCACGCTGTTCAATTATCTGAAGTTCGATCTGGACGGCACCATCGGCGCCGCCTCGGTGGTCTCGATCGTGCTCGCCTTTGTCGTCGTCATCGGGCTCGACCGCACGGTCGGCCTGCGCTCCTACGTCAAATTGTAACCGCTCATTCCAACGAAGGAATCGACACATGATGAAAGCTCTGGGATCGTCACGGCTCAGCCGCCGCCGCTTTCTGACCGCGAGTGCCTCGCTCGGCATCGGCACCATCGCCGCGCCTTACGTCGCGCGCGCCGACGATCCGACGCTGCGCATCACCGGCTGGGGCGGCAAGTGGGGCGAGATCATGAAGGCCGAGATCGGTCCCGCCTTCGAGAGCGAGTTCAAGTGCAAGCTCCAGACCGACTCCGCCTTCCCATACTTGCCGAAACTCCAGGCGAGCTCGCGCTCCGCGCCGATCTACGACGTGCTGCACACCAATTCCAACGAGCAGTGGGCCGCCGCCGAGATGGGGCTGGTCGAGCCGAAGATCGATCCCAAGCTGGTGCCGAACCTCGCCGATGTCTATCCCTACGCCGTCAGCGACAAGATCGTCGGCGTCTCGATCTTCACCAGCGCCATCGGTCTCGGCATGCGCACCGACAAGGGCTACGGCCCCGTCACCTCCTGGAAGGAACTGTGGGACGCGAAATACAACGGCGTCCGCGGCGGCTATGTCATTCCGGTCAACAGCCTCGGCCAAGCCTTCCTGATGATGTGCGGCACGCTGTTCGGCAAGGGCCAGACCGATCTCGACGCGGCCTATGCCGCGCTGGAGAAGCTGAAGCCGATCAAGATCGTCGATTTCACCGGTGCGATGGAGAAGATGCTGCTATCAGGCGAAGTCGGCCTCTGCGTCATCCACGATTCCGGCATCTACCGCTATGACGGCCAGAACCAGCCGACCGATTTCGTCTCGCCGAGCGAAGGCGTGCTGTCGCTGGAGCAGGTTTTGACCATCACGCCCGGCAGCAAGATGAAGGAGCTCGCCAACGCCTATGTGAACTACATGCTGCGTCCCGAGGTGCAGAAGCGCCTCGCCGAGACCGTGTGGTACTCACCAGCCAACAAGAAGGTGAAGCTCGACGCCAAGTATGACGCCAAGCTGCTGACCACGCCCGAGAAGGTCTCCAAGCTGATCCAGGTCGACTGGAAGTGGTACAACGAGCGCAAGGACGAGATCGACCAGCGCGTCAACCGGATCTTCCGCGCATGAGTGCATCGATCGAGATCGCCGGCGTCAGCAAGGTCTATGACGGCGGCGTCCGCGCCGTCGACGCGGTCGCGATGGACATCAGGCAAGGGGAGTTCTTCTCCCTGCTCGGCCCGTCCGGCTGCGGCAAGACCACGACGCTGCGCATGATCGCCGGCTTCGAGACGCCGAGCGCGGGCGCGATCCGCGTCGACGGCGCCGACATCACCCATGTGCCCGCGCACAAGCGCGACATGGGCATGGTGTTCCAGAACTACGCGCTGTTCCCGCATCGCACCGTCGCCGAGAACGTCGCCTTTGGCCTCCGCATGCGCGGGCTCGACAAGGCGAGCATCGCGGCCAAGGTGAAAGCCGCCCTCGCCATGGTCGAGTTGTCCGGGCTGGAAGATCGCCGCCCCGCCCAGCTCTCCGGCGGCCAGCAGCAGCGTGTCGCGCTTGCGCGGGCCATCGTGATCGCCCCGCGCGTCCTGCTCTGCGACGAGCCGTTAGGGGCGCTCGACAAGAAGCTGCGCCAGCAGATGCAGTTCGAGCTCAAGCAGCTGCAGAAGAAGCTCGGCCTCACCCTGGTCTTCGTCACCCACGACCAGGAAGAGGCGCTGGCGATGTCCGACCGCATCGCCGTGATGAACGGCGGCCGCGTCGAGCAGGCCGGCACGCCCACGGAGATCTACAACCAGCCGACGACGCGCTTCGTCGCCGACTTCATCGGCGACACCAACATCTTCCGCGGCGAGCGCACTGCCGCGGGCCAGAGCCTCGACGTTGGCAAGGGCCTGATCCTGGCACTGCCGCCCACCGAAGCGCAGGGCACCGGCGTGCTCTCGGTCGCGCTGCGCCCCGAAAAGATTCGCCTCATGCCGCGCGCTGACGCCGCCACTCCGGCCGGCAACTCGGCCCATGGAATCGTCGAGAACACCAACTTCCTCGGCGGCGCCGTGCTCTACCGTATCACGCTCGAGGGCGGCCATCGCATCCTCGTGCAACAACCCAATGCAGGTACGAGCCGCCTGTTCGTTCCCGGCAACGGCGTCACACTCGAATGGACGCCGGCCGATCTCGTCGTGTTGAAGGACTAGACATGAACATGCCATTGAAGCACCAGCGCATCGGAGTGGTCGTGATCGGCCAGAGTCCGCGCCCGACCGTCGCTGCCGAGATCGCAGCCGTGCTGTCGCCGGGCATCCAGATCGAGCTGCGCGGCGCGCTCGACGGCATGAGCCGCGCCGAGATCGACGCCATTCCGCCGATGGACGGCTACGACACGCTGTTCACGCTGCTGCCGAACGGCGACGGCGTCACCATCAGCAAGAAGGAAGTGGAGCGGCGCGCGAGCCAGCAGATCACGCGCTTCAAGCATGAGGGCGTCGGCGTGACGCTGATGGCCTGCACCGGAAAATTCCCCAACCTCGCCGCCGACGGGCTTGTCATCCTGCCGTCGGCCGTCCTGCATAATATCGTCGAGGCCGTGCTGCCGAAGGGCCGGCTCGGCGTGTTCTCGCCGCTACCCGAGCAGACCGCGCTGATCGACAAGAAATGGCAGCGCGAGGGCGTCGAAGTCGTCGGCATCACGCTGCGCCCCGGCTCCAGCGAGGCCGCCGTCGACGAAGCCGCGCGCACGATGGCCGACCTCGAGCCCGATCTCGTGGTGATGGACTGCATCAGCTACACCAGCGCCAACAAGGCGCGCGTGCGCAAGGCCTATCCGGGCCCTGTTATCCTCGGCATCGCCGCCGCGGCCCGCATCGTCGAGGAGCTGGTATCGTGAGCAAGGTGGAATTGAAGACGATCACCCTCGAGGAGATCGAGGCGCTCGCGGTCGGCGCCTGGATTCTCGGCACCGGCGGCGGCGGCAGCCCCTATCTCGGCCTGCTCAATCTGCGCCGGCTCTACGCCGAAGGCCACCGCGTACAATTGATGTCGCCGCTCGACCTCGACGACGAGGACTGGGTCGCGGTGGTCTCCAACATGGGCGCGCCGCTGGTCGGACAGGAGCGCCTCGCCGACAGCCGCAACATCGCGCGCGCCGTGCGCATGCAGGAGGAGATCAACAACATCAAGTTCCGCGCGGTGATGTCGGTCGAGATCGGCGGTGGCAACGGCGTGCAGGCGCTGATGGCGGCCGCCCATCTCGGCATTCCCGTGGTCGACGCCGATTGCATGGGCCGCGCTTTCCCCGAGGCGCAGATGACCTCGGTCGCGATCGGTGGCCTGCGTCCCTACCCTTGCACGCTCTACGATCCCCGCGGCATCGAGGCGGTCGTGACCAAGGTGCCTACCTGGAAGTGGATGGAGCGGGCGAGCCGCAAGATCTGCGTCGAGATGGGCTCGATCGCCTCGACCAGCAAGGCGCCGCGCACGGGGCGCGAGGTCAAGGACTGGGGCATCCATTTCACCACCACCAAGGCGATCCGCATCGGCCGCGCCGTGCAGGAGGCGAACCGCCGCCACGAGGATCCGATCGCGGCGCTGCTCGCGACCGAGGGCGGCAAGAAGCTCTTCACCGGCAAGATTGTTGACGTTGCGCGACGGACAACCGAGGGATTCCTGCGTGGCACAGCGATGGTGGACGGCAGCGACGCGGATCGCGGCACAAAGCTAAAACTCTCGTTCCAGAACGAATGGATCGTGGCCTGGCGTGATGAGGAGGCGATCGCGACCTCGCCCGATCTGATCTGCGTGCTCGACAGCGTCAACGGCCACGGCATCGGCACCGAGACCATTCGCTATGGCCAGCGCGTCACCGTCGTGGCCCTGCCCGCACCGCCGGTGCTGACGAGCCAGCGCGGTCTCGAATTCGTCGGCCCGCGCGCCTTCGGCTACGACCTCGATTTCCGTTCCCTCTTCTCGCCCGCAGCAGTCGGAGCTTAAGATCCCATGAAGCGTATTGGCATCGATGTCGGCGGCACCAACACGGACGCCGTTTTGATCGTCGACGAGAAGGTCGTTCATTCGGTCAAGCGGCCGACCACCGCGGATGTGACCTCGGGCATTCTGGACGCGCTGAAGGCGCTGCGCGCGGAGCCTGCCGCCGCGGTGAAGGTCGACGCGGTCGTGATCGGCACCACGCATTTCATCAACGCCGTGGTGCAGCGCCGCCACGTGCAGAAGATCGGTGCGATCCGCATCGGCATGCCCGCAAGCGCCTCGCTGCCGCCGTTCTGCGACTGGCCGACGGATCTCGCCTCCCTCGTCAACGGTGAGATCTTCATGCTGGAAGGCGGGCACGATTACGACGGCCGTCCGTTCATGCCGTTGGATGTCGCCGGCCTCAAGAACGCCGCGCGAAAGATCAAGGACGCCGGCCTGCGCTCGGTCGCGGTATGCTCGAGCTTCTCCCCGCTCGATCCCTCCTGCGAGACCACGGCGCGCGAGATCCTCGCCGAGATCTGCCCCGACGTCGCGGTGACGCTGTCGCACGATCTCGGCCGCATCGGCCTGCTCGAGCGCGAGAACGCGGCGCTGCTCAATGCCTCGCTGCACGATCTCGCCGTCACCACGGTCGCGGCCTTCCGCAAGGCGATCGCCGACAGCGGCATCGATGCGCCGCTGTTCCTGACCCAGAACGACGGCACGGTGATGCAGGCCGAGATCGCCACCGCCTTCCCGGTGATGAGCTTCGCCTCCGGCGCCACCAACTCCATGCGCGGCGCCGCGCATCTGTCCGGCCTCGACGATGCCATGGTGGTCGACGTCGGCGGCACCACCAGCGACATCGGCCAGCTGCGTCACGGCTTTCCGCGCGAAGCCAATGCGGTCGTCGAGGTCGGCGGCGTGCGCACGCTGTTCCGGATGCCCGATCTGCTCTCGATCGGGCTCGGCGGCGGCAGCCATGTCGACGAGGACCCGGTCCGCGTCGGCCCGCTCAGCGTCGGCTATCGCCTGACGTCAGATGCGCTGGTGTTCGGCGGCTCGCGCCTCACCGCCACCGACATTGCGGTCGCGGCCGGCCTGATCGACATCGGCGACCGCTCGCGCGTCGCGAACTTGCCGAAGCGCCTGATCGGGGCCGCGCTGCGCGATGCCTGGCGCAAGCTGGAGGAAGACATCGACCGCATGAAGACCGAAGCCGGCGACGTGCCGCTGCTCGCGGTCGGCGGCGGCGCCTTCCTGGTGCCGGATCGCCTTCCGGGCATTTCCGAGATCGTGCGCGTGCCACATGGCGACTGCGCCAATGCGGTCGGCGCAGCGATCGCGCAGGTCTCTGGCGAAGCCGATCAGGTGTTCCGCGATCTCAGCCGCGAGGATGCCATCGCAGCCGCGCGCGACATCGCGGCCGACCGCGCCGTCCAGGCGGGAGCGGCGCGCGACAGCCTCAAGACCGTCGACGTCGAGGACATGCCGATTGCGTATCTGCCCGGCAATGCGCTGCGTGTGCGGGTGCGTGTTGCAGGGGCGATCGCCGATCCGTATCTGCCGGCGGCGGCATAGCCTATTCATCCCCAACAAACAAAAATGCGAAAACAACCCCATGCACAGTAGCCGGCGATAACACAATCAACGGCTTACGCAGATAGCCACGGCCCCTTTGACACGTCGGGCAACACAGGGGTATAATGCTATTATTCCGAATTCCGGGCATTATCCTCTTTCTCCTCTGGGAGGCAAAACCGGCGCGAACGGCGTTTGGATCGTTGGCGCGGCGGCGCTGACCTGCGGCTGGGACTTCAACGGCAGCAACCCACGCAGTTTAGCCATGAGTCATCAGACGACATCCAGGTGAGAGGCGCGCGAGCAAGCGGCATAGCCGTTGCGCGCAGCCGTGTGCCTCGTGGCGGTTGCCAGGCGTCGGATGTCGATTGGGAGCAATCACCACCCGTAAATTTCCCAAGTGCCGGCCCATCACCCTGCTGGTTAACTGGTGCAGTCGAGCACCGCCATGAAAGCACCGAAGCCAAAGCAATGGGCCGAGCAGGAGGTTCGCCGATTGATCAGGCTCGCCCGGCAGGGCGTTGGCACATCGAAGATAGCCGCCGAATTGGGCCGTCACGCCGGGTCGGTGCGACGAATGGCGCGGAGCATCGGAATACTGTTGAAGAAGTAGCTGTCCCTGGCAGCAGGGCGTTGAGCGCACGGGTAGTTCCTGAAGCGCCTCTAGGCTCGGCTGATCTCCCGCACAACCCTGACCGCGGCATCAGTATTGCGGCCACAG
Organism: Bradyrhizobium liaoningense; assembly: GCF_018130825.1. Lineage (GTDB taxonomy): Bacteria > Pseudomonadota > Alphaproteobacteria > Rhizobiales > Xanthobacteraceae > Bradyrhizobium > Bradyrhizobium liaoningense_B. The sequence continues at coordinate 199,156 of NZ_JAFCJS010000007.1, read as the reverse complement.
AACAGCGCTCGATCAGGCTGAGAAGAGATGCCCATTCCAAATAGCGCTATAGCGCTGCCTCTCAACATGGTTGTCGTTGGAGTTTGAAAGTTCAAAACGGCCCCAGCCGCAGGATGGGGTAACAGCCGGGGCCGGCATTCCCATTCCAATGTGCCGCAATCGGCGGTAATCGGCACGCTTCCAGTTAGGCATATAGAAGCTAACAAACTATGCTGTCTTGCACTTCCCCTGCGACGGCCGCGGCCGGTTGCGTGAGACTGCGCTCTCCATGAGGCGGTGAGCCAACTTGGCAAAGTTCGAAATCATCGGGCGGCGTATCGTTGGCCAAATGCTCCCAATACTCAGCTTCGGCGAGCAGCTTCCAACTTCGATCAGGATGATGCGCGGCTGTCTGACGGCACAGCGACGCCATCGCGCGCAGGCGACTCGCAGTATCCATTTGCTCCTCCCAGCTATTTTTTGTTTTTTGCACCTTATTTTCTTTTTTTACGACGGAGTCATTACGATTATGGCGCAGAACTAATTTTCACTCTCCGGACGTGATTCGAATTCGTTACGACTTCAAATCGTTCGAGCACAACTGGGCCAACAGGTCACATTGGATGAAGAGCACGAAGAGGCTGCATTCAGGTGGGCCTTACCGTTCTTCTTGTTCTTGCGGATGGGGTTCCTCAGCTTTGCGGTCCAAGGAAAGTACCGCGAGCCGGTGGCATTCTTGCTATTGCTCGCTCCAACTCCACGGCGATCGCCCGGTAGCGAGCGAGCAATCTCGTGAATGTGTCGCGCTCTTGGCAGCTTTCTGAAGCCGCTCGCATTCGGCGATTTGCGCGCGGAGCAGTTCTAGCTGGGCCTGCATTTCCTTCATTGCTTATTCCCCGCGAGAGCCGCAACCCGGCTAGTCAACACTCCCGACTTCAATCTAGATACTTTGGGGTTCGACGACATCAAGTCGAGGACACGGGTCTAATTGGGACAATGTCTCTGACAAATCTCCTCGCGGGCGTGGAGGTTGCCGGAGCGACCAAAAGTTGATCGCGCTTCCTTCTGACAGGAGATGCCAGCCGTGTTCGGTCGCACCAACCAGGAAGCCATCCGCGCGCCATTCCACGCGGTCAACCGCAAGCTCGGCAACCTCGCGCCGATGTCGGCGTGTTTTCGAGTTGGTTGATCTGGATCAAGCCAACCGACGCCTGATTCAAGAGGATTGATCAGGCAACGCGCAGGGGCTCGGCATGAAACGCTGGATGAGGCTTGTCATCGCAGCACTCATGGTCGCCGGATCGCGCTCCAGCGATGCCGCCGTGCGGATCACAGACGATCGAGGCGGATCGATCGGGAAGTACGTATACAAGTATGAACGGCTGCGCGCTTCGGGCCAGCGTGTCATCATCGACGGTTTCTGCGCGTCGGCTTGCACGATTGTCCTGGCGAGCCTGCCCGCCGAAAGGATTTGCGTGACTTCGCGGGCCGAGCTGGCGTTCCACGCCGCATGGGATATTGGTCCTCGCGGACGGGCTGTCACGAACGCCGGCGCGACGCGTATGATGTATCTCATGTATCCCGCACCGGTGCGACGCTGGATCGCCCGTCGCGGCGGCTTGACGCCCCGGACCATATTCCTCCGCGGAAACCCGCTGCAGGCGATGTATCGCGCATGCGCCTCCTGAGCCCGCGGGACCGGTTAACCGCGACAAAAGCTGATTGAAGGCTACAAATTCGATTGCAGAAACAGCCTGAAGCGCCGGCCCAACAGGTTCGCCTCTTATCCGGAGCAATCGGCGGCGAGAATGCCAAGAACAGGCGGCGGCCCTCGATCACCGCCGTCCGTGCTCACCTGGTCTTCTCAATACTGATACTGATACTGATACTGACCCGGACAGACGTAGCTGCCGTTGGTGTCGTAGTAGCAGCCGCTGTTGTAGTTGTTGTTGTAGTAACCGTAGGCTCCGTAGGCAGCGGCGGCGCCCACCGCGGCAGCACCATAGCCCAAGCCCGGGCGGTAGTAGCCGCCGCCGTAGCCCGGGCGACCAGCGATCGGGCGTCCCGGATAGCCGGGTCGACCTGCAATCGGGCGGCCTGCTATCGGATGCGACGGCCGAACTCCTCCGGCCACGCCATAGCCGCGACCGCCGTGGATGCGTCCGGCATAAGCCCCGCCTCGCCCAACGTGGGCAGCACGCATGCCGCCGCCGTGAAAGCTACCGGCGCGCATGCCGCCGCCATGAAATCCTCCTCCTCCACCGCGAAAGCCGCCGCCACCTCCACCACGGCGAGCAAACGCGTCATCGGGCACCAGGCTGGCAGCGACGAGGATAGCTGCCGCGAAACCAATCAGACCATAGCGAACCATGAGCTTCCTCCTGATGGTGAGGCGCCATCGATCCGCTGGCCTTTGCGGGTGATGCCCGCGCCAACGGCGACGGCACCGGCGCATGCATTTGGCATTTCGTCGTCTCGAGCTTGATCTAAATCAAGCGGCCAGCGCACAGCGACGATCGACCACGTAGTTCCCGACAGGAACCGGAAGCATCTGGCCGGAAAAATCCGCGGACGGCGCGGCGCCGCCGGGAGTTGTCTCCACGAATTCAACTCGCGGGATTCGCGCACCGGCACGCACGCCTCATTTGTCTTTAGGGCGCCACGGCTTTCCCTTTCCCGGAGCCTGCGAAGTTCGGCTCGTGGGGGCCTCAAACACCGCAATACGGCGGTCGAGCTGCCATAGCTCAACGTCGTTGACATCGACCAGTTGCGCAGCACGTTCTCGTGCTTCCTGCTCGTCGGCACACTGCAATTTGGCCACGCTTATGACGCGGTGGTGCTGATCCAAAAGGTAAGCTCGGTAGTGAGCCATCCCCACGCCTCCCCACGCCGCATTTATCGGATCATCACCTCAATCCTTCAATCAGCATCCTCCAGCCGGACGCATCGTTCGCCCCGAGCAGCGAAGCGCCAAGCGCTGCCAGGTAGGCTGGCAATTCGCAATCGGGACGCGCGCTCATATTGCCGACAAACGAAGTAACCGCGTTCTTGAGATCGCCTCGGTCCAGATGATCGAAGGCCCGTTGCTTGCACCGCTCGACATATTTGTCGCGCGCCATCTCAACTAACAGGGTACGTTCCATTTCGTCTCCCCGACCGGCTCTTTTGATTGTTGGGGAATTGGAACGGAGCGGGCTTTTTCCGTCTGTTCGAAAAGCGACAAACGGATGCTCTTTTGCGCGAAGTGTGGGAATTGGGATACAGGCGCGCATCGCGAACGCTCCCGTCGGCGCCGCGCCGACAGCGGTCACAGCCAATCCCAAGTCTGCACCTTGATTGCGGCTTCCCGACGACTACGCGGCAAGGGCGCGGAAATCACGAAAATCAAAGCGCATATGCCACGATGGTCATGCGTTCGTGCAGATAGGCCACTGCAGCAAACATCCGCACCCAATAGCGCCGAAAGAGAGAAGAGCTGCGGATAGCTCGCCTGCAATACATTCTTCGAGACGCCCGCCGATGGCGGGCCCTCAGGATGAGGGCGGAGCGCGCGGCAGCAATTTCAAACGGGCCAATACTGCCTGGCCTCATCCTGCGGAGACCGCTGGAAGCGGTCGTCTCGAAGGACGAGGCGCTCGCTCAGACCGCCACCAGGACGCCATCCGCGATAGCCCTCCCCCACGAGGGGAAAGGGCACCGCAATGAGCACCGCGCTGTCGCCGCCCCTACTCCCAATACCAGGTCGAGAAATCGTTCTCGTATTGGGGCACGTCCTTCCAGACGCCTTTCAGCTTCTTGGCTGTGATGGTGATCAGCTGCGGCTGGTAGAGGTAGGCGGAGACGGCGTCGGTGGCCAGCATGCGCTGGGCGTCGCCGAGCAGTTTTGCGCGGGTGGCTTCGTCGGGCGTCGAGACGATCTGCTTGTAGAGGGCGTTGTAGGCCTCGTTGTTGTAGCCGAGATAGTAATCGGCCTCGGTGATCTTGACGAGGTCGAACGGCTCGACATGGCTGACGATGGTGAGGTCGAAATTATGCGGACCGTTGCCGGCGAACACCTGTGACAGCCATTGCGCCCATTCGACGTTCTCGATCTTGGCGATGATGCCGACCTTGGCGAGCTGGGCCGCGACGATCTCGCCGCCCTGCCGCGCATAGGACGGCGGCGGCAGCTTGAGCGACAATTCGAGCGGCGTGGTGACGCCGGCTTCAGTGAGCAGCTTCTTGGCCTTCTCGGGGTCGAAAGGATTGATGCCGGTGGTGTCGACATAGCCGAGCGATCCCGGCACGTAGAAGCTGCCGATCGGCGTACCGAAACCGTCGACGGCGCCGTCGATCATGGCCTTGCGGTCGATCGCGGCAATGATGGCGCGGCGAACGCGGACGTCATCGAGCGGCTTCTTGCGGTGGTTGAATGCGACGATGGTCTTGGCCTTGGAGCCCCCGACCAGCACCGCAAAGCGCGGATCGGACTTGAACTGGGGCAAGGCGCGCGCCGCGGCAACGCGCGGGAATGCATCGACGTCGCCCGACAGCAGCGCCGCCACCTGCGCGGCGGGATCGGAGATGAAGCGGATCGTCACCTTCGAGAGCTTGATCGCCGCGGCGTTGCGATAGTCGGCCCATTTGGTCAGGGTGATCGACGAGCCCTTGGCCCAGGCCCCTAACTGATAGGGCCCGGTGCCGACCGGCTGCGTCACGTTGGTGGCTGCGCTCTTCGGCTCGACGATCGAACCGCTCGCCTGTCCCAGCAGGAACGGCAGGTTCGGCTCGGAATATTTCACCGATATCACGACCGTGTCGGCGTCGGGCGCATCGACCTTCTCGAAAGCCTGGAACAGGCTCTTGTCCTTGTTGGTGCTGGTCGGCGCCGCGTTGCGCTCGAAGGAGAATTTCACGGCCGCGGAATCGAAGGCTTCGCCGTTCTGGAATTTGACGCCCTTGCGCAGCTTGAAAGTGTAGGTCTTCAGGTCGGGCGAAGCGGTCCAGCTCTCCGCCAGCAGCGGCGACACCGAGCCGTCCTCGTTGATCTTGGTCAGTGTCTCGTAGATGTTGTAGAGCGTGACCTCGGCGATCGCAGCCGCAGCGGCATTGGTGGGATCGAGCCCCGGCGGCTCCAGCGCCATCGCCGTGACGACGCTGTCCTTCTTGCTCTGCGCCAGGACCGGCAGCGGCGCTGCAACAAGCGCGGCGACAAATGCGACGATCGATAGTTTCCTGAACATCTCGTAACTCCCCGGCCTGCTGCCTGCCCAGACTACGCCAATCCTGCTCCGGACACTAACCTTCCATGGCCGCTGGCGGCAACGCCATCACGGCCTCCGCCTTGTGACAGGCGGCAAGGTGCCCCTCGCCCACCCTGCGTAGCTCAGGCAGGGCCTCGCGGCAATGCTGGTCGGCGAGCGGGCAGCGCGCGACATAGGGACATCCGGTCGCGGCCGCCGATTGCGAGGCGATCGCCTGGGCCCCGCGTCGGCGTCGGCCGCCCCCGGCACGCGCCCGCGGCACCGAGTCCAGCAGCGCCCGCGTATAGGGATGGGCACAATGCTCGAACAGATCTTCGGGGCGCCCCTGCTCGACGATGCGGCCGAGATACATCACCGCGACCTCGTCGCAGAGATAGTCGACGACGGCGAGGTCATGGCTGATCAGGATGTAGCTGAGGCCGAACTGCTCCTGGAGGTCCTGCATCAGGTTGAGCACCTGGGCCTGCACGGAGACGTCGAGCGCGGAGACCGGCTCGTCGGCGACGATCAGCTTCGGCTGGGTGATCAGCGCCCGCGCGATCGCGATGCGCTGGCGCTGGCCGCCGGAAAACTCATGCGGATATTTGTCCATGTCGGCATCGCGCAGGCCGACCTGGCGCAGCACCGCGGCGACGCGATCGCGGAAGGTGGTGCGGTCGGCGCCTTCCAGCACAGTGAGCGGCTCGGCGACGATGCGCGCGATGGTCTGGCGCGGATCGAGCGAGCCGTAGGGGTCCTGGAACACCATCTGGAAATCGCGCCGCGCGCGCCGCAGCTCGTCGGCGGGGATGCGGTTGAGATCGCGGCCAAGCAGCGCGACCTGGCCCGAGGTCGGCCGCTCCAGCGCCATCACAACGCGCGCGAAGGTGGATTTGCCCGAGCCGGACTCGCCGACGATGCCGAGGCTCTTGCCGGCCGCGACCGTCACGCTGACGCCGTTGAGCGCGCGCACCTGCCCGGGCGGACGAAACAGGCTCTCGCGCGGCAGCGTGTAGCGCTGCTCGAGATCTTTCACGTCGAGAAGAGGCGCGGTGCTCATGCGGACAGCGCTCCGACATTCGCAGCCATGGAGATGTCGGTCCTGATGCAGCGCACGCCGTGTCCGGGTCCGACGTCGACCATCGGCGGCAGCGCGGCGCGGCACGCATCGATCACCAGCGGACACCGCTCGGAGAAGGTGCAGCCGGCCGGAAGATCCGCTAGCTCCGGCACCGTGCCCGAGATCGTCTTCAGCCGCGTGCCCTTGCGCGCACCGAGCTTCGGCCGGGCGCGGAACAGGCCCTGCGTGTAGGGATGGCCCATGCGGCGGAATACCTCGTCGGTCGGCCCGCTCTCGACCACGGTGCCGCCATACATCACCATCATGCGCTGCACGTTCTCGGCGATGACGCCGAGGTCGTGCGAGATCAGGATCATCGACATGCCGCGCTCCTCGACGAGATCGGCGATGAGGTCGAGGATCTGGCCCTGGATGGTGACGTCGAGCGCGGTGGTCGGCTCGTCCGCGATCAACAGGTCCGGCTCGCAGGCGAGCGCCATGGCGATGGTGATGCGCTGGCGCTGGCCGCCGGAGAACTGGTGCGGATAGGCATCGATGCGCCGCGCCGGATCGGGTAGTCCGACGCGGTCGAGCAAGGCGATCGCTTCTTTTCGCGCCTGCGCCGCCGAGTATTTCTTGTGACGCCGCAGCGGCTCGGCGACCTGGTTGCCGATCGTGTGCATCGGATTGAGCGCGGTCATCGGCTCCTGGAAGATCATGCTGATGCGGTTGCCGCGCAGGCGGCAGTAGTCCGCATCCGGTAAGCCGGCGAGCTCGTTGCCGTCGAGCTTGATGCTGCCGGTGACGCGTGCGCTGTCAGGCAACAGGCCCATCAGCGACATCGCGGTGACCGACTTGCCGCAACCGGATTCGCCGACGAGCCCGAGCGTCTCGCCGCGCTTCAGCGCGAAGCTGACGCCGCGCACGGCCTGTGCGGGTCCGCGGCTGGTGTTGAGGCGGACGCCGAGATTGTCGACCTCGATCAGCGGCGTGTTGGAGCGATCAGCCATCGTCATCGCTCCCGCGCCAGGCGGGGATCGAGCAGGTCGCGCAATCCGTCGCCAAGGAGATTGAGGCCGAGCACGGCGATCGCGATCGCAGCGCCGGGATAGACCGCGAGCATCGGCGACTGGAACAGCAGCGTCTGCGCATCGTTCAGCATCCGCCCCCAGGACGGCTGCGGCGGCTGGGTGCCGAGGCCGAGATAGGACAGCGCGGCCTCGGCGAGAATGGCGAGCGCGAACTGGATGGTGACCTGCACGATCAGGATCGACAGGATGTTCGGCAGCACATGCTCGATGGTGATGCGGAATTTTCCCTTCCCCGACGCGCGCGCGGCCAGCACGAATTCGCGCGCCCAGATCGCGTTGGCCGAGCCGCGCGTCAGCCGGGTCAATGTCGGGATCTGGAAGATGCCGATGGCGACGATCGAGGTCACCATGCCGGGTCCGACCACCGCGGCCAGCATGATCGCGGACAGCACGGCGGGAAAGGCAAAGGTGAAGTCGGAGAAGCGCATGATGATCTCTTCGGTCCAGCCGCGCTTGGCGGACGCAATCAGGCCGAGGCAGACCCCGAAGGTGAGACCGATGCTGACGGCGATGATGCCGACCATGATGGTGGAGCGCGCGCCGGCGAGCAGCAGCGAGACGATGTCGCGGCCGAAGGAATCGGTGCCGAGCCAGTGCGCGGCCGATGGCGGCCGGAGCTTCGAGGCGATGTCGATCTCGTAGGGCGACCACGGCGTCCAAACCAGCGACAGCAGCGCCGAGACGAGCACCAGCAGGCTGAGCGCGCCGCCGAGGACGAAACTGCGATGGCGCAGCGCGCGGCCCCAGAAGGTTTTGGCCGGCAGACGGCGCGTCGCGACGGGTGCGTCAATGGAGGTGGTCACGGGCGCGCTCACAGGTCGTGCACCTTGATGCGGGGATCGATCAGCGCGTAGAGCACGTCGACGATGAAATTGACGATGACGACCATGGTCGCCAGCAGCATCACGCAATTGCGCACCACGATCAGGTCGCGGTTGGCGATCGACTGGAAGATCAGCCGGCCGAGGCCCGGCAGGTAGAACACGTTCTCGATCACGATGGTGCCGGCGAGCAGATTGGCGAATTGCAGGCCCATCACCGTCATCACGGGGATCATGGCGTTGCGCAGCACGTGGCTCCACAGCACCTCGCGCTTGCCGAGCCCCTTCGCACGGGCGGTGCGGACGAAATCTTCGCGCAGCACTTCGAGCACGGCCGAGCGCGTGACGCGGGCGAGGATCGCGGCCTGCACGACCGCCAGAGAGACTGCCGGGAGGAGCAGCGACTTGACGCCTGGCCAGACGCCGTCCTCCCAGCCGGCGAAGCCGCCCGCCGAAAGCCATTGCAGCCGCACCGCGAACAACAGGACGAGCAGGATCGCGAACCAAAAGTTCGGCAGCGCGATGCCCACTTGCGTCAGCGACATCACGCCGACGTCGCCGAGCTTGTTGTGGTTGGCGGCGGTGTAGACGCCGGCCGAGAGCGCCAGCGTCACCGTGATCGCCATCGACATGATCGCGAGCGGAATGGTCAGCACCAGCCGCTCCGCGATCAGGCTGGCGACCGGCGTGCCGTAGACATAGGAATTGCCGAGATCGCCGACGACGAGGCCCTTGATCCACTGCAGGTAGCGAACGGGGAGCGGCTGGTCGAGGCCGAGCTTGACGGTGAGCGCGCGCACCGCGTCCGGCGAGGCGTCGGCCCCCATCAGCATCTGCGCGGCATTGCCGGGCAGCGCATCCAGCACCAGGAAAATGATCAGCGATGCGCCGACCAGCGTCGCCAGCAGGGTCAACAGACGTCGGAGGACAAAGACGCTCATGTGCGGTCGGTTTCAGGGCTCATCCGCGGCACGATCAACATGTCCGGGCGGCCGAGGCAAGGGCTTTGCTGCTTGCGCATGACGTCATTCCGGCCAGCGGGACAGAAGGTCGCCTGAAGCCTCGAACAGCGCGGCAACACGCAGCAAGTCGGCATCAAGCCGGAAGCGGCCGACCAGTTGAAGCCCGATCGGCAGCCCGTCCCGGGCAAAGCCGCTGGGAAGGCTTACGGCGGGATGCCCGGTCATGTTGAACGGCATGGTCCAGGGGAACCAGTTTGGCCGGACGCTGTCGAAATGCGCCCCGTCGATCTCGATGCTGCCGAACAGATCCTGCTTGATCGGCAGCGCGGTGCGCGTGAGGGTCGGCATCGCCAGAAAGTGCCCGCGCGCAAGCAGGGATTGTACGTGGCGAAACAGCGCGGTGCGCGCGAACATCGCCTCCTGGTAGTCGACGCCGCTGACCTCGGTGGCGAGCGCGAGCTGCTTGAGGAAGGCCTCGCTCAGCTGGTCCCCGTGCTCGGCCGCAAGCTTTGCGAAGCGCGTGCGCCAGACGGTGTGGTTGATGGCGCGCCAGATCGGCTCGATGTCAAAGCCCTCGCCGGAGAATTCCTCGAGCTCGGCGCCGAGCCCGGCCAGCCGGTCGAGGCTCGCCTTGAAACTGGCGGCGACCTCGGCGGAAACGGGGCGGCCCGGCGGCGTCAGGCAGTACAAAATCCTCTGCCCGCGCAGGTCGCCGCGCGGGGCGGCGGTGCCGACGAAGTCGGGCACCGGCACGCCGATCGACCAGGGATCGACAGGATCTTCACCGGCCATCGCCTGCATCATCAGCGCGGTGTCGGCGACGGTGCGGGTGGTCGGCGTGACATAGGTCTGGTTGCCGAAGACGTCGAGGGCCTGGCTGTGCGGGATCACGCCGTTGCTCTGCTTCAGGCCCACCACGCCGTTGCAGGCGGCGGGAATCCGGGTCGAGCCGCCGCCGTCGGTCGCGATCGCCAGCTGCGCGATGCCGCTCGCCACCGCCACCGCCGCGCCGCCGCTGGAGCCGCCGGAGGAGCGGCAGGCGTCCCAGGCATTGCGGGTGCGGCCGAACAGCGGCGAATCCGTCAGGCACTTGCTGCCGAATTCCGGCGTCGTGGTCTTGCCGATCAGGATCGCGCCCTCAGCTCGCAGCCGCGCCACCGCGACGGCGTCCTCGGTCGGCACGTTGTCCTTGTAAGGCACCGCGCCGAAGGTGGTCTTGACCCCCTTGGTGTTGACGATGTCCTTGACGGTGACGGGGATGCCGTGGAGCAGGCCAAGCGGCTCGCCGGCCATCACCTTGCGCTCGGCCGCGCGGGCCTGCGCCATCGCCTCGTCACCGCACAGCGTGATGAAGCAGTTCAATTCGGGCTGGAGCGCCTCGGCGCGGGCGAGCACGGCGCTGACGATCTCGACCGGCGAAATCTTTCTGGCGGCGATCAGGCCGCGCAGCTCGGTTGCGGACAGAAGACAGGGATCGCCGTTCATCGTCACATCACGCTCCGCAGGCCCGCCACCGTTGGCAGGCATTGACAGCGAGAATGACAGTTTTGTTAACTCGCCGTCCAATACGATTTTTGTCGCCAACCCATACGTTTTCGGTATGCCAATGGATCTCCGCCGGCTCCGCTATTTCGTCGCCGTCGCTGAAGCGCGCAGCGTCGGCAAGGCCGCCGAGCGGCTGCGCATGGCGCAGCCGCCGCTCTCGGTGCAGATCCGCAAGCTCGAGGCCGAGGTCGGCGCGCCGCTGTTCCGCCGCGGCACGCGCGGCATGGACCTGACCGAGGCGGGCCAGGCGCTGCTGGTGCGCGCCAGCGAAGCGCTGGCGCTGGCGGCCGACGGCATCGAGGCCGCACGCGCGGTCGCATCCGGCAAACGCGGGCGACTGTCGGTCGGCTACATGTTCGTGCTGGCCAATGCGATCCTGCCGCGGCTGATCCCCGAGCTGCGCCGCTCGGTGCCCGGTGTCGACCTCGACTTCGCCGAGCTCAGCGCATCGACACGCGAGGCCCGGGTGCTCGATCGCAGCGTCACGGTCGCGCTGTGCATGCCGGCGATCAACCATCCCGAGATCCAGGTGGCGCGGATCGGTGCGCAGCGCTTCATGCTGGCGATGCCGACCAGCTCGCCGCTCGCGCGCCTCAGCTCCGTACCGATGGCCCGGTTGCACGGCCGTCCGCTGATCGCGCTGCCGCATCCGGACCATGGTCCCGCATCGTCCGCCGTGGTCCCCCTGCTGCGCCGGCACCAGGTGGTGATGCCGATCGCGAGCCGGGTGGAGACGGTGCATTCGGCGATGAGCCTGGTTCTCGCCGGCGAAGGCCTCGCGATCCTGCCCGCCTGCGCGCAGCTCGGCGCCCCGCGCGGCATCGTGTTCAGGCCGCTGCGCGACGCCACCGACTCCCTCGACATCGCGGTCTGCTGGCGGCGGGATTCACAGAGCCCGCTGATCCGCACCTTCCTCAAATGCGCGGAGAAGGTCGTCGCGGGGTTGTGACGGGCTACAGGCTCCAGGTGATCTCGCGGCTCCAGGGCGGATCGGCGCCCGGACGGGTGCAGGTCAGGCCGGCGCAATTGGCCGCGAAGGACAGCGCGCGGCGGAGCTCCTCAGTGCTGATGTCCTTGAGCTGCCGTCGCGCAAGACGCGCCTGCTTGTGCAGGGCGAACAGCAGCGCGGCCTGGAAGCTGTCGCCGGCACCGATGGTGTCGGCGACCGCGACCTTTGGTGCCTGCACCTCGATCTGCCCTGCCCGCGCATGCCAGGCAATCGCGCCGTTGTTGCCGCGGGTGATGACGACGAGGCTGGTGCCCTGCCCCAGCAACGCGCTCGCGCGCTGCTGATACGGCTCCTCGCCGAAGAGATAGGCGAAATCGACGTCCGACATCTTGATGAGATCGGCGTGGGCGGCGAACTCCGCCATGCGCGCGAGATAGGCCGGCTTGTCCTTGACGAGGTTGGGGCGGCAGTTCGGATCGAAGGAGATCGTCGAGGAGGCGCGCGCGTCTGCGATGAGAGCTTTGGTCTCGGCGGCGCCCTGATCGTTGACCAGCGTGGTCGAGCCGACATGGACGGCCTCGACCGTATCGAAGGGAATGGACCCGCGCCGGTAGGTCCAGTTCCGCGTCGCGGTCTCCGCATCGTAGAAGGCGTAATGCGACTCGCCCGCGACGATGCGGACGAAGGCGAGCGTGGTCTGGTGACCGCTGCGGGTGGCGAGGCCGAGCTCGACGTTGGAGGCGATTGCGTGATCCGCGATCATCCGCCCGAACAGGTCGGCGGAGATGCCGCCGACGAAGCCGGTCGGCGCGCCCAGCCGCGCCATGCCGATCGCGACGTTCAGGCAGGAGCCGCCGACGGCCGGCATCACCGCCTCGCGTCCTTCCATGTTTCGCGTCGGCACGAAATCGATCAGCGCATCGCCGCAGGATAACAACATCTCTTTCAACCCCTGGCGATGTCGGCCATCGCGGCACGGCTGCCGCGATCGACCTCGCGCAGCAGCTTGTAGACCTCACGCTTACGCCTGTGAAAGGCGGCCATGTCGGGCGCGGTCGGCTCGCTCTTGCGTCCCAGCGCCGACATCTTGGCCATGGTCTCGCCGATCGAGGCATAGGCGCCGCCGGCGACCGCGCCGAGCATGGCGGCGCCCAGCAGCACCGGCTCCTTCGTCTGCGGCAGCGCGACCGTGAGGCCGGTGGTATCCGCCATGATCTGCCGCACCAGCGGGCTGCGGCTGGCCCCGCCGCCCATGATCATGAGGCTGGAACGGACGCCATGCGCGGCAAAGGCCTCGATCACCTCGGCAAGCCCGTAAGCAAGCCCGCACAGGCCGGCGACGAACAGCCGCTCCATCGAGGCGATGTCGGTGTCGAGATCGAGACCGGCGATCACCGCGCGGGTGTCGGGGTCGGCATAGGGCGAGCGGTTGCCGATGAATTCGGGCAGCACATGAACGTCGCGCGCGAGCCGCGCGGCGCGGCTGGCGTCGCCGGCGCGCGCGATGATGCGGCGCTCGAGGAAATCGATGAGGTCGAGGCCCTGGCTGCGCGCCGCTACGCCCGCATCAGTATGGCCGGGATGCGACTTGAGGAGATGATCGATCGCCGCACCCGCTGCGGACTGGCCGCCCTCGTTGAGCCAGAACTCCGGCACCATGCCGGAATAATAGGGCCCCCACACGCCGGGGACGAAGCACGGCTCCTTCGTCGTCGCCATGATGCAGGCCGACGTTCCCATGATGTAGGCGAGACGGTCGCTGACATCGCTCGCCCCGCCGACCCCGTCGCGGCCGCCGATCGCGCCGATGCCGCCGGCATGGGCGTCGATCAGGGAGGCGCCGACCGGGGTGCCCGGCGTCAGGCCGAGTTCGGCTGCGGCTGCCGGGGTGAGACCTGCGCCGAGGCGCGTACCGGGGGCGACGATCTCGGTGCCGATGCGGGCGTATTTTTCGGCGACGAAGTCGGACAGACCGATGCGCTTGAAGAACGGCGCGCTCCAGCCGCCGCCGTCATGGGCGAGATAGTTCCACTTGCAGGTGACGGTGCAGGTCGAACGCTGCAGCGCGCCGGTCGCGCGCCAGGTCAGATAGTCGGCCAGATCGAAGAAGTGACCTGCGGCGTCGAAACTCGCGCGCAGATGCCGCTTCAGCCAGAGCAGCTTCGGCATCTCCATCTCCGGCGAGATCGAGCCGCCGACATAGCGCAGCACGGCATCCTCGGTCTCGTTGATCAGCCGCGCCTCGGCCGTGGCGCGGTGGTCCATCCACACGATGACGTTGCGCTGCGCCTCGCCGGAGGCGCTGACGGTGAGCGGCTCGCCTTGCGCATCAAGCACCACAAGGGAACAGGTGGCGTCAAAGCCGATGCCGCCGATGCTGTCGGGTGCGATGGCGGCTTCCGTCATGGCCGCGCGGACCGATTTGGCACAGGCCTCCCAGATGTCCTGGGACGACTGCTCGACGATATCGCCAGCCTCGTGCCAGATCCTGATCGGATGCTTGGCGGTGGCGAGCAAGGTGCCCGTCTCGTCAAACACCCCTGCCCGCGTGCTCGTGGTCCCCACGTCGACGCCGATATACGCTCGCGGCATTGTCGCTCCCGGAAGCTCTCGTCAGTTTTGACGATAAGCCTACCAGCAAGTGTAGCCGCCATCCACCAGCACGATGCTGCCGGTCATCAGGCTCGCGGCCTCTGACGAGAGGAACAGCACGACGGAGGCGATCTCCTCGACCTGCCCCATCCGCGCCATCGGGGTTCCGCCGATCCAGGCGTCGTACATCTTAGGATTACTCTTGACGAAGGCGTTGAGCGGCGTCTCGATATAGGTCGGGGCCACCGCATTGACGCGGATGCCGCGCGCGCCCCATTCGGCGGCCAGCGACTTGGTCAGATGGTGCACAGCGGCCTTGGAGGCGTTGTAGAAGCACTGCTCCTGCGGCTTGTTGACGATGAAGCCGGACATCGAGCCGACATTGACGATGGCGCCGCTTTTCGCCTTCAGCATGTGCTTGCCGAACTCGCGGCAGCACCAGAAGGTGCCGTTGAGATTGACGTCGATGACGTTGAGCCAGTGCTCGTCGGTGACAGTCTCGGCCGGCGTCTCGCTGCGCGCGATGCCGGCATTGTTGACGAGGATGTCGACCCTGCCGTGGCGGGCGACGAGGTCGTTCGCCACGTCCGCCACCCGCTTGGTATCGGTGACGTCCATGATTGCCGTCTCGACGTCAAAACCCTTCGCCTTCAGGCTGGCTTTGGCGCTGTCGGCGACCTTGCTGTCACGGTCGCCGATGATGACCCGGGCGCCGGCCTCGGCCAGCGCCTCCGCGCAGCCAAGGCCGATGCCCTGCCCGCCGCCGGTGATGAACGCGGTCTTGCCGTTCAATCTGAATTTTTCCAGGTACATGGTGGTCTTTCCGTTTCTTGCCGTTGTCTTGTCGTTTCTTGTTAGCCTCGAAGGGCGTTGCCGCCCTCATCGAAGCGGTGAATGCGCTGGGGGTCCGGCACCAGCGAGACGCGGTCGCCGGCGTGCAGGCTCAATTCGCCGATGTAGCGCGCGGTCAGCATCCCTAGCGGGCCGGCATCGACATAAAGAAACGTGTCGCTGCCGAGATGCTCGGCCACCGAGATCGTTCCCTGCCAGCCGCCTCCGCCCTCCCGCTCGATCTTCAGATGCTCCGGTCGCACGCCGATCGTCGCCGCGCCTTTCTGCAACGCCGGCTCACCGGTGACGAAATTCATCTTGGGCGAGCCGATGAAGCCGGCGACGAAGAGATTGGCGGGCCGCTCGTAGAGCTCCAGCGGCGAGCCGTATTGCTCG
The DNA here is from genome assembly GCF_018130825.1 of Bradyrhizobium liaoningense. Classification (GTDB taxonomy): domain Bacteria; phylum Pseudomonadota; class Alphaproteobacteria; order Rhizobiales; family Xanthobacteraceae; genus Bradyrhizobium; species Bradyrhizobium liaoningense_B. The sequence continues at coordinate 183,708 of NZ_JAFCJS010000007.1, read as the reverse complement.
ATCTTGCCACCGTTGAGCACGACGATCTTGTCGGCCATGGTCATGGCCTCGACCTGGTCGTGGGTGACGTAGATCGCGGTGGTGCCGAGCTGCTTCTGCAGCCGTGTCACCTCGATGCGCATCTGCACGCGCAGCGCGGCGTCGAGATTGGACAGCGGCTCGTCGAACAGGAACGCCTTGGGCTCGCGGACGATGGCGCGGCCGATCGCGACACGCTGGCGCTGGCCGCCGGAGAGCTCGCGCGGCTTGCGGTCGAGATAGGGCGAAAGGTTCAGCGTCGCGGCGGCGGCCTCGACCTTGCGGTTGATCTCGTCCTTGGCGAGGCCAGCCATCTTCAGGCCAAAGCCGATATTGCCGCGCACGCTCATATGCGGATAGAGCGCGTAGGACTGGAACACCATGGACAGCCCGCGCTTGGCCGGGGGCGTATCAACGACGTTCTTGCCGTCAATCAGGATCTTGCCGCCGCTGACGTCCTCGAGCCCCGCGATCAGCCGCAGCAGCGTGGTCTTGCCGCAGCCGGACGGACCGACGAACACCACGAACGAGCCGTCGGCGATGTCGAGGTCGGCACCCTTGATGATGTGCACCGGGCCGAAGGATTTCTGCACGCCCTGAAGTGTGATCTGACCCATGGCAGCCCCCTTATTTCACCGCGCCAAAGGTGAGCCCGCGCACGAGCTGCTTCTGGCTGAACCAACCGAGGACGAGAATGGGCGCGATCGCCAGCGTCGAGGCCGCCGACAGTTTTGCCCAGAACAGCCCTTCCGGGCTCGAATAGGAGGCGATGAACGTCGTCAGCGGCGCAGCGTTCGAGGTCGACAGGTTCAGCGTCCAGAACGCCTCGTTCCAGGCCAGGATCAGGTTGAGCAGCAGCGTGGACGCCAGCCCCGGGATCGCCATCGGCGTCAGCACATAGACCAGCTCGCGGCCGATGGTGGCGCCGTCCATGCGCGCGGCCTCCAGAATGTCGCGCGGGATCTCCTTGAAATAGGTGAAGAGCATCCAGATCACGATCGGCAGATTGCCGAGGCACAGGATGAAGACCAGGCCGACGCGGGAATCGAGCAGGCCGAACGTCTTGAAGATCAGGTAGATCGGCACCAGCACGCCGACCGGCGGCATCATCTTGGTCGAGAGCATCCAGAGCAGGATGTCCTTGGTGCGCTTGGTCGGCGAGAACGCCATCGACCAGGCTGCAGGGATCGCGATCAAGAGCGCAATCAGCGTCGAGCCGCCGGCGATGATGATCGAGTTCATCGCATGGTGGAAATAATCGCTGCGCTCCTGCACCGTGGCATAGTTCTCGGTGGTCCATTGGAAGAACAGGAAGGACGGCGGAATGGCGAAGGCTTCGAGCTCGGTCTTGAAGCTCGCCAGCACCATCCACAGGATCGGGAAGAAGATCAGGAAGCCGAAGAACCAGGCCCCGATCGTCGATATGACCACCCGCCGTCTCGTCGCCATCCGCGCCATGCTTCAAGCCTCCAGGTTGCGGCCGACGATGCGGACAAGGAAGAAGGCGACGATGTTGGCGATCACCACCGCGACGAGGCCGCCGGCGGACGCGCTGCCGACGTCGAACTGGATCAGCGCCTGCGAATAGATCAGGAAGGCGATGTTGGTGGTCGACAGCCCCGGGCCACCGCCCGTGGTGACGTAAATCTCTGCAAAGACGGTGAGCAGGAAGATGGTCTCGATCAGGATCACCACCGTGATGGGGCGCGCGAGGTGCGGCAGCGTGATGTAGATGAAGGTCGAGACGGCGCTGGCGCCGTCCATCTCGGCGGCTTCCTTCTGCTCCTCGTCGAGCGATTGCAGCGCGGTGAGCAGGATCAGCGTCGCGAACGGCAGCCATTGCCAGGCCACGATCAGGATCACGGCAAACAGCGGCACGTCGTTGAACCAGTCGATCGGCGTCAGATGAAACAGCGAGGCGAGCCAGGCAAACAGCCCGGAGACCGGATGCATCAACAGGTTCTTCCAGACCAGCGCGCTCACCGTCGGCATCACGAAGAACGGCGCGATCACCATCAGCCGCACGAAATTGCGGCCGATCACGGGCTGGTCGAGCAACAGCGCCAGGGGAATGCCGAGCAGGATCGTCAGCGCCAGCACCGAGCCGACCAGCACCAGCGTGTTCTGGAGCGAGGCGAGGAAGGCGGGATCGGTGAGGAAGTAGCGGAAATTCTCCAAGCCAATAAAGGCCTCGGAGCCGGGATCCAGCAGGCTGTAATGCAGCGTCGAGAAATAGAGCGTCAGCGCGAGCGGGACGATCATCCAGACGAACAGCAATCCGACGGCCGGGGTCAGCAGCGACCTCGCGAGGAATTGCGTCTGCCGGGTTGCCATCAACGCTTCTCCGCCGAGTGGAAGAAGGCGGCCATCCATCCGGGGCTGGGCTGATGGATGGCCGCCAGTTTGAGCTCAGGAGGAAGAGCTCGGTTGGATCTTACTTGATGTAGCCGGCGCGCTTCATCTCGCGCTCGGTCTGGGATTGCGCCGCGGCGAGCGCGGCATCGACCGTCATCGAGCCGGCGAGTGCCGCGGAGAATTGCTGGCCCACCTGCGTGCCGATACCCTGGAATTCAGGGATCGCGGCGTATTGCACGCCGACGTAAGGCACCGGCTTCACCGTCGGCTTGTTGGGATCGGCGGCGTCGATCGAGGCCAGCGTCAGCTTGGCGAACGGCGCGACCTTCAGGTACTCATCGTTCTGGTAGAGCGAGGTGCGCGTGCCCGGCGGCACATTGGCCCAGCCCTCCTTCGACGCCACCAGCTTGGTGTAGTCCTTGCTGGTTGCCCAGGCGATGAACTTCTCGGCGGCTTCCGTCTTCTTGGAGCCGGCGGGGATCGCGAGATTCCAGGCCCACAGCCAGTTGGCGTTCTTGCCGAGCCCGGTGTTGGGCGCGAGCGCGAAGCCGACCTTGTCGGCGACCTTGGAGTCCTTGGGGTTGGTGACGAAGGACGCCGCGACCGTGGCATCGATCCACATCGCGCATTTGCCGGCGTTGAACAGCGCCAGATTCTCGTTGAAGCCGTTTGAGCTCGCGCCGGGAGGGCCGGCTTCCTTCATCAGGTTCACATAGGTGGTGAGCGTCGTCTTCCATTCCGGCGTATTGAACTGCGGCTCCCACTTTTCGTCGAACCAGCGCGCGCCGTAGGAATTGGCCATGGCCGAGAGAAAGGCCATGTTCTCGCCCCAGCCGGCCTTGCCGCGCAGGCAGATGCCGTAGGTGCCGGCGTTCTTGTCGGTGAGCTTCTTGGCGGCGTCGATCACGAAATCCCAGCTCGGCTTTTCCGGCATCTTCAGGCCGGCCTTCTCGAACAGATCGGTGCGATACATCACCATCGAGCTCTCGCCGTAGAACGGCGCGGCGTAGAGCTTGCCGTCGGCGGAGACCGCGTCCTTGATCTTGGGCAGGAGGTCGGCGACGTCGTAGTCCGCGCCGAGATTGGCGAGCGGCACCAGCCAGCCCTTCTTGGCCCAGATCGGCACCTCATAGGTGCCGATGGTGAGCACGTCGAACTGGCCGCCCTTCGTGGCAATGTCGGTGGTGACGCGCTGGCGCAGCACGTTCTCCTCCAGCGTCACCCATTTCACGGTGATGTCAGGATTCTTCTTGGTGAATTCACCCGTCAGCCCCTGCATGCGGATCATGTCGCCATTGTTGACGGTGGCGATGGTCAGGGTCGTTTCGGCCATCGCGGGGACGGCCAGCAGGACAGACGCGCCGCAGACGGCGCCCAGAACATGTTTCACGGTGACCTCCCTTGGACTCGCGCTTTTGAGCATATGCCCACGCGTTGGGCGTATGTTCAACTGAGGGACTGGGCTTGTCAAGCAGGCGCGTGGACGTTCCAGCAACTTATGAGTGCTGCGGTGCGGGAGTGATGGAAGGTGTTGCCTCGTCCACGGCTGTCATGCCCCGCGAAAGCGGGGCATCCAGTACGCCGCGGCCCCTCGGTTTAGCCACCACGGCCTCCGGAATACTGGATCGCCCGCCTTCGCGGGCGATGACAGCGATGTAGGTGGAGAGAAACTACAGCCTCGCGAAGCGCGCTGAAAACCTGAGTGCCCTACCGCTCCAGGATCGCCCTTGCCGTCGTCTCGTCCGTGATCAGGCCATTGATCAGGCCGCCGCTCAGCGCAGCCGCGATGGCCGCCACCTTGGCGGCACCGACCGCGGCGCCGATGGTCGTGGTCTTCGCCGGCACTTCCGGCGGAATGCTGGTGAGGCGCTTGTTGGTGCCGGCCTTGAGCAGGCGTCCCTTGGCATCATAGGCCCAGCCGGTGATCTCGCCGATGGCGCCCAGGCGCATCATCTCGAACAATTCGTCGCGGGTGACGAAGCCGTCGACGTGCACCTGCGCCTTCTGGTCCATCTGGCCGATGCCGACGAGGCGCAGGTCGGCCCTGGCCGCGACCGCCTTCACCTTGGCGATCGGCTCGATGCGCACCATCTTGTTGCGCTCGTCCTCCGACGACATCAGGAACGGCAGCGGCATCGGATAGTGCCGCGCGCCGGTGCGGTCGGCGAGCCGGCCGACGGTGTCGTAGAAGCTTGCCGAACCGTCGGCGGAGATATTGCCGACCAGCGAGACGATCTGGTGATTGGGCCGCTCGATCGGCGTGACGCGCTCGACCGCGGCGCGCACCGCCCTCCCCGTGCCGAGCGCGACGATGACGGGCGTCTCCGAGCGCAGGGTGGAATCGAGCAGATTGGCGCAGCGCTCGGCAATGCCTGCAGCTGCCTGCGGCGCGGCAGGATCGGCCGGCACCACCTCGCAATGCACGAGGTGGAACCGTTCCTTCAGGCGCGCCGCCAATTCCATGCAGGCGGCGATGGGGTGTTCGAGCCGGAACGTGATGAGCCGCTCGGCGAGGCACAGCGAGACCAGCCGCTGCGCCGAGGCGCGCGAGACCTGGAGCATCTTTGCGATCTCGTCCTGGGTGTGGCCGGCAATGAAATAGAGCCAGCCGGCACGCGCGGCGTCGTCGAGTCTCGACTTGTCGTTCTCGGCGGCCATACGGGCTCACATCTCCCAGAAATCGCTCATGCGCGCGAAGACCCGATCGGCTCCGGCGGCGGACAATATAGCCCGACCGTCGCGGCTGCGATAATGGCCGCCGCCGACAAATCCCCAGACGCTCATGCCGGCCGCCTTGGCCGCCTGCACGCCGCTGACGCTGTCCTCGATCACCAGCGTGCTGGAGGGCGGCGTACGCATGTTCTCGGCTGCATGGAGAAAGAGATCGGGCGCCGGCTTGCCGTGCCTGACCATCTGCGCGGTGTAGAGCCGATCGCCGAAATGCGCGCGAAGACCAGTGACGTCGAGCGAGAGCGAGACGCGGTCGAGGTCGCTGGACGAAGCCACGCAGAACGGCACGGTCAGCCCCGAGATCACCGCCTCCACCCCGGGGATCGGTTCGAGCGAGGCGGCAAACGTTTCGAGCACACGCGACTTCAATCGCGGCAGGAAGCCATCCGGCAGCGACTGCCCGAGATCGCGGTAGTGCTGCTCGATCGCCTTCGTGCTGCGTCCGAGAAACAATTCGACCGCCTGCTCTTCGCTAAGCGCGAGTCCAAGCTCGGCCAGCGCCGAAGAGAGGCAGCGGCAACTCAAGAGCTCGCTGTCGACGAGCACGCCGTCGCAGTCGAAGATGATCAGATCGGGTCTTGGCCGGCCCTGGTCCATCCGGACATTCGATCATATACTCAGTGTGTGAGCAATAGCTCAGGAAGGAACACGGTGCCGCGGTATTCCCGCATCAATGTGCCACCTGCCGGTAGATCGCCGGCAGCGCCGCGGGCAGCCGCTTGATGTTGCCGACGATCGCATAGCCGCTATGGCCGAACAGCGTCGGAAAATAGGATTGCGCCGCCGCGTCGATCGTCACGCCGAAGACCGCGATACCGAGCCGGCGCGCTTCCTGCACGGACTTCCTGGTGTCTTCGAGCGCAAAGCGGCCCTCATAGTGGTCGACGTCGTTCGGCTTGCCGTCGGTGAGGACGAGCAGCAGCTTCTTGCGCTGCGGCTGGCGCGCAAGCTCGGCCGAGGCGTGGCGCACCGCCGCGCCGATCCGCGTGTAATAGCCGGGCTTGAGTGCGCCGATGCGGCGCTCGACCACGCCGCTCATCGGCTCGCCGAATGCCTTGACCGTTTCGAGCCGCACCCAGGAGCGCCGGCGCGAGGTGAAGGTCAGGATGCTGTGGTGATCGCCGCAGGCCGACAGCCCGTGCGCAAGCACGAGCAGCGCCTCCTTCTCGACGTCGAGCACCCGGTGGCCATCGGCCCAGGCATCCGTCGAGAGCGAGACGTCGACGAGCAGCGTGACGGCGAGATCGTGCCCTTGCGGGCGCATCGCCATGTGGACGCGATCGAGACCATTGCTGCTGCCGGCGCGGAGGTCGCACCTCGCACGCACCAGCGCATCGAGGTCGAGGTCATGTCCGTCGGCCTGGGCCCGCATCAGTTCATGACGCGGCCGCAAGACCTCGAAGCGGCGGCGCACCTCGCGGACGTGCCGGCGCATGGTCTCGTCAGGCGCCCAGCTTTCACCTCGCTCCGAAGCCGGAGATGCGAGCACGCGGCAATGATCGGGCAGATAGGAGCTGCTGCGATAATCCCATTCGGGATAGGAGAGGTCCGCATTCAAGCACGAGGCATCGAGCGCCTCGGGCGGCAGATCGAGATCGAACTTGAACCGGCTCGCCGGCTTGCCGCTGCGGCGGCTGAGCGTGATTTCCTCGAGATCGTCGGCCGCCTTCTGCGCGTCCTCGTCCTCGCTGTCGTCCGAGGGGCGATCGACATTGACCATCTCGGCCATCGCCAGGATTTTTTCGAAGCGGTTGAGCACGAAGGGATCGCGGCGATTGGCGCCGTCCTCACGCTCGCGCACGGCGAAGCGCTTGCGATTGTCCTGGGCCGTGACCTCAGCACCATCAGCGCATTCATCCTCGCCCGCATGCGCGGGCGACAGCTCGCGCGTCCAGCAATCGCCCCAGAGCGGGCACGGCAGGATCGGACGATAGCCCGGCGGCGTCTTGTCCGGCAGCGGTCCCGTTCCCATCATGGCCGGCCACAATTGTCCCGCGGGCGCTGGTCCCGCGCCGAGCAGGGCGAGAACGATCCGCTCGATCTCCTGCTCGATGCGCGGCAGGGGGCGCCGCGGCCGGGCCTCGGCGGTCGCCGCGGCAAGCTGCGCGTAGTCGGCGGCGAGCCCGGGAAACTGCGTGAGCACAAAGACCGCCGTTTCGGCGGCGCGGCGCAGCACGAGGAGATCGCGCCGGAGCGGATCGGCCTCGGTGATCGCCTCGATCGGCGCGACCGCAAACCATGCCGCGAGCCAACGATAGAGCGATGCATTGAGTTCGCGGTCGGCGAAAATCGCGATGCTGTCGGGCAGGAAGATGGTCGCGGCGTCACGGCCCGGCTGCTCGAGGCGCTCGTCGCCGAGGCCGATGCGTTGCCGCCAGCCGAGCCGATGGCTGGACTTGCGCGCGCCGGCGCTCGCGATCTGCACCCCCGCCTCACCGCCGAGCGCGCGGAACATCACCGCGAGCCTGTTTCTCATCTCGGCAAGCGAGACCGCGTGATCGGCATGAACCGGATAGCTGGCGGTGCCGCCGACCATTTTGTGCCAGGCACGGCCGACCGTCTCCTCCAGTTCGAGGAAGTCGAGCATGGGACCCGCCTCACCCGATCACGGCACGTGCGACGTCGAGCAGTGCCGCCTTGACGTCGGCATCGTCGGTCAGCGGCTCGATCATGCCGGCGAGCACCGCCTCCGCCGTCGGCATGCCGGCGGCGATCAAGGTCGCGCAATAGACCACGAGGCGGGTCGAGACGCCCTCCTCCAGATCGTGGCCCTTGAGTGCGCGCAGCCGGCCGGCCAGCGCCACCAGCGGCCGCACGCGCTCCGGCGACAGTGCGCTCTCGGCCGCGACCACCGCGATCTCCTGCTCCGGGGCCAAGAAGCCGAACTCGATGGCGACGAAGCGCTGCCGCGTCGAGGGCTTGAGCGCCTTCAGCAGCGTCTGGTAGCCGGGATTGTAGGAGACCACGAGCATGAAACTCTCCGGCGCGGCGAGCTCCTCGCCGGTGCGCTCCAGCGGCAGGATGCGGCGATCGTCGGTCAGCGGATGCAGCACCACCGTGACGTCCTTGCGCGCCTCCACCACCTCGTCGAGATAGCAGATGCCGCCCTCGCGCACCGCGCGTGTCAACGGACCGTCGGTCCATACAGTGTCGCCGCCCCGCAAGAGATAGCGGCCGGTGAGATCGGCTGCGGTGAGATCGTCGTGGCAGGCCACGGTGTGCAGCGGCAAGCCGAGCCGCGCCGCCATATGCGCGACGAAGCGGGTCTTGCCGCAGCCTGTCGGCCCCTTGAGCAGGACCGGAAGCTGGTGCCGCCAGGCGTGCTCGAACAGCGCGCATTCGTTGCCGCTGGCGACATAGGCCGGCAACGCGGGGGCCGGTGCCGTGACGGCGTGAAGGGCAGGTTTCATGGTCATTCCTCGCAATTCACATTGAGACGGCGGCCGCGGCGAACCGCGGCCGCCGTGAGCGTTTACTCGGCCGGCTGCAGCGCGGCCGGAATGGCCACCGTCTTCTCGCGGCCCGGCACCAGCACGGCCCACACGAACATCAGCGCAGAGATCGCGACGAACACGCCCGACCCGAGCCGGATCCAGTAGAAGAAGGCGAGCTGATCCTGCACGTCCATGTAGCCTTGGCCGAGCACGCGCTGGAGATGGACCTGGACCACGCCGGCGAAGGTCAGCGCGAAGGTCATGGTCATCATGGCCGTGCACATGATCCAGAAGCTCGCCATGCTCAGCCACTGGTTATAGGGCGCGCGCCCCTTGAGCTGCGGGATCGCATAGGCCATCACCGACAGGTTCAGCATCACATAGGCGCCGAAGAAGGCGAGATGGCCGTGCGCCGCGGTGACCTGCGTGCCGTGGGTGTAGTAGTTCACCGAGGACAGCGTGTGCAGGAAGCCCCAGACACCGGCCCCTAAGAACGCCATCACCGAGCAGCCGACCGACCACAACAGCGCGGCGCGGTTCGGATGCTTGCGGCCGGCCTTCCAGGTCATCTGCACCGTGAAGATCACCATGGTGAAGAACGGCGCGACCTCCAACGTGGAGAACAACGAGCCGATCCACTGCCAGTAGCCGGGCGCGCCGATCCAGTAGAAGTGATGGCCGGTGCCGAGGATGCCGGAGAACAGCGCCAGCCCGATGATGACGTAGAGCCACTTCTCCACGACCTCGCGGTCGATGCCGTTGAGCTTGATCATGAGATAGGCGAGCACGGAGGCCATGATCAGCTCCCAGACGCCCTCGACCCAGAGATGGACGACGTACCACCAGTACATCTTGTCGACCGCGAGGTTCGCCGGGTTGTAGAAGGCGAACAGGAAGAAGATCGCAACGCCCCACAGGCCGAACAAGAGGATGTTGGTGACCGTGGTCTTGCGGCCCTTCAGCGCCGTCATGGTGACGTTGAACAGGAACATCAGGCAGACCACGACGATGCCGACCTTGATGATGAAGGGCTGCTCGAGGAATTCGCGGCCCTCGTGGTAGTGGAAGAGATAGCCGACCACGGCGACACCTGCCGCGCCGAAGAACATCCAGAACTGGATCTTTGCGAGCAGCGGGCTGTACAGCTCGGTCTCGGTTTCCTCGGGCAGCAGGAAGTAGGTCGCGCCCATGAATCCGATCAGCGACCACACGATCAGCGCGTTGGTGTGGATCATCCTGACGATGTTGAACGGCAGGAGCGTCGACAGCGTGTTGGGCAGGACGTAGATGGTTCCGGCGAGCAGGCCGAACAGGACCTGGGCCAGGAACAGCGTCAGCGCGCCGTAGAAATACAGCATCGCGACTTTCTGGGTTTGGTATTTCATCTCGGGTTCTCTCTGTCTTGAAAGAGGAATTCGGCCTGCTCAGCCCGCCTTGTTCGGCGGCCATTCCTGGCGCTTGATCGTCGAGGTCCATTGCAGGAAGTCGGCGAGGTCGTTGAGCTCCTGGTCGGTCAGGTCGAACTGCGGCATCTGCCGTCGGCCCGGCGCGCCAGAGGGCTGCGCCTGCATCCAGGCCTTCAGCGTCTCGCGCGCGCCGGCCGGATCCTCCTTGCCGCCCCAGCGATCCCAGACGTTGCCGACCTCGGGGGCGAAATAGGCGCCCTCGCCCAGCAGCGTGTGGCAGTTGATGCAGGAGTTCTTCTCCCAGACATGCTTGCCGCGCGCGACCGACGACGTCAGCGTCGTCGCATCGGTCGAGCTCGTGGCCATGTAGTAATGGCTGTGCGCCGTCAGCCCTATGAAGATGGCGAAGAAAAAGGCCGAGCCGCCGTAGAACACGTTTCGAGCGGCCGACTTGGTCAGGCGTTCAGCCATTGCCAATCCTTTCCGGTTGCTTCTGCGAAATAGCGATGCTGCGATTTATTGCCGCTTTGCCCGGCCCGTTCTTTGTCAGGGCGCAATGAGCGCGTCAGATCAGGGCGACGACGGCGGAAGCGAGCCAGGCAAGCAGCAGCACGATCAGGATCCAGGCGCTGACGAGGCCGCGCCAGAGCGCGGGCGCCGCGCGGAGATCGAGGAAATCGAGCGCGATCCGGCGGCCCTTGAGCGCGGCAAGCGCCAGCAGCAGTGCGTTGCCGAGCAGCGGACGCGGCATCAACGGCGGAATCAGGATGGTCGCGAGCGCGAGGCCGATCAGTGCGATCCAGGTGATATCGATACGATCCGGCATCGTCATTGCACCAGATAGAGAACCGGGAACATGACGATCCAGACCAGGTCGACCATGTGCCAGAAGGCGGCGCCCGTCTCCACGCCGGATACCTCAGCGCGGCGGCAGACCAGGGCGAGGATGACGATGCCGAGGCCGACGTGCAGGAGATGGAAGCCGGTCAGCAGGAAGTAGAGCGTGAAGAACGGGCTGGTTTCGAGCCCGACGCCTCGCCCGATTTCTTCCGCATATTCGGCGAGCTTGATTGCGATGAAGAGGCTGCCGAGCGCCATGGCGATGAGGAGCCAGCGGCGCGAAGCCCGCTTCGCATTGGCGCGCGCGGATTTGGTCGCCCTTGCCGCGGCCCAGCCGCTGGTCACCAGCACGATTGTGTTGAGGCCGGCGAGGTTCGAATCGAGCGTCGCCTGCCCGGCTGCGAACACCGCCGGATGAATCGCGCGCGCAACCACGAAGGCGCCGAGGAACAGGCCGAAGGCGACGAGCTCGCTGAAGATCAGCACCCAGATCATGGGATCGCCGGGGAGATCCTGCAAAATTCCCCAGCCGGTTTCCTGTTGTTCGCAGTCGGCCGTCGACATCGTCTCTCCGGATCAGGACACCGGCCAGACTTAGCCGACCCGTCGAGCTCGGAATTTGTCGCAGGACAAACTGGGAGACGCCGGCGCGCGTTAAGAACCGGCTCAGGGTTCCCAGAAGTGGCGAACGATCACATGAGTGATGCACAGATCGGGCTGATGACCGCGACCCCCATCATCATCGCCTTTGCGATCGCGCTGAGGCGAATGGGCGTGCTGTCGACGGTCGCGACCATATCGGCGGTGAGCCTCTCCGTCGCGATCGCGACGGTGCTGTTCACGACGCAGTAGGCGGGGCGGGCAAACGAATCCCCGTTCGAGGGGATCGATGATGGCAATGCGCGTGCGGGCAGCGCATCGCAGGGTTCAAAACAGGACAAAGGCCCCGATCAGCAGCCCCGCGGCAAAGGAGCAGAGTCCCAGGGTGGAGGCTGACACGATGCGGACGAGGGTGCGAAGTTTGTCCTCGTACTCTTCTTCCGTCATCTCATGGTACGGAGCCGTCATCGGCGCTGCCCTGCCCATGCCTTGCCCGGCGCCGCGGATTTATGCCCCAAATCATGGTGAAGGCGAGGCATTGGCCGCCGCCGCAATGCCGATACCGTGATCGAATTTGACGATAATTGTCGCAATCACCGCCGGGCGGACGCCGCGCGGAGGTGTGCTTATACCCACCCTTGCATTCGCGCGCGCCCTACCGCCGCTGGTTATACACATCGATGCACACCGCTCCCAGCAGCACCAGGCCCTTGATGACCTGCTGGTAGTCGATGCCGATGCCGAGGATGGACATGCCGTTGTTCATCACGCCCATGATCATGGCGCCGACCACCGCGCCGCCGACGCGCCCCACCCCGCCATAGGCCGAGGCGCCGCCGATGAAGCAGGCGGCGATGACGTCGAGCTCGAAGCCGAGGCCGGCCTTGGGCGTTGCGGTGTTCAGCCGCGCGGCGAAGACGAGGCCGGCGAGCGCGGCCAGCACGCCCATGTTGACGAAAGTGAGAAAGGTCAGCCGCTCTGTCTTGATGCCCGACAGGCTCGCCGCCTTGGCGTTGCCACCGACCGCATAGATCTGCCGGCCGATCACGGTGCGGCGGGTGACAAAGCCATAGAGCGCGATCAGCGCGGTCATGATCACCAGCACGTTGGGCAGGCCGCGATGCGAGGCGATCAGATAGGTGAAATAGAGCACGGCGCAGGCGAGCAGAATGCTCTTGCCGAGGAAAAACGCGTAAGGCTCGACCTCGATGCCGTGCGCCTGCTCCCGCGACCTTCCCTTGGCGCTGGCATAGACGAGGCCGAGCGCGAGCACGGCGCCGATCAGCATGGATGTCGGATGCAGCGTGCCGGCCTCGGGCAGCAGCTCCGGAATAAAGCCGGACGACAGTTTCTGGAAGGTCGGCGGGAACGGCCCGAGCGACTGGCCCTGCAACACGGCGAGAGCGAGGCCCTTGAACACCAGCATGCCTGCCAGCGTGACGATGAAGGACGGGATCTTGAAATAGGCCACCCAATAGCCCTGCGCCGCACCGATGGCGGCGCCGAGCGCGAGGCAGGCGATGAAGGCGAGCGTATAGTCGACCTTGTAGGTCACCATGAGCAGCGCCGCCACGGCGCCGACGAAGCCCGCGACCGACCCGACTGAAAGGTCGATATGGCCGGTGACGATCACCAGCAGCATGCCCAGCGCCATGATGACGATGTAGCTGTTCTGCAGCACCAGATTGGTGAGGTTGAGCGGCTGCAGCAGCGTGCCGCCGGTCATGACCTGGAAGAACAGCATGATCGCGATCAGCGACAGCAGCATGCCGTAATTGCGCAAATTGTTCTTGATGAAGCTGCCGTGCCGGCGCTCCTCGGGCAGCGATACCGTCTTGTCGGTCATGACCGCACAACTCCCATCTCCGCGGCCGCAGGCACGCCGTTGCTTCGTTCGTTGCGCATGATGGCGCGCATGATCTTTTCCTGTGTCGCTTCCGCGCCCTTGAACTCGCCGACGAAGGCGCCCTCGTTCATGACGCAGATGCGGTCGCAGATGCCGAGCAGCTCGGGCATCTCCGAGGAGACCACCACGACGCCGCGGCCGGCCTCCGCCAGCTCGTTGATGATACAGTAAATCTCGTATTTGGCACCGACGTCGATGCCCCTCGTCGGCTCGTCCAGGATCAGGACCTTGGGATCGGTCATCAGCCATTTCGACAGCACCACCTTCTGCTGGTTGCCGCCGGAGAGCTGGCCGGTCTCCTGGTAGACGTCGGAGCAGCGGATGCGCATGCGGTTGCGGTAGTCGCTGGCAACCTTCAGCTCCGCGATGTCGTCGATCACCCTGCCCGGCGCGACCTGGTCGAGGCTCGCCAGCGTGATGTTCTTGCGCACGTCGTCGGCGAGGATCAGGCCGAGCTGCTTGCGGTCCTCGGTGACATAGGCAAGCCCGGCATCGATCGCCGCGGCAACGCTCGGCAGCGCGATCTCACGGCCCTCGAGCTTGATACTGCCGCTGATATTGGTGCCCCAGGAGCGGCCGAACAGGCTCATGGCGAATTCGGTGCGCCCCGCCCCCATCAGGCCGGCGATGCCGACGACCTCGCCGCGCCTGACGCCGAAATTGACGTTCTTGATCACCTGCCGCTCGGGATGGATGGGGTGATAGACCGACCAGTTCGCGACGTCGAGCACGGGCTCCCCGATCTTCACGCTGCGCTCCGGGAAACGGTGCGCCATATCGCGGTTCACCATGCTGCGGATGATGCGGTCTTCCTGGATCGGCTCGGCATGGCAGTCGATGCTGTCGACGGTGCGGCCGTCGCGCAGCACGGTGATGTGGTCGGCGACCTTGGCGACCTCGTTGAGCTTGTGCGAGATCAGGATCGAGCCGATGCCCTGCTCGCGAAACGCCATCAGGCGTTCGAGCAGCGCGGCGCTGTCGGCCTCGTTGAGGCTCGCGGTCGGCTCGTCCAGGATCAGCATCCGCACGCGCTTGGACAGTGCTTTCGCGATCTCGACCAGCTGCTGCTTGCCGACGCCGAGATCGGTGATCAGGGTGTCAGGCGATTCCTTGAGACCGACCTGCGCCAACAGCTCGCGCGTGCGCCGGTAGACTTCGTCGCGGTCGATGACGCCGAACTTCGATGGCGGATGTGACAGGAAAATGTTTTCCGCGATCGACATCAGCGGGATCAGCGCCAGTTCCTGATGAATGATGATGATGCCGAGCGCCTCGGAATCGTTGATGTCGCGAAAGCGGCGCTCCTCGCCCTCGAAGACGATGGTGCCCTCGTAGCTGCCGTGCGGGTAGACGCCGCTCAGCACCTTCATCAGCGTCGACTTGCCAGCGCCATTCTCGCCGACGAGGGCGTGGATCTGCCCGGCCTGAACCGAGAAATTGACATCACGCAGCGCCTGCACTCCGGCAAAGCTCTTGCTGACGTTGCGCATCTCCAGCATGGCGGTCATGATTCACGTTCCTCGATCGCTGCTAGTTCACCTCTCCCCGCTTGCGGGGAGAGGTCGGATCGCATCGCGAGATGCGATCCGGGTGAGGGGGAGTCTCCGCGAGTCTCACTGTCACCTCCCTCGCGGAGGCTCCCCCTCACCCTAACCCTCTCCCCGCAAGCGGGGAGAGGGGAAAGAGAGAGACTTACTGGAACTGCGACTTCTTGTAGTAGCCGCTGTCGAGCAGGGTCTTCTCCCAATTGTCCTTGTAGACCACGACTGGCTTGAGCAGGTAGGACGGCACGGTCTTGACGCCGTTCTCGTAGGTCTTGGTGTCGTTGACCGTCACTTGCTTGCCGGCGAGCGCGGCACCGACCATGTCGGCGGTCACCTTGGCGAGGTCGCGGGTGTCCTTGAAGATGGTCGAGTATTGGTCGCCGCGCAGCATCGCCTTGATCGACGGTACCTCTGCGTCCTGACCCGAGATGATCGGCATCGGTTGGTCGGCGCTGCCATAGCCGACGCCTTTCAGCGAGGAGATGATGCCGATGGAGAGGCCGTCATAAGGCGACAGCACGGCGTTGACCTTCTTGTTGCCGTAGTAGGCGCTGAGCAGATTGTCCATGCGGGCCTGGGCGGTGGCGCCGTCCCAGCGCAGGGTCGCGACCTTGTCCATGCCCATCTGGCCGGACACGACGACGAGCTTTCCGCTGTCGATATAGGGCTTCAGCACGCTCATGGCGCCGTTGTAGAAGAAGTAGGCGTTGTTGTCGTCGGGCGAGCCGCCGAACAGCTCGATGTTGAACGGGCCCTTGCCGTCCTTCAGGCCGAGCCCCTGCACGATCGACTCCGCTTGCAGCACGCCGACCTGGAAATTGTCGAACGTCGCGTAATAGTCGACGTTCGGCGTGCCGCGGATCAGGCGGTCATAGGCGATCACGGTGATGCCTTTTGCTTTCGCCTGCTTGAGCACGTCGGACAAAGTGGTGCCGTCGATCGCGGCGATCACCAGCGCTTTCGCGCCCTTGGTCACCATGTTCTCGACCTGCGAGAGCTGGTTCGGAATATCGTCCTCGGCATATTGCAGGTCGGTGTTGTAGCCGCGCTCCTTCAGCACCTTGACCATGTTGTTGCCGTCGTCGATCCAGCGCGCCGACGACTTCGTCGGCATGGCGATGCCGACGGTTGCCTTGTCCTGCGCGGTGGCGGTGAGGCCCGTGGCCATCGTCGCAGCGCCGGCGAGCGCCAGCGCGAGGAAGGTCGTCTTCAGTTTCAGCATGTTTCACTCCCTTTGGGTGTCGGACTGTTTCTTCGTTTCGTCGAGAACGTAGTCGTGGGTTGCCTTTGGTCTCCTATGCGAGCTTGACGTCGGGCTCCGCGCGACCGCGCGCGGATGCTTCGAGCAGAAAGGTGCAGCCGGCTTGCGGATCGGCGGCGCGTGCCGCCGCGTCCATGTCCTGCCAGGCCGAGGTGACGAGCAGGCGTGACAGGTCGGGGCCGACGAAGGCGGGGCAGCTCGCCTGCTTCGCCGGCACGCTGAGCGAGCGAAGACGCTCGCCCTGCGGCGAGTAGACATCCACGCGGCTCGCGCCCCAGCACGCATTCCAGATCTGCCCGTCGGCATCGCACACCGAGCCGTCGAGGCCGCCGATACCACTATGGCGCAGCAGCACCTCCGGCTCGCCGCGCGGCAAGCCGGTCGCGGGATTGAGCGGCACGGCATAGAGCATGGCGCGCGGGGTGTCGGTGAAATAGCCGGTGGCGCCATCCGGCGAGAAGCAGATCGAGTTGGGAATGCTGATGCCGGGGAACAGGGTCGAGATCTTGCCGCGGTGGAGCGCATAGATCGCCCCAGCCTTTGGCTCGGCCTTCTTGCCCATGGTGCCGATCCAGAACGTGCCGGATTGATGCACGCGGCAATCGTTGGACCGCGTAGCCGGATTGTCCGCTTCGAGCGGACAGAACAGCGTCATCGCGCCGTCGGCGAGCTCGCGGATGTAGAGGCCGTCCTCCGCCACGATCAACTGCCTGCCGACATCGATGCGCCCGAGCGCGCTTGCCATCCGGCCGAGCGCGTGGATGCGGACAGAACCGCTGCTTAGCTGCGCCTCGAACAGCTTGCCCTCGCGAATGTCGAACCACCAGGCCGTGTCGGTGGTCACATCATAAGTCGGCCCTTCGCCGAGATGACAGTGCTCAGCCGATAGAACCGAAGTCGGCACCTGTTCCGTCATGGCGCCCTCACCCCAAAGCGATAGACGGTGTGATGCCGATAGACTTGGCCGGGATCGAGGCGCGGGCTCGGAAAGTCCGGCCGGTTCGGCGCGTCGGGCCAGATATGCGGCTCCAAACACATGGCGTCCGATTGCCGGATCAGCTTGCCGCCCTTGCCCGAGATCGTGCCGTCGAGATAGTTGCCGGAATAGACCTGGAGCCCGGGCTGATTGGTGAGCAGCTCCATGACGCGTCCCGAGCGCGGTGCCTCGAGCCGCGCCGCGAGCGCAAGCTTTCCCTCGCGGCCGAGGCAATAGGTGTGGTCGTAGCCCCTGCCGTTTCGCAATTGCTGATCGCTCTCGCGGATGCGCTCGCCCACCGATCTCGGTTCGCGGAAGTCGAACGGCGTGCCGGCAACGCTGCGCGGCGGCTCCGGCAACGGAATGGCGGTGGGATCGATCGCGAGGAAATTCTCGGCCGCGACCGTGAGTTTGTGGTCGAGGATCGGCGTGCCTGAGGTGGCGCCTTCCAGATTGAAGAAGCTGTGATTGGTCAGGTTGACGATGGTCGGCCGGTCGGTCCGCGCTTCCATCGTCAGCGACAGCTCGGTCGGGCCGGTGACGCGATAGGTCAGGCGCACGTCGAGCTTGCCTGGATAATTCTCCTCGCCATGCGGACTCGAATAGGTGAGCGTCACCGCGGGCTCGGCGCCCTCGTCGATTTCGGTAATCTCCCAGAGCTTGCGATCGAAACCGTCGAGCCCGCCATGCAGCGCGTTCGGACCGTTGTTGACGGGAAGCTGCACCGTCTCGCCATCGAGCGAGAACCGTCCCTTGGCGATGCGGTTGGCGTAGCGGCCGACGGTGGCGCCTAAAAACTTCCGTTCGGCGAGATAGCCGGCGAAGGCGTCATGGCCGAGCACGACGTCGTCGGTGCCACCTTTGGCGTCCGGCGCGATCAGCGCCTGGATCACCGCGCCGTGGGTGATGATGCGAGCCTCGAAGCCGCCCTCCCCGCGCAGCACGATGCGCTCGACCTTGCGGCCGTCGGGCAGCGTTCCGAAGACGTCTTGTTCTATTTTCCTTGAGCCGGCCATGTTCAGTCCACAAACGGTTCGACGATCGTGCGCTTGCCGAGCAAGAAAGAGTCGGCAACGAGACGCAGCGGCGCCAGATCGACATCGCTTGCGCCTGACGCCGCCAGCTTGACGAAGCGCTGGTACAGCTCGCGATATTCCTGATCGGGAGCATCCGCAATGGCCTTGCCGTCGACGGCCATCCGCCGGCCGCCGTCAGACAATGTCATCCGGCCCTGATCTGTTTCCACGAGGATATCCCAGCTCTGCGGGCCGGTCTGCCGGAAGTCGAATTCGGCGGTGATGGGCAGGCCGCCAATGTCCGTCAGGTTCAGCTTCGCGGCGATCGGCGCCTGGCAATTGGCGGGGAAGGCAAGCTCGGCCGCGGTGACGAACACGGGCTGCGGCAGGATGCGGGTCAGGATCGAGAGCGCGTTGATGCCGGGGTCGAACACGCCGAGGCCACCGGGTTCCCAGATCCAGGCCTGGCCGGGATGCCAGACGCGGACGTCTTCCTTCCAGTTGATGCGCACGGATTTGATCCGGCGGCTCGCCAGCCATTCGCGGGCCGGCTCGACCGCCGGTGCGTAGCGCGAATGCCAGGTCGCAAACAGCGTCCGCTTTGCTTCCGCAGCCATCGCGGTCAGCGGATCGAGCTCGGCAACGCCGGTGCCCGGCGGCTTCTCCAGCATGACATGCTTGCCGGCTGCGAGCGCCGTGGCGGCCTGGGCGCGGCGCACCTGCGGCGGCGTGCAGAGCGAGACGGCGTCGATCGGCGGACCTTTGTCCAGCAGCTCCTCGATGGTGGCGAAATGCGGCACGTCCGGCAGCGAAGCATTGCGGCTCGCCACCGCCGCGAGCGTTGCGCCCGGTGTCGCCGCGATCGCGCCCACATGCTGGTCCCGCGCGATCTTGCCGAAGCCGACGATGGCGATGCGAAGGTCTGTCACGCTTGTTCTCCGGTATCTGCCGACGGCAGCGACTCGGCCGGGGCGGTCTCGATCACCGTACCCTCGTGGCGGCGCATGCCGTTGTGAATGACATAGACCATGGCCTCGGACGCGGCATCCGCGTCGCCCGTGGCGATGGCATCGACGATCTTCTGGTGCCAGAGCAGCACGGTGTCGCGGTCCTCCGGCTCGACGGGGGCGCTGAGCAGGAACGAGGCGCGCAACGCGGCCTCGATGACATGGCCGATAGAACGCATGAACAGATTGCCGGAGGCGCGCGCCACGCCAACGTGAAGCGCGAGATCGGCATCGGCAAAGCCGACCGAGTCGGAGGCTTCACGCCGCATGCGATCCATGCAGCGGCGGAGCTCGGCGACGTCCTCCTCGGACCGCTGCACTGCTGCGAGCATCGCCGCGCGCGGCTCGACCGCCAGACGGATCTCGGCGAGGTCGTTGAGAAAGCGCTTGTCGATGCCGGCGTCGAGGTGCCAGGCCAGCACGTCGGCGTCGAACATGTTCCAGGCGCCGCGCTCGCGCACGACGGTGCCGACCCGCGCCTTGGTGGTGAGCAGGCCCTTGGCGACCAGCGTCTTCACGCTCTCGCGCAGCACCGGGCGCGACACCCCGAACATCGCGATCATCTCGGCATCGCCGGGCAGGCGCGTGCCTTCCGCGTAGCGGCCGGCGATGATGTCGACGCCGATCGAACGGGCGACCTCCGCATGGTTGGAGTGGGCCCGCCGGGTCGGGATCACGACGATGCGCGAAGTCATGACGCCGCTCCCACACGTTTCGCCGCCGGCCGGCGCGCCAGCGCGACCAGACCCTGCTGCAGCGCGATGAAGGCGAACAGTAGCACGCCGGTCGCGATCTTGGTCCACCAGCTCGACAGCGTCCCGTCGAAATTGATGTAGGTCTGGATCATGCCCTGGATCAATACGCCAAGGAAGGTTCCGATCACCGAGCCCTGCCCGCCCGTGAGCAGCGTGCCGCCGATCACGACGGCGGCGATGCTGTCGAGCTCGACGCCGACGGCAGAGAGCGAATAGCCGGCGCTGGTGTAGAAGGAGAAGACGATGCCGGCGATCCCCGCGAGCAGGCTCGACAGCATGTAGATCTTGATCGTCATCTTGCCGACGGCAACGCCCATCAGGCTGGCGGTGGTCCGGCTGCCGCCGAGCGCATAGACGTTGGCGCCGAACCTCGTGAGATGCAGCAGCAAGGCGCCGCCGATCACGATCGCGAGCATGATGATCGCGATCGCCGTCAGTCGTCCGCCGCCGGGCATGCGCAGCGCGAAGTCCGACACGGTCGAGTAGATCGGTGCCGTGATCGGCACCGATTCCGTCGAGAGCAGGAAGCTGGCGCCGCGAGCGAGGAACATCCCGGCCAACGTGACGATGAAGGGCGGCAGGTCGAAGACGTGGATCACCGCCCCCATCGCCGCGCCAAAAGCCGCCGAGAGCGCGAGGATGGCGACGAAGGCGACCAGCGGCGGCACGCCCCAGCGCTCGATGGCGAGCGCGACGAACACGGTGGTGAAGCCGATCACCGAGCCGACCGAGAGGTCGATGCCGCCGGAGATGATGACGAAAGTCATGCCGACAGCGACGATGCCGAGGAAGGCGTTGTCGGTGAGGAGATTGCCGACCACGCGGGTGGAGGCGATGTTGGGGAATTGCACGGCGCAAGCCGCGAAGCCTGCGACGAGCACGATGGCGGTGATGAGGACCGGCGGCAGGCCTTTCATGCTTTGGTCCCCCGCAGCCGCGCGGCGATCCCGGCGAGACCGGAGAATTTCGGCGATTGCAGCAGCAGCACCGCGAGCACCACCACCGCCTTGACCAGCAGGTTGAACTCCGGCGGATAGCCCGACAGCAGGATGCCGGTGTTCATGGTCTGGATGATCAGCGCCCCCAGCACCGCCAGCACGAGACTGAAGCGGCCGCCGAACAGCGAGGTGCCGCCGATCACGACGGCGAGGATCGCGTCGAGCTCGAGCCAGAGGCCGGCATTGTTGGCATCGGCACCCATGATGTCGGCGGCCGCGATCACGCCCGCGAGCGCGGCGCAGACGCCGCACCAGACATAGACCGAAAGGATCATGGCACGGGTGCCGACGCCGGCGAGCTCGCTCGCGCGCGCATTGCCGCCGGTCGCCTCGATCAGGAGACCGAGCGCGGAGCCGCGCACCACCGCGCCGGTGAGGATCAGCATCCCTAAGGCAATCACGACCGGCACCGGCAGGCCGAGCACCGAGCCATTGCCGAGCCAGACCAGATCCGGCGAGGAGAACGTCACGATGCGCCCTTCGGTGATGAGCTGGGCGATGCCGCGCCCGGCGACCATCAGGATCAACGTCGCCACGATCGGCTGCATGCCGAGCACGGCGACGAGAAAGCCATTCCACAAGCCGCAGACGAGGCCGGCCCCGAGCGCAGCCGCCAGCACGACTGGCAGGCCGTGGCTGTCAGCAAGACTTGCCGCGATCGCGCCGCAGATGGCCATGACCGCGCCGACGGAGAGATCGATGCCGCGCGTCGCGATCACCAGCACCATGCCGAGCGAGAGCAGCGCCACCGGCGTGCCGCGATTGAGCACGTCGATCAGGCTGCCGAACAGGCGGCCGTCCTGGAGGCGCAGGTCGAAGAATTGCGGCGACACCACGCGATCGACCGCGAGGATGACGATCAGCGCCAGGATCTGGGCAAGGCCGCGGCGCGGCAGCAGCGCTGTCATGTGTGGGCCTCAAGCGCAACAGTGACGCTATCGGCGGCAATGGCGGCGAGAATGTTGCCGACGTCGATCGCCTCGCCCGCGAGCTCCTCGATATGGGCGCGGTCGCGCAGCACGACGACGCGGTCCGAATAGGTCACGATCTCGTCGAGCTCGGAGGAGATCACGAGCAGCGAGAGCCCGTCGTCGCAAAGCTCGCGGATCAAGCGGATGATTTCGGCATGCGCGCCGACATCGATGCCGCGGGTCGGCTCATCCAGCACGAGAAGCCGCGGCGAGGTCGCGAGCCAGCGCGCCAGCAGCACCTTTTGCTGATTGCCGCCGGAGAGCAGGCCGACCGGGCGCTCCGGATCGGGCGGACGGATGTCGAGCATCTTGACGTAACGGCGCGCGATCTCGTCCTGCTCGCGGCGCGACAATGGCCGATGCAGTCCGCGCTTGGCCTGGAGCGCGAGCACGATGTTCTCGCGCACGCTGAGCTCGGCGACGATGCCGTCGGTCTTGCGCTCCTCCGGGCAATAGCCAAAGCCGTGGCGGACGCCGTCGCGCGGCGACTGCAGCCGGACGGCTGCGCCCTCCACCTTCGCCTGCCCGCGATCGGCACGCTCGGCACCGAACACCAGCCGCGCCGTCTCGGTACGGCCCGAGCCGAGCAGCCCGGCAAGGCCGACGACCTCGCCATGGCGCAGCTCGAGACTGAATGGCGCGACATAGCCGGCCTTGCCGTAATTCTCGAAGCTCGCACACACCTCGCGAACCTGATGCTCGCGCGTTGCCGCCCGCGCGCTGGTGGTTTCCGCAAGCTCGCGGCCGAGCATCATGCGGATCAGCTCGAGGCGCGGCAGCGAGGCGGTTTCGCGCTCGCCGACGAGGCGACCGTTGCGCAGCACAGTGATGCGGTCGGAGATCTCGTAAACCTGGTCGAGGAAGTGGCTGACGAAGACGATGCCGATGCCGCGCCGGGCGAGCTTGCGCATGATGCCGAAGAGGATCTCGACCTCGTGGCGGTCGAGGCTCGCGGTCGGCTCGTCCAGGATCAGCACGCGCGCGGAGAGATCCACCGCACGGGCAATCGCGGTGACGTGCTGGATGGCCACGGAATAATTGCCGAGCGGCGCGGCGACGTCGATATCGAGACCGAAATCGGCAAGCAGCGCCTTGGCGCGGCGGCGCATCTCGCCTTCGCGCACGATGCCGAAGCGCATCGGCTGGCGGTCGAGGAACAGGTTCTGCGCCACCGACAGGTTCGGCAGCAGATTGACCTCCTGGTACACGGTGGCAATGCCGGCCTGGAGCGCAGCCTTGGCCGAGCGCGGCGCGACCTCTTGGTCGCCGAGCCGGACGATGCCAGCATCGCGGGCGAATACGCCGGTGACGACCTTGATCAGCGTCGACTTGCCGGCGCCGTTCTCGCCGAGCAGCGCATGGATCTCGCCGGCGCGCAGCGTGAAGTCGACCTCCTGCAACGCACGCACCGCGCCGAAGCTCTTGCTGATCCCGCGCACCTCCAGCAGCGGCAGAGCAGGATCAAGGCTGTTTTCCATCGCGACGTCACTCCCACCGGCGCCCGCCATTGAAGCGGACACCCAGCCTATTCGCTCGCGCAGCGGTTTCGAAGGGGGTGCCGGACCGCAAGATGCGGTCCGGCGAAGCCCGCCTCAGTAACCGAGGCCCTTCTTGCTGTCGTAGATCTTCTGCGGATCGTCGGCGGCCGTATAGAGCTTGGACTCGGTCTGGATCCATTTCGGCGGCACCGTGCCCTTGTCCTTGAAGGCCGCGATGGCGTCGAGCGCGGGGCCGGCCATGTTCGGCGTCAGCTCGACGGTGGCGTTGGCTTCGCCGGCGGCCATCGCCTTGAAGATGTCGGGCACCGCGTCGATGGAGACGGTGAGGATCTCCTTGCCGGGCTTGAGGCCGGCTTCCTTCATCGCCTGGATCGCGCCGACCATCATGTCGTCGTTGTGGGCATAGACCGCGCAGATGTTCTTGCCGCCGCCTTCGGCCTTGATGAAGCTCTCCATGACTTCCTTGCCCTTGGCGCGGGTGAAGTCGCCGGTCTGGCTGCGCACCACCTTCAGGTTCGGATGCTTGGCGACGGCGGTGTCAAAGCCCTTCTTGCGGTTGGCGGCGACGCTGGCGCCGACCGTGCCCTGCAATTCGACAATGTTGCACGCCTTGTTGCCGACCGTCTTCGCCAGCCAGTCGCCGGCGACCTCGCCTTCGTGCACGCTGTCGGAGGTGACGGCGGTGAGATAGAGCTCCTTGCCGGAGGGATCGATGTCGCGGTCGAGCAGCACGACGGGGATCTTGGCCTCCTTGGCTTCCTTCAGCACCGAATCCCAGCCGGTCGAGACGACGGGGGCGAGGAAGATCGCGTCGACGTTCTGCGCGATGAAGGAGCGGATCGCCTTGATCTGGTTCTCCTGCTTCTGCTGCGCGTCGGCGATCTTGAGATTGACCTGGCGCTTACTGGCCTCCTGCTTGGAGACCGACGTCTCGGCCGCGCGCCAGCCGGATTCCGATCCGATCTGCGAGAAGCCGATGGTGAGCTGGCCGGCACTCGCCGGCAGCGCGAGCAACAAGGCGGCCATGGCGCTGGCCGCAAAGAGGGCTTTAGGGGTCATCAGGCGTGTCTCCCAAGATGTTATCCGGGGCGCCGATTGGTAGCATGGCACCCACAGGCCGGCCTTTGGGGCGGCGGAAGGCACTATTTCACGGAAGATGGGTTCCGACTAGTCATATTATTTGACTATTTGTCGGAAAACGCGCGGGAGCGGCGGCGGCGGTTTGAAGACACGCCAAGCGCGATTTTGTTCCCGTGATGCAACGGGAAGATGAAGAAAATTATGGGAGCTGGATCGCCTCGCTACACTTGGTTCCGTCATCCTGAGGTGCGAGTGGCGCGATGCAAAAGCATCGCGCCGGGAGCCTCGAAGGATGAACGGCCGAGATGCAGCCGGGCCGTCGCCCTTCGAGGCTTGCTCTGCAGCGCTGCGCGCAGCAGAGCGCACACCTCAGGGTGACGGGGAGAGATAAGCGCGGGGAGAGGCGAAGAAACTAGATCAGCTTCCGCTGCGCCAGGTTCCTCATCAACGCGCCGATGCCGAACGTCCAGGGTTCGCACTCGTCGCTGGTGCGCATGCGGTTGACGAGCTTGCCGAGCTCGGGCGCTGCGATGGTGACGATGTCGTCGCGCTTGTGTGTAAAACCCTGCCCCGGCGCATCGCGATCCTTGACGGGTGCGAACATCGTGCCGAGGAACAGCACGAAGCCATCGGGGTATTGATGGATCTTGCCGATGGTCTGCGCGACGAGATCGGTCGGATCGCGGCTGATCTTGCTGATCGAGGAATGGCCATCGAGGACGAAGCCGTCCGTGCCCGTCACGTTCAGGCTGATGTCGAGCTTGCGTGCGTCGTCGAGCGTAAAAGTGTCGTCGAACAGCCGCAGCAGCGGGCCGATGGAGCAGGACGCGTTGTTGTCCTTGGCCTTCGACAGCAGCAGCGCCGAACGGCCCTCAAAGTCCCGCAGGTTCACGTCATTGCCGAGCGCGCCGCCGACGATCTTGCCGCGGCTCGACACGAACAGCACGAGCTCGGGCTCGGGGTTGTTCCAGGTCGATTTCGGATGCAGGCCGGCATCCATGCCGGTGCCGACCGACGACATGGTCGGCGCCTTGGTGAAGACCTCGGCATCAGGACCGATGCCGACCTCGAGATACTGGCTCCAGGCGTTCTGGTCGATCAGCACCTGCTTCAGGTGCATCGCCTGGTCCGAGCCCGGCTTGAGTTTTGACAGATCGTCGCCGATCAGGCGCGTCACCTCTTTACGGATCGCTTCGGCCGAGGCCGGATTGCCCTTGGCGCGCTCCTCGATCACACGTTCCAGCATCGAGATGGCGAAGGTGACACCGGCGGCCTTCAAGGTCTGGAGATCGACCGGCGCGAGCAGCCATGGCTTTTTGGGATCGCGGCTATCGGGCGCGGTGTTGGCAACAATGGCTTCGAGATCGCCGATGCGCTCGCCCTTGACCGCCGCCAGCGCCTTGGCCGGGTTGTCCTCTTCGCAGAGCGCGCTGACGGTCGGGAATTTTGCGGTGACGTCGAAGACGCCGTCGGCGCGCACGGCGACCACAGCCGGGCCGTTCGCCTGCGGCAGCCAGACGCGGCCAACCAGCGTCCCCTTCGTTCCATCTTCGGGGAGAAGGTCTTTAACGGACAATGTCGTCATGGCCGGCGTCCTCGCTGTTTTTCGTACCAGCCGCGTTCGAAAGCGGCCGGTCCCATTGGCGAAGACCAATAAACGTCTGGCGGGGGAAGTCCAGAGCGGCAGGATGCCTCTCTGCTATGCCCTGCCCGCGCCTTTATGCGCCTGCGCGCGCCTTGCGGGCTGCGATCTGCTGCAGCGCCCAGCGCGCGTTCTTGCGGACATCAGGGTCGGCATCGTCGGCGATCACGGCCAGGAACGCCTCGCCGTCGGGATGGGCGATCTCGCCGAGCGCGGCGGCGGCTTCTTTGCGCAAATTGGCCTGGTCGTGATTGATGCACTGGCCGATCGGACGCACTGCGCGCTCGATCTTCATCTTGCCGAGGCTGCGGATCGCCTTCAGCCGCACCTGCCAGAACTCGTCGCCGAGGCACGCGACCAGTTGATCGGCGGCGAGCGAACCGTTGACGTTGAGCCCGAGCGTTTCCGCCGCCATCTCGCGGACCATCCAGTCGGCATCCTTCAGCGCACGCGTGATGGTCTCGGCCGCCGGCTTCATCTGCGAGAACGCCAGCGCGCTTACGGCTGCCCGGCGCACATGGGCGTCGGGATCGTTGATCAGCGCGGTCAGCGCCGGGATGGATTCCTCCAGCTTCAGAAAGCCGATCACGCCGATCGCCTGCACGCGCACGGCGGCATCGGAATCCTGCAGCGCTTCCAGCGCCGGCTTCAGCGTGTCCTTGCAGCGCAATTCCTTCAGCGCCCGCAGCGCGCCCATGCGAACGAAGGCATGGGCATGCTTGACCAGCGGCAGGATGATTGCCGCACAAGCGGGATCCTTGAACGCGGCCATGCTGTCGGCAGCAGCGGCCGCGACGATCCTCTCGGGATCAACCAGCAACTTGACGAGCGCGCTCGCAACCTCCGGGCCATCGAATTCGCCGAGCGCCATCGCGACCTGCTGGCGCACGCCGGCATCGGGATCGGTTACGATATTGGCGAGATGCGCGACCGCCGCGGGATCGCCGGAATGTCCGAGCGCAATGATGGCGACGCGGCGCTCGGCGGGATCGGCGGCCTGAAGCCGCTCGTCGGCGTCTTCAAGATCGTCGTAGGATTCGAACGGGCTCGACATGATCACCTCAACAGATAGGGAATGTTGACGGTGACGGCGCCGGTCGGGCAATCGGCCTCGCAGGGCATGCAGTACCAGCACTCGTCATAGGCCATGTAGGCCTTGTTGGTCATGTCGCTGATGCGCAAGACGTCGAGCGGACAGACGTCGACGCAGACGGTGCAGCCCTTGTCGGCGATGCATTTGGCGTCGTCGACGACCACCGGAACCGATGTCTGATAGGACGCGAGAGGCATTTGCTGTCTCCTGTTGCTGTGTTCTGGTGGATCAGGCGGTCGCGCGGATGCGCTGCTTGTCGTAGAGGTCCTTCTCGTCGTCGGCGATCGGCACGACGTAAGGTTCGACCGCGCGCTTCTCGCTGGTCATCTTGCCGTCGCGCTTGGACAGCAAAGTGTGGCAGAACCAGTTCTCGTTGTCCTTCTCCGGGAAATCCGTGCGCCAGTGATAGAGGCCCCAGCGGCTCTCCTCGCGATAGAGCGAGGCGTGCGCGGCCATGTCGGCGCAGTCCATAATCGACCGCACTTCGAGGGCGCGCAGCAATTCGTGCGCGTTGCGCGCGATCATGCGCTCCTGCATGTCCTCCCTCGCCTCGGCGAGGCGGCGCATGCCGAGCTCGTATTTGCGTGTGACCTTCGGCGGCTGGAGGTAGTCGTTGACCAGGCGGCGCGTCTTGTACTCGATCTGGTTCGGCGGGATGCCGTCCTCGCGTTTGGTCGGCGCCATGACGCGGTCGCGCTCCTTGGCGACATCGGCGGCGTCGAATTCCGCAAAGTCGTGGCTGTCGGCGAATTCCATCGCGTCGATGCCGGCAACCGAACCGTTGGTGAAGGCGCCGAGCATGTAATTATGCGGCACGCTCGCCATGTCGCCGGCGGCATAAAGGCCCGGCACGGTGGTGCGGGCATTGTCGTCGACGAACACGCCGGACGCGCTGTGGCCGGAGCAGAAGCCGATCTCGGAGATGTGCATCTCGATCGACTCGCTGCGGTAGTCGACGCCGCGTCCCTGCTGGAACAGGCCCCGCGTCGGACGCTCGACCTTGTGCAGCGTCGATTCGATCTCGGAGATGGTGTCGGGGTGCAGATGCTTGAGCTGCAGGAACACCGGGCCCTTGCCTGACAGCAGTTCGTTGTAGAACTCCAGCATCATCTGGCCGGACCAGTAATCGCATTCGATGAAGCGCGAGCCCTCGTTGTTCGCCGTATATGCACCGAAGGGACCCGCAACATAGGCGCAAGCCGGGCCGTTATAGTCCTTGATCAGCGGGTTGATCTGGAAGCATTCGAGGTTCGCGAGCGCGGCACCGGCGTGATAGGCCATGGCGTAGCCGTCGCCGGAATTGGCGGCGTTCTCATAAGTGCCGAACATGTAGCCGGAGGTCGGCAAACCGAGCCGGCCGGCGGCACCCATGCAGAGGATCACGGCCTTGGCCTTGATCACCAGCATCTCGGCGGTGCGGGTGTTGACGGAGATCGCGCCGGCGATGCGGCCGTCGCTCGATTTCAGCAGCCGAGTCGCCATGTAGCGGTTGGAGATCAGGATGCGGGCGCGGCGGAGCTGGCGATAGAGCGCCTTCTTCACGGTCTCACCATTCGGCATCGGCAGCACATAGGTGCCGATGTGGTGCACCTTCTTGACGGCGTAGTCGCCGTTCTCGTTCTTCAGGAAGCGGATGCCGAAGCTGTCGAGTTCTTCGATGATCTTGTAGCAGTTCTGCGCGTATTTATAGACCGCCTTCTGATCGACGATACCGTCATTGGCGATGGTGATTTCCTTGGTGTACTGCTCCGGCGTCGCGTAGCCGGGGATGACGGCGTTGTTGAGCCCGTCCATGCCCATCGAGATCGCGCCGGAGCGCTTGACATTGGCTTTTTCGAGCAGGACTACATTGGCCTTCGGGTTCTTCAGCTTCGCCTTCAGCGCCGCCATCGGGCCGGCCGTGCCGCCGCCGATCACCAGCACATCGCAGGAAACCTCCGAAAGTCCGTCGACGATCTGATCTAGTGCCATCACTTGCTCCTGGTTCGCCGATCCCCGGCGCCTTTGCATCAGATTTGTTCAGTCGGCGTCCCGGCGATAGCAATTAGTTGTCGCCGGGATGCGATTTGCGCCTCAGCGCTCGACGAAGGCCTTTTCGATCACGAAATGGCCGGGCTGGCTGTGATTGCCCTCGACGAAGCCGCGCGCGGCGAACATCGCGTGCAGCTCCTCCAGCATTCCCGGGCTGCCGCAGAGCATGATGCGGTCGGTCTCGATATCGAGGCCGGATTGGCCGATATCGTCGAACAGCTGGCCCGTGGCGATCAGGTCGGTGATGCGGCCGCGATTGCGGAACGGCTCGCGGGTGACGGTCGGGTAGTAGACGAGCTTGTCGCGGATCAAGGGGCCGAAGAAGTCGTGATTGCGCAGGCCCTCGACGACATGTTCGCCATAGGCGAGCTCGGAGACCTGGCGGCAGCCATGGGCGAGCACGATGGTCTCGTAGTTCTCGTAGACGTCGGGGTCCTTGATCAGGCTGGCGAAGGGCGCGAGGCCCGTTCCGGTCGAGAGCAGCAGCAGGCGTTTTCCGGGAATGAGGTTGCCGGTGATCAGCGTTCCCGTGGCCTTGCGGCCGACCAGGATGATGTCGCCTTCCCGGATCTTCTGCAGGCGCGAGGTCAGCGGGCCGTCCTGCACCTTGATCGAGAAGAATTCGAGCGCCTCCTCGTGATTGGCGCTGGCCATGCTGTAGGCCCGCATCAACGGCTTGCCTTCGACCTCGAGCCCGATCATGGCGAACTGGCCGTTCTGGAAGCGGAAGCCTGGATCGCGCGTCGCGGTGAAGCTGAACAGGGACTCGGTCCAGTGGCGAACCGACAAAACCCTTTCCTTCTGAAATGCGCTCATGGTCTCTCCTTCTCGATGACGCCAAGGTCTCGGAGAGAAGAGAGTCCGGCAATTCGGAAGTGTCATTCCCGGTCGATTAGTTTCACATTTCGCAGCCGGTGATCGAAGAGCAGGCACCCCATCACGCTCGCGCCGGCAATTAGTTGCTATTCGCGCGAAGCCGCTCGGGCGTAGAGAGAAGCCGGAGGTTCGTCATGACCATGACCGCATTGGTGGCACCGACCGTGGCCGACTACGAAGCCAGCGCCGATCTCGCCTCGCTCCTCGTCCGCACCACGCAGGACGATGCGCTGAGCGTCCCTGCCGAAACACTCCGCCTCTCCTGCAAATGCGCCCACTGCACCCGCGCCCGTTTCGACGGCCGCTTCCCGGAAGCATTTCCCGGCATCGCGATCACCGAGATCGGCGATCTCGGCTACGGGCTGAACATCTCGTTTTCGGACGGCCATAACAGGGGAATTTATCCGAAGACGTATCTGCTGAGCCTGGCTGGGCGCTGACCAGTATTCGGTGTCATGCCCCGGCTTGACCGGGGCATCCAGTACGCCGCGGCCTTTCCGTAACCCATTGCTGTCTCTGGAATACTGGATCGCCCGGTCAAGCCGGGCGATGACAGCGGAGTGAATGGCGCGGGGCTGCCACATGCTCGCTTCCGTGCGAGGCCCACCCCATCTGGCACGGACATTGCTCCTCTTTAGAACGATTTGAACGTTCCGGAGGCAGTGATGTTGCAGGCGGCCAATGCGGTTCGCGGGGCTGCTCCCCCGGCAGTCCGGCCTGCCGGAAGTTCCTCGCTGCTGCTCACCGAGAACCAGCAATGGATCGGCGGTCCACCACCGTTGATGGACAAGCTCTCGCCGCGCGAGCGGGAGTTGGTGCTGAAGCAGGGCCGGCGAAAGGTGCTCAATCGCGGCCAGACGCTGTTCAGCCAGGGCGGCAAGCATGACGGCATCTGGCTGATCGAGAGCGGCCGCATCCGCGTGTTCTACACGTCGCCGCTCGGGCGCGAGATCACGCTCGCCTATTGGCATGTCGGCAATTTCGTCGGCGGACCGGAAGTGTTCGAAGGCACCGTGCATCAATGGTCCGGCGTCGCATCCAGCAATTGCAGCGTCGTGCACCTGCCCGGAAAGGAGCTGCGGTCCCTTGCCGCAGAGATCCCCAACCTCGCCATCGGCCTCATCGAAGGCCTGACTTTCAAGGGCAAATGCTATTCGGCCCTGGCCCAGATGCTGGGAACGCGCTCGATCACGCAGCGCCTTGCGCATCTGTTGCTGCATCTCATCGAGCTCTACGGCGTCGAGGACGCCGACGGCACCGTGATCGCGGCGGCCTTCACCCATGCCGACATCGCCCACATGGTCGGCGCCACCAGGCAATGGGTCACGATCAGCCTGAAGCGGATGCAGGAGAAGGGAATCGTGGTGACCAAGCGGTCGCAGATCGTGGTGTGCCGGACCGACGTGCTGGAGGAGATGCGCGGCCAGGCCTCGGACTAACGGGGCTCACGACCACGGCCGATGCACAGGCAAGCGGCTTTATAGTGCAGGATTGCCCAAGGAGTATGCAATCAGCTTTTCCCGGCAACTAATCGACTGCGGCGGCCACTCCGGATTTGCCCTGCCGGTGCCCTCACCCAATCATGGCAACCACAGCACATCCAACCGAATGAGGATGAGAATGGTCCGCCATCTTCCCACGCTCTCGATCGCGATGTCGGTGACGTCGCTGGCGCTACTCGTCACGCAGCCGGCTTCGGCGGAGACCGTCACGCTCGGCATTGGTACGCAGGACACCACGACCAACACGGTGACCGCGGGCGTCGTCATCCGCCAGTTGCATCTGCTCGAAAAATATCTGCCGAAGGACGGCAAGTACGCCAACATCAAGTTCGAGCTGGAGTGGCAGAATTTCACCTCCGGTCCGCCTGTCACCAACGCGATGATGGCGAACAAGCTGCAGATCGGCATGATGGGCGACTATCCGCTGATCGTGAACGGCTTCACCTTCGAGAGCAATCCGGAGAGCAAGAGCCGCCTGATCGGCGTCGCCGCCTACAGCCTGTCCGGCTCGGGCAACGGCCTCGTCGTCCACAAGGACTCGCCCTATTACGACCTCGCCGATCTCAAGGGCAAACTCGTCAGCGTGCCCTTCGGCTCCGCTGCGCACGGCATGGTGCTGAAGGCCATGCAGGACCGCGGCTACGCGTCCGATTTCTTCCAGCTGGTCAGCCAGAGCCCGGAGGTCGGTTCGACCAACCTGCAGGAGAAGAAGATCGACGCGCATGCCGACTTCGTCCCCTTCGCCGAGCTGCTGCCGTTCCGCGGCTTTGCGCGCAAGATCTTTGACGGCGTCGAGACGAACCTGCCGACCTTCCACGGCATCGTCGTCCGCACCGACTTCGCCGAGAAATATCCGGAGGTCGTCGTTGCCTACTTCAAGGCGGTCATCGCTGCCAACCAGTGGCTGCGCGACGATCCGAAGCTGGCCGCGGAAAAGATCCAGGAATGGACCGGCATCAGCAAGGAAGTCGTCTACATCTTCTTAGGCCCCAGCGGCAACATGACCACCGATCCCACGATCAAGCCGGCTCTGATCGATGCAGCTGCGACCGACGTCAAGGTGCTGCAGAATCTCGGTCGCATGAAGGAGTTCGATCCGAAGAAGTGGGTCGACGACAGCTACATCCGCAAGGCCTATGCCGAGATGAAGCTCGACTACGACACGCAGCTTGCGAGCACCAAGAACTACGAAATCACGGGTGAAGACGCTTTCTGCAAGAAGCCGATCGCCGACCCTCGCAAGGCCGGCGAGGTCTGGGTCGATGAGGCCGGCATCATGCCCTTCTCGTCAGCCAGCTGCACGCTCGGTGCCTATGCCGACTTCAAGGCCAAGGGCAAGAAGATCAACGTCGCCTATGTCTTCGACACCACGCGCGGCATCAAGCTGTTCGCCGACCAGGCCTTCTTCGCGGTCGGCAATGGCGATGTCGCGCCGTTCCTGCTGAAGAAGGACGCCGAAGCCTATGCAGCCAAGATCGGCGGCAAGGTGCTCGGCTTCGATGACGCCGTGAAGGCGGCCGTCGGTGGAGGCAAGACGTGAGCAGTCCCGCGCTGGTCAGACATCCCGAGGACAACATGCCGGCAATTGCAGAGGCGGGCCCTGTGCCCGCCGTCACGCCGCCCGCAACGCCCCCTTCCTTCGGCACGCTTGCGCTGCGCTGGTACCGGCTCAACCAGGGCCGGCTGCGTGCGACCGCGATCGGCATCGCCTCCCTGATCGCGTTCCTGCTGGTCTGGCACCTGCTCACGACCTATCGCGTCGTGTTCTTCGTGCGCTTCACCAACGTGCCCTCGCCGCTCGCGGTCTATGCGAGCTTCACCAAGGCGATGCACGATCCAAAATTCCTGATGCATATCCTCTTGAGCTGCCGGCGCATCTTCATCGGCTTCTCGCTGGCGGCCATCGTCGGCGTGCCGCTCGGCCTGATCATGGGCCGCTTCAAGCTGGTGCATGAGATCATCTTCCCGGTCGCGGAAGTGCTGCGGCCGATCCCGGCGATCGCCTGGGTGCCGATGGCGATCATGCTGTGGCCGACGAACGAGCAGAGCATCGTCTTCATCACCTTCCTCGGCTCGTTCTTCCCGATCCTGGTCAACACGCTGCACGGCATGTCGCTGGTCGATCCCGTGCTGGTGCGCGCCGCGCAATGTCTCGGCGCACGCGAGCGCTCGATCTTCCGCGAGGTGTATTTCCCGGCCTCGCTGCCGCACATCTTCACCGGCCTCACCGTCGGCATGGGCGTCGCCTGGGTGTCGCTGATCGCCGCCGAGATGATCTCAGGCCAGTACGGCATCGGCTACTTCACCTGGGAAGCCTATTCGCTGGTCCAGTATGCCGACATCGCGCTCGGCATGATCGCGATCGGCGTGCTCGGATTGGGATCGAGCCTGCTCATCCGCGGCGCCGGACAATTGGTGATGCCGTGGAGGTCGACATGAGCGAGATACTTGCGAACACGTCGAAGGGCCATATCGAGGTCAAGAACTTCTCGCTCGCCTACGAAACGATCGAGGGACCGGTTCAGGCCGTCACCGACACGCAGATCCATGTGAAGCCGGGCGAGTTCGTCTCGATCGTCGGCCCCTCCGGTTGCGGAAAATCGACGCTGCTCAATGCGGTCGCCGGCTTCCTCAAACCCACCACGGGGATCGTCACCGTCGACGGCGAAAGGGTCAACGGCCCCAGCGCCGAGCGCGGCATGGTGTTCCAGCAATATTCGCTGTTTCCCTGGAAGACGGTGCGGGAGAATGTCGAGTTCGGCTTGAAGATGCGCGGCATGCCGCGCTCGCAGCGCGAGCGCGCCGCGCGCACGCTGCTGGGCCTCGCTGGCCTCGAGGCGTTCGAGAAGCACTATCCGGAAAAACTCTCCGGCGGCATGAAACAGCGCGTCGGCATCGTCCGTGCGCTCGCGACGGGCCCGAAGGTGCTGCTGCTGGACGAGCCGTTCGGCGCGCTTGATGCGCAGACGCGCGTCATCATGCAGCAGATCCTCACCAACATGTGGCAGCGGCTGAAGATCTCGGTGCTGTTCGTCACCCACGACATCGACGAGGCGATCTTCCTCTCCGACCGCGTCTATTGCATGACCGCACGGCCCGGCTCGATCAAGGCGGAGATCCCGATCCCGCTGGAGCGACCGCGGCAGCAATCGATGATGATGTCGTCGGAGTTTTTGGCGCTGCGCCGCGGGCTGATGTCGCTGATCCGCGAGGAAAGCCTCAAGGCGATGGGCGGCGAGATCAACGACATGGGCATGCAGGGGCTGAACATCGAGCTGCACGGACATTCGCTGGCGGATGTGATCTGATTTACCCGACCCGCTAACTGCGATGACGGTCTCGTAGGGTGGGCAAAGCGAAGCGTGCCCACCATCCTCACCTCGAATGCGGATGCATGGTGGGCACGGCGCTTTCGCGCCTTTGCCCACCCTACGGCAGTTTTGCCCTGATCATTTGAACCAATGCACCAGCGCGATGCTGATCCCGAGCAGCAGCATCAGCGACAGCGTCACGGCGGCCGTCACGCGGCCGCCGACATTGGCGAGCACGCGCACATCGACGCCGAGCCCCAGCGCCGCCATCGAGACCACCGTGAGAAAGCTGGTGATCTTCGTCACGGGGCCAACCACCGTGGCCGGCACGATCTCTAGGGAACGCAGCGTCGCGAGCGCGAGGAAGCCGAGGATGAACCAGGGGACCAGGCGGAAGAAGCCGACACTGGTCTTCTTGGCGTCGGCCTGCCAGCGCGAGGCGACCAGCGAGAGGCCGACGACGACGGGCCCGAGCATCAAGACGCGCATCAGCTTCACCAGCGTGCCGATCTGGGTCGAGACGAGGCCGGCCGGCACCGTCGCCGCAAGCACCTGTGGCACCGCGTAAACGGTGAGGCCGGCGAGGATGCCGTATTGCGTGGCGGACAGCTGCAGCAGCGGGATCAGCAGCGGCAGGCCCAGCACCATCATCACGCCGAGGATGGCGGTGAAGGAGATCGAAGATGCGATCTCGTCGTTGTTGGCGCCGATGATGGGCGCCACCGCGGCGATCGCGGAGTTGCCGCAGATCGAGTTGCCGCAGGCGATCAGGATCGAGAGGCGCGTCGACAGGCCGAGCAGCCGGCTGAGGCCGAAGGAGACGCAGAGCGCGACCACGACGACCGCGGCGATCGACGCGAGCAGCGCGATGCCCGAAGCCGCGATCGCGGCGAAGCTGATGGAGGCCCCGAGCAGCATCACCGCGACTTCGAGCAGCTGCTTGGCGCTGAAGGCGATGCCGGCCTGCCAGCGCGGGGCCGGCTTCCAGAAGCTGCGGAGCGCCATGCCGAGCAGGATCGCCATCACCAGCGCCTCGACATAGGGGTGCTCGAACACGCCCAGTTCCGCCCGCTCCAGCAGGGCCGAGACGCCGGCGACGAGAATGCAGAGGAGGATGCCCGGAATCAACGCCGCAATGCGGCTGACGGCGGTGGCCGGCTTGGACTCGGCCGGGCTGGATGCTTGATTCTGCGACACAAATTTCTCCCGGAGGAGAAGGATTTATACGCAGCGCGACCCGATTGGGAAATATGTTTTCGACATATCAGGGCCGAGAGAAGTTCTATCCTCGGCCCGGAATAATCGGGATCAGAAGATCAGGCTTTTCGCCAGCGAGGCGACGCGGCTGAAGCCGTCATAGATGCCGGGCTCGAAGAAGGCCGCACGCGCCAGCACGATGCCGGCGACCAGCGACCAGAACAGCGTGGTGCCGGCCCGCAGCAGGAGCTTCGAGGCGCGCGATTTCGGCTGGGCGTCCGTTGCGGACACCAGCTGCTCGCCGAAGGGCTCAAATGCGGTGCGTTCCATAGCTGCCGATCCATCGATTTCTGGCAGAAATGTCGTCGTTTCGGCCCAAAACAGCAATGGAAGCGATTGGCGTTTTTACCCTCCGGAGGGGAAACTCCTTCCTCGCGGCAGCACCACGGCAATAGTTTTCTTCTTCAGGCCTATTTGGACACCGGCGGCGCGGGCTACAGGGCCAGATAACGCCGCCGGATGGCGTCATTGGCCTTCAGCTCGTCGATCCCGGCCGCATAGACGATCTGGCCCTTGTCGATGACGGTGGCGTGGCTGGCGAGGCCCAGACAGAAATGCATGTTCTGCTCGGCGATCAGCACGGTCGAGCCGAGCTGGCGGAGCTGCCGCAACAGCTCGCCGATCCGCTGCACGATGATCGGCGCGAGGCCCTCGCTCGGCTCGTCCAGCAGGAGCAGCGCCGGATTGCCCATCAGCGTGCGCGCAATCGCCAGCATCTGCTGCTCGCCGCCGGACAGGCGCCCGGCGATGCGATGGCGCAGCGGCTCCAAGAGCGGGAAGACCTCATAGATGCGCTTGATCGGCCATTCGTCCTGGCCCTCCGGCCCCTTCTTGCGGCCGATGACGAGATTGTCCTCGACGGTGTGCTCCGGAAAGATCTGGCGATCCTCCGGCACGAAGCCGAGGCCGGCGCGCGCGATTGTATGCGGCCTGCGGCCCGAGATCACAGCGCCGCGCAGGCTGACCGTGCCGCGCCACGGTGGCGCAAGGCCCATGATCGCCTTCATTGTGGTCGACTTGCCGGCGCCGTTGCGGCCGAGCAGCGCCATGGTCTCGCCCTGCCGCACCGAGAGGCCGACGCCGAACAGGATCTGGCTGGTGCCGTAATAGACGTCGAGATCGGCGACTTCGATGACAGCGGCGCTCATGCGGCAGCCCCCGCATGCTCGGTGCCGAGATAGGCGTCGATCACGGCGCTATTGTTGCGGATCTCGTCGGGCGTGCCGGTCGCGAGGATGCGGCCGTAGCAGAGCACGACGATCTTCGGCGCGATCTTGAACACGATGTCCATGTCGTGCTCGATGAAGACGACGGTGATCTTCTGGCTCTCCCAGAGCTCGCGCACCTTGTCGATCATGCGCCAGCGTTCCTCCGGGCCCATGCCGGCGGTCGGCTCGTCCAGCAGCAGCACTTTTGGTTCGAGCACCAGTGCGAGCGCAATGTCGAGCAGTTTCTGGTCGCCATGCGAGAGCGTCGCCGCGGTACGGTTGCGTTTGCCGGCGAGACCCAGGAGCTCCATCACATGCTCGGCGCGGTCGCGCGTCTCGGGCAAGGGAAAGCGCTTGTGCAGCAGGGCGGAGGTGCGCTGGTCGGCGCTGACGGCGGCCAGCATGGTCTCCTGCACCGTCAGCGACTTGAAGATGCTGGCGACCTGGAAGGCGCGGCCGATGCCATGACGCACGATCTCCGGCGGCGAGCGGCCGGCGAGATCGACGCCGTCGAGCAGCACTTGGCCGGAATCCGGCTTCAACGCGCCGGTGATCAGGTTGAAGAAAGTGCTCTTGCCCGCGCCGTTCGGGCCGATCACCGCGGTGAGCGAGCCGTCGGGGAAATCCAGCGAGACGTCGTTGGTCGCCTTCACGCCGCCGAAGGATTTTGCGAGGTTGCGGATCTCGAGCATGGCTAGCGTCCCTCGCCTGGGTCGCGGCGCTGCGCGAACCAGTCGGCAACGAAATCCAGGAGGCCCTTGCGCAGGCCCAGCGCGAAAAACAGGATCACAACGCCGAGCACGATGCCGTGGTACTCGGTGAACCGAGTCACGGTGTCGTTGAGCAGCAGCAAGAGCACGGTGCCGACCATCGGGCCGAGGAAGGTCGAGACGCCGCCGAGCATGTTGATGAAGATGGCTTCGCCTGAGATCGTCCAATAGGCGAACTCGGGATAAGCGCCGGAGACGAACAGCGCCATCACCATGCCGCCCATGGACGCGAACAGCGCCGCCAGCACGAACACCGTCAGCTTCGCCCGCCAGACGTCGATGCCGAGGAAGCTCGCACGCGCGGCGTTGTCGCGGATCATGCGCAAGGTGTAGCCGAACGGCGATTGCGCGATCTGGCGCATCGCCAGCAGGCCGAGGATGAGCAGCGCACAGCTCGCGATATAGAGATGGATGTGGTTGGCCAGGTTGATGCCGAGGAAGGCAGGCCTGGGAATGCCGCCGCGCAGGCCCTGGTCGCCGCCGGTGAAGGAGGCCCAGGACAAGATGGTCGAGTGGATCAGCATCTGGAAGGCGAGCGTAACGAAGGCGAAATAGATCTCCTTCAGCCGCACGCAGATCGCGCCGATGACGCCCGCGACCACCGCCGTGATCGCCAGCGTCGCAACGAAGGCCACGGGAATCGACACCCCGAGCTTCTGCATGATCAGGCCAAAACTGTAGGCGCCGAGGCCGAAGAACATGCCGTGGCCGAACGAGGTCAGGCCGGTGTAGCCGACCAAGAGATTGAGCGAGGTCGCGAACAATCCGTAGGCCGAGCAGCGGATGACGAAATCGAGCAGCGCCTTGCTGCCCGTGAACAGCGGCAGGCTCGCCAGCACGGCGAAGGCGATCAGCGCGATCAGGACGTCGCGATAGCGGCGAAGCGCTGCCCCACTCTGCACCGGCGCTAGCGCCTGCGTGCGCCCGGCCTCGAGCTCGGTCATGCCGCCTCCTTGCCGAACAGGCCGGTGGGTTTGGAGACCAGCACGATCACCATGAACAGGTACATCAGGCCTTCCGTGAACAGGGGAAAGCCGAGCGAGCCGAACGAGCGGATGAGGCCGAGCAGCAGCGCACCGATCAGCGCGCCCAGGATCGAGCCCATGCCGCCGATCACGGTGACGATGAAGGACTCGATCAGCACGGAGAATCCCATGCCGGGGGTCAACGACCGCACCGGCGCGGCGAGTGCACCGGCGAGCCCCGCCAGCATGCCGCCGAGCGCAAACACGCCGCCATAGATCAGGCCTGTGTTGATGCCCAGCGCCGAGACCATGCCGGGATTATGCGCGGCGGCGCGGATCACCTTGCCGATGCGGCTGCGCGACAATCCGATACCGAGCACGATGGCCGCGACCAGCGCGACGCCGATCAGCAGCAGATAATAAGGCGGCACCACGCCGCCGGCGATGAACAGCGGCATCACCTGGAACGCCGCCGGCATGCCCATCGCCTTGAACTCCGGCCCCCAGATGATGCGCACGACATCGTCGAAGATCAGCACGAAGGCATAGCAGACGAGCAGCTGCATCAGGACGTCGGCGCCGTAGACGCGGCTCATGAAGACGCGCTCGAAGATCAGGCCGAGGATCGCGGTGCCGGCCGCGCCGGCCAGCATCGCCAGCGCGAAGCTTCCCGTGAGCTGATAGGCCGTCATCGCAAAGTAGGCGCCGAACATGTAGAAGGCGCCGTGGCTGAAATTGACCACCTTCAGCACGCCGAAGATCAGCGTCAGCCCGACTGCGACCAGGAACAGCAGCATGCCGATGATGAGGCCGCTGGTGGTTTGCGTCACCAGGCAGGCGGAGCTGGAGAGACAGCCGGCGAGCGCGTCGAGATCCACGGGAGCACTTTCATTGCAGCGCGCCTGATGTGGCGCGGAAAACAAAAGGCGGAGACGGTCGCCCGCCTCCGCCGCACATCAGATCAGGTGTAGCCCTTGCTCTTCTTCCACTCGGCCTCGAGTTCGAAGATGGTCTTCCAGTCGCCGGCCTTGACCTCGGGCACATAGGGCTCTTGCGGGATCGTGGTGCCCCAGCCGATGGCGTAGCCGACCAGCGTGTGGTCGTCGCCGCGCATGGTCACGGTGCCGTCGGCACCGAACGGGCACTTGATGGTGAGGCCCTTCAGCGCCTCCGCGATCTTCTTGCCGTCGGCCGAGTTCGCCTTCTTCGCGGCTTCCGCCATCAGCATGATGGCAGTGGCGTTCTCCCACGACCAGTTGGTCGGATATTCGTTGTACTTGGCCTTGTAAGCGTCGCCCCAGGCGGCGTTTTCCGGCGTGGTGGGGAATGTCTTGATGTAGCGGTTGCCGGAGTGGATGCCCTTGGGCAGGTTCTTCACCACGGTGAGCGCGGTGTAGTCGGCCATGTTGACAGCGAACACCTCCATCTGGCCGAACATCGCGTAGATGTTGGCCTGGTCGATGTAGGAGGTGAGATCGCCGCCCCACAGGCAGGAATAGAGCGCCTGCGGCTTGGCCTGCAGGATCTTGGTGACCACTTCGGTATAGTCGGGCTGAAACAGCTTCGGCCAGGACTCGCTGATGATCTCGACCTCGGGCGCGAAGCGCTTGAGGTACAGCGTGAACTCCGCCGTGGTGTCGCGGCCATAGGCATAGTCGGGCGAGCAGGTCGCCCATTTCTTCAAGCCCTTCGCCTTGGCGATCGCCGCGGCATAGCTGCCGCCGACGATGGAGTCGTGCACGCCCTGCCGCGCGGTGCGGAACGCATTGGGAATGTGCTGCTTGGGATCCGCAGTCAGCGACGAGGTCTCGGAATTGGTGTGGATGCAGAACACGCCGAGATCGCGCGCGACCTCGTGCACCGCGAAGGCGCCGGACGAGGCCTCGGCGTCGATCATCAGCTCGCAGCCGTCGGTGTTGACGAGTTCGCGCGCGACGCGGGCGGCTTCCTGCGGCTGGCCTTTGGAGTCGCGGATCACCATCTCGATCTGCCGGCCGGCAAGACCGCCGGCGGCGTTGATCTTCTCGACCTCGAGCATCACCGCATTGCGCGAGGACGTGCCGAGCTGCGCGACACGCCCCGACAGGATCGTCGGCATGCCGATCTTGATGGTCTTGGCCTGGGCGCGCGCCACCCAGGGCGCGGCAAAACTCATCGCACCGGCGCCCATCAGCGCCAGTGTTGAACGGCGGCTGATGCCCGGCGTGCGGGTTCTCGTCATTTTCCCCTCCCTCTTTCGGGTCGGCGTTTTCCTGGTCCCTTGCCGGAGATCATCTCGTCTCCGTGTTCCCAAGGATTTCAGAGGCAGGGGGTGACGTCAAGCCAAAGATGAACTATGAGTCAGAATTCAGAGGAGAGGAAACGAGGCCGGCAATCGGCCCGAAGCCAGCGAAAATGATCAATCTGTCGAGCTTCATCGCCTTTCATGCCCGGCGCACGCCGGAGCGGCCCGCGCTGAAATACCGCGGCGAGGAGATTTCCTACGCCGGTTTCGACGCGCGCATCCGGAAAGCGGCCGGCTGGCTCGCCGCGCAGGGCATCGGCGCCGGCGATGTCGTGGCCGTGCTGATGAAGAACAGCGCGGCGTTCCTGGAGCTCGTCTTCGCGACCAGCCATCTCGGCGCGGTGTTCCTGCCGATCAATTTTCGTCTTTCGCGCGATGAGGTCGGCTACATCGTCGGCAATGCCGGCGCACGGCTGCTCATCGTCGATGAGGAATTGGCGGCGAATGCCGCGGGCGCGAGGATCGTCGTGCTTGATGAGACCGCGCACCAGAGCATCGCGCATTTGGCGGGCGACGCGCCGCCCGCCTCCATGCACGTTCGTCAGCCATTCGACCTGATGCGGCTGATGTACACGTCGGGCACGACCGACCGCCCCAAGGGCGTGATGCTCTCGTACGATAATTTCTACTGGAAGTCGGCCGACCAGACCATCGCGCTCGGCCTCACTGCCGAGACGCGACTTCTCGTGGTCGGCCCGCTCTACCACGTCGGCGCGCTCGACCTGCCCGGCATCGCCGTGCTCTGGCATGGCGGCTTCATCCGCATCGAACGCAGTTTCGAGGCTGAGACGGCGCTTGCCGCGATCGCGGAGGACAAGCTCAACGCCGCCTGGTTCGCGCCTGTGATGACCACGGCGATGCTCACCTGCCCCACCCGCGATCGCTACGACGTCTCCAGCCTGACATGGGCGATCGGCGGCGGCGAGAAGACGCCGGAGCTGCGCATCCGCGCGTTCTCGGAACTCTTCCGCAACGCGCGCTACATCGATGCCTATGGCCTCACCGAGACCGTCGGCGGGGACACTTTCATGGAGGCGGGGCGCGAGATCGAGAAGATCGGCTCCACGGGCCGCGCCATTTCCCATGTCGAGATCGAGATCCGCGACGAGGACGGCAGGACGCTGCCGCCGAACGTCGACGGCGAGATCTGCCT
This sequence comes from Bradyrhizobium liaoningense, assembly GCF_018130825.1. Lineage (GTDB taxonomy): Bacteria > Pseudomonadota > Alphaproteobacteria > Rhizobiales > Xanthobacteraceae > Bradyrhizobium > Bradyrhizobium liaoningense_B. The sequence goes on along the minus strand of NZ_JAFCJS010000007.1, from coordinate 141,220 downwards.
GCGCGGCCCGAAGATCACGCGCGGCTACTGGAAGGATCCCGAGAAGACGGCGTCCGCGTTTTTCGGCGACTGGTTCCGCAGCGGCGATGTCGGCTATCTCGACGACGAGGGCTTTCTGTACCTGACCGACCGCAAGAAGGACATGATCATCTCCGGCGGCGAGAACATCGCCTCCTCCGAGGTCGAGCGCGTCATCTACGATCTGCCTGAGGTGCGCGAGGTCGCAGTGATTGGGCTGCGCGATGCGCGCTGGGGCGAGCGTCCCGTCGCCATCGTCGTGCTCGCCGAAGGCGCCAGCCTCGAGCTCCCTGCCCTCATCGAGCACTGCCGCGCGCGGCTCGCGAGCTTCAAGGTGCCGAAGCAGCTTATCATCCGCGACAGCCTGCCGCGCAATCCAAGCGGAAAAATCCTCAAGCGCGTGCTGCGCGCCGAGCTGGAGACGTCTGAATGACGCAAGCGAATGCCAAGGTGACAAAGCTCAACCGCGTCGAGCGCAATGCCTGGACCAAGCAGAAGATCTTCGACGCCGCGACGAAAGTCGTCGGCAAGTATGGCTATGCCGAAGCCTCCGTCGCCCGCATCACCGAACAGGCAGGCGTCGCGCAAGGCACCTTCTACAATCATTTCGAGAACCGGCAGGAGCTGCTCGACCAGCTGCTGCCGAAGATCGGCCTCGACATGGTCGAGTTCATCCGCGCCCGCACCGGCAATGCGCACGCGGCGCGGCAGGAGATCGAGCGCTTCTCCGCCTTCTTCGACTTCATCCGCGAGGTCCCGGAATTCCTGCGCATTCTCAACGAGGCCGAGTTCTTCGCGCCGATTGGCTACCAGAAGCATCTCGACAACATCTCGGTCGCCTATGTCCGGATCCTGCGCCGCGCCCGCCTTGCCGGCGCGATCGAGGATTACAGCGACGAGGAGTTCGAGGCGATCGTCCACATGCTGATGGGCGCCCGCGGCTATCTCAGCCGCCGCTATTCCTATTCGGAAAGTGGCGTCACCGCCGTGCCCGATCACGTCATCTCCGCCTATCGCAAGCTGATGACGCGCGGCCTTTTCACTGCCTCCGGAGATCAGGACACGCCATGAACATCGAATCTCCGCACAAGCCGCTCGACCTCGCCTCTGCGATCGCCGAGGGCGATATCCGTTGCCTGCTGATGGTGCTGGTTCACATGACCGGTGACGAGAAATGGCTTGAGCCCCCATACCTGCCCAAGCGCGACATCCGCCTCATTCCCGATCCCGATGCCGGCGTGCCCCGGGAGGTCCAGGACGAAATTCGCGCCGCCGTGGTCAGGCTGTTTGCCGACGGCACGCCAAAGCCCGTCATCACCGACCCCGGCGAGGGCTTGCTGCTGAGGATGATGCGCGCCTGCCTCGGCGAGAACGTCGCGCCGGAATACGCGCCCCTGATGCGCGAAGAGATGGGTTTTGTGCCGCGCGAAGCGCGTTGGACCAAGCAGCCGTCGAACGAGAAGCTCGCCGACCAGCATGTGCTGATCGTCGGCGCCGGCGTCTGCGCCATCGCGCTTGGCGTCGGGCTCGGGCATCTCGGCATCCCCTACACTATCGTCGAGAAGAACGCCGAGCTCGGCGGCACCTGGTGGATCAACCGCTATCCCGGCTGCGGCGTCGATACGCCGAACCACTCCTATTCATATTCGTTCGGCTCGCGCAATGCGTGGACGCGCTACTTCTGCCAGCGCGAGGAGCTGCTCGGCTATCTGCTGAAGGTCGCCGAGGAATACGGCATCCGCAAGCACCTGCGCGTCAACACCGAGCTGACATCGTCGCGCTGGGACGAAGACAGGAAGCGGTGGATTTCGACGCTGAAGACCAGGGACGGCGAAGAGATTTTCGAATCCACCGCGCTGGTCTCGGCCATTGGCCAGCTCAACGATCCCTCACGGGCACACTTCAAGGGCGAAGATAACTTCAAGGGAACGATCCTGCATTCGGCGCTATGGTCGGGCGATATCGAGCTCGAAGGCAAGCACATCGCCGTGATCGGTACCGGCGCGACCGCGATGCAGTTGGTGCCGTCGATCGCCGGCCGCGTCGCCTCGGTCACGGTCTATCAGCGCAGCGCGCAATGGGCACGCCCGGTGAAAGGCTATTCCGATCCGATCAGCGAGGGCGCGCGCTGGCTGCTCGCGCATCTGCCGTTCTATGTGCAATGGTACCGCTTCAACATGTTCTGGCGCTACGGCGATGGCCTGCTGCCGTTCCTGCGCAAGGATCCGGCTTGGCCGCATCCCGAGCGCGCCGTCAACAAGGGCAATGACAGGCACCGCCAGGAGTTGACTGACTTCATCCTGTCCGAATTGCAGGGCCGCCCGGACCTGATCGCAAAATGCGTGCCGACCTATCCGCCCTATGGCAAGCGCATCCTGCTGGACAACAATTGGTTCAAGACGCTCACGCGGAACAATGTCGAGCTGGTCACCGACGCGATCGACCATTTCGACCAGGGCGGCATCATCACCGCCGACGGCAAGCACCGCCCCGCCGACATCATCGTGGTCGCCACCGGCTTCAAGGTAACGGAGATGGCGGCGCGCCTCAACATCAGCGGCCGCAACGGCAAGGATTTGCACGAAGCCTGGGGCAACGACAATCCGACCGCCTTCCTTGGCCTCACCGTGCCTGATTTCCCCAACTTCTTCTGCATGCTCGGCCCGAATTCAGGCCCGGCCCATGGCGGCAGCGTCATCTTCCAGTCGGAATGCCAGAGCCGCTACATCTCGGCGTGTCTCGCCAGTATGATCGAGCAGAACGTCGCCGCGATCGATGTCCGCCAGGACGTGCTCGACGATTATGTCCGCAAGGTCGATGCCGAGCACGAGGCGATGATCTGGACCCATCCGGGCATGACGACCTACTACCGCAATTCGAGCGGCCGCGTGTTCTCCGCGATGCCGTGGCGCTTCGTCGACTACTGGCGCATGACGCATGATCCGGATCTGCGGCAGTACAGGCTGACGACGGGGTAATTGCTGCCGCCACGGACCAGTTGTAGCGTTGGCGCCGCACTCTCGCCACGTCGTCATTGCGAGCGCAGCGAAGCAATCCAGAATCCTTCCTCGGTGGCACTCTGGATTGCTTCGCTGCGCTCGCAATGACGGAATATGCGGCGGCCCCTCGCCTCCTCGCAGGTAGCGCCGCGCCTATGAAGGAAACGCCAATGCCAAAACCAATCGTCCACGTCTACACCGATTACAAGAGCCCCTACGCGTTCGTGGCCAACAAGCGCCTGTTCGCGCTCGAAGAGACGCACGGCGTCGCGCTGGAATGGCTGCCCTACACGCTACGGATCGCTGAGTTCATGGGCAAGGTCGAGGAGCGGACGCCGCATTTCTGGCGCAAGGTGCGCTACGCCTACATGGACGCACGGCGCTATGCCAATGCGCAAGGGCTCGTCATGAAGGGCCCGCGGCGAATCTACGACGCCTTCTATTCCAGTGTCGGTATGCTGTTCGCCCAGCGGCACGGCTTCTTCCGCACCTACCACGACACGGTGTTCCGTAAATTCTGGAGCCATGAGCTGGAGATCGACGATCTCGCCGCGATCACCGAAGTCATCACCTCGTGCGGAGGCTCGGCCAGCGAGTTCGCAGCCTACGTCAACGGCCCCGCCCGCGCCGAGCACGACCGCGTCATTGACGAGGCCGAGGCACTTGGCGTGTTCGGCGTGCCGACCATGGTGTTCAACGGCGAGTTGTTCTGGGGCGGCGACCGCATCGACATGCTGATCGAGCGCATCAAGAAGCCCGAGACGATCGAGGCGGCGCTCGGTAGCCGCCATCGCAAGCCGGTATAACAATTACGCCGCCAGCCCGCTCTCCACCGGAGCAAACTCCAGCCCGAGACTCTCCGCCACCGCCTTGTTCGTAATCCGCCCACGATGGACGTTGAGCCCATTGCGCAGATGCGGATTCTCCAGCACCGCGGCAAAGCCCTTGCTCGCCAGCATCAGGCCGAACGGCAGCGTCGCATTGTTCAGCGCCTGGCTCGACGTCACCGGCACCGCGCCCGGCATGTTGGCGACGCAATAATGCACGACGCCGTCGACCTCGTAGGTCGGCTCGGTATGCGTGGTCGGGTGCGAGGTCTCGAAGCAGCCGCCCTGGTCGATCGCGACGTCCACCAGCACCGCGCCGGGCCGCATCGATTTGAGCATGGCGCGGGTGACGAGTTTCGGCGCGCTGGCGCCCGGCACCAGCACCGCGCCGATCACGACGTCGGCGGCGAACACCTCCTCCTCGACCGACTCGATCGTCGAAAAGCGCGTCCGCACGCGTCCCATAAAGAGATCATCGAGCTGCCGAATCCGGGGTATGGAGCGGTCGATCACGGTGACTTCCGCACCAAGGCCAGCGGCCATGCGCGCGGCCTGCGTTCCCACCACGCCGCCACCAAGCACGACGACGCGCGCCGGCTGCACGCCGGGGACGCCGCCAAGCAGCAGACCGCGGCCGCCGGCTGACCGCTTGAGCGCGGCGCCGGCTGCCTCGATGGCGAGGCGGCCGGCGACTTCGCTCATCGGCGCGAGCAGGGGGAGGTTGCCGGCCGCGTCGGTGACGGTTTCATAGGCGATCGCGGTGCAGCCGGAAGCAAGCAGGCCCTTGGCCTGTTCGGGATCCGGCGCAAGATGCAGGTAAGTAAACAGGATCTGGCCTTCGCGGAGCTGAGCCCATTCGCTTCGCTGCGGCTCCTTCACCTTCACGATCATGTCGGATTTGGCGAAGATCTCGCGGGCGCTGTCGGCGATCGCAGCCCCTGCCTTCCGATAGACCTCGTCGGACGCGCCGATGCCGCTTCCGGCGCCGGTCTCGACCGTCACCTGGTGCCCGGCAGCGACATATTCACGGACCGCGCCCGGCGTGAGCCCGACGCGATATTCCTGCACCTTGATCTCCTTGGGAACACCGACGTGCATCTTCCGCTCCTTCGCCAACGAAATTGATTCCGTTGTTGATCGTAGCGAGAGGGACGGTTTGGTTTCGTGCAAATATCCGCTAGTTTGACTGAGCCCGCGCCGGTTTCCGGCGTGGAAACATCTTTTCACGCTGGAAACAAGACTTTGGCCCTGGACCGGAAAGACCTCGCCATCCTCGCGGAACTCACGACCAACGCGCGGGCCAGCCACACCGAGCTCGCCAACAAGGTCGGGCTGTCGAGCACCGCGCTGGCGCGGCGGCAGAAGGCGCTGGAGGACGACGGCTACATCCAGGCCTACCAGGCCGCGCTCGATCTGACGCAGTTCGGCCTCACCACGACGGTGCTGGTGCGTATCGCACTCGAAAGCCAGAGCGACGAGGCGCTGAAGGCGTTCGAGGCGGAAGTGGGGAAGTGCCCCTCCGTCGTGCGCTGCTTCCTGATGTCGGGCACCGACGATTACATCCTGATCGTGCTCGCCCGCGACATCCAGGATTTCGAGCGCATTCACCGCACCGAGCTGTCACGCCTGCCGCGCGTCGCCCGGGTGCAATCGAGCTTCGCACTGCGCGAGATCGTCAACCGCACGGTGCCGACCGTGGTGTTCGGCGAGGTGAAGCGCTAGCGGACGCGATCCCGCACCCCTGTCATCCAACTGTCATCGAATGTGCCGAGAGCTGTATCCACTGGCACATTCGGGACGGACCATGGACTATTTCAAGCGCTTCAACTTCCTGTTCGCAGCACCCATGTTCGACGCCGACGACCTCGAGGGCGTCCGCTTCAACCAGATCATCGAGGAGATCCAGCGTTCCGGCTTCGAGGTGGTCCGGGCCCGCAAGCTGGAGGACGCCGAGATGGCGGTGCAGACCGATGCCGCGATCGGTTGCATGGTGGTGGACTGGGGCAAGAAGGGCCTGGAGGGCAAGACCTCGGCGCTGATCAATTTGATGCGCCGCCGCGGCCTCGACTTCCCGATCATCCTCTTGATCCGGCGCAAGCGGTTCGAGGACCTGCCGGTCGAAGTGCTCGATTTCATCGACGGCTACGTCTTCCTGTCCGAGGAGACGCCGCCCTTCATCGCCAAGAACCTGATCAGCCGGCTCAAGCAATATGCCGAGACGCTGAAGACGCCGTTCTTCGGCGCCCTCGTCGACTATGCCGAGGAAGGCAACCAGCTCTGGACCTGTCCGGGCCACAATGGCGGCGTGTTCTACAACCGCAGCCCGATCGGCCGTGTGTTCGTCGAGCATCTCGGCGAGTCCGTGTTCCGCGACGACCTCGACAATTCCGTGCTCGACCTCGGCGACCTCCTTACCCATGAGGGGCCGGCGCTGAAAGCGCAGAAGGAAGCCGCCGCAATCTTCGGCGCGGAAAAGACCTATTTCGTGCTCAACGGCACCTCGACCTCGAACAAGGTCGTGCTCGGCGCCCTCGTCACCGACGGCGATCTCGTGCTGTTCGACCGCAACAACCACAAGGCCGCCCATCACGGCGCGCTGATGATCAATGGCGGCATCCCGGTCTACGTCCCGACCGTCCGCAACGCCTGGGGCCTGATCGGCCCGATGCGCTGGGACATGCTCGACGAGAAGACCCTGCGCGAGGCGATCCGCAACCACCCGCTGGTGAAAGATCGCGATGCCTGGCGCAAGGAGCGGCCGTTCCGCGTCGCCGTGGTCGAGCAGTGCACCTATGACGGCTCGATCCACAGCGCCGAGATGATCATCAAGCGCATCGGCCATCTCTGCGACTACATCCTGTTCGACGAGGCCTGGGCCGGCTTCATGAAATTCCACCCGCTCTATGCCGGCCGCTTCGCCATGGGCCTTGCGAACCTTTCCCCTGAAGCGCCGGGTATCATCGCGACCCAGTCCACCCACAAGCAGCTCGCGAGCTTCTCGCAGGCTTCGCAGATCCACATCAAGGACCGTCACATCCGCGGCCAGAAGCGGCGCGTCGAGCACCGCCGCTTCAACGAGAGCTTCATGCAGCACGCCTCGACCTCGCCGTTTTATCCGCTGTTCGCCTCGCTCGACGTCGGCGCACAGATGATGAAGGGCCGCTCCGGCGAAGTGCTGTGGGACGACACGATCCGCCTCGGCATCGAGCTGCGCAAGAAGGTCCGCGCGATGCGCCGGGAGTTCGAGGAGAAGGAGCAAAATCCGGATCGCCGCTGGTTCTTCGAACCCTTCGTTCCCGATCGCATCGCCATTCCCGATGTCAGCCGCCCCGGCGCGGCGCATAACGTCGCCTGGGAGACTCTCTCCACCGACGAGCTCGCGACCAATCCCGCGCTGTGGCAGCTCTCTCCTGATACCAACTGGCACGGCTTTCCCGATCTCGCGGAAGGCTTTGCCATGACCGATCCGAACAAGCTGACCTTGCTCACGCCCGGATTCGATCGTGCCACCGGCGCCTATGCCGAGCACGGCATCCCCGCGCCGGTCGTCGCACAATATTTGCGCGAGAACCGCATCGTCCCGGAGAAGAACGACCTCAACTCCCTGCTCTTCCTGCTCACCCCCGGCGTCGAGGCGAGCAAGGCCGGCACGCTGATCTCCGGTCTCGTCGCGTTCAAGAGGCTGCATGACGACAATGCGCTGCTGGCCGACGCGATCCCGGAATTCTATCAGCGCCGGCAGGCGCGCTACGCCGGCGTGCGCCTGCGCGACCTCTGCGGCGACATGCACCGCTTCTTCCGCGCCGCCGATGTCAGCGCGCTCCAGGCGCGGCAGTTCATGCCCGAGCACATGCCCGAGATCGCGATGTCGCCGCGCGATGCCGCGCGCTACCTGTTCAAGAACGACGTCGACTATCTGCCGATCGAGGCGATCGCGGGCCGGATCGCCACCACGCCCTTCGTGGTCTACCCGCCCGGCATCGCCACCATCGTGCCAGGCGAGCGGCTGACGGAACGGGCCAAGCCCATGATCGATTATCTCAAGATGTTCGAGACCTGCTTCAACACGTTCCCGGGCTTCGACGTCGAGATCCAGGGCGTCTACAAGGAGATCGACGCCCAGGGGCGCATCGGGCTCTATACTTACGTCGTTGCCGAGTAGGTGCCGATGAACGAAACAGCTGCGCGCGCGAGTGATGAACCAGTCCTGGTCAGGCCGTCACGCGAGAGCGATGTCGAGGCGATGCTGGCGATCTACCGCCATCACGTCCGCACTGGCGTGCCGCGCGACGTCGAGGGAACCGGTGCGCCGGAGCCGGACGACTTGCGCGACCGCCGCAAGAATTTGAAGCAGACCCGCCTGCCGCATCTGGTTGCGACCTGGCGCGGCGAGGTCGTCGGCTATGCCTATGCCGTGCTCTTCCGCAAGCGCCCGGCCTATCGCTACACAGCCAAGCACTCGATCTATGTCCATCACGCGCAGCTCGGCCGCGGCGTCGGACGGCTTCTGCTGCAGGAATTGATCGATGCCTGCGCGGCGGCCGGCTTCCGCCAGATGATCGGCTATATCGATGCCGACAATGCACCCTCGCTGGCGCTGCACGAGAAGTTCGGCTTCGCGCGCGCAGGGCTGCTCGGCGGCGTCGCCTATCGCCACGGCCGCTGGTCCGACACCGTCATGGTGCAACGCTCGCTCGGCGCGGGGACGACGGCGCCCCCGCCGGTCACGGCGCCGGGCCGGTAGGCCTTACGACGGAAAGTCAGCCGGTTTGACGTGGATGCGATCGGCATGCAGCGACCAATGGTGCAACGCCTGGTCCTTGCAGAACTTCGCCTTCGCTCGTTCCCTGGCCTCGTCCTCGTCGGCGGCATCGATCTCGAGCGTGCCTTGGCAGACCTCGATCTCGCGGCCGTACTGGCCGAGCACATCCTTCATGAACTTGACCACAAAAGTTGTCATGGGACCTCCCTGCTGCCCCGGCGGCACTCTAATCCCATTTAGGCCGGACAGGGGAAGGAGATTTTGACGCGGATCAAGGGCTGTCGCGTCCGAGCGGAAGATTCGTTGCGGAACCTGCCGCGCGGGTCTATGGGCAAATGCCGGTCGCCCATGAGGATTTTGCCTTGCACTTTGTCGGGCGGCGGCCATCTCGACCTCATGACCTGCGAGGCCGTGTTCCAGCAGCGCGGCGCAAAGCTGGGGTAAACGACCTACCGCGAGACCGGGCCAAGCTCAGTCATCACGCCTTGATATCGAGGAGTGTGTCTTCCGTCTCGGCGTAGGCTTGAATCACCTTCGCATTGGCGATGAAGCTGTACTTTGCGGTCGCCAGCTCAGCGAACTCGCTGGCGAGATCGACATTCGGCGCGGCGACCAGGCCGTCCTGGTTTGCGAAGGGAGCGTTCGGGTCGGATTGGGCGGTATAGCTCGGCGAGACCGTCGACACGGTCGCAACCGTCCCGCCCGGCGTCGAGCCGTTCGATTGGGAGACCTGATCGACTCGCAGCGGCACATAAGCGGCGGGAAACGTCGGAGCAATGCCCGAACTGGCCGGCGTGCTCGATCCGCCTGATGCTGGGAGCGAGCCGGTCGTGTTGACGTTGGCGATATTGCTCGCAGCCACGCTCACGCGCAGGCTCGCCGCAGAAAGTCCGGATGTCGCAATCGAAAGTATGCTCATGCTCCCTGATCTACAGGACAAGTCATACGCGTTCATTCACGCCATCGATAAGATGCGCCCCTCTGTATTTCCCTCGCGGTAACCAATAGCTGGCGTGCAATAGCCCTTCGCGCGCCCTACCCCGGCGTCACGCCAAAAGCCTGCTTGAAGCGTTCGGCGTAGCGCGGCCAGACCTCGGGATTGATGATGCGAGGCGGGCGCTTGCCGTCGAGCGTCTCCAGCACCTGCTCGGCGGCGATGCGGCCCATGTTCTGGCGCGCCTCGATCGTGACGCCTGCCGTGTGCGGGCTCGCCAGCACGTTATCGAGCTGGAGCAGCGGATGCTCCGGCGGCGGCGGCTCCCTGGACCAGACGTCGAGGCCGGCGCCGGCGATGCGCTTGTCGCGCAGCGCCTGCAGCAGCGCATCCTCGTCGTGGATGAAGCCGCGCGCGGTCGTGATGAAGTAGGCATGCGGCTGCATCAGCGCGAACTCGCGCGTGCTGATCATGTTGCGGCTCTTCTTGTCGAGCGGGCAGGAGATCGAGACGAAATCGGCGCGGCGCAACAGCTCGTCGAGCTCGACCTTCTCACCGCCCCGCTCGGCCATCACCTCGGCGGTGAGATAGGGATCATAGGCCAGCACTTTCATGCCGAGCAGGCCCTTGCACAGTGCGGCGATGCGACGGCCGACATTGCCGAGGCCGATGATGCCGACGGTCTTGTGCTCGACCTCGTTGCCGACGAGCTCGTTGCGGTTGACGTCGCGCTCGCGGCGCAGGCGGCGATCGGACTGGATGATCCGCTTGGACAGCGTCAGCATCATCGCCAGCGCGTGCTCGGCGACGGAATGGGCGTTGCCGCCGGACTGGTTGACGACCACGACGCCGGCGGCCGTGCAGGCCTCGACATCGACGGGGTCGAAGCCCGCGCCATTGCTGGACACAAGCAGGAGGTTCGGCGTGCGCTTCAGGAACGCGGCGTCGACGTGGAAATGCGGCGCCAGTTCGTCCCGGGCTGCGCCGATCTGATAGACATGGGCCGCGCTCAGGATCGGCGCGTAGAAATCTTCAGGGCTCTCGTTCTCGATGCGATCGAGCCGGACGTCCGGCCGCGCCTTCAGGATGTCGACATAGATCGGATTGGCCAGATATTTGACGTAGAAGACGCGCTTGCTGTTGACGGACATCAGGACTCTTCCGGCTCTATCGTGGGAGACCCGCAAGGTCAGCGCGATGCGCGCCCGTCCGTGCCCCTCCCGCTTTCTGGTTATAGCCGCTTATGCCATGGCGGCGCCGGTCACGGCAGGCCGTCTGGCGCAGATCACGGTGCCGGCCCGGACATGTTGACAATCCCGCTGCCTGCGTCAAGTTCGGCAGACCGCCGCGACGGCCAGAACCAAGAAGCATGCGCGGCTCGAGGGAGAACGCAATGGCGATTGCGGAACAGCAGACACAGGGGACCAGCGACAGAAGCTGGCATGGCATCGTCCTGCAGACCCTGAAGCGGAACGAGATCAGCCTGATCCCCTACGTGCCCGACCGCGTGCTGACGCCGCTGATCAAGAATTTGCACGCCGATCCCTTCTTCACCACTTTCGCCACCGCGCGCGAGGAAGAGGCCGTCGGCATCGTCTCCGGCGCCTGGATGGGCGGACGGCGCGGCGCGGTGCTGATGCAGACCTCCGGCTTTGCCACGCTCGCCAACGTGCTGGCCTCGCTCGCGGTGCCCTACCAGATCCCGCTGATCATGTTCGTCTCCGAGCGCGGCACGCTCGGCGAGTTCAACTACGGCCAGTCGCTGGTTTGCCGCACCATGCGCCCGGTGCTGGATTCGCTGGCGCTGGAGCATCACACCATCACCCGGCTCGACGAGCTCGAATTCATCGCCGACCGTTCGATCAAGCAGGCCGTCACCACGCAGGCGCCGGTGGCCCTGATCCTCAACCCGCTGCTCACGGGCGGCAAGACGTTCGACAAGTGAGCGCCGCCAAATGAGTTCAAATATGAACACTGGCAATACCAAGTTGATGAACCGGTTCGATGTGACCTCGCGGCTGATCGCAAAGCTCAAGCACGAGGAAGCCGTGATCGGCGGCATCGGCAACACCAATTTCGACCTCTGGGCCGCCGGCCACCGCCCGCAGAATTTCTACATGCTCGGCAGCATGGGCCTCGCCTTCCCGATCGCGCTCGGCGTGGCGCTGGCGCAACCCGACCGCCCCGTCTTCGCGCTCGAGGGCGACGGCTCGCTCTTGATGCAGCTCGGTGCGCTCTCGACGATCGCGGCGCTGAAGCCGAAGAACCTGATCATGATCGTGATGGACAACGGCATCTACCAGATCACCGGCGCACAACCGACGCCGGCCGCTGGCGTCGCCGACATCGTCGGCATCGCCACCGCTTCGGGGCTCGCCAGGAGTTCGTGGGCCGCGGACGAGGAGGATTTCGAGCGCCTGGTCGACGAGGCCATGTCGGCTGACGAGCCGAGCCTGATTGCGATCCGTATCGACGACAAGCCGGGCGTCGGCACCACGCGGCGTGACCCCGTGCAGATCCGGGAGCGCTTCATGCACGGCATCGGCGTGCGCGAGCCACTCTAAACATTTCGTCATTAACTACACGGCGATCTGATCCGCATCCCGCGGCAGGCCCCTGCCAATCCGTGCTAAGCGGCGCGAATGTCCATTCTTGTTCGCGCCTTTGCCTGGCTGCTTGCCGCCGCCGTGACCTTTGCAACGCTCGGGCCTCCGGGCCTGCGGCCCCATTCCGATCTCGGCCAGGACGGCGAGCATGCGCTGGCGTTCATCCTGGTCGGGCTGGCCTTCGGCCTCGCCTACCGGCAGCGGCGGCTCGCAGTGGCGGTCGTTTCAGTGATCCTGATCGGCGTACTCGAGCTCATGCAATTCTGGGCGCCGGGGCGCCATGCGCGACTGGAGGATTTTCTGGTCGATGCCGGCACCGCCTGCATCGGCTTTGCACTCGCCGCCGTCGCCGATTGGGTCATGACCCGGTTTCGGACAAGCTCGGCCCTCACAAGCTGAGGCCCCGCGGAGCGACGCTCCGCAGGGCCCACGTCCTCAAAGCCTGTATCGCGCCGATCAATCGATGATCTTGACGACGCGGCGCGTGCGCGGCTCGACGATCACGCGGCGATCGTTCACGACCGCATAACGATACTCGGTATAGTTCGGCACGGGCCGCAAAACCACGGTCGGAGGCAGCGGCTCGCCGACGACGACGCGCTCGTGGATCACGACGGAGTCATTGCGCGGGATCCCGCCTAGCACCGCGTTCGGAATTTCGAGGCCTGCGCCGACCGCAGCACCGACGGTGCCGCCGACCATTGCGCCGACCGGGCCGCCGATATCGCCGCCCGCGCGCGCGCCATCTCGGGCGCCCTGTTCGGTCGTCGACTGGGCAAAGGCTGCGCTCGAAGCCAGCAGCGACGCGGCAGCCAACGTAATCGCAAGACGGGTTTTCATGTCCTGATGTCTCCAGTGATTGTCCCTCGCTTTCAACCGCGGGACCGGATCATTGTTCCGGTTCCCGCTTGCCGAAGGACACACCAAAACTGGCGACTGTTACCGCGTAACAGTGCAGGCGGCGGCGATCTCGTGGCCCGCCATCAGTTCCAGTGCCCGCACCATGGCCGAGTGATCCCAGGCCTTGCCGCCATGCGCGGTGCAGGACGAGAACAATTGCTGCGCCACCGCCGTGCTCGGCAGCGAGAGGCCGAGTGCGCGTGCGCCTTCGAGCGCGAGATTGAGATCCTTCTGGTGCAGCTCGATGCGGAAGCCCGGATCGAAATTGCGCTTCACCATGCGCTCGCCATGCACTTCGAGAATCCGCGACGAGGCGAAGCCGCCCATCAGCGCCTTGCGCACCAGCGCGGGATTCGCGCCGGCCTTCGATGCGAACAGCAGCGCTTCACTCACGGCCTCGATGGTCAGCGCGACGATGATCTGGTTGGCGACCTTCGTGGTTTGGCCGTCGCCATTGGCGCCGACATGGGTGACGTTCTTGCCCATCTTGTCGAAAACCGGCTTCATGGTGCCAAAGGCCCGCTCCGGACCGCCGACCATGATGGTGAGGCTCGCAGCCTTCGCCCCGACCTCTCCGCCCGACACCGGCGCGTCGAGATAATCGGCGCCGAGCGCCTCGATCTTCTTTGCAAACTCCTTCGTCGCCAATGGCGAGATCGAGCTCATGTCGACGACGATCTTGCCCTTGGAGACGCCGCTTGCGACGCCGTCCTTGCCGAACAGCACCGCTTCCACATGCGGCGTATCCGGCACCATGATGATGACGGCGTCCGCTTCCTCCGCGACCTCCTTGGCCGATTTGCAGGCGATGCCGCCCGCCGAGATCAGCTCAGGCGCGACCGGCGCGACATCATGCAGGAGAACGCGATGGCCAGCGGCCAGGAGGTGGCCGGCCATCGGCCGTCCCATGGTGCCAAGTCCGATGAAGCCGATGTCGATCATATCAGGATGTCCTCACGTCTCAAACGTCTGTGCCGCGTGCCAGGAGAGGCCTTCCAGCGTCGTGGTGCGCGGCTTGTATTCGCAGCCGATCCAGCCGCGATAGCCGATCGCGTCGAGATGACGGAACAGGAAGGGATAGTTGATCTCGCCGGTGCCGGGCTCGTGGCGGCCGGGATTATCGGCAAGCTGGATGTGGGCGATCTGGGGCAGATATTCCTGCATCGTGCGGGCGAGATCGCCCTCCATGATCTGCATGTGATAGATGTCGTACTGGATGAAGAGGTTGTTCGACCGCACCTCGGAGATCAGCTGCACCGCCTGCTCGGTGCCGTTGAGGTAGAAGCCGGGAATGTCGAGCGTGTTGATCGGCTCGACCAGCAGCTTGATGTTCTCCCGCGCCAGCGTCGACGCGGCGAAGCGCAGGTTGCCGACCAGCGTCTCCTGAAGCTCGCGCGGATCGGCATCGGAAGGCGCGATGCCGACGAGGCAGTTGAGCTGGTCGCAATCGAGCGCCTTGGCGTAGTCGATGGCGCGGAAGACGCCGTCGCGGAATTCGGCGGTGCGATCGGGCAGGATCGCGATGCCGCGCTCGCCGCCGGCCCAGTTGCCCGCGGGGAGATTGTGCAGCACCTGCGTCAGGCCATGGGCCTCGAGCTGCTCGCGCAGCTGCGCCTTGTCGAAATCATAGGGAAAGAGATACTCGACCCCGGCAAATCCCGCCGCCTTCGCCGCGGCGAAGCGGTCGAGAAACGGCATCTCGTTGAAGAGCATGGTGAGGTTGGCGGCAAACTTCGGCATGATGATCTCCCCTATTCCGCCGGCTGCAGCACGCGTGTGGTGCCGACTTCGTCGAGCGGCAGATCCAGCACCTCCTCGAACTCGACGATGTTGTCGATCTCGGTGCCCATCGCGATGTTGGTGACGCGTTCGAGGATGAACTCGACCACCACGGGCACGCGGTGCTTGGCCATCAATTCGCGCGCGGTCGCGAATGCCGCCTGCGTGTCCTTGGGATCCGTCACGCGGATCGCCTTGCAGCCGAGACCTTCGGCGACCGTGACGTGGTCGACGCCGTAGACGCCGATCTCGGGCGCGTTGATGTTCTCGAAGGAGAGCTGGACGTGATAGTCCATCTCAAAACCGCGCTGGGCCTGGCGGATCAGGCCGAGATAGGAATTGTTCACGACGACATGGATGTAGGGCAGATTGAACTGCGCGCCGACCGCGAGCTCCTCGATCAGGAACTGGAAGTCGTAGTCGCCCGACAATGCGACGATCTCGCGCTCCGGACACGCCGCGCGCACGCCGAGGGCAGCGGGCAGCGTCCAGCCGAGCGGACCCGCCTGCCCCGCGTTGATCCAGTTGCGCGGCTTGTAGACGCCGAGGAATTGCGCGCCGGCGATCTGCGACAGGCCGATCACGGTGACATAGGTGGTGTCGCGGCCGAACGCCTTGTTCATCTCTTCATAGACGCGCTGCGGCTTGATCGGCACGTTGTCGAAATGGCTCTTGCGCAACATGGTCTTCTTGCGATCGCGGCAGGCCGCGGGCCACGCCTGGCGCTCGCGAAGCCTGCCTGACCGGCGCCACTCCCTGGCGACGGTGACGAAGAGCTCGAGCGCGGCCTTGGCGTCCGAGACGATGCCGAGATCGGGATTGAACACGCGCCCGATCTGGGTCGGCTCGATGTCGACGTGAACGAATTTGCGGCCCTTGGTGTAGGTCTCGACCGAACCGGTGTGGCGGTTGGCCCAGCGGTTGCCGATGCCGAGCACGAAGTCGGATTCGAGCAGCGTGGCATTGCCGTAGCGATGGCTGGTCTGGAGGCCGACCATGCCGGCCATCAGCACGTGATCGTCGGGGATCGCGCCCCATCCCATTAGCGTCGGCACGACAGGCACGTTGGCGATCTCGGCGAACTCGACTAGCAGGTCGGACGCGTCGGCATTGATGATGCCGCCACCCGCCACGATCAGCGGCCGCTCGGCGGCGTTGAGCATCTCCAGCGCCTTCTCGACCTGCTTTCGCGTCGCGGCGGGCTTGTAGACCGGCAGCGGCTCATAGGTCTCGTCGTCGAACTCGATCTCGGCGAGCTGCACGTCGAGCGGCATGTCGATCAGCACCGGTCCCGGCCTCCCTGAGCGCATCACATGAAACGCCTGGCTGAACACGCGCGGCACCAACGCCGGCTCGCGCACCGTCACGGCCCATTTGGTCACGGGCTTTGCAATCGACTCGATGTCGACGGCCTGAAAATCTTCCTTATAGAGCCGCGCCCGCGGCGCCTGACCGGTGATGCAGAGGATCGGAATGGAATCGGCGATCGCCGAATAGAGCCCGGTGATCATGTCGGTGCCGGCCGGCCCCGAGGTGCCGATGCAGACGCCGATATTGCCGGCCTTCGCCCGCGTATAGCCCTCGGCCATGTGCGAGGCGCCCTCGACATGGCGCGCAAGGATGTGGCGGATCGAGCCGCGCTTCTTCAGCGCCGAGTAAAGCGGATTGATCGCAGCTCCGGGAACACCGAAGGCAGTCGAGATGCCTTCCTTCTCCAGGATACGCACGGCCGCATCGACAGCTCGCATCTTCGCCATATCGGACCTCGCTCGGGTTTAAGTCAGCGAGCGAGATCATCAGATGCGCAGAATGCGATCTCAACGAGATCGATTTTATTTTCCACGATGCGGCAACCGCTGGAAAAATCGCGGATGTCTCAATCGGTTAGATGAAACGGTGCGTGAAAGCCGCTTCACTCGAACAGCGGCGCCAGCTCCATTTGCGGCACCAGCACGAGGCCCTTGTCGGTGATGCGAATTTCCGGAATGACCGATAGGGGAATCAAATTGAAGCCCATGTAGGGGATGGTGCAGCCGGCTTCCGCCCATTCCTTCTTCAGCGCCTTGACCTCCTCGGCGACTTCCGTGACGCGCTTGTCGGACAGGAGCCCCGCGATCGGCAGCGGAACCAGCGCCCTCACCTTGCCATCGGCCACGACGCAGACGCCGCCCTGCTGCTCCCTGATCGCCGCGATCGCGACCTGCATGTCGCCCTCGTTGATGCCGGCGACGATGATGTTGTGGCTGTCGTGGCCGACGCTGGAGGCCACTGCGCCGCGCTTCAGGCCGAAATCCTTCAGCAGGCCGTAGGCGACGTTGCCCGCCGATTTGCCGTGGCGCTCGACCACCGTGACGAAGCACAGGCCATAGCGCGCAAACAACGACGGCCAGTCCTTTGCCGGCTCGATCGCGACCTTCTCGTGGATCAGGGTGATGCCGGGCAACGCGGTCTTGATCGCATTGACGGTGCAGGCCTTCGCGGGCAGCTCCGGCGTCAACTTCATCTTCTCCGGCAGTTTTACGGTCACATAGGCCGCCTTCGGATATTGATAGCGCTGCGACAATGCCTGATCGAGACGGGGCGTGATCTTGCGATTCTCCACCACCAGCTCGCCGCCATACCAGGTGCATTGCGGCTTGAGCTGGTCGTCCATCAGCACGAGATCGGCGCGGCGGCCGCCGCCGAGGCCGCCGATGTCGCCCTCCATGCCGAAACGCGTCGCGCCGTGCAGCGAGCCCATCGACCACGCCTGCTCCGGCGACATCCCCGCCTTCACCGCCTCGCGCACCACCCAATCGAGCCCGAACAGAAGCAGATCGTCAGCGTCGCGGTCGTCGGTGCACACCGCCGTGCGCTTGTGCGAGGCCCCGAGCTCGGTGATCGTCCGGATCGCCTGCGGCAGCGAATGCCAGGGCGTGGTCGGCGGCCCCCCGCGCAGGAAAACCCAGACGCCGGCATCGAGCAGATCGTCGGCGATGTCGCGGTCGATCGCCTCATGGGTGTCGGTAACGCCGGATGCCGCGTAGGCCGCGACGAATTCGCGGCCGTAGACATGACCGGACACCGGTCGTCCGCGCTTCAAAGCCGCCGCGAGGATCGCATGACTGCGCTCGTCGCCCATGGTCACCGGCACGAAATCCATCTTCTCGCCGAGTGCGACCGCCTCAGGCCAGCGATCGAACAGGCCGGCGATCTTGTCGGGCGTGAGGTCGCCGCCGGCCGTCTCCAGCTCGGCCGACGTCGCCGGCACCGTGCTCGGCACCGTCAGGAAGATCGAGAGCGGCGCCTCGCGTGCGTCCTCCAGCATCGCCTCGACGCCGGCGACATCCATCACGTTGCCGATCTCGTGGCTGTCGCAGAAGATGGTCGTGGTGCCGTTGAGCAGCGCGGCCTCTGCATAGGCGCAGGCCGTCACCATCGAGGATTCGATATGGATGTGGGGATCGACCAGCCCCGGCGCGATGATACCGCCTGCGGCGTCATATAGCGGCACGTTGGGCCAGACCTTCTTCGCCGCCCCGGCCGGCTTCACCGCGGCGATGCGGCCGCCCGTGATCCAGACCTCGCGACCGGAGTGGATGCGCTCCGAATAGGTCGAGAGCACCCGCGCGCCGGTGATAACGAGATCGGGCGCAACGCGCGCGGAGGCGACATCGGCCAAACGCCGGGTCATCGAATGCAGCGGTGCGACGGCGAAGCGGGTAAGTCTGGTCATCGGGACCCTCGCGTGGCGTTATGGCCCAGCGATGGTTACGCCCTGCGCCATAGCGGGCAAGCGCAAATATAACGGCAGGCCCTGCTTACGCCTTAGGCGCCGAACCACCCGCAGCCCCCGCCCTCGCAGGCCTGCGTGGGTTCCGCCTTCTCGGCGGTGCTGCGGCCGCGGGTTTGACCCGAATCCGCATCGAGCGGCCCTTTGACTCGTCGATCTCGAACGAGTTCGTCTTTCGCACCAGGTCGCTCAGCTTGCGGAACCCGAACGTTCGCGGATCGAAATCGGAGGCAAGATTGGCGAGCTGCCGGCCGACTTCACCGAGCGCGACCCAGCCGTCTTCGCTCTCCATCTGGGTGATCACCTTCTTGATGATGGGGGTCGCCGCATCAAGCGGCTGAAGCGACGTCGATCTTGAGGCGGCGTCCTGGTTGGTCGTCGGGACGGCAAGCAGGTTCTCGGTGTAAACGAACCTTCGGCAGGCCTGCCTGAAGCTTTCCGGAGTCTTCTGCTCGCCAAATCCGAAGACGTCGACGCCCTGCTCCCGGATGCGGGCGGCCAGACGGGTAAAGTCGCTGTCGGATGACACCAGGCAGAAGCCGTCGAACCGGCCGCTGTGGAGCAGATCCATGGCGTCGATGACCAAGGTTATGTCGGACGCATTCTTTCCCGTCGTATAGGCGAACTGCTGCTGCGGGATAATGGCGTGCTTCGACAGGATGTCAGCCCACCCCCTTGATCGCGCATTGGAGAAGTCGCCGTAGATACGGCGAACGCTGGCCTCGCCGATCTTGGCAATCTCCTCGAACAGTCCATCCGCGATCTTTGCGGAGGCATTGTCGGCGTCGATCAGGACGGCGAGACGCGGCGAACGAAGTTCCGACGGCATGGCGTTTCCTCAACGAGATGGACGCAGCATTTGAAGACGCAACGCGTCGGAACGTCTAGTCCTCGTTCGCCTTGAACCGGCCGAGCCCCTTGAGCACGAAGGGGGCCAGCAGCGCAATCAGCGCGACGCCGAGCAGCGTTGCCGAGATCGGGCTCTGCAACAGCGTCATGGGGTCGCCGAGGCTGATGGCGAGCGCGCGGCGGAGCTGGCTCTCGGCGATCGGGCCGAGGATCAGGCCGACCACGACCGGCGCGATCGGAAAATCGAACCGCCGCATCAGGAAGCCGAGCACGCCGAAGCCGGCCAGCATCGACAATTCGACCACCGAGGGCTTTGCCGCGATGGTGCCCATGGTGGCGAACACGAGGATGCCGGCATAGAGCCACGGCTGCGGGATCGCGAGCAGCCGCACCCACAGGCCAACCAGAGGCAAATTGAGCACCAGCAGCATCATGTTGGCGATGAACAGGCTGGCGATCAGGCCCCACACGAGGTCGGGCCGCTCGGCGAACAGCAGCGGGCCCGGGTTGAGGCCGTATTGCTGGAAGCCCGCCAGCATCATCGCGGCGGTCGCCGAGGTCGGCAGACCCAACGTCAAGAGCGGCACCAGCGTGCCGGCGGCCGACGCATTATTGGCCGCTTCCGGTCCGGCGACGCCTTCGATCGCGCCCTTGCCGAACTCTTCCGGATGTTTGGTGAGACGCTTCTCGGTGGAATAGGACAGGAAGGTCGGGATCTCCGCGCCGCCCGCGGGCAGCGCGCCGATCGGGAAGCCGAACATGGTGCCGCGCAGCCACGGCTTCCATGACCGCTTCCAGTCTTCCTTCGTCATCCATAGCGAGCCGCGCACCGGCTCCAGCTTCTCCTCGGTATGGTGCCGGCGCGATGCGACGTAGAGCGCCTCGCCCACCGCGAACAGGCCGACCGCGAGCGTCGTCACCTCGACGCCGTCGAGCAGCTCAGGGACGCCGAACGCAAGCCGCGCCTGCCCCGTCAGCTTGTCGATGCCGACGAGGCCGAGCGTCAGGCCGATAAACAGGCTGGTGAGGCCGCGGATCGGGGAATCGCCGAAGGTCGCCGAGACCGTGACGAAGGCGACGCACATCAGCGCGAAGTAATCCTCGGGGCCGAAACGCACGGCGAAATCGACCAGCCACGGCGCGAGAAACGCGAGCCCGATGGTGGCGATGGTGCCGGCGACGAAGGAGCCGATCGCGGATGTCGCAAGCGCCGGCCCGCCGCGGCCGGCCTTGGCCATCTTGTTGCCTTCGAGCGCGGTCGCCATCGAGGCGCTCTCGCCCGGCGTGTTGATCAGGATCGCGGTGGTCGATCCGCCATACATGCCGCCATAATAGATGCCGGCGAACATGATCAGCGAGCCGCCGGGGTCGAGCTTGTAGGTGACGGGTAGAAGCAGCGCGACCGTCAGCGCGGGGCCGATGCCGGGCAGCACGCCGACGGCCGTACCAAGGAACACGCCGATCAGCGCATAAAGCAGGTTCATCGGCTGGACGGCGACCGCCATGCCGTGCGCCAGGGCGGCAAAAGTGTCCATCACAGCAGTCGCTCCAGGGGGCCGGCCGGAAGGCTCAGCGTCAACAACCGGTCAAAGGCGAGATAGATGAGGGTCGACATCACGAGGGCGATGACGCTGTCGACGAGGACGGCGCGGCGCCCAAAGGCCGTAGACGTCGTCACGAACAGCGCCGACGTTGCCAGGATGAAGCCGCCGCCGAAGCCGATGATGGCGATCAGCAGCGCAAGGCCGACGAGGATCAGGACGACAGGTACGGGATCGGCACTCTCGCGCGCCGGCAAATTGCCGCGCATCGCATCGATGAAATTGCCGATTGCGAGCAGCGCAAGGCCGCTGGCGACGACGACCGGCATCGCCTCCGGCCCCATGCCGTACATCGCGGCGGATTGCAGGCCGCGCGCGTCCCAGACCAGCACGGCCGCAAGCACGGCGAGCAGTGCAGCGATGACAATGCCGGCGCGATCGACGCGCCGCGGCTGCGCAGGATCGCCTGAGCTCATGATTTGACGAGGCCAACCGATTTCAGCACGTCGGTGACGCGCACCGTTTCCTTCTTCAGGAAGTCGGCGAAGGCGTCGCCGCCGAGATAGGCGTCCTCCCAGCCCTTCTGCTTGAGGATCTCCTTCCAGGCGTCCGATTTCACCATCTTCTCGACCGCGTCGCTCAGGGTCTTCTTCTGCTCCGGCGTGATGCCGGGAGGCGCGACCACCGAGCGCCAGTTGGCGATCACGAGGTCGATGCCTTGCTCCCTGAAGGTCGGGATGTCGCTGCCTGCGATGCGCTTCTCCGAGGTCACGCCGATCGCGCGCAGCTTGCCGGACTTGATCTGCCCTTCATATTCGCTGAGCCCCGAAATGCCTGCAGTGACCTTGCCGCCGAGGATCGCGGCGAGCGACTCGCCGCCGCCGGAGAACGGGATGTAGTTGATCTTCTTGGCGTCGGCGCCGACAGCGCCGGCGAACAGCGCCGCCATCACATGATCGACGCCGCCGGCCGAACCGCCGGCGAAGGTCACCTTGGCGATATCGGCCTTCACCGCGGCGGCGAGGTCCTGCGCAGTCTTGATCGGCGAATTCGCGGGCACCACGATCACCTGGATTTCCTCGGTGAGGCGCGCGATCGGCGTCACCTGCTCCAGCGTGACGGGCGACTTGTTCATGGCGAGCGCGCCGACCATGACGAAGCCGTTGACCATCATCTGGTTGCCGTCGCCCTTGGCGCCGTTGACGAACTGGGCGATGCCGACGCTGCCGCCGGCGCCGGGAACGTTGGTGACCTGCACGCTGCGCGCGACGCCGGACGCCACCAGCGCCTGCTGCATCGAGCGCGCGGTCTGGTCCCAGCCCCCGCCCGGGGCCGCCGGCGCCATCAGCTTGAGCTCGAGCTGCTGGGCAAACCCCGGTGTGGCTGCCGCAAGGGTCAGCGCGACGGCTGCGCCGGCAAGGCGCGCGGGAAATTGAAACATGGGGGCATTCTCCAGGCTGGTGCGGACGTGTTGATCGTTTGCCGCATTGTGTCGTTTGGTCGCATATCAGCCAAAACGGCCGATGCTGTCCAGCGACAGGCCTGGGTTCCCGGTTAGCCGGAGGTCGGCATCACCCCGCCGAGCGCGACGGTCAGCTCGGCAGCGACTTCGCGCACGATTTGGCCGATTTCCGGCAGCCTGTCGTCGGTCAGGCGGCTGGTCATGCCGGAGACGGAGATCGCGGCCAGCGGCTCGGCGCAGTCGCTGTAGACGACTGCGGCAATACAGCGCAGGCCCATAGAGGCCTCCTCATCGTCGACCGCATAGCCCTGCTTGCGGATTTTTTCGAGCTCCCTGAACAGGTCGCTCGGCCGCACGATCGACTTTTCGGTCAGGCGCGGCATGCCGTGATGGCGGATCACCGCGCCGACATCCTCGTCCGAATAGGTCGCGAGCACCGCCTTGCCGACGCCCGACGTCACCATGGGGACGCGGCCGCCGACCTTGGTCAGCGAGCGCATAATCTCGCGGCTCTCCATGCGGGTCAGCACGATGATGAACTCGTCGTCGACGACGGCGAGATTGGCGGTTTCGCGGGTGAGATCGCGCAGCTTGCGCAAGTAAGGAACGGCCTGCGCCGAGAAATTGCGCCGCCGGGCGAAGCTGGCGCCCACCGTGAAGCTGCGCACGCCGACATGCCATTTGGATTGGGCGCGGTCGAACTGCACGAAGCGGCGGCTTTCAAGCGTCGCCAGCAGCCGGTGCACGGTCGAGGCCGACAGGCCAGTGCGGACGGCAAGATCGCTGAGGCGGTAGCCCTCGTCGTCCTCGGCCAGGGTTTCGAGAATCGACAGCGCACGGTCGACAGACTGCACGCCGCCGTCACGCGCCTCGTGCTCGGCCTCCGATGGCGGCCGGGCTTCGAGCGATTTGCGCCGGATCACGTTCTTGCTCATCGCGTGCGTCCGTCATTCCGGGATGGTGCGCCGGGACTGCGCGCAGCGCGGGCCCGGCGTACCAGACCCGGAATCTCGAGATCCCGGGTTCGACGCTGCGCGTCGCCCCGGGATGACAGGAGAGTTAGGCTCAGAGCAGCCCTGCCCCGCGCGCCCACTTGTACTTGGCACCGAGCACCTCGACCGGAAGCTCGGTCGAATAAGCATAAGCCGGGATGCCGTGCTGATAGAGATATTCGGCGGCTTCCTCGACTTCGACGTCGCCGGCGAGCGAGGCGACCATGGGCTTCACAAAGCCCTTGGCCTCCATCTCCTTCTTCACCTCGACCATGTTGCGGGCGAACACCATCGGCGGGGTGACGATGGTGTGCCAGTAGCCGAGGATCAGCGCATGGATGCGCTCATCCGACAGGCCGAGCTTCACGGTGTTGACGTAGGTGATCGGCGGCTCGCCGCCGGTGATATCCACAGGATTTCCGGCCGCACCGAACGGCGGGATGAACTTGCGGAAGGCCGCGTCGAGATCCGGCGGCATCGACATCAGCGACAGGCCGTTGTCGACGCAGGAGTCCGACAGCAGCACGCCCGAGCCGCCCGCGCCGGTGATGATCAGCACGTTCTCGCCCTTCGGCGTCGGCAGCACCGGCACGCCACGGGCGAACTCGAGCAGCTGGCGCAGGGAGCGGGCGCGGATCACGCCGGACTGCTTGAACACGTCCTCGTAGATGCGGTCGTTGCCGGCGAGCGCGCCGGTGTGCGAGGACGCCGCCTTCGCACCCGCCGAGGTGCGGCCGGCCTTGAGCACGACGACCGGCTTCTTCTTGGAGACGCGCTTGGCGGCTTCCGCAAAGGCGCGACCGTCCTTGAGGTCTTCGCAGTGCTGCGCGATCAGGTTGGTGTTCGGGTCCTGCTCGAAGAAGGCGAGCAGATCGTCCTCATCGATGTCGGACTTGTTGCCGAGACCGACGATCGCCGACACACCCATTTTCGCCGAGCGCGAGAAGCCGATGATGGCCATGCCGATGCCGCCCGACTGCGACGACAGCGCTGCGTGGCCCTTGACGTCATAGGCGGTGCAGAAGGTCGCGCAGAGGTTGGCCGGCGTATAGTAGAAGCCGTAGATGTTCGGCCCCATCAGGCGGATGTCGTACTTCTTGCCGACCTCGACGATCTCGGCCTGCAGCTCCGGCGCGCCGGCTTCAGCGAAGCCTGACGGAATCAGCACCGCGCCCGGGATTTTCTTCTCGCCGCATTCAGTCAGCGCCGCCGCCACGAACTTGGCAGGGATCGCGAACACCGCGGTGTCGATCACGCCCGGCACGTCCTTGACGCTCTTATAGGCCTTGTAGCCGAGGATCTCGGCGGCCTTGGGATGGATCGGATAGATCTCGCCCTTGTAGCCGCCATTGATGAGGTTCTTCATCACGGAGTTGCCGATCTTGCCATCCTCCGCGGAGGCGCCGACCACGGCGACCGCCTTCGGCTGCATGATGCGGTTCATGGCCGCGACGATCTCTTCGGTCGGGCGCGGCTTGGGCTTCGGCACATAGGCGAAGTCGACGACGATGCGGACGTCGGCGGCGATCGCGCTCTTCGCCGTCGCGAACACCGGGTTGAGGTCGAGCTCGACGATCTCGGGGAAATCGGTGACGAGCTGCGAGACCTTGACGATGACGTCGGCGAGCGCCGTCCGGTTCACCGGCTCGCCGCCACGAACGCCCTTCAAAATCTCATGCGCCTGGATGCCGTCGAGCATCGAGAGCGCGTCTTCCTTGGTCGCGGGCGCGAGGCGGAAGGTGATGTCCTTCAGCACTTCGACCAGCACGCCGCCCAGGCCGAAGGCGACCAGCTTGCCGAACGAGCCGTCGGTGATCGAGCCGACGATGACCTCGGTGCCGCCGGCCAGCATCTGCTGGACCTGGACGCCGTCGATCTTGGCGTCGGCCTTGTACTTCTTGGCGTTACCGAGAATGGTCTCGTAGGCCTTCTCGGCCTCCTCGGCCGTCTTGAGGCCGACGATGACGCCGCCGGCTTCGGTCTTGTGGAGAATGTCCGGCGAGACGATCTTCATCACGACGGGGAAGCCCATGGACGAAGCCATCTTGCCGGCCTCGCCCGCCGACTTGGCCACGCCTTCCTTCGGAACCGGAATGCCGTAGGCGTCGCAGACCAGCTTGCCTTCCGGCGCCGTCAGGCTGGTGCGGTTGTCCGCCTTGACCTGGTCGAGCACCTTGCGGACGGCATCTTTGGAATTGGACATATGGCTTCTCCCTTGACCTGAGTTCGTTCTTTGCAAAGCGCGCGCGTGTTGCGGCCGCCCGTGATGCTTGCCATTCGCCGCGCTCTGTTCCATGCCGCGGAACGGAGTGGCATAAAGCCTGAGACTACTCCGCCGGCTTGGATCAAAAATGGCTGGCGATGGCATTTGGTATGCCAGAAGCCAACTTGTCAAGTCGCGGCGCACCTTAGAACGCCGCAAAAAATAGCCAGCTTGACATTCTGGCATGTGGTATGCCAAAAACTTTCCCGTTAATATTCCTGTAAAAGACGACTCCCACTGGAGGAGATTCGTCGTGTCACTACGGAAACCAACCAAGGCGTTGCCGAACATGGCCGAGGCAGACATCGCAATCGTTCGTATTGCCCCGGAGAGCAGCTTCAAGAACAAGGCGTATGACGCCTTGAAGGAAGCCATCCTCAAGATGGACATCTATTCGACGCCCGAGCCGGTGATGCTCGACGAGCGCGCGTTGTCCGAACGCCTGGGTGTGAGCCGCACGCCGATCCGCGAAGCCATCGCGATGCTCGAGCAGGACGGTTTCGTGAAGACCGTGCCGCGCCGCGGCATCATGGTGGTGCGCAGGACCAAGAGCGAGATCGTCGACATGATCCGCGCCTGGGCGGCGCTGGAGAGCATGGCCGCGCGCCTCATCACCACCACCGCGCGCAAGAAGGACATCACCGCGCTGCGCGACTTCTTCAAGGACTTCGGCAAGGACCGCCTGCCCGAGGATCATGTGGAGGAGTATTCCAAGGCCAACATCGCCTTCCACCAAGCGCTGATCTCGCTGTCGGAATCGCCGGTGCTGGTCGATCTCACCAACGACCTGCTGCTGCACGTGCGCGGCTACCGCCAACTGACCATCGGACGCAAGGACCGCACCGCGACCTCGCTGCCCGAGCATCTCGGCATGATCGAAGCGCTCGAAGCGCGCGATACCGAGCTCGCCGAGAAGCGCGCCCGCGACCACACCCTTGGCCTTGCCGCTTACGTCGAAGCGCACGGCCAGGAACTCTTCACTTAGCAACGTTCACCAGAAGGGCGAAAAATTCGCCCCGTTACTTGAGACCAGGGAGACAAGGCCCATGCTGAATACCGCGACCAAGTCCGAAGCACCGGGCACCGAGCAGGAGCTGACGGATGGCTTCCATCTCGTCATCGACGCGCTCAAGCTGAACGGCATCAACACCATCTATAATGTGCCGGGCATCCCGATCACGGATTTGGGCCGCATGGCGCAGGCCGCCGGCATTCGCGTGATCTCCTTCCGCCACGAGCAGAACGCCGGCTACGCCGCAGGCATCGCCGGCTACCTCACCAAGAAGCCCGGCGTCTGCCTCACGGTGTCGGCGCCCGGCTTCCTCAACGGCCTCACCGCGCTCGCCCACGCCACCACCAACTGCTACCCGATGATCCTGGTCTCGGGCTCCTCCGAGCGCGAGATCGTCGACCTCCAGCAGGGCGACTACGAGGAAATGGACCAGCTCGCGATCGCAAAGCCGCTGTGCAAGGCGGCCTATCGCGTGCTGCACGCCCAGGACATCGGCATCGGCTTCGCCCGCGCCATCCGCGCCGCGGTCTCGGGCCGTCCGGGCGGCGTCTATCTCGACCTGCCGGCAAAACTGTTCGGTCAGGTGATGAACGCCGAAGCCGGCCAGAAGTCGCTGGTCAAGGTGATCGACGCTGCGCCCGCGCAGATCCCCTCGCCCGCTTCGGTCAAGCGCGCGCTCGACGTGCTCAAGAGCGCCAAGCGTCCGCTCATCATCCTCGGCAAGGGCGCGGCCTACGCGCAGGCCGATGAGGAGATCAAGAGCTTCATCGAGAAGAGCGGCGTGCCGTTCCTCCCGATGAGCATGGCCAAGGGCCTGCTCCCCGACACGCATCCGCAGTGCGCCGGCGCGGCCCGCTCGACCGTGCTGAAGGATTCCGACGTCGTCATGCTGATCGGCGCGCGGCTGAACTGGCTGCTCTCCCACGGCAAGGGCAAGAGCTGGGGCGAAACGCCGAAGAAGTTCATCCAGGTCGATATCGAACCGCGTGAGATGGACTCCAACGTCGAGATCGTCGCGCCCGTCGTCGGCGACATCGGCTCGGTGGTCTCGGCCTTCAACCAGGCCATCGGTGCGGGTTGGACCGCGCCGGCCGACTGGACCAAGGCCGTCTCGACCAAGCGCGAAGAGAACGTCGCCAAGATGGCGCCGAAGCTCATGAACAACAAGTCGCCGATGGACTATCACGGCGCGCTCGGCGTCTTGAAGAACGTCATCAAGGAGTATCCCGAGGCGATCCTCGTCAACGAAGGCGCCAACACGCTCGACCTCGCCCGCGGCGTCATCGACATGTACAAGCCGCGCAAGCGTCTCGACGTCGGCACCTGGGGCGTGATGGGCATCGGCATGGGCCAGGCGATCGCGGCTGCGCTCGAGACCGGCCATCCCGTGCTCGCGGTGGAAGGCGACTCGGCGTTCGGCTTCTCCGGCATGGAGGTCGAGACCATCTGCCGCTACAACCTGCCGATCTGCGTCGTCATCTTCAACAATGACGGCATCTATCGCGGCACCGACGTCAACGGCGCCAACGACGATCCGGCGACCACCGTGTTCGTCAAGGGCGCGCGCTACGACAAGATGATGGAAGCCTTCGGCGGCGTCGGCGTGAACGCCACCTCGCCCGACGAGCTCAAGCGCGCCGTGAACGAGGCCATGAAGTCCGGCAAGCCGACGCTCATCAACGCGGTGATCGATCCGGCCGCGGGCTCGGAGAGCGGCCGCATCGGCAACCTCAATCCGCAGAGCGTCCTGCAGAAGAAGAAGTAAGTCCACCCCTCAACCCTTATTCCCTGCCGGGTGCAGGGGCAGACAGAGTACGGAGCAACCTAATGACCAAAGCGCTCGAGGGCGTTCGCATTCTCGACTTCACCCACGTCCAGTCCGGACCGACCTGCACGCAGCTGCTGGCCTGGTTCGGCGCCGACGTGATCAAGGTGGAACGCCCGGGCGTGGGTGACATCACCCGCGGCCAGCTGCAGGACATCCCGAACGTGGACAGCCTGTATTTCACCATGCTCAACCACAACAAGCGCTCGATCACGCTCGACACCAAGAACCCCAAGGGCAAGGAAGTCCTCACCGAGCTGATCAAGAAGTGCGACGTGCTGGTCGAGAATTTCGGCCCCGGCGTGCTCGATCGCATGGGCTTCCCCTGGGAGAAGATCCAGTCGATCAACCCGAAGATGATCGTCGCCTCGATCAAGGGCTTCGGCCCGGGACCGTACGAAGACTGCAAGGTCTATGAGAACGTCGCGCAGTGCACCGGCGGCGCCGCCTCCACCACCGGCTTCCGCGACGGCCTGCCGCTCGTCACCGGCGCGCAGATCGGCGATTCCGGCACCGGCCTGCACCTGGCGCTCGGCATCGTCACCGCGCTCTATCAGCGCACGCATTCGGGCAAGGGCCAGCGCGTCACCGCCGCGATGCAGGACGGCGTGCTCAACCTCGCCCGCGTCAAGCTGCGCGACCAGCAGCGCCTCGCCCACGGCCCCTTGAAGGAATACAGCCAGTTCGGCGAAGGCATTCCGTTCGGCGATGCCGTGCCGCGCGCCGGCAACGATTCCGGCGGCGGCCAGCCCGGCCGCATCCTGAAGTGCAAGGGCTGGGAGACTGATCCCAACGCCTACATCTACTTCATCACCCAGGCCCCGGTCTGGGAGAAGATCTGCGACGTGATCGGCGAGCCGACCTGGAAGACCGATCCGAACTACGCCAAGCCCCCGGCCCGCCTGCCCCGGCTCAACGAGATCTTCGCCCGCATCGAGCAGTGGACGATGACCAAGACCAAGTTCGAGGCGATGGAGATCCTCAACAAGGACGACATCCCCTGCGGTCCGATCCTGTCGATGAAGGAGATCGCGGAAGACCAGTCGCTGCGCGCGACCGGCACCGTGGTCGAGGTCGACCACCCCACCCGCGGCAAGTACATCTCGGTCGGCAAC
Source organism: Bradyrhizobium liaoningense (assembly GCF_018130825.1). GTDB lineage: Bacteria > Pseudomonadota > Alphaproteobacteria > Rhizobiales > Xanthobacteraceae > Bradyrhizobium > Bradyrhizobium liaoningense_B. The sequence continues at coordinate 111,564 of NZ_JAFCJS010000007.1, read as the reverse complement.
CCGATCAAGCTGTCGGACTCGCCGGCCGAAGTGACCCGCTCGCCGCTGCTCGGCGAGCACACCGACGAGATCCTGCGCTCGGTGCTCGGCTTCAGCGATCACCAGGTCGCCGACATCCACAAGTCCGGCGCGCTCGACCCGCCGCAGAAGCAGGCCGCCGAGTAAGCGAGTCTGTCAGAGAACGACGAAAGGGCCGCCCGAAGGGGCGGCCCTTTTTGCTTGCGAAGGCGTGAAGCCGCAGGGCGCAAACTAAAAAGTGGCAAAACAACCCCATGCACAGTAGCCACCCCCTTGGCACCAGGGGAAATTTCTGATTCTGCGAAAATAGCTTTGACCCGTCGGGCAAAACAGGGGTACTATGCCATCGTCGGGAAAAGCGAACGTTCTGTCCCACACGCTACCAGCCTGCGGCCTACAGTTGCGGCGGCCTTTTCGTTGGCGCCAGACGATAGCACTGCGATCCTCCGGCAAGCGATCGACGCCGAATTAAGGCCGGCTCCAGGGAACAGACGGGGTCCTGCCCCGTTGTTCTCTGCACCGGTGCGCCCGTGGGAGCGCAGGCGGCCATCCGACGACAAGTCGATCGCTACCGGCCGCGAGCCGGACACGCCGGGTCCGGCGCGTTTCGAGATCGCGCCTATCCATCCAATCGAGGTCGAAATGACGAGAGATCATCCCGCGTCCCGGGCTCTGCGGGAGGCCCACAAGGCATTCAAGCCGGTCGAGACCAAGAAGCCGATGACCGACTATGCGAAGGCGCAACAGTCTCTTCATGAAAATCGCGAGCGCCTGAAAGCGGAACGGCTAGCTCGAGAAGCCCAGCGGGGACATCGTCCCAGATAAGGCAATGCCGGTGCCGCATTATTACTTCGACATCAGGGACGGCAAGGCACTCGCCGTGGACGAAGAGGGACTGAATCTGACGGACCATAGAGCTGCCGAGGTCGAAGCTGCGCTGTCGGCGCACTTTGCGTGGTCTGCCTCTCCCCCGCATGCTGAGCCCGCGCGATTTAGAGCATCGAGAGGACGACGACGCCGTCCTCGAGCTCGCCGGAAGCCAGTCGCGCCCGCGCGATACGCTCGAACTCCGTCCGGTACTTCTGAAGATAGCTGAAGGCCTGCCTCTGCGTCTGAAACGTCGTCGCAAGACGGCATAGCTGTCGGCCTGCGCCGAGCGCGAGAAAGAAGGTGATTGTACCGCCGTCGTCCGGCTTGATCCTAGGCACGACCCGTACTCCTCGGCATGTGACCGGCCTTCCCCAGATTTCGCCGACGCTGTCGAGTTCGGCTATCGCGGCAATTTCCTCATCCGCTTCTTCGGTGCTGGCGCGGGCAACGATGCGCGAACGTCGGCCTCGGCCGCTTGCTCAGCGGCTTCCTTGGCCTCACGCAGCCCGCGAAGCCGCGCCATGTTCTTGCGAACGTCGATCGCCCGTCTTTCGACATCCGCGATCGCGCGTGCACCTTCTTCAGCGGCCAGGCGCTGACGCTCGGACCGCGCGATGGATTCCGGGGACGGTTCGGCCGATTTCCTGGCGCTCATCTCTTGGCGCTCATCTTGGCGCTCATCTTTCACCCTGCCCGGCAACGGAGAAAACCCGCTCAATCCCAGGGATCGAGCGGGTCGCATGGCCGTTTCAGTACATCCGTGAAACGGCAGTCCAGAGCTCAAGCCAGCGAGAGATTCTCAGCGCTGACCTTGCCTCGCATCTTGTCGGTCTTGGTCTCGAAGTTGACCTTCTGGCCCTCGGCGAGACCCGCAAGACCAGCCCGCTCGACTGCGCTGACGTGAACGAACACGTCATTGCCGCCGTCGTCGGGTTGAATGAATCCAAAGCCCTTCTGGCCGTTGAACCACTTCACAGTACCTGTCGCCATTCTTCCTCTCCAAAGCGCGTAGACGCGCATTCCGCGTGACGCTCACGCAGATCGATTCAATTCGTCGATGTCTCTGGAAAAGGAGCCCGCAGGCGCATTCAACAAGCACAGCGGCTGAACGAATAAAATCAAGCTATACCTCACCATGGGCATTAGCAAGGCTTGACCAGATTTAATTGCGCCACGGCTTCAGTGGAACATTTCCGGCTTTGGGGCGTGAGACTAGCAAGCATCCCGCACACGCGACCCATCCGATGCGGTGCGGCGCGTGAAAAAGCTGGCGCGGAAGCAGGCGATCCGCGATGGATTGATCGTGGTGAAGCCGAAGAAGCGCGTTGCAGACGGCGCGAGGCGTCCCGCGCAAAGGGCTGCCGCAACAGCACCGGCGATCTCCGCAACCGAATAGCGCGCGGAATTGCACCAAAGCAGTTGGGATATAGTTGCGCGAGAGATCTATCCAGGCGCCAGCCCCTGCCCGACTGCGTAGAGCGAGCATTCCTTCCATGCGGCGACGCATTGGCGCAGCGCCTCGCTCTTCGCCTCCTCGACTGTTCGAGTGGTCACCGACGAACAATGACCTTCGCGATTCCAGGCATAGGCTTTGGCGTCGGTCCATGCCTTCACGTAAGCGTCGAAATAGTCGGTGCACGCCACGTTGAGCGGCATCGGCGCCGGAATGGACGCGCGCGGAGGCAACTCGACAAGCACCGACGTCGGCAGGCGTAACTGGTTCAGGAAGCTCTCGACGGCAGGCCACCAGATGTCGGCGGGTCCCATCGACACCATGGCATGGCCATCGACACCGAAGGGCGGCAAAACCTGCAACTGCGCTGACGCGCCGGAGGCGACGTAGGCATCGAACATGCGACGGCCCAACGCCGGCGGAGCACTGCAATCGTTCTCCGAATAAACCCACAGCGCCGGAATTCGCGCAGTGCGGCCAAAGATGCCCGCGTCCGCCACGAGATGATCCGGGCTGCAGGTGTGACCCGGGACAGAACCGTGCGCACCCTCGAAGTTCAGAACACCGACGACGCCGGCAGGATTGCCCGCCGCCGCAGCCGTCACAGCAAAGCCGCCAGTCGAATGCCCCATCAGAAGGACCTGATCAGACTCGACCCAGGGCTCGCCGCGGAGCATGACGACAGCGCCAGTGACGTCCTCCGCCGCGATCCGGCCAACGGCAAGATAGTCCCGGTCGTCGCATGGTTCAGAAAGACTCTCGGCGAACCGGCCCTCTGAACGACCGAACCCCCGACGCATGATCGACGCGACGGCATAACCATGCTGTGCAAACGCGACGGCAGCATTGAGGAGATCGGCCGGCGATTGTCGCGCGGCAGCGGCGCGAAACGCTTGTCCCGCGGCAGGATTTGTACCGTGAACCAGCAGGACCAACGGAAAGCGCCCGGGCCGGTCCGGGCGAACGATCATGGTCTCGAGCTTGACCTCGCTGCCATCGTTCAAACTGACGGGTATCAGCCGATCTTGCCGAACGAACCCCGGCAGCGCCGTATCGGCCGAAGCCGGCAACAGCAGAAGCCCAAGCAATGCAATCGCACAGCCAAATCGTCTCATCCTCGCCTCCCCGGGCTCGAAGCTCAGTGATCTCCGCCAGCGAGTTGCTCACGGAAATACTTCACCACCGCCGCATTGAATTCGCGGTGGAAGCCCGCCCTGTCGAAGCCCTCGGGATCGGTGCAAACCTGTGGCCTCAATGCTGCGAGCTCCGCGGTGCAGGGCGGCAGAAATGCATAATGGCCGGCCCGCACGACGTGCCCTTCGGGTTTGCCCGGCAGGTTGCTGATCACGCGTGCGACGCTCGCTGCGTCCACGCCACCGCCCCCGAGTTCAGACCGCCAGACCAGCAGCGGGATTTTGATGCCCGCCAGATTCTCAGAGGTGAATGCGAAACCCACGGCCGGGTCCACGATTACAGCGGCCTTGATCCGCGCATCATGCGGTGGATCGGGAGGAAACTCGCCGGAGCGCAACTCGTCGCAGACCGCAGACTTGCTCTCCGGCTTACAAACAAGCCTGCGAAAATCGGGTTGACCGCCGACCAGAACCAGCCCTGTGAAGCCCCCCCAACGAAAAGCCAAAGAGACCTACTTTGGCCGGATCAATCGCGGCCCTGTCCTTCCATTCGTTCAGCATGAAATCGAGCAGGCGGACCATCTGCGCCGGACGCGACGCCCAGACAGACATTCCGCGCCCCGACATGTCATTGGCGTTGTTGCCGGGATGGTTGATCGCGGCGACGACGAAGCCGGCATTCGCCAGCGCTTCGATGATGTCGAGGTGAAGCGCGAAATAGCCACTATTGCCATGAGAGACGATGACCAGTGGCAGTTTGGTCCCCGTAATGGGACAGTCTTTAGCTCCCGGCAGCCAATCGACCGTGGGCACCGCAAGACTGCCAAGCGCCACATGCGTCGGCTCCGCCGCACAGGGATACCAAATCGCACCTGACAGCGCCGGACCAGAGTCGAGAAGCTGAATGCCTGCGGCCTTGGCGGGTGAGCCAAGACAAAGAAGCCCGACGGCAAAAGCCCAAAGTGTCCTGCGCAACGGAGCCCCCTGATTTCGCGCAGGAGTTGAGCGGGCAACGATAGCGGAATTGTGGCCTCGATCCGGCTAATACCGCGCCCGTGGGACGATCCTCGCGAGCAGAGGCACGCGTGAGTGCCACAGCATGCAATCGCGCGCCCGGGCCGTCTGGCCGGCCGCCAGCTCGGAAAGCTGCTGCCGCGAGAACACATGCCGTTCGCAGAAGAACGGTCGAAGCGGCGTGCGCGAGAAGAACTTGTAGAAGAGCGCACAACGGTCGCGTGCGACCGCCGGACGGCCGCGATGGTAGTGGCTTGCGACATCGGCGAAGATCACGGTGCCGGCCACGCCGGTGCAGGTCGTCACGTCGCTGGCATCCAGCCTCGAGCCCAGTCTCTCCTCCAGCATTTCCTGCGTCAGGACCGGAAAGTTGGCGCCGTCGAGCACGTCGCTGCCGGGAAAGGAGCGGTGCAGGATTTCAAGCGGGCCGGTATCCTCATCGACATCGTGCAGGTAGACGATCACCCTGACCATCCGCCGATCCTCGACATCGCGATGCCATCTGCGGGCCGCGACCTGCCGGCCGTCGGCCTGGGTATAGAAGAGATTCACCGTGTCATAAGCTGCAGGCAGGCCGAGATAGGTCTCGACGATGTTGAGGATGCGATCGTTGAGGGGCCAGCGGACGATATGCGGATGACGCATCAGGTCCTCGGCGCCGACCTGCACGGTATAGTCACCGGCAAACTCGCCCGTTCTGGCACGCAGCGAATAGGCGTCCGCGAGACCGGTTGCCGATGCCCAGAGCGCGTCCGTGCCGGGCAGATCCAGCTCGTCGAGCGAGGTGATGTAGACGCCGTTCTTCTCCAGCCCGGCGACGATGTCCATGTCGGGCGGCGAGAGCCTGGGCAGGCGCGGCCTGTGAGATGCGCGCGCCCTTTCGTAGGCCTTGTTCAATTCCCGACTGATGGCTGGCATTCCGACCAATCTCGAGGCGGCCTCCGCTGGCAGGCTGCGGACCCGGCGCAAGGCCCGGTAACGCAGCGTCGTCTGCTTCATGTCGCAATTTCCCCTGATGCGATGGATTCGTAGCGCGGCCACGTCGCAAGACGCGACCGACGACTGACTCATCGCCGAGACCGGAGGCAAAAATCCGGCTCAAATGTTTCGAAGTATATCGGCCCACATGCTCGCAAATTGCGCGGATGCTGCAGGCGTGCAGTCGCAAGGGCTCAAACGAAAACCGGGAAAACAACCCCATGCACGGCAGCTGCCCCGTCGGGCAAAGCAGGGGCATGATGTCATCATCAGAAACACGCGCCGGAGCGCTTCGTGCCCTTTGGCGAAAGCCCGCCAGCACGGGCGGCTCGCTTCCTGAGCCGGCTATCGCTTGAGCTCTCTGATGAGGTTCGCCAATCGTGGATCGTCGGGCCGGAGGAGCGACAGTCGCTCGGCGTAACCAAGCGCCGCCGCGATGTCTCCCTTTTCCCTGCTGAAGTTCAAAGCGGCTGAAAGCAGCTCCAGATTGTTCGGATGTCCGCGCAGGCTCTGGCTCAGCACGGAAAGTGCATCGTCGCGCCGACCCATTCCGTTCAGTCCTACAGCATAGACGTAGGCGTACCGCATTTGGCCGGGGTCGAGAGAAGCAGCCCGATGCAGCTCGCCGAGGGCCTCCTCGCTGCGCTTCTGGCGCACGAGTGTCAGACCAAGCGCGTAGTGGAGTGATGCGTCCTGCGCCGACGTGGAGATCGCTTCACGCAGGATTTTCTCCCCGTCACTGTCGCGTCCGAGCTGCCGATACAGGTCGGACAGGTTGACGGCGGCCGCCGCAAACGAGGGATCGAGCCTGAGGGCGGCGCGGTATTCGGCCTCCGCCGCGCCGGGATTGGCCTGGCGCCGGAAGAAGTCGCCGAGCGCCGTTCGCGAATCCGGCCGATCAGCATTCAGCTTCTGCGCAACAAAGAATTCGGTAGCCGCCCGCATGAACTTGTCGCGATCGGCCGCTGGCTGGCGTGCTGGGGGCATGACGGCCAGAAGTTCGGCGGCGCGAATGCGCACACCACGCACGGGATCGCCCAGATGCGGCGAAGCGAGCGGCCAGAGCTGATCGGCCGGCACTCCTTCGAGCCGATCGAGCGCGCCGAGCCTCACGAGCGGATCGGAATCGGAAAGCCCCTGCCGGATCGGATCGAGAATCGGCGCCGGAAGCTCCGCCAGCGCGCTGGCGCGGACGATACCGGGAACGTCAGCCGATCCAGCGATTGCGGCGAGCTGCGCTTGCGCGTCGGCAGCCTCGCTCCAGGCAGCCTGAAACGCCCGCGCATAGGTCTGATGGCCGCGCCGCTCCGGCCCGTACCAGCCCTCGATCTGATGCGCTGCCCAGACCGCCGGCTTGTCGCGATGGCAGTCGTTGCACGCATTCGGTGCGCCCGTCTGCACCGAGAGATCGGGGCGCGGAACCCGGAAGCCGTGGTCGTGGCGGCGGTCGACGACCATGTAACGGCGTTCCGGCATGTGGCAGGACGCGCAGCTCGGTTGCGGCGAGACATCGGCGTGATGTCGGTGCGCCACGGATTCAAACTTTGCCGGCGCATGGCACTGGGCGCACACGCCATCGCCGGGCGCCCTCAACGCTGCACTGTGCGGGTCGTGGCAGTCGCTGCAGGTGACGCCCTTGGCGAACATCCTGCTCTGCCTGAACGGCGCGTAATTGTAGGTCTCCTCGTCGTCGCGCATCTGGCCATCGGCATGAAAGCGCCGGCGGTCGAGCAGCGATACGCGGTGGGTGTCAGAGAGCGGTCGGCCCGGTGTCCAGTCTTCCGAAAGTTGCCCGCGGCGCGCGTGGCAGCGCCCGCAGGTCTCCACTTCCTTGCGCAGGGCCGGCGCAGGCGCGCTGCGTGCGGGCATCAACGTGCCCGCGGAGGCGGACCAGGTGATGCCGGTGCGCTCGTCGAAGCGGACCAGCAGGCCGTTATCGGCGTCGCGCGCCGCCGGTTTGCCGCGTGCCCATGCGACGTGGCGCGAGCCCGCGCCGTGGCACGCCTCACAGCCGACGCTGATCTCGGAAAAGGTGGTCGCGAACCTGTCCCGGTCGGCATCGTAGCCCTTGTGCACATCAGTCGAATGGCACTCCGCACACATGAAATTCCAATTCTGGTTCAGTTTCGTCCAGTGCAGGGGATCGCTGCTGGTGATCGCGCTGTCCGGGTAAAGATGAAACCAGCGCTGACCGCCCTGCTCTTTCGGCCGCGTGTCCCAGGCGATGGACAGGGCCTGGATGCGACCGTCCGGGAATTCGATCAGATATTGCTGCAGCGGGTCGATGCCGAAAGTGTATTTCAGCTCGAAGGTCGCGAGCTTGCCATCGGTCCCGTCGGTCTCGACCATGAACTTGTCGTTCTTCCGGAAGAAGCGCGAGCGGGTGCCAGCGTAGTCGAAGGTCGCGTCGTTGAAATCGCCGCGCACGGATTGTGCGGTCGCATGATCCATGGCGTGGCGGTGTTGCGACGTCCGCCAGAGTTTCGCCTCTGCCTGGTGGCAGCCGGCACAGGACTCGCTGCCGACGAAGGCCAATTCGACCGCTGCGGGAAGCTGGATCGGGGCCTTTGACGTCGCGAACCAGAGCAGGCCGACGGCGATCGCGGCGGCAAATAGGCTCGCGACGGCGATCCACCACCTCGTGGTGCCCTCGGAGGCAGGCCGTGACTGCGGTGAGGAATGATCTGGCTCAGGCGCTCGCGCCGTACGGACCTTGTCGCGCTTGCGGTTCTTTCGCGAGCCTCGTGCCACGTCTGCTTACCGCTCCAGCCGTTCAACCGTCGTTTGGCTTACACGTGAAGATCGCTGCCATGAACCGCCGCGCGCTTCGTCACCGCAGCGGCTCGATCTTGGCGGGCATGTCTGGCCAGCGGCTAACCCGATAGCTCGCATTGCTGCATCTGAGCACCCAGACCCCATGATCGGCCCTCGAGCGCGCGGCATCCTTGGTTGCGCCCAGCGGCTTGTCGCAAGTAAACCCCTGCGAGCGGATTTGTGCGGCAAGCATGCCCTGAAGCGTCTCCGCCGCGCCCTGCGCTGCAGCGCGGCCGACGGCCAAGACGTCGATCAGCGCAAGCGCTGAAATGAAGATCCAACGACCGTTCTTCATGAGCTTCTCCGATCACGCATCCCGTGCATTTGGCCGGGAAGCCGATTGGCTTCCCCGCGGTCTCGCGCCGAGCTATTGGCGGGCACACTCCTGAACGAACTTGACGCGGTCCACCATACCAAGGCCCTTCGCCTCGGCCTGCTTGCGACAGCCTTCTCGCTTGTCCATTCGGACCTGGATCTTGTCGACAAGGCTCAGGCCAACGGTGCCCACTTGTGCCCCGGACGAAGCAGTTTGTCCGTCGTCGGCAGATGGCCCATCACCGGCGGCGCGGGCGGCCTCCTGCAGCCGCTTGACGTCGTCCGGGCTCAGCTTGGGTCGGTCGATGTCCAGCGCAAGCTTGTTGATCTTGCCGGTGAAGGCGAACGGCGCCTGATAGTCGTTGTCGTCGACCGGCGTGCCGGTGTCGGACCCGATGTCGAACGCCTCGTCCCATTGCAGGATGAACGGCAGCGTGTGCTCCATCTTCTCGGTGGCCACCACCTTGCCGTCGACCTTGAGCGACCCGGTGCCGCCTTGTCCGATGCCGGTATAGTTGCCGAACACCATGGTGCCCGCTCCAAGACCATCGTACTTGAAGTCAAACTCGATGAGGTGCTTGCCCGGTGTGAGCTCCGGCCCCTCCCAGCGCACGCGCTTGAGGTCGACGAGGTTCCAGGTGAACACAGGCTTGCTCTTCAGGACATAGAGGCCATAGCCGCCGAAACGGCCGCCTTGCGTCACCAGCACACCTTCGGCGCCGCCATCGGGAATGTCGACGTCGACCTTGAAGCTGTAGGAGGAGTTGAGCAGGCTCGGCGCGTCACCATTCGGCGTGCCGGTCATCGGTCGCGTCCACGCAAAACTTGTGCGGCCGGCGCTGAGACTCGGACGCGGAGTGATCATGCGTGAGGCCACCGTCGAGTCGAGTGGCAGCACCTGATACTTTTCCGCCTCCTTCCAAAACAGCGCCTGCAGCTCTTTCAGCTTGTCCGGATTCCTGGCGGCGACGTCCTCGGCCTGCGTCCAGTCGTTGCGCAGGTCATAGAGCTCCCAGGGGTAGTCGCCCGGGCGCGGCAGTTTCGCGATCGTCACCCACGGCGGACGCAAGACCTTGGTGCTGGCGATCCAGCCGTCGTTATAGATGGCGCGATCGGCAAACATCTCGAAATACTGCGTCGTGTGCGTCGAAGGCGCATTCGTGTTCTTGGCATCGAACGTGTACATCATGCTGACACCCTCGATCGGGCTTTGCTTGATGCCGTCAACGATGTCCGGCTGCTTGATCTGCGCAGCCTCGAGAATGGTCGGCACGACGTCGATGACGTGGTGGAACTGGGTGCGGATGCCACCCTTGTCCTTGATCACTTCCGGCCAGGAGATCGCCATGCCCTGGCGCGTCCCGCCGAAGTGGGAGACGATCTGCTTGGTCCAGGAGAATGGCGTGTCGAACGCCCAGGCCCAGCCGATCGACATGTGATTGTAGGTGCGGTCGGTGCCCCAGACGTCGTAGAAATATTTGAGCTGGTCCTCGACCGACGGGGTGATCTGGTTGAACATCGCCACTTCGTTCGGCGTGCCGTTGGGTTGCCCCTCCGCGCTCGTCCCGTTGTCGCCCTCGATATAGATGATGAGCGTGTTGTCGAGCTTGCCCATATCCTGGATGGACTGGATCACGCGGCCGATTTCGTTGTCGGCATAGGCGGCGTAGGCCGCGAACACCTCAGCTTGGCGGATGAACAGCTTCTTCTCGTCGGCCGAAAGCTGATCCCATTCCTTGATCAGGTCCTTTGGCCACGGCGTCAGCTTGGCATTCTGCGGAATGACGCCGAGCCGCTTCTGGTTTTCGAAGATCGTGTCGCGCAACTTGTTCCAGCCCTGATCGAACAGGTGCATGTCGCCGATCTTCTTGACCCACTCCGGCGTCGGGTGATGCGGGGCATGGGTTGCGCCGGGCGCGAATTTCACGAAGAACGGCGTATCCGGCGATAGCGCGTTCATGCGATTGACGTAGTCGATGGCCTCGTCGGCCATGGCCGTCACCAGGTTCCAGCCGGGCTTTCCTTCATAGGGATAGATCGGCGTGGTATTGCGGACGAGATTGCCAGGCTCCCACTGATTGGTATCGCCGCCCATGAAGCCATAGAAATATTCAAAGCCCATGCCGGTCGGCCACTGGTCGAACGGGCCGGCCTGGCTCGCCTGGTATTCCGGCGTGTTGTGGTTCTTGCCGAACCAGGCCGTATGATAGCCGTTGTCGGAAAGGATCCGGCCGATCGTGGCCTTGTCCCTGGTGATGATGCTATCGTAGCCGGGGAAGCCGGTGGCCTGTTCGGCGATCACGCCGTAGCCCACCGAGTGATGGTTGCGTCCGGTGATGAGTGCCGCGCGCGTCGGCGAGCACAGCGCCGTTGAATGGAAATTGGTGTAGCGCAATCCGCTTTGTGCGATGCGGTCGAGCGCAGGCGTTGGAATGACGCCGCCGAACGTGCTTGGCACGCCGTAGCCGGCATCGTCGGTGATGATGAGCAGCACGTTCGGTGCGCCCTTGGGCGGCACCACGCGCGCGGGCCAGAAAGGTGTCGAATTACGCGCATCGCGCTCGATCTTGCCGCCGAACTGCGGCGGTGGCGGTGGCAGCTGATTGCCGGGAATGGTGGTGGTCGCGGCGGGCGAGCCCGGAGCCGGCGCGGCTTGTTGTGCGAATGCTGGCGCTGAAAACGCAAGGGTCAGTGAAAATGCGACAAGCTGAAAGGATCGGGCAATGCTCATGGCAATTCCTCCCTTCAAATGAGCCGCCATCATTTTCCGGGAACCGAAAAAGCGCTTGATATGGATCAACAGATCGAGATGACGGATCAGAAGCGGAGATGTTGGAGACGGAAGAGCAGCGCTTTTCCGTAAACTCCCGGAACCTCATCCCCATCGCGCCGGTATCATGGCGCTGCACTGTTCTCTTGCTACATCTGATTGCTAAATATTCCCGGCGCATCGGCAGCTATGGCAAGCCGGGTCGGCTGGGTCATATGATCCGCAACGTATCAGGCGCTCCCACTGAGCGAAGCTCGTCGTTCGGGAGGGGTCACCATGCGATTGACGAAAGCGTCCCGCAGCTGCCACGAAACTGGAGGTCAGCATGTCACTGCTCGGCAAGGCCGCCGTTGCGATGTGGTGGAGCGTCCGCGCCGAGCAGCGCGCCGAGTTCGGCGACTGGCATTCCCACGAACATTTCCCGGAGCGGATGAGCATTCCCGGCTTCCGGCGCGGATCGCGCTGGAGCAGCACGACGGATGCCGAAGGCTTCTTCGTGCTCTATGAACTCGAGCATTACGAGGTTCTCACATCGAGGGGCTATCTCGACCGGCTCAACGCGCCGACACCGTGGTCGACCAGGATGATGCCGCATCATCTCGGCATGATCCGCAGCCAATGCCGGATCGTGGCGAGCTTTGGCGGCGGTGTCGCGACCTCGCTCGCGACGATCAGGCTGTCGCCGGAAGTCGGACGGGAGACGGAGTTGCAGACGCACCTCTCGGAGACGCTCGGCGCATTGGCGCAGCAGCCGGGACTGACCGGCGCCCACCTCCTCCTCACGGACACGCCGAGGACGAGCGCGCCCACGACCGAACAGCAGATCCGCGGCAAGGACGGCGCCGCCGACTGGATCGTGCTGCTGTCCGGTTACGATGAAGACGCAGTCGAGCGCGCGGTTGCCGACCAGCTGTCGCCGTCGACGCTTCAGCCGTACGGCGTCTGCGACAATCCGGTCATCGGCCGCTACCGGCTGGCCTTCACGATGACACCGCAGGATGTCGCAGCGAATTAGCCGGCGCGGCGGCAAGAAAATCCGAGCCATCGTGTCGGATCGGCGGCATCCCGGTCGTCCTAGAGACATGAATGGGCTGTAGACGCCGAGATCGGGCCCATCAATCATTGAGGATAACAACCATGCCCAGCACTGTTCGCCTGCACCGCGTTCTCGCAACCAGCCCGGAGAAGGTCTATCGCGCCTTCCTAGAGGCGGATGCGATGGCGAAATGGCTGCCCCCGAACGGCTTTACCTGCACGGTGCATCATTTCGAGCCCAAGGTCGGCGGCACCTTCAAGATGTCGTTCCGGAATTTCACGACGGGCAACAGCCACTCCTTCGGCGGCGAATATCTCGAGCTCGTCCCCGGCGAACGCCTGCGTTACACCGACAGGTTCGACGATCCCAATCTGCCGGGCGAAATCCAGGTCACCGTGATCCTGAAGAAGGTCTCGGTCGGCACCGAGGTCGACATCACGCAGGCCGGCATCCCCGACGTCATCCCGCCGGAGGCCTGTTACCTCGGCTGGCAGGAGTCGCTGCGGAATCTGGCGAAACTCGTCGAGCCCGAGATCAACCAGTAGCGCATCAGAATGAGCAGGGAGGCGGGCGGCTAAGCGCCCGCCTTCGGCGCAACCCCACCGCTGGCGGTCCAGCGGTCCGGATCGGGACTGTGTCCGATCAAAGCGAGGCCGTAGGCGATCGACTCGAACTGGTCGCCCGACATCAAGCGTTCGTTGCCGAAGCGGTCGGCGAACAGCTTTCGCACGGCGGGCACGAAGGACGTGCCGCCGGTCAAAAACACCTTCTCCACCTCGCGCGCGGTGATGCCGGCCTCGCCCAGCACCTTGTCGACGGTCGCGCCGAGCCGGGCGATATCGTCGGCGATCCAGGATTCGAAATTCTTGCGGGTGATGGTCGCGCCGATGTCGACGCCGCCGCCCTTGAAGCGGAAGTCGGTCTGGTCCTGCCCCGACAGCGCGACCTTGGCGTCGGACACCGCGCGGTAAAGCGAAAATCCGAGGTCGAGGTCGACGATGGTGATGAAATCCTCGAGCAGCTTCGGCTTCAGCGCGGTGCGCGCAAGCTCGCGGAGCTCGCGCAGATCGCCGTTGCTCTTCATCATCGCGAGCTGATGCCAGCGCGCGAGGTTGGTGTAGTGGCCGCTCGGGACCGGTAGCACCTTGTCGAACGAGCGGAAGCTCGAGCCCTTGCCGAGCCGCGGCGAGACGACGTGGTCGACGATGCGATAGTCGAACGTGTCGCCGGCAATGCCGATACCGGCGTGTCCAAGCGGCTCGGCGCGAAGCGTGCCGCCCGCGCGCGAAAACCGCATCACCGAGAAGTCGCTGGTGCCGCCGCCGAAATCCGCAACCAGCACGGTGGCGTCGCGCTCGAGCCTGCGGGCAAAGGAGAACGCCGCGCCCACGGGCTCATAGACGTAGCGGGCGTGCCCGGCACCTAAGCGCTCGAACGCAGCCCGGTAGCGCTGCATCGCCAGCGCCTCGTCGGGATTGCCGCCGGCAAAGCGCACCGGGCGGCCGACCGTGATGTTGGCCGCCTCGAAGCCGAACTTCTCGCCGCCATGCCGCGCCAATGTCCGCAGGAACGCCGCCAGGATGTCCTCGAACTTGAAGCGCTGCCGGAACACTTGCGTGGTCTGGAAGCTCGAGCTCGCGGCAAAGGTCTTGAACGACTGGAGGAAGCGATAGACATGGCGTCCTTCGAGGAACGTCTCGATCGCCCACGGGCCGCCTTCAGCCTGGGCGCCGGCACCCGGCCGATCCTCCCAGAAGCACAGCGCCGAAACGTAGGTGCTATGGCGCTGTCCGCCGTGATCGAAGCGGATGGCCTCGACCCGGCGGTCGTCCGCCGCAAGGGCTACGACCGTATTGCTGGTCCCAAAATCGATGCCGATCGAGACGGCGGGCGAGGCGCTCGACATGAACCACTCTGACAGTTGGCTGGAAAAGGGGGCAGACCACTAACGGCTTTGACCTGCGCTGCCAAGGCAAAAAATGCTGCAATGCGGTTAGATTTGTGTCCCGTTTGCACGATGGCCCTGTCCTCCGGCCGGCCGGAATCGACGGGTTTTGGGCCTAGTCTCGCGCCCGGCGTAGTCCCGTCGGCAATTTTAAGCCCGAAGCGCCGCTTTAACGGAGTATTATGTTGCAATGCGGCAGATCGCATGCTGCTATGCAATGGCATGCATGGACATTGGCATCTGGTATACATAGATTGCCCTTCGAAATGAGACAGCAATACTGACCGTCTCAAGAAAGGGAATTCCGATGTCCAAGACCGCCTCCGTCGCCCTCGCCCCCTCTAGCTCGCTGTTCACCCGTTTCCTGGCTGCGGTCGACCGCTTCCTGATGGCGAGCGCCGAGATCTCGAATCACAACGGCGACCTGCCCCGTTTCGGCCTCTGAGAAGGCTTTCCGCGCGCAGCCGGAACGGCGCGCCGGTGGACACGTCTCGAGGACCGTACGTCCGATCAAATGGCCCCGCATGCGGGGCCATTTTGTTTTTGAGCCCCTCGCGAACACAACTGCGACGATTGGTCCGCCGTCCTGACCCGCTGGTCCAATTGTTTGTCTGCTGGCATCTCGCATACCATTCGGCAACCAAGAACGATTGCACAATCGAAGGTGCAGGACGGGAACAGGAAGGACCGAGGGCGAAGCGCACTTGCCGTGATCCTCGCCGGATTCTGGCAGAGCCTTAGCCGAAAGGAGCGGATGTCGGGCCCTGTCCCCTGCTCATAAAGTGTTGGCTGGGACTGCAACGGGAGATCGACCGAAAAGGTGACCCCAAGCATCTGGAATGAGATGGGCTGACGCAAGCCGCCAGAGAGCGGCTGCGTTTCGACAGGGAGAGAAACAAGATGAAGCCATTCGTTCTGAATGTCGCTTTGGCGGCAATCGCGATGTCGTGCGTCAGTAGCGGCGCAAGCCATGCTGCCTGGGAGCCGGTTCGTCCGGTCGAGTTCATCGTGCCCGCGGGCACCGGCGGCGGCGCCGACCAGATGGCACGCACCATCCAGGGCATCGTCACCAAGCACAATCTCATGAAGCAGCCGCTGGTCGTCATCAACAAGGCCGGCGGCGCGGGCGGCGAAGGCTTTCTCGACGTGAAGACGTCGTCGGGCAATCCGCACAAGATCATCATCACGCTGTCGAACCTGTTCACGACGCCGCTGGCGACGGGCATTCCGTTCAACTGGAAGGATCTCACCCCGGTCGCGATGCTGGCGCTCGACGAATTCGTGCTCTGGGTCAACGCCGAGAAGCCGTACAACAGCGTCAAGGACTACGTCGACGCTGCAAAGAAGGCTCCGAGCGGCTCGTTCAAGATGGGCGGCACCGGCTCGAAGCAGGAAGACCAGATCATCACGGTCGGCATCGAGAAGGTGATCGACGCGAAATTCACCTACATCCCCTACAAGGGCGGCGGCGAAGTCGCGGTCCAACTCGTCGGCAATCACGTCGATTCAACCGTCAACAATCCGATCGAGGCGGTCGCGCAATGGCGCGGCGGCAAGCTCCGCCCGCTCTGCGTCTTCGATGCCCAGCCGATGGCCTATGACGAGCCGATCGCCGACGGCAAGGCCTGGAAGGATATTCCGACCTGCAAGTCCCAGGGCCTCGCGATGGAATATCTCATGCTGCGCGGCATCTTCATGTCGCCCAAGGCCACCAAGGACCAGATCGAATACTATGTCGAGCTGTTCAAGAAGGTCCGCGCCACGCCTGAGTGGCAGGACTTCATGAAGAGCGGCGCCTTCAACACGACCTTCCTGGCCGGAGCCGACTACGCCAAGTGGATCGAGGCGGAGGAGAAGCGCCACGAGGGCCTGATGAAGGAAGCCGGCTTCCTCGCATCGGGGAATTGAGCCGCGACATCGACGACGGCGAAGGACGCTCGCCGTCCTTCCGCCGGCCGCGACCGCAGAAGACTTGCGATTCCGCATGGAGGTCCCATGACTGAACGATCCGGCTCCGAATCCGGCCCGGCACACAAGACCTTGGAAATCGGCATGGCGCTGCTGATCGGCGCCTTCGGGCTGGTGGTGATCTTCGGAAGCCTGAAAGCCGGCATCAACTGGGGCGCGGAAGGCCCGCGTGCCGGCTTCTTCCCCTTCTACGTCGGCGCCGCGATCGTCGGCGCGAGCGCCATCAACCTCTGGAATGCGCAACGCGGCGATGACGGCCGGCTGTTCGCGGAATGGGGCCAGCTTCGCCAGGTCATGAGCGTCGTCGTGCCCACCGGCATCTATGTCGGCTCGATGCCGTTCGTCGGCCTCTACGTCGCCTCGATGGTGTTCATCGCCTGGTTCATGCGCTGGCTCGGCGGCTATCGCTGGCTGACGGTCGCCGCGGTGGCGGTCGGCATGCCGGTTGTGACCTATCTCGTGTTCGAGCGCTGGTTCCTGGTCCCGCTTCCCAAGGGGCCGCTCGAGGAGTGGCTCGGTCTGTAAGAGCTACGCATTCATTCAATTGCTGCTGCAGGACGTGTTGATATGGAAGAGTTGGCCAATCTGTTTCACGGCTTCGCGGTCGCCCTGCAGCCCTACAACATCATGCTGATGATCATCGGCATCACGCTCGGGGTCATCATCGGCGTGCTGCCGGGGCTTGGCGGTGCCAATGGCGTGGCGATCCTGCTGCCCCTCACCTTCAGCATGCCGCCGACATCGGCGATCATCATGCTGTCCTGCATCTATTGGGGCGCGTTGTTCGGCGGCGCCATCACCTCGATCCTGTTCAACATCCCCGGCGAGCCATGGTCGGTGGCAACCACCTTCGACGGCTATCCGATGGCGCAGCAGGGCAGACCCGGCGAAGCCCTGACAGCGGCCTTCACCTCCTCCTTCGTGGGCGCGCTGTTCGCCGTCATCATGATCACCCTCGTCGCGCCCCTGGTCGCGGACTTTGCGCTACGATTTGGCCCGGCGGAAAAGTTCGCGGTTTACTTCCTCGCGTTCTGCAGCTTCGTCGGCCTCAGCAAGGAGCCGCCGTTCAAGACCATCGCGGCCATGATGATGGGCTTTGCGCTTGCAGCGGTCGGGCTGGATTCCATCACGGGACAGTTGCGGCTGACCTTCGGGGTGACCGAGTTGCTCAACGGCTTCGACTTCCTGATCGCCGTGATCGGCCTGTTCGGGATCGGCGAGATCCTGCTGACCATGGAGGAAGGGCTGGCGTTCCGCGGCGGCAATGCAAGCATCAACCTCCGCGTCGTGCTTCAGACCTGGCGCGAGCTGCCCGCCTACTGGATGACCTCGCTGCGCTCCTGCCTGATCGGCTGCTGGATGGGCGTCACGCCCGCCGGCGCAACGCCGGCGTCCTTCATGAGCTACGGCATCGCCAAGCGGCTGGCGCGGCGCGGCAACAATTTCGGCAAGGGCGAGATCGAAGGCGTGATCGCGCCGGAGACGGCCGCGCATGCCGCAGGCACCTCGGCGCTGCTGCCGATGCTGTCGCTTGGCGTGCCCGGCTCGCCGACGGCTGCCGTGCTGCTCGGCGGATTGCTGATCTGGGGCCTGCAGCCGGGCCCGATGCTGTTCGTCGAACAGAAGGAATTCGTCTGGGGCCTGATCGCGTCGATGTATCTCGGCAATCTCGCCGGCCTCATCGTCGTGCTCACCTGCGTGCCGATCTTCGCCGCGATCCTGCGCGTGCCCTTCGGCATCATCGCCCCGCTGATCCTGGTGCTCTGCGCGATCGGCGCCTACTCGGTGCACAACAGCACCTTCGACGTGATGCTGATGCTGGTGTTCGGCGTGCTCGGCTATCTCCTGAAGAAGTGCAACTATCCGCTCGCGCCGCTGGTGCTCGCCATCGTGCTCGGCGACAAGGCGGAGGAAGCCTTCCGGCAATCGCTGCTGGGATCGCAGGGGTCGCTCGGCGTGTTCTTCTCCAACGGCCTCGTCAGCACGATCATGGCGCTCGGCCTGGTCGCCCTGTTCTGGTCCGCGATCCAGGAGGGCTACAGCCGGCTGCGCATGTCGATGGCGTGACGCGCGTCCGGCGCAATGCGCCGCAGGTCGCGTCAAATCCGCCGCACCCCGGACTTCTGGAATAAAGAATTCCAGGAATCGTGCGGTCATCTGACGACGCCATTCATGCAAGAGGAACTGCGCATGTCGACGTGCGCACGCGAGTAAATCGACTTCCCACAGCCTGCTTGTGCCTCGTCGCGACAGCCGAGATCTCTCACAAATTCAAGCCTTTGCGTGCATGCGACCGCTACGGCCGCTGCATGCTGCAACGATTGGGGCTTTACAATTCCGCAGCCAAAGCGCATGTGAACTGATCCCGCGATATTTCGCCGCACCCTCAGTCCCTCGCTTGAATCTTGGCATAATGCATACCAGGATGCGAGCAGCGCATGCATAAAAATGATCGGCGCGTTCGGGAGGGTTTTTTATGACGGACATGGTGCAGTCGGCTGCGGCTCCTAGTGCCGCACGCGTAAGCGATGCCTATCGCTGGGCTCAATTGGCGATCGGTGTGGCGGCGATGGTGATGATCGCCAACTATCAATATGGCTGGACGTTCTTCGTCCCCGACATCCAGAAAAAGTTCGGCTGGGATCGCGCTTCGATCCAGTGGGCGTTCACGCTGTTCGTGCTGTTCGAGACCTGGCTCGTGCCGGTCGAAGGATGGTTCGTCGACAAATACGGTCCGCGCATCGTGGTTCTCGTCGGCGGCGTGCTCTGCGCCATCGGCTGGGCGATCAACGCACAGGCCACCTCGCTCAACGGCTATTATCTCGGCATGATCATCGCGGGCATCGGCGCCGGCGGCGTCTACGGCACCTGCGTCGGCAACGCGCTGAAGTGGTTTCCGGACAAGCGCGGTCTCGCCGCGGGCATCACGGCGGCAGGCTTCGGTGCAGGCTCCGCGCTCACCGTCGCGCCGATCCAGGCCATGATCAAGGACAGTGGCTTCCAGACCACCTTCCTCTATTTCGGCCTCGGACAAGGCATCATCATCTGCATCCTCGCCTTCTTCCTGCTCGCACCGAAAGCGGGCCAGGTGCCGAGCGTGGTGGCGAATGCCAATATCATCCAGACCCGGCGCAACTATCAGCCGACCGAAGTGCTGCGCCAGCCGATCTTCTGGCTGATGTACTTCATGTTCGTGATCGTCGGCGCGGGTGGACTGATGGTCACCGCGAACCTGAAGCCGATCGCGGTCGACTGGAAGGTCGACAGCGTGCCGGTGACGCTGATGGCGGTGACGATGACCGCGGTGACCTTCGCAGCGACCATCGACCGCGTGCTCAACGGCCTGACGCGTCCGTTCTTCGGCTGGATCTCCGACAATATCGGCCGCGAGAACACGATGTTCATCGCCTTCGGCATGGAAGGGTTCGGCATCTGGATGCTCTATCTCTGGGGCCACGATCCGGTCTGGTTCGTGCTGCTCTCGGGCTTCGTGTTCTTCGCCTGGGGTGAGATCTACTCGCTGTTCCCCTCGACCTGCACCGACACATTCGGCGCCAAGTTCGCGACCACCAATGCCGGCCTGCTCTACACCGCCAAGGGCACCGCCGCGCTGCTCGTCCCGGTCGCAAACCTGATGCAGCAGTCGTCGGGTACCTGGGACAGCGTGTTCATCATCGCGGCCGGCGCCAACATCCTGGCTTCGCTGCTGGCGATCGCGGTGCTGAAACCCTGGCGCAAGATCGTGGTTGCCAAATCCACGCTCTGACGCGCTTCAACAATTGCTCACCTCGAGCAGGACGCCCGGCCTCACGGCCGGGCGTTTTCGTTTTGCGCGAAATTGTTGCCGCCTCCGCCAGCCGAATGGAACCGCAGATTTTGTGACGAGTCGCGCGAGATAGGGCTTGCGTTCTGGAATATGGTATACCAATCTCCCCGCCGCGCTTGCGACGATAAGCCACAACATTTGCGACATCAGGTCATCTTGGCAAACTGATGCGCGACCAGACAGGCGCGTTGGGAGGTTCTTGATGATTTCCAGCACGGACGGCGCCGTCACGGCCGCGCCTCTTCGCACCGGTTTCCGTTGGCTCCAGCTCGCCATGGGCATCGTCTGCATGGCGATGATCGCCAACCTGCAATACGGCTGGACGCTGTTCGTCGATCCGATCGATGCCGCGCACCATTGGGGACGCGCCGCGATCCAGCTCGCCTTCACCATCTTCGTCGTCACCGAGACCTGGCTGGTGCCGGTCGAGGCCTGGTTCGTCGACAAATACGGCCCGCGCATCGTCATCATGTTCGGCGGCGTGATGATCGCGCTGTCCTGGGTGCTCAACTCCTACGCCGACTCGCTCACCCTGCTCTACGCGGCCGCGATCGTCGGCGGCATGGGCGCCGGCGCCGTGTACGGCACCTGCGTCGGCAACGCGCTGAAGTGGTTTCCCGACCGCCGCGGCCTCGCCGCCGGCGCGACCGCCGCGGGCTTCGGCGCGGGCGCCGCGCTCACCATCGTCCCGATCGCGACCATGATCGCGTCGAGCGGCTATCAGCAGGCATTCCTCACCTTCGGCATCGGCCAGGGCGTGATCGTGTTCGTGCTCGCCTTCTTCATCCAGCCGCCGCGGATCTCGATTCCGCCGAAGAAGAAGCAGCTCAATTTGCCGCAGACCAAGATCGACTTCACTCCGCCGCAAGTGCTGCGCAGCCCTATTTTCTGGGTGATGTACCTCGTCTTCGTCATGGTCGCCTCCGGCGGCCTGATGACTGCGGCACAGATCGGCCCGATCGCGCACGACTACAAGATCGCCGACACGCCGGTGACGCTGGCCGGCTTCCAGATGGCGGCGCTGACCTTCGCGATCTCGCTCGACCGCATCTTCGACGGCTTCGGACGGCCCTTCTTCGGCTGGGTCTCCGACACGATCGGCCGCGAGCACACCATGTTCATCGCCTTCGGCACCGCTGCGCTGATGCTCCTGGCGCTGTCGGCCTATGGCCAAAATCCTGTTGTCTTCGTGCTCGCGACCGCGGTGTATTTCGGCGTGTTCGGCGAGATCTACTCGCTGTTCCCCGCGACCTGCGGCGACACCTTCGGCTCGAAGTTCGCAACGACCAACAACGGCATGCTCTACACCGCAAAGGGCACCGCCTCCCTGCTCGTTCCGCTCGCCAGCGTGATCTCGGCGACCTATGGCTGGAAGGCGGTGTTCGTGGTGGCGGTGGCGCTGAACGCAACGGCGGCGCTGATGGCGCTGTTCGTGATCAAGCCGCTGCGCCGCTCCTTCATCCTCGGCAAGGAAGCCGAGAGCGCCGACACCGCAACGGGCAACGCCAAGACCGAGACGGCGTAAGCCACCACACACGACAGCTTTCAAAAGGGGCGCAGCGATGCGCCCCTTTCTTTTTGGCCTGACGACAAACGTCAGTATTGCTGCCGCAAGATTTTTCGGATCAGCCAAATCCAGCGCTTGACGATTGGCATTATGTATACCACACTTCCTCCTGTCATTCACCCAGGGAGGTCGCAATGCTGGTCGGAGACATTCTGCGCAAGAAGACGCCGCGCGTTGTCACGGTGCGAATGAACGAAACGGTGGGTATCGCCGCCAAGCTGATGCGCGCCAACAATATCAGCGCGCTGGTGGTCAAGGACGTGGTCCGCTCCGAGGGCAACACCGCGGTCGGCATGTTCACCGAGCGCGACGTGGTGCGCGCCGTCGCCGAGCACGGCGCCAATGCCATCAACGTCAAGGTCTCGCAGCTCGTGTCGGTGCAGCAGCTGGTGTCCTGCACCTCCTCGGACACGATCGAGCACGTCCGCCACCTGATGAACCGGCATCACATCCGCCACCTGCCGGTCATCGACGATTACAGCCTCGTCTCCGTCATCAGCATGCGCGACATCGCCGCTGCCGTTGACGAGGCCATCAACGGCACGCCGCAAGCGGCAGCCTAGAGCATGATCCGGACCCGGAGGGCCGCGCTAGCGCAAAGTGCGTAAGCGGTTTTCCGACGAGATCATGCTCAAACACTAAACTACAGCGGCAACACTTCCCCTGCGACTACCGGCCCCGGCTCGGATCCTTCCGAGCCGGACCGGATCTTTCGTCCCAAAATCCGGTCTCTGCTCGCGAAGAATTCATGAAAATCTGCATCTACGGCGCCGGCGCGATCGGCGGATATCTCGGGGTTCAGCTCGCACGTGCGGGCGCCGACGTCAGCCTGGTCGCACGCGGCGCGCATCTTGCCGCCATGCGCGAGCGCGGCCTGACGCTGCTCGCCGGCGAGGAGACGCACACCGTGCATCCGCGCTGCACTGACGATCCCACCGAGCTGGGCGTGCAGGACTACATCATCATTACGCTGAAGGCGCATTCGATCACCGGCGTGATCGAGAAGATGCAGCCGCTGCTCGGGCCGCACACCCGCATCGTCACCGCCGTCAACGGCATCCCCTATTGGTATTTCTACAAGCATGGCGGCCAATACGAGAACTCCACGCTGGAGAGCATCGACCCCGGGGGTCGGCAATGGCGCGAGATCGGGGCCGAGCGCGCCATCGGCTGCATCGTCTATCCCGCCACCGAGATCGAGGCACCCGGCGTGATCCGCCACGTCTACGGCAACAATTTTCCGCTCGGCGAGCCCTCCGGCGAGATCACCTCCGACGTACAGCGCCTCGCCGACCTGTTCGTCGCCGCGGGCCTGAAGGCCCCGGTGCTCGATCGCATCCGCGACGAGATCTGGCTGAAGCTCTGGGGCAACGTCTGCTTCAACCCGATCAGTGCGCTGACCCATGCCACGCTGGACGTGATCTGCACCGATCCCGCCACGCGCTCGCTGTCGCGCGCGATCATGGTGGAGACGCAAGCCATCGCCGAGACCTTCGGCGTCAAATTCCGCGTCGACGTCGAGCGCCGCATCGAGGGCGCCCGCAAGGTCGGCGCGCACAAGACCTCGATGCTGCAGGATCTCGAGCGCGGCCGCCCAATGGAGATCGATCCGCTCGTCACCGTGGTACAGGAGATGGGCCGCCTCACCGGTATCGCAACGCCCGCACTGGATTCGGTGCTGGCGATGGTGACCCAGCGCGCCCGCATCGCCGGGCTCTATGACGGCGTCTCGGCGCCGGCTGATCCCCGCGCACTGGCGGTGGCGTGATGGCGGGCGAGATCAAGCACTGGCTCCGTTTTCGGCATGGCGGCGCGACCGGCTTCGGCACGCTGACATCCTCAGGCATCAGCGTGCATGAGGGCGAGATGTTCGGCCGCAATGCCAGCACCGGCAGGACACTCGCGCCGTCGGAAGTCGAGCTGCTCGCGCCCTGCGCCCCCAGCAAGATCGTCGCGCTCTGGAATAACTTTCACGCGCTTGCCGCAAAACTCAACCAGCCCGAGCCGCCGGAGCCGCTCTATCTGCTCAAGGCCACCACCAGCATCACCACGCCGGGCGCCGTGATCCGCCGCCCCTCCTATTACGACGGCAAGACCACCTATGAGGGCGAGCTCGGCATCGTCATCGGCAAGACCTGCTCCCGCGTGGCGCCTGCGGAAGCCGACGGCTTCATCTTCGGCTACACCTGCGTCAACGACATCACCGCCAACGACATCCTGACCAGCGACCCGACTTTCCCGCAATGGGCGCGTGCCAAGGGCATCGACGATTACGGTCCGTTCGGGCCAGTGATCGCGACCGGCCTCGATCCGGCGAAGCTCGTGGTCCGCACCATCCTCAACGGCGCCGAGCGGCAGAACTATCCGATCTCGGACATGATCTTCACCGCGCAGGAGCTGGTGAGCAGGATTTCCCACGACATGACCCTGCTCCCCGGCGACCTCATCGCCGTCGGCACCTCGGTCGGCGTCGGGGTGATGAAGGAGCCGGTGAATACGGTCACCGTCGCGATCGACGGCATCGGCGAGCTCACCAACGAATTTCGGCTGTAGCCGCTCCGGTCATTTTCGCCGCAGCGCGGCAACATTGATCCTGCGCAAATCGCGCCGTCGCGGCTGCCCTTATCCTTCCCGGCAATCGATTTCTGATGCCAGGGAGGACGCCATGACGAATGCCGAAAATGCACTCTTGTGGACGGCTATATACTTTGCTCTCTCGTTCGCCGCGATCTTCGTGGTCTGGTTCGCCGACAAGATGCGCTCGAACTTCCTCGGGAAGTGATAGCGCACACGACGCCGTCGCCCGGATGAGCGCCGTAGCCCGGATGGAGCGCAGCGTAATCCGGGACCATTGGCGCTGCGCGTACAGACCCCGGATTGCGCTGCGCTCCATCCGGGCTACGGACCTCGTATTCGGGAAAACTCGGCAACTCCAGGCCCTTCCATCGATCGGCTGACGCAATCAGTCGTGGATTCGCGCGACCAGACGCATCCAGCAAGCCCCGCCCCGCTTGATCTCGGTTCCGCTCTCCAATAGCAACTATGGCGAAAATGTGTGCCGGCGTGAGGAATTCACGATGTGGCTGTTTTTCCTGGTTGCCTGGTTTGCCCTGCTGGCCGCCCTCGCGCTTCTCGCCCAGCAGGCGTTCGGTTACGACGTCGGTCACCTGCCGGCGTGGTTCGCGGCCCTGTCCATGCCGCAGCGGCTCGCGGCCGGCACGATCCTGGCCGCAGGCCTGGCGCTGATCGGCGCAACCGCCTGGCGGCTCTCGCGCCAAGACCGGCGCCTCGACACGCTGCGCGACCGCCTGAAGAAGACCCGGGAAGACGTCGTCGTCGCCCACGCCCTGCAAAACCACCTCGACGCCACCGTCCAGCACCTGATCGAGAGCGATCCACGGCAGGCCGTCTCCGCCCTTCACGACAAGCTCGGCGAGACCGAGCAGCGCGCGCTGCTGCAGCAGGGCCGCAACGAAGCCACCGACATGCACGACCAGCTCGCCGAGATCCGCCGCCGCCAGCAGGCGCTGCGCGAGATGGTCGGCAAGGTCGCCGACCAGCGCCGCGCGGTCGAGCCCGTCTTCACCGAGATCCGTGACCGCCAGAACCAGCTCGAACGCTCCCTGCACGACCTCGAGACCGACGACCGCAAGAACAACCTCGCCGACCGCCTGAAGGACATCGCGCGCGACGTGTCGACATTGCTGACGCGGGTGAGCGCGGTCCAGGACACGTTCGCAACCCTCAACCAGTACAAGGAGGATCTGGCGAAATCCCATGCCGAGCTGGCGCCGCTGCGATCAAACGACGCCGGCATCAACGCCCTGATCGGCGAGCTCAGCCTCAGCCATGACCGCCTCGAAAAAAGCATCGACGAGCTCGAGACCGGCGGCGAAGCGCCGCTCGGCACGCGCGTCGAGACGCTGTCGAAGAACAAGATCGAGATCGAGCAGCGCCTCGCCCGCATCGACGACAGCGCCAACATCCTCAAAGCCATCGGCCTCGACTTCGAGGAGCTCGGCCAGCGCCGGGGCCAGCTCGAACGCGCGATCGCGGACGTCGAGACCGACGGCGACGGCAGGAGCCTCACCGAGCGCCAGAATGCGCTGAATGATTTCGTCCTGCAGTCGCGCCAGCGCCTCGGCGCGTTGCAGGAGACGCTGGCGACGCTGAACACCTTCAAGACAGAGCTGTCGAAGTCGCAGGCCGACCTCGTCCCGCTGAAGGCTCCGGTGTTCGGTATCGAGGCGATGATCGCGGAGGTCGGCACCACCCGCGACCTGCTCGCCGAAACCGTCGGCGAGATCGAGGTGAACGCCGGCGTGACGCTGGCCTCGCGCGTCGATGCGCTGACGAAAAGCAAGCGCGAGGTCGAAGACCGCATCGCCCGCATCTTCGAGAATTTCAACGCGCTGGACGCGTTGCGCAAGGACATCGGCGGCATCTTCGCGACGATCCGGAATAGTTTGAACCGGATCGGGTGAGCGGCGCTGCTGTAGGTCGCAGCCCCCGGAAACATCCAGACACATCACATCTGCGCGCATCCGATCAATGCCGCCAACATGTCCCGCGCTCGCCGCAACTTGGACGCATTCGGGCGCCCTTCTGTGAGGCGTGTCTGGGGGGCACGGCACTGCCGTGTTTGGACCAAACCTTCTAGGGGTATGACTGTGAAGAAGATTGTATTTGCTCTGGGTGCCACGCTTGCTCTGGTGACGGCTGCGAACGCTGCGGATCTGCCGCGCCGGCAGCCTGTGCCGGTCTATCCGGCGGAGCAGGCCCCGATCGGCAAGATGCCGATTGGCAAGAGCCCGGTCGGCAAGGCCCCGATCGGCAAGGCGCCCGGCCCGGTCGCAGCGCGCTACTGACGCGCAGACTCTGCGCAGGCGGCCGAAAGTCGAGGGGGCTCAACGTGACGAACACAGCTGATCGATCGGGATCCTGCATCCTCGCGGGGCTCGCCCTCGCGGCGATGATCGCATGCACGACGCCCACGGCCTCGGCCCACGAAGCGAACAAGCGCGTTGCCGACGCAAACGCGCTTGCCACGACCGAGACCGCATCGCGGCCTCAACCGCAAGCGACGCGGCGTCCCATCGCGCGCGCGGAGAAAGGCCCCTACTATGTCGACTTCCGCGCCCGGACGGCGGCAAGCTGGGGCCACGCCTTCGTCTGGTACGGCAAGACCAGCGAGAAGGCGGTCGAGGTCGCGGGCCTCACGCCGGCCGGCGACACGCTCGCCTACGTGCTCGGTCACATCACCTTCGTACCGTCCGAGACCGGTGCGAGCTACGGCGACCTCGATCCGGAATATCTGACCGCGAGCTATCGCGTCTATCTCAACGAAGCCGACGCCAAGCGCGTGTTCGCCTATATCAAGAAATTGCAGGCGAACTCGCCGGTCTGGAATGCCGAGACCGCCAACTGCACGGGCTTCATCGGCGACATCGCCGAATTCATGGGCCTGGAGGTCCCCAACCGCTGGCAACGTCCGGAAAAATTCGTCAACCGCCTCAAGGAAATGAACGGCGGCCGGCAGATGGTGCGGCTGTCGACGGAGTAAGCTGAGGCTCTTGGTAGCCCGGGTGAGCGTAGCGATACCCGGGACAACTCGCGGTGAGAATCCCGGATGTCGCTTCGCTCATCCGGGCTACAAGATGTGTGTCGCCACCATCGCGCAAAACAACATCTCCCTGTGGTTATGGGTCCTGGCTTTCGCCAGGACGACGGCGGTGAATGTGGCAGGCGCCGCGCCCCAATTATCCGCCCGGCGGAATCCCCGTCACTCCCCGCATGACACCCCGCCTCTACCGCACACCCCTGCAATAGACATTTCCCGACCCCGGCGGCATCCTGCTGCCATCAAACGATAACAGAGCGCCACGCGGGGCGCGGGGGAAACAGATCATGCTGCAGACACGATTCACCAGGCTCGTCGGCGTCGAGCACCCGATCGTCCAGGGCGGCATGCAATGGGTCGGACGGGCCGAGCTGGTGGCCGCCGTTGCCAATGCCGGCGCGCTCGGCTTCATCACCGCGCTGACCCAGCCGACGCCGGAGGATCTGACCAAGGAGATCGCGCGCTGCCGCGACCTCACCGACAAGCCGTTCGGCGTCAACCTGACCATCCTGCCCGCGATCAAGCCGCCGCCTTACGCCGAGTATCGCGCGGCGATCATCGAAGCCGGCATCAAGGTGGTCGAGACCGCCGGCAACAAGCCGCAGGAGCATGTCGACGAGTTCAGGAAGCACGGCGTCAAGGTCGTGCACAAATGCACCAGCGTCCGCCACGCCCTCTCGGCCGAGCGGATGGGCGCCGACGCCATCTCGATCGACGGTTTTGAATGCGCCGGGCATCCCGGTGAAGACGACACCCCCGGCCTGATCCTGATCCCGGCCGCCGCCAACAAGGTCAAGATCCCGATGATCGCCTCCGGCGGCTTTGCCGACGCACGCGGCCTCGTCGCGGCGCTGGCGCTGGGGGCGGAAGGGATCAACATGGGCACCCGCTTCATGGCGACCAGGGAAAGCCCGATCCACCAATCCATCAAGGAGAAGATCGTCGCCAATGACGAGCGCGAGACCGAGCTGATCTTCCGCACCATGCGCAACACCTCGCGCGTGGCGAAGAACGCCGTCTCGACCAAGGTCGTCGCGATGGAGAAGGAGGGTGCCAAGTTCGAGGACATCCGCGAACTCGTTGCGGGAGCCCGCGGCAAGATGGTCTATGCGACAGGCAATTCCGACGAAGGCATCTGGTCGGCGGGCCAGGTCCAGGGCCTGATCCAGGACATCCCGAGCTGCGCCGAGCTCGTCTCCCGCATCGTGCGCGAGGCGGAGGCGATCATCCGCAGCCGGCTGGAAGGAATGATCGTTCAGCCGCAACGCGAAGCCGCCGAATAATCACTGCAAGAAGCGAGAGCAATTCATGAAGGCTTACGTCTACGGCCCTGACGGCGCTCGGATTTCCGACGTCGCTCAACCAAAACCGAAGGGCACGCAGGTGCTGGTAAAGGTCCGCGCCTGCGGCCTCAATCGCGCCGACACCGGCATGCGGAAGGGCCACGCCCATGGCGCGGCCGGCGGCGTCGGCACCGTGCTCGGCATGGAATGGGCCGGCGAGGTCGCCGAGCTCGGACCGGATGCGAAGGGTGTCAAGGTCGGCGACCGCATCATGGGCTCGGGCGGCGCGGCGTTCGCCGAATACACGCTGGCCGATCACGGCCGGCTGTTCCGCGCGCCCTCGAACATGAATTTCGAGGAGGCCGCCACCCTCCCCGTCGCGCTGGCGACCATGCACAACGCGGTGGTCACTGTCGGCGGGGTCCAGGCCGGACAGGC
This sequence comes from Bradyrhizobium liaoningense, assembly GCF_018130825.1. Classification (GTDB taxonomy): domain Bacteria; phylum Pseudomonadota; class Alphaproteobacteria; order Rhizobiales; family Xanthobacteraceae; genus Bradyrhizobium; species Bradyrhizobium liaoningense_B. Next base: position 82,516 of record NZ_JAFCJS010000007.1, on the reverse strand, counting down.
CGTGCTGATCCAGGGTGCCAGCTCCGGCGTCGGCCTGATGGCGATGCAAATTGCAAAGCTCAAGGGCGCGAGACTCGTGATCGGCTCGTCGACCGATGCCTATCGGCGCGGCCGGCTGAAGGAATACGGCGCCGACCTCGCGGTCGACTCCTCCGACCCGAAATGGGTCGACGAGGTGCTGAAGGCGACGAACGGCGAAGGCGTCGACCTCATCGTCGACCAGGTCTCCGGCAAGGTCGCCAACCAGAACCTCGCCGCGACCAGGGTTTTGGGTCGCATCGTCAATGTCGGCCGGCTCGGCGGGACGCACGGCGACTTCAACTTCGACCTGCATGCGGCGCGCCGTATCAGCTATATCGGCGTCACCTTCCGCACCCGGACCATCGAGGAAGTCCGCGAGATCTTTGAGGAGGTCCGCAAGGACATCTGGGCCGCGGTCGAGTCGCGCAAGCTGCAGCTGCCGATCGACAAGGTCTATGCGTTCGACGACATCGACAGGGCGTTCGAGCACATGGAGGCGAACAAGCATCTGGGGAAGATCGTGGTGACGCTTTAAGGGGCAGGCTCGGCCAAAGCGACGGTCCCGTAGGGTGGGCAAAGCGAAGCGTGCCCACGATCTGTATCCATCACGGACGGATGGTGGGCACGGCGCTATGCGCCTTTGCCCACCCTACGAGACTGAACTCGTAGCATAAGCCACCATTCAATTCAGAAGCATTCGCAATAGCTTCGCTCCTGCAACTCACTTGCGACTAGAGCTGTGGATCGTCGCTTGATGTTCAGCTCTAGGCTGCTAAATCCCCGCCATGAGCGCACAGCACAACAAAACCTCGGTCGCGGCCATCTCGATCTTCGCCAGCGGCGGCATGGCGGCGGCCAAGTTCGTGGTCGGCATCGCGATCGGCTCGCTGGCGCTGATCTCCGAGGCCCTGCACTCCTCGATCGACCTGGTCGCGACCATCATCACCTGGGCGGTGGTGCGGGTCTCCGACAAGCCGGCCGACGAGGAGCACCATTACGGCCATGGCAAGCTGGAAAGCGTCTCCGCGCTGGGCGTCACTGCCCTGCTCTACGTGCTCGCCGGCGGCATCCTGGTCGAAGCCTATAGCCGGCTGCGCGAGGGAACGTCGCCGCCGACCATCTCGGCCGTGCCGTTCGTGGTGCTCGTGGTCGACATCGCCGTCAATCTGTGGCGTGCCCGCGCGCTGCACCGCGCCGCACGCGAGACCCGGAGCCAGGCGCTCGCCGCCGATGCGCTCCACTTCGCCTCCGACGTGATGGGCTCCTGCGCCGTGATCGTGGGCCTGGTCCTCGCCGCCCTCGGTTTCTGGTGGGGCGACGCGGCGGCTGCGGCCGCGGTCGCGGTGATGATCGCCGCTCTCGGCCTGCGCATGGCCGGCTCGACCGTGCAGACGCTGGTCGACCGCGCACCGGAGGGCGCGCAGGAGAAGGCCACGGCCGCAATCTGCAGCGTGCCCGGCGTGATCGACGTCGAGCGGCTGCGCCTGCGCATGGTCGGGGCGACCACCTTCATCGACACCATCGCAAAGGTGCCGCGGACCTACCCGATCGACCGCATCGAGGAGATCAAGCGCAAGGCGCAGGCCGCCGTCGACAAGGCGTTCGGCGACGCCGACCTCACCTTCACCCCGGTCCCGGTCGCGCGCAACAACGAGACCGTCCGCGACCGCATCATGGTGATCGCGCGCAATTCGAGCCTCGCCATCCACCACGTCACGGTGCATGATCTCGGCGCCAAGCTGATCGTCGGCATCGACCTCGAGGTCGACGCCGGGATGCGGCTCGACGCCGCCCATGACATCGCCAACACGCTGGAACGCAACATCCAGGAGGAGTTCGGCGAGGACGTGGAGGTCGACGTCCACATCGAGCCGCTGGAGCCGGAACTGCCGTTCGGCGTCGACGCCGCGCCGGAGAGGGTGCAGACCATCGCCGCCGCGCTGGCCGAGTTCGCCGGTGAAGGCGAGATCCACGACATCCATAATGTGCGCGTCCGCAACACCGACGCCGGCGAGATCGTCAACTTCCACTGCCGCGCTGCGCCGTCGATGAGCGTGATCAAGGTGCACGAGCATGTCGATGCGATCGAGCGCGCGTTGCGCCGCGCGTTCCCGAGCGTGAAGCGCGTCATCAGTCACGCCGAACCGCCGCGCGCGTGACATACAATGTGCGCGGAGTCACACGTTCTCGTTTCGGACTCCCCGCGCCCGCGGGTTTGCGGACGCGCGATGCGCGAACTGCGCGTTGGATAAGAATAATTTCGCGTTAACGATTCGTTGACTCTCGACAGCCCGGTAAAACTGGATTCAAATCGGTCTGATTCGGAAGCGACGTGGGGCTGCCTCCGAACTCAAGTTGCAAGCTGGTTTTCAGGGGGCCGAAGGCATGTCGCGTGCAGACGCCGCGAACGCGTGCGTCCAATCCGATTCGATCAAGGGATTGGCGCAATCGATCGCGAAACCTGCCTATCATCGGCTCCTGATCGCAGAGCCGGCGTTGCGCCGCGCTGTGCCGACCCTCATCATCGCGTTCCTGATCACGATCTGCCTCGGCGCGTTCGTGCAGGTCGTCGACCAGACGCGCCAGAAGCGGATGGTGATCCGGCACGACATCTCCGCGCTCGCCGATCTGCTCGCAGAGCGCATCGACCGCCTCACCTCGTTGCGGATCGAGCGGCAGAAGAACATCGAGCGCCTGCCGACGCTGCTGCCCGACCTGATCCCGTCCTGGGGCACAGCCAGCGGCCGCCACGTCATCGTCACCTCGGCCGGGATCGACCGCCGCCTCCTCGCCCGCATTCCCATCGACAGTGACCCTTCGGGCAACGACCGCCTGCTCGATGCCATCACCACGGCGCAGCTGCTCGCGGCGCCGCCGCGCGACGGCAACGTCTCCGACATGACGCTGCCGAGCGGCAATGCTGCGATGGCGACCTCGCGGCAGATCAAGTCGCTGCCCGGCTTCGTCACCGTGATCCAGGAGCGCAACGAGCCGATCTGGGGCTCGGACGCCGCGCTCTCGGTCACGCTGTCGGCGACGACAGGCTTCGTCGTCCTGATCCTCGGCTTCGCCTTCCACTGGCAATCCACCCGCGCCCGCGAGGGCGATCTCATCAACGACGCCGTGCGCGGCCGGATCGACACCGCGCTGAACCGCGGCCGCTGCGGATTGTGGGACTGGGATCTGTCGCGCGGCCGGATCTTCTGGTCGCAGTCGATGTTCTCGATGCTCGGCCTCGACGGCCGCCACGAGCTCCTCACCTTCGGCGAGGTCAACGCGCTGGTGAAGTCCGACGACATCGACCTGTTCGAGATCGCCGACCAGCTGATCTCCGAGAAGATCGACCACATCGACCAGACCTTCCGCATGCAGCATGTCGACGGTCACTGGATCTGGCTGCGCGTCCGCTGCGAAAAGACGCGCGGCGCGACCGATTCCAGCGTGCACCTGATCGGCATCGCGGTCGACATCACCGAGCAGAAGAGCCTCGCCGAGCGGACCGTCGAAGCCGACCTGCGGCTGCGCGACGCCATCGAGACCATTCCGGAGGCCTTCGTGCTCTGGGACGCCAGCGACCGCCTCGTGCTCTGCAACTCGCACTTCCAGCGCCTGCACAAGCTGCCCGACAGCGCCGTCATCCCCGGCACATCCTACGAGACCGTGCTCGAGGTCGGCCGCATGCCGGAGGTGCGCACCCGCCACAACGAGACCGCGAGCCAGGGCCCGGGTGCCCGCACCTTCGAGGCGCAGCTCGACGACGGCAGCTGGCTGCACATCAGCGAGCGCCGCACCAAGGACGGCGGCTACGTCTCGGTCGGCACCGACATCACCCGCATCAAGGAGCACGAGCAGAAACTGGTCGACAACGATCTGCGCCTGCGCGCTACCGTGATCGACCTCAAGCGCTCGCAGGCCGCCCTGGAGCGCCAGACCAACGAGCTCGCCGACCTCGCCGAGAAGTACCAGCGCGAGAAGACCCGCGCCGAGGAAGCCAACCAGACCAAGTCGAAATTCCTCGCCAATATGAGCCACGAGCTGCGCACGCCGCTCAACGCCATCATCGGCTTCTCCGAGATCATGGGAAGCGGCATGTTCGGCGAGCTCGGCAGCGAGAAGTACCAGGAATATTGCCAGGACATCCTGACCAGCGGCCACTATCTGCTCGAGGTCATCAACGACATCCTCGATATGTCCAAGATCGAGGCCGGCCGCATGAAGCTCGACATGGAAGAGCTCGACCTCGCACGGACGCTCGCGGAGTCGCTGCGGGTCGTCTCCGGCCGCGCGCAGGACAAGCACCTGACGCTCGATGCCGATATCGCAAAATCCATCTCCGTCGTCGCCGACCGCCGCGCCACCAAGCAGATCATCGTCAATTTGCTCTCCAACGCGGTGAAGTTCACGCCCGACGGCGGGCGCATCGTGGTCCGCAGCCGACAGCTCGACGACAGGATCGTGCTGATGATCGCCGACACCGGCATCGGGATCGCGCCGCATTCGCTGGCGCGGCTCGGCCGCCCGTTCGAGCAGGTCGAGAGCCAGCTCACCAAGACCTATCACGGCTCGGGGCTGGGCCTCGCCATCGCCCGCTCGCTGGCGCAACTCCACGGCGGCTCGATGCGGCTGCGCTCGAAGATCGATGTCGGCACCGTCGTCCGCGTGACGCTGCCGCGCGACGCCGTCAAGGCGTCCGCCGGGATATCGGCCGCCGCCTAGCGCACGGCGGGAAGCTCGCCTGCGGCCATCCTTCGAGACGCCCGCCTGCGGCGGGCCCTCAGGATGAGGGCAGCGTGCGCGGCAGCAGTGCCAAAGGAGTCCATGGCGCGGAGCCTCATCCTGAGGAGACCGCCACCGGGTCCGCGCAAAGCGCGGCCCGATGACAGGCTCCGCGGTCGTCTCGAAGGACGAGGCGCTTGCTCGTCCTATCCCAACAGGCTCTACAATTGCAGCGTCGGCGCGACTTCCCGCGCCACATTGACCAGCGCCGCGATCAGCGGCGTCATCGGATCGCGCTGCGGGATCACCATGCCGATGCTGTAATTGACCTCGGGGTCGATGATCGGGATCGACCGCACCGTATCGGACAGGCCGAGCGTCTCGGCGAGCTTGGCCGGCATCACGCTCGCCCAGCGCCCCGTCTTCACATGCGTGAACAGCACGAGCAGCGAGTTCGAGGTCAGGGTCGGCGTCGCCTCCGCGCCGACCGAGCGCAGCGCGCGGTCGATGATGCGGCGGTTCTGCATGTCGGGCGTCAAGAGGCAGAGCGGCACCTGCCCCACTTCCTTCCAGGTCACCGTCTCGCGGTCACCGAACATTCCGTCCGGCGCAGTCAGCAGGCGATAGCTCTCGTTGTAGAGCGGAATGGTGCGGACCTTGCCGATCGGCTCGTTCTCGATATAGGTCAGCCCCGCATCAACCTCGAGATTTTCGAGCAACCCGAGCACCTCCGATGAGGTCGTCGAGCGGATGCTGAAACGCACCTCGGGATGCCGGGCGCGGAACGGCGTCGTCAGTGACGCCACCATGCCGAGCACGGTCGGGATCGCGGCAATGCGGATCTCGCCGGAGAGCTGGTGCTTCAGGCCGTTGATCTCGTCACGCATGGCGCGGGCATCGCCCACGATCCGCCGCGCCCAGTCCAGCGCCCGTTCGCCTTCCGGCGTAAAACCCTGAAAGCGGGAGCCACGCTGGACCAGCATCACACCGAGGATCTCCTCGAGCTGCTTCAGCCCGGTCGACATGGTGGGCTGGGTGACGCCGCAGGCCTCTGCCGCGCGTCCGAAATGCCGCTCCTTCGCCAGCGCCAGCAGCAGTTCAAGCTTGTCGATCAACCGGTCGTCCCCTCGGATTCTGTGTTGGCATGCAAGCTAGCATGCCGGGCCTGCACCAACACGCAAAAACCGGCAGCCGAAACAGTTTTCATTACCATTTCGTATCGACCGATTGTGGTTGCAAATCGATCCGAATTCGCAATCGCAGCATGAGACAGCTTTATTGATCTTCGAACGATTCCAAATACTTTGCGCTCAAGGAACGCTCAGGTTGAGAACGAACAATGACAACGCTTTACGAACCTCGTTACGAGCCTTGGGACGAAGCGCGCGGCGCCGAGATCATCGCCGAACATGCCGGACAGGAAGGCGCGACGCTCGTCATCCTGCACGCGCTTCAGGAGGCGTTCGGCTACGTGCCGGAGGCCGCGATTCCCATGGTCGCGCAGGCGCTCAATCTGTCGCGCGCCGAGGTGCACGGCGTGTTCACCTTCTACCATGATTTCCGTCACAAGCCGGCCGGTCGCCACGTGCTGAAGCTGTGCCGCGCCGAAGCGTGCCAGGCCGCAGGCGGCGATGCGCTGGCTGCGCGAGCGGAGGCGAAGCTTGGCGTTGCCCTCGGCAACACGACAGCCGACGATCGCGTCACGCTGGAGCCGATCTACTGCCTCGGCCTGTGCGCGACGGCGCCGTCCGCAATGCTCGATGGTCGCCTCATTGGCCGGCTCGACCAGAAGCGCCTCGATGCACTGGTCGCGGAGGCACAGCGATGAGCATGCGTCTCTTCGTCTCCCGCGATGCGGGTGCGGTCGCCGTCGGTGCAGATGAGGTCGCGCTGGCTCTGGAGCAGGCTGCGGCCAAGCGCGGTATTGCCATCGAGATCGTCAGGACCGGCTCGCGCGGGATGTATTGGCTGGAGCCGCTGGTCGAAGTCGCAACGCCGCAAGGGCGGATCGCCTTCGGGCCTGTGACCGAGACCGATGTCCCCTCCCTGCTCGACGCGCTCGCCAGCAACACGCCGCATCTCTTGCGGCTGGGTGCGACCGACGAGATCCCCTGGCTGAAGCGCCAGACCCGCCTCACCTTCGCCCGCTGCGGCGTGATCGATCCGCGCTCGCTCGACGATTACCGCGCCCATGGCGGTTACAAGGGTTTTGAGCGTGCTCTCTCGCTCGGTCCCGACGCGATCCTTAACGAAGTCACGGCGTCCGGCCTGCGCGGCCGCGGCGGCGCCGGCTTCCCGACCGGCATCAAGTGGAAGACCGTCGCGCAGGCGAAAGCCGATCGCAAGTTCATCGTCTGCAACGCCGACGAAGGCGACAGCGGCACCTTTGCCGACCGCATGATCATGGAAGGCGATCCCTTCCTGGTGATCGAGGGCATGACCACCGCCGGCATCACCGTCGGCGCCACCAAGGGCTACATCTACATCCGCAGCGAATATCCGCACGCGGTCGAGGCCATGAACGCGGCGATCCTGGCCGCGAAGCGCGGCGGCTATCTCGGCGACAAGATCGGCGGCTCCGCCTACAGCTTCGATCTCGAAGTGCGCGTCGGCGCCGGCGCCTATGTCTGCGGCGAGGAGACCTCGCTGCTGGAGAGCCTCGAAGGCCGCCGCGGCATCGTGCGCGCAAAACCGCCGCTGCCGGCGCATCACGGCCTGTTCGGCAAGCCGACCGTCATCAACAACGTGCTGTCGTTCGCCGCGATCCCCTTCATCCTCGCCGAGGGCGCCAAGGCCTATGCCGATTTCGGCATGGGCCGCTCGCGCGGCACGATGCCGATCCAGCTCGCCGGCAACATCCGCTACGGCGGGCTGTTCGAGACCGCGTTCGGCGTGACGCTCGGCGAGCTCGTCGACGACATCGGCGGCGGCACGTTCACGGGTCGCCCCGTGCGTGCGGTGCAGGTCGGCGGCCCGCTCGGCGCCTACTTCCCGCGCGCCCTGTTCGACACCCCGTTCGACTACGAGGCCTTTGCCGCGCGCGACGGCCTGATCGGCCATGGCGGCATCGTCGTGTTCGACGACAGCGTCGACATGCGCAGGCAGGCGCGTTTCGCGATGGAATTCTGCGCCGTGGAATCCTGCGGCAAGTGCACGCCGTGCCGGATCGGCTCGACCCGCGGCGTCGAGACCATCGAGAAGATCATCAACGGCGAGCGCGTCCATGAGAACCTCGCGCTCGTCGAGGACCTCTGCAACACCATGAAATTCGGCTCGCTCTGCGCACTCGGCGGCTTCACGCCCTACCCCGTGCTCAGCGCATTGAAGCACTTCCGGGAGGACTTCGTCCCGGCGCCGACCACGCTTCAGGCCGCGGAATAGGAGAACGACAATGTCTCTGATCGAAGAAATCGACTACGGCACGCCGCGCTCCAAATCGACGACGATGGTGACGCTGACCATCGACGGCAACCAGGTCACCGTACCCGAGGGCACCTCGATCATGCGGGCGGCGATGGACGCCGGCCACCAGATCCCGAAGCTGTGCGCGACCGACATGGTCGACGCATACGGCTCCTGCCGGCTCTGCCTCGTCGAGATCGAGGGACGCGCCGGCACGCCGGCCTCCTGCACCACGCCCGTCATGAACGGCCTCGTCGTGCACACCCAGACCGAGCGGCTGAAGAAGCTGCGCAAGGGCGTGATGGAGCTCTACATCTCCGACCATCCGCTCGACTGCCTCACCTGCGGCGCCAACGGCGATTGCGAATTGCAGGACATGGCCGGCGCCGTGGGCCTGCGCGACGTGCGCTACGGCTATGAGGGCGAGAACCACGTCTTCGCCAAGACCCATGGCTGCGACAACGACCACTGGATGCCGAAGGACGAGTCCAATCCGTACTTCACCTACGATCCCTCCAAGTGCATCGTCTGCTCGCGCTGCGTCCGCGCCTGCGAGGAGGTGCAAGGCACCTTCGCGCTGACGATCTCCGGCCGCGGCTTCGACAGCCGGGTCTCGCCGGGCATGAGCGAAAGCTTCCTCGGCTCCGAATGCGTCTCCTGCGGCGCCTGCGTGCAGGCCTGCCCGACCGCGACGCTGACGGAGAAGTCGGTGATCGAGATCGGCCAGCCCGAGCATTCCGTCGTCACCACCTGCGCCTATTGCGGCGTCGGCTGCGCCTTCAAGGCGGAGATGCGCGGCGAGGAAGTCGTGCGCATGGTGCCGTACAAGGACGGCAAGGCCAATCGCGGCCATTCATGCGTCAAGGGCCGCTTCGCTTGGGGTTACACCAACCACAAGGAACGCATCCTCAAGCCGATGATCCGCGAGCGGATCGAGGATCCCTGGCAGGAAGTGTCCTGGGATGAGGCGTTCTCGTTTGCCGCCGCCAGGATGCGCGGCATCCAGAAGAAGTACGGCCGCGACGCCATCGGCGGCATCACCTCGTCACGCTGCACCAACGAGGAAACCTATCTGGTGCAGAAGCTGATCCGTGCCGGCTTCGGCAACAACAATGTCGACACCTGCGCCCGCGTCTGCCACTCGCCGACCGGCTATGGCCTTGCCACCACCTTCGGCACCTCCGCCGGCACGCAGGATTTCGACTCGGTCGAGGACACCGACGTCGTCGTCGTGATCGGCGCCAACCCGGCCTCCGCCCACCCGGTGTTCGCCTCGCGCCTGAAGAAACGGCTGCGCCAGGGTGCCAAGCTGATCGTGATCGATCCGCGCCGCACCGAGATGGTGGAATCGCCGCATGTGAAGGCGCTGCACCTGCCGCTGATGCCCGGCACCAATGTCGCGGTGATGACCGCGCTGGCGCATGTCATCGTCACCGAGGGCCTCGTCAACGAAGCCTTCGTGCGCGAGCGCTGCGACTGGGCCGAGTTCGAGGAATGGGCCGCCTTCGTGGCCCAGCCGAACAACAGCCCGGAAGCCACCGCCATCCTGACCGGCGTCAATCCGAAGGATCTGCGCGAGGCGGCCCGTACCTACGCCACCGGCGGCAACGGCGCGATCTATTACGGCCTCGGCGTCACCGAGCACAGCCAGGGCTCTACCACCGTGATCGCGATCGCCAACCTTGCGATGGTAACAGGCAATATCGGCCGTCCCGGCGTCGGCGTGAACCCGCTGCGCGGCCAGAACAACGTGCAGGGCTCCTGTGACATGGGCTCGTTCCCGCACGAGCTGCCCGGCTATCGCCACATCTCGGGCGATGCCGTGCGCGACCAGTTCGAGGCGCTGTGGAACGTCAAGCTCAATCCCGAGCCGGGCCTGCGCATTCCCAACATGTTCGACGCCGCGGTCGAAGGCACGTTCATGGGCATCTACGTGCAGGGCGAGGACATCCTGCAGTCCGATCCCAACACCAGCCACGTGGTGGCGGCGCTGTCGGCGATGGAATGCGTCATCGTCCATGATCTCTTCCTGAACGAGACCGCGAACTACGCGCACGTCTTCCTGCCCGGCTCGAGCTTCCTGGAGAAGGACGGCACCTTCACCAACGCCGAGCGCCGCATCCAGCGCGTGCGCAAGGTGATGACGCCGAAGAACGGCCTCGCCGACTGGGAGGTCACCATCGGCCTTGCCAAGGCGATGGGCTTCGAGATGAACTACAGCCACCCCTCCGAGATCATGGACGAGATCGCGGCGCTGACCCCGACCTTCGCCGGCGTCTCCTACGCCAGGCTCGACGAGCTCGGCTCGGTGCAGTGGCCCTGCAACGAGAAGGCGCCCGAGGGCACGCCGGTGATGCATATCGACGGCTTCGTCCGCGGCAAGGGCAAGTTCGTCGTGACCGAATATGTCGCGACCGACGAGCGCACCGGGCCGCGCTATCCGCTGCTGCTCACCACGGGCCGCATCCTCAGCCAGTACAATGTCGGCGCGCAGACGCGGCGCACCGACAACGTGGTCTGGCATGCCGAGGATCGCCTCGAGATCCATCCGCACGATGCCGAGCAGCGCGGCGTGCGCGATGGCGACTGGGTGCGGCTGAAGAGCCGTGCCGGCGAGACAACGCTGCGCGCGGAGATCACCGATCGCGTGGCTCCCGGCGTCGTCTACACCACCTTCCACCACCCGGACACCCAGGCCAACGTCATCACCACCGACTATTCGGACTGGGCGACCAACTGCCCCGAATACAAGGTCACCGCGGTGCAGGTCTCGCCCTCGAACGGCCCGTCCGACTGGCAGAAGGCCTATGACGCCCAGGCGCGGCAATCCCGCCGCATCGTACCGGCCGAGGCCGCGGAGTAACCGCATGCACGTGCCCGTCCAGGCTATCGACCGCGAGATCTGGCGCGACGGCGCCACGTCCGAAGGAACACGGCTGATCCCCGAGGAGACGCCGCTGGCGCTGACCTACAATGGCGGCACCTATGCCGTCATGATGGGGACGCCGCAAAACCTCGAGGATTTCGCCGTCGGCTTCAGTCTGGACGAAGGCATCATCAAGTCGGTCGACGACATCAAGTCGCTCGAGGTGGTCCGCCTCGACGACGGCATCGAACTCAGGATGTGGCTTGCACCGGAAGATGCGGCACTCATCAGCGAGCGTCGTCGCCACGTCGCGGGTCCCACCGGCTGCGGCATCTGCGGCGTCGAGTCCATTGCCGAAGCGGTGCGGCCCGCAGCGGTCGTGCCGCAGGGGCAGACCTTCACGCCGGAAGAAATCATGGCGGCGATGCAGGCGATCGCGCCGCTGCAATCGATCAACCTGCAGACCCGCGCCGTTCACGCCGCTGCGTTCTGGTCTCCTGCCGGCAACATCGCGGCGTTGCGCGAGGACGTCGGCCGCCACAACGCGCTCGACAAGCTCGCCGGCGCCCTGGCGCGCAGCCGCACCGATACAAGCGGCGGCATGGTGCTGCTGACCAGCCGCGTCTCCGTCGAGATGGTGCAGAAGACCGCCGCGATCGGCGCGCCGGTGATGGTCGCCGTCTCCGCGCCGACCGCGCTCGCGGTGCGCACCGCGGAAGCCGCGGGCATCACGCTGATCGCCATTGCCCGCCAGGACGGGTTCGAAGTGTTTTCGCATGGCAGCCGGATTGTCGCCCGCCATGCCACGGAGGTTGCCGATGTCGCCTGACCGCCTGATCTACATGGCCAACCAGATCGGCAAGTTCTTCCAGAGCCAGGGCCATGACAAGGCCGTGCCGGGGATCGCCGAGCACATCAAGAAGTTCTGGGATCCCCGGATGAAGCGCGCGATCTTCGCCCATCTCGATGCCGGCGGCGCGGGCCTGGAGCCGAACGTGCGCGAAGCCCTCACCGCGCTGAAGCTGACGGCGTCCCTTCCAGCAGCGCCCTGAACACGCGCCGCACCTCGCTCTGGGTTTCCTTCACACGCGCCTCCAGCGAGGAAAAGTCCGGCGCATCGCCGGCGCGCGCCATGACGCGCTGCAGATCGGTGCCGGCGGTTTCCGGCTTGAAGCGGTCGCTGACGCAGAGCCGCAGGATCTGCGTCAGATCGTGATAGAGCCGCGCCGCCGCGCGCAGGATCTCGGTCTCCGATTGTCCGAGCACGCCGAGCCTGCAGGCATTGTCCAGCACCTGCATCGTGCTGACGTCGAGTATCTCGGGCTTGTCGTGGGCATGCACGAGCTGGAGATATTGCGCGATGAAGTCGATGTCGATCATGCCGCCGGCGGCATATTTGAGATCCCAATAGTCGGTCTCGCCCTTCTCCTGGCCGATCGCGCCGCGCATGTCGGCGACGTCGTTGGCGATGATCGCGTGATCGCGGCGGCGGGTCAGGACATCGCGGATGACGCGCTCGATGCGTTCCCGGAACTCAGGCGACGCCGACACCACGCGCGCGCGCGTCAGCGCCATGTGCTCCCAGGTCCAGGCCTCGTTGGCCTGGTAGTCCGCGAAGGAGGCAAGACTCGACGCCACCGGCCCGGCGCGCCCCGACGGGCGCAGCCGCATGTCGATCTCGTAGAGCACGCCGTAATTGGTGCGCGTCGTGAAGGCGCTGATCAGGCGCTGGGTGAAGCGGGCGAAATAATGCGCGCCCTGCAGCGATTTCGGCCCATCGGAGTCCGGGTTCTCGCTGTCGAAATCGTAGAGCAGGATCAGGTCGAGATCGGACGAGGCCGTCATCTCGCGGCTGCCGAGCCGGCCCATCGCGATGATCGCGGTCTCCTGCCCCTTGATCCGGCCGTGCTGGGCGGCGAAGCGGTCGGCGACGAGACCATGCACGGTGTGGACGATACCTTCGGCGACATCGGCAAAGGCCGTGCTCGCCTGCTGCGCCGAGACGGTGCCGGACAGGATACGCGTGCCGATCAGGAACAGGCTCTCCTGCCCGAACAGGCGCAGGCGATCGAGGAACTCCTCGTAGGAGGCGGCGTCCTGCACGGTCGCAGCTAACCGCCCCGACAATTCCTGCCGGTCGGGCATCGCGCCGAAGAAGCGTGGATCGATCAGGCCGTCCATCAGTTGCGGCTGCCGCGCCAGCATCTCGCCGAGCCTGGGCGCTGCGCCCAGCACCAGCGCCACCAGCGCGACGAGATCGCGGTTCTGGCCGAGCAGCGTGATCAGCCGGCCGCCGCGCTGCAGCGCCCCGAGGAAATGATCGAACGCCACGACGGCGCGATCCGGCTCCTCGGCATGTGCGAGGCCGTCGATCAGGGCCGGCACGAATTCGATGAAGGCGCTGCGCGTCGCCTCATTGCGGAAGACGCGATAGTCGCCGGTGATCCAGTCGCGCAACGTTTGCGCGACGGCGGCGGGCTTCTTGAATCCGAGCGTCGACAGATGCTGGAGCAGGCGCGGGTCATCGGGACCCGCACTGTAGTCCAGGGCCGGCAGCTTGGCCGTGCCGGTCGGATCATCGCCCTCGAACAGTTTTTCGTAGTGGCCCTGGACGATCTCGAGCTGCCGCAGCAGGTCGCGCGCAAACGCCTCGCGATCGGGATAACCGAAGAAGCGGGCAAAGCGCTCGACCGCCTCTTTGTCGTCGGGCAGCGCATGGGTCTGCTCGTCGGCGACCATCTGGAGGCGGTGCTCGACCCGGCGCAGGAACTCGTACGCCGTGGTCAGCTCATCACGCGCGTCAAAGGTGATCCAGTTGCTGGTCGCGAGCACGTCGAGCGCCCTGTGCGTCGGCCGCACCCGCAATTGCGGATGGCGGCCACCGGCGATCAGCTGCTGGGTCTGCGCGAAGAACTCGATCTCGCGAATGCCGCCGCGGCCGACCTTGACGTTGTGGCCCTCGACCGCGACCTCGCTCTGGCCGCGATAGGTCTGCATCTGCCGCTTCATGTCGTGGACATCGGCAAGCGCGGCAAAGTCGAGGTGCTTGCGCCAGACGAACGGCGCGATCTCGGCGAGCAGCGCCTCGCCTGCCCTGGCATCGCCGGCACAGGCGCGCGCCTTGATCATCGCGGCGCGCTCCCAGGTGCGCCCTTCCCGCTCGTAGTAATTCAGCGCCGCGTCGCGCGAGATCGCCACCTGCGTCGAGGACGGATCGGGCCGCAGGCGCAGATCGACGCGGAAGACGTAGCCGTCATAGGTGCGCTGCTGCAGGATGCGCGCCATGCCCTGCGTTACGCGGACGAAGAACGGCTGCGGTTCGATGTCGGGCGCGAGCGTCGTCGCATCGGGATCGAAAAACACGATGAGATCGATGTCGCTGGAATAGTTCAGCTCGCCCGCCCCCATCTTGCCCATCGCGAGCACAATCAGGCCGCAGCCCTCTTCCGGTGCCTCCGGATTGGGCGGCAGGATCTTTCCACGTGCGGCTTCCTGCCGCAGCTGATACTGCAGCGCCGCCTGCACCGAGGAGACCGCGACGTCGGTGAGCGCCGCCGTCACTTGCATCACCGGCCAGACGCCGCCGATGTCGCACAGCGCGGTCAGCAGCGCGGCCTCGGCCTTCATGCGGCGAAGCAGCCGCATCACCTCGGCCTCGTCGGATGCCGCGAACACCGCGCCCCTTGCCTCAGCGATCAATGCAGCAAGATGCGCATCCGGATCGCATTCGAGCAGCCGGATCAGGCGCAGCGCATCGGCGCGCACCAGATCGAACAGATAGGGCGAGAATTCCGCGATGCCGGCCAGGATATTCCGGGCGAAGGGATGAACCAGCAACGCTCCGAGACGGGCCGATTGTGCCGGCTCGAGCTCGGCCAGCCAGTTTTCAAGACGGCGTTCGTCGGTTGTGGAAGCGACAATATGGGGAGCCTCCGCGAAGCGTGCGGCCAGACTCTCACCATGCTTGTCCGCGTTTCCCGGCGCGGAGTGGTTCATGCCACCTTCTGTGGCACATCCGGTATTGGCGGAGCAACCCTGTCGCCCGCGCCCGTGCGCGCCGGCAGCACCAGCGTGGCGACGAGGCCCGGATGGGCATCGCCCAGTCGCAATTCTCCGCCATGCAGCGTCGCAACAGCCGAGGCGAGGCTGAGGCCGAGCCCGGAGCCCGGTAGCGTGCGGCTCGCCTCCAGCCGGACGAATCGTTCGACGGCATGTTTGCGGTCGGCTTCGGGAATGCCGGGGCCACGATCGGCGACGCTGAGCAGCACCTGATCGCCCTCGCGCTTCGCCTCGATGGTGATCTGCCGCGCGTCCATGCTGACGACGGTTCCGCCGGCCTGCGCGACCGGCTTGCCATATTTGATGGCATTCTCGACAAGATTGGCGAGCGCCTGGCTGATCAGCTCGCGGTTGCCGTGAACCGGCGTCGGATCGGCCTTGACCTTCAAGGTCATGCCGTCGTCCTCGGCCAGCGGCTCGTAGAGCTCGTGGATGCCGCCCGCGACCTCCGCGGCGTCGAAATCATCCATGTTGCCGCGCGCCTGCCCGGACTCGGCCCGCGCGATCATCAGCAATGCGTTGAAGGTGCGGATCAGCCCGTCGGATTCCTCGATGGTCCGCTCCAGTGCCGCACGGTAATCGGCCTCGCAGCCCGATTTCGCCAGCGCCTCCTCGGCGCGGTTGCGCAAGCGCGTCAGCGGCGTCTTGAGATCGTGGGCGATGTTGTCGGAGACTTCCTTCAGCCCCGCCATCAGCGCCTCGATCCGCTCCAGCATGGCGTTGAGGTTTTCCGCGAGGCGGTCGAGCTCGTCGCCGCTGCGCCCCACGGGCAGACGTCCGCTGAGATCGCCGGTCATGATGCGCTGCGCGGTGCCGGTCATCGCGTCGATGCGCCGGAGCACCCTGCGCGCGACGAAGATGCCGCCGCCGAGGCCGAGCACGACGACGATCAGGATCGACCATTGTGCCGCCTTGGCGACGATGCCGAACAGGCGCCGCCGCTCCGCAAGGTCGCGGCCGATCAGAAGCCGGAAGCCGTTCTCGAGCTCGGTGACGCGCACCAGTGCGCGATGATCGCGGTCATCGGCGTCCTCGATCCGCCGGTAGGCGGTCTCGGTCCAGCCGCGCGTGGCCATCACGCCGGGCGCGAGCGAGCCGACATTGCCGGCGATCGCCTGCCCGGTCGGCGTGGTCACGAGATAGAGGTTGGCGCCCGGACGCAGCGCGCGGTACTCGATCGTTCGCACGAGGCCGACCAAGCCGCGGCGATCATAGATCTCGTTGATCTCCGAGGTCTCGGCATTCACCGTCTGCGTGATTTCCTCGGTGATCAGCCGCCGCGTATTCCAGGCGAAATAGCCAAGCAGCGAGGCCGCGAACATCGCGAACAGCAGCAGATAGACCAGCGTCAGCCGGAACGCCGTGGTGCGGACGAGTTTACCGAATGCCGTCACGGATCATTTACGGCACTGGCAGAACGGTAAATTCAAAACCATTTTCCTTGCCGTCCTCTCAGGGGGTGGTCCTTTTGGCAAGCGGCCACAATGCCTTATCGAGCTATCGCGAACCGCACCGTCTTGTCATGATAAAGGCAGAAGGGGCCCCTCTCTACTTAATTCTGTGCAATCTCGCGGGCTGCCTGGGTCTGCTTTCGGAGCTGGAGCCGACCTTGGGACGGCGGATTGCTTGATCCCCGTTTTTGACCCCTCGCGGGCGTCCATTGATGTAGATCAACCAGACCGCGGCGCTTCGCTTCTTGGCTGGCTCGTCCACTGTCCCTTCTCCGTCCTTGAAGGAAATGGGGAACATATTCCGCCGCAGGAAAGCAATTGCTCGCCACTGCAGGGGTAACCAGGAGGAAGATCATGACGAAGCATTTGTCATCGCTGGCTGCGGTCTTGTCGGGCCTGATTTTCATGGTCCCGACATCGGTGCCGAGCGCGGCTCAATCAATTTCTGCCGACGAGGCACAGGTCATCGCCGCGGAAGCGTATGTCTATTTCTATCCGCTCGTGACGATGGACGTGACACGCAAGCAGCTCATCAATTCCGATCCCAAAACCGGCGGAATGGGCGGCCCGCCCAACACGTTCGACAATATCCAGGCCTACCCGACCGCGGACATGAGGGCAGTGGTACGGCCCAATTTCGACACGTTGTATTCGAGCGCCTGGCTGGACCTGACGCAGGAGCCCATGGTCGTTTCGGTTCCTGATACCGGTGGCCGCTATTACCTGCTGCCGATGCTCGACATGTGGTCCGATGTGTTTGCATCGCCGGGAATGCGCACGACAGGCACCAAAGCGGCCAATTTCCTGGTCGTGCCGCCGGGCTGGAATGGAGACGTGCCGGCGGGCTTCACGCGCATCAATGCGCCGACGCCCCATGTCTGGGTCATCGGTCGCACCAAGACCGATGGACCCGCCGACTATGCCGCAGTTCACGAGGTGCAGAAGGGCTACAAGATCACGCCGCTGTCTGGATGGGGCAAGCCCCCGGTCGCCGTTACACAAACCATCGATCCCAGCGTCGACGTCAAAACGCCGCCGAAGACGCAAGTCGACACGATGGCGGGGGATAAGTTCTTCGCTTATGCCGCGGAGTTGCTCAAGATCAACCCGCCACACATCACCGATGAGCCGATCCTCGCGCGCATGAAGCGGATCGGTTTCGAGCAGGGCAAGAGCTTCGACATAGCCAAGGTTGACGCAACGGTACGGAAAGCCATCGACGGCGCGCCGGCGCAGGCGCAAAAGCTGATGGCATGGAAAGTCCCGACATTGGCGCGCGTCGCAAACAACTGGTCCATGAACACAGACACGATGGGCGTTTACGGGACCTATTATTTGAAGCGCGCGATCGTCGCCCAAGTCGGACTCGGTGCCAATCTGCCGGAGGATGCGATCTACCCGGGTAGCGTTGGCGATGAAAACGGCAAGCCGCTCGAGGGCGCAAACAAATACATCATCCGCTTTGCCAAAGACGGACTGCCACCGGTCGATGCATTCTGGTCGATCACCCTGTATGACAACGAAGGCTTCCAGGTCGCCAATCCAGTCAATCGCTTTGCGGTAAGCAGCTGGATGCCGTTCAAGCGCGACGCCGACGGCTCGCTGACGCTCTATTTCCAGAATGAAAATCCCGGCAGCGATCGCGAAGCCAACTGGCTACCCGCACCCAAAGGTCCGTTCAACCTCACCATGCGTCTCTATGCGCCGAAGTCGGACGCGCTGACAGGCGTGTGGAATCCCCCGGCCATCAACCGGATCGATAGTGACACCGTTGGCCGGAAGTGACGATAGACGCCGACGCGGCAAGGTCCAGTTGGAGGACCTTGGAGGCGCCGGCGTCTCTACCGAATGCCGTCCCGGATCATGTACCCGGCGCCGCGGATCGTGTGCAGCAGCGGCCGATCGAAACCCTTGTCGATTTTGGAGCGCAGCCGCGAAATGTGCACGTCGATCACGTTGGTCTGCGGATCGAAATGATAGTCCCAGACGTTCTCCAGGAGCATCGTGCGGGTCACCACCTGGCCGGCATGCTTCATGAGGTATTCGAGCAGGCGGAATTCGCGCGGCTGCAGCGTCAGCTCGTCCTTGCCGCGGGCGACGCGATGGGAGAGACGGTCGAGCTCGAGATCGCCGACGCGATAGAGCGTGTCCTCGGCGGGGCCGCCGCGGCGGCGCGACAGCACCTCGACCCGGGCGAGCAGCTCGGCGAAGGAATAGGGTTTTGGCAGATAGTCGTCGCCGCCGGCGCGCAGGCCCTTGATGCGGTCGTCGACCTGTCCGAGCGCGGAAAGGATCAGCACCGGCGTCGCGTTGTCCTTGTCGCGTAGCGCACCGATCAGCGACAGGCCGTCGCGCTTGGGCAGCATGCGGTCGACCACCAGAACGTCATAGTCGCCGTTCTCGGCCATGGCGAGGCCTTCCTCGCCGTCCGCGGCGTGGTCGGCAATGTGTCCGACCTCGCGGAACGCCTTCACGAGGTAGTCGGCGGATTCGCGATCGTCTTCAATGATGAGGAGGCGCATCGTGCGTTCGGCGGCGGTCAAGGAGGTCAACCTTCTCTAAACATGGCGCGAGCTGCAATCGCATGCAAGCCGAGCGGGAGAGTGTCGAAGCGAGAAAAAGGCGGGCGGTGAAGCTGGGGGGACCTCACCGCCCTATGCCTTCCGACGGAGGGGGGCGTAATTCCACCGGAAGGTAGGCTGGGGAAGCGAAGTTTACGCTGCTCCCCCGAAGGGCGCCGGCGGCGGGGGCGACTGATGCCGACGACACCCTTCATTCCTTGGTTTCCTGGGCCTCCTGAGGCTTACCCCTTGGCGAGGGGGATCGCGACGAAGCGCGACTGGCCGCCGCTCTTCACGCGCATCAGGACGCTGTTCTTGTTGTCGGTCCGCGCCGCGTTGATGGCGTCGCGGACTTCACCGGCGGTGGCCACGCTCTTGCCGCCGACCTCGAGAATCACGTCGCCTTCCTTGAAGCCGCGTTCGGCCGCGGCGCTCTTCGGATCCACTTCGGTGACCACGACGCCTTCCTTGCCGGCGCCGGCCACGGAATTCGCGGGCGCAACGGTCATGCCGAGCTTCGGCACGTCGGTGCCCTTGTTCGCACCCTTGCCGCTGTCCTTGTCGAGGTCGGCCTTGGCCTCGACGGTGTTCGGCAGCTGGCCGAGGGTGAGATTCACGACCTTGTCCTGGCCCTTGTGCAGCACGTTGAGCTTCACGGTCGCGCCGGGCGCCATACCGCCAATGGTGCGGGCGAGCTCGCGGGCGTCCTTGACGGATTCACCGTTGACCGCGGTGATCACGTCGCCGGATTCGATGCCGGCCTTCGCCGCCGGACCGTTCGCCTGCGGCTCCGCCACCAGCGCGCCTTCGGCCTTCTTCATGCCGAGGCTGTCGGCGATGTCGGACGTGACGGGCTGAATCTGCACGCCGATCCAGCCGCGGCTGACCGAGCCCTTGTCCTTGAGCTGGGCCACTACGCTCTTGACGGTGTTGGCCGGAATCGAGAACGCGATGCCGACGCTGCCGCCGGAGGGCGAGTAGATCGCGGTGTTGACGCCCATGACTTCGCCGTTGGTGTCGAAGGCCGGACCGCCGGAATTGCCCTTGTTCACGGGCGCGTCGATCTGGATGAAATCGTCATACGGGCCGTTGCCGATGTCGCGGCCGCTGGCCGAGACGATGCCGGCGGTGACAGTGCCGCCGAGACCAAAGGGATTGCCGACCGCGAGCACCCAGTCGCCGATCCGCGGCTTGGCGTCGGCAAGCTTGGCGAACGGGAAATTGGAGCTGCCCTCGACCTTGATCAGCGCGAGGTCAGTGCGCTGGTCGGTACCGATCACCTTGGCGGTGTAGGTCTTGCCATCATCGGTGGTGACCTCGACCTTGTCGGCGCCGTCGACCACGTGGTTGTTGGTCACGGCAAAGCCGTCAGCCGAGATGAAGAAGCCGGAGCCCTGGCCCTGCACGACGCGGCCACGGCCGCCGCCCTTCAGGCCGGGAATGCCATCCGGACCGCCGAAGCGGCGGAAGAAGCGCTCCATCGGCGAGCCCGGCTGGAACGGCGACTGTGCGTCGTCGCCATCATCGTTGCTCGCGGTCTTCTCCTTGATGTTGACCTTCACCGAGATCACCGACGGCTTCACGCGCTCGACGATGTCGGCGAAACCGACCGGACGCTCGACCTTGCGAACCTCGTTGTTGACCTGCGCATGCGCCGGGCTCGAGAACAGGTCGGCCGGCGACACCGACGGGCTGAAGCCGTAGACGGCGGCGCCGAGGCCGGCGACCACCGAGGCCATCAGCGCGAGCTTGCGCGCAGAGAAGACCGACCGGCGCGGCTGCCGGTAGGGCGGGAGGTTCGAGAGGTCGATACGATCGGTCATGCAGATATCTCCAGGGCCTTGAATTCCTTTTGGTGCCGGATGTCGGGCACCTTGCGGACCTGAACATGGGGACTCCCGCCTTACCGTGCGCTGGCGGCGGGGTTAAACTTTCGTAATGAAGAGGCGGCGCGGATGCGGCAGTTTAGCGCAGGCCGAAAAGCGTGGCCCAACAGGAACTTAGTCGAGTTCCCGTGACCGGCGCCGAGCGAGGCCTTGGCCGGCCTTAACCGGCCCGGACGCTGACGATGAACTCGTCGACTTCACGCTTCAACGTCTCGGCCTGCTGCGACAGGTCGACGGCGGAATCCCGTGCCTCGTCCGCCATGCGCCCGGTCTCCGCCGCGGTCGAGGTGATCTGGGCGATGTGATTGGAGACGTCCAGGGTTCCCTGTGCGGCGTCCTGCGCGCTGCGGGTGATGTCTTGCGTCGCGGTACGCTGCTGGGCGGTGTCGACCTCGATGCCGGACATGATCGACGAGATCTCCGACAGCGTCTTCGCGATGCCGTCGATCGCGCCGCGCGTCTCCGCGGTGATGCCCTGGATGCTGGCGACATGGGAGGTGATCTCCTCCGTCGCCTTGCTGGTCTGGTGCGCCAGATTCTTTACCTCGGAGGCCACCACGGCAAAGCCCTTGCCGGCTTCGCCAGCCCGCGCCGCCTCGATGGTGGCGTTGAGCGCCAGCAGATTGGTCTGCGAGGCGATCGCCTGCACGAGCTGCACGACCTCGCCGATCTTGTCGGCGGCGCCCGACAGGGTGTGGATGGTGTCGCGGCTCTTCTCGGCCTGCGACGCCGCGCCCTCGGCGCGCTGGGTCGCATCGGTGACGCGGCGGCTGATCGTGCCGATCGAATTCGTCATCTCCTCGGCCGAGCCCGCAACCGTCTGCACGCTGGCGCTGGCCTGGCTCGCGCCGCTCGCCACCGCATTGGCCTTGGTGCTGGTGTCGTTGGCCGTCCGCGACAACGTCTCGGCGTTGCGCTTCAGATGCACGGCCGACGCGGCCACGCTGTCGACCACGCTGGCGACGAGATCGTTGAAGCGCTTGATCCGTGCGTCCAGGAATTTCGACCGCTCGGCCTGGTGCTGTGCCTCATGGAGCTGCTGCTCGGTGAGGCGGCGCCGCTCCAGCCCATTGGTCTTGAACACCTCGAGCGCGCCGGCGAGCAGGCCGATCTCGTTGGTGCCGCCGAGCCCCGGAACTTGTGTCTCGAACTTCTGGTCGGCGACCTCGCGCATGGCATGCACGATCGCCGCCAGAGGATTGAGGATGCCGTTGCGCACCGCGAACCAGGTGGTGAGGCAGATCGCGACAGCTATGACCGCGATCACGCCGCAGGCGATCAGGAACCAGGAGAACGCGGTCTGCGCCTGCTGGTAGATCTGCATGGCATGGTCACGCGCGGGGCCGCTCAACGCGGCAAAGTCCGACGACAGGCTGGTGATCTCGTTGTTGAGATAGAGCACCGCGACGAAGCCGGTGCCGCCGCCGATGCCCAGCAGGAACAATAATGCAGCGACGACGGCGCCGACCAGGAAGCGGATCGTCAGATTGCTGTTCGCGAACATCTCGGGGACTCAGAGGCTGGAATCGAATCTCGCGACAAGCTTCCAGACAAAGGTCAATAGAGGATGAAACGCACAGCGACCGACAGGCTACGTATCATTACGTAGGTCAGGACGACTTCGCATCATCGGACATCAGGGCGGCGAGCCGCGCCTCTTCCTCCGCAGTGAGCGGCGGAGCCGGTACGTCTGCACCGCTTCGCGCGCGGCGGCGGATTTGCAGCCACAGCGCCAGGCCGCCGCCGATCAGCAGCAGCGGCGCGAGCAGCCACAACAGAATGGTCTGGCGCTCGAAGCGCGGCTTGAGCAGCACGAACTCGCCGTAGCGCGCGACCAGGAAATCGAGCACCTGCGCATTGCTGTCGCCGGCCGCAATGCGCTCGCGCACCAGGAGGCGCAGGTCGCGCGCCAGCGGCGCATCGGAATCGTCGATCGACTGGTTCTGGCAGACCATGCAGCGCAGCTCGCGCGACAATTCGCGCGCGCGGCCCTCCTTTACGGGATCCGACATGATCTCGTCGGGCTGCACGGCGTACGCCGCGGGCGAAGCCAGCAGCATCAACGCGACGAACGCGGCCATCATCCGGCGCATCGGATCACTCCGCAGGCTGCAGGCGCTGCTTGGCCCGCGCCGGCTTCGGCGCGCCGACCCGCAGACGCCGGTCGGACAGCGACAGCACGCCGCCGAACGCCATCAGCACCGGCCCCCACCAGATCAGCAGCACCAGCGGCTTGTGATAGATGCGCACGGCAATCGCGCCTTCGGCATTGGCGTCGCCGAGCGAGATGTAGAGCTGGCTCGCGCCGCGCGTCAGCAGCGCGGCCTCCGTAGTGGAGGAGCCACGCGTGGTAAAACTGCGCTTGGACGGCGTCATGACGCTCAGCATCTCGCCGTCGCGGCTGACGTTGAACTCGGCGATCATCTCTCGGTAATTCGGACCCTGGCGCTGGAACAGGCCGTCGAGCTTCACGTCGTAGCCGGCGATGTGGGCGACCTCGTTCTGCTTCATGGTCGCGATATATTCGCCGTTCCAAGTGGTCTCGCAGACGATGCCGATCAGCGCGACGCCGAGGCCGGCATGCGCGAACGCCGTGCCCCACGCCGAGCGCGGCAGGCCGCGGGCGCGATGCAGCGCCGTTGCGAATGGCAGCCGCACGAGGCCGGTTCGCTCGACGATATCAGTGACCGCGCCGGCAATGACGAAGATGCCGAGCCCGATCCCCAGCGGCGCCAGCGTAGCGCCGCCATTTGCCCAGCCCCAGGCAATGGCGATTGCGACAAGGCCTGCGACGCCCGCTGCAAGCAGACGCTGCGTCACGCCGAGCAGATCGCCGCGCTTCCACGCCAGCATCGGCCCGAACGGCACGGCGAGCAGCAACAGGGCAAACAGCGGAGCAAAGGTGAGATTGTAGAAGGGCGCGCCGACCGACATCTTGAAGTCGGCGAGCATCTCCATCGCCAGCGGATAGAGCGTGCCGAACAGCACCACCGCGCAGGCGACCGTGAGCAGCAGATTGTTCAGCACCAGCGCGCCCTCGCGCGAGATCGGCGCGAACAGGCCGCCCTGCTTCAGCGACGTGGCGCGGCCCGCAAACAGCGACAGGCTGCCGCCGATGAACAGGCACAGGATCAGCAGAATGAACACGCCGCGGGTCGGATCGGTGGCGAAGGCGTGCACGGAGGTGATGACGCCGGAGCGGACCAGGAAGGTGCCGAGCAGCGACAGCGAGAAGGTCAGGATCGAGAGCAGGATGGTCCAGACCTTCAGCGCGTTGCGCTTCTCCATCACCAGCGCCGAATGCAATAGCGCGGTGCCGGCGAGCCACGGCATCAGCGAGGCGTTCTCGACCGGATCCCAGAACCACCAGCCGCCCCAGCCGAGCTCGTAATAGGCCCAGTAGGAGCCCATGGCGATGCCGAGGGTCAGGAAGATCCAGGCGACCAGCGTCCAGGGCCGCACCCAGCGCGCCCAGGCCGCATCGATCCGCCCTTCCATCAGCGCCGCGATGGCGAAGGAGAACGAGATCGAGAAGCCGACATAGCCGAGATAGAGCATCGGCGGATGCACGGCGAGGCCGATATCCTGAAGCACCGGATTGAGATCGCGTCCCTCGATCGGCGGGTTGGCGATGCGCAGGAACGGGTTCGAGGTCACCAGGATGAAGAGATAGAAGGCGCTGGCGATCCAGGCCTGCACGGCGAGCACATGCGCGCGCAGCGACAGCGGCAGGTTATTGCCGAACGCTGCGACGAGCCCGCCGAACAGCGCGAGGATCGACACCCACAGCAGCATCGAGCCTTCATGGTTTCCCCACACGCCGGTGATCTTGTAGAGCAGCGGCTTCATGGAGTGTGAGTTCTCGTAGACGTTGGCGACGGAGAAGTCCGAATTGACGTGCAGCATCACCAGCGCCACGAACGACGCACCGACGAACAACAGCTGCGCCAGCGCGGTGGACCGCGCCACGTTCATCAGCGCATCGTCGCGCAAGCGCGCACCGATCAAGGGTACGATGGACTGGATCAGCGCAAGGCCAAGCGCCAGCACCAGCGCGTAATGTCCAGACTCCACGATCAACGAACTGCTCCCTGCGGGTTGCCCTGCGCGGTCGTCGCCGCGGGCGCGGCGCCACCGGAAGCCTGGGTGCCGTAATCGTCCTTCCAGTGTCCCTGCTTCTTCAGGGCATCGGCGACGTCCTTGGGCATGTAGGTTTCATCATGCTTGGCGAGCACGGTATCGGCCTTGAACACGCCATTGGCATCGAGCGCGCCTTCGGCGACGACGCCCTGCCCTTCGCGGAACAGATCGGGCAAAATGCCCTTGTAGGCGACGGGAAGTTTTGCGCTGCCGTCGGCGACCTCGAAGGTCACCGCGAGATTGTCGCCGCGCTGGAGCGAGCCGGGCTGCACCAGGCCGCCGAGACGAAACCGCTTGCCGGGCGCGACGTGCTTCTCCGCCACCATGGTCGGGGTCGAGAAGAACACGATGGAGTCGCGCAAGGCATTGAGCACCAGCGCGGCTGCGAGCGCGAGCACGGCGAGCGAGCCGCCGATGATGGTCATACGTCGCTGCTTGCGCGTCATGGCGTATCCGTTCTCCGCTCGTCTCGTCCCGAAATCATCATCCGTCGAGCCCGAGAGTCTTGAGGCCTTCGTTCAGCTGGCGGAGCCGCTCGGCATCCTTGGCGACCGCCTGGCGGGCGTCGGTCGACGCGCCCATCGCCTTGTCACGATCACCCATCACGAGATAAGCGCGCACCAGGCGCAGCCAGCCCTCGACGTCGTCGCCGTTCTGCTTCAAGCGGGTCGCAAGACGTTCGACCATGCCGCGCACCATCGCGTTGCGATCGCCTTCGGCCATGTCCTTGGAAGCCGCGATGGTCTCATCCGACAGCGCCGGCATCGTGCCGCCGCCGACCCGCGCCAGCGAAGATTGCACCAGCGGCCGCCACGGTGCATCCGCCGGGGCCTTGGCCAGCAGCGCGCGCCAGATGTCGGCGGCATCGTCCTTGCGGCCATCCTGCTCGGCCGCGAGCCCGAGGAAGTAGTTCGCCTTGGGATCATCGGCGTCGAGCGCATGCGCACGCTCGAACTCGGCCTTGGCCTCGGCGGTGACGACGCCGCCGGCTGCGGCCGAGATCGCTTCGCCGAGATCGGACCGGCGCTCCGGGCTTTCGCCATTGTAGGTGAGCGAGTTGCGATAGGCCCGCACCGCATCGTCGAAGCGGCCGAGCCGTTGCAGCACCGGCGCGAGCACGTTCCAGCCGCGTCCATCGGTCGGGTTCTTTTCCAGATGTTGCTCGACCTGCACGACGAGATTCTCAAGCGATCGCGCCATGCCGGAACCGGCCCCGCGTTCCCGCTGCGCCAGCGGAAAGTCCTGAAGCCGCGGCGAGCCGAGCGGCATGTAGACGCCGATCGCGACGAGCGGCAGACCGACGAGCGCCAGCACCGCTGCCGCGCGGCGCCAGTTGAGGCTCGGCGCCGACTTGAGATCCGGCGAGGACTCGCTTCCGGCCGCGGCGAGCAGCCTGCGGCTGATCTCGACGCGCGCCGCCTCGGCCTCGGGCGCCGCGATCAACCCCGCGGCAAGATCACGCTCGATCTCCGCCAGCTGGTCCTTGTAGACCGCGACCTCACTGCCCTGATCCTGCGCGCGTCCGCTGCGGCCAAGCGGCCAGAGCACGGCGAAAATCGCCGCGACCGTCATCAGCGCGAACACGAACCATAACGTCATCTGGCAAGCTTCCGGCAGCGCGCCACCCGCGCCCATAGGTGGCTTTACACCACGGCCGGACGATGCGGCAATTGACAATTGTCAATTTGGCGCGACCGCGCGCTGTCCTGAAACGGTCAGGATCCCAACGGCTTAGCCGATCTCGAAGTCCGCACTCCGCGCGGCATCCTCGCCGCGACCGTTGAAGGCCTTCAGGAAGTACGTTCCCGGCGGAATCGCATCCGGCAACCTGATGCGCACCGCGCCGACCGGAACCGGAGAAGCAACCCTGGTGACCGTCTCAGGCAGTTGCCGGCCGCTCGCCTTCTCGACGAGCACGACCTTCGCGCCGACCATCAGCCGTTGATATTTGGCCACAATGACGCGGTTCTCGATCTCGATGGAGCTGATAATGGATTTCATGCGCCCACAGGTAGAAATTCCAAAAGCTTGCGCAGCGACCGTAGGGCCCGCCACCGGCAGCGTCAACCACAAATTGTGATCACGAAAATATGCGCTTGGATCAGCTCGCGCGCGACGATTTGCGCTCACCGGTCGCAGCGTTCTCCGCAGCGCGGCTCATCAGCGACGCATAGTCATCGCCGAACAGCACCTGGCAGAAGCGAATCGCGGCCTGCACCTGCTGCTGGCGATAGATGCGGACCTTGTGATCGGCGGCGCGCAGCGACTGCACCAGCTGCTCGGTCGAGCGTTCGACATATTGCTGCAGGTCGGAATAGGTGCGCAGCGTCACCTCGTTGATCGCGAGCTCGCTCGCGTAATTGCGGCAGGTCGCGACGAAATCGATCAGCGCCGCGGTTTCCTCCACCTCGGTACTGTCGATCCGCGCCCCCGGCGGAATGTCCTTCTCGGGCCGCTGGCGCAGGATGCGGCGCACGCGGCCGGGAACGCTGTCGATCTCCGATTGCAGCGCATTGGAGATGTCGGCCCGGATCGAGGTCAGCTGCTTGCCCCAGACTGAATCGTTGCGCAGATCGAGCTCGGTGCGCAGGCCGCGCACACCATCGTGCAGCGCCTTGAGGTTGTCGGCAACGTTGTCGAAATGGCCGCGCTTGATGTCCATGCGCAGGATCGCGGCGACGCAGGACAAATCGTGCAGGGCGATCGTGACGGCGACACCATAGGGCGTTGCCGCGACACGGATCTCGTCGTCGGAGGCGGCGATCTTG
Organism: Bradyrhizobium liaoningense; assembly: GCF_018130825.1. Lineage (GTDB taxonomy): Bacteria > Pseudomonadota > Alphaproteobacteria > Rhizobiales > Xanthobacteraceae > Bradyrhizobium > Bradyrhizobium liaoningense_B. The sequence continues at coordinate 54,646 of NZ_JAFCJS010000007.1, read as the reverse complement.
ATGGCGAGGCGAATGATCTGCCACGGCGCGATCATGCGCTGCACGACGATCGACAGCGCGAAGGGCAGCATCTGCGGCGTCTGGAGAACCGGAATGTTGAGCGCCGAGGTCACCGAGGCGATCTGGGAGTCGCCGAAGGCGCGCAAGGTGCGCGGCAACTTCTCGTTCAGCGTGGCGATGGCTTCCCGGACCTGGAGCACCGCCCCGACCGAATAGAGATCCTCGATCACGTTGGGCGGGCCGACCCGGGCGAGCGCGCGCGACTTGTCACCACCACCTGGACCGGTCAGCGCGAAGATCGCATCCGCGGCGACCGCCTGGAGCTTCTGGGCGAGAGCCTCGACCTGCCCCGCACTGTCAGCCGGCATGCGCGCCAGCGCCGCCTCGAATTCGTTCACCTTGTCCGCGGCGCCGTCACGGCCGAGCCATTGCCAGATCGGCTGGAGCGAGGAACGCCGGATCTGGCCGACCCGGATAGGAGCGCCCCCCTCGACCAGGAACGGTTCCAGCGCCTGGAACAGCAGCCGCGACAGATCGTCGGTGCGCGGCGGCGAGGCGTCGTCGGCTTCGGTCTTGCGGACGATCTTGCGCAGCTGCTCGAGCACGAGGGTGGCCACAGCCGTGTCCTGGCCGCGCTCGAGCGCGCGCTCGAACTCCCGCATCAGCAGCGCCTGCGACTGCGGCGGGAGCTGCGCGAGATATTCCCTCAGCCGCTCGATCGATGTCTGGCTCATGCGCCCGGGTAATGCACGATAAAATGGCGGACATGGGATGCGTCCGGGCGCGATCATAGGAGGGAGCGCCTTAAGAAGCCGTTGAGGACGTTGGCTCGAATGCCCCCGTTTTGCTCCGGATCGGCGCTCCGCGGGCCCAGTAACCCCTTGGGAACATAGGATTATATTCCGGGGAGCACCAGTTCGGCCCGCAGGCCCCCGGTCGGCGCGCCGCTGAGGGAGAGGCTTCCGCCATAGAGGGCGGCCAGGTCGGTCACGATGGACAGGCCGAGCCCGGAGCCGGGCTTGGATTCGTCGAGCCGCTGGCCGCGCCGGGAGACCTGGGCCCGCTCCGCCTCCGACAGGCCGCGGCCGTCGTCATCGACGATGATCCGCAGCCGCGGGCCCGCGCCCGCCTGCTGCGGCGCCTCGACCAGCGCCTCGATGAAGACCCGCGAGGCCGCCCATTTGCAGGCATTGTCGACGAGATTGCCGACCATCTCCTCGAGGTCCTGCCGCTCGCCACGGAATTTGGCCGACGGATCGGCCTTGGCCTCGACCACGATGCCGCGGTCGCGGTGGATCTTCTCCATGGTCCGCCGCAGCGCCTCGATCGCAGGCGCAACCTCGGTCACGGTGGCAACGACCGAGACGCGCGCCGCGATGCGCGCACGCTCCAGATGATGGGCGACCTGGTCGCGCATCACGTCCGCCTGCTCCATCACCTTGGCCGCGAACGGCTCCGCGGAATGGGCGCCGGCCTCGTTGACGATGACCGACAGCGGCGTCTTGATCGCATGGGCGAGATTGCCGACATGGGTGCGGGCGCGCTCGACGATCTCGCGATTGGCGTCGATCAGCGCATTGGTCTCGCGTGCCAGCGGCGCGATCTCGACCGGGAATTCGCCCTCGAGCCGCTCGGCCCGTCCCGAACGGATGTCAGCGATCGATTCGGAGATACGCTTGAGCGGCGCAAGGCCGAAGCGGACCTGGAAGACCGTGGTCAGTAGCAGCACGATGCCGAGCGCGGTGAAGGTGCCGCCGAGGTAGTAGTCAAAGCTCCGCGTCTCGTCGAAGATCTCGGTGTCGTCACCGGCGACGCTGACGAGGTATTTGCCGTCGGCGCCGAGGTCGACCGGCCGCTCCACCATCCGCAAATTCTGCCCTTCAGGCCCGTCGACATAGCCGAGCCTGATGCCGGCGGCGGTGAGTTCGGCGCCCTGCTCCTCAAGCTTCGGCAGCTTCTTGTCCCAGAGCGAGCGCGAGGAGCGCACCTCCGGCTTCTCGGTATCGGTGCGCGTGATCTGCCAGTACCAGCCGGACAGCGGCAGCTCGAACAGCGGCTCGCCGAGCGACTGGAACTGGCGGTCCGGCGGCTCGTCCGGAGTGGCAACTTCGGCGATGAGGGTGCGCAGATAGAGATTGAGCCGGCGGTCGAAGGCGCGCTCGGTGGCGTTCTTGTAGACCGACGACAGCACCACGCCGGTGATGGCCAGGATCACCACGAGCCACCCCGTCGCCGACAGGAACAGGCGATTGGCGAGTGAGCTAGCAGCCATCGGCAGGGTCCCGGCAGGCGCAGGATATCGGGGCGTCGGAGGTCATGACCGGACCAAGGGCCCTGTTCGGCCTCCCGTCAAGCCCGAGACGACCTCAAGCGCCGGGCGCGGGCGGCGGGGTCAGGAGATAGCCGAGACCGCGGACGGTCTGGATGATGTCGACGTCGAGCTTCTTGCGGATGCGGCCGACGAACACCTCGATCGTATTGGAGTCGCGGTCAAAATCCTGGTCGTAGAGATGCTCGACCAGCTCGGTGCGGGAGACGACGCGCCCGGAATGGTGCATCAGGTAGGCCAGAAGCCGATATTCGTGCGAGGTCATCTTGACGGGGTTGCCTGAGACGCTGACCCGGCCGGTCCTGGTGTCGAGCGTGACAGGGCCGCAGCTCAGCTCGCTCTGGGCATGGCCGGTGGAGCGGCGCAGCAGCGCGCGGATGCGGGCCAGCACCTCCTCCAGGTGGAACGGCTTTGCGACATAGTCGTCGGCACCGGCGTCGAAGCCTTGCACCTTGTCGCTCCAGCGGTCGCGCGCGGTCAGGATCAGGACCGGCATGGTGCGGCCGTTGCGGCGCCAGGCCTCCAGCACCGAGATGCCGTCCTTCTTCGGCAGGCCGATGTCGAGCACCACGGCATCGTACGCCTCGTTGTCGCCGAGATAGTGTCCCTCCTCCCCGTCGAAGGCGCGGTCGACGACATAACCGGCGTCCGCCAGCGCTTTGGTGAGCTGGCGATTGAGATCGGGGTCGTCCTCAACAACGAGCAGGCGCACGCTTCTCTCCAGAAATAGACCGCATGAACACCGCTCCAGATGAGCAATTCCGGCGTGAACTGAATATGAACGCCGGGAACCGCCGACGTTACTTTTTGGTCATATACGATTTCTCGTGTACCAATGCGACTGCGCCCGCCGCGCGGCCGGACGAACCGGCGGCATGGCGGGCGCAATGTGCCGCGTTACGCGGCGATCAGGAAGGCCCGGAGCGTTCCGGTCGGGGCCGTCAGGTCCGGAAGAACACGAACCAGATGACGGCGAGGATCAGGATCGCCAGTCCGGTCGAGATGGCGAGCAGCGCCGCCACCGACGGGCCGGGCTCGCCCTGGCGCGCCTCGGTCGGAGTTTCGACGATCTGGCGCTGCTCTCGCGTGGTTGCCATGATGCCCTCAATCTCTGGATGCTGCCCCAGTGGCCGCGACCTCCTCGCAGCCTAGTGTCCTGAGCCAACGCCCGATCCGATATGATGTTCCGGCTTTTGCCATCCGATCGAGCAGCAACCACGCGCCCGGCAACCGGTTAACGCAGTTGCAAGATTCCGCGTCGAGCCGTGTATGATTCGGTGTTCCCCGATGGTATCCTCATAGGTCTGTCCCCTGTTGCGTTTGGAGTAGCCCATGGCCCCCCGCGCCAATTGGAAGGGTTTTCTGCGTTTGTCGCTCGTGACCTGTCCGGTCGCGCTCTATCCGGCCACTTCGGATACCGAGAAGGTCTCCTTCAACCAGATCAACCGCAAGACCGGCCACCGGATCAAGTACCTCAAGGTCGACGCCGAGACCGGTGACGAGGTCACGTCCGAGGACATCGTCAAGGGCTACAAGGTCGACACCGACACCTATATCGAGGTCACCAAGGACGAGCTCGACGACATCGCGCTCGATTCAACGCATACGATCGAGATCGACGAGTTCGTGCCGAGGACCGACATCGACAGCCGCTACCTGATCCGCCCCTACTACCTCGTGCCGGACGGCAAGGTCGGCCATGACGCCTTTGCGGTGATCCGCGAGACCATCCGCAGCATGGACAAGGTCGCGATCGGTCGCGTGGTGCTGACCAACCGCGAGCACATCATCGCGCTGGAGCCGCTCGAGAGCGGCCTGATGGGCACGCTGCTGCGCTACCCCTACGAGGTGCGCAGCGAGCAGGAATACTTCGACGACATCCAGGACGTGAAGCTGACCAAGGACATGCTCGACCTTGCAAAGCACATCGTGGAGAAGAAGTCCGGCGCGTTCGAGCCCGAGCTGTTCGAGGATCACTACGAGACCGCGCTGATCGATCTCATCAACAAGAAGCGCAGCGGCATGCCGATCACCGCGAAGGCGGCGCCGAAGACGGGCGGCAACGTCATCAACCTGATGGACGCGCTGAAGAAGAGCCTAGCGAGCGAGAAGGAAGCGGCGCCTGCGGCGAAGGTCGCCAAGGAGGCCGTCAAGGGCAAGAAGCCGAAGAAGCGCGTCGAGGGCCAGCGCGAGATGCTGCTGCCGATATCGGGCAAGGGCGGCAAGGACGCCGCGGCGAAGACGGCGAAGGAAGCCCCGAAGAAGGCCGCCGACAAGCCGGTGCGCGCACCGGCACGGGCGAAGAAGGCCAGCTAGCAGCACCCAATCTGCGATCGCGCCGTGATGTCCCTCCCCTCCGGTCGGCCGGCCTGACATGCCCTGGTCGGCGGCGTTCGACGATCCGATCCCATTGCGCAATGGGCGCAAGCTGCGGACGCTGCAGGAGGCGGCCGATCACATCATGCAGCTGCCCGAGGATTCGCAGCACGCCGGCCACTGGCAGACCGCGATCGAGACCCTGATCAACGCGGCCGAGACCGGCGGCGGCTGGATGATGTTCGCCCGCATCGCGATGTTGCGGGCGCTGAACGCAGACGCACCCCGCAAATAGCCTCAACAATCCCTTAAGCCGCGCCAGTCTTTCCGGTCCGCTTGCGGGCCGACAAGTAGTCCTACGGAAGACAAAATTAACCGTCGATTCCCGTTGCCGAGGACAAGGTCGCGCCGTCGATCGAAGCAGGATTTGCGCACGATGCAGCGGCAGAATGCCAGCAAGAACTATATCGGTCTCGTGAATGACACGACCGAGGACAAACGCCTTGCCGACAGCTCGGCGCAATCGCAGCCGCGCGTCATGGGCAATCTGATCGGACGCCTCGCAGCCGCGCTGAGACGCCCCGGCAAGGCCGCGTCCGGACGCCGGATCGAATCCTGAGGCAGCGGCGACACGGTCGAATGCACCTGCATCGGGTGACGAAACCTTAAATCAAGGAATGGCAGCATATAAAGCTGGAGGTTGGGACCATCCGACCTTGCGCTTTGGCGTGCGCGCGCCGCGAAAAACTTACTGAATCAATTTACCATTCCGAAAACGGCACCAGCCTAAATTAGACGGATGAACAGGAGTTGACGATGGCTTTGCTCAGGTCCTTTCTTGCCGATGAAAGTGCAGCCACCGCTATCGAGTATTGCCTGATCGCCGCCGGCATCGCGCTTGCGATCGTCGCTGTCGTGAACAACACGGGCAGCGCGCTGCTGAACAACAAGTTCAATTCGATCGACGCCGCCACGAAGTAGGCGGCATATCCGGCCCGGCCTCCCGAGATCGGCGATATCGTCGCGGCGTGCGGCCCTGCCGGCGTCGCAGACCATGATCTGCGTCAACAGCAAAGGGGCGGCGACGGCTAAGCATGGAAGCCGAGCTTCCCGCTGCCGGCCTGTCCATGCATCCAGACTTCCCGCGCTCCCAACTGAAGATCCGCCGCGTCCGCCTCGACACCGGCCGCGAAAACGTCGTCGTCATCTCCAGGCAATCAAAGGCGCTGCGTGCGGAGATCTTTCGCGGCTTCAGCCGCGTCGAGCTCCGCCTCAATGGCAAGGTGCTGCTGGCGACCTTGCTGATCACTGACGACGACACGCTGGCGGCCCAGGACGAGATCGGCCTCTCCGAGCCTGCATTTCGCCGTTTCGCCGAACCGGTCGGCACGCCGGTCACGGTGACGCCGGCCTCGCCTCCGGAGAGCCTGGAAGCGGTGCGCGCGAAAATCCACGGGCGGACGTTGAGCGAGGCCGAGATCGGCGCGATCATCAACGACCTCGCGCATTATCGCTACTCCGACATGGAGATCGCGGCCTTCCTGATCGGCTCGGCGAGCTTCATCACCAGCGACGAGCTTCTGGCTCTCACCGGGGCGATGGCGAAGGCCGGCACGCAACTGGTGTGGCCCGACCCTGTCGTCGTCGACAAGCACTGCATCGGCGGCATTCCCGGCAACCGCACCTCGATGGTCGTGGTGCCGATCGTCGCCGCGCACGGCCTGCCGATCCCCAAGACCTCCTCGCGCGCCATCACCTCGCCCGCCGGGACCGCCGACACGATGGAGGTGCTGGCGCAGGTGAATGTCGGCGTCGAGGAGATGAAGGCGATCGTCTCGGCCTGCAACGGCTGCCTGATCTGGGGCGGGCACGTGAACCTGTCGCCGGCCGACGACGTGCTGATCTCGGTCGAGCGCCCGCTGAGCCTCGATACCCGCGAACAGATGGTCGCCTCCATCATGTCCAAGAAGATCGCCGCAGGCTCGACGCATCTGTTGATCGACATTCCGGTCGGGCCGACCGCGAAGGTCACCAGCGCGGTCGAGGCAATGCGGCTGCGAAAGCTGTTCGAATTCGTCGGCGACCGCTTCGGGCGCACGGTCGAAGTGATCACGACCGACGGCCGCCAGCCGATCGGCAACGGCATCGGGCCGGTGCTCGAGGCCAATGACGTCATGGCGGTGCTCGGCAATGAGAAGGATGCGCCGCGCGATCTGCGCGAGAAGTCGCTGCGGCTCGCCGCCCATCTCCTGGAATACGATCCGAAGCTGCGCGGCGGCGCCGGCTATGCGCGGGCGCGCGAGTTGCTCGACAGCGGCGCGGCGTTGAAGCAGATGCAGAAGATCATCGGCGCCCAGGGTCCCTCGACATGCAGCACCGAGCTTGGATCGCTCAACTTCGACGTCGAGGCGGCGCATGACGGCGTGGTGTCCGCAATCGACTGCCTGCGCCTCAATCGCCTCGCCCGTACCGCCGGCGCGCCGCTCGACAAGGGCGCGGGCATTCGCCTGTTCAAGAAGATAGGCGACCGCGTCGAGCAGGGCGAGCCGCTCTATCGCGTCTACGCCTTCGACCGGCCCGAGCACGATCTGGCTGCGAGCGCGGCCGCCGCGGACAACGGCTATGCGATCGACGGCAGCTTCGCGGGGGAGTGAACACATGAGCGTAACCGTTCGATTTTGCGGCGCCGCCCGCACCGTGACCGGCTCGAGCTATCTGTTCCAGACCGCGACCGGACGCTTCCTGGTCGATTGCGGCCTGTTCCAGGGACAGAAGACGCTGAAGGCACTCAACTACGGCGCCTTCCCGTTTCGCCCGGCCGACATCCAGGCGGTGCTACTCACGCACGCCCATATCGATCACAGCGGATTGCTACCGAAACTCGTGCGCGAGGGCTTTGACGGCCCGATCCTGGCGACACGCGGCACGATCGACCTCTGCTCCTGGATGCTGCCGGACGCCGGCAGCATCCAGGAGTCCGAGGTCGCGCAGCTCAACCGGCGCAACGCGGCGCGCCGATGGAAGGAGGTCGCGCCGATCTACACGCAGACCGACGCGACGGCGTCGCTGCAATCGTTCCGCGCGGTCGACTATGAGCGCTGGACCGACGTGATCCCCGGCGTTCGCGCGCGCTACTGGAACGCCGGTCACCTGCTCGGCTCTGCCTCGATCGAGCTGGAGTTCGACCAGGCCGGCCGTGAGCGGCCGTTGCGCGTGCTGCTTTCCGGCGACGTCGGGCCGGAAGCCAAGCTGCTGCAACCCGATCCCGAAGCCCCGGTGGATCTCGACTACGTCATTTGCGAATCCACCTATGGCGACCGCGTGCGCGCCGTCACCACGCCCGAGCAACGGCGGCAGCACCTCGCCGGCGAGATCCGCGAGGCCGCCGCCGCCAAGGGCGCCCTGCTGATCCCGGCCTTCGCGGTCGAGCGCACGCAGGAGCTGATCGTCGACATCGTCCACTTGATGGAGCGCGGCGAGATTCCGGCGGCGCCGATTTTTCTCGATTCCCCGCTCGCGATCCATGCCACCGAAGTCTTCCGCCAGCACGCCGCGAGCCTCGATCCCGAGGTCGACGTCGACCGCCTGCTCAACTCGCCGCATTTGAAATTCACCGAGACAGTCGCCGAGAGCAAGGCGATCATGCGCCTGACCGGCTTCCACATCATCATCGCCGCCAGCGGCATGTGCGATGCTGGCCGCATCCGCCATCATCTCAAGCGCTGGCTGTGGAACGAGCGCGCAACCGTGCTGCTCTCCGGCTTCCAGGCGCACGGCACGCTCGGCCGCTTCCTCCAGGACGGCGCCAAGGCGGTGCGGATCCAGGGCGAGGAGATCCGGGTCGCGGCCCGCATCCGGATGATCGACGAATATTCCGGTCATGCCGACGCCGCGGGAATGGCCGGCTGGATCGCGGCGCGCCGTCCGATCGCGCGCGGGGTGTTCCTCACCCATGGTGAGCAGGACGCGATCGCGGGCCTTGCCGAGCGGCTGGGCGAACGCATCCTCCCCGCCGCAAAGATCTATCAGCCGGTGCTGGACGACATCTACGAGCTCGCAGCAGCCGAGCCGCGCGTGCTCGACGTCGACCATCGCCGCCGCCTCGCGCCCGAGGCCGTCACACATCTCGACTGGCACAACGAGATGTCGGAGCTGATGCTCGACATCAGCGACAAGGTCGCAGCCGCCGCCGACGACCGCGCCCGCGGCGTCATCATCCGCAGGCTGCGGCGGGCGTTGAAGGAGAACGCGTAGAGCGGCGCGAGAATAGCGGCAGGCGCAGCGCGCCTTCACGAACTCGTCATTGAAACTGTAAGCGCCGTGCCGTTTCGCGCGGGCGTGATCGGCTTTCCGCAAAATCAAGCTCCTCTCAAGAGAAACAGGAGGCAGCCCGAAGCCTTCCGTCAAGCCGGAACCGCCCTTCCAGCCTACAGACGATCTCGTTTGCCCCTCACCCGCGACATCGCGAAAGCGTCGCGATACCGCCGGCCCGTTTCGACAATCACGCAAGCGAGAAGCGCACATGGCTGTCACAGCAAATTTTTCCGCCGGAATTCTCTCCGTCCTTGGCACTGGTATGAACAACACGATCACACTCGGCCGCAATGCGGCCGGAACGATCGTCGTCAATGGCGGCGCAATCGCCGTCAAAGGCGGACCTGCAACGGTCGCCAACACCAAGCTGATCCAGGCTTTCGGCCTCGACGGCAACGACATCATCACCATCGACGAGAGCAACGGGGCGATGCCCGCAGCCAACCTGTTCGGCGGCGCCGGCAACGACAAGCTGACCGGCGGGTCCGGCGGCGACATGCTGTTCGGCCAGTCCGGCAACGACACGCTGTTCGGCAAGGGCGGCAACGATTTGCTGTTCGGAGGTGCCGGCAATGACGTGCTGGTCGGCGGCGACGGCAACGACCAGATGTTCGGCGAGGCCGGTGACGACCGCATGATCTGGAATCCCGGCGACGACAGCGACCTGATGGAAGGCGGCGAAGGCATCGACACCGCCGAAGTGAACGGCGGCAACGGCGGCGAGACCTTCGCCATCACGGCCAATGGCACGCGCGTGCGCTTCGACCGCGTCGACCCGGCGCCGTTCTCGCTGGACATCGGCACCACGGAGAACCTCGTGGTCCATGCCAATGGCGGCGACGACATCATCACCGCCACCGGAAACCTCGCCGCGCTCATCACGCTGACGCTCGACGGCGGGGCCGGTAACGACACGATCCTCGGCGGCAATGGCGCCGACCGCCTGCTGGGCGGTGACGGCAACGATTTCATCGACGGCAACCAGGGCAACGACACCGCTTTGCTGGGCGCGGGCAACGATACCTTCCAGTGGGACCCGGGCGACGGCAGCGACAAGGTGGACGGTCAGGCCGGAGCCGACACCCTGCTGTTCAACGGCTCGAACATCGCCGAGCACATCGCCGTTTCCGCCGCCAATGGCGGACGCGTGCTGCTGACCCGCGATGTCGGCAACATCACGATGGACCTCGACGGCATCGAGACCATCACGATCGGCGCGCGCGGCGGCAGCGACAACATCGTCATCAACAATCTGGCCGGAACCGACGTCAAGCAAGTCAACGTGGATCTCGGCTCGGCCGGGACCGGCGACGGCGCGGCCGATACGGTGACGCTGGAGGGCACGTCCCGCGCCGACACGATCAATGTGTCGGGCTCAGGCACGTCGGTTTCGGTCACGGGATTGCCCGCCGCCCTCGCCATCACCAACGCGGAAGGCGCGAGCGATGCGCTCGTCATCGAGGGCCTTGGCGGCAACGACACGATTTCGGCCGCCATGCTTGCCGCGGGGGTCGTACACCTGACGATCGACGGCGGCACCGGCAACGATACGATCACTGGCAGCGCCGGCAACGACACGCTGATCGGCGGCGACGGCAATGATTCCGTCGTCGGCGGCCGCGGCGACGATCTCGTGCAGCTCGGCGACGGCCGTGACGTGTTCCAGTGGAATCCAGGCGATGGCAGCGACGCCGTCGACGGCGGAGCCGGTGTCGACACGCTGAAGTTCTTCGGTGCCAACATTGCCGAGAATATGGTCCTTGCGGCGAACGGCGATCACGCCCGGCTCACGCGCGACGTCGCAAACATCACGATGGACCTGCACGGGGTCGAGCATGTCGATGTCCACGCGCTGGGCGGCGCCGACCATATCGCGGTGGGGGATCTGACCGGGACCGACGTGACGCAGGTGAATATCGACCTCGGCGGTTCGACTGGTACGCCCGACGGCGCCGTCGATACGGTCTCGGTCGATGCGACCCAGGGCGCCGATACGTTCGGCGTCAGCGGCAATGCCGCCGGCGTGACCGTGTTCGGCCTGCAGGCGGCCACCAGCCTGAGCGCCATGGACGCAACCGACCAGCTGACGCTCAACGGCCTTGGTGGCGACGACGTTATCGACGCCAGCGGACTTGCCGCCGGCGTGCTGCAGCTGACGATCAATGGCGGACTTGGCAACGACACCATCCGCGGCAGCCAGGGCGATGACGTGATCAACGGCGGTGACGGCAACGACGTCGCGCTGATGGGCGCGGGCAACGACACGTTCGTCTGGAATCCGGGCGACGACAACGATACGGTCGAGGGTCAGGGCGGCGCCGACACGCTGCTGTTCAGCGGCGCCAACATCGCCGAAACCATCAACATCTTCGCGAACGGCTCCCGTGCCGAGCTGACGCGGGACGTCGCCTCGATCACGATGGATACGCACGGCGTCGAGACGATCGCGTTCAATGCTCGCGGCGGCGCCGATACGATCAATGTCGGCGACATGAGCGGGACCGACGTGACGGAGGTCAAGATCGACCTCGGCGGCGTTCCCGGCAACCCGGGCGGCGATGGCGCGGCCGACAAGATCGTGATCAACGGCACCGGCGGCGACGACGTCATCACGCTTTCGCTCAACAGCAACGGCGCACTGGTGATCGACGGACTGGCAAGCCAGGTCGTGATCGAGAACTTCGACTTCAACGACACCATCACGATCAACGGCCTCGGCGGCGACGACGTGATCGAGGCATCGGGCGTCGGTCCCGGCGGGCCGCACCTCGTTTTCGACGGCGGCGCCGACGACGACGTGCTCATCGGCAGCGCCGGCAACGATACGCTGCTCGGCGGGCTCGGCGACGATGTGCTGATCGGCGGCGGCGGAACCGACGTGCTGGACGGAGGTCCCGGCGACAACGTCGTGATCCAATCGCTGCTGGCCCATGCGAGCTTCCACGCGGGCACGCTGGTCTGAGCCGACGGTCGCGCTTCGCCCGGTGATGGCTTTGCCGGGCAAAGCGAAAGGAATCGCAGCCCGGATGGTGCGGAGCGCCATCCGGGCGACGACGCTTTGACGGCCATGGGAGTCCTGATACTCTGCACCACGTCGTGGCTCGGCGCGCCATGCCGCCAACCGGTGAACCAGAGCTGATCGAAGGATTCTGATGAGACTCGTGACGCTCCTGGCTCTCAGCCTGATGTTTACCGGCCCGTGGTCGCACAACAGCGCGAGCGCGCAAACTCCGGCCCCGCCGGTTTCGCTTGCTCCGCCTGATGCATCGCCCCCGCGCCCGAGCGCCAGCAAGCCCGCGCGGGTAACGACAAACAGAACTCCGCCGGTATCGGGCAGAGAGCCTTCCGTGATTGGCGGGCCTCAACCGATGCCGAATCCGGCCGCGGACTATGACGGCTTCAGCGTCGGCGCCGGCGATGACACTGACACCCCGAGCCGGGTAACGCCGCCCGTGCGGTCACGCGCCGCAAAGGACACCAGGTCCACTCCGGATGCAGATGACCTCGATCAGGAAGATGGGGCGTTGAAGCGAAAGCTGATGATCTGCAAGAACTGCAAATAGGATGTTGTCAGTCGGCTCCGGATTGCGGCTCTGGAAGTTCGCAAGCTGGTAGCCGGATGGAGCGTCCGGGCAATCGCCCTTCCGGGGAAGTCCGCCGAAGTCCGCAGCAGTACGGAAGCCCCTGTAAATGCGGCGCAAAACCCGCTGGTGAGCATCGCGCGCAAGCATGCCGCCGATGTGGTCCGATATGCAGGCGAATTTGGCCTGAGCGCGCTTGCCAGAAGCCGTATCAGCGCTGGCTTCAACGCGCCGCCTTCGGGGCCAAGCAAGTTCGACGGGCTGCTGCGCTGATCATGCTGTTTGGGCCTGAATCGGAACAGTTGATAAATGTCGGCGTGACTATCAGCAGGTTGCCAACGAACTTCATCAGCCCGTAAGTTGCAACCCTTCCGTTTTGAGAAAGCCTCAGGTTGGGGAATTAGGGCATGGAGACGCAAGTTCGGACACCACAGATGGTGTTTATGCAGCCGCAACGGCTAGTCGTACCTCTGTTTCAAAGACCTTATGTTTGGAATCAAGAAACCCAATGGGAGCCACTTTGGGAGGACGTGCAACGTGTTGCGGAGCGCGTGCTTGCCCATCCGACCGATAAGCACCAGCCTCACTTCCTTGGTGCCGTTGTCCTACAACAAATGCCGAACCAAGCGGGTTTGATGCAGCAGCGCACAATCATTGACGGTCAACAAAGATTAACAACGCTCCAGCTATTGCTCGATGCGCTTAGTGCTGAATTGACCGCAGCCCAAGCGTTGCCTTCTGCAGCACGTATCGAGCCGCTTGTGGCCAACGCCGAGCCATTCTGCGCGAAACCGGAGGATCGTTTTAAGGTTTGGCCGACCAATCGGGACAGGCCGGCTTTCAACGAAGTGATGGGAGCAACTCCTCCGGTCGATCACGAACAACTCAAATTCCGCAACGAACGAATGACACAGGCTCATCATTTTTTTTGTGAGCAATCGCGCGCATGGCTCAATGAAAAGGGCCCTGAGATGGTGCAAGCGCGGGCGGCTGCAATAGAACGCTCAGTGCGCGAACTGATTCAATTGGTTGTAATCGATCTCGCGGCTGACGAGAATGCTCAAGAGATTTTCGAGACTCTGAACGCGCGTGGTGCTCAGCTTACCGCTGCCGACTTGATTAAGAACCTCATCTTTCAGCGCCTTCTCGAATCCGGAGCTGATGTTGAGGATGCCTATCAGAAGTATTGGAAGGAATTCGAGACTGGTTTCTGGGAAGTTGAGATAAGTGTTGGGCGGTTTCGCTATCCGCGATCATCTGTTTTTTTGAACCATTGGCTCATAGCGCAGACGGGCGAAGAAGTAGTTGCGAGGGAGGTGTTTGACCGCTTCAAGCGCTTCGTGGACCACGACGCGCGCCTGCCTATGCAGGACCTGCTTAAACAAATCCACGCAGCCGCTGGTATTTACCGCAACTTCATTGAAGCTGCTTCGAGAGAAGGGGGCTCAATAGATCAACTTGGCTTGTTTGGATATCGAACAAGCGTTCTTGAGAGCGAGGTAATAAAACCTCTGGTACTGGCTCTCCTTGATCCACAAAGTCCTCCTGTTCCGGCGATCCAGCTAAATAAAGCATTGGATGTGATCGAAAGTTGGATGGTTCGCAGAGCGCTCGTGCGCGCCACAGCCAAAGGTTACAATCAGCTAATTGCTGAGCTCGTGGGGCAGCTTCGCGGTTGGGATAGAGCGACCGTAGGCGATAGAATCCAAGCCTTTCTCGCAGGACAAACCGCAGAGAGCCGCTATTGGCCGGACGATGCTGAGCTGGAGCAGGAAATTACTGATCTCCAAGCTTACCGCCGTCTACGGCGGGGACGCCTTCGGATGGTCCTTGAAGCGATTGAGGATCATTTGCGCGGTTGGCGAGATGGTAAGCAAGGCCTCGGAGGGGAGCGCGTTGCTCGCGGGAAGCTGGCGATTGAGCATGTGATGCCGCGAAAATGGCAGCAGCACTGGCCGACGCAAGGCTCCGACGAGCAGGAGCGCGATAAACTTATACATACGCTAGGCAATCTTACCCTCCTGACCGGCAAGTTGAACTCAACGGTATCCAACGGTCCTTGGTGCGGAACGAACAGCAAGCGGGCAGGTCTTGAGGCGCATGACGTACTCCTCCTAAATCGGACCTTGTTGAAAGAAGCAGGAGCGGAGTGGAATGACGATTCAATCAGTCGGCGTTCGCAAGGACTCGCACTAATCCTCGCGGAGATTTGGGCGGTCCCCCCCAATCACCGCTCCGGCTTTGCCATTACTCGGCGACGACCGGGAAGAAAGGTAGAACTCACCGACCTCATCAACGCGGGTCTTCTGCAGCCAGGAATGTCATTAATTCCAAAGCGTAAGAAGTTCAGCCATCGTGTGGCTACGTTGTTAGCGGACGGGCGTGTAGAAGTGGATGGCGAGGCTTTTGCGACCGCCAGGGAGGCCGCAACAGCGATCTATGGAAAGAAGACCGGGGGGTGGTGGTTCTTCCTCACCGCTCCTGCGTCGGGTCGCACACTACGAGCAGTTCGCCGCGACTACATCGAAGCTATGGCTGTTGATTCTGACGATGACGAACAGGGCGACGAGGATGATGATGACGAAACATAGACGGCGCGGCGGTCCCGCTTCTGGCCGCAGCCCGGCCACCGTGCGCTTTCATGGGGTTAGATCGGGGGACAGTCCGCCGTCGCGCCGAATAGGCCATATATTTCAATGATGTAGCCCGGATGGAGCGCGGCGAAATCCGGAGAGCAGTTCCCGCGGATGCAGTTACTTCAAAGATTGGCTGACGCTGTTCACCTGTCCCCAACCTCGACCGCTTCCAGGACCACTGCCGTCCGATCAGCCAGCTCGGGAATCTTGGCCAGGTAGGCCTGGTAATGCGGCGTGGCTCGGTGAGCTTCGACGGCTGCAACGTCCCGGTACAGCTCGTCGAGAACGTAGCGATCTTCGTTCGATGTGTCGCGCCAGACGTCCCAGCGCAGGTTGCCAGGTTCGGCCCTGGAATGCGGTGCCATGGCGGCAAGCAGTGCCCTGAGTTCAGCGGACTTGCCCGGGCGAGCAACCAGGATACCGGTGATCTTGGCTGGCGATTGCGTCATTCGATAGCTCCAATGCGAGGGCAAGCGCGGCTTCGGAGATGCCGAGCCCGCCCTCGCGAATTGCGTCCACTCGGAAAATTCAGATTTTCGCGTCACCGGTCCTTGAGGGCGGACAGCAACTCTTTTCCCAGCGGTCCCGCCGAAGCGGGGTTCTGCCCCGTGATGAGACGGCCATCGACGACGACGTGAGGTTGCCAGTTGGCTGCAGACGAGTACTCGGCACCCTCTGCCCTTAACGCGTCCTCAAGCTCGTAAGGCACATCATCGCGAGCGTAGTCGTATTCTTCCTTCTTCGAGAACGACGTGAGCTTCTTGCCGCGTACGAATGGGGTACCATCACCGAGGTTGACGCCAAGCAGCGCACACGGCCCATGACAAACAGCGGCGACGAGCTTGCCGGTGCTCCAGGCCCGCACGATGGCATTCTGGACCGTTGCATTGCGCTGGATGTCCACCATGGGCCCAAGACCGCCGGGCACCAGGATGGCGTCGTAGTCGGCGGCGTCCACCTCGGACAATTTGCGACTGTGATTTAGGCGACGAAAGGCTTTACTCGCGAGAAAATCCTTCTGAGCGGGATCTTTCTCGTCGTACGCATCGTAAGGCGTCCATCCCCCGGCCGGGGATGCGAACTCCACCGCGACCCCGGCCTTGTCGAGCACCTCGAAGGGATGGGCGACCTCGGCGAAGAAGAAGCCGGTCTTGCGATTATGCGGACCGAGCACGGCTGCGTTGGTGACGATGAAGAGGACATGTTGGGTCATGGGTTTCTCCTTTGGATATCGGTGTGCATGCAGGCGGCCAGTTGGCGCGACGCGGAGAACGGATCAATTCGGACAGGGCTGCCCGGCCGCGCCCCACATTGCCATGTCCTTGACGTGATCCTCGAAGGTGCCCGGCGGCGTCGAGCGGCCTGCTCCGGGGGCCCAGCCCCGGGGAATGAAGCCGTTCAGAGATGCATCGTGCCGCAGATGGTCGACGAGGCCGGCGGCGTCGCGGCCGCCATTACGCTTGGGATCTTTCAGCTGCGCGCAGATCTCGGCGCCGCTCTTGCCGAACCAGATGAAAGCCACCGGCGCGAGCTGCCAGTCGATGCCGGCGCGCGGCGGCGCCGGTGCCGGCTCGTTCGCCTGGGTCGAGGTCATGTGGCAGGTCGAGCACGGAATCGCCTCCGCGCCGATGCGGCTCTCGCCACCGTGGATGTTCATGCCGTGCACGCGCGGCCTGGTTTCGCCTGCTGGCGTCCATATCGGGACGGCCTTGGCATCGACGTGGCAGTTGGCACAGCGCGGATGCATCACCACGGCTTCGATCCGCTTCCAGGCCTCCAGCCCCTCCACCCGGCTGACGCTGCCCGGTGGCAAGACATCCTTCGTGGCTTCGTCCTTGGCCGCGACGATCCCGGTGAGGGCCGCGATGGCTGAAGCTGCGAAGACGACCGCGATCAGAGATCTCTTCATCATCCGCCTCACACGAAATCGATGAACTTGTTGAAGGGCATCTCGCGGATACGCTTGCCGGTCGCCGCAAAGATCGCATTGGCGAGCGCAGGCGCGGCCGGCGGAACCGGCGGCTCACCGACACCCCTCACCTTCGGATCGTTCTCGAGCCCGCGAACCTCGATGACCGGGCATTGATAGATCCGCATCGCCTCGTGGTGATTGTAGTTGGTCTGCTGCACCGCGCCCTTGGCATAAGTGAGCTCGCAATTGATGGCATGGCCGAGCCCCCAGATCACGCCGCCCTGCACCTGGTTCTCGAAATTGACGGGATCGACGACCTTGCCGACGTCGACCGCAACCCAGACCTTGTCGATTCTAATGCCGCGGTCCGTCGCCGTCACCTCGACGACTTCCGCGGTCGGCGTCCCGAACGACTCCACGAAGGCGACGCCGCGCCCTCGGCCGTTGCCGAGCGGACCCTTCCAATCCGACATCTCCGCCACGGTCTCCAGCACCTTGCGATAGTGCGGAACGGTGCACATCGCGATGCGCGCCTTCATCGGATCGAGGCCCGCCGCATGGATCAGCTCGTCGATGAAGCTTTCGGTGAAAAAACCTGATGTCGAAGCGCCGACCGACCGCCATGTGGTGCTCGGCGACAACCCCTGCGCCTCGTAGCTCGTGGCCCGGAAATTGGGGATGTCGTAATAGACGTTCCAGAGCCCAGCGGCCAATTGCCCGTCAGGATCCTTCGAGGGGGTGCCCGAACGCTCGAGCAGCCCCTTGAGCGGTGTCGTCGAGGCCAGAGCAAGGTCGGCGGCTACGATCTTTCCCTTGTCGATGCTGCCGCGGTGCCGGGCGATCGCAATCTGGCGCGGAATGTCCTGGAGGAAATCTTCTTCGCGCGAGAACACGAGCTTGATCGGCGTGCCCTTCATCTGATTGGCGATCTCGGCAAGAACGCGGACGTTCTCGTACTCGAGGCGATGGCCGAAACTCCCACCAGTCCATTGATTGTGGAAGGTGACCTGTTCCGGCTTGAGGCCGATCGCCGTCGCCGCGACATATTGCACGAAGCGGGGGCTCTGATGGCCGACCCAGATTTCCATCCCGTTGTCGGTGACGAGGCCGATCCCGTTCAGCGGCTCGAGCGGCTGATGCGCCACGTAAGGAGCGCGATACTCGGCCTCGACGCGCGTCCCTGTCTTCAGCCCGGCTTCGATGTCGCCGATCTTCCGCCACTCCTTGCCCAGGAACTCAGGCTTGAATGACGATTCCAGAACCTTCCAATGATCCGCCTGCTCCGCGGGATAGGCCGAGGGCGCCCACTCGCAAATGATGGCGTCGACCGCCTTCATTGCGTACCAGCTGTTCGTCGCGATCACCGCGACGCCATTCTTGATTTCGAGGATCTTCTTGACCCCCGGCATCGCCTGCGCCTTGCTGGCATCGTATGATTTCAGCGGCTGTCCCTTGGCGGGGTTCAGCTTGACGGACGCATACAGCATGCCGTCCATTTTCATATCGATGCCGAACTTCAGCTCGCCCATCACCTTCGAGCGGACGTCGAGCCGCATCATCGGCTTGCCCAGCATGCGCCATTTGGACGGGTCGCGCGGCTGCGCATCGAGCACCGGCGGAATCTTCGATGCTTCCGCCGCGAGCTCGACATAGGCGATCCTGCTTCCGTTGGGCAGGATCACATGGCCGGATTGCGTGCGAAGGTCGGCCACTGCGATGCCCGAACGTTTGGCCGCGGCGGCCTTGAGCGTTTCGCGCGCGACCGCACCGGCAACACGCAGCTTTTGATAGGTGTCCGGGATCGTGCTCGATCCACCGGTCATCTGCAGGCCGGCCTTTCGCAGCCATTCGAGCGTGGCAGCGCGCGCTTCCTCGGCGGCCGGGCTTTGGTCCGCGGCCACGAACGGCGCGAACTCGTCCGCGAAACCGGTGTTGAAATAGGCGGGGCTTGGACCGGCGAAGCGGATTTCGAACTGGCCGGGGTCGAGGTCCATCTCCTCGGCGATCATGATCGGCTGCACCGATCCGACGCCCTGGCCGATGTCGGCGTGCTGGGCGATCAGCGTGATCTTGTCCGGGCTGATCTCGACCCAGGGGTTGAAGCTCGCGGAATTCGGCCCGAGGCCCGTGACCAATGGATTGTCGCTGGCGATCGGCGCGGCCGCTTCGGCGCAGCCATAGGCGCCGAAAGCAACGCCGCCGGCGACAGCAGCAGAGCCGAAAACGAAGGCGCGACGGGAAAGGCGCTGCACATGGCCCATCTCACTTCTCCGCCATCTTGTTCGCAGCAGCCGCATGAATCGCCGCGCGGATGCGCGGATAGGTGCCGCAACGGCAGAGATTGCCGGACATCACCTGATCGATCTGCTCGTCGGTTGGTTTGGAGATCAATGCAAGCAGGGAGATGGCCTGCATGATCTGTCCGGTCTGGCAGTAGCCGCATTGCGGCACCTGATGCGCGATCCAGGCCTGCAAGACCGGGTGCTGCTCCTTCTTCTCCAGCCCTTCGAGCGTGACGACCGATTTGCCGGCGACCTCGCCGATATGCGCCTGACAGGACCGGACCGCCAGTCCGTCGATCTGAACGGTGCACGCGCCGCATTGCGCGACCCCGCAGCCATATTTGGGACTGGTGATGCCGAGCTCGTCGCGCAGCACCCACAAGAGCGGCATCTCGGGGACGACGTCGACCTGGCGCTTGATCCCGTTCACCGTGAGCTCGATCATGTCGGTACATCCCCTTGCGGATCTGGTCGGCACGACAGCACTGCCTGATGGACGCTGAGCCGTATTTCCGATTCCTGCGGGATCATGCGCAATCCCTGCGGGATGCCGTATCGGAACGAGCGGTTTTCACGTCAGCCTGGCCGCAGCACAATTCGCGATACTGCCCAGGCGTGAGACTTGCGGCCTTGCGGAACACGCGCGTGAAATTGGCCTGCGAGCCGAAACCGAACTCCAGGGCAATCTCGACCAGGGACAGACGATTGCGCGCGAGCTCCTGCCGCGCAGCCTGGACGCGGCGATCTGTCACGTAACGATGCGGCGACAATCCGGTCGCCTCGCGAAACAGCCGGGAAAAATGATAGGGGCTGAGGCAGGCCTGGGCCGCTAGATCCTCGAGCCTGATGTCGCCGCCAAGAGAAGCCTCGATATAGTCCAGCACGCGCTGCAGGCGCCGCGGATCGAGCGCCGGCAATTTGTCGGGCGCGCGCCAGCGGTCGATCGTGTAATTCCCCAGCAGATGCGCCGCGAGCGCGACCTGGATTCCCTCGACGAACAATGCGTCGGTCGGCTGACGCGGGCGATGGAGCAGATCGCGAAGTGGCGAGCAGATGTGGAAGAGCACCTGGTCCGCCAGACCGTGGGCGTAGGCGATCTCGACTCTTGCCGGATCGATATCAAAGTCCGCAAGCGCACTCTGGTCCAGCAGCGCCGGAGGAAGATAGAGATGAAGACATTCCATCCGGTCCGAAAGCTCGAGATGGCTCTCCTGCGTCCCCACGGGCACGAGGTAGCTCATGCCGGGCCGCGCGAGGCTCTTCTGGACTTCGCCGTTGCCGGCCCGGCACACCATCCCGCCGCCTGACAGCAGCATGACGAGCTCGGTGCAGATGGGAACGGGCGTTGCCTGGCGGCCCGCCTCGAACTTGCGATGCTCGATGCTCAGCCCCGGCCAGTCGCTGGTCTCCGCGAGCTTCTCGCTGTTCTTGTATTTCTGATCTCCATGCGTCACGAGCGCCATCACGACCTCCGCTGGTTGCGGCGAATCCCGGCCCCGTATCGCGAGCGAGCGATCATTCCATCCGGTGGTGAGTTGCAGCCCCGGCCGCTGCCACGCCGACCGCGAATTTCTCACAAGCGGCGATAGCGAAGTCCAGAGGCGGCGCGGTTAAAAGAGGTAAAAGCCAGGCAAAGCAAAGGCTTGGAGCCAGGCACGATCGGCTTCCAACGCCGGCTTCTCCGCGGATGAGCAAGATGCGTTGGTCATCGCGCAGGAATCGGAAATACCGCAGTGCTCACGAACGCTAGTGAAGCGCACATCAACGGCAATGCCGCCGTATCGAGGATCGGAGCCTGGTATGAAGCCGCTTATCTCCGCGCTTGCCGCAATGACGCTCGCAACGGCCGCCCCCGCGATCGCGGCCGAGAGGACCGTTTCCATCGTCCTTGTCCACGGCGCCTTCGTCGATGGCTCGGGCTGGAAGGACACCTACAACATCCTCTCGGACGCCGGCTACGAGGTGCTCGTCGTCCAGCAGCCGACGATCACGCTTCGCGACGATGTCGCAGAGACCGAACGCGTGATCGCCAAGGCCCGGCATCCGGTCATTCTCGTCGGGCACTCCTATGGTGGAATGATCATCACGGAAGCAGGCGACAATCCGAAGGTCCGCAGCCTCGTCTATCTCGCGGCATTCGCGCCCGACGCCGGCGAGTCGGTCAGCACGCTGGCGGAGGCCCCCGTGCCGGCCGGCGAGCACAAGGCTCCGCTGGTCACTGAGGGCAATTATCTCCTGGTCGACCGCGACAAATTCCCCACCTCGTTCGCCGCCGATGTCGACACGGCCACGACCCGCTTCATGGGTGCAGCACAACTGCCCTGGGGATTGCAGGCGGTCCAGACCAAGGTCGATCGCGTGGCCTGGAAGACGAAGCCGACCCATTACATGGTGACGAGCGAGGATCACATGATCCCCCCGACGGCACAGCGCACCATGGCCAAGCGCTCGGGCGCCAAGGTGACGGAGATGAAAAGCAGCCACGCGGTGATGCTGTCGCATCCGCGCGAGGTCGCGGCGTTCATCAGAAGCGCAGATACGTCCGCAGCCGACTGAGATCGGTCGCGCCGCGCACGGATGGTCTTGGCTGTCACAAACAAGGACTCTCAACATGGCCCTCAAGGATATTCTGCCGGGGAAACTGGGTTTCGGGGCGGCGCCGCTCGGCAACATGTTCCGCGACATCCCGGAGCAGGAAGCGCTCGCGACGGTGAATGCGGCCTGGGACGACGGCATCCGCTATTTCGACACGGCGCCCTTCTACGGCGCGGGTCTTGCCGAGATCCGCATGGGCGCTGCGCTCGCCGGCCGGCCGCGCGGCGACTATGTCGTCAGCACCAAGGTCGGACGCGTGATCCTGGACGAGATCGAGGATGTCAGCGCCCGCGACCTCGGCGAGAAGGGCGGCGTCTTCCAATACGGGCGCCCGAACAGGATCGTGAACGACTATTCCCGGGACGGGACGTTGCGCTCGATCGAGGACAGCCTGAAGCGGCTCGCTACCTCGCACATCGACATCGCCTTCGTGCACGATGTCGCGCAGGATTTTTACGGCGACGAATGGCTTTCGGTCTTCGAAAGCGCACGCAAGGGCGCTTTCCGCGCGCTCGACCGGCTGCGCGACGAGGGCGTGATCAAGGCGTGGGGCCTCGGCGTCAACCGTGTCGAGCCGATCGAGCTGCTGCTCGCGCTCGAAGAGCCGCGCCCCGACGGCTTCCTGCTCGCGGGCCGCTACACGCTGCTCGACCATGCAAGGGCGCTACAGCGGGTGATGCCGATGGTGGCGGAGCACGAACTCGCGATCGTCGTCGGCGGCCCCTACAGTTCGGGCGCGCTCGTCGGCGGCCCGAACTTCGAATATGCGCCGGCGCCCCCGGAAATCCTCAACAAGGTGGCGCGGATCAAGGCCATCGCCGATCGCTACGGCATCAGCATGAAGGCGGCGGGCCTGCAGTTCGCACTCGCCAACCCCGTGGTGGCGGCCGTCATTCCCGGTGCGAGCCGCCCGGGCCGCGTCGCCGAGGATCGCGCTGCGCTCGAGGAAGCCATATCCGCCGATTTCTGGCGCGAGCTCCGTTCGGAGGGACTCGTCAACCCCGCAGCTCCGCTTCCCGCGGCCGCTTGAGCCGTCGGAGTGCGCAGCAGGCTCATCCCGGTCGGGCACCGGTCCGGCTGGCAGGACAACACACGCAAAATCCACCGAACCACTGAGGAAAGCGACATGACAGACAAAGCCGACAACGCCACCGACATGGGCCGCCGTGTCCTGCTCCAGACGGCCGGCGCAGCCGTCGTCACCGGCCTCGTCGCCGGCACGGCAGCCGACGCGCAGGCCGCGACACAAGGCGCCAACAGCATGTCGCCGGCCGAGCGCAACGAGGCGCCGCTCGGCGCGCGGCTCCAGGGCGTCCAGCATTTCGGGCTGACGGTGCAGAACATGGAGCGGGCCTATCAGTTCTACACGGAAGTGCTCGGCGGCACCGAAGTGTTCCGTCACGGCGACTTCCAGGGTGACGAGGTGCAGAACACGCTGCTGGCCGACCAGGAGATCGAGGCGAATGCGCGCGGGGTCAATCCGCGAACCATCGGCGTGCCCGACTTGCGGAGCGGGGCGCAGCGGCTCGATGTCCGCTTCATCCAGTTCGACAACGTGGTGATCGAACTGCTGCAATATCGCGAGGCCGACCAGCCGATGGGCGGCGCGAAGAGCTTTGCCGAGCCGGTGGAGCATATGAGCCCGGCCTTCCCGCGCATGATGCACATCTGCTTCTATGTTCGCGACGATGTCGACTTCAACAAGTTCATCGCCGACCTTGAAGCCGAATCCGCGCGGCGCGGCATGACGCAGGTGCGGGCAAACCGCACCATCCGCGTCATGACGGAGGCGGATCGCAAGGCCGCTCCCCGCAGCACCAACACGAACCGGGTCACCGCAGAACCCTCGAATGGCTGGGAGCTGATCTATTGCAAGGGGCCGGAGGGCGAGCAGCTCGAGTTCGTCAAAGCGCTCGGCCCCGTCAAGCAGCGTTTCAGCGAGGCCCTGGCAAAGCGGCAGCAGACAATCATTCGCTGACCCGTCAAACGTCGCGCGACCGGCTTTTTGCCGGTCGCACGACAAAGCGCTCACCATCACGATGTGAAGGACTTCATCATGCGAACTCTCGTCCGCAATTCGCTATGCCCCCTGCTGTTCGCCGCCGCGATGGCCATGACGGCGCCGTCCGCGGTCGCCCAGGAAGCCCCGCGCGTTCGCTATCAGGAGATTCCTGAAGGTGCCTATTCGGTGGTGGCGCAGGTGCGAGCCAAGCCTGGAAAGGAAGACGCGTTGCGCGCGGCCACGCTGCCGCTGATCGATCTGGTTCGCGGCGATCCCAAGAACCTGGTCTATTTTCTGCAGGAAGACCGCGCCAAGCCCGGTCATTTCATCTTCTACGAGGTGTTCGCGAGCCAGGCCGATTTCGACGCCCATAATGCAATGCCTTACGTGAAGGACTGGTTCGCCAGGCTTCCCGAGCTTGCCGATGGCGGCGTCGAGGTCATGCGCATGGCGGTTCTTGGTGTGCCCAAGAAATAGCCGGCGCCTGCGCGAGCCGTTTTGTCGCAGCCATCCTGCGGGCAAATGCCCGTCGCAATCGTGCGAATTCAGAACGGCTCACTCCAACAATTTTGCAGCGCATGATAATTGCTGGTGATCTCTTCGATCGATTGGCAATGATCCATGCAGGCTGCCACCGAGACACGGCAACGGGGCACACGCCGACGGGAACTCACATACTGTTTCGGCCCGTTTCGACTGGTTCCCAGCCGCCAGCTCCTGCTTCTTGACGGGCGTCCTGTCAAATTGGGCGGGCGCGCATTCGAGCTCTTGCAGCTGCTGGTGCAGCGCCGCGGCGATCTGGTCAGCAAGAATGAGCTGATGGCCGCGGCCTGGCCGGGCACCTTCCTCCACGACAGCAATCTCAAGGTCAACATGTGGAGCTTGCGGCGCTCGCTGGGAGACGCCCAGATCGAGCCCGCCTACATCGCGACCGTGGCGCGCCGCGGCTACAAGTTCATCGCGGAGGTGCAAACCAGCATCGGCGAGATCGGGGACGATCCGGCACTGGCCGGTCCACTCCCCCTGTCCAATCCGCCATTGCCGCGCGGCATCGTCGGCCGCGAGGCGGAAATCGTCGAGATCGCCGATCTATTGGCCGACAACAGGCACGTAACCCTGGCTGGCGCAGGAGGCATCGGCAAGACGACCGTTGCCGTGGCCGTCGCCCAGGCGTTTGCGCCGCGGTGCCGCGACGGCGTCTGCTTCGTCGATCTCGCGACAATTTCCGATCCTACGCTGTTCGGCGCGGCGCTCGTGACGGCACTGGGCATCAGAGGCAATACGGACAACGGTCTGGCTGCAGCCCTCGATTATCTGAGGCCGCGGCAGATGCTGCTCATTCTGGACAATTGCGAGCATGTGCTGCCCGCCGCCACGATCTTCGCCGGCAAGTTCCTGACGGACACATCGCCGTCCAGGCTGCTGGCGACGAGCCGCGAGCCGCTCGGCACTGCCACCGAGCACATCGTGCGGCTTGGTTCGCTGCCCTCACCGAAACCCGGCCGCACCCTGAGCGTCGATCAGGCCGTGAGATTTCCGGCGGTGCAGCTGTTCGTCCGCCGCGCCGCCGAATGGTCGGGCTACCAGTTCGTCAATGATGATTGCGAGGCCGTCGCCTCGATCTGTCATGCGCTCGACGGCCTTCCGCTGGCGATCGAACTGGCGGCAGCCCAGATCGGCAGGTTCAATCCTCGCGAATTGGTGGCGCTGCTCGACCAGAAACTGGGCTTTCGCGCTCCCAGCGCCGAGGGTGCGCCGCCGCGCCATGAGACCCTGATGGCGACGATCGACTGGAGCTTCCGGCTGCTGTCGCAGAAGGAGGCCACACTGTTCGGCCTGCTGTCCGTGTTCAGCGATGCCTTCGAGGTCGAGGATGCTCTCTTCGTCGCGGAAGCCGCAGGGCTCACTCCGGTCGACGTCGTCACCGGCCTCGGCAGTCTCGTCACCAAATCGCTCCTCGGCGCGCAAGCCCGCGGCGCGCACCTTCGCTACCGACTGCTCGACAGCACGCGCCGCTATGCGGCCGAGCGGCGCCAGGCCGATCCCGCCTGCAGCCAGGCGCTGCGCCGCCATGCGCAGCGCGTTCTCGCGCTCTTCGAACGGTCCGAGGAGGAGTGGAACTGGCGCGAGCCGGCCGATTGGACCCAGCGCTACCTCGGCCGCATCGCCGATTTGCGCGCTGCGCTGTCATGGGCGGTTGGCGAGGAAGGCGATCCCGTCCTCGGCATCAGGCTCGCGGTTGCGGCAATCACCTTGTGGTCGGAAACCTTCATCCTGTCGGAAGCACAGGCGCGGCTGGAGGACGCGCTCGCCCTGGCCAAGACCGTCGCGTGCGACGATCTGTCAAAGGCAAAGATCGCCTGCGCTCTTGGATGGAGCCTGTTCTACGCCCGCAACATGTCGAACGAGAACGAGATTGCCTGGCTCGACGCGATCGCCTTCGCAAGGCGCGCCGGCAGCATCGAGTACCAGCAGCGAGCGCTGGTGGGTTTTTCCTTTTATCTGTTGCAGATCGGTGAGATCCCGCGCGCCATAACCTATCTCGAGGAGGCCACCGCGCAGGCCGACCGGGATCGCGACCTCACGGCGACGTCCGAAGCCGATCGGGCACTCGCCTGGGCCCACGCCTTTGCCGGAGAGTTGAGCAAGAGCCGCCCGGTGCTGGATCGTCTCGCGTCAACCTATTCGCTGGCCGAGGGCCGTTCGCGCAAGGATGCGAACGAGGTCTACCGGTTCATCACCGTCCGCTTCAACCTGCCCTTCGTGGCGTGGATGCAAGGGCAAGCCGACTACGCGGCGAGGCTCGCCCGCGACGCCGTCGACGCCGCAGACCGCAGCGGCCATTGGGTGTCTCAGTCGAACGCACTGGGGCTTGCTGCACTTCCCGTCGCGCTCGAAACCGGCAATCTGGACGCGCTCGAGAGCTTCACGATGCGCCTGCGTCGCAACCTGGAACGTGAGCGCATCTCGCGCTGGGTTCCGGTCGAGCGCTATTTCTCCGCCTGCCTTCGCGACTTGCGCGGTGATCCGCGCGCGGTGGAGGATATCCGGGCCGCGATCGACGAACTGATCGAATGCCGCTTCCTGATGCGGATCGGCAGCTATCTCGCGGCCCTCGCCCGCGCCTATCTGCGGCAAGGGCGGATCGCTGAGGCAAGCGAGGCCATCACGCGGGCGATCGGCCATCAGGAACGTCAGGGCGAGCGCTGGTGCCGATCGGAACTTCAGCGGGTCGACGCATTGGTCCTTCTCGATGCCGGCGAGCCGCTGCGCGCCGAAAAGCGGCTACAGCAGGCACTCGCCGAAGCGCGCGCCATCGGCGCGATGACCTTCCAGTTGCGGATCGCCACCGATCTCGCAGCATACTGGATTGCGACCGGCCGCAGGGCCAAGGCCGTCCGACTGCTCGCCCCGCTCTATGACGAGTTCACGGAAGGCTTCGAAACGCTGGATCTCGTTGCGGCCAAGCGGCTGCTGCAGCGCGTACAGCCAGCGGCGGGCGGCTGCGGCCATTATCGCCGGTCGGAGCCAGTGCACGCTCGCGGTGCATAGCTGGCCTACCGCCGCGCTCACCGCGCGCGCTTTACGCTTCCCGGATTTCCTGATCCTCTCTCACTAACAGCCGGATCAACCGGCCTCGCCAGGGAGAGAGACGCCATGAAGCTCGGCACCGCCATTGCGGAAATCATGCGGCGCGAGGGGATCGAGATCCTCTGCGGCTATCCGGTCAATCACCTGATCGAGCATGCGGCCAGGGCCGAGATCCGCCCCGTCATGGTGCGGCAGGAGCGCGTCGGCATTCACATGGCGGATGCGATCTCGCGGGTGACGTCGGGACGCACGATCGGCGCGTTCTGCATGCAGCACGGGCCGGGCGCCGAGAACGCGATGGGCGGCGTCGCCCAGTGCTTCGGCGAATCCGTGCCCGTGCTGGTGCTGCCGATGGGCTACCAGCGCCGGCTGGCGCATATCGAGCCGAACTTCAATTCCAGCGAGGCGATGAAGCCGTTCGCAAAGTCCTCCGAGCCCATCATCCTGGCCGCGGAGGTCGCCAACATCTTCCGCCGCGCCTTCACCAAGCTGAAGAACGGCCGCGGCGGGCCGGTGATCGTCGAGATCCCCTCCGACATGTGGAACGAGGAGGTGCCGGAGCCGCTGAACTACACGCCGGTGCTGCGCACCCGCTACGGCGCGGACCCCGTGCACGTGAAGGAAGCAGCCGGCCTGCTCGTGAATGCGAAACGGCCGGTGATCTATGCCGGCCAGGGCGTGCATTACGCGCAGGCCTGGCCGCAATTGAAGCGGCTGGCCGAACGGCTGGCCATTCCCGTCACCACCAGCCTCGGGGGCAAATCGTCGTTCCCGGAGACGCATCCGCTCTCGCTCGGCTCCGGCGGCCTCGCGGTGCCGCGCGCGGTCCCGAAATTCCTCGCGGAGGCCGACGTCATCTTCGGCATCGGCTGCTCGTTCACGGAGACCAATTTCGGCATCGCGATGCCGAAAGGAAAAACCATCATCCACTCCACGCTCGATCCGAACCATCTCAACAAGGATGTCGAGGCCAGGATCGGCCTCGTCGGCGACGCCGGCCTCGTGCTCGATGCGTTGCTGGAGGAGATCGGCAAGACCGTTACCGCGGACCGCGACGCGTCGGCAGTCGTGGCCGAGATCGCGGCCTCGCACAAGGAGTGGCTGGCGAAGTGGATGCCGAAGCTGACCAGCAATGACGCGCCCTTGAGCCCCTATCGCGTGCTGTGGGACTTGCAGCACACCGTCGACATCAAGAACACCATCATCACACATGATGCCGGCAGCCCGCGCGACCAGCTCTCGCCGTTCTGGAAGGCGGTCGAGCCCCTCACCTATCTCGGCTGGGGCAAGACGACGCAGCTCGGCTACGGCCTCGGCCTTGCGATGGGCGCAAAGCTGGCAAAGCCCGACAAGCTCTGCATCAATGTCTGGGGCGATGCGGCGATCGGCTTTACGGGCATGGATTTCGAGACCGCGGTGCGCGAGCGCATTCCGATCATGTCGATCCTGCTCAACAATTTCTCGATGGCGATCGAGCTCAAGGTGATGCCGGTCTCGACCGAAAAATATCGCTCGACCGACATCTCCGGCGACTATGCCGCGATGGCGCGCGCCTTCGGCGGATATGGCGAGCGGGTGACCAAGCCGGAGGACATCGTCCCCGCGATCAGACGCGGCATCCAGAAGACACAGGAAGGCGTCCCGGTGCTGCTGGAGTTCACCACCAGCAAGGAGACCGAGGTGTCGCGGCCGGGCACGTGAGATCTTCTTGATTTGAGTCTTGGCCGGCCGGGCGTTTGGCGCTAAAGGCGCAGGCTAAGGGACACGCTCCCGGCCGCACCGGACGATCAATGACCGCGCTTACCGAGGATATGGCCGACGCGCTGAGGCGCAGGATCGACGAGCTCGAGCAGCAGCTGAAATCGAGCGCGGCGGAGAACGCGCGCCTCGGCGATGAGAGACGGGAAGCCCTCGAGCGGCAGGCCGCGACGACCGAGATCCTGAAGGTGATGGCGGCCTCGCCGTCCGACGTGCAACCGGTGTTCGACGCCATCGCCGCCAACGCCAACCGGTTGATCGGCGGGTTCTCCACAGCTGTGCTGCGCTACATCGACGGCGCCGCGCACCTTGCGGCCTTCACGCCGACCGATCCGGCCGGCGACCGCGTACTGCAGGCCTCGTTCCCGGTGCCGTTCGCGCAATTCCCGGCGTACGAGCTCGTGGCCGATGGTGCGGCGGCGCAATTGCCCGACACCGAGCTCGAGCCGGCCGCGCGCGACATCGCGCGCGCCCGCGGCTTTCGCAGCATGCTGTTCGTCCCCTTGATGAGCGAGGGCGCGGCGATCGGCGTCATCATCGCCACGCGCCGGACGACCGGTGCCTTCGGCGAGCACCATGTGCGCCTGCTCCAGACCTTCGCCGACCAGGCGGTGATCGCGCTGAGCAATGTCAGCCTGTTCAACACGACCAGGGAGGCGCTGGAGCGTCAGACGGCGACCGCCGATATTCTGAAAGTGATCGCGGCTTCGCCGGCCGACGTCACCCCGGTGTTCCAGGCAATCTCCGACAGTGCCAAGGCGCTGATCGGCGGGCATTCCTCCACCGTCACCCGCGTCATCGACGGCATGCTGCATCTGACCGCCTTCACCACGGACAACGAGGCCGGCAATGCGGATCTGCTCAGCTCTTTCCCGGCATCGCTGTCGTCGTCGGGTATCCACAGCCGCGTCGCGACGAGCGGGCGGTATGCCTCCCGCAGCGACATGCAGAACGAGCCCGACCTCACCGACGCCATGAAGGAGCTGGCGCGGACCCGCGGCTATCGCAGCATCCTCGTCGTGCCGATGCTGCGCGACGGCGTCGCGATCGGCACCATCGCGGTGACGCGGCCGGAGGCCGGTCAGTTTCCGGACAAGGCGATCAATCTGCTCAAGACCTTCGCCGACCAGGCCGTGATCGCCGTCGAGAACACGCGCCTGTTCAACGAGGTGCAGGACCGCACGCGGGAGCTCGCCAGATCGCTCGACGATCTGCGCGCAGCGCAGGACCGGCTGATCCAGACCGAGAAGCTGGCCTCGCTCGGCCAGCTCACCGCCGGCATCGCGCACGAGATCAAGAACCCGCTCAACTTCGTCAACAATTTTGCCTCGCTCTCCGCCGAGCTGACGAGCGAGTTGGACGGGGTGCTGGCGCCCGCTCCGCTCCCTGACGATGTCCGAAGCGAGGTCGACGAGCTGACCGGACTTCTGAAGGACAATCTGGACAAGGTCGTGCAGCACGGACGGCGCGCCGATTCCATCGTCAAGAACATGCTGCTGCATTCGCGCGAGGGCGGCGGCGAGCATCGCTTGAGCGACATCAACGCGCTGGTCGAGGAGAGCCTCAACCTCGCCTATCACGGTGCCCGCGCCGAAACACCGCGGTTCGACGTAACGCTGAAGCACGAGCTCGATCCCGCGGCCGGGCAAGCCGAAGTGTTTCCGCAGGAGATCACGCGGGTGCTGCTGAACCTGATCTCGAACGGTTTCTATGCGATGGCCAAGCGTACCAGCCAGGCCGGCGGAGACTTCGAGCCCACGCTCAGCGCCGCAACCCACGACCGCGGCAGCCATGTCGAGATCCGCATCCGCGACAACGGCACCGGCATCCCGCCGGAGGTGAAGGAGAAGATGTTCAATCCCTTCTTCACGACCAAGCCGGCCGGCGAAGGCACAGGCCTTGGCCTCTCCATCAGCCACGACATCATCGTCAAGCAGCACGGCGGCACGCTCGACATCGAGACCGAGCCCGGCGAGTTCACCGAGTTCAAAATCGTGCTGCCGCGAAAGAGCAATTTTTCGGACAAGGACAGCGGATAGCCGTATCGTCTACCGGATCAGGAAATCGTCGCTCGATGGGTGCTTTGAAGAATCTGGCTTGGCTCATTCGGCGACAATTGGTCTCGCTGACCGGCGTCGGCCTCATGCTGGGCGCCCTGTTCTTCGCGGCCGCACTGACGCCGACGCTGGTGCCGCGGAGCTATCTCACCCAGGGCGCCCTCGCCGGCGCCTGCTTTGCGATCGGCTACCTCGCCGGCAACCTCTGGCGCTGGCTGTGGCACTATCTCGAACTGCCCGAGCCCTCGCCGCGCCTGCGCTCGCAGGCCAATGCGCTGGTCGCGGCCGGCTGCCTGATTGTCGTCGTCATCTATCTCTGGCGCGCCGCCGAATGGCAGAACTCGATCCGAGCCGTGATGGAGATGGCGCCGGTCGAGACCGCGCATCCCTTCAAGGTCTGCGCCATCGCCCTCGTCACGTTCATGGTGCTGCTGGTGCTGGGGCGGTTGTTCGCGACCGTCGCCCGCTTCCTCGCGGCGCGCATCCGACGCGTCATTCCGCGCAAGGTCGCGAACGTCATTGGCGTCGTGGTTGCAGGCCTGCTGTTCTGGTCGATCGCCAGCAATGTCCTGATCCGCACGGCGTTCAACGCGCTCGACTCCTCCTTCCGCGAGCTCGACGTCCTGCTCGAGCCCGAGCGGCCACAGCCGACTGATCCCGGCCGGACCGGAAGCCCGGCATCACTGGTGAAGTGGCAAGAGCTCGGGCGCATGGGGCGCCGGTTCATCGCCTCGGGCCCGACCGCAACCGAGATCAGCGCCGTCACCGGACGGCCCGCGCAGGCCCCCGTGCGCGTCTATGTCGGCCTCGCTGCGCAAGATACGGCGCAGGCGCGCGCGAAGCTCGCGCTCGAGGAGCTCAAGCGCCAGCACGGCTTTGATCGCAAGATCCTGATCGTGATCACGCCGACCGGGACCGGCTGGATCGATCCGTCCGCGATGGACACGGTCGAATATCTCCACCACGGCGATGTCGCGAGCGTCGCGATGCAATATTCCTACCTCAACAGCCCGCTGTCGCTGCTGTTTCAGCCAGAATACGGCGCAGAGGCGGCGCGCGCGCTGTTCGCGGAAATCTACGGCTACTGGACGAGCTTGCCGAAGGACAAGCGACCGAAGCTGTACCTTCACGGGCTCAGCCTCGGCGCCATGAACTCGGAAAAATCCGCGGAGCTGTTCGAGACGATCGGCGATCCCATTGCCGGCGCGCTCTGGAGCGGGCCACCGTTCGAGAGCCGCATCTGGCGCTCGGTCACCGCGAACCGCAACCCTGGCTCGCCGGCGTGGCTGCCGGAATTCCGCGACAGCCGCTTCGTGCGCTTCATGAACCAGAACGGGCCGACGGTGCCGCCTGATGCGCCCTGGGGCCCGATGCGCGTCGTCTACCTGCAATATGCCAGCGACGCGATCACGTTCTTCGCCTATCGCGATGCCTTTCAGGCCCCGGCCTGGATGAGCGCGCCGCGCGGACCCGATGTCTCACCGGAGCTGCGATGGTATCCGATCGTGACGATGCTGCAGCTCGCCCTCGACATGGCGGTCGCGACCAATACCCCGATGGGCTTTGGCCATGTCTACGCGCCCGAGCATTACGTCGATGCCTGGGTCGCGGTCACCGATATCAGGGATTGGTCTGCCGATGCGCTGGCGCGGCTGAAGGAACAGCTCGCGGCGAAAGCGCGGAAGACGGGCGCAGGCAATGCCGACGACGATCCCGACCGCGGGGGCTAACCCCTACTCTACTCGGCCATCTCCACCTGCTGCGTGACGGTCGGACCGGCCAGCGGCCGCTCCTCCATCATGATCAGACAGAGCGCAGCGCCCGTCATCAGCGCGGTGGCGGCGCCGAAGACGTAGCGGAATGCGTGCCGCATGTCCTCTGTGGGGATCGCAGGAATGCCGCCTGCGACATGATGTTCGCCGGCAAGCGGCACGTCGGCACCGAGCGCAATCAGCAGGATCGCTGCGAAGGCCGCGACCGTGAACGAGGACATCAACGAGCGGAAGAAATTCAGCGCGCCGGTGATGGTGCCGACTTGCGGCCGCGAGACCGAATTCTGGATCGAGACCACGCAGACCGGGAAGGTCGTACCAAGGCCGAGCGCGAACGCGGCCATCAGCGTCAGCAGCCCCCACAGCGGCAAGGTGGTGACCGTGAGACCAACGCCGCACAGTGCGGCCCAGGACGTGCCGACGATGGCGACGCGCTTGTAGTGCTTGGCACGCGCCATGGTGCGGCCGGCGATCGCCGCACCGCAGGTCGAGACCGCCGCGAGCGGAATCAGCGCAAGACCGGCCTCGCTGGCACTCAGATGGTAGACCGACTCGTAATAGAGCGGCAGTTGCACGGTGAGGCCCGTGATCGCGCCGAGCGCACAGCCGCCTGCGGTCAGGCCGAACGGCACCACCGATCCACCGAGCAGCGGCAGCGGCAGGAACGGCTCGTCAGCACGCCGCGCGTGCCAGATGAAGGTGACAGCGAGCGCGACCGCGCCTCCGACCATCGCGAGCACGGTCGGCGACAGCCAGGGATAGCGCGTGCCGCCCCAGGTCAGCACCAGCATGAAGACCACGGCGGAGGCCATCAGCAGCACGCCGCCGAGCCAGTCGACTTTGCGCTTGCGGTGGAACACCGGGATCTTCTTCATCTTCGGCAGCAGCAGCGCGAGCGCCGCGGCCGTGAGCGGAAGGTTGATCCAGAAGATCATCGACCAGTGCAGATGCTCGGCGAACACGCCGCCGATGACGGGGCCGAGGATACCTCCGACCATCCAGACGCTGGAGAAATAGGCCTGGTACTGCCCGCGCTCGCGCGGGCTCACGACGTCGGAGATCACCGTCTGCACGACGGGCATGATGCCGCCGCCGCCAAGCCCCTGAAGGCCGCGCGCGAGGATCAGCATCGGCATGTTCGGTGCGATCGCGCATAGGATCGAGCCAGTCACGAACAGGCTCAGCGAAGTGATGATCATGGCCTTGCGGCCGTAGATGTCGCTGAGCGTGCCGAACACCGGCGCGACAGCGGTCGAGGCGAGCAGATAGGCGGTGATGACCCAGGACAGGTTCGAGACATCCTGGAACTGACGTCCGATGGTCGGCAGCGCGGTCGCGACGATGGTCTGGTCGAGGGCGGCCAGGAACATCGTCAGCATCAGGCTGATGACGATGGTGCGGACCTCGTCCTGCCCCAGTGGCGCCGGCGGCGCGAGCGAGGGCG
This sequence comes from Bradyrhizobium liaoningense, assembly GCF_018130825.1. Classification (GTDB taxonomy): domain Bacteria; phylum Pseudomonadota; class Alphaproteobacteria; order Rhizobiales; family Xanthobacteraceae; genus Bradyrhizobium; species Bradyrhizobium liaoningense_B. Next base: position 20,057 of record NZ_JAFCJS010000007.1, on the reverse strand, counting down.
CGTCGTCGACGCTGATAACCTCGCTCGGAAGTCGGGAGAGCTCCTCGGCGATGTCGTCGGGCAATGCCTGGATGTCGGCAGAACTGCTCTGCCGGTCGAACTTGTTCATCTCGATCGGACGCATGGGGCGGCGCAACGCCGCGAAGGATTCGTTCTATGCATCCAATGTAGAGAGGAAAGTTCTTCCCAGGCAGGCACCGCGGCGCATGGGTGCATCCCGCCCCCGGGTCATCCCGAAGACGTGATAGCCAACAGAGCCAAACGACGGATCAGTCCTTCGGACGTCGCTTCAGGCGTGCCCGCTTCGGCAGCACCGCCGGCCATTGCACGATGTGGTCCTCGAGCTCCTCGTCCGGGACCTCTTCCTCGCTGCCCTCGACCCGGCCGCGTACGGAGACACCGGCTTCATGAACGGTGTTGGGATCGCCCGACACCAGCGGGTGCCACCAATAGAGGTCGCGCCCCTCGGCGACGAGCTTGTAGCCGCAGCTTGGCGGCAGCCAGTTCAGGGTGCGGACATTGGCCGGGGTCAGGCGGACGCAGTCCGGAACCTTGTCGGAACGATTCGGGTAGTCCTTGCAGGCGCAGGTCGCGCCATCGAGCAGCTTGCAGCCGATATGGGTGAAATAGATCTGGCCGGTGTCCTCATCCTCCAGCTTGTTCAGGCAGCAGCGGCCGCAGCCGTCGCACAGGCTTTCCCATTCCTCCCCAGACATCTCTTCCAACGTCTTGGTTTTCCAGAAGAATCCTTCCTGGCCGGAAGGTCGTTTGGGAGCTGCGGTCATGCGCCTCAACAAGATTCGAAAGAGCTACGGCTAACCCATCTAGGCCGTGCGGCCGTGACGCTGCAAGCAACGTCCCCGGAACGCCCGTAATGAACCGGGGTTCGATTAGGCCTGTTGTTCAAAATCGCGAGCCTGACCATTGGTTTATGGGCCCTGCTCGGCTAGAAGGAACACAGAGTCCCCAGAGGACGCGAACCGGGCGCCTTGGGTTTGCCGCAACATTCCCTCAAGACGTCTCGATGCCGCCCCCGGCCGGGTGCTTGAACGCTTTCGAACCAAGCCTCAAGGGTTCTAGGTGCGCCAGATCATACCACCGTATTGGAAGCAGAAGGTCCGGAATTTCTTCCTGGATCTCGATGCGCGCATCGACTCCTCGCTGTTCTCCTCGGCCAAGGGCATCCGCGAGCTCTACGAGCGCTACTCGACCTTCATGGACCGCTTCTATGTCGGGCGGTGGAAGCGCTGGGTGTTCATCGAGCCGCTGTCGGAGGCCGCGACCCTCGGGCTCGGCGGCCTGGTCGTGATGCTCACGCTCGCCATCCCCGCCTTCCGCGAGACCGCGGACGAGGACTGGCTGAAGAAGTCCGATCTCGCCGTGAGCTTCCTCGACCGCTACGGCAACCCGATCGGCAGCCGCGGCATCAAGCACAACGACTCCATTCCGCTGGAAGATTTTCCGGACGTCCTGATCAAGGCGACGCTGGCGACCGAAGACCGCCGCTTCTACGAGCATTTCGGCATCGACATCGCCGGCACCGCGCGCGCTCTCGTCACCAACGCGCAAGCCGGCGGCGTCCGCCAGGGCGGCTCCTCGATCACCCAGCAGCTCGCCAAGAACCTGTTCCTGAGCAACGAGCGCACCATCGAGCGCAAGGTCAACGAGGCCTTCCTCGCGATCTGGCTGGAATGGCGCCTGACCAAGAACGAGATCCTCAAGCTCTATCTCGACCGCGCTTACATGGGCGGCGGCACTTTCGGCGTCGATGGCGCAGCCCACTTCTATTTCAACAAGTCGGCACGCGACGTGACGCTTTCGGAAGCGGCGATGCTCGCCGGCCTGTTCAAGGCGCCGACCAAATACGCCCCACACATCAACCTGCCCGCGGCGCGTGCCCGCGCCAACGTCGTGCTCGACAATCTCGTCGATGCCGGCTTCATGACCGAGGGCCAGGTGTTCGGCGCCCGCCGCAACCCCGCCTTCGCCGTCGATCGCCGCGACGAGGCTTCGCCGAACTATTATCTCGACTACGCCTTCGACGAGATGCGCAAGCTGGTCGACACCTTCCCGAAATCCTACGTCGAGCGCGTCTTCGTGGTACGCCTCGCCATCGACGCCAACGTGCAGAAGGCGGCGGAGGACGCGATCGAGAACCAGCTGCGCCAGTTCGGCCGCGATTATCACGCGACCCAGGCCGCAACCGTGGTCTCCGATCTCGACGGCGGCATCCGCGCCATGGTCGGCGGCCGCGACTACGGCGCCAGCCAGTTCAACCGCGCCACCGACGCCTATCGCCAGCCCGGCTCCTCGTTCAAGCCTTACGTCTACACCACCGCGCTGCTGAACGGCTTCACGCCGAACTCGATCGTGGTCGACGGCCCGGTCTGCATCGGCAATTGGTGCCCGCAGAACTATGGCCATTCCTATTCCGGCTCGGTGACGCTGACGCAGGCAATCACGCGCTCGATCAACGTCGTGCCGGTGAAGCTGTCGATCGCGATCGGCCAGAAGGAACAGCCGAAGGCGCCGAACCCGGCCAAGATCGGGCGCGCCAAGATCGTCGAGGTCGCGCGCCGCTTCGGCCTCAAGGCGCCGCTGCCCGACACGCCCTCGCTGCCGATCGGCTCCGACGAAGTCACCGTGCTCGAGCACGCGGTCGCCTACGCGACCTTCCCCAACCGCGGCAAGTCGGTGACGCCGCATTCGGTGCTGGAGGTGCGCACCGGCGCCGGCGATCTGGTCTGGCGCTGGGACCGCGACGGTCCGAAGCCGAAGCAGGCTATTCCGCCGAACATCGCCGCCGACATGGCGGGCATGATGAGCCACGTTGTCAGCGAAGGCACCGCGCGCCGCGCCGCGCTCGACGGCATTCCGACCGCGGGCAAGACCGGCACGACCAATGCGTATCGCGACGCCTGGTTCGTCGGCTACACCGGCAATTTCACCTGCGCGGTCTGGTACGGCAACGACGACTATTCGCCGACCAACCGCATGACCGGCGGCTCGCTGCCGGCGCAGACCTGGCACGACATCATGGTCGCCGCGCATCAGGGCGTCGAGGTTCGGGAGATCCCCGGCATCGGCATGGGCCAGAAGCTGCCGCCGCAGCCGAAGGACGCGAACGCGCAGGCCAGCGCAGCGCCGAAGGTGCTGGAGACCAAGCCCGGTCCGCCGCCCGTGCTGACCAAGCGCGGCGCCGACATCCTGGTGCGGGTCGAGAAGATGCTCGACGACGCCGCCAGGACCGCGACCAAATCGACGGCTGATGACAGCAAGACGGCCAAGCCGTCCTCGGCATCGAGCGCACTCGCCTTCCCGCAGAATTATGCGGAAGAGAATGCGAACGCATCCGCTCCGCGCAAGAACTGATCGAAACCCGTGCGGCTGATCCTGATCACATTGACGGCCCTTCTGCTCGCGACCGTGGTCGGCGTCGGCGCCACCTGGATGACGACGACGCGCGGCACCGAGATCGGCGCGCTGACCATCGGAGCCTGGACCGCGAGGCCGCGCACCGGCACCGCCGACGTCGATCCCTATTCGCGCGCCACCATCGTGCGCAACGGCGAGCTGCCGATCGGCACCGGCGACGGCGTCGCCTTCACCGCCACCGCCGACGACAAGAAGAAGGCGCTCGACGGCCGCTGCGACGTGATCGTCTCCGGCGTGACGCCGCCGGCGCGGTTCTGGACGCTGACGCTCTACGACCGCAAGGGCCATCTCGTCGCCAACTCGCTGCAGCGCTACGGCTTCACCAGCCAGGAGATCGTGCGGTCGTCCGACGGCACGTTCGAGATCCGCATCGCCTCGCGCTCGCGCGCCGGCAACTGGCTGCCGACCGGCGGCATCGAGCGCTACGCCCTGATGCTGCGCCTTTACGACACCCCCGTCGGCGTCGCCACGCGCACCCAGCGCGATGCGCCGATGCCCACCATCTCGACGGTGGGCTGCTCATGATCCGCCTCGCCTTCACCATCGTTGCCGGCGTGGTGCTGGGCCTCGTGGTCCACCTCGTCAGCGTGCTGGCGCTGCCGCGGATCGCGACGCAGGACGCCTATTCGCGGCTGACGCCGATGACCAAGCTCAACGGCGTGACGCAGCTGCCCCTCGCCGATCCGCAGACCTCGCCAATGCCGTTCATGGATCCGGCTTTTGCACTGGCGATCTGCCGCTACGACCTCTCGGGCGGCCCGATCAAGCTGACCGTGCCGGTGAGCCAGGCCTACACCTCGGTGTCGTTCTACACCCGCAACGAGATCGCCTATTACGCCATCAACGATCGCTCGGCCGGCAAGAAGGTGATCGAGCTCGACCTGATGACCGAAGCGCAGCACGAGGAGCTGCCGGAGGACGAAGAGGTCACCGCCGCCGACCGCCTGATCATCGACTCCCCCAGCACCACCGGCCTGATCGTGATGAAGGCGCTCGCCGCCGAGCCCGGCCTGATGCCGCAGGCGCAGGCGACGCTCGGCGCGGCTACCTGCGGCCCGCAGACCGACCAGCCCGCCAAGGCCGAGGCGCCACGCGGACGGCGCTGAAGCGGGCCATTTCGGCAGCGCCAAACAAAAAAGTGCGAAAACAACCCCATGCACAGTAGCGGGGGTGTTGGAATCATTATGCTCTTCGGCTCGGTGATGTTGAGGCTGCCGGCTCCGCGTGCGCAGCTTTGACACGTCGGGCAAAACACCGGCATACTGGCATCATCGAGAGTTCGTCACACCCGCGCGGAGCCGTCCGTCGCGGGTGTTTTCGTTTCAGACGGACAAGCTGGCCTCGCGACGATGAATGCAGTGATCACGCGAACAGTGAAACATCTCCTTTGCGGAACCACCCCCGGCTGCGGCGGACCGGGGCCTGCAAGCGAAGGCGGTATTTGCGCTGCGACAATCCTGACCGGCACGAGGCTTGGCTGTGCCGTTGTTATGAGCTATCCCCTCCCAGGGGATAGGATATAACCATGGCACAGCACATCCACGAAAGGCACCCGGACATCGTCAAGCGGCTCAAACGCGCCGAGGGGCATCTGCGCAGGGTCATCGGCATGTTCGACGACGGCCGGTCATGCCTCGATCTCGCGCAGCAGCTCCACGCCGTCGAGAAGGCGATCTCCGAGGCGAAGAAAGCGCTGATCCACGATCACGTCGATCACTGCCTCGACGCGGCCGCCAATGGCGGTTCCGGCAAATCGCCCAAGAACGTGCTCGCCGAGTTCAAGGCGATCTCGCGATATCTGTAAGGCGGAGCTTTCGATGTTCTCGGCCCCCCATTCGGCCGCGGCGATTCTGTCGGTCCTGCTCGCCGTCACCGGCGTCAACCCGCAGGCGTTCGCACAATCCGCGCCCGCCAAGCCGGACGGCGGTAAGCCGTCCGTGATCGTCATGGACGATGCGCGCATCAAGCTCGCCGAGATCGAACTGCGCGAGGCCGGTCCCGCCCCGATCGCGCGGCGGCTGATGGTACCGGGCACCATCGTGCCCGATGCCGGACGGGTCGCTCATGTTTCGGTGAAGCTGTCGGGCACGGTCGCCGAACTGCGCAAGAACATCGGCGACGACGTCGTCAAGGACGAGGTCTTGGCCGTTCTGGAGAGCCGCGAGGTCGCCGACGCCAAGAGCGAATACCTTTCAGCAAAACTCTCCAACGAGTTGCAGCAGGAACTGACGGCGCGCGACAAGTCGCTGTCGGAAGGCCGCGCAATCCCCGAGCAGCAATACATCAAATCGCGCAACGCGGCGGCGCAAACCGAGATGCGGTTCGGCATCGCGCGCCAGAAGCTGATGGCGCTTGGCGTGACCGACACGGAGATCGCAGGCTTGCCGCAGGCTCCCGACGGAACGCTGCGCAGTCAGAACATCCGGGCGCCGATCTCCGGACGTATCGCCGAACGCAAGGTCGAAGCTGGCACCGCAGTGGGCCGGGACAGTCTTGAAACGGAGCTGTTCGTCATCGTCGATCTGAGCCGCGTCTGGGTCGAGCTGGCGGTTTCCTCGACCGATCTGCCGCTGGTGAAGGAAGGCCAGTCGGTCGAGATCGCGCTGCGCGGCATGACGGAAGCCGGCTCCGGCAAGATCGTCTTCGTCAGCCCCCTCCTCGACAAGGAGACGCGCGCGGCCCGCGTGGTCGCCTCGCTCGGAAATGCCGATGGCCGTTGGCGGCCCGGCTCGTTCATCACCGCGGGCATCGCGGTCGAACGCCGTGACGTCGCCGTCGCAGTTCCGTTCTCCGCCGTCCAGACGGTGGATGGCCGCAAGGCCGTCTTTGTCCGGACCAAGGAAGGGTTCGAAAAACGCGACATCGTTCTGGGACGACGCGACGGTCCTGTCGTCGAGATCGTGTCGGGGCTTTCGGCCGGCGAGACCGTTGCCAGTTCGAACACGTTTTCGCTCAAGGCCGAGCTCTCCAAGCCCAGCGATGAGGACTGAGCGATGATCGAACGGATCGTCGAATTCTCCGTCCGGCGGCGATGGCTGGTTCTGCTGGCGACTCTCGCCCTGGCAGCGACCGGATTCTGGTCGCTGACGCGTCTTCCCATCGACGCGGTGCCTGACGTCACCAACGTCCAGGTCCAGATCAACGCGACCGCGCCGGCTCTCACGCCCGTCGAGATCGAGAAACAGGTCACCGTCACGCTCGAGACCGCGCTCGCGGGAATGCCAGGTTTGGAGTCGACACGGTCCTTTTCGCGCAACGGTTTTGCGCAGATCACGGCCGTGTTCGCCGACCGCACCAACATCTATTTTGCGCGGCAGCTCGTCACGGAACGTCTGAACGAAGCCAAGGGCAGCCTGCCACCCGGCGTCGATGTCCGGATGGGGCCGGTTTCGACCGGCCTCGGCGAAATCTACTGGTGGGCCGTCGAGTACGAGAAGCCGGGCGCATCCGTGCCGGTCCGGGACGGACAACCGGGATGGCAGAGCGACGGCAGCTATCTCACGCCCGAAGGCGAGCGGCTGACCGACGATTTCCAGCGCACCGTCTATTTGCGCACCGTGCAGGACTGGATCGTCCGGCCGCAGATGAAGACCGTTCCCGGCGTCGCCGGGGCGGACGCGATCGGCGGCTTCGTCAAGCAGTTCCAGGTGCAGCCGGACCCGGCAAGACTGGTCGCCTATGGTCTCTCCTTCAAGCAGGTCGTGGACGCGATCGAGGCGAACAACACCACGCGCGGCGCCAACTACATCGAGCAGAACGGCGAAGGCCTCGTCGTGCGGGCCGCCGGCCGCGTCGAGACTCTGGAAGACATCGAGCAGATCGTCGTGACGACGCGCGGTGGCGTTCCCGTTCGCATCAGGGACCTCGCGGATGTCTCGATCGGAAAGGAGCTGCGCACCGGCAGTGCGAGCGTCAACGGCCGCGAGGTCGTGCTCGGCACCGCCTTGATGCTGATCGGCGGCAACAGCCGCACCGTCGCCGCGGCCGCCGACGCCAAGATCAAGGACATCAGCAAGACCCTGCCGCCGGGCATCCATGCCCGCACCGTCCTCAACCGGACCCAGCTTGTCGATGCCACGATCCATACCGTCGCCAAGAATCTGGCTGAGGGCGCCCTGCTCGTCGTCGCCGTGCTATTCCTGCTGCTCGGCAACTTCCGCGCCGCCCTCGTCACCGCCTGCGTCATCCCCATCACCATGCTCATCACCGCGACGGGGATGCTGCAAGGACGCATCAGCGCCAATCTGATGAGCCTCGGCGCGCTCGACTTCGGCCTGATCGTCGATGGCGCCGTCATCATCGCCGAGAACAGCCTGCGCCATCTCGCCGAACGCCAGCGCGCGCTCGGCCGCGTGCTGTCGCTGGAAGAGCGCCTCGACACCGTGAAGGTTTCGACCTCCGAGATGATCCGCCCGTCGGTCTACGGCCAGATCATCATCATCCTGGTTTATACGCCGCTGCTCGCCTTCACCGGCGTCGAGGGCAAGACGTTCGAACCCATGGCCTTGACGGTGATGATCGCGCTGGCCGTGGCTTTCGTGATCTCGCTGACATTCGTCCCGGCCGCCGTGGCGATCTCGATCGGCGGCCTCGTCAACGAGCGCGAGAACGTCCTCGTCCGGACGTTGAAGCGCTGGTACGCGCCGCTGCTCTCGGGTGCGATCGCGCGGCCCATCCCTATCGTTGCCGTCGCAGCTCTGCTCTTCGTCGGCGCCGCGCTGCTGTTCACGCGTCTTGGCCAGGAGTTCACGCCGACGCTGGACGAGAAGAACATCGTCATGGAAGTGAAGCGCGTCCCGAGCACCGCGCTGGCGCAGTCGCAGGCCATGCAGCTGCTGATCGAACGACAGATCAGCAAGCTTCCCGAGGTCGCCTTCGTGTTCTCGCGTACAGGCACGCCCGATCTCGCCGCCGATCCCATGCCGCCGAACGCGTCGGACACCTACATCATCGTCAAGGCGCAGGACGAATGGCCCGATCCCGCCATGACCAAGGATGATCTGATCAAGAAGATCGAGACCGAGGCCGGAAAGCTGCCGGGCAACAAGGTGGGATTCTCGCAGCCGATCGAGATGCGGTTCAACGAGCTGATTGCCGGCGTCCGAGAGGATCTGGCGGTCAAGGTGTTCGGCGACGATTTTGCCCAGATGCAGCGGACCGCGGGCCAGATCGCCGACGTGGTCCGCAAGATCGACGGCGCCGAGAACGTCAAGGTCGAGGAGACCTCCGGCCTGCCCTTCCTGGAGATCAAGATCGACAAGGCCGAGATCGCGCGGCGCGGGCTCAGCCTCGCAGCCGTGCAGGATCTGATGCAGACGGCCATCGGCGGCACCGATGCCGGCCTCGTCTTCGAGGGCGACCGTCGCTTCAAGATCGTGGTACGCCTCGCCGACGCGCAGCGGAACGACATTCCGACGCTGGAGGAGCTGCCCGTTCCGCTTCCGCGCGCCAATCCCGACGCTCCGGCGGCCTCGATCCCGCTGCGGACGATCGCCTCGTTCGAGCAGACCACCGGCTACAACCAGATCAGCCGCGAGAACGGCAAGCGGCGCGTCGTCGCCACCGCCGAGGTCCGAGGCCGCGACATCGGCTCGCTGGCCTCCGAGGCCCAGGCAAAGGTCGCCGAGCAGGTGACGCTGCGGCCCGGCAGCTATCTGGCCTGGGGCGGCCAGTTCGAGAATTTTGCCGTCGCCCGACAGCGGCTGGTGTTCGTGGTGCCTGCGGTCTTCGCCCTGATTTATTTGCTGCTGCTCGGGGCCCTCGGCTCGGCGCGCGACGCGCTGCTCGTCTTCAGCGCCGTGCCGCTTGCGCTCACCGGCGGGATCGCGGCCCTATGGCTGCGCGGCATGCCGTTCTCGATCTCGGCGGCCGTCGGCTTCATCGCGCTCTCGGGCGTCGCCGTGCTGAACGGGCTCGTGATGCTGACGCAGATCCGCAAGCTGATCGCCGAAGGCATGGAGCCGAAGCGCGCCATCGGCGAAGGCGCCTTGACGCGCTTCCGTCCCGTCGCGATGACCGCGCTCGTCGCCTCGCTCGGCTTCGTGCCGATGGCGCTTGCGACCGGCACCGGCGCCGAGGTGCAAAAGCCGCTCGCAACCGTGGTGATCGGCGGCCTCCTCACGGCAACGCTGCTCACGCTCGTCGTGCTCCCGGCGCTCTACGCACGCTTTGCCACACCACGCAGGCCGACCAAGCGCAGCGAGGCGCCTCCGGCCCTCGTCCAGGACCACGCAGCGGAGTAGAGGCCATGCTCTCCGTCCTCGCCGACCTTCATCCGAAGTGGCCGTGAGCAGCGCACTTCAACGCTCTTCCGATATGGCGTGATCGCTTGGATTTCGGTCCGGTTGATCGCCGCCTTGGAACAAGTCGCTTGCCCATGCAGTTTCCTCAACTGGAGAGGAAACCCAGATGAAAACAGCAACGCTTACTTTGGCGATCTTACTGGCCTGCTCGACCGGCTATGCCTCGGCCCACAGCGCCAAACGCCATCACCACCACGGGTGGTTCAATTCAATGAACATGATGCACGGCCCCGGCCGGACCGCGGCCAGGACCGACCCGAATGGGACGGCCGGCGGGCCGACGAGCGTCAGTGGCACCGGCTCGTCAAAGTTCGGGGGACAAATCCCCGGAGCCAGCGGCGCGGCACGACAGTAGTTCTGCAAATTGCAGTTTCAACGTACGCTCGGGCTTGTCCCGGGCATACGTTGGACGTTTGAACGTCACCGTTCACCGATCCGCGAACCATCATGCATGTGGCCCTATTGGCAACCTACGAGCACCTTTGACTCGTCGGGCAAAACACCGGCATACTGGCACCATCGAAAGTTCACCCGCGCGGAGCAATCCGTTGCGGGTTTTTGTTTCGCGCGGACATTGCGCGATCCATCGCGCATCCCCCGATAGGTTTACTGGCTTCGTCCGCTCCAGCTCTTCAGATCGAGCTTCCATAACGGTGGCATGTCGGCAAAGGGAGGGGCCGTGTGGGCGATGACGATGGCCGCGCGACGGCTGTCGGAATCGACCTTGCTGTTGATCGCCTTGATATGCGCCTTGATGGCGTCGAGACCAACTCCGAGAGCATTGGCGATCTCCTCGTTGGATTTGCCCTGGGCAATGCAGGACGCCACCTCGACCTGGCGCGGCGTGAGCGCCGGAAACGCCAGACGCAGCCGGTCGGCCGGCGTCAGTTTGGCGAGCGTCCGGTCCTGCGCCTGACGATAGCAGCGCAGAATATGCGGACGCAGCCCTTGCAGCCGGTCGCGGTCCGCGTCGCTGAACGGCGATCGTCCTACGATACGGTGACCGGTAATCGAAACGGCATAGCCCGAGTATTCCAGCACGATCCCCATGATCCGGCGCGCATTGGAGGGCAGAAACGCTTCCCGCGCCATTGGAAGCTGGGCGAACTCTTCGTCGGTGAAGAAATCCGACTCACGCAAGGCCCGCTCGCCATAGAAGGCGGGATCATGCTGCCAGAACGGATGCGAGTGCATGTGCCGCGCAAATGCCTGCATCGCACGTGTGCGGTTCTCCGGCTCATCCTCGACGGATATCAGGGCACGAAAGTCTCTGCTCGGATGATGGAACTCGGTGAAACTCACGACGTCCGCATCGATGAGAGGGCCGATGGCCTCGAACAGGGCGAACGGCAATTTGTGCAGATCGGGTTCGGACTCATAGAGACGGATGATTTCAAGATCGAGTTTGCTGTCCCTGTCCACCACGCATTCCTGACGACGAATTCCAAGCCGATTTCAGATTTGCAGACCATTCACGTTCCCGCGCGAGCGCACCCGGCCTCACAATGCGTCAGCCCGCGAACGTTGTTTATGCTCCGACTACCCGTAGGGGTAATAGTCAGACGGCGATCTATCGCAGAGTATGACGAACGTGTCCATCGCGACACATCTTGGGGATTCGATCGATGCCGGCGGAATTCGTTTAGGGACTGAATTGCCACCAATGTCTCGACAACGGCCGGGGGAAGTATGCGGTGACGACGTGGCAAGCTGCGGCAAGACGCGCCGCTTTCAAACAGTCGGGCGCTAACCAGCGCGCGCCATTTCAGGCGAAATCCCAGCCGGCATCCCGTTGCAAGGCGGCGCTTCCTTCAGGAGCCCTCAAGCTCTCCACTGTGCTGACCACGATCCTTGCGCCGCTCGTTGCAGCCACTGGTCTGGCTATGGTCGCCGCTGCGCCTGCTTCTGCGCAGATCGTCATCTATGATGGCAGCACCGCCAATCCCAATCCCGTTCCAAACGTGATCATCGACAATGTCACCCCCGGCCAGGAAGTGCACTTCCAGGCAAACACAACAGAAGGAACCGTCGGCGACGCCGGCACTGCGGTAATCCGCAATGGCAGTGTGACATTGTTTTTGAACAACAGTACGGCTGGCAGCGCCCTCATTCTAAATGAGGGCGGTGGCTACACGACATTCCAGGACACGAGCACCGCCGGCAATGCGATCATCACCAATAACTACGGAAGCTCGATATTTTTCTACGGTAACAGCAACCCCGGCAACGCTGCGTTCATCAATTTCAGTGCGGGCGACGTTGTCGACTTCTCGGGTACAAGCGGTCCCAACGGGGATCACAAGATCAGCGCCGGCGACATTCATGAATCCGGAACATTCAAGCTTGGCGCCAACGAGCTGACCCTCACAAGTAATGTCGATTACGCCGTCAGCGGCACGATTCAGGATGGCGGCATATCGGGTGGTGTCGGTGGCAGTCTGGTCAAAGCCGGCTCGGGCACGCTGTCTCTGACCGGCACCAACACCCATACGGGCGGCACAACGATCGCCGGCGGCACGATTTCCATCATCTCCGACGCCAATCTGGGCGGCACGTCGGGCGCCCTGACCTTCAATGGCGGCAGGCTGGCCACATCAGGGACCTTCAGCATTGCCCGGGCGATTTCATTGCAGCAGGCTGGCGAGATCGACATCGTGGATCGCTCGGCGCTCTACCTGACCGGCGTGGTGTCAGGCCCCGGCGATCTGATCAAGACAGGCTTATCGGGCACACTGTACCTCAACAACGCCGGCAATGCCTACGGCAACACACTGGTTGCTGAAGGTCTGCTGATCGGCAATGCCAGCTCGATCTCGGGCAATATCGGCGTCAGCAACGTCGCTTTTGCCGCCTTTGACCAGGCGAGTGACGGAACCTTCGCCGGCAATATCGGCGGCTATGGCGGCACTTCCGGCATTATGATCAAACAGGGCTCGGGCAAGCTCACGCTCACCGGGAATTCGAGTCTCGACTGGGGGATACAGTCCGGAGGGCTTCTCACCGCCGCCGAGCGCTTCACCGGTAATGCGGACATTGGATCGGGCGCGTCGGTGACCTTCGATCAGACCGCCAATGCTTCCTATGGCGGCGTGCTCTCCGGTGCGGGCGCATTCATCAAGGCCGGTAACGGTGTGCTGACCTTGACCGGCGCCAGCACCTACACGGGCGGCACCACCATCTCGGGCGGCACGCTGCGGATTGGCAATGGCGGCACCACAGGCTCCGTCACGGGTGCCATCGTCAATCATGGCACGCTGGAATTCAATCGTAGCAACACCATGACTTTCGGGGGAACCGTCACCGGCACGGGCGCGGTCAACCAGATCGGCTCCGGCAGAACCATCCTCACCGGCAGCGGCAGCTCGGTGGGCGCAGTTACGGTCAGCGGCGGCACGCTCGAGTTCGGCCAGACCGGGACATTCACCGCGGCAAGCTATACGACCGGGAGCGGCGGAAGCACGGCCGTCGACGGCACCGCGCAGCTCGTTGTGGCCGGAGCCTTCACACAAAGCGCGGGCTCGACGCTGAACGTTGCCATTGGCGCCAACGATCCCGCCATCACCGCGGCGACCGCATCCCTGGACGGAACGCTGAACGTCGCCGGCTATACCGGAACGCAATATACGGTGATCCACACGACCGGCGGCATCACCGGTGACTTCGCAAATGTCAGCATCGGCGGCTCGTCGAGCCCAGTCGATTATCTGACAGTCGGGGGGCGGATCAGCGGGAACGACTATATCGTCCACACGGACCTGACCTGGAACGCCGGCACGGCGCTGGGTAATGGCGTCTTCACCCTGACGAATGCCACCGACGCGTTCACTGTCGGCGTGGCGCTCACGGACCAGAGCGGAACCTTCGCCAGCGGCTGGGACGGCAAGAGTCTGACCAAGAACGGAGACGGCACGCTGACGCTCTCGGCGATGAACACCTACACCGGCGCCACCATGATCAACGGCGGCAGGCTGGCGATTGCCGCGACGGGTGGCATCACCTCCGACGTCACCAACCATGCCACCTTCGCGAACGCCGGCACGGTGGCGGGCAGCGTCACCAATAACGCCGGAGCGGTCTTCACTCAGACGGGCGGCAGCGTCTCAGGCGGCGTGACCAACGACGGCACCGTGAATGCCAACGGCGGCGCGCTCAATGGCGCGATGGTCAACCATGCCGGCGGCCGCTTCAATGTCGGCGGTACCGTGACCAGCAACAGCACGTTTGACAACGCCAGTGGCGCGAGCCTCACGGTGGCCGCAACCGGCAACTACACCCTCGCGGGGATCTTGACGAATGGCGGCGGCATCGGCGTGGCCTCAGGTGGATCGCTGACGGCGAATGCGGGCATCGTCAACAATGCCACCATCGTGAACGTTGGCACGGTGGCGGGCAGCGTCACCAATAACGCCGGGGCGGTCTTGATCCAGATGGCCGGCAGCCTCTCTGGCGGCGTGACCAATTCCGGGTCCGTGAACGTCAATGGCGGCCAACTCAATGGCGCGATCGTCAACAATGCCGGTATCTTCACCATCGGCGGTGCTGTCGTCGGCAATGACACCTTCGCCAACGCCAGCGGCGCAACCCTCATAGTGGCGAACGGTGGCAACACCACATTCGCTGGACTGACCAACAGCGGCGGCGTCACGGTCGCCGCGGGCGGCTCGCTGACAACCGCTGTCGGCATCATCAATACGGCCAACGGGGTGATCACCAACAACGGCACGGTGACCGACGATCTCGCCAATGCCGGGCTCGTCACCAACAATGCGATCTACAATGCCAATGTCGCATCCAACACCGGAACCATCACCAACAGCCCTGGTGCGACCTGGAACGGCAATTTCAACACGGCGGGCATCGTCAACAACGACGGCACGATCAACGGCAGCCTGACGCAGAGCGCCGGAACGACGACCAACAACGGCACGATCACCGGCGCCGTCACAGTCTCGGGCGGCCTGTTCACGGGCATCGGCTCCTCCGGCGACCTGACGATCAACAGCGGCGCGACCATTGCGCCGGGCCAAAATGGCGGCATCGGCACGATGAGCGTGGCCGGCAATGTCACGTTCAATGCCGGCTCGATCTATCAAGTCGCCGTCAACGCTGCCGGCCAGGGCAGTCGCATCATCGCCACGGGCGCGATCACAATCAACGGCGGCACAGTCAATGTGCTGGCGGGCTCGGGCAACTATGCGCCCAGCACCACCTACACCATCCTCAGCACGACGGGTGGCGGCAGGACGGGCACGTTCGGCGGGGTCATCTCGAACCTGGCCTTCCTGACGCCCTCGCTCAGCTATGACGCCAGCGACGTCTATCTGACGATGACCCGCAACAATACCGACTTCGCCGACGTCGGCGGCACGGTGAACCAGCGGGCCGCCGGCGGCGGTGTGGAGACGCTGGGTCTTGGCAATTCCATCTGGGACGCCGTCGTCCAGCTCGACACCGCGACCGCGCGCAGAGCCTTCGACCAGCTCTCCGGCGAAGTCCACGCCTCGGCCAAGACGGCACTGATCGAAGACAGCCGTTTCGTGCGCGATGCGGCCCTCGACCGATTGCGGTCGGGACGCTGCGGCATCTCGGGCGGCACGACCACGTTCGCGACCGGCAATGCCGATGGCCGTTCGGGCACGGGCTGTGATGGCGCCGAGGCCGTGACCTGGGCCAGGGCCTTCGGCTCCTGGGGCACCACCGCCGGCGACGGCAACGCGGCAAAACTCGGCCGCGCGACCGGCGGCTTCTTCATCGGCGCCGATGGTCAGCTATTCGATAGCTGGCGGGTCGGCATCCTCGGGGGCATTGGCCACACCGACTTCAATGTGAAGGATCGCAGCTCGTCGGGCACGAGCGACAATTACACGCTCGGCCTCTATGCAGGCAACCAGTGGGGCAATCTCGCCTTCCGCTCGGGTGCCGCCTATACGTGGCACAACATCTCCAGCAGCCGCTCGGTCGCGTTCTCCGGCTTCTCGGACAGCCTCAAGGGCCATTACAACGCGGGCACGACGCAGGCGTTCGGCGAACTCGGCTACGACGTGAAGACTGGCGCCGTCACCTTCGAGCCCTTCGCCAACCTCGCTTATGTGAACCTGCACACGAACGGCTTCAGCGAGCATGGCGGCGCCGCGGCGCTCACAGGCCGGAGCGGAAGCACCGACACCTCCTTCTCGACGCTCGGTCTGCGCGGCTCGACCAGCTTCAACCTTGGCGGCCTTATCGCCACGGCCACCGGCTCGCTCGGCTGGCGTCACGCCTTCGGCGACATGACGCCGCAATCGAACCTGCGGTTCGCGGGCAGCAGCGCGTTCACCGTCTGGGGTGTTCCCATCGCCAGAAACGCGGCCGCCATCGACACCGGCCTCGACCTCGCCATCAGCAACAACGCCACGCTCGGGGTTTCCTACAACGGCCAGTTCGGCTCGGGCGTCACCGACAACAGCGTCCGTGCAAACTTCCGCATGAAGTTCTAAAGCGCGATGAGATTGGAATGAATCGTCATCGCGCTTTAGGTTGTTGTTTGCGCATGATCTACGCTTCGCACTTTTCCGGATCATGCTTTAGGACACCGCCTGCAACCGGTGCCGCCGCCGGATGCGATAGACCGATGCCGGCGGAATATTGAGCGCGGTGCGCCCGACCAGGCTCGCCTTCAGCCCGAGACGGTCGAGGATCGGCCGCGGCACCGGGCAGCGCGGTCCGTAGGTGAACTGGTAGAGCGTGCCGCCCTCCTGCATGTGGCGGAAGGCGCCCGTCAGGATCGCGATCACCTTGCGCGGCGACATCGACAGAAGCGGAAGCACCTAGATCGTCCTCACCCCGCAAACCGGCCCTGGCCCCGGTTAATATCGCGGGCGGTGTGACTTCGCCCACTCGCGGGCATGTGCAATGGGCTCGCGCGGCGGCAGGATCGCGCGCAGCTTCTGCGTCGTCGGCAGGCTCTCCATGCGCTCCCGCCATCGACAGAAGGCCGGAAATTTCGGGTACATGGCCTTGCCTTCCTCCGTCAGGCTGAACGCAAAGGTGCTCGGCAAGAGATAGAAATCCGCGATCGAGAGCTCTGGACCGAGGAGGTAGTCCCGACCATCGGCAAGCTCGCGCTCGATGGTCACGAGTGCGTTCTCGACCCTGGGCAGTGCGTGCGCCACCACCTTCTCGTCGGATGCAATCCCGAGCTCGGGAAACACCAGCCGCTCGTGGGTCACATGGTAGATCATGTAGGGATAGACGTAGGAATCGACGACACCGATCCATTGATTCATGCGCGCCCGTGCGTGCGGGTCCTGCGGCGTCAACCGTGCCCCCGCGAACACCTCATCGATGTAGCCGACGATGGCGCGCGTCTCGTAGACGGTGAAGTCGCCGTGCCGGAAGATCGGAACGCGATTGAACGGATGAAGCGCGAGATGCTCGCTCCTGCCCATCACAGGCTCGAGGTCCTCGAAGCGGTAGACCACATCCTTGTGGGTGAGGACGAGCCGCACGATGTTGACGAACGTGCTGCGGGGAAAGCCGTAAACGATGGTCTCGGACATGTCTTCTTCTCCCGGTTGGCTTCCGGTCACTGAGCTCGATCAGCGCCAGAACGGCTTGTTGGCCTGCTCCAAAGCCTCCTCCCGGGTGAGCCCGAGATCGGCAAGGAGATGAGGGTCGTCAGCAATCGTGCGGAGATCAGCGCGCTGGTGCGCCCGCTCGCTGCCGGCGAGGCATCTGTCGATCATCGTTAGCCATGAATTTTGCTTATGACCCACGACCGTCGCGCTGCCCCGAACTCGCGCCAAGAAGCTTCGATCGGCAAAAGATATTGACATTTGTTGGCTCCGGATCGCATGATTTCGCGTCATTGCCGCCTGCATAAGGCCGCTAGGGCGAAGGCCGCAAAGCATCCTTTCTCGGGCCAGCCCTAGATTTTCTCATGATCTTCCGGACTTTCGCGATGCGCCCGCGTTTGCCGCCATTGAACGCACTGAAGGCCTTCGAAGCCGCGGCCCGCCACGAGAGCTTCACGCGGGCCGCCGAGGAGCTGTGCGTCACGCAAGGTGCGGTCAGCCATCAGGTCAAGGCGCTCGAGACGGAGCTCGCGATCAAGCTGTTCAGCCGCGAGCGCCAGCGCCTGATCATCACGGAAGCGGGCCGCGACTATCTCGCGGTGATCCGCGATGCGCTGGATCGAATTTCCGCAGGCACCGAGCGCCTGTTGCAGCGACAGAACGCAGGCGTGCTCACGGTCAGCACGTCCCCGGATTTTGCCGCCAAATGGCTGGTGCACCGACTGGGCAATTTCGCGGAAGCGCATTCGGGAATCGATCTCCGCGTCTCGGCAACGATGCATCACGTCGATTTTGCGCGCGAGGAGGTCGACCTTGCGGTGCGCCATGGCGATGGAAACTGGCCGGGCCTCGATGCCACGAGGCTCTGCACAGAACGGCTCTTTGCCGTATGCAGTCCCAAGCTGCTGTCCGGCCGCCGCCGCATCGGCGGGGTCGCGGACATCCTGAAATTTCCCCTGATCCACCTCGACAGCAGATCCGACTGGGCAAATTGGCTGCGTGGTGTCGGCATTGACGACGCCGATGTCACGCATGGCCCGGTGCTCAATCGTGCCAGCATGGTCATCGACGCCGCAATCAACGGCCAGGGCATCGCCCTGGCTCGCACGACATTAGGAGCCTGGGACCTGATCAACGGCCGGCTGGCACTGCCCTTCCCGGAATCCCTGCCATTATCGAAAAGCTACTGGATCGTCTGCCCCAAAGCGACCGCGTCACTTCCGAAGATTGCGACATTCCGTGACTGGCTGCTCGCGGAGGCGTCGAGCGACCTGCGCCTGCTCAAATCCTTCACCGGGACTTCAAAGGTAGCGAAGCGGCGATAGAGCCTTGCGCTTCCCGCGATTTTCTCACCCATCAGGCGGTTGGTCGCGACTGGCGGGCTCATCCAGAACGGCCGCGCCAGATCACCTCTGCGCTTCGCCGTAGGTGATATCATCGAAGAGCGTCACGCTGTCGGCCTTGGTCCAGAGCCCGACCTTGCCGGCATCAGCGAAGGTGGCATCCTCGACCTCGAACAGTTGTTTGCCATTGAAGGACACGCGGAAGCGGGGGCCGCTGAAGTCGACGCGCAGGCTATGCCAGGTGTCCGACGGAACCTTTGCGTCAATCCCGTATCCTCCCTTGCGCCCGACGATGTCGAGCGGACTGCGAACCCCATTGACGGTCCTGTAGAGAACGACATTGTCCTCGAGGGCATTGGCCCGGGCGACGTAGTAGTTGTTCGCATCCTTCGCCCGCCAGACGATGCCGGCGGCGCGATCCTGCGATCCCGCGACGGCCTTGAACTTGATCTCGACAAAACCGTCCTTGATGCTGGTGTCGTTCTTCAGCAGCAGCGGGTAAGTCGCGCGGCCGGATTGCCTGAGCACCTTCGATTTGGACGGTGCCGTCGCATCGCTTTCGACCGTCCATTTTGGGGCGCCAGTTCCTGTGAGGGTGGAAGTCCAGCCCTGGGGCGCGGCCCCGGTCTCCGAACTCTCGAAGCTGATCGCATCCTTTGACATGGCACTTACTCCCATCAAGAACAGTGTGGCAGCGAGGATGGCCCTTCGGCGTTGCGGATGAGACATAGGCAGAGCTCCTGCAATATCGGGACGGCACAGATCGTTCAAAGAGCCTCACTGGCGCTTTGATTGCCTTCCAAGCATGAAGTCCGCGGGAAAAATCGGAGGTCCGCTTTCGTCCATATGTGCAAATCCTCGACACGTCGAGCGTTGCACAGTTCTTGGACCGAAGCCTCAAGGGGAGACTGTGGTTCCCCTGGAGACGTCGTAGTTCAGGAAAGCGACAAATGCAATACAAGGCACTGGGCGGCGGCTCCGGCTGGGTGCTGCTGACCTGGTCACCGCGCGATCGGAAGTTCACCAACCAATGGGCGTCCGATCATTGCCACACGCTGCGGGTGCAACGCCGATCCTGGCCCTCGACATGTACGAGCACTCCTATCACATCGACTACGGCGCCAAGACCGGCGACTACGTCGCCCTGCTCCCGCAATCGTCCTCGCCCCGAGCTATTCCGCAAGGTTGATGCCGGCGTGCGTCCACGGACGCCGCCGGATGCGATAAACAGATGCCGGCGGAATATTGAGCGCGGTGCGCCCGACCAGGCTCGCCTTCAGCCCGAGACGGTCGAGGATCGGCCGCGGCACCGGGCAGCGCGGTCCGTAGGTGAACTGGTAGAGCGTGCCGCCCTCCTGCATGTGGCGGAAGGCGCCCGTCAGGATCGCGATCACCTTGCGCGGCGACATCGACAGAAGCGGAAG
>NZ_JAFCJS010000006.1 GCF_018130825.1 Bradyrhizobium liaoningense | reverse complement strand
CCGCCCTCCTGCATGTGGCGGAAGGCGCCCGTCAGGATCGCGATCACCTTGCGCGGCGACATCGACAGAAGCGGAAGGCCGCTGACGACGGCCGAGGCCGGCGCCGTGAACCGCTCGTACTGGGCGAGCTGGCGCGCATCCATCCAGAGCACGCGCGCGCGCGGGAAACGCTCCTGCAACAGGCGGACGAAATCCGAACCATATTCGATCAGAAGCAGGTCGCGCTCCGCGATTCCGCGCCGGAGCAACGCCCTGGTGAAGATGCCGGTGCCCGGCCCCAGCTCGATCACCGGCCCGGTCCCCGGCACGATCTCCTGCGTCATCAGGCGCGCCAGCGACTGGCCTGATGGCGCGATGGCGGAGACCTGCCAGGGATTGGACAGGTACGAGCGGAAGAACTGGAAGAAATCAGCAACTGCGGTAGCGTTCATTGCAATCCTCTGTTTCCCGCTCGCGAGGAGCAGACGGGTCTGTCCCGAAGAAAGCTGGTGCAGCTACGATGCGATGTTGTGTTGCCGGGCCTCGCCCTGAGCGGCGTTGGAGTCAGCCTCCCACGCTTCCCATGTCGCGAGGCGATCGGCATAGGCGGCCCGGGCGCGCGGCAATCCCTCAGTGCCGACAAAGAATCGGAGCGGAGGACTCTCGGCGTCGACGATCTTCAGGATCGCATCGGCCGTCGCCTCCGGCTCGCCAAACTCGAGCTTGGCACCGGCGGCAAACACCTCCGCCCGCGTGTTGCTGTAGGCATTGATGACGGGCGAGATCCTGAGCGAGGCCGTGCTGGCAAACCCCGTCGCGTAGGCGCCGGGCTCGAGCAGCGTGACTTTCAGCCCGAAGCCCCTGACCTCCTGCGCCAGGCTTTCATGAAGAGCTTCGATGGCGAATTTCGAGGCGTTGTAGAACCCGGTGATGGGCCCGGCGACGATGCCCGCAACACTGGACACGCCGATGATGTGACCACTGCCCTGTCGTCGCAGCAGGGGAAGCGCGGCCTGGATGACGCGGAGGGTGCCGAAGAAATTGGTGTCGAACTCGGCGCGGACATCGGCCTCGTGTGCTTCCTCGATCGCCCCGACCAGCGCGTAGCCCGCGTTGTTGAGCACGACGTCCAGCCGTCCGAAATGCGCGTGAGCCCGGGTCACGGCATTCTGCACCGCGTGGGCATTGGTCACGTCCAGGGCGATCGGCAGCACGGCGTCGCCGTAGACTTCCGAAAGATCAGCCACGTCAGCGAGAATGCGGGCGGTGGCAGCCACCTTGTCGCCGCGCTTGAGGGCAGCCTCTGCCCAGACGCGGCCAAAGCCGCGGGATGCTCCGGTGATGAACCAGACTTTGCCAGACATGCGATATCCTCGATGGATTGAATTGGACTTACGCGGCAAGTCCTATCCTCGTCGGCCAGGATCAGCAGTGACGAGGCGCGCCAACGAAGTTGCCGCAGGCGCCAAAAAGGACGCAGCAGCCGTCAGAGCCCCGTTCCGATGAAATCGGAACGGGGCTCTGGATTCTATTGTGACGCGTTTTCTTGACGCGAACCGGTATCCACTTCGCTCGAAAACGCTCTAGTGAATCTTGTTGCCGTGCAGCTCGCGCCAGCGGCTCGGCGTCACGCCTTCCCAGTATCGGAAGGCGCGGTAGAAGGAGCTCGCGTCCTGATAGCCCAGGAGGCACGCGACCTCGTCGATGTCGGCCGTTGGATCCGACAGAAGCTGCCGCCCGAGCTCCTGACGCGCTTCGACCAGGAGCTCACGGAAGCTCGCGCCTTCCTCGGTGATGCGGCGCTGCAGGGTCCGCTCGCTCAGGCCGAGATCGCGCGCAACATCCGACAATTCCGGCCGCCCGCTCGCAAGGCTGCGCTTGAGGACCACCTTCACCTGCTCCCTGACGGAGCTGCGCGCTTCCAGCTCGCCCAGGGCCGACGCCAGTGCCGGCGTCAGGATTTCGAGCAGTTCCTTGTTGTGGCCGGGAAACGGACGATCGAGGTCAGCAGATTTCAGGACCAGCAGGTTTCGTGCCGCGCCATAGCGGATTTGGCATTCGAAATAAGCGTGATGGACATCGCTCTTGGGGCGAGGACGAACCAGCTCCACCCGCTTCGGCGTCAGGTGCTGTCCCGTCCCGCGACGCCCGAGCTCGACCAGCGTGGCGAAGGTCACATCGGTCGTAATCGCGGGCTCCGGATCGGTTGCGTACTGCCACTCCGTCGTGACCACGCACTCGTCCTTGCCTTCGTCGACGTGCAGCTGCTCGGGCGAGCACAGCCGCTTGAAGCGCGCGATGCGGTGCAGTCCGTCGCGATAGTCCCTTGCATAGAACGCAGCAAGGCTCGGCGGCGGATGCACCGCCGTCTCGACGCTCTGGACCAGCATCAAGCCGAGCCCGGGCTCCGGCTTCAGCTCCTCGAGCGCTCTCCAGAGTGCAAAGTATTGCACTGTGGTGACCTGCCCTTGATCGTTAAGGTGCAAGGTTGCCGGCAATTTCGCCTGCCGCAACAGCACGGCCGGCGGCACGCCGATATGTTCGACGGCCTGCCAAAAGGCTCGGGGGACCTTGCACCTGTCTGCCGCTGTTCCGCTCATGACCGATCCCTAGCGCATCTGGCTCATGATCACGCGATCGAACATGCGGTCGCCGAACCACTCGCGAATCTTGATCATCGGCAGGGCATATTTGCCCGCAACGTAGCGCGTGCGCGGCTTCGGCTCCCTCACAGCCCTGGACACGATGTCGGCGATGACGCTCGGATTGGTGCCGCGTCCCTGTCCATAGGCCTCACGGGTCGATTTCGCGACGGCCTGCGTGAGTTTGGCGTAGGGACCTTCACCCGATCGCTTGAGCAGGCCATTGGCGACCACATCGCCAAATCCGGTCTCGATCAGGCCGGGCTCGACGACGACGACCTTGATGCCGAAGGGAGCGAGCTCGAGCCGAAGGCAATCGGACCAGCCTTCCAGCGCATGCTTGGTCGCGTGGTACCAGGCGCCCAGGAGCGTGTAGATCTTGCCGCCCATCGAGGTGATGTTGACGATGGTGCCTGCACGCTTCTCGCGCATTTTCGGCAGCAGGAGTTGCGTCAGGCGGGCGGCGCCGAACAGGTTTACCTCGAACTGGTAACGCGCTTCGTCGATGCCGACGTCCTCGACGGGACCGTAGAGGCCGAAGCCGGCATTGTTGACGAGCACATCGACGCCGTCCACCTCGCGCAGGATGGCATCGACCGCCGCCTGGATGTCGGCCTCGCTCGATATGTCCATGCGCAGGGACCGCGCCCCGAGCCCGACGAGATCATCCATCTTGTCGACGTGGCGCGCGGCGACGAAGACCTGAAAGCCGTCCTTGATCAGACGCCTTGCGATTTCCTTGCCCATGCCGGAGGAGGCTCCGGTGACGAGCGCGGTTCTTTTCGATCTGTCGAACATGTCAACCTCTCTTGGTTCCGATCCTTATCCTGCCGCCTCCCCGGTCCGGATCGACTGACCAAACGCGCCAATAGATTTGCACAACGCGCCAATCCTGGCGACCACTCAAGCTGCTGTACTCGCGAGGAAAAAGCGCGGTTCGGGCGACCGCGCTTCGGCAGAACGGTTCGGGATTGGCGGAAGGCCTACCTACCCGCGAACGCGGTGGAATGAGCGGGTTTGCCCCATCGCCGGCAGGCCGAGATACCCTCTCAGATGCATCTTGCCGTCCTTGACGCTGGCCTTGCAGTTGTAGGTGCGCCGGACGAGGCGTCGTAGATGGAGCCGCCGGTCCACTCGCCATTTTCCCAGTGCAGGCCGGTGATGAACACGATGTTCTTGAGCGATCGCGAACGCAGCGTGGGATCGGGGTTCTTGGCGTCCTTCTTGAAGGTCACATTGTCCGCCTCGACGATCTCGTTGCCATAGAGCATGCGCGCCTGGAATTCTGCGCCGGCCTTGAACATGTCGAGCTTCACGGTGCCGTCGTCGGCCTCCCATGTTCCGACGATCGCGTCGGGGACCGGTGCCTCGCCGTGCGCCATCGGCATCAATCCGATGTTCACGGTTGCCATCAGCAGGAAGATGGCGGATCGACGGGAAAGCGGGAATGATTGCATGGTCTGTTCCTTGGTCTGCGGGGTTGGGAGGAGCGATCAGGCCGCTCGCTGGTCTCGCAGGTGTCTCTAGATTTCAGGAACAGCGTTGGCAGCGGCAGAAGGCGCCAACGGGATTGCGAGACGTGCCAATCAATGACGCCGCGCCCGGCGACGCCGCCCTCCACTATCGCGCTAAAGACCGAGACGTATCCCTAATGGATGATCTGGCCGAGGAAATCCCTCGCCCGCTCACTCCGGGGCGCGCGGAAGAAGGTCTCGGGATCGGCTTCCTCGACGATGGAGCCACGATCCATGAACACCACCCTATCAGCGATCTCGCGGGCAAAGCCCATCTCGTGCGTGACGCAGACCATGGTCATGCCGTCTTTCGCGAGCTCAACCATGGTGTCGAGCACCTCCTTGACCATCTCCGGGTCCAGCGCGGAGGTCGGCTCGTCGAACAGCATGATCTTTGGCTGCATGCACAGCGCCCGCGCGATGGCGACGCGCTGCTGCTGGCCGCCGGAGAGCTGTCCCGGATATTTGTTCGCCTGGTCGTGGATGCGCACCTTGCGCAACAGACCGATCGCACGCTCGTGTGCCTCGGCGCGGGACAGCCCCCGCACCTTCATCGGCGCCAGCATGCAATTCTCGACGACCGAGAGATGCGGAAAAAGGTTGAAGCTCTGGAACACCATGCCGACCTCGCGACGGACGCCGTTGATGTCGTCCATCCGGTTCGTCAGCTCGACACCATCGACGACGATCCGGCCACCATCGTGCTTTTCGATGTGATTTATGCAGCGGATCAAGGTCGACTTACCCGAGCCGGAGGGACCGCACAGCACGATCTTCTCGCCGGCCGCGACAGTCAGGTTGACGTCATTCAGCGCCGTGAAATGGCCGAACCGTTTCACCAGATTTTCCACGGTGACGATGAAAGTAGTCGGCCCCATCTGATTCCCCGCAGCGAGCTGAAGCATTTTCCTCTCCAAAGAACAGGATGATCCGCTAGCGGCCCGCAATCGCATATCGCTTGCGTAAGGACGCTACGCACTGCGAGGCCGCCGAGCTGATTGCGAGGTAGACCACCGCAATGACCAGATACATCTCGACCAGACGGCCATTGAGCTGCGCCAGCTTCGAGGCTGCGCCGAGCAGATCGGTGAGCGAGAGCACGTAGACCAGCGAGGTGTCCTGGAACAGGATGATGGTCTGACTCAGGATGATTGGGCTGGCGACGCGGAGCACCTGCGGCAGGATCACGGAGCGATAGGTGTCGAAGGTGGACAATGCGAGCGCCTGACACGCCTCGAACTGTCCCCGGTTCACCGCGCGCAATCCGACGCGGATGATCTCCGAATAATAGGCGGCCTCGAACAGGCCGAAGGTGATGAACGCCGTCCAGGTGGCGCCGATCGGGACCGGCCGTCCGTTTCCGCTGAGATGGCCGAGCACGATCGGCACCAGGAAGAAGAACCAGAACAGGACCAGGATCAGCGGGATCGAGCGCATCAGGGCGACATAGCCACGCACGAGCCTGCCGAGCACGGGCACTTCGAAGTGCTGCACCAGCGCCAGGCAGGTGCCGAGGACCAGGCCGACCACGAAAGCCACAGCGGTCAGCGCCAGCGAAAACAGCAGGCCCGACCAGAGGTAAGGCCACGCCTGAAGAACAACGGAGAAATCGAGGCTGTTCATTTCACGACCTCCATCGCGTCAGGCAGGGAGTCAATCGGTTGCGTGACGTGCGTCGCGGCCGGCTTGACTGCATCGTCCGCACGCCCGGCGCCCGGAATGCGCACAGCCCTGTCGATCAGCGCCATCCCCTGATAGGCGATCAGCGCCAGCGCGAGGTAGACAAGCGTCGCGGCGCCGAAAGCGGTGAACGTCTGAAACGTCGCTTCGCTGATCTGGCGGGCCTGCGCCGTCAGCTCCATCAGCCCGATGGTGAGCGCGACCGAAGTGTTCTTGTAGATGCCCATGACCTCGCTGGTCAGGCTCGGGATGATCAGGCGCAGCGCCTGGGGCACGATGATGTGGCGATAGGTCAGATAGCTGCTGAACCCGAGCGCGCTGGCCGCCTCGACCTGCCCTTTCGGCAGGGCCTCGATCCCGGCACGCACCTGTTCGGCGATCCGGGCCGCGGTGTAGAGACCGAGGCACACGAGCGCCGGAAAGAACGATCCCCAGGGCGGCGGAATCTGCTTGATGGCGTTTCCGAGCGCAGTTGGAAGGATCTCCGGCAGGACGAAGTACCAGAGAAACATCTGCACCAGAACGGGGATGTTGCGGAAGATCTCCACATACAGGCGCGCAAGCGCCGCGATGGGCCGGTTCTGCACGGTGCGGCCGATGCCGACGACCACCCCGACCGCGAAGGCAATCCACCAGCCGAAGAACGCCAGCGCCAGGGTCCAGCCGAGGCCCGACACGAGCCAGTCGATATAGCGCTGGCCATCCGCGGTCTGTTCAAGAAGCACTGCAAACATGGCGAACCTCGGGGCTCGGTTTGCGGGACACTCTCCGCCTAGTCGACCGCGTCGCTGGGATGCGCGATCCGTTCCGTGAGCTCGACCGTCAGCGGAAACGCCAAATTCTCATTCTTGGGCGGAATCGGCCTGGTGAACCACTTCGCGTAGGTCTTCTCGAACTGGCCCGACGCCATCTGCTTGGACAGCACATCATCGACCAGCGCCTTGAAGCCGGTATCGCCCTTCGTGAACATCAGGCCATAATAGATCTTGGCGTAACCCTCGGGGAGAAATATCAGCGCATCCGGCTTCGGAGCTGCGGCCTTGAGGCC
Source organism: Bradyrhizobium liaoningense (assembly GCF_018130825.1). Lineage (GTDB taxonomy): Bacteria > Pseudomonadota > Alphaproteobacteria > Rhizobiales > Xanthobacteraceae > Bradyrhizobium > Bradyrhizobium liaoningense_B. The sequence continues at coordinate 590,305 of NZ_JAFCJS010000006.1, read as the reverse complement.
GGCGAGGAGAATATCGTCTTCCATGAAGGCGGCCGCGCGGCCGGTGTTCAGCATCAAGAAGGATTCGGCATGGTCCTTCGCCTGGACGATATTGAAGCCGAGCTGCTCCTTCGCATTCACGCCTTGCGCGAAGCCGACGGCATTGGAGCCCTGGGTGACGACAACCGTCTTGCCCTTGAGATCGCCGGCCGTCTTCAGGCCGCTGTCCGCCTTGACCAGCCAGCGCGGCTGGCTGACGAAGGTCGCGACGGAGAACGACACCTGCTCCTGCCGCTTCTTGTCGTTGGCCGTGCCGCCGCACTCGATATCGACGGTGCCGCTCTGGATCAGCGGGATGCGGTTGGACGAGTTCACCGGAACGTAGTTGACCCTCAGATTGGGCAGGCCGGTCTCCGCCTTGATACGCTCGACGATGGCGGCGCACAGATCGAGCGAAAAGCCGATCGGCTTCTGGTCGGGACCAAGATAGGAGAACGGTATCGAGGCCTCGCGATGGCCGATGGTGATGGCGCCGTTCGATTTGATCCTGGCGAGCGTGGGACTGTCGGCGGCAACCGCTGCTCCGCCAAGACCACCAATGACCGCGAGGCCGGACAGAATGCTCAAGACACGCGCAAATTTCGTCATGTACGTCTCCTTGATGGACAGCCTATGCGGCCCTCGATGATGGCTTCACGCCGCGCCGCCGGATGATCTCGATCAGGCGGTCGACGTCGGCAATCGTGTTGAACATCCCGAACGACACGCGGATGCCGTCCCGTTCCGGCGACACGCGGACGCCGTTCTCCTCGAAATGGCCGAGCCATTCGGCGGCGGGCAGCGCGATGACGTAGATGTGCGGCGCGCGATGCTGGCGCGCGCGAGGGCCGACGAGGCGGACGTCGAGCGCGTCGAGCCGGGCGATGAGATGGTCGCCGAGATCGAAGCAGTGGTTCTGGATGTTCTCAACGCCCAGTGCATCGATCATATCGAGCGAGGCACCGAGCGCATGGATCGCCGGAAGATTGAAATTGCCGAGCTCGAAGCGGCGCGCGCTCGGGGCCGGATCGAGCTTGTCGGGATTGGCAATGAGATCGGCCGGGACGTCCGCAAGGCTGGCGGCCGCAAGATAAGCAGGCTCGAGCTCGGCCCTCGACTTGTCCCAATAGAGCAGGCCCAGCCCTTGCGGCACGAGCAGCCCCTTGTGACTGCCCGAACCGATGAAGGTCGCACGCATCGCCTTGGCATCGATCGGCACCACGCCGATCGCCTGCATCACGTCGACGACGAAGTAGAGCCCCTTCTCCTCGCACAGCGCGCCGATGCTTTCGACATCGAAGCGGTGACCGGCATGGAAGGTCACCTGCGACATCGAGATGGCCCTCGTGTTCGCGTCGATGTAGGGACGAAGGCTGTCGGCGTTCACGATCTCCGTCATCGGCACGAACGCGACGGTCACGCCCTTGCGCCGCAGATTAAGGAACGCGTAGGCGTTGTTCGGATGATCGCCGTGGATCATCAGGACCTTGTCGCCGGCGCGCAGCGGCAGCGCATTCGCGGCGATGTTCATGCTCTCCGAGGTATTCTTGGTGAAGGCGATCTCGTCGGCCGATGCGCCGAGAAACCGCGCCAGTTTCTCGCGGGTCTGCTCGACACGATCGAGCCAGACGCTCTTGGGGCCGGCGATCTCGAGACCTTCGCTCAGGAAACGGTCGATCGCCGCTTTGACGGGACGCGCAAGCGGCGTCTGGAAGCCGGAGTCGAGATAGGTGATCCGCTCAGCAGCCGGAAACTCCTTCCGCACGGCATCAACGTCGTAGTGGCCTGACATTCCCAATCTCCTGAGCACGACCGCGGCGGTCCGCACTGCACAAATCCTGTTCACCGCCGGGCAACGCCAACGATATGGGCAAAGGCGCTAGGGTTCCTATAGTAATTTTCATATTTCAGTGGTTTTCATTCCGAAAAATGATAATTATTTGGAATCCAGGTGGAGAATGACAAAATGCAGCAGCCGAGTACCGATGGGCCACTGGATCGCGCCTTCGCGGTCATTGGCTACGTTGCCAGCCAGACCAGGGCAGCCTCGGTCGCGGAGATCGCCGGCGCGCTGTCCCTGCCGCTGCCGACCGCGCACCGGCTGATCGGAAATCTGGAGCAGCGCGGACTGCTTCAGAGAGCCGTGGGAACGAAGCGCTACGTGGTCGGCAATCAACTGGTCACGCTGTCGGCCAAGGTCATCGGCGCAGCCTTCCGCACCGCGCGCCGCCATGCGGTGCTCCGAGGCGTTGCGGCCGAAATCGGCGAGCAATGCGAGATCGGGGTGGTGCGGGACAATGTCGTTGCTTACGTCGACAGCGTCCGCGTGTCGCAACCGCAGGGGCTCCAGTTCAATCCCGGCGAAGCGGCGCCGCTCCACTGCACCTCGACCGGCAAGATCTACATGAGCCGCTTGCCCGAGCGGGCGCGCGAAAAGCTGTGCCGCGCACTCGCACTCACCAAGTACACCGAGACGACCATCGTCGATGTCGAAAGCCTGATGAAGGTCCTCGACGAGACCCGCAAGCGCGGCTGGGCCAAGACCAATGAAGAATATGTGCGAGGCGTGGTCGGCTGCGCCGTTCCGATCCTGTCGCCGGATCGCGAGCTGATCGCGTGCCTGGGCGTCTCCGTTCCCGTGGCACGCGTGAGCTTCACCGAACTGGATCGGTTCATCGCCCCACTGCAGAAGGCTGCGGCGCTGCTCTCGGAGACGATCCTCGGAGATGACGCAAGCGACGCTCCAGAGAATGTCTGACCCCGCCTGATCGACGGTCCGCGCTCGAGACCCGAAGCCGCCCCGCTACTGCACCCGCGCCGCACGCTGCGCCATCCGCGCCCAGAGCAACGCCAGCGGACCGAGCGCAATGCCGGCCGCGAGGACGGTGAACGCCAGCAGCCAGCCGCTCGCGCTCTGCGGGCCGCCGGCGATGTCGAGCGCTGCGCCGGTCCCCCAGGCCCCAAGCGCCGACAGGCCGAAGCCGACGGTCGAGTGCAACGCGAGCGTCGCGCCGCGATGCGCCGATACCGCCGCGGCCGACATGCCGGCGGTCAGTGCTCCTGAATCGGCCGGCACGGTCAGGCCATAGAGGAGCAGCAGCAGTGCGAGCAGCCAGGCCGGCGCCGTCGCATTGAGCCCGATCACCAGCGCCACGCAGGCCGACGCAATCATCACGATGGTGATCGCGCGGTGGCGTCCGAATTTCAGCGCGGCCTCGTTGCCGAGGATGCTGGCGGGCATCGAGATCACCGCGAAGCAGAAGCTCAGCACGACGGGGCTCAGCCACGACGGCGCGCCCTGATGCGCCACGACGAACGTCCAGAACCCCACGAGCCAGGTGCGGATGCCGTAGAGCTCGAAGCAATGCGCGCCATAGCCGAGGATGTAGCCGAGCGCCTCGCGGTTGGCGAAGACGGGAGCGAAGTTGAGCAGACGCCCGGCCTTTGGCGCAGGCTGCCGCGCATCGATCAGAAGGCACGCGACCACCATTGCGATCGGGCCGAGGCCGGTGACGAGGAAGGCGGCCCGCCAGCCCCACCGGTCGGCGATCAGTTGCGCCACCAGAAACGAGAGGCCGACGCCGACCGAGAAACTCGACGTGTACAGCGTGACCGCCCGCGAGGTGTCGCCAGTGGGAAGCCGGTCGGTCAGCGCCTTCAGGCCGGGCATGTAGGCGCCGGCAAAGCCAAGTCCCGCAAGCGACCAGATCGCAGTGCCCGACCAAAAACCTTGTGCAAAGAGACCGAACGCTGCGGTCGCAAGCCCGCTGACGATCGAGCCCCAGAGCAGGACGAGCCGCGCATCGATGCGGTCGGTCAAGGTCGTCAGCACGGGCACGGCGAGCATGTAGCCGAAGGCATAACCGCTCGCCATCAACCCGCCTTCGGCGGCGGAGAGCCCCCACGCCGGCATCAGATGCTGCGCGAGGTTTGCGGACAGCGTGACATGCGGCAGGAGATTGCCGACCTGGCCGATGCACATCACCGCAATCAGGGACCGACCGCTCAGCTTATGAATTTTGCTCTCCCACCTTGAGGGGCGTCGATGTTGCCTGCTCGCTACGTAACAGCAAGAGTGCAAAGAAGGCCGAGAGCGAAACGAGTGCGCTGATCCACAGCGCGCTGCTGCCGATGTGCTCCACCATCAGCCCCAGCGCGAGCGGCGCGGCGGCACCCGTTACCCTGGAAGGCAGCGAGATCATGCCGACGCGCCTGCCGAATCCGGCCGGCCCGAACAGCGCCAGCGGAAGCGTCCCGCGGGCAATGGTGATGATGCCGTTGCCGGCGCCGTACAGCACCGTGAAAGTCGTCGCGAGCAAGGGGCCGCCCGCGACCAGCGCGACGACGCCGATCGGATTCATCAGCATGGCCAGCCTCGCCGAGAGCAGCGGATGAAATCGGGCGAGCCATCCCGCTTCCAGAAGGCGCGCGCCGACCTGTGCAGGGCCAACCAAGGCTCCCGCGAGCAGCGCCTGCGCCGGGCTAGCACCGAACGCAACCAGCATGGTCGGCAGAATGGCCGAGATTCCCGAACTGACGAAGCTTGCCGCCGCAAACATGTAAGCGAGCAGCACCATCGCGAAGGTCTCGCTCTGGCGTCCGGATTGCCGGCTCGCAGCCGTGCCCGGTCGAGGCTGCTGGTCCAATGGAACGGCGCGCGGCAGCGAGAGATTGAGCGGCAGCGCGAGAGCGATATGGATTGCCGCCCACACCTGGCAGGCCACGCGCCAGCTATACTCGGACTCCAGCCACGTCGTGAGCGGCCAGCCGAGTGTGCTGGCGAAACCGGCGATCAGGGTGATGCCGGTGATGGTTCGCCGGGCATTGGTGCCATAGATCCGCGCAAGCGTTGCGAAGGCCGCTTCATAGAGGCCCATGCCCATGCCGATCCCGAGCAACGCCCAAGCCGCGATCAACACCGCCGCGCCATGGGCCACGGACAGCAGGAGCAACCCTGCCACAAACACGAGGTTCGAGATCGCGAGCAGACCGCGCCCTCCGAACGTGTCGATGGCATGCCCGACGCGCGGGCCGAGCAGCCCGGAGATGACGAGCGCCCCTGAGAGCGCGCCGAACACGTAGGTCGGCGCAAGACCGAGATCGCGTGCGATCGGTGCAGCCAGGATGGCAGGAAGATAATAGCTCGACGCCCATGCAACGGTCTGCGCGGTGCCGAGCGCGACGACGACGGCGACCGGACCAGCAGACTGGCCCGCAGTAACCTGCGTCATGAACAACCACACCCCGACGCGCCCGACTTCTTTGCCGTTTCGTCGGCGGCACAGCAGGCCGATGAAACTTCCTTCGCGGGCCCGCCGCAGCATCCCGACGCTGCAGCGGTCTCGAGGCCGCCGCGCGTGCATACGCCTGTTTCGGGCAGCACCAGCTCGACTCTCGCCGCCGCCTTCTTGTCGCCGGCGAGATCAGCCGCGATCGAACGAACCTGCTCATAGCCCGTCATCATCAGGAAGGTCGGCGCGCGACCGTAGGATTTCATGCCGGCGAGATAGAAGCCCGGCTCGTCATGCGCGAGCTCGCGCGCGCCGTGAGGACGCACCGTGCCGCAGCTGTGCTCGTTGGGATCGATGAGCGGCGCGAGCGCGGCCGGCGCCTCGATGGCCGGATCGAGCCGCAGGCGCAGCTCGGACAGCAATGACAGATCGGGACGAAAGCCGGTCGAGACGATCAACTGATCCACGATCACGCTTCGCGTGCCGCAGCGGGCGCCGGCTGCGATATCGAGGCGACCTTCGGATTCCGACAGACGGATGACGCCGAATTCAGTCTCCACCCTGATCTTCCCGGCGGCGACGAGCGCCGCGAAGGCGGTGCCAAGCTCGCCGCGCGCGGCAAGCTTGTCATTGCGGCCACCGCCGAAGGCCTTTGCGGGATCCTTACCGCGCAACAGCCAGATGGCTTGCGTGCCGGGCACCTCATCGGCAAGGCGAACGAGATCGATCAGCGTGCCCACCGCGGAATGGCCCGCACCGAGCACGGCAACGGTTTTGCCGGCATATCTGGCACGATCGGCGCCCCGCACATCGGGCATGCCATAGGCGATGCGCTCCGCGCGCTCGCCTTCACCGATCGCCGGCAAGCCGTTGCTGCCGGCCGGATTGGGAGAGAACCATGTGCCTGATGTATCGATCACAGCGTCGGCGCGCAGCACTTCGGGACCCCTGCCATTCTGGTAGCGGATCTCGAACGGCGCCTGCTCCCGCCCTTTCGTCTTCGCCTTGTCGAAACCGGCCCGGCTGATGGCCGAGACGCGGCTGGAGGTCTGGATCATTTCGCGAAGCGGTGTCCGTGTCGCGAGGGGCTTGAGATATCCATCGATCAGTTCGCCGCCGGTCGGATAGGACTGCGGGTCGGGCGAATTCCAACCCGTCGGCGCCAGCAGGCGCGCGGCTGCCTTGTCGACATTGTATTCCCACGGCGAGAACAGCTGGACGTGCTGCCATTGACGGACCGCATGTGCCGCCTCGGGTCCGGCCTCGAGCACGATGGGCGACATGCCGCGTTCGAGCACATGCGCCGCGGCTGCGAGACCGACCGGCCCTGCCCCGATGATGGCGACCGTCCTGGCATTCATTCGGGCTTCTCCCATCTTTCTAGAATCATCGAATAATTGGGCAAAACGATCACGCCGCCGTCTGCGCGCCCTTGCATCCGATTTCGTCCGCGCAGCACTCCGCCGCCAGGAAATCGACCAGCCCGCGCATCGCATCGAAATTCGCGTGGCAGACCAGGGTCGTGGATTCCCTGACCTGACTGACCAGCCCGACCGAGACCAGGGTCTTGATGTGATGCGACAGCGTCGACGCCGGAATCTTCAGCTTGTCCTGCAAGCGCCCCACGGGCATGCCCGAGTGCCCCGCCCGAACCAGGGCGCGGTAGATCTGAAGTCGCGTCCGGTTGCCCAGGGCCTCCAAGCGCGCTGCTGCGTCATCGATCTTCATGATGGTGAGGATGACCCGTGGGAGCCGACCTGTCAAACTATATTTCTAGAATATTGGAAATAGTAAACTACCCCCTCTGCTGAGGCCGGCTTTCAACAGCACTCTTGGTTTCGCTGAATCGGCGGACAGGGAACTGATCCGTAGGAACAAAAGACGCAGCAATCGCCGCTCTTGGGCTTCAGCCGCGTCCCGCACCCCTTGCAATCGTAGAAGAACTGGCAGGCATCAGTCGGCATGGTTTCGGCTGACGCATGCTGGCAGACCGGACACGTGATAATCGATTGCGTTTGCATGGCAAATTTTCCGCGATCGCAAGACACAGCATACTAATCAGTCAGCACAACCGGAGCCAATGGATTGACGCCGCCCCTATAATTCCATAAGTCTGGATATATGGAAACAGAAGAAGCCGTTCTCGCGCTCGCGGCACTGTCGCAGTCCACCCGCCTGGAGGCCTTCCGGGCGCTGGTCCGGCACGAGCCCGACGGGCTTGCGGCCGGCGACCTCGCCCGCCTGCTGGAAGTTCCTCAAAACACGCTCTCCGCGCACCTGTCGATCTTGAGCCGCGCACGCCTCGTGTCCTCCGCGCGGCACAGCCGCTCGATCGTCTACCGCGCCAACCTCAGCGAATTTCGCGATGTCGCAGTTTTCCTGCTGCGCGATTGCTGCGGCGGACGGCCGGAGGTCTGCGAGCCGGTCGTCGACAGCCTTCAGGCCTGCTGCTCGCCAAAACGAAAGGAGAAAAGCCGTGCCTGACCAGTTGTACAATGTCCTGTTCCTGTGCACCGGCAATTCAGCGCGCTCGATCCTCGCCGAGTCCATTCTTCGCAAGGACGGCGCCGGCCGCTTCCGGGCCTTCTCCGCCGGCAGCACGCCGAAAGGCGCGGTGCACCCGCTGGCGCTGCGCACGCTGGAAAGCATGGATTATCCCGCCGACGGGATGCGCTCGAAGAGCTGGCTGGAGTTCGCCGCTCCGGATGCGCCGGTGATGGATTTCGTCTTCACCGTTTGCGACAACGCCGCCGGCGAAGCCTGCCCGATCTGGCCGGGACAGCCGATGACCGCACATTGGGGAATCGAAGACCCCGCCTCTGCCGAAGGCACCGACCTGGAGAAGCAGGCCGCGTTCGTCACCGCGTTCCGCTATCTCAAGAACCGGATCGACACGTTTGTGAGCCTCCCGCTCAGGAGTATCGATAAACTGTCCCTCGGTACCAGGCTGCGCGAGATCGGCCGCTCCGAGGGCGCAACACATCCAGCACCGAAGGCCGGCTGATGGAGACGTTCGACCTTTCGCGGCGACTTGCAGCCGAAGCGCTCGGCACGGGCATCCTCGTCGCCACCGTCGTCGGCTCCGGCATCATGGCGGAGACTCTGACCAGGGATGTCGCGCTTGCACTGCTCTGCAATACCTTGCCGACCGGCGCCATCCTGGTCGTGCTGATCACCGTGCTCGGTCCGATCTCCGGTGCGCATTTCAATCCGGCGGTCACGCTGGTCTTCACCGGCAGGCGCGAGCTGCCGGTGAATGAGGCCGCGCTCTACATTGTCGCGCAGATTGCCGGCGGCATCGCCGGGACGATCGCAGCGCATCTGATGTTCGGCCTGCCCCTGCTCGATCTGTCGACCAAGGTCAGGACCGGCGGGCCGCAATGGTTTGCCGAAGCAGTCGCAGCCTTCGGGCTGGTCGCGACCATCCTCGCCGGCATCCGCTTCCAGCGCGCGGCTGTTCCCTGGCTGGTCGGCCTCTACATCACGGCCGCGTACTGGTTCACGGCGTCGACGTCGTTTGCCAATCCGGCGGTGGCGATCGCGCGTTCGCTGACGAACACCTTTTCCGGCATTAGGCCCATCGACCTTCCCGGCTTCATCCTCGCCGAGCTCTGCGGGGCCATCGCCGGCATGCTATTGATGAACTGGCTGCTCCGGCACGCCAAGGCGCGCGGGCCTGTTTCTGTTGCGGAGACCCGATCATGAGTGTCACGATCTATCACAACCCCGACTGCGGCACCTCGCGCAACACGCTTGCGATGATCCGCCAGAGCGGCGTCGAGCCTGTCGTCATCGAATATCTGAAGACGCCGCCATCGCGCGACACGCTCAAGGTGCTGATCTCGGCGATGGGAATCCCGGTCCGCGCGCTGCTGCGCGAGAAGGGAACGCCGTACAAGGAGCTCAGCCTCGCCGACCCCAAATGGACGGACGACGAGCTGCTCGACTTCATGATGGCGCATCCCATTCTCATCAACCGTCCGATCGTCGTCACGGCGAAGGGCACGCGGCTGTGCCGGCCCTCGGAGGCCGTCATCGATCTCCTGGACAATCCTCCCGGCCGCTTCGTGAAGGAGGATGGCGAGGTGGTCGAAGCCAGGTAGGCTCGAACGCCACGAACGCATTTCGCGCCGACGGCCCGATCCAAATCGGACACCGTTTCAGCTCTTCGTGCTCGCCGTCTTGTCGAGCGCGGCCCGCAAACCATTGGCGAGCTTGATCGCGTCGTCGTTGGCCCAGAAGTGCATGAAGAAAAGGCGCGGCTGCTCATCCAGCATGTGGCTATGAAGAGCGGTCACGGCGATGCCGTGCGATCGCAACGCCTTGATCACCGGGTTCACCTCGTCGCCGGTCAGCACGAAGTCGCCGGTGATGGCCGCCTTGCCCGCGCCGGTCGGCTGGAAGTTGATGGCGGTCGCAACCCCCAGCGGTCCGACCGGGCTCAGCTGCATGCCCTGCTCGGTGACGGGATCGCGGCGGGGCACGTTGAACTGGTAGACGCCGCCATTGGCCTGTCCCTTGACGCCGATGATCTGGTCGAGCTGCGCGGTGTCGAGATCGACCGCGGGCGGCGGGGCCGCGGGAGCCGGCACTGAGAGCGGCGTCTTGCTTTCGGCGAGCGCCTCCTTGATGGCGGTCGCGATCCTGACGGGATCGCCGTGGCCGGCCACATGCATGTAGAACGTCGCCGGGCTCGCACCGAGCAGATGATTGTGCACGGCCGTGATCTCGAGCCCGCTCGCGATCATCTTCAGCATGACCGGGTTGATCTCGGACTCGAGCAGCACCAGATCGCCCATCGCCATGGCGCCGCCATGTGCGGGCTTGAACGCGACCCAGCCGCCGAGCGCCAGCGCCGGCTTGATGGTCACGCCATCAAGCGTGACCGTGAGATCGGTGCGCGGAAAGCCGTAGCGATGCACGTCGCCGGCAACAGTCGGCTTGCGGCCGAGCGTATCATCGACCTTCTGCCAGTCGACCTCCTGCGCGCGGGCGGTCGCGATGAAGCACGCGCCGATGGCCATCAGCGCCGAGATTATCTTGCGCATTGATCCGCTCCCTTGAGCTTGAATTCGGTTTCCGGAGCCGCCTCAGTTCCGCTCCTTGATCTGGCCGCTGCTGTCGACAACGAGCCGCACCGGCTTGCCGTTCTTGATCGCCATGGCGGTCGTTCCCTCTGCGGTCGACTTGATGTCGCTGACCTCGGTGTAGCCAGCCGCCTTGATCCTTGCGACGAGTTCCTCCTCAGTCAGCGCGCGTGCGGCCGACGCGCCGCCGATCAACGCCAGAATGAAGAAAGCCTGAAGGATTGTCCGTGTGCGCATGGTCGTTCTCCTGGTCGTGTCCCCGCCCCAGGTGAAGTCCGTTTCGCAAGGTGACGCGCGTCGACAGGACCGGCGCGTCGCGCCGGACCGGGGAGCCGAAACGATGTGTGGGATGACATCGGGTGGCTGATGACATGCAGCGTCCCTGGTGAAAATCAGGACGCGATTCTTGGGCATGTCGCCTCACGGGGAGATCGCACGTCCCCGACAGGCCGAGTAGAAGCCGGGGTGGCCGGGCTGTCAACTCGCCCGTCCCTGGGGGTTCTCACAAAGAATTTTACGCTTCGTTGGAACCATGCCGACAACTCTTGAAACCTGAAGACCATCTCACGTAATCTGGTCTGCACGGGGACAATGCAGACTCCCCTTGAGAACCCGGTCCAAGCTCTGCGCAGCACGCAACTACGTGGAGCTTGCGCATGGATACCGAACGTCACTCTTCTCCCCGCCAGACCGTAGCCATCCTCTCACGCGGCGACGCTGCCGTGCGCCGCGAGGCCACGGCGCAGAACAGCCGCTTCGTCCGCGTCTTCGAAGCGCTCGCCGCTGTGGGCATCGAAGCCTCGCCCGTGATCTACGACGAAAGCTTCGCAGGCGCGGTCCGCGATCAATTGCTCGCCGCCGACGGCGTGCTCGTCTGGGTCGATCCGATCCACCAGGGCAAGACGCGCGCCGAGCTCGACGCCCTGCTGCGCGACGTCGCAGCGCATGGGCCATGGGTGAGCGCGCATCCCGAAATCATCCTGAAGATGGGCGTCAAGGAGGTGCTCCACCGCACGCGTCATCTCGGCTGGGGCGCCGACACGCATCGCTATGACACCGCCGCAAGCTTCCGCAGCCAGTTTCCGGCCCGCCTTCGCGCGGATGGCCCGCGCGTGCTGAAGCAGAACCGCGGCAATGGCGGCCAGGGCGTCTGGAAGGTGGAAGCGCTGCCCGATACCGACGGCATGGTTCGCGTGCTGCACGCGCAGCGCGGCAGTATCCCTGAGGACATGCCGCTCGATGCCCTCCTCGCGCGCTGCGAGCCGTATTTCGGCTGGGGCGGCTGCATCATCGACCAGGCGTTTCAACCGCGCCTGCCCGACGGCATGATCCGCTGCTACATGAGCGGCGCCAGGGTTGCAGGCTTTGGACACCAGAAGATCAAGGCCCTGATCCCACCGCCACCGGAGGGACCGGACTCGCCCGAAGCGCAGCCGGGCCCGCGCATCATGCACGGCCCTGACGCACCGCAATTCCAGGCGCTGCGCAGAGCTATGGAGGACGAATGGACGCCGCAGATGATGGCGATACTCGGCATCGATGAGCCGTCATTGCCGGTCATCTGGGACGCGGACTTTTTGTATGGGCCGAAAGATGCGGCCGGCGCCGACACCTACGTGCTGTGCGAGATCAACGCGAGCTCGTGCTTTGCGATTCCCGAGGAGGCACCGGCGGCGATCGCGCGGACGGTGACGCAACGCATGCTGCGGACTACAGGCGTACATTCGGGCGCATAGCGGAGCAGCGGGCGAGCTTCCGCAGATCAGATCTTCGGGAGCTTCGCCCGCTCCACCACGCCGGTCCATTTGATGATCTCGGACTCGATCAGCGCCTTCATCTCGGCCGGCGAGCTGCCGCGGACCTCGCCGCCGACGGCCGTCTCCAGGCGCTGCTTGATCTCGGGGTCCCTGAGCACCTCGAGCGTCGCTGCATTGAGCGTCGCCATGATCGCGGGTGGCGTGCCCTTCGGAGCCAGCAGGCCCGCCCAGGTGCGCACATCGTAGCCCTTGATGCCGGCTTCCTGAACCGTGGGAACATCAGGCAGCAAGGCCGTGCGCGCCGGCGAGGTCACCGCGAGGCCGCGGATCGCGCCGCTCTGGATCTGCGGCGCGAGCAGGACGGGCGTGCCGACGATGATGGGCACTTCGCCGCCGAGCAGCGCGGTGATGGACTGCGAATCGCCGCGATACGGCACGTGCACGATCTCGACGCCGGCCGCCGCGTTCAACAGCTCTCCCGCAAGATGATGCGTGCTGCCAAAGCCGACCGATCCGAAGCTGAGCGCGCCCGGCTTCTCCTTGGCGATGGTGATGAGATCGCCGAGCGATTTTGCAGGATGATCGTTGCGCACGGCGATGACGAGCGCGTAGTAGACCAGCGTCGAGATCATGTCGAAACTCTCGACCGGCTGGTAGGCGAGGCTCTTGTAGGTCGCCGCGGAAATCGCATGCGCGCCGGTGACGAGCCCGAGCGTGTAGCCGTCGGGTGCGGCTTTCGCGATGGCGTCCGCGGCGATGTTGCCGCCCGCACCAGGCTTGGCCTCGACGATGATCGGCTGCCCGAGCTTCTTCGAGAGCCCGTCGGCGATGATGCGCGACAGCGTATCGGCCGCACCGCCCGCGGCAAATCCGTGCAGCAGCCGGATCGGGCGCGACGGATAAGTCTCGGCCGACACGGGGCCGGTTGCGATACAGATGCCCAGCAGAAAAATGGCCGCAGCAAGCCGCTTCATCCAGAGCATGGATGCTTCTCCCTTTGATTGTTATGTCTTTGGCCGCAGCGCGTGCGGCAATCTTCCGTTCGAACTCACATGCCCTAGCGCGCGAACTCCGTGCATTCCGGCGAAGGCGCCATGCCCCAGACGTCGCGCGGCAGGCCGACCCAGACCTTTGGCCGCTGCGGACGATCGCGGTGCCACGGGCGCGGCTCGAAATAGCCGAGCGCCTCGTCGGTCATGCGGTCGAGATCGCAGAACAGCTCGACCAGATGGCCGTCGGGATTGCGGTGATAGATCGCCGTGTTGTGGCCGGGGCCGTGACGAACCGGACCCCAGAGCACGGGCAGCTTGTGCCGCGCGAGGTGATCGCAGGCCCGGTGCATGTGCTCGGGCCCCCGCAGCTCGAAGGCGAAATGATGAAGACTGCGCTCGGGTGCACGGGCGAAGTTCAGCGTATGATGCTCGAACCCGCTGCGCATGAAGACGAAGCGATCCTCGATCCAGTCCGAGACCCGCAGGCCCATCACATTCGCATAGAAGTCCGAAGCGGCTTGCGGATCGGGCGTGCGCAGCGCGACATGGCCGAGCTTGGCGACCGCGAGGGCGCCGATCCGCTCCTGCGCCGGCGTCGGCGTCCAGCCCTGGATCAATTCGAAGCGCGTCCCTTCGGGATCGCTGAAGGACAGCAGCCGGGATACGCCAGGCAGAGAATCGCTGTGGAGCTCGGGCCGTAAGTCAGCCTGCTTCAGCGCGGCGCCCAGCGCCTCGATCTGGACATCTGGTGATATCTCGAACGCGATGCTCTTCAGCGCGGCGCCGCCGGGCTCGATCACCAGCGAGAGCTGTTCGGAATCATTGGCGAGGAACAGGCGCCCTCCGTCGCGAGCGACGAGACCGAGACCGATCACGCCGCGGTAGTAGTCGAGCAGCCGCTCCGGATCTGGCGAGGTAAAGGTCGCGTGCCGCAACCGGGTGAAGCGTGCAATGGGTGCTTGTGTCATCGTCCACCCCCTCATGGCGTCATGATGATCTTGCCGAGCGCGGAGCCCTGCTCCAGCAGCGTATGCGCCTTCCTGACCTCGTCGAGCCTCAAGACCGCCGAGATCGCCGGCTTGATCGCATCGCGGCTCAGGGCCTCGATCACGCTGCGCATCAGGGCGCGGCGGCCGTCGCGATCGTGGTCGTAGATGTGGAAGGAGAAGCAGCGCACGGCCGGGCAGATGTCGAGATGGTTGCGCATCGCCGCCATCAGATTCTCTTCCGGCAATCCGGCGAAGGCGTTGTACGACAGGAGCGTGCCCCATTTGCCGAGCGCGCCGAGATAGGCGGTGAACTCGGGCCCGCAGACATGATCGAGCACGAGGCCGACGCCCTCGCCCTTCGTCAGCTCGCGCGTGCGCGCCACGACGTCCTCGCTGCGGTAGAAGATGGTGTGATCGGCGCCGTTGGCCTTCGCGAACGCGGCCTTCTCCTCGGTCGAGACCGTGCCGATGACAGTCATCCCGGCGAGCTTTGCCAGCTGCACCAGCGCGGTGCCGACGCCGCCGGCAGCCCCAATCACCAGCACGCTTGTGGGCGCGCGCGGATGGCGGCACTCGTGCAGCAGCGCGTAGGCGACCTGGTAGTTCGACAGGCACACGGCGGCTTGCAGATCGACATGGTCGGGCAGCGCGTGAACGGCATCCGCGGGCGCGAGCACATAATCGGCGTAGCAGCCGCCGCGCTGGGACAGATCGCGCGCGCTCAGCAGCACCTTCTGGCCGACGGCAAAACCCTCGACATCAGGCCCGAGCGCGGAAATGCGACCGGCGACGTCGTTGCCGGGATTGGCCGGCAGCGGCGGCATCCATTTGTAGACGCCGCGCCGGATCAGCGCGTCGGGCTGCCCAACCCCGAACGCCTCGGCCCGGATCTGCACCTGGCCTGCGCCCGGCACGGGCACCGGAAACTCGACCACCTCGAGTGCATCCGGCCCACCCGGCTGACGCACCAGCACTGCCCTCATGTCTTCACGCTCCCCAGACCTCTTCAAAACCGTATTTTCGAAAATCATACCGTTTACGAAAATTATTGCAAGATGGTCGTTGCCGCGGCATGTTGAGGCATCGATTCATTGGCTGAGCCATGTCCGAAAGCGCCATTCGTCCCCGCAAGGAATTCGGCAAGACCATCGCCGCCGACATCACGCATCGGCTGCGCGAGGAGATCATCGCCTGCGGCCTTGCGCCGGGCGAGCCGCTGCGCTTCGACGTGCTGCGCGAACGCTTTGGCGCGAGCTTCACCACGCTGCGGGAGGCGCTGACGGCGCTTGCCGCGGAGGGCCTCGTCGACGCCCAGGAGCAGCGCGGGTTTCGCGTGGCGCCGGTCAGCCGCCAGGATCTGGTCGAGGTCACCGATGCGCGGGTTCTGATCGAGGTGGAATTGATCCGCCGCTCGATCGAACGGGGTGATGACGACTGGGAAATCGCCGTGATCTCGACGCTGCACCGCCTGAAGCGGATCGAGCACCGCGATCCCGAGCATCCCCTGCGCGACCCTGAATGGAAGATCGCCCATCGCCAGTTCCACCAGGCGCTGGTGTCCGCCTGCGGCTCGGCGACGCTGCTGGCCATTCGCGCCGAGCTGTTCGACCGTGCCGAGCGCTACCGGCACCTCTCCGCCAATTTCCGCCCGCGCCCGCGCGACAAGGCCGGCGAGCACCAAGCGATCATGCAGGCCGCGATCTCGCGTAATGCCGATCTCGCCGTGCAGCTGATCGAGACGCATATCCGCTCGACCTCCGACAACGTGGCGACATACGCGGGCCATCTGCTGGACGCCGAATAGGCGCCGGCAAATTCACGCACGGTGGACTTGCGCGCGGCTCAATTTTCGAAAATAATACAAAAGATCGAAAATCGAAACCCTTGGGGCGAAACCATGAAGCTGCTGTCGTTCTTGGACGGAAATCGGGAAAGCTGGGGCGCCGTTGTCGAAAACGGCGTGGTGGATCTCGGCCGCGCCCTGCCCCAGTACCCGACGCTGGCGGACTTCCTCGGCAGCGACGACTACGCGCGCCGCGCGACCATCGTCGCCGCGCACAAGCCGACCCTCGCGCTCGGC
The DNA here is from genome assembly GCF_018130825.1 of Bradyrhizobium liaoningense. Classification (GTDB taxonomy): domain Bacteria; phylum Pseudomonadota; class Alphaproteobacteria; order Rhizobiales; family Xanthobacteraceae; genus Bradyrhizobium; species Bradyrhizobium liaoningense_B. The sequence continues at coordinate 574,151 of NZ_JAFCJS010000006.1, read as the reverse complement.
GATATCAAATACCTGCCGGTGATCCCGCGCCCGGAGAAGATCGTCTGCGCCGTGCGCAACTATCTCGACCACCACAACGAGGCGGTGGCGTTCGGCATGAAGCGCGAGATCACCGAGTTTCCGCCGATCTTCCTGCGGGTCTGGCGCTCCCAGGTCGCGCACAACGCACCGGTGATCCGGCCGAAGGTCTCGGACAATTTCGACTGGGAAGGCGAGCTCGCCGTCGTCATCGGCAAGGGTGGCCGCCACATCAGCCAGGCCGATGCCTGGAATCACGTCGCGGGCTACTCGATCTACAACGACGTCAGCGTGCGCGACTGGCAGCGCCACGCCCAGCAGATCGCTTCGGGCAAGAACTTCGTCGGCACCGGCCCGTTCGGACCGTGGCTGGTCACGCCGGACGAGATCGGCGACCCCGCCAAGCTGAAGCTGGAGACGCGCGTCAACGGCGCGACCGTGCAATCCTCCGACACCTCGATGCTGATCTTCTCGATCCCGCGGCTGATCGAATATTGCTCGACCATCTTCGACCTCGTGCCCGGCGACGTCATCGCCACCGGCACGCCGGCCGGCGTCGGCTTCACCCGCAAGCCGCCGATCTTCCTTAAAGCAGGCGACGTGGTCGAGGTCGAGATCGAGAACATCGGCGTGCTCAGCAATCCCGTCGTGGACGAGGCGTAAGACCCCGCATGTCCCACGACATTCGCAAGACCGCGCTCAGCGTCGAGACCGTCTGGCATGAGCGCGGACCCCGGCTGGAGAAGCCGCTGCTGGTCGGAACGGCCATCGCGGTGATCCGCAATCCCTTCGCCGGCCGCTATGAGCCCGACCTGATGCCGTTCCAGGCCTCCTTGCGTGAGCTCGGACGCGAGCTCGCGACCGGGCTGATTGCGCAGCTCGGCGGCGCGGCGCGGATCGAAGCCTATGGCAAGGGCATCATCGTCGGCGAGGACGGCGAGCTCGAGCACGGCGCCGTCTGGCACGAGGCCGGCGGCCACGGCATGCGCGAGGTGCTCGGCCAACCCAAGGCGATCGTGCCTGCCGCGAAGACGATCGGCGGGCCCGGCACGCGGCTGATGGTGCCGCTCGGTCACATCCACGCCGCCTATGTCCGCAGCCATTTCGGCACCGCGGAGATGACGCTGTGGGACGCGCCACGGCGTGACGAGATCGCCTTCGGCCTCGTGATGGCGACCGGCGGCCGGCCGCATGCGCGCATCGGGGGACTCAAGGCGTCGGAGATCTCCGTGCACGACGGACAGCGGTGACGCGCCGCACGCGCTCAATGCGCGCCGCAGCGGCAGCGCTCGTAATCGGCGGGATCGTGGCTGTTGACGATCCTCACGCGGTCGCCGTGGTCGCGCTTCAGCGCGCGCAGCCGCGCCTGGTTGGCGATCCGCTTGTTCCGGTCCATGTCGCCGCGGCGCTGGAAATAGCCAAGCATCAACGGCACGCGCGGCGATGCGTCGAGCTGGGCGTGATGGAAGTAGCTGTCGCCGGCGTGCAGCAGCCATGTGTCTCCCGAGCGCACCGCGATGCCGCAATGACCGAGCGTGTGGCCGGCGAGCGGGATCATGACGATGTCGGCCTCCTTGTCGCCGAGCGCGCGCACGCCCCTGAAGCCGAACCAGTCCTCGCCGGCCTCGTCATAGAAGGCCCAGCGCGGCCCATGGCTCCACTGCCCGGTGACGTAGCGCCCCTCGGGCGGCGCGGGCTTGCGCAGCACCGCCATGTCGTATTCGGCACGGTGGACGTGGATCGTGGCATCGGGAAAGTCGGGCACGCCGCCGGCGTGATCGCGGTCGAGATGCGTCAGCAGCACGTGGCGCACGTCCTTGGGTGAATAGCCGAGCGCCTTGACCTGCTGCACCGCCGTCTCCGCGGGATCGAGCGTTGGCGCGGTCTGCCGCAGCCATCGCCGTCCCAGCCGACCGGGTGTTGCGATATCGCCGAGCCCGATGCCGGTGTCGACGAGCGCGAGGCCGTCATTGGTCTCGACCAGCAGGCAATGGCAGACCAGGCGGGCGCGCTGGAACAGGCTGCCGGTGCCGTTCACCAGGCGGCGGCCGACCGGGCACATCGTGCCGGTGTTGAGATGATGGATTTTCATGGATGACCCTCGCCTGTTGTGACAGGCGCGTTCTTGCCACCGCGTGGTCCATAGGTAAAATACCGAATATTGATACTATCTCTAGGCTTACCCTATGGACATCCGCGAGCTTCGCTATTTCGCCGCCGTCTACCGCGAGCGCAATCTGACCGCCGCGGCGCGCGCCTGCTTCGTGTCGCAGCCGTCGATCTCGACCGCGATCACCCATCTGGAGGCCGAGCTCGGCACCACCCTGTTCATCCGGCACAAGAAGGGCGTCGCGCCCACCGCCTCGGCGGAGCAGTTTCACACCCTCGCTCGCCGCATCATCGACGAGGCCGACGCCGCGCGCAGCCTGTTCAGGAAGCCGGCGACAAAAACTACGGTGACGCTGGGCCTGATGCGCACGCTCGACGTGCCCCGGACCATCGCGCTCCTGAAGCCGCTAACGGCGCGCAGCGACATCGCGCTCCGCCTCGTCGGCAGCGACGAGCGCGCCGATGCGCGGATCGTCGCCAAGACCATGCTGCGCGCCGACGAGCATTTCGTTGCGCTGTGGAGCGAGCGCTATGTCGCCGCGCTGCCGCCGTCGCATCCGCTGACGCTGAAGGAGAAGCTCCGCGCCGCCGATCTCGCCGAGGTCCCGCTGATCGACCGCTGCCATTGCGAACAGAGCGCATTCTTCGGCCGCAATGCGCAGCGGCGCCAGACCGCGGCGATCGCGCAATCGGAGGACTGGGCGATGGCGCTGGTCGCCGCCGGCGTCGGCATCGCCATCGTCCCGGAAGGCGTGGCACGCGGCAATCCTGACGTCGCGGTGCGCGAGATCGAGGTCAAGGTCAGTCGCGAGGTAGGCCTCGCCTATCGCGCATCGGCGCCCCTCGCGGATGCGCTGAAGGATTTTGTCGCAAAGCTTCAGAAGCAGCGAAAAGTCGATCGGACTCCCGGCCGGCGCGCTGCGCGTAAAGCGCCTAGCCCTTCACCACGACCGCGCGCCCGTAGGGCGGCTGGCTCATGACCGGCGGATTGGCGGTCTGGGCGGCGAGCTCGCCGATCAGGCGGTCGGCGTCGGCGGCCATGCCGTCGGGCGCCTGGATCACCAGGCGCTCCAGGGCCCAGCGGTAGGACGAGACGCGCTGCTCCAGGCACTGCTGCACCCACTGCACGATCAGCGAGTTCTCCTGCATGCGCGCGACCGCATCGTCCCTCTCCCTCGGCGAGAGCGCGGAGACGCGCGCCATGGTGGCATCGCGCTTCCTGTCGAGGTCGATGACGCGGATCGCGGAGGCGAAGAACGGCTCAAAGCGGGTGATGTCGTTGCGGACGTCCTCGATCAGCTGCGCATAGCGCGAGGAATGCGAGCGGTGCGGCTCGTCGATCAGCGTGCGGCCGTACATGGTGCGGTCGAACACGATCTTCTGCTGCCAGGGCGATGGCAGCGGCTTGTAGTCGCCGAACACGCTCTTCCAGGCCGGGCGCGACAGCGGCGGCTCGATCATGGGATAGGCGAGGTCGCGAAGCTGGCGTTCCTCGTCGGTGAGCTGGAATTGCGAAGGCCTCAGGCCGACGCTGCCGGTCGCCTCGGCGCCGAGCCAGCGATGCATGTCGTCGCTGCGCATGTCAGCGCGGGTGCGGCCGAAATCGCCGCCGCTGCAGGCGCCCAGCATCGCAGCCAGTAGCGCGAGCAGGACGGCCGATACGAAAGGCCGGATATGGCGGATGGGGTCCGGCATTGCAAAGAGCCGGACGTCAGCGACGGCGACGACGGCGCCCCGGCGCTGTGCCCTGTTCCGGCCCGCGATCGCCACTGGTTTCGTCGCTCTGGCGCTCGATGCGGATCACCGGGAGGATCAGAATCGTCCCCATCTCCGCATGCGGTGTGACGTCCCCCGACGAGCCTACCCGGCGACCGGCCGGAAATTCGATGATGGTCCCCATGTCAGCTCTCTCAATTGCCGCGCGATCAAATACGCCCCTGCAACATGGCGATCATTAAGATCAGTTCATGGTTAACGGGGTGTAAACATGCCCTTCGGACCGTAACCGCACGGACCGCGCCGCGCCGTCCCGTTGCGGCACGAGAAGGCCCTAAATTTAAGGGTCTGCTTCACCCCTCGTTTTCCTTAACGAGCCTTTAAAGGAACCTGCGCTAGGCTCCCCTCCGCAGGTATCTTTTCCGAGTTGCGTACGCCTCCATGACCAAGTCGCTGTTTCCCGGATTCGACGGGCTGATGAGCCTCTCCCGTCGCGAAGGCGTCGATGTTCGGCCGACGCTGCTGCGCGTGCTGACTGACCTCTATGTCCAGACGCGCGTCCACAGCGATGACGAGCAACGTCAGTTCATCGAGCTTTCGACGCGGCTGATCGACCAGGTCGACGATGCGACGCGCGCCGCCATCAAGGCGAAGCTCGCGGTCTATCCGCAGACGCCGGTCCCGGTGCTGCAGAAGCTCGGGCTGGTCGCGGCCCAGGAAGGCCGCAGGGTTCCGCTGGCGCGCGAAATCCCCGCGCCCGCGCCGGCCCCCTCCCCGGCCCGCGCTCCGACCGAGGCCGAGCAGCGCATGGCCGCGAACTTGGCGATGCAGCCGAAGGACGCCGCCGAGATCCACGACATGTTCTTCCGCGCCGGCGCGCCCGAGCGCGCGCTGATCCTGCACAATCTGGCACAGACGCCGCTGAAGGCCGCGCCGCGGATTCCGACCGTACGCGCCAAGCGCGCGATCCATATCCTGGAGATGGCGGCGATCGCCAATGATGTCGAGAACTTCACCCTCGAGCTCGGCGACAGCCTGATCCTTCCCTCGCGCGTCGCAGCCCAGATCGTCGACGATCCCGGTGGCGAAGCGCTCGCGGTCGCCGCGCGCGCGCTCGACATGCCGAGCCCGAACTTCCAGCGTATCCTGCTGTTCTTCAAGCCGGAGATCGGCAATTCCGTGAACGAGGTGTACCGGCTGTCGCGGCTCTACGACCGCCTCGACGACCGCTCGGCGCTGGTGATGCTGGCGGCCTGGCGCGGCTCGACGCTCGCGGTCACGCGGGCGAAGTACCAGTCGACGCTGCATGACGGCGAACGCCAGCGCGCCCGCGCGGGCGCAAGCCAGACGCGACCGGGCGTGCAGCCCGGCTCCGCGCCTGCGGTGCGGACCGGCACCGGCGGGTCGTCCGATCACTAGAGCGCCGGCTCGATCCAACTCGACACGGACCACGAGCTGGTCCAAAAGGCGGAGCGTCGTCGTCCGCAAACGCGGCTGTGCGTCGACCGACCAGACGGATCAATAAACCATGGGCCAGATTGCTCCGACGGCTTTCAGGGAGATCACTGAAGCCGATTTCGACGACGTCGCCGATGCGATGATCGAAATGCAGGCCCACTATCGCGCCCGCTGTCCCGCGAGGGACTTGATCATCGACGGGCTGAGGTCGAGGCCGACAGGATCGCGTATCCTGCTGGCCTGCGAGAACGACGGGGTCGCCGGCTTTGCGTGCTTCAGTGCGATCTATCCCGGCCCCGGTTTGACGTCGGGCTTCTTCCTGAAGGAGCTCTACGTGCGTCACGATCGACGTAGCAGCGGACTGGGGCGGAGGCTCATGGCGCGCCTTGCGGCGATCGCCCGGCAAGAAGGGCACGACCGCATCGATTGGACTGTCGATGCGGTCGATCTGCGGCTTCAGCAGTTCTATGAAATGCTCGGAGGACAGGCGCTGCCGGAAAAGCGGTTCTTTCGCATCGCCGGCACAAAGCTGACGGAGCTCGCCGAAAGGTAATTGGCCGTCGCGCTCGTCAGGTCTTCGCCAGTTCGAGAAAATGCCGCCCGGCGCGATCCTCGGTCTCGACGATCCATGCATCCGGATCGAAGCGGAGCTCCTTGGTCAGCCGTTCCTCGATCGTGTGCTCCGGCAACGGCTGCGGTGCCACCGGCACGAAGAAACGATCGACCGGCCGGCCGTCGTCATAGACGGTCTGCGGCGCCGGCACGTAGAGCATCGCATGGCCGTCGAGCAGCGACACTTTCACGAACACCGCACCCGCCTCCTCGGCGCCGCGACGGCGCACCGCGCCGAACACGCCCTCGGTCTGACAGCGGCGCAAATAGGCCGCGACCCATATGTTGGATTTCAAACGCATGGAAAGGACGATAGGCCAGTGCCGCGATCAGCACCAGCCTTGCGCTGAGGCGTGACGATCATTCGACGGGATGACCGATCGCGGCGGCGAGCTCGCGCAGCAGGCGATCGGAGACCTGGCCGGTGACGGGCATCTTGTGCTCGCGCTCGAATTTCTGGATCGCGGACTGGGTTTCGCCGCCCATCGTGCCCGTGATCTTCAGGTTGCCATAGCCGTATTCGGACAACGCGCGCTGCACGCCGGCGATGCGCCGCGCGGCCGGGCTCTGCTGCGGGATCGGCGCTGGCGGACGGATCGCGGACGGCGGCGTCGACGTCGTCGCCTTGACCAAATTGGTCATGGGATCGTTGCCCGCGCGCGGCGTCGATGCGGTCGCCTCGACCGGCTTCTCAGCGGCGCGCTCGGCAGGTTTCGGCTCGACGCGAAACTCGGTCGCTCTCGGCTCGAGTGGCGAGGTATCGGCGCCGACCGGGCGCGGACGCGGCATGGGATTCGACAGCGGCACCGAGGACGGCGCGGGAAGATTGATCACGGTGCCGAACATCGGTGCCGGATGCCGGCCGGTCTGCAGGAACAGCGCATTGGCGACGATCGCACCGATCGCGGCGACGGCAACGAGGCCGGCCATCGTGTCCTTGGGGCTGTGCAGCAACACGCGCATCACGAGGTTGCGCTCGGTCTCGACATCGATGACCGCAGCCTTGGCACCACGGCGGCGCGGAGCAGCTTCATCCTTGGCAGACTTCTTAGGCACTTTTCTTCACCGGAGCGGGTTGATCGTTGAGTTCTTCGTGAAGTTCTTCGCGAAGCACTTCGTGAAGTTCCTGGCGCGGCACCGGCGTCAAGGTCGTGACCTTGCTCTCGACCGGTTTGGCTTGCGGCGGCGTATAGACGAGCGGCAGCTTGACGGTGACGGCAGTGCCCTCACCCAACCGGCTTTGTACCGTCAATTCGCCGAGATGCAATGCCACGAGACTCTTGACGATGGACAATCCAAGTCCGGTACCTTCGTGACGGCGCTGATAGGTCTTGCCGGCCTGGAAGAACGGCGCGCCGATGCGCTTGAGATCGTCCGGCGCGATGCCGACGCCGGTGTCGCTGATGCGCAGCGTGAGCTGCGATCCGGTCACAGCAGCGGACACGGAGACCTGACCGCCGCGCTCGGTGAACTTGATGGCGTTGGCGACGAGGTTGAGCACGATCTGCTTGAAGGCCCTGGGATCGCCGGTCATGACCGGCAGGTCCTGCGGCGCGTCGGTGACGAGGTCGATGCCGTTCTCCCGCGCCTTCAGCGCCAGCAGATTGCAGCAATGCAATAGCGAAGCGCGCGGCGCGAACGGTTCCGATGCGATCTCGAAATTGCCCGATTCCATCTTGGACATGTCGAGGATGCCGTTGACGACCGAGAGCAGATGCTGGCCGGAATCGTTGATGAGCTGGGCGTATTCCTTGCGCTGGGCCGCGCCCAGCATCAGGGCCTGCTCCTGCGCGATCATCTCGGAGAAGCCGATGATGGCATTGAGCGGCGTGCGCAATTCATGGCTCATGGTGGCGAGGAAGCGCGTCTTGGCGGCATCGGCGGCTTCCGCCGCGCTGCGGGCCTGATCGAGCGCCTGCTCGGAATGCTTGCGATCGGTGACGTCGCGCATCACGGCGACGACTTCGGCCTCGCGGGCGGGATCGCGGCCCTGATCCTGGTCGAGCGGCCGGCAGCGCATCTCGACCCAGATGAAATCGACCTGGCTGCGCTCGGAACCTGCAGGCTCGCGCCGCAACCGGAACTCGACGCTGCGCACCTCGCCGCGCGCGGCGTCCGACAGCGCGGTGAGATAGGCCGGACGATCGGCGACATGGACGCGGTCGAACAGGCCGTGGCCGTGCAGTTGCGCGACTGATAGGCCGAGCATGGCCTCGGCGGCCGGCGAGATGAACTGCACCGCGCCGTTGCGCTGATGCCGCGAGATGACGTCGCTCATGTTGCGCGCGAGCAGGCGGTAGCGCTCCTCCTCGCGCGACAGCAGCGCAACGCTGGTGCGCGCGAGCGATTCCGCGCCGAAGGCAAGGCCCGCTGCATAAAGAGTGGCCGAGGCGACGCCGAAGGCCATCAGCACGCCGCGCTGCGCAGCGCTCGGCTCCTCCACCGGCAGCCAGCCGAGCTGGCTGACGAGGATCAGCATGCCGGCGCAGGACAGCGCGAGCAGCGAGGCGAAGGCCGCGACGCGGCGCGAGGCCGACAGCGCAGCTTCAAGGGGAACCACCACCAGCCAGACCGCGGCAAATGATTCGATACCGCCCGTCGTGATCGCGACCGCCATGATGAGGCCGGAGAGCGCCAGCGATGACAGCACATGCGCGCCCTCGTAACGGCCGGTCCGCGACAGGAACCAGGACAGCATGATCGGCGCGATCAGCCAGGCAAAGGCCGCGACCTCGACCGCGCTCGGCGCGCCACGCATGGCGAGATAGACGGGGAATGCGGCGAACGCTGCCAGGCTGCCCAGCAGCCGCGGCGCCATGAAGGCACGATGGCGCGCTCGCGTCAGCGCATCGTAACGCGCGGAGGGATGCAGCAGCGCATCGAGACAATCGCGGATGATACTCAAAACTGTCACGGGTCTCGCGCTTCGGCTCAATCGTCTTGAGAAGACGCGCCGGAACGCCTCCTTGTCGTTGAGCCACCGTGTCAGAGCGACCTTAAACGAGTGCTAAGGCGACACCGCGCGCGGCCGGACACCGTGTCGTCGCGGAGCTTTTTAGACGATTTGACGACGTCTTCGGTGAGGATGGTGAACACAGGGTTTCAGCGTCCCCAGCATGGTTTCGAATTGGTGGATGCGCCGCCCCCGGAAGGCCACGGGCGGCGGCATCAATGAAAAATTTACGAGACCGGGGCGTGCGAAGATTTTTGCGTCAATTTTCCGCGAATTAAGCTCAAGGCAATCACTTGCGATTTATCGAGGGTTGCTAGGTCCGACGCGCTCTGCGGACATCGCCGCGGCGGGATCTAACGTACAGGTCGACAAGATGCGCTTTCTGCTCCGCATCACATTCTGGCTCGGGCTGGTGCTGGTGCTGCTGCCACGGGACAAGACACCCGAATCGGAGAAGCTGCCGCAGATCGGCGCCGCCGATGCGGTGCAGGCTGCGACCGCGGCCGTCTCCGACATGACCCAGTTCTGCAAGCGACAGCCGGCGGCCTGCGAGGTCGGCGGCCAGGCCGCGACCATCATCGGCCAGCGCGCCCAGGACGGCGCGAAGAAGATCTATCAGATCATCAACGACAAGAAAGAGCAGATCACCAACGACAAGAACGACGGCACCAAGAACGACGGCACCAAGAACGACCATAAGAAGGCACCCGACCATACCGGCTCGATCGCGATGGCCGGCGACGGCGACGCGGCCGCGAGCGAGGCGCCGCGCGACACCCTGACCCAGGACGACCTCGCGCTGGAATGGCGCGGCCCCCAGGCAGCGAATTAGGGCCCAAACCCTATCGATTTCACGGCTTCGCGTCCCTATATTGGCCCTAACGGGAACTGTGGGCCGATATGACGACGATTGACGAAATCAGGGACAATTTCGAGATTCTGGACGAGTGGGACGACCGCTACCGGTACGTCATCGAGCTCGGCCGCACCCTGGAACCGATGCCGGAGGGCGAGCACTCCGCCGAGAACAAGGTGCAGGGCTGCGTCAGCCAGGTCTGGCTGCAGAAGCTGATCGACCGCGATGGTGGCGCGCCGATCCTGAAATATCGCGGCGACAGCGACGCCCATATCGTGCGCGGGCTGGTCGCGATCGTGCTCGCGCTCTATTCCGGCCGCACGCCGCAGGAGATCCTCGCGACCGACGCGATCGCCGTGTTCAACGAGTTCGGCTTCCGCGATCATCTGACCCCGCAGCGCTCCAACGGCCTGCGCTCGATGGTCGAACGCATCAAGACGGATGCGAAAGAGGCGCTGGCGGAAGCTACGTGATGCCGTAGGGTGGGCATAGCGAAGCGTGCCCACCATCTGAGTGCAATTAAAGCAAGCTCGTGGGCACGGCGCTTCGCGCCTTTGCCCACCCTACGAGACCTATCGAGCGGCGGCCTATCACGCCCCCGAACTACTTCCGCTTCCGCTGCTGCTGCCCGAGGCCCATCTGCTTGGCCAGCTGCGAGCGCGCCACCGCGTAGTTCGGCGCGACCATGGGATAGTCGGCGGGCAGGCCCCATTTCTCGCGATACTGCTCCGGCGTCATGTTGTACTGGGTGCGCAGGTGGCGCTTCAGCGACTTGAAGCGCTTGCCGTCCTCCAGACAGACGAGATAGTCGGGCGCGATCGACTTCTTCAGCGACACAGCAGGCTTTGCCGGCTCGAGCGGCGCCGCCTCGGTGCGGCCCGTCGAGACCCGCACCAGGGCGCCATGCACTTGGCTGATCAGGTTCGGAATCTCTGCGGCCGGCGTCGGATTGTTGCCGAGATAGGCCGACACGATAGTCGCCGTCAGCTCGATGAAATTCTTAGCCCCGGCATCCGACATGGGCTTGCCCCTTCCCTGTTGCGCCGCTTGGGATTGACGGCGCCAAAGTATTCCGTGTCAACAATACGTTCGGCGAAAATACGACAACTGGCGAATATGAGCTGACGACTGACGACGAGACAAGAGCGGTCGCGTTTTACTTGCGTGCGCGAGGTCTCAGGACCGTTGATCGAGATGCGCGCGCAACTCGTCGATCGAGGCAAAGCGCATCATGCCCTCCGGCATCTGCGCTTCGATCGAGCCGTCGGAATAGAGCGAATAGGCCATACCGTCGACGATGCCGGACTTGAGCACCGTCACAGGCGGCTGCTCGGCCGCCGGCTCCGGCTCGGCTGCAAGCGGCGGCGGGGGAGCCTCGGTGAAAGTCGAGGGCGAGCGCGGTGGCGGGGACGGACGGCGTGCGACAGCCGGCGGTTCCGGCGGGCGCATGCGATCCGGCTTCGGCCAGGCATCGTCGAAGCTCGCGGGCGGGGTCTCCGGCGCGGCAGGCGCTACGGGCTCCTCAGACGGCGGCGCGCCCTCGGCGGCCTTGGCCTCCGCGCGTTCGCGCTCCTTGCGCGAGGTCGAGGCGAACATCAGGTTGCGACGGCGCGGCGGTTCCGGAGGCGTCGCGGCGACCGGCTCCGGCGGCGACTCGGCGCGCGGACGCTCCCGCGCCGGTGCTTCGCCTAGCCATGGCGGCACCACCGCCGGCGATGGCGGAGGCGTCGGCTCGGCCCGCATGGCCGGAGCAGAGATCGGCTCGGACGAAGGCGCGCCCTGCACCGCCAGGCCCGGCAGCACGGGCCTGACCCGCACCTCGGATGGTGCATCCGCGAGCCGGCGGGCGATCCCCTTCAGCTCCAGCAGCACCAGATGCAGGCCCGCCAGTAACATCCCGGAGCAGACTCCGATCGTGCCGGAGATTATGAGAGTGCTGCCGAGGCTGAATTCCCTGACGGTAAAGCCAAACAGGATCGCAAGGAGGCCCGCCACAACGGCGACAATCCCCACGATCAACATTGCCAAGGTCATCGAACTCACCCCCGGCCGCGCATCCACGCGCGACACCCGTCACGCCACGATACCGTCATACGGCGTTCCACGCCAACGGCGAATTGTGGTCAGCGTTCCTAAAGAGAAGGAAATCAGGGACTTATTCACATTCCCTTCAGCTACGGCTCGCTACTGCTGGTCTGCTCCCGGTTGCAAGGATTTGCTGCGTCGCATCAGGAATTTAGCCATAATGCCCAATTACTTGGTAATGGAACTGCGCTATAGGGAGACCGGGGAAGTGGCCCACGCGCACCAGCAGGGCCAAGAGGGGATTCCGGGTCACCAATAGCCATGACATCCATCACGACTTCGGCGATCGACACGCCTCTACGGCGCTCGGTTGAACGGACTTGCGACGATCTCGCCATGCTGGTGCTGGCTGCGGTCGCCGTGATTGCAGGCTTGACGTTCCGCGACTACGGGCTCGGCTGGGACGATTACACCCACGCTGAATATGCCGACCTGTTGCTGCGCATGTACGGTTCCGGCTTCAAGGACACCGCGGCGCTCTCCTTCGCCAATCTCTACATGTATGGCGGCGGCTTCGACATGGTCGCGGCCCTCTTGCACAAGGTGCTCCCGCTCGAGCTGTTCGAGACGCGCCGCCTGGTCGGAGCCATCGTCGGCGTGATCGGACTTGCGGTGACCTGGCGGCTCGGCCGCCGCATCGGCGGCCCCCTTGCGGGACTTGCCGCGCTCCTGCTGCTCGCGCTGTGCCCGATCTTCTACGGCCACATGTTCATGAATCCGAAGGATGCGCCCTTCGCGGTGGCCATGATCATCCTGATGCTGGGCCTGGTCCGGCTCGCCGAGGAATATCCGCAGCCCTCGCCCCGCACGATCCTGATCGTTGGCTTAGGGGCCGGCCTCGCGCTCGGCTGCCGCGTTCTCGGCGGGCTCGCACTGGTCTACGCCGTCCTCGGCTTCGTCCCGCTGTTCCTGGAGGAACTGCGCACCGAGGGTCTGCGCGAGTCGGTCCGCCGCTTCGCCCATGTCATCTATGTGCTGCTGCCCGGCCTCGTGGTCGGCTATCTCGTGATGGGCCTGATCTGGCCGTGGTCGATCATGGAACCCGGCAATCCCTTCGAGGCGCTGACCTACTTCTCCCACTTCTTCGAGAAGCCGTGGAAGGAGATGTTCGACGGCGCGATCGTGTCGGTGCCCGACATGCCCTGGTCCTATCTGCCGACGCTGTTCGCGCTGCAGCTGCCCGAGGTGATGCTGGTGCTGATGGGCGGCGCCGTGGTCAGCACCTTCGCGCTGCTGCCGCGCGCCGACGTTCCGGCCCGCCGCAAGACCATCCTGCTGATGCTCACGCTGGCTGCGACCCTGCCGCTCGTGATCGCCATGGTGAAGCGTCCCGCGCTCTACAACGGCATCCGCCATTTCGTCTTCGTGATCCCGCCGATGGCGGTGCTGGGCGGCGTCGCCTTCGCCTGGAGCATGGAGCGCCTGCGCGCCAACCACCGCACCTGGCAGCCGGTGGTGCTCGCCACCTTCTGCTTCGGCCTCGCGCTCTCGCTCGCCGAGATGATCCGGCTGCACCCCTACCAGTACACCCACTTCAACCACATCGCCGGCACCGTGCGCGGCGCCGACGACCGCTTCATGCTGGACTATTGGGGCCTCGCGCTGAAGCAGGCCTCGGACGAGCTGCGCGAGCAGCTGGTCGAGCGCCAGGAAGTGCCGCCTGCAAACCGCAAATGGAAGGTCGCGGTGTGCGGTCCTCAGCGCCCGGCGCAGGTTGCGCTCGGGCCCGACTTCACCATCGGCTGGGATTCCAATGCCGCCGATTTCGCCATGACGCTCGGTGAGTTCTACTGCAAGGGCCTCACCGCGCCCGTCCTCGTCGAGATCAAGCGCGACGACGTGGTGTTCGCCCGCGTCTACGACATCCGCGGCCGCAGCATTTCCAGCCTGCTCTCGATCCCCGCGCCGTAAGATCATTGTCCGATCGGACGGTCGCGGAGACGTAACGTCGCGTCGGCTCGAGATCAGTGGTTCTGGAATCCGGAACCTCCAGCGCGCACTCCATGCGGGCTACGCTGAACTGCCGCGCTTGACGCGCCTTGCTGCCAGCCATTTGCAGGACTAGGCTCTCGACCCGCAACAACGAGGTTCGGAGAGAATTGCCATGTCGCCAGCAGAAGCCCGCCTGAGGGAAGTGCCCTCCAACATGACGGAGGCCGAGTGGCAGCAACGCGTCAACCTCGCCGCCTGCTATCGCCTCATCGCGCTGTACGGCTGGGACGATCTGGTCGACACCCACATCTCCGCACGCGTGCCCGGTCCCGACCATCACTTCCTCATCAACCCCTACGGGCTGATGTTCGAGGAGATCACGGCCTCGAGCCTCGTCAAGGTCGACCTGCACGGCCACCAGCTCTCCGAGAGCGAGTACAGCATCAACCCGGCCGGCTTCACCATCCATTCGGCGATCCACGAGGTGCGCGAGGACGCGATCTGCGTGCTGCATCTCCACACGCTCGACGGCACCGCGGTGTCGAGCAGCGCCGAAGGCCTGCTGCCGCTGAACCAGACCGCCCAGCTCGTCACCCACGACCTCGCCTATCACGACTATGAAGGCATCGCGCTCGATCACGACGAGCGGCCGCGTCTGCAGAAGGACCTCGGCGACCACAACCACATGCTCCTGCGCAACCACGGCACGCTGACCGTCGGCCGCTCGGTCGCCTCCGCCTTCGAGCGCATGTACCACCTCGAGCGCGCCTGCTCGATGCAGGTGCGCACACGGGCGCTGGGCACACCGGTGTACCCGGTCGAGGAGATCGCGATCGAGAAGAACACCGAGCTGCTCGCCAACCGCGACCGCGCCGAGCTGCGCGCCAACAACCTCGTGTGGCCGCCGCTGCTGCGCAAGCTCGACCGCGTCAATCCCGGCTACCGCACTTGAGATTTTCCGGATTTGGTGTAGGGTAGCGCTCAACGAACCTCTACGCCTTTTGGAATGAAACGCCGCCCAATTCCGGGCGGCGTTTTTATTTGGGCGAAGCTTCGTAGGGTGGATTAGCCCGCGGCTGCGCGAAGCGCAGTCCGCTGGCGTAATCCACCTCTTCTCTCGATGCGGACGCAAAAGCTGGTGGATTACGCCTTAGGCTAATCCACCCTACGGCACCGAGGATGAAGGTCTCGTGGGCAAAGCGAAGCGTGCCCACGTCTTTCCTCGCGATCGAGACGAATGGTGGGCTTTGCGCCTTTGCCCACCCCACGGCAGCCGTGCCTATTTCACCTCCGCCAGCGCGGCGAGGATGCGGGCCCAGGAGCGGATGCCTTTCTGGAAGCTGCGGAGGTCGTACTTCTCGTTCGGCGAGTGGATGTTGTCGTCGTCGAGGCCGAAGCCGACGAGGAGCGAGTCCAGCCCCAGCGTGCGCTTGAAGTCGGCGACGATCGGGATCGAGGCGCCCGAGCCCATCAGAACGGTCTCCTTGCCCCATTCCTCCGCCAGCGCCTTGCTGGCGGCGGCGAGCGGCTTCATGTTCCAGTCGAGCGCGACCGCGGGCGCGGCGGAGTGGTCGCCGAACTCGACCTTGCAGTCGCCGGGTAGGCGCGCCGTCACGTAGTCGCGGAACGCCTTGCGGATCTTTGCGGGGTCCTGCCCTTCGACCAGGCGGAACGAGACCTTGGCCGAGGCATGCGAGGGGATCACCGTCTTGGAGCCTTCGCCGATATAGCCGCCCCAGATGCCGTTGACGTCGCAGGTCGGACGCGAGGAGGCCTGCTCGATCAGCAGCCGGCCCTTCTCGCCGGCAGGGATCGACAGGCCGATCGGCTTCAGGAACATCTCCGGCGTCAGACTGAGCTTCTTCCACTGCTCCAGGATATCGGGCGGCAGATCCTTCACCCCGTCATAGAAGCCGGGAATGGTGATGCGGTTGTCGTCGTCGAACAGGCCGCCGAGAATCCTGGTGAGCACCCGGATCGGATTCATCGCGCTGCCGCCGAACACGCCGGAATGCAGATCGCGATTGGCGGCGGTGATCTTCAGCTCCTCATAGAGCAGGCCGCGCAGCGAGGTCGTGATCGCGGGCGTGTTGCGGTCCCACATGCCGGTGTCGCAGACCAGCACGTAATCCGCCTTGAACTCGTCCTTGTTGGCCTCGATGAACGGCACGAAATTCTTCGAGCCGACCTCCTCCTCGCCTTCGATCAGGAAGGTGACATCGATCGGCAGCGATCCCGTCACCTTCTTCCAGGCGCGGCAGGCCTCGACGAAGGTCATCACCTGGCCCTTGTCGTCCTCGGCACCGCGCGCGACGATGATCTTGCGGCCGTCGGCGTGGTCGGTGACGACGGGCTCGAACGGCGGGCGATGCCAGAGATCGAGCGGATCGACCGGCTGCACGTCGTAATGGCCGTAGAAGATCACATGCGGCCGTCCGCCCATTGCGGTTTTGCCGACGATCGCGGGATGGCCGGCGGTCGGCCTCACTTCGGTCGTAACACCGAGGCTGGCGATGTCCTTGGCGAGATGCTCTGCCGCCGCCTTGCAATCGGCGGCAAAGGCCGGATCGGCGGAGATCGACTTGATCCGCAACAGCGAGAACAGACGCTCCAGGCTGTTGTCAAAATCCTTGTCGATGTGGTCGAGCACGGATTGAAGCTGCGCATTGGCCATGGTCGGATTCCCGATTGTTGATCTCAAGACGTGTTAGGACGTCTTGTTAGGATGTCTTGGCTTTTACCGCCGTCGCAGGCCCGGAGCCAGTCGCAACCGGTGGATGGCGGATGTGCCATGCGAGCGCACCGGCCAGAATGGCGGTCGCGAGCAGGTTGTTGCCCCAGGCCTGCAGGACGTTCGGAAACCACGGCAGCGACAGCAGCATGAGGATGCCCGCAGCGCCGAGCGCAAGCCAGGTTCCCAACCGCACATTCGGTCGCTCGTCGAAGGCGGCGCGATGCATCAGCACCGTCATCGGGAAGAACAGCCACATGAAGTAGTATTGCCGCGCCAGCGGCGAGGCCACGGTCATCAGGCAGAACAGGATGCCTAGCTCCTCGGCATCCGAGCGCAGCGTCCGTCGCGCTTGCGATGGCATCACCGCGATGAAGCCGAGCCCGAGCAGCACCGATACCGCCAGCACGATCCAGTTCGCTGTCCTGTAATCGACGTCGATGACATTCATCGTGCGCGGCAGCTTGTTGGGGTCTTCCTGATTGTAGTTGATCGGCCGGACCAGGCGGTGCGTCACGGCGATGAGCGACTGATTGACCCACGACCAGTTCTGCTCATCGCGCTGGCCAAAGCCTTTTTCGGAGCTCGACCCGACCATGCCTTGATACCAGGTTGCAAGTTCGGCCGCGTTGCGCTCGAAACCGCGGATCGGGGCCGGCACGACATAGAGAAGGATGCCGGTGAAGGCGACCGTCGCGGCGACGGCGGCCCACTTCCTGCGCCACATCAGATAGGGCAGCACCGCGATCGGAAACATCTTGATGGCGGTGGCGAGCGCGAACATGAAGCCTGCGAGCCACGACCGCTGATGCTGCAGGCTCCAGAAGCCGTAGAGCATCATCGCCAGCAGCAGAAGATTCGGCTGACCGAGATCGAACATGTCGAACACGAAGGTCACTGTGACGAAAGCCGGCAGAGCCTCGAGCCAAGGGCCAGCCGTGCGGCCCGAACCGGTCATCGCATTGGACAATGTCCCCGTGTACCACCATGCCAGCGCATTCAGGATCGACAGCACGATGTAGAGCGGGATCTTGCCGAACCAGCTCGGGATCGCCAGCAGGATCGCAGGCAGCGGCGGATAGATGAATTCAAAATACGAGCGGATGTCGGCGGGATAGAGCGACCCGCCGTTCAGAACCTGCTGCCCGGCCCAGTACCACAGCCGGTAGTCCTTGGTCTTGCCGTGGCCGAAGATCTCCGGAACGAGAACGTCGGCCGTCAGGATGACGCAGCAGATCAGGAAGAGCACGTCCAGCGGCGCGCGCAGAGACAGGCGTCTCGGCGCATCAGGCTTGGGGAATGGGTCGGTCGAGGTCACATTATGTCCAGTCGGCAACAAACAGCACGTAGCAGACCGGCGCGGGCTTGGAGAGCCCCTCACTTGAAATTGTGGTGGTGGTGATGGGTCGTTTCCCCGCGGCCATCCTTCGAGATGCCCGCCTGCGGCGGGCTCCTCAGGATGAGGTCTCGTTTCGCGGCAAGAATCTCAGACCCTCATGGTGAGGAGCCCGTGCAGCGGGCGTCTCGAACCATGCAAGTCAAGCCGACCGAACACAGATTGCCCCCAATCGGGCTTTCTGCCTATCTCCGAAGCAACCCGCCGAGCGCGCCCCGGACCAGGGTACGGCCGATCGAGCCGCCGAGCTGGCCGCCGATCGACTTGCCGACATTGGCGGCCAGCCCGCCAATCACCTGGTTGGTGACCGATCGCGTCACGTCGCGCGCAATGACCTGGCCGGTCGAAAGGCGGCCGCGCTTGACGTTGGTGCCGAAAATGGTGCCGACGATCGAGCCGATCTGGCCGAGGATGCCGCCTCCGCTTTCGCCGGCCGGACCGTCGGCCGTGGCCGCAGTGCCGGCGATGCGCTTCTGAAGCATCTCGTAGGCGGATTCGGCGTCGACGGCGGTGTCATATTTGCCCTTCACCGGGCTCGCATCCATGATCGCCTTGCGCTCTTCCGGCGTGATCGGCCCGATCCGGGCCGAGGGTGGCCGGATCATCACCCGCTCGACCATCGTCGGCGTGCCGTTGCCCTCGAGGAAGGACACCAGCGCCTCGCCCTTGCCGAGCTCCGTGATCACCTTGGCGGTGTCGAGCTTCGGGTTGGGACGGAAGGTCTGGGCCGCGGCCGCAACCGCCTTCTGGTCACGCGGGGTGAAGGCGCGCAACGCATGCTGCACGCGGTTGCCGAGCTGGCCGAGCACGCGGTCCGGCACGTCGATCGGGTTCTGCGTCACGAAGTAGACGCCCACCCCCTTCGAGCGGATCAGACGTACCACCTGCTCGATCTTGTCCATCAGCGCCTTGGGCGCGTCGTTGAACAACAGATGCGCCTCGTCGAAGAAGAACACCAGCTTTGGCTTCGGCAGATCGCCGGCCTCGGGCAGCTCCTCGAACAGCTCGGACAGCATCCACAACAGGAATGTCGCATAAAGCCGCGGGCTCTGCAGCAGCTTGTCGGCGACCAGGATGTTGACCATGCCGCGGCCGTCGCGATCGGTCTTCATGAAATCCTTCAGCGCCAGCGCCGGCTCGCCGAAGAACTTGCTGCCGCCCTGATTCTCCAGCACCAGGAGCTGGCGCTGGATGGTGCCGACCGTGGCCTTGGTGACGTTGCCGAAGCCCTGCGCCTCCTTCTTGATATCGCCAAGCGGGCTTTCCTCGGCATCCGTCCCCTTCTTCCCGCTATCGGGCACGATGGCGTCGAGCAGCGCGCGCAGATCCTTCATGTCGATGAGGGTGAGCCCGTTGTCGTCGGCGACGCGGAAGGCGACGTTGAGCACGCCTTCCTGCACATCGTTGAGGTCGAGCATGCGCGCGAGCAGCAGCGGCCCCATCTCGGTGACGGTCGCCCGCACCGGATGGCCCTGCTCGCCGAACACGTCCCAGAACACCGTCGAGAACTGGTCGGGCTGGAATTTCAGCCCCATCTCGGAAGCGCGCTTGACGATGAAGTCCTTAGGCACCCCGACCTCGGAGATGCCGGAGAGATCGCCCTTGATGTCGGAGGCGAAGACCGGGACACCGGCGCGCGCAAATCCTTCCGCCATGACTTGCAGCGACACCGTCTTGCCGGTTCCGGTTGCGCCGGTGACGAGGCCATGGCGATTGGCCAGCGCCAGCGTCAGCCATGCCTGCTCGTCTCCCTTGCCGACGAAGATCTTGTCGTCAGTGTCGCCGAGCTTGCTGTCCTGTGCCGTCATTATTCTCTCTGATCTCTATGCCGTGTTTCGCGTATTGAAACCCAAAGGCGCCAGTTCCGCAGTTTAACGCATGTCGCGCGCCGATTAAAACCGTTCAACGCGCCCCAAACATGCGACATTGTCGGAAACAAGCGGGCGACATCAGCCGAAAGTTGGAACGAGGCGTTCGCACCGCGGTAATTTCTTGCAGATTCCATCTCCGCTCGTGCATCGCTGCAACACTTTTCGCGCGTTCGGGAGTGAATCGGATCGTTCGTCGCGTTCATCGCTTGTATTTCACATCGCACCGGCTCAAGATCATTTTCGAAAACAATACTCCGGCATGTGAACCGGCTGAGGGGCAGGCCATATGGACGAGCTGATCGGACGGCTGGCGGCGAACGCCAGCATAGATAGTGCTGTCGCCGAAAAAACCGTCGGCATTATCCTGGGCTTTCTCCGCAGCGAGGGCCCTTCCGAGAACGTCGAAGCCCTCATCAATCAGATTCCCGGCGCGGAAGCGGCGATCGAGGCGTCCAAGAGCGGCGGCGGACTGTCGCGGCTGATGGGCGGCGGCCTGATGGCCGTCGGCACGCGCCTGATGGGGCTGGGTCTTGGCATGTCCGAGATTCAGACCATTGCCCGTGAACTTTTCCGCTACGGCCGAGACAAAATCGGAGCGGATCAGATGGGCAAGATCATCGCGGGGACGCCGGGCCTCAGCCAATTCGCCTGAGCGACGCTTTTCATATCGAGCATCATGACATATCCGATCTCCGAGATTGAGGGCCTGCCCGCCTTTGCCGCCAACAAGCTGAAGGCGCAGGGTATCCGCACAACCGAGGCGCTGCTCGAGGCCGCCTCGACCGTGAAGGGCCGCAAGGCGCTGTCCGCCAAGACCGGCATCAGCGAGCAACTGCTGCTGGAATGGGCCAACGTCTCCGACTACATGCGCATCCCCGGCATGGGCCGGGCCAAGGTCGGCCTGGTCCGCGCCGCCGGCGTCACCACCGTGCGCGAGCTCTCCTATCGAAATCCGGCGAGGCTCGCCCAGAGCATGCGCGAGGCCAACGAGAAGAAGAAGCTCGTCCGCATCCTGCCGTCGGAGAAGTCGGTCGGCGACATCATCGCCAAGGCCAAGAAGCTGCCGCCGAAGATCACGTATTGATCAGCTACGCTCCATCCCCGTCATCCTGAGGTGCGAGACGTGCGGCGCGCAGCGTCGCGCGGGGAGCCTCGAAGGATGAGCGGCCACGCTGCCGCCACGCCGCAACAGCCGGGCCGTCGCCCTTCGAGGGCCGCTGAAGAAGCGGCCACCTCAGGGTGACGGTGAGAGAGTGCCGTAGCCATCGACGCCCCCAATCCCGGCTTGACTCCCCCTCCCCGACAGCGCAATCCCACGCGCATGAATGCCTCGCCCTCCCCATCCGTCGCGCCGGCCGGCTCGGCCGGGCCTGATGCGTTGCGGACGCTCGTGGGCCGGCCGATCCCGGCGGTGATGGGCGTGCTCAACGTCACCCCGGATTCCTTCTCCGACGGCGGAAAATTCATCACGCCGGAACAGGCGCTGAAGCGGGCGCGGGCGATGATGGAGGCTGGCGTCGACATCATCGATATCGGCGCCGAATCCACCCGGCCCTACACCGGCGCCAAGGCCGTCACGGCCGCGGACGAGCTTGCCCGGCTGAAGCCGGTGCTGTCAGGCGTCGTCGCGCTCGGCGTTCCCGTGTCGATCGACAGCATGAAGGCCGAGGTGGTGCAATTCGCGCTCGACCAGGGCGCGGTGATCGCCAACGACGTCTGGGGCCTGCAACGCGACGCCGACATGGCGCCGCTGATCGCAGCAAAGGGCGTCCCCGTCATCGTCATGCACAACCGCGACAGCGTCGATCCCGCCATCGACATCGTCGCGGACATGAAAGCATTCTTCCTGCGCTCGCTGGATATCGCCGCAAAAGCCGGCATCGCGCGCGAAAAAATCGTGCTCGATCCTGGCATCGGCTTTGGCAAGACGGCCGAGCAGAGCATGATCGCACTGGCCCGGCTGCGCGAGCTCGACAGGTTCGGCCTGCCGATCCTGGTTGGTGCCTCGCGAAAACGCTTCATCGCCTCGGTGTCGCCGTCGGAGCCATCGGAGCGACTCGCCGGCTCGATCGCCGCGCATCTGATCGCCGCGCAGCGCGGCGCCAAAATCATCCGGACCCACGACGTCGCCGAGACCTTGCAGGCCCTGCGGGTGGCACACGCAATCGAGAGCAAGCAATGACCGATACGATCTTCGTGACCGGCCTGTCGATCCATGCGCGCCATGGTGTGATGGATCATGAAACCGAAGTCGGCCAGCGCTTCGTCATCGACCTCGAACTCTACACCGACCTGTCGGAGCCTTCGCGCACCGACCGGCTCGCCGACACGGTGTCCTACGCCGAAGTCGTGGCGACCACGACGGCGGCGTTCAAGAACACCAATTACAAGCTGCTGGAAGGCGCGGCCGGCGCGGTCGCCGACGCCATCCTGTCGCACTTCCCGCGCATCCGTGCGGTGAAGATCACCGTGCACAAGCCGCACGCGCCGATCGCGGCGATCTTCGACGATGTCGGCATCATGCTGACGCGCTCGCGGCATCCCTGATATGGGAAACGTGCTGATCGCGCTGGGTGGCAATGTCGGCGATGTCCGCGCGACGTTCAAAAAGGCGATCTCGCACATCTGCGGCATGGCGCAGGCCGCACTGATCGCGCGCTCCTCGGACTATGCGACGCCGCCCTGGGGCGACGAGGACCAGGCCCCCTTCATCAATGCCTGCGTCGAGATCGAGACCAGCCTCGATCCGCATGCGCTGCTGTTCGTGATGCAGAAGGTCGAGCAGAAATTCGGCCGCACGCGAGCCAAGGAGCGGCCCTGGGGCCCGCGCACGCTCGATCTCGACATGATCGCCTATGACGATGTCAGCTTGCAGAAGCCCGACCTCACGCTGCCGCATCCGCGCCTGTTCGAGCGCGCCTTCGTGCTGGTGCCGCTGGCCGAAATCGCGCCGGACCGCGTGATCTCGGGCATTCGTGTGCGTGACGGGCTTGCCAGCGTCTCGACGCAAGGCATTGAGCGGCTTCCGGATACCGGTTAACCAAAAACAACCGTTTGCAGGGACGGTCCGCCGTGGCAATTTCGCCTGCGAATAACAAGATTTTCGGGAGCCCCTCGCCGCATGACCTCCGTGACTGACGACCTGCCGCTGGCGGCGGATTTTCCCAAGGCCACCGTCGAAGACTGGCGCAAGCTGGTCGACGGCGTGCTGAGGGGCGCGCCGTTCGAGAAGCTGGTCGGCAGGACCTATGACGGAATCAAGATCGATCCGCTCTATCCGCGCGCCAGTGGCGTTGCGCCCGTGGCGGGCCGGCCGGCGGCGGCGCCGTGGCAGATCGTGCAGCGGATCGACCATCCCGACGCCGCGCTCGCGAATGCGCAGGCCTTGCAGGATCTGGAGAACGGCGCGACGGGGCTCGCGTTGGTGTTCGCCGGCGCCAACGGCGCTCGCGGTTTCGGCCTGGAACCTACGGCCGATGCGGTCGCAAAGGTCTTGAAGGACATTCATCTCGACGCCGGGATCGGTATCGAGCTCGAGATCGGTCCGCAATCGCGGATGGCCGCGATCCATGTCGCGGAATATGTGAAGAGCAACGGTCTCGATCCCGCCGCCTGCAACATCCGCTTCGGGCTCGATCCGCTCGCGGCCGGCGCGGTGTGGGGCCACAGCCCTTATACGTGGGAGGAGATCGTTCCCGCCGTCACCGGTGCCATCAAGGGTCTCGCCGCGCTCGGCTTCAAGGGACCGTTTGCCTCCGCCGACGGACGCGTGGTCCACGATGCCGGTGGCTCCGAGGTGCAGGAGCTCGCTTTCGTGCTCGCCTGCGGCGTCGCGTATCTGCGCGCGATCGAAGGCGCAGGCGTTCCGCTGGAAGCCGCGCAGGGCATGGTCTATGCGCGGCTCTCTGCTGATGCCGACCAGTTCCTGACCATGGCCAAATTCCGCGCGCTGCGCCTGTTGTGGGCGCGCATCGAGACGGCTTGCGGGCTCGCGCCAAAGCCGCTGTTCATTGCCGCCGATACGGCGTGGCGCATGCTGACGCAGCGCGACCCTTACGTGAACATGCTGCGCGCGACCATGGCGACGTTCGCGGCGGGACTCGCCGGCGCCAATGCCATCACCGTGCTGCCGCACACGCTGGCACTCGGCCTGCCCGATCCGTTTGCGCGGCGCGTGGCGCGCAACACGCAGCTCCTGCTGCTGGAGGAGAGCAATCTCGCCAAGGTCAGCGATCCCGCGGCCGGCGCCGGCGGCATCGAGACGCTGACGGCGCAGCTGTGCGAAGCGGCCTGGGCGCTGTTCCAGGAGAGCGAAAAAGCCGGCGGCGCCTTTGCCGCGCTCCAGCAGGGCCTGTTCCAGGGCAAGGTCGCAGCCGCGCGCAAGGCGCGCGATGCCAACATCGCCAAGCGCCGCGACATTCTGACCGGCGCCAGCGAGTTTCCGAACCTGCAGGAGAGCGAGACGGCGGTGCTGAAGGCAACGTCTGTTACGCTCGCGCCGTACGGCGAGCAGAAATACAAGTTCGAGGCGCTGCCGCCGATCCGGCTGGCAGAGCCGTTCGAGGCGCTACGCGACAAGTCCGATGCAACGCTGAAGGCGCACGGGGCGCGGCCAAAGGTGTTTTTGGCCAATCTCGGCACGCCCGCCGATTTCACCGCGCGCGCGACCTTTGCGAAGAGCTTCTTCGAGGCCGGCGGCATCCAGGCCGTCGACAGCGAGGGTTTTGCCGATCCGGCCAAGCTGGCCGCCGCCTTCAAGGCATCCGGCGCCGCGCTTGCCTGCCTTTGTTCCAGCGACAAGGTCTATGCGGAACACGCCGAAGCTGCGGCGAAGGCCCTGCAATCGGCCGGCGGGCGACATATCTATCTGGCAGCCCGCCCGGCTGAGGCCGAGGCGGCGCTACGGGCCGCCGGCGTCACGGGTTTTGTCTTCGCCGGGGGCGATGCGCTTGCCACGCTGCAAGACGCCTATCGACGGATGGAAATGGCATGACCGAGACCAGCAAACCCGTTCTCACCGGTGGCTGCCAATGCGGCGCGGTGCGCTTTGCGCTGACGGCGACGCCGAACAAGATTTCGATCTGCCACTGCCGGATGTGCCAGAAGGCCAGCGGCGCGCCGTTCGCCTCCTTCGCCGATATCGAGAAGACCGACTTTGCCTGGACCAAGGGTACGCCATCGGCGTTCCAATCCTCGTCGATCGCAATGCGCGATTTCTGCGCCGCCTGCGGCACGCCCCTGAGCTTCCGCCGCATCGATGGCCCGCGCATCGAGATCATGACCGGCGCCTTCGACCGGCCGGACCACGTGGTGCCGACACGGCAATATGGCACCGAATCCCGGCTCGGCTGGGTGGTGGGCATCGCCAACCTGCCGAGCCAGACCACACAACAGAATTACGGCCCGGAGAAGATGGCGACCATCGTCAGCCGTCAGCATCCGGATCATGATTGAGCGAAATGATGAGGCGCGAGGAGCACGTGCGATCGTGGATGCGCAGGAAGAGCTTGCCACTCTCGAGGCCGAACGCGATCGGTTGCTTGCCGTGGTAGCCTACCATCGCGTGCCGGCTTACTCAGAGAGCAAGGACGATGCAAAGCCATGGTCGATATTCGGCTTTGAGTTTACCCTCTCGGATCTAGTTGGAGCTCTTATTGCACCGACATTTGCCGGCCGGCCCGCAGGAGAGCCTCAAGTACTTCAACGCCTTGCAGAGTGTGAAGCCCGGATTGTAAAATTGAAGACAGCTGGTTCGCCGTCGGACAAGCAAAGACAGGTTTAGGGACTCAAGGAATGAGCCGCATTCCCAATTTCGCTGAAATCGCATTCGAGCGTGGCACCACCGCCGCACCAACCGGCAGCGCCGAGCCGTGGCTGACGCCCGAGGGCATTCTGGTGAAATCAGCCTATGGCGAGGCGGATCTCGCCGGGCTCGACTTTCTCGAGACCTATCCCGGCATCGCGCCCTATCTGCGCGGCCCCTACCCGACCATGTACGTCAACCAGCCCTGGACCGTCAGGCAATATGCCGGCTTCTCGACGGCGGAGGATTCCAACGCGTTCTACCGCCGCAACCTGGCTGCCGGGCAGAAGGGCCTCTCGGTCGCCTTCGACCTCGCCACCCATCGCGGCTACGACTCTGACCATCCGCGCGTCGGCGGCGATGTCGGTATGGCCGGCGTCGCCATCGATTCCATCTACGACATGCGCACGCTGTTCGCGGGCATTCCGCTCGACCAGATGAGCGTGTCCATGACCATGAACGGCGCTGTGCTGCCGATCCTCGCGCTGTACGTCGCCGCCGCCGAGGAACAGGGCGTGCCACCGGAAAAGCTCTCGGGCACCATTCAGAATGACATTCTGAAAGAGTTCATGGTGCGCAACACCTACATCTATCCGCCCGCGCCCTCGATGCGGATCATCTCGGACATCTTCGCCTACACCTCGCAGAAGATGCCGAAATACAATTCGATCTCGATCTCCGGCTATCACATGCAGGAGGCCGGCGCGACGCAGGACCTCGAGCTCGCCTATACGCTCGCCGACGGCGTCGAATATCTGCGTGCCGGTCTCGCCGCGGGCCTCGACGTCGACCGCTTCGCACCGCGGCTGTCGTTCTTCTGGGCGATCGGCATGAACTTCTTCATGGAAGTCGCCAAGCTGCGCGCCGCGCGCCTGCTTTGGGCGAAGCTGCTCAAACCGTTCAATCCGAAAGATCCTCGCTCGCTCTCGCTGCGCACGCATAGCCAGACCTCCGGCTGGTCGCTGACCGCACAGGACGTCTTCAACAACGTGATGCGCACGACGGTGGAGGCGATGGCGGCCACCCAAGGCCACACCCAGTCGCTGCACACCAATGCGCTCGACGAGGCGCTGGCGCTGCCGACCGATTTCTCGGCGCGCATCGCCCGCAACACGCAGCTGTTCCTGCAGCAGGAGAGCGGCACCACCCGTATCATCGATCCCTGGGGCGGCTCGTATTACGTCGAGCGTCTCACGCGCGATCTCGCGGCCAAGGCGTGGGGCCACATCCAGGAGGTCGAGGAGCTCGGCGGCATGGCGAAGGCCATCGAGGCCGGTGTGCCCAAGCTGCGCATCGAGGAGGCCTCGGCCAAGACCCAGGCCCGCATCGATGCCGGCAAGCAGGCGGTGATTGGCGTCAACAAGTACAAGCCGACCGACGAGGTCCCGATCGAGATCCTCAAGGTCGACAACACCAACGTTCGCCGGCTCCAGATCGACAAGCTGACGCGGCTGAAGTCCGAGCGCAACCAGAAGGACGTCGATGCCGCGCTCGCCGCGCTGACGCGGTCGGCCGGCGAAGGCAACGGCAATCTGCTCGCGCTCGCCATCGACGCGGCACGCGCGAAGGCAACCGTCGGCGAAATCTCTGACGCAATGGAGAAAGTGTTCGGCCGCCACCGCGCCGAAATAAAATCCATCACCGGCGTCTACAAGCGGGAGGCGTCCAGCATGGGCAATCAGGTCGAGAAGGTTCAGGCGCTGATCGACGCGTTCGAGGAGGCCGAGGGCCGCCGCCCGCGCATCCTGGTCGCCAAGATCGGCCAGGACGGCCACGACCGCGGCCAGAAGGTGATCGCATCGGCGTTTGCCGATATCGGCTTCGACGTCGACATCGGACCGCTGTTCGCGACCGCCGATGAGGCCGCGCGGCAGGCGGTCGAGAACGACGTGCACATCCTCGGCGTCTCCTCGCTGGCCGCCGCCCACCTCACCGCCGTACCGGAGCTGAAGGCCGCGCTGAAGAAGCAGGGCCGCGACGACATCATGATCATCGTCGGCGGCGTGGTGCCGCCGCAGGATTACGACGCGCTCTACGCGGCCGGCGCCGAGGCCATCTTCCCACCCGGCACCGTGATCGCGGATGCGGCCGAGGAGCTGATCCGGAAGCTGAACGCGCGGCTCGGGCATAGCGAGGCGGCGGAGTAAATGCTAGACTGGCCGCGTAACCGGCCAGATTGTATCATGACACGTGACGAGATCGTCGCTGCGATACGCAAGAACGCAGATGCCATCAAGGGCAAGGGCGTGTCGAAGCTTGCCGTATTGGGTTTACGCGCCAATGAGGATTACCGCCCGGACGATGACATCGACGTCCTTGTCGAGGTCGAACCGGAGACATCCTTCTCGCTGCTCAATTTGATCGATGTCGAGCAGATCATCGAGGATGCGACTGGCTTGCAGACGCAGGCGACCGTCCGGCACTCCATTTCACCTCGCTTTGTGGAGCGCATTGCGGGCGACATTTTCGAAATATTCTGACGCCCACGCAGGAACACTTCCCTTGAAATTCATCATCAGCCTGAGCGTTGCGATGGCGCTTATCGCAACGTGCGCAACAACGGCTTTCGCAGCCGACCCGAAACCCGACGCCGTCATCAAGACCAAGAGCATCGAAGCGCGCGTCTTCCTCGACGACAGGATCAAGGCCGATGCGGCGCTGGCGGCGGATTGCCTGACCGAGGCCAGGAAGTGGCTCGACAAGAACGCAGCCGAGGCGGCCGCCTCGCGCAAAGAGGATCCGCAGCTCTTCAAGGGCGGCGGCTGGGATTTCGAGCGCAAATATGCGATCCGTTCGGTCGTCGCCGACCGCTATGTCAGCGTCCTGCGCAACGACTACATGGACACCCACGGCGCCCATCCCAACTCGGACGTGAATACGATCCTGTGGGACAGGACGGCCAACAAGCGCATCTCGATCCGCCCGTTCTTCACCGAGACCGCCGACAACGGCCCGACGATGAAGGCGATGATGAAAGCCGTGATCGCGTCGCTGAAAATCGAGAAGAAGAAGCGCGACACCAGCGAGACCGCGACCGACGAATGGTTCAAGGGCGTGGAGCCGAGCCTGCTTAGGATCGGCGCGGTGACGCTCGCCCCGTCGACCGAGGCGGGCAAGAGCTCCGGGCTCACCTTCCACTATCCGCCTTACGCGGTCGGCCCCTACGCCGAGGGCGAATATGTCGCATTCGTGCCGTGGGAGACGCTGAAGCCCTACCTCACCGCGGAAGGCGCGCGCGTCTTCGGCGGCGCACGCCCGAAGGGCGATGCGGACGAGCCGCAGTGATCATGTTTTGAGCAGCACCGCGTTGCTCACAGCGCGGTGGTAGCGCTACCTTGCAGCCGCGCTGCAAAGCCGACTAGAATGCCGCCATTGACAAGAGCGCCCGGTGTTACGGGCGCCGCTGGGAGGCATTCATGTCCAAGATTTCGCGCCGCACCTTTGCGGCTTCGACCGCTGCGGTTGCAGCATCCGCCGCATTCGGCTTCAAGCCGGCACTGGCGCAGGCCTATCCGGCCCGGCCGGTCACCGTGATCGTGCCCTGGGGCGCGGGCGGCGGCACGGACGCCACCGCGCGCATTGTCGCAGCTCTGCTGGAAAAAGACCTCGGCCAGCCCTTCAACGTCGTCAACCGCACCGGTGGCTCCGGCGTGGTCGGCCACAGCGCGATCGCGACCGCGCAGCCCGACGGCTACACCATCGGCATGCTGACGGTCGAGATCTCGATGATGCACTGGCAGGGCCTCACCGAGCTGACGCCGAAGAGCTACACCCCGCTGGCGCTGATGAACGAGGATCCGCCTGGCATCCAGGTCTCCTCCTCCTCGCCGTACAAGACGGTGAAGGAGCTCGCCGAGGCGATCAAGGCGGCCCCTCCCGGCAAGTTCAAGGCCTCCGGCACCGGCCAGGGCGGCATCTGGCACCTGGCGCTGGTCGGCTGGATGCAGGCGATGGGCCTGCCCGCCAACCAGGTCGCCTGGGTGCCCTCGAACGGCGCGGCCCCGGCGATGCAGGATCTCGCCGCCGGCGGCCTCGACCTCACCACCTGCTCGGTGCCGGAGGCGCGCGCCATCATCGAGGCCGGCAAGGCCAGGAGCCTCGCCATCATGGCGCCGGCGCGCAACCCGATCTTCAAGGACGTGCCGACGCTGAAGGAGGCGATGGGCATCGACTACGCGACCGGCGCCTGGCGCGGCATCGGCGCGCCCAAGAACCTGCCGCCGGAGATCGCAACCAAGCTCACCGCGGCGCTGAAGAAGGTCTACGACTCCGCCGAGTTCAAGGACTTCATGAGCAACCGCGGCTTCGGCACCGTGTGGGGCGATGCCGGCCAGTTTGCCAGCTTCATGGACAAGGGCGACGCCCAGATGGGCGAAGCGATGAAGGCCGCGGGTTTGAGCAAGGCTTGATGTTCGGGTGAGGGGGATCTCCGCGAGTTCAACTCTCACCATCAGCGCGGAAAGTCCCCTCACCCCAACCCTCTCCCCGTAAGAACGGGGAGAGGGAGAAGAAACCCCACAGGACCCCTCCCATGCGTCTTCCCGACTCCGTCACGGGATCGTTTCTCGTCGTGCTCGGCGCGGCTGCCGCCTATGGCGGCTACATCCTGCCGCCGGTGCCGGGACAGCCGGTCGGCCCCAACGTGTTTCCGCTGGTGATCGGCACGGGCCTCGCACTGTGCGGGGCCGCGATCGTGTTCGGCATCGGGCATTCCTTCGAGGAGGAGGAAGAGCTGGTCCCGCTCGAGGACGGCCAGGCCGCTGCCCCGCCGCCGCAGGGAAAGCTGTACGGGCTGCGCGCGCTGCTGCCGCCGGCGCTGCTGCTGTTCTACGTCTTTGCCGCCGACCGGCTCGGCTTCATCATCACGGCTGCGATCATGGTCTATGTCACCTCGACCGCGCTCGGGGCGAAATGGAAGCTGGCGCTGCCGCTCGCCGCGCTGTCGCCCTTCGCCATCCACCTCATCTTCGGCAAGCTCTTGCGCGTGCCGCTGCCCGCCGGCCTGTTGCCGACGCCCTGGTAATCCCATGCTGAAAACCCTGCTTGACGCCTTCGCGCTGATCTCCACCTGGGAGGTCATCATCGCGATGTTTGCGGCCTCCGTGTACGGCCTCGTCATCGGCTCGCTGCCGGGCCTGTCGGCGACAATGGCGACCGCCCTGCTCGTCCCCGTCACCTTCTACCTGTCGCCGATCGCGGCGATCGCGACCATCGTGGCGGCATCCTCGATGGCGATCTTCTCCGGCGACATCCCCGGCGCGCTCTTGCGCATTCCCGGCACGCCCGCCTCCGCCGCCTATGCGGACGAAGCCTATGCCATGACGCGCAAGGGCCAGGCCGAGCTCGCGCTCGGTGCCGGCGTGTGGTTCTCCGCGGTCGGCGGCATCGCCGGCGTGCTGTCGCTGATGATCCTGGCGCCGCCGCTCGCCGAGATCGCGCTGTCGTTCTCGACCTTCGAATATTTCTGGCTGGCGCTGCTCGGCCTGATGTGCGCCACCCTGGTGGCGCGCTCCTCGCCGGTGAAGGCGATCGCCGGCATGTTCATCGGCCTGCTGGTCTCCTGCATCGGCATCGAGAACCCCGGCGGCGTGCCGCGCTTCACCTTTGGGATCACCGACCTGTTCGGCGGCATCGAGCCGATCCCGGCCCTCGTCGGCGTGTTCGCGGTGGCGCAGGTGATGCGCGCAATGCTGACGCCCGAACCGCCGCCGCTGCCGCGACGAAAATTCGGTAGCATCATGGCCGGGCAGTGGAAGCTGACGAAGCTCTATCACTGGCAGATGACGCGCGGGAACATCGTCGGCATCATCATCGGCGTGCTGCCCGGCGCCGGCGCCGACATGGCGGCGTGGGTCTCCTACGCGATGTCCAAGCGTTTCTCCAAGGAGAAGGAAAAGTTCGGCACCGGCCATGTCGAGGGCCTGGTCGAGGCCGGCGCCAGCAACAATGCCAGCATCGCCTCCGGCTGGGTGCCCTCGCTGCTGTTCGGCATCCCCGGCGACACCATCGCCGCGATCGCGATCGGCGTGCTCTACATGAAGGGCCTCAATCCGGGCCCGACGCTGTTCACCGAGAAGGCGTCGAGCATGTATGCGATCTATCTGATGTTCATCATCGCGAACATTCTGATGATCCCGCTCGGCATCGCCATGATCCGCGTCGCGGCCTACATCCTGCTGGCGCCGCGCTCGACCGTGATGCCGATCATCATGCTGTGCTGCGCCGTCGGCTCGTTCGCGATCGGCAACAACATGTTCGGCGTGGTCACCGTCGCCGCCTTCGGCGTGATCGGCTACGTCATGGAAGCCAACGGCTATCCGGTCGCCGCGATGGTGCTCGGCATCGTCATGGGCACCATGGTCGAGCAGGCCTTCGTCACCTCGCTGATCAAGTCCGACGGCAGCATCCTGCCGTTCTTCGAGCGCCCCGTCGCGGCGATCCTCGCCGCCATGGCGATCGGCGCGCTGCTCTGGCCGGTGATGGTGTGGGTGTGGCGGAAGGTGAAGCCGGCGCAGACAGTCGCGGCAACGACCCGGTGATATCGGGCGGGCGGGCCTCGCCTGTCTCCCCTCGGCGTTGTAAAGCAGGGCATGACTGAGAAGAAGGCCTCGCTCGACATCAAGACCCTCGCCCGCGACCTCCGCACAGGCCATCGCGCGGCCCTCGCCCGGGCCATCACGCTGGTGGAAAGCCGTCGCGCCGACCATCAGGCGCTGGCGCGGGAGCTGGTGCAGAAGCTTCTGCCCGACACCGGCAAGGCGTTCCGCGTCGGCATCACAGGCTCACCCGGCGTCGGCAAGTCCACCACCATCGATGCGCTCGGGACCTATCTGATCGAGCAGGGCCACAAGGTCGCGGTGCTCGCGGTGGATCCGTCCTCGGCACGCAGCGGCGGCTCGATCCTCGGCGACAAGACCCGGATGGCGCGCCTCGCGGCCTCCGACGATGCCTTCATCCGCCCCTCGCCGTCCTCGGGCACGCTCGGCGGCGTCGCCGCCAAGACGCGCGAGGCGATGCTGCTGTGCGAGGCCGCCGGCTTCGGCGTCGTGCTGGTCGAGACTGTCGGCATCGGCCAGTCCGAGACCGCGGTCTGCGACATGACCGACTTCTTCCTCGCCCTGATGCTGCCGGGCGGCGGCGACGAGCTGCAGGGCATCAAGAAGGGCCTGGTCGAGCTCGCCGACATGATCGCGATCAACAAGGCCGACGGCGACAACCTCAAGCGCGCAAAGATCACCGCCGCCGACTATCGCGGCGCGCTGCATATCTTGGCGCCGCGGTCCGAACACTGGCATCCGCCGGTCGAGACCTATTCGGCGCTGACCGGCGACGGCATCGCAAAGATCTGGCAGAAAGTTCTGGATCACCGCAAGGCGATGAATGCCTCCGGCGATTTCGCGGCGCGGCGGCGCGAGCAGCAGGTGAAATGGATGTGGTCGATGCTGGAGCAGCGCATGCTGGCGCGGCTGCGCAGCGAGGCCTCGGTCCGCACCAAGGTTCGCAAGATCGAGGCTGAAGTCGCCGATGGCCATCTCACGCCGGCGCTCGCCGCCGAACAGATCCTGGAGTTGCTGCAATGAGCGACAGGCTCCGCATTCTCCTCACCGGTTTCGGGCCCTTCCCCGGCGCGCCCTATAATCCGACCCAGCCGCTGGTGACACGGCTGACACGGCTGCGCCGGCCGGCGCTCGACGATGTCGCGCTGTCGAGCCACATCTTTCCGGTGACCTATGCCGCGGTCGACCGGCAATTGCCCGAGGTGCTCGCGGCGCAAAGGCCCGACGCGCTGTTGATGTTCGGCCTCGCCGCACGCACGCCTTACCTGCGGATCGAGACCCGCGCGCGCAATGCGGTCACCATGCTCTGGCCCGACGCCGCCAACACCCGCTCGAGCAAGCGCGGCATCGCCGGCCATGCCGACGCGATGATGTTCGGCCCGCACACGGCGAGGCTGCTGCGCGCCGCGCGCCTCACCGGCATCGACGCGCGCCCCTCGCGCGATGCCGGCGCCTATCTCTGCAATTATCTGAGCTGGCGTGCGATCGAGAACGTCAGGGCCGGCGGCCCGGGGCTCGCGGCGTTCATCCATATTCCCCTGCTGGCACGCAGCGGCGCCGTGCGTCGCAAGGGCGCGCCGCGCATCACGCTGGAGGAGCTGGTGGATGCGGGGGAAGCGATGCTGATGGAGATGGTGGGGTTGGCAAGGAAGCGGCGGAACACACCGGCTTCGTAGGGTGGGCAAAGGCGCAAAGCGCCGTGCCCACCGTGCATCCGCAACCACGGTAACAAATGGTGGGCACGCTACGCTTTGCCCACCCTACGGCACCGTCTTTGCGGTAAACATTTAACCCTACCGCGAACAATCCCCGCGCCTTCGGCCACGCTGCGCTACCTAGCTCCCGCGGACCCCGCGTCCGCCGGAGGACGCGTCATGGACCTCAATCGCCGTCATCTCATCGGGGCTTCGACCGCCGGCATCGCCGGCGCACTCGCCATGCCCGCCGACGCCGCGCGCGCGGCGCCGCTGACGTCGCTGCTCGGCCGCGATGCCACGCAATTTGGCGTGCGGCCAGGCAGCAGCGAGGACCAGACCCGCGCGCTGCAGCGCGCGATCGACGAGGCCGCGCGGGCGCAAATGCCACTCGCCCTGCCTCCCGGCGTCTACCGCAGCGGATTGCTGCGGCTGCCGAACGGCGCGCAACTGATCGGCGTGCGCGGCGCGACAAAATTCATCTTCACCGGCGGGGCCTCGGCGATCCAGAGCGACGGCTCCGACGCGATCGGCATCACCGGCATCACCTTCGACGGCGCCGGCATTGCGCTGCCGACGCGGCGCGGGCTGATCCATGTCCTCGGCGGGCGCGATGTGCGCATCACCGATTGCGAGATCACGAACTCCGGCGGCAGCGGCATCTGGCTCGAGCAGGTCGCCGGCGATATCTCCGGCAACATCTTCACCGGCATCGCGGTGACGGCGGTGGTCTCGTTCGACGCCAGGGGTCTCAGTGTTGCCCGCAACACGATTCTCGGCACCAATGACAACGGCATCGAGATCCTGCGCACGGCGATCGGCGACGACGGCACGCTGGTCTCCGACAACCGTATCGAGAACATCAAGGCCGGCCCCGGCGGCTCCGGCCAGTACGGCAACGCCATCAACGCGTTTCGGGCCGCCAACGTGATCGTGCGCGGCAATCGCATCAGGAACTGCGACTATTCCGCGGTACGCGGCAATTCGGCTTCGAACATCCACATCACGGGCAACAGCGTCAGCGACGTGCGCGAGGTCGCGCTCTATTCCGAGTTCGCGTTCGAGGCCGCCGTGATCGCCAACAACACCGTGGACGGTGCCGCGGTCGGCGTCTCCGTCTGCAATTTCAACGAGGGCGGCCGCATCGCGGTGGTCCAGGGCAACATCATCCGCAATCTGATCCCGAAGCGTCCCATAGGCACCGCGCCGGATGACGATGCCGGCGTCGGCATCTACATCGAGGCTGATACCTCGGTGACCGGCAACGTGATCGAGAACGCGCCGTCCTACGGCATCGTCGCCGGCTGGGGCAAATATCTGCGCGACGTCGCGATCACGGGCAATGTGATCCGCAAGGCGCTGGCCGGCGTCGGCGTTTCCGTGGTGCCCGGCGCCGGCACCGCGCTCGTCAACAACAACATGATCTCGGAGACACCGCGCGGCGCCGTCGTCGGCCTCGATCACGCCCGCGCGGTGACGGCGGACCTGTCGGCCGACGGCGCGCAATGGTTTGCGCAGGTGGTGATCGGCGGGAATGCGGTGCGGCGGTAGGGCCGACTCGCCTTCAGCTTCTAGGCGCTAGAACGCGTTCCTGAGCAGCGGGTACTTCGCCTCGATACCGTCGAGGCTGAGGGTGAATTCGACGACGCGCTCGGGGGCGGCGACGATTTCGGCGGCGGGCGGGGCGAACTGCGGCAGCAGCGCTGCCATCGCGGCGGGTGCGGCGACCGGCGCCTTCACAGCAGGCGCGGTCGACGTCGCGATTGCGGCCGGAGCGGCGACCGGCCTCACGACGGGTGCGGTGAGAGACGCGATTGCGGCAGACACGGCGAGCGGCGGCCTCACGGCAGGTGCGGTGAAAGGCGCCTTCGCAGCGGGCGCCTTGAGCGGCGGGACAGCATGAGGCGCGGTGAACGAGGCCACTGCGGCGGGCGCAGCAGGCGGTGCCAGCGGCACGAGCGGGGCTTCGGGGACTTCGGCGAGAACATCCGGCTTGGGATCGAGCCTGACCGGCACGGCGGTCTCGGGAGCGATGTGGACGGCCTTTGGCTGCAAGGTCGTGGGCTGCAAGGTCTTGGGCTGCACGGTCTGCCCCTGCTGCTCGCGCGGAAACACGCGAGGCATCGTCGCCGGCGACCAGCCGAATGCGGAGGTGACGCTCGCAGCCGCTGCCGCGACGTCCCCGCCGGTGGCGATGGCGCGCCAGGTCTGGACTGCGCGCTTGGCTTCCTGGATGTTTTCGAGAAAGGCGAGCTCGGAGTGGTAGCGGCGCCAGCGCCCGGTCTCGAACATTTCGGACAGGTGCTCCAGCCGCTGTTCGGCGAGAGCGCACCAGCGTGCCGCGACTTCGCGACTGCAACCCTCCGCGCGGAAAGGCGCGCGACCAGATTCTTGGCGGTGTGTCATGAACCAGCCCGTTGGGAGAAAACACGGATGCGGGGGACGCAACGCACACGAATCAATTTAGACGCGACAT
The DNA here is from genome assembly GCF_018130825.1 of Bradyrhizobium liaoningense. Lineage (GTDB taxonomy): Bacteria > Pseudomonadota > Alphaproteobacteria > Rhizobiales > Xanthobacteraceae > Bradyrhizobium > Bradyrhizobium liaoningense_B. The sequence continues at coordinate 537,884 of NZ_JAFCJS010000006.1, read as the reverse complement.
GAATATTTTGTGGAAAAGTTTTGACTTGTCCAGCAACGACACGCCGTCCGTCATGAAACACCGTAGTCCCGCGGAGAATTGCTGTGATTTCGAGTCAAGCTTCACGCAAGCATGACGGACGTGTGCTGCAATCGATGGACGCCGGCGCCCAGCGCCGCTGCGATCGCTCAACCGGAAGCTGATCCCAGATATCGCTTCAAGGAACCGGATGCCCAAAAAGAAAAGACCCGTCCGGGGGGACAACCGGACGGGTCGAGCCATATGGGCGCTTGGGGTGGATGGGCGCTCGCGCCTGATATGACTGATGGGGAGGGATGACCGCTCCCACATAATTTGGTCGTGCTAGCCGGCTGAACGTTCAATGCGAGGGTTTGATTTTTTAACCTTCGGCGTGCGCGCAAAGTTGTCGCAGCGACTATCGCGTCGCCGGCCTATCCGCCTGAGAAATCGCGGCTTTATCGCCTGTGCTCGACAGCGAAGGCTGCTCGATCGCGCGGATGCCGGGCTCGTCGCGACGCTTGTCGGCATCTTCACGTTTTGTTGTACCGGACGCAGCCGCAACCGGCGTCGCACTATCGGCGGGAACAGCCATCACCGCGGCAAACGCGTCGGCCTCGCCGTCGCCAAAGAGATCATCACGCCCGGGTGAGCCGAGATCGCGCGCGGTCTTCGCGAGCGTCATGCGCAGCGCTTCCGGCTTGAGTGCGTAGTTGCGCTCAAGCAGCAGCGCCGCGACGCCGGAGACATAGGCGGCCGAGAACGAGGTTCCCGACGTCATCTGGTATTTGCCGTCGGGCGCCGGCAGGAAGATGTCGACGCCTGGCGCCGCCAGCGCGATGTAGTTGCCGCGGTTGGAGGCGGAAAACAGCTTATCCTGCTGGTCGGTCGCGCTGACCGCGATCACGTTGGGATTGGCGGCGGGATAAAGCGGCGGCGATTTCGCGCCGGCATTGCCGGCCGCCGCGATCAGCACGAGGCCACGCGCGGCGGTTGCCGCAATGGCGCGCTCGATCACGGCGTCCTTCGGGCCGGCAAAGCTCATATTGACGATCTGCGCGCCGTGCTCGGCGGCATAATTCAGCGAACGCAGGATGATATAGGACGAGCTCTCCGCGCCGCCCGTGGTGCCGCCAAAGGCACGGATGGCGATGATGCGCGCCTCGGGCGCGCTGCCCATCAGGCGGGCATGCGCCACGATGGCGCCGGCGATGCCGGTGCCGTGAACATGCGGGCCTTCCGCGCTGCCGAGCGCGTCGAAACTGTCGGCGATCGAATTGGCAAGCTCGGGGTGTTTGGCGTCGATCCCGGAGTCGATCACAGCAACCGTCACATTGGCGCCGTGCGCCAGCGTGTGCGCCTGCGGCAGGCGAAGCTTTGCCAGCGCATATTGCGCGGGGTCGCCTTCGGTCGGCGTCGCCGACTTCTGGTCCTGAAGCAAGTAGCGGAAGTTCGGCTGGACCGAGCGGACACTGCCGTCGGCGGCGAATTCACGCCGCACCGTCTCGGTGGGCCGGCCGTCGGTGATGCGGAACAGGCCGAACGTCGCCCCGATCAGCGGAAAATTCTCGGATGCGACCCGTGCAAGGCCATGGCGGCGCGCGAGCTCGTCAGCCTCCGTCACCGACAGGGCGCCGTCGATCTCGGCGACGAATTCGCCTGCGAAGATGCGCTGGTTCACCGCAACCGGCGTGTTGCTGCCGCGTCCCTTGCTGGCAGCCTTCTTGCCTGATTTGCCGCTGCCGCTGCCCTCGCCGCCTGCGTTCGGCTGCGCCAGGCATTCGCCGTCGGCATCGCGATAGGCTGCGGTGCAGGACGGGTAGAGATTCGGCGAGTAGCGCACATGGGGCAGCACCGGCGTCGGCCCGATCCGGGCCGACGGGATCCGTGCGACCGTCGTCGTGGGGATGGTGCGTGGACCGGAACCGACGCTCACCGCCCGCGCAGTGATGGTGGGAGAGATGGTCGGCGTGCGCGAGGGGACGCTGATCGTGGGCGTGCGCATGATTGCCTGCGCCTGCGCGACCTCGACGCCGAGGCAGCCGGCGAGCAGCAGCGCGGCCCCGACCGACGAAGCGTAGGCCCCGGCTCGCAACTTACTCTCGGACTTGCGCGTCATCGGTTCAGAGGCGCCCTACGGCGCCGCAACGGCGAGGTTGACGAACTTCTCGCGCTGCATCCTGGCGAGCAGCGCGGCGAGCTCGTCCTGGCTCATCGCCTTGTCGAACTGGAGACGGAACATGCCGCCCTTGGCATCACCGATGATCGACGCCTGATAGCTGTCAAGCAATGCGGTGATGTCGGCAACACGCGCCTCGGGCGCGAAGCGCACCAGGGCGCGGGCCGGCGCTGCGGATGCACCGAGTTCGCGCGTGATCGGCGCGCCGGTCGAAAGCGAGGCGGTCTGGAAGGTCGCGGTCTGGGTCTTCATCAGCACCGCGCCGATGATGCCGGCCTGCAGCAGCAGCGCGATGGCGCCAAGGCTCGCCGACCAGGCCAGCGTCCGCGGCGACAGGCCCGCGAAGAAGGTCGCGATGCGCGCCGACAGCGGCAGCGAAGTGGCAGCACGCGCCGGCTCGGCATCGATCGCGGCGAACAGCTTCTGCATCGCGCGCGCCGACGGAGCGCCGAGGCTCTCGTTCAGATGGATGGTCTCTTCGTACTCGCCACGGATCGCGGCATATTGCTTGGCAAGCTCCGGATCGCGCGCCAGCGCGTCCTCGACGCGGCGGGCATCGCGCGCGTTCAGCGTGCCGGCGGCGTGCCAGGGCAGCAGCAGTTCAATTTCACTGGGCTCTTGCTCCAGCATCTTCTTGCTCAAAGCCATCATGGCCAGCCTCGCTCAACGCCGGCTGCTTTCAGCAGTTCGGCCAGTTTCTTGCGCGCATAGAACAAGCGCGTCTTCACAGTGTTCTCCGGGATCCCGACGATTTCGGCGACTTCTTCCACGGACTTCTCGTGGTAGTAGACGAGATCGACGATTTCCCGATGTTCCGGCGAGAGGCCCGTCAGGCACTCCCGTAACGCTGCACTGGTATCCTTCTTCTGCACCACCGTTTCCGGATCGTCGGACTGGTCCTCGATCGCGTTCGCGGCGTCTTCGTCCAGTTCAAAATCCTTCCTGCGCCGGAGCGCCGAGAGGGCCTTGAATCGGGTGATTGCCAGCAGCCAGGTGGAAACGGCGGATCGGCCTTCGAACTTGCCGGCTTGACGCCAGACGTCGAGAAACACCTCGCTGATGAGGTCTTCCGCCGCCTGCTCGTCCCGCACGAGCCTCAGCCCGAACCTGTAGACCCTGACATGGTGCCGCCCGTACAGCACCTGCATGGCGAGCCGGTCGCCCTGAGCGATCCTGGCGATCAGGACCTCGTCCGAAGCCGCCTGTGTCACGCTCAAAGCTCGTCTCGCAAGGTTGGTCGGGTCGATGCGGCGGAGGGTTCGACGGGCGGTGCAAAATTGTTCAAGCTACCGCAGTCGTACGGGGACCGGTGTGATCTGCCCCACATACATGCATTTTTCCTGCCCCGCCCGTCGGGGGCGCCCGCCTCAAGCCAGATCGGTAACATAATACTGAAGCACTTTCCTGCGGATCGCCTGCCCGGCACGGGCGGGCCGATCAAGTCCGGTTCCATAGCAAGTCCTGCACGACGTATGTCTCACGAACCCCCGCTTTGGCTCGACTGCATCGCAAACGATGCCTAATCGCCGGCAAATTCCCCCGTCCGGCCAATGTCATCCTGTTCCGCGCTGCACGCTTCGGATTCGATTTCAAAGGATACCAAACCTAAAGGCTTGCCACGTAGATTTTTGGGCTGACATCCACCATTGGCGGGACCATGAACACGGCCGCGACGTCGCTTCCCGAGAGGAATGCCGCTGAGGTCGCGGATCTCGTCCGTATGCCCGAGGCGGCGGCGCCGGAGGTCCGGACGCGCCGGGCCTGGCAGCGCCGCCAGATGTATATCGGCCAGGTGGCGAGCTATTCGCTCGGTGCCTCGGTCCTCCTGGTCTACGCCTATGACGGCGTGATCTCGATCGACATTGCCTCGCTGTTCTGGGTCGGCGGCCTCCTGATCATCGGCACCTTCACCGTGCTGTCGGAGGCCGGCATCGGCGACAAATTCACCGACCACTATCTCACCGTCTTCCAGATCTCGGCGCATATGGCGCTGCAATTCGCGTTCCTGCTGACGGCGCCGACCATCGGCATCGCCTTCATCAGCGTGCTGTTCCTGATCTTCGCCTTCGGCACGCTGCGCATGACCTCGACCCAGGCGATGGTGACCTGGGCGCTTGCGACCGCCGGCCTTGCCGCCGTGTTCCTCGCCTCCGACCTGCCGATCGGCATGCCCCTCGCGACCAGGATGCAGCGGACCGCCTCGATGCTGTGCTTCGTGCTGGTGATCGGCCAGTGCGCCTTCCTCGGCCTGTTCGGCGCCACGCTGCGCAAGATCCTGTATCAGCGCAGCATCGAGCTGAAGGCGGCCTATCAGCGCATCGAGGAACTGGCCGAGCTCGACGAGCTCACCGGCTCCTACAACCGCCGCTGCATCATGCGGCTGCTCGACGCCGAGATCGAGACGTCGCGGCGAACATCGAAGCCTTGTGCGATCGCGCTGATCGACCTCGACTGGTTCAAGCGCATCAACGACGCCCATGGCCATCCGGTCGGCGACGAGGTGCTGCGCACCTTCGCGATCACGATCTTCGCCAACATCCGGCCGGCCGACAGCTTCGGCCGCTACGGCGGCGAGGAATTCCTGCTGCTGCTGCCGGACACCGAGAGCGACGCTGCCTCGCGCATGCTCGAGCGCCTGCGTCGCCTCGTCGCCGACCTCGACTGGAGCGCATTCTCTCCGGGCATGCACGTGACGATTTCAGCGGGCGTCGTGACGCTTTGCGACAATGATACTGCCGACACGTTTCTCGCGCGCGCCGACAGCGCGCTCTATTCCGCCAAGGCGCAAGGCCGCAACCGCATTGTAACGAACTGACCAATCCATTTTCATCCGGTGCGCCAGAGGCTGCCGGACCGAACGCTCCAGGACAGGGCAATGAGATCCAAAGCCGAAAAATCATCCGAGAATTTGCTTGAGGAATTGCAGGCCGCACTCTCTCACGGCACCGTTGCACGCCGGGTCGAGACACTGCGCCGCGTCACCGATCTCTTCGTGGGCAACGCGGTGGATTATTCCGACGACCACATCCGCGTGTTCGACGACGTGTTCGAGTGCCTGATCGAGCAGATCGAGACGTCGGCGAGGGCGCTGCTTGCCGACCGCCTCGCACCGATCGCGGTCGCGCCGCCGAAGATCGTCCGCACGCTTGCGCTCGACGAGGTCATCGAGGTCGCAGGACCCGTGCTGACGAAATCGGAACGGCTGGACGAGGCCACCCTGATCGAGATCGCGCGCACGCGGGGCCAGGCCCATCTGAAGGCGATCTCGCTGCGGCGGATTCTGTCGGAAGCCCTGACCGACGTGCTGGTGACACGCGGCAACGAGGATGTCGTGCAATCGACGGTCAGCAATCCGGGCGCGCGGCTCTCCGAGGAAAGTCTCACCGACCTCGTCACGCGCGCCGAGCGCGACGACGGCCTCGCCACCTGCATCGGCCTGCGGCCCAGCCTGCCGCGCCATCACTACCTGAAGCTGGTCGCGAAGGCGTCCTTGAGCGTACGCAGGAAGCTGGAGGCCGCGCATCCCGACCTCGCGGACGAGGTGTCGGGCGTGGTGCAGGAGGCGGCCCAGCGGGCCCGCGCCGCCGCCATGACCAGGCAGACCGAGATGGCGCGCGCGCTGGTGAAGTCGCTGCACGAGGACGGCCGCCTCAACGAATTCCAGATCGCCACCTTCGCCGAACAGGGCAAGTTCGACGAGACCAATGCGGGGCTCGCTGCGCTCGCGGGCGTCGCGATCGAGACCGCCGAGACCATGATGATCGAAAGCCGCACCGAGGGCGTGATGATCCTCGCCAAGGTCGCGGGCATGCAATGGTCGAGCGTGCGCGCGATCATCGCCATGCGCGAAAAACTGTCCGGCGGCACGCCGGCCGACATGCTGGCGCTGCGCGACACCTACGAGGCGCTGCGCTCGTCCACCGCGCAGCAGGTGCTGCGCTTCCACCGCATGCAGAACGCGACGCCGGCGGCGTGACGCCGCCGGGTTCAATACCTGAGCACCCTCGATCCTACCGCCGCGCCGATCGCCGTCACCACCGCAGTCGCGATCGTGTACCAGGTCGCGACGAACAGCGGTGAATCGTCGGTGCAGTGCGAGGCATAGAGCGTCGCGGCAAGTCCGGCCGACACCAGGCCCGCGAGCGCGCCGGCAAGCGCGGGCCGCGATGGCGCGCCATGGCGCAAGCCGAACAGCGCTCCCGCAAGCAGCGGCAGCGACATCGCGGGAATCGCCAGCAGGCAGGTCCTGGAGTTCTTGCCCATCAGCCGCATCGTCATCGGCATCGCCGGGGCCATCATCGCCTCGCTGCCGATCGCAACCGCAAGCAGGCCGACGGGGAGCAGCAGCAACCAGCCCCAGCCGCGCAGCAGGGCTTCCGGCCGCGACAGGTGCAGGCTGACGATGATCGCGGGAATCGCGAGCGACAGCGTGACCGCGAACTTCATGTCGAAGAAGGGATTGTGCATCGCGCTCATCACGTCGGCGCGCACGCCGAGGAAGGTCGCGAAGAGGAGGATCGACAGCGGCGCGGCCACCAGCAGCGCCATGGTCAGCACGGCGCCGACGCGGGGTGCGCGATGGGCGTTGTCGGCCGCGAGCGAGCGAATGAGTTGATCGGTATCCATGACTAGTGGTCCCGCAGTTTGGCCGTCAGTGCGGCAAGTCCGCGATGCAGCGCGACCCGCACCGCACCTTCGCTCATCGAAAACTTCGCCGCCGTGTCCTTGATCGAGGCGGCCTCGACAGCGATCGACTGCAGCACGTCGCGCTGGCGCTGCGGCAGCGTGCCCAGCTGCGCCGCGACCTCGCCCGCGGATGCCGTCTCCTGCGGCGCTTCGCCCGGCAGCGTCTCGGCGAAATCGTCGATGTTGACGAAGACGCGCCTGCCGCGCCGCCTCAGCGTATCGATCAGCTTGTTGCGGGCGATCGCGAACAGCCAGGGCGCGAAGGGGGCTTCGCTGTCCCAGGTGTGCCGCTTCAGATGCACCGCCAAAAGTATCTCCTGCACGATGTCCTCGGCCTGGTCGGGAGGCTGCCCGGCCCGCGCCAGGCCGCGCCTCGCGGCGGCGCGCAGCACCGGCGTGACCGCCTTCAGCAGGCGATGATACGCCGCATCATCACCTGCCATGGCCGACCGCATCAGGCCGGTCCATTCGTCCTCACGTCCGCGCACGCGCGCCCCTCACCATGCAATTCGGCCGCTCTTTCAATTTGTTACGCCGGTCGAGCATGATCACGACTTCGTGATATATGCTGGGAACCGGTGCTCCGATGCGGCCGGAAAACTCGTGACGGCTCATAACACCGATCGTTCCGGTCCGCACCCGGCCCCCAGCCGCAAGGGGACGGCTTGCCCCGCTTTTGCCCGGTGTGGCCCGAAGATTCCCCTTTTCTGCCCCGCTATCGTCACCTCGCGGCGTCTCTGTTCGGTCCCGGGGAGGGGTGAATTGGGGAGATCGTCACATGATGAAAACCAGCGGGCGCGCTGCCCTGATTCTTCTGGCCGGGCTTTTCCTGCTGTTCGGAGGCGCTGCACAGGCGGCGCCAGCGAGCAGCCAATCGGACAGCGCGGGCCAACAGGCCGATGCGGTCAAGCCTAGCAAGCACCGGCAGCACTCTTCTCGCCGCACCAGCAGCAAGACGGCGCAGAAGTCCTCCGACGACAAGACGAGCAACAAGGAGGCCGCGGCAAAGTCCGACGGCGCCAGGACTGGCGACAAGACTGCCGACAAGGCCGATACCGGTCTGCCCGCATCGCGCCAGATGCCGCCGGAGGTCGCCAACGCCAATGCGCAGCTTGCCGCCGCCGATACGCCGGCAGCTGCCGCCTCCGCCATGACCGGCCGGGCCAACGACAACGTCCAGGCGGCGGCCGATAACAGCGCGGCACCACACGCCGAGAGCCAGATCGTCGCCCCCGACCAGCCGAACGATCTCGACCGCGCCGTGCAACAGGACAACCCGCCTGCCCAGAAGGCGGTGATTGCCGCGACCGAAGCGCAGCCGCGACCCGCGCCGGTGATGGCCAGCAGCCAGCAGAGCTCGGCCTGGGACCAGAGCTCCCTGATCGGCAAGATCTTCATCGGCGTCGGCACGCTGCTGACGCTGGCGTCCGCCGCGCGCATGTTCATGGCCTGATTTCTTGGCCTGATTTGAAGAAATCCCGTCCGGAACGCGCGACGTGCCGCGTGTTCCGGACCACCTTTGGCTCTTGAAGCCCACCGCGCCAGCGGGCACATTGCCCGCCCAATCAAAAGCGTGGGTGGAGCATGAGCACGTTCGAACACATCATCGTCGAAAGTAAAGGCGCGGTCGGCATCATCAAGCTGAACCGGCCGAAGATGCTCAACGCGCTCTCCTTCGGCGTCTTCCGCGAGATCGCCGCGGCGGTCGACGATCTCGAGGCCGATGACGCCATCGGCTGCATCGTCGTGACCGGCAGCGAGAAGGCCTTTGCCGCCGGCGCCGACATCAAGGAGATGCAGCCGAAAGGCTTCATCGACATGTTCTCCGAAGACTTCGCCGCGATCGGCGGCGACCGCGTCGCGCGCTGCCGCAAGCCGACCATCGCCGCGGTCGCGGGTTACGCGCTCGGCGGCGGCTGCGAGCTCGCCATGATGTGCGACGTCATCATCGCGGCCGACACCGCCAAGTTCGGCCAGCCCGAAATCACGCTCGGCACCATTCCCGGCATCGGCGGCACCCAGCGCCTGACCCGCGCCATCGGCAAGTCCAAGGCGATGGACCTCTGCCTCACCGGCCGGATGATGGATGCAGCCGAAGCCGAGCGCTCGGGCCTCGTCAGCCGCATCGTGCCCGCCGACAAGCTGATGGACGAAGTCATGGCTGCCGCCGAGAAGATTGCCTCGATGTCGCGCCCGGCAGCCGCGATGGCCAAGGAGGCGGTGAACCGCGCCTTCGAGACGACGCTCGCCGAGGGCATGAGCGTCGAGCGCAACCTGTTCCACTCGACCTTTGCGCTGGAAGACCGCTCCGAGGGCATGGCGGCGTTCATCGAGAAGCGCAAGCCGGTGAACAAGAACCGGTAACGCGAGCGCGCGGTCAGGCTGGTGTAAGGCTCTGGCGTCTCCTCGCAGAAATGCTGTGACGCACCTGCAACAAGCACGGAATACATGGGAGTTTTCCCCGCGGCAGTTTGCCTGCGCGACCCCGGCTGGTTAAACAGTTAAGAGGCCACCGTCGGCGGGGGCGGACAGCCGGGGTTTAGCGGGATTACATGATTGGGCGAGCCGCCAGAGCTGGTCGCGTGATGACGCGGCGTCGATCGGGCGTGGGTCCTGTGCTTGCGACATGGACCACGCTGGCGCTCTCGTGCGCCCTGCCCGTCCAGGCATGGGCCGAAGCCCTGCCGGAGGCATTGGCAAAAGCCTACCAGACCAATCCGCAGCTCAATGCCGAGCGCGCGCGCCAGCGCGCCACCGACGAGAACGTGCCGCAGGCGCTGGCCGGCTACCGGCCGCAGATCGTGGCCAGCCTCAGCGCCGGCCTGCAATCGGTGCGCAACCTTTTGCCTGACAACACCATCCAGACCGCGAACCTGAAGCCCTGGATCATCGGCGTCACCGTGACGCAGACCCTGTTCAACGGCTTCCGTACCGCCAACAACGTGCGGGCCGCCGAGCTCCAGGTGCAATCGGGCCGCGAGGCGCTGCGCAATGTCGGCCAGGGCGTACTGCTCGACGCGGTCACCGCCTACACCAACGTGCTGGCGAACCAGTCGCTGGTCGAGGCGCAGCGCTCCAACGTCGCCTTCCTGCGCGAGACGCTCGCCGTCACCCAGCGCCGCCTCAATGCCGGCGACGTCACGCCGACCGACAGCGCCCAGGCCGAGGCGCGCCTCAACCGCGGTCTGTCCGATCTCAACACCGCCGAGGTCGCGCTTGCGGTGAGCCAGGCGACCTATGCCCAGGTGATCGGCAACGCGCCGTCGCAGCTCAAGCCCGCCGAAGTGGTCGACCGCTATCTGCCGAAGGGCCGCGAGGATGCGCTGACGATGGCGATCCGTCAGCACCCGGCGGTGATGGCGGCCAGCTTCGACGTCGACGTCGCCTCCACCAACATCCGCGTCGCCGAGGGCGCGCTGCTGCCGAGCGCCAGCGTCCAGGGCAGCGCCAGCAAGAGCCGAAACAACGACCCGACGCTCGGGACCTTCGCCGAGGACCAGGCCTCGGTCGTCGCCAATGTCACCGTGCCGATCTATGACGGCGGCCAGGCCGCCGCGCAGACCCGGCAGGCCAAGGAGATCACGGCGCAAAGCCGGCTCGTGCTCGATCAGGTGCGGAACCAGGCGCGCACGGCAGCCGTCAGCGCCTGGGTCGCCAATGAAGGCGCCAAGATCGCGGTCTCGGCCTCCGAATCCGAAGTGAAGGCGGCGACCGTCGCGCTCCAGGGCGTGCAGCGCGAGGCCGCCGGAGGACAGCGCACGACGGTGGACGTGCTGAACTCGCAGGCCGATCTGATCCAGGCCAAGGCCCGCCTGATCGGCGCGCTGCGTGATCGCGTGATCGCGTCCTACACCCTGCTCAGCGCCGTCGGCCATCTCGACGTCAAGACGTTGAACCTGAACACGCCGGACTACCTGCCCGAAGTCCACTACCAGCAAGTCCGCGACGCCTGGCACGGCCTGCGCACGCCGTCGGGGCAGTAGCCTCAAATCTCCTGGGTCGGTGCCGATGAAAAGCCGCCGCATCCATCTGATGGGAGCTTCGGGCTCCGGGGTGACGACGCTCGGCCGGGCGCTCGCCGGCCGGCTTGCGCTGCCGCATCACGACAGCGACGATTATTTCTGGCTGCCGACCGTGCCGCCCTACCAGACGACGCGCTCCGCCGCCGATCGCCTGCGCCTGATGCGCGAGATGTTTCTGCCGCGTCTCGATTGGGTGCTGAGCGGTACCGTCACCGGCTGGGGCAACGAGCTCATCCCGTTCTTCGATCTCGTCGTCTTTGTGACGACGCCGCGCGAGCTTCGCTTGCAGCGCCTGCGTGGCCGCGAGGCTGCGCATTTCGGAGCTGATGCCGTCGCACAGGGCGGCTGGCGTCATGAGGAGACGGAGTCGTTCGTCGAATGGGCCTCGCGTTACGAAGCCGGCGATCGCGAGGGCCGCAGTCTCGCAAGAGATGAAGCCTGGCTCGCGGGCCTGCCCTGCCCGGTCGTGCGCGTCGACGGCTCACGTCCGCTTGCGGACCTCGTCGAGCAGCTATGCAACGAAGCGCAGCTGCTGTCCGGCTGATGTGATAGTGTCCCGGCACACTTCCAAATAGAAAAAACCAGGGAGAGAAACCGTGCTCAACCGACGCAGCGTCCTGCTTGCCTCCCTTGCCGCCGGAGTAGCCATGACCAACAGAGCCCACGCCCGTGCGGCGCAGCCTGCGACGCCGGTCAATTTCGACGTCCCCGCGCATGCCTGCGACTGCCACACTCACATTCATGGCGATGTCGAGAAGTTTCCGTTCTTCGCCGGCCGCGTCTACACGCCCGAGCCGGCAAGCCCCGAAGAAATGGCCGCGCTGCACAAGGCGCTGCATATGGAACGCGTGGTGATCGTCACCCCCAGCGTCTACGGCACCGACAATTCGTCGACCTTGTTCGGCATGAAGGCACGCGGCGCCAATGCGCGCGGCGTCGCCGTGATCGACGACAAGACGACGGAGAGCGCGCTCGACACGATGCAGCAGGACGGCTTCCGCGGCATGCGCCTCAATCTCGCGACCGGCGGCGTCAACGACCCCAACGTCGGCAGGTCACGCTTCACCGCCGCCGTCGAGCGCATGAAGGCACGCGGCTGGCATGTGCAGCTCTACACCACGCTGGCCATGATCTCGGCGATCAAGGACCTCGTCGAGACGGCGCCGGTGCCGGTCGTGTTCGACCATTTCGGCGGCCTGGAGGCTTCGCTCGGCCTGGAGCAGCCGGGCTTCTCCGATCTCGTCGCGCTGGTGAAGTCCGGCAAGGCCCATGTGAAGATCTCCGGCGCCTATCGCTCCTCGAAGCTCGCGCCGGATTACCAGGACATGGTGCCGTTCGCGCGGGCCCTGATCGCGGCGAATCCGGATCGCATCGTCTGGGGCACCGACTGGCCGCATCCGGATTCGAGCCGTGTCGAGGGACGCAAAGCCACCGACATCGCGCCGCTCTACCAGATCGACGATGGGCGCCTGCTCAACCAGCTTCCGGTGTGGGCGCCGGATGCGGAGGTGCGCAAGAAGATCCTGGTCGACAATCCGGCGCGGCTCTACGGATTTTGACGTCGGCGCCGGGCGTTAACGCGCCCGGCGCGAGAAGAACGAGATCAGCACCGGCAGCGTCACCAGGATGACGACCGGCGCCAGCATCATGCCGGTGACGACGACGACCGCGAGCGGCTTCTGCACCTGGGAGCCGATGCCTTCGGACAGTGCCGCCGGCAGCAGGCCGACGCCCGCGACGACGCAGGTCATCAGCACGGGCCGGAGTTGAAGCTCGCCGGTGCGGATCACCGCGCTCATGCGGTCCATGCCCTCTTCGATCAGCTGGTTGAACTGCGACAGGATGATGATGCCGTCCATCACGGCGATGCCGAACAGCGCGATGAAGCCGATCGCCGCGGATACGCTGAAGGCGGTGCCGGTGATCAGCAGCCCCAGCACGCCGCCGAAGATCGCCATCGGGATCACGCTCATCGCGAGCAGCGTGTCGGTCATCGAGCCGAAATTGAACCAGAGCAGGACGCCGATCAGCGCCAGCGAGATCGGCACCACGATCGACAGCCGCCGGATCGCGTCCTGCAGATTGCCGAACTCGCCGACCCATTCCATGTGCGAGCCCGGCGGCAACTGCACCTGGGCGGCGATCTTCTGCTGCGCCTCGCGGATCGCGCTGCCGAGGTCGCGCTCGCGCACCGAGAACTTGATCGGCAAATAGCGTTCCTGCTGCTCGCGATAGATGTAGGCGGCGCCCGAGACGAGGCTGATGGTGGCGACTTCGCTGAGCGGAATCTGCGTGACGGTACCGTTCGGACCGGGCGCGCCGATGCGCAGATTCTGGATCGCCTCGGCACTCCTGCGGAATTCGGGCGCAAGGCGAACGATGATCGGGAAATGGCGGTCGCTTCCCGGCTCGTACAGATCGCCCGCGGTGTCACCGCCGATCGCGACCTTGATGGTGGCGTTGATGTCGCCGGGCGCGAGCCCGTAGCGCGCGGCCTTGGCGCGGTCGATGTCGATCTGGACGGTCGGCTGGCCGAGCGAGGTGAACACCGCAAGGTCGGTGACGCCCTGCACGGTCGCCAGCACCGACTTGATCTTGTTGGCGGTGTCGGTGAGCGCCTGCAGGTCGCTGCCGAACAGCTTGATCGAGTTCTCGCCCTTCACGCCGGAGACGGCTTCGGAGACGTTGTCCTGCAGATATTGCGAGAAGTTGAACTCGACGCCGGGAAAGCGGTCGTCGAGCTGCTTGAGCAGCTCCGCGGTCAGCTCTTCCTTGTCGCGCGTGCCGGGCCATTGGCTGGCGGGCTTGAGCGGGGCGAAGAACTCGGCGTTGAAGAAGCCGGCGGCGTCGGTGCCGTCGTCGGGGCGGCCGTGCTGCGACACCACGGATTCCACCTCGGGCCGGGCCCGGATCACCTTGCGCATCTCGTTGACGTAGCTGTTGCCTTCCTGGAGCGAGATGGTCGGCGGCAGCGTGGCGCGGATCCAGAGATTGCCCTCTTCCAGCTTCGGCAGGAATTCGAGGCCGAGCAACCGGCCCAGCGCCACCGTCATCACCACGAGGCCGATCGCGCCGCCGAGCACGATGCTGCGGTTGGCCACGGCCCAGTTCAGCACCGGCATGTAGAGCCGGTGCAGGATCTGCATCACCTTGGTCTCGGTCTCCTCGACATGCGCGGGCAGGATGATGGCGGACAGCGCCGGCGTGACGGTGAAGGTGGCAAGCAGGCCGCCGGCCAGCGCATAGGCATAGGTGCGCGCCATCGGCCCAAAGATGTTGCCCTCGACGCCGGAAAGCGTGAACAGCGGCAGGAACGCCGCGATGATGATCGCGGCGGCAAAGAAAATCGAGCGCGAGACGTCGGCGGCGGCGCTGAGGATGGCGTGGCTCTTCATGCCGAACAGCGTCTCGTTCGACATATGCTCGGTTTCCGAGACCGGGGTCGTCTGCGTCAGGCGGCGGAAGATCGCCTCCACCATGATGACGGTGGCATCGACGATCAGGCCGAAGTCGATCGCGCCGACCGACAACAGGTTCGCCGATTCCCCGCGCAGCACCAGGATGATCACGGCGAAGAACAGCGCGAATGGAATCGTGGCGCCGACGATCAGCGCGCTGCGGAGATCGCCGAGGAACATCCACTGCAGCAACACGATCAGCAGGATGCCGACCACCATGTTGTGCAGCACGGTGTGGGTGGTGAGCTCGATCAGGTCGCCGCGGTCGTAGATGCGCTCGATGCGCACGCCGGGCGGCAGGATGCTGGAATTGTTGATGGTCTGAACCAGCTGATGGACGCGCTTGATGGTCGGCGAGCTCTGCTCGCCGCGGCGCATCAGGACGATGCCCTGCACGATGTCGTCGGAATCATCGAGGCCTGCGATGCCGAGGCGGGGCCGTTGCCCCACGGTGACGGTGGCGACGTCCTTGACCAGCACCGGGTTGCCGTTGGTCTGCGAGACCATGGTGTTGGCGAGATCGTCTAGGGAGCGGATCAGGCCGACGCCGCGCACCACGGCCGATTGCTGGCCGATATTGACGGTGTTGCCGCCGACATTGACGTTCGCATTGCCGACCGCCTGGAGCAGCTGCGGCAGTGTCAGGCCGTTCGCGACCAGCTTGTTGAAATCGACCTGGAGCTCGTAGGTCTTGCTCTTGCCGCCCCAGCCGGTGACGTCGATCACGCCAGGCACGGCGCGGAAACGGCGCTGCAGAATCCAGTCCTGGATGGTCTTGAGGTCGAGCACGCTGTAGTTCGGCGGACCGACCAAGCGATAGCGGAAGATTTCGCCGATCGGGCTGAGCGGCGAGATCTGCGGCTGCACGTTGCCCGGCAGCGGCGCGAGCTGCGCCAGGCGGTTCAGGACCTGCTGCAACGCCTCGTCATAGGTATAGGCGAAGGAGAACTGGATTTTGACGTCGGAGAGACCATAGAGCGAGATGGTGCGGATGGTCGTGATGTTCTTCAGACCCGCGACCTGGGTCTCGATCGGGATCGTGATGTAGCGCTCGATCTCTTCCGCCGACAGGCCCGGGCTCTGCGTCACGATGTCGACCATCGGCGGGGTCGGGTCGGGATAGGCCTCGATGTTGAGCTGGTTGAACGCGATCAGGCCGCCGATCAGCACGGCCACGAACATGCCGACCATCAGGAAGCGCCGGTTGACGGCAAGGGCGACGAGGCGATCCATTCAGGTCTTCAGCTTGTCTTCAGTTTCTTGTGTCGTCGATCAGCTGCCGGACGCCGCGCGGTCGATGAACAGGCTACCCTTGACGACGATCTGCTCGCCGGGTTTCAGGTTGCTGGTGACTTCGACGAGGTTGCCATTGATGAGGCCGGTCTTGATCTCGCGCAGCTCGACCGACTTGTCCTCGCGCGCGACCCAAAGACGGACCTTGTCGGCTTCGTAGATCAGGGCCTGCTTGGGCACTGCCGGCGCGGCACGATCGCCGGCGGAATAGATCGTGACGTTGGCGAACATCTCCGGCTTGAGCAGGCCGTCCTTGTTGTCGATGGTGGCGCGGACCAGCAGGCGGCGTGTGTTGGGGTCGATCGCCGCAGCCACGTAGTTGATCTTCGCGGTGAGCGGGCGGCCCGGCAGCGCCATCACGTTGACGGTGATGTCCTGGCCGATGCACACCGCGGCCGCATCGCTTTCGCGCACGAAGGCGGTGAGCCAGACCGTCGAGAGATCGCCGATCACGAAGACCGGATCACTCGCGCCGGAATTGACGAACTGGCCCGGGCCGATCTTGCGCTGCACGACCGTGCCGGAGATCGGCGAGTAGATCGTGATCTCCCGATTGATCGTGCCCTTGTCCTGGAACGCCTTGATGGTCTCGTCGGTGAAGCCGAGAATGCGCAGCTTGTTGCGCGCGGCCTCCAGCGCCGTCACCGAGGAGCGCATGTCGTTCTGCGCCTGGACCTGGGTCGCTTCCGCCTGCTGATAGTCCTTTAGCGGGATGGCGTGGCCCTCATAGAGATCCTTGGCGCGCTTGAACTGGATGTCGGCGAGATCGATCGCCGACTTCGCCTTGTTCTGCGCGGTCATCGCCGCGATGAAATCGTTCTGGGCCTGCACGGTGTCGGCGGCCTCGATTGTGAACAGCGGTTGACCTTGCGTCAGGGTCTCGCCGGGCTTGGCGAGCAGCTTGGTGACCCGGCCCGCATAAGGCGAGAACACCGGCGTCGAGCGATCCTCGTCGACCGCGACCTTGCCCTCGGTGACGTATTCGGCCCGGAAGGTCTTGGCCTTGACCGGCTCGATCGTCAGGGTCGCCCACTCGGACGGCGTCGGCGTGAAATTCTGCGCATTCCTGCGCGACTGGCTGGAAATCTCGGAGTGGCTCTTCTCCTTGGCGCCCGCACGGAGAAAGCCGTAGGCCCCGCCGGCGGCAAGAGCTAGTAAAACTACGGATGTGATCACCCGCCGTTTTGTAAGCACCTGCAATCGCTTGGTATTTTCAACTACCATGGGGCCCGGTCATGTCTGCGACGATGTCGGCAAACGATAGCCTCATCAGTCGCGCTAATAGTGCCGAATTGGGAGTTCAAACAACCTAAAAAACGCGTCGCGCCTTTCCGTTTGCGTTAAAATTTTGCGACGCGTCAGCTCTGCGTCAGCTTCGAGCCGGCCACTGTGCCGGATGACTGCCGAGCGGCATCGCCGGACGGCTCCATTGCGCCGGCGTCTTCGACAGCAGTGCCGAATGTTGCACTGCCTTCAACATGCCAAAGCCAGATGGCATGAGCTCGATGAACGCAGCATGTACAGCTTCACCCGTAAGATCCGGGGTGTTCAGTCCGCCGTCGAGCCGGCCGAGATTCCACAGCCAGCGACCGGTCTGCGCCAGCGACACTCGGACGTGCCAGCTGCCGCCTTCGCGCGCCTGGCGTGCTCTGGCCATCATCGCACCGAACGCCATCAGATAGCCGGTCGCGTGGTCGAGGATCTGTGCCGGCAATTCCTTGGGACCGTCGACGCCCGCGGTCTGGCCTTCGGCATGGTTGAAGCCGGTCGTGGTCTGCATCAGTGAATCGAAGCCGCGCCGCTCGGCCCAGGTGCCGGCATGGCCATAGGCCGACAGCGTGACATAGACGATGCCGGGACTGATCGTGGCGACCTCCTCGGGCGCAAAGCCGAGGGCGGCGAGCGCGCGCGGGCGATAACCCTGCGAGAAGATATCGGCGTCCTCGAGCAGCTCGCACAATTGCGCCCTGCCCGCCTCGCTCTTCAGCTCGATGAAGGTGGTGAGCTTGCCGCGGCCGGTATCGATGGTGAGCCACGGGATAGCCGGCAGCTCCGGGCCTGACACCAGCAGCACATCCGCACCGTGCGCGGCGAGCGTGCGGCCCGCGACGGGTCCTGCGATGACGCGGGAGAGATCGAGCACGCGCAGGCCAGCGAGCGGACGATCGCCTTGCGGCCACGGCCTTGGCGGGGCTTCGCCGATCTTCTCGATCGAGAGCAGCGGCAACTCTGCGAGCGCACGCGCCTGCGGCAGCGCCGACCATTCGTCATGAGAACGCATCAGCGCAACGACACCGCCCGCTGCGTAAGCCGCGGTTTCAAAGTCCTCGCCCTTCCACTGCATCAGCGCGGCCTGCACCTTCTCGCGCTCAGGCTCGCAGCCGAGCACCTTGCAGACGGCGTCGCGATGATGCGGGAAATTGGTGTGACAGCGGACGAAGCGGCCATCGCCCGTCCTGTAGACGCCGGCGATGGCATCCCAGGCCGGTGGCGGCGGCTTGTCGTCGAGGCGCAAGTAACGCTCGGAACGGCATTCGGCGACGGCGTGGCGCAGGTCGACGGAGACAACCTGCTCCTGGCCGCTGCGCAGCTTCCATATTTCGGCGGCGGCGAGGCCGGCCGCGGCGATCGTGGCTTGTCCGGCGACGGCGACGCGAAACGAGGACGGGATTTGTGGCTCGATGCCGGTCAGTCGCACGCGATCGAGCGCGGCTGCGTCGCCGCCTGCAGTGGTCCAGATATCCCTAAGAATGTCGGCGGGGCTTTGCATGACCCTTCTCTCCCTTTAGCCTTCAGCATCCTGTTAGCACATGAGGAAATGCAATGGCTGCCATCGACCCTCTCACCGCAGGTGCCGTGTTCATCGCAACGGCGGCCACAGACGCGGTCTATGTCATGTTCACCTCGGCCGTGATCGCGCGCAAGCGCATGTCAGCGGCGAATTGGAGCGCAGTCTGGTACATGCTCTCCTCCTACGCCGTGATCAGCTACACCGAGAACCCGTTCTATGTCGCTTTCGCCGCAATCGGCTCATGGGCCGGCGCCTACGCCTCGCTGACCTTCCTGCATCGGCCGCCCGGCGGCCCGCCGGTGGGGGCGTCGCCGGAGTGAGGCGGGCGATTTAAGCGAAGCCGTCAATGACACGCACGGCGTCGCCCTGGCGAAAGCCAGGACCCATTACCCCGGTCGAATGTTGTCGGAGCACGCTTTGGCCAGGACATCGCGCAGCCATAGCGATTTGTGGTAATGGGTCCTGGCTTTCGCCAGGACGACGTTCGGGGAGACACTCTCCTCTCATTCGCGCAACGACCAACAACAAGGAAAACCAACAATGGATCTCGGTCTCAAAGGCAAGAACGCCGTCGTGCTCGGCGGTACGCGCGGCATCGGGCGGGCGATTGCGGCGACGCTGGCCGGTGAGGGCAGCAATGTCGCGGTGTGCGCGCGCAACGCCGATCAGGTTGCCGCCACCGTTGCCGAGTTGAAGGCGAGCGGGATCCGCGCCACCGGCAGCCCGGTCGACGTCACCGACGGCGCGGCGCTGAAAAGCTGGATCGAGAGTGCAGCAAAGGAGCTCGGCGGCATCGACATGCTGTTCTCCAATGCCGGCGCGATGGCGCAGGGCGGCGATCCCGCGTCCTGGGAGCAGAATTTCCGGCTCGATGTGCTCGGTGCCGTGCACGCCTTCGACGCCGCGCGGCCGTTCCTCGAGACAAGCGGCGCCAGCAGCGGCGACGCCGCCTTCGTGATCATCTCGTCGATCTCCGCCGCGCAGGCGGACACGGCGAGCTCCTACGGCCCGATCAAGGCGGCGCTGATCCACATGGCCAAGGGACTGGCGCGGCAATACGCGAAGAAGAAGATCCGGGTCAACGTGGTCTCGCCCGGCACCGTCTATTTCAAGGGCGGCGTCTGGGAGATGGTCGAGAAGAACATGCCCGAGCGGTACCAGGACGCGATGAAGCGCAACCCGACGGGCCGCATGGCAACGCCGCAGGAGATCGCGAGCGCGGCGGTGTTTCTGGCGAGCCCGGTGTCGGGGTTCACGACGGGATCGAACCTCGTCGTGGACGGTGCGATCTCGAACCGGGTGAATTTTTGAGGGCGGCACGATCATCGAAGAATTTGTAGGGTGGGCAAAGCGAAGCGTGCCCACCACTTTCGCGACGAGACCCTAGAAGGTGGGTACGGCGCTCACGCGTCTTTGCCCACCCTACGGCAGCTTTGCTGGAGGCGAAGAGCCTCAATGAAAATCCCGCGACGGCGGCAGGATGCGGACGTTGCGGGGGTGGCGGATTTTTTGCGCGGGCATGTCCGTGAGGGCGCGAGGGTCTTCGTTGAGCGTCTCGACGACGGTGGCACCTGCCGGCACCGGATGCTTGCCGCTGAGCGCATCGTTGGCGAGGCCGACCAGATCGTGCGAGCGGTCGATCATGCGCTGGGCGATGAGGTGTGTCACCTTCTCGGGGCTGCTCTGGATATAGCCCTGAACCTCGATGAGGCGCGCGCCCATCACCTCCTTGCGGTACTGCTCCATGATCTTGGGCCAGACCACGACATTGGCGATGCCGGTTTCGTCCTCCAATGTCATGAACACGACGCCGCTGGCGCTGCCCGGCCGCTGCCGCACCAGCACCACACCGGCGCAGCGGACGCGGCGCCGCTCGTTCTCGTGGCTGATCTCCTTGCAGGCGACGACGTGCTCGCGCGTAAACATCTCGCGCAAGAATTCCATCGGATGGCCCTTCAGCGACAGCCGGATGGTCTGGTAGTCCGCGACCACCTGCTCGGAACGCGGCATCGCCGGCAGCGGCTTTGCGCCTTCGTCCGGCTGCTCGCGCGCGGTCGCCGCCTCGAACAGCGGCAGCGGCACGTCGTCGGGAAGCCGCCGCACCTGCCACAGCGCCTCGCGGCGGTCGAGCCCGAGCGAGCGGAAGGCGTCGGCATCGGCCAGCAGGATCAGCGCGCGCTTGGGCAGGCCGGTGTCGCGGGCGAAATCCTCCAGCGAGGTGAAGGGACGGCGGTTGCGGGCCGCGATGATGCGATCGGCCCAGTCTTCTCTCTTGTCATTCCGGGGCGTCGCGCCAGCGACGAGCCCGGAATCCATTCCGACAGGCGTATGCGGCTCGATGGATTCCGGGCTCGCGCCTTTCGGCGCGCCCCGGAATGACAGTTGGGAGCGTTTCAGCCGCTCCTCATCCTCATCCAGCCAATGGAAGCCGTCAATCTGGCGGAAGCCGAGGCGCACGGCGCAATATTTGCCATCTGTATTTTCCAGCGTGTTCTGCGCAAAGCTGAAGGACACGTCGATGTCACGGACCTCGACACCGTTCTTGCGGGCATCGCTGACGATCTGCGCCGGGGCGTAAAAGCCCATCGGCTGCGAGTTCAGGAGGCCGCAGCAGAAGGCATCGGGATGGTAGTGCTTCAGCCATGAGGAGATATAGACGAGCTGGGCAAAGCTTGCGGCATGGCTCTCCGGAAAACCGTAGGAGCCAAAACCCTTGATCTGGTCGAAGCAGCTTCTGGCGAAATTGGGATCGTAGCCGCGCGCCACCATGTTGCCGATCAGCTTCTCCTCGTATTGACCGATGGTGCCGACATTGCGGAAAGTCGCCATCGAGCGGCGCAGGCCGTTGGCCTCCTCGGAGGTGAATTTTGCCGCCTCGATCGCGATGCGCATCGCCTGTTCCTGGAACAGGGGAACGCCCTTCGTCTTGTGCAGCACCTTGTAGAGTTCGTCCGCGGGACCGTGCTCCGGCGACGGCGAAGGGTAGCTCACCTTTTCCAGCCCGTTCCGCCGCCGCAGATAAGGATGCACCATGTCGCCCTGGATCGGACCCGGCCGCACGATCGCGACCTCGATGACGAGATCGTAGAAGGTCCGCGGCTTCAGGCGCGGCAGCATGTTCATCTGGGCGCGGCTCTCGACTTGGAATACACCGAGCGACTCTCCGTCACACAGCATGTCGTAGACCTTGGGATCGTCCTGCGGGACGGTCGCCAGAACCCAGCGCTCGCCCTTGTGCAGGTCGATCAGATCAAAGCACTTGCGGATGCAGGTCAGCATGCCCAGCGCGAGCACGTCGACCTTCATCATGCTCAGCGCGTCGACGTCGTCCTTGTCCCATTCGATGAAGGTGCGGTCGTCCATCGCGGCATTGCCGATCGGCACATAGGTGTCGAGCCGGTCCTGGGTCAGCACATAGCCGCCGACATGCTGGGAGAGATGGCGCGGGAATTCGATCAATTCGGTGGCAAGCTCGACCGCGAGGTTGATCATGGGATTTTGCGGATCGAGCCCGGCCTGCCTGACCTGCATGTCGTTGAGGCCCTTGCCCCAGCTGCCCCAGACGGTATCGGCGAGCGCGGCGGTGACGTCCTCGGTCAGGCCCAGCGCCTTGCCGACGTCGCGGATGGCGCTGCGCGGGCGGTAGTGGATGACGGTGGCGATGATCGCGGCGCGGTGGCGGCCATAGCGGCGATAGACATATTGCATCACCTCCTCGCGCCGCGAATGCTCGAAATCGACGTCGATATCGGGCGGCTCCAGCCGCTCCTTGGAGATGAAGCGCTCGAACAGCAGGTCGACCTTGGTCGGATCGACCGAGGTGATGCCGAGCACGTAGCAGACGGCCGAATTCGCCGCCGATCCGCGGCCCTGGCACAGGATGTTCTGGCTGCGCGCGTAGTGGACGATGTCGTGCACGGTGAGGAAATAGTGCGCGTATTTCAGCTCGGCGATCAGCGCGAGCTCTTTCTTCAGGGTAGCGCGCAGCTTGTCGTCGATCTCGCCGCCGAAATACTTTTTCACACCCGCCCAGGTCAGATCCTCCAGATGCCCCTGCGCGGTCTTGCCCGGCGGCACCGGCTCGTCCGGGTACTGGTATTTGAGCTGATCGAGCGAGAAGTCGATCCTGTCCGCAAAGCGCATGGTCTCCGCGATCGCCTCAGGAAAATCGCGGAACAGCCGCGCCATCTCGCGTGGCGTCTTCAAAAAGCGCTCGGCATTGGCCTCGAGCTTCCGCCCCACAGCCTCGATCGTGGTCTTCTCCCGGATGCAGGTCAGCACGTCCTGAAGCGGGCGGCGGCCGGGATCGTGATAGAGCACCTCGTTGGTCGCGAGCAGCGGCACTTTTGCTTTGACGGCGAGATCATCGAGCCGCGCCAGGCGCCGCCGGTCGTCGCCGCGATAGAGCAGGCTCGCCGCCAGCCACACGCCGTCGGCGCGGCTGGCTTTGAGCTTGGCGAGGACATCCAGCGCCTGTGCGGGCTCGAAACGATGGGGCAGCGTCAAGACCAGGAGCTGGCCTTGCGAAAACTCCAGGAGATCGGCAAACCTCAGATGACAGTCGCCCTTCTCGATCCGCGTGATGTCGTCGCCGCGCTTGCCCCGGGTGAGGAGCTGACACAGCCGGCCATAGGCCGCGCGATCGCGCGGATAGACCAGAATGTCGGGTGTGCCGTCGATGAAGACGATGCGGGCGCCGATCAGAAGCTTCGGCTTGTGCAGCACCTTGTCATTGTCGAGCTCCTTGTAGGCCCGCACCACACCGGCGAGCGTGTTGTGATCGGCGATGCCGATCGCGGGGATGCCGAGGAGACTCGCTTGATGCACATAGGCGCGCGGATCCGAGCCGCCACGCAGGAAGGAGAAATTTGTGGTGATGCCGATCTCGGCATAGGCTGATGTATTCATGCGAAGAGACCGTGCACATACCAGCCGGGAGACGCGGGCTTGCCGTCACCGTCGAACACCTCTCCCTCGTAGAGACCGTCGCGAAAGATCCAGAAGCGCAAGCCCTCGGCATCCTCGATGCGGAAATAATCCCGCGTCAGCTGCTTGCCGTCCTGCCGCCACCATTCCATGGCGATACGCTCGGGCCCTTCCACCCGCACCACCGCATGCAGCGCACGCCGCCAGGTGAACTGATGCGGCGGGCCATCGGGCACGGTCGCGAACGGCACCTTGATCGGCTCCGGCTTGTCGAACAGCCTTAAGGGGCGCAGCGGCGGCTCGCTCTCGGTGCGAACAGGCCATTCGGCCTGCATGGCTGCCGTGAGATGATGCTGCGCCGGCGCGGCCAGTACCGCGCTTTCGGCGATATGGGTGTCCTCAGGCAGGTGCACGACGACGCGTTTACCCCCGATGCGCGCGGCGATGCGGTCGATCAGCGCGGCGAGCTCGTCATTGTCGTGGACATGGGCATCGAGGTCGCGCTGCTCCTGCACCACGATTTCGGTGCGGCTCGCCGACAGCCGCACCATGTCGAAACCGAAACCGGGATCGAGCGGGTCGGCGAGCGCATCGAGACGCTCGCGGAACAGGCGGTCGATCACCGCGCTGCGCGTCACGGGACGTCCGGTCTCGACCATGATCGCGCGCACCACACCGTCGGTGCGGAAAAAGGCGGCTTCGAGACGGCGCGCGCCCTTGCCCTGCTTCTCCATGGAGGCGATCAACGTGTCGGCCAGCCGCGACAGCGTCATCGCGATCATGGTGTCGGTCGCGATCGGCTCGGCAAAGCGCTTCTCGACGATATAGTCGGGCAGCGGCTTGCGCGGATTGATCGGCGCATCGCCCTGCCCCAGCGCGTGCGCGAGCAGGGTCGAGAACCGCGCCCCGAACCGCGCCGTGATCTCGCTCGGCGAGCGCGAGGCGACATCGCCGATGGTCTTCAGGCCGGCGCGGCGCAGGCCGGTGGTGATGGCCTCGCCCGCACCGAGCGCCGAGACCGGAAATGGACTGATCGCCTCCGCCTCCCCGCCATCGGCCACGATGATGCCGGTCGCCTGCCGCGTCAGCGTGCGCGCGCAGACCGAGGTGCCAGCAATGGCCGCGCTGACGGCAAAGCCCTGACGTGCGAGCGCACGAACCAGTGTCTGCAAAAGTGCCGCTTCGCCGCCGAACAGATGCGCGCAGCCGGTGATATCGAGGAACAGCCCGTGCGGCGGATCGAGCGCCACCAGCGGCGTGAAGCGGTCGCACCAGTCGGCGATGTCGCTAAGCGTCTTGGCATCGGCCACGACATCGGCGTCGAACACTTTCAAGTCCGGACACATCGCCCGCGCATTGGCGAGCGGTTGGCCGATATGCAAACCCAAACGAGACGCCGCATCGTCCAGCGCATGGATCACCAGCGCATTGTTGTCCTTGATGACGACAATGCTCGGCTCATGATTGGCCTTACCCAGCCCGGCGCTGCCAAGGAACCGCTGGATCCGGTCGATGGGCAGGCGCGGCAGCCACAGGCTGAGAATACGTCGAGGGTTCGCTGAACTGGCACTCATCACAATTCCATTCCATGATCCACCGGCCGCAGGGGCCATGACGATTGCGCAAAAGCTCGGCATCGAAGCGCGGCGCGCCCCAGGCACTCCACATCGGGCCCGGCGGCGAATGCGCCGCGCGCAGCATCCATCGTGTCTCCGCAGTCGAAGGCAGCGGCTGTGCGGCCATGCGCAGCATCAGAGCGGTGACGCCCGAGCCTTGCGCGGCCAGCGTCAGCTTGCGGCTCGCCACGAGATCGAACTGCCTGATATCGCCCCAGAGCTCGAGCACGACCGCACCCAGCGCATCGCAGGCGAGCGCATCGGCCGAAGTGCGCAGCGCGCTCTCGACATCGGCCGCGCGCACCATCACCACGCGGCGCGGATCGAGGCCGAGCTCGGCGAGCCCGCTCATCGACAGCGCGCCGGCCTCTAACTCCGAAAAATCCTGCCGCACCCACAGCAGCGGCCGGCGCGCGCTCACGCGTCCGGCAAGGCCCATGACGAAGCCCGTCGCAGCCACGCCCTGGCGCCCTTCGCAAAACACCTCGTGGACCGCCGCGCGCGCGAGCCCGCCCTTCAACGCGTTATCGATCTCACCGTGACCGAGCGCGACACGCTCGTGCTGATGCACGACCTCCGCCGTCTCGATGCGCTCGATCTGGCCGCGCAAGGTCGCAAGCGCGCTTGTCCGTGCGCCGCTCATGCTCGCCGCTCCTTCAGGAATTGGTGCCGTGGTCTTCAAAAGAAGAACCAGCGGCTGGCTCATTTGTTCATGATATGTTCTAATATAAAGCTAACGGCGGCCGGAGAGTCAATCGAATTGGCAGGCCAAGAATTCATGAGTTGAATCAAGGGATTCCAGGATGGACGTACAACGCAAGCTGGAGATTCTGGCGGATGCCGCCAAATACGATGCGTCCTGCGCCTCCAGCGGCACCGAGAAGCGGGATTCCAGCGACGGCAAGGGCATGGGCTCGACCGCGCCCGGCATGGGCATCTGCCATTCCTACGCGCCGGACGGACGCTGCATCTCGCTGCTCAAGGTGCTGCTGACCAACGCCTGCAATTACGATTGCCTCTATTGCGTCAACCGCGCCTCCTCCAACGTGCCGCGCGCCCGCTTCACCATCGAGGAGGTGGTCAAGCTGACGCTCGACTTCTACCGGCGCAATTACATCGAGGGCCTGTTCCTCTCCTCCGGCATCATCCGCAGCCCTGATTACACCATGGAGCAGGTGGTGAGCGTTGCGCGCAAGCTGCGCGAGGAGCATCACTTCCGCGGCTATATCCATCTGAAGACCATTCCGGAGGCCGACGACGCCCTGATCGCGGAAGCCGGCAAATATGCCGATCGTCTCTCAATCAACATCGAGATGCCGCAGGAGACGAGCCTGCAGCAATTCGCGCCCGAGAAGAACGTCCGCGCGATCCGCCGCACCATGGGCCGGCTGCGGCTGAAGCTCGACGAAGCCGAGGACAGCCGCAGTGCAAAGACGAAGGCAAAACCGCAGCGCTTCGCGCCGGCCGGCCAGAGCACGCAGATGATTGTCGGCGCCGATAGCGCCTCCGATCACACCATTCTCCACACAAGCGCCAATCTCTACGGCTCATACAAATTGAGGCGCGTCTATTACTCCGCGTTCAGCCCGATTCCCGACGCGAGCCGCGCTTTGCCTCTGGTACAGCCACCGCTGCTGCGCGAGCACCGGCTCTACCAGGCCGACTGGCTGATGCGGTTCTACGGCTTCGACGTTGCGGAGATCGTCGACGACAGCGCGATGCTGCCGCTCGACATCGATCCGAAGCTCGCCTGGGCGCTGCGTCATCGCGACCGCTTCCCGCTCGACGTCAACCGCGCCAGCCGCGAGGAACTGCTGCGCGTGCCGGGCTTCGGCACCAAGGCGGTCGAGCGCATCATCGCGACACGGCGCACCACCACGATCCGCCTCGCCGATCTCGCGCGGCTGCACGTGCCCAAGCACAAGGCCCTGCCCTTCATCGTCCTCAGCGATCACCGCCCCTCACCGCATCGCCTCGACGCCGCCGGGCTGATCGAGCGGTTCAAGCCGAAAGCAACGCAACTGGGATTTGGCTTCTGATGCAGTATATCACCCTCGACACCGAAACCGATTTCGACGGCTGGCGCAAAGCCGCGCGTAGCCTCGTGCTGCACCACGTGCAGCCCAGCGATGTCACCTGGACCGTGCAAGGCGGCGAAGCGGAGTTGTTCGCGCCGCCCTCGCCGTCTCCGATCCTCGAGGTGAACGACGGCACCTTCAACGTATCAGGCAAATTCGTCGAGCTCGCCAAGGCTGCGATCCTGCATCGCGATCGCGAGCGCTTTGCGATCCTCTATCGCCTGCTGTTTCGGCTGAAGGACAATCACGATCTCATCGAGGTCGCGACCGACCCTGACGTCGCGCAGGTCACGGCGATGGCCAGAGCCGTCCATCGCGACGAGCACAAGATGCACGCCTTCGTGCGCTTCCGCGAGATCGGCAGGGAACGCCAGGCGCATTACGTCGCCTGGTTCGAGCCGGAACATCACATCGTCGAGCTCGCCGCGCCATTCTTCGCCAAACGTTTTGCCGACATGCCGTGGTCGATCCTCACCCCCGATCTCTGCGCGCATTGGGACGGCCATGCGCTCTCGTTCACATCAGGCGTCAGCAAGAGCGAAGCACCGGGCGAAGACCGGCTGGAGGAAACCTGGCGGCGCTACTACGCCAGCATCTTCAATCCGGCGCGGCTCAAGGTGAAGGCGATGCAGGCGGAGATGCCGAAGAAATACTGGAGGAACCTGCCGGAGGCTTCGATCATTAAGCCCCTGATCGAGGACGCCGAGCGCATGACCGGCGCCATGATCGCCAATGCCGCAACCGATCCGCACAAGCCTCAGAAGCGGCCGGAGGCTCCGATGACACGCAAGCTTGCTGCCGACGATCTCGAAGCGCTCCGCGAGGAAGCCGCCCATTGCCGCGCCTGCCATCTCTACAAGGACGCGACACAGACCGTGTTCGGCGAGGGCCCGAAGAACGCCAACATCATGCTGGTCGGCGAGCAACCCGGCGACAAGGAAGACCTCGCCGGCCATCCCTTCGTCGGCCCGGCCGGGCAGATGCTCGATCGTGCGCTGGAGGAGGCCGGCGTCGACCGCAAGAAGGTCTATGTCACCAACGCGGTGAAGCACTTCAAATTCGTGCCGCGAGGAAAGATCCGCCTGCACCAGAAGCCGAACACGCCCGAGATCCGGGCGTGCCGGCAACGGTATGAGCGGGAGGTTTCGGCGATCCAGCCCGACCTCATCGTGGCGATGGGCGCTACCGCCGCGCAGAGCGTGTTCGGCAAGAACACTCCGATCGGAAAGAACCGCGGCCGGTTGATCGATCTTCCCGACGGCCGCAAGGCGCTGGTGACGGTGCACCCGTCCTATCTGCTGCGGCTGCCCGATCCCGAGGCCAAGGTGCTGGAATATCAGCGCTTTGTCGAAGACCTGAAGATCGCCGCCGGCCTGCAGAGGAAATCCGCGCGCGCGGCCTAAATACTGGCAGGAAAGCGCTTTTCAACCGCCGCTTGTCATCCAGCCTTCAAATCCATCGCGGACAATACCCTTACCTGAAAGTTAAGGGGCGTCCTGACATGACCGATGTAGCATTCGACCGCGCGGTAGCCGATCCCGCGCCGATCCAGCCGGCCTCACGGCCCAATCTCGACAAGGGCTTCAACCCGCTGACGATGATCCTGTTCTTCGGCATCCTCGCCGCGGGCCTGCTGTTCGTCGCCTACAGCATCTATGTCGATGTCAACGCCACCGGCACGCGGGTCACGACCTTCCTGCCCTACATCCTGTTGTTCGTCGCGCTGCTGATCGCGCTCGGCTTCGAGTTCGTCAACGGCTTCCACGACACCGCCAATGCGGTGGCGACGGTGATCTACACCCATTCGCTGCCGGCTGAAGTCGCCGTGATGTGGTCGGGCTTCTTCAACTTCCTCGGCGTGCTACTCTCCTCGGGCGCGGTCGCCTTCGGCATCGTCTCGCTGCTGCCGGTCGAGTTGATCCTCCAGGTCGGCTCCAGCGCCGGCTTCGCCATGGTGTTCGCGCTGCTGATCGCCGCGATCCTGTGGAATCTCGGCACCTGGTTCTTCGGCCTGCCCGCCTCCTCCTCGCACACGCTGATCGGCTCGATCATCGGCGTCGGCATCGCCAACGCCGTTATGCGCGGCCGCGACGGCACCTCGGGCGTGGACTGGAGCAAGGCCACCGAGATCGGCTACGCGCTGCTGCTGTCGCCGTTGTTCGGCTTCATCTGCGCCGCCGTGCTGCTGCTCGTGCTCAAGTTCATCGTGCGCAACCCGGCGCTCTATGCTGCGCCCGAAGGCAACAAGGCGCCGCCGCTCTGGATCCGCGGCCTGCTGATCGCCACCTGCACCGGCGTCAGCTTCGCGCACGGCTCCAATGACGGTCAGAAGGGCATGGGCCTGATCATGCTGATCCTGATCGGCACCGTGCCGACCGCCTACGCGCTCAACCGCGCGCTGCCGGAATCCCAGGTCGCCCAGTTCCAGAAGACCTCGGAAGCCGCCGCGAGGGTGATCTCGGCGAAGGGCGCCGGCCACAGCATCATCGGCGATCCCCGTCCGGCGGTGACGCAGTACATCACGCTGCACCACATCAACGAGGGCACCTATCCCTCGCTCGCCGTGCTGGTGAGGGATGTCGGCGACCAGGTTGCCAAATACGGCACGCTGAACAAGGTGCCGGCGGAAGCCGTCGGCAACACCCGTAACGACATGTACCTGACCTCGGAAGCGATCCGCTTCCTGATGAAGGACAAGGAGAACGATCTCAACAAGGAGGAGATCGCGACCCTCAACGCCTACAAGGGCTCGCTCGATGCCGCCACCAAGTTCATCCCGAACTGGGTGAAGATCGCGGTCGCCATCGCGCTCGGCCTCGGCACCATGATCGGCTGGAAGCGCATCGTCATCACGGTCGGTGAGAAAATCGGCAAGAGCCATCTCACCTACGCGCAGGGTGCCTCGGCCGAGCTCGTTGCCGCGGCCACGATCGGCGCCGCCGACGTGTTCGGCCTGCCGGTCTCGACCACCCACGTGCTGTCGTCGGGCGTCGCCGGCACCATGGCGGCGAACGGTTCGGGCCTGCAATGGTCGACGATCCGCAATCTGCTGATGGCCTGGGTGCTGACGCTGCCCTGCGCGATCATGCTGTCGGCCACGCTCTACGTGATCTTCTCGCGGATCTTCTGAGTTCCTCTCCCTCTCCCCGTTCTTACGGGGAGAGGGTTGGGGTGAGGGGCTGCTTCCGCGACACGGTGAGAGACAAACTCGCGGAGAGTCCCCCTCACCCGAATTCGATCTTCGATCGAATTCGACCTCTCCCCGCAAGCGGGGCGAGGTGAACAAGAGACCCTTAAGACGCCGCCAGCGATTCCTCGACCAGCTTCACCCAATACGACGTGCCGAACACGATCGCCTCGTCGTTGAAATTGTAGGCGGGGTGATGCAGGCCGGCGCTGTCACCGTTGCCGCAGAAGATGAAGGCGCCGGGGCGCGCTTCCAGCATGTAGGCGAAATCCTCGCCGCCCATCAGCGGCGGCATCTCGTGCACGTTGGCATCGCCCGCAACCTGCCCGGCAATGCGCCGCGCCACCTCGGTCTCGGCCGCGTGGTTGTTCACGACGGGATAATTGCGCTTGTAGTGCAGGTCGATCTTGGCGCCGGTGATCTGCGCCACGCCCGCCACCACCTCGTGCACGCGCTTCTCGACGAGCTTACGCACCTCCGGCGACAGCGTGCGGATGGTGCCCCTCAACGTCGCCGTCTGCGGAATGACGTTGCGGGCGTTGCCGGCGTGGAATTCGCAGATCGAGATCACCGCCGATTCCAGCGGATCGACGCTGCGCGCGACGATCGACTGCAGCGCGGTGATCACCTGCGCACCGACCAGCACGGAATCGATGCATTTGTGCGGACGGGCGGCATGGCCGCCGAGGCCCTCGATCATGATGTCGACCTCGTCGGTCGCCGCCATGATCGGACCGGGACGGATCGCGAACGAGCCGACCGGGATGCCCGGGCCGTTGTGCATGCCGTAGACCTGCTCGATGCCGAAGCGTTCCATCAGGCCGTCCTTGACCATGGCTGCACCGCCGGCGCCGCCCTCCTCGGCCGGCTGGAAGATCACGATCGCATCGCCGGCGAAGTTGCGGGTCTCGGCGAGGTAGCGCGCGGCGCCGAGCAGCATCGCGGTGTGGCCGTCATGACCACAGGCGTGCATCTTGCCCGGGTTCTTGGAGGCGTAAGGCAGATTGGTCTGCTCCTCGACCGGCAGAGCGTCCATGTCGGCGCGCAGGCCGATCACCTTGAGCCCCTCGCCGGCCGGCTTGCTGCCCTTGATCACGCCGACCACGCCGGTCTGGCCCATGCCGGTCACGACCTCGTCGCAGCCGAACTCGCGCAGCCGGTCCGCCACGAATGCTGCGGTGCGGTGGACATCATACAGCAGCTCGGGGTGCTCATGGATGTCCCGGCGCCAGGCCTGAATATCGGGTTGGAGGTCGGCGACACGGTTCACGATGGGCATGGAGGGTCTCAAGCCTTGTTGGGAATACAGGACTGTCTACCATGCAAGCGTCAGTCCACCCAACTCCCCGGTATCGGGGCCTGGCTCTGACGAACAGGCATGGCCGGGCTTGTCCCGGTCCGGCGGGTCTGCCTATTAGGGCGGAACGTCAAGTGACCATCCGGGTGGAAGCAGAATGCCGAGACGGCTCGAAGGTGAGTTTGACTACATTGTCGTAGGTGCGGGCACGGCGGGCTGCATTCTCGCCAACCGGCTCTCGGCAGATTCGCGCAATCGGGTGCTCATCCTCGAAGCGGGCGGCGACGACAACTGGATCTGGTTCCACATTCCCGTCGGCTACCTGTTCGCGATCGGCAATCCGCGCTCGGACTGGATGTTCAAGACCGAGGCCGAGCCGGGCCTGAACGGCCGGTCGCTCGCCTATCCCCGCGGCAAGGTGATCGGCGGCTGCTCGGCAATCAACGCCATGATCTCGATGCGCGGCCAGGCCGCCGATTACGACCATTGGCGTCAGCTTGGGCTGACCGGCTGGGGCTACGACGATGTGCTGCCGCTGTTTAGGCGGATCGAGGATCACTTCCTGGGCGCGAGCGAGCATCACGGTGTCGGCGGCGGCTGGCGCATCGAGGCACCGCGGCTGTCGTGGGCCGTTCTCGATGCCGTCGGGGATGCCGCAGAAGAAATGGGCATCAAGCGCATCCCGGATTTCAACACCGGCGACAACGAAGGCACCAGCTATTTCCATGTCAACCAGAAGCGCGGACGGCGCTGGTCCTCGGCGCGCGGCTTCCTCAAGCCCGCGCTGAACCGTCCCAATTTGCGACTCGAGAAGCACGTGCTGGTCGACCGTCTCATCATCGAGCAGGGCCGCGCCGTCGGCGTGCGCTTCATCCAGAACGGCGAGGTCATCGAGGCGCGTGCGAAACGCGAGGTGGTGCTCTCGGCCGGCGCGATCGGATCGGTGCAGGTGCTGCATCGCTCCGGCATCGGCCCGGCCGACTGGCTGTCGCCGCTCGGCATCGACATCGTCATGGACAAGCCCGGGGTGGGGCGCAATCTCCAGGACCATCTGCAGCAGCGCGCGATCTACAAGGTCGAGGGCGTGCGCACGCTGAACGAGACCTATTACAATCTGTTCCGCCGCGGCCTGATGGGGCTCGACTACGCCTTCCGCCGCCGCGGCCCGCTGACCATGGCACCGTCGCAGCTCGGCATCTTCACGCGCTCCGATGCGACGCGCGCGCGCGCCAACATCCAGTTCCACGTGCAGCCGCTGTCGCTCGACAAGTTCGGCGATCCCCTGCACCGCTTCCCCGCCATCACCGTCAGCGCCTGCAATCTGCAGCCGACCTCCCGCGGCACCGTGCGGCTGCGCGCGACAACGCCCGATGAGAAGCCGATCATCGCGCCCAACTACCTGTCGACCGACGACGACCGCCAGGTCGCCGCCGACGCCATCCGCACCACGCGTCGCCTGATGCAGCAGAAGGCGCTAGCAAAATATCGCCCGAGCGAATATCTGCCTGGTCCCACCGTCGGCGACGACGACGCTTCGCTCGCGAAAGCCGCCGGCGACATCGGCACCACCATTTTCCACCCCGTCGGCACGGCAAAGATGGGGACGGCGAACGATCCGATGGCCGTGGTCGACGAACGCCTGCGCTTCTACGGACTCACCGGTCTGCGCATCATCGATGCCTCGATCATGCCGACCATCACCTCGGGCAATACCAACACGCCAACCGCGATGATCGCGGAGAAAGGCGCGACGATGATTTTGGAGGATGCGAAGTAGACGAACCCGTAGCCCGGATGGAGCGAAGCGCAATCCGGGACGCCGCCGCAACACTGACCCCGGATTACGCTTCGCTCCATCCAGGCGACAGATCTCCCCCTCACGAAATCGTCATCGTAACAGGGAATAAGTCTCCCCCTCCCCCGATCACCTCCCCGAAGCCCAATTCCGGGCGACGTGGAGAGGCGCGATGAGCGGACAAGATCACGCAGATGACGGCGTCAGCCGCCGCAAGGTGCTCGAATGCATGACCTGGGCCGGCACCGGGGTGCTCTGGACCGTCACGGGCGGCGTGCCGCGCTCGCTCGGCATCATCGATTCGGCTGAGGCCGCAACGGCGGCGACGCCCGGCATGAGCTTCCTCCAGATCAGCGACAGCCATGTCGGCTTCGACAAGCCGGCCAATCCCAACGCGCTCGGCACGCTGGAAGAGGCCGTGAACAAGATCA
The DNA here is from genome assembly GCF_018130825.1 of Bradyrhizobium liaoningense. Taxonomy (GTDB): domain Bacteria; phylum Pseudomonadota; class Alphaproteobacteria; order Rhizobiales; family Xanthobacteraceae; genus Bradyrhizobium; species Bradyrhizobium liaoningense_B. Next base: position 504,128 of record NZ_JAFCJS010000006.1, on the reverse strand, counting down.
ACGCGATGCCGGCAAGGCCATCGTTCATGATCCACACCGGCGACATCACGCATCTGTCGAAAGCCGCTGAGTTCGACAATGCCGAGCGCATCATCTCGCAGACCAAGCTCGACGTGCACTACGTCCCCGGCGAGCATGACTTCATCGACGAGGAGGTGAAACTCTATCGCGAGCGTTACGGCCGCGGCACCAAGGGCCACGGCTGGTACTCGTTCGACGCCGGCGGCGTGCACTTCGTCGGCCTGGTCAACGTCGTCGACCTCAAGGCCGGCGGGCTCGGCAATCTCGGCGCCGAGCAGCTTGCCTGGCTCGAGGACGATCTGCGCGGCAAGTCGAAATCGACCCCGATCGTGCTGTTTGCCCACATCCCGCTCTGGACCGTCTATCCCGAATGGGGCTGGGGCACCGAGGACGGCGGCCGCGCGCTCGAATACGTCAAGGGCTTTGGCTCGGTCACCGTGCTCAACGGCCACATCCACCAGGTGATGCAGAAGGTCGAGGGCAACGTCACCTTCCACACCGCGCGCTCGACCGCCTTCCCGCAGCCGGCGCCGGGAGCCGCTCCCTCGCCCGGCCCCATGAAGGTCGAGGACGCAAGGCTGCGCTCCATGCTCGGCGTTGCCAGCATCAACTTCAAGCAGAACGAGCAGCGGCTCGCGATCATCGACACACCGCTCCAGGGTTAAGGCTGAACGGAAGCTGACAATGAAGACTCTCAACCGCCGCGACTTCGGTGTCGATTTCGGTCTCGCTCTGGCCGCGGCCATGCTGTTGCCCGCAACAAGAGCCCGCGCCGACGACATGGACGTGCACATCGACAACTTCGTTTTCCAGCCGGCCGAGCTCAAGATCAAGGTCGGCACCACCGTGACCTGGACCAACCGGGACGACATCCCGCACACCATCGTGTCGGCCGGCAAGTTCAGGTCCAAGACCCTGGACACCGACGACAGGTTCTCCTTCACCTTCACCAATGCGGGCGACTACAAATATTTTTGTTCGCTGCACCCGCACATGACGGGGATGATCAAGGTTGAGTAACGTCTCCAACCAAGGCATCAACGTCCTGCCCGGCCGGTGGTCCCACGCCGGCCGGGCGCATGAGCCTGCAGTCACGGCAAAAGAAGAAGCGGAGGCAAAGCGAGGAGCGATGCCCGCCACAGACGATGTGCAGAAGGCACGGCGCTTCCGCGAGGCGGCGCTGCCCTATCTCGACGACGTCTACACGCTCGCGCGCTACCTGCTGCGCGATGCCTCCGACGCCGAGGACGCGGTGCAGGAGTGCTATCTGCGCGCGCTGAAGCATTTTGACAGCTACCGCGGCCCGGCGATGAAGCCCTGGCTGTTCGCCATCCTGCGCAACGTCTGCAACGCCGAATATGCGCGGCGCGCGCACCGGCCCAGCGCGATCGACGACACGCCCGGCGCCGACGAGCAGACGCCGCTCTGGCAGGAGAGCGAGGCGAGCCCCGAGACCGAAGTGCTGCGCGGCCGCGATGCCGGCGCGATCCGCAAGCTGATCGACGCGCTCGCCGACCCCTTCAAGGAAACCTTCGTGCTGCGGGAGATCAACAACCTGTCCTATCGTGAAATCGCCGAGGCCGTCGGCGCGCCCGTCGGCACCGTGATGTCCCGCCTCGCCCGCGCCCGCGCCATGCTGCGCGCAGCCTGGACGGCGGAAGAGGAGCAAGCGAAATGACCTGCGACGAAGCAAGGATCCTGCTTCACGCGCTGCTCGACAACGAGCTGGACGCCGGCCACGCGCGCGAGGTCGAAGCCCATATCACCGGTTGCCCGGACTGCGCCGCCGAGCTTGCCGCGCAGCGCGAGATGCACCGCGCGCTCGCAGAAACCAATCTGCGCTACACCGCGCCGGCGGACTTGCGCGCCCGCATCGAGGCCTCGCTGCCGCAGCCGCAGCGCCAGCAACCGAGTCGCCGCTCCGTGCTGCGCGGCTTTGCGATGGGATCGGCCGTCTCTGCGCTCGCCGCCTCCGGCGTTGTCGCAGTGGTGCTGCGCCAGGACGACCAGCAGCGTATCCTCTCGGAAGTCGTCTCCGCGCATCTGCGCTCGCTCCAGGCCGGCCACCTCACCGACGTGGTCTCGACCGACCAGCACACCGTCAAGCCCTGGTTCAACGGCAAGCTCGACGTCGCCCCGCCGGTGATCGACCTCACCGCGCAAGGTTTTACGCTGGTCGGCGGCCGGCTCGACTATATCGACGCCCGCGCCATCGGCGCGGTGGTCTACCGGCGCCGGCAGCACGTGATCAATCTGTTCGTGTCGCAAACCGCGAGCACCGAGCACCGGCCGCCGAAGACCCAGACCATGCAGGGCTTCAACTGCCGCCGCTGGGGCGGCCGCGGCCTGAACTTCTGGGCCGTCAGTGATCTCGGCGCCGACGAGCTCGCTGAATTCGTCGACAAGTTCGAAGCGGCGATGAAGGCGAATGTGGAGGGATAGCTGCGCCGGCGCACGCCGTCATTCGAGCGGAGGAAACCGCTCGAACACGGGCAGTTCGTGGGCGCGCTCCATCCAGCCAATCCGCTCGGCGACCTGGATGTGCATTGTCGCCGGAACGGCGTTGGGATCGTCATAGGTGCCGCTCTGGACGTCGATGGTTCCAGGCATCAGGCTTTCGTTGATGTAGAACAGCCCGGTGCCGCAATCGGCGCAGAAGTGCCGGCGTCCATGCTCGGAGGAATGATAGATCTTCGGCTGGCCACGGACCACTTTGACCGCGTCGAGCGAATACATCGCCCAGCCGACCATCGGCGCCCCGGAATGGCGGCGGCAATCCACGCAATGGCAGAGCGCGTGCACCATCGTGTCGCCGCTCACTTCATAGCGGATCGCACCGCAATGACAGCCGCCAGTCACAGGCATGGCTCACTCCTCTCCCGGTCAGGGTCAATGCCGGGAAAGTAAGTGCCGATTTTGAGTTTCGGGAGGCGGACTGCTTCAGCAGGCCGCAGGTCGCGACACCAGGCCGCGGCGGAGCCTTAAGCCGACCGCCGCACCGCGTTGTCCACCAGGGTCTTGCCGAGCGACCAGATCGCACCGGGGACCTTGTGGCTGCCGGCGATGACGTCGTCGAAGGCGCGCTCAATCCAGCCGCAATCTTCCTCGGTGATGGTGAGCGGCGGCAGCAGCTTGATGGTGTGGCTGCCGTGGCCGGCGACCTGCGTCAGGATCTTGTGATCCTTGAACAGCGGCACGGTGATGAGCTGGCAGAACAGGCCCTTGTTGGCGGTCTCCAGCACGTTCCAGGAGGCGCGCAGGCGCAGCGATTTCGGCGGGCCGAACTCGACGCCGATCATCAGGCCCTTGCCGCGCACTTCCTTCAACAGCTCGTAGCCGGGCACCATGCGCGTCAGCGCCAGGCGCAGCTCGGCGCCGCGCTTGGCGGCGGACTCGATCAGCTTCTCGGACTCCATGACATCGAGCGTGGCGATGCCAGCGGCCATGGCGAGGTCGTTCTTGGAGAAGGTGGAGCCGTGCACGACCGCGCGGTCCATCTGGTTGAAGATCTTGTCGAAGATGCTCTTGCGCGTCAGCACCGCGCCGACAGGCACATGGCCGCCCGAGAGCGACTTCGACAGCAGCACCATGTCGGGCTCGACGTTCCAGTGCTCGACCGCGAGGAAGCGGCCGGTGCGGCCCATGCCGGTCTGGATCTCGTCGGCGACGAACAGCGTGCCGTATTTCTTGCAGAGCGCGGCAGCTCCCGGCAGGAACTCGTCGGTGGGCATGTTGACGCCCTTGCCCTGGATCGGCTCGACGATGAAGGCCGCGACCTCGCGCGAGGCCAGCGCCTTCTCGAGCGCGGCCAGATCGTTGAACGGGACCGGGGTGCAGCCCGGCAGCAGCGGCTCGAAACCGGTGCGGAAATTCGAATCACCCGTCAGCGACAGCGCGCCATAGGTCAGGCCGTGATAGCCGTGGGCGCAATAGACAATGCCGGGGCGCCCGGTGGCCCCGCGCGCGAACTTGATCGCGGCCTCGACGCATTCGGCGCCGGAATTGGCAAAGAACGCCTTGTCGAGATAGGGAACGTATTTCAGCAGGCGCTCGGCCAGCACGCCGGCGAGCGTCGAGACGTCGAACTGAACGAGGTTGGGCAGGTCGGCATCGAGCACGCTCTTGAGCGCCTCGCGCATGACCGGATGGTTGCGCCCGATCGCAAACACGCCAAATCCGGACAACAGGTCGAGGTAGCGCGCGCCCTCGCGGTCGTAGAGGTACTGCCCCTGCCCCTTCTGGAAGCCGACATCGTAGCCGATGGTCTTGAGGACGCGGACGAACTGCTCGTTCAGATAACGATTATGCAGGGCGCTGCGCTGGGCCTGCCGGTCCGCGAACAGCTGAGACATGTCTGGATTTGGACTGTGCATCCGCTACATACTTCGGTTGAGGGCCGTCTCGTCAACTGAAAACGGACCGTTCCTGAAAACGGTCTGTGCGGCCTTTTGCCCTTTTTCGGACCATCTTCGCAAGCACAGCTTTTAGATCATGTTGCACTGCCAAGGAACACTCATGCGTTTGGCCCTTTACACCGGAATAATACTGGCTGGCGGTTACGCCTGCCTGACGCCTGCCCTCGCCGCCGATCCCACCGGCGACTGGCGGGTCGCCGACGGCGTCGCCAACATCCGTGTCGCCCAGTGCAATGGCAGCATGTGGGGCGCCGTTTCCTGGGAGAAGAAGCCCGGCGGCCGCGACGAGAACAACCCGGATGTGTCGAAAAAGAACAGGCCGACGCTGGGCATGCCGACCCTGATCGACATGAAGAAGAAGCCCGGCGCCGATCAGTGGGAAGGGCAGGTCTATAACGCGCAAGACGGCCAGACCTACAGCGCGACCATCACACCTATCGGCACCGACCAGCTCGAAATCAAGGGCTGCGTGATGGGCTTCCTGTGTGGTGGCGAGACCTGGACCCGAGTCGGGCCGCCGATCCCCTTGAGCCCCGCCAACGCCATGGCCAAGGGCGCGCCGAAGTCCACCAGCGCGGCGCCGAAAGCCCAGGGAGCGCAACAAGGAGCGCAACCAGCAGCCCAACAAACAGCCCAGGCACCCCAAGCCACAACCGGCGCCACAGCACCCGCACCGGCCGCGAAGACGGCCGCTGCGACCAAGCCCGGTCAGAAGGGCGCCGCCGATCCCGTCGGCGACATCTGCCTACTCCCTGACATTGCGGGGCTTGCCCATTAGGGCCGGCTGGAACAGCAGCACGGCGGCGAGCGTCGTCACCAGCGAGAGCGCGAGCAGCTTGCCCATACTGGACGTGCCGGGATGGCTCGACAGCCACAGGCTGCCGAATGCGGTCGCCGTCGTCAGCGCGCTGAAGAAGATCGCGCGCGTCAGGCTGGTCTGAAGCAGGTTTGTTCTGCCGGAGCGCCAGGCCACGACATAATAGATCTTGAACGCGACGCCGACGCCGAGCAGCAGCGGGAACGCGACGATGTTGGCGAAGTTGAGCGGCAGGCCGATCAACACGCAGATTTCGAGCGTCACGGCACCGGCAACCAGAAGCGGCACCAGCGTCATCAGCACGTCCACGAACCGGCGCAGCGTGATCCACAGCAAGAGCCCGATCACGAGCAGCGCGTAGATGCCAGCGTGGATGAACGCCTTCACCACGGTGTCGCCGGATTTCAGGATCGAGACCGGCCCGCCGATCGCGGTCGGCTCGGCCTTGAGCACCGCCGCCGCAAATTTGCGCAGCGTGTCGTTGTCGTTGGGATCGCCCTTGGGCAGCGCCTCGACGCGGATGATGCCGTCCTTGCTCTTCCAGGCGCTGACGAGGTCGGGCGGCAGCGAGCTCAGGGTGACGGGACCCGCCTGCAACGCGTTCCTGAGCTGGTCGAACACGATCTTCATCGGCGTGACGAACACGTCCTGCGCCTTGTTGCGCGTGGCCTCGTCGCCATTGGCGAGCTTCTCGAGCGCATCGGCGAGCCGGCGCGAGGCGACCGCGCCCGGCCCCTTGGCGTCACCGGCAGTCCGGCGCAGATTGTCGACCGAGGATTTCAGCGACTCCACGTTCTCCTGGTCCGTCGGCGCCGCATCGATCTGGTCGGGGTTGAGCGCGGGATTCAGCACCTTGGCGCCCTGCGCGATCAGCTTCAGCTTCGGCTGCTGGTCCTGGGGCACGAAGCTGTCGAGCGACATCACCCGGAGCACTTCGGGCACCTTCTCGAGCCTCGCCTCGACCTGCCTTGCCTGCTCCTCGGACGTGGTCATCACGTTGATGGCATTGGCGCCGGTGTTGGGATCCTTGCGCAGGTCGAGGAAGGTCGCGATCGACTCGGCGTGCGGATTGCGCAGGTTCATCGGGTTGAAGTCGAACTTCATGAAATAGAGCAGCGGCAGGCCGGCGAGCGCCAGCAGAAGCGTGCCGCCCACAACCAGCACGCGGTGTTTCTCCAGGAAGTGATCGAGCGGCGCGAGGAAAGCGTAGCCGACCGGCTCCATCTCGCCGGGCGGGTTCAGCAACTTCAGCATTGCCGGCAGAACGGTGATCGAGGAGAGGAAGGCCACCAGCATGCCGACGCCGGCGATCTGGCCCAGCTCCGCGATGCCCTTGTAGTCCGTCGGCATGAAGCAAAGGAAGCCTGCCGCGGTCGCCATCGCCGCCAGCGACAGCGGCACCGCCGAGCGTTTCGCAGCCAGCACCAGCGCACCGCGGAGGTCGTTGTGCTTGTAGCGCTCCGAGCGATAGCGGACGCTGTACTGGATGCCGAAATCGACGCCGAGGCCGACGAACAGCACCGCGAACGCAATCGACAGCAAATTGAATGATCCGACCATCATCAGGCCGGCCGCCGTCGTGATCGCGAGGCCGACGAAGAGATTGATGAACACGGCGAAGATGATCTTCCCCGAATGCAGCGCCAGCCACAGGATGAGCAGCACGACGAGGACGGTGCCGACACCGTTGACGACGGCGCCTTCCTGAACGGTGGCGTATTCCTCGTTCGCGATCGGGACCGGACCGGTCAGCCGCACCCGCGCCTGGAATTTGGTCGGAAAATCGAGGTCGGCGGCGGCCTTGCGGATTGCATCCGTGGCGTCCTTGCCGGGCTCCAGCGCGTTGTAGTCGAGGATCGGCTTGAACTCGATGAAGGCGCGCTTGTCCGAATCCGACAGCGGCTCGTCGCTGACGAGCTCGCGCCAGGAGAACGTCGCATTGCCCTTGTTGAGCACGGTCTCGACGGTCTGCGCGATCTGGTTGAAGGGCCGCTCGGTGCCGTCGAGCTTCACCTGCCCCCGCTTGACGCCGGCAAGCCCGGTCTCGAGCGCGCCGGTCAGGCCGCGGATCGAGGGATCGCCGGCCATGATCTCGATCAGGGGCGCTGCGGATTCGAACTGACCGGTCGCCTTGGCGACCTCTTCGGTCGGCAGGAACAACAGGCCATTGCGCTCGAAGAACTCGCCGGTGCCGAGCTGCTGCATCGACACGAAATTGGTCTTGTCGTCTTTCAGCTTCGCATAGAGCGCGTCCGCCGCGGCGGTCGTCAACTCGGGCGTCTTGGCCTCGACGACCGCGAGAATTGTCGCGTCACGGTCGAAGGCGCGGTCGAATTGCTGGTCGCGCTGCCGCCAGTCGAGATTTTGGGCAATCAGCGAATTGATATCGGTGTTGATGGCGAAATGGCGCGCAGCGTAATGGCCCGCGGCCACCGACAGCAGGAGCCCGAGAACGACGACGAGGGAGGCAAACCGGGTGCAGGCCCTGACGATGGCAACGACTACGCTTTGCAGCACATCATTTCTTTCTGGTGTTAACAGCTTGCCGGAAACGCCCGCTGTTTATCGGAGTTCCCGGGCGAAACCTATTGCTGTTTTGGGTGGTTCTCGCCGCAACAAGGGTTCGAGGTAAACGGCGGGAGACCATGGCAAAATCATGCGGGGCGGTCGGTATAGCCGTGGAGTTGAGGCGGGAAAGTGACGAAGGGGTGAGCACAAATGTCGCCATTTTGCTCACGGCAATTCCTATACTATGGTACCGCGAAATTCAGCCGGCAGGGAACATGGTTTCATCCGAGCTTTCCTTTCTGCCGATTTTTTGACACAAAGTGCTGTGCCTCCATGCGCCGGGGCCCAGTTGGGGTGGGCGGTTACCGCGTGCGCGAGGCCAATGGTGCGTTTATTGCAACCCATTGGTCAGGGCCGCTGGGGACAGAGAAGCGAATTGGTGCAACTTGCGTGATGGGCGTCCTATGGAAGTTTATCTGGCGCAGCCGCGCGGCTTCTGTGCGGGCGTGGTGCGTGCGATCGAGATCGTGGAACGGGCCCTGGAGAAATACGGCCCGCCCGTCTACGTGCGCCACGAGATCGTGCATAACAAATACGTGGTCGAGAGCCTGAAGAACAAGGGCGCCATCTTCGTCGAGGAGCTGTCCGAGGTTCCGCCGAAGGCGGTCACGGTCTTCAGCGCCCATGGCGTCGCCCGCAGCGTCGAGGAAGAGGCCGCCGCGCGCGACCTTCCGGTGCTCAATGCCACCTGCCCGCTGGTCACGAAAGTTCACAATCAGGGGAAGCGGTACATCTCCAAGGGCCGCACCCTGATCCTGATCGGCCATGCCGGCCACCCCGAGGTCGAGGGCACGATGGGCCAGGTCCCGGGGCCGGTGCTGCTTGTTCAAAGCGTTGAAGAGGTTAAGGCCCTGACCCTGCCGCCGGATAGCCCAGTGGCCTACATCACCCAGACCACCCTGTCGGTCGACGACACCAGGGACATCATTGCGGCCCTCCAGGCCCGCTTTACAGATATTCAAGGCCCGGATATCCGGGATATCTGCTATGCGACACAGAACCGCCAATCTGCGGTAAGGGACTTGAGCAAGCTGGTCGACGTGATCTTGGTGGTGGGCGCTGCCAACAGCTCGAACTCGAACCGGCTCCGCGAAATCGGCACCGAAGCCGGCGTCGCGAGTTATTTGATTGCCGACGGCAGCGAGCTCAATCCGGAGTGGTTGAAAGATGCCAGGACCGTCGGCGTCACGGCCGGCGCCTCGGCGCCTGAGGTACTCGTGGATGACGTGATCGAAGCGATGCGGCGGATCGGACCGGTCAAGGTCCAGGTGCTCCCCGGTCGCGAGGAAAACATCGAATTCCGGCTTCCGGCCCAACTGGCTGCGAGCTGACCCACCCAGAATTTCAAGCCCAGAAAGAAACGTGTAATGGCAATCCCCTTCTTCAAGGAAATGCGTATCGGCGGCTATTTGCTCAAGCAGAAACTGCTTGGCCGCAAGCGCTACCCGCTCGTGCTGATGCTGGAGCCGCTGTTCCGCTGCAACCTCGCCTGCGTCGGCTGCGGCAAGATCGATTATCCCGACGCGATCCTCAACCGCCGCATGACGGCGCAGGAGTGCTGGGACGCCGCCGACGAGTGCGGCGCGCCGATGGTCGCCATTCCCGGCGGCGAGCCGCTGATCCACAAGGAGATCGGCGAGATCGTGCGCGGCCTCGTCGCGCGCAAGAAGTTCGTCTCGCTCTGCACCAACGCGCTGCTGCTCGAGAAGAAGCTCGATCTGTTCGAGCCCTCGCCCTACCTGTTCTTCTCCGTGCATCTCGACGGCCTGAAGGACCATCACGACAAGGCGGTGTCGCAGAAGGGCGTGTTCGACCGCGCCGTGTCCGCGATCAAGGCGGCCAAGGCGCGCGGCTTCACCGTCAACGTCAACGCCACCATCTTCGACGGCCATCCGGCCGAGGAGATCGCGAAGTTCCTGGACCTCACCGTCGAGCTCGGCGTCGGCGTCTCGATGTCGCCGGGCTATGCCTATGAGCGCGCGCCGGACCAGGAGCACTTCCTCAACCGCACCAAGACCAAGAAGCTGTTCCGCGACGTCTTCGCCATGGGCAAGGGCAAGAAGTGGAACTTCATGCATTCCGGCCTGTTCCTGGACTTCCTCGCCGGCAACCAGGAATACGAGTGCACGCCGTGGGGCATGCCCGCGCGCAACATCTTCGGCTGGCAGAAGCCCTGCTACCTGCTCGGTGAAGGCTACGCAAAAACCTTCAAGGAGCTGATGGACACCACCGACTGGGAAACCTACGGCACCGGCAAGTACGAGAAGTGCGCCGACTGTATGGCCCATTGCGGCTACGAGCCGACAGCAGCGACCGCTGCGCTCAACAACCCGATCAAGGCGATGTGGGTGTCACTGCGCGGCATCAAGACCTCGGGCCCCATGGTGCCGGAGATCGACATGTCGAAGCAGCGCCCGGCGCAGTACATCTTCTCGGAGCAGGTCCAGAAGAAGCTCTCCGAGATCCGCAAGGACGAAGCCGCGGCCGCGCAGGCCAAGGCCGCGCAGAAGGCTTCGACGGCCGCGTAAAGCGCGGGCTACGAACATCGAAACACAAAAGGCCCGGTCGCTAATGGCGACCGGGCCTTTTGCTTGTTCGGCGCGGGCGCCGCCGGAGAGACCAGAGACGGTCCGCAGGCGACGCGCCCTGCCCTCCTCGCCTCGCCCGCTCGGGAGCCCTCCTACAAAAAAATGAAAAACAACCCCATGCACAGTAGAACCGCGGCTGTGGCCCGCACAGGGCCTCCTCCGTCAAACCATTGCCGGCGTTGATCAAATCGGATGCAAACCGGCAAGCATCGCGGCATCTGCGGCACGGGCTGTTTTTCGTAGCCAAACACGCCGTTGGCCGGGCGCGATTCAAGGCGGCGTAAATTTCGCATTTTACGAACACGATTTGACGCGTCGGGCAAAACAGTGGCACTATGCCATGCTGCCCTCTTTCGGAGATCGCTACCGGCTAGCGGCCATAGCACGTAGGATGGGTTGAGCTCTTGCGAAACCCATCTCAATCGTTTCGTTGTGCGTCATGACCGCGTACCGTCGCAACTTCGTTCCGGGTGGATGCTTCTTCTTCACCGTCAATCTGGCGGAGCGGAAGCTATCGCTGACGGATCGCGTCGAGCGGTCAAATGATGACCGCGATTACGGAGAACGGTGATCGAGAAGAGATGGGTTTCGCAAGGGCTCAACCCATCCTACGGGCTTTTGACGGCAATGAGCCAAAACGCCGTTGCCGAGAGAGCTCCAAAAAAGATCCCCAAAAATGTAAATGGAGACAAGAGCAAGTTACTTTGCAGCCCTCTTGCGGAAAGAGATACCCATACGATGATAGAATAGTACGTTAACGCACCCATGCACGCGCCAGCGAACATATAGTGCTGCACCGCTCTGTAGTTGTTGCGTTCGAGATACAAATAGGCAGGAATTCCAAACACGATTGCTGCCGGATACCCTAGCATCGCATTCATGTTTGCGATCCATCGTATGTCGCGGCCCCCCACAAAGAATACTGAGAACAGCCCCAACAGTAAGGTTGGAGTCATCGGCGCGATTGCCAATCCAATCAACACACGGCCTACTCGTCCCATTTGAACCTCTACACAGATTTCGTTCTGAGCCTCAAACGGATAACCAAGCCCGTAGGATGGGTTGAGCTCTTCGCGAAACCCATCCTACGAAGTCACGCAGAAGCCCCCAAAGCAAAAGGCCCGGACGCCAATGGCTACCGGGCCTTTTGTTTTATCAGCGCAAAGACTCCGCTCAGGCCGCCTTCGACACCAGCGCCTCGTTGTCGATCAGCTCGGTGCCGATCAAATAGTCGCGGCAGCCGCGAAGTGAGCGCAGGGCGCGGTTGAAGTCGATGCCGGTCGAGACCAGCGCATGCAGCGTTGCCGGGTTGCGCACGATGCCGCGCAGCACGGCGGCGAGGTCGATCTGGCCGTTCGGCTTGATCGCGGCGCGGGCGAGCGCCGGCAGGGCGCGGTGGGCGGGATCGCTGATGACGCGGACCGCGGCGAAGGGCAGCCCGGCCTCGGCGGCGTAGGCGGCGGCGATGTGGCTTTCCATGTCGACGGCGGAGGCTCCGGTCTCGGAGTGGAGTGCCGCCTTGCAGGAGCTCTTCGTGACCACTTCCTCGGCGCCGGCGAGGCTGCCGCGCACCACGCGGCGGCGGCCGGAGGTCAGGCGCTCGATCAGGTCGTCGCCGAGCGACAGGCCGGCGGCCCAGCGGGTATCGCCGGAGAGCACCTCGGTCGCCAGCACGACGTCGCCGGAACGCAACGTCGGGTCCAGCCCGCCGGCCACGCCGAACGAAATCACGCCGCGAATCGTCTCGGGGTCCACCACCGTCAGCAGCGCCCGCAACTGGGTCGGGCTGCTGGATGAACAGATGACCGCCATGCCAGGCCCGGCCGCAATTCGGGCCTCCTGCACCAATCCGGTCACGATCAGTATCGGCCGCGGGTCGATGGCATTACCCGCGGTAATATAGTCCCCCGTCCCCAAAGTCACATTCCGACCCCTACCACCCTGCTGTTGGTGTTCCGCAAGTTCCGATACCGCGCCAACGCCCACAGCGGAAAGAACTTTGGGTAACCATGATACCGTAGATAGAACACGCGGGGGAAGCCTGTGGCGGTATACCGCTGCTCGTCCCACAGTCCTTTTTCGTTCTGTGTTGCAATCAGGTACTCCACCCCGCGGGCGACGGCCGGGTGATCAACCTCGCCAGCCGCCATCAGGGCAAGCAAAGCCCATGCCGTTTGCGAGGCGGTCGAGGGGGCGGCTTCCCATCCCCGGTAGTCCAGCCGGTAGCTGACGGCGTCCTCGCCCCAGCCGCCGTCGTCGTTCTGGATCGAGGCCAGCCAGTCGGCGGCCTTCCGGATCATGGGGTCGTCGTGGCGGACGCCGGCCATGTTGAGGGCGCAGACCACCGACCAGGTTCCATAGATGAAGTTCATCCCCCAGCGGCCGTACCAGGACCCCTCCGGGTGCTGGGTCTTCCGCAGGTACGCAACGCCGTCGGCCACGTGCTTGCTGGTCTTCTCGGTCTCGCCGAGCTGGGCCAGCATCGAGATGCAGCGCGCGGTGACGTCCTCGGTCGGCGGATCGAGCAGCGCGCCGTGGTCCGAGAACGGGATGTTGTTGAGGTAATATTCGAGGTTGTTGACGTCGAAGGCGGCCCAGCCGCCGTCGTCGCTCTGCATGCCCTCGATCCACTCCCGGCCGCGGGCGATCGCGGCATCGTAGCCGGTCGCGCCGTGCTCCCGGCGCATGCGGTCCATCGACATCACCACCACGGCGGTGTCGTCGAGATCGGGGTAGTGCGCGTTGTTGTACTGGAAGGCCCAGCCGCCCGGACGCACGTCGGGCCGCTTCGCCGCCCAGTCGCCCTTCACCTCGAGCTCCTGCCGCGGGATCAGCCAGTCGAGGCCCTGCTTGGCCGCAGGCACCGCCTTGTCGCCGCCGGCTTCCAGCAGCGCGTGCGCGGTCAGCGTCGTGTCCCACACCGGCGAGACGCAGGGCTGGCAATAGGCTTCGTCCTCGCCGATCACGAGCAGCTTGTCGATGCCGCGGCGCGTGATCGCGCGCGGCGGGAAGTTCTCGTCCTTGCCGAGCGCGTCGTACATCATGACGATGTTGGCCATGGGCGGATAGATCGCGCCCATGCCGTCCTCGCCGTTGAGCCGCTCCTCGGTGAAGGCGAGCGCGGCGTCGATCGCGCGCTTGCGCAGGCTCTTCGGAAACAGCGGCTCGATCACGCGCAAGATCGCATCGAGCGAACGGAAAAGCAGGAACCAGGCCATGCTCTGATGCGGCGCCTTCGCGGTCATGCCGATCGAGCGCGGATCCTGCAGGAACAATTCGTCGATGCCGACGCCCTTCGGATTCCTCGCGCGCGGCTTCAGCGCGGCGATCACCATCAGCGGCACCATGGTGGTGCGCGCCCAGTAGGAAATCTTGTTGAGATGGAACGGCGACCAGAACGGCAGCAGCACGATCTCGATCGGCAGCACCGGCACCGCGCGCCAGGTCACGACGCCGAAGGTTGCGAGCAGGAAGCGGGTGAAGACGTTGCTGTTGATCGCGCCGCCGCGGGCGTGGATCGCCTCGCGCGCACGCACCATGTGCGGGGCATCGACGGAGTCGCCGATCATCTTCAGCGCGAAGTAAGCCTTCACGCTGGCGCTCATGTCGAACTCGCCGTCATGCACCAGCGGCCAGCCGCCATGGGCGCCCTGCACGCGACGCAGGTAATTGCCGATCTTGGCCTCGAGCACGGTGTCGACCGGCTCGGCGAGATAGTGGCGCAGCAGGATGTACTCGGCCGGAATCGTGCAGTCGGCCTCGAGCTCGAACACCCAATGGCCGTCGGACTGCTGGAAGCCGAGGACGCCTTGGGTGGCCGACGCAATGCTCGATTCCAAAGCTTCGCGGCTGGTCGCGTTCACGGAATCCATGTCGCTCGATTGCTCCGATAGTCGATTGAAAGTTGACCGGGACATTGCCCGTCAGGGCCGCTTGTCAGGATCCTTTGGCGGCCAGAACCAGATCGGCGGCGCGGTCACCCGACCGGACCGATCCCTCGATGGTTGCCGGCAATCCCGTAGCAGTCCAGTCGCCGGCGAGGAACAGGTTTTTCAGCGCAGTGGCCGGCCCCGGACGCAGGGCATTCTGGGCAGGCGTCGCCGCAAATGTGGCACGGCGCTCGCGCACGATCTGCCAGGGCGGGAGCTCGCCGGAGACACCGCCCGCCTTGCAGACATCGTCCCAGATCGCCTGCGCGAGTTCCTCGCGCGGCATGTCGACGAGACGATCGCCGTTGCTGATGGTCACCGAGAGCCGGTTCGGGAACGCGAACAGCCATTCCACGACGCCGCCGATCACGCCGAGGATCGGCGCCGAGCCCGGCGGCGGCTCAAAGCGGAAATGCGCGTTCACGATGGCGCGGAATTCGGTCGGCGTCTTCAGGCCCGGCAGCAGGCTCGCTGCCGCGCGCGGCGGCACCGCCATCACGATCACGTCACCCGCACCGAGCTGGATCACATCCTCGCCGCCGAAATTCAGCGCGGTCACCTTGCCGTCGGTGCTGACGAACGAACGCAGCTCATGGCCGAGCTGAACGGAGTGGCCACGCTCATGCAGAAACTTCACGGCGGGCTCGATGAGAACCGCGCTGAGGCCGTCGCGCGCGATCAGCGGACGGCAGGCCTGCCCGCCGGCGAGCAGCGTCTCGCGCACGATCGCGCCGGCGAGCCCGGCCGAGCCTTCGGGCGGATCGACGTTGAGCGCGGCGAGCAGCAGCGGCTGCACCAGGCGCTGGTAGAGGATGCCTTCGGTCGGAATGGACTTGCCGACCAGCGTCTCCTCCGACGCCCAGATCAGCGGCGCCAGCTTGAGATAATCGGTGAGGCCCGTGTCGGGCACGCGGCGGCCTTCATCGAGCACCCAGGTCGGCCAGCGGCCATCGCCGAGATCGATCTGCCAGCGCTGCCCGGTCTTGATATCGACGAAGGGAAACTGTGCGCTGTCAGGGCCGACGAGGCCGGCCTCGGTGCCGATCGCACGCGCATAGGCGCGCGCGTGGCTGTTGCCCGACAGCAGCAGATGATTGCCGTTGTCGATGGTGAGATTGGTGGCGCCGTCGAAATAGGACCGGCAGCGGCCGCCGGCCTGGTGCGTCGCCTCGTGCACGGCGACCTTGAAGCCGGCATTGGCGAGCCGCACGGCGGCGGAGAGGCCGGAAATTCCAGCGCCGATGATGTGAGCTGTGTTTTGCATCAGATGAAAGCGTAACGGAGCAGGATCAGGATGCGTGTGACCTTCGACACACGCACCGGCTCGCGCGGCGCGTTGAAACCGCGCGCGATCAGGAGGTCCAGAATGGAGTGATAGTATTTCGACATGATCCGCGGCGCGCGCACGGCGCGGCGCTTGTTGCGGTTCATGATCTCGTCCGATTTCTCGAAATGCGCTTTGGCGCGCTGCGTCAGCGGCACGCAGACCTTCGGCAGCGCGCGCTCGGCGATCACGCGGTTCGGATCGTTGGAGGTGATGCCGGCATGCAGCAGCGCTTCGCGCGGCAGATAGAGCCGGCCGAGGCCGGCGTCCTCGTCGATGTCGCGCAGGATGTTGGTGAGCTGCAGCGCGCGGCCGAGATGGTAGGCGAGCAGGACGCCGTCTTCTTCCGGCATGCCGAACACCCGTACCGACAGCCGCCCCACGGCGCTGGCGACGCGGTCGCAGTAGAGATCCAGCGTCGCCATGTCGGGCGCGCGGATGTCCTGCGGCACGTCCATCTCCATGCCGTCGACGATGGCCAGGAAATCCTCGCGCTTGAGCCCAAAGGTCTTCACCGAGGCGACGTAGTCCTTCAGCCGCGGCGGCGGATTGCCCTGGTAGAGCGCGTCGATGTCATTGCGCCACTCCTGAAGCGCGGCGAGCCGCTCGTCGCGCGGGCCGTCGGAATCGGCGATGTCGTCGACCTGGCGGCAGAAGCTGTAGATCTGGAACATCGCTTCGCGCTGGTCGTGCGGCAGGATGCGCATCGCGGCATAGAACGAGCTGCCGGATGCGGTCGAGCCATAACTGGCGCCGGGCGTGGTCGCCTCAAGCGTCATGTGCAGTCCCCGGTCTGGAAATGGCCTTGCGTCCGATCGCACGGCGGCCGACTTCGCCGACCATGCCGGCGAGGCTGAAGGTGAGAAGCTCGAACTTGTTCAGGTGTACGCGCTCGCGCAGGGGATCGCGCACCTTGAGCAAGCGCACGATGCGGTCGGCATAGGACTGGATCACCGCGACGTCGACGCCGAGGCGGAAATCCCTGATTTCCGCGGCTAGAGACCTGCCCTCGTCGAGCAGCGCCTCGTTGCGCGCGGCAAGCGACTGCAGGCAGGCCAGCATCGCCGGCGGCGACTGCGCGAGTCCAAGCTGCTCGACGGAGGCGCCGTGTGCTGCCAGCGCATCGCGCGGCAGGTAGACGCGGTTGAGCTCGCGGAAATCCTTGCCGCAATCTTGCAAGTGGTTGTTGATCTGGAGCCCTGCGCAGAGCGCGTCCGATGCGGCCCAGGTCGAGGTGCTCTCGCCATGGACGTCGAGCATGAAGCGGCCGACCGGCATCGCCGAATAGCGGCAATAGTGGATGACCTCGTCCCAGGTCTCGTAGCGCAGCTTGGTCACGTCCATGCGGAACGCGATCAGCACGTCGAGCGCGTGACGCGGCGCCATGCCGCGCTCGGCCAGCGCACGGCGCAGCGTGACGGCCTCAAGCTGGGTGTCGCCCTTGCCGAGCAGCTCCGCCTCCAGCAGGTCGAGATAAGCGAGCTTCTGGTCGGGGGGCAGCGTGGCGTGGTCGGCGATGTCGTCGGCGGTGCGGACGAAATTGTAATAGGCCAGGATCAGGGCGCGATGACGCGGATGAATGATCCAGGACGCGACGGGAAAATTCTCGTCGCGGTCACCCTTGCCGGATCGCAATTCGCTCGCTGAGGTCATCGAGGGCTGGTTAACAATCGTTTGGACAGGAAGGGCTTTTTCGCTCGCGCGGGCTCATGCCGGCGATGCCGCCGCGGCCCCCATATAGGGGAATACGGCCGCAAAACCAATCCTGTCTGTCGATGGCCGCCCTGTGCGGATCGCCCCCGAACAGGCGGCCCGGGGGCCGCCTTGGGTAGGCCAATGGCCGAGCTTACTGGTTGTGGTTCTTCAGGACCTGGTCGCAGGCCTGGGAGATCTTGGCCCGGTTCTCCTTCAGGCAGGCCAGGATGGTGAAATCGCCCTGGTCGATGACCGGACGGCAGAACTTCTGCACATCGCGCGTGCAGGCCTTCTGCTCGGCGTCCGTGCCGCGCCCTTGCTGGGCGAACGCCGCCGTCGAAAGGGATGCCGACAGCAGGGTGAGAGCGACGAGAAGCTTACGCATTGTATTCCTTCATTCTGACGGCAGAATCGCACCGATCCCGGACAGCACTGGGCGGAGAGCCGGAACGGATTGTTCTGATGGCAAGTCGCCGCGAAAGTTGCGGCCTCAGAGAAGGCACAAGCACTGGCAAATGCGGCCAAATTGGCGCCGCCCCCACCAAATCAGGTCTTCCCTGCGCCTTCATTGGCAGATGTAAGAGATTGATACTACATCATAATTCAGAAGGTTCGCATTTTACTGCACGGCTGTTGCAGCGCTGCATCTCTCCGCCCCGCCCTTTCGGCCGGAAACACCCCGAAACAGGGCAAATCGCGTGGCCCGGGCCCTTCGCCGGCGCCCGGTGAACCGCCATCTCTGGTCCCGGCGCGTTGAACCTGAGACAGGCTCGGAACACTAAACCTTCGATGTGGCGAGACGTCCTTAACCCTCAACGGACGTCGTTCCAAAACGGGATATTTGTGATGAAATTCTTTGGACGATCTGGACTGGCAATCACTGCGGCCGGCGTTGGCGCTGCGCTGCTCTTCTCGGTTTCTGCAAGCCATGCACAGTCGTCCGGACCGTTTGCCGGCTTCGACGGCGCGTGGACCGGCACCGGCACGGTCTCGCTGTCCGACGGCTCCACCGAGCGCATCCGCTGCAAGGCAGACTACAAGGTCGCCGGCAGCGGCCTCAACCTCAAGCAGGCCCTGCACTGCGCCTCCGACAGCTACAAGTTCGACCTCACCAGCGACGTGACGAGCCAGGGCGACCGCATCTCCGGCAACTGGAGCGAGGCGAGCCGCAACATCTTCGGCAATCTCCAGGGCACCGCCGGCGGCGGCCAGATCGACGTGTTCGTCGAGGCCAACGGCTTCGCGGCCAATCTGTCGCTGCGCACCAACGGCACCAAGCAGACGGTGCAGATCAGCTCGAAAGGCGAGATCCGCGGCGTCAACATCACGATGACGAAGGGCTGATCGCTCTTCCCAACCGATGAGGAACACGCCCCCGGTTCTCGCGAGCCGGGGGCTTTTTGCTGACATCAACCATTTTGCTGACATGAACCATCTCCGCAGAAACCTGCTCAAAGCCATTGGGCTCTTCGCCGCCAGTCGCGCGTGGGCCAATGATCAACCGTCAATCAAGCGGGAGACGGACATGCAGCCTTCTGCGGTAAAGCCGCGCCACGTACTCTGCTTCCTCGGCAAGGATGACAGCCTGCTGCATCCGCCGAAGGCGGTGACCAGGACGATCGCCGATTTCAACTTCGAGATCGATCGCACCTATTCGCAAGCCAAGCCCGATCCGCGCATGGAGAGGTCGTTCGGCGTGTGCTGGGACCGCGTCTTCCCGAAGGCATGGTCCGCGTCCGACGAGGCCGCCGTGATCAACCACAAATCCGTCCTCTACGTGCGGAGCCCGCCGATGGATCAGCAGAAGGCAGTCGCCTATTCGGCGGCGGCCTTGCGCATCGTCGAGGAAATGATCGAGGCCGGCGCCACCGCCGTGAAGGGTGAGAGCGCGGGCATCGCCCACGGGCTTGCGCGGTGGCGCAGCCTCGCCGATCAGGCACGCAACGGCGCCAAGACCGGCCAGGGCCTCGGCATGACGCTCGCTCTCGCCAAGGCCTGTCGCCTTGCCTTCGCCAAGCGCCCGCTCGGCGGCGATCGCTATTACGAGACCGTCGGCTATCACCTCGTCGGCCTGCCGGAGGTCTATGTCGCGAAATCACGCGGCAACGAATGGTCCGCGGTGATGCTGATGGAGGAGATCGCCAACGCCATGGCCGAGCACGGCGTTGAGGCGACACTGCGCGACCGCAAGCTCACGCTGTCGCGGGAGCAGGACTACGCCGCGGACGATTTCAAATTCAATCCGTACGGGATCGTCCGCATCGAGGCGTGAGTGCGAGGCGGCGTCTGCCGCCCCACGCTCAGATCGCGGGCTTGTCCGGGCCCTGCAACTTGCCGTGCAGGTTGATCAGCCACATCGCCGTCGGCCTGAGGATGAAGAGGTCGGCGACGAGCGCCATCACCATCGAGAAGGCGCTGAGCCAGCCGAACAGCCGCAGCGACGGCAGGTCGGAGAACACGGTGACGACGAGGCCGCAGGCCAGCACCACCGTGGTCAGAATCAGGGCCGGGCCGACCAGCACGGTCGCCCGCTCCACCGCGAGCGCCGAGCCGACGCCCGGCTTGCTCTCGAGCCTGAGGCGATTGAGGAAGTGGATGGTGGCGCTGAGCCCTAAGCCGAACGAGACGGTGAGCGCGACGACGCTGGCGAATTGCAGCCCCTCGCCCATCGCCCACAGCACCGTTCCCGACATCACCACCGGGAAGATGCCCGGCAGGATGCACGCGAACATCACGACCCAGGAACGGAAGGCAAGGCCGATGAAGATCGCGACCAGCGCGAATTCGACGGTGAGGCCGCGGTTCAGCTTCTCGATCATGCTGGCCGAGTTGCGTGCGGCGATGGCGGCGAGGCCGGTCACGGCGACTTCGTAGCCGGGATGCTTCTTGCGGACGGCGTCGAGCTCGGAATCGAGCTTATCGACGATCGGCAGGAGCTGGCTGGAATCCTTGTCCGGCACGCGGCCCGCGACCACGACGGCATCCTGCTCGGCGTCGATGAAACGCCGCACCAGATGCTCGGGGATGACGCTGACATATTCCTTCAGCGTCGCGACGTCGGCGCTGCCGGCCTTTTCCGCCAGCCAGCGGCGCAGGGTCTCGATCGACCAGACGTTGCCGACGCCGGCCGCCTTCTCGACGGTCGCATGCACGTCGGCGATGGTCTGTAGCGTCTCCGGTGAATAGAGCGTCTCACCCTTGGGGAACTGGATCAGCACGTTGACGGGGTTGGCCCCGGTGAGCTTGGCATCGAGCCGGTCGCTGGCGGCGACCGCCTGGCGCTTGTCCGGCACCTGGTCGGCGAGCCGGTAGCGCGGCTCCAGATTGGCGTAGATGACGCCGAGGCCGCCGACGAACAGCACCGCGATCAGGCTGAACAGGCCGGGCCGGCCCACCATGCGCACCGCGATCCAGTAGCAGAAATTGCGCAGCGCCTGGACGCCGGCATCGGCGCCCTGGAACTTGACCGCGAAGACCTTCTCATTGCGCACGAACAGCACGCCGAACACCGGTACCAGCGACAGCACCGCGACCAGCGCGATGATGGTGGCGGCAAGCCCCGCCTCGCCGAACTTGCGGATCAGGTCGGAGTCGGAGAATTGCAGCGCGATGAAGGAAATGCCGGCAGTGCCGTGCGTCAGCACGCAGGCCGGCCCCACCACCAGCACCGCGTTCTTGAACGCGGTGAACTTGTCCTGGCCGGCGATCAGCCGGTCGCGCGCGGCGAAGGTCAGCTGCATCGAGTCCGAGAAGCTGATGACCATGATGAGCGGCGTCATCACGTTCAGGAACATGTTGAGGTTGAAATTGGCCCAGCCGAGCGCGCCGAGCGCCAGCAGGATCGCGATCATCGGCGGGAACGCCGCCGCGATCATGAAGGAGATCTTGCGGAAGAAGATGATGGCGATGATGCAGCCGGCGAGGATGCCGAGGATGTTGTAGGTGAGCCCGTCGCGCTCGACCGCGTTGCGGATCTCGAGCTGCATCACCGGCACGCCGGAGAGCTGCACGTTGAGCCCGGTATCGCTGAGATCTTCCTTCATCAGCGCGCGGATGTCGGCGACGGTCTTGGTCAGCTTGCTGGAGGCGACCACTTCGGGATCGAGCGAGAGCACGATCAGCGCCAGCGTGCCGTCCTCCGACAGCAGCTTGCCGCGGATGATCTCGTTGTTCTTGACGGTTTCGATGAACTTGTCATAGGCCGCGCCCTCGGGCAGCTCGGGCGGGAACAGCGCCGCCGGCAGCTTGCCCGGCGCCGGTGCCTGGCGCGCCGAGAACAGCGAGACGAGGCCACGCGTGCCTTCGACCAGCTGCATGTCGGTGACGAAGTCACGCAGCTTCTCGAGGTTGTTCCGCGCCAGCAGGGTCTTGCCCTCGACCACGACCAGGACGTCGAATTCCTCGGCCGGGAACTTCTTCGTGACCTCTTCATACTGCTTGAATTCGCGTGTGTCGGAACGGAACAGCTGCGACAGCGAATCGTCGATCTTGATCCGGTAGATGCCGAATACGGCGCCGACAATCAGGGCGAGCAGGACGATGCAGGAGACAATCGGGGCCCGGACGGCGATCAGCCCGATGCGCTCCAGCCCGAAGGCGATGGAGGACGCAGGTCCCTGCTCGACCTTGTCGACATGAACCTCACTCTCGCTGTGCTTTTCGAGCATGCCTTGTCCAGTTCCTAAATCGGCTCGGTCTTGTGAGCTTATTGCGCCCCGCGAACGGCTTGAAAACGCCATACCAATGGGAGGCTTGCCCGTTGAAAATGCGCGGAAAATCGCCGGCAGCGGTTTAGCAGGTCAAAAGGCCTTTTCGCAAGCGCACGAAGGGTGGCCGAATCGATCAAGATGCGGCGATTTTGCCGGAATGCCCGTCATTCCGGCAATGCCGTGCCAATTCGACGCGCCGCCCGGTCCGCGCTCTCGTCCTTCAGCGCCACGCCGGTGACCTCCCGGGCCAGGCCCTCGCGGACGAGCCAGGCGATCTTGAAGGCGGCCTCGTCATGGCTCAACCCAGCCTTGTGGATGTTCGACACGCAATTTCGCTCGGCATCGGTGCGGCCGGGCTTCGGCGCGAAGGTCAGATAGGCGCCGAGACTGTCGGGCGCGGACAGGCCGGGCCGTTCGCCGATCAGCATGAGGGCCATGCGCGCGCCGAGAATCGCACCGATCTCGTCGCCGAGCGCGACGCGCGCGCCTGAGGCGACGACGACATGGTCGAGCGCGACAACGTCGCCCTCCGCGAGCAACGGCAGCAGGCGCGCCACCAGCGTCACCGCGTGGGCGTGGACCGCCGCCGCCGACAGGCCGTCGCCGATCACGAGCGCCAGCTGGCATGGCCCGGCAGTGCCTCGCGCGAGAGTTTTGGCGGAGCCTGAATCGAGCTGTCGTCCGAGATCGGGGCGCCGCAGATAGTCCCTGCGGTCGACGGCCTGGCTCCTCACCTCGCTGACGGCAAGTCCAAGCGCGCCGAGATCGGCGACCAGGCGCGGCGCATCGAAGGCCGCATGCACGGCATCGCGGGCACGGGCATGGTCCAGCGTGAAGTCGAGCAGCGCTGTGGTCGGCAGGCTTGCGCCGCTACGCCCGAGCGCGACGCGCGCGGGCGTGAACGACCTGAGGTCGAGAATGGGGCGGGCCGGAACGGATCTGTCACTCATTCGGCGGGAACGGCAGCCTCGCGCAGCCGGATCGAATAGTTCGAGGCGTTCTGTTTGCCGCTGGAAGCCGCGCGC
Source organism: Bradyrhizobium liaoningense (assembly GCF_018130825.1). Lineage (GTDB taxonomy): Bacteria > Pseudomonadota > Alphaproteobacteria > Rhizobiales > Xanthobacteraceae > Bradyrhizobium > Bradyrhizobium liaoningense_B. The sequence continues at coordinate 481,037 of NZ_JAFCJS010000006.1, read as the reverse complement.
GCAAAGGTGATGAGATGGTGCGCGATCAGGGTGCAGCCGATCAGGCCTTCCATGTCGCCATGCTTGATGCGTCCGAGCGCGAACTTCCAGAACACGCGCTTGTAGTCGCCGAGCACGCCGACCTTCCAGAAGATGTTGCGCAGCATGACGAGGCCACGCCGGATGTTGGGCCAGGTCTTCATCTCGTCCGGCACCGGCACCTTGAGGCGGTGTACATAGACGTGGTCGCATTGATACTGGAAGCGCGCATAGACCTTCTCGGGCTCGTAAGCGACCGCCATGGCGTGCTTCCAGGATGCGACGACCTCGTCATAGGGCAACAGGAAGTCGACGTTGGAATCGCGCCCGTCGTCCTCGACCAGGCGCCCTTCCTTCTCCAGACGGTCCCACAGCGGCGTCTTCGGCAGCGCCTGGAGCAGGTTGATGGTGAGCAGTGGAATCCGGGACTCCTCGACGAAGGCGAGCAGCGCCTCCGACGTGTTCGGCTTGTCGGTGTCGAGCCCCATGATGATGCCGGACACCACCTCCATGCCGTAGGAGTTGATGGTGTGCACACCCTCCAGGATCGGGACCATCATGTTGTGGTCCTTGTGCATCGCCTTCAGGGCATCGGGGTCGGGCGTCTCGATGCCGCAGAAGATGGTGATGAAATAGGCCTCGCGCATCTTCTCGAGGATCTCGGGGCGCTTGGCGATGTTGAGCGTCGCCTCGCAGGCGAGCCGCACCACGTAGCCCGTCCGCTTCTGCCATTCGATCAGATGCGGCAGCAGATCCATCGCCGCCTTGCGGTTACCGATGAAATTGTCGTCGACGAAATAGACCGTGTCGGTCATGCCGCATTCGCGCAGGCGGTCGAGCTCGGCGATGATCTGCTCCGGCGTCTTGATGCGCGGATTGCGCCCGTACAGGCCGGGGATGTCGCAGAACTCGCACTGATAGGGACAGCCGCTGGAATACTGGATGCTGCCGAGGAAGTATCTCTTCACGTCGGCGAGCTCGTAGGCCGGGATCGGGAATTCCGTCATCGGCACCCGGTCCTTGGTGGTGAGGACCACCTGTTCGTCAGGACGCGAGGTGTCGCGCGAGAGGATCTCGATCAGCTGGTTGGTGGCATCGCCGAGTTCGCCGACATGGAGATAGTCGAACGACGGATAATAGTCCGGACAGGCGCTGACGGAGGGACCGCCGAGCGCGACCGGCAGATCGAACTCATGGGCGCGGCGGCAGATGTCGTTCATCTGCTGGCGCTGGATATGCATGCCGCTGACGAAGACAATCTCCGCCCATTCGAACTCTTCCTTGGTCGTGCGGCGGAGGTTCTCGTCGACGAATTTGACCTGCCATTCCTTCGGAAGATAAGCGGAGATCAGCAGCAGGCCCTGCGGCGGCATGAAGGCGCGGACGCCATCGGTCAGGGGATAGGAATGCTCGAACGTACCGAACGAGGACGTGTAGCGCGGAAATACGCAGAGAATCCGCCGGGACGTACCGTTGCTTTCAGCTCGCATCTAAGCTCCCCCGCCACACTCGACCTGGTTGCGGAAATTGCCAGCCAGACACATAGCGTAATGCTGTCGCCGGAATTTCTCAATATTGTGGCATGAGCTTAATTCCGAGGGGGACCAATGGTTTCCTGGGGGACTCCCGGCCGCGTCACGCGATCAGCCGCGAGGCGAAATCGGGTAGCAGGCCTGCATCGCCGGCCAGGCGGAAATCGGCACCCGCAATGCCCGATTGCACCAGCCAGTCGTCGAATTCCGGCGCGCGGCGCAAGGCGAAGACGTCGCGGACATAGAGCGCGTCGTGAAAAGACGTCGACTGGTAGTTCAGCATGACGTCGTCGGCGCCGGGCACGCCCATGATGAAGGTGACGCCGGCAGCCGCAAGCAGCGTCAGCAGATTGTCCATGTCGTCCTGGTCCGCTTCGGCATGGTTGGTGTAGCAGATGTCGATCCCGAGCGGCAGGCCGAGCAGCTTGCCGCAAAAATGATCCTCCAGGCCCGCCCGGATGATCTCCTTGCCGTCATAGAGATATTCCGGGCCGATGAAGCCGACGACGCTGTTGACGAGGAGCGGCGCAAAGGCGCGGGCGACCGCATAGGCGCGGGCCTCGCAGGTCTGCTGGTCGACGCCGTGATGGGCGCCCGCCGACAGCGCCGAACCCTGCCCGGTCTCGAAATACATCACGTTCTGCCCGACCGTGCCGCGCCTCTGCGACAGGCCGGCCTCCTGCCCCTCCTTCAGCAGCGCGAGGTCGATGCCAAAGCTGCGGTTGGCGGCCTCGGTGCCGGCGACCGACTGGAAGACGAGATCGACCGGCACGCCCTGCCCGATCAGCGACAGCGTCGTCGTGACATGGGTGAGCACGCAAGCCTGCGTCGGGATCTTCAGCCGCGCGATGATCTCGTCCAGCAGCCGCAGCAATTGGGCGATGACGGCGGGATCGTCGCTGGCCGGGTTGATGCCGATACAGGCATCGCCGGCCCCCAGCAGGATGCCATCGAGGATCGAGGCGGTGATGCCCCTGGCATCGTCGAACGGATGGTTGGGCTGCAGCCGCGTGCTCATCCGCCCCTTCAGGCCGATGGTATTGCGGAAGGCAGTGACAACTTCGCATTTCCGCGCTGCCAGGATCAGGTCCTGGTTGCGCATCAGTTTCGACACGGCGGCCGCCATCTCCGGGGTGATGCCTGGTGCCAGCTTGCGCAGGATGTCGGGCGTTGCAGCGTCCGACAGCAGCCAGTCACGAAAGGCGCCGACGGTCAGCGATGCCACCGGCGCAAAGGCCCTGGCGTCATGGCTGTCGATGACGAGGCGGGTGACCTCGTCGGTCTCATAGGGAATGACGGCTTCCTGCAGGAACTGCCCGAGCGGCACATCCGCCAGCGCCATCCGCGCCGCGATCATCTGCTCGGCGCTGGCAGCGGCAATTCCTGCCAGCCGGTCGCCGGAGCGCGGCGGGGTCGCCTTGGCGAGCAGGTCGCGCAGATCGGGGAATGTGTAGGTCGTGGCGTCGATGGTGTGGCGGTAGACCAAGGGCCTCTCCGGGACTCGTCGGCCAACGGCCGACTCCAGCACTATCCTGAAACTCTACCTCCAGATCAAGACGCTGAAATAACTTACCTTTCTTTCGACTAAGGACGAAGGCAGCCAAGGGGCGCGTTAACGCCGCGTCCATCTTCGTTCCGCATAGTTTTGCATCAATTTCGCTCGAACTGCGCTCACCGGCCGCTTCAGGCCATTCCGGGCACCTGAACACCATGACATCCGACCGATCTGGGAATGCCGCCGGCCTGGCTGGCCGTTTCACGCTTGCCACCAAGCTCTACGCGATCTTCGCGCTGTTCGCGCTGCTCACGGCGGCGATCGCGATGCTGTCCGACTACAACAGCCGCCGCAGCGCCGAGCTGACCAGCGCGATCGAGACCGCGAATGCGGCCGCGCTGAACGTCGAGCGCGTCAACTCGCTGGTCTATGCGGTGGTGATGGAATCGCGCGGCGTCTACATGTCGACCGAGCCCGCCGTGGTGAAGAAATACGGCGAAGGCCTGCTCAAGTTCAACGCCCAGATCCTCGAAGTCGTGAAGCGCTGGGAAACCATCGTCAAAGCCGACGATGCCGAGCAGTTCGCGACCTTCAAGAAGCGCATCGAGCAGTTCGTCGACTTCCGCAAGGAGCTGGTGCGACGCGGCATCGAGATCAACGCGGCCGCGGGTCGCGAATGGGGCGACAACGACGCCAACCGCGCGGTGCGCTCGGCGCTGAACAAGGATCTCGAGGCGCTGTCCAAGGTCTATGCCGAGCGCGCCAGGCAGATCGCCCAGCAAACCGAGACCAACCGCACCCTGTCCTTCGTCCTGACCTGCCTCGGCGGCGTGGCGCTGGCCCTCGTCGTGATCGGCATCGTCATCATCGCCCGCTCGATCGCCCGGCCGCTCGCCGCGATCACCGCGACCATCAAGCAGGTCGCCGACGGCGCCGAGAACGTCGAGGTACCGCACTCCGACCGCGCCGACGAGATCGGCGCACTCGCCCGCGCGATCCAGGTGTTTCAGGACGCGATGGGGCGTAACCGCAACCTTGCCTCGCAGGTCTCGCAGGACTCCGCCGCGCGCGAGGCGCGCAGCCGTCACATCGAGCAATCCGTCGAAGCATTCCGCGAGGCGATCGGCGCGATCATGCGCGGGCTCAGCGACAACGCCTCCGTCATGCGCGAGACCGCGCAGACCATCACCCGCGTCACGGCCGACGCGAGCAGCCGCGCCGGCACGGCGGCGAGCGCCACCGAGCAGGCCTCGCACAATGTCACGGCGGTCGCGGGCGCGGCCGAGGAGCTGTCGGCCTCCGTCGAGGAGATCGGCCGCCAGGTGCGGCAGAGCGCCGGTGCGGTCGAGCAGACCGGCCAGCGCACCGAGAAATCGATAGCGGAGATCGAAAGCCTTGCGGCTGCGACCCAGCGCATCGACGGCGTGCTCAGCCTGATCCAGGCGATCGCCGAGCAGACCAACCTGCTCGCGCTCAACGCCACCATCGAGGCCGCACGCGCCGGCGATGCCGGCCGCGGCTTTGCCGTCGTTGCCCACGAGGTCAAGGCACTGGCGGGACAGACCGCGAAAGCGACCGCCGACATCAGCGAGAACGTCGCGATGATCCAGGCCTCCACCCGCAACGCGGTCGACGCCGTGCGCGAGATCGGCGGCGCGGTGCGCGAGATCAACGAGGTCACCTCAGCCATCGCCGGCGCCGTCGGCCAGCAGGACCAGGCCACGCGCGAAATCTCGTCCAATGCGCAATCGGCCGCGCAAGGCAACGAGACCCTCGTCGCCAACATCACCTCGCTGCGCGACGCCATCGGTGAGACCGACACGGCGGCCGCGTCCGTGCTGACGGCGGCAAGCAGTCTGACCGAGACGGCGGCGACGCTGTCGCGGGAGGTGGAGACGTTCTTCCAGAACCTGCGCTCGGGCGCGGCGGACGGTCGCATCGCCAGGGCTGGGTGACGGACGCGTCACGCGCCGCCGCCAACGCAGCATAGACATGCGCGCGGGCCAAGAAAGTATCCTGCGAGACGCGGGCGGCCATGCGGAGAACACGATCTTGACCGCAGCGATTAGGTCGCGCATCGCCGAAATTCCCGCCGGTCCCGTTCACGGCGGCAGCCGGGCTGCTACCTGCTTGACGACCTCGGTAGTGGATAGGGATCGACGGGACCGCGCGAAGACGAAGCGGGATGTCGTCGGGATGCCCGCTTCGGCTCTGCCGTCCTGGCCGATCAGGATCAATCCGGCTCCACCATTTGCCACATTCAGAATAATCGGCTCGCCACTCCACGTCTTGATCGGCTCCATTGCGATGATGAGAAATTCACCCATCGGCTGGTCGAGATATTGGATGCGCAATTGCGGGCCGACCTCTGCCGCAACTAGCTCAAAGCCGAATTCCCGAGCGCGCGCGTAAACGTCGGCCAAGGTCGCCGTGTCGGACGTAAACCCAAGCTGGACCGGCGATACGACCACGAGCTCCACTTCGGTCTTTTGCGAGCTGACGGTGAATGCCGGTCGAGCGAGGATTTCAGCGGCCTGCCCACCGACATTGCAGCCCATTCCATGCAGCTCGTTGCGCAACCTGATCGGGTTAGCGAAGCCGCCGATTGCAATCGTCTTCCATGTCGCAACATCGCGGGCCGACTTGATGGGCTGCCGGGATGCTTGCGCGGAATGCATCTTGAACGTCAGCTGATTCCGCAGAACGTTGCGGGGCGCACATTGGGCCGACGCGGTGCTTGCGAATTGAACGAGGCAGGCTGCACATGACATGGAAACCATGAGGCAGCGGCTCAATCGTCTTGCATTCAAATGATCGTTGCCTGCCCTGCAATTGGCTCGGCTTGTCGGAATAGACATGGCGAAATCGCTTTTTCGATAGCGCTCGGCAAAGAAGCCCGCCTCCGGGTCGATGGAAAGCACGAGGGAAATGACGTCCATGAACATTGCCCGGCAACACTGAAATGCGTTCGACGGCGGGCTCGAGGTATTCAAATATTGCAATTTCCAAACGGCAGGCGGCAGTTCTCAAGTCGATCACCCGCCTCATCAGACCTAACGGGAATGATGGAGTTGAAGGATAGCACCGAGGTCACATCGGCTCAACAGCGCGGTACACACCCAGTTCGTGGGGTCCGCTGCGGACAGCTCGGGATTGGCAGACTCGCCGGTCGTGATACGATCACCGACATTGAAGTGCCGTCGTCAGACAGCTAGGCGCGATAGGGCAGTAATCATGCCATTCCGCTCTCCATGGTCCACATCTGCGATCGACAAGTTCGCCACCGGCAGTGCCGACCTGCTGATCCTGGTCGGCCGCATCCTGCTTGCCTGGGTCTTCGTCGGAAGCGTGTACGGTGCGCTTGGCAACTTCAGCGGCTCGGTCGGCTATTTCCGGTCGCTGCACGTTCCCGCGCCGCTGCTGTTCACGACGGCCACCGTCGCGCTGGAAATATTGATGTCGGCTTGTTTGATCTTCGGCGTTGGCACGCGCTACTGTGCAATCGTGATGTTTCTGTTCGTATTCTCGGCGACTGCGATCGGACATCGTTACTGGGAATATCCCGCCGGTGCGCAACAGATCGGGCAGTACAATCATTTCCTGAAGAACATCTCGATCATGGGCGGCGCTCTGTTGATCTTCGTCACCGGAGCGGGCCGATTTTCCCTCGATCGAAGACTGGCGGGCTAGCGGCGTCGCTGGTTTCAGCCTCACGGCGCAAGTGTCTTCGCCACGCGCAGAGCAGCGAGTGCGCTGAGGCAACACGATGTGGCCTCGAAGGAAGGCCGTTACCGCATCACTTCGCTCTTGGCCTGAAGGCAACCTCGAGCAGATGGCCGAAGCGTTTCGAGAGCGGCTTCAAGAGCTCACCCATGATCCTGAAGAGAAGCATCAGCCACGTCGCCGCCGCGGCACACCACAACAGGCTTTCCAATGTCTCGGGCATGAAAGGCCCCCTTTGAAACAACTACTTGAAATACGAGCAGTGTCGCCGAATGGACCCGGCGCGGCAAGCCCTCCAAAAAGTGGCAACTCGCCGAAACACTCGGAACGGCCATCGCGATGAAATATTCGGCAAGACCCCGGCAACCGGCTGCGCGCTGCCGAGGCAACGAGCGAGCGGCAGTCAGTTACCATTTTCCAGCAACTCGGCGAGATCCCAGTGTTTGATGGTTAGGTCGCAGCCAGGCCAGAAGCCGGGCCATGCATTCCTGCCGCCTGGCCGGGCGAACTTCCTGTGCAAGACGCTGCCGAAGGTCGCCACGGAGATGGCGCGGTGTGCGCTGACCTACAATCTGACGCGCGTGCTCAACATCGTCGGCGTCGAGCCTCTGGTCCGTTATTTGCGCAATGATCTGAAGGCTGCACGTACCTCATCTGAAAACAGCTTCGGCTCCTCCCAGGCGGCGAAATGTCCGCCACGTTCGGCCTCGCTGAAGTAGGCGACGCCGGGGTACATAGTCTCGACCCAACTTCGGGGCGCAGCAAAGATTTCGCCGGGGAACGTCGTAAATCCCACGGGAACCGCGACCGCCGGAGAAGACTTGCCGGCCGCACGGGCCGCGGCCTGTCCGGCCTCCCAGTACCACCGTGCGGCCGAGGCCCCAGTGCCCGTCAGCCAGTACAGCGTGATGTTGTCGAGGATGTTGTCCCGGGTGAGATTGCCCGCGGGCCTACCCTCCACGAACGCTCGGGAAATCTTGTAGTAGCTGTCCGTGTCATGATCGAGCATCCAGCTCGCGAGCCCGAGGGGGGAGTCCAGCAGGGAGTAGCCGATCGTCTGCGGCCGCGTCGACTGTTCCAGGAAGTAGCCAAAGCCACTCGCCCTGAACGTCGCGGCCGCCTTCTGCGCCGCGCGTTCCTTCTCGGATTCTGCGGGCAGCTTGTCGGACATTGCCGCCACACCCGCGAGCAAGTTGACGTGGATGCCGAGAAGTCCCTTGGGTGCCTGGCGCCCCATCGCATCCGTGACTGCGGCTCCTACGTCGCCACCCTGGGCGACGTAGCGCGTGTAACCGAGGCGATCCATCAGCACCGCCCACGCACGCGCGATGCGGGCGGCGTCCCAGCCGAGTTCGGTCGGCTCACCTGAGAAGCCGTAGCCAGGCAAGGACGGCAGCACCAGGTGGAATGCATCCTCGGGAGTGCCGTCATACTTGGTCGGGTCAGTCAGGGGACCGACCGTATCCAGGAGCTCGATGACCGAGCCAGGCCAGCCATGCGTCATGATCAGCGGCAGCGCGTTCTCATGCCGGGACTTGACGTGGATGAAATGGATCTTCACCCCGTCGATCACGGTCGTGAACTGTGGCAGCGCGTTTAGCCGCGCCTCGCACTTGCGCCAGTCGTACTCAGTCGACCAGTAGCGGGCGAGCGCCCGCAGCGTCGCCAGCTGCACACCCTGCGACCGATCCTCAACGAGCTCTTTGGTGGGCCAGCGCGTGGACGCGAGGCGCCGGCGGAGATTAGCGAGGTCTTCACCCCGGACATTGACGCGGAAGGGAAGAATCGCGTCGGCTTTGGTCGTACCAAGCGGGGACCCTGCTTGCTTCGATTGCGCGCGTGCGGCGACGAAATGTATTGGAAGCAAGCTGACGGCACCGGTTGCGACTGACCCTGCGAGGAGGCGTCGCCGGGTGAGTGAGGAGGAGATTGCAGTCATGTTCGACCTCCTTGTTTGCAAGCCCGCTCCTAGACTTAGTGAATTGCGATGCGTCGGCCAGCTTCGACCGTAAGAATGAGCGCAGCTGTGCCTAGGCCAAGCGTATGAGCAATTGTTCGGATGATACCTTTGGTATGGACTGCCCAGTGACCGTGCTACAAACAGTATATCGTAGAATCCACCCACCGTCTGATGACGTTGGGCTAAGCGTCTGTCAGCGAGCGACGATGCGTCAGCCAATAGTCGATCTGCCAGCCCTCGTAGCCAAGCAATTCGCCAAAGCGCCGTTCGCGGTCGTCGGACCAGGCTCCGGGCTCGTTCAGAAGCACAAGCATGGCATCTACCCGCCACTCGTGGCCCGGCAAGGTGTAGAAAAGCATCCGATATTCGAGCTGCGGTGATTCAGGACACGGTTCAGTCACTTCGCGCCTCATCAGGCGACCAAAAGCAACATGCCGGTCGAACATGCGCCAATACCGAAGACAGATGTCCGGCTCACGACCGACGATATCCATGAAGCATGCAAGAGGCTTCGCACCCCTCAGCATCAGGCCGAGTTCTCTGTTGGTGTGGACCAAATAGGCAGCTGATGAAGCCATTCGGGGTGCATGTCGGTCATCTTGACCGCGCAACGTTAATTTCCGCTAAGAGATCACAGACCAAAATGCGCAGTTCCCTTGCGCAGGTCCGCAGCATCCCTCTGTGAGCATCGTGGGCACAGGACAACACCTCTACCCCGCCATCACTCCGCCGCGCCTGATCAGCTCCTTGCCCAACGCGGCGAGATGCACCTGGTCCGGTCCGTCGCCGATGCGGATGAAGCGGGCGTAGACGTAAGCACGCGCGAGGAACGTGTCCTGCGAGACGCCGGCGGCGCCGTGGATCTGGATGGCGCGGTCGATGACGCGGGCGGCCATGCTGGGGACCACGATCTTGGCGGCGGCGATCAGGTCGCGCGCGGCCTTGTTGCCTTCGCTGTCCATCTTGTCGGCGGCCTGCAGCGTGAGCAGCCGCGCCTGCGCGATCTCGCAGAAGGAGTTTGCGATGTCCTCGCGCACCGAGCCTTGATCTGCGAGCGGCTTGCCGAAGGCGACGCGCGAGACCGAACGCTGGCACATCAATTCCAGCGCGCGCTGGGCGCAGCCGATCAGGCGCATGCAATGGTGGATGCGGCCGGGCCCGAGCCGGCCCTGCGCGATCTCGAAGCCGCGGCCTTCGCCGAGCAGGATGTTTTCCGCGGGCACGCGGACATTGTCGTAGACGATCTCGGGGTGGCCGACCGGAGCGTCGTCATAGCCGTAGGTGAGCATGTCACGGACGATGCGCACACCGGGCGTATTCTTGGGCACCAGGATCATGGATTGCTGGTGGTGACGGTCGGGATGGTCGGGCGCGGTCTTGCCCATCACGATCAGGATCTCGCAATCCTCGTTCATCGCGCCTGAGGTGAACCACTTTCGCCCGTTGATGACGTAATCGCCGCCGTCCCGTTTGATCTCGCACTCGATGTTGGTGGCATCGCTGGAGGCGACCTGCGGCTCGGTCATCGAGAAGCCGGAGCGGATGCGCCCTTCCAGCAGCGGCGTCAGCCAGCGCTCCTGCTGCGCCTTCGTGCCGTAATTGGCGAGCACCTCCATGTTGCCGACGTCGGGGGCCGAGCAGTTGAAGACCTCGGGCGCCCAGAGGATGCGGCCCATGATCTCCTTCACGGGGGCATATTCGAGATTTGTGAGGCCCGGCCCGTGCTCGCCGGAAAGAAACAGGTTCCAGAGCCCCTGCTCCCGCGCCAGCCGCTTCAGGTCCTGCAGCACCTGCGGCGTCCTGTAACGCGTGGCCTCCGGCTTGACCTGCTCGTAATAGAGCTCCTCGACCGGCTCGACATGCGCAAGCATGAACTGGCGGACGCGCTCCTGCAGCTCCAGCGAACGGGCGGAGTGGTGAAAGTCCATTTTAATCCTCCCGCTCGCCGACGCTCGCGTCAGTCCCGCAAAGCGACTTGTCCGCCGTAGCTCGAAGAGCGAAGGCGGAAGCGTGCCCACGCTTTCTCTCGATAATCATTGATAGGCGGTGGGCACGGCGCAATTGCGCCTTTGTCCACCCTACGATTCCGGGTTCGCGGAGAGAGCGCCGCCTCACGTCCCGCGCAACAGCTCGCTCGCCACCACCCAGTCGTTGCCGTCGAACTGGAGCATGTAGCCGTCCTTGATCGGGCGGAAATCGTGCGGCGTGGTGTTGAGGGTGATGCCGGGCATCAGAAGCGACAGCGGCACGTTCTTCAAATTCGCCGCCTGGGCCATGATGTTCTCGCGCGTCAGATTGTCCTTGCACTGCCTGAGCAGCACCACCAGGGCCTCGGCGACGGTGTAGCCGTAGAGCCCGGCGACGTTGTTGATGTCGGCGTTGGGCAGGCGCTTCTTCATGAAGTCGATATAGGCCGTCATCGCCGGATCGTCCTTGGGCGCCTCGACGAACGGCTTGAGCGCGCCGAGCGACAGCACACCCTTGCCGGCCTCGAGCCCGGCCGGTGCCATCACGGTTGCCTTGTTGGCGCAGCCGCTGGCGAGGAAGCGCGTCGGCTGCCAGCCGACCTCGTGCGCCTTGCGGATCGCCTGCGCGCAGGCGCGCGGCGTCACCGAGTAGATCATGAAGACGTCCGCCTTGGTGTTGGCGAGCGTCAGCACCTGGGAATCGACAGTGGGATCGGCGACTTCGAAGCTCGAGGCCATTGCGATCGCCTTGTCCGCGTCGGCGCCGAGCGCCTCCCTGACACCGCGCAGATATTCCTTGCCGGCGTCGTCGTTCTGGTAGAGCACCGCAAAGCGCGCATTCGGGTTCTTGGCGCGAGCATAGGCTACGTCGATCGCGGCCTCGCTGGTGTAGTTCGGCGCCCAGGGCAGCGCCATCGACCAGGGCATGTTGGCGGGGTCGTTCCACTTCGACGCCGAGCTGATCAGGAAGATCTGCGGCACCTTGTTGCTGTTGAGATATTTTGCGATCGCTGAGCTCGGCGCGGTGCCCATGGTGGCGAAGATGAAGGCCACGCCGTCGCCCTCGACGAGTCGCCGCGCGGCTTCCATGGTCTTCGGCGGCGAGAAGGCGTCATCGAGCGAGATCAGATTGAGCTTGCGGCCGTTGATACCGCCCTTGTCGTTGATCTCATCGAAATAGGCGGAGATCACCCTTCCGGTGATGCTGAGCGGCGAAGCCGGCCCGCTATAGGGCATGGTGTTGCCGATCTTGATCTCGGTGTCGCTGACGCCGGGACCATAGGATTTCTGTGCGGGTGCAGGCGTGGACAGGCAGGCGGCAGCCAAAGCTGCGGCCAGGGCCAAAGCGGCTCTCATGGTGTCTCCCCGATGATCATCGCCGCGCGGCGAAGCGGCCGCACAGCGCGCTGCTTTTGTCAGCGCGCCAGATCAGCGGAGTTCTGCATGACGGTCTTGCGTCAAGCTGCTGGTAGTGCAGCCCGATTCGATGCTAGCGAAATGCCTCGTGAGGACGCGAGATCGGGCGCGGCTTCCATGAACAACAAGGAGCTCCCATGAGCCAGACGCGACGTGTGCTCTCCGCGCAGATCGCCCACGAGACCAACACGTTCTCGATCGTTCCGACCATGCTCGATGATTACCGCAAGCGGCTGTTTCTCCTGGGAGCCGAGATCGCTCCCGCGCTCGGCGCCACCAAGATGGAGATCGCCGGGCATCTGGCTGCGGCCAAACGCTACGGCTGGACCCTGGTGCAGCCGATTGCAGCCTCGGCCACGCCGTCCGGCAAGGTGACAGCCGACTGCTGGGCCGCACTGCAACGCCTGGTCTACGAGGCCTGCGAGACGGGACCGCTCGACGGCGTCATCCTCGCATTGCACGGCGCGATGGTGACCGAGACCGACGAGGATGCCGAGGGTGCGCTGCTGGAAGGATTGCGCAAGCGGCTCGGCGACACGATCCCGATCGCGGTGACGCTCGACCTGCATGCCAACGTCACCGAACGCATGGGCCGGCTGGCCAACATCATGCTGCCCTACCGGACCTATCCGCATATCGACCAATACGAGACGGCACTCCGCGCGGCCGATCTGCTGCAATCGGCGATGGACGGCAAGATCCGTCCGAAGGTCGTCCACCTGCAAGGACCGCTGCTCGACGGATGCAATCACGGACGAACCCAGGGCGGCGTGATGAGCGATCTCCTGGCGCGCGCTGCGGACATGGAGGCACAAACGCCCGGCCTGTTGTCGGTCGACGTCTGCGCGGGCTTCAGCCGCTCGGACATTGCCGAGGTCGGCCCCAGCGTGCAGGTGACCTACGATGCCTCGCATAACGCCGCCGAGACGGCGGCGCGGCAGGCTGCGGCCGCGCTCTACGACGAGATGTACCGTCGCCGCGCGGAGGTCACTGTCGCGGTGTATGATTTGCCGACCGCGACCAAGCTTGCCGCGGAGGCCGCAGCCGATGTCGCCGATACCCGTCCCTTTGTCATTTCCGACTACAGCGACAACCCGGGTTCAGGCGCCTATGGCGACGGCGTCCGCCTGTTGGAGACGCTTCTGAAGGCCAACGTCAAGGGCGTGCTCCTCGGCGTCCTCGGCGATCCCGAAGCCGCCGCCCGCTGTCATGCCGCGGGTCTCGGGGCCAGCCTCGACGTCGTTGTCGGCGCCAAGCGCGATCCCGCGAGCTACGGGCCGCCACTCACCCTGGCCGGACGCGTCGCCGCGCTGTCGGACGGTGCGTTCGTCTGCGAGGGACCGATGAATGCCGGTCAGCCCATGACACTCGGCCCCTCCGCCCTGCTCGAGGTGAGCGGCATCTCGATCGCCCTGTCGACCAACACGCTGCAAACCTATGATCAAGAAATGTTCCGAATTCTCGGCGCGGAGCCGGCGCAGTTTCGGGTCGTCGCGGTCAAGTCCGCCCACCACTTCCGCGCCGCTTTCGGGCCGATGGCCAAGGAGGTGATCCTGGCCGACAGCGGCGGCCTTGCCACGAATGACTACACGACCCTCATTTATCGCAGGGTTCGCCGCCCGATCTGGCCGCTCGACGAGATGCCACTGGATTGATCTGCTGAAGCATCATCCGGAAAGGTGCGAAGCGGTTGACCGGAAAGGTCATGCGCAAACTTCAACCTGAAGCGCGATGACGATTCATCCGAATCTGATCGCGCTTCAGTGCCGCGCACTTCACCGGAGGTTTCAGCTGCGCCGCTTCAGGCTGAACCCGAGGCTGATCCAGCCGGCGCCGGCCATGATCAGGTCGATGCCGAGGAACAGGCCGAGGATGTAGACGCTGTTCACCGGCCAGCGCGCCAGGATCAAGAGCCCGAGCAGCAGCGTGATGACGGCCGACAGCGCCACCCAGATCCAGGGGCTCTCGCGCTTCATGCTGAAGGCGAGAAACAGCCTGACGGCGCCGGAGGCGATCAGCGAGGCGCCGAGGAACAGCGTCAGCAGAACCGCGGCGAATAGCGGGTTCTCGAAGGTGAGGAAGCCCGCGATGACATAGAGCACTCCGAGCAGGGCCCAGATCAGGAACTTGCCCCAGCTCTTGAGCTGGAAAGCACCGATGATCTCCGTCACGCCGGCGACGATCATCATGGCGCCGACCACGATGACGCTCGCCACCGTCGCCATCACCATGCTGCCGAGCGCAATGAAGCCGGCAATGAGATAAACGACGCCGAGCGCGACGATCCAGCCCCATTTGGCATGCAGCGCCGTGATGCCGGAGCCGAGGCTTGGATGATGAGACGTGTCAGAAGCACTGGTCATGGCTGCCACTCCTGCATCGAAGCCCGGGGGCACACGCCAGAATAGCACGTACCGTGCCGGGACGACAGCCAGCAGAGCACCCTTCCCGGCAGCAACATTGACGCAAATCAAGGTCGAATGCGGTGCATCAGCCGCGCGAGCGCTCCATCTCGAGCTCGGCCTTGAGATTGTCGAGATCGCGATAAATTGAAGCGACGGCAAGCACGTGGCCGCCCTTGCGGTACTTCAACAGGCAGTCCTTGCCGGAAATGCTGCCGTCGATGGCGACCTCGTCGAAGCTCTCGGCGTGACCGACATAGTTGATCGGGACGTCGTAGTGCTGGGACCAGAAGAACGGCACGGCGTCGAAGCGCTCGCGCCTGCCGAGCATGTTGCGTGCCGCGGTCTGGCCCTGGCGCTCCGCCACCACCCAATGCTCGACGCGGATGGTGTGCCGCGAATGCGGATCGGGCCAGCGCGCGATGTCGCCGGCGGCGAAGATGCCGGCGACGCTGGTTTCGAGATATTCAGTCACGCTGACGCCGCGATCGGCGGCAAGACCCGCCTGCTCGGCCAGCGCCAGGCGCGGCTTGACGCCGATGCCGACCACGACCAGGTCTGTCTCGATGACGGCGCCGCTCTTCAGCGTGGCGCGGGTGCCGTCGAGCCTCTCAACGGTGTCCTCGAGGTGGAAGTTGACGCCGTTCTCTTCGTGCAGGGCGCGAATGAAGTCGCCCATCTCGGGCCCAAGCACCTTCTGCATCGGCCGCTCTTCCGGCGCGACCACGTGCACGTCGAGCTTGCGCGCCCGCAAGGACGCCGCGACTTCCAGGCCGATGAAGCTGGCACCGATCACCAGCGCGCGCTTCGCACTGCCGGCGGCCTTGATGATGGCGCGGCTGTCGGCGACGGAGCGCAAGGTGTGGACGTGCGGCTGCTCCGCGCCCGGGATCTGCAACTTGACGGGCTCGGCGCCGGTCGCGAGCAGCAGCCGGTCGAACGGCAGGCTGTCGCCATTGGCGAGGGTCACGCGGCGTGCTCTTGGATCGATCCTCACAACGTTCGTGTTGAGCCTGAGATCGATGCCGGTGCTCTGATAGTAGTCCTCGCCCCGCAGCGGCAGCCAATCCTCCGGCGCGTTGCCGGCGAGGTAATCCTTGGAGAGGTTGGGACGGTCGACCGGCATCGCGCCGTCATTGCTGAGCATGGTGATGGCGCCGGCAAAGCCCTCACGCTGGAGTGTCTCGGCCGCGGCGAAGCCGGCGGCGCCGCCGCCGACGATCACGAATTTTTCGGGTGTCGGCGCAGTGCGATGCGCTGCCGACGGCTTCGGCGCCTCGCGCTTGCGCTGAACCAAGATCCTGTCCTGGTCCCTTGTCACCTCCCACACCGCCAGCGCGTTCAATGCCGGCGGACGGCTGGCCTCGCCTGTGCGCAAGGAGAAGCAGGCGTGATGCCACGGACAGCGGATGGTGTCGCCGACCACGAGGCCGTCGGCGAGCGGACCGTGATAGTGGCTGCAGGCTGGCTCGATCGCGAAGATCTCTCCACCGGCCTGCACCAGCAGGACGTCTTCGCTCCCGACATGGCCGAGCAGCTTGCCGTCCTTGAAGTCGGCGAGCGATACGCCCGTGGTCAGATCCGGCCCGCTCGGCTTCTTGTCCTCGCTCATGGTCACCTCCTGACGGCTTGACGCGCAACTCAGGAATTGGACGGCGGGACGCGCAAAAAGTTCCTGCGATCGCGAAAATCAGGACCCGGCTGCGCGCACATCGCGCACGGCCTGCGCCCATTCGGCCGGCCGCTCCTGCGGCAAATTATGGCCGGCGCCGGCGAACACGCGCCGCTCGAAGAAGCCTTCGAACTTTGGCGCATGGTGCGCGGTGCCGGGATTGACGCCGTCGCTGTCGCCGTCGATCGCGATGGTCGGCACGCGGATCGGCGGCTGCGCGGCGAGCCTGGCCTCGATCGCGGCGTAGGCGGGATCGCCTTCGACCAGCGCGTAGCGGTGGCGATAGGAGTGGATCACCACATCGACGAAGTCGGGGTTGTCGAAAGACGCCGCGCTGTTCTCGAACGTCGCGTCGTCGAAGGCCCATGTCGGCGACCACATCGACCAGAGCTGGCGGGCGAAGCCGCGGCGGTTGCGTTCCAGCGCGCGACGGCCGCGTTCGTTGTGGAAGAGATATATATACCAGAACGCCGCCTCCTCCGGCGGCGAGGCCGGCTCCATCGATCGGGCGATGTTCTGGATGTTGTAGGAATTGCCGGAGACGAGCCCGACGACGCGTTCGGGATACAATGCCGAAACAACGCAGGCCGCGCGGCCGCCCCAATCATAGCCCCCGACGATTGCGCGCTCGATGTGAAGCGCATCCATGAAGGATAGGAGATCGGCGCCAAGCGCCGCCTGCTCGCCGGAGCGCAGCGTTGCGGCGGAACGAAAGCGCGTCGGCCCGTAGCCGCGCAGCCAGGGCACCAGCACCCGCGCGCCGGCCTCTGCGATGATCGGCGCGGCCGCGGCATAGGCGTTCACGTCATAGGGAAAGCCGTGGCCCATGATGCAGGGCCAGCCGTCGGCGGAGCCGTATTCGAGATAGGCGATGTCGAGGACATCCGTGGCGATGGTTTTTTGTTGCATGGTTTTCTCACGGAGTTGGGCCTTCGTAGCCCGGATGGAGCGAAGCGTAATCCGGGAACGCCTGCATCCGCGAATCCCGGATTTCGCTTCGCTCCATCCGGGCTACAAGAGGACTACTTCTGCGGCCCTGACAGCGAGATGTCGCGCTCGGCGCGGAATACGTTGCTGTAGAGATTGGCGATCCACTGCCGGCCGATCTCGGTCTTGTTGAGATAGCCGATCTCGGTCTGGATGTGCGGTGCGACGCTATTCCAGTAGAATTGTGGATAGCGGTTCACAATGTCCGCGGGCGAGTCGTAGCCGAGCTGCCGGTTCATGCCCACTTCCTCGAACTCGTAGTAGAGCGCGTTGGCCTTGCGCAGATAGTTGGGATCGCCGAGCTGGCCGATGAAATCGGCGGCGCGCAGGATCGAGGCTTCGTCGTCATAGTCCTGGCCCTCACGGGCCGGGAAGCGCGTCCCCTCGATGGCGCGGACAATGCGCTCAGAGTCGAGGCCGCGGATCGGCGGCAGCCGCCGCCGCACGAACAGTTGCGAGCGATCGACGTGATACATCATCAGACTGGCATCCGAAGCGCCGCGCGGCAGCGACACCTTGGTCCCGGCTTCGTCGATGATGAACCCATCTTCGTCATCCTCCGGAAACAGGCCGCGGACATAGCCGATGTCGTGCGCGAGGCAGGCGATCAGGACATGAACGTAGTCCTCCGCCTCCAGGTGAGTGTGAAGGTATCGCCCGCTGAGAATGGAATGGCCCGCCAAAGTCACCAGCATCGTATGCTCGATGTTGTGGTAGAGCGCATCGCTGTTGCCGATGCATTCCATGGTGGTGCGGGTGGCGCTCTCGATGACGTTCGCCGACTCTTCGCCGTACCTGCGACGCATGAACGAGCCCAGCAACTTCTCCAGGGATTCAGCCGCCAGTCTCGGCAACGTCAACATGGATGCAGCCCCGCTTGTCGGTGGTGTCCCACGCCAGCTCCCGACGTTATTGTCCTCGACGCGAGAGCCAGCATAGCCCATCTTGGGCCGGGGGGCCAAATCCCGCGCCCCAAATCCGTAAATTAAGTTGCTCTTGTGCCCTGCAAGATTGTGGTGGCGGTCGCGGCGCGATGCAGCCGGGCCGACGGGTGGGAAGGCTCAGTCCAGGCGCGGAAATCAAATTCGCTTTATCGGACGTCAGCGCAAGGCTGGCGCAATGGACCGCAGCCGGGCGCATGCGCCTGCATCGTCTTCGCGGCCGGGACGGCGGAGGCCGCCGTCACTCCACCAGCAGCACGTCGACGGCGACGCCGAGCTTCTGCTTCGGCGAGCCGACGATGATGCCGTCGACCGGCGAGACGTCGGAGAAGTCGCGTGCGACCGCAAGCACGATATGGTCGTTCGCAACCAGAAGATCGTTGGTCGGGTCGAAATCGACCCAGCCCAGCTCCGCCCCGCACCACAGCGAGACCCAGGCATGGGTGGCGTCGGCGCCCTGCAGGCGCGGCTGGCCCGGCGGCGGGATGGTCCGCAAGTAACCGCTGACATAGGCGGCGGGAAGACCGAGCCCGCGCAGCCCTGCGATCATCACATGGGCAAAGTCCTGGCAGACGCCGTGGCGCTTGTCGAAGACCTCGTTGAGCGGCGTCGAGATCACGGTGGCCTTGGGGTCGTAGCGAAACTCGTTGCGAATGCGATGCATGAGATCGACCGCGCCTTTGAGGATACCCTCGCCGGGCGGAAAGCTTTCCGCCGCATAGGCGCTGACCGGGCGCAGCACCGGCACCAGGGGGCTCGCAAAGACATAGCCGACCGGCGATGAGGGGCCGAGGCTGGTCGCTTCGAACGCGATATCGCGGATGCTCTCCCAGGACGGACTGACCGCATCGCGCGCCGGCGGCTGGCGCGTGACGGAGACGCGCGAGCGCGAGTCGATGCGCAGATTGCGATGCGCGGCCTCGATCACCACGCTCTCGGTCAGCGTGCCGAAGAAATCGCGACGGACATTGCGTTCGGCGGGGCGCGGACGGATCTCGACCTGGTGCGAAATCAGCTCCTGGCCGTTGCCGCCTCTCGGCTCCAGCCGCAGCGTGCAGCGGGCGAAGCTGACCGGACTTTCGTATTCGTAGGTCGTGACGTGACGGATGTCGTAGATCACGCCAGCCCCGTCAGCTTTTCCGGCCGGCTGGCATTGGGGCCGTGCGGGAAATAGTGCAGCCCGATCGCCTCGGCAAGGCTGAGCAGATCCTGCTCCAGCGCGAACAGCGTCTTGACCTCGAGCTTCTCGGCCTCGGCCGTCGCCAGCATCGCCTGCACCGCCACCGCAAGCCGCTGCGGCTGCTCGATCAGGCCGTGCTCCTTCAGGCTCGGCAGCGCCGCGATGTGCTCGTTCAAGGTCGCGACCTGGAACGCCACCGAACGCGGATTGTAGCTGTCGAGCACCGCGAGGTCGCGCACGGGGGCGAGGATCGGCGCCAGCAAATAGCGCGAGCGGTAGGTGATCTGGGAATCCACCAGCGTCAGCAGGATGTCGAGATCCTCGTCGCCGGCCTCGTCATATGCAAATTGACGTGCAAAGCGCGTGGTGTTGATGGCGCGCTCGGTGCGCCGGCCGATGTCGAGGAAGCGCCAGCCGGCCGCGCGGTTCATGTTCTCCTGCGCAAGGCCGGCGAAGCTCGCCAGCTCCTGCAAGGTCAGCTCGGCGGCGCTGAGCACGCTGTCGTCGTCCTCGACCTCATAGGCGAGGCGCTCCGCCATCTCGGTGATGACCTGCCAGGCGTCGGGCGACAGCCGCTCGCGCAAGGACGTCGCGGTGCGCTGCGCCGCGCGGACCAGCGACAGCGCCGAGCCGAAGCGCTCCGCGCTCTGCAGCGCCTCGGCGGCGATGCGTCCGGGCGCCGTGCGCGAGGTCTGCGAGATCGCGCCCCAGGCCACCAGCATGCGCTGGATGCGTTCGGACGATTGCAGCGAGGCCGCGGTGCCCTTGTTGGGCCCGCTCGGCGAGCCCAGTGCGCGCACCAGGCGCAGCGTGGCCTCGGCGCGCTCGAGATAGCGGCCGAGCCAGAACAGATTGTCGGCGGCACGGCTCGGCAGCACGCCGGCGATGCGGCGGATGCGGACCTTGTCGGTCGCGGGCAGCAGCGTCGCGGTCGAGACCTGCTTGTCGGAGACGACCCAGACGTCGGCGGCGCGGGCGCCGTCGCCCATCGACACCGCGCGCGCATCAGCTTGCTCTGCGATCCGGCAGAAGCCGCCGGGCATGATGACCCAGCCGTCCGGGGTTGCGGCCGCGAACACGCGCAGCACGAAGGGACGCGGCGTGATCTGCCCCTGCTCCCACACCGGCATGGTCGAGAGCCGCACCACCTCCTGGCCGACATAGTCCATGCCGCGCGCGGCGATGGCATCGATCAGGCGCTGGCGCCCGGATGCGTCGAGCTCGCTCGCCAGTACCGGGCCGCTCGAGTCGAAGCCGGGAACGCCGCGGCGATAGGCGCCTTCGATCGCGACCTCGTCGAGCCGCGACAACACCTCCTCGCGCGCGTTGCGCTGGCCGCACCACCAGGTCGCGATGTGCGGCATCTTCAGCTCTTCGCCGAGCAGGCGGCGGCTCAGCGCCGGCAGGAAGCCGAGCAGCGCCCGCGCCTCCAAAACGCCCGAGCCCGGCATGTTGGCGACGACGACGCCATCCTTGCGCAGCACATCGATCAGGCCCGGCACGCCCAACCGCGAGGACGCGTCCAGCTCGAGCGGATCGAGCGAGTTGGAATCGACGCGGCGCAAGATCACATCCAGCCGCTTCAGTCCGGCGACGGTGCGGATGTGGATGCGATTGTCGCTGACGGCGAGATCGTCGCCCTCGACCAGGAGGAAGCCGAGATAGCGCGCCAGCGTCGCATGCTCGAAATAGGTCTCGCTGAAACTGCCGGGCGTCAGCACGCCGATCCGCGGCTCGTCGCGATCGGCGCGGGCGCGAAGACTGTCGCGGAACGCTTCGAAGAACGGCGCGACCCGCGGCACGTTCATCGACTTGTAGAGATCGGAGAAGGCGCGCGAGAGCACCAGGCGGTTCTCCAGCGCATAGCCCGCGCCTGACGGCGCCTGGGTGCGGTCGCCGAGTACCCACCAGCGGCCGTCGGGGCCGCGGCCGACATCGGCGGCATAGATCGAGAGATAGCGCCCGCCGGGCGGCGGCACGCCGCAGACGGGCCGGAGATATTCGGGACTGCCGGCGATCGCGGCCGCGGGGAGCGCGCCTTCCGCAACGAGACGGCCCTCGCCATAGATGTCGCGCAACACGAGCTCGAGCAGCTCGGCACGCTGGGTGATGCCGGCGCAGAGCTGCTGCCAGTCGGCCTCGTCGATCAGCAACGGCAGGTGGCTCAGCGACCAGGGCCGGTCGGCGCTGTCGCCGGGGGCGCGGTAGGTGACGCCGGCCTCGCGGAGGTGCCGGTCGGCCATGCCGAAGCGCCGCTCGATCTCGTCGGGCGCGAGCGCGCCGAAGGCGTCGAAGAAGCGGCTCCAGACCGCGCGGGGCGCACCGTCGGGACCGAGGAACTCGTCGGGGATGCCGGGCAGGCGGCTATAGTCGCGGACCCATTGCGCGAGGCGCTGCTGGGCCTGTGCCCTGCCTGCCTGGTCGTTGTCTTCCGCTGCGCCCTCGCCCATGGGCCTTTCCCTCCACCCTCATACTCATTGCAGGAGCGGGGTCCGCAAGTCGAGGGTCAGCGGAAATTCATTTGTGCGTTCCTCGGGTGGCGGCTGCATCGGACCCGGGGTGTGGCCGTGATCCTGGAAGCGGGCCAGCCGCCGCGCCTCGGCCTCATAGGTGTTGACCGGCTTGGTGTCGTAGTTGCGCCCGCCGGGATGGGCGACGTGGTAGACGCAGCCACCGAGCGAGCGGCCGTTCCAGGTGTCGATCAGGTCGAAGGTCAAGGGCGCATGGACGGGGATGGTCGGATGCAGGCCGGAGGCCGGCTGCCAGGCCTTGAAGCGGACGCCGGCCACGGCCTCGGCCGAGCGGCCGGTCGAGGTCATCGGCAGGCGGCGGCCGTTGCAGGTGACGACGTGGCGGCCCTCGACGAAGCCTTCCGCCTTGACCTGGAGCCGTTCGACCGACGAGTCGACATAGCGCACGGTGCCGCCGGCCGAGCCCTCCTCGCCCAGCACGTGCCAGGGCTCGAGTGCCTGCCGCAGCTCCAGCGTCACGCCGCCATGATGGACGCGGCCGAAGGCGGGGAAGCGGAATTCGAGCTGGGCCAGATACCATTCCGGCTCGAACGGATAACCGAACTGCTTGAGCTCGGTGAGCACGTCCTGAAAATCTTCCCAGATGAAATGCGGCAGCATGAAGCGGTCGTGCAGCGCGGTGCCCCAGCGCACGAACTTTCCCTGTTGCGGCTCGCGCCACATCTTCGCGATCAGCGCTCGGATCAGGAGCTGCTGCGCCAGCGACATGCGCGGATCGGGCGGCATCTCGAGCGCGCGGAATTCGACGAGGCCGAGGCGGCCGGTGGGCCCTTCCGGCGAATAGAGCTTGTCGATGCAGATCTCGGCGCGATGGGTGTTGCCGGTGATGTCGACGAGCAGATGCCGGAACAGCCGGTCCACCAGCCACAGCGGCGTCTGGTAGCCCGGCGGCGGCACGTGCGAGAGCGCGATCTCGAGCTCGTAGATGCTGTCGTGGCGCGCCTCGTCGATGCGCGGCGCCTGGCTGGTCGGGCCGATGAAGAGGCCGGAGAAGAAGTAGGACAGCGAGGGATGCCGCTGCCAGTACAAGACCAGACTCTTCAAGAGATCCGGCCGGCGCAGGAAGGGCGAGTCCTGCGGACTCGAACCGCCGACCACGACGTGATTGCCGCCGCCGGTGCCGGTGTGGCGGCCGTCAACCAGGAAGCGGTTGGCGCCGAGGCGGACTTTCGCGGCGTCCTCATAGAGGCCGGAGGTGATCTCGACCGCATCGCGCCAGCTCTTCGCCGGCTGGATGTTGATCTCGATGACTCCGGGATCGGGCGTCACCTTGATGACCTCGATGCGCGGATCGAATGGCGGCGGATAGCCCTCGACATGGACAGGGAGCTGCATCTCCTCGGCGGTGTCTTCCAGCGCCGAGATCAGTTCGAGATAATCCTCGATGCGCTCGACCGGCGGCATGAAGGCGCAGATCACGCCGTCGCGGATTTCCACGGCCATCGCGGTGCGCACGGGAATCGCCGTGTTGAGATATTCAGGGGCGGTCCGCGGCGGCGATGGTGGGCGCGCCATGCGGGTGAACACCGGCAGCTTGCCCCGCGGCTCCATCGGGTCCTGCTCGACGATGTAGGGGTACTGGTTCGGCGGGACGTAGCCGAGCGAGCCCATCGGCAGGCGCAGGCCGAGCGGTGAATCGCCCGGCGTCAGGAACAGATGGTTGCGCCGGAGCGGCCAGCGCTCGCTGCGCCAGCGCGGCGGCGCATTCCAGCGCTGGATCGGCAGCACGAATCCGCGCGGCGTGGTCAGGCCCTGATCGAACACCCGCGCCATCCGCGCCCGCGCTTCGGGATCGGACAATTTCGAGTCGGTCGGATCGACGTTGATCGGAAGATCGGCTTCCTTCTGCAGCCAATAGGCCGCGTCCTCATAGGCCGGCATGATGTAGCCGAGATCGACACCGAGCCGCGCGGCGGTGCCTTCCATGAAGGCTTCGGCGTCCCTGACCTCGGGCCGCCGCGGATTTTCGATCTTCGCAATGAGATCGGCATTCTTCCAGATCGGCACGCCGTCCTTGCGCCAGTAGAGGCCGAAGGCCCAGCGCGGCAGGCTCTCGCCCGGATACCATTTGCCCTGGCCGTAATGCAGAAGGCCGCCCGGCGCAAAGCGCGTGCGCAGACGGCGGATCAGATCGTCCGCAAGGGTGCGCTTGGTCGGGCCGACGGCTTCCGTATTCCACTCGCCCGCTTCGAGATCGTCGACCGAGACGAAGGTCGGCTCGCCGCCCATGGTGAGCCGCACGTCCTGCGCGGCGAGATCGCCGTCGACCTGCTCGCCGAGATCGTTCAGCCGCGCCCAGGATTCGTCGGAGAACGGTTTTGTGATGCGCGGCGCCTCGCGGATGCGCTTGACGCTCATGTCGAAGGCGAACTCGACCTCGGCAAAGCCGGCACCGCCGGAGATCGGCGCCGCCGAGCGATAATGCGGCGTGGCGGCGACCGGGATGTGCCCCTCACCCGCGAGCATGCCGGAGGTGGCGTCGAACCCGATCCAGCCCGCGCCCGGCAGATAGACCTCGGCCCAGGCGTGCAGATCGGTGAAATCGTTCTCGACTTCCGGCGGCCCCTCGATCGGATCGATGTCGGGACGGATCTGGATCAGGTAGCCGGAGACGAAACGGGCGGCGAGCCCGAGATGACGCAGCGTCTGGATCAGGAGCCAGGCGGAGTCACGGCATGAGCCGGCGCCAGAGGAGAGCGTCTCCTCCGGAGTCTGCACGCCGGGCTCCATGCGGATGATGTAGCGGACGTGCTTCTGAAGCTCCCGATTGAGATCGACCAGGAAGTTGACGGTGTTCGGGGCTTCATGCGGGATCGTGTCGAGAAATTTCGCGAACAGGCGATCGGGCTTGATGGTCTCGAGATAAGGCGCCAGCTCCGTCTTCAGGTCTTTGGTATATTCGAACGGGAAGCTGTCCGCATAGGGCTCGACGAAGAAGTCGAACGGGTTGACCGTGGTCATCTGCGCCGTGAAGTCGACCTCGAATTTCAGCTCGGTGGTCTTCTCCGGGAAGACGTAGCGCGCCAGCCAGTTGCCTTGCGGATCCTGCTGCCAATTCACGAAGTGGTTGGCCGGGGTGACCTTGAGCGAATAGCTCAGGATCGGCGTGCGCGTGTGCGGCGCCGGCCGCAGGCGGATGGTCTGCGGTCCCAGATCGATCGGGCGGTCGTATTTGTAGTGCGTGACGTGGTGTAATGCGACGTAGATCGACACGGGGTGCGGTGCTCCAGCAGCTTTTTTGAGCAGAACACCTGACGTCAATGCGATCAAGCACTAACAACGGGCAGAGGGTGCCTAGGAAGTATCCGTCGTGGCCCCGTAGCCCGGATGAAGCGAAGCGTAATCCGGGATCCTTCACCCGCGGATGGACCGCCCCGGATTGCGCTGCGCTCCATCCGGGCTACGCGGGCAGTATCGTAGGGTGGGCAAAGCGAAGCGTGCCCACGCCTTTGCCAAATTGATGCGAAGACGTGGGCACGGCGCAAGTGCGCCTTTGCCCACCCTACGACTCGTGAGAAAGCCCTACGCGGCCGAGGTCAGCCGCTGCAAGAACTGCGTCACCTCGCGCCTCAGCGTCTCGACTTCGCCATGGACGCGTTCGGAGGCGCTGTTGACGCGGGTGGCAACGCGTCCGGTGTCGGCGGCGGCATCGCTGATGCCTGTCACATTGGAGGAGACTTGCGACGTGCCGGCCGAGGCTTCCTGGACGTTGCGGGCGATCTCGCGCGTCGCGGCCCCCTGCTGCTCGATCGACGCCGCAATGCTGGCGGTGATGCCATCGATCTCGGCGATGGTCTGCGCGATCGCCTCGACGGCCGCGACCGAATTGGTGGTCGATTGCTGCATCTCGCCGACCTTGGCGCTGATCTCCTCGGTGGCCTTCGCGGTCTGGTTGGCGAGGCTCTTGACCTCGGAGGCCACGACCGCAAAGCCGCGGCCGGCCTCGCCCGCCCGCGCCGCCTCGATGGTGGCGTTGAGCGCGAGCAGGTTGGTCTGCGAGGCGATCTCGCTGATCAGCTTGACGACGTCGCCGATCCGCATCGCGGCGTCCGCGAGCGCGCGGATCTCGCTGCCGGCACGATTGGCTTCGTTGACAGCACGTCCCGTGCTCGCGGTCGAGCCGGTCACCTGGCGGCCGATATCGGCGATAGAGGATGCCAGCTGCTCCGCCGCGCTGGCGACGGTGGCGACATTGCGCGAGGCCTGGTCGGAGGCGCTGAGCACGCCGGAGGTCTGCCGGCTGGTCTTGTCGGCTGCCGCTGCCATCTGGTGGGCGTCGGATTCGAGATCGGTCGCTGCGCCCATCAGCGTGCCGGCGACGCCGTCGAGATGAGTGCCGAACTGTTTTGCGAGGTCCGCGATCTCGACCACGCGGCGGCCGAGGCTGTCGGTGCCGGAATTGATGACGGTGGCGGAGCGGCGGAACGAGCCGGGCAGCCCGCGCGCCAGGATCTTGCGGAAATACTTGCCGCGGCTGGCATACTCCATCGATGCCGAGGCTTCGCGCTGGAAGGCATCGGTGATATCGAGCATGTCGTTGACGGATTTCTGGATCGACCCGATCCGCCCGGCCTGCCGCTCGCTCAGGATGCGCGCCTCGAGATCGCCATGCGCCGCCTTGCGGCAGACATCGGCGACCTCATCGACGGCCACCCCCGTACGATGCTGGCACCGGACGGCATAGCCGAGCAGCACGACCGTCGCGCCAAGCAAGGCAGCGCCGGCTATACCGGTCACACCGAGAAGCGAGAGAACGAATGCAACGACGGCAAGACCACACGCGAGCGCGGTCGCTCCCTGCGCCTTAGAGAGAGAGCACAAATTCATCGTAACCGACACCCTGTTGCTTGAGCAGTCCGACCATGGCCTCGAAGCTCGCATGCATGCCGTCCCTGGCGTTGGCATGGCGCGCTTCTTCCGCGCACAGCGTCTTGTAGATCGGCTTGATACGCTCGACCTGCGCAGGATCGGGCTTGCGACGGTTGGAGTGATAGCCGACGATGTTGCCGCGTTCGTCGAAGGTCGGCGTGACGTGGGCGAACACCCAGTAATGGCTGCCGTCCTTCGCCAGGTTGACGACGTAGGCGAATATCTCCTGCTTGGACTGCAACGTGTCCCAGAGCAGCTTGAAGACGGCGCGCGGCATGTCGGGATGGCGGATCAGGCTGTGGGGCGCGCCCATCAGTTCGGCGTAGGAGTATTTCGCCATCCGGATGAAGATGTCGTTGGCGTAGGTGATGCGGCCCTTGAGATCGGTCTTGGACACGATCAGCTCCTCCTCACCGAGGAGATTTTCCACGCCAGTCGGCCGTATCGCACGCGTCATCGTTGACGAATCCTGTCGAAGGGCAGCGCCCTCGAAGGAGTCGCCCGCATCGCCTCACGATTACGGTGCGAAATGTTAATCCCGAGTGACCGCAGGAATTCCTGCGGTCATATGACACCTACGTATGACTACGTAGACGTCCGCGTCTTACAAAGATGGTGCATCAGCACCGTCACATCGTTGCGCCCAGCACCCAGGGCGCGAACTCGGCACCGCCGAAATCGAAGCTCTCGCTCTTGGTCGGCTGGCCCGATGCGGTCTTGAGGATGAGATCGAAGATGCGCTGGCCGCATTGCTCGACGCTTTCCTCTCCTTCGAGGATGGTGCCGCAATTGACGTCCATGTCCTCTTCCATGCGCTTGTACATGGGCGTGTTGGTCGCGAGCTTGATCGAGGGCGCCGGCTTGCAGCCGAACACGCTGCCGCGGCCGGTGGTGAAGCAGACGAGGTTGGCGCCGCCGGCGACCTGTCCCGTTGCGGCGACGGGATCGTAGCCGGGCGTATCCATAAACACGAAGCCGCGCTTGGTCACCGGCTCGGCGTAGCGCAGCACCTCGACGAGGTTGGTGGTGCCGGCCTTGGCCATCGCGCCGAGCGACTTTTCAAGGATGGTGGTGAGACCGCCGGCCTTATTGCCGGGGCTCGGATTGGCGTTCATCTCGGCGCCTTCGCGCTCGGTGTATTCGTCCCACCAGCGCATGAGATCGACCAGCTTCTCGCCGACCTCGCGGCTGACGGCGCGGCGCGTCAAGAGATGCTCGGCGCCGTAGGTCTCCGGCGTTTCCGACAGGATCACGGTGCCGCCGTGACGGACGACGAGATCGCTGGCGGCGCCCAGCGCCGGATTGGCAGACACGCCGGAATAGCCGTCCGAGCCGCCACATTGCAGCGCCACGGTCAGTTCGCTCGCCGGCACCGTCTCGCGCTTGACCTTGTTGGCATCGGCGAGCGCCTCGCGCACGAAGGCGATGCCTGCTTCGACCGTCTTGCGAGTGCCGCCGACCTCCTGAATGTCCATCGCGCGCAGGCGTCCGGCGAGCTTCTGCTCTTCCATCAGGCCGCCGATCTGGTTCACCTCGCAGCCGAGGCCGAGCACGATGACGTGGGAGAAATTCACGTGCCGCGCATAGCCGCCGAGCGTGCGGCGGAGCAATGCCAGCGGCTCGTTCTGCGTCATGCCGCAGCCGGTCTTGTGGGTCAGCGCGACCACGCCGTCGACATTGGGGAAATCGGACAGCGGATTGTCACCGGTGAACGGGTTCTTCTTGAAGACGTCGGCGACGAGGCTTGCGACATGCGCGCTGCAATTCACCGAGGTGAGGATGCCGATATAGTTGCGCGTGGCGACGCGGCCGTCCGGGCGGCGGATGCCTTCGAACGTCGCCGGCAGGTCGAAGTTCGGCGTCGGCTTGACGTCGGCGCAATAGGCGTAGTCCTTGGAGAAATCGCCCATGCCGCAATTCTGCACGTGCACGTGCTGGCCCGGCGCGATCGGAATGGTCGCAAAGCCGATGATCTGGCCATAGCGGATCACCGGCTCACCGACGGCGATCGGCTTGATCGCGACCTTGTGGCCGGAGGGAATGCGATCGACCGTGGTCACGCCGTCGGCCACCAATGTTCCCGGCGGCAGGCTCGCGCGCGCGATCACCACGCCATCATCGGGATGCAGGCGGATGACGGGGCTGATGGTCATGGGTTATCTCCTTGGTCGAGTAGTGAGTAGCGAGTGGCGAATGGAAAAGGGGAGCAGCGCCATTCGCTACTCCCCATTCGCCATTCGCGGGGTTGTTAGGCCTTGCCGGCCGAATCCTTGCGGGTCGCATTGACCTGCATCTTGGCATAGGTCGTCATCAGGCCGACCTCGTTCGAGAGCGTCACCAGCTTGAAGCCCATGTTGATGGCGCGCGCCGCGCCTTCCGCACCGCTGCAATGGATGCCGGGGTTGAGGCCGCGCTTACCGCATTCCTTGATGATCTTCTCGTAGATCGCGAGGATCTCGGGCTCGCTGCGGTCGAGCTTGGGCTCGAGGCCGTAGGAGAAGCCGAGATCGGAGGGACCGATATAGACGCCGTCGATGCCTTCGACGTCGAGGATCGCTTCCATGTTCTCGACCGCGGTCTTGGTCTCCATCATCGGCAGCAGCACGATCTCGTCGTTGGCCGTCTTCTGGTAGGAGCCGGCGGTGCCGTACATGCCGGCGCGGATCGGGCCATTGGAGCGCACGCCCTTCGGCGGGTACTTCGCATAGGAGACGAGGTTCCTGGCCTCCTGAGGCGTGTTGACCATCGGGCAGATCACGCCATAGGCGCCCCCATCGAGCACCTTGCCGATGATGCCGGGCTCGTTCCAGGGCACGCGGACCATCGGGGTCACCGGGTGCTTGTCCATCGCCTGGAAGCACTGCACCATCGAGAGATAGTCCTGCACGCCATGCTGCATGTCCACCGTGACGCTGTCGAAGCCGCATTGCGCGACCATCTCGGCCGAGAAGCCGGAGGGAATTGCCAGCCACGCATTGACCACGGCCTTGCCCGACTTCCAGATCTCTTTGACTTTGTTCGCCACGTTGCCTTCCTTCTTTGTTGTTTGGACCGTCGTCACCATGACGAGCGCCGCGACAAGGCGATGCCGTTATTACCGCGAAGTCGATCCCCGCGCTACGCTCGCAATGACGCAAGATGTCATCCGGCAGGGGGGCGTCATCCGTCCCGGCGCCGACTTTCGAGCGATCGGCCTGGGCGGCACTTTGAGCGAAAAAATGCGGCCATGTCCATGACAGTTGCCGCGCGGGAGCGCATATCTGCTGTCACTCCTCGGCACTTGCCTCGTTGCCGGCGCCGAGCCCCGCAAGACTCTGTTCGAGCTCGCCGAGCATCTCCTGCAATTCGGCGAGTTTGCGGGCGCCGAAGCGGCTGGTGATCTCGGCGTAGATCGCCTCCGAGGTCGGCGCCACGGAGGCCATCAGCTTCACGCCCTCCTTCGAGATCGAGACCATGCTACGCCGCTGGTCGGCCTTCGCCGTCTTGCGCTCGATCAGATTGCGCGCCTCAAGATCGCGCAGGATGCGCGACAGGCTCGGCCCGAGCAGGAACGCGGTGCGCGCGAGTTCCGTGACCTCGACAGCCTCGATGGACGCCAGCGCGCGCAGGATGCGCCATTGCTGCTCGGTGAGGCCGTGCTCGCGCAGCGAGGGGCGGAACTGGCGCATCACCGCCTCGCGCGCCCTGAGCAGCGACATCGGCAGCGAGCGCGAGAAGTCGCGCATCGGCACCTGGCGCGCGGCTGGCGCGCTTCCGTTCGCGGGATCGGCCGGTCTCTTGCTCATGACGCCCTTTCAGACCGCAAAACGTTTGCAGTGCAGCAAACTCAGATTCCGTTTGACGCATTCACTTAACATGTTAAGTATCTCCGGGCACCACGATTTGTAAGATCACGAATGGCGCTTTCCAACGACGATATCCAGGCTTGCGCGAGGCGTCTGCACCAGGCGGAGAAGACCCGCTCGCAGATCCGCCAGCTCTCGCAGGATTTCCCCGAGATCAGCATCGTTGATGCCTATGCGATTCAGAAGGCCTGGGTCGACGTCAAGATCGCGGAGGGGCGCATCGTCAAGGGCCACAAGATCGGCCTGACCTCCAAGGCGATGCAGAGCGCGCTCAATATCGACGAGCCGGATTCCGGCGTGCTGCTCGACGACATGTTCTTCGCCGATGGCGGGATCATCCCGACCGAGCGCTTCATCGCGACGCGCGTCGAGGCCGAGCTCGCCTTCGTCATGAGCAAGCGGCTCGCAGGGCCCGACTGCACCATGTTCGACGTGCTCAACGCCACCGACTTCGTGGTGCCGGCGCTGGAGATTTTGGATACGCGGATCGAGCGCGTCGATCCCAAAACCAAGGCGACGCGCAAGATTTTCGACACCATCGCCGACAATGCGGCGAATGCCGGCATCGTGCTCGGGGGACGGCCGATCCGCCCGCTCGACGCCGATCTGCGCTGGATCGGCGCTTTGTGTTTCAAGAACGGCCAGCTCGAAGAGACCGGCCTTGCCGCCGGCGTGCTCAATCATCCCGCGACGGCCGTGGCGTGGCTTGCCAACAAGATCGCGCCACTTGGGCTGGCGCTGGAGCCGGGCCAGGTCGTACTCGCCGGCTCCTTCATCCGTCCGATCGAGACCCGCAAGGGCGACACAATCCAGGCCGATTATGGCGCCTACGGCTCGGTGAGCTGCTACTTCGCTTAAGACGACAAGACGACACAGGGAGCGAAACCGCGATGCCGCATTTCACGATCGAATATTCGGCCAATCTCGATGGCCGCCTCGACATCACCGCGGTCTGCGAAGTCGTGCGCAAGGCGGCGGTGGAGACCGGCATCTTCCCGCTCGGCGGCATCCGCGTCCGCGCCGTCAGGTGCGAGCATTATGCGATCGCCGATGCGCGGAACGACTACGGCTTCCTCGACATGGTGCTGCGCATCGGCGAGGGCCGCGATCTGCCCACACGCCAGAAAGCCGGCGAGCATGTCTTCCAGGCGCTGTCAAAACATCTCGATCCCGTTTTCGCCGCCAGCAAGTTCGCTTTGTCGTTCGACATGCAGATCAACGACAAGGACACGAGCTGGAAGCGCAACAACATCCACGATGCCCTGAAAGTGGAGGCCGCCCATGGATAAGCCCACCCCGAAAGCCGATGTATTCCAGGCCAACCGCGAGCGCGTCGCCCCGCTGCTGAAGAAGCTCCGCGCCGACGGCATCGGTCACATGATCGACGGCAAGATCGTCCCGTCGATCTCCGGCGAGACGTTGGAGACGAAGTCGCCGGTCGATGGCGCAGTGCTCGCCAGCGTCGCGCGCGGCAATGCGGAGGATATCGATCGCGCGGCAACGGCCGCTTCGCTCGCGTTCAAGTCCTGGCGCGACATGGGGCCGGCGATGCGGCGCAAGCTGCTGCATCGTGTGGCTGATGCGATCGAGGACAATGCCGACGACATCGCCGTGCTCGAATGCATCGACACCGGGCAGGCCTATCGCTTCATGGCCAAGGCCGCGATCCGCGCCGCCGAGAATTTTCGCTTCTTCGCCGACAAATGCGCGGAAGCGCGCGACGGGCTCAACACGCCGAGCGACGAGCACTGGAACATCTCGACCCGCGTGCCGATCGGCCCGGTCGGCGTGATCACACCGTGGAACACGCCGTTCATGCTCTCGACCTGGAAGATCGCCCCTGCCCTCGCCGCCGGCTGCACGGTCGTGCACAAGCCGGCAGAATGGTCGCCGGTGACGGCGTCCATTCTGGCGAAGCTCGTCAAGGAAGCCGGCGTTCCCGACGGCGTGCTCAACACCGTCCATGGTTTTGGCGAAGAGGCCGGCAAGGCGCTGACCGAGCATCCCGCCATCAAGGCGATCGGCTTCGTCGGCGAAAGCGCGACCGGCTCGGCGATCATGGTTCAGGGCGCGCCGACCCTGAAGCGCGTGCATTTCGAGCTCGGTGGCAAGAACCCGGTGATCGTGTTCGACGATGCCGATCTCGACCGCGCGCTCGATGCCGTCGTGTTCATGATCTACTCGCTCAACGGCGAGCGCTGCACCTCCTCGAGCCGCCTGCTGATCCAGCAGAGCATCGCCGAAAAGTTCGTGGAGAAGCTGACCGCGCGCGTGAAGGCGCTGAAGGTCGGCCATCCCCTCGATCCCGCCACCGAGATCGGACCGCTGATCCACGAACGGCATCTGGCAAAGGTCTGCTCCTATTTCGACGTCGCGCGCCAGGACGGCGCGACCATCGCGGTCGGCGGCAAAGCCCATGACGGGCCGGGCGGCGGGCATTATGTTGAGCCGACGCTGGTGACCGGCGCGCACGGCAAGATGCGCGTGGCCCAGGAGGAGGTGTTCGGGCCGTTCCTCACCGTGCTGCCCTTCAAGGACGAAAAGGACGCCATCGAGATCGCCAACGACATCCGCTATGGCCTCACCGGCTATGTCTGGACCAACGACGTGGGCCGCGCACTGCGCGTTGCCGATGCGCTGGAGGCCGGCATGATCTGGCTGAACTCGGAGAACGTGCGCCATCTGCCGACGCCATTCGGCGGCATGAAGGCCTCGGGCATCGGCCGCGACGGCGGCGACTATTCGTTCGACTTCTACATGGAAACCAAGCACGTCTCGCTGGCGCGGGGCACGCACAAGATTCAGAAGCTGGGAATTTAGGGAAACGGTCGTTCCGGGGCGTGCGCAGCACGAGCCCGGAATCCATCTATCCACCAACTCTGCTGCGCGATGGATTCCGGGTTCGGTCCTGCGGACCGCCCCGGAATGACAGGACCGAGGGGAAACGCCAATGCCCGTACCGCAACACGTCTTCGAGCCGCCGTTCAACATCATCCGCTCCAGCCACGTCGCGCTCGACGTCACCGACCTGAAGCTGAGCCGCGAGTTCTACGAGACCATCGTCGGCATGCATGTCGAGGACGCCGACGACAAGGTCGTTTACTTGCGCGCTGCGGAGGAGCACCAGCATCACTCGCTGGTGCTGCGCAAAGCGGCCGTGCCCGCCTGCAACCGGCTCGGCTTCAAGGTCGGCAACGACGGAGATCTCGACAAGGCCGCGGCGTTCCTCTCCGAGAGCGGCCTCGCCTACGCCTTCGTCGACCAGCCGTTCCAGGGCCGCACGCTTCAGTTCACCGATCCCTTCGGCTTCCAGATCGAGCTCTATGCGTCGATGGAAAAGCGGCCGCATCTGCTGCGCCGCTACGACCTCTACCGGGGCTGCCACCCGCAGCGGCTCGATCATTTCAACGTCTTTGCCGCCGAGGTGCAGGACACCGTCGATTTCTATGCGCGGCTCGGCTTCCGCCTCACCGAATATGCCGAGGAGGACGGGCCGAACGGCCGCATCGCCGCGGCCTGGATGCACCGCAAGGGCAACGTCCACGACTTCGCGATCACCAACGGCAAGGGCCCGCGGCTGCACCACTTTGCCTACTGGACACCGACGGCGATGAACATCATCCATCTCTGCGACGTCATGGCCTCGCAAGGTTTCGTGAAGAACATCGAGCGCGGCCCGGGACGTCACGGCATCTCGAATGCCTTCTTCCTTTATGTCCGGGATCCCGACGGCCATCGGCTGGAGCTCTACACCAGCGACTACTTTACCGGCGATCACGACCACGAGCCGCTGCGGTGGTCGCTGCGCGATCCACGGCGCCAGACATTGTGGGGCGCACCCGCGCCGCGCTCATGGTTCGAGCAGGGCTCGCCCTTCGCTGGGCAGGCCGTTCGCGAGCCGAAATTCGTGGCCGACGTGCTGGTGGCGGATTGATGCGAGTTACCGAGCAAAACTCGCTCCCCGTCGTCCCGGCGAAGGCCGGGACCCATAACCACAGGGAGTCGTTTGGCGGAGACTGGTCGTTCGGGATTGTCCGCGCGCCCTCACGATAGATTACGCGGTATGGGTCCCGGCCTTCGCCGGGACGACACGAGAGATAGATTGCCCATGAAACTCCCCCGCCTCGCCACCTATTCCGTCAAAGGTGCTGTCAGCTACGGCGCCGTCCTGGAGGGCGGCATCGTCGATCTCTCCGCGCGCTACGCAAAGGACTATCCGACGCTGCGCGAGGTGATCGCCGCCGGCAAGCTCGTGAGCCTCGCCGAAGAAGCTGCGGGCCGCTCACCGGATCATGCGCTCGCCGACATCACTTGGCTGCCGCCGGTGCCGGCGCCGGAGAAGATCATCTGCATCGGCGTCAACTATCCCGATCGCAATGCCGAGTACAAGGACGGCCAGGAGGCGCCGAAATATCCGAGCATGTTCATGCGGAGCCCACGCTCCTTCGTCGGGCACGACACGCCGCTGGTGCGCCCGCGCGCTTCGCACCAGCTCGACTATGAGGGCGAGATCGTGCTGGTGATCGGCAAGCAAGGCCGGCACATTGCGGAAAGCGCGGCGCTCGACCACATTGCCGCGCTCACGCTGTGCAACGAAGGCTCGGTGCGCGACTGGCTGCGCCACGCGAAGTTCAACGTCACACAAGGCAAGAATTTTGATTCCAGCGGCAGCCTGGGTCCGTGGCTCGTGCCCTATACCCAGGAAACGCAGATCGCCGACATCCGCCTCACCACGCATGTCAACGGCGAGCTGAGGCAAGACGATCGTACCAGCCGGCTGATGTTTCCGTTCCGCTACCTCATCAGCTATATCTCGACCTTCGCAACACTCGTCCCCGGCGACATCATCGTGACGGGCACGCCGACCGGCGCCGGCGCGCGGTTCGATCCGCCGCGCTATCTCAAGCCGGGCGATGTCATCGAGGTCGCGGCCGAGGGCATCGGCTCTTTGCGCAACGGCGTCGTCGACGAAGCCTAAGACAACAATCGAAGTGGAATGATGCAATGACCACCCTCACCGGCGGCGAAGCGATCGTAAGCGGGCTTGTCGCCCATGGCGTCGACACCGTGTTCGGCCTGCCCGGCGCGCAGATCTACGGCCTGTTCGACGCGTTTCACCAGGCCCAGCTCAAGGTGATCGGCGCGCGGCACGAGCAGGCCTGCGGCTACATGGCGTTCGGCTATGCGCGCGCCAGCGGCCGGCCCGGCGTGTTCAGCGTGGTGCCCGGCCCCGGCGTGCTCAACGCCAGCGCGGCTCTGCTCACCGCCCATGGCTGCAACGAGCCCGTCCTGTGCGTGACCGGCCAGGTGCCGACGCAATTCCTCGGCAAGGGCCGCGGCCATCTGCACGAAATGCCGGACCAGCTCGCGACCTTGCGCACCTATGTGAAATGGGCCGATCGCATCGAGACGCCCGGCAACGCGCCGACCACGGTGGCGCGCGCCTTCCAGGAGATGACCTCGGGGCGGCGCGGTCCTGCTTCGGTCGAGATGCCCTGGGACATCTTTACCCAGCGCGCGGACACCGCCGCCGCGCAGGTGCTGGAGCCGTTGCCCGCACCATTGCCCGATCCTGATATGATCAAGCAGGCAGCCGCGCTGATCAAGGCGAGCAAGGCGCCGATGATCTTCGTCGGCAGTGGCGCGATCGATGCAGGCGAGGAGATCCTCGAGCTCGCCGAGATGATCGATGCGCCCGTGGTCGCCTTCCGCAGCGGCCGCGGCATCGTCTCCAACGCGCACGAGCTCGGCCTCACCATGGCCGCCGCCTACAAGCTGTGGCCGAACACCGATCTCATGATCGGCATCGGCACGCGGCTGGAACTGCCGACCATGTCGCGCTGGCCGTATCAGCCCGCCGGCCTGAAGAGCATCCGCATCGACATCGATCCCGTCGAGATGCGGCGGTTCGCGTCCGACACCGCGATCGTCGCCGATGCCAGGGCCGCGACTGCCGATCTTGCAGCCGCCGTGCGCAAGGCCGGTTACAGCAAGACCGCCGGCCGCCGCGGCGCGATCCGCGAAGCGACCGCGGCCGCACAGGCCGAGATCCAGCGCGTCCAGCCGCAGATGGCGTATCTCAACATCCTGCGCGAGGTTCTGCCGGCGAACGCGATCGTCACCGACGAATTGTCGCAGGTCGGCTTCGCTTCCTGGTACGGCTTTCCGATCTACCAGCCGCGTACCTTCATCACATCGGGCTATCAGGGCACGCTCGGCTCGGGTTTCCCGACCGCGCTTGGCGCCAAGGTCGCGAACCCCGACAAGCCGGTGGTCGCCATCACCGGCGACGGCGGCTTCATGTTCGGCGTGCAGGAGCTCGCCACCGCCGTGCAGTTCAACATCGGCGTGGTGACGCTGGTGTTCAACAACAACGCCTATGGCAATGTCCGCCGCGACCAGCGCGAGCGCTTCGACGGCCGCGTTGTCGCGTCGGATCTGGTCAATCCGGATTTCGTCAAGCTTGCGGAGTCCTTTGGCGTGGCGGCTGCGCGCGTCACTGCGCCGGACCAATTCAAGGCGGCGATGGAGAAGGCGCTTAGCCACGGCGGGCCGTATCTGATCTCGGTCGAGGTGACGCGCGACTCCGAGGTGAGTCCCTGGGCGTTCATTCACCCGCCGAAGCCCTGACCCTCATGGTGAGGAGGCGCGAAGCGCCGTCTCGAACCATGCAGGCCCCCGCTGATGCAGCTCGGCCTTCATCCTTCGAGACGCCTGCTTCGCAAGCTCCTCAGGATGAGGGGATGGATCACCGCGTCCTGCGAAACGTCAGATTGATCCGCTTCCGCCCCAGCAGCGCCTGCTCGCCATCGGCGAGCGGCGCGACGCCGTGATACGCGAGCCGGCTCGGCCCACCCCAGACCACGACATCGCCATGGACGAGCCGAAAGCGGCGCGGCTTGTCGCTGCGCGCAAGGCCCCCGAAGAGGAAGGTCGCGGGCAGGCCGAGCGAGACCGAGACGATCGGTGCCGAAAAATCCAGCTCGTCCTTGTCCTGATGCAGCGACAGCCGCGTGCCGGGCTCGTAGCGATTGACGAGGCAGGCATCGGGCGCGAAGCCCGTGAAACCGCCCTGCTCCGCCGCGCGGCGGGCGAGATCGCAAAACACCGGCGGCATCGCCGGCCATGGCGCGCCGGTTCGCGGATCGATGGGGTCATAGCGGTAGCCGGTGTGATCGGTGATCCAGCCGCGCTCGCCGCAATTGGTCATGGCCACCGACATCTGGTAGCCGCCGGGCGTGGTCATTCGCCGGAACGGCGACTGCGCCACGATGGCCCGCACGGCGTCGATCAGTTCGCGCTCGACCGGCTTGACGAAGCCGCGCAGCAGCACGGCGCCATCGGCGATCTCCTCGCGCGACGGCTGCGCCTCGGCGACCGTGTCGAACAGATCACCCGTCAATCGCAGCACTCATTTGGCATCGTGAAAAATCACACCCAGCGTATGGCGATGGCCAGAGCGAATCCGGCTAACGCCGTGGCGGAGATTAACGCGGTAGGTGCCGCGTGTCCCCTGCACCGGGCGATGATGCACGGCGAAGGCGACCGCATCGCCCTGCGCGAGCGGCACCACTTCGGCGCGGGACTGCATGCGCGGACGCTGCTCGGTCAGCACGAACTCGCCGCCGGTGAAATCGCGTCCGGGCTCGGACAAGAGGATCGCGACCTGGAGCGGGAACACGTGCTCGCCATAGAGGTCCTGATGCAGGCAATTGTAGTCGCCGTCCCTGTATTGCAGCAGCAGCGGCGTCGGCCGCGCCTGCCCGGCCTCGTGACAGCGCTTCAGGAATGCCGCATGCGCCGTGGGATAGCGGATGTCGATCCCCATCGCCTCGTTCCAGCGGTTGGCGACGGCTTGAAGATGCGCGTAGAGCGCCGGGCGGAGCTGTGCGATCAG
The DNA here is from genome assembly GCF_018130825.1 of Bradyrhizobium liaoningense. Classification (GTDB taxonomy): domain Bacteria; phylum Pseudomonadota; class Alphaproteobacteria; order Rhizobiales; family Xanthobacteraceae; genus Bradyrhizobium; species Bradyrhizobium liaoningense_B. The sequence goes on along the minus strand of NZ_JAFCJS010000006.1, from coordinate 442,602 downwards.
GTCGGGCAGCGGATAGGCGAAATACTTGTACTCGCCGCGGCCAAAGCCGTGGCGGCCCATGACGATGCGGCTGCGGAAGTGCGCGTCGTCCGGATAGAGCGCAGAGATGGCGCGGCACTGGTCGGGCGTCAGCAGGTTCTTCAGGACGGCGCAGCCCTGGGCGTCGAGCTCGGCGGTGATTTCGGGCCAGCCGAGGGTGTCGACCTGGGCGGCGAGGTTGGCCGATGGCTCTTGGGGCGATTTGTGTGCGGTCATTGACATAGCAATCACCTTTGCAGCCCGGTGTTCACCCCGCCACCCGATTTCCGATGACTATCTCCCCGTCATCGCGAGCGAAGCAAAGCAATCCGGGGTCCTTCCGCGGAACCAGTCTGGATTGCTTCGTCGCAAGCGCTCCTCGCAATGACGCAGGAGGGATCTCGTAGGGTGGGCAAAGGCGCGAAGCGACGTGCCCACGACCACGAAGTGGTGGGCACGCTTCGCTTTGCCCACCCTACGGGACTGTTGCTTGTGGAGCTAACCCCGCACCGGCAGCGTCGTCACGTCATACCCATGCCTGATGGTCCGCTTCAGCACGGGGTCCTCAAGCTCGAAGTCGAACCGGTCCGCCGGACGGATGCCGCCCTTGGCCGCAAACGTGCCGCCGAACATGGCGCAGCCGTCGGGGAATTTGCCGCCTTCGAAGCCGCGCGCGATCAGGTCAGTGACCGGCAGCATCGCGTCCAGTGTGCCCTCCTGGTAGAGCACGCGCTCGCCCTTGATGGTGGCGTAGGAGCGCAGGATCATCCTGTCCCAGTGACCGATGACGTCCTCGAGTTCCCACAGCGTGGAGGCGATCGGCTTGTCGCACATCTGCTTGGACACCGTGACGTTATAGGCCTCGACCTTGCGGTCGGTATGGTCGGAGCCGCAGCCGACGAAGATGCGGCCTTGCCAGCCGATCAGCACGAACTCGACCTCGCCGGAGGAATCGCCGCCGGTGCATTCGATGCTGCCTTCCTGAGTGAGCCGCCGCGCCGAGGCGCGGTAGTAGATCGGCGTCGAGGCCGGCGGGGCGATGCCCATCTCCTGCAGCTCGGCGATGTGCTTGTCGCGCGCGACGGGGTCGCGGCCGGTCCAGCCGGCAATGACCATCTGGTCGATTGCGAGGGTCAGCGGCGTGGTGGTGTCCTGGGCGTCAACGGTGAAAGTGAGGTCAAACACGAATGACGGCCTCCATGCCGGCAGCAAGTTCAAAGATACGACGGTCCGAGCCGCCCGCGCCTGCCAGCATCAGGCCGACCGGGACCTCGCCCGCGCGATGTGCGGGCAGCGAGATGGCGCAGCCATCGATCATGTTGATGAGGGTGCAATTGCGCAGCGCGCGCAGGTTCTGGGTGGTGAACGCCTTGTCGTCGGCAAGGTCCGCGATCTTCGGCGGCGTGTTGGCGGTGGTCGGCAGCACCAGGGCGTCATAGGGCGCGATGCGCGCGTTGACGCGGGCGATCAGCGAGCGGCGCTCGTTGAGGAGATCGATGTAGTCGGCCGCGCTCTGTGCCTCGCCGCGCATGATGCGGACCGACACGCGGGGATCGTAGACGTCGCCTTTGGCCGTGATGAGATAGCGGTGCCAGGCGTAGCTCTCGGACGCCGCAAAGCCGCCCTTGGCGTTCATCGGGCCGATGTCGTGGAATTCGACCATCTCGATCCGCTCGATGATGGCGCCGTGGTCGGCCAGCGTCTTCAGCGCGCGCTCGAAGGTCTCGGAGACCGCCGTGTCGAGATCGTCGAGCGCGATCGTGGTCGGCACCGCGAGCCGCATGCCCCTCACGGGCCGCGGCCTCAGCGCGACGATAGGCTCGTCGGCGAGCACGGCATCGAGTATGGCACAGCAGCTGACCGATCGCGCCAGAGGCCCGATACTGTCGAGCGAGAAGGACAGCGGCACGGAGCCATCGAGTGGCACGCGACGCTGCGTCGGCTTGTAGCCGACGATGCCGTTGAAGGCCGCCGGAATGCGGCAGGAGCCGCCGGTGTCGGTGCCGAGCGCGCCATGCGCCATGCCGTCGAGCACGGAGACCGCGGCGCCCGAGGAGGAGCCGCCGGGCACATGGCCCACGGCCCGGTTCCAGGCGCCTTTGGGCGTGCCGTAATGCGGATTGATGCCGATGCCGGAATAGGCGAACTCGGTCATGTTGGTGCGCCCGATCAGCACGAAGCCGGCCTTGCGCAGCCGCGCGACCGCCGCCGCATCGTGCTCGGCCGGATCGGAATCGTCGAGCGCACGGGAGCCGGCGCGCGTCGTCTGCCCTCTGATGTCGAAGAGATCCTTGATCGAGATGGGGATGCCGGCATAGCGCGAGGGCGCCGCCTTGACCTTGCGCAGGGCATCCATGGCGTCGGCGGTCGTCAGCGCGGCGTCCTTGTCGACATGGATGAAGGCACGCTGCCCCTCGCCGGCAGGATCGGCGATCCTGGCGATGCACGCTTCGACGAGCTTGCGGGAGGTGGTGCGGCCGTTTTCGAGGTCGTCGGCGAGCTTCGCCAGTGTCGGAAAATCGGGCATGTCTGTCTCACGGAATATTTGCGCGCGCAATCTACAGCGCTGGCTCAGTCCGACACAAGCATTGTGCGCATGATGGCATGCATGCGCATTGCTGGACCGTTGACGCGCCATGGTCAATTGTCGCATCACAATCGAAACAGGCGGGCGTCAAGCCTGCCTTTTGGGAGAGCGTTCCGAGATGGCCGAACCGCAGCGCGCGCGACCGAAACCGACGCCGGAGACCCAGCATTTCTGGGACGGCACCAAGGCGGGCGAACTGCGCCTGCAACGCTGCGACGCCTGCGCGCATGTCTACTTCCCCCCGCGCCCGTTCTGCCCGTCCTGCGCCTCGCGCAAGGTCTCGGTGTTCAAGGCGAGCGGCAAGGGTTTCCTCTACAGCTACGTGATCAACCATCGCCCCGCCGCGCCCGGCTTCGCGCCGCCTTACGCGATCGCCGTGGTCGAGCTCGACGAAGGGCCGCGGATGATGAGCAACATCGTCGACTGCCCGCAGACGCCTGAGGCGCTCGAGCTCAACATGAAGCTGGAGGTCGCTTTCGAGGCGCTCGACGACAAGATCACCCTCCCCGTGTTCCGTCCGGCGAAGGGGTAGAGCATGCGCAGGAACCAGGTTGCCGTCGTCGGCGCGGCCGAGACCACCGAGCTCGGCGTCGTCCCCAACGCCTCGCAGCTCCAGCTCCATGCGGATGCGGCACTCAATGCCATTGCGGATGCCGGGCTGAAGCTGTCCGACATCGACGGCTTTGCCACCGCGGTCGAAACGCCGCAGCAGGTCTGCCACTATCTCGGCATCAAGCCGACCTGGGTGGACGGCACGTCGGTCGGCGGCTGCTCGTTCATGCTGCACGTCCGCCATGCTGCCGCGGCGATCGAGGCCGGCCTGTGCAAGACCGTGCTGATCACGCATGCCGAGAGCGGCAAGTCGATGATCGGCAAGCTGCCGCGCTCGATCCCCGCCGACAGCCTGCAAGGCCAGTTCGAGGCGCCCTACGGCGTCTACGGCCCGCCCAGCATGTTCCCGATCCCCGTGCTGCGCTTCATGAAGACCTACGGCATCACCCATGAACAGCTGGCTTCAGTCGCGGTGGTGCAGCGCGAGTGGGCGGCGAAGAATCCGCGCGCGATGATGAAGGACCCGATCACGGTCGCCGACGTCCTCAACTCGCGCATGATCGCCTATCCGTTCCGGCTTCTGCAGTGCTGCCTCGTCACCGATGGCGGCGGCGCGCTGATCCTGACCTCGGCCGATCGCGCCAGGGATTTTCCAAGGAAGCCCGTCTACATCATGGGCACCGGCGAGAGCGTGGAAACGCCGATGGTCAGCCAGATGGAGACGTTCAACTCATCGCGCGCCTTCAAGGTTGCCGGCCCCCTCGCCTTCAAGGAAGCCGGCATCGCCCACAAGGACGTCGATCATCTCATGATCTACGATGCGTTTGCGCATCTGCCGCTGTTCGGGCTCGGCGATCTCGGCTTCATGCCGTACGAAGAAACCGGCAAGTTCATCGCGGACGGCAATACGCGGCCCGGTGGCAAGCTGCCGCTCAACACCAATGGCGGTGGATTGAGCTACATGCATTCGGGCATGTACGGCATGTACGCACTCCAGGAGAGCGTGCGCCAGATGCGCGGGATTGCGCCGGCGCAGGTGCCGAATGCGAAGATTTCGGTGTGCCACGGCGTCGGCGGCATGTTCGCGGCATCAGGCACGATCGTGTTTACGAACGAGAGGTAACCCACATGAGCAAATCACTGCAAGACAAGGTCATCATCGTCACCGGCGCAGGACGTGGCATCGGGCGCGAGATCGCGCTGCTTTGCGCGGCGGAGGGCGCCAAGGTCGTGGTCAACGATCCCGGCGGGGCCGCCGATGGCGCCGGCTCGAACGCTGCTCCGGCCGAAGAAGTGGTGGAGGAGATCAAGAAGCGCGGCGGCACCGCCATCGCCAATTTCGAGTCGGTCGCCGAAGCGATCCCCGCCAGCAAGATCGTGAAGACCGCGACCGATCATTTCGGCCGACTCGACGGCGTCGTCAACAATGCCGGCATTTTGCGCGACATGATCTTCCACAAGATGAGCGTGGAAGCCTTCGAGGCCGTCATCAAGGTGCACCTGATGGGCTCGTTCTACGTCAGCCACGCCGCGGCGCGGATCTTCCGCGAGCAGGAGTCGGGCTCCTTCGTGCACTTCACCTCGACCTCGGGCCTGATCGGCAATTTTGGCCAAGCCAACTACGCCGCGGCCAAGCTCGGCATCGTCGGGCTCTCGAAGTCGATCGCACTCGATATGGGCCGCTTCAACGTCCGCTCCAACTGCGTCTCGCCGTTCGCCTGGACGCGCATGATCGGCACCATCCCGACCGAGACCGAAGCCGAGAAGGCGCGCGTCGAGAAGATCAAGCAGATGGGACCGGAGAAGATCGCGCCGCTGTGCGGCTACCTGCTCGGCGATTCCGCCAAGGACGTCACCGGCCAGATCTTCGGCGTGCGCATGAACGAGATCTTCCTGTTCAGCCAGAACCGCCCGATCCGCTCGGTGCAGCGGAACGAAGGCTGGACGCCGCAATCGATCGCGGAACACGGCATGCCGGCACTGAAGGGCTCGTTCTACAAGCTCGACCGCTCCGCCGACATCTTCACCTGGGATCCCGTCTAGCTGGATTCCAAGCTATTGCTGCATTGCGATCTCCGGTTGCTCGACCGGGGACCGCCTGTTTTACGCCCGATTGCCGGCGGATGGTTTCCTCCCAAACAAAAATATGGGAGGCGACTATGACGAAGCCACTGACCATTTCTGCCGAACCTAGCGAGCCCTTTCTCGCGCGCCGCACCCTGTTGAAGGGAGCGGCGGCCGCAGTTGCGGCGACGGGCGTTACCGTGAACGCGACCTTGGCGGCCTCCGTCGCGCCCTTGGGCCAGACGGGCGCTCCGACGAGATCGACGGCGCCATTGCCCCTGGGACCACTGCCGGGGAGCCGCTACCCCGACTCCCACCTGGAATCCGCCAAAAAGGGACCGCCATCATTCGGGCCCCCCGGTTTTCCGGCCTTCGCCGGCACCATGGCCGTCGAGCGCGTCGCGACCGGCTTTCGCTGGGCTGAGGGACCGGTGTACTTCCCGGCCGGACGATACCTGTTGTTCAGCGACATTCCGAACAACCGCATCATGCGCTTCTCGGAGGATGACGGTCACCTCAGCGTCTACCGCCAGCCCTCGATGAACTCGAACGGCAACACCATCGATCGCGAAGGACGCCTGATCACGTGCGAGCATAGCGGCCGGCGCGTGACGCGGACCGAACTCGACGGCTCGATCACCATCATTGCGGACAAATTCAACGGCAAGCGACTGAATTCGCCCAATGATGCAGTCGTGACCGCCGATGGCGCGATCTGGTTCACCGATCCCGCCTACGGCATCGGCGGCTTCTATGAGGGTATCAAAGCCGACCCCGAGCAAGAGAAGAAGAATGTCTACCGGGTCGACCCCAAGTCCGGAGAGGTCAAGGTCGTGGTCGACGATTTTGTGGAGCCCAACGGGCTCGCCATCTCACCCGACGAGAAGAAGCTCTACATCTGCGACACCGGCTTCACCGATGGGCCGGACAACCCATCCCATATCCGCGTGTTCGACCTCGACGTGGCTGGCGGGAAGGTATCGAACAGCAAGGTCTTCGCCGATATGCCAAAACCTGGAATCACCGACGGCGTCCGCTGTGACACCGAAGGACGGGTCTGGTGCTCGGTCGGCTGGGGCGATACGAACGAAGACGGCGTGCGCTGCTACACGGCATCGGGCGAATTGCTCGGCAAGATCCATATCCCGGAGACCGTGGCAAACTTGGCCTTCGGCGGCCAGCAGCGAAACCGGCTTTATATTTGCGGCTCGACATCGCTCTACGCCGTCTACACCAGTGTGCAGGGCGCGATGAAGCCATGACCGAATAGCGGGTGGGGTAGCGAAGAGCGGGCGGCCACGCTCGTCTGTTCGCTATCCCTACCCCGTATTTCGCAACCCCGCCGAAATACCATTGATCGTCAGCTGAATCCCGCGCAGCACCTGCTCGTCGGGATTCTGCGCGCGATGCTCCTTCAAGAGCTCGACCTGCACGTGGTTGAGCGGGTCGAGATAGGGGAAGCGGTGGCGCACCGAGCGCTCCAGCAGCGGATTGCCCTGTAGCAGCCGGTCCTGGCCCATGATGTCCAAGAGCGTCTCGATGCAGGAATGCCATTCGCGGCGGATGCGGCCGAAGATTTTTTCACGCAAGGCTTCGTCAGGCACCAGCTCGGCATAGCGCGAGGCGATCGCGATCGAGCTCTTTGCGAGCACCATGTCCATGTTCGACAAGAGCATGCGGAAGAACGGCCATTCCTTGTAGAGCTCTTTCAGGAACGGCATGCCCTGTTGCGGATGCTCGGCGATCCACTGCTCGACTGCGCTGCCGAAACCGTACCAGCCCGGCAGCATCAGGCGGCATTGCGCCCAGGAAAACACCCAGGGAATGGCGCGCAGATCCTCGATCGCGCGGGTCTTCTTGCGCGAGGCCGGACGGCTGCCGATGTTCAGCGTCGCGATCTCGTTGATGACCGTGGAAGCCCAGAAGTAATCGACGAAGCCCTCGGTCTCGTAGACGAGGCCGCGATAGGCCTTGAACGCGAGATTCGAAAGCTCGTCCATCGCGACCAGATATTCGCGGCGCGGCGCGCTCTGGCGCGGATGCAGCAGGCTTGCTTCCAGCGTCGCGGCGGCCAGGATCTCCAGATTGTTGCGGCCGACTTCGGCGTTGGAATATTTCGACGAGATGATCTCGCCCTGCTCGGTGATGCGGATCTGGCCGTTCACCGCGCCGCCGGGCTGCGCGATGATGGCGTCATAGCTCGGCCCGCCGCCGCGGCCGACCGAGCCGCCGCGGCCGTGGAACAGGCGCAGCCGCACGTGGTGGCGCTCGAACACCTCGACGAGGCCGATCTCGGCCTTGTAGAGCTCCCAGCCCGAGGTGACGAAGCCGCCGTCCTTGTTGCTGTCGGAATAGCCGAGCATCACCTCCTGCACGCTGCCGCGGCTGTCGACGAGGCGGCGGTAATCGTGCAGCGACAGCATGCGGTCCATGATCCCACTCGAGGCCTGCAGGTCCTCGATGGTCTCGAACAGCGGCACGATGTTGATGGCGCTGCGCCCGGAGGGATGGACGAGGCCGACCTCCTTCAGGAGCACCGCGACCTCGAGCATGTCGGACATGCCCTTGCACATCGAGATGATGCATTGGGGAATGGCGTCCGAGCCGAACTTCGCATGCGCTTCAGCGGCGGCATGGAAGACGTTGAGCTCGCCCATGGTCTCGTCGCTATACTTGACGAATGGCGAGACCAGCGAACGCGTCGAGCGCAGCTCGTTGGTCAGTAGCGAGATGCGCGCCTCCTCGCCGAGCGCCAGATACGACATGCCGGGGTTGGCGGCATCCATCAGCTCGGCGATGGTGCGCTCGTGCACCGCCGAGTTCTGGCGGATGTCGAGCCGCGCCAGATGGAAGCCGAAGCAATCCACCGCGCGCCGGAGCAGCCGCAGCCGGCCGCGGGCGATGACGCGGGCGTTGTTGGAGATCAGCGAGCGGTGCAGCACGTCGAGATCGGCCTGCAACTCCCTGACGCTCTCGTAAGGCCTGCCTTTGCCGACCGGCCGGCGAGTGATCTCGACCTCGAGCGCTTCGGCCGTCGCGGTCAGGCGCGCATAGATACCGGAGACTGCGAGGCGATAGGGCTCGCCGCTCCGGTGCGGCGAATTGTCCGGCGAGCGCTCCGCCAGCGTGCGTAGCTCCTCCGAGACGTCGGCGAGATGCGCCGCGATCGACAGTTCCGCACCGAGCACGTGCAGCTCGTTCAGATAGAACTGCATCACCCGGCTCGACTGCAGCCGCAGCGTGCCGCGCATGACGTCGGCGGTGACGAAGGGATTGCCGTCGCGGTCGCCGCCGATCCAGCTGCCCATGCGCAGGAACGAGGCGAGCTCGCCCGCCGCCTGCTCGCCCTCCTCCAGCCGGTCCTCCAGCACGTTGACCAGCCGCGGCACCTCGCGCAGGAAGGTATAATCGTAGAACGACAGGCCGTTGCCGACCTCGTCGAGCACAGTGAGCTTGGTCCGGCGCAGGAGGTTGGTCTGCCACAGCGTCAGCACCTCGCGGCGGAGCTGCTCGTCGCTGGCGGCGGCCTCGTCCGCGGTCAGCGCGACGCGCTCGCGGCGATCGAGCAGGCCAGCGATCTCCATCTCGCGGTCCATGGTGCTCTTGCGGCGGACCTCGGTCGGGTGCGCGGTCAGCACCGGGCTGACGAGCGCGGTCTTGAAGAAATTGCGGAGCTGGTCGGGACCGATGCCGGCCGCCTTGGCGTGCGCCAACGTCTCCGCCAGCACGCCGGATCCGCCATTCTTGGCCGCCGCGCGAGCGCGCATCTGGCGGATGTTGTTCTGGTCCTCGGCGATGTTGGCAAGGTGCGAGAAATAGCTGAAGGCGCGGACGATCCGCACCGTCTCGGAGGTCGACATGCTGTCGAGGATCTGCTCGAGCTCGCGGCGGGCGAGCCGGTCCTCGTCGCGGTGGAACCGGATCGAGGTTTGCCTGATACGCTCGACCAAGTCGAACACATCAGCCCCTTCCTGGTCGCGCACCGTGTCGCCCAGGATGCGCCCGAGCAGGCGGATATCGTCCCGCAGCCGGGCATCCGCTTCCAGCGCCTGGGCGTCCTCAGGGCGATTGGGGCGATGCTCAGTGGCGTCGGATGGTATTGTCTGGAGGGACATCGGCTCGCTCCCCTGCTCGCGCCCTTAGCGGCCCGGTCCAGCCGAGTGTGCGATATTTTTCTGCCGCAGTGCAAGATGAACTTGGTGGCGGCGCGGCAGGATGGCTGACCGTGTGGTGTCGCAAGCGGCGGGCACACGTCCTCGGTCTCGCGGCGCAGACGCCCGAAGCTTTGCTGTCCGTTTCACCCTCGTCGAGAAGAGAGGGCGCAGGGAAGGCCGGGCGCCGGCTGGCACCCAAGGTCCGCACGCGAGAAACGCACGCGGGGCGACCACAGGTGATGCCGGGACATCCGGCCTTCCCTGCGCAATGAAGTCAAGACTGCCAAAAAAGCGAGCGAAATCAACGCAGCCCGAGCGTCGTGTCCGCATTTGTGTCGCGATCTGCGGAAGCCGTTGAAAGCGGCGCAAAATTCTCGATGATCACCCGATGAACCTCGCGCCCAAGATTCGGCTCGCCCTGGCGGCGCCCGCACTGATCATCGCTTCAGCCACGACAGTGGCCTATGCACAGGCGACCGCTACTGAGCGGCGTACCGCGCAAAGTGACTTATTGCCTTTCAAGCGGAAGTTCGCCCCGGCAAACCGGGTCGAACTGGCGCGCAAGATTGAGGCCCATTGCCGCGAGGTCCTCGACACTGTGCCGACCAACACTCCGGCGGAACATGCATGGGTCGTTGCGGAAGCAACTACATCTGACACCAATCGACTAAACCGACTACTCTCGTCAAAAGAATTTGCGCGGTCCCGACTCAAAGACACGTTTTCCGAATGCCTCGAAAAAGTAGCTTTGCTCAAGCAAGCTCAAGCGCAGCAGATGCGTTCGGCAGAGGCTGCGCAGTTCATCAGTCTGGCGTACACCTTCAATCAAGACGCCGATCTTGCTGCGTTCGCTAAACGGGTGGATCTGAACTCGGACCTGTCGCTGACAAGCATCTTCCGGCAGACCCTGATGATCGCGGCAATGCGGACTCTTGATGGGCGCGACGACAAATGACGAAGACGATGCTCGCGGCAATGACGCTCACCGTCCTGGTACAACGCTAATCCGCCAATCCGTGACGTGAAAGTAAACGGGATCTACTTGGCAGGCGGAGGCCGCCGTTGAACCGTTGGTCCGCCCAGCGGAACTAAGTGCGCAAGCTCAGTTGGTGAGTTCACCGAATCGACGTTCGAGTTCTCGATCAATTTGATGGCGATTCTTGTCGCGTATAAGTTCCAAGAAGTGAATGATATCTCGGTCCACCAAGGCGACAATAAACCCATTGTTCGCCTGGGCCGTATCCCTGCATCGGGCAATGAAGCGTTCGCGATTATCGAATGTTCGGCCTATGAGAAAACCAAGCCGGCCGCGGACGTCAGAAAAGCGACCTGCGAGCTGGTCAAGTTCGGGATTTGCCATTTCCTTTTGGTAGTTCTTGCACTCGACCATTATTTTTGTGGCATTTGCCCTTTGCTCTGACCTCCGGCGAAAGAAGAAACCGTCGTGAGCATTGTTTGTATACGAAATGTCGATGCGCTTTCTTCCTTCGTTTATCTCATCTTCGCGGACTGGATAGATCAAATGCGGATAGAAGATAAACTCCAAAGCGCCGATCATGAAGTGGTGGAAACGAGTCGCTGCTGCGTTGCCCACATCAACAGCGGACAATTGATCGATCAGCGCTTGAGCAAAGGCGGTCTCGCTGAATTCTTCATCTAAGTCTTGATCACGCGCGCCATCTGGTGTTTTCAGCAGTTGCTTGTATCGGGCCAAGACTTCCGGGTTTTCGTTCGTGAAAGCCGCTAGGAAGTCCTTCGATAGCGGATGGATCTCTTTAAGCGACTTTTTCGTAACCCTGCGGCGACCGTTCTTCAACGTTTCGACAAGCGCAGTGCCCTGGCGCAGGTTTTCAGCCTGCAAGAACTCCAAGACAAACTGATTATAGTAATCGCTATGTGAGAACGCTAAGTTCCAGCGAACACTGGCTTTGGGCACCAGCAGTATTTTGCGCCCGTCGATGACGGGAAGCGTGACGTATTTATTTGTCCAGCGTGAGTCCGCGCTATCCCAAAGCATTCCCGAGGCGACATCATCATGCAAGGGAATACGATGCAAGTCGCACTGCGCAACCGTGTAGTCGATCAGATGCCGACGAATAATGTTTGTCGTTACGTCGGAAATCTTGTCCGCACCAAAGAATGGGATGAATAGCTCGCAGTCCGCCAACTCAGACAGCAAGCCCGACTGAGCCGCTCGGCTGATCTGAATCTTTTCAAACAGTTGATCCGCCTGCTGCCTTCCAACACCGCGACCTGCGGGAGCACCGGTAGATACGCCCAAGCAGGTCTCGTTTGGTTCGCCGAGATTGTTTAGTAGGGTCCGCCCTCGGGCGTTGTCACCGGAGTGGATTGCGTCAAGCACCGCCTCGAAGAACGAGAGGATTGCTTCATTGCATTGGATCGACCAAGCGTCATTCGACTGAGTGAACGCGTATGGGTCCAGGAAGAGCGGGAGATCTTGCTCGGTATCAACATCAACAAAATCAAGCTGTGTCTGCGCGCGGTTAAGTCCGAAAAATTTCGATATCTTCGGCATCTGAAGTTTGAGGCTGAGGACGCTCTGGCGATTCGCGTGATGCGTTTAGCATTAGCACCTACACGCGTTTGGCGAGCGCTGTAGCCAAGTTGTCCCAGTAATTCACAGGCGACGAGATGCTGGACGGCGCGGAAATGCCACTCAGGTCAATAAGCAGCTACTACGGTGCGACGCTTGCTCCCTATCACGAGAGCAAGTTTGGATGTGCAGACCCCTCAAGTACGCTCATGAGTGCTGAGTGCACCTCTTTCCAGGGTCTGGATAAGTCAATTGCAGCAACCGCGACCTCGTGTCCGTCCATAAGATACCTATGCAGACATCCGTCACTTGGCGCGGCGTAGACGAGCGCGCCGCGAACAGGCAGCCCCGGCGCTCCTCTGTCTGATGCATGCTTCATGTAGGCGAATAGCTGATAAAGATGGCTTGATCTGATTTTCGGTGTTCCGGAAGATCTCGGGAATGGATCTGCATAAAACTTCGCATCCATGACGAACGTGCTGCGCGGAGATCGCAGTACTATGTCAGTCCGCATAAGCGGTACGAGATTAGGATCTCCTCCCAGCCCCGCATCGAGCCGCCATCGCATGTCCTCGCGGCGGACGGCAAACACGTTCTGTTCATAGTAGTAGAAATTTCGCAAGAAATCTTCGAAGACACGCGACATAAGTTCTTCGTCGCGCAAAATGTCAGAAAATCGACCGCCTGAACCGTGCTCATCAGGTAGCATCGCGCGGCAAACAAATTCGCACAGTCTCATGAGAGACGAATACTGGGCGTTGTTTCGAGAAAGCTGAACGCTCCGGAAGAGACTAGGTCTCAGCCTAAGAACTGACACTCCTTCCATTTTCCGCCAGATCAGACGTAGCTCATGCGCGAGCGAGGATTTGATCTGGCGATGGTTGGCCAGCATAATGGCCGTCGATTTTATGATCTGGTTGTGTAGAACGTCACTGCAAAGTTCATCGATCTGACAACAGACAGCGCCTCTTTGGAGCGTCAGCTCTTTGATGGAGCGATTAATGAGAAGGCGCCCGCGAGGAGATCGCAGTTCTTCCTCAAAGCCTATATAACCCCGGTCGAGACCTCTTCGCAGGAGGCGACGCACGCCGTTGATCAGCACGCGGGCAAAAAGATTTGGAAGATCCGGGCAATCGTCGATTCCGACTTCCGTGGATCCACCCTCCGGAAATCGCTCCCACGCGTAGCAAAAGAGGTAATAGAGGTTTCGAATAGGAATTGTCACGGCTCAAACCGATAGCAATCGTTCTCGCCAATCCGCTGCTTTCTTCGGCTCATCAAACCAGTATTCTTCAAGAAGGGGCCGGATCTCTGTTTCGACGATCATTTCATACCACCCCTCCGAATAGGCGTTCTCGTCGTCGGGCACAAAGAAACTGTGACCGATTTGGAATCCCGGACCCAGATTGACGGTGTCGTTGGCAATCGCTTCATTCAACTCAATCATCCGCGATGTAATGCGATCTATGATGACCTGTGGAATATCAGCAGTCAGCAAATGTTCACTGAACTGAGGTGACGAAAACTGCGGGGGCAACGTTACGAACGCAAACCGGCGGCGGAGCGCATAGTCAACCATGGAGAGGGATCGGTCGGCCGTGTTCATCATGCCGATAATGAAGAGGTTCTCCGGTACATAGAATTTCCGGTCGTTGTGACGGGCGTAAGTCAACCGGGTTGCCCAACCGGGATCCCTCTTGTCCTGTTCGATTAGGAGCATCAACTCTCCAAATATTTTGGACAGGTTGCCACGGTTGATCTCATCGATGATGAGTACGTAATGCCTGCTCGGATCAGAGATCGCAGCTTGGCAGAAGCGCAAGAAAACGCCGTCTCTCAGCTCAAAGCCTCCGGCGGAGGTAGGGCGATAGCCTTGGACGAAATCCTCGTATGCATAGGATTGGTGGAATTGTACGGCCTCGATGCGACTAGGAGCGTTGTACCCCATCAAAGCGAATGCAAGTCGCTTGGCGATAAACGACTTGCCCACGCCGGGCGCTCCTTGGAGGATGATGTTTTTCTTAGATCGCCAGACCGCAAGGATCCTCTCGACTTCTTCTTGGGACATGAATACGCCCGACATGGCGTCTTGAAGTGAGTAAATCTCTTCCTCGACTGGTAGCGGGGCGGAGTCCGGTGGCGACGTGAGATCTTGTGCGGCCGGCCCAGGCCGGGTACCCACGATTTGGTCATACGCCTTCAATAGCACTTCCAGAACTTCTTCGAACTGGTCGTCAGACGGCAGATCGCGAAAGTCAAAAAGCTCGTACGCTATGGTACCGGCCTTATACTGTCGGACCCTCCATTTGTCAGTCTTTAGATCGATATCACTGCCAAGCTTAATGCCGCTTTCTGTCACCCAGCCGATCTGTCCTTGGTAGCTTTCAGACCGCTCACCTAACGTCCGAACGGCGGCGCTTCGACCGAGTTCATTGGCAAGATGAGTCATACCCTGAATGAGCGTTGCATAGATCCTAGAGAGGTCCTCGGAAACAAGAAATGCGACATAGATTCCAGATTGGGTACTAGTCGTCACCTCTCGATTGAGGAGGGCGATCCAAGGTACACTAGCCCACACTCCTTTCCCGAGACTCCACTGGGTGGTGATGTGCGGACGTTTCGCAACGCTTGCCAGATTATCGAGTCGAGTTTGGATTTCCTCCATCAGATTCCAGAGATCAGGAACCTGTCCAAAGGGCCGCTGTCGGGCGGCACCAAATTTCTGGGCCATCTCGTTGAAGAGTGTTGCGAAAGACCGCCCCACTCTCGCTGGCTCATCAGGAATTAGAGGGGGCTGATGATCTGCTGTTGCTCGGATGGATGACATGAGCGGCCGAAAGGTGCCCGCCATGTCGCGGACGACTGTTGAAAAGTCCACTGCATCAAGGTCCTCTCCAGTAAACCATCGGGTGATTCCTCCTCCGCCTTCTTGAGCACCTGCGGGAGACTTGAAGTAGCGAAGCCATGTCGATAGGTCATCGAATTCGCGACGCCCCGGCTCAAGCCTAGTCTTTCGGCGAAGATCCCACTGACTGCCGAGCGAGCGTTCCAGCCCAACTGCGGCGGTGCTGCCGGGATCGGGCAATTGCCGATAAATGGCGGGGGCTGCTGCTCGAAGCCTGGCCTTAAGGTCCGAATTAGAAAAATCGGAGGGATGGGTTGACATGTAGAAGCCCAGTTCGACGCCTCTACCGGACACAATCGCGAACAACTGAGGATTGCCCAGGAATTCTGTGGCATTCTGCCGGCGATAGACGCCAAACCAGAGGTCTTTGGGGAGCGCGCCTCGGACACCGCTCCTCAAATGAAAGCCCGAGGTAAGGCGAAGGTCATAGTCGGCGGCACCCAGCTCTTCCTGAACCAGGCGTCCCAGTTGCCCAAGCGCAGCATGGATCCGCTCGTACGCAGCGCGCTCTTCGGAGGAGATGTCGGCGTATCTATCGCGGTCTCGGCTCAGGCGCAGTAGTTCGACATCTTTGAAGTGGATTTGGACCCGTGATGGCTCTGAGAAAGCTCTTACTCGAAAGCCTAGGGCCTCAAGCTTGGCTCGCACAGTTGCATCACCTCCGCTGAACTGATCAGACCTGAGCGGCCCCTCTGCCGGGAACTGCTTGCCAACTGCAACGCCGACGATGGCCTTGCTGTCGTACTCCCTTCCGTTATGCTCTAGAAAATACGTTCGACTTGGACCGTAGCCGTAGCGAGCGAGGAATGCCTGCTGCCCAAGGTCGTCATATTCGGCAATGGCGCTAAGGACGGCAGATCTTTCGCTTAGTGCGGTTAGCGGCATGACTTGCCCCCCCTCCAATCGGCTTCTTTGGGTAAACCCATAGCAAGGCCGAGCGTGTCAACCAAGCGCCGGCAGAGTTTATGCAAGGGGTCACACGCTGATAGTTCTGTCGGGGCGCTGCACCACTTCCCGTTGTGCATGCAATGTTGTCCACCACAATCCATAGCGGCTTGCCCGCTTGGCCGAGCCCGGCGATTCTCTGTCGTATGGGCACCAAATCTCGCGAGAGTATCTACGGCGCGTCCGTCAAGGCAGCGGCTGAGCAGGCGCCGGAAGCGCGTGAGAAAGCCGACCTGCTGTCCTGCGAAGTCTGGAACGCCCGCATGCTCGGATTTCAAGGACATGCGCAGCCATCGCCAACGCTGGGGGACGCGCTCAACGCCGGTTACGGCTATCTGGAAGTCCGGTGCCTCGGCTGCGATATCAACCAGACCATTACTCTAGACATCGTCCGACCTCCGAAGGCAACGCAGATCCACGAACTGGAGCGCTACATGCGCTGCAAGGACTGTTCGCAGGTTCGCGGCTATCCATACAAGCGCAGCCAACTGGTCGCGCTGCGACCGACGAAGATTTCGGCGGGCAGTCCGCCGTCAACGTGGTGGCCGGGGGAGCGATAACCAATGCGGGTAATGTTGCGCGCGCCTAAAATTACTCTGGAAGGTATCGAGACAGCCAAGTCAACTATCAAGGACCTCCGTGGCACTATCGTCTACCAGCGTCAAGATTCTCGCCCAGGAGGCGGCGTGATCGCCAACCTAATTGTGGAGGGTGAGCGCACGGCAATCGGTGGGATCTTAGATTTAATTCCAGTTGAACAACTCGGAGGCTTCACCGAATTCGGTCCTGCCGCAACGATGACCGGAAATGTGGTCTATCGAATTGCTATTCCCGACGACGAGGTTGGTATTCTGCTGGTTTTCGCAGAGGTAGCCCGAGAGGTCCCGACAGCCGTTCGTCCGCAAACCACAGCATACATCGCCCGATATGTAGCGAGTGGTCAGTCATTGATCGCGGTCGATGCACATGGCAACATCGTGGGCTACGCACTGGCCGAGCCACACGACAAGGAAACCCTTTCGCTAGTCTATCTTGGCGTTTCCAAAGCCGCTCGTGGTCAGCACGTCTCATCGGCTCTGATATCGAAGTTGAAGGAAATCGGTGCGCCGATAATCACCGACGTCCGATCAGATAACAAGAGTTCGATGGTTGAACGCTTTCGGCGCTTTGGGTTTGTTGAAACCGATAGTGACGGAAACCGCACCAAACTCCGCTGGGAAATGTCGCCCACGCCTGAGGGAGACTCGCGCTTGACAAAGGTTTGAGGTCGTCACCATGAGCCGCGAGCTAATTTTCCTCTACGATCAGGTAATTGAATCTCTCACTCGATTGCATGCGTTCGCGTCCACTAGGTCCCGCAATCTTGGCGACGGTCATGACGTCGAGGATGACGTCGATCAAGTTGCGGAACTCTTGTTTAGACGCGACCTCTTGGTTTTTGCTGCATCAACGCGAAACTTTGCTGAAGCATGCGATGCGGTAAAGGACATGCGCGCAAGAGTGATCCCGTTGTGCAAATTCTTGTCGCCACCAACCGCGCCTTTTTTCGTGGAAGAGACAGAGACAATCACGCTTTATCAGACCTTGAGCAGGATACTGCACTCCGCAGAACTGCGAATCTGCCGGTCGTCGGATGACTTTGAGCATCTGCTGGTATCCTCGACCGATGACTTGCTGCTGCTTATTCAAAAACGTCGTCGAAAACCCGTTGAATCGACAGAGCCGGTTATCTTGATACGCAGCGAAAAAGATCCACTCAGCTTGATCAGGGTTAGATCATTGGTGTTGACAACGTGTGACTTCCTCAACGCAGTCTCAGATCGCTTGTCCAGCGAAAGGCAAGTTTATTTGCAACGCGACTATCGGGAATTTTGAGGCGCTGCGGCTTGGCTGTTGGTATGAGGAATTATGTGCAATCTCTATTCGATCACTACCAACCAAGCAGCCATCTGGACGACGTTCAATGGTGATCGCGGCACGAAGTCCAAGCCGGTGCCTGGGCCGCATCAGGTCTACGGCTTCCTGACGACTGCGCCGAACGCGGTGGTCGAACCGATCCATCCGAAAACCATGCCCGTGATCCTGACCACCGACGAGGAGCGCGATGTTTGGATGCGCGGGCCGTGGGACGAAGCGAAGGTATTGCAGCGGCCATTACCGGACGACGCGCTTAAGATTGTGATGCGCGGCGCAGATAATGTAGATCAAGCAGCATAAGGGGCAAACATGACGCACGACGACTTTATGTCCAAGTTGTTAAAGGAGCAGCGCGCAGAAAATTTCCAAAAGCCTTTTGATCACGTCCCGATCAGGCCTGAGCAAGAGTTCTTGGACGTCATGGACAAGCAAATTGGAGGAGGCACAACAAGGGAAGTATTTTCTGTGAGAGGACGAGACGATGTAGTTATCAAGCGCGTGAAGGCGGTCACTCCATTCAATAATTGGTGCGAATACATCGTCTGGAATGCAGCCCGGGCTACGCGCTGGGCGAGCGTGCTGGCGGCGGTAGAAATGATTAGCCATTCGGGCCAATACCTCATGATGGAACGATTGTCTCCACTCTCGGCGGACGACACCTCCAACGCGCCAAATGTTCCTTACTGGCTGAATGATTTAAAGATCGCAAATTTCGGAAAGACGAGCGGCGGAGCAATTAAGGCGTTGGATTACGCTCACGTGAATTTAGGGTTTGACTTGGATGAAGCTCTTCCTTGGCAGGTGCCTTGGCGTAATCGCACTGATTGACCGTAAAAACATGCGCATTGGCACGCCGTTCGCGCTTGGATTGTTCTTAGCAATCAGCGCATCGTCGCTTTTCGCTGCCGACCTAACCGGCCAAGCCAGCGTCATCGACGGCGACACACTTGAAATGCACGGCACCCGCATTCGGCTCTGGGGCATCGACGCTCCCGAAAGCAGCCAGCTTTGCCGAGGTAACGACAGCTTGCAGTATCGGTGTGGTGCGAAGTCAGCTAACGAACTGGACGCTTTCATCGGCGGACGTCCCTTGGCGTGTGCGCCCATTGACCGTGACCGATATGGAAGAACCGTGGCCACCTGCAAGGTCGCCGGGATCGATCTAGCCGATTGGCTGGTGCAACAAGGTCTGGCGCTAGATTGGCCGCGATACAGCAATGGCCGCTATTCTGCGACGCAAACGGAAGCCCGCCGGCGTGAGCGCGGGATGTGGGCAGGAAGCTTTGTCGAGCCTTGGCGCTTTCGGGACTGTGTCAGACTTGGCGGACAGATCACGTCCTGTTCGGACCAGTGAGCGTTAGAAGAAAAACGTCTTGGCGGTTGCGGTAGGCATGTGGTTCAATCATCCAGAAAGAACCGGGGGCTGGTGGTTCTCCCTGGTTGATCCTTCCTCAGGTCGGTCGCTGCGTACAGTACGTCGCGAGTACATCGAAGCTATCGCTGTCGATTCCAATGACGATGAGCAGGATGACGACAGCGATGATGGCGAGGTTTGAGCGAATTTAGATGCGAGCACATGATTGAACGTCCATGAACTGACTTGCGAGTTGGCTGACCCAGCGGGGGTTGGAGTGCCGGGATGCAAGACATTCTTACTGAAAGTGAATTGGGGTTCCTGAGAAGCCAAAACTTAGGTCCGGAAGACGTCATGGACGTCAGAGGAATGCCTCAGTGGCTTTGGTTTCAGCAGATAAAGGAGGCAGGCAAAACCATTGCGCTTGGCAGCGGATGCCGGAAGGCCGGCCATAGGCTCAGGTCCACAAAGGGGCATTGTGTTCAATGCGACACAAAAAAGCTTGCGTTTGCGGGGCGGTTCAATCTCAAGCAATACCTCTACATCGCTGGCTCCCTAGAGGCCCGGCTGATCAAGATAGGGGTCTGCAAGGATTTGGGCCAACGAATCCGCCAAATCTGTAGTGAGCGGCATGGGGATGCAAGAGATTGGGAGATTCTTTACGGGGTTGAAATCGAGCGAGCGGGGGAACTTGAAGACCGTGTGCTGGGCAGGCTAGCTGCCTATTCGATTTATTCAACATACTGGAAGGACGGAGTGCTCCAACAATCCATCGAGCTTCGGCGCTGCTCGATCAAACAAGCGATGGAAGCGATGACAGCGGTGATTGAGGGCAAGGAATTCTATCTGGCAATCAATCGACGCGACAAGTCCGCGTACGAATTCACTTAGCGAGCGCTTAAAAGGAAAATATGGCCATCGCTGCAAGTGCCGTATTCAGGATCGCGAGCGCGATGTAGGCAGCGGTGAAAATATGCTGATGGCTGACCATCGCAATCCCCCCACAACTGGTGCATGGGCATCAAAGCACAACTACTTAGGCGGGAAAAGTACGAGCGACTGTCGCATCGCCGCCTAGAGCCATCCGCCAATCCAGCCCGGCCGCTTGGGTTGCGTCTGCTGCTCTGGGGACGGCCTCACTGGCTGCGGTCCCGGCCCTTGCGCCATGCCAACCGCCCACGCCCGCGGTGTCGGCACGAACGGATCAGGCCTGATGCCCATTGGCCTCGGTTCGATCTGCTCCAGAGGACCCAGCACGTCCTGATCCGGATAAAACCGGGTGCCCTGCATCATCTCCGTTGTAAGCCGGCAAAGCGTGTCGGCTGGCAAATTTTTGCGGCCCTGTGAGAAATCGAGCAAATCGTCCGGAGCAATCCCGACGCTTTTTGCCAGACGTGCGTAGTCGATTTTTTTGACGCGAGCCGCCGCGACTTGGCGAAGAAGATCGGTGCCGGTGACTTCAGTCATTGTACCTCTCCTGACATTGCATTGATCGCGTCGACCAGTGTTCTGAATTCAGTTTTCGGTCGTGGCCTCGTCGGCGCTTTGGCGGGTGTTGGCCTAGAGCGTGGCACCTCGCATAAGGAGCGTTTGACAGGACGCACAACGGTTTGCGGAGGCGCAGATTGGGCGGAGTTGATGATGCGCAAAGCTGCCACGATGCCTTGGGCACACACAATCCCGCGCCTCGCGATGTCCCAAAACTCGACCGAAGCGGATTGCCGATAGCGGTGCAGGATAATAGCCGCAGGATTTGCCGGCGCGTTAGTCACCGTAATTTCGTCAAGGGTCGCGCACGTGACCAGCGCGTGAAAGCGCTCGCGGTCGTCGACGTCGCGGAGCTGATAGCCATGGATCGTCGCGGCGACGCTAAAGTGAGTGCATTGCTTCGCTTCATTGTCGCGAACCAGCGCGCGCATATGCAATCCCTTGTCAGTCGCGCGGACTTCGAGGACTTCGCCGGCCGGCCGGCTGTGGCGATACAACAGCGGAATGCCGGACTTGAATGGCATCCAGCAGTGAGGAGCGAACTTGGTGCGTTCGCTGTCAATTGTTGCCGGCGCTGCAAAGCCTTCGAAGATCCAGTCGCCCTCGACGGGCGGCAGCGGCGCGGCCGGCGCGCACGCTATTGGTGCGAGCCGGTGCCGGCTCATCAACCGCGCCACCTCAGCTTTCAGCTTGAGAGCTTCACCGGTCATTGGCTCGCCAGCCTCCGAATTTCAGCAATGCGTCGCTTGATCGCGATCATCCGAACTTCAAGCTGATTGCGCTCGTTCGCCAGCGCTTCCAGCGCTGCGAGCCTAGAGTCCGACGGCGGCGGGCCAGCTTCCTTCAGGACATCGGCGAACGTTTCTGCAAGGTCGGACGGCAATGTTGTGACGTGCGCGGCGGGGAAATTGCCGCCCTGGATGACGACGCCTTTTTTAATTTTCGATCTGTCGATTGGCATGTCGGCGCCTCCGCGTCGGCGCGCGATCCGGCGTGCGCCGCGATTGGACGGTGAGCCTTGCGACTCCGGTCACGCCAACATCCCGCCGGGCCGGGTGTGGCGTCAAGACAGTAGCCGGAGGGACGACCGCCCGCCCCTGGGGCGAGACTGCCAAGACTTGGGGAAACTCTTGTAACCGCTGCAATCGGCGGGCTCACGGTCGTGGATGCGTTCTGCGCGATAAGGCCGAGGGATGGAGCGACCTTTAGGCAGCCTACGGATGTCGGCGGAAACCGCGGAAAAACGATCCTACGGGAGCCGGACATCGGCGGTCTGCCCCCCTGGCCGCGACCTGGGGTCACACTCGGGACAGCGCCAGTTTTCCTACTTCGGCTTATGCAGTGACTTGTGGTAGTATCTGACCATTATTCAACTCGCAGCACTTGGTGGAGTTGAGGAAATGGCGCGGAGCAAAATCTTAGATTGCCCAGCGAGCCCCGACGGCGCTTTGCAATATCTGTCTTGGGCATTGGAGGAGATCGAGACGCTTGGGCACTGCCGAGCAGCTCTCCACACCCGAATAGCCATGGACGAACTGCGCGGTCTCCGCTCAAACAGGCTTGTTGAGGACGAGCCTTCGGCGGGAGGGTTGCAGCAGCCCGTTAGGCTGGCGACATCAGGGACGCGACATCCACCACGGTAGAAATTTCGAATAGCAGGCCGGTCGTCGCCCACGACCGTGCTGCTGGATGGCAGGCTGGCCGCCTGGAGAACCGTTGCCCGTGCCGGGTGGTCTGATAGCGACCGAGCAGTTTGCGCGATCCTAAGGCGGGAGGCGGCCAAACGCAGCGGCTGGCGCGTGATGTGGGGACGTTCGACGTGTGCGCGTTCGTTGGCGTTAGTACGCTTGTTGTACTGCAACATATCGGATTTGGGAAAACTTGTAGGGAGGGAGCCCGGCCCCGTCGCCGAGCAGGCCGGAGGTGAACCCACCCCCCCCCAGGGCTGTCGGACACGTCGAAAGCCCGCCATCCAACAGCGCTTTCGCGACACATCGAAGGACACTTAACGGCGGGCGAATTGATATTGTTCAGCTATCGGTCCGCGTAACGTCCTTGCAGAGGGAATGACCGGCTTCGATAGGCTCTATCGTGCCGTACACGGGCGCAGACGATGGTTGCGCCTTCGGAGCATTGTCTGCACCGAGATAATGATCGGACGGAATTGAAACGATGTTGATCGACGACACCACCGAGTCGACAGTGGCGTCAACCTGGAGCGGCAGCAATTTCCCTAACAAGCCGCTGAATGCCTTTGGATGGCGCGACGCGAGAAAGAAACCGTAGCCAGTCAGGCCGCCACGGCCGTGACCATCACTGCCATGGGCAATCGCCGCGTCGATGACAGCCTGTTTAAGGTCGCGCGTGATGCGGTTTCGCGAGCCCCATTGTCGACCGCGTCCAGACCTCAGATTCTTGAGCCGCTGACCGGCGCTGGCGAGCGATGATGGCATGCCATAGTGCCTTCAATAGACAAGGTTGGCGCTGCCACACCCTACGCCCCTCACAGCTATCGTCCATCCCAAGCTAGTTGGACTGCGAGTCCGCGCTGGATCCTGCCATCCCATCGAAGTCGGCCTCCGGACAACGGACACCCTTATAGGGGTGTGTCCGTGTCTGTCCGGAAATGGCCTTCGGACATTGTCCGGACATGTCCGCTTTTGTCCGTTTGTCCGGGAAAACTCATTCGCGAACCACCCAAACCAGACCGTCCCACGTGCTGACCATCTTCATACGGTCTAGATCAGCCATGGCGCGGCGGAACGCGCGGCCAGCGCTTTCATCCGTGCCCCCCGGGGACAAACCGCCCTTGAGGCAAGCCTCGCGCCACTGCTTCACTGTCACCGTCTTGACGCCCTTCGGATAATCGCTGGTGGCAGGTGCTGGCTCGCCAAAGTCGAGGATGCAGCGAAGGAGCATGTCCATCGCCTTGCGCTGCGTGCTGGTCAGGTTTGCCCGACGGCCGGCGGTGCCACCAGCGGGCACTTCGTCAACGACGACGGCCGTGGTGATGTCGTCGCCGTCCTCGTCCTGCCCGAGCGTTACGGCTTTCACCGTGAATTGTGTCAGCACGCCTTCCGGACCGTCATTGTTCTTGACGATGGCGGCGGTCCTGACATCGCCAGCGACGGAGATCTGTACCATCATATCGACGTCACCGAGATGCGCGTTGGAGCCACGCGGACCCTTAGTTTCGTCCTTGCCGGTATGACCAATCAGGGCGATGTGCACCGCAACCCGTTCATGCACCCGGCGCAGGTTGGCTGCCGCAATGTTCTGATGCGTGGCGCTGTTCTCGTCGCCGCCGCCGGCCGCGATACCCTTGGGGTAAGTGTCGATGATGACAAGGCCGACCGGATGGCCGAAATGCGTCGCGGCGGACCGGATGGTGTCGACAATGATCTGCACGCAGCCTGGGTGCACCAGATCGAGCACTTGGCTGGCAACTGCGATTGGTAGGTTTGGCGGCCCCGCCATCGCCATCATTCGGCGCTTCGCAAGCTGACCGCGCTCCAGCGCGAAATACACCACGCCGACGTGTTGCTTCGAGCGGTAGCCGCGCCAGTCGGCCCCGATGGCGGCGTGCAATGCGGCACTCGCAAGCAACGCCGATTTGCCGCTACCGGGCGGGCCAACAAAGCTGGACGTCTCCCCAATGGCAAGCGCACCCTTGAAGATCCAGGTCTTCGGAACGGCGTTACCGAAGTTTTCGTAGTAGTCGAGCGGGATGCCGGGTGGTGGTGGTGGCGGTGGTGGTGGCGGCCCCTCCGGCTTTGGGTCCTCCGCGGGTGATCCATCATCGTCCGGCGGTGAACCTTCCGCCGTCACCGCTTTGGTGATCAGCGCAGCGGCGTCACTTCCGTCCGCGATGCAGTCGACCGCGTCCCAGCCCTCAATCATGCCGGGCGGGATCTGAACAACCTTGACCTTACAGCCGAGCGAAAGCAGCAACGCGGTGGCGGCGCAAGCGAAGGCCTGGCCGGGGCTATCGTTGTCCGGCCAAATTGTCACCAGCTTGCCGGCCAGTGGCGTCCAATCGGTTTTTGACACAGCGTTGGCACCGCCCATGATCGAAGTCGCCGCGATCCCGAGCCCGACCAGGGCGTCGGCTTTGGCTTCGCCCTCAGTCAGAACAACGACCGCGACCTTGACGATCTCGTGCAGCCGATACAACGGTCGCGGATCCGGCATGCCGGCGCACCATGTCTCGACACCGTCGACGATCTTATAACAATGCGGGCGGAAGGTTTTACTCGCACGAGTGCCGTCGGGTTCGTAGCGATAAACGATGGCGATGATTTTGCCTTTGACATCGTGGTAGCGGAATCTCGCGACTGATGCGCCGAGTTCGAGCGTGTCTTTGTGCGGCCTGTCGCCGAAGTCTTTCTTGGCCTCCGCAATCTTCTCGGACGGTGTCGGCCGCCACGACCGACGCTCGACCTTGACCGGATCGTTGAAGAAGTCCGCAGCGATCTCGGTCAACGATTGCTGGAAATCCTGGGTGCCGACATAACCCATGAACAGGCGGTACAATTTGATCAGGTCGCCACCCTGGTCGGTGGCGTGGTCGTACCAGACGCCAGCCTTCGAACCAGTCAGCTCGATGTTAAGGCTTTCACCGGCTTCGCCGTGCACACTGCCGATGCGAGCTTCGTGTTTCGTAAGATAGGCGCGGCCACCGAACAGCCACTGGACGAATTCCCGAGCGGAGGCTGCAAGCCGATGGCGGATGTCGGCAGCATTGATCCGAACGCCATTGCCGCCACCGCGCCGCGGCGGCTCTTCCTGCAGCCGCGCGCTGTTGAAATCCAACATTACCGCCTCCCACGCAATGGCACAACGACATCGTCCAGCGCAATTGCCTCCGCAATCGACAAACATTCTTCAAAGTCAGTCATGGCGTCCTGGAATACGATCAGCGCGGACGGGTCAAACCCGCGCCTCAGTAAGCAGGCCGCTGCGCAGGGAACAGGATTCGGAGTTGCATCGCACAGGACGTGGCCGTTCATCGTAGCCATGAACCTTCGGCGCCCGCGCTGGTCGTTAGAGATCTGATGGATCACGACCCGGAGCGGACGCGCGTCATCGTCGGGCATCATGCCCATGATGCACTCCTCACTAAACAGATGCTGGATCTAGGTGGTCCGTCACTGTCGCCAGGATCGTTGCTGCGTCCGCGCGTGGTGTGGGTGCAGCGGTGCACACGGCGCGCCCTGGAGCGCGAGCGACGAGCGCTCTGTCGACGCTCAGCGAGCAAGGACAGAACGCAGTAATTGAATCCTGATGGATGCTGCCGCGCCGATGGGCGAGGTCCAAGAGGTGGAAGCAAATTTCGTCGGACAACATGGACGCGTCCTCTCTCGCTGATGAGAGGTCGTCACGGTGGACCGGCGAGGGCTTTCCGACAAAGGGGGCGCGCGAATGCCCCAATACGAACGACCCCGGCCGTCGTCCCACGCGACGGCCGTTTCTTTCTAGAGATTAGCGTTTTCGCCCTTGGCGGAACGCGCCGGTTTAGTCGCAGCTTTCCCGCTGGCGGCTTCACGCGCAGCAAACCACGTGTCAGCGGCTTTGAAGGAAATGAGCGTCCTCGTGCCAATCTTCGTCTCGCGCGGACCGAGTCCCTGCTTCTTCAGTTTGTAATAGAGACCCTCGCTGATGTCGTAGGCCTCACAAAACTGCAATACGTTGAGCGCCAGTCTGGGTGTCGGCTGCACCTCGGCTTCTGGCTTCTGCGACTGCACTTCGGCGTCGGATGTTTTACTGAGCTTCTTCCTCTCTCGACGGGCCATGGCGGGGACTCCCTTTCGCATGGATCATATGAAGGCATAAGGGTGGGAGTCACTGAGATTGCCGTCAAGTGTCTGATTTTTCAAAATAATTTTGAGATTTTTGCGCTGGCTAGGCAGGCTAAATGCTTAGCCGACCTTGCAATTCCAGAACGCTCTAACGACTTTGACACATTTTAGCCGCACTCGTTTTAAGCGAACCGCGCCGTCGCGCTACCACTGATCAGCGACCTTCGCGACTCACCCGAACGCCACCACGTTGCCAACAGTCACTGCACTGTCCAACAACAATCCAGTACGCGCGATGTCGTCGATAGAGTGCTCGGTGATGTGACGCGAATAGTGTTTTTCGATCATCGCGACCGAGGTGTTGTGCAGCGATGCTACCAGCCGGATCGGCACACCTCGCACCAGCATACGGACGATGCTGCTGTGCCTCAGCGCGTACATCGTCACCTCAGCAGGATCGAGACCGATGCTCGTGACAACATTGTCCACCTGACGATGATAGTTCTGGCCCGGATTCTTGTCCCAGGGCAGGCCGTCGCCTTGCAGCAGCAGTGGCTCATTGCCGGTGCGACCCTTTGCAGCCCGCTTCAATCGCGTCGCAAGCTGTGTGGTAATTGGCACACTGTAACGCTCGGCCTTCTTCTGCGCTCGATTCCGTCCACCACCTTTGGCCGACTTTGGCATCGACAACTTTGGCCGCACCGGATGATCGTGCAAGTCATCGACACGGAGCCGCACGGCCTGCGATGGTCGCGCGCCAGTGACTGACAGCGTGTCGGTCAGTAGCCCAAACTTCTCATCGAGCCTGTAAGCGGCGGCGACGAACTCGCGCACCTTGTCGTCCGAGAGCACGACGTTGCGGGCTTCCTGCGCATCGGGCAGGCCGGCGAGTCCGATTTCCCAAGCGTCACCGTTCTTGATGCGCTGATCATGCTGCGCGGCCAAGGCCAGCGCGGCGCAGATGCACCGACAAAGCCTATTAATCGTGCTTGGCTTCATCGTGCCGATCAGGCCGTCGCGCCATCTCTTCAGCTCGGTGAGGGTGAGCAGCGCCACTGGCTTGTCCAGCAGCGCGCGGGAAAGGTGGAGGCGCGGGTGCTCGGCGTTGTAAGGGTTCGCGCTGCGCGCGATCAGGTCGGCCCTGTAGCTCGTCAATGCGCCATCGACCGTGATCGGCGCGTTGTCAGCGCCGCCGGTTTCGCCACGCGCCAGCTTCTTCGCCTGCTCCTGGGCCTGATGAAACGTCAGCACGGCGTTGCCATCGGCGTCCTCGAAATCATCCGCGAGGGCGAACGCCTTGGTCCAGTAGCCGTTGCAGCCGTTGCTGACCTTTGCGATCCACGTGCCGTTGCTCTTGTTGCGGCGATACATCAGCAAAATTCCGCGCGCCAACGACGGTCCGCTGTACGGCCTGCGGCGGACGGCGAATTTGTTGAGCCGCGCGCTGCGGCTTTCGAACGGGCTGTAACTAACCTTTCGTGCCATGGTGATTTGTCCGGGTGTCTCGCGATGTGTCGCGACAGTGTGCATAAAGCCTAAAAAAGGCTGGTGGCAGCTTACGAAGAGTTCGCGTTGTCCGGCAACGGGTTGCGGACTTGACGCGCCTCTATGCAGCTTCACCCGACTATTTATTTTCCCTGCGCAATGGTTTTACGGCTTATGGCGCGCTCTCCCCGGGGAGCGATGCACTATTGCCCCCGTCGCCTTGCGGATGACTGATGCGCGCACCCGGTCGGGCCGCTTCACCACCGCAAGCCTTGACGCACAGACCCCGGGCGTCAGGACCACACGCTTTTGCCGTCCGCGGACGTCCCTCCCAAGCCATTCGAAAGCTCGCGCGTGCTCGCCCCCGAAACTGAAAAGGAAACGCTGTGACAGCGCCGTGTCGATCCGCGGAAGGTGATGGCTCACGAGGCTCGCCCGCCCTGCCACCCCGTCACGCGCCGGCGCTGCCGCGTCCATCGCATCCCGGCCTACGTATCGTGACGATCGCGAAACGTCCCTTTGACGGGCCGGGATGCCTTGCGGTTTAACCGAAGACGCGAATTCGGTCAATCAGAATAATTCCGCGAAGTGCCCTTGACCTGCATGTGGCCTGTTTTGCCGTCGGGCAGCGCGAGACTTTGTGCGCGCACGGCGTCCGAGCTTGCTCGCTCCGCTACGGGCGGACATGGCTATGATATAGGAGAGCCCGCTTCAGTCCCTTCTTGCGATGAACATGCCAAAACTAAGAACCATCATTCCCGTCATATTGGTCAACGCGTTGCTCTGGGGCGGGCTTCTTCACGCCTTTAGTGGGGCAGTCATCGCTTTATACGAACGAGGATATGGTCGGCGTAGCGCCATCTTCCTGTACGTGGCGCCGCCGATGGCTGCACTGCTGGTCTTCGTGCTTGCGCCAAGCCTTCTATGCTATCTTGGAAAACGAGAGGGAGCTCGCTTTCTGTCGTGGGCCTCGTTCCCCTGCGTGGCCCTCTATTTCTTGGCCGTAGTCATCCCTTCGGCGGCGATCTAAGCGGTAAAGCAGGACAGTCTCGCCTTATCGGAGAGTGAGCATATATGTTTGCGGCGGTCGCGATTATCGTTTTGTTGGTTGTCTTGTTGGCACCTTCATGGGGTATTCTTTATTTTAATCGGATGACCTTTGGTCAAGCGGTAGAAGCTGCGTGGCGCGTTTGGATTGCGCAAGTGACTGCATCCATCACACTCATTTTTCTTGCCGATCGTCTGGGTTTGCTAAATCCGGCTGGCTATACGCTTGGAATATGTCTCACGGTTGGATTAGCAGGTGCTCTCTTCCTCCGACTTAGAATCGAATAAGCGGCCTCCGCCTCGAGCTATCCGCCGACGACCACAACCGGACGACTTCCGCTCCGCTGCCCGGGTCGGGGTGCAGGACCCACACCCTAGGCCGGCACGATCACCTTGCCGATCGGCCAGAGCGCGATGCCCGCGAGCTTGAGGTGGGCCCAGGCGAACGGGATGCCGATGATGGTGACCGCAAGGACCAGTGCGGTCACGAGGTGGCCGAGCGCCAGCCACCAGCCGGCCAGCACGAACCAGATGATGTTGCCGATCACCCCGAGCGGGCCGGTGCCGATATCCTCGACACCCGTGACCTCGTAGCGGCTGACCGCCCTCGAGCCGAACGGCAGCAAGGTGTAGACGGCGATATTGAACGCCGCCCGCGCCCAGGGCAGGCCGATGATGGTGACGGCCATGATGACGGCAGCCACCAGCCAGCCGAACGCCATCCAGGCGCCGCCGATGAGGATCCAGAGGATGTTGAGCAGGATGGAAACGGGGGTCATGGCACGATCCAGAAGTCAGTGATCCCGTTCATATAGGCACGAAATCTGCCTCTGCTAAGACGGTGACGTAGCCCGGATGGAGCGTAGCGCAATCCGGGGGCGTGCCACCAGCTACGACGGTCCCGGATTACGCTGCGCTCCATCCGGGCTACGGGTCTCCGGCTACCGCCCCGTAAATTTCGGCTCCCGCTTTTCCATGAACGCCTTCATGCCTTCGGCCATGTCCTCGGTCTTGAACAATGGCAAAAGCTGGAGATAGACGTGGTGGACGTGGTCGGAGAAATTTTCGTTGAGGCCCATCCGCATCATGCGCTTGGAGGCCTGCACCGCCAGCGGCGCATTGGCCGCGATTTCCCGGGCGATTGTCATGGCGCGGGTCATCAGCTCGGCATCAGGCACGACCTCGTTGGCGAGCCCCCATTCCAGGCATTCGCGCGCGCTCAGCGTGCGGCCCGTGAAGATCAGCTCGGAGGCCTTGGCCCAGCCGAGCATGCGCGGCAGCAGCCAGGTGCCGCCGGATTCCGGCACGACGCCGCGCTTGACGAAGGCGGCGGCGAGCTTCGAGGACTCCGCCATGATGCGGATGTCGCAGCCGAGCGCGGTGTCCATGCCATAGCCGGCCGCGCCGCCATTGACGGCGCAGATGGTCGGCTTGTCCATCGCCTGCAAGACCGTCGGCGGGGTATTGCGCAAATTGATCGTGGTCGGCGACGACGCGGCGCTGAGGCCGTTGCCGTCGCGCTCCTTGCGCAGGTCGAGACCGGCGCAGAACGCCCTGCCCTTGCCGGTGAGGATCACGACGCGGACGTTGTTGTCCTCGTTGGCCTCGGTGAGGAGCCGCGCCAGATCGTTCAGCATCGGGCCGGAGATGGTGTTCATGCGCTCCGGCGCGTTCAGCGTGATGGTCGCGATGTGGTCGGCGACTTCGTAGAGGACTTCTTTTGCGGAGTCGGTCATGAATAAGTCTCCTTGTCCCCTATCTCGTAGGGTGGGCAAAGGCGCTCTTGCGCCGTGCCCACCATCAGTGCCTTGTGATAGTTACGGTGGGCACGCTTCGCTTTGCCCACCCTACGGATCTTCGTCGAATTGTCAGATCTTGCGCCCGGCCTGTTCCCAATAGGGATCGCGGAGCCGGCGCTTGAATATCTTGCCGGAATCTTCGCGCGGCAGCCCCGAGCGGATCTCGATGTGCTTGGGCACCTTGTAATCTGCGAGCGAGGTCTTCAATCGCGCGCGGACATCGGCGGCATCGAGCGCAACGCCGGCTTGCGGCTCGACCACGGCCATCAGCGCCTCGCCGAACTCGGCGTCGGGGATGCCGAACACCGCGCAATCGTGCACGCCGGGCACGGCATGCAGCACGGATTCGATCTCGGCCGGGTAGATGTTGACGCCCCCTGATATCACCATGTCGCGCTTGCGGTCGCAGATGAAGACGTAGCCGTCCTCGTCGATATAGCCGACGTCACCGGAGGTGATGAAGCCGTCGCGGTCGATCTCGGCGCGCTTCTCCAGCTTGTTGTGGTAGGTGAAGTCGGCCAGCTCCGCCATGCGGGAATAGATCTCGCCGATCTCGCCCACGCCGAGCACGCTTCCGTCCTCGCCGAGGAAACGAAGCTCGGCGCCGGGCGAGATCTTGCCGACAGTGCCGGGCTTCTTCAGGGCGTCCTCCGAGGTCGCGAAGGTCACGGCGCCGGATTCGGTCGAGCCGTAGAATTCGTAGATCACCGGCCCCCACCATTCGATCATGGCGCGCTTAACGTCGGCCGGGCACGGCGCGGCGGCATGGATGATGTGACGAAGCGAGGAGACGTCATATTTCCTGCGCACCGCTTCCGGCAGCTTCATCAGGCGGATGAACATGGTTGGCACCATGAAGATCGTGTCGACCCTGTAGCGCTCGATCAGCTGCAGAAACTCTTCCGCCTCGAACCGCGGCATCAGCACCAGTGCGCCGCCGAGCTTGCCGGCGCGGATGCCGAACGAGTTCGGCGCGGAATGATAGAGCGGCCCGGGCAGCAGCGCGCGGGCGCCGGGCTTCAGCCCATAGATCATCGCACGCATGCGCTCGCCGGCCGCCTGCTGATCCGGCGTCGGCGCATTGCGCCGCACGCCCTTGGGATGGCCAGTCGTGCCCGACGTGTAGATCATGTTCATGGGCTGCGGCACGATGGGGCCGTCATAGGGCTGGAACTGTGCGAGCCAGGATTCGAGATCGATGGCGAAGTCTGGCGTCTTCAGATGATCGGGATCGATCTTGTAACTGGACAGGATCTCCGGCGGCGTCGGCACGCTGAGCACGGTGACGCCCTTCGGGATCGCATCGCGCAAGGCGTGCAGCATGTCGGCATGACCGATCAGCACGGACGTGCCGGTATCGCCAAGGATGTAGTTGATCTCCTCCGGCTTGAAGTGCCAGTTGATCGGCACGCCATAGGCCCCGAGCCGCATCGCGGCGTAGGCGGCTTCCAGGAAGGCGATGTCGTTGCGCTTCAGCATGCAGACGCAATCGCCTTGGCGGACGCCGATTGTGGCGAGGCCGCTTGCGATGCGGTCGGCGCGATTGGTGACCTCCGCATGGGAACGGCGGCGCTCGCCGGAGACGATGCCGAAGAATTGGGACGTTTCGCTCATTTTTGTTTTTCTTTGTTGTTTGAAGTCGACCCTCATGGTGAGGAGGCGCAAAGCGCCGTCTCGAACCATGAGGGCCCGTAGCCCATCCCTCGAGACGCCGCTTCGCGGCTCCTCGGGATGAGGTCTGTGCTAATCCGCGAACTTCGGCGCACGCTTCTCCAAATTGGCCCGCACCGCCTCGGTCTGGTTCGCGCTGCCGATCAGCTTCTGCTGCTCGACGGATTCGGCGAGCAGCGCGGGACCCGGATCGACCGAGAGATTGTTGAGCAGCCGCTTCGCCGCGCGGATCGCATCGGGGCTTTTTCCCGCGATCTCGCGCGCGACTTCGAGCGCTGCCGCGCGCGGATCGTCGCAGATGCGCGTGGCGAGGCCGTAGGTCATCGCCTCCTGCGCGGAGAAGATGCGGCCGGTGTAGGTGAGATCGCGCAGGATGTCGTCGCGCACGAGGCTGGCCAGGATCGGCGTGCCCGCCATATCGGGCACGAGGCCCCATTTGATCTCCATCACCGACATCCGCGCATCGGCGCTGAGGAACCGCATGTCGGCGCCGAGCGAGAGCTGGAAGCCGCCGCCGAAGGCGACGCCATGCACCGCTGCGATCACGGGAACCGGAAGCTGACGCCAGCCCCACACGGCCTGTTGCGGGAAATTCGCCTGACCATGCGTGCGCATAGTGAGATCGCGATTTTCGCCACCCGGAATTCCGTTGCCGCCCTTTTCCTTCATGGCGGCAAAACGCCCCATGTCGAGACCGGCGCAGAAGGCGCGGCCTTCACCGGACAACACGACGACGCGCACGCTCTTGTCCTTCGAAAGCCGGTCGGTTGCGGCTACAAGGGCCTCGAACATGGCCTGATCGAGCGCGTTCATCTTGTCCGCGCGCACCAGGCGGACATCGGCGACGCCTTCCGAGATCGAGATCGAGACGCGCTCTTCCATGGATGAATTCTCCCTGTTCTTGTTCGGTGCCGCTTTACAGGACGCTGGCGGCCGGATTTAGTCAATCGACCAATTAA
Organism: Bradyrhizobium liaoningense; assembly: GCF_018130825.1. Classification (GTDB taxonomy): domain Bacteria; phylum Pseudomonadota; class Alphaproteobacteria; order Rhizobiales; family Xanthobacteraceae; genus Bradyrhizobium; species Bradyrhizobium liaoningense_B. The sequence goes on along the minus strand of NZ_JAFCJS010000006.1, from coordinate 409,305 downwards.
CTGACAATCCGTACGGGAGAAACAGCGATGTTCAAGGAAAATCTTCTGGCCGGACGGCGCATTCTCGTGACCGGCGGCGGCACCGGGCTTGGCAAGTCGATGGCGGCGCGCTTTCTCCAGCTCGGTGCCGAGGTGCACATCTGCGGCCGCCGCAAGATCGTGTGCGACGAGACCGCGACCGAATTGATGGACCTCTATGGCGGCCGCGTCACCAGCCACGGCGTCGACATCCGCAACGCGCTCGCGGTCGACGAGATGATCGAGAACATCTTTCGCGACGGCCCCCTCACCGATCTCATCAACAACGCTGCGGGCAATTTCATCTCGCGCAGCGAGGAACTCTCGCCGCGCGGCTTCGATGCCGTCGCCAACATCGTCATGCACGGCACGTTCTACGTGACGCATGCGGTCGGCAAGCGCTGGATCGCCTTGAAGCAGCCCGGCAATGTCGTTTCGATCACCGTGACCTGGGTGCGCAACGGCTCGCCCTATGTGGTGCCGTCGGCGATGAGCAAGTCGGCGATCCACGCGATGACGATGTCGCTTGCGACCGAATGGGGCCGCTACGGCATCCGCCTCAACACCATCGCGCCGGGCGAGATCCCGACCGAGGGCATGAGCAAGCGCATCAAGCCCGGTGATGAAGCGGGTGCGCGCACCAAGGCGATGAATCCGATGGGCCGCGTCGGCACCATGGACGAGTTGCAGAACCTCGCGGTGTTCCTGATCTCCGGCGGCTGCGACTGGATCACCGGCGAGACGATTGCGATGGACGGCGCGCAGGCGCTCGCCATGGGCGGCAATTTCTACCAGCTCCGCGACTGGAGCGACGACGACTGGAAGACCGCACGCGAAAGCATCATGGCGCAGAACGAGAAGGACCGGGCGAAGCGGGGGTAGTTGTTGTCGTCCCGGCGAAGGTCGGGACCCATACTCACCGAATGTGGTTTGGCGAAGATTGGTCATGACTGATCTTCGCCAAATTGCGTTCAGTGGTTATGGATCCCGGCCCCCGTGCGCAATTGCGCACTAGGCCGGGACGACGATGTTGAAGCAGTAGCGCGCTCCCTCCCCCATCTTGTCTTCACCCGCGGATGACGCCACACTCCCCGGCATAAAAACAAGACGTACGGGAGAAACATGTCCGCATCACCGAAACTGGCTGACCTCGCCGACATGGTGCGCGAGCGCGCGAAGAGCCGCGGCAGTGCCATTGCCTATGAGTTCGAGGGCCGCGCCACCAGCTTTGCCGAGTTCGACATCAAGACCAACAAGGTCGCCAACGCGCTTCTCGCGGTGGGTGTCAGACACGGCGATCGCATCGCCTATCTCGGCAAGAACAGCGATCTCTATTTCGAGCTGCTGATGGGCGCGATGAAGGCCGGCGTGGTGATGGCGCCGGTGAACTGGCGACTCGCGGGGCCCGAGGTCGCCTTCATCGTTTCGGATTGCAAGGCGCCGGTGCTGTTCGTCGGGCCGGAGTTCATCACGCAGGTCCGCCAGATCAGGGATCAGCTCCCGGGCGTGCGCACGATCATCACCACCGAGGGCGGCGCACCGGAATGGCGGGACTTTACCGCGTGGCGCGATGCGCAGAGCGGCGATGATCCCAAGGTGCCGATCGACACCAGGGACATCGCGATCCAGCTCTATACGTCAGGCACCACGGGCAAGCCGAAGGGCGCGATGCTGAGCCACGCGAACTTCCTCAATCTCGTGCAGACCGGCAATGCCGAGGACAAGCCGGAATGGAACCGGTGGTCGACCAACGACGTCTCGCTGGTGGCGATGCCGATCTTCCATATCGGCGGTTCGGGATGGGGCGTAATGGGGCTCTATCACGGCGCCCGCGGCGTGATCGCGCGCGAATTCGATCCGACCAAGGTGCTGGACTTCTTCGAGCAGTCGGGCATCACGAAGCTCTTCATGGTGCCGGCGGCGATGCAGTTCGTGGTGCGGCAGCCGCGCGCCAGGACGGTGGATTTCTCGCGGCTGAAATACATGCTGTACGGCGCCTCGCCGATTCCAGCGGCGCTCCTGAAGGAGTGCATCGAAATCTTCAAATGCGGCTTCGTCCAGATGTACGGCATGACCGAGACCACGGGCACCATCGTCGCGCTGCCGCCGGAGGACCATATCGAGGGGCTGGAGCGGATGCGCTCGGCCGGCAAGGCCCTGCCCGGCGTCGAGATCGCCATCCTCGACGCCGACGGCAAGCCGCTGCCGCCGCGCCAGGTCGGTGAGATCGCGACGCGCTCGGGCTCCAACATGGCCGGCTACTGGAATCTGCCGGAGGCGACCGCCGCAACGCTGCGCGGCGACGGCTGGCTGCGCACAGGCGATGCCGGCTACATGGACGAGGACGGCTATCTCTACATCCACGACCGCATCAAGGACATGATCATCTCCGGCGGCGAGAACATCTATCCCGCCGAGGTCGAGAGCGCGCTGTGCGATCATCCAGATGTCGCAGAAGCCGCCGTGATCGGCGTGCCCGACGACAAATGGGGCGAGGCGGTGAAGGCCGTCGTCGTGATGAAGCCCGGCAAGCAGGCGACCGCCACCGACATCATCAACTTCACCCGCGAGCGCATCGCCGGCTACAAGACGCCGAAGAGCGTGGAGTTCTTGCCGGCGCTGCCGCGGAATCCCAGCGGCAAAATCTTGCGGCGGCAATTGCGCGAGCCGTATTGGGCGGGAAAGGATCGAAGAGTGAATTGATCGCGAGGTGCCGTAGGGTGGGCAAAGGCGCAAAGCGCCGTGCCCACCGTTCTTTCACGCTTGTAACAGGTGGTGGGCACGCTTCGCTTTGCCCACCCTACGATAGCGGTGGAAGCCTCAATGTTTCCCCGGTCCCATATACCCGAACAAGAACCCCGCTACCTTCCGCATCTGGATCTCCTCGCTGCCCTCGGTGATCCGGTAGCGGCGGTGGTGGCGGTAGATGTGCTCGAACGGCTTGTGGCGTGAATAGCCCATGCCGCCGTGGACCTGCATGGCCCGGTCGGCGGATTCGCAGCAGAGGCGGTTTGCAAAATAGTTGCACATGGAGACGCGATCGGAGAGCGTGCGCTCGATCTGCTCTTCGGTGAGCTGATCCATCTCCCAGGCCGTCTTGCGGATCAGAAGGCGCAGCATCTCGGCCTGCGTGGCGAGCTCGACCAGCGGGAACTGGATCGCCTGGTTTTCGGCGAGCGCCCTGCCGAACGGCTTTCGCTCGCGTGCGTATTTGACGCTCTCGTTGATGCAGTAGACGGCCGCGCCGAGCGAGCTCGCCGCCTGGCGGATGCGGTTCTGGTGCACGAAGCACTGCGCCAAGGACAGTCCGCGGCCGACCTCGCCGAACTGCGCATCTTCAGGCACGAACACATCCGTGAAGCTGACGCGGGGATGGTCGGTCGGCATGTTGAACGTCCACATGTACTCCTCGACCTTGACGCCGTGGCTCTTGGCCGGCACCAGGAAGCAGGTGATGCCGCGGGCATCGCCGTCATTGCCGCTGGTGCGCGCGAACAGCGCGCAGTGCGTGGCGACGTGCATGCCCGTCGTCCACATCTTCTCGCCATTGATGATCCAGCCCTTGACGTTGTCGCGGGTCGCCGGCACCGCGCGCGTCTCCATGTGGGTGGCGTCGGAGCCGTGATGCGGCTCGGTCAGGCCAAAGGTGATGCGGTACTTCCCCCTGATCGAGCCGTCGATCATCGCCTTCTGGTCGTCGCGGCCGTAGCGATCGAGCATGGTGACGACGGGGAAATTGCCGACGATGGAATGCTCGTTCTGGAGGTCGTTGTGCAGGCCAAGGCCTTTTGCGGCAAAGTGCTCGCGGATCACGGCCATCCAGAGATTGGAGCCGTCCTTGCCGCCATATTGCTTCGGCACCGGAAAGCGCAGATGCCCGGCGGCGTCGGCGAGATCCTTGGCCTTGCGCAGCAGCGCTTCCCATTCATGGCGCGGCAGGCCGCCATTCTCGAAATCGGTGCGCGCCCATTCGCGGCGATGGTCGAAGAAGCGGATGTTGTCGTCGGCCTCCTCCAGCGGCTTGATCTCGCGTTCGATGAAACGGTCGAGCTCTCCGAGATAGGCGACGAGATCGGCAGGCAATGAGAAATCCACAGGTTCTCTCCCGGATTGATTTTATCGTTTTGCGTTAAGGCGCTAGGCGCGTCTTTGCTTCGCACGATTAAGGTGAGAAGAGCCTCGCCGAGTCAAGCAAGCCGAGGCGTGCCGGCCATGCAAGGCGCGCCCGCGCAATTCGATGGTGCTCCGGCGCGAACGCACGGTAGTATGACGCCAATATTCCTTCACGAGAAAATGCGGGAGCGCGCGATGGAGCTGAAATTTTCCAAGGTGGAACGCAAGGGGCCGATCACGATCGTCACGCTGTCGCGGCCCGAGGTCTACAACGCGCTGCACACCGATGCGCATTTCGAGCTGCAAAAAGTGTTCGACGATTTCTCCGCCGATCCCGAGCAGTGGATCGCCGTCGTCACAGGCAGCGGCGACAATGCGTTCTGCGCCGGCAACGATCTGAAGTGGCAGGCCGCCGGCGGCAAGCGCGGCTGGGACAAGGGCGGCTTTGCCGGCCTCACGGCGCGATTCGACTGCGACAAGCCGATCATCGCCGCGGTGAACGGCGTCGCGATGGGCGGCGGTTTCGAGATCGCGCTCGCCTGCGATCTCATCATCGCCGCGGAGAACGCGACCTTCGCGCTACCGGAGCCGCGCGTGGGCCTTGCCGCGCTCGCCGGCGGCCTGCACCGGTTGCCGCGCCAGATCGGGCTGAAGCGCGCCATGGGCATGATCCTCACCGCGCGCCATGTCAGCGCCAAGGAAGGTTTTGAACTCGGCTTCGTCAACGAGGTGGTGCCACAGGGCGAAGCGCTTTCGGCCGCGCTGCGCTGGGCGGAGATGATCAGCAAGAACTCGCCAATGTCGATCCGCGCGTCCAAGCAGGCCATTCAGAAGGGCCTCGCCGTCTCGCTGGAACAGGCCATCGCGGAGCAGCGCGACTATCCGGCCGTGCAGGCGATGGCGGCCTCGCAGGATTACATCGAGGGACCGAAGGCGTTCTCGGAGAAGCGGCCGCCGAAATGGATGGGGAAGTAACGCGGTCTTTCCATCGTCATTGCGAGCGCAGCGAAGCAATCCAGAATCTCTCCGCGGAGAAAGTCTGGATTGCTTCGTCGCAAGGGCTCCTCGCAATGACGGGGAGAGAGTGGGCGTAGCCCGGATGGAGCGGAAGCGCAATCCGGGGCCACTGCATCGGTTCGCGAGATTTTCCCGGATTACGCTTCGCTCCATCCGGGCTACGAAGCCGCCTACCGCCCCAGCTCCCGCTTGTAGGAGGCATAGTTCGGCTGATCCACGGCCAGCTTATCCATCGTGGTCGCCCACAGGTGCTCGGCTAGGCCTGGCGTTGCCAGGTCGACCTCGCCCTTCGCGATACGATCGGCGAGCGCTTGGTTGAGCTCCGTCACCGAGCCGTCGATGCCGAGCAGCGCGCGCAGGCGCTCCACCTCACTCACATCACTCCCCTCCTCCTGCGTCAGCTGCCGCGTGACGAGATCGAGGATGTTGATGGCGACGCGGAGCTTGAAGGCCTGGTGGCCGGAGATCAGCGGCGTGATGTCGTTGCGGAGAAAATCGGCGACCGACTTGGTCAGCTCGATCGGCGTCGGTTCGTCCTGCATGCGTCAGCTCCCGCGCGGCGCCAGAAGCCGCAACAGATCGATCTCGGTTTCGGAGGCGCGGCGGCCGATCATGGCGCGCTCCATGGAATGGTCCGGGCCCTCGCGAAACCGCTGCATCATGCCGCCGCACATGATGCCCCAGCGCAGCGTGCCCATCACCTCCCAGAACTTTACGCGCGCAGGGTCAACTGTTCGGCCTGCAGCCTCGTAGCCGGCGAACAGCTCCTCGCGCGAGCCAAAGCCGCCGACGGGCTTGTCGATCTCGCCGAAGCGCCAGGAGTTCACGCAGACCCAGCCGAGATCCTCCATGGGGTCGCCGAGATGGGCGAGCTCCCAGTCGAGCACGGCGCGGACGCCATCCGCACCGATGATGAGATTGCCGTTGCGGAAATCGCCATGCACCAGCGTGGTCTCGACTGAGGGGCCGGGATCGTGGTCGCGCAGCCAGCGCAGCGCCAGCTCGAACACCGGCTTGGGCCAGTCCAGGCTGCGATAATCGCGTTCGAACTCGGAGATCTCCTGGGGCGCGGACCGGCTGCGCAGCTCGGGCAATTTATCCTGCGGCAGCCTGTGCAGGCCCGCAAGCACGCCGCCGATCTGCCGCGCAAGCAGTGGCCGCGCCGCGGCAAACTCCTCATCGCGAAGAATTTTGCGGGCGATGGTCTCGCCCTCGACGCGCTGCATGATGAAGCCGGTGCCGAGATCGTCCTCGGCCGTCAGCACATGCATCACGCGCGGCGACGGCACGCCGGCCTCGAAGGCGAGCTGCATCAGCTGCGCCTCGGCGGCAAGTCCCGCCGCTCGCGTCGGCGCTGCGCCATACCCCTTCGGCGAGCGGCGCAGGATTGCGCCGATCGGCCCGTCGGGATGCACGATGTCGAAGCGCCAGGTTTCCTGGCTGGCGCCGCCCGACAGCTTTGCCGCTCCGGTGACGCCGGTCGCGCCCGGGTACCAGCGCGCGACGCTGCGCGAAAGCTCGGCCTCGATCATTTGCCCTTGAACTGCGCGGGACGCTTCTCAAGAAACGCGCCGACCCCCTCGCGGAAATCCTGGGTATCGCCGGCGCGCAGCTGGCACTGGAATTCGAGATTGAGCTGGTCCTCGAAGGAATTTTCCGGGCTGTCCCAGTAGAGCTTGCGGATCAGCGACAGCGCCACCGTCGGACCGCTGGCGAGCTCGCGCGCGAGCTTCATCGCCTCCTCCATCAGCACGCCGTCATCGTAAACGCGGTTGACGAGGCCCCATTCCAGCGCCTTCTCGGCCGGCAGCCGCTCGCCCATCAGCGACAATTCGATCGAGCGCGCCTTGCCGATCAGGCGCGGCAAGAGCCAGGTCGAGCCGCAATCCGGCACGAGGCCGATGCGCCGGAACGCTTGAAGAAAGTAAGAGGAACGCGCGCATAAGATCATGTCGCCGAGCAGGGCGAAGCTCATGCCGGCGCCGGCGGCCGGCCCGTTGACCGCGGTGATGATGGGGCAGTGCAGATTGCGGATGCGACGCAGGAAGGGATGAAAGCCGGTTTCCAGCGTCAGGCCGGCCTTGGTCTTCTTCGACTGGTTGTTGCGGCCCTGCAGATTGGCGCCGGTGCAGAAGGCGCGGCCCGCGCCGGTCAGCACGACGCAGCGGACCTCGTCCTTCTTCTCCTCGATCGTGTCGAGCGCCTCGGCGAGACCGCCGAGCATGTCCATGGAGACCGCGTTCATCACCTCCTGATGGTCGAGCCTGAGGATCGCGACCGAGCCATCGAAATCGAGCGTGACGTGTTTGAACTGCATGGGTTTCCTCGTCAGTTGCGGCCTGCGTCAGTTTCGCAGGCCGGAATTAGTTTTGCCGGGGCGCATATTTGATTTTTGGCGCGCTCTTGTCCATGGTGATCGGAGCTTAGCAAGCAATCTTGTGCGCAGCGGCTGATGCGCCTTATGCCCAAAACAGGAAACGCGCCATGAACCTTTTCGACCTCACCGGACGCGTCGCCGTGATCACTGGCGGCAATGGCGGCATCGGGCTCGGCATCGCACAGGCGCTCGCCGGTCAGGGCTGCAACGTCTCGATCTGGGGCCGCAATGCTGACAAGAACAAGGCTGCTGCCGCGAGCATGGCGGGACTGTCAGGCAAGGTCGATACCCGCGTCTGCGACGTCACCGATCCGACCTCGGTCAACGCCGCGATGAAAGCCACGCTCGACACATTCGGCCGGGTCGATGGCTGCTTCGCCAATGCCGGCATCGGTGGCGGCGGACGGCGCTCCTTCATCGAGCGCACCGAGGAGGAATGGCGCACGATGTTTGCGACCAATCTCGACGGCGTGTTCCACGCGTTCCAGGCGGCGGCCAGGCACATGACCGAGCGCGCCAATGCCGGCGATCCCTTCGGCCGGCTGGTTGCGACCTCGAGCCTCGCTTCGATCTTCGGCACGGCGCGCAACGAACATTATGCGGCGACCAAGGCCGCGATCAACGCGCTGGTGCGCGCGCTCGGCGTCGAGCTGGCACGCCACGGCGTCACCGCGAACGCGATCCTGCCCGGCTGGATCAAGAGCGACATGACATCAGGTCTCATGGCCAACGAAAAATTCGTCGCCAACGTGATGCCGCGGATTCCGCAGCGCCGCTTCGGCGAAGCATCCGATTTCGGCGGCATCGCGGTGTACCTGATGAGCAAGGCGTCGTCGTATCACACGGCGGATACGTTCGTGATCGACGGCGGCTACACCGCGTTTTGATTTCGTAGCCCGGATGGAGCGAAGCGTAATCCGGGATTCCTAGAAGCAAGCAAGACCCGGATTTCGCTACGCTCCATCCGGCCTACAAACTCCGAGGGGACAGGGCAAATGTTTTCACACGTCATGATCGGCACCAACGACCTCGACAAGGCCAAGACGTTCTACGACCAGCTGCTGAGCACCCTCGATGTGCGGCCGGCCAGGGTCGACGGCCATCGCATCTTCTATATCACCAAGACCGGCGTGTTCTCGGTCTCGAAGCCGATCAACGGTGAGCCCGCGACCTGCGCGAACGGCGGCACCATCGGCTTTGCCGCCAACTCGCCTGAGCAGGTCGAGAAATGGCACGCCGCCGGTGTCGCCGCCGGCGGAACGCCGATCGAAAATCCGCCCGGCATCCGCGAGGGCGCGGGAAACAAGCTCTATCTCGCCTATTTGCGCGACCTCGACGGCAACAAGATCTGCGCGATGCATCGGATGCCGAACTAGGCCGGTCACACCCTCGGTGTCTGTCGTCCCGGCGAAGGCCGGGACCCACAACCACGCAACGATGTTGTTGCGCGAAACAGGTAACTCCGAGTCCCCGTAACCACAGCCGCCTGTGGTTATGGGTCCCGGATCTACGCGCGCTTAAGGCGCGCTTGTCCGGGACGACGTAGGGATAGAGTTCGCGTCCCATTCAAACAACATTTCAAACGCCTCGCGAAATTCCATCGCATGGCATAGCCCGCGTGAGAAAATACGCGCTCGCACTTTGGCGTCGCTACGACTATTCTTCGGGCCAGCACGAACTCAGCGCTCCCGGGAGGACCAATGACAAAACACACCTACATTCCCCGCACCACCAACTACACGCTCAATCCGGGCGACGAGCTCAACGATCTGCGCATGTCGGACCAGGTCCGGCCGCTTTACGATCACGTCAAGAAATTCATCCGCGACACCGTCGAGCCGATGTCGATCGAGTTTGCCAAGGCCGGCGAGGGCAAGGAGGATCGCTGGAGCTTCACGCCGAAGCAGCTCGAGGTGCTGGAGAAGGCCAAGAACAAGGCCAAGCAGGAAGGCCTCTGGAACTTCTTCCTGCCCGACGACGAGACCGGCCAGGGCCTGAAGAATCTCGACTACGCCTATATCGCCGCCGAGCTCGGCAAGAGCCCGCTGGCCTCCGAGACCATGAACTGCTCGGCGCCCGACACCGGCAACATGGAGGTGCTGGAGCGCGTCGGCACCAAGGAGCAGAAGGAGAAGTGGCTGAAGCCGCTGCTCAACGGCGAGATCCGCTCGGCCTATGTCATGACCGAGCCGAACGTCGCCTCCTCCGACGCCAAGAACATCTCGACGACCGCAAAGCTCGTCGGCGACGAATGGGTCATCAACGGCGAGAAGTATTACATCTCCGGTCTCGGCGATCCCCGCTGCAAGATCCTCATCGTGATGGTGAAGACCAATCCGGATGCGGCGCCGAGCAAGCAGCAGTCGCAGATCCTGGTGCCGCGCGACACGCCCGGCGTCGAGGTGCTCGGGCCCATGTACGTGTTCGGCCAGGACCACGCCCCGCGCGGCCACATGCACATGCGCTTCAACAATGTGCGCGTGCCGAAGGCGAACATGCTGCTCGGCGAAGGCCGCGGCTTCGAGATCTCGCAGCTGCGTCTCGGTCCCGGCCGCATCCATCACTGCATGCGCACCATCGGCAAGGCCGAGAAGGCGCTCGATCTGATGGTGCAGCGTGGCCTCACCCGCGAAGCTTTCGGCAAGAAGATCGCCCATCTCGGCGGCAACATGCAGATCATCGCGCAGGCCCGCTGCGAGATCGAGGCGATGCGGCTGATGGTGCTGAAGGCCGCCAAGGCGATGGACGTGCTCGGCAACAAGGAGGCCCGCGTCTGGGTCTCCATGGTCAAGGCCATGGTGCCCGAGCGCGCCTGCAAGATCATCGACCAGGCGATCCAGATGCACGGCGCCACCGGCATCTCGCACTGGACCCCGCTCGCCGAGATGTACCAGGACGTCCGCCACCTGCGCTTCGCCGACGGTCCGGACGAGGTGCACTGGATGGTGGTGGGACGGCACGAGCTGAGCATGGCGTGAGGCTTCGCCTCCTACCGCTCGGGAAGAGCCGTAGGGTGGGCAAAGGCGCGCACTTCGCGCGCCGTGCCCACCAGCTGCGGCCCGGCAAGAAGATGGTGGGCACGCTTCGCTTTGCCCACCCTACGAGACTTTCCCTCCCGCAGGAGCCCTCATGGACTACGCCGCCAGCGAGCTGACGCCACGCGAGCGCTACAAGGTGCTGACGTCCTTCATCCTGCCGCGGCCGATCGCGTGGGTGACCTCGGTCGGGCCGACCGGCGTCGTCAACGCTGCGCCGTTCAGCTTCTTCAACGCCTTCTGCGAGGATCCGCCGCTGTGCATGTTCGCGGCGAACCGCAAGCCGAACGGACAGGACAAGGACACGTTCCTCAACATCCAGCGCACCGGCGAGTTCGTGGTCAACATCGCCGACGAGCCGCTGGCCAAAGCCATGCATGAGAGCAGCGGCGACTTTCCGCCTGAGATCGGCGAGCCGGATTATCTCGGTTTGAGGCTCGCGCCTTCAACTGAGATCGCCGTACCGCGGCTTGCCGACGCGCCCTGGGCGATGGAGTGCAAGCTCTGGAAGCTGATCGACGTCAACGACGATCGCCGGCTGATCATGGGCGAAGGCATCCACTTCCACATCCGCGACGAGCTCTGGGACGACAAGGCGATGCGGGTGCACATGGACCGCTATCACCCGATCGGCCGCATGTTCGCCGACCGCTACTGCCGCACGGATGACCGCGTGGTGTTTCCGGCCGCGGAGGGTGTGAAGAAATCGTAGGCCGTAGGGTGGGCAAAGGCACAGAGCGCCGTGCCCACGTCTTTTGTGCGTACGGATGCCGGTCGGTGGGCACGCTTCGCTTTGCCCACCCTACGAGACTGAGATCGCAGTGAGACCTGTACCCCTCACCCGGATCGCGCCGGACGATGCTTCGCATCGCCGGGGGCATTCCGACCTCTCGCCGCAAGCGGGGAGAGGTAAGCAACCGCCCTACGTCGCGGGCGCGAGCTTGTCCTGCGTCTTCGTCTCGAAATCGCTGGCGTCGTGGCGCTCGTGGAGCTGGCTGGCGGGGTCGCCGGAGACGCGGTTGACCATGCGGCCGCGCTTCACGGCCGGACGCTTGGCGATCTGGTCGGTCCAGCGCTGCACGTTCTTGTAGTCCTGCACTGACAAAAATTCGCCGGCGCCGTAGACCAGCCCCTTGGCGAGCGCGCCGTACCAGGGCCATACCGCGATGTCGGCGATGGTGTACTCCTTGCCCGCGAGGTACTCATTGTCGGCAAGGCGCCGATCGAGCACGTCGAGCTGGCGCTTGGTCTCCATCGCGAAACGGTCGATGGCGTATTCGATCTTGAACGGCGCGTAGGCATAAAAATGGCCGAAGCCGCCGCCGAGATAGGGGGCGCTGCCCATCTGCCAGAACAGCCAGGACATCGCTTCGGTACGGGACTTGATATCTTTCGGCAGGAAGGCGCCGAACTTCTCGGCGAGGTAGAACAGGATCGAGCCGGACTCGAACACCCGGATCGGCTCCGGACCCGAGCGATCCATCAGCGCGGGGATTTTCGAGTTCGGATTGATGTCGACAAAGCCGCTGCCGAACTGGTCGCCATTGCCGATCCTGATCAGCCAGGCATCGTATTCGGCCCCCTTGTGGCCCAGCGCCAGCAGTTCCTCCAGCATCACCGTGACCTTCACCCCGTTCGGCGTCGCCAGCGAATAGAGCTGGAGCGGATGCTTGCCGACCGGCAGTTCCTTGTCGTGGGTGGGGCCGGCGATCGGGCGGTTGATGCTGGCGAACTGCCCGCCATTCTCCTTGTTCCAGGTCCAGACTTTGGGCGGCACGTAGGCGGGGGCGTCGGTCATGCGGGGGCTCCGGCGGAAAGATGCGCCTGCATTAATTAGCCCTGGGATGGCTGATGACAAGCCCTGCCGGCTCTGCGTCCGGCGCGGACCTCAAGCCGGCGTCATGCAGCCTTGACCTTGCCGAGGAAGTCCTGGACCAGGGAGCGCATCTGGTCGGCCTCATGTGACAGCGAGGTGGCCGCGGAGAGCATCTCCTGCGCAGCGCCGCCGCCGGAGCGGGCCGACTGGCTCACGCCCTCGATGTTCTTGGTCACCGTTCCGGTGCCGGCGGAGGCCTGCTCGGCGCTGCGGGCAATCGCCTGCGTCGCCGCGCCCTGCTCTTCCACCGCCGAGGCGACCGTGGTGTTGATCTGGCTGATCTCCTGGATGGTGCCGCCGATGGCGGTGATCGCATCGACCGCCTGCGCGGTCGCCTGCTGCACCGAGGCGATCTGCTGGCTGATCTCGTCGGTCGCCCGCGAGGTCTGCGCGGCGAGGCTCTTCACCTCGTTGGCGACAACGGCAAATCCGCGGCCGGCATCGCCCGCCCGTGCCGCCTCGATGGTCGCGTTCAGCGCCAGAAGGTTGGTCTGGCTGGCGATCTGGTTGATGAGGTCGATCACCTCGCCGATGCGGCGCGCCGCTTGCTGCAGGCCGCCGACGATGTCGTTGGTGCGGTTGGCCTGGTCCACCGCCTTGTGGCTGACCTGGGAGGCCAGCGAGACCTGCCTGGAAATCTCGTGGATCGACGAGGTCAGCTCCTCGGCAGCCGAGGCCACCGTCTGCACGTTGGCCGAGGCCTGCTGCGCGGCCGCGGCCACCGTCATCGCCTGCTCGCCGGTCTGGCCGACGGTGGAGGACAGGCCGCCCGCGGTCGCCTGCATGCGGCTCGCCGCATCGGCCACGCCGCCGATGGCGGAACTTGCCGCTGTATCGAAGTCCTGCGCCAGCCCCATGATGTAGGCGGCGTGCCGCTCCTTGGCCTGCCGCTCCTCCTCCTGGCGCGCGCGCATCTCGTCGGCCGCGATCATGCCCTCCCTAAACACGAGCACCGCGCGAGCCATGGCACCGACCTCGTCGCGCCGTTCCGTCGCCGGCACTTCGGTCGTGGTGTCGTTCTGGGCGAGACGGCCCATCGCCTTGTCGAGCGCGAGCAGCGGCCTGGCGATCGCCGAGCGCAGCACGAAGCCGGCTGCGGCCGCCAGCGCCATCATCACCAGCAGCACGATCACGATCACGGTGCGCGCATTGTCATAGGTCCATTCCGCCGTGGCGACGGAACGGCCGGCGCCATCCGTGTTGACCTTCACGAGCTTGTCGGCGTCTTCGAGCAGCTCACGAAACTGGCTTCTGCCGGCAAAGAAGGCTTCCCTGGCGCCATCGGGATTGGTGGCAAGCATATCCAGCGCCTTGTCCGATTCCAGGAAGGCGGTGTAGTGGGCGCTGAGACGCTTGAGCGCGGCCTGCTCCTCCGGCGAGGTCACGAACGCCTCATAGGATTTGAGGCTGTCGGTCACGGTCTGCTCGATCTTGCGCAGGGTCTGGCGGATCTCCTCGCGATCGCTTTCCTTGGCCATCAGCACCGAGAGCTGGTTGGTCCGGATGCGGGCGATCTGGTATTGCAGGCCCCTCGCCTTGTCGACGCTGGGGAGCCAGTTGCCGGACAGCTCACGCGCCGCGCCTTGCAGGTCGGACAGCGATTTCAGCGCGAAGCCGCCGAGCACGACGACCAGCAGCACGACTGCCGAAAATGTGAGCAGGAGCTTGCGCCCAACAGACATGTTGTTGAACCAAGCCATCACACTCTCCATTCCAGCTAGACATTCGCGTCTACGCGCAATCGTTGTAATGGAGGTCACTTACCGAATAATTACGTTTCGCTTCCTGGATGCGCTGAAATGTTGAGCGCGCCGGCATCACTGCCGACGCGCTCTTCGGATGCTTTGCGCCGCCTCTCGCGGCATCCGCAAACTAGCCTGACATTGCCCTGCGAGGCTGGGCCTCGGCCTCCATCACGAAGCCTTCATACCCCTTCGCCGCGACCTCGTCGCAGATCCGGCGGTAGGCGCCGACGCCGCCGATATAGGGCATGAAGATGCGCGGCTTGCCGGGGATGTTGGCGCCCATGTACCAGGAATTGGCCTGCGGATAGAGCGTGCCCTGGGCGACCTCGTTGACGTGCGCGACCCATTTCTCCTCGGCATCCCTGCCCGCCTCCATCGCGGCAAGGCCCTGCTTGCGCATGTGGATCAGGCAATCGGCGATCCAGTCGACATGCTGCTCGATCGACACGATCATGTTCGACAGAACCGACGGGCTGCCGGGGCCGGTGATGATGAAGAGGTTCGGAAAGCCCGCGCTCATCAGGCCGAGATAGGTTTTCGGACCCTCCGTCCATTTCTGGTTCAACGTTTGCCCGGCCGGGCCGTGAATGTCGATCTTCGCGACCGATCCGGTCATCGCATCGAAACCGGTCGCCAACACCAGCGCGTCGACTTCGTGATTCCTCCCCGCGACGCGAACCGCATTCGCGGTGATCTCTTGAATCGGATTGGTCTTGATATCGACCAGCGAGACGTTCGGCCGATTGAAGGTCTTGAAGTAGTCGGTATCGATGCAGATACGCTTGGTGCCGATCGGATGGCTGTTCGGCTGGAGCAGCTTTGCGGTCGCGGGGTCTTTCACGATCTCGGCGATCTTGCCACGCACGAAATCCGCTGCGGTGTCGTTGGCGGTTCGGTCGAGGCCGAGATTGTTGTAGACATACATGAAGGTGAGTCCGCCACGGTCCCAACGCTTCTCGTATTTGCCGCGCCTGGTCTCGTCGCTGTCGTCGAGCGCACCGCGGTCGGGCTGCTCGGCATAGATGCCGTTGCGTGCGACCTCGCGGGCGAAGCGGCGGATCTCCGGATAGCTCTTGCGGAACGCATCGCGTTCCCCCGTGGTGAGCGCGGCGTTACGGGCCGGAATCGAGAAGTTCGCGGTGCGCTGGAATACGGTGAGATGTTTCGCCTGCTCGGCGATGATGGGCGCCGACTGGATGCCTGACGATCCCGTGCCGATCAGGCCGACGCGCAAGCCGGTGAAGTCGACGTCTTCGTGCGGCCAGCTTCCGGTGTGGTAGACGGCCCCCCCAAAGTTTTCGAGGCCTTCGATGTCGGGCTTGCGCGCGTTCGAGAGGCAGCCGGTGGCGAGCACAACGAACTGCGCTTGAACCGTTCTGCCGTCGGAGACAGTCACCGACCAGCGCTTCGCTTGCTCGTCGAAGACGGCGCGCTCGACGCTGGTGTTGAACTGGATGTCGCGGCGCAGATCGAAACGGTCGGCGACATGGTTGGCGTATTTCAGAATCTCTGCTTGCGGCGCATAGCGCTCGCTCCAGTCCCATTCCTGCTGGAGCTCGTCGGAGAAGGAGTAGGAATATTGCATGCTCTCGACATCGCAGCGCGCGCCGGGATAGCGGTTCCAGTACCAGGTGCCGCCGACGCCATCGCCCTGCTCGTAGACCCGTGCCGAGAAGCCGAGCCCGCGCAGGCGGTGCAGCATATACATGCCGGCAAAGCCTGCGCCGACGACGACAACGTCGTAGGACTCCTCGGCCTCGGCCGGACTCGACTGCGCTGGCGACATCGGTTGGCGCTCCCTCGTTGTTTTCTGTTGTTGTGCGCCAGCATTCTCTGAGGGATGCCGAAGCGCAAGAGGCAAATCGGCGGACCCAGGCCTGCTTATTTTGTGCAGCGGAATGGGCCGCGCGTCATGCGGCGCCTGCACGCAAGATGCGCAACCGAATCCGGCATGGCATCGCGGGCGATGATGAGTTAGCGTCGAACGGCCTTCGCAGGGAAAGCAACAACAGCAACGCGAGGGCCGCCGGGAGAGAACCATGAAATCGCCGATCTGCGACATGCTGGGCATCGAGTTCCCGCTGCTCGCATTCAGCCATTGCCGCGACGTCGTTGCCGCCGTCAGCCGCGCCGGCGGCTTCGGTGTGTTAGGTGCCACCGTGCACACGCCCGATACGCTCGAACGCGAGCTGAAATGGATCGACGATCACATCGACGGCAAGCCCTACGGCATCGACGTGCTGATCCCCGAGAACATCTCCACGGCGGGCGAGAAGGACGTCACCTGGAAGAGCCTGGAAGCGCGCGTGCCGCAAGAGCACCGCAACTACACGCGCGACCTTCTGAAGAAATACGATATCGAGCTGACCACCACCGACGTGGCAGACAATCAGCCGCAGCCGTTCGACGGCAAGACGGCGCTTCAATTGCTCGAGGTCTCCTTCAATCATCCGATCCGCCTGATCGCCAATGCGCTGGGCGTGCCGCCGAAGGCGATGATCGAGATGGGCAAGAAGCACGGCGTGCCGGTCGCAGCGCTCGTCGGCGCCAAGGAGCATGCTTTGCGCCAGGTCGCAGCCGGCGTCGACATCCTCGTGGTGCAGGGCACCGAGGCCGGCGGTCATTGCGGCGAGGTCTCGACCATGGTGCTGGTGCCGGAGGTGATCAAGGCGATCAAGCCGATCCGCGACGTGCCGGTGCTGGCTGCCGGCGGCATCATGACGGGACGGCAGATGGCGGCCTGCATGGCGATGGGCGCGGCCGGCGCCTGGACCGGCTCGGTGTGGCTCGCCACCGTCGAGGCCGAGACCACGGAGATCTTCCGCGAGAAGATGATCGCGGCCTCCTCGCGCGATGCGGTGCGCTCGAAGGGCCGCACCGGCAAGCCGGCGCGGCAATTACGTTCGGTCTGGACCGATGCCTGGGACCGCGCGCCGGACAGCCCGGGCGCGCTGCCGATGCCGCTGCAAAGCATCGTCAGCCGCGACGCCTTCAACGCCATCGACCGCGCGGCCGCAAGCGGCAACGCCAAGGCGCGCGACCTCGTCAGCTATTTTGTCGGCCAGGGCGTCGGGCTGATCGACAGCGTGAAGTCGGCGGGAGCGGTGGTGCAGGAGTTCAAGGAAGAGTTTGCCGAAGCCGTCGAGCACATGAATGCGCTGGTGGCGGAGTAGGCCCCTCCTGTCATTGCGAGCGCAGCGAAGCAATCCAGGCTGCCGCCGCGGAACGATTCTGGATTGCTTCGCTACGCTCGCAATGACGAAACAACTGACATCGTGAATTGAAGCATGACAGACAAGACCAATATCCCCGAAGACCGCATCCCCGTCATCGTCGGCATCGGCGAGATCGTCGACCGCCCCAGGGAGATCACCGAGGGCCTCGAGCCGCTCGATCTGCTCGAGCAGGCGCTGCGACGCGCCGAGCAGGATGCCGGCGCAAAGCTGCTCGGTGAGGTGCAGTCGCTCGACGTCGTCAACTTCCTGAGCTGGCGCTATCGCGATCCGGAGAAGCTTTTGGCTCAGCGCCTCGGCGTCTCGCCCCAGCATTGCTATTACGGCCCGGTCGGTGGCGAGAGCCCGATCCGCTACATACACGAAGCGGCAAAGCGCATCGCGCGCGGCGAATGCAGCGTCGCCGCGATCTGCGGCGCGGAGGCGCAGTCGACAGCGACCAAGGCGGAGCGCGCCGGGACAAAACTGCCATGGACACCGTTCGCCCATGACGTCGAGGAGCCCAAACGCGGCGCAGCGTTCCAAAAGCCGCTGGCGGTCAAGCTCGGCGTGTTCCGACCGGTCACCGTCTATCCGTTCTATGAAGCCGCCTCCGCCGCGCATTGGGGCCAGACGCCGCGCGAAGCGATGGCCGAGTCGGGCACGTTGTGGTCGCGCTATTCGGAAGCCGCCGCACAAAATCCCAATGCCTGGCTGAAGCGGCGCTATGCGCCTGAGGAGATCACGACGCCGACGGCGGACAACCGGCTGATCGCGTGGCCCTACAACAAGCTCATGGTCGCCAACCCCAGCGTCAACATGGGCGGCGCGCTGCTGCTGACCAGCCTTGCCAAGGCGCGCGCGGCAGGCATCGCCGAGGATAAGCTGGTCTATCCCCTCGGCGGCGCCTCGGCCGAGGAGCCTCGCGACTATCTGCTGCGCGACCAGTTCTACGAGAGCCATCCACAGAACGCCGTGCTGAAAGCGGTGACGGACCTCGCCGGGGGCGATGGCAGAAAATTCGACGCGATCGAGCTCTACAGCTGCTTCCCCTGCGTGCCCAAGATGGCGCGGCGGACGCTGGGGCTTTCGGCCGACGTGCAGCCGACCGTGACCGGCGGCCTCACCTTCTTCGGCGCGCCGCTCAACACTTACATGACGCATGCGGCTTGCGCGATGGTGCGGCGTGTGCGCGATGGCGCAAAACTCGGCCTGCTCTACGGGCAAGGCGGCTTCGTCACCAAGCATCACGCGCTGGTCGTGGCGAAGGCGCCGACGCGCGAGGCGCTGACGCAGGAGACGAGCGTGCAAGGCGAGGCCGATCGCAACAAGCGCGCGGTGCCGGAGTTCATGACGGAAGCCTCGGGCAAGGGCAAGGTCGAGAGCTTTACGGTGCTCTACGGCCGTGGCGGCGAGGTCGAGCACGGCGTGGTGATGCTGCGGACGCAGGACGATCGCCGTACGCTGGCGCGGATTCCGGCGAGCGATAGCGCGACGCTGGGGCACTTGCTGAACATGGATCGCACGCCGGTAGGCTCGACTGGCGAAATCATCATGGCAGCCGATGGCGTGCCGGAGTGGCGGGTGGCGTAGCTCTCGTAGGGTGGGTTAGCCGAAGGCGTAACCCACCAACTTTGTTCCCGCGCAAGAAGTGGTGGGTTACGCCTTCGGCTAACCCACCCTACAAGACCGAGCCTAGCTTTTCGGCGGCTGCTTCTCCGACGCGGTCGCCGGCTTGCCCTTGGCGCCGGCGCCGACGACGCGGACCTGATCGCCATCCGACAGGCCGTCCGGCGGGGCCGTGATGACGCGGTCATCGGCAGCTATGCCCGAGGCGAGCTCGATCTCGCGGCCGAGATCGCGGGCGATGGTCACGGTCTTGAACAGCACCTTGTCGTCCGCACCGACGGTCGCAACGCGCAGGCCACTGCCGTTGAAGATCAAGGCGCTGGCGGGAATGCTGAGCGGCGCGGAGTCGCGCTGCAGGCTCAGCTTCACGCTGGCATAACCGCCGGGCATCAACTCGCCCGAAGAGTTATCCAATCCAAGCTGCATGCGCGTGGTGCCCGAGGCAACGTCGACGGCCTGCGAGGAGGCCTCCACCGTCGCCTGGAAAGTCCGGTTCGGGTACTCCGGCAGCGCGATGGTGGCCTTGGCGCCGATCTTGATCGCCGGGACGTAATTTTGGGGCACGTTGACGTAGACGCGCAGCTTGGTGATGTCTGATATCACGAACATCGCCGGGCCCGAGCCGCCGCCGGCATTGATCAGCGCGCCGACGTCGGTATCGCGCGCCGTCACCACGCCGTCGAATGGCGCGGTGATCTTCTTGTAGCCGGCGAGCGCTTCCAGCCGCTCGACATTGGCCTTGCCCGAATTGACGGCGGCGTTCTTGTTGGAGAGATCGGCGGTGCGTTCGTCGATTTCCTGCGCGGAGACGAAGTTGGAGGCGACCAGCGTCTTGCGCCGGTTCAGCGTTGCTTCCGACAGCCTGGCGCTGGCCTGCTGGCTCGCGAGGTCGGCGCGGGCCTGAAGCAGCTGCTGGTCGAGGTCCGGCGCCTCGATCTCGGCGATCACCTGCCCTGCCTTGACGCGGGCGCCAATGTCGGCGCTCCAGCTTTTGAGATAGCCGCTCACGCGGGCGAAGATCGGCGCGCGATAATAGGCCTCGAGCCGCCCCGGCAGATCGATGGTGGCGTTCAGGGCCTTGGCATTCGGCAGTGTCACCGCGACACTGGGAACCGCCTGATCATCGGTCCATTCCTTCAGCTTGGAGCCTTGTTCCTCGCGGGCGCGGATGCCGGTGCCGACGACAAGGCCTGCCGCAATCAGCGCCACCACGCCGAAAATGCCCAGTTTCCGGTGCGACACCGCCGAGCGGGATTCAGTGGGCGACATGCGGGGTCTCCAATGAGGCGGCGGCTTTGGCGCCTTGTTTCTTGTGGACCATGCTGAATACCACGGGAACGAACATCAGCGTGGCGAAGGTTGCAAAGATCAGGCCGCCGATCACGGCACGGCCGAGCGGCGCGTTCTGCTCGCCGCCCTCGCCCAGCCCCAGCGCCATCGGCGCCATGCCGATGATCATGGCGAGCGCGGTCATCAGGACGGGGCGGAACCGGACGAAGCCGGCTTCCAGCGCCGCGGCGATGGGATCGCCGAGCTCCTCATAACGCTCGCGCGCAAAGGAGATCACGAGCACGCTGTTGGCGGTGGCAACGCCCATGCACATGATGGCGCCGGTGAGCGCCGGAACCGAGAGCGTCGTCTCCGTCATGAACAGCATCCAGACGATGCCGGCGAGCGCGGCCGGCAGCGCCGTGATGATCACGAACGGATCGGACCAGGACTGGAAATTCACCACGATCAGGAAGTAGATCAGCACGACGGCACCCAGCAGGCCGAACAGCAGGCCGGTGAAGGCGCTGTTCATGGTCTGCACCTGGCCGAGCAGCACCACGGAGGAGCCCTTCGGCACCTCCTTCGCGGTGTCGGCGATCACCTTGCGGATGTCGGCGGCGACCGCGCCGAGATCGCGGCCCGAGGTCGTGGCGAAGATCTGCACCATCGACTGGATGTCGTATTGCGACACCACCGCGCTGGAGGTCGAGCGCTTGATGTCAGCAATGCCGCCCAGGATCGGCGACTGCGCATTGCCTGCCGCGGTGATCGGCAGGGTCTGCAGCGCGCTGAGCGAGTCGATCTGGTATTGCGGCGTCTGCATCACGATCGAATAGGACACGCCGTTGTCGGGGTTGAGATAGTAGGTCGGCGCGACCTGCGAGGATCCGGCGAGATTGACCACGAGGCTGTTGGTGACGTCGCGCTCGGTCAGGCCGACATACTGGGCGCGGGTGCGGTCGACATCGATGTTGAAGGTCGGGTTGCTCGGCGATTGCTGGATGCGCGCATCGGCCACGCCCGGAATGCGCCGGACCTTCGCCAGCAGATTGTTGGCATAGGCAAAGTTGGCGGCAAGATTGGCGCCGCGGATCTGCAGGTCGATCGGCGCCGGCGCGCCGAAATTCAGGATCTGGCTGACGATGTCGGCCGGCAGGAAGGCGAAGCTGACGCCGGGGAACAGGCGCGGCAGCTGCTCGCGCAGCACCTTCACATGCTCCTCGGTCGGCTTGTGGCCCTCCTTCAGCTTGATCTGGATGTCGCCGTCCTGCGGACCGATCACGCCGGTGTTGTTGTAGGTCATGTTGATGCCGGAGATCGGCATGCCGATGTTGTCGGTCATGGTCTCGATCTCGCCCGGGATCAGCTTGCGCACCGCCTTCTGCACGTCGGCGAGCTGGTTGGCTGTCTCCTCGACGCGGGTGCCGACCTGGGTGCGGACATGCATCAGGATGTTGCCGGCATCGACCGCGGGGAAGAAGTTGCGGCCGAGGAATGGCACCAGCGCGAAGGACGCGCCGACCACGCAGATAAAACCGATCACGAACACGGCGCGATGCGCCAGCGCGAGCCCGAGGAAGTTATGGTAGCCGCCGCGAATGCGCTCGAACCGCTTCTCGAAACCGCGCTGGAACCATACCAGCGGATTACGCGACTTGGGCGGCTCGCCCTCGTGATGGACATGCGCCTTGAGCAGATAGTTCGCCATGGTCGGCACCAGCGTGCGCGACAGGATGAACGACCAGATCATCGCGAACATCACCGCTTCCGCCATCGGCACGAATAGGAAGCGCGCGACGCCGGTGAGGAAGAACATCGGCACGAACACGATGCAGATGCAGAGCAGCGAGACGAAGGCCGGCGTCACGATCTGGTTGGCGCCGTCGAGGATCGACTGCTCGACCGGCTTGCCCTGCTCCAGATGGTAATTGATGTTCTCGATCGTCACGGTGGCATCGTCGACGAGGATGCCGACCGCGAGTGCGAGGCCGCCGAGCGTCATGATGTTCAGCGTCTCGCCGATCGCCGACAGCATGATGATGGCGCCCAGCACCGAGAGCGGGATCGACACCGCGATGATGATGGTCGAGCGCCAGCTGCCGAGGAACAAGAGGATCATGACGCTGGTCAGCAGCGCCGCGATCACGCCCTCGAAGGCGACGCCTTGAATCGCCCCGCGGACGAACACCGACTGGTCGCCGATGAAGCCGATCTTTAGGGCGTCCGGCAGCTGGTCTTTGACCTCGATCACCTTCTGCTTGATGCCGGCGATGATATCGAGCGTCGAGGTCGCGCCCGCCTTCAGCACCATCATCAGCACCGAACGGTTACCGTCGACATGGACGATGTTGGTTTGCGGCGGATTGCCGTCGCGCACGGTCGCGACGTCGCGCACATAGACCATGGCGCCGTTGACGGTTTTGATCGGCAGATTTCCGAGCTCGTCGATCCGCAGCGGCGAGTTGTTGAGCTGGATGTTGTATTCGAACTGGCCGATCTTCTGGGTGCCGACTGGCGTGATCAGGTTCTGGGCAGCAAGCGCATTGGCGACGTCCTGGCCTGATAGCCCGCGGGCCTGGAGCGCGGTCGGATCGAGATCGATTTGGACCTGGCGCTGCTTGCCGCCGAACGGATACGGGATCGCCGCGCCGGGCACGGTGACCAGTGGCGTGCGGAGCTGGTTGATGCCGATGTCGGCGAGGTTCTGCTCGGTCAGGCCGTCGCCCGACAGCGCCACCTGGATGATCGGCACGGTCGAGGCGGAGTAGTTCAGGATCAAGGGCGGCGTTGCGCCCGGCGGCATCTGCTTGAGCAGCGTCTGCGAGATCGCCGTGACCTGGGCGTTGGCCGTGCGGATGTCGACGTTCGGCTGAAAGAAGATCTTGATGATGCCGAAGCCGTTATAGGAATTGGCGGTGATGTGCTCGATGTCGTTGACGGTCGTGGTCAGCGCGCGCTGGAACGGCGTGGTGATGCGGCCGGACATCTGGTCCGGCGGCAGGCCGGTGTACTGCCAGACCACGCCGATCACGGGGATGCGGATATCCGGGAAGATGTCGGTCGGCGTCCGCAGCGCTGCCAGCGGTCCGATGATCAGCAGCAGGAGCGCCAGCACGACAAACGTGTAGGGCCGGCTCAGGGCAATGCGAACCAGAGCAATCATGCGCCAGGCAATTCCAGGTCAGGCAGGGATACGGAATCCGCCCCCCACGGGGATCCTGTTTCCCCTTTAACCGAGCACCGCCGGAAACGCTAATAACCAGGCACTATCCTGCATTCACTTCCCTGCTACCGCACTGCGAAATCGACATCGCAGCTATGCGAGGGGAAGCACATCACGGCGTCGTCCCGGCCTGGTGCGCAATTGCGCACGGGGGGCCGGGACAACATAGGGGAGGCAGTTGGAGCCCGGCGTCGGCAGCTTACGCCGCGCGAACGTTGGTCAGGAACTTGCTGACCTCGGTCCTGAGCCGGTTCGAATCGTTCGACAGCATCTGCGCCGCCGACAGCACCTGCGAGGAGGCCGTGCCGGTCTCTGTGGCACCGCGCTGCACGTCGGTGATGTTGGAGGAAACCTGCTGGGTCCCCTGCGCCGCCTGCTGCACGTTGCGGGCGATCTCCTGCGTCGCCGCGCCCTGCTCTTCCACGGCCGCCGCGATCGCAGAGGAGATTTCCGACAGGCGCTCGATGGTCGAGGAGATCTCCTTGATCGCGCCGACCGAATCATTGGTTGCCGCCTGGATGCCGGAGATCTGCTGGCCGATCTCGCCGGTCGCCTTCGCGGTCTGCTCGGCCAGCGCCTTCACCTCGGAGGCGACCACGGCGAAGCCGCGGCCGGCTTCGCCCGCGCGCGCCGCCTCGATGGTCGCATTCAGCGCCAGCAGGTTGGTCTGGCCGGCGATGGTGTTGATCAGCTCGACGACGTCGCCGATGCGGGAGGCCGCCTTGGAGAGCTCGCTGACGCGCTCGGTGGTGGCACGGGCCTGGCCGACGGCATCGCCCGCCATCCGCGCCGATTCCTGCACCTGACGGCTGATCTCGCCAACGGACGAGGCCATCTCCTCGGTGGCCGAGGCCACCGACTGCACGTTGGTCGAGGCTTCCTCCGAAGCACCGGCAACGGTCGTCGCCAGCCGCTGCGAGCGGTCGGCGGTCGAGGTCAGCGTCGAGGCGGAAGCTTCGAGCTGGGACGAGGCCGATGAGACGGTCTGGACGATCTCGCCGATCATCGTTTCGAATTCGCGAGTGATGTTGTCGACGCGGCGGCCGCGCTCGATCTTGGCCTCGGCATCGGCCGCGGCGGCCTCGTCGGCGGCCTTCTTGGCGATCAGCGCCTCCTTGAAGACCTGGAGCACGTCAGCCATGGCGCCGATCTCCGTCTTCTCACCGCGGTGCGGGACCTCGGCAGAGAGGTCTCCCCTGCCCAGCGCCTGCATCGGCAGGGTGATGGAGTTGATACCGCTGGAGACGTCGTGGACGAGATAGAAGCCGACACCGATGCCGGCGATGACGGCGACGCCAAGGATGATCGAGAGCAGCATGAACGCGAAGGAATAGCTGTTGTCTGCATCCCGGGCGGCCTGGTCGCCACCTTTGGTGTTGAGATCGATGTCCTTGCGCAGAACCTCGTCGGACTGGATGCCGATCCTGTTGGCGGTCTTGACGTTCAGCTCATGCGCCTCGTGCGGGATCTTGCCGACCTCTTTGCGCGACAACGCAAAGACCTCGTCCGCGCTCTTCTTGTAGTCGTCCCACAGCTTGGACCATTCGGTATAGAGCGCCCGCTCCTCCGGCGAGGTGATCATGGTCTCGTAGCTCTGGCGGGCCTTGGCCAGGGTCTCGCCGGTGGTGACCGCGGTCTTTTCCATCGCGAGCTTTTCTTCCATGGTCTCGGCCAGCATGTGCTCGCGGACCACGCTGCGATAGGTGATGACAGAGGCCCGGAGCTCGCCCAGCACCCGCACGCTCGGCATCCAGCTCGTGGTGATGTCGACCGTGTTGGCGTTCATCGACCGCATCTTCGTGACGGCGAGCAGACCCATGCCGGCCATCGCGACCAGCAGGAACGCCACGACACTGATGATCTTGGCGCGGATGGAAATGGTGGCGAGCATAATCGGAGTCTCTTTGTGCTGGCGCGGTGCCAGAAGTTTACGAATCAACCAAAGGGAGCAGCACCGACATCCGACACCAGAGCACCTGCGCAGATGTTAACGACGACTCCGTACGAGTACGGAAGCCAGAAACAAATGAACAGGCAGCTAAGAATGCTCTGCGCTCAGCGCATGAGCCTAAGCGCGTCCGAGAAAAACTCCGCGCCGCCGAAATTTCCGGACTTCAGAGCGAGCAGCATGTCGCCCGCCTCTGCGCCGACCGCGCGCAGCACCGGGACTCCCGCAGCGATCTCTACTCCTACGAGAAATCCCGGAATTCTCAACCGGTCGACCACGGCGCCGGATGTCTCGCCACCGGCGACGATCAAGCGCCGGACGCCGGCCTGCACCAGCCCCTCGGCGATATCGGCCATGGCCTGCTCGATGGCATGGCCAGCGGCATCGCGGCCGTGGCGTGCCTGAACGGCGGCAACGGCTTCCGGCGTCGCGCTCGAAGCGATCAGCACCGGACCGTCGGCAAGCCGGGGTTTCGCCCAGGCGAGCGCGCGCTGTGCTTCGCCGGCGCCCGCGACGATCTGCTCGGGATCGAGATGCAACACCGGCATGACACGCTCGGCATTCGCGATCTGCTGAAGCGTCGCCTGCGAGCAGCTTCCGGCAAGACACGCCACCGATCCGCCGACCGCAGCGCCGGCTTCGTTGCTCGACGCAGCCGACTTGACCTTGCCGGTCGAGACCAGCGCCCGCGCCAGCCCGAGGCCGATGCCGGAGGCGCCGACCGACAACCGATGTTCGGCGGCCACGAGACCGATGGTCTCGAGGTCACGGTCGAAGACGGCGTCGATGATCGCAGCGCCGATGCCCTTGGCCGCGAGCTCCGCCAGCCGCGCCCGTACGGCGTCCGCGCCGCGCGTGACAGTGGCGAGATCGACGAGGCCGATTTGCGTCCTGCTCTGGCGCGCCAGCACGCGCACCAGGTTGGAATCGTGCATCGGGTTGAGCGGATGGTCCTTCAGCGGGCTCTCGTTCAGCGGCACCGCGCCGACGAAGAGGTTGCCCTGGTAGACGGTGCGGCCCGTCTCCGGAAAGGCCGGCGTCACCAGCACGTTCGCCTCGCCGCAGTCGGCGCGCAGCGCGTCCATGACGGGACCGATATTGCCGGCGTCGGTGGAATCGAAGGTCGAGCAGATCTTGAACAGCACATGGCTCGCGCCGCGGCCGCGCAGCCATTTGTCCGCCGCGCGCGAGCGCGATACGGCAAGGCCGGCCTCGATCGATCGGCTCTTCAAGGACACCACGACGGCATCGACCTCCGGCAGCGCCAGATCGTCGGAGGGCACGCCGATGGTCTGCACCGTGCGCAGGCCCGCGCGCGTCAGCGTGTTGGCGAGATCGGAGGCGCCGGTGTAGTCGTCGGCGATGCAACCAAGCGCAAGAGTCACGGCTTCACTCCCGCATAGGGCTTGAACCAGGCAAGGCCGTCAGTGGTCTTGCCGCGCGGATTGTATTCGCAGCCGACGAAGCCGGCATAGCCGAGCCGGTCGAGCTCTTCGAACAGGAATGGATAGTTCAGCTCCTCGCCGTCGGGCTCGTTGCGCGAGGGAATGCTGGCGATCTGGATGTGTCCGATGATCGGCATCATCTCGCGCAGCCGCATGGTGACGTCGCCGTGGATGATCTGGCAGTGATAGATGTCGAACTGGAGCCTCAGGTTCGGCAGCCGCAGCTCCTGGATCAGGTCGCGCGCGAAGCCGAAATCGTTGAGGAAGTAGCCCGGCACGTTGCGGGCATTGATCGGCTCGAGCACGATGTCGATGCCGTGCGGCGCGAAGAATTCGGCGGCCCACGCCACCGACTTGTAGAATGCCTCGATCGCGACGCGCTCGCCGCGATTGGCGATGCCGGCCATCAGGTGCAGTCGCTTGACTCCGGTTGCCTTGGCGTAGGGCAGCGCGGTCTCCAGGCTCGCCTTGAGATCATTGAAGCGCGCCGGCAGCGCCGCAAAACCCTTCTCGCCGGCATTCCAGTCGCCCGGCGGCAGGTTGAACAGCGCCTGGGTGAGGCCGTTGCGCTTGAGCCGCTCGCCGACCACCTCGGCCGGATGCTCGTAGGGAAAGAGGAATTCGACGGCCGTGAATCCCGCTTGCGCGGCGGCATCGAAGCGGTCGAGGAACGGCACCTCGGTGAACATCATCGAGAGGTTGGCGGCGAAACGGGGCATTGCAAATCCTCTGGTTTACTTGTCGCCGGGCAGCTTCACGCCGGTGACCTGCGCATACATGCGCGCGACCGACGCGTCGTCATCGCGGCCCATGCCGGCGGCAGCCGTCATCAGGAACATCTGGAGGGCGGCGGCCGAGACCGGCACCGGGAATCTGGCGCTACGCGCCATGTCCTGGATGATGCCGAGGTCCTTGACAAAGATCTCGACGGCACTGCGCGGCGTGTAGTCCCCGTCGAGCACGTGCGGCATGCGGTTCTCGAACATCCAGGAATTGCCGGCAGAGGCGGTGATCACCTCATAGACCTTGCGGATGTCGAGCCCCTGCTTGGCCGCGAACGCCATCGCTTCGCTGGCGGCGGCGATGTGCACGCCGGCCAGCAATTGGTTGATCATCTTGAAAGCGGCACCTTGGCCAGCGGCATCGCCAAGCTCGTAGAGCTTTGCGGCCATGGCATCGAGCGCCGGCCGGGCCTTTGCAAAGGCGGCCGGGCTGCCGGAGGCGAGAATCGTCAGCTCGCCCTGCGCGGCGCGCTGCGCGCCGCCGGAGATCGGCGCATCCAGATAATGCCGGCCGGTCGCCTCCAGTTGCTTGGCGAGGCGTCGCGCCACCTCCGGGTCCATGGTGGCGGAGGAGACGAACACGCTGTCCTTCGGCATGGTTTCGGCCGCGCCATCCTTGCCGAACAGGATCGCCTCGGTCTGGGCGGCATTGACGACGACGCTGACGACGATGTCGGCGCTCTTGGCCGCCTCGGCCGGCGTCTTGGCGCCTGCGCCGCCGTCCTTCACGAACCGCGCCACCGCATCAGCCGAGACATCGCAGCCGGTGACGGCATGGCCGGCGCGCTGCAGCGAGGTCGCCATGCCAAATCCCATCGAGCCGAGCCCGACGACGGCGATACGCTGATTTTGTGACGTGGAGGCGGACATATGCAACTGACCCTTGCGAACGTTTCCCGAATAGCCGCCCTTTGCGGCAGCTTGGCAACCGCATAACACGGCTTGGCCGCGCTGCCAAAGCGTGAGACAAGCAGGCATGACGGCCATGAGCAACGAGACAAGGCTGCGTGAGGATATCTGCCGCTTCGGGCGGTCCCTGTTCGAGCGCGGGCTGACGCCGGGCTCCTCCGGCAATATCAGCGTCAGGCTGGACGGCGGCGGCTGGCTGGTGACGCCGACCAACGCCTCGCTCGGCTTCCTCGATCCCGCAAAGCTGTCGCGGCTGGACGAAACCGGCCGGCTGATTTCGGGCGATGCCCCGACCAAGGAAGTTCCGCTGCATACCGCGCTCTACGACACGCGCGGCAGCGCGCGCGCGATCGTGCACCTGCATTCGACCCATTCGGTGGCACTCTCGATGCTACCCGAGATCGACCCGCGCGCCGCGCTGCCACCGATGACCGCCTATTACCTGATGAAGTGCGGCGCCACCGCGCTCGTGCCCTATTACCGCCCGGGCGACCCGGCGGTGGCGGATGCGATCAAGGGCCTGGCCGGTAAATACTCATCCGTGCTGCTCGCCAATCACGGCCCCGTCGTCGCCGGCGACACGCTGGAAGCCGCGGTGTTCGCCACAGAGGAGCTGGAGGAGACGGCGAAGCTGTACCTGCTGCTGCGCGGGATGAACCCGCGGTATCTGTCGCCGGAGCAGGTGACGGATCTCGTGAAGGTGTTCGGGGTGACGCTGCCGGAGCATGGGCACGAGCACTCGCATGCGGTGGCTGAAGCGACAGAACCGACTGACGCAGAGGTCGAGGCAGCGGCCCGTGTCCTTGATAAGGCAGGACGCCACCATCATTGGTGGGACAAATCGGTACAACCGTACACCGACCCAATCGCCAAAAGCGAGCTTGAGGGGATTGTGGAACAGATGCTGATCGCCGCATCGAAGTCGCGATCTCGATAGCGATCCTGGCCCGCCCGCGTGCCACACACACTGCCGTCATCCTGAGGTGCGAGCCTTGCGATGCCATGCATCGCAAGGTGAAGCCTCGAAGGATGGGCTACGGGCGCTTGCGGCCCATCCTTCGAGGCGCGCAAAGAGCGCGCACCTCAGGATGACGGCAGAGATTGTGGAACGAGACGATCGTAGATGGGGTAACGGCCCCCCGCATGAGCGGAGCGATACGCGGGACCAGCGGCCCCGGATATCGCTTTGCTCATCCGGGCTACGACACCGTCTGACACTGCCGGAATTGATTTGCATCACCGGGATCGCGAGCACATGATCCCCCTGTAATTGACTGAAGGAGTTGTTTTATCGATCGCTAGGAGAACCGTCATGGATTTCAGAGTATCCTGCGCCCTCCTCTTCGCTGCCTGCTTTATTGCCCAGCCAATTTCCGCAAGCGCGCAGACGTCTACGCGCGGCGTCCCCGATCTCAAGGTCGAGGCCAACTGCAAGGCAACTCAGGAGATCGACAAGTCGCTGACCGAGCCGCAGTCCTACGAGGCCTGCATGGGCGACGAGCAAACCGCACAGCAACAGCTCGGGCCCATCTGGCCGACAACGCCGGAGACAATTCGCACCCAATGCACCGCCGAGGCCTCCGCCGCCGGCATCGAAAGCTATGTCGACCTGCTCGCCTGCATCCAGATGAATGGCTTCGGACAACCCTCGGCACCCGCGTCAGCGCTGCGCGGCGCAAGCAAGAACCGGAACAAGAAGCAATCAGGATAGGGATCGCAGCGAGCGGCTACAATCCGAGATACGCCTTCCTCACGTCCGGATTGGTCATCATCTCCGAGGCCGAGCCCTGCATCAGCACGCGGCCGGTCTGCAGGATGTAGGCGCGGTCGGCGATCTCCAGGCACTCGGACATGCGCTGCTCGACGATCAGCACGGTCATGCCGGCGTCGCGGATGCGCTTCACCGCCTGGAAGATTTCGTCCACCAGCTTCGGCATGATGCCCTGCGAGGGCTCGTCCAGCATCAGCAGCCGCGGGCGCGTCATCAGGGCGCGGCCGATCGCAAGCATCTGCTGCTCACCACCGGAGAGCGTCTCGGCGCGCTGCTCCAAACGTTCCTGGAGACGCGGGAACAGGTTGAAGACTAGGTCGAGCGGCCCCTCGCGGTTCGCATCACCGCGGTAGAGGTAGCTGCCGAGGCGGAGATTGTCCCGCACCGACAGGCGCGGGAACAGGCGACGGTTCTCCGGCACATAGGCGATGCCGGTTGCGGTGATGAGATGCTGCGCCATGCCGTCGAGGCGCTTGCCGTCGAACGTCACCGTGCCCGAGCGCGGACGCTCGGCGCCGGCGATAGATTTCAGCAGTGTCGACTTGCCCGCGCCATTGGCGCCGGCGACGCAGACGATCTCGCCCTTCTCGACCTCGATCGAGACCGCGGAGATCGCGACCAGGCCCTGATAGGCGGTCGTGACTTCACGCACCGACAGCATGACGATCTCCCAGATATGCCTTGATCACCTTGGGATCGCGGACGACGTCGGCAGGCTTGCCCTCGGCCAGCACCTTGCCGAGGTCGAGCACGATGGCACGGTCGACCAGCGGCATCACGATTTCCATGACATGCTCGACCATCAGCACGGTGATGCCGGTCTCGCGCACCTTGCGCACCAGCGCCACGCCGGTCTGTGCCTCGGTCGGCGTGAGGCCGGTGAGGCATTCGTCGAGCAGCAACAGTTTCGGTTCGGTCGCGAGCGCACGCGCGACTTCGAGGCGGCGCTTCTCGGCCGGCACGAGTTCGCTCGCGAGCACGTCGGCGCGCGCGGCAAGGCCGGTGAACTCCAGCACCTCATGCGCCTTGCGGCGGGCCTCGCGCATCACGGTATTGCGCACGAGAGCGCCGACGATGACGTTGTCGATGACCGTCATGGTCTCGAAGCTCTTGACCACCTGGAAGGTGCGCCCGATGCCGCGCTGGCAGCGCGCGGCCGCCGGCAGATTGGTGACGTCCTCGCCGTCGAAGATGATCGAGCCCTGGGTCGGCGGCAACACGCCGGCGATCAGGTTGAACAGCGTCGACTTTCCGGCGCCGTTCGGGCCGATCAGGCCGACGATCTCGCCGCGCTCAACCGAGATCGAGACGTCGCTGTTGGCGATCAGGCCGCCGAAGCGCTGCCAGACGCCGCGGGTTTCCAGGAGCGCTGTCATCGCGTGGCCTCCTTGCGCCGGCGCGAGAACAGGCCGACCAGCCCTTCCGGCCGCGCGAGCGCGATCAGGACGATCAGCGCGCCGTAGACGATGAGGTCGACGCCGCGGCCGGAGCCGCCGATATAGGACCGCGTCAGCTCGGTGATCGGGATCAGGATGACGGCGCCGAGCAACGGCCCCCACAGCGTGCCGATGCCGCCCAGCACGGCCGGCAACGCCATCAAGAGCGAGAACTGGAAGCCCATGACGCTTCCAGGATCGATGTAGGAAACGAACTGCGCATAGAAGCTGCCGCCGACCGCGACCAGGAAGGCGGAGACCGCCGCCGCGCCCATCTTCGAGTTGAACACGACGACGCCGAGGCTCTCGGCCGCCTGCGGATTGTCCTTCACCGCGCGCCACCAATAGCCCCATTTGGAATCTTCCAGCCACCAGGTGACGAACCAGGCGATGCAGGCGAGTACCAGCGCGAAGTAGAAGTATGGCAGTTTCGAGCGCGTGAACTGGAATTTCAGCCAGCTGTCGCCGCGCACGGGAATGTCGATGCCGAGGGCCGCGCCCGCCCAATCCCAGTTCTGGATCAGCAGCAATCCGATCTCGGCGATCACGATGGTGGCGATCGCAAAGTAATGGCCGCCGAGGCGGAAGCAGGGATAGCCCAGCGCCATCGCGATTGCGGCCGAGATCAGCCCGCCGGCGATCATGCCGAACCAGGGCAGCACGCCGAACTTGGTGAACAGCAGCGCGGTGGTGTAGGCACCGAGCCCGAAATACAGCGCGTGTCCGAGTGATATCTGCCCGCAATAGCCGGACAGGATGTTCCAGCTCTGCGACAACGCCGCATACATCAGCGTTAGCACCATGATGTTCTGGACGTAGACGTCCTTGACGAACAGCGGCACGATCGCGGCGACGGCGGCGAGACCGGCGGCGGTGATGAGGTCGCGGCGGCGCCGCTCGACGAATTGCTTGTCCATCACATCGACCCGAACAGGCCACGCGGCCGAATGAACACGACGAGCAGATAGACCGCGTAGATGCCGACCGACTTCAACGATGGCGGCAGGATCAACGCAGTGGTGGCTTCGACCAGACCGACGACGATGCCGCCGGCGAAGGCGCCGAACACGCTGCCGAAGCCGCCGAGCGCCACCGTGACATAGGCGATCAGTGCGAAGGATGCGCCGACGTCGGGATAAATGTAGAAGAAGGTCGCCATGATGGCGCCGGCAAGCCCGACCAGCGCGCCGCCGAGGCCCCAGCCGAGCGCGAACACGCGGTTCTTGTCGATGCCGACGAGGGCCACCGCGCCGGGGTCCTCGCGGGTCGCCTCCAGCGCACGGCCGAAATCGGTGCGGTTGATGAACAGATAGAGCCCACCGAACGCGGCGATCGCGACCAGCGCGCCGAACAGCTGCGGCTGCGGCAGGAAGATGCCGGCGACCGACACCGTCTTGCCGCCGAGCCATGAGTTGGGGACGCTGCGGTAGTCGGCCGTGAAGAACAGCTGCGCCAGGCCGCGCATCACGATCGCGAGGCCGAAGGTCGCGAAGATCTGCACCATGCCGACATTGGCCTTGGCACGCATCGCAAACCGCACGATCACGAGATAGACCGCCGCCCCCAGAACAAACAGGGCGGCGGCGGCGAGCGGCGCCGACAGCAGCGGATCGATCGCGAAGAACGTGAACAGGAAGAATGTCACGTACATCGCCAGCATCAGGAATTCGCCATGGGCGAAGTTGACGACGTCCATCAGGCCAAAAATCAACGCCAGGCCGACGGCGATCAGTCCGTAAAGCAGCCCCATCAGCAGGCCGCTCGCAAGACTCTGGATAATAGTTTCAGCTGTCACGTCGCTTCGTCCCCCACCGCAACCTGATCGCTTACTTCATCGGCCAGATCGGCTCGGCCACCGCCGCCTGCGACGGGAAGACGGTGACGAACTTGCCTCCGACATATTGCAGCAGGACCGGATCGGCATCGTTGTTCTGGCCCGACTCGTCGAACTTGACGCGCTTCCAGGGCATGATGGTCTGCTCGCCCGACATCTCGGTCGCGGCCAGCGCGTCACGGATCTTCTCGCCGTCGGTCGATTTGGCGCGGTTGATGGCGTCCGCCATGATGATCATGGCCATGAACTGCCGCGACGTGTTGTCGTTGAGGTCCTTGCCCGACTTCGCCTTGAACAGGTCGTTGATCTTGCCGACCATCGGCCGCTTGGCGGCGAGATCGAGCGAGAAGCTGCCGCGGGTGATCGCACCCTCGAGCTTGTCGCCGACCGCGTCGTAGAGCGCCTTCTCGGAGAAGCCGGCGGCCTGGGCCACGATGGCGTTCGGCTTGTAGCCGAGCTCGGCCATGGTCTTGACCAGCAGGATGCCGTCCGTGGTGTAGCTCGAGGGCATCAGCACGTCGGCATTGGCGGCCTTGAGCTGCTGCACCTCGGCCGACAGCGACGGCGAGTTGGCGCGGTACTTGATGTCGGCGACGATCTTGTAGCCGCGCTCGGTTGCGAGCTTGGTCTGGGCGTTGGCGGAGTCGGTGCCGAAGATGGTGTCTTCGTGGAACAGCGCCAGCGTCTGGGCCTTGGCGCCCTTCTTCTTCATCGCATCGAGGAAGTCGAACATCCCGGCCGAGAACATCTCGTCATGCGGCGAGGCGCGGAAATAATACTTCAGACCGCGGCGATGCAGGCTCGGGGAGGAGTTGTCCGCCGACATGAACGGAATCTGGTAGCGTTCGCAGATCTGGCTGATCGTGACTGCCACCGCGCTTTGGTAAGAACCGAGGATGGCAGAGACCTTTTCCTGCGTGATCAGGCGCTCGGCTTCGGCGCGCCCCTTCTGCGGGTCGCCCTGGGTGTCGGCGTAGACGATACGGATCTTGGCACCGCCGAGGCCGGGCAAGCCTACGCCCTTTGCCAGCGGAAGCTCGAAATCCTGGTCGTTGTTGATGATGTCGATCGCGGTCTCGAACGCACGCTGCGCATCGACACCCACCTGAGCGCCGGAGCCCGACAGCGGATAGGTTGCGCCAATCACCACTTCGGACGTTTGCGCGCGCGCAGCTAGCGGCAGCAGCGCAGCAGCGGCGGTGGCTCCGAGCAGTACGTCGCGGCGAGTGATCGTCATTGGCTAAAGTCCCCTGTTATCCGAATTTTTGCGCGTATCGCATGAAACGATTGGCAGACAGCGTAAAGCCCGAAGAAGCAGCAAACGCTGCCTACTAAATCACGGCCATGTTCCTGTTTCTCAGATCCGTCACCAGCATCAGGCCGGGCGAATGCGTGATCGCGAACGGTACCTTGGCGGCGTTGATCACCGATTGCGGCGTCACGCCGCAGGCCCAGAATACCGGAATCTCGTCGTCAGCGACAGGTACGGGATCGCCATAGTCGGGCTTGGCGATGTCCTTGATGCCGATCAGGTGCGGATGGCCGAGATGCACGGGCGCACCATGCACTGCGGGATAGCGCGAGGTGATCTGCACCGCGCGAATCGCATCGGCCGGCTTGAACGGACGCATCGACACCACCATGGGGCCGGCAAACGGACCGGCTTCGCCACAGGCGATGTTGGTGCGGTACATCGGCACGCGCACATCGTGCTCGATGTGGCGGATCGGCATGCCCTCGTCGAGCAGCGCCTCTTCGAACGAGAAGGAGCAACCGAGCACGAAGGTCACGAGATCGTCGCGCCAGTAGCTCTTCACGTCGGTCGGCTCGGCGACGACTTCGCCATCGCGCCAGACGCGGTAGCGCGGAACATCGGTGCGGATGTCGAGATCGGCGCCCAGCGCCGGGATATGCGGGCTGCCGACATCGGACATGCCGATGATCGGGCACGGTTTCGGATTGAGCTGGCAGAAGCGGTGGAAGGCGCTGGCATATTCGGCCGGCAGGATCGCCAGATTGCCTTGGACGAAGCCGGGGGCGACGCCGGCGGTGGAGCCCACCTCGCCGGCGCGATAAGCGAGCCGCGCCTGGCGGCTCGGAAGGGCGTCGGTTGTTTCAGTTTGCTGCGCTGCCACCAAAACAGTCATGTGATCGACCTGCCTATAAACTCGACAAAGACAGCCAACACCAAGCGTGCTATAAAGTCTAATCTTCGTTTCTAATCAATCTCGATAAATCCAATTTATCGACTGGGAAAATCCTTCCAATGCTGGACTTCAGGTCGATCGAGACGTTCCTTTGGGTTGTGAAGCTCGGCAGCTTCCGCGGCGCCGCACAAAGGCTCAATACGACCCAGCCGGCGATCTCCCAGCGCATTGCCCAGCTCGAGCGCGAGATGGGCGTGAAGCTTTTGAACCGCGACCATCGCGTCGCCTCGCCGACCCCGAGCGGCCGGCAGATGATGGTCTACGCGGAGAAGCTGATCGGCTTGCGCGCGCAGATGATGGCAGAGATCGGCGATCGGTCGGCGATGCGCGGCGTGATGCGGCTCGGCGTCGCCGAGACCATCGTGCACACCTGGCTGCCGCGCCTCGTGAAGAGCGTGAACGAGCTCTATCCAAACCTGTCGCTGGAGATCGAGGTCGACATCACACCGAACCTCACCGCGCGTCTGCTCGCACAGGAGATCGAGCTCGCCTTCGTGGTGGGACCGCTGTCGGCCTCAGGCGTGCACAACCGCGTGCTCGCCGACTACCCGATCGGATTCCTCGCAAGCCCTTCGCTCGGGCTCGGCAAGGGCCCGGTCACGCCGGCGGAGCTCGCTCGGTTTCCGATCATCACCTTCCCGCGCAAGACCAAGCCCTACGAGGTCGTGCGCGAGGTGTTCGACCGGCCGGAGCTGCCGCCGATCCGGCTGCATGCGTCCGCTTCGCTGGCGACCGTCATCCACATGGCGGTCGAGGGGCTCGGCATCGCAGTGATCCCCGACGCCATCGTCGAGAACGAGCTTGCAGACGGGCGGTTGCAACTGCTCGACACCGAGCTCGCCATCGCGCCGCTGACGTTCACGGCAAGCTGGCTCGCCTCGCCCGACGTCGTGGCGGTGGAGCGCGTCGCCGAGCTTGCATGTCAGATTGCGCAGAGCAGCCTCGCGGTTGACGCGCCCGCGCTGGCGCGTCATTGAAAAAGCGCCGGACAATCGAGAGACCGACCGCATGAGCCGAGCCGCCACCAACCTGCAAATCGATTCCGCCCGCCTCTGGGGCTCCATCCACGAGACCGCACAGTTCGGCGCGACGGCCAAGGGCGGCGTGCGACGGCTGACGCTGAGCAACGAAGACAAGCAGGTGCGCGACTGGTTCCGCAAGGCCTGCGAGGATGCCGGCCTCGAGGTGCATGTCGATGCGCTCGGCTCGCAGTTCGGCCTGCGCAAGGGCCGCGACATGTCGAAGCTGCCCGTCGGCATCGGCTCGCACCTCGACACCCAGCCGACCGGCGGCAAGTATGACGGCATCCTGGGAACACTCGGCGCGCTGGAAGTGATCCGCACGCTGAACGACGCCGGCATCGAGACCGAGGCGCCGATCTGCGTCGTCAACTGGACCAACGAGGAAGGCTCGCGCTTCGCGCCGGCGATGATGGCCTCCGCCGCCTATGTCGGCGATTTCACCACCGACGACATCCTCTCGCGCAAGGACATCGACGGCACGACCGTCGGCCAGGCGCTCGACAGCATCGGCTATCGCGGCGGCAAGCCGGTCGGTTTCCAGAAGCTCGGCTGCTTCGTCGAGCTGCACATCGAGCAGGGGCCGATCCTGGAAGCCGAAGGCAAGACCATCGGCGTGGTCGATTCCGGCCAGGGCGTGCTCTGGTACGACGGCAAGATTTCCGGCTTCGAGAGCCATGCGGGCTCGACCCCGATGCCGCTGCGGCGCGATGCGCTGGCAACGCTCTCCGAGATCGTGCTGGCGATGGAGGCGATCGCCAAGAAGAATGGGCCGAACGCGGTCGGCACCATCGGCGAGGCCGTGATCGCAAACCCCTCGCGCAATGTCATTCCCGGCGAGATCGCCTTCACCATGGATTGCCGCAGCGCGGATGGCGCCATCATGGATGCGCTCGACCGCGACCTGCGCACCGCCATTGCCGAGATCGCCGCGCGACGCAAGGTCGAGGTCAAGATCGACCTGGTCTGGCGCAAGCCGCCGACGCATTTCGACCCGAAGCTGATCGCGGCGGTCGAGAACGCAGCGAAGACGCTCGGCTATTCCTCCCGCCGCATCACCTCCGGCGCCGGCCACGACGCCTGCAACCTCAACACCGTCATGCCGGCGGCGATGGTGTTCGTGCCCTGCAAGGACGGCATCAGCCACAACGAGCTGGAGGACGCCACGCAGCCCGACTGCACTGCTGGCACCAACGTCCTCATGCACACCGTGCTGGCGATTGCCGGCGTCGCGTCCTGACCGGAGAGAGCCATGCGCGGAGTTTTCGTCGACGCCAACGAAGCCCTCGCCGTGATCATGGCGCGGCTGGAGAAGCCGGGTGATCCCAAGATGCGGATCCACAGGGACCCCGATATCAAGCCCGCGCAATACCCTGAAATCCTTGATGGCGCCGAGATCGCGATCGTCGACCACACGGCGCTGCCGACCGAGGTGGCGAAGAAGTGCACCGGCCTGAAGCACGTCGTGTTTCTCGGCACCGGGGCGCGCAGCTACATGAACCCGGAGGAGCTCGCCGAGCTCGGCATCTCCGTGCATCTGATCAAGGGCTATGGCGACACCGCCGTTGCGGAATCCGCGATCGCGCTGATGTGGGCCTCGGCCCGCGTCATCGCGATGATGGACCGCGAGATGCGCGCCGGAAGCTGGCTGCGCGAGGACGGTATGCAGCTCACCGGCAAGA
The DNA here is from genome assembly GCF_018130825.1 of Bradyrhizobium liaoningense. Taxonomy (GTDB): domain Bacteria; phylum Pseudomonadota; class Alphaproteobacteria; order Rhizobiales; family Xanthobacteraceae; genus Bradyrhizobium; species Bradyrhizobium liaoningense_B. The sequence goes on along the minus strand of NZ_JAFCJS010000006.1, from coordinate 370,755 downwards.
CGCTGGGCCTGATCGGCTTCGGCGGCATCGCCGCGGAAGTCGCGCGCATCGCATCCGGCAGCGGCATGAAGGTGATCGCCTGGAACCGCTCGCCCAAGAGCTCTCCGGGCGTCGAGTTCACCGACCTCGACACGCTGCTGGCGAGGAGCGACGTGGTGTCACTGCATCTCCTTCTCAACGACGAAACGCGCGGCATGATCACGCGCGAGAAGATCGCAAAAATGAAATCGGGCGTCATCTTCGTCAACACCGCGCGCGCCGCAATCGTCGACGAGCAGGCGATGATCGACGCACTGAAGTCGGGCCATATCCGCCATGCCGGTCTCGACGTCTTCAACATCGAGCCCCTGCCCGGCGATCATCCGCTGACGAAGATTCCGAACGTGACCCTGTCGGCGCATTCGGCCTTCCGCACGCCGGAGGCGAGCGAGAACCTGATTGAAGCGGCGTGGGTCCACTGCCGCCGGATCGTGAAAGGATAAGAGCAACAGCAATGGCCGACTATCGCACCATCAAGGCAGAGCCGCTCACCAACGCCATTCGTGCCATCGTCAAGGCCGGCGGCTCATCGGACCGCGAGGCCGAGCTCGTATCCACCAACCTCGTCGAAGCCAACCTCAAGGGACACGACTCGCACGGCGTCGGCATGATCCCGCGCTATGTCCAGAGCGTCACCAATGGTGGCCTCGCCGTGAACGCGCACGTCAAGATCGTGCTCGACACCGGTCCGCTTCTCACCCTCGACGGCCTCACCGGCTACGGCCAGGTGATCGGCCATGAAGCGATGGAGCTGGCGGCCGAGCGCGCCAAGCGCAACGGCGTGTGTCTGGTCGGACTCTCCAACTCGCACCACATCGGCCGCATCGGCCACTGGGCCGAGCAGTGCATCGATCACGGGCTGGTCTCGATCCACTTCGTCAACGTGATCTCGCGCCCGATCGTGGCGCCCTGGGGCGGCAGCGATGCCCGCCACGGCACCAACCCGTTCTGCGTCGGCATCCCGCGCAGGGGCAAGGACCCCATCGTGCTCGACTTCGCCACCAGCAGGATCGCGCAGGGCAAGACCCGCGTCGCCCACAACAAGGGCGTCGAGCTCGAGCCCGGCACCATCATCGACAACGAAGGCAAGCCCACCACCAACCCGCGCTACACCGTGATCCCGCCGCACGGCGCCATCCTGCCGTTCGGCGAGCACAAGGGTTCGGGGCTCGCGCTGGTGTGCGAAATCCTCGGCGGGGCGCTCTCCGGCGGACAGGTGGTCAAGGGGCCCTCCGACGGCAAGTACAACGTCCTCAACGGCATGCTCTCGATCGTCATCGACCCGGGCAAGCTCGGCACCGGCGAAAACCTCGCGCGCGAAGTCGAGAGCTTCGTCGCCTGGCACACCGGCTCGCCTCCCGGCCCCGGCGTCGACAAGGTCAAGATCGCCGGCGAGCCCGAGCGCGAGACCAAGAAGAAGCGGCTCGCCGAAGGCATTCCGGTCGATCCGACCACTTGGCAGGAGATTCTGGAAGCCGGGAAGAAATTTGGGCTGGATCAGGCCGCGATCGAGAAGATCGTGGGTTGATCGAGAGCGAATAGTTCCTGCCGAGTGCACAATTGCGCAAGGGAGGCTGGACCACAGCGAAACATCGGCTCGCCTGCGGGACGGATTTGAACCAGCCCGCGTTGCCTTGCGACAACGCGGATATTCCGGCTCATAACCGCCTCCGAGGTTCACATGCTCTCCCGTCTCGCAAAATTCATGTCGGGCTCCGCGGAGCCGTCACGCCCAGCCGACCTCTACCGGCATCGGCTCGCCATCTATGAAAGCGAGCTTGGCGAGCCCGAGCATAGCTTCACCGACAGCACGGAGCGCCGCATCGACATCCACGCCTTTGGCCGCGATTTCGTGCCGGTGTGCCAGGAGGGATCTGACGAAGGCTATGTGCTTCTGACCAACGGCATGAGCGAGCAACGGATGCCGGGGGTGCACGGGGATGCGAAACCGCGTGCCGAGCTGATGTGGTATGTCCGCGAGCCGACAGAGGATGTTTGCGCCAATCTGCGCTGGCTGGCCAATCTGCCGTTCATCGACACGACCTGGTTCGGCTTCGGCCATCGCGTCGCGCTGCCGTGGCCGCCGGTTGCAGGAACGGACTTCCAGACGTTCCTGTTTCTCACGCCGATCATCGGCCCCGACAAGCAGATCGCCGAGGCGCTGGAGATCGCGGGCGATCCCGTGGAGATTTTGACCGTGAACCTGATCTCGCATCAGGAGCTCGGGCTCATCGTGTCCAGGGGGCTCGACCCGTTTCTCGACCTGCTCGACGAGAACGATTATCCACCGATCTTCGATCCGGCGCGGAAGTCGTATGTGTAATCGTAGGGTGGGTTAGCCGAAGGCGTAACCCACCACTGTTCGCATCCGCGAGGACAGAAAAGGTGGATTCGCCTCAGTCCACCATATCCGCGACCGCCTTGCCGCAGGCGGTGGTGTCGGCGTTGCCGCCGAGATCCTTGGTGCGGAGCGTACGCTCTGCCAGCGTGCGCTCGATCGCCTCGACGATCGACTTGCCGGCTTCCTTCTCGCCGAGATGCTCGAACATCATCGCACCCGACCAGATCATGCCGATCGGGTTGGCGATGCCCTGACCTGCGATGTCAGGCGCCGAGCCGTGCACCGGCTCGAACACCGAGGGGAAATCGCCCTCGGGATTGATGTTGCCCGACGGCGCGATGCCGATCGTGCCGGTGCAGGCGGGGCCGAGATCGGAGAGTATGTCACCGAACAGGTTCGAGCCGACCACGACGTCGAACCAGTCCGGATGCAGCACGAAGTTCGCCGTCAGGATGTCGATGTGGTACTTGTCCCACTTCACGCCCGGGAACTTCTTGGCCATCGCCTCCACGCGCTCGTCCCAATAGGGCATGGTGATGGAGATGCCGTTCGACTTGGTCGCCGAGGTCAGGTGCTTCTTCGGCCGCGACTGGGCGAGCTCGAAGGCAAATTTCAGGATGCGATCGACGCCGGTGCGGGTCATCACCGTCTGCTGGGTGACGAACTCGCGGTCGGTATCCGGGAACATGCGGCCGCCGACCGAGGAATATTCGCCTTCGGTGTTCTCGCGCACCACCCAGAAATCGATGTCGCCGGGCTTGCGACCCGCCAGCGGCGACGGCACGCCGGGCATCAGCCGCACCGGACGCAAATTCACGTACTGGTCGAACTCGCGGCGGAACTTGATCAGCGAGCCCCACAGCGAGACGTGATCCGGAATCTTGGCCGGCCAGCCGACCGCGCCGAAATAGATCGCGTCGTGCTTGCCGATCTTCTCCTTCCAGTCATCGGGCATCATCTGGCCGTGCTTCTCGTAATAGTCGTAGGACGAGAAGTCGAAATGGTCGAACTGCACGGAGACGCCATGCTTCTTCGCGGCCGCCTCCAGGACGCGCAGGCCTTCCGGCATCACTTCCTTGCCGATGCCGTCGCCGGGAATGACCGCGATCCGGTATTGTTTCTTGCTCATCGAGAACGTCCTTGGTTGGTCCGGCAGCCGCCGTCTTTTTTGACCGCACTGCAATGGACCAAAGTCGGCGGCAGTGCAACGCTGCACTGCAATGTTGACCATGGCGCAGCCGGACGCCTACTGATTTCATCCTGTTCCCATCCTGCGAGTACTCCCCATGGATCTGCATCTGCGCGGCAAGCGCGTCCTGATCACCGGCGCGTCCAAGGGCATCGGCGCGGCCGCCGCCGAGGCATTTGCCGAGGAAGGCGCGCATCTCCTGCTCGCCGCCCGCAGCGGCGACCAGCTCAAGGCGTTGGCCGACCGCTTGCGCGCCGCGCACCAGATCGACGCCACGACGAGCATTGTCGACTTGCGCAAGCCTGAGGATGTGGCACGGCTGGCGAAAGAAGCCGCCGACATCGACATCCTCGTCAACAACGCCGGCGACATCCCCGGCGGCTCGATCGACAAGATCGACGAGGCGGCCTGGCGGCACGCCTGGGAATTGAAGGTGTTCGGCTACATCAACCTCACGCGGTACATCTACGCCCAGATGAAGGCGAAAGGCGGCGGCGTCATCGTCAACGACATCGGCGCCGCCGGCGAGAAGTTCGACGCCAACTACATCTGCGGCAGCGCCGGCAATGCCGCGCTGATGGCCTTCACCCGCGCACTCGGCGGCAAGAGCCTTGCCGACAACATCCGCGTCGTCGGCATCAATCCCGGACCGGTCGGCACCGATCGCCACGTCACCCTGCTCAAGACGCGCGCGAAGCACCAGTTCGGCGACGAGAGCCGCTACAAGGAATTCCAGAAGAGCCTGCCGCTCGGCCGCCCCGCACATGCGCGCGAGATCGGCGATCTCATGGCGTTCCTGGCGTCGGATCGCGCCGGCTATACCTCGGGCGTGATCTACACAGTCGACGGCGGCATCAGCGCGGGCTGGGGTTAACTCTATCCTCGTCATTGCGAGCGCAGCGAACCAACCCAGGAATGTATCCGCGGGTAGCAGTCTGGATTGCTTCGCTACGCTCGCAATGACGAATGAATAAGCACAGGAGTAAAATAATTGTCTCAAGACCTGATCCGCGAAACCGCCTGCACCGTCGTCGACAAGCTGCGCTCCGGCGACGTCTCACCGCTTGAGCTACTGGACGTGCTGGAGAAGCGCGTTGGTGAGGTCGACGGCAAGGTGAACGCGCTGCCGATACTGTGCTTCGATCGCGCGCGGACCAATGCGAAAGCGATGATGCAGAAGCCGGCCGGTGCGCGCGGACTGCTCGCGGGCCTGCCGGTGCCGATCAAGGACCTGACCGACGTCGCGGGCGTGCTGAACACGCAGGGCTCGCCGATATTCAGGGACAACATTCCCGCGAAGTCCGACCTCATGGTCGAGAACCTCGAAGCCAACGGCGCGGTGGTCTACGCCAAATCCAACACGCCGGAATTCGGCGCCGGTGCCAACACCTTCAACGAGGTGTTCGGTGCAACGCTCAATCCCTGGGACACGACGAAATCGGCAGCGGGCTCGTCCGGCGGCGCGGCGGTGGCACTTGCGACCGGCATGGCCTGGCTCGCGCAGGGCTCCGACATGGGCGGATCTTTGCGCAGCCCGGCGGCATTCTGCGGCATCGTCGGCATGCGGCCGAGCATCGGCCGCGTCGCGCATACACCCAAATCGGGTATCGATCGCAATCTCGGCGTCGTCGGCCCGATGGCGCGCAACGTCGAGGATCTCGCGCTGCTGCTGGATGCCATGAGCGGTGACTATGCGGACGATCCGCTGTCGCTGCCGGCCCCCACAACCTCGTTCCTGTCGGCGGCCCAGGCGGGCAAGAAGCCGAAGCGCATCGCCTACTCGCCCGATCTCGGCATCACCCCGGTCGATCCCGAAGTGAGGGCGATCACGCGGAAGGCGGCGGAACGTTTTGCGGAAGCCGGCGCCATCGTCGAGGAGGCGCATCCGGACTGGCGCGAGGCGCATGAATGCTTCCACGTGCTGCGCGCCTTCGATTTCGCGATCACCAAAGCCAATCTGCTGCGCACCAAGCGCGACCTGCTCAAGCCCGAGGTGATCTGGAATATCGAGGAAGGCCTCAAGCTGACCGTCGAGCAACTCGCGCGCGCCGAGGCGCAACGCGTCGGCATGACCGCCCACGCGGTCGAGTTCTTCAAGACCTATGATCTGTTGCTGACACCGACGACGATCGTGCCGCCCTTCCCGATCGAAAATCGCTACGTTGCCGAATGCGACGGCAAGAGGTTCGAGAACTACATCGAATGGCTCGGCATCGTGTATGCCATCACGCTCGCCTGCTGCCCGTCGCTGTCGCTGCCGTGCGGCTTCACTGCGTCGGGCCTGCCGGTCGGCGTGCAGGTCGTCGGCGCCCCGCGCGCCGACGCGCAGGTGATTGCCGGCGCGAAGGTGCTGGAGGATATTCTGAGCCTGCGCGGGACGATGCCGATCGATCCGAAGTTGAAGAAGTAGGGCGAGCGGCGCGGTAACCCGCGCCTCAGGTCGCCCCGAATTTCATCTTCGACAGCGGCAGGCTGCGGACACGCTGACCGGTCAATGCGGCAACCGCATTGGCCACGGCCGGCGGCACGCCCGGCAGCCCCGGCTCGCCGATGCCGCCCATCGGCGCGCCGCTTTCGACGATGCGGACGTGGACACGCGGCATGCGGTCCGGCGGCAGGATCGGATAGCCGTCGAAGTTGCGCGCCTGCGGCACGCCCTTGGCATAGACGACCTCCTCCAGCAGCGCCGATGACAGGCCGAGCGCAACCGCCGAATTGACCTGCGCTTCGATGATGCCGGGGTTGACGATGCGGCCCGGGTCGATCGCCACCCAGACGTCGTGCACGTTAACCGCGCCGCCCCTGAGCGACACTTCCGCGATCGTCGCGACCTCGCTGCCGAACGGTGAAGCCATCGCGACGCCGCGTGCGCGCTTGCTTCCGTCGGGCGCGGTGTAGGGACCGCGCTTCCAGCCTCCGGAGAGATCGCCGACCGCCTGCAGCAGCGTCTTGTGGCGCGGCTTGTCCGCGAGCAGACGCAGCCGCAGATCGAACGGATCCTGCTGGCCGGCGTCGGCGACCTCGTCGAAGAACGTCTCGTAGAAGAAGTCGTTCATGGAGTGGCCGACCGAGCGCCAGAAGCCGATGATCGCGGGATCGTCGACGAGGACATGCGCAACGCGGCGATTGGGGACAGCGTATGGCTTCCCGGAGATGCCTTCGACCGCCGAGCCATCGGCCGCATCCGGCTTGCGGCCGAACCAGCGATCACGCGGTCCCTCGCCGACGGCCTCCGCTTCCAGCGCCACCGGCAACCCCTTCGCATCGAGGCCGGCGCGGAAACGCACAAAGCCCATCGGCCGCAGCGCATCGCGCAAAAACTCTTCCTCACGGCTCCAGATCAGCTTGACCGGCCGTCCGACCGCCTTCGACAGCAGGATCGCCTGCGGGAACGGATTGGCGGTCTCGTAGATGAAGTGGCGGCCGAAGAAGCCGCCGAGCATCGGCGAGTGGATCCTGACCTTCTCCGGCGGAATACCGGCTGCCTTGGCTGCGAGCGCCTGGAACATTTCCGGGGCCTGGTTGGGCACCCAGAGATCGAGCGTGCCGTCCTCGTTCCAGCGCACCAGCGCCGAAGGCGGCTCGAGCTGGCCGTGCGCCAGATAGGGCGCATCATAGGTCGCGGTGACGATTTTCGCCGCGCCTTTCAGCGTGGCGCCAGCATCGCCAACCGTCTCCGCGGCAATCCCCGGTCCCGGCGTGGCCGCGAGCTGCGCTTTGCGGCCCTCCGACGAGAAGTCCGACGGCATCGCGCGGCGCGCCCCCGGCGCCGCGTCGGTCCACGTCACCTGCAACGTTTCCACCGCGCGCCGCGCATGCCACCAGCGGTCGGCGACGACAGCGACGGCGCCCGGCAGACGATGGATCGAATGCACGCCCGGCATCGCCTTCACTTCCGCCTCGTTGGCAAAGGCGCCGGGCTCGAGATCGAGGCGCGGCGCGTGCTGAACGGCGGCACGCAGCATTCCGTCGACCTGCATGTCGATGGCATAGGCAGCCTTGCCGGTGGACTTGTCGCGCGCGTCGAGACGCGCCACCGGCTTGCCGATCCAGCGGAAATCCTTGTCCGCACGCAGCGTGACATTCTCGGGCACCTGCAGCGCGGCGGCGTCCGCGGCGAGCGCACCATAATCGAGCGTGCGGCCCGTTGCAGTGTGGCGCACGCGGCCGGGCTCGGTCGTGAGGCTAGCCACCGGCACCTTCAGGCGGGAGGCCGCGGCCTGGAGCAGCATCTGCCGCGCCGATGCGCCGACACGGCGCATGGTCTCGTAGCTCGATCGCACCGAAAAGCTGCCGCCGGTGAAGCGGCGGCCGCCAACGACCTGATAGTCGGCTCCGGGCGGCGCGCATTCCACCGTGAAGCGTGCCGGGTCCATGTCCAGCTCTTCACCGACGATCTGCGCCATCGCGGTGGCGACGCCCTGCCCGCCCTCGACGAAGGGGCTTCGCAACAACACCGTGCTGTCTGCACGGATTTCGAGGAAGGCGGCGACGCGCGGTGCCGACTTTGCCGCCGCCGCTGCACCCTGCGCCTTTGCGCCAGCGCCGGGCAATGCAACGCCGAGCACCAGCGCGCCGAGCGAAGCGCCCAGGAAGCCGCGGCGCGACAGGTTGACGGGCTTGTCTTCCGGCAGCTCGCCGGCCGGAGCGAATTCATGGCTCATGCTGTTCATGATCGTGCGCTCCCTCAGCCCTGGGCAACCTGACGCACCGCCGCAGCGATCGCGTTGTAAGTGCCGCAGCGGCAGAGATTGACCATCGCCGCCGCGATGTCCTGCTCGCTGGGCTTCGGGGTCTGCTTCAGCAGCGCGGTCGCGGCCAAGACCTGACCGGACTGGCAATAGCCGCATTGCGGCACCTGGTTCGCCACCCAGGCGTCGACGACGCGACGGCCGATGGCGTCGTCCGTGACGGCCTCGATGGTGGTGATGCCCTGGCCGGCGACGCTGCCGACCGGCGTGATGCAGGATCGCGTCGCCTGGCCGTCGATCAGCACGGTGCAGGCGCCGCATTGGGCGATGCCGCAGCCATATTTGGTGCCCGTCATCCCGAGCTCGTCGCGGATCACCCAGAGCAAAGGCGTATCGTCCTCCGTCTGGACCTGATGAGTCTTGCCGTTGATGATGACGTCCATGGAAAGCCGCTCCTCGGATTGCCGCCCCGCGACCCTCCGGTCGCGCTGGGAATGCCAGACACACCGTCTGACAAGAGACGACACTTAACGCGGGCGGTTCCCTGGGATAACCAGCTCAATTTCGCATGGACTTATGAGCCGTATTGATAAATCGCGGGCGAGCGCGGCACGACCTCCCGTCGCACCCTGCCGGTCATCGCGCGGCACGCGGGACGGCTACTCGGTTCGCTATTTGGCGATCGGGCAGGAGCCGGGAGTATCGCAGCGAGGAGGCGTCGATCGCGTGGTGCCGGTCGCATCGTCGGAGCTGGGGCCCGCCGCTCCGTTCAGAATGACCGAGACACGCCAGCGATATGTTGTTTGCGGCGTCAGGCCGGAATCCCCAAAGCTCGCTCCTGTCACGTCGCCGATCGCCTGGAACGCGCCATCTGGCCCCGCACGCGAAACCCGGTAGGTTGTTACGCCATCCACTGGAGACCAGGCCAGGTCAGCGCCGCGATCCGACGTATCGATCACCGTGAGCGACTGCGGTGCCGATAGCGATGGCGCGGTCGCGCCGGCGGGCGCCGCGGCCCCGGCCGTGAGCGCATCCAGCATGGCCTTGATCGCCTTGATTTGCGATCCGGACTTCGTCACGTAGCTATCCTGATGATCGACGTAGCTCCACCAATCCCAACAGGCCTGCGGATTGCTCGGCCAGTATGAGCTGGTCTTGGTCTGCGGATAGAGAATGATCAGGTGGTTCGTATCCGCCCACGCATTGTAGCCGGCCTCATCCACGAATTTGCGTCCGATATCGGCGACGTCCTGCTTGCATCCGTGGAGCGCGACGTGAACGCGACACGGACTGCCCTGCTCGCAATCCTGAGGTACGAACACATAGCCGGTATCGCCCATGCTCAGCGCGTCGGGCAGATGCGGCGTGGTATAGATCGATTGATCAAAGCTCTTCACCGAGCCTGCGAGCTGCGCGGGACTGGGCGGATTCAGGCGGCCGTAAATATGCTGCAGGATGACGCCGGCCTGGTCATAGCCGCATTGGTCGATATAGGGCTCCGTGTTGGCCTTGCAGTCGTTGAGCCCGGCTGCGCCCTGTTTCGTCACGACGAACGAGTGGCCCGCGCCGAGCGTGGCCTGATAGAACAAGTTGCCGCGATTGGCATCCCCCAGATAATGGCGATAGAAATCGGCGGCCGCATCGGTCGCGGCCTTGTCGACGACCGCGTCATTGTAGCCGTGAAAGAGATAGATTTTCTGCCTGCCGACATTGCTGAGCGGGTCGATCTCGCCCGCTGCCGCCTTCGCGTCGGCCTTGGCCGTAAAATCCTTCGGATCCAGATCCGACGCCGGCCCTTTCATGCATTGACCCGTGGCCCGCCAGATCGGCCCCCAGTACCAGGTGACAGCATCGAGCGCGTCCGCCTTCGCACACCAGTAAGGGCCGCCTGCGACCACGCCGACGCCCTTGATCACCGACGACCACGCCGTGCCGAACTGAACGGCCATGAACGCGCCCGACGAAATTCCTGAAATCGAACTCTCACCGATCGGCGCGCGATAGCCCCGTAACCCCTCGGCGGCACGCGACGACACGCCGAGCGTGGTTGTGAAGATCAGGACGCAGATCAGGGCGGCGGTGAATTGCCGCAAAACGGCCACGCGCATGACAGCCTCGCCAAATCGACCGCAGGAGCAACCTCTGGTAAATACAGCTCCAGATCGGCAATCGGTGCAAGCGCAAACAAGCGGCACCAGACGAGGCACCGTCACTTCGGCGTTGTCGTCTCCAGGCTGCGGCTGTAGCGCGACATTGCGAAGCAAAAGACGAAATAGATCGCGGCAACGAAGATGTAGACCTCGACCGAGAACTGCTGCCAGGCCGGATCGATGATCGCGGTCTTGGCCGTGGTGAGCAGGTCGAAGATGCCGATGATCAGGACGAGACTGGTATCCTTGAAGAAGGCGATGAAGGTGTTGACCAGCGGCGGGATGACGTGGCGGATCGCCTGCGGCAGCACGATCAGCCGATGCTTGCGCCAGTAGGACAGCCCCAGCGCGTCGGCGGCTTCATATTGCCCGCGCGGCACGGCCTGGAGACCGCCGCGGATCACTTCGGCGAGGTAGGCGCCGGCGAACAGGATGATCGCGATCTGCGCGCGCAGCAGCTTGTCGATGTTGAAGCCGGCCGGCATGAACAGCGGAAACATCACGCTCGCCATGAACAGCAGGCTCACCAGCGGCACGCCGCGGATCAGCTCGACGTAGAGCACGCTGAGCGAGCGGATCGCCGGCAGCTTCGAGCGCCGGCCGAGCGCCACGAGGATGCCGAGCGGGAAACCGAACGCCAATCCAAACGTCGCCAGGATCAGCGTCACCGGCAGTCCGCCCCAACGGTCCTGCGAGACGAAGGACAGCCCGAACACGCCGCCCCACATCAGCACGCTGATCAGCGCCAGCGCACCGATCCAGAGATAGACGAGTTCGCGCCGCCAGAGGGCGCGACGGGTCGAGAGATAGTACAGCGCGACGAACAGTATGACCGACAGCGCCGGCCGCCACTGCTCGTCGAACGGATAGGTGCCGAACAGGATGAAGCGGTACTTTTCGGGGATGATCGCCCAGCAGGCGCCGAGACCGCGCACCGCACGGCAGGCGCTGGAATCATTCGCCGGCGTCAGCCAGACCGCATTCGCAATACCCCATTGCACGAAGCTGAAAATGCCCTTGGCGAGCAAGGCCAGCAGCACGACCGAAAGAAGGCCGTTCGGGATCGACGAGAACAGATTGGTTCGGAGCCAGCGCAGCACCGGATTGCCGATCTGCGGTCGGCGGGCGGCGCGGGGTGCATCGGGGATGTCGGTGATCGCGGTCATGCTCAGCGCTCCACCAGCGCGATGCGCGCATTGTACCAGTTCATGAAGAAGCTGATGGAAAGGCTGATGGTCAGGAACACCGCCATGATCAGCGCGATCGCCTCGATCGCCTGCCCGGTCTGGTTCAGCGTGGTGTTGGCGACCGAGACCACGTCCTGGTAGCCGATCGCGACCGCGAGCGAGGAGTTCTTGGTCAGGTTGAGATACTGGCTCGTCATCGGCGGCACGATGACGCGGAGCGCCTGCGGCAGGATGATCTGCCGCAGCATGAAGCTCCGGCGCAGGCCGAGCGCATTGGCGGCGTCCCACTGGCCGCGCGGCACCGACTGGATGCCGCTGCGCACGATCTCGGCGATGAAGGCCGAGGTGTAGGTCACGAGCGCGATCAGCAGTGCGAAATATTCCGGCGCGAGCGTCAGCCCGCCGACGAAATTGAAGCCGCGCAGCTCTGGCCACTCGATCTTCCAGGGTACGCCGAGCACCAGCGAGACGGCCGCCGGCACCGCGACGACGAGGCCGAGCGCGAACGGCCAGGCCGGCCGCGGCCTGCCGTCCCGCATCTGCTGGGCGATCAGCCGTCGCCGGATGACATAGAACACGGCCAGACCCAGCACCGCTGTGCCGAGCACCCAGAGCTGTGGCGGCCCGAACGGGATCGCCGGCAGGATCAGGCCGCGATTGGAGAGGAATACGCCCTCGACCGGCCGCCACGCCGCGCGCGCGGCCGGCAGCGCCTGCATCAGCACGTACCAGAACAGCAGCTGGAGCAGCAGCGGGATGTCGCGGAGCGTTTCAACATAGACGGCGGCAAGCCGCGACAGCAGCCAGTTGGCCGACAGCCTGGAGATGCCGACCAGCGTGCCGAGGATGGTCGCGAGCACGATGCCGATCACCGCGACCCGCAGGGTGTTGGCGATGCCGACGACGAAGGCCCAGAGGTAGGTGTCCCTCGGATTGTAGGCGAGCAGGCTGTCGGCAATGGGCATCCCGGCCTCACGGCCGAGGAAGGCGAAGCCAGTGGTGATGCGGCGGGCCGACAGATTGGTGACGGTGTTGGACCAGAGGAAGGCGACAACACCGACGGCGATCCCGACCACCAGGACCTGCCAGAACAGGCCCTTCAATTCGTTGCGCCCGAGCGCAAGGAAGCGGCGGCGCGGCGGCGGTCTGGGATGATCGGCGGTCACGCACAAAAATCCTTCTCAAATGCAACGATTTCCGGCGGCGCACGTCAACTGTTGCACCAAACTTCATTTCATGCAACAAATGTTTCATGGCTGAGCCCGCGAAATCCTCGCCCCTGAGCGAACTGCGCATCGCATTGCCATCGCTCCCCCTGCGCCTGCAGGAGGTCGGCCGCTTCGTCGCCGCCAATGATTACGACGCCACCACCCGTTCGATGCGCGACCTCGCGGCGGAGGCCGGCGCCGACCCCGCTGCTTTCACCCGGCTCGCCAAAGCGATTGGCTATTCCGGCTGGGACGAGCTGCGCGCGGCGCTGACCGAAGCCAGGCGTCCCTCACAGACCTCGCCCTTCTCCGGCAGGGCGAAGAGCCGGCGTCATGGTCCCAACGCCGACGTCGCGCTCGTCATCGACAAGCTCGAAGCCGAGGCCGCCGGCCTTCCGCGCATTCCGGCACATCCCATTGCGGAAGCGGCGCGCGCGCTGCACGACGCCAAGCGGATCTGGATCGCAGGCTATCGCAGCTGCCGCAGCGTGGCAGAGCTATTGAACTACGAGCTGCGACTCTTCCGCCCCGAGCAGGTGCAACTCGTCGGCGCATCTGGTCCTGACGATCTCGATCTCGGCGCGTTCCGTCCCGGCGAAGCCGTCATCATCGTCGGCTTCCTGCCTTACACGCATGCGAGCGTCCGCGTCGCGCAGGCCGCTCATCGCAGCGGCGCAACGCTGATCGCTATTGCGGACAGCCTCTCGGCGCCGATGGCCGAGGGCGCCGACCACGTGCTGCTGTTCGAAGCAGCCTCCTCGCCCGGCTTTTTCCCCAGTCTCACCGGCGCGATCGCGATCGCGCAGTCGCTCGCGGCGGTCACGTTCTCGCTCGGCGGCGTCGCTGCGAAGAAGCGTTTGGAAAATACCGAGGCGCGGCTTGCCGCGACCTCGACTTACGTCTCGGAGAAAGGTTGATCCATGAGCACCCGCACCAGCCGCGTGCTGCATCGTTCGCTACGCGAAACCCCGCCCAAGGCGATCGGCGGCGAAGGCGTCTATCTGTTTGCCGAGGACGGGCGCCGCATCATCGACGCCTCCGGCGGCGCGGCCGTCTCCTGCCTCGGCCACCAGCATCCGCGCGTGATCGCAGCGATGGCGAAACAGGCCTCGACGCTGGCCTATGCCCACACCGCCTTCTTCTCCTCCGAGCCGGCCGAGGCGCTGGCCGAGAGGCTGGTCGGGCATGAGCCCGGCGGCCTCGCCTACGCCTATTTCGTCAGCGGCGGATCGGAGGCGATCGAAGCCAGCATCAAGTTGGCGCGGCAATATTTCATCGAGCGCGGCGAGCCGCAGCGGCAGCATTTCATCGCACGGCGGCAGAGCTATCACGGCAACACGCTCGGCGCGCTCGCCGCCGGCGGCAATGCCTGGCGCCGCGCGCCCTATGCGCCGCTGCTCTCCGCAGCCTTCAGCCACGTCACGCCGGCCTTTGCCTATCACGAGAAGCGCGAGGAGGAATCCGACGCGCAGTTCGTGGCCCGGCTTGCGGCCGAGCTTGAAGCCGAGTTCCAGCGGCTTGGTCCCGATACCGTGGCGGCGTTCCTCGCCGAGCCCGTCGTCGGCGCCACCGCCGGTGCCGTGACGGCGCCCGACGGCTACTTCAAGGCCGTGCGCGAGATCTGCGACCGGCACGGCGCGCTGCTGATCCTCGACGAGGTCATGAGCGGCATGGGCCGCACCGGCACGACGCACGCCTGGGAGCAGGAAGGCGTCGCGCCTGACATCCAGGCGATCGCGAAGGGTCTCGGCGGCGGTTACCAGCCGATCGGCGCGATGCTCGCGAGCGGCAAGATCATCGACACCATCCGCTCAGGCTCCGGCGCATTCCAGCATGGCCATACCTATCTGGCTCACCCCCTCGCCTGCGCAGCCGCGCTCGCGGTTCAGGATGTGATCCGTGACGACCAGTTGCTCGACCGCGTCAAGGAGCGCGGCAAGCAGCTCGAGCAGCGGCTGACCGAGCGCTTCGGCAATCACCGTCATGTCGGCGACATCAGGGGCCGCGGCCTGTTCTGGGCGATCGAGCTGGTCGCCGACCGCGCGACGCGCGCCTCGTTCGATCCGGCGCTCAAGCTGCACCAGAAGATCAAGGCCGAAGCCTTCGCCAACGGGCTCGGCTGCTATCCCGGCGGCGGCACCGTGGACGGCGTGCGCGGCGACCACGTGCTGCTCGCGCCGCCCTATATCGCTTCGACAGATGAGATCGATCAGATCGTCGACAAGCTCGGCACGGCCGTCGACAACGTGTTGCGTAGTGTCAATCACTGAGGGGAGAGTAGTATGAGGAAAGTGGTTATCGCAGCGAGCGTGCTCGCAGCATCGACGGTGATCGCATCGGCGGCGACGCTGGATACGGTGAAGAGCCGCGGCACGCTGGTGTGCGGCGTCAGCGCAGGCTTCGCCGGCTTCTCGGCACCGGACTCGCAAGGCAACTACAAGGGTCTCGACGTCGACTATTGCCGCGCGCTTGCGGCCGGCATTCTCGGTGATCCCAACAAGGTGCGTTACGTCTCGCTGACCGCACAGAACCGCTTCACCGCCCTGCAATCGGGCGAGATCGACGTACTCTACCGCAACTCGACGCAAACGTATCTGCGCGGCGTCACGCTGGGCCTGCGCCAGGGCCCGATCAACTTCTACGACGGCCAGGGCTTCGTCGTGAAGAAGGACCTCGGCGTGAAGGAGCTGAAGGACCTC
The DNA here is from genome assembly GCF_018130825.1 of Bradyrhizobium liaoningense. Classification (GTDB taxonomy): domain Bacteria; phylum Pseudomonadota; class Alphaproteobacteria; order Rhizobiales; family Xanthobacteraceae; genus Bradyrhizobium; species Bradyrhizobium liaoningense_B. The sequence continues at coordinate 355,251 of NZ_JAFCJS010000006.1, read as the reverse complement.
AAGGGTGCGACCGTCTGCGTCGCGCAGGGCACCACGCACGAGGTCACGCTCGGCGATTACGGCCGCGCCAACGGCATCGACTGGAAGCCGCTGGTGTTCGACCGCGTCGACACCATGTACCAGACCTTCTTCGGCGGGCGCTGCGATGCCATGACCCAGGACGCTTCCGCACTCGCCGGCGCGGTGACCACCGCGGCGCCGAACCCGGCCGACTACGTCGTGCTGCCGCAGACCATTAGCAAGGAGCCGCTCGGTCCCTTCACCCGCAACGGTGACGAGGTCTGGAGCGACATCATCACCTGGCTGCATTACGGCCTGATCGAGGCCGAAGAGCTCGGCGTCACCCAGGCCAATGTCGATGAGATGACGAAGTCGCAGACGCCGGCGATCCAGCGCCTGCTGGGCGCCTCCGGCGACCTCGGCTCGCGGCTCGGGCTGGACAACAAATGGCTGGTCACCGCGATCAAGGCCACCGGCAATTACGGCGAGATCTACGAGCGCAATGTCGGCAAGGCGAGCCCCCTCAAGCTCGACCGCGGCCTCAACGGCCTCTGGAGCAAGGGCGGCTTGATGTACGCGGTGCCGTTCAAGTAAGGAATTCTCCCTCTCCCCCGCTTAGGGGGAGAGGGAGAAGAGACATCCCATGCGCATCGCCCTCATCCACGCTCTCAAGCACTCCATTGCGCCGATCGAGGCGGCGTTCGCGCAAGCGTGGCCGCAGGCGCGGCTGATGAACCTGCTCGACGACAGCCTGTCGGCGGACCTGGCCCGTGACGGCCAGCTCAACGATGCCATGACCGAGCGTTTCCTTGCGCTCGGCGACTACGCTGTGGCGACGGGAGCCAACGGGATCCTGTTCACCTGCTCCGCGTTCGGTCCTTGCATTGAGGCCGTCGCACGAGCGCATGCACCGATGCCGGTCTTGAAGCCGAACGAAGCCATGATCGAGCGCGCGGTGACGATGGGCAAGCGGATCGGCCTGCTCTCGACCTTCCCGCCAACGCTGGTCTCGATGCCGCCGGAATTCCCCGCCTCGGTCCAGGTCGTGCCGAAGCTCGCCGAAGGCGCGTTGGCGGCACTCGACCGGGGCGATCGCGCCACGCATGACCGGCTGATCGCGGACGCCTCGCGCGACTTACGCGATTGCGACGTCATCGCGCTGGCGCAGTTCAGCATCGCGGCGACGGCGCCGCTGGTCGCGGAGGCCACCGGCCGTCCAGTCGTCACCACGCCAGATAGTGCAGTCGACAAGCTGATGAAGCTGCTGAAAGTGAAGGCCTAAGCGCCAGCCTTTTTCCGACGCCGCGCGTCCTTGATCGCTGTCGTCAGCGCGGCCTTCGTCTCATTGACAAAATCCTCGACCAGCTCCTCACGCGTGGTATGCGCCGCCTCGCCGGTGAAAAGTCCCTGCTCGGCCAGCATCACCACGCCATGCAGCGCTGCCCAGATCTTGAGAGCCTGTCGCTCGCGTAAAAAGCCAACGGCAGGCACTTCCAGGGCCTCGATGACAAGCGCAAACGTCTCGCGCGTGGCCTCATGCAGCTCGCTGCCCTTGGCGGCGCAAGACACGGTGCGGGACGCAAACATCAGGCGATAGATGCCGTTGCGGCGCAATCCGAAGTCCAGCATCGCCTGCGCCAGCAACGACAGCTTCGACTGCTTTGACGATTTCGTCATCGCCGCCCGAAAGGTTGCGCTGAGCTGCCGGAACGCCTCCGCCGTCACCGCCGTTAGCAGCGCATCACGGTCGGCGAAATGCCGATACGGCGCCGGCTGCGAGACGCCGAGCTGCTTCGCCAGTGCCTTGATGCTGATCGCTTCCGCCCCGCCCTGCTCTGCCTCGCGCAACGCGGCCTTGATCAGGGCGTCGCGAAGGTCGCCATGGTGGTACGTCTTCTCCGATTTACGAACGAGTTGTGAACGCATCCTGCGCCAAACCTATAAGTTTGCGCTTGACAGGGGAAGCCCACCGCGAATGTAATAGTATATAACTTCGACCGAGCGGCAAATGCCGCCGATAAAATTGACATGAGGAACGCGGGCCGCTCTTCGCGCGCACGCAAGCGACCAAGGAAGCCGCCATGGCAGAGCGACTGAAGGTTCACGTCGATCCCGACAAATGCCAGGGCCATGCCCGCTGCAAGGCGCTGGCGCCGGAGCTGTTCGAGCTCGACGAATACGGCAACGCGCATGAAGCCGGCGATGGCACGGTCCCGCCGGGACTTGAAGACAAGGCCTGGCTTGCCAAATCCAACTGCCCGGAAATCGCTATCGATGTGATCGAGGACTAGCGCGGCGGCCCCTGTCCGCTCCGCTGCCTTCAAGCAAACACGAGCCCCGAGGGATCTCACTGACATGTCCGACGTCAGCCAGCCTGTCGCCCATCCGCCCGTCACCGACTGGGTCAACGATTTCGACCACACCGATCCGCAATGGACGGACGATCCCTTCCCGATCTGGGATGAGCTGCGCGCCGCAAGCCCGGTTGTGCACACCGAGCGGTTCCTCGGCTGCTACATGCCGACGACCTACGAGGCGGTGCGCGAGATCGCCAACGACACCCAGCATTTCTCCTCGCGCCGGATCATCGTCCGCGACGTGCGGCCGGAGATTGCCAGGAACGCGGCCCCGCCGATCACGTCCGATCCGCCCGTGCACAAGCCGGCCAAGCAGTTGCTGCTGCCGCCATTCACGCCGGACGCAATGAAGAAGCTGGAACCGCGGATGCGCGCGATCTGCAACGAGCTGATCGACGGGTTCATCGCGGACGGCAAGGTCGACGCCGCCGCGCGCTACAGCAAGTACATCCCGGTCCAGGCCATCGCGCACATGCTCGGCATCCCCGAGAGCGACAGCGATCTCTTCATCAACTGGATCCACATGATCCTGGAGCTCGGCATCAAGGACGAAAATATGCTGCTCCAGGCCGTGCACGAGATGAGCGACTATTTCAGGACGCATATCGAGGAGCGTAGATCGAGGCCGACGGACGATCTCATCTCCTATCTGATGAACGCCAAGGACAAGGAAGGCCAGCCGCTGGAAGAGTCCCACGTGCTGGGATCGTTGCGCCTACTCCTGATCGCCGGCATCGACACCACATGGAGCGCGATCGGCTCCTCCCTGTGGCACCTCGCCCGGACACCGGCCGACCGCGAGCGGCTGATCGCCGAGCCTGCGCTGATCCCGACCGCCGTCGAGGAACTGCTGCGCGCCTATTCGCCGGTGACCATGGCGCGCGAGGTGGTCAAGGAAACCACGATCTCGGGCTGCCCGGTCAAGGCGGGCAACATGGTGCTGCTGTCCTTCCCGGCCGCCAACCGCGACCCAAAGATGTTTCCGGACGCTGACAAAGTCGTGATCGACCGCCGGGAGAACCGCCACGCCGCTTTCGGCCTCGGCATCCATCGCTGCGTCGGTTCCAACCTCGCGCGCATGGAGATGCAGGTCGCAATTGAGGAATGGTTGAAGCGAATCCCGGACTTCCGGCTCGACCCGGCGGGCACCGTGACCTGGTCGCAAGGGACCGTGCGCGGCCCCCGCCAGTTGCCATTTCTGCTTGGAAAGTCCATGTAGCCTCCAGACAGCAAATGTCTTGGGAGGCCGGCGATGACAGACCAAGCAATCAAGCCGGCCTCCGAGCACTTCGACATTGCCGACGCCGAACGCCGCATCAAGGCGATCTTCATCGGCTCGATCGGCAATCTCGTCGAATGGTATGACTTCTACGCCTACACCGCGTTCGCGCTCTATTTCGCCCCCGCCTTCTTCCCCGGCAACGATCCCGTCGTCCAGCAACTGAACGTCGCCGTCGTGTTCGCGGCGACCTTCCTGATGCGCCCCCTGGGTGGTTGGTTCTTCGGCTATCTCGCCGATCATTTCGGGCGCCGAATCTCGCTGACACTCTCCGTCGTCTTCATGTGCTTCGGCTCACTGATCATCGCGGTGACGCCGACCTATGCCTCGATCGGTCTTGCCGCCCCGGCCATCCTGGCGGTCGCGCGCGTGATCGAGGGCCTAAGTCTTGGCGGCGAATACGGCGCCAGCGCCACTTACTTGAGTGAAGTTGCCGATCCCAAGCATCGCGGCTTCTATTCCAGCTTCCAGTACGTCACGCTGATCGGCGGCCAGCTCACCGCGATCATCGTGCTGCTGCTCCTGCAAAAGGTCTTCCTGACGCCGGAGGAGCTGAAGGCCTGGGGCTGGCGCATCCCGTTCGCAATCGGCGCGGCGCTCGCGATCTTTGCCGCAGTCATGCGTCGCGGCCTGCACGAAACCGAGGCTTTCGAGGAAGCCAAGAAGGTGGTGAAGCCGACCGGCTCGATCACCAATCTGCTGCGCTATCCGCGCGAGCTGCTGCTGGTGGTCGGCCTCACCGCCGGCGGCACCGCGGCGTTCTACACCTTCACCACCTATATGCAGACCTTCGTAAAACTCTCCGTCGGGCTGACCGAGGACCAGACCACGTTCGTGATCTTCGGCACGCTGATCTTCGCCACCATCCTGCAGCCGATCTACGGCGCGATCTCCGACAGGATCGGCCGCAAGCCGCTTCTGATCTTCTTCGGTGTCGCCGGCACGCTCGCGACCGTGCCGCTGCTGATGACGCTGAAGGAGACCAAGTCGCCCTTCATGGCGTTCATCCTGATCTGCTGCGCCTGGCTGTTCGTCGCCGGCTACACCTCGATCAACGCGGTGGTGAAGGCCGAGCTGTTCCCGACCAACGTCCGCGCGCTCGGAGTCGGCCTGCCCTACGCCATCACGGTCTCGATCTTCGGCGGCACCGCTCCGGCGATCGCGCTCTACTTCAAGAGCATCGGGCACGAGGACTGGTTCTACTACTATCTCGCCGGCATCATCTGCCTGTCGCTGATCATCTATTCCACCATGCGCGACACCAAGCACGCTTCCGCAATGCACCGCCACGAGTAGCCCATTCACGAGTAGCCCATGGCCGACGACGATCCGCTGCCCGACAGCAAGCTGACGCGCACCAAGGAGAAATGGGCCCGCGAGGGCCGTTTTCTCACCGGCAAGATCACGCGTCCGGAAGACCAGCGCCTGCCGCCGGGCCAGCACCTGACCAAGGACTGGCCGGTGCTCGATCTCGGGGTCATGCCGCCGGTGTCGCGCGAGCGCTGGCGGCTCGACGTCTACGGCGCAATCGAAAGTCCCGTGTTCTGGACTTATCCCGAGTTCGCCGCGCAGAAGCAGGTCCAGTTCACTTCCGACATCCATTGCGTGACGACCTGGTCGCGCTACGACAATGAGTGGGAAGGCCTCGCCACGCGCGAACTGCTCGCAGTCTGCCGGCCGCGCGAGGATGCACGCTTCGTGGTGCTGCATTCCTACGACGGCTACACCACCAACCTCGCGCTCGAAGACTTCGCCGCCGAGGACGCGCTGCTCGCCCATAGCTGGTCAGGACAGCCGCTGACGGACGAGCACGGCGGGCCGGTGCGGCTGGTGGTGCCGCATCTCTATTTCTGGAAGAGCGCGAAATGGCTCCAGGCGATCGAATTCCTGACCGAGGACGCGCCGGGTTTCTGGGAAGTCCGCGGCTATCATAATCGCGGCGATCCCTGGGCCGAGCAGCGCTATTCGGGCGATTAGGTTCGAACAAACAACGGGGGAATCCCATGCCCACGGAACGCTTTCAATTCACCGGCGAAGGCGGCCATCAGCTCGCGGCCGCGCTGGAGCTGCCTGATGGCGAGCCTTCGGCTTATGCACTGTTCGCGCACTGCTTCACCTGCGGCAAGGACACGCTGGCAGCCAAGCGCATCTCGGTGGCCCTCGCAGCCAGGGACATCGCGGTGCTGCGCTTCGACTTCACCGGGCTCGGCTCCAGCGAGGGCGCTTTCGCCAATTCGACCTTTTCTTCCAACGTCGCCGATCTCGTGCGCGCAGCCGATCATCTGCGTAGCGTCCGCAAAGCGCCGTCGATCCTGATCGGCCACAGCCTCGGCGGCGCGGCGATCCTGGCCGCGGTCGGGAAGATTCCTGAGGCGAAGGCGGTCGTCACCATCGCCGCACCCTCCGATCCCGCCCACGTCACCGGCCTGTTCAAGGAGCATATCGACAACATCCGCACCCAGGGGGAGGTCGAAGTCTCACTCGCGGGACGCCCGTTCCGGATCAAGCGCGAATTCCTCGACGACATCGTCGAGCACGAGCTGATGAAGGATGTCACCGGCCTGCACAAGGCGCTGCTGGTGATGCATTCGCCCGTTGACGATACCGTCGGCATCGACAACGCGACCAAGATTTTCGTTGCGGCAAAGCATCCCAAGAGCTTCGTCTCGCTCGATCACGCCGATCATCTCCTGACCAAACCGGCCGATGCACTCTACGCGGCCGACGTGATCGTGGCCTGGGCGAGCCGCTACATCGATACGGCAAAGCCCGCAAAAGCGATGGATCTTCCCGAGGAACCTCGGAGGGTGGTGGTACAGGAGACCCGCAAGAGCAAGTTCAACCAGATCATCACCGTCGGACCGCATCATCTGGTGGCAGACGAGCCGGTCGCGGCCGGTGGCGAGGATGCCGGGCCCGGTCCGTATGACTTCCTGCTCGCCGGCCTCGGCGCGTGCACCTCCATGACCATGCGCCTCTATGCCGACCGCAAGTCGCTGCCGCTCGACCGCGTCACGGTCACGCTGAAGCACTCGAAGATCTACGCCAAGGACTGTGCGGAGTGCGAAACGCGCGAGGGCATGCTCGACCAGATCGAGCGCGACATCGCAATGGACGGCGCGCTCGATGCCGAGCAGCGCAAGAAGCTGATGGAGATCGCCGACAAATGCCCGGTGCACCGAACGCTGACATCGGAGATCCGCATCGTGACCAAGGCGCTGGAATGAATCGGTGGGCTAGAAGCACGACGCCATCGTCCGCACCGCCGCGCTGATCTCGTTCTCGCGCCACGCCGCAAAGCCGAGCAGCAGGCCGTGATCGCGCGGCTTGCCGAGCGCCAGGCTGGACAAGGCTCGCGTGACAACGCCCGCCTCGACCAGCCGCTTCACCGCCGCCTGATCGGCGCGACCGCGCTTGAGGCGCGCCACGAGCTGGATGCCGCCCGAGGGCACTTCGGCGGTGAGCACCTCGCCGAGATGGCGCTCCAGTCCCGCGGCGAGATGATCGCGGCGCCCGTGATAGAGCCGGCGCACCCGACGCAGATGCGCCAGGAAATGGCCATCGGCAATGAATTCAGCAAGCGCCTCCTGAACGTGGCTAGAAGCGATCAGCCCGATATGCCGCTGCGCGATCTCCAGCGTGCTGACCAGCCCCGGCGGTGCGACGAGATAACCGAGCCGGATGTCCGACGTCATCGCCTTCGAGAAGGTGCCGACATAGAACACGCGGCCGTGTACATCGAGGCCCTGCAACGCCGGCACCGGCCGGCTGTCGTAGTGGAATTCGCCGTCGTAGTCGTCCTCCACGATCCAGGTCTTGCCGGGCCGGCTTGCCCTGAGAAACCCGGTGCGGCGTGCCAGCGACATCAGGCGCCCGGTCGGATGCTGATGCGAGGGCGTCATGAAGATCAGCGTTGGCGCCGCCAGACCCGCAATCCGCTGCATTCCCTGCTCGTCCAGCTTGATGCCGGTCACGCGCGCCCCGGAAGCACGGAAGGCCGCCGCGGCACCGGGATAGCCGGGATCCTCGACCCAGACCTCATCGCCGGGCGAGATGACGGCAGCCGCAATCAGGGTGAGCGCGGCCTGCGCGCTCGGCAGGATCAGGATCTGCTCCGCCGTGGCGCGAACGCCTCTGCTGGTTGCGAGGTAATGCGCCAGCGCCTCGCGCAAACGCGGCCGGTTGACCGGCCCGAGCTCGCGCCTGGCCGCCCCCATGGCGCTGCGGCGCAGGCAGCGTCCCCAGATGTCGTTCGGAAACTCCCTTGCATCGCCGTGCCCCGGACGCAACGGCTTGAGCGGCGCCAGATAGGACATCGGCCAGTCCGTCTGCTGGAGCTTCGAGGCCCAGGGCGAGAGCCGTGGTCTGGCAGTGCGTGGGCTCAACGCGGCTGTGCGCGCTCCTTCGATGCGTTCGCCGCCGTCGATCGTCACCACCGGGCGGCGACCGCGCGACGCCGCGAGGTATCCCTCTGCGGCGAGTTGCTCGAAGGCATAAGTGACGGTGTTGCGCGAGACCCCGAGGTCGCTCGCGAGCTGGCGGCTCGACGGCAGCGCCCAACCCTTGCCGAGCCGACCGCTCGAAATCAGGCTTCGGAGCTGACCCGTCAGCTGGGCCGTCAGCCCCTCCTCGTCGGCTCGCTTCAGATCGATCAGGCCGGTTAGCATGCCCTCGGAAACTGGCACCTTGCTCTTCTCCAATCTGGCACTTTTTCAGGTGCCAGGCGGGATGCTATCCGCCGGACTGGATTGCTTCAAGGATGATCCTGCGATGAACTCCCTGTCCCCTCGCACCGCCGTCGGCCTGTTCCTCATCGTCGTGCTGGCCTGGGGCGTGAACTGGTCGGTGACGAAACAGCTCGTCCAGTTCCTTCCGCCATTATGGACGTCAGCGATCCGAAGCTGGATCGCGCTGGCTGGATTGTTCGTGATCCTCGGACTGAGCAGAAACCTCGTGATCCCGGAGCGGCGCGACATTCCCGTGATCCTGAGCGTGGCGCTGCTGCACATGACGATATTTTCGGTCCTGGTCGCGGCCGGTGTGCGCTTCCTGCCCGCGAGCAAGGCCATCGTGCTCGGCTACACCACGCCGCTCTGGGTCGCGATCGCCGCGCCCTTGCTGGGGAAGGATACGCTGACCGCGCCAAAGCTCGCCGGCGCACTGCTCGGATTGATCGGCCTTGCCGTGATCCTGAACCCCGCCTCCATCGACTGGACCAATGCGAACGTCGTGCTCGGCGCCGGCATGGTCATCCTGGCCGCGATCTCCTGGGCCGCCAACATCATCTATATCCGCGCGCACCGCTGGATAGCCTCGCCGCTCCAGCTCCTGATCTGGCAGGTGCTGGTGGCGACGGTCGTGCTCACTGGATCGGCTGTGGTCACGGACGGCCTGCCGCACGCGGAATGGTCGTGGAGGCTCGTCTTTCTGTTTCTGTACTCCGGCCTGATCGGGACGGCGCTGGCCTATTGGGCGATGTCGATGGTCAACAAGAGCATCTCGGCGCTGACGACATCGCTCGGCACCACCGGGACGCCGCTCGTCGGCATCGCCAGCGCCGCTATCCTGCTAGGCGAGCCGATTGACATGAGCCTTGCGATCGCGGCCGGACTGATCGTCACCGGCATCGGTCTTGCGACGCTGGGCGACCGGCTGTTGCGCAGTCAGGCCACCGCGAGCGGCTGAACGCGCAAGCTTCCGCGCAGACCAGCGGCTGTACCGAGAAGGATGCCGGCGACCGCAATGAGCGAGCCCAGCGCGAGGGTCGAGAGACCGGTGAGCCCCTGCCCGATCGAGCAGCCGAACGCCATCACGCCGCCGATCCCCATCAGCGCGGCACCGGTGCCCGAGCGCAGCATGTGGCGTGGCGATGAATAGCCTTCAAGCTTGAAGCGGCCAGTAGCGAGTGCGGTGACCAGACTGCCGGCGAAGACGCCGGCAACTGTCGCAATGCCGAAGTTGAGCGTCAGTCCGGTCGAGAGCATGGCGTATTGCAGGGCGTCCGCGATCGGCGCGATGAAGGTGAGTGAGGTCACCGGGACCGGATTGAAGTCGTCGGCACCGAGATAGCCGGTGACGTACCAGCCGCCGGCGACGAGGAGGCCCACGATGATGCCGCCTGCGATCTGGCCGGGCGAGCGGCGGAACGCCGGATGCGCAAATGCGAACAGGATCAGCGCGACGACAATCGCGGCAGCGGCAAGCGAGCGCGAAAGCGCATCCGTGAGACCCAGCGTCGCCAGCACGGACGGCAGCGAATTCGCGTTGACGGTCGTCTGCGAGGCCTGAACCAGCGCAATGCGCGCCGGTGCGATCAGGCCCTTGAGCGCCATCTGCGCAGCGATGGCCAGCACGATCACGACGACGAAGGAGCGAAGATTGCCGCGGCCGAGCAGCACCAGCGCGCGCGAGCCGCAGCCATTCGACAGCACCATGCCGTAGCCGAACAGCAGCCCGCCGAGGAACAGCACCGGCACCGAGAAGGTCTGTTGCAAATAGATCGACTTGCCAAGATCGACCATGCCGCTTCCCGCAAGGAACTGGCTCGCGGCAATCGCAACCGCGATCGCCAGCGCATAGGTGCGCACCAGTCGCCCGTCGCCCTCCGCCAGAAAGCCGCGCATGCTGCTCATCAGGCAGAAGCCGCTGAGCAAGCCGACGGCGCCGTAGACGAGGCCGATGGCGAGACCGGCGAGGATGACGAGCTGGGCGGATTCCATCGTCACGGCTTCAGGATCACGCGGTCACGCGACGAGCCGGCGACCGCGACATACGCCTCCTTCGCGCGCTCCAGCGGATAGATCGCGTTTGCCTTGATCGGGAACGGCTTCAGATGGTCGCTCGCAAAGCCCGGGCCGAGGTCGCGCAGCACCGCACCCGTCGCGGCGGAGGACAGGCCGAGCGTGTCGATGCCGACATAGGTGTGCTGGCCGCGGTAGAATTCGAGGATGTTGAACTGCACGATGCGGTCGATCGCGGCGATCAGGATCTGGCGGCCGCGCAAGGCAAGCGACTTGTGCGCGGCCTGGAAATAGGGATCGCCGACCGTATTGAAGACGATGTCGGCGCCTTTGCCGCCGGTCAATTCGCGCACGCGCGTGGCAACGTCGGTGGCGGAGGCGTCGATCACCTCGATGGGCGCGTTGGCGTGGCCTTCATAGGCTTCCGCCTTGCGCACCACGCCGATGACGCGCGCGCCCTGCCAGGTCGCGATCTGCACTGCAGCCTGGCCGACCTTGCCGTTGACGCCGAATACCAGAACGGTCTCGCCGCTCTTCGGCACGCCGGCGCGGCGAAAGCCTTCCATCGCGGTGACGAAGGGCACGCCGATGCCGGCGGCCTCCTCCCAGGACACCGTCTTTGGCTTCTCCACGACCGCATCGGCCTCGACGACGAGATGGGTTGCGTGGGTGCCGTCGCGGCGGATGCCGAGATCGCCGGACGAGCCGAACACTTCGCGCCCCACTGTGCCCGCAGGCCCGTCGATCACCACGCCGGCGTAGTCGCGGCCAGGGGTCCGGGGGAACACGGCATAGGCCATCAGCCCGGTCGCGGCCTTGACGTCGGAGGGATTGACGGCGGCGGCCTTCACCTCGATGAGGAGGTCGTTCGGCCCGCGCGCAAGGATCTGGTGCTCGACGACTGGCGCAAGCGCCGTGGCGTTTTCAGCTTTGGCGTTGAGGCGCACACAGCGCGCTTCGACGGTTTTGGCATCGGCTGGCGACATAGGAAAGACCCGCGATTTCTCGCGGGCCTTGTCGCCTTTGGGGCCGGTCAAGTCAATCCGCCAAGTCATTCCTTGGGCCGCTTGTCGTAGAGCCGCTTGGCCTTGCCGAGCGAGCGCTCCAACGTTGCCGGCGCGACCACCTGAACCCTCGAACTGACGCCAATCGTGTTCTTGATGTGGGTCGCGATCCGCTCCGCATGATCGACGAGCCCGCGGCCGTCCCAGCTCTCGGGCCGAGCCTCGGCGATGATGGTCAGTTCGTCCATCCGGCCCTCGCGGGTCAGCTCGAGGATGAAATGGCCGCCGCACCAGTCGGTCGCCAGCAACACCTCCTCGATCTGGGTCGGGAACAGATTGACGCCGCGCAGGATGATCATGTCGTCCGAGCGTCCCGTCACCTTCTCCATCCGCCGCATGCCCGGCCGCGCCGTGCCCGGCAGCAGCCGCGTCAGGTCGCGGGTGCGATAGCGGATCACCGGAAAAGCTTCCTTGGTGAGCGAGGTGAAGACCAGCTCGCCCTTCTCGCCATCAGGCAGCACCGCACCCGTCTCGGGATCGATCACTTCAGGATAGAAATGATCCTCCCAGATATGCAGACCGTCCTTGGTCTCGATGCACTCCTGCGCGACGCCGGGCCCGATGACCTCGGAGAGGCCATAGATGTCGGTCGCATCCATGTCGAAGGCGTCCTCGATCTCGCCGCGCATCGCATTGGTCCAGGGCTCGGCGCCAAAGATACCGACCTTGAGGGAGCACTGGCGCGGATCGAGCTTCTGGCGCTTGAACTCGTCGAGAATCGCCAGCATGTAGCTCGGCGTCACCGTGATGATGTCGGGCCGGAAGTCGTTGATGAGCTGCACCTGCCGCTCGGTCATGCCGCCGGAGATCGGCACCACCGTGCAGCCGAGTTTTTCGGCGCCGTAGTGCACGCCGAGACCGCCGGTGAAGAGGCCATAGCCGTAGGCGTTGTGGATGATCATGCCGGTGCGACCGCCGGCGGCGCGGATCGAGCGCGCCATCACCTCGGACCAGGTATCGATGTCGCACTGGGTATAGCCCACGACGATCGGCTTGCCGGTCGTGCCGGAGGAGGCATGCACGCGCACCAGTTTTTCGCGCGGCACGGCGAACATGTTGAAGGGATAGTTGTCGCGCAGGTCCGTCTTCACCGTGAACGGAAATTTTGCGAGATCGGAGAGCTCGCGAAAGTCGGACGGATGCACGCCGGCCGTGTCGAACGCCTTGCGGTAATGTGCGACATTGTCGTAGGCGTGCTTCAGCGACCAGGCCAGCCGCTGCTTCTGCAGCGCCATGATCTCGTCGCGCGACGCGCGCTCACGCGCGTCCATCTCGGCACTATAGGTACTGGCACCTTCCTTGCGCCTCGTCAGAGCCATGCTCGTTTCCCCACATTGGTTTGCTCTTTTCTTCTTTCGTCTTATTGATCTTGCGCCGGCAGCCACGTGCCGGGAATGACACGCGAGTGCCCGCGGAATTCCGCGATGACAGCATCACCGACGGTAACGCGCACGTCGTAAATGCCGGAGCGGCCGCTGCGGGTGATCTCTCGCGCCTTCGCTATGAGGCGGTCGCCGAGCCTGCCGGGCTTGATGAAGGTGATCTGCCCTTGCGCCGCAACCACGCGTTCATTGTGCGAGTTGCAGGCGAACGCGAAGGCTGAATCGGCGAGCGTGAAGATGAAGCCGCCATGCGCGATGCGCTGGCCGTTGACCATGTCCGGCCGCACCGTCATGGCCAGCGTCGCGAAGCCCGGGCCGATCTCGACGATCTCCATGCCGAGACCTTTGGAGGCATCGTCCTCGGCCCACATTGCGTCGGCGCAGGCGCGGGCGATATCCTCAGGCGACAGGGCGGCTTTGACGTTCACGCGCTTCTCCCGGCTGTTTGCACGCAATGTTCTGCTGGTTGGACAACACTGTCAAACGTGGTCGTAGTCGACGACGACACGCTCCGTAGAAGGCTTGGCCTGGCAGGTGAGAACAAAACCGGCCTTGAGCTCCCACGGCTCCAGCGAATAGTTGATGTCCATCGGCGCCTCGCCCTCGACCAGTTTTGCGCGGCAAGTCGAGCACATGCCGCCCTTGCAGGCGAAGGGCAGATCAACACCGGCGCGCAGCGCAGCATCGAGGATGGCCTCGTCCTCCGCGACCGGGACGTCGCGGCGCTTGCCGTCGATGATCAGCGAGGCGATCGCCTTCGGCGGCGCGTCGGGCGCGACGGCCTTCTTCGGCCGCGGCTTGCCGCCGAATTCGGAGACGAAGCGCTCGACGTGGATGCGTTCGTCCGCGATGCCGAGAGCGCGGCAGCTCGCCTCGATCTCCTCGCTCATGCCTGATGGACCGCAGATGAAGACGTGATCGACGCTTCCTGCCGGTACCAGCGAGCGGAGCAGAACCCTCACCTTCTCACCGTCGAGCCGGCCATGCAGGATCGGGATGTCCTGCTCCTCGCCGGAAATGACGTGGAAGATCGAAAGACGATCGATGAAGCGGTCCTTCATCTCCTCAAGCGCTTCGAGGAACATGATGTTGTCGGTGGTGCGGTTGCCGTAGAACAGGAAGAAGCGGCTGTCCGGCTCCCGCGCGAGCACGCCCTTCACGATCGACAGGATCGGCGTGATACCGGAGCCCGCGGCAAAGCCGACATGGATGCGCCCGGCGTCGGCAGGCGGCACAACGCCGAAACGGCCCGTCGGCGTCATCACATCGAGCTCGTCGCCACACTTGAGATCTTCGGCTGCCCAGCTCGAAAACGCGCCGCCATCGACCTTCTTCACGGCAATGCGGATCTCGCCGTCATCGGGGCCGGAACAGATCGAATAGGAACGGCGCACCTCTTCACCGTCGAGCGTGGTCCGCAGCGTCAGGTACTGGCCGGGCGTGAAGGCGTAGTCGCCGGCAAGCTCACCGGGAATGACAAACGTCATCGAGACAGCGTCGGAGGCCTCGCGGCGGAGGTCGCTGACGATCAGGCGGTGGAAGCGCGGTGCGGCTGCGGACATGATCAATGACACTTGAAGTAGTCGAACGGTTCGCGGCAGGCCTTGCAGCGCCAGAGCGCCTTGCAGGAGGTCGAGCCGAATTCGGACAGCAGCTCGGTCTTGTCGGAGCCGCACTGCGGGCACGCGACGGTCTGCTCGCCGAACAGCGCGCGGCGCGAGCTTGAGGCTTGCGGTGGCGCAATGCCGTAGGCGCGCAGCTTGTGGCGCCCCTCCTCGCTCATCCAGTCCGTCGTCCAGGCCGGCGACAGCACGGTGCGGACTTTGGGCCGAATGAAGCCGGCGCGCTCCAGCGCGATCTCGATTTCGAGCGCAATCATGTTCATGGCCGGGCAGCCCGAATAGGTCGGGGTGATCGCGACTTCGACATGATCGCCGTCGAGAACGACATCACGCAGCACGCCGAGATCGGCAATGCTCAACACCGGGATTTCAGGATCGACCACGCTCGCCGCGGCATCCCAGGCGCGCTGGCGCAGCACGGCGTTGTCATTGACGACCGTCACCATGTCAGCCCCGGAAAAGTTCGCTGCATCGATTGCAGCTCGGACAGGAGATGGCCGAGATGTTCGCTATGGCGGCCCACGCGGCCGCCCTGCTGCATCCAGTCGTTCTGCGGCAGCTTGAGCGTTGCTTCACGGGCGACACCCGAGATCGTCGTCAGCCAGCGGCCGCGCAAGGTGGCGGGATCGACGACAATGCCGGCATGGATCAGCGCGCGCTCGCCGTCGTCGACGGCAAACATCTCGCCCGTGAAGGCCCAGAGGTGATCGATCGCTTCTTGCGCGCGGGCGTGGCTTTCGTCCGTTCCGTCGCCGAGCCGGATGATCCATTCCGAGGCATGGCGCAGATGATAGGCGCTCTCCTTCTCCGACTTGGCGGCAATCGCCGCCAGCGTCGCATCACGTGAGGTCATCATAGCGCGCCAGTAAAGATCGGCGAAAGCGGAGTAGAAGAACTGCCGCACCAGCGTCCGCGCAAAGTCGCCATTCGGCTGCTCGACCAGCAGCAGATTGCGGTACTGCCGGACGTCGCGCAAGTATGCGAGCTTATCCTCGTCGTTGTCCTTGCCTTCGGTCTTGGCGGCAAAGGAATAGAGCTCGCGCGCCTGGCCGATCAGGTCGAGCGCGATGTTGGAGAGGGCCATGTCCTCTTCCAGCATCGGCGCATGTCCGCACCATTCCGACAGCCTGTGGCCGAGGATCAGCGCATCGTCGGCGCGGCGCACCGCGTAGAGCACCAGCGGCGTTTCGGAGACCTGGATGTTGGCGACCGCCATCACATATGCCCCACTTCTTCCGGCACTTCGTAGAACGTCGGGTGCCGGTAGATCTTCGACTCCGCCGGCTCGAACATCATGCCCTTCTCGGCAGGATCGCTCGCGGTGATCGCGGTGGACGGCACGACCCAGATCGACAGGCCCTCACCGCGGCGGGTGTAGATGTCGCGCGCAGCTTGCAGCGCCATCGTCGCGTCGCTCGCATGCAGGGATCCCACATGCTTGTGCGCGAGCCCGTTGCGGCTGCGAATGAAGACTTCCCACAGCGGCGTGTTCGGCGTGACCATATCGATCTCCCTATTCCGCGGCTTGAGCGATCTGGCGCCGGGCGCGCTTGGCGGCATAGGCGGCTGCCGCTTCACGCACCCAGGCGCCCTCGTCATGGGCTTTGCGCCGCGCGGTCATGCGGTCGCGGTTGCAAGGGCCGTTGCCGGCAAGCACCTGCTTGAATTCGGTCCAGTCGATCTCGCTGTAGCGCCAGTGCCCGTCGGCATCCTGAATCATGCCGGAATCGGGAATGGTGAGGCCGAGATATTGCGCCTGCGGCACGGTGGCGTCGATGAACTTCTGGCGCAGCTCGTCATTGGAGAAGCGCTTGATCTTCCATTTCGTCGAGGTGTCGCTGTGCTGGCTGGTCGCATCCGGCGGGCCGAACATCATCAGCACCGGCCACCACCAGCGGTTCAGCGCGTCCTGCGCCATCGCCTTCTGCTCGTCCGAGCCGCGGCACAGCGTCAGCATGATCTCATAACCCTGGCGCTGGTGGAACGATTCCTCCTTGCAGACGCGGATCATCGCGCGGGCATAGGGGCCATAGGAGCAGCGGCACAGCGGGATCTGGTTCATGATCGCGGCGCCGTCGACCAGCCAGCCGATGGTACCGATGTCGGCCCAGGTCAGCGTCGGATAATTGAAGATCGAGGAATACTTTGCTTTCCCGGCGAGCATCGCATCGACCAGCTCCTCGCGCGAGGAGCCGAGCGTCTCGGCGGCGGCATAAAGATAGAGCCCGTGACCGCACTCGTCCTGCACCTTGGCGAGCAGCGCGGCCTTGCGGCGCAGTGTCGGCGCGCGCGTGATCCAGTTGCCCTCGGGCAGCATGCCGACGATTTCGGAATGAGCGTGCTGGGAGATCTGGCGCGTGAGCGTCTTGCGATAGGCCGCCGGCATCCAGTCGTTCGGCTCGATACGCTCCTCGGCATCGATGCGGGCCTGGAACTGCGCGGCTTTGCCTGCGTCCTCCAGACCGCGATCATCGGTCTCGGCCGTGTTCAGCGCCTGGGTGTACATGCGCGTCCTCCCGTTTTATTGGAAGGCAATATATAACAAAAATTACATCATGCAAGATATTTCTGTAACATAAAAATCAGACGCCGAACCTCCGTTCCAGCAGCTTTCGCGCCGGCGACAATGGCCCCTTTTCATTGGTTCCATGGCCATCAAGCCATTGTTCGGACGGGGCAAGCAGCGCGCGATAGATTTCGCCGCAGAGCTCCCGCGCCGCCCTGCCCGGCCAATCCGCAGGTAAGAGACTCTCCGGCAGCAGCGGATCGCGCAGCACGACTCGGCGGTAATAGTGGATCAGCAGAATGCGCGCGGTGAAGGCGTCGGCTTCGGACAAGTCCGTGCCGCGGCCGATCGCGGCGCGTAGCGGCTCGAACGTCTTCATGAATTTCAGATAGGCGTCCGCAGTTCGCTCCAGCGGCCAGCTCGCGCTGAGCAGGCGGCGGCCGCTGTCGTCTTCCGCGGAGACTTCCAGACGGATCGCGCCGGCAGCCTCGTCCGGCACCGGCACGCCTGATGGTGCCACCCACACACCCGGCAGCGGGCTGCCGAAGCCGGCATTGCGCAGCGCTTCGCGCGAGGCGTCGCGGTCCCCGCCATTGCCGATCAGCAGCAGTTCGAAGCGCCCGGTCCAGTCCGATGGCGGCGGATCGTAGATATGGCGCGTGGCAGCTTCAAACGTCTGCCGCCCCTTGTCGGCCAGGCGATAAAAACTGTTGCGGCCGACCTTTTCGCGCGTCAGCCAGCCGTCGGCCGCAAGGCGCGACATCGCGGTGCGCACGACGCCGCTGTCGATATCCAGGCTTTCGAAGAATTCCAGCAGCGTGCCGAGCCACACCGAACCGCCGCGCGGCACGATGGCATCGCCGAACACGGTGATGACGATGGAGCCGGTGCGTGACGGCTCGCGCTTGAGCTGGTCGATGATGCGGGAGAGTGGATGCGCCATGCGCGAGGCATAGCGCGTTTGATGCGGGCGCGACAATGGACGGGAGCGACAATGCGAGAGCCGGGCTCGGCGCTTCGCGCCTCCTCAGGATGAGGTCTGATCGCTTTCGTGCGGCGTCATTTACTGTCAACCCTCATGGTGAGGAGCGCGGAGCGCGGCAAGGCCGCGCGTCTCGAACCATGCAGGCCCGGCTACCTGTGCGGATCGGGATAGGCGAGGCTACGCCAGCCGCTGCGGTCAAAGGGACGCCACTGGCCTTCCTTCTGCGCAAGCCGGTCGGCTACGGCGTAGACCGCGGCCGGATGATGGCCCATGCCGCAATGGCTGCTCTCGATCTCGATGCTCTCGGTCTGCGCGCCCGACTTCTCCATGCAGCCCTGCCAGGCGCAGACGCCGTCGGTGCGGCTGAAGATAGCGGTGGTCGGCACCGGCGGCGGAACAGCGAGCTCGCCGCCGAACTCCGGATCGACCTCGTCGGACCTGCGCCCGCTCGCCCATTCATAGACGCGCCAGGCATTGGTCGAACGGGGATCGCCTGCGAAGGGGCTACCGAGCGTGATGACCTGGCGCACGCGCTCGGGCATCATCTTGGCGAGCTGGCGCGCATAGAGGCCGCCGAGGCTCCAGCCGACCAGGCTGATCCTGCGGCCATGCGTGTCGCTGAGCTCCTCGACCAGATCGACCATCGCATGCTGCACGCCCGGCCGCAGGCCGTAATTGCGGCCCTGACGCCAGCCGCTCACGGCGTAGCCCTTGCCGGACAGGAACGTGCGCAGCGCGCGCGTGGACGCGTCGGAGGCTACGAGGCCCGGCAACACCAGCACCGGATGCCCGTCGCCACGCGGCGCGAGGCTCAGCAGCGGCAGTGCGCCGAGGAATGCGCCGAACTCGTGGATCGCGCGCCCTTCCAGAAACATCAAAGTGCGGGACGGCGGACGCAGCGTCTGGGCAGTAGCGGTCATCAAGATTTCCCCTAGAAGGCGCCGGCTGCGATGCCGGCAAATGGGCATGAATTCCAATACGCCGGCTTCTTGAACGTTCCGCAGCGCAACATGAATCAGCTAGGCGGCCGGTTCCCGACATTCAAGCGGGAGAGATGCAGGGCGACAATAGGCCCGCGCGTTAATGCTAACGGCCGTGACGCAAAAGTCACAGCCATCGAAGCAGGAATTCTACGGAGTACAGCGCGAGCCCGGCGAGCCCGCCGATCAACGACCCGTTGAAGCGGATGTATTGCAGGTCGCGGCCGATGTTGATTTCGATCAGCGAAATCAGCTGCGCCATGTCCCACGCCTTGACCTGGTCGGAGATGAAGGTCGAGACGCCGCTTTTCTGGTCCGCGACGAAGCTGCGCAGCACTGTCACCAGGCCCTTGTTGATCTCGCCGCGCAGCTCGGCATCGCCGGCAAGCACCTCGCCCGCGGAGACGAACATGCCGGCAAGATGATGCTGCAGCACCTGCGTCTCGCCTGACGCACTGCGCTCGATGAAGGAGCGCGTGTTGGCCCAGACGGTGCGGGCGAGGTCGGCAAGCTCGGGCCGTGCGAGCAGATCGCGCTTCAGCCCGTCGATGCGATCGACATAGGCCTGATCGGTGCCGAGCCTATCGACAAAGCTCAGCACCATGCGGTCGAATTCGCCGCGGAACGGATGCTTGGGATCGCTGCGCACCTCGTTGAAGAAAGCGGTGGCGGAGGCCACGATCTTGTTCACCAGAAATTTGTCGGCGCGATAGAGATTGAGCAAGGTCGGCAACTCCGCCCGCACCTTCTCGCGGATCATCGCCATCGTCTCTTTCTGGTTCAAGGTCTCGTGCATCACGCGCAGGAGATCGTCGAACAGGATCTGGTGCCGCCCCTCCGCAACGAAGCCGCGCAGCGTGCCGGCCGCCAGCGGGGCGAGATCGATCGCCTGAAGCTGCGAGGACATGCGGCGGATGATGAAGGTCATCAGGCCGGAGCTTTCCGTGGCGGACACGGCCTCCGGCAACAGACGCAGCGCGAAGCGCGCAAGGTCATCGCTGCGCTTGCGGTCGCGCAGCCAGTCCGCGACGAAGGAGCCGAAATCGATCTCGTTCAGCTTGGCCTCGACGGGACCGGCCTCGAGGAAATGCACCTGGATGAATTCGCCGAGCTTGTCGGCGATGCGGGCCTGGTTGCTCTGGATGATCGCGGTGTGCGGGATCGGCAGGCCGAGCGGCCGCTTGAACAACGCCACCACCGCATACCAGTCGGCGAGGCCACCGATGGTCGCGGCCTCCGCGAAGGCTGCAACGAAGCCGAACACGGGATGCACCGGGAGTAGCCATTTCGCGACGATGAAGAGGGCGAGCGTCGAGGCCAGGACCAACGTCGCCAGCGCTTTCACACGGCGCAGCTCGGCCGCGCGTTCGGCATCGCCGGGGGTGTCGAAGAAGGTGGCGGGTGCGTTCATGGTTGCATCACCCTACCCGTCATTGCGAGCGAAGCGAAGCAATCCAGCTCGCGATGACGGCAGCGCAAAAAACAAAAGGCCCGCCGAAGCGGGCCTCAAATTCAGTTTCTACTCAAGCGCCAGATCAGGCGGTCTTGTTGTAGACCTTGGCAAAGTTGTCCTGAGCGGACTTCGCACCGTTGGCGGCCAGCTTGCCGAAATAGTCGGCGGTCGCCTTGGCGCGCGAGACGAACACTTCGCCGCGGGCGCGGAGCAGGCTCGACTGGATCTCGACGGCTTCGCTGACCGACTTGGCGGACGCGAGCTTGTCGATGCCCGAGAAGAACGCCTCGGCGTCCTCGTAGATCGCCTGCTGGATGTTGCGGCTGATCTTGCCGGCTTCAGTGACGGACTCGGTCACCGCGTTCTCGACGGCGGCGGTCACACGCTCGGAGCCAGCGAACACCTCGGCAGCACGGTCCTTGGCGGTGTTGGCAGTCTTCTTGACGAATTCGCGGGCGGCCTCGGGAACTTCCAGGTTCTGGATGTTCTTGAAAGCGTCCTTGAAGCCCTCGAAAGCGGTGTTGGTTTCAGTGGTCATGGGGTTCTCTCCATCCTCATTGGTCTGAGCTATGGGCTCACCCCGTCCGCATTGGCCCGGGGCACGACCTATATGGCACGGTTAATTGTGCGATGCAATATTCGTATTGCACTGCGATATCACGAAATCGTGAACAGCCTTAACGAGAGGCATTCTGATGCCTCCCTAGCCAGCGCCCCGGTGATCGGCTCGATTTGGACCTAATACTGAGCGGCCGCTTCAGTGCTGGACGGCGCCTGGCAGCCCATAGGCCTCCATCTGCGCCTGGACCTGCGCGATGTTGTGGCCGAGCACGACGATGTCGTGGGTCTTGCCGTCGACGTCCCGGACATGATCCCGCAGCAGGGCTTCGGCCTTGAAGCCGAGGCTCTCGAACAGCGCAATCGCCGCCTGCTGATCAACGGTCATCTGGACCGAGAGCTTTTCCAGGCCCGCGCCAAGCGCGAGGGCGAAGGTCTCCTGCGACAGCGCCTTGCCCACTCCCTTGCCGCGCACGTCCTGTGAGATGACCATGCGGATCTCACCGACATGGGGTGACCAGGAGTGGGGATCGCGCACCAAGGTGCCGCAGCCGACGACCTTGCCATCCATGACCGCGAGCAGGCTCGTGATCGCGCCGCGCTCGATCTCCTTGACCCAGGCGGAGAGCACCTTGGGCTCGCTGATGTTGCGCGGCAGGAACAACAAATCGTGGGTCGGCAGGCCCTTGCCGAAGGCCAGCACGGCGGCTTCGTCCGCGGGTGACATCAGGCGGATCTCGATATCGCCGGCGTCGGTCTTGACGTGGCGCGGATAGGAACGCTGCTCGCTCATGTCGATCTCTTCCCCAGCCAGGAATCCAGTTTCGGCCACAGCCGCTTCACCGCGTTGGCGCCGGCGACCAGCGAGACATGCCCGCCCTTCAGCATCACCTCTTCCTTGTCCGCCGAGCCGATCTTCGCGATCAGGTGCTTTGCGGCGTCATAGGGGACGATGTGGTCGTGCTCGGCGACAGCGTGCAGGATCGGCACCTTGATGTCCTCGAGCTTCGCCGCACGGCCGCCGACCGACATGGTGTCGTTGAACAGCTTGTTGTCCCACATCAGGTCCTTGGTGATGGCGCGGAAATACTCGCCCGCGAGCGGCAGCGTGTCGGTCGCCCAGCGGTCGAACATGCGATACGATTTGACGAACTCGTCGTTCCAGATGTTTTCCCAGAGCTGGATCTGGCTCACCGTGCGCGAGGCCGGCCGCAGCATCTCGAACGAGGACAGGATCATCTCCGGCGGCACGTTGCCGACACTGTCGACGAGGTGGTCGACGTCGAAATAGCGGCGGTCGGAGAAATTCGAGAACAGCTTCATCTCGCGAAAATCAATCGGCGTGGTGAAGCAGATCAGGTTCTTCATCGGCCCATCCTTGTGGATCGAGCCGTAGAGCAGCGACAGCACGCCGCCGAAGCAATAGCCGATGACGGAGACGTCCCGCTCGCCGGAATCGGCCTGCACGCGGCGGACGCAATCCGGGATGAAGTCGAGGACATAGTCCTCCATGCGCAGGCTCTTCTCCTCCGGCCGCGGGGCGCTCCAGTCGAGCATGTAGACGTCGTAGCCGCGCCTCAAGAGGAACTCGATGAAGCTCTGGCCGGGCACGAGGTCGAGGATGTAGCCGCGGTTGGTGGTCGCCATCACGATCAGCACCGGCACGCGGTAGATCTCGTCCGACATCGGCCGGTAGTGATAGAGACTCATCGTGCCGCGCGAATGCAGCACGTCCTTCGGCGTCGAGCCGAGCGTTGGACCGGAGGTCGAAAAGTATTCGACGCCCTTGATGCTGCGCTGGATGGCGCGCTGCACCTCGGACTGGATGCGTTCCGGGATGGATGCGAAATCAAGTCCCGCCGGCGCGTTCATGTCTGTCCTCCGTTTTCGGAGGGCGGACGCTTGGTGCGCGGCGGCCGCGGCGCAGCATCGAGGCTTTGCGAGATTCCGGAACTTGCCGCAATCTGGCTCAGCATCGATTTCATCTCGCTGAGCTGAGCCTCGACGGACTGCAGCCGTTCCGCAAGCCCCGTCACCTGCTCGCGGCTCGGCAGATTTATCGCAACGAGATATTTCTCCATGAGCTCGCCAAGCTGCTTCTGAGCACCTGCAGCAACGCCGCCAGCCCGATTCATCGCTTGAGAAAACTCTGGCGACGACATGGCCTGGTTGGCGAAGGAGTTGAACCCCTTCTCCATCTCACCCATCATCTTCTGCCACATGGCGACCGGATCATCGGTCTTGTCGGTCATCGGCGTCCTCCTGGTATCGAGAGCTGCGATGCCCTTCTTTTCCGCCATACCACACCGTTGCGCGGGGCCGGTCAACCGGCAAGCGGCGGACGCGTCGTCGCGCATGCGCTTCTTTGCGGCGGCAAACCGTGCGATACAGCAGCGATCAGCAGGAGGGACCCGTGACCGCTCATCAGCCGCCCCAGACCGTCCGCGCCAACGGCATCGACATCTGTTACGAGATCTTCGGGAACGACAATGCCGAGCCGCTGCTGCTGATCATGGGGCTCGGCGCGCAGATGATCCATTGGGACGATGCGTTCTGCGAACAGCTCGCCACGCACGGCTTCCGCGTGATCCGCTTCGACAATCGCGACATCGGCAAGTCGAGCCATCTCACCGGCGGCAAGCGCCTGACGCCGTTCGAGCTGCTGAAGCTGCGCTTCCTCCGGATTCCCGTGGCCGCGACCTACAAGCTGATCGACATGGCCAGGGATACGGTCGGCCTGATGGATGCGCTCGGTATCAAGTCGGCGCATCTCGTCGGCGCATCCATGGGCGGCATGATCGCGCAGGAGGTGACGCTGTCGTTTCCGCAGCGCGTGCGCTCGCTGACCTCGATCATGTCGACCACGGGCAATCCGCGCATACCGCCGCCGACACGCGAGGCCGCGGCGATGCTGATGGCGCCGCCGCCGCGCAGCAAGGATGAGTTCATGGTCCGCTTCGGCCAGACCTGGAAGGTGCTGCGCGCCGGGTCGTTTCCGGAAGAGGAAGCGCTCGACCCCGGCCGCGCCGAGCGCGTGTTCGCGCGCGGGCTCAATCCGGCCGGCGTCGGCCGCCAGCTTCGCGCCGTGCTTGCCTCCGGCAGCCGCAAGGAGCGGCTGCACGCCGTGACGACGCCGACGCTCGTCATTCACGGCACCGTCGATCCGCTGGTCCATCCCGAAGGCGGCAAGGACACGGCGGCGTCAATTCCGAACGCCAAGCTGTTGATGATCCCGGGCATGGGCCACGCGCTGCCGATGCGCTTCTGGCCCGAGATCATCGGCGCCATCGACAAGCACGCGCATGGCGCGGCCGCGCGGGCGGCGTAGACTCGCGGGCGGTCTCTCCGCGGTGACCATGTGAGCTGCCGGTGACTGTCTTAACGGAAGCCGGCGCGAAAGCTATAGAGGCCTCCCTCGATCACAACAGAGGCCGCGGCCTCTCGGAGCTCACATGCATTCCATCGTCCGATCGGCGGCAATGATCGCCGCTTCCATTCTCATGCTATCTCTCGGCAACGGCGCCGCGATGGCCGGCAGCGCGGAGGAAGAAGCCAATCGCACCGCCGTGCTTGCCTTCTACGAAAAGGGCCTCAACCAGAAGGATGCGGATGCAGCCATCGCCTATATCGGCAACCGCTATGTGCAGCACAATCCGAACGCCGCCGACGGCCCGGACGGCTTCCGGAAGTTCATCGGATTCCTGCGTGAAAAATTTCCGAACTCGCACAGCGAGATCAAGCGCAGCTTCGTGGACGGCGACTACGTCATCCTGCACGTCCACTCCGTTCGCGAGCCCGGCACCAGGGGCCGCGCTATCGTCGATATCTTCAAGCTGGAAAACGGCAAGATCGTCGAACACTGGGACGTCGTTCAGGAGATTCCTGAAAATCCGGCCAACGGCAACACGATGTTCTAGCTCGCAGGCATAACTACGTAGGCTGGGCAAAGGCGCGCGCTTTTCGCGCGCCGTGCCAACCATCCATCCGCATCGAGGACAAAGATGGTGGGCACGCTTCCGCCTTCGCTCTTCGAGCTACGGCGGACAGGTCGCTTTGCCCACCCTACGATTCCGACATCGTGGATAGGGGGCTCGGCACAGCACAAAGAAACTACCTAGCGCTTCCTCGCCATCCAGATCACGTGACGCGCGCCGCCGCCTCTTCCGGTGGCGCGGACGTTGACTTCGTTCACATCGAAGCCGGCGTTCCGAAGGCGCCTGGTGAATGCCGGATTGGGTCCCGACGACCAGACGGCGAGCACGCCTCCCGGTCGCAGCGCCGTCTTGGCGGCCGCCAACCCGCTCGCATTATAGAGCGCATCATTGCCCTTGCGTGTCAGTCCCTCCGGCCCATTGTCGACATCGAGCAAAATGGCATCGAAGGCCGACCGCTGCGCGCGGATGATTTCGCCGACGTCGGTCTCCCGGATGCTGACCCTGACATCATCGAGGCTGTCGCCGAAGACCTCTGCCATCGGCCCTCGCGCCCAGGCGACGACCGATGGCACGAGCTCGGAGACCATGATCTTGGCCTTATCTCCGAGCACGGCCAGCGCCGCCCGCAGCGTAAAGCCCATGCCGAGGCCGCCGATCAGGACGACTGGCCTTGCGACCTTCTCGATCTGCTTTGCCGCGAGCGTTGCCAGCGCGGCCTCCGAACCCGACAGGCGGCTGTTCATCAGCTCGTTGGTGCCGAGCTTGATCGAAAACTCCTTGCCCCGCCGCATCAGGCGGAGCTCTTCGTCGGAGCCGGGGATTTTGGCGGTGTCGATCTTTTCCCAGGGAATCATGGGAATGCTTTAGCACGATCGGACGAACAATCACCCACCCGCCCAGACGTCGAGCACATAGCGGTTCTTCGCGCCCATCTCCTCGATCCACCGGGCGCCGGTGGTGGCATCGCTGCCGCTCTTCTCGCCATGGATCGCGACGAGCGCGGCCTTCACGTCGGGCTCCATTTTTCCACCATCGCCGCAGACATAGATGATCGCGCCCCGCTCGATCAGCGGCCAGATCTTGTCCTTCTGCGCGGCGAGCACGTGCTGCACATAGGTCTTCGGCCCATCCGCCCGCGAGAATGCGGTGAAGAGCTCGGTGATGCCAGCCGCCGCCAGCGCTTTCAGCTCGTCCGCATAGAGAAAATCCTGATCGGGATGGCGACAGCCGAAGAACAGCATGGCCGGGCCGAGCGTGGTCCCTTTCGCCTTGCGCGCCGCGCGCTCCTGGAGGAAGCCGCGGAACGGTGCAAGCCCCGTACCCGGGCCGATCATGATGATCGGCACGGACGGATCATCCGGCAGCCGGAAGCCAGCCTTGGTCTCCCGCACGGTGGCGTAGATGGTATCGCCCGCGCGGCGATTGGCGAGATAGTTCGAGCAGATGCCTTTGTAGACACCGCGTCCCGAGGCTGCCGGCCCTTCGACCACTCCGACCGTGACACTGCACAGCGCCGGGTCGACCGATGGCGAGGACGAGATCGAGTAATAGCGCGGCGCCAGCAGCGAGAGCATCTCCAGGTACGCGTGGAACGGCAATTCGCAGGCGGGATATTCCAGCAGCAGGTCGAACACCGACTTGCGCCTCGCCAGGATCTCGGTGCGGTAACGCTCGAGCGTTTCAGGCTCCTCGCCGACAAAGCCCAGCAGCTTCGGCTTGGTCACCGGGCAGCGGGTGTGATCGGCCATGATCTGAATCTGCTTGCGGGTCGCGACCTGCTGCAGCTCGACGAACTCGCTGAGCAGGCGGCCGACCGACACGGCCTCGCCGACCGGCAATTGCGCACGGCGGCCCTCGGCGACCTGAAGCCTGATCTGGTCGGCCGGCAGGAAGCCGAAGCGGCGAGCGACTGAGTCCACAAGCGTCGGATCGTTACGCGGGACGACGCTCAAGTGATCCCCGACGCGGTAGGTGATGTTGGACGGCAGCTGCACCTCGATATGGCGCGTCGAACGCTCCGAGGGATTGGAGCCGCTCTTGTTCTGGAGTTCGTCGTTGACGAGCACCTTCATCGCCACCGCGCCGCCCTGGGCGACGATGGTGTTGACGGCCGTCACCGCGACCGGCTCGATCGCATAGAGCGGGTCGTCCTCCGCCGTGCGGGTGAAATTCCAGTCGATGCCGAATTCCTTGGTCGCGACCTGGGCCGCCGCCGGGAACCATTTCTGGAACTGGCCATCGAGATCGCTGCGCGCATCGCCCTCGCCGCGCGGATAGACCGCGCGCGCACCATGCGCCGACAATTGCTCGTCGATATAGCGCGGTACCGACTGGTAGGTCGCGGCCCAGTCGCTGTTGCCGCAGCCGAACACGGCGTAGCGCACGCCGGCGAACGCATCCTTCGGCAGATCCTCGCCGAGCCATTTGACGAACTGCGTCGCATTGTCGGGCGGCGCGCCGTTATAGGAGGCGCAGATGATCAGCACGCCGCCCTCCTGCGGCAGCTTGCCGACGTATTCGTCGAGCGGGCCGAGATGCACGGCAAAGCCGTTGATCTCGGCGAGGTCCGCCATGCGCGTTGCGAGTTCCTCCGCGGTGCCGAGATTGGAGCCGTAGAGCACCAGCATCGGCGTGTTGTGGCCCGGGCGCGTCGTGGGCTGGCGCGGCGTCTTCGGCGCCGAGGGCGCAACCGCGACAGGCCCGCCATAGGCGCCGCGCTCGCGGTCGGCGCGCGGACGCACCTTGATCTTGAAGCCCTCCGGCTTCATCGTCAGGGTTTCCTTCAGGTGCATCTGGTAGCGCTGGTGGTCGATCAGCTTGAAGCGCTGCAGGATCATGCCGAGCGCGAGCGCCGCCTCGTGCATGGCGAAGCCGCGGCCGATGCAGGCGCGCTGGCCGTTGCCGAACGGCTTCCAGGCATTGATCGGCCGCTTGGCCTCCGCCTCGCGGCTGAAGTTCTCGGGATCGAAGGCGTCGGGATTGGGACCCCACACGCTGGGATCGCGATGCAGCGCCGTCACCAGGATGGTGACGAACGTGCCCTTCCTGAGCTTGTACCTGCCGCTGCCGATGGTCTCGTCCTGCAGCGGCGAGATGCCATAGGCCGGCGCCGGCGGCCACAGCCGCAGCGCCTCCTTCAGGATCTGCGTGATGTAGGTGAGCTGCGTCACCTGCTGATAGGTCGGCTTCGCGTTGATATCAGGACCGAAGATGCGGTCGACCTCGTCATAGGCCTTCTTGAGAATCTCGGGGTGCTTCAGCAGCGCATACAGCGTGTAGGACAACAGGCCGCTGGTGGTCTCGTGCCCCGCGATGAGGAACGTGTTGATCTGGTAGCGGATGTTGATGTCGTCGAGCTGCTCGCCGGTCGAGCGATCGACGCCGGTCATCATGGCCGCGAGCATGTCCTTCTTGTCGTCGATTCCTTCGGTGCTCTTGCGGCGCTCGGCGATGATCTCGTCGACCATCCTGTTCATGAAGGCAACGTCTTCGGCGAGCGTCTTGCGCCGCTTCTGCATCCAGAGCTGCTCGAGCGGCAGGCCGCGCGTCATCATGATGGTTTCGAGCGAGCGCACCAGCGACTCGACGAAGGGATGGTAATCGCGCCGGTAGAACGAGTTGAATCGGTACTCGAAGCCGCACAGGCCGATCGTATCCAGCGTCAACGCCGTCATGTCATGGACGACGTCGATCTCGTCGTCGGCGTTGAGCCGCTCCCATTTCTGGACGAGCTGCTCGGCGATGTCGACCATGCTCGGATGATAGGACTGCATGGCGCGGTTGCCAAAGGGCTGGAGCAGGATGTTGTGCGCCTTGCTCCAGTTCGGCTCACGGGTGTCGGCCGTGAACAGGCCGTCGCCGCCGACCGCACGCACGCGCCGCAGCGCGCCGCGCACCGTCTTGTCGAAACGCTTCTCGTCGGAGAGCTCGTCGACGAGATCGTGGCCGGAGACGATGACGATCGGCGAGCCCATCATGTCGAGCCAGAAGATCGGACCGAGCTCCTTCGCGAGCCGCGTCAGGTGCTGCACGGGCGCCGCCGAGTCCAGCGACAGCATGTTGCCGACCACCGGCTTGGTCGGCGGCTGCGGGATCGGGTCCAGACGGTTCTTGGATGACGACATTAAATGCGCTTCCCCCTGCCTCGGTCTTCAACGTCGTCATTGCGAGGAGCGAAGCAACGAAGCAATCCAGACCGTCTCTGCGGATGCATTTCTGGATTGCTTCGCTTCGCTCGCAATGACGAGCTAGCCAAACCGCCTTCTACGCCATTCGATCAGCTTGGCGCTGACCTCTTCCGGCTTCTCCTGCTGCGTCCAATGACCGCTGTCCTTCACCAGATACTTCTCGAGGTCGGCGATCAGCTTTTCCATGCCGTCGGCCGCCGAGGGCGGCAGCACCGCGTCGTTCTCGGCCATGATCATCAAGGACGGCACGCGGATGTGATGATCCAGCCCCTTCGCGCGCTCCCAATTGCGCGTGAAGTTGCGATACCAGTTGATGCCGCCGGTGAAGCCGGTCTTCGTGAAGGTGTCGACGAACACCTTCTTCTCCTCCGCCGACAGGATCGGCGTGCGCGGATCATGTCTGGCGTCGTAATTCGCGATCATCTGCGGGAACGCCAGGTTGATGCGGGGCGAAGCACCAATGCCGGCGATCGGCTGCTCCTCGGGCGCACCCGGAGGGCGCGCGGCGGGCTTACGCATGAAGGCATCAAACGTCTGCTCGACGCGGCTGCCGAAAATCTTGTCCGGCTCGCGCGCGGGATCCTGGAACTGGACGATGTACATCTGGTCGCCGAAGCGCTGGCGGAACAGCGCGATCGGGTCGATCGGCGCGCGATCCCAGTGCGGCGTGTTGACGCCGACGACGCCGGCGACGCGCGTGGGGTGCCGCAGCGGCATCTGCCAGACCACGAAGCCGCCCCAGTCGTGGCCGACGAAGATCGCCTTGTCGATGTTGAGGTGATCGAGCAGACCGACGAGGTCGCCGGTCAAATGCTCCATGTCATAGGCTTCAATCGGCTCGGGCCGGTCGGTCGCGCCATAGCCGCGCTGGTCCGGCGCGATCACGCGGATGCCGGCCTCGCTCAGGACCTTGATCTGGTGACGCCAGGAGAAGGCGAGCTCGGGCCAGCCGTGGCACAGCACGACCGGCGGCTTGTCATCGGCCGGGCCCGCCTCGTAATAGCCCATGCGGATTCCGTTCGTCTGCGCGAACTTGAGCGGCGGCATTTCAATCATGGCGAATTTCCTACTCAGCAGCGCCCTTGACGTCGGCTGCCGGCGGCGCATAGGCCGCCTCCAGCGCGGCGAACTCCTCGGGCAGCATGTCGCACATCACCTGCACGTGCGGAATGATGTTGGCGCCGACGATGAAGCCGAAATCGAGCTGGTCGCGATAGCTCTGCACGGTGATGTTGAGCGCCTGCCCGTGCGTCGAAATCGACACCGGGAAGATGTGCAGCAGCTCGGCGCCAGCGGCGTAGAGCGTCTGCCGCGGCCCCGGTACGTTGGACACCGTGATGTTCGCGGCCGGCGGCAGCACGTCCGACAGGTTGGAGCGGCTATAGAGCAGCGCCAGGATCTGCACCATGATCGGCGCGCCCAGCATCGAGATGTTGGAGACCTGCGGCATCAGCGCGCGCAGCGGATGCGACATCTCCTTGGACTTGGTCGATTGCGCGATGATGGCTTCCAGCCGCGCCTTGGGATCCTCGATGTTGGTCGCGATCGCGCAGATCATGCCGAACACCTGGTTGTTGGCCTCGGTGTTGCCCTCCTCGCGCAGCGAGATCGGGACCGCCGCGGTCAAGGATTTCGCCGGCAGCGTGCCATATTGCTGGAGGTAGCGGCGGACCACGCCGGAGGCGAGCGCCAGCACGACGTCATTGAGCTTGCCGCCGGCCTGCTTGGCCAACGCCTTGGCCCGCGACAGCGAAATCGACACGCCGGCAAAGCTCCGCTCCGACGAGATCGTCTTGTTGAGCATGGTCGGCGGCGACACCATGCTGGCGAGGCTCTCGCGCGATTTGGGATCGGCGACCTTGCCGAGCACGTCGGACACGCTCTTGAGCACGGTCGGGATGTTGCCGGCGAAACGAACGGCGCTCTCGATCTGGTACATGGCGTTGTCGAACAGGATCGAGCCGATATCGCTCTTGCCGGTGCGCGGCAATTGCAGGTTCTTCGCCGCCGCCGAGGCATCGAGCGGCTGGCTGAACAGCTGCTGATAGGAATCGAGCAGGTTCGCGGCGATGTCGCGCGGCTCCTGTCCGGGCTTGGCTCCGGCCGTCGGCGGATCGACCTTCCGCGGGATCGGCGAGATGTCGTAGATCATGTTGGTCAGCGCCGCACCGGCGCCGCCGTCGATCGCGGCGTGGTGCATCTTGGAATAGAGCCCGACCTCGTTGTCCTTCATGCCCTCGAAGACGTAGAATTCCCAGAGCGGACGGGCGCGATTGAGCAGCTTGGCATGCATCCAGCCGACGATGCGCTCGAGCGTGGCGCGGTCGCGGGGCTGCGGCAGGCTGGCGCGGAAGATGTGGCGGTCGATGTCGAACTGATCGTCCTCGACCCAGGAGGGATGGTCGATGTCGAGCGGCGCCTTCTCCAGCCGCGCCTTCAGGATCGGCGCGATGTGCAGGCGCGAGACGATCATCGCCTTGAAGTCTTCGAAGAAGTCGCCCTTGTAATCGTCGGGCAGGCGGAAGATCGCCATGCTGCCGACATGCATCGGCATCTCAGGTGTTTCCAGATAGAGAAACGACGCGTCCAGCGACGACAGTTTCT
The DNA here is from genome assembly GCF_018130825.1 of Bradyrhizobium liaoningense. Taxonomy (GTDB): domain Bacteria; phylum Pseudomonadota; class Alphaproteobacteria; order Rhizobiales; family Xanthobacteraceae; genus Bradyrhizobium; species Bradyrhizobium liaoningense_B. The sequence continues at coordinate 323,599 of NZ_JAFCJS010000006.1, read as the reverse complement.
TCCCGTCAGCCATGGTTCCCTCCCGATATTCGACGGGCGCCTTGGCGGCGCTTCTCGTCAGGCCGATACTGCCCGCTCCGGAGGGGCATATGCAATGGCAAAGGGCCCGGCCCGGTCAAATGGCCAGAACTCTCCCTCCGGTTGCGCCAGGCGGTCCGCCACGGCCCACAGCACCGCGGGGTTCACGCCGAGCCCGATATGGCTCGCCAGGTGCACCTCGATGTTCTCGGCACGGTCGGAGGGACGGAGCAGGCAGGTCCGCCAGTTCACGACACCGTCGGCGCGCGAATAGATCGACGTCGCCGGCACCGGCAGGTCGCCGGCGATCGCTTCGCGCGCCTCCGCGAAATCCTCGACCCGCTCGCCGGACAGCGCCTCGTAGAGCCGCGTGGCGTTGGTCGCCCGCACGTCGTTGGCAAACGGGCTGCCGAGCGTAATGACATAGCGGACCATGTCGGGCGCGCAGAGCGCGAGATCACGGGCATAGACGCCGCCGAGGCTCCATCCGACCAGGCTGACCTTGCGCCCGGTCGCGGCATGGATTTCGGCGAGACGCGCACGCAGCGAATCCCGCATCCGTTCCAGCCCGCCGAGATTGCGGCCCATCCGCCAGGCATGAGCTTCATAGCCGAGCTCGCTGAGATAGCGCCGCAGCGGCACCATCGAGAGGTCGCTGGCGAGAAAGCCCGGCAGTGCCAGCACCGGATGGCCGTCGCCTTTGGGCGCACGCATCAGGAGCGGCGAGAGCAACAGGCTCGCATTGAACTCGAACAGTCCACGGGCTTCGGCCAGCAGCAGGCCGAGACCCGGCGGACGAAGCCGGCCTGGATCCTGCGCCCCGTCCCGCCCGGACTGCACTATTTCTTCTTGTCGCTGCTGCGCGGGCTGCCGAGACCGGCCATGGTGACGAACATGTCCTGAAACCGCTCGGCGATCTTGGGATCGAAAGTGAACCAGCTCTGGATCAGCGATTCCGGCGAGACCTTCTCGATATTGCTGAGGACCTGCTGCTGCAGCTTGTCCATCACGGCCGTCTGCATCGGCGCCACGTCGGGCAAGCCGAAGAACTGGCGGGCTTCAAGGGGGGTGCAGTCGATTTCGATATTAACCTTCATGTCCCCTCCGGATGAGATTCGAGCGGCCTGCTGGCAGTATCACCGCGACACAGTGTGCAACGCAAGCGACCTGAGGGGAAGCCGCTAGGACCGGCTTCTGCAATCGACGGGTATGGTCAATCAAATCGCCCGGCCGCGACCGCGGCGGACGGCTGAAACGCAGAAGGCCGGCAGAGCCAATCTCCCTTCCTCCGGAGACTTCACAGGTCGAAAGTCGAATGTCGTCCGCGCGCCGGCCTCCCCTAGATTGCCGGGCAGCATTGCTGCACAGCGGTGCAACTTGGCGCGTTCCTTGCTGGAATGGCGCTTGCACGGGTCGTGAACTCTGGGCAACATGGATCAGTCAGCCTCGCCGAACAATCAAAAATCACCGGCGCGGCGGTGTGGAGAGGGTCAAGAATGTCAGTCGGTCGAAGTCTGTTTGCGGCGACGCTCGCCGGTACGCTTGCGTTGGCGGTCTCGCCGGCGTCGAGCCAGACGCTACGTTATGCCAACCAGGGTGATCTGAAGTCGCTCGATCCCTATACGCTCAACGAGAGCACCACCCACGCCCATCTCGGGCACGTCTATCAAGGCCTCACCGCGCGCGACAAGGATCTCAAGATCATCCCGGCACTGGCGGAAAGCTGGGAAACTCCAGAGCCGACCCGCTGGCGCTTCCATTTGCGCAAGGGCGTGAAGTTCCACAACGGCGATCCCTTCACCGCCGACGACGTGGTGTTCTCGGCCGATCGCGTCCGCAAGAAGGGGTCGAACATGCAGACCCGCCTTGCGCCCGACGTCAAGGTCGTCAAGGTCGACGACTACACCGTCGATTTCGTCCTGCCCTCGCCCAATCCCATCCTGCATAACTCGTGGGATGTCTGGTACATCATGGACAAGAAATGGGCCGAGGAGAACAACGTCGTCGATCCGACGCCGGTGGCGGCGACCACGCCGAGCTACGCCTCGCTCCATGAGAACGGCACCGGTCCCTTCACCATCGAGAGCCATCAGCCCGGCGTGAAGACGGTGTTCAAGGCCAATCCCAATTACTGGGGCAAGGTCGAAGGCAATCTGAAGGAGATCATCTTCACCCCGATCTCCTCCGACGCCACCCGCGTCGCGGCCCTGCTCTCGGGCGAGGTCGACGTCATCGAGCCGGTTCCGATCCAGGACATCTCCCGCGTCGATTCCAGCCCGAACGCCCAGGTACTGAAGGGGCCGGAGCTGCGCACCATCTTCATCGGCTTCGACCAGATGCGCGATGAGCTGCTCTACTCCAACGTCAAGGGCAAGAATCCGTTCAAGGACGCCCGCGTCCGCGAGGCCTTCTACAAGGCGATCGACATCGAGCTGATCAAGACGCGCGTCATGCGCGGGCTGTCGACGCCCTCGGCCCTGATGATCGCGCCGGAGTTGTTCGCACTGTCCAAGAGCTTCACGCGGCCGAAATTCGATCCTGATGGAGCCAAGAAGCTGCTGACCGAAGCCGGCTACCCCGACGGCTTCGAGGTCACCATGGACTGCCCGAACGACCGCTACGTCAACGATGCCGCGATCTGTCAAGCTGTGGTCGGCATGCTTGCCCGCATCGGCGTCAAGATCAATCTCCTGGCGCAGCCGAAGGCGCAGTACTTCGCCAAGGTGCTCAAGCAGGGCGGCTACCAGACCTCGTTCTACCTGCTGGGCTGGACCCCGAGCACGATGGACTCCCACAACGTGCTCTACGACATCATGGGCTGCCGCGACGATGCGAAATCCTCGCGAGGCGAGGCCAATCTCGGCGGCTACTGCAACAAGGAGTTCGACACCATCACCGACAAGGTGCTGGTCGAAACCGACACCGAGAAACGCAACCAGCTGATCAAGGAGGCCTACGAGATCGGCATCAAGGACTGGTCCTACATCCCGCTGCACCAGCAGGCTCTCGCCTGGGGCGTCTCGAAGAAGGTCAACCTGCCGCAGCGCGCCGACAATCTCGTCATGTTCCACTGGGCGACCAAGAAGGAATAGCGTTATTTGAACACGAGGTCCCGGCAGCGTCAGGCTTCCGGGACCTTTCCTTTTCCGGCTGACAAGGACGTCGGCCGTACGCACACCTAAGGAAAGTGGAAGGCATGCTCGCTTTCACGCTTCGCCGCGCCGTTCAGGCCATCGGCGTCATGTTCGCCGTCGGCATCATCGCGTTCTCGATGTTCCGTTTCGCCGGCGACCCCGTCAACCAGATCGTCTCGATCGACACCTCGGCGGCCGAACGCGCGGTCGTGCGCAAGTCGCTCGGCCTCGACGATCCCGTGCCGGTGCAATTCGTGCGCTATTTCGCCGACGCCGCGCAGTTCAAGTTCGGCGTCTCCTACCAGTTCCGCCAGCCGGTCGCGGCACTGTTGATGGAGCGCATGCCCGCGACACTGGAACTTGCGATCTGCGCGACCGTGTTCGCAATGGTGTTCGGCATCCTGATGGGCGTCTATTCCGCGCTCAAGCGCGACACCGTGCTTGCCAAATTATTCCAGGCAGTCTCGTTGATCGGCATTTCGCTGCCGACCTTCCTGATCGGCATCCTGCTGATCTATCTGTTCGCCGTGACGCTGGGCTGGCTGCCCTCGTTCGGCCGCGGCGAAGTGGTGAAGCTCGGCTGGTGGACGACGGGCCTGCTGACGCTGTCGGGCCTGAAGGCGCTGATCATGCCCTCGATCACGCTCGGCCTGTTCCAGATGACCCTGATCATGCGGCTGGTGCGCGCGGAGATGCTGGAAGTGCTGCGGACCGACTATATCCGCTTCGCCCGCGCGCGGGGGCTGACCACGCGCGCGATCCATTTCGGCCACGCGCTGAAGAACACCCTCATTCCCGTGATCACGGTGGCCGGACTGCAGTTTGGCTCGGTTATTGCATTTTCGATCATCACCGAAACCGTGTTCCAATGGCCGGGCATGGGACTTCTGTTCGTCCAGGCCGTGCAAAACGTCGATATCCCGATCATGGCCGCCTACCTGCTGATGGTCTCGCTGATTTTCGTCACCATCAACCTGGTGGTCGACATCCTCTACACCGTGGTCGATCCGCGCCTGCGCGCGACGGTCGGCCGCGCCACGTAAGGCAGCCTGCATGTCCGACGCAGTCGTCTCCAATTCCGATCGGCAGAGCACGCAGCCGCCCCACGCCCGCAGCTGGCTCAGCCGCGCGCTCGACAGCGACGTCTTCTATTCGTTCCGCCGCTCCAAGCTCACCATGGTTGCGGCCGCCATCACAGTCCTGTTCTTCCTGCTCGCGATCTTTGCATCCGTGCTTGCGGTGCAGAACCCGTTCGATCCGGCACAGCTCCAATTGATCAATTCGCGGATCTCACCGCTCTGGACCGCCGATGGCCAGAGCCCGTTCCTGCTCGGCACCGACGAGCAAGGGCGCGACGTGTTCTCCGCCATCCTCTACGGCATGCGCATCTCGCTCGCCGTGGGCGTCGCCGGCGTGATCTTCGCCGGCGCACTCGGCATCGCGCTCGGCCTGATCGCCGGCTATTTCGGTGGCGCCGTCGACGGCGTCATCATGCGGATCGCCGACGTGCAGCTCACCTTCCCCGCCATCCTGATCGCGCTGCTGGTCAACGGCATCGCGAAATCGATCCTCGGCAACCGGCTGGACGCCACCAGCATGCTATTCGTGCTGGTGATCTCGATCGGCCTGAGCTTCTGGGTCGGCTATGCGCGGACCGTTCGCGGCTCGGTGATGGTCGAGAAGAACAAGGACTACGTCGCCGCCGCGCAGCTCATCGGCCTGCCCGCGCCGAAGATCATGCTGCGGCACGTGCTGCCGAACACGATGGGCCCGATCCTGGTTATCGCCACGATCAACCTCGCGCTCGCCATCATCACCGAGGCGACGCTGTCCTTCCTCGGCGTCGGCCTGCCCGACACCATGCCCTCGCTCGGCACGCTGATCCGGATCGGCAACAATTATCTGTTCGCCGGCGAATGGTGGATCGTCGCCTTCCCTGGGCTCGCGCTGGCCGCGCTGATCCTGTCGATCAACCTGCTCGGCGACTGGCTGCGCGACGCGCTCAACCCAAAGCTTCGATGAGTACGCCTCGCCCATGACCGAACCCGTTCTCTCCGTGCGTAACCTTCAGGTCGAGTTCGCCTCCCGCCGCGGCACGCTGCGCGCCATCAACGACGTCTCCTTCGACATCGCCAAGGGCGAGGTGCTCGGGGTGGTCGGCGAATCCGGCGCCGGCAAATCCGTCACCGGCCTTGCGGTCATCGGCCTGATCGATCCGCCCGGTCGCATCTCCGGCGGCGAGATTCGCCTCGCGGGCACGCGTATCGACGACCTGCCGCCCGAGGAGATGCGCCGTATCAGGGGCAAGCGCATCGGGATGATCTTCCAGGATCCCCTGACATCGCTCAATCCGCTGTACAAGGTCGGCGACCAGATCGTCGAGACGATCCGCACCCACCTCAATCTGTCTGAATCTGCTGCGCGCCGCCGCGCCATCGACCTGCTCGCCGAGGTCGGCATCCCCGCACCGGAAAAGCGCATCGACGGCTATCCGCACGAATTCTCCGGCGGCATGCGCCAGCGCGTGGTGATTGCGCTCGCAATCTGCGCCGAGCCCGAGCTGATCATCGCGGACGAGCCGACCACGGCGCTCGACGTCTCCGTGCAGGCCCAGATCATCTCGCTGATCAAGCGCCTCGGCCGCGACCACGGCACCGCCGTGATGCTGGTGACCCACGACATGGGCGTGATCGCCGAGACCTCCGACCGAGTCGCGGTGATGTATGCCGGGCGCGTCGCCGAGATCGGCCCGGTGCAGGACGTCGTGAAGAACCCGCTGCATCCCTATGCCAAGGGCTTGATGGGCGCGATCCCTACGCTTGCCGGCGAGGACAAGCGCCTGGTGCAGATTCCCGGCTCGATGCCGCGCCTGTCGGCGATTCCACGCGGCTGCTCGTTCAATCCGCGCTGCGCCTTCGCCTTCGACCGTTGCCGTGTCGAGCGACCGGAGCCGCTGCCGCGCGGCGCGCAATCGGTCGCCTGCCATCTCTATGACACCGTGCCGGCGGAGAGCGCGGCATGAGCACGCCTTTCGTCCAGGCCACCAATCTGCGCCGCGTGTTCGACGTCTCGAAGCCATGGCTCAACCGCGTGCTCGAAGGCGGCCATCTCGAATACCTCAAGGCCGTCGATGGCGTCACCTTCGACATCAGGAAGGGCGAGACCTTTGCGCTGGTCGGCGAATCCGGCTCGGGCAAGACCACGGTCGCGCGGATGGTGGTCGGCCTGCTGCCGCCGAGCTCCGGCGACGTGCTGATCGACGGCGTCTCGATGGGCGATCCCAGGCAGGCCCTCGCGCGGCGAAAGCTGCGCCGCCGCATCCAGATGATCTTCCAGGACCCCTATGCGAGCCTGAACCCGCGCTTCCGCGTCGATGCCATCATCTCCGAGCCGATCCGCGCCTTCGACCTGATCCAGGGCGAGCGCGACATCCAGGCGCGCGTCGGCGAGCTGCTCAGCCTCGTCGGCCTGCATCCCGACGACCGTCTGAAATTTCCGCACGAATTCTCCGGCGGCCAGCGCCAGCGTATCGCGATCGCGCGCGCGCTCGCATCCGACGCCGAATTCATCGTCTGCGACGAGCCGACCTCCGCGCTCGACGTGTCCGTGCAGGCGCAGATCCTCAATCTGATGCGTGACCTCCAGGACAAGTTCGGCCTGACCTACATGTTCATCAGCCACAACCTCGCCGTGGTCCGCCACATGGCGAGCCGCGTCGGCGTGATGTATCTCGGCCGCATCGTCGAGATCGCGGAGGGACGCGAGCTGTTTTCCCGCCCGCGCATGCCCTACACCAAGATGCTGCTGGGCGCCGTGCCGGATCTCGCGATGAGCGGCCGCCAGCGCATTCCGGTCAAGGGCGAGATCCCGAACCCGATCAATCCACCGCCCGGCTGCGCCTTCAATCCGCGCTGCCCGCTGGCGTTCGATCTCTGCCGCAAGGAAACGCCGGAACTGATCGACGGCGTCGCCTGCCACGCAGTCAACACCGCGCCGGTCCCGGCGTGACGCGCGCGTGCCATGCAGCCTGCGCATTGGCGGCACGGCATCGGCTGTGATCAATTGCGCGCGCCGCAAATAAGGTAGCGAAAGTCCGATGGCCAGCAACGTCAATCCCGATCCCTTCACGACGCGTCCCGAGATCGAGGGCACGTTCGGCGTCGTCGCCACCACGCACTGGATCGCGACGGCCGTGGGCATGGGCATTTTGGAAAAGGGCGGCAATGCCTTCGATGCCGGCGTTGCGACTGCCTTCACGCTTCAGGTCGTCGAGCCGCATCTGAACGGCCCCGGCGGCGACGTGCCAATCATCGTCCACGACGTCAAGCGCGGCCGCACCGAGGTGATCTGCGGCCAGGGCCCTGCGCCGGCGCGTGCGACCATCGCGCATTACAAGAGCGAAGGTCTCGACATGGTGCCGGGCACCGGCCTGCTCGCGGCCTGTGTTCCCGGGACCTTCGAATCCTGGATGATGCTGCTGCGCGATTACGGCACCATGCGCGTGCGCGACGTGCTGGAACCCGCGATCGCCTACGCCCGCGACGGCTATCCGCTGGTCGAGCGCGCCTGTGCCACCATCCAGACCGTCGAGCAGCTGTTCCGCAAGCACTGGCCGACCTCGGCCGCGGTCTATTTGCCAAACGGCGAGGTGCCAAAGCCCGGCACGCTGTTCACCAACAAGACGCTGGCGGCCACCTACACCCGGATCCTGAACGAAGCCGAGAGCGGCGGCGGAGGCCGCGATGCCGAGATCGAGCGTGCGCGCAAGGCCTGGTCGCAAGGCTTCGTCGCCGAAGCGATCGACAAGTTCTGCCGCACGCAAGAGGTGATGGACGTCAGCGGATCGCCGCATCGCGGCGTGCTCTCGGCCGACGACATGGCGCGCTGGCAGCCGACCGTCGAGGCGCCACTGACCTACGACTACGGCCGCTGTACCGTCTGCAAGGCCGGCGTCTGGAGCCAGGGCCCGGTGACGCTGCAGCAGCTCGCGCTGCTGAAGGGCTTTGCGCTCGACGGGCTCGACCCGACCGGGCCCGAGTTCATCCATCTCCAGATCGAATGCGCCAAGCTCGCCTTCGCCGACCGCGAAAAATTCTACGGCGATCCCAAATTCAGCGAGATCCCGATCGCGACGCTGCTGTCGGATGCCTATAACGACGAGCGCCGCAAGCTGGTCACCGAGAAGGCTTCGCTCGATCTCCGGCCCGGCGCGGTCGAGGGCTTCGGCGGCGTTGTCAAGCTGCGCCGCGCTGAGGGCCAACGCGAGGCCGTTGGCGCACTCGGCGCCGGTGAACCAACCGTCGGGCGCTTCGGCGAGGTGCGCGGCGACACCGTGCATTTCGACATCATCGACAAGGCCGGCAACATGGTGTCCTCGACGCCTTCAGGGGGCTGGCTGCAATCCTCGCCTGTCATTCCCGAGCTGGGCTTCTGCCTCGGCAGCCGCGCACAAATGTTCGATTTGGAGGAGAACCAACCGGGCTCGCTCGCGCCGGGCAAGCGGCCGCGCACGACGCTGTCGCCGACCATGGCGCTGCGCGACGGCGAGCCCTACCTCGCCTGGGGTTCGCCCGGCGGCGATCAGCAGGACCAGTGGATCACGCAATTCTTCCTGCGCCACGTCCATTGCAATCTCAATCTCCAGGAGGCGATCGACGCGCCGGCCTGGCATTCCGAGCACTTCCCGATCTCGTTCTGGCCGCGCACCGCGCGCCCCGGCGTGCTCGTGGTCGAGAACCGCGTGCCGAAGGCGACGATCGAAAACCTGCGCGAGCGTGGGCATATCGTCGAGGTCGGCCCCGACTGGTCGGAAGGCCGCCTCACCGCGGCCTCGCGCGTCGGGGTACGCCGCCGCGCCGCCGCCAATCCGCGCGGCATGCAGGGCTACGCCGCGGGACGCTGAAGGCAGCACATGACCTGGTCGATCATCGCGCGAGACCCTGCCACCGGCCAGTTCGGCATCGCGGTTGCGACCCGCTTCTTCGCCGTCGGCGCGCGCGTGCCCTATATCGCGGCCGGCCTCGGCGCCATCGCGACGCAGGCCTTCGTCAATCCCTATTACGGCATCGACGGCGTCAAGCTGCTGCGTGAAGGCCTCAACGTCCACGACGTGCTCGCCGCGCTGCTCGCGACAGACGACGGCCGCGAGAGCCGCCAGGTCCACATCATGGACGCCAGCGGCGAAATCGCGGCGCATACCGGGCGTGACTGCATCGACTGGTGCGGCCACATTGCGGGCAGCGGCTTCTCGATCGCCGGAAACATGCTCGCCGGCGCCGACGTGCTCGACGAGACCGCGAAGACCTACATCGCCAATGACAGCCTGCCCTTCCCGCGCCGCCTGCTTGCGGCGATGCGCGCAGGCGAAGCCGCCGGCGGCGACAAGCGCGGCAAGCAATCGGCTGCGCTGCTGATCCACGGCGAAGAGGAATGGCCGGCGCTGGACATTCGCGCCGACGACCATCCCGATCCGCTCGGCGAGCTCGAACGGCTCGAGCGCGTCAGCCACGAGCTCTGGGTTCACTTCCGCCCGTCCATGCCGACGCGGCAGAACCCGGCCGGCAACACCGATCGCAGCGTCATCGACGCCAGCATCGCAGCGGCACGGGCAAGACAAGCATGAGCGCAAGTCCTCTCATCGAGATCAAGGACCTGCGCATCCGCTTCCACGGCGACGACGGCCGCATCACCCACGCCGTCGACAGCGTCGACCTCAGCGTCGCCAATGGCGCCACGCTCGGCCTCGTCGGCGAATCCGGCTGCGGCAAGAGCGTGACGTCGCTGGCGATCATGGGGCTGCTGCCAAAGCAGAGCGCGGAAATATCAGGCGCGATCCGCTTCGACGGCTTTGACCTGCTGAAGACCCCGGACCAGACGTTGCGCGATCTGCGCGGCAACCGGCTGGCGATGATCTTCCAGGAGCCGATGACCTCGCTCAATCCGAGCTTTACGATCGGCGACCAGATCATCGAGACGATCCTGCGTCACCGCGGCGGCTCACGAAAGAGCGCGCGGGAGCGGGCGATCGACCTCCTGCGCCGCGTCCACATCCCTTCGCCCGAGCGGCGCATCGACGAATACCCGCACAAGCTCTCCGGCGGCATGCGCCAGCGCGTGATGATCGCGATGGCGCTCGCCTGTGACCCGCGGCTCCTGATCGCGGACGAGCCGACCACCGCGCTCGACGTCACCCTGCAGGCGCAGATCCTGGAGTTGATGCGCGAGCTGAAGGCCGCGAGCGGCGCCGCCATCATCCTGATCACCCACGATCTCGGCGTCGTCGCCGAGGTCTGCGACGAGGTCGCGGTGATGTATGCCGGCGAGATCGTGGAGCGCGCGCCGGTGGATGAGCTTTTCTCCGCGCCACAGCATCCTTACACGGTTGGCCTGCTCGGCTCGATCCCGCGGCTCGACCACCGCGCCGAGCAGCTGGCGACGATCGAAGGCATGGTGCCGAACATGGCGCAGCCGCCCGCCGGCTGCCGCTTCGCCGCCCGCTGTCCCTTCGTGCTGGATGCCTGCACCGAGGCGCCGCCACCGCTGGTCGAAATCAGCGTTGGTCACCTCTCGCGCTGCATCCGCGCGCCGCTCGAACTCCTGGTCTCGTGATGGCGCTCCTCGAAGTCGAAGGCCTGGTCAAGCATTTCGTCGCCGAGCGCTCGCTGTTCGGCCGGGCGCTGGCCCATGTCAAAGCCGTTGATGGCGTGTCCTTCTCGCTGGAAGCCGGCAAGACGCTGGCCCTGGTCGGCGAATCCGGCTGCGGCAAGTCCACCGTCAGCCGCCTCGTTCTGCGGCTGATCGAGCCCGATGCGGGCACAGTGCGCTTCAACGGTCGCGATCTCCTCTCGCTGGATGCCGACGCACTCCGAAAATTCCGCAGCGAAGCGCAGATCATCTTCCAGGATCCCTACGCCTCGCTCAATCCGCGCATGACGGTCGGCCAGATCCTGACCGAGCCGCTGGCGCTGCACGATCTGGTGCCGCCCGCACAGCGGCGCGAGCGTGTTGCGGAAATCCTGCGGCTGGTCGGCCTCGAGCCGCGGCTCGAGCGGCGCTATCCGCATGAATTCTCCGGCGGCCAGCGCCAGCGCATCGCCATTGCCCGCGCGCTCGCGGTCGAACCGAAGCTCATCATCTGCGACGAGCCGGTCTCGGCGCTCGACGTCTCGATCCGCTCGCAGATTCTCAACCTGCTCCGCGAGCTCCAGGACCGGCTCGGCCTCGCCTACATCTTCGTCTCGCACGACCTCGCCGTGGTCAAGCACATCGCCGACCACGTCGCGGTGATGAATCTCGGCCAGATCGTCGAGACCGCGGAGGCCGACGCGCTGTTCGCCGCGCCGCGCCACCCCTATAGCCGCGCGCTGCTGTCCGCGATCCCCGTGCCCAAACCGCGGGCAAAGCGCAGCCGGATTGTGCTGCAGGGAGAGATTCCCAGCGCGCTCAATCCACCGCCGGGATGCCGCTTCCACACCCGCTGCCCCTATGTGGTCGACCGCTGCCGCAGCGAAATGCCTCAGCTCGTGGCGGATGGCATCGGACATGCAACGGCCTGCCACCGGACGTCGGACCTGCCGTCCTCGGCGGCGATCGTCCCGACGGACGGCGGCTTCTCGCCGGTTCTTGAAAAATTGGTCGCCGCCTTCAGCGGCGGCCCGGAAGCAGCACGCAGCGGCGGGGTTAGTTCGTAAAGGACGATACCCGGCAGCCATAAAACAGAGGTTGAGAGCGATGAGCTTCATGCGTTTGACAATCCTGGCGTCGGCCCTGCTGACGTCGCTCGTGGGCACGGCCCAAAGCCAAGTCCAAGCCCAGACCACGCTTCGCATCGGGATCGCCGAAGACCCCGATATTCTCGATCCCAGCATCGGCCGCACCTATGTCGGCCGCATCGTGTTCTCGGCCTTCTGCGACAAGCTGTTCGACATCGACGAGAAGCTCAACATCGTGCCGCAGCTCGCGCTGTCCCACGAGACGTCGGCCGACGGCAAGGAGATGACGATCAAGCTCCGGCCGGGGGTCAAATTCCACGACGGCGAACCGCTGGATGCGGAAGCTGCAAAGTTCTCCCTCGAGCGCCACATGACGCTGCCGACCTCGTTCCGCAAGTCGGAGCTCGCCAGCGTCGACCACGTCGAGGTGGTCGATCCCCTCACCATCAAGCTGGTGCTGAAGACTCCCTACTCGCCGCTGATCGCCCAGCTCACCGACCGTTCCGGCATGATGGTCTCGCCGAAGGCGGCCAAGGAAGCCGGCGACAAGTTCGGCCTGCATCCGGTCTGCGCCGGTCCCTACAAGTTCGTCGAGCGCGTCCAGCAGGACCGGATGGTGTTCGAGAAGTTCGCGGACTACTGGAACAAGGACAACGTTCACATCGACCGCGTCGTGTTCCAGCCGATCATCGATTCGACCGTGCGGCTTGCGAACCTGAAATCCGGTGCGCTCGACCTGATCGAACGCGTGCTCGCGACCGACATCAAGGACGTCCGCGCCGATCCCAAGCTGGTGCTGTCGACGGCCCCCGAGCTCGGCTATCAGGGCCTGACCATCAACATCGGCAACGACAAGGCCAAGGGGCCGCTCAGCCAGTCGGCGAAGGTGCGCCAGGCGCTCAGCCTGTCGATCGATCGCGAGGCCATCAACCAGGTCGTGTTCAACGGCGAGTTCACGCCGGGCAATCAGTGGGTCAGCCCGACGCACCCCTATTACCAGAAGGCGTTTCCCATTCCGGGCCGCGACATCGCCAAGGCCAAGGCGCTGCTGAAGGAAGCCGGCGTCAGCCTCCCCGTCACTGTCGACTACATGGTCCCCAAGGGTACCGAGTACGAGGCCGTCGCCCAGGTCGTGCAGTCCATGGCCGCGGAAGCCGGCTTCGACATCAAGATCCGCGCCGTCGAATTCGCGACCACCTTCAAGCAGGCCCAGGCCGGTGAATTCCAGGTGTTCCAGATCAACTGGAGCGGCCGCATCGATCCCGACGGCAACTCCTACATCTTCATGCGCAGCAAGGCGCCGCAGAACGACGGAGGCTATTCGAACCCCGAGGCCGACAAGCTGCTGGAAGAAGGACGGGCGACATCCAACGTCGAGGAACGCAAGGCGATCTACGCCAAGCTGACCAAGACCCTGCTCGACGACCTGCCGATCATCTACATCTATCACCGCACACTGTTGATCGCGCACACCAAGAAGCTCGACGGCTACCGGCAGATGCCCGATGGGCTGGTGCGCGTGGTCGGGCTGAAGTTCAAGTGAACGCGACAGCGCCCACGAAGCGATCGGCATCATGCTGAACTTTCTCGCCCGCCGCATCGCGCAGATCGTGCCGACGCTGTTCTTCGTGTCGGTGCTGATCTTCTCGCTGCAACAATTGCTGCCGGGCGATCCCGCGCTGGTGATGGCCGGCGAGGAGCGCGATCCCGCCGTGATCGAGCAGATCCGCCAGCAATACAAGCTCGATCAGCCGATCCCCGTGCAATACGTCTATTGGCTCAAGGGCGTGCTGACAGGCAATTTCGGCGAGTCGCTGCGCAACAAGATGCCGGTGCGCGAGCTGATCGCGCAGAAGCTGCCGGTGACGCTGCAGCTCGGCTCGATGGCGATCCTGATCGCGTTCTGCATCGGCATTCCCGCGGGCATCGTCTCCGCGGTGAAGAAAGGCACGGCCTGGGACTATGGCGCCAATCTGTTCGCGCTGTGGGGCATCTCGACGCCGAACTTCTGGCTCGGGATCATGCTGATCTTCCTGTTCTCGATCGAGCTCGGCTGGCTGCCGGCCTCGGGCTACGTGCCGCTCACCGAGAACTGGCGCGCGAGTCTCGCCGCCACCATCATGCCGGCCTTCGTGCTCGGCAACGCGATCTCCGCGATCCTGATGCGGCATACCCGCAGCGCGATGCTCCAGGTGCTGGAAAGCGACTATGTCCGCACCGCGCGTGCCAAGGGACTGTCGGAGCGCTCCGTCATCCTCAAGCACGCGATGCGCAATGCGCTGACGCCCGTCATCACGCTCGGCGCGCTCGAGCTCGGCACGCTCCTGTCGGGCGCCGTGCTGACCGAGCAGATCTTCTCCATTCCCGGCTTCGGCAAGCTGATCGTCGACGCCGTGTTCAACCGCGACTATGCGGTTGTGCAAGGCGTGGTGCTGGTGACGGCCACGGTCTACATCACGCTGAACCTCGTTGCCGACGTCGCCTATATCCTCGTCAATCCGCGGCTGCGGGGCTAGCGCCATGACCGACGCCGCGCTGCCCGCCGCACCCTCCACCACGCAAGCCTATGAGCTCGACAGCCCGGCGCGCCGCGCGCGGCGGCGGCTGTTCAAGCGCAAGGCCGCCGTGTTCGGGCTTGTCGTGATCACCTTGTTCATCGCGCTTGCAGTGCTGGCGCCCATCGTCGTGCCCTACGACCCCATCGCGACGAGCTGGAGCCTGGTACGCAAACCGCCGACGGCGGCGCACTGGTTCGGCACCGACGAGCTCGGCCGCGACATCCTCAGCCGCGTCGTCTACGGCGCGCGCGCCTCCCTGCTCGCAGGCCTGATCTCGGTCGCGATCGCGCTCGGCATCGGCGTGCCGCTCGGGCTCCTTGCCGGCTATCGCGGCGGCTTCATCGACGCGCTGATCAGCCGCATCACCGATGCGATGCTGGCCTGCCCGTTCCTGATCCTGGCGATCGCACTCGCCGCGTTCCTCGGTCCGAGCCTCGGCAATGCCATGATTGCGATCGGCATCTCGGCAACCCCGATTTTCATCCGGCTGACCCGCGGCCAGGTGCTGAGCGTCAAGGCCGAAGATTATGTCGAGGCCGCACGTGCGCTCGGCAACCCGCCCTGGCGGATCGCGTTCTCGCACATCCTGCCGAACATCCTGCCCTCGCTGCTGGTGCAGGCGACGCTGTCGATCGCCGCCGCCATCATCGCCGAGGCCGCGCTGTCGTTCCTCGGCCTCGGCCAGCAGCCGCCGGCGCCGTCCTGGGGCAGCATGCTCAATGCGGCACAACGCTTCCTGACCCAGGCGCCGTGGATGGCGATCTGGCCGGGCCTTGCGATCTTCCTCGTGGTGCTGTCGCTGAACCTGCTCGGCGACGGCCTGCGCGACGCCCTCGATCCAAGGCAGCGCTAGATCACCACCTCTCGCAACACCCTTCGGCAATCCATCTCGTATTCGAGATCGACCACCGGCGGCCGGGCGAAATGCCAGGTCAGGCCGGAGCGCAGCGCGCCGCGGCGGACCAGTTCGTCGACCAACGCGTGGTGGAAGTCGTGCACGGAATAGGCCTGCACGCCGGTCGTATCCTTCCAGCCGAAGCCGAAGGCCGCCATCCGGTTTTCCATCTGCGACGTCGTGGTGAAGCGCACCTTCTCGCGTAGGCCCTCCGGACTGAGGTCACGATAGCGCACCGTGCGCTCGACATAGGTGCCACTGCCCTCGCGCGCCTCGGCACCGCCGGCGATGACGAAGCTCGGCGCGTTCGACCGCGTCGGGCGCGTGAAGGAGAACGCGTAGAACGACGGCTCGGTTGGCGGATCGATCTCGGGACAGACATTGCTGCGCGCCACGGGATTGGTGGTGCCGTCGAAGATGCCCCATTCGGACAACGTCTTCACATAGTGCAGATTGAACGCGCGAAAGCCCTCTTCGCTAAAGGCGGCGGGCGAGCGCAGCTCGCAGGCACAGAACGCCGTCAACGGACGCCCCGCCTCCTGGATGAACTTCGCCGCAAGTGCAAATCCTTCCGCCAGCGGTACCAGGCGATCGAACCGGACGCGCTCGATCTCGTAGCCCTCATCCGCGGCCGCACCGGCCGAATACTGAAACACGGACGGGATGAAACGATAATTGCCGGCGGAGAATTCGCGCGTCATGACGGGCTCCTATTCCAGTTGCATGCGAATGCCCTTGGCGCCGTTGAGCAGGCGCTTCAGGTGAAAACCGGCCAGCGGATCGTCGGCGTGCATGCCGACCAGCGCGGCAAAGGCCGGCATGGCGGCGGCATCGCCGGCCTCCATCTTGGCGAAGGCCTCGGAATATTGCGCCGTCGCCGGCGCTTCGAACCTTTGCTGCGGCAGCGGTTCGAACGCACGCAGCGGCTCGCTGCGTCCGCGCAGCATCAGCTCCCCCACCGGACGGCCATGGAAATTTTCGGCTTCCTTCGCCACGCTGGCACTGACGCAGATGCGCGTTCCCAGATGCTTGTTCGCAGCCTCCAGGCGCGCCGCTATATTGATCGTATCGCCATAGGCCGTGTAGTCGAAGAAGCGGTTGCCGCCGAAATTGCCGACCAGCGCCGGGCCGGCATGGGCCCCGATGCGGGTTGTCCCGAAATTCACGCCCTTCGCCCTCCAACGCGCGGAAAAATCCTCCGCCCAGGCGTCGAGATCATGCGCACAGGCGACTGCGCGCGTCGCATAGTCCGGCTGGTCACCGGGGGCATTGAACAGCACCTGGATCGCATCGCCAATGATCTTGGCGACCGTTCCTTCATGCGCGAAGACGATCTCGGTCATGCCGCCGACATATTCGTTGAGGAGCTGGCCGAGCGTCTGCGGAGGCGCCGTCTCGACCAGCGAGGTGAAGCCGGTGATGTCGGTGAAGAGGGTGGCGACATCGCGCCACTGCACCTCCATGCCGTCGCCTTCGACATCCGCCGCCAGGCGTCTTGCGATCTCCGGCGAGAAGAAGCGCGACAGCGAGGCGTGGGCGCGCTCGGCTTCCATTTGGCGCCGCCGCACGTCGCGCAGCATCTCCACATGGCGGATGGTTTTCTGGATCGTGGTTTCCAGATCGGCGAAGTCGATGGGCTTGGTCAGGAAGTCGAAGGCGCCGCGGTTCATCGCGGTACGGATGTTGCTCATATCGCCATAGGCCGAGACGATGATGGTCGACTTCTTCTCCTCGGCCTCCTGGAGCTTCGCCAGCAGCGACAGACCGTCCATGCGAGGCATGTTGATATCGGAGACCACCATGTCGATGTGCGGATTCTGCTCCAGCGCCTCAAGCGCCTCGATGCCGTCGCGGGCGAACATGAGGGCGAGCTGCCCGTCGCGGATCTGCCTGCGGAATTTTTGCAGGATCAGCGCCTCGAGGTCCGGCTCGTCATCGACGAAGAGGATGGTCGCAGTCATGCGGCTTGCTCGAGCCTCGTATCGATCTCCTGGCGCAGCAGCGCAAAATCAATCGGCTTGGTGAGAAGCCCGTGGGCGCCCCTTTCGATCGCCTTGCGGCGCGTCTCGGCGTCGCCATAGGCGGTGATCATGATGACGGGAACGTGCGGATAGTCGGCACGCACCTTCGGCAGCAGGTCGAGCCCGCTCATGCCGGGCATGTTGATGTCGGACAGGATCAGGATCAGCGAGGGATCGCGGACCTCGGCGGCACGCCTCAGTGCATCGGCCGCGGAGGGCGCAAACTCCATCTGGAAACGGCCGGCACGCAGATCGCGCCGGAAGTGCTGTCTGAACAGCGGCTCGACGTCGGGCTCGTCATCGACAACCAGGATATAAACGTTCAAGTCTTGCCTCCGGAAGTGTCGTCCGCTGCCATCGTCCGCGGCAGCGTGATGATGAATTCGGTGAATACACCGGGCTCGGTCCTCACGTCGATGGTGCCGCCGTGCTGTTTCACCACGATGTCGTGGCTCATGGACAGGCCGAGCCCGGTGCCTTCACCGGCCGGCTTGGTCGTGAAGAACGGGTTGAACAGCTTCTCCTTCACCTCGGGCGGAATTCCGGTGCCATTATCGCGGATCCGGATCTCCACCTTGTCGCCGAGGCTTCGGGTCGCGGCGCTCAGGGTCGGCTCAAAACCTTGCGCCGCCCCCTCCTTGCGCTTGGCCGCGGCATAGAAGCCGTTCGAGATCAGGTTGAGGAAAACGCGCGTGATCTCCTGCGGATAGATGTCCACCATGCCGGCGGCGGGGTCGAACGCGCGTTCGAGCGTGACGTTGAAGGCTGGCCTTTCGGCGCGCGCGCCATGATAGGCAAGATTGAGGCTCTCCTCGACGACCGCATTGATATCGACGGGGCGATGTTCGCCAGATCCCTGGCGCGAATGCAGCAGCATGTTCCTGACGATGGAATCGGCGCGCTTGCCGTGCTGCACGACCTTCTCGAGATTGCCCTTGAGCATTGCAGTCAGCTCGTCGACCTCCTCCTTGATCTTGTCGTCGAGCGTAGCGGTTTGCAGAACCTCGTTGAGCTCGTCGATCAGCTCGGTCGACACTGATGAGAAATTATTGACGAAGTTGAGCGGGTTCTTGATCTCATGGGCAATGCCGGCCGTGAGCTGACCGAGCGAAGCCAACTTTTCGGTCTGGATCAGGCGGCCCTGCGCGGCGCGCAGGTCCTCGAGCGAACGCGACAGCTCATCCGTGCGGTCACGCAATTCGTTGAGCAGGCGCGCATTTTCCATGGCGATCACTGCCTGCGCCGCAAAATTCGTCACCAACTCGATTTGCTTGCTGGAGAAAGCAAGAGGCCGCTGACGGTAGATCAGAAGGGCACCGATCAGGTCCCCGTCCTTGAGCATGGGAACGCCAACCAGTGTCCGCGCTCCCGCGCGTAGCGCCAGTATTGGGCCGTCGTATCCGGGAGGCGTCTCGAAGAAGTCCGGCTCCGTCCCCGTATCGACGACATGCACCGTTTCCCTGGTCCGAACGATGCGACCAATGACGGTGTTCGGAGCCGGCCGTGTCGGCTTCTGGTAGATCTCGTCCTTCAGCTCGGCCGGGACGCCGTGCATCGCGATGGCGCGGAACGTGTCTCCCTCGCGCAGATAAAGCGACCCGAACTCAGCCTGGCAGATACGAGTGGCGTTCTCTAACATGATGCGAAATACCGGCCCCAGCTGTCCGGGGGAGATGGAGATGACCTGAAGCACTTCGGACGTTGCGGTCTGCTGTTGCAACGATTCGCTCAATTCCGCCGTGCGCTGCTCGACCTTCCTTTCCAAATCCGCATAGGATTCCTGCAGGCGCGCGCCCATGTCGTTGAACTGGTCCGCGAGTCCCTCGAGCTCGTCGCCGGTCTTGATCGAGATGCGTTGCGCGAAATCGCCGCTGCCGATCCGCTCGGCGCCGCTGCGCAGCGCCTGGATCGGCCCGACCATGCGGCGCGCCAGGAATATCCCGGCCAGCACCGCGAAGATCGACGCAGCGAGCAGCACGATCGCTAGCCGCTGCAACGCGGCATAGAGCGCCGCATAGGCTTCCTCGACCGGAAGCTCGACGAACATGGTCCAATGCAGCGGTGCGATCGGGGCCGACGCGGTCAGCACCTTCTGACCCTGGACGTTGCGCGCTTCAGATAGCGCATCGGTGATGGCACCATCGCCGGCCAGCGCAGCCCGCACCTGAGCCAAGTTCGACATATCGGTGTTGCGCAGGACGAGGCTGATGTCGGGATGCGCGATCAGGCGCCCTTCCGGGCCGACCACATAGGCATGACCGTGCTCGCCGACCTTGATCTGGGACACGACGTCCCAGATCAGCTTGAGATTGACCTCCGCGATGCTGACGCCGGCATCCTTGCGGGCGCCGGCCAGCGCCAGCGTCATATAGGGCTCGGAGTCCCTGCGGAAATACACCGGCCCGTAATAGACCTTGCGCGCGACCGCCTCGGTGAATTTTGGATCGGCCGACAGGTCGAGCCCGCTGTCGATCGCGTCCATCGCCAGCCGCGAGACCCGCAATCGCTCCTTGCCGGTCGAATCCACCTGGGCGAGCTCGGTGATCGCAGGCACCTGGCGCAAGAGCCGCAGTGCGTCGAACCGGCGCTGCTCGATCGAGCCCGCAGACCAGGGCAGCTGCGTGGTCCAGCCGAGCTGGCTCTCGATCTCCTTGACGAACTGGCCGATCTTGGCCGCCGCCGCCTCGGCCTGCTCATGCTGAACCCGGATCAGCGAGGCCTTGTGCTCGCGATAATAGAAGAACACCTCGAACAGCCCGTTGGCCAGCAGCGCGACCGCGACGACCGCCACGAACAGCGCGACATATTTGGCGAACAGCCGGGTCCTGATCCCCCGCCCGGCCGCTTCGCCGGACACGACGCCATTCGAGGCCGCGGGCGGCGACATCCTGGCTTGCGGTGTGTCGGGATTGAGGGAGAGGGTCATCCCGCGGAAACTAGCAAGAAGACCCGACCTTGTCTCTCGCCTGCGCGGCCGAGGGCCCAGTCCAATGACTGCAGCCGCCTGACGGGGCCGGGCCGGGACCTAACGAAAAAGGGCGGCAGCGGACCCGCCGCTGCCGCCCTCCGATTTGGCTTGCTTGCGGCCTCAGGTCGGGCGCAGCGCCTTGGTCCCGAGGTCGATCTCGTTGACCTGCTTGTTCCGCTCGGAGTCGGCCGCCGCGCGATGGTCGGTCGCCAGCACCACGTAGACCGCGGGCAGCACGAACAGCGTGAACAGCGTGCCGATCGACATGCCGGCTACGACGACCAGACCGATCGAGAAGCGGCTGGCCGCACCGGCGCCGGTCGCGGTCAGCAGCGGAATCAGGCCGGTCACCATCGCGGCCGTGGTCATCAGGATCGGCCGCAGGCGGATGCGGGCCGACATCTCGATGGCCGAACGGCGATCGAGCCGCTCCTTGACCTGGAGCTCATTGGCGAACTCCACCATCAGGATGCCGTGCTTGGTGATCAGGCCGACCAGAGTCAGTAGACCGACCTGGGTGTAGATGTTCATGGTCGCCACGCCGAAGAACAGCGGGATCAGCGCGCCGACGATCGCCATCGGCACCGAGATCATGATCACGAACGGATCGCGCAGGCTCTCGAACTGCGCCGCCAGCACCAGGAAGATGATGATCAGCGCGAAACCGAAGGTGATCGCGAGCTGGTTACCCTCCTGCACGTACTGCCGGCTGTCAGCCAGATAGTCGTGGCTGAAGCCGGCTGGCAGCTTCTTGGCCTCGCCTTCGAGGAAGTCGACCGCTGCACCCACCGTCACGCCCGGCATCGGCACGGCCGAGAACGTCGCCGAGTTGAGCTGGTTGTAGTGCGTCAGCGAATTCGGGTCGGTCGTGGTCTTGATCGAGACCACCGTCGACAGCGGAAGCTGCTGGCCGGTGTTCGTCGTCACGTAATAGCCGCCGAGCGATTCCGGCGACAGCCGCTGGCCGCGCGGTACCTGCGGAATCACCTGGTAGGATCGGCCCTCGAGGTTGAAGCGGTTGATATAGTTGCCGCCGAGCAGCACCGCGAGCGTAGAGCCGAGGTTCTGCATGTTGACGCCGAGATCCTGCGCCTTGCTACGGTCGATCGTGATCTTCACGTTAGGCTGGTTGTAGGCGAGGTCGCTGTCGGAGACGATGAACATGCCGCTCTTGCGCGCAGAGTCCTTCAGCTTCTCCATCTGCTCAAAGACGGTCTGGTAGCTCGCAGTCGAGTTAATGACCATCTGCACCGGCAGACCGCCCGGACCACCCGGCAACGGCGGCAGGTTGAATGCAAAGGCCTGCACGCCCTCGATCTTGGAAAGCTCGGCCTGCACCAGCGGCTTCAAGGCGATCGACGAGCGCTTGCGCTCCTCCCACGGCTTGAGCAGCATGCCGGCGATGCCGCCCTGCGGGCCGTTGATGCCGTTCAGCACGAAGCGCAGGTCAGTCTCGGGGAATTTCTGGAATTCCTTGTCGAGCTTGTCGCCGTAATAATCGACATAGTCGATGTTGGCGTATTTCGGTGCCTTGGTCACCGCGAACACGATGCCCTGGTCTTCCTCCGGCGCCAGCTCCTTCGAGGTGTGCATATAGAGGAAGCCGACCAGGCCGAGGATCGTGATCGCGAACAGGCCGGTGATCGCCTTGTAGTCGAGCGAGCGGTCGAGCCTGCGGCCGTACCAGCGCGTCAGCGCGCCGAACACCTTGTTGACGAGCTTGGCGAAGCGGCCCTCCTCGGTGTTTTTCAGCAATACCGAGCACATCATCGGCGACAGCGTCAGCGCGATCACGCCCGACACGATCACCGAGCCGGCGAGCGTGAAAGCGAATTCGCGGAACAGCGAGCCGGTCAGGCCACCGAGGAAACCGATCGGGGCGTACACCGCGGCGAGCGTGATCGTCATCGAGATCACGGGGCCGACGATCTCGCGCGCGCCTTCCATCGCCGCCTGTACCGGTGTCTTCCCCTCTTCCAGATGGCGGTGGATGTTCTCCACCACCACGATGGCGTCGTCGACCACGAGGCCGATCGCGAGCACCATCGCGAGCAAGGTCAGCAGGTTGAAGCTGAAGCCCAGCGCCAGCATCAAGGTACAGACGCCGATCATCGACAGCGGAATGGTGACGACCGGGATGATGACCGAGCGCAGCGAGGCCAGGAACAGGAAGATCACCACGATCACGATGATCACGGCTTCGCCCAGCGTCTTCTCCACCTCGTCGATCGAGGATTGGATGAACTTGGTCGAGTCGTAGGCGACCTTCATCTTCATCGAGGGCGGCAGATTGCGCTCGAGCTCGGGGAACAGCGCCCGCACGCCCTTGACCAGCGTCAGCGGATTGCCTTGCGGCGTCGCGTTCACGCCAATGAAGATCGCATGCTCGCCGTTGAAGGCGACGCTCGCGTCGGTACTTTGCGCGGCAAGCTCGACTGTCGCGATGTCCTCCATCCGCACAAAGCCACCGTCCTTGGCCTTGACGATCATCTTCCTGAACTGGTTGACGTCGGTGAGGCTGGTGTTGGTCGAGATGTTGGAAACGATCAGATAGCCCTTGGTCTGCCCCGCCGCGGACTGGAAGTTGTTGGCGGTGATCGCGGCCGCGACATCGGCCGGCGACACGTTGCGGCCGGCCATCTTCATGGGATCAAGCCACAGCCGCATCGCAAAGGTCTGGCCGCCGAGAATATCGGCGGAGGCCACGCCGTCGACCGTCGACAGCACCGGCTGCACCACGCGCGTCAGGTAATCCGAGATCGCCGAGCCCGACAGCTCCTCGGAGGAGAAGCCGAGATACATCACGGCCGTGGTCTGGCCCGTGGTCTTGGTGACGATCGGGTCGTTGGATTCCTTCGGGATCAGGTACTTGACCGAGTTCGTCTTCGCCAGCACCTCGGTGAGCGCCTGGTTCGGATCGAAGTTCAGCTTGATGTACACCTGGATCGTCGAGGTGCCGAGCACCGAGGACGAGGTCATGTAGTCCACACCTTCGGCGGAGGCGACGGCCTGCTCGATCGGCGTGGTGATGAAGCCCTGGATCAGGTCGGCGGACGCGCCGGGATAGACGGTCGTGATGTTGATGACCGTGTTCGACAGTTTCGGATATTGCCGGATCGGCAGCACCATCGCCGCGCGCAGGCCGATCAGCAGGATCAGCAGGCTGACGACGACCGACAGAACCGGGCGCTTGATGAAAATATCGGTAAAGGCCATCGCGGCGATCTCGATTTCTTTGTCTCAAGATGCGTGATCCGGCCGGGCCGGATCACGCGAGGATGTTGTCAGTAGCGCGGCGGCTGCGCCGGGACCTGCGGAGCCGGGTCGGTCGAAATCGCGACCGCCGCGCCCGATTGCAGCTTCAGCTGGCCGACGGCGACGACCTTGTCGCCTGCCTTCAGGCCCTTGACGATCTCGACGCGACCTTCGACCCGGTTGCCGGTCTGCACGAAGGTGCGCACCGCGGAGAGGCTGGTCTTGCCGTCCTCTTCCTTCTTCTCGGTGATCACGAACACTGAGTCGCCGTACAGCGTGTAGTCGACCGCCGTTTCCGGAACGGTGATCACCGCCGGCTTGTCCGGCAGCACCACCGTCGTGGTCACGAACATGCCAGGCTTCAGGATCTTCTCGGGATTGGCGATCGTCGCCTGCACGCGGATGTTGCGGGTGTCGGTCGCGATCTGCGGCTCGATCGTGGTGATCTTGCCTTCGAAGGTGCGGCCCGGATAGGCGTCGACCTTCAGCCGAACGGTCTGGCCGACCTTGAGGCTGCCGGAATCCTTTTCGGTCACCGTGAAGTTGGCCCACAGCTCCGACAGGTCGGTCAATGAGACGATCGCGGTGCCGGCCGTGAGATACTGGCCGACCTCGACCTTGCGGACGCCGAGATCGCCGGAGAACGGTGCGCGCACCAGCTTCTGCGAAATCAGCGCCTCGGTCTTGGCAATGCCCGCCTGCGCCTGGTCGTAAGCGGCCTGCGCCTGGTCGACGGTCGCCTGCGGACCGAACTGGCGCGAGGCGAGCTGCTTGGCGCGGTCGAGCGAGAGCTGCGCGACGGTCGCCTGCGCCTTGTAATTGGCGAGGTCGCCCTGCTCCGGCATATCGAAGAACTGCACCAGCGGCGTACCGGCTTCGACACGCGTACCCGGCTCGAACTTGATCTCGGTGACGCGACCGTTGACGTCGGCACTGACGTCGACCTGGTGCACGGCGACGAGGCTGCCCACCGCGGTGAGCAGGTTCGGCACCATCTCCGACTTCGCCTCGGCCGCGCTGACTGCCGTCGGCGGCGGCTTGTTGTTGGCGAAGAACTGCTTGATCATCTGGCCGCGGAAGTAATTGAACCAGACGAGACCACCGACGAGCGCGGCGAGCAGCGTGCCGACGATGATGAACCACAGCACCGGCCGGACCGGACGCTTGGGAGCCTTGTTATCGATCGGTTCGCCCGAAATCTTGTGTTCGGCTACGATGTTCATGTCATGCACTTTCTGCAATCGCCGTCTTGCCCGCATCCGCGGCCTGATCGCGGCTCAAATGCGAAGCAATTGCGGCGTCGTTAAGTCCGATACCTCTCAGGAGAAACTCACAGAGCTGCCGCTCCAGCTCGTTCGCCTTGCCATAAGCGAGACAGGGCGCAGCCGGCAGCCTGGTCAGTGCCGCCGTCATCACCGCATGATGTGCGAACCAGAACAGGTTGAGCGGATCACCGGCGCAGGGTCGAGCGTCACCGCTGGCCACCGCACGCTCGAGCGAGGCGAGGAAGACCGCCCCGATCAGCTTCTCGATTTTGGCATATAGCAGACGGGCGAATTCGCCATCGTCCAAATGGCTCGTGGCCATCAGTCGCAGGCGCTGCGCTTCTTCCTGGTCGGGACCGTCGGCGATGTGGAGGAAGTGCTGGACCATGCCGCGGATCAGCTCGACCAGGGTGGCCGTCGACGGTTCCCGCTCGAGCAGCTCGATGAGCGCCGGGTCCGCCTCGCATTCGTCGCTGAGGATTTCGGCGTACAGCGCCGCCTTGGACGGGAAATGCTTGAACAGCAGCGCCTCGGAAATGGCAGCAGCGGCCGCCACGCTCTTCGTCGTGGTGCCGTTATATCCGTGGCGGGCAAAGCAGCGTTTCGCGGCACCGAGGATCAACTGACGCCTCAGGTCGCTCGTCATACGCAATGAGCTCATGATTAGTGAGTAAGCACTCACCCACGCAAAAGTCAAGCACTATGCTGCATCGCAACCTGCATGCGGTGTGAAATTAGTGGAAATTGATCCAGCCTGCACGGATCGCGTGCAGGACCTCCGAAACGGGGAATGGGCAGACCGCCTAGATCGGCTGGAAGCCGAGGTCTGCGCGGATCCGGTTGACGATGTAGGTCCCGTCCCGGGTCGGCAGAATTCGTTCCAGATTGGCGCTGTCGATCTTCACATTGGCAAATCGCGGGCCCGCCGACACGTCATGAACGGCGCTCGCGAAGGCCTCGACCTCGGCCATGGTCGAGATCGACTGGCTGTCCTTGATGCCGCAGGCCCTGGCGACGCCGACGAGATCGGCAGCGGCCGAGGTGTGGCTGGTCTGGCCGCCGGTCTCGCCATAGGCCTCGTTGTCGAGCACTGCGATCGAGAGATTGGCCGGCTTCTGCAGGCCGATGGTGGCAAGGCTGCCCAGGCCCATCAGCATCTCGCCGTCGCCGGTGATCACCAGCACCGGCAGCTTCGGCTGCGCCAGCGCCAGACCCAGCCCGATCATTGCGGCGCCGCCCATGCCGCCCCAGAGATAGAAGTTGCGGGCATGGTCGCCGGCCGCGCACATGTCGTTGGTGGAGGCGCCTAGGCCGCCGATCGCGACCACGTCCTTGCGGTCCGCAAGCAGGGTGGAGACCACCTGACGGCGGTCGAGGAGATTGGCCTTGCTCATTTGGTGAAAACCTTGGCGCCGATCAGGCGCTGCGACAGAAGGACGGCGGTGGGCGTGAGCGCGTTGTAGGCTTGTGAGGCGGCGGCTTCGAGCACTGCGGGAACTTCCGCCGCGCTGGAGGCGCGCAGCACCTGGACGCCCGAGAGCTCGAACACGCCCTGCGTGGTCGACCCCATCGGCACCTGCCACGGATTGAACTCGCCCCACTCGCCGCGCATGGTCACGAGCGTGAGGAAGGGAAAGCGCAGGATCGGGATCAGCGACAGCATGTTGATGCAATTGCCGACGCCGCTCGACTGCATCAGCAGCACGCCGCGCTGGCCACCGGCCCAGGCGCCGGCGAGCAGCGCCACGCCCTCCTCCTCCGTCGTCAGCGCAATGCCGCGCATGGTGGAGGAGTCCAGCACGCGCTGGATCAGCTTCGAATGACCGGCATCGGGCACGTAAGGCACCTGCCGGACGTCGAAGCGTTGCAAGGTTGCGAAAATATCGTCGGGCCAGTTCGGCACCGTGTCGGCAGCGTCAGCGCGTGCGTGCATTTTCCTGTCCGGTCGGCTAGCAAGGTGCAAAGACTGTAGACGCATGCATGCGCCGACCAGAACAACAAAAACGGCATAACGGCTTTAACCGGCGAGTATAACGGGATGAACGCAGATGCGAAGGAGCTGGCGGCAAGCTTCGATCTCGAGAAGCTGACGCCTGAATTCTACGACAACCCCTATCCGACTTATCGTGCACTGCGGGAGAACGAGCCGGTCAAGCGCCTGCCGAACGGCACCGTGTTCCTGACCCGCTACGACGACCTCGTCACCACCTACAAGAACACGAAGTCGTTCAGCTCGGACAAGAAGCGCGAGTTCGCACCGAAATACGGCGACACCCCGCTCTACGAGCACCACACCACCAGCCTCGTCTTCAACGACCCGCCGTCCCACACCCGCGTACGTCGCCTGATCATGGGCGCGCTGTCGCCGCGCGCGATCGCGGGGATGGAGGGCGATCTCATCAAGCTGGTCGACGGCCTGCTCGACGCCATCGCCGCCAAGGGCGCGTGTGAGCTGATCGAGGATTTCGCCGCCTCGATTCCCATCGAGGTGATCGGCAATCTGCTCGACGTGCCCCATGACGAACGCGGACCGCTGCGCGACTGGTCGCTGGCGATCCTGGGCGCACTCGAACCCGTGGTGTCGACGGACGCCGCCGCGCGCGGCAACAAGGCGGTGACGGACTTCCTCGCCTATCTCGAAACACTGGTGGCACGGCGGCGCGCAAAGCCGGGCAATCCCGAGCGCGACGTGCTGACTCGGCTAATCCAAGGAGAAGAAAACGGCGAGCGGCTGACCGAGAAGGAGCTACTGCACAATTGCATCTTCCTGCTCAATGCCGGCCACGAGACCACCACCAATCTGATCGGCAACGGCCTCGTCGCGCTCGACCGCAATCCGGACCAGAAGCAGCGCCTGATCGACAATCCGGACATGATCAAGACTGCGGTCGAAGAGATGCTGCGCTACGAGAGCTCGAACCAGCTCGGCAACCGCATGACCACGGAAAAGGTCGAGCTCGGCGGAGTCATGCTCGAGGCCGGCACGTCGGTGACGCTGTGCATTGGTGCTGCCAACCGCGACCCCGCGCAGTTTCCCGACCCTGAGCGCTTCGACATCGCGCGGACGCCGAACCGGCATCTGGCCTTCGCCACCGGCGCGCATCAATGCGCCGGCATGGCGCTGGCGCGGCTGGAAGGGGCCATTGCGATCTCGCGCTTCCTGGCGCGCTTCCCGAACTATGCCGTCAGCGGCCAGCCGGTGCGGGGCGGAAGGGTGCGGTTCCGCGGGTTCTTGAGCGTGCCCTGCTCGCTTCGCTGAGGCCTCAAAACAAAAATGTCGAAAACAACCCCATGCACAGTAGAGCGCGAGTCGGTGAACGACGCCCTGTGGTCTCACAGAACCATCTGACGTTTCGGGCAAATCGGGCCGCGCCACGCCATCGGCGCAGGGAGGCTTCCAAGGCGGCCGGCTGATACCCAAATCAAGCTGAAGGCGGCCGGTGCAGTCGGACGACGCGCCCGCGCGCAGCAATGGAGTGACGGCAGATGAGCTCGTCGGTCATTGATTTCATCGCAACGGAAGCACGCTTTGGGGCCCAAAATTACGCACCGATCGGGGTCGTCCTGTCGCGCGGCGAAGGTGTCTGGGTCTGGGATACCGACGGCAACCGTTATCTCGATTGCCTCTCGGCCTATTCGGCGGTCAGCCAGGGCCACTGCCACCCCAAGATCCTGGCGGCGATGGTCGAACAGGCACACAGGCTGACGCTTACCTCGAGGGCTTTCCACAACGACCAGCTCGCCTTGTTCTACGAGGAGATCGCGGCGCTCACCGGCTCCCACAAGGTGCTGCCGATGAACAGCGGCGCGGAGGCGGTCGAAAGCGCCATCAAGTCGGTCCGCAAATGGGGCTACGAGGTGAAGGGTGTGCCGGACGGCCAGGCCGAGATTATCGTCTGCGCCAACAATTTCCACGGACGCACGCTGGGCATCGTCGGCTTTTCGACCGACCCCGAGACACATGGACACTTTGGGCCGTTCGCGCCGGGCTTCAGGATCATCCCGTTCGGCGACGCCGCGGCGCTGGAGCAGGCCATCACGCCAAACACGGTCGCCTTCCTGGTCGAGCCGATCCAGGGCGAAGCCGGTGTCGTCATTCCTCCAGCCGGCTATTTCACGAAAGTGCGGGAGCTCTGCACCGCCAACAACGTGATGCTGGTGCTCGACGAGATCCAGACCGGGCTCGGCCGCACCGGCAAGCTGCTCGCCGAACAGCACGAGGGGATAGAGGCGGACGTGACGCTGCTCGGCAAGGCCCTGTCCGGCGGCTTCTATCCGGTGTCGGCCGTGCTCTCGAACAACGACGTGCTCGGGACTTTAAGACCCGGGCAGCATGGTTCGACCTTCGGCGGCAACCCGCTTGCCTGCGCCGTGGCGCGCGCGGCGATGCGCGTGCTGGTCGAGGAAGGCATGATCGAGAACGCGGCGAGGCAAGGCGCGCGCTTTCTTGAAGGCTTGAAGGACATTCGCGCCAATACCATCCGCGAGGTGCGCGGGCGCGGCCTGATGCTGGCGGTCGAGCTGCATCCCGAGGCCGGCCGCGCCCGCCGCTATTGCGAGGCGCTTCAGGGCAAGGGCATCCTCGCCAAGGATACCCATGAGCAAACGATCCGCATCGCTCCGCCGCTGGTGATCACAAGCGACCAGGTCGACTGGGCGCTGGAGCGGCTCGCCACCACCCTGACGCAGGATTTCTCCTGAAGCTGCCTGGCACGTGGAACCTATCGGGACGACGGACGTTTTGGTCCGCGAATGAGCAGCGCCGTGCCCGGCGCAGCAAGCGCCGAGGCCGGAAGCGCTGAGCTGTGCGGATCGGGAGAAATGCTCATGAGACTCACTCTTTCAGTCATCAAAGCTGACGTTGGCTCCGTTGGCGGGCATACGAAACCGTCTTCACGCATGATCGCGACTGTCGAGGGCGAGGTTGCCAAGGCGATCTGCAATGGCCTGCTGATCGACGGCTTCATCTGCCACACCGGCGACGACATTGCGATCATCATGACGCACACACGGGGCGAAGGAAGCTCCGAGGTCCATCAACTCGCCTGGAAGACGTTCCTCGCGGCCACCTCGGTCGCGAAAACCTCCGGGCTCTATGGCGCTGGCCAGGATCTTCTCGCCGACGCGCCTTCCGGGAACATTCGCGGCGCCGGCCCAGGCGTCGCCGAGCTCAGCTTCGACCACAGCCTCTCCGGCGTGCGGCCTGCGGAGTCCTTCATGGTGTTCGCGGCCGACAAATGCGGCCCCGGCGCCTACAACTTGCCGCTCTATCTCGCCTTTGCCGACCCCATGTACTGCGCCGGGCTGATGCTGCCTCCGATGATCAAGGGATTCCGTTTCCATGTCATCGACATGGACAACACAGCCGGCGACAGTCTGATCGAGCTCGACGCACCCGCCGACAGCTACCACATTGCCGCCCTGCTTCGCGACAACGAGCGCTTCGGCATCGATCGCATCATTTCTCGAACCCATGGCGAGGTCGTCGCGGCCGTTTCGGCACAGCGCCTCCACGCGATCGCAGGCAAGTACACCGGCAAGGATGATCCAGTCGCGATCGTCAGGAACCAGGGGATTTTTCCCGCTCCGGAGGAAATAGTCTCACCGTTCGCCAAGGCGCACTTCGTCGGCGGCGATGCACGCGGCTCGCATGTGATGCCGCTCATGCCGGTGCCACTCAACACGCCCGTTACCGGCATGTACTGCCTGCCGATCGTTTCTTGCGTCGGCTTTTCGATCGACAGGGAAGGCCGCTTTGCCGAGTCCTACACCGATTTCTTCGACAACCCGGCGTGGGATGAGGTCCGCCGGCGCGCCCAGCGCAAGGCCATCGAGATGCGCAGCCAAGGCTGGTCTGGCGCCGCCATGCTACCCTATTCCGAACTGGAATATGGCGGCTTCCGCGACACCGTGTCCGGACTGCTGAAGCGTTTTCGACTGCGCGAGGACCGCAAGCCGGAAGCGGCCGAGTAGCGACCGCCTCCAATCAGAAGCTGGAGCGACGTTCACCGTTCAATCGACAGATGCAGGCGCTCTGACGACATGCCGATCCGGGAGGTGGATATGGCCAAAAAACGCATCGGCATTCTCACGGGCGGCGGCGACGTCGCCGGCCTCAATGCAGTCATCAAGAGCGTGACTTATCGCGGCAGTGAGGACGACATCGAGGTTGTCGGCCTGCGCCGTGGTTGGGAGGCCCTCACGCACCTGAACCTCGACGACCCAAACAGCAGGTCCCACTACGTCATCCCGCTGAACCGTGAAAACACTCGAACCATCGACCGGCGCGGCGGCACCGTGCTGCACTCGAGCCGCGTCAATCCCTCCAAAATACAAAAGCTGCCCGATCATCTCGTCGGCAATGATGTTCCAGTCACGCTGAGCACCAATGGCGGCATCGCGACAAAGACGTGGGACCTCACCAGCCGGGTGCTCGCTAACCTTTCGGGACTTGGCATCGAACACCTGATCGCCATCGGCGGCGACGACACGCTCAGTTATGCGGCCAAGCTCAACGAACTCGGCGTCAAGATCATCGCCATCCCGAAGACGATGGATAATGACGTCCGCAACACCGAGTACTGCGTCGGCTTCTCGACCGCGATCACCCGCGCCAGCGATGCCATCCAGCGGCAGCGCACCACCGTCGGCTCGCATGAGCGAATTGGCATTTTCCGCGTCTTTGGCCGCGATGCCGGATTTACGGCACTCTACACCGCGTATGCGACCTCGATACGATGCGTCATACCCGAGTATAAGGTCGACCTCGACAAGCTGATCCAGTTGCTCATCGCGGACAAGCGCGCCAATCCAAGCAACTACGCGCTGATCGTGCTCAGCGAGGGAGCTCAGTGGGAAGGCTACAAGCTGCGGGAATACGGCGAGCCTGACGCCTACGGTCACCGCAAGAAGGCCAACGTGGCGGAATCGCTTGCCGACGAGATCAAGCAGCGCACCGGCGAGGAGACGATCATCTCCGATCTCACCTACGATCTGCGATCGGGCGATCCGGACTTCATCGACAAGCTTGTGGCCCTGACTTTCGGCAACATGGCCTATGATGCCATGCTGGAAGGCAAGACCGGCCTCATGTCGGCGCTGGTCGAGGGCCGCTACGACCTCGTGCCCATCCCCGACGCCAAGCTCGGGCCGCGCAAATTGGACGTTGCGAGCAGCTACAACACGGAGCGCTACCGCCCCATCTACGCCAACAAGCAGGGGCTGCCGATCTTTCTCAACCGCGCGTCCTAGCGTGCCGGACCGGGCGCGCCGGAGCGGCTCGCCACCACCTGACGCAGAATCTTTGAGGCCGCCTGCGTCGGAAGATCGCAAGGCCGGCCGTGGCCAACAACGAACGATTCCGCCAGCTGCGCGTTGAAATTCGTGGGCGATTACGAGCTGGGAGCTACGATCATGCTTCCGCGTGGCGTTTGCCTGACGGCTGTTTTAGTTGGTGCCTCGATGCTGACGGCGAGCATTGGTGTGCTCGCCCAGGGACCCGGCCAGGGACATGGAAGAGGCGGGCCACCCGGCCCAGCCGCAGCGCCGGCGGCACGTCCGGCAGCACCACCGGCCATGGCCCGTCCGGCGGCGCCGCCACCGATGGCACGTCCCGCCGCGCCACCCGCCATGGCACGTCCGGCGGCGCCGCCACCCATGGCACGTCCCGCGCCGCACATTGCCTCACCGCCACCGCGCCCGACCCCACATTTCGCTGCACCGCCACCGCGGGCGGCCCCGCACGTGGCAGCGCCGCGGCCTGAATTCCATCGGGCGCCGGCAGCACCACAACGCCCGGCCATGGCACCCCGGCCGACGCCACACATCGCCGCCCCCTCGGCCGCCCCCTCGCGGCCCGGCGGACCGCCGGCCGCGAGCGAGCGGCTGTCGCGGCGGGATCAGATCGAACAGCGCGCACAACAGCGCCAGCAGCAAGTCCAGCAGCGCCAGGAGATGGTACAGCAGCGGCAGCGCGAGATGCTGTCGCGGCAGACCACGGAACGCCAGACCCGCATCGATCGCCTGCAGCAGCGCGTGCAGCAAGTCCAGGCGCAGAAACCGGAAGGCGCGCGGGCGTTGCGCGAGCAGCAACGGACGCTCCAGACGCAGAACCGCTTGCTCGCACGTGAGCAGCGCGCGCAGCAAAGCGACCTGGCGCGCCAGCAGCGGCTTGGTCTCCTGGCTCCGGCCGGGCGGACGGCAGCCGTTGCGGCCGCTGCCCAGGCCGCCCAGCGCGGGCGGTTTGCCGAGCGCTTCCGCGAGCAGGCCCCTGCGCAAGCCCAGGCGGCGCTCACCACCCGCCAGAGCGGCTGGGCTCCCCGGCAGGCCTGGCGTCACCGCCATCGCGCGGTGTTCGTGGCCTGGCTTGGGCCGGTGTTCTGGCCTTATGCCTATTCCGACATTTTCGACTACACGTTCTGGTCCTATGCCTACGAGCCCGGCTATTGGGCGTACGCGTATGACGACTTCGTCGACACCGTGTTCTGGGGTGGTGACGGCGCTTATTCCGCCTACGCCAGCATCAACCCGTATGACTACCCGCAAGCCGGCGGCGGCCGCGTTCGCCAGCGCGCCGGCGCGAGTCCGCAAACGCTGCAGCAATTGTGCGGCACACCGGACAAGGGCGTGACGGCCTGGCCGCTGGCTGACATCGCGCGGGCCGTACGGCCGACACCGGAGCAACGCGCCCTGCTCGACGAATTGAAGACCGCTGCGACCAACGCTGCCGGTGTGTTCAAGGATTCCTGTGCGGAGACCTATGCACTGACCCCGCCCGGCCGCCTGCGCGCGATGATGAACCGCGTCAGCGCGACGCTGGAGGCCGTCAAGATCGTGCGGCCGGCGCTGGAGAATTTTTACAACTCGCTCAGCGACGAGCAGCAGGCCAGCTTCAACGCGCTCGGTCCCAATGTCGGCGAGCGCTCGCCGCAGCAGCAAGCCAGTGCCCAAGCCAGTGCCGAGGGCTGTGGCGATCCGAAATCCGGCCTGACCCAGCTGCCGATCCAGAGGATCGACGCTGTGCTCCACCCCGCCGGCAAGCAGAAGGAGGCGCTCGACCGTCTCAGTGAAGCGACAGCCAAGGGCGTCGAAGGCCTGCAGGCGGCCTGCCCGAACGATGTGCCGCTGACGCCGGTGGGACGGCTGGAGGCGATGCAGCACCGACTAGAGGCGATGCTGACGGCCGCCAAGCTGGTCGAGCCTGCGCTGGACGAATTCTATGCCACGCTGAGCAGCGAGCAGAAGGCGCGCTTCAACACGCTGCAACAGGTCGCAGGACCGTGAGGACGGTGTCGCGTTCGCTCGTTGCGATTTGTGCAGCGGTCGAACGAAACGGGGTGACTAAGACCTCCAGTTCGTGACGCGCCAGTAGCAAAATACGCGATTAGAACAGGAGGATGGCGCACCCTGCGCCCGGAACTTGATTTAGCGCAAGAAGCTGAGGCGAATTCGGGGCTAAGCTTTCAAAGCTTCTCAATCGGTCACTTTGTGGGTCACAGCAATGATCATTGAGCGCTTAAGCCAAGAGCACCGCAATATCGAGAAACTGCTCGCCATCCTTGAGCGGGAGCTTCAGGTTTTCGACCTGGGCGACCGCCCCGATTATGAGGTTATTGGCGCGGTCATTAGCTATTTCGAACTTTACCCCGAGGTCTACCACCACCCTCAGGAAGACCTGGTCTTCGCCAAGTTGAAAATTCGCGATCCCGGTGCGGCTGCGAAGATCGGTGATCTCGCTCGCGAACACCAGAAAGGGGCCGAACTTTTGCGCCGCGTCGCTCGTGAGATTGACAATGTTCTTGCGGGCCGCGAACTCCTTCGGCAAGACGTGCATGCCATCGTTCACGATTTCATCGAGCACGAGCGACGCCACATGACCATGGAAGATCGCGATTTCTTTCCCGCTGCCGTGAAGGCTCTCGAGCCTCAAGATTGGACGGAGATCGCTTCGGCTATGTCCAATCCTGAGGATCCGCTGTTTAGCGAGGCAGCCGAAGAGACGTTCGACGCGCTACGGGTACGCATCCTGCAGTTGGAACAAGAAGCCGAAGCCGAACGGCACTAATCAAGCTCATCCGCATTGTGCTGATCGGATTCAATGTCCGAAAGGTCAAAACGTCGCTCCAATCGCCGCTTGGTCACTTCCGGTGTACCAGACGGGCCGGCCCCGCAACCATGAGCGTAGGGTTGGAATACCAGGAGAAGACAATGATGACTGACGATCAAGTCAATCTCGTCGTTCGGCACCTCTGCGCGCAATTGCATTTGGCGCTCCGATTGAAGGACAGCGAGGCCCATCCACCAAACGCCAAGGATATTGGATTTGATCCTGCCTCTGTAAGAACCATATTGCTGACTGGATTGCGTTCAGCGGGTGTCACGATCAACCACGAGGTAGTCGCGGCGGGCGAAGAGCCGCCGTGGTCCTAAACGCAGAATGCGAGACAGAAGTTCGCGCCAACGTCTGAGTTGGTCAAAAGCGCCACTGTTTTGGCCCCTACTTCTATCGCGCCCGCAATCGAGTTGGACGTTCTTCAACAGGATCAAGCAATGTCGTCGGGTGGCGACGCGTTATGACAAGCTTGCCGCCAATCATCTCGCCTTCGTCCAACTCGCTTCGATCAGACTATGGCTCGGCGCTAATGAGCCACGCCTTAGTCGTCCTGCTTCAAGGCTCGACGAGACTATGCATGTCTCTGCCGCGCACTCTCTGTAAGGGTGCAGCGGCACGCAACCCAAACGACAGCCTCGTTTCTGACGTCACACGGAAATCGTCGTCGGCCCAGCATCATTCGTGTTTGTGGTCGCGTTGCATTGCTGGAAGTGAGACGACAACGCAAGATCGGCCAGATGCTCCCAGTATTCTGCTTCCGCGAGCAGCTTCCACTTGTTCATGCTGTTGTACGCGGCCTGTTGGCGGCACAGTGAGCTCATCGCACGCAAGCGTCGCACCTTATCCACTGCGAACCTCCCTTTGCGCTTGCTTGCTTGCAAGCGCATTTGTGTTGTCACAGCTTCGCAGATCGAATTGGCGAGTGATAGCCCGGTGTTTGACGGTAAATCGATGATAGCGCAATCGTCTGACTTTTCACCGAACAGTCCAGCCCGAAAAAATTTGACCTCGAAACTAGTTTGGCCGGCACATTGAATTGCAGGATCGTCCCCGGCGCACCGCAATAAACGCGCCGGTGACTTCGGCGAAGCTCGCCAGCCTTGTCACGCCGATCACAGCAATGGCCCCGACGGTTGCACGTCGGGGCCATTCAAGATCAACAGGTATGGGTACATCCGCCGTGCCTGCTGATCGTTGATGCCGCTGATTACCGCATCCGATCTGGCACAGACTGTGGCGCGGCTGCGGCATCGGAATGATGATATTCTGCCTGAAAGCTGATGGCAGTCCACCTCATCATTGGTGGTACTCCCACCAGCTCGCTGCTTCGCCAGCGTCGTCGAGGGGCCATAGGGCCGCAGCCGTGGTAACGCTACACCACCGTCCTGTGACGCGCGATGCAGGTGCGCAGCACATCGTCCATCGGCTTGCCCCACCAGTCGTTGGAGAAGATCTCGATCTCCGAATAGCCGGCAAAGCCCTGCGCTTCGACCGCCTTGCGCGCCGATTTGATGTCGATGACCCCGTCGCCCATCATGCCGCGGTCGTTGAGAATGTCCTTGGTCGGCACCAGCCAGTCGCAGACATGGAACGCAAGCAGGCGATCCTTGCCGGCGCGCTCGATCTGGCCCATCAGCTCCGGGTCCCACCAGATGTGATAGACGTCGAGCGCGACGCCGAGCATGCCGCTGCGGCCGGGATCGAGCCGGTCGCAGATGTCGAGTGCCTGCTTTGTCGTGTTCACGCAGGCGCGGTCGGCGGCATAGGCCGGATGCAACGGCTCGATGGCCAGCGGCAGCTTTGCCTGCCTCGCGTAGTCGAGCATCTCGGCGAGCGCTTCCTCGACCTGCCCGCGCGCAGCCACGATGTCCTTCGACGCCTCGCTGCCGGGCCGCGAATATTGCGGCAGGCCACCGACAACGAGAACGATGCAAGGCGCGCCCAGCGCCTTGGCCTCATCGACGCAGCGCCGGTTGTCGTCACGCACCTCGCTCCGGCGCGAGGCATCCGAGGTGAACATGCCGCCGCGGCAATAGCCGGAGAGATCGAGACCGGCCTCGCGCACCGCGCGCGCGGCGCGGTCGAGACCGACGGCGGCGACCTGGTCGCGCCAGGGATCGATGGCGCGGATGCCGTGTCTTGCGCAGGCGTCGATGATCTCTACCAAATCACCCTGCTTGCGGACGGTCGCCGTGTTCAGCGACAGCCAGCGATGGTCGGACGAGAAATCGCGCATCAGGATTCGATACCGTGGGTGGCGAGCACGGTCTTCATCCGCTGCGTCGCGAGTTCGGGATTGGCGAGCAGGCCGGCCTTGTCGGCGAGGCGGAACAGCTCGGCCAGATGCAACGTGGAGCGCGTGCTCTCCTGTCCCCCGACCATGGTGAAATGATCCTGAT
Source organism: Bradyrhizobium liaoningense (assembly GCF_018130825.1). Lineage (GTDB taxonomy): Bacteria > Pseudomonadota > Alphaproteobacteria > Rhizobiales > Xanthobacteraceae > Bradyrhizobium > Bradyrhizobium liaoningense_B. The sequence continues at coordinate 286,264 of NZ_JAFCJS010000006.1, read as the reverse complement.
GGCCGTTGAGATACGCCATGAACACCACGCCGGTCTTGTAGAAGCGCGTCGGCGCCTTGAAGATGTGGCGCGACAGCGGCACCGTCGGCCCCAGCACGTCGTGGAAGCCGGCTTCGTCGCCGGCAGCTAACCGCGACAGCGCATAGGACGCCGCCGGCGCGATCGCATCGAAGATGCCGAGCAGCGCGTGCGAAAAACCTTCTTCGTCGCCGGCGATCAGCTCCGCATAGTTGAAGTCGTCGCCGGTATACATCTTGATGCGCTTGTCGAGGCGCCGGCGCATGTCGATCTCGCGCTGTTTGTCGAGCAGCGAGACTTTTACGCCGTCGACCTTGGCGGCGTTGCCGTTGATGATGGCGACAGCCGTGTCCATCGCCTTGTCGAGATCCTTGGTGCCCCAATAGCCCGTCAGCGCCGGATCGAACATGTCGCCCAGCCAGTGGATGATCACGGGCTGCGCTACCCCCGACAGCACGCGGTCATAGACTTTTGCGTAGTCATCGGCATTGCGGCCGAGCTTGGCGAGCGCGCGCGAGGCCATCAGGATGATGCGGCCGCCGACCTTCTCGACCGCCGAGACCTGCTCCTCATAGGCGCGGATCACGTCGTCGAGGTTCCTGGCATCCTCGACCGCGAGATGATCCGTGCCTGCGCCGGAGAACACCAGCGCGTTGCGCCGCTTGGCGGCGGCGACCGAACGCGTGATCAGCTCCAGCGAGGTCGGCCAGTCCAGCCCCATGCCGCGCTGCGCAGTGTCCATGGCTTCGGCAACGCCAAGGCCGAGGTCCCAGACGTGTTCGCGGAAGGCGATGGTCTTGTCCCAGTCGACGGTAACCGAAAGCCAGGGATCGTTGTCCGCGAAGGGATCGGCCACCGTATGCACGGCCGAGAAGGCGATGCGGTTCAGCGGGCCCTCGAGCTTTGCAGGAAACGTGCGCGAAGCCGCGAGCCGATAGGTCTCGATCGAGCGATCGGCCTTCGGCAGCTTGAGCGACAATGACGATATCGGCTGGACGGGCTTGTTCATGACTTCGAACCTCTCCCCGTCATTGCGAGCGAAGCGAAGCAATCCAGAATGCCTCCGCACGGAAGGTCTGGATTGCTTCGTCGCTTCGCTCCTCGCAATGACGGCTCAACTGACATTTGGACTCTCTCGACCTCAGACCTTGATCGGGGCGACGTCGATCCAGCGGCGCTCCTTCCAGCTCTTCAGCGCGCATTCGGCGAGCTGCACGCCCTTGGCGCCTTCGAGCAGGGTGAACTTGTAGGGCGCATCCTCGTAGACGTGGCGGATGAACATCTCCCACTGCTCCTTGAAGCCGTTGTCGTAGGTGACGTTATCGGGCAGTTTCTGCCAGTCGCCGTAGAAATCATGCAGCCGCTTCTCGTCGGGATTCCACACCGGCCTCGGGGTCGCCTGCCGCGCCTGGATCATGCAGTCGGTGAGGCCCGCGACCGCCGAGCCGAGCGTGCCGTCGACCTGGAAGGTGACGAGATCGTCGCGATAGACGCGCGTCACCCAGGACATGTTGATGTGAGCGATGATGCCGCCTTCGAGCTGGAAGGTCGCGTAGGCGGAATCGTCCGCGGTCGCCTTGTACTTCTTGTTCTGCTCGTCAAAGCGCTCGGGAATGTCGGTGTTGCCGATGCAGACCACGCTCTGGACATTGCCGAACAGGTTGTCGAGCACGTAGCGCCAGTGGCAGACCATATCGAGGATGATGCCGCCGCCGTCCTCGTCGCGATAGTTCCAGGACGGCCGCTGCGCTTCCTGCCAGCCGCCTTCGAACACCCAATAGCCGAACTCACCGCGCACCGAGAGGATGCGGCCGAAGAAACCGGAGTCGCGCAGGAAGGCGATCTTCTTCAGGCCGGGCAGGAACAGCTTGTCCTGCACCGTGCCGTGCTTGACGCCCTTGGCATTGGCGAGCTTCACGACCTCGACGGCTTCCTCGAAATTCGTCGCGATCGGCTTCTCGCAATAGACGTGCTTGCCGGCATTGATGGCCTGGGTCAGCAGGCCCGGGCGGGCCTGCGTGGTCGCGGCGTCGAAGAACATGGTGTCGTTCTTGTCGGCGAGCGCGGCGTCGAGATCGGTGGTCCAGCGCGTGATGTTGTAGCGCTTGGCGAGCGCCTCGACCTTTTCGGCGCTGCGGCCGACCAGGATCGGATCAGGCATGATGCGGTCGCCATTCTTCAGGCGGACGCCGCCCTGGTCGCGGATCGCGACGATCGAGCGGATCAGATGCTGGTTGAGCCCCATGCGGCCGGTGACGCCGTTCATGATGAGGCCGAGGCGTTGGGTGGTCATGCCAGATACTCCTGAAGTGATGTTGGCTGTTCGAGCGGGCGGAGCGCCGACCAGTCCGGATGGACCGACGTCGCAAAGCCCACTGTGTTGAGCGATCCCGTCAGGAGATCGCCGTTGTGAATCCTGAGGCGGATGCCCTGCCCGGCATCAGCATAGAGATCGGGATGCGCGGCGGCGAAGGCCGCAGCTTCGGCGGCCGGCGTGTCGCCAAAACCGTCGACATAGTGGTGGCCGTTGCGCTCGGCATGCGTGACGCCAATGAAGGCGCCGAGCGCCAGATCCTGCTGCAGGGCGAGCCCGGGCTGACAAGTCAGGTCTTCGCCCGTGACGAAGCACTCCGCTCCGTCATCGTCCAGCTTGGCGATGCGGGTGAAGTTCACGATCGACTTATAGATGCCTTTGCAGGATTTCGAGGAGACGCCGCTGTAACCCAGCTTGTAGGCGGCCGGCCAGGCATCATAGGAATCGTCCGCCTCGTCGATGATCAAACCGCGCCGACGCAAGGCTTCGCCAAGCGGCGATTGACGCGTCACGTCGCGCAGCATGGGCTGCTCGATATAGAGCAGTTTGCGAAAGATCGGCGCCAGGGCGTTGTCGCGCTCCAGCCGGTTGGCCAGCGCAGCAAGCGCCGTCAGGTCCGCATATTGCTCATTGCCGTCAAGCGTGACCTTGTAGTCGTAAGGGAGCGTCGCCAGCTCCCGGCCGATACGGATCAGCCGGGTGGCATCCGCCTCGGGATCGCCGCCGAGCTTCAGCTTGAAATAGCGCGCACCGGCATTTTCCTTCGGATCGGCCAGGCCACCGTCTCCCTCGACCTTGTCGTCGAGGCCGACGGTGTGGCGAATCGCAACGCGTTCCGACCGATACTGATTGGCGAGACCGAGAAATCGCGTGATATCGCCATCATTCAAGTCAGGCGACAGCCGCGCATCGATGCCGGCGATGTTGCCGGCCATGCCGTCAAAGAAATTGGTCTCGGCGGCGCGGAGCAGCGCATCGAGGATCGCCTTGTCGATTTCCGCGGGACCATAAGCGGCGGCAAGCGGCGGAATGTTGTTTTTTGCGCAAGCCGCGACCTGGGCGCCGATGCACGACGCATGCAGGCCAAACGCGGGGCGAAAACCGGTCTGCGCCAGATAGAGCCTGCGCGCGATCTGCAGCGACCGTCGCAGGCCGTCGACCGTCTGCGCCGGCGACAGCTCCGGCCGCTTGTCGAACCATTTCGGCACCAGCAGCTCGGCGCTGGCACCGATCGCGGTGCCTTTGCCCTCGACCTCGATCTCGACCCGCACGAACAGCTGCGGCGTCGCGTTGATCGTGATCGCGCCGAAGCGGAACGGCCGCGCGAAATGCACGGGACGTTCGAAGAAAGCGATGTCTCGCAGCTTCAGGCGCGGCGCCATGGTTTAGTCCAGCGAACCTTGCGAGAAGAAATGCTTGCGGATGCGTTGCACCAGCTCGGTGAAGACAGGATCGGCCATCACGTCGAGCGAGCGCGGGCGCGGCAGCGGCACGTCGTAGATCGCCGCGACCGCGCCGGGCCGCTCGGTCATCACCAGCACGCGGTCGGCGAGGAACACCGCCTCCGGAATCGAATGCGTGATCAGCAGCACCGTCTTCTTCGTCTCGCGCTGGATCCGCATCAATTCGACATTCATGCGCTCGCGCGTCAACGCATCGAGCGCGCCGAACGGCTCGTCCATCAGCATGATCCTGGGGTCATGCACCAGCGCGCGGCAGATCGAGGCGCGCTGCTGCATGCCGCCGGAGAGCTGCCAGGGCAGCTTCTTCTCGAAGCCTTCGAGGCCGACCAGCTTCAACAGCGACTTGGCACGATCGAGATATTCCTGCCGCGGCAGCCGCTTCATGTCGATCGGCAGCATGACGTTGTTGAGAATGTTGCGCCAGGGCAAGAGCAGCGCGTTCTGGAACACGATGCCGACATTGCCGTGCGGCGTCGTCACCTTCTCGCCCTCGACCAGGATCTCGCCCGATGTCGGCGGCAACAGGCCCGAGATCAGCTTGAGCAGCGTGGACTTGCCGCAGCCGCTTGGGCCGACCACGACGAAGAACTCGCCGTCATTGATGTGGAAGTCGAGCGGCCGCAGCGACGGCACGTCGCCGTCGCGCGTCCGGTACGTTTTCGACACGCCGGACAATTTGATGCCCGACGCATCGCCGGCCCGGTCGCTCACCAGTCTCAGATGCGCGGCCGGCTGCACGGTTTCGCTCACGACTTTCGCTGGTTTCACGAGCCACTCTTCGGCAGATAGTCGTTGGTGTAGAAGGCCTTCGGGTTGTCCTTGGCCTTGGCGTCGAGCCCGCCATATTCGACCAGCAGGTTGACCGTCTCGGTCATGTTCTGGTCGGTGACCTGGAACGGCCGCTTGGCCTTGGTCTCCGCGGTTCGGTACAGCGGAATGGTCAGCTCAAAGCCCTGCGTCAGCGTGTCGATCTTGCCGCCCTTGGGGTTGGCGTCGAGGATCGATTGCGCCGCGGCCTTGGGCTCCTTCTCGGCGGCTTCGACCGCCTTGGTCGTTGCCGACATGAAGCGGCGGACGAGGTCGGCATTGGCCTTCACGTAGTCGGCGTTGGCGATGATGCCCGAGGAGACCATGTTGATGCCGTAGTCGGCGAACTTGATCGGGTAGACGTCCTTGCCGGTGGCGTCCTTGATCTTCATCGACTGGTCCATGACGTAGCCGAGCAGCAGATCAGCCTGGCCGTTGATGACGGCGTTGAGCTTGGTCTGGCCGTCGCCGGCCACGGTCTGGAAGTCGCTCTCCTTGAGGCCGGTCTTCTTCAGGAACAGCGGCCAGATCTGGGTCATGGAATCGGCCGGCGTGATCGCCACCGTCTTGCCCTTGATGTCCTCGGGCTTCTTGATGTTCTTGTCGACGAAGCCCATCGCGGACATCGGGCTCGTTTGCAGCAGCACACCGGTCGCGACCACCGGCGCGCCCTTGATGGCGGCGCGCATCATGGTGGGCACGTCGACATAGCCGAAGTCGGCGGTCTTGGCGGCGACCGCCTGCGTGGTCGCAGCCGAGCCGCGGCCCTCCTGGATCTCGAGGTCGATGCCCTCGGCCGCGTAGATGCCCTTGGCCTTGCCGTAATAGAACGGCGCGTGCTCGCCATAGACGTACCAGTTCAGCATCAGCACGACCTTGTCGGCTGCCTGCGCCGGCATGGCCGCGAATACCATCAGCGCCGCTGAGACAGCCCCAATCAACCTCTTCATCGTCACTCTCCCTTGCCTTTGTTGCGTCGGCCTTTGTTGGCCGTTCGTTGTTTTGGTTATGCTGCGAAAATCACGTCCTCGCGCTGGCTGACATGCCAGGGAATGACCAGCTTCTCTATCCGGTCGACGATCCAGAACAGGATCACGCCGAGCAGCGCGAGGATCACCAGCGCGGCGAACATCGTCGGCAGGTCGAACGTGCCGATCGAGCGCTGCATCACGTAGCCGATGCCGGAATTGGACCCGACGAACTCGCCAACGACGGCGCCGACCACGGCGAGCGTCACGGAGACTTTCAGGCCCGAGAAGATCGCCGGCAGCGCATGCGGCAGGTTCACCGCGCGGAACACCTGGAGGCGGCTGCCCTGCATGGCGCGGGCGAGATCGACCATGTCGGGGTCGACCGACTTGAAGCCCTGCACGGCGGAGACGACCACCGGGAAGAAGCCGAGCAGGAAGGCGGAAATGACTTTGGGAATGATGCCGAAGCCGAACCACACCACGAACAGCGGCGCGATCGCGATCTTCGGCACGGATTGCGAGAACACCAGCAGCGGATAGACGTAGCTCTCCACCGTCTTCGAGCCCGCGATCAGCATCGCGACGGGGATGCCGAACAGCGCCGACAGCAGGAAGCCGCAGACGGTCGCATAGGTTGTCGGCCAGGACTGCCGCAGCAGCTCCGGCCATTCGGTGCGCAGCACGGCGAGAACATCGCCCGGCGACGGGATCTGGTAGGCGGGAATCCTGAACAGCCGGATTGCGAGATCCCAGGCGACAACGATGAAGACGAGGAACAAGAACGGCCGAACCCAGGCCGCATTCAGCAATTTGGAGATCGCATTCGGTGGCTTCGGCTCGGCCAATTTTCACTCCCGGCAGTCTTCTTCGTTGTGGGGAGAAATTAACCCGTTGGATAAATACTGTCTAGGGGTTTCCCTGTGACGTTTTGTGCCGGGGGCTCGGGGATCGGGTCGGGAACACGGAGCGTAATGTCTCGTGTCCCGGACGCGACGCAGCGCGCGGCGGTGCGGCGCAGAGCCGGGACCCAGAGGCCGCATGCTCTGCAGTTGCATGGGCCCCGGCTCTGCAGCGCATCACTTACGTGCTGCGCTGCGTCCGGGGCACGAGACCGCTACACCGCCTGCACCACCGCGCTGCGCGACTTCGGCGCCTTGGCGATCTCGAACAGCTCTGCCGAGCGCCCCGTCAGCGCGGCGAGCACGAGGCCCGCCATGTGCGCGAGACGCTCCTCCTTGGCCTTCTTGTCCAGCAGGTCGCGGCCGAAGATCACGCTGAGGGTCGCCGAGTTCGAGAGATAGAAGAAGCTGAGCGCCGCAATGGAGATGTAGAGCTGCACCGGATCGACCGCGACCTGGAAGTCGCCGGACTCGACGCCGCGCCGCACCACGGTGCGGATCATCTCGACGAAGGGCGAATGCATCGACTTGACCTTGGTCGATTTCTTCAGGTGCTTTGCGCGCGCGAGGTTCTCGGTCTGGAGCAGCGACAGGAATTCAGGATTGCGCAGGAAGTAATTCCAGGTGAACTCGATCAGGCGCCGGATCGCCTCTGGCGGATCGAGATGCTCGAGATCGAGCCCGCGTTCCTCGCTGCGGATCTTGTCATAGGCGCCTTCGAGCACTGCCAGATAGAGCTCGTCCTTGTTGCCGACGTGATAGTACAGCATGCGCTTGTTGGCGCCGGCCTTGGCCGCGATGCGGTCGACGCGGGCGCCGGCGAGCCCGTGGGCGGAAAACTCCTGCTTGGCAGCTTCGAGAATGCGCAGCCGCATCCCCTCGGGATCGCGCTGCCATTTCAGAGTTCGCTTTGCCTTTGCCAAACCGGGTGCTCGCTGGGTGCTGTCGGTATGCCATGTACCACGCGGGTGGGCGTTTGAGAATGTCTCGTGCCCCGGACGCAGCGCAGCGCTACTTCAGCGGTGCGCTGCAGAGCCGGGGCCCATGTCTCCAAGCGAGAAGTCGCCGCCTTCTGGGTCCCGGCTCTGCGGAGCGTCACTGCGTGCCGCACCGCGTCCGGGACACGAGAGCTTCGTAGGGTGGGCAAGGGCGCGCTTGCGCCGTGCCCACGTCTTCCCATCAAATAGGCAAGACCTGGGCACGCTTCCGCCTTCGCTCTTCGAGCTACGGCGGACAAGTCGCTTTGCCCACCCTACGGGAGTCTTCGAACGGAGAAAGCCGTGCGCCTCACTCCACCGGCTTCGGCGAGCGCTCCAGCAGCACGGTCTGGATCCCGCAGGTGCCGTTCCGCACCGTCATGATCCGCGTGCCCGGCTTGCGGCCGTTGCGGACCTCGGTGACGTCGAGGCCGGCCGCGATCAGGCGGGCGCGGGTGGCGTCGATGTCGGCGACGCGCCAGCTCAGGCCCCAGAGGCGATCGTGCGCGGCATCGCCCCCCGCCACGGGTCGGCGCACCACTTCGACGATGAGGTCGCCGCAGCGGAAGAACATCAGCTGGCCCCAATCCTGATGCGAGCGGTCGAGCGCGAGGTCGAGCCCGAGCCGTGCGCCGTAGAGCGCGGCGGCGCGCTCGGAATCCTCCGTGGTGATCACGACATGGTCGAGCCCGTCGATCGGCGCGACGTCGGTCGCAACCGATTTCGGGCGCTCCTCGGCGAGCTCGAGGAAGAACATGCGCACGCCGCGCGTCAGCTCCGTCGCGGCCCGGGTGCGCTTCCAGTGCAGGACGGCATCGGTGGCGGAATCGCTGCTTTCGACCTCCGCGACCGGATCGGGCCTCAAGGCCACCCGCTCCAGCCGGCGGTGCATCTTGCCCATGTCCGCGACACGAAAGCACAGGCTGGCGAGCACGCCCTCCTGGTCGTCGAGCAGCGCACGCATGCGGTCGGCGGTGACGCTGAAGCCGTTCGGCGCCATCAGCTCGATCGTCATGTTTTCGAGCGTGAACAGCACCCGGTCCGCACCGTCACCCGAGTTCTGCCAGGCCGGCGCGCGGGCGAGCAGCGTCTGATAGGCCGCCCTGGCCGCACCGATATCCCTGACCAGAACGACGATGTGATCGAGGCCGGTGATCATGTTCCCCCCTCCGCAACGGGCCGGAACCGAAACGCCCAAGATAAAGACCTTGGAGGTCGTTGGCTCCGCCCGGGCAGCTCGCCCAGCCACGGTCGTATTCCGCCCCCAGGCCGACCTCAAGCACCTATCGCCATGACTCTGCGAATATTTTGGCTCCCGCGGAAGCGGTGCTAAGGTAAGCAGCCGGTCGGGACCACACAGCGCATCACGGACAACCAATGCAGGCTCTCTTTATCGGACAGACCTATATCGACGTCGTCTTCATCACCGACCACATGCCGACCGGCGACGAGAAGCACGTGGCGACCGACTACGCGGTTTCCTTCGGCGGCAATGCCGTGACGGCGGCGTTCTGCTGCGCCAAGCTCGGCATCGTGCCGGATCTGATCGCGACCGCCGCCAATGACTGGCTGGGACGCATGTTCCAGGACATGTGCGCGAAATACGCGATCTCGCTGCATGCGCGCAAGGTGAACCAGTCGTCGCTGTCCTTCATCATGCCCAAGGACGGCAAGCGCGCCATCGTCCGCTGCCGCGACGATTCCCACATCCATCCCTTCCCGATCCTCAATCTCGGCAATTGCCGCGCGCTGCATATCGACGGCCACCAGCCCGATGCCGCGATCCACTACGCAAAAGTCTGCCGCGAGGCCGGCATCCTGACCTCGCTCGACGGCGGCGGCCTGCGCACCAACACGCATGAGCTGCTGGAATATATCGATGTCGCTATCGTCGCCGAACGCCTGTGCGAGCAGATGGACCTGACGCCGGAGAAGATGCTCGACTATCTCAAGAGCCGCGGCTGCAAGATCGGCGGCGTCACCATGGGTGAGAAGGGCCTGCTCTGGTACAACGAGACCGGCACGGTCGAGACCATGCCGGCGATGCCGATCCCGCGCGAGCGCGTGATCGACACCAATGGCGCCGGCGACGTGTTCCACGGCGCCTACGTCTATTCCTACCTCGCCCATCCCGGCAAAAGCTGGCGCGAGCATTTCGATTTCGCGCGCGCCGCCTCGACCTACAAGATCCAGCGCCTCGGCAACGAGGCGGGCCTGCCGACACTCGTCGACATCGCCAAGGTCAGGCACGAGTTCGAGGTCAGGGTCTAGACTCACATGGGGCGCGTCTTCGTCGCCGGCAGCATCAACATGGACGTGGTGGCGACGGCCGATCGCCACCCACGCGTCGGCGAGACCGTCGCAGGGCGTCAGGTGCTGTATTTTCCGGGCGGCAAGGGAGCGAACCAGGCGGTCGCGGCAGCGCGGTTAGGGGCGCGGACGACGCTGATCGGGCGGCTGGGCAAGGACTCCTTCGGCACCGAGCTGAAAGCCTTCCTCGGCGCTCAGGGCATCGACCTCGGCTATATCAAGGAGACGGCGGAGGCCCACACCGGCACCGCCATCATCACGGTGGCGGACGCCGATAACACCATCGTCGTCATCCCCGGCAGCAATGCCCTGGTCGGCGCGGATGACGTCAGCGTCGTGCCGCTATTGAAGGGCGACGTCGCGGTCAGCCAGTTCGAGATCCCGCTGCCGACGATCGCCGCCTTCTTCCGGCGCGCGCGCGACGCGGGCGCCGTGACCGTGCTCAACCCGGCGCCGGCACAGAAGATGTCGAGCGAGCTGCTGGCGCTGGTCGACGTCCTCGTGCTGAACGAGACCGAGCTCGGCTTTCTCGCCGGCGCGGAGCTGTCCGAGCGCGACGAGGCCGCGCGCATCATCGACGTCGCGCGAAAACTCCAGGCGCGCGAGGACCAGACCATCTGCGTCACACTCGGCAAGCGCGGCGTGCTGGCGCTGGCGGGGCGCGAGGAGATTGCGGTGCCCGGCCGCGCGGTGAAGGCGATCGACACGACCGGCGCCGGCGATTGCTTTGTGGGCGCGCTGGCGGCGCAGCTCGCTGAGGGTGTGCCTTTGCATGCCGCGCTCACCTTCGCCAACACCGCGGCGTCGATCAGCGTGCAGCGGATGGGCGCCGGGCCGTCGATGCCGACGGCCGCCGAAGTGGCGGCGGTCTTATAGGACGGAGCGCGCTTCCTTCGCCTCTCCCCGCCTGCGGCAGGGCTATCGCAGATGGCTTCTTGGTGACGGCCAGAGCAAGCGCCTCGTCCTTCGAGACGACCGCTTCGCGGTCTCCTCAGGATGAGGCTAGGCAGCATTGCCCCCGTTGAAATTGCTGCCGCGCACTCCGCCCTCATCCTGAGGGCCCGCCATCGGCGGGCGTCTCGAAGGATGCGCTGCGGGCGAGCTATCCGCCACGCATCTTCATATGCGATAGCCCTGCCGCAAGCGGGGCGAGGGAGAAGAACGTCACGCCAGCGCGCTCTTCAGGTCGAAGCTTTCGTCCGCGGCCTGCTCCGGCGTGATCGAGCGATCCATCGCCTGCAGCCGGCGGCCGAACATGTGATCGCCGGCGCGGTTGATGGACTCGATGCCGAGCAGCCTGTCGCCGTGATAGCAGAACGCGGAAAACGCCTTCTTCGCGGGATCGCCGCGAAGCACGACGCGGTCATAGCCGGTGGTGAGGCCGGCGATCTGGAGCTTGTCGTCGCCCTGGTCGCTCCAGAACCAGGGATGGCTGTCGTACGGTTTCTTGTCGCCGGTCAGCCGCGCGGCGAGGCAGCGGGCGTGGTCGGTGGCGTTCTGCACCGATTCCAGCCGCAGCGAGCTACCGAAGCGAGGACTTGCGAACAGCGCGCAGTCGCCGATCGCTGAGATATCGGGGTCAACCGTCGACAGATATTCGTCGACGATGATGCCGGCGGCGACGGGGAGCCCCGCCTCGGCCGCGAGCTCGATATTCGGCAGCACGCCGACGCCGACCACGACGAGGTCGGCGGACAGATGCCGGCCGTCGCTCAAGGACACGCCGGTGACCTTGCCGCCCTCAGCCTCGATGGAGGTCGCCTGCACGCCAAGATGGATGCGGATGCCGGCCTCGCGATGGCGTTCCTGGAAATATTCCGAGACCTCCGCCGTCACCGCGCGCGCCATCACGCGCGGGGCGAGCTCGAGCACATCGACCTCGAGCCCCTTGATCCGCGCGGTGGCTGCGAATTCAAGGCCAATGAAGCCGGCGCCGATGATCACGGCGCGCTTCTTCGACGGAATGATCGCCCGCAGCGCCTCGCTGTCGTCGAGGATGCGCAGATATTTCACGTCGGGCAGATTGGCGTTGGGCAGATCGAGTAGCCGGTTGCGCGCGCCGGTGGCCAGCACGAGGTGGCCGTAAGGCAACGTTTCGCCGGACGCGAGCAGCACCTTGTGCCCGGCGCGGTCGATCGACACCGCGCGGCCCGCGACCAGCTCGATCTTCTGGTCCTGGTAGAATTTTTCGGGGCGGAACATCAGGCTCTCCGGCCCGGCCGAGCCCTTGATGTAGCCCTTGGACAGCGGCGGCCGCTGGTAAGGCAGATGCGCCTCGTCATTGATCAGGCAGATGCGCTCGGAAGAGCCCGCCTGGCGCAGGGATGCCGCGACCTGGTAGCCGCCATGGCCGGCACCGACGATGATCACCGGGCCAGTCATCGGAGCAGCCCATTTCCGGAGACACGAGCGTGACCCATGTCGTCTCCTCTCTTGCTGATTTTGGTTTGCTGGCCTTTCGAGGAGCCGGCGCTCGTGTCCGTCCCTTGGCGAAGGCGGGGCCATTTGAGCCTATCGTTCCGCCCGGCGCAAGAGCGGCCGGGGATTGTCTCCCCTCGCCTTCTGCGATTTAGTCGCACGAACCACCTCATGCCGGGATATTCCAGATGCCAGCACCCGTCTCAAAGCCCGACGATCCCGCCCTGCTGCGGATCGACGGCCCGATTGCAACCATCACGCTCAACCGCCCCACAGCGTTCAACTCGATCAATCTTCCGATCGCGCAGAAGCTCGAGCAGCTCGCGGCCTATATCGAAGGCGACGACGCCATCCGGGTTCTGGTGATCGAGGGCGAAGGCCGCGCCTTCTCGGCGGGTGGCGATCTGCAGACGATTGGCGCCGCGGCCGAGGCCAACACGGTGACACCCGTCGTCGGCGAGCTGCTCAAGCACTATCACGCCTTCATCGAGATCATCAGGCGCATGCCGAAGATCTCATTGTCCAGCGTCCACGGCTCGGCCGCCGGTGCCGGCATGGGCCTCGCCTTCGTCACCGACCTCTGCATCGCCGCCGACGACGCCAAGTTCACGCCGGCCTATGCCAAGATCGGCGTGTCGCCGGACGGCGGCTCCACGGTCGGGATCGTCGGCACGGTCGGCTCCCGCCGCGCGCTGCAGATCTTTCTCGCCGAGGACAATTTTACCGCGCAGCAGGCCTATGAATGGGGCCTCGTCGCCAAGACCGTTCCTGCAACCGAGCTGAAGGCGGCCACGCGACAGCTCGCCGAGCGCCTCGCACAGAATCCACCGGCGGCCATCGCCGGCACCAAGTCGCTGGTCTATGCGGCCGCTACCACGCCCGTAAAACAGCAGCTCGATGCCGAGGAGCACAAGATCATCATGGCGATGAACACGGAGGCGTTCCGCACTGCCGTGAAGAAGTTCACGAGCAAGTCGAAGTGACGACGCCCGCGCGCACGTTCTACGGCCTTCGCCACGGGGCGACCGACTGGAATCGCGAGGGACGCTTCCAGGGTCGCACCGACAATCCGCTGAACGAGGACGGCCTGCGGCAGGCGCACGAAGCCGTGGAGATGCTGCGCGGGGCCGGCATCAGCCGGATCGTCGCAAGCCCGCTGGTCCGCGCGGCGCGAACGGCCGAGATCATCGCGGCCGCGATCGCGGTGCCGCTCGCGATCGACGACGGCATCATCGAGTTCGATTTCGGCAGCTTCGAGGGCCTTCCCGTCCGCGACCTCATGATCAAGCACGGCGTCAAATCGGCGACGGGCCTCGTCTCGATCCTGCCGGCCGACGGCGAAAACTGGGACGCCATGGCCGCACGGTCGCTCGCTTGCGTCTCCGCCTGGCTCGACCGTCATCCCGGCGACGAACTCCTGTTCGTCTGCCACGACGCCGTGATGCAGGGCATGGCGAACGTGCTGTGCGGCAGCTACTTCAAGAACAGCCATGGCACGCCGTTCCGTTACGTGCGCGAGCACGCACATTGGCGTGTCGAGCAGGTCGCTATTGCGGACAGATATAGCCCGTCCCCGCCGGCGACTTGAAGCAGCCGACCGACTCGGGGAGCACGTGCCGCGGCAGCCACAGCACCACGCTCGGGAAATAGATCGCGAACGCGATCGTCGCCAGGAATACCACGTAGATCGGCAGTGCCGCCCGTAGCGCTTTGGCAAAGCTGATGCCGACGAATTTCGAGGCCATCAGCAAGACGAGCCCATAGGGCGGCGTGATCAGGCCGAAGGCGAGCGTTGCGATCAGCACCACGCCCATGTGCACGGCGTTGATGTCGCCGGCCTCCGTCAGCGCGTTGACCAGCGGCATGAAGATGATGATGGTCGGCACCGGCTCGATGAAGTCGCCGACCACGGTGAACAGCAGCACCATGAGCAGCATGATGAGATGCGGATCGTTGCCGGCGATGGAGGTGATCCACTCGGCGATATAGGTCGCGCCGCGCAAGTACGCGAGCATCCAGCCGAACGCATTGGCGGCGCCGATCGTGATCAGCGGCAGCGAGAAGATCAGGCCGGCGAGGCAGAAATCGTAAGGAATCTTCCTGAAGTGTCCGCGGTTGAGCGCGGGGATCACGACCAGGATGATCCAGACCACGGCGACGACGCCGGCTTCCGTCGGCGTGAACCAGCCGGTGAGGATGCCGCCCAGCAGGATCACCGGGATCATCAGCGGCAGGGCCGCATCGCCCGCCGCGAACACCACCTGCCGGAGCGGCGCGCGCGGCTTGCGCAAGCCGGACGGGCCGAAGAAATAGCAATAGATCATCAGGCCGAAGCCAATCATCAGGCCGGGCACGACACCCGCCATGAACAGACCGGCGATCGAGACGTTGCCGACGGCACCGTAGACCACCGCCGTGATGCTCGGCGGCACCAGCGCCGCGATGGTCGAGGCGGAGGCGATGATGGCGGCGATGAAGGCGGGCTCGTAGCCCTCGCGCTTCATCGGGCCGCCCAGCGCGCGGCTCATCACCGCGACGTCGGCGGTGGTCGAGCCCGACATCTCCGAGAAGAACATGCTGAAGACGACCACGACCTGCGACAGCCCGCCCCTGATGTGCCCGACCAGCGACACCGACAGGTTGGCGATTCTGACCACCACATTGGCCGAGCTCATGAGCTCGCCGACCAAGAGGAAGAACGGGATCGCCAGCAGCGCCTCGGAATCGACGCCGTCGAAGATCTTCTGGATGATCGCGGCGAGCGAGACATCGGACAGGATCGCGCCGATGAAGACGCCGGCCATCAGCGAGAACGGCACGGGCACGCCGAGATAGCCGAACGACAGGAAGCAGATCGACATCAATGCCAGGACGACGGGTGCGCTCACGGCTGCGCCCTCATCTGTGCCTCGGAGAGACCCGGCGCAGCATCTTCCTCGGGCGGCTCGGGGTGGTCAAAGCCGTTGCGCAGGCCGTTGACGAGCTGCTCGATGGTGAACAGGCCGATCAGCACGCCCGAGAGCGGGATGATCGCATAAAGCGAGGCGATCGGCGTGCCCGACGGCAGCCGAAAACTGCCGAAGCCACGCAGATAGTTCTGGTAGCCGTACCAGATCAGGCAGAAGGCGACGCCGAGCACGACGAGGCGGATGATGACCTCGACGATCAGCCGCGGCGTTCCGTGCATCGCCTCGGAGATCGCGGTGAGATAGAGGTGGTCGTTGCGCCGGGTCGCCGCCGCCGTGCCGATGAAGATCGCGTAGATGAAGAGCGTCGAGGTGACTTCCTGCAGCCATAGCCAGGGATGGCCGATGGTGCGGGTGACGATGTCGGCGGTGACCGACAGCGAGAAGCCGAAGCACAGCACGCCGCAGAGGATCATCAGCGCAAGCTCGAGCCAATCGAGCGCGCGCCATTTCAGGTGGCGTTGCCATTGAACGAGCAGTTTGTCGGAAATCGACATTCAATTCCCCCGTCGTCCCAAAGCTATCGGACGCGACAGCTGGGAAGCTGCCGATCGTGCTCGGCCTGCATGGTTCGAGACGCCCGCTTTGGCGGGCTCCTCACCATGAGGGTTTAGAATCTCGCCGCGAAGCACGACCTCATCCTGAGGGCCCGCCGCAGGCGGGCGTCTCGAAGGATGGCCGCGGGCGGCCCTAGTTGATCGACCGGATCAGATTCTTGATCTTCTCGGCGTGCGGGCCGAGATCCTTGGCGAGCTTGTCGAGATAGGGATCGGCGACCGCCGTAAAGCTCTTCTTGTCGACGTTATCGACGATCTTCACGCCCATCTTCTTCAGCTTCTCGGCCGCGGTGCGTTCGAGCTCGAACGCCTTTGCCGGCTCCTTGGAGCTGATCTCGTTGGCCGCGGTCTGCACCCACTGCTTCTGCTCGGCCGAGAGGCTCTGCCAGAGCTTGTCGGAGATGAACACCAGCGCGTTGTTGGCCTCGTGCTCGGTGATGTTGAGCACAGGCGCGACCTCGTAATGCTTGTTGACGAGGTAGACGTTGATGCTGTTCTCAGCGACGTCGACGACGCCGGTCTGCAAGCTGGTGTAGACGCTGCCGAACGGCATGTGCACGGTCTGGGCACCATAGGCCGGGAACATGGTGTCCTCGGTCGCGGTCGCCTGCACGCGGACTTTCAGGCCTTTGATGTCGCCGACATTGTGGACTTCCCGCTTCGAGTACATGTGGCGCACGCCCTGCGAGCCGGTCGCGATGACGTGCAGGCCCTGCGTGGTCTCGTCGATCATGGTCTTGAGCGCTTCGAACACTTTCGGATCGGCCAGCCCCTTGATCACATGGTTCTCGTCGCGGAACAGGAAGTGCAGCGACATCACGCCGGCCTGCGGCGAGATGGTCGCGGTGTTGGCTGAGGAGATGATGGCGAACTCGACGTCGCCGGCCTTCACGAGCTGAAGCACCTGCGGCTCCTGCCCGAGCTGTGCGCCGGGATACTGGTCGATGATCATGGTGCCCTTGCTCAATTCCTTGAGCTTGTCGGCGAAGAGGTCACCGGCGATGGAATAGCCGGTGTTGCGCGGCTGGTCGTAGGCGAAGCGATAATGCTTCACCTCCTGCGCCCCCGCTCCCGTGACGAACAGCACGGCGGCCGCAGCCGCGAGCCCACACATGGATCGTGCAATCATCGTTTCCCCCTGTTTATCGCCCGCCGCTTGTGCGGTCTGAGCGTTCGTTCGCTTGCTATCAGCCCTTCTCGGTCTTCCCAGTCCTCTGCATGAAATCGAAGTCGCAGCCCTCGTCGGCCTGCATGATGGTCTCGTTGAACAGCCAGGCGTAGCCGCGCCGTGCCTCCTCCCGCGCAGCGGCCGGCTTCGAGGCGGCGCGCCGACGCTCCAGCTCGGCGGTATCGACCAGCAGCTCGATGCTGCGCCTGGCCACATCGAGGCGGATCATGTCGCCGTTCTTCACCAGCGCCAGCGGTCCGCCGACGGCGGATTCCGGGGTGATGTGCAGCACGATGGTGCCGAACGCGGTGCCGCTCATGCGCGCATCCGAAATGCGCACCATGTCCTTGGTGCCGCCTCGCGCGAGCTTCTTCGGGATCGGCAGATAGCCCGCCTCGGGCATGCCTGGCGCGCCCTTCGGGCCGGCATTGCGCAGCACCAGCACGTCGTCGGCGGTGACGTCGAGGTCGGGATCGTCGACCCGCAAGGTCATGTCCTCGACGGATTCGAACACCACCGCGCGCCCGGTGTGCTGCAGCAGCTTCGGGCTCGCAGCCGATTGTTTGATGACCGCGCCGCGCGGCGCGAGATTGCCGTGCAGGATGGCGAGGCCGCCTTCCTTCTTGATCGGATTGTCGCGCGGACGGATCGCGTCCTGGCCGGGCACGTCCTCGGCATTCGCCGCGACCTCGCGCAGCGTCTGGCCGGTGATGGTCTTCGCATCGAGATCGATGAGGTCGCCGAGCTGCGCCAGCAGCTTCGGCACGCCACCGGCGTGATGGAAATGCTCCATATAGTGCTCGCCTGACGGCTTGAGGTCGACCAGCACCGGCACCTCGCGGCCGATCTGGTCGAACGCGCCGAGATCGAGCCGGTGCGGCGAGCGATGCGCCATCGCCGTCAGATGGATCAGGCCGTTGGTCGAGCCGCCGATGGCCTGGAGCACGACCTGTGCGTTCTTGAAGGACGCCGGCGTCAGGAGTTCGCTCGGCTTCGGCCCCTTGGTCTTGGCCATCTCGGCGGCGACCTTGCCACTGGCTTCAGCCAGACGAAATCGCTCGGCATGCGGCGCGGGAATCGTCGCACTCATCGGCAGCGACAGGCCCATCGCCTCGATCATGCAGGCCATGGTCGAAGCCGTGCCCATCACCATGCAGGTGCCGACGGAGGGGGCGAGGCGCCCGTTCACCGCCTCGATCTCGGCATCGTCCATGTCGCCGGCGCGATATTTCGCCCAGAGACGGCGGCAGTCGGTGCAGGCGCCCAGCACCTCGCCCTTGTGATGGCCGACCACCATGGGTCCGACGGGGATCACCACGGTCGGCAGGTCGGCGCTGATCGCCGCCATCACCTGCGCGGGCAGAGTCTTGTCGCAGCCGCCGATCACGATCACCGCATCCATCGGCTGGGCCCGGATCATCTCCTCTGTGTCCATCGCCATCAGGTTGCGCAGATACATCGAGGTCGGATGCGCAAAGCTCTCGGCGATCGAGATGGTCGGGAACACGAACGGCATGGCGCCCGACAGCATCACGCCGCGCTTGGCGGCCTCGATGATCTGCGGGACGTTGCCGTGACAGGGATTGTAGTCGCTATAGGTGTTGGTGATGCCGACGATCGGACGCTCCAGCGCATCGTCGGAATAGCCCATGGCCTTGATGAACGCCTTGCGCAGGAACAGCGAAAAGCCGGCATCGCCGTAGCTCGTCAGACCCTTGCGCAACCCGCTCGTCATCACGTCACTCCTTCCAGGTTACCATTGTGGTACAGCCTGGCCTCCGATTGTCAATAAGATTGGTCCAGATTGTCGCAGTTTCGGCCTGAGAGCCCTGCATGCGGCACAAATTATTGACAATCCATCCTCTCCCTGCTCCACAGTCGGGACCGGCTCGAGGCCGGGAGGCTGAGGGCATGTCCGACATTCGCACCGCAGACGCCATGACGGTCCGGCGCGACGACCTTGATGACGTCGTCGCGCGGCTGGAAGAGGACATCATCTTCGGCCGCCTCGCGCCCGGCGCGCGCCTCACCGAGGACGCGCTGATGTCGCGCTACGGCACGTCAAGGCACTTCGTGCGGCAGGCGCTGGTGGATGCGGAGCGGCGCGGCATCGTCCGCCGCGAGAAGAATGTCGGCGCCACCGTACGGTTCTACTCGGCCGAGGAGGTGCGGCAGATCTACGAGGTCAGGGAGATGCTGACCCGCCAGGCCGCGCTGATGATCCCCCTGCCCGCACCGCAAGGCCTGATCGACGAGCTGACCGCACTGCAACGGCAATATTGCGCCAAGGCCGATTTGCAGGATCTGCGCGGCATCCACGAGGCCAACGACGCCTTCCACCTCGCGCTGTTCTCGGCCTGCGGCAATCCTTATCTGGTGCGCTCGCTGCAGGACTACATGAACCTGACCCTGCCGATGCGCGCGAAGAACCTCGCCGACCGCGACGGCCTCGCGCAATCGCGCCGCCAGCACGAGCTGATGATCGAGCTCTTGAAGGGCCGCGACAGCTGGGCGCTCGCGCAGCTCTGCGTCGATCACATGCAGTTCAGCAAGTCGGATTATCTGGCGCGGATTGCTGGCGACAGCTAGCGCTGGCGCATGCGCCTGTTGGTCCGCCGGCCCTGCAACGGCCGATGCGGAGAAGAATGAACCACGCGTGGGCGACGGAACCCGGCGGAACTCATCCAATATAATCTTCTGGTAGATGAAGACCAATCACGCAACCGATTAACGGGTTGTTAGAGGACTCTATTTCAAATGGTTTCTGAAACACATAACAACCATGCCGGGTTCCATTTCCCGGAACAGTCCGATGAATGTACCTGGTTTCCTGATCGCAGTGGCCTTCGGCGCAGCATTCTTCGCGGCGGAGTATGCGTGGTACTACCAGCCCGATTTCATCAACCCGGACGCCCTGATCAGCATGTTCTCCTCGGAACATATGAAAGCGCGCGCAGCCGTCAAACATGCGCTGATCGATCCGGACTCGGCCAAATTCAGTACATTGCATTCAGTCGAGGCCGGCGCGGCGAGGTATGTTTGCGGCGGCGTCAAGGCGAGGGACAAGTTCGGCCAGTCTGTCGATGTCGCTTTCGTCTATACCGTGGCCATTGATTTTGCCCGCATCGATGACGACGGACGGATTACGCATCAGCGTTCGGGATACAGACCCTGTCCCACCGAAGAGGACAAGGTCGCGCAGCAGCGGCCGGGTGTGTCGCCCGGCGTGGCGGCGGTCGTCAAAACCGTTCAGAAGGCCGCCCCCGACGTGCAGACGTCGGTTGCCCCCGCCCTGACGAAGCCTGCAGCTTCAGCGGGCGGATCGTCGTCCGGCGGCACGATAGAGCAGCAGGTCCGCGAGCTCGCCGCCAAGACCGTTCCGCCTGATGCTGCAAATGGACAGCCAAATCCGCCCGCGAACCGAGGGGCTGCCAAGGAGAGCGAGTGGCAAGCCGATCGGCCGCCGGCCGCGTGGCCCACATTCCCTCCGGATCACGCATTGGCGAGATCAACCCGGAAACGAAGCCCGTCGGAAGCACTGGCCCTGGCGAAGGACGTCGAGGACCGCTGGAAGAAGGCGGAGTCATCGGCCGACCGCTCGATGCGTCCGTCACCGGAAGACATCAACGAGGCCTGCCGCGCGCTGCTCACGATCGATTCAAAGCACGCCGACTATCCAAAAGCATGGGCTGCGTTTGCGCGACTGCAAAAGATGAGTCGTGACATCGCCAGCGGCTGATGTCGGCCGACGCGCTTCGCTCGCCGGGCGCGCAAAGGACCGTTCAATACCGTCTCAGCAGCCCGCGCTCCACGCTGTTATCGCCATAGTCGGCGCAGGCCTGCTCCGGATTCCTGATCAAGTCGGTCCGCACCTGCCTGAATGTCCTTCTGGCGGCCTCGGCCACCTCTGGGCGGAATTTTCCGGGATCGTAGCTCTCGCCATCAAAGGCCTTGATGGCCGCAGCATAGGCATCGATCATCGCCATCGCGGCATCAGGGCTGCCGAGAAGCCGGGCGCCGAGTTGAACGCTGCCGGCACCATCGACCTCATAGCCGGTGCATCGCTGCTCCAGCACCGCGGATGCCGTGACGAGCTGATCGAGAAACGTCGCTTCGGCCTGGCTGAGCGCTGCGGCTTGCGCCGGCGCTGATACCAGCAATGCGACAGCTGGCAGTTTGATTTTCATGCTCGGCCGATCATGTGGATCGATCAGGCCCGCCCCTGACGACCCATGACAAGGCCGTACACAAACAGGAGGATGATTGCACCGACCACGCTTCCGATGAAGCCGGCGCCCTCCCCGAACCGGTACCATCCCACGGCCTGACCGAGCCAGGTCGCAACGAACGCGCCCACAATTCCCAGGACCGTCGTCAAAATGAACCCTGTGGGCTCGGATTTGTCGCCGGGCATGATGAACTTCGCGACCAATCCTACGATAAATCCGATGATGATCGTCCAAAGGATACCCATGTCCATCGCTCCATTCGGTCAATTCGAAACATCAAACGTCTGAAGGAATGTCGTTTGATGGGCCAGACGACGCCGGGAATGACGTTGATCTAGATCAATGGGCGGAAGCGGCCGAGCCGAAAGCTGCAGGCCGCTCTTGCTGTGTGAGACGGCGCTCGACGAGCGCTGCAACGCGAAACGGGTCAGTGCATGGCGATCATCGGCGAGATCACGCACACGACGACCTATCGCTATGCAAAGCCGGTGACGTTCGGCACGCACCGGGCCATGTTCTTGCCGCGGCGCGGCGCCTCGACCCGGCTGCTTCGCTGGTCCGCTTCGACCAGTCTGCCATCAAAGGTGCATTGGGTGACCGACGCCCGCTCCAATGCCGTCACGGTGATGGACTTCAGCGAGCCCGGCAGCGAGCTGACCTTCACGTTCAAGGTTCGCGGCATCTATTTCGGCATCAAGGGGCTGGAGACGTTTCCGCTGGAGCCGCGGGCCGAGGAAGTCCCCGTGCAGTACACGCCGGATGAGTGGACCGATCTTGCAGGATATTTGCGTCCGCATGCCGACGATCCAGACGGCAGCCATGCGGCATGGACCAAGAGCTTCGTTGCCGGCGATCAGGACCGGACCGCCGACCTGCTGCGCCGGATGCTGGGCCTGTTTCGCAGCGAGTTCAGCTATCGCGGAAGAGAGGCGGAAGGCACCCAGTCCCCTGGCGAGACGCTGCGCACGAAATCCGGCACCTGCCGCGACTTCGCCTGGCTCATGATCGAGACGTTGCGCCGCCTCGGCTTTGCCGCGCGCTTCGTCAGCGGCTATCTCTATGATGCCGCGCTCGATGGCGGCGCCGTGGGGATGACCGGCTCCGGCGCCACCCATGCATGGGTGCAGGTGTTCCTGCCCGGCGCCGGCTGGCTCGATTACGATCCGACCAACAGCCTGAGCGCCGGCTTCGACCTCATCCCGGTGGCCATAGCGCGGCATCCGGGGCAGGCCGTGCCGCTGGCCGGCTCGTGGTTCGGCGATTCCGGCGACTACTTGGGCATGTCGATCAATGTCGCCGTTCGCAAGCTCGGCGAAATGCTCGATCCTTCGGAAGGATAGGCCGCAGGCGCGGCGGTCGCTGACCATGGTGTCTCATCGCAACAACACAAAGGGACATGGGCTGCTCGGCGCCGTTGCCGTCCCATTCGAGATTCTGAAAGACAGGGTCAGGCAGCTTTACGAGGGCGACACATTCGGCTGCATCAGATTTCGCTACGCCTTGCTCGCGCTCGATATCGTCACGGTTCTGTTCATCATCGCGACCTCGTTCCTGCCTCGCAACAGGACCGTCGAGGCGCTCGATGTCGTGTTCGGCCTGCTGATCCTTGCGGATTTCTCGGCACGGATGATCATCAGCCGTCAGCCGCTGCGCGAGCTCACGCGGCTTTCGACCTGGACCGACATCGTCGTCATCATTTCGTTCCTCGCGCCGCTCGCCGGAGAAGCCGGCGGATTCCTGCGTGCGTTCCGGACATTGCGGCTGTTGCGCGACTACCAGATGGTGGCGCGGCTGAGGGCCGACAGCGCCTTCTTTCGACGGAACGAGGAAGTGGTCTTTGCCGTCGCGAATCTCGGCGTGTTCATTTTCGTGATGACCGGGGTCGTCTACGAGACCCAGAGGTCCCACAACCAGCAGATCGCCAACTATGCCGACGCACTCTACTTCACGGTCACCGCGCTGACCACGACCGGTTTCGGCGACATCACCCTGCCCGGCACCGTCGGGCGACTGATCACCGTCGTCATCATGATCTTCGGCGTGACCCTGTTCCTGAATCTCGCCAAGGCCCTGCTCGCGCCCTCCAAGGTGCGCTTTCCCTGCCCGGTCTGCGCCCTGCAGCGCCATGACGTCGACGCGGTACATTGCAAGGCCTGTGGGACCATCCTGAATATTCCCGACGAAGGCATGGACTAGGCCCCGCATGACGGCGCGCTGAAGCGCGCGCCATGGATGCAGCAGGCCGAGAAGGATCGGCCGCCGCACCCCGCCTGCGAAGACTGAGGACGTCTCGTCTCAGTGAGAGAACACGCGCGTGCCGGGAGTCCAGGCCCGCGGGCTTCCGATCGGACTGGCTCCGATTTCCCAGCCCGCGCCACCCCACAGGGCGTCAACCACGCCAAGGTCGCCCGCGCCATCGCGGACAAAGAAGAGGTTCGGAGCGGAGCCGGTCTGCAGCGCCCCGCTTTCGCCGTTGGCCTGCAGCTTCAGGAGACACCAGATATCGGCAAGTTTGCTCTCGGCACGAGCGCCCAGCTCATCGACGATCCGCGCGGCATTTGCAGGATTGTTCAAGGCATGAGTCTGCAGAGACGTGTCGTCCGCGGTCTCGACCTTGACGGCGAAGCGGCGTGCGAAGCTCGCGCCGAGCCACGAAATCTTGACGGGCGCGGTCGGCGCAATGTCCTCCTTGAAATGCTTGCTCGCAACGAAGGATTCGGTAGATGGGATGGCGGCCGTCGACGGGGGATCGAGGGGTTCACCGGGCTTGCGCTTGAGCGAGCATTCGATCTTCGCACGCGGAGCGAGCGAGGCCGAGCTGCCGCCATCGGCCTTGTTCGCGTCGGCGTACGCGCTGAAACCCGATGCCGCCAGAACAATCACGAGACATGGGTTGAGCGCAAAGCGGCGCATTTGTTGGCGTCCTTGAATGACCGATTCAAGAACAAGGTAAACTGTAGATTGCAGCTGTAAATCGAGGATTAGGTTTCTGGTTAAGCTTAAAGCAAGGAACTCATTTGAGAGAAATGCGAGCTATCTCCGGAACCATCTGCGTCCCTCTGGCACAGCGCGTGATGCAACACTTCAACCAGAAACCAGATAGCCACGCGGCCCTTCTATTTGCTTGCCAAGCGCGCGATCGCCTGACTGGCCGGAGGAACCTGCGAGCCCGGTTCGGATATCGGCTGCGGCGTGGCCCGGCAGCATCTTGCCTGTGCGTGAAGCGGATCGTTCCACGTCCAGCGCACACTCCAGGCAGGATTGTGGGCGTAGACCGGGATGCGCCAGAACCAGATGGTTTCGTAGACACTGTCCCCGAATCGCTCCACATCCGGACGCGGCGTTGGCCAGGATACCGCCGCGACGAGGGCGACGGTCAACACCGCGGCCCCTGAGAGAACCATCTTGCGCATTTTGCTTTTCCACAATCGCTAGAATGAAAAGGCGGTCACGTCCGCGCGACGCAATGGATAGAAGAAACGCTCACGTGTTCCGACAATAGAACGCCTATTTCCGAAAACGGAAATCCGGAACTCTACGGTGTGCATTCAGACGTTAGACGGAGGGGGCCGTTCAAGACCTTAGCCGTCATCGCGATCGTGCGCCCCTCCCGCCCGCAAGCCGAGCCGGGAGGGCGCATCTGCATTCCTGACGTCGACGCTAGCGCTTCTTCCAGTCGATGATCCGGCTCGGGTCGGCGTCGAACTCCATGCTGCAGAACGTGCCGCCCTGGAAATAATCGCCGACCGGATCGGGCTTCAGCTTGGCCTGCTCGGCCATCGCGTGCTCGCGGAAATCTTCGGCGCGGCCCGTCGGGCGGTAGCCGAACTCGTAGGCGCGATGGTTGTCCCACCAGGCGCGCTCGTTGAGGGAGGCGCCGTAGAAGACTTCGAAGTGGATGTCGGGATGTTCGAGCCCGATGCGGCAGAGCTGCACGAGGTCGTCGGGCTTGAGCCAGATCGCGAGCCGGCGCTGGTCGAGCGGCATGTCGCCGAAATTGCCGATGCGCAGGCAAGTCACCTTCAGCCCGTGCTTGTCGGCGTAGAGCGCGCCGACCGCTTCGCCGAACACCTTGCTGACGCCGTAGCGCCCGTCGGGGCGCGGGGTGACGTCGGTGCCGATCTTGTGGTGACGCGGATAGAAGCCGACGGCGTGGTTCGACGAGGCGAACACGACGCGCTTGACGCCCTTGCGGTACGCGGCCTCGAACAGATTGTAGCCGCCGATGATGTTGGCCTGAAGGATTTGATCCCAGCTGCCTTCAACCGAATAGCCGCCGAAATGGATGATGCCGTCGACCCCCTCGCAGATCGCCTCGCACTGCGCGAGATCGGCGAGGTCCGCCGCCTTGAATTTCTCGTTCGCGCCGAGATCGGCCGGCGGCTTGATGTCGGAGAGCAGGAGATCCGGATAGATCGGCGGCAGCAGTTTTCGCAGGCTCGTGCCGATTCCGCCCGAAGCTCCCGTCATCAAAATACGCGGCATGTTGTCCCTCGCCGTTAGTGACCGATTTGCGGTCACGTGTCTCTAATGATAGCAGAATTGTCCAGAGGGAACGAAACGAGAGAACCGGCATGAATGAGGCATCGTCCCACTCCCAGGAGCGGCCAGGCTGGCGGCCGGCGAGCTATTATCCGGATCCGGCGATCCGCGCGCTCGATCCCCGCTTCGAAAAATACTGGCTGAAGCTGTCGGCCGTGGAGCGGCTGGCGACCGGGCTGCGCTGGGCCGAGGGGCCGGTCTGGTTCGGCGACGGGCGCTATCTGCTCTGCAGCGACATTCCGAACCAGCGCATCATCAAATGGGAGGAGGAGACCGGCGCGGTCAGCGTATTCCGCAAGCCTTCCAACTTCGCCAATGGCAACACCAGGGATCGCCAGGGCCGGCTGATCACCTGCGAGCATGGCGGGCGGCGCGTGGTGCGCACCGAATATGACGGCAGCATCACCGTGCTGATGGATCAATTCAACGGCAAGCGGTTGAACTCGCCGAACGATGTCGTGGTGAAATCCGACGGCTCGATATGGTTCACCGATCCGACCTTCGGCCTGCTCGGCAATTACGAGGGCTACAAGGCCGAGCCCGAGATCGAGCCGAACGTCTACCGGCTTGATCCCCAGACCGGCAAGGCGACCATCGTTGCCGAGGGTGTGCTCGGGCCGAACGGGCTGTGCTTCTCGCCGGACGAGAAGATCCTGTACGTCGTGGAATCCCGCGGCGTGCCGAACCGAAAAATCCTTGCCTATGACGTTTCGCCCGAGGGCACCACGATTTCGAACAAGCGCGTCCACATCGATGCCGGTCCGGGCACGCCCGACGGCATGCGCTGCGACATCGACGGCAATCTCTGGTGCGGCTGGGGCATGGGCGACCCCGAGCTCGACGGCGTGGTCGTGTTCGCGCCCGACGGCGTCATGATCGGCCGCATCGCGCTGCCCGAACGCTGCGCCAATCTCTGCTTCGGCGGCGTCAAGCGCAACCGCCTGTTCATGGCCGCAAGCCAGTCGATCTACGCGCTGTATGTGAACACGCAGGGGGCGTTGGGGGGATAGGTTGGAATCGTAGGGTGGGTTAGCCCGCGGCTACGCGAAGCGTAGTCCGCTGGCGTAACCCACCACTGTTCGTCTCCGCGGAAATAGAAGCGGTGGATTACGCTTCGCTAATCCACCCTACGAAGCCCACAAAACAAAAAACGCCGGAGCGGTTTCCCGCTCCGGCGTCATTCTCATTCAGGCGGTGAAATTTACGCCGCGTTGAAGCCGGCGACCGCCTTCACTTCGAGGAAGTCCTCGAGGCCGTACTTGCCCCACTCGCGGCCGTTGCCCGACTGCTTGTAGCCGCCGAACGGCGCGGTGCGGTCGTTGGGCACGCCCTGGAGGTTGACGTTGCCGGCGCGGATCTGGCGGCCGACGCGCTTGGCGTCCTCGACCGTCGCGCCCGAGACGTAGCCGGCAAGACCGTACGGCGTGTCGTTGGCGATCTGCACGGCGTCGGCTTCGTCCTTGGCGCCGATGATGGTCAGCACCGGTCCGAAGATCTCTTCGCGCGCGATCGTCATCTCGGGAGTGACGTCGGCGAAGATGGTCGGACGGACATAGAAGCCCTTGTTGACGCCTTCAGGCAGGCCCGGGCCGCCGGCGACGAGCGTTGCGCCCTCGTCGATGCCCTTCTTGATCAGCGCCTGGATCTTGTCCCACTGGCCGCGATTGACGACCGGGCCGATGGTGGTGCCTTCGCCGCGCGGATCGCCGGCCTTGGTCTTGTCGGCGACGGCCTTCGCGATCGCTGAGACTTCCTTCATCTTCGAGGCCGGCACGATCATGCGCGAGGGCGCGTTGCAGGACTGGCCGGAGTTGTTGAACATGTGCATCACGCCGCCGGTCACCGCCTTGGTGAGGTCGGCACCTTCGAGGATGACGTTCGGCGACTTGCCGCCGAGCTCCTGGCTGACGCGCTTCACGGTCGGAGCCGCGCGCTTCGCCACATCGATGCCGGCGCGGGTCGAGCCGGTGAAGGAGATCATGTCGATGTCGGGGTGCTCGCTCATGGCGGCGCCGACCTCGGGGCCGAGGCCGTTGACGAGGTTGAACACGCCCTTCGGCACGCCGGCTTCATGGAGGATCTCCGCGAAGATCAGCGCCGAGGTCGGGGTGAACTCCGACGGCTTCAGGATCATGGTGCAGCCGGCGGCGAGCGCAGGCGCGACCTTGCAGGCGATCTGGTTGAGCGGCCAGTTCCAGGGCGTGATCATGCCGACCACGCCGACCGGCTCGCGCAGCACCATGGCGGTGCCGACCGGCTCCTCGAAATGATAGTTCTTGAGCACGTCGAGCGTGGTCATGAGATGGCCGAGGCCGGCGCCGGCCTGCAGCTTCTCCGCCATCGGCAGCGGCGCGCCCATCTCGTCGGAGACGGCGGCGCCGATCTCCTTGAGACGGCCCTTGTAGACCTCGATGACTTTGGTGAGCAGCGCGACGCGCTCCTCGCGGCTGGTCTGGGAGAACGTTGCAAAGGCGCGCTTGGCGGCGGCAACGGCCTTGTCGACATCGGCCTTCGAGCCGAGCGCAACCTCGTACATCGCCTCTTCCGTCGCGGGATTGACCACGGCGGTGGACTTCTTGACGGCGGGATCGACCCAGGCGCCGTCGATGTAGAATTGCATGCGATTGACCATCGTTAACCTCTTCTTGGGGGCTTGGAGGGGGCGTTTCGGCAGGCATCCTTGCACGAAAGCGCCGGCAATTGAACCCGCCATATGCGGGGCCAGCGTTGCGGCGGACACGCGGAATATGGGACGCGATTTGAAGCGAGGCAAGCGGCCATGGGTCCCGGCTCTGCGCCGCGACATTTCATGTCGCGCCGCGTCCGGGACACGAGATTGTAACGAGTCTAGATAGTCTCGTGCCCCGGACGCAGCGCAGCGCTTCCCCGGCGATGCGAAGCATCGTCCGGCGCAGCGGTGCGCTGCTGAGCCGGGGCCCATGCGGCCGGTTACCTCGACTACACCGCCATCTTCCGGTGCAGCACCGGCGCGCCGGTGGTGAGGCTTTCGGCCGCATCGATGATGGCATTCGCATCGATGCCGTAATGCCGATAAAGGTCCGCGATGCTGCCGGTCTGGCCAAACTGCTCGACGCCGAGCGCCTCGACGCGGTGGCCGCGGACGCTGCCGAGCCAGCCGAGCGCGGAGGGATGGCCGTCGATCACGGTCACGAGGCCGCAGTCGCGCGGCAGCGGCGCCAGCAGCTTTTCGATGTGGCTGAGGTGCTGCACGCCGCGGCGGTCGCGCCGCAATTTCCGCGCGGCGGTCCAGCCCGCGTGGAGGCGGTCGGCCGAGGTGATCGCGAGCAGGCCTACGTCGCGACGGCTCTCGCCGATGAAGCCGGTGGCCTCGATCGCCTCGGGCGCGACCGCGCCGGTATAGGCGATCACGACCTCGGCATTCGGGCCCGGCTTGCGCAGCCAGTAGGCGCCGTCCGTGATGCCCTGCTGCAGCTCCGGCGTCATGATCCGCTGCGCCTGCTCGATGCTGCGCGTCGAGAGCCGCAGGTACACGGAACCGCCCTCGCCCGGATCGCGCTGCATGTGGTCAAAACCCCAGCCCATGATCACGGCGAGCTCGTCGACAAAGGCCGGCTCGAACGAGGCGAGCCCGTCCTGCGCCATGCCGATCAAGGGCGTTGCGATCGACTGGTGCGCGCCGCCTTCCGGCGCGAGCGTGATGCCGGACGGCGTCGCCGCCACCATGAAGCGCGCATCCTGATAGCAGGCATAGTTCAGCGCATCGAGGCCGCGCTCGATGAAGGGATCGTAGAGCGTGCCGACCGGCAACAGCCGCTCGCCGTTGATCTGGTGCGACAGGCCGAGCGCCGAGAGCATGATGAACAGGTTCATCTCGGCAATGCCGAGCTCGAGATGCTGACCCTTGGGCGAGAAGTCCCAGTTGAATGTGGACGGAATTTTCTCGCTGCGGAATAAATCCGCCTTCTCGCCCCGCGCGAACAGGCCGCGGCGGTTCACCCAGGGCCCGAGATTGGTCGAGACGGTGACGTCGGGCGAGGTCGTGACGATTCGCTTTGCCAGCTCGCTGTCGCCGCGTGCGATCTCGTTCAGCACCAAGCCAAAGCCCTGCTGGGTCGACATCTGCGGCGACGGCTTGAAGCTGAGCTGCGCGGGCACCTCGATGACCGGCGCGGTCAGCCGGCGACCGTCCTGGTTGAACGGCACGTGCGCGAGGAACGCGTCGAGCTCGGCAGCGGATTGCGCGAGGCCCTCGTACTTGTCCCATTCGTGGCCGGGACGGATGTTCTGGCTCTCGCGATATTTCTCCATCTGCGCGACCGTCATCAGGCCGGCATGGTTGTCCTTGTGGCCCTGGAACGGCAGGCCGACGCCCTTGATGGTGTAGGCGATGAAGCAGACCGGGCGGTCGTGATCGACGGACTCGAACGCCTCCAGCATGCTCGCCATGTCGTGGCCGCCGAGATTCGACATCAGTGCCAGCAGCTCCTCGTCGCTGCGCTTGTCGATCAGTTTTGTGATCGGCCCCTGATCGCCGATCTCATCATGCAGATGTTTTCTGAAGGCCGCACCGCCCTGGAAGCACAGCGCCGCATAGAGCGCGTTCGGGCAATTGTCGATCCAGCGCTTGAGCGCCTCGCCGCCGGGCTCGGCAAAGGCCTCGCGCATCAGGCGTCCGTATTTGACGATCACCACGTCCCAGCCGAAATTGCGGAACATGGTCTCGAACTTTTCCCACAGACCTTCGCGCACGACGGCGTCGAGCGACTGGCGGTTATAGTCGACCACCCACCAGGTGTTGCGCAGGCCGTGCTTCCAGCCCTCTGCCAGGGCTTCAAAGATGTTGCCCTCGTCCATCTCGGCGTCGCCGACGAGTGCGATCATCCGCCCCTCGCGGCGGTCCTTCATCCAGCCATGCGCCTTGACGTAGTCCTGCACCAGCGAAGAGAACAGCGTCTGCGCGACGCCGAGGCCGACCGAGCCGGTGGAGAAATCGACGTCGTCGACGTCCTTGGTCCGCGAGGGATAGGACTGCGCGCCCTTGAAGCCGCGAAAATTCTCCAGCTTCTCGCGGCTCTGCCGGCCGAACAGGTACTGGATGGCGTGGAACACCGGGCTCGCATGCGGCTTCACCGCGACGCGATCCTCAGGGCGCAGCACATGGAAATACAGCGCGGACATGATGGTCGCGAGGGAGGCGGACGAGGCCTGGTGGCCGCCGACCTTGAGTCCGTCAGCATTGGCGCGGATGTGGTTGGCGTGGTGGATGGTCCAGGACGACAGCCACAGTGCCTTGCGGCTGAGAGCGGTCAAGGTGTCGAGGCGAGCGGAATCGACGGGCATGGCGATGCTCCGGAAATCTGATTCCGGGATCGTACGCCTGCGGGCGGGGCCAAACTTCTCAATTTTTCGCGCCATACCCGCTGAAATTGGGATATTTTACCAATGAAATGCCATCCGATACAGGTTCCATCCCAATGCCCGAGCTCGACGCCATCGACCGCAAGATCCTCA
Source organism: Bradyrhizobium liaoningense (assembly GCF_018130825.1). Classification (GTDB taxonomy): domain Bacteria; phylum Pseudomonadota; class Alphaproteobacteria; order Rhizobiales; family Xanthobacteraceae; genus Bradyrhizobium; species Bradyrhizobium liaoningense_B. Next base: position 255,132 of record NZ_JAFCJS010000006.1, on the reverse strand, counting down.
GCTACCTCCAGAACGACAGCCGCCTGACCATGCAGGAGCTCGCCGACAAGGTCGGGCTCTCGGTCTCGCCCTGCCACCGCCGGGTCAAGCTGCTGGAGGAGCGCGGCGTCATCTCGCGCTATGTCGCAACCGTCGACCAGAAGGCGCTGGGACTGCATGTCAGCGTGTTCATCTCGATCAAGCTGGCGCGGCAGAAGGAGGAGGACCTCAACCGCTTCGCCCGCGCGATCTCGAAATGGGACGAGGTGCTGGAGTGCTATCTGATGACCGGCAACCGCGACTATCTCTTGCGCGTGGTGGCGGCCGATCTCGCCTCCTACGAGACGTTCCTGAAGACCAAGCTGACCCGGCTCGACGGCATCGCCTCGATCGAGTCCAGCTTCGCACTGAGCCAGGTGAAGTACTCGATCGCACTGCCGGTGTGATCGCGGCTGTCACATGGGCGCAACAAACCACGCCGATGGTCGTGGCCCACTCGCATCCAGCCGAGAGAAGGACCCATGACCGACCGCACCGCCCAGACCGCCAAGCGCGAGCGCATCATCCAGGAGATGGCCGACGATCTCGACGAAGAGCTGGAGATGGAGCTGGATGACGCCCGTCTCGACGAGCTCCTGGACGAGACCGATACGCTGAACCAGACGGTCGACCGAAAACTCTATTTCCGGGAGCTGCTCCGCCTCCAGGGCGAACTGGTCAAGCTGCAGGACTGGGTGCAGAACGAGAAGAAGAAGGTGGTCGTGCTGTTCGAGGGCCGCGATTCCGCCGGCAAGGGCGGCGTCATCAAGCGCATCACGCAGCGCCTCAATCCGCGCGTCTGCCGCGTCGCCGCGCTGCCCGCCCCGAGCGAGCGCGAGCGGTCGCAATGGTACTTTCAGCGCTATGTGGCGCACCTGCCGGCCGGCGGCGAAATCGTGCTGTTCGACCGCAGCTGGTACAACCGCGCCGGCGTCGAGCGCGTGATGGGCTTCTGCACCGAGGAGCAATACCAGGAGTTCTTCAAGACAGTGCCGGAATTCGAGCGGAAGGTCGCGCGCGTCCCGGTGGTGCTGCCGCCGCGCGTGCGCAATCCCGACTGTCACCGCGGCCCGGTCCCGCCGGAGATGTACGTGCCGGCGAAGTATTGAGGGAGGTTTCGTAGGGTGGGTTAGCTGGGCAGGTGCGCGAAGCGCATCTGCACGGCGTAACCCACCTCTTCTGTAACCGCGGCAAGGAAAGTGGTGGGTTACGCCATGCGGACTGCGCTTCGCGCAGCCGCAGGGCTAACCCACCCTACGGCACCGTCATCGCCACGGCTGCACGATGATCTTGGTGTGGACTTCCGGATTGGCGAGATCCGCGAACGCCTTTGCCACGCCGTCGATGCCGACTTCCGCCGTCACCATGGCGGCGGCATCCACCTGCCCCTCCGCAATCAACCGAAGCGATGCTGCAAACTCTTCCGGCGTGTAGCCGAGCACATATTGGACGTTCAGCTCCTTCATGATGCCGAGCATGGGCTCGCTTTTGTCGCTCTCCATGCAGACGCCGACCACGACGATGCGCGCATCGCGCGGGGCACCTTCGAACACCTGCTGCAACAGGCCGGGCACGCCGACGCATTCGAAGACGATCGCCGGCTTGAGCGCCGGCAGCATGGCCTGGAACGGCGGCCGCGCCGCCTTCTCCGCCTCCGACATCTGCGCATGCTCGGCCCAGGTCGCATAGGGCTGCGACACCTTGGGATCGACGACGATATCGGCGCCAAGTTTCGCCGCGAGCGCGCGGCGTGCAGGCGAATAGTCGGCGGCGACGATCGGATGCAGGCCCCTGATCTTCAGCGCGGCGATCACCGCAAGCCCGACCGGCCCGCAGCCGATCACCAGCGGCACCTCGCCACCGCGAATGCCGGCTTTCGCCACGGCGTGAACGCCGACCGCCAGCGGCTCGGTGAGCGCGGCGTGTTCCGGCGCAAGGCCGTTGGGCACTTCCAGCAACAACGGCTCGCTCAGCAACATCGCTTCCGCATAGCCGCCGACAAATTCGTTGGAATAACCGATGCCCTTGATGCCCTCCGGCGTCAGCAGCGCGGGCAGCGAGCAGACATGCGTCCCCGGCTTGAGCCGACGTTCGGTGCCCGGGCCGTAATCGACGATCTCGCAGCAGAACTCGTGACCAAACACGACATCGCGCGACAAATCCATCGGCGTGCGACCGGTCTTCCGTGCCATTTCCACCATGCGCGGAGCGTGCTGACGCGCATGCAGGTCGGAGCCGCAGATGCCGCAGGCGAGCGTCTTGACCAGCACCTGGCCCGCGCCCGGTTTCGGCTCGGCCATCTCGCCAACGACAATCTCACCGTCCCTGAAAATCGCGGCGCGCATCCGGCTCCTCCCGTGTTGTTGGAGCCGTTGATAGCACGAAGCGGGAGCTGCGATATTGCGTCAGGCGTTCGGGGAACGCTCGGCCTGCACCAGGAGCGAGGCGCGGCGGACGCGTTCGCGGTGGGCGATGTAGAGACCGCTGGCGACGATGAAGGCCGCCCCGACGATGGTCCAGATGCTCGGCACCTCGCCGAAGATGAAGAAGCCGAGAATGCTGACCCACAACAATTGCGAGTAGGAGAAAGGCGCCAGCACCGAGGCATCGCCGTAGCGATAGGCCAGCACGACGATCCACTGGCCCGCAGTCGAGGCGATGCCGATGAAAATGCCGAGCGCGATCGCGGTCCAGGACGGCGTCACCCAGACGAACGGCACGATCGCGGTGAGGATCGCAAGGCCGGTCAGCGAGGAATAGGCCATGGTGGTGACGACGGCCTCGCGGCCGCTCATCATGCGCGTCAGGATCAGCGTACCGGCCCAGCAGGCCGCCGAGACGACGGGGAAGAACGCCGCCGGATGAAACGCGCTGGTGCCCGGCCGCAGGATGATCAGCACGCCGATGAGGCCGAGCGCGGTCGCGAACCAGCGGCGCATGCCGACCTTCTCGCCGAGGAAGACTATCGAGAGCGCGGTGACGAACAGCGGCGCGACGAAGCCGGTGGCGGACGCCTCCGCGATGGGGAGGAAGCCGAGGCCGGTGATGAAGAACAGCGAGGAGCCGAGCAGCACCGCGCCGCGCATCACGTGCAATCCGAGACGCTCGGTACGCATCGCGTAGTACGGCGAGGACCGCAGCATCACCGGCGTGAAGATCAGCGCGAAGGTGAGAAAGCGGATCCAGGTGATCTCGATCGAGGGCAGGCTCGTCGACAGATATTTCGCGGCGGTGTCGGAGCAGCCGAGAAATACCGTCGAGAGCAGGATCAGCGCGATGCCCTTGAAGGGATGATCGACGCGCGCAGGCGCGCGGCGATCAACATGCTTCTTCTCGGGCATGGGCACGGAAATACTGTCGAGCCTTGCGGCTGCGGCTGGCGGCGGGGTCACGGCTGGAACTCGGGAAAAATGCGAATCGAGTGCGTTCGTAAAAAACGACAAATGCGCCGCTTTCACAACTTCCGAAAACAGGATGCCGATATGCGCTGATCGCCGCGCGCGTCAATATTCCATTAAGAATAGGCCTTTGCTGCACTACAGCATGGGCAGTCCACGCGGCTTCGGGCCGCGCGGAAACGCCGCATCGAGCGCCGAAATCTCCTCTTTCGTCAGCACGAGATTACCAGCCGCCGCATTCTCGCTGGCGTGTTCCGCGGATGAGGCCTTCGGAATCGCGAACACCGTAGTCGCACGGGTGAGAAAGCTCAGCGCGACCTGACGCGGTGTTGCACGACGCGCCTCGGCGATGCGCGCGAGCACCGCGCCGCCCTTGCTGCGCGCATCCGGAAAATCATCGTGACCGAATGGTGAATAGGCGACGACGGCAACATCATGCTTCTCGCACCACGGGATCACCGCATGCTCGATGGCGCGTTCCTTGAGATGATAGAGCACCTGATTGCAGGCGATGCGCCCTTCGCCCGAGACATCGAGAATCTCGTCGAGATCGTCGGCATCGAAATTGGAGACGCCCCAGGACTTGATCTTGCCAGCCTTCACCAGTTCCTCGAACGCTGCGACGGTGTCCTCGAGCGGATAGGAACCGCGCCAATGCAAGAGATAGCAGTCGAGCCGATCGGTCTTCAGCCGCTTCAGCGAGCGCTCGCACGCGGTGATGGTGCCACGGCGCGAGGCGTTGCTCGGCAACACCTTGGACACGAGGAACACCTCGTCGCGCCGGCCCGCGATCGCATCGGCAATGACGAGCTCGGCATCGCCATACATCTCGGCGGTGTCGATGTGGGTCATGCCGAGATCGAGCCCGTGCTGGAGCGCCGCGATCGCTCGCTTGCGGTCGCCATGGTCGAGATACCAGGTGCCCTGCCCGATCACGGAGACGTTGGTGCTGGTTTTGCCGAAGGGGCGCGTGTTCATGCTTGTTCCTTCAGATGCTCTAGAGACCGCTGACGTCGGCGACCAGCACGCTGCCCGTCCCCGACTCCGTGATATAGAGCCGATCCTTGTTTTCGCCACCGATGGCGACATTGGTGCAGTTGGGCCCCGCACAGGACTTGATCCGCGCGATCAGTTCCCCGTTGGGCGCGAACACGAAGACATGCCCCAGCGACGCATGGCCGACGAACAGACGCCCCTTCGCATCCATGGTCATGCCGTCGGGGCCGCTGGTGCCGAACAGCGAGCAGAAGCGGCCGACTTTCGACACGCTGCCATCCTTCATGAACGGCAGCCGCCACACCGCATTGTCGCGCGTCATGGCGACGAACAGCACGGTCTCCGTAGGATCGAGTACGAGACCGTTCGGGCTGATGCCGGTGTCGATCAGACAATCGAGCCGGCCATTTGCTGCGAGACGATAGACCCGGCCGCTCGGATCGTGCAGGCCGGTCTGGCCCTGATCGGTGAAATAGATGTCGCCGCTGGAGGCGAGATGCAGATCGTTGCAGCCGCGGAACGATTCCGAATTGCGCGCGGTCAGAACGGGCTTGATGCACCCGGTCTTCGCGTCGAGCTCCATGATGCCATGCCTATAGTCCGCGACCAGGATGCGACCGTCGGCTGCGATCTTCAGTCCGTTCGGCCAGCCCTCATATTCGATCACCAGCGACCATTCGCCGCCGGGCGCGATGCGGAAGATGCGGCCGAACGGAATGTCGACGATGTAGAGATGGCCGTCCCTGTCGAATGAGGGCCCTTCGATGAAGGAGTCCGTTGGCACGCCCGGGCGGTTGGCGTCAGCCCAATCGGTCCGCTCGCCCTTGCGGCGGAATTTGTCGGGCATCGCGGAGAACAGCCTGGTCTCGATCAGGCGCGGCGGCGTTTCCAGGTACATCATGTTTTTTTGATTGCTGAGGGTGAGCGCGTGGCAGCATAGGCGACAATCGACGTCGCGTCGATTGGGCGGAGGGCATGGCTGCGTCCCCACCTCTCTCGTGTCCCGGACGCGCTGCAGCGTGAAACGCTGCTGCGCAGAGCCGGGACCCAGAAAAGCCAAACGCTCCGCTGTTAGATGGGCCCCGGCTCTGCAGCGCATCGTCGAAGAGACGCTGCGCTGCGTCCGGGGCACGAGACCATGGCTTTTGGCGCACCTGCATCAACACCGTCATTGCGAGCGCAGCGAAGCAATCCAGAATCCCTCTGCGGAAAGACTCTGGATTGCTTCGCTACGCTCGCAATGACGATGGAAAGAGTCGGGCCTACCCCGCCGCGCTCGCCACCTTGGCCTGCTTCGCCGGCACGACCTCCGTCGTCGCGATCAGGCGCTTCAGCTCCGGGATGCAGGAGCCGCAATTGGTGCCGGCCTTGAGTTTTGCACCGATCTCGGCGGCGGTGCGCGCGCCGCCAGCGATGGCATCGCAGATGGTGCCGCGGCCGACACCGAAGCAGGCGCAGACGATGGGACCGGTCGAGCCGGCACCTTCGCTGGACTTGCCCGACAGCAGCATGCGGCGCTGATCGTCGGTGACCTGGTCGGCCACGAACAGGCTCTTCACCACCTCCCAATCGCCCGCGTCATGCGCGGGTCCGACGAACAGGCAGGTCTCGATGCGATCGCCTGCGAAAGACGCTGCACGATAGACGCCGCCGCCAAAGTCGCGGTACTCGGCGACGTCCTCGCCGACAACACCCTCGAGCCAGGCCGGCCAGCGGGTGAGATCCGCATTGTCGGCGAAGAGATAGCCGAAGCCGCCGCTGACCGTGACGCGGGTCCACAATAGATTCTGCGGCAGGTCGAGCTGTTTGCGCGAGAGCGCGAAGCCGCGGAAGACGAATTCATAAGGCGCAATCGCGGCCGGCGTGGCCTTCGCTTCCGGCTGCCCCGAAAACGGATCGGTGAAGGACTGCACCAGCGCACCGACGCGGCCGTGCGAGGTGTTCATCGCGCTCCAGTGGATCGGCACGAACAGGGTGCCGCGCTGCTGACCTTCGCTGACGACGGCCTTCAGGATGCACTGGCCGTAATCGGTGGTGATGCGGGCATAGCTGTCGTGGGCGATGCCGTATTTGCCGGCGTCATCGGGATGGATCTCGACGAACGGCTCGGGCAGATGCGCGCCCAGCCGCTGGCTGAGGCCCGTGCGGGTCATCGTGTGCCACTGGTCGCGGATGCGCCCGGTATTGAGCCGTAAGGGACGCGACGGACCGGTCTCGCTGCGCAGCGCCGGCACCTCCGGCGCAATGAAGCGGCCCTTGCCGTCATTGGTGAAGAAGCCGCCTTGCGCAAAGAAACGCTCGCCCGGCTCAGCGCCTTCGCGCGCCGGCCATTGCACAGGCTTCAAGGCGTCGAAGGCTTCGTCGGACAGAGAAGTGAGCGCGCTGATATCGAAATCGCGACTACCATCATTCTCGAAGGCCGAGAGCGCGGCATGCTCCCGGAAAATATCAGCCGCGGATTTGTAATTAAAGCTGTCGCCGAAGCCGAGGCGCTTTGCGGTCTCGCTCAGGATCCACCAATCGGGACGCGCCTCGCCCGGCGCCGGTAGGAACGAGCGCTGGCGCGAGATACGCCGCTCGGAATTGGTCACCGTGCCCGACTTCTCGCCCCAGGCGAGCGCCGGCAGCAACACATGCGGGCCCGCCTCGACCGTGTCGTTGGAGAGCACGTTCTCGGAGACCACGAACAGCTCGAGCTTCTTCAGCGCCGCGCGCACGAAGTCCGCATCGGGCAGCGACACCGCGGGGTTGGTGCCCATCACCCAGAGCGCCTTGACCTCGCCGCGGTTGATCGCCTCGAACAGCTGCACTGCCTTCAGGCCTTCATGCGTGGCAATGCGCGGCGCCTTCCAGAACCGCCTGACGCGGTCGATGTCCGGCGGCGTGAAGCCCATATGGGCGGCGAGCATATTGGCGAGGCCGCCGACCTCGCGGCCGCCCATCGCGTTGGGCTGGCCGGTGAGCGAGAATGGCGACGCGCCCGGCTTGCCGATGCGGCCCGTGGCGAGATGGCAGTTCAGGATCGCGTTGACCTTGTCGGTGCCCTGTGCCGACTGATTGACACCCTGCGAATAGAGCGTGACGACCTTCTCGGTGTCGCGGAACATCTTGAAGAAGGTGGCGACGTCCTGCTCGGACAAGCCCGTGGCGAGCGCGGTCGCGCCGACGCTGCCGGCGATGTTGCGCGCGCGCGCCAGCGCATCGTCGAAACCGCTGGTATTCTCAGCGATGTAGTCCTGGTCCAACACGCCGTTGTCGGCGAGATGCACGAACAGGCCGGAGAACAGCGCGGTGTCGGTGCCGGGCTTGAGGCCGAGGAACAGATCGACGTCGCTCGCGGTATCGGTGCGGCGCGGATCGATCACGATCATGCGCGCGCCGCGCTCCCCGCGGTTCTTCAGCATGCGCTGGAACAGCACGGGATGGCACCAGGCCGCGTTCGAGCCGACGAAGATCAGCAGATCGGCCTGGTCGAGATCCTCGTAGCAGCCGGGCACGGTATCGGCGCCGAAAGCGCGGCGATGGCCGGCAACGGAGGACGACATGCAGAGCCGCGAATTGGTGTCGACGTTCGCCGTGCCGACGAAACCCTTCATCAGCTTGTTGGCGACGTAATAGTCCTCGGTCAGAAGCTGGCCGGAGAGATAGAACGCGACCGCATCGGCGCCGTCACGCGCCACGATGTGCTGCATGCGGTGGGCGACGTGGTCGAGCGCATCGCTCCAGGCGACGCGCTCCAGCACGCCCTTGCAGCGGATCATGGGATAGAGCAGCCGGCTCTCGAGCCCCACGGTCTCGCCGAGCGCCGAGCCCTTCGAGCACAACCGGCCGAAATTGGCGGGATGGTCGGGATCGCCCGCGATCGCCGCGCCGCCCTTGCCGTCCGGTGTCGCCAGCACGCCGCAGCCGACGCCGCAATAGGGGCAAGTCGTTCGGGTAGCGCGGAGGTTTGGGTCGATCGCCGTCATATCAAGCCGCCTTGTCAGCCGCCTTGGAAGGACGCGCAAGTGCGCGGCCGAACATCATGTCCGTACGGATCGCCGCGACCTTGTCGCGATTGCGGATCAATTCGAGATACCAGAGCGCATCGACGGTATCGCCGATCAGCACCGCGCCGGTGAGCCGGCCGTCGGCGATGACGAGCTTCTTGTAGGTGCCGCGCCTGCGGTCCGACAGCACCAGGCTTTCGCTGCCCTCCCCGCCCATGAAGTCGCCGGCCGAGAACACGCTGACGCCGGAGACCTTCAGATTGGTCGAGACCACGCTGCCCTGATAGGCGGCGGCCCGGCCGGCGAGATGCCGCGCCAGCACGCGCGCCTGCTCATAGGCGGGCTCGACAAGGCCATAGCAGGTGCCGCGATGCTCGGCGCATTCGCCGAGCGCGAAAATGTCGGACGAGGAGGTCTGCATCACATCGTTGACGACGACGCCGCGATTGACCGCAATCCCCGCCTCCTTCGCCAGCGCGACGTTCGGCTTGATGCCGGCAGCGAAAATCACCGCATCGGCTTCGATCCGGCTGCCGTCGGCAAGCTCGACGGCCTCGACGTGGCCGTCGCCATGGATGCACTTCGTGCTGGCATTGAGCAGGATGCGGATGCCCTTGCGCTCGACCAGCGTCTTGAGCAGGTCGGCCGCGGGCGCGTCGAGCTGGCGCTCCATCAGCCGGTCCATCAGATGCAGCAGCGTCACCGGCGCGCCGGCCTTGGCGAGGCCGTATGCGGCCTCCAGGCCGAGCAGGCCGCCGCCGACCACGACGACGCGCTTCTTCGCCGCCGCCAGCGTCAGCAGCAGGTCGACATCGCGCGTATCGCGGAACGTGTGCACGCCGGCGAGATCGGCGCCCGGCACGTTGAGGCGCAGCGGCGTCGAGCCGGTCGCAAGCACGAGCTTGGAATATTCCATGCTCTCTTCGCCCGCGATCTTGAGCTCGCGGCGGCCGGTGTCGATCTCGGTGACGCGATAGCCGTAGCGCACCGTGACGCCGCGATGGCGCCACCAATCGGCCGGCCGCAGCTCGATCTCGTGCGAGCCGGTCTCGCCGGCCAGCACAGAGGAGAGCAGCACGCGATTGTAAGCGAGCCGCGGTTCCTCGCCGATCACAGCGACCGCGTAGCGGCCGAGCGCGGTCTTGGCGAGCTCGTCGACCAGACGCGCGGCCGCCATACCGTTACCGACGATGACCAGCGGTTCACTCACAAGGCATCTCCTATTCGGCGGCCTGCGCCTGTGCGCCGTAGGCCTCGGACATCATGTAGCCGGACAGCACGCCATAGGCGTCGGTCCAGGCCGTGGCGAGTTCGGGCGTCCAGGCTTCGCCAAGACCCTTCTCGAGGGTCCACAGCAAGGTCGCACCGACCACGGGGTAGTGCTCGGCCTTGGCGCCATAGGCGACGTGACGCTTGGCTAGCGCCGAGGCCGCGGGAAGAATCGTCTCGAGGTTCGACAGGCCGCCGACCACGGCGGCGAGCATGCCCATCAGCTTCTTGCGCTGCTCGGTCATGTCTTCAGGGAACATCGCGCGCACCGGCGGCGCCACCTCGAACAGGCGATCGTAGAACAGCACCGCAGCCTGCTCCGAGATCGGAGCGACCTTGGCGAAGCTCTGCTGAATGAGGGTAATCTGTTCGGGCGTCATGATGTTCTCCTGTCTGTTTCGGTCTGCCTTTGTCCGCGCCGTTGCGGACAAGGTTCATGGGTCAAACGTCATCAGAGAGTCTTCTCCCCGCGTACGGGGAGAAGCGAGATTCGTACCAAGTGTCACACGCGTGCTTCCGCGAGGCCTGGCGCGCCTTCGCCTTGCGGGCTGCGACGCAGATAGAACCACCAGGTCAAAGCCAGGCACGAGGCGTAGAAGCCGAGATAGATCGCGAGCGCGAGCTGCGGACCGCCGGTCAGGGCGATCGACTTGCCGAAACCACTCGGGATCAGGTAGCCGCCGACGGCACCGATCGCGCCGATGAAGCCGACTGCCGCGCCGCTCTCGATGCTCGCGGCCTTCAGGGCAGCGCTACGTGCCGCATCGCCCTGGCCGCGTACCTTGAACAGGTTCTGCTCGCGGAAGATCGAGGGGATCATGCGGTAGGTGGAGCCGTTGCCGATGCCGGTCGTCACGAACAGGATCAGGAACATCGACAGGAAGCCGATGAAGTCCTTGTGCCCGACGAAATAGAGCGCACCGACCGTCGCCGCCGCCATCGCGATGAAATTCCAGAACGTGATCACCGAGCCGCCGATCCTGTCGGCGAGCCAGCCGCCGAACGGGCGCGACAGCGAACCGACCAGCGGACCGAGGAAGGCGATCGAGATCGTCACCGACGGAAACTGCGTCTTGAGCAGCAGCGGGAACGCCGCGGAGTAGCCGATGAAAGACCCGAACGTGCCGATGTAGAGATACGCCATGATCCAGGTGTGTTTGCGCTTCACCACCGCGAGCTGGTTCTTGATCGACGACTTCGCCGTGGTCAGGTTGTTCATGAAGAACACCGCGCCGAACACCGCGATCGCGATCGGCAGCACCCACATCAGGCCGGCATTCTGCAGGAAGATGCCGTCGACGGGGCTTGCCTGGAACAGGTTGATGACGGCGAGCGTCATCAGGATCGGGGTCAAGAGCTGCACGCTGGAGACGCCGATATTGCCGCCGGCGGCATTGAGGCCCAGCGCCCATCCCTTCATCCGGTCGGGGAAGAAGAAGGAGATGTTGGTCATGCTGGAGGCGAAGTTGCCGCCACCAAGACCGGCGGTCGAGGCGACCAGCAGCATCAGCCAGAAAGGCGTGTCGGGCTGGCTGACGAAATAGGCAAGGGACAGCGTCGGGATGAACAGGATCGCCGCGCTGAAGATGGTCCAGTTGCGGCCGCCGAAGGTCGTCACCGCGAAGGTGTAGGGAAAGCGCATGAAGGCGCCGATCAGGCCCGGCACCGCGACGAGCTGGAACAGCTGGTCCGTGGTGTAGTGGAAGCCCGCCATCGGCAGCTTGGTGGTGACGATGCTCCAGATCAGCCACACCGAGAAGCCGATATGTTCGGCGACGATCGACCAGATCAGGTTACGCCGGGCGATGGTCTTGCCGCCCGCATTCCAGAACGCCTCATCTTCGGGGCGCCAGTCAGAAATCCACGTCGAATTCTTGGTCATACATTATCCCTTCCAGGCTCACCGCTGCGTCGTTGCAGGCTCTGCCTCCGGTCACGAAGGCGCGCTCCGGGGCTTCACCCCGGTGGCGAGTTCACGATGCTGATTGATGATGTTGAGGGACGTCGTCGTTGGCGTCGCGCAAAGACACTTCAATTTCCGTGCCAATTGCGCGCGTACTGGAAATACAGGGATTTCAGGATCTTATTCGCATTGCCCGAAGTTTTTGCAGGGCATTTTCGCACGCTAAATTTGCGATTCGCTCAATCCTTGTGCGGCGCACAAGGATTGAGCTTGATGTCAATTATTTAGGCGCGCGCATCCTCCGCGTTAAACCTTGGTTTACGCGGCTTCTACGAAGCGATGACGCTCGTAGAGGAATTCGAGCACACGCTGCCGGCACTTCAGATAGGTGGTGTTGGTCGCGAGCTCGAGCCGCTTGCGGGGACGCGCCAGCGGTACCTCCAGCACCTCGCCGATGCGCGCACTCGGCCCGTTCGTCATCATCACGATGCGGTCGGACAAGAGCACGGCCTCGTCGACGTCGTGGGTGATCATCAGGATGGTGTTGCCGAGCTTCTGATGTAGCGCCATCACCGAGTCCTGCAAGTGCGCGCGGGTCAGCGCGTCGAGGGCGCCGAACGGCTCGTCCAGCAGCAGCACCTTCGGCTCCATCGCCAGCGCCCGCGCGATGCCGACGCGCTGCTTCATGCCGCCGGAGATTTCCGAGGGGCGCTTGTCCCTGGCATGAGCCATCTGCACCAGGTTGAGATTGTGCATCACCCAGGCGTCGCGCTCGGCCCTCGTCTTGGTCCTCGCAAACACCTTGTCCACGCCGAGCCGGACGTTCTCGTAGACGGTGAGCCACGGCAGCAGGCTGTGGTTCTGGAACACAACGGCGCGATCGGGGCCCGGCGAGTTGACCTCGCGGTTCTCCAGCAGCACGCCACCGGTGGTGGCGGTCGTGAGTCCTGCGATGATGTTGAGCAGGGTCGACTTGCCGCAGCCGGAATGACCGATGATCGAGACGTACTGCCCCTTCTCGATGGTCAGGTTGATGTCCTTCAGCACCTCGGTCGTCGCAGCGCCGCGGGTAAAAATCTTGTCGATGTGGTCGAGCTTCAGATAGGCGGTCATGTGTCCCTTCCCCCTTAGCTTGTGGCGGTGCCGCGGGTGACGATCTTGCCGAGGCCTGCGATCAGGCGATCGAGCACGAACCCGACGATGCCGACATAGAACAGCGCCAGGATGATCTCGCTGATATGCGAGGAGTTCCAGGCGTCCCAGATGAAGAAGCCGATGCCGACGCCGCCGATCAGCATTTCCGCGGCGACGATCGCGAGCCAGGACAGGCCGATGCCGATGCGCAGGCCCGTGAAGATGTAGGGCGCGGCCGCCGGGATCATGATCTTGGAGAAGAATTCGAGCGGGTTGAGCTGCACCACCGCGGCGACGTTGCGGTAGTCCTGCGGGATGTTGCGGATGCCGACCGCGGTGTTGATGATGATCGGCCAGATCGAGGTGATGAAGATGACGAAGATCGCCGAGGGCTGGCCGTCGCGGAACGCGGCGAGCGAGAGCGGCAGCCAGGCGAGCGGCGGAATGGTGCGCAGCACCTGGAACAGCGGATCGAGCCCGCGCATCGCCCAGACCGATTGCCCGACCAGCACGCCGAGCGCTATGCCGGCGATCGCCGAGAGCGAATAGCCGAGCGCAACGCGCTGGAGACTGGCGGAGAGATGCCAGAACAGGCCCTTGTCGATGCCGCCATGGTCGAAGAACGGATCGAGGATCAGCTCCTTGGTGTCCTTGAAGACTTTTGACGGCGGCGGCAGCGCCGAGCCGGCGCGGCGGCAAACGAGCTCCCACACCAGGGTCAGCAGCGCGAGCACGACCAGCGGCGGGATGACGCGCACGGCGGTTTCCCTTGCCATGCGTGCGTAGGCCTCACTGCGGGGCGGGCGCTTCGGCGTCATCGCAACGACAGGTGCGGCAACAGCCGCGGGCGTCGCGGTCTCGACCTCAATCTTCGTGGCAGGCATATTCATCGCAATATCTCTCCGGCTGCAAAAGACGATGCGGCCGCCCGGGGGCGGCCGCTGGCTCCATCAGACTTCGACGCGCTTGATCGCGAGCGACTTCAGATAGGCAGCCGGATTTTCGGGGTCGAACACCTTGCCGTCGAAGAAGGTCTCCTTGCCGCGCGAGGTGGAGGTCGGAATTTCCGCGGCAGCAACGCCCAGCGTCTTCGCCGCATCCTTCCAGAGGTCTTCACGATTGACCTTGGCGATCAGCGCCTTGGTGTCGAAATTCGCCTCATACTTGCCCCAGCGGATGTCCTCGGTGAGGAACCAGAGATCGTGGCTCTGGAACGGATAGGAGGCGAAGTCGCGCCAGTACTTCATGATGTGCGGCGAGTTCTCGACCAACTTGCCGTTGCCATAGTCGAACTTGCCGGCGGTGCGGTCGTAGACGTCCTCAACCGGGCAGTTGATCCACTGCCGCTTGGCCATGATGGTGGCAAGCTCCTGCTTGTTCTCGGCCTTGTCGGCCCACTGCTGGGCCTCGAGCACCGCCATCAGGATCGCTTTGGTCGCCTTGGGATATTTGTCGACGAAGGCTGCACGCATGCCGAAAGATTTCTCCGGATGCTTGTTCCAGATCTCGCCGGTGTTGACCGCGGTGTAGCCGATGTCCTGGTGGACGAGCTGCAGGTTCCAGGGCTCGCCGACACAGAAGCAGTCCATGGTGCCGACCTTCATGTTGGCCACCATCTGCGGCGGCGGCACCACGATGGTCTCGATGTCCTTGTCGGGATCGATGCCGCCGGCGGCGAGCCAGTAGCGGATCCAGAGGTCATGGGTGCCGCCCGGGAAGGTCATCGCGGCCTTCACCGCCTTGCCGGAGGCCTTCTTCTTCTCCAGCGCCGCCTTGAACGGCGCCGCATCGGTGCCGAGCTTGAGGTCGGCATATTCCTTGGCGACCGAGATGCACTGGGCATCGAGATTGAGCCGCGCCAGGATGTACATCGGCGTCGGCTGGTTGTTCTGCGTCACCTTGCCGGCTGAGATCAGGTACGGCATCGGGGTGAGGATATGCGCGCCGTCGATGCCATTGCCTTCGGAGCCGAGCACGAGGTTGTCGCGCGTGGTGCCCCAGGAGGCCTGCTTCTGCACGTCAGTGTCAGGCACGCCGTATTTGGCGAACAGACCCTTGTCCTTGGCGACGAACAGCGGCCCGGCGTCGCTCAGCGCAATGAAGCCGAGCTTGGCGCCCTTGACCTCAGGACCTGAATCCTGCGCGAAGGCGCCGGCGGGGAAATTGAGTTTGGCGGCGGCGAGAAGGGCAGCAGTAGAGCCGGCGGCTTTCAACAATTGACGGCGGCTGAGGCCAGTCTCGGAGGGCCGGCGAATGCGCTTGGTCATGTGTAGTGTCGTCCTTTGCGTCGTTGCAGAATTTGATGGCGTCAGTGCACACGAGCAGCCCGTCCGTCCGGCGGCGCCGTCTTTGGCGCATGCGAACGCACGACGGGAGAGACCCCCGTCTGGTGGCGTCAGCAAATCGGATGAGAAGTCTCGCGGGACGGCTTCAATGGCGTCGCTTGGAACTATTCAAGCTTCATGCCAAGCTCGGCATCGCCAAAACACCAAGATATTGAGTAACTTAGCCGTCCCGCGCCAGACTGTCGCAGGCTGATCCCGCTTGCGAAATTTGCGCACTGCCCAATCCTTGTGCGGCGCACAAAGCTTGTGCAGTCGCTTAAGCAGGAGGCTGCCAAGCGCCTCGGACCGAAATCGGCGAGAGGCGCATCAGTTTGATATGACTTCATTTTTCCTGCGCGCCTCGGCGGCACGCAACTTGCTTCTTCATTGGCGTCAACGAAGACTGCGGCTTGCCGCATCGTTGCAGCCTCTGGCGGCTGCATCCCGGAAGCTCATCTGCTTCGCGGCCCTCCCGGCTCAGTCCTCGTGACGCGATTCCCAAAGCTTCCAGACATTCCATAGCCCTCGTGCGCGGCCGGCCAGCCCGCACGGCCAATGACGTTCAGCCGCGTCCTCTGAGGGGGCGTGTCGATCTCACTTACGAAGCAAAGGAACCATTGATGTCGTATCTCGCGCCTTCGGAATTCGTCACCAAGATGGTGGATGCGGGCGAGTCCAAGATCTTCATGTCCACCCGCGATACCATCATCCGGGCCTATATGGCCGGCGCGATCCTCGCCCTCGCCGCCTGGTTCGCCGTCACCATCAACGTGAACACCGGCCAGCCGCTGGTCGGCGCGCTGCTGTTCCCGGTCGGCTTCGTCATGCTCTATCTCTTGGGCTTCGACCTCCTGACCGGCGTGTTCGTGCTCTCCCCGCTCGCCTTGATCGACAAGCGCCCGGGCGTCACCCTTGGCGGCGTGCTGCGCAACTGGGGCCTCGTCTTCGTCGGCAACTTCGCCGGCGCCTTCACGGTGGCCTTCATGATGGCCTTCGTCACGACCTTCGGCTTTACCCAGGCCCCCGACAAGGTCGGCGCGGCGATCGGCAATATCGGCGAAGGCCGAACGCTGGGCTACGCCGCGCATGGCGCGGCCGGCATGGCGACGCTGTTCCTGCGCGGCATGCTCTGCAACTGGATGGTCTCGACCGGCGTCGTCGGCGCCATGATCTCAACCTCGGTCCCTGGCAAGGTCATCGCGATGTGGATGCCGATCCTGGTGTTCTTCTACATGGTGTTCGAGCATTCCGTGGTGAACATGTTCCTGTTCCCGTCGGGCCTCATGCTCCATGCGAAGTTCTCGATCATGGACTACCTGATCTGGAACGAGATTCCGACCGTGCTCGGCAACCTCGTCGGCGGCCTCGCCTTCACCGGCATGACCCTCTACGCCACGCACGTCATGACCCTGCCGAAGCGCCAGGCCGACAAGGCTGCGAAGCCCCGCGTCGCAGCCTGATCGAATCCGTCTCGACAGGGGAGCTTCGCCCAAGCAGGGTGAGGCTCCCCTCTCCTGGTGATGACGATGTCCCGCGGACTCCAGATCTCGGTCGGCCAGCACTCGGACAGGGGTCGCAAGCCCGTCAACCAGGATTTTCACGGCGTCCTGATTCCGGAGGAGCCGCTGCTCAGCCTGAAGGGCATCGCGGCGGTTCTCGCCGACGGCATCTCCAGCAGCAGCGTGAGCCAGATCGCCAGCGAGTCGGCGGTCAAGAGCTTCCTGATGGACTATTACTGCACGTCGGAATCCTGGACGGTGAAGACCTCCGCCCGCCGCGTGCTGGAGGCGACCAACTCCTGGCTGCATGCGCAGACGCGCAAGAGCCAATATGCCTATGACCGCGACAAGGGCTATGTCTGCACCCTCAGCGCCATGGTCATCAAGGCGGCCACCGCGCACATCTTCCATGTCGGCGACTGCCGCATCTACCGCATCGCCGGCAGGGCGCTGGAGCAGCTGACCGACGATCACCGCATCATCGTGTCGTCGGAGCAGACCTATCTCGGCCGCGCGCTCGGCATCAATCCGCAGCTCGAGATCGACTACCAGACGGTCGAGATCCAGGCCGGCGACACCTTCCTGCTGGCAACGGACGGTGCGTATGAATTCGTCGAGCCGCGTTTCGTCACGAGCGCAATCATCGAGCATGCGGCCGAGCTCGACGGCGCAGCAAAGGCGATCGTCGAGGAGGCCTACCGGCGCGGCAGCGACGACAACATCACCGTGCAGATCCTGCGCATCGATGCGGTGCCGGAGGAATCCGGTGTCTTCGATCAGAGTTCGGCGCTGCCGCTGCCGCCCCTGCTGGAGCCGCGGGCGATGTTCGATGGCTACCGGATCATCCGGGAGATCCACGGCAGCAGCCGCAGCCACATCTATCTCGCCGTCGATGCGGAGACCGAGGAAACGGTCGCGCTCAAGATTCCGTCGATCGACCTGCGCGACAACCAGGCCTATCTGAAACGTTTCCTGATGGAGGAATGGATCGCTCGGCGAATCGACAGTCCGTACGTGCTCAAGCCGCGATCGCGATCGACGCGGCGCAACTATCTCTACGTCGCGACCGAGTTCGTCGAGGGGCAGACGCTGCGGCAGTGGATGCTCGACAATCCCCGCCCCGATCTGGAGACGGTGCGCCGGATCGTCGAGCAGATCGCCACCGGGCTGCGCGCCTTCCACCGGATGGAGATGCTGCACCAGGATCTCAGGCCCGATAATGTCCTGATCGACAAGACCGGCACCGCGAAGATCATCGACTTCGGATCGGTCAGGGTCGCGGGCGTCGCTGAAGCAGCGCCTGGAGCGGCCGACGCGGAGATTCTCGGCACGGTCCAGTACACGGCACCGGAGTATTTCCTCGGCGAGGGCGGATCGCCTCGGTCCGACATGTTCTCACTGGCCGCCATCTGCTACCAGATGCTCACCGGACATCTGCCCTACGGCGCCCAGCTGGCTAAAATCCGGGGACGATCGGACGCGTGGAAACTGAGATACCGCCCCGCGGTCGATGCCGAGCGGGGCATTCCCGGCTGGATCGACGGCGCGCTGAGGAAGGCGCTGCATCCCGATCCCTACAAGCGCCACGAAGACCTCTCCGAGTTCGTGTTCGAGCTCAGAAATCCCAATCCGGCCTATCTCGCCACGCGGACCACGCCACTTCTGGAGCGCAATCCGCTGCTGTTCTGGAAGCTGACCACGGCGATCCTGGCCTGCGCGGTCATCGTGCTGCTCGCAGCGCTACGGCTGCGATAAGGGACGAGGCCGCATCACGCCGGCTCCGCCGCCTTCGTCCCCAGCGGCTTCGGCGCCATGCCGCCGCCCGGCTTGAGGTGGAATTCGTAGCTCATCAGATGCCACCGCCCGTTCGCCTTGGTGCCGTCGGGCATCTCAGGATCGTTGCGCGGCTCAACCTTGGCGACGAGGTCGTCCTTGACACCGAACACCACGTCGGAATCGAGATATTTGTCCCCATCCATGAACACGTGGGTGATCAGCGGCTCGTAGCCCTTGGCATTGACCAGGAAGTGCACATGCGCGGGACGCATCGGGTGGCGATTGGTCTGCACGATCATCTCGCCGACCGGACCGTCGGTCGGGATCGGATAGCTGCACGGCAGAATGGTGCGGAAGAAGAAGCGGCCGTCATGATCGGTGATGAAGCGCGCCCGCGCGGAGGCGCCGACCTCGTCATAATTCGGCTTCTGTGAATCGTAGAAGCCGTCATCGTCGGCATGCCAGACGTCGACGGGAACGTTCGCAAGCGGCTTGCCCTTGAGATCGGTGACGCGGCTCTGCACGAACATCCGCTCGCCCGTCTGGTTGTTCGGCGAGATGTCGGTACCATGCGCGGTCACCTTGTGCTCGCCGACATAGAACGGTCCGAGCACCGTCGTCTGGGTCGCCCCCTCGCGATCCCTGTGGTTGACGGCGTCGACCAGCATGGAGACCCCGAGCACGTCCGACAGCAGGATGAATTCCTGGCGGGTGTCGGTGCATTTCTGCCCCGTCCGGGTCAGAAAATCGATGGCGTATTCCCATTCCTCGAAGGTGAGACCGGTCTTGCTCACGTAATCGTGCAGCGACTTCACCAATTCCTGGAGCAGGAATTTCGTGCGCGTATCAGGCGTCCGGTCGAAGCTCTTGACGACGGCTTCGGTGAGTTCGGTCTCGTTGAACTGGGTCATGGTGCGTTTGCCCTCGCGTTTTTTGTTGGCCCGGGCGGGCTCCCTGGAGGCGTTCCCGGCTGGAGACTACACCAGTCGGCGGCCCCGCGTTAAGCGCGACCGGCTTGGAATGGGCCCGCCATTTGGCTATCACGGTCGTCGAGAAACTGCCCGGAGGAACTGATGCTTGCCCCCACCCCCGCCTCGCCCGAATCCGTCGGCATGTCCAAGGCTGCGCTCGACCGCGTCGATGCGCATCTGAAGAAGCGATACATCGATGCCGGCCGGTTCCCGGGCACGCAGCTCCTGGTCTATCGCCGCGGCAAGATCGCCCACAGCTCCGTGCAGGGCCTCGCCGATGTCGAGCGCCAGGTGCCGGTGAAGGACGACACAATCTACCGCATCTATTCCATGACGAAGCCGCTCACCAGCGTCGCCTTCATGATGCTGGTCGAGGAAGGCCTCGTCGCGATCGACGAGCCCGTAGCCAAATACATTCCGGAATGGAAGGATCTCGGCGTGTTCGTCGCCGGCACCGCGCCTTCCTTCCTGACCCGGCCGCCGTCGCGGCCGATGCTGATCGTCGACCTCTTGCGCCACACCTCCGGCCTCACCTACGGCTTCCAGCAGCGTTCCAATGTCGATGCCGCCTATCGCACCGAGAAGATCGGCGAGGTCGAGAAATCAGGCACGCTCCAGACCATGATCGAGGGGCTGGCGAAAATCCCGCTGGAATTCTCGCCGGGCGAGTCCTGGAACTATTCGGTCGCGACCGACGTGATCGGCTACCTCATCGGCAAGATCTCAGGCGTGCCGTTCGAGCAGTTCCTGAAACAACGCATCCTCGATCCGCTCGGCATGACCGACACCGATTTCCACGTGCCGACCTCCAAGGCGCACCGCTTCGCGGCCTGCTATTCGGCGGACCCGGGCGGCGGCATGACCTTCCATGCCGGCCAGCGCCGCGAGGGGCTGACGCTCCAGGACGATCCGACGACGAGCTCGTTCCTGTCGCCGCCCCCCTTCATCTCCGGCGGCGGCGGATTGTGCTCGACGGCGGCCGACTATCTCACCTTCTGCCGCGCGCTGCTCAATGGCGGCGAGCTCGGCGGTGTCAGGCTGATCGGACCGAAGACGCTGGCGCTGATGACGACCAACCACATTCCCGGCGGCCGCGCGCTGCCGGAGGTGTCGCGTTCGCTGTTCTCGGAAGCCACCTATAACGGCATCGGCTTCGGCCTCGGCTTCGCCGTGACCATGCGCCCGGCCGAGACGCTGATCGCCGGCAGCCCCGGCGAATACAATTGGGGCGGCGCGGCCACGACCTCGTTCTGGATCGATCCGGCCGAGGAGCTGATCACCATCTTCATGACGCAGGTTTTGCCGTCGAGCGCCTATCCGCTCCGCCGCGAGCTGCGCAGCATGGTGTATGCCGCGATCACCGAGAGCAATCTGTAACCTATTCAATCGATCCCGCGGCCTCGGCCGCGGGACGTTTATTTAAGCATCTCCGGCACGATCAGGCGCGGCAGGAACAGCGACACGCTCGGCCAGACGATGAGCGCCGCCAGTACGAGCAGCATCGGGATCAGCATGATCACCGTGTCCTTCAGCGCATAGCGCAGCCGCACGCCGGCGACCGAGCAGGCGATCATCAGGCATAAGCCATAGGGTGGCGTCACCAGTCCGAAGGCCAGCGACACGATCGATATGATCGCGAACTGGACCGGATGCAGGTCGACCGACTTGGCCAGCGGCTCCAGCACGGTGCCGACGATGATGATGGCCGGGATGGCGTCGAGGAAGCAGCCCACCACCAGGAAGCAGAAGGCGATGAAAAAGCCGGCCGCGACGCTGCCCATGCCCCAGGTCGAAACGTTGGCCAGCAGCTCCTGCGGGATCCTGTAATAGGCGAGCAGCCAGCCAAACGCACTTGCGGTGCCGACGCAGAACAGCGCGACGCCGGCAAGGCGCCCGGTGTCGAGCAAGGCCTTGTACAATTCGCGCAGCCCGGTCTCGCGGTAGAAGAACGCCGAGAGCGCCACGGAATAGAGCACCGCGACGCAGGCGGACTCGGTCGCGGTGAACCAGCCGAGCAGAATGCCGCCGACGATGATGAACGGCGTCATCATGGCCGGTATCGACCGCCAGATGGCGCATCGCATCTCGACCCAGGTCGCCTTCGGATAGGTCGGGTAGCCGCGGCGCACCGCATAGATGTGCACCGTCGCCATCTGCGCGCCCGCGATCAGCAGGCCCGGCACGATGCCGGCCAGATACATCGCCGCAATCGAGGTCGAGATCAGCCCGCCCCACACGATCATCAGGATCGACGGTGGGATGATGACCGCCAGAACCGCCGACACTGCCGTGATGGCGATGGAAAACGAGAGGTCGTAGCCCTCCTTGGTCTGCGCATCGATGAAGATCTTGGACTGGCTCGCCGCATCGGCCGTGGACGAGCCCGAGATGCCGGCAAAGAACACCGACAGCACGACGTTGATCTGCGCCAGGGATCCCGGCCAGTGCCCAACCATCGAGCGCGACAACGCCACCAGGCGGTCGGTGATGCCGCCGATGCTCATCAGGTTCGCCGTCAGCAGGAAGAACGGCACCGCCAGCAGGATGAATGAATTGTACGCATTGAAGGTCTCCTGCGCGAGCGTCATCAAGGACAGACGCGGCTCGATCAGCAGGATCGGCACGCAGGCAAGGCCGAGCGCGAAGGCGACCGGCACGCGCACGATGAGCAGGCCGATGAAGACCCCGAACAGCACCATCGCAGCCTGTCCGGCCGAGAGTACATTGCCGTTCATCGCCGTGCCCCGACCAGAATGCGCATTTCATCGATGATCTGTTCGCCCGCAAAGACGATCCACGTCGCGCCGGTCACGGGCCAGGCGACGTGGATCAGCCAGAGCGGCAGATCGGCCAGCTCCGAAGTTCTGTTCCAGGCAAAGCGGGTGAACTCCAGGCCGGCGAACACGAACACCAGCGCCAGCGCCAGCACCCCGAGCCGCGCGAGAATCCGCACCGCAGCCTCCGACCGCCGCGACAAGTCCGGCCACACGTCGACCTCGAAATGCTGCGCCTCCCGCACACCGACCATGGCGCCGATCATGATCGTCCAGACGAACAGGAAGCGCGCCATTTCCTCCGTCCAGATGTAGGACGGAATGAAGGGCGTGTAGCGCGAGATGATCTGCAGTGTCACCGGGATGATGATAATGCCGACGCAGGCCGCGAGCAGGATTTCCAGCAATTTCGCATAGGCCGCCGTGATGCGACGCCACAGCGACGGTGTGGACGGGACGGGCATTTCGGACATTGGGACTCCCAGCGGCAGCTGATCCACCACGGCCGGGCAAGAAGCGGGGCTTGCCCGGACATGCCGTCGGCGGATGCAACGAGCTCAGGCGACGTTGATCTTCTCGAAGATGCCCTCTGCGCCGATCTCCTTGGCGTAGGTGGCCATCACGGGGTCGGCGAGCTTCTTCATGGCGTCCCGCTCCTCGAACGGAACGCGCTTGAGCTTGCCGGCCTTCTCGAGCGTATCGAGCTTGACGACCTCTTCGCTCGATTCCAGCTGACGGCCGTAGTCGCCGGCCTCCTTGCCGGCCTTCATGATCGCGTCCTGCAAATCCTTCGGCAAGGTCTTCAGCGTCTTCACCGAGAAGCAGATCGGCCGGATCGATACGGCATGCTGGGTGAGGCTGAGATGCGGGGCGACTTCGTAGAACTTCATCGCCTCGACGCCGGCCGCCTCGTTCTCGCCGGCCGATATCACGCCGTTCTGGATCGCATTGTAGATCTCGTTATAGGCGATCACCGTCGGGCTCATGCCGACGGCCGCAAAGGTCTTCGACCAGATCGGGGCGCCCTGCACGCGAACCTTGAGGCCTTTGAGATCGGCGAGATTCTTGAGCGGCTTGTTGGCGAAGATGTTGCGGATGCCGCCGCCGGAATAGCCGATCAGAACCACCTCCGCCTTCGTCGCGACCTCGTCGGCGATCGGCGCCAGGATGTTGGCTTCGACGACCTTGTTCATGTGCTCGATGCCCTTGAACACGAAGGGCGCATCGATGAACGGAGCCGCCTTGGCGAAGGTCGACATGTGGGCCGGCGAGACGATGCCGTAATCGACCGCCTTGCCCTGCGACATGTACTCGAAATACTGCTTCTCGAGGCCGAGCGAGGAGTTCTTGTGCAGCGTGAAATTGACGGGCTTGCCGTAATATTTCTTCACCAGCTCCTCGAACCGGATCAGCGCCCGATTGAAGGCATGGTCGTCGTTGAATTGCACAGCGCCGTTCAGCGTGATCGGCGCCTGCGCCCTGAGGATCGACGGCATGCCAATCGAGGCCGCCGCAGTGGTCGCACCGATACCAGCGAGAAATGACCGTCGCTTCATCGTCTCCCCTCCCTTTGATGCTCCGGCCCCGTCGCCGGGCCGTGCGTGCAGCCGGTATGCGGCTTGCGAGAGGGAGCGTATGAAAAACTCCGGCGGGACGGAAGTCATTTCGCGCGCGCTGGAGGTCTTCTTCGTCGCAGGACTTGCTCCTGCATGACCTGTTGCACTGCAACTCGCACTCCTGCCGGCGCGCGGCACGCCGCATCAGCGACCCCTCACTCCCTGGGACACGGGAAGACGCGCGGAGCTGTGCGCTGCACGCACAGACCCGCGCGTCTTCCACGACTGACCTAGTGCATATGACCAATCAGATAGATGCCGCCGCCGATCACGATGATCGCCGGCACGGCCCAGAGAATGAGTACTGGCATGATGCCCTCCTCAATTGGATGTGCAGACCTTGACGGTCTTCATGCCGCTCTCGGCTTCGGTGCGCGTCTTGTAGATCGTGCCGGACGGGCTGACGACGGTCATGGACGCGTCCATCGGCTTCTTGTCGACGATGGTGCACTTCTTGGTCTTGACGTCCTGGACCACGTAGAACTCGTCGGCTGCGAACGCCGGCAGGGAAAACGCAGCAACCATCAGTGCTGCAGTCGCCATCTTCAACTTCATCTCGTCTCCTCCTCCAATTGCCGGATTTCGGTCCGGTCGATTTGGAAACGGGAAAAAATGGTATTTTGTTCCTATCCTCGGGGAACGTCGCGCGCGGCGGGAGGTTGTTGCCGCGCTTATTTCTACGAGGAGGATAAGATGAAGAAACTGTTCCTGCTTTCCGCCGCGGCTATTCTGATCTCGACCGGCGCATTCGCACAATCCACCGTGACCACGACCGGAACCGGTCACGCCGCGGTCGTTCAGATCGAGCCGGAATACCGCACAAAGATCAAATCCTACGTCACCGAGCACCGCGTGCGCCCGATCACGACCAAGGAGAAGATCATCGTCGGCGCCACAGTGCCGAGCGAAGTCGAGCTCGAAGCGGTTCCGGCCGATTGGGGCCCGTCGCTGACGAAATATCGCTACGTCTATTCCGGCGAACGCGTGATGCTGGTGGATCCGGGTACACGGACCGTCGTTCAGGAAATCGATTGATCAGGACTGACGGACGAGCGGCCGCCGCGAAGGCGGCCGCCTGCCGGAGTTGACCGCATGAAACCGCATCGAGAGGCGCGGATCGCCGGGCTCAGTCTGGCGGTCATCTACGCCATGTGTCTGCTACTGACCGCGATTGGCATGAGCTGAGGCGCAGGGCTCCCGCACTGCGCTGCAAAATCCTTTCGGACCGCTCGCCACATGCAAAAATCGTGGCGCGCCGCAAGTCCTGCCCGTATGGTTCTCGCCAAAATCATAATCCGGCGCCGCCGCGCCGGAATCGGGACGCCCGCGTTTGTCAAAGCTCACCCTGCCGGTCCGGCTCGCTCTCCTGGTCGCGGGAACGACGCTGCCGATGATCGTCTTCGCGGTCGGCCTCGCCTTCTACCATTACAAGCAGGACCGCAGCGATGCGGCGCGCCGCGTGCTGGAGAACGTGCGCAGCATGCGCCTCGTGCTGGATTCCGAGGTGCAGCGCATGACCGGCAGCTTGCAGGTGCTGGCGCTGACGAACTCGCTGCGCAACGACGACTTCCAGAACTTTCGCCGCATCGCGCTCGGCTTCCTCGACCAGTACGGCAAGGGCGGCCTGTTGCTGATCTCCGACCGCAAGGGCCGGCTGCTGTTCTCCTCGTCGACGGAGGACACCGCGAGCCTGCCGTCACGCGGCAATCTCGCTATCGTCGAGAAGGTGTTCGCGACCAGGACGCCGCAATATTCCGACCTGTTCACCGGCGCGATCAACGGGCGCCAGGTTCTGACGGTCGAGGTACCGGTATCGCGCAACGGCGAAGTGATCTACGACCTCTGCTTCAGCCCGCCGGTCAGCATCTTCCAGGAGCTGGTCGAGAAGCAGCGGCCCGATCAGCAATGGACGGTGTCCCTGCTCGACACCAAGGGCACGGTGTTTGCCCGCGTGCCAAACCCGGGTGAAAACTTCGGCAAGCGCGCTTCGCCCTCGCTGTACGCGGAAATGTTTCGCGCACCCGAGGCGACGCTGTCCTCGGTCTCGCTGGACGGCGTCGCACTCGCCTCCGCCTACACAAGATCTCAGCTCACGGGATGGACCGTGGCCGCGGGCGTCCCCGAGAGCTCGTTGATCGCCCCGCTCTGGCGCAACATCGCGATCACCAGCCTGATCGGCGGCATCCTGCTGCTGATCGGCCTCACCTTCGCGGTCCGGATGGCAACCACGATCGCGCGCGGCGAGATGCTGCACAATCTCCTGATCGAGGAGCTCAACCACCGCGTCAAGAACACGCTGGCCCTGATGCAGGCGATCGCGGTGCAGACCTTCCGCAGCGCCAGCCGGGACGAGCGGGCCAAGTTCGAGGGACGGCTCGGCGCGCTCGCCGAGGCACATAATCTGCTCAGCCAGGAGAAATGGGCGGGCTCGGAGCTGAGGGACGTGATCGCCCGTGCGCTTCGGCCGTTCCTGTTGAGCAGTCCGGACCGCATCCGCATGGCGGGCCCCGCGGTGCCGCTGTCGCCGCGGCTTGCCGTGGTGCTGTCGATGATCGTGCACGAGATCGCCACCAACGCGGCGAAATACGGCGCGCTGTCGAACGAAACCGGCCGGGTGACGCTCGACTGGGAGGTCATCGCCGATACGCCCAAGCCGCGGCTGCGCCTGATCTGGACCGAGATCGGCGGACCGCCGGTGACCGCGCCGGTGCGGCGCGGCTTCGGCTCGCGCCTGATCGAGCGTAGCGCGCGCGACCAGCTCGGCGGCGAGGCAACCGTCGACTTCCTGCCGCGCGGCGTCGTCTGCACCGTGACTTGCACGCTGGACGAGGCGCGGTAGCGATCTACTTGCGACGCGCCGCGGCGGCGAGCCCCTCGATCCATTCCTGATGGGCGTTCAGCATCGGATTGGGCCTGGTCTGCGCCAGGTCCCTCGCCGGCTGGCCGGTCTGGGTCTCCTGCGTGAGAATGCGGACGCGGCCGCCGGGGAGATCCTCGATCAGCCAGGCGTGGTGGACGTCGAGCCGCGTCGCGGCATCGCCCTCGACCCAGCCGTGCCAGGCGACACGCGCCGGCTTGCCCGGCGCCGGCGGCTCGTACTCGGTCACTTCGGCCTCCACCGGAAAGCTGAAGGTGGTGAAGCGGAAGCGTGCCCCTAGACGCAGTGCGGAGCCCTTGCCGTCGTGGAAGCGGATATCCGAGACGTTGCTGTAATAGCTCGGCCAGGCCGTGGTATCGTTGAGCTGCTGCCAGACCTGGTCGGCACGCAGGCCCTTCACGATGATCTCGTTCGAGACGTAGTTGTCGGTCGTACCCGGCAGGTACTGATCGGGCCAGATGATATCGCTCATTGCAGGGAAATCCTTCGTTCGGATCGGATTGGCGTTCTCGCCATTGGACTTTCCGACAGATGGGGGTTACGTCCGGACAGCGCCAATCGCCATTTCCGATCACGATCATCAGCATGCGCGATATCAGAACCCTCGACCTCAACCTGCTGAAGGCCTTCAATGCGCTGATCGAGGAGCGCAACGTCACGCGCGCCGCGGCGCGGCTGGCGCTGACTCAACCCGCGATGAGCGGAACCTTGACGCGCCTGCGCGACAGTTTCGGCGATCCGCTGTTCGTCCGCACCCAACGCGGCATCGTGCCGACCTCGCGCGCATTGGAGCTCGCAGATCCCGTCAAGCGGGTGCTGCAAGAGGTCGAGGCGCTCTTGAGGCCGCGCGCGTTCGAGCCTGTGGCCGCGAACTTCACGCTGTCGCTGGCGGCCACCGACTATGCCTTGCGGGCCGTCGTCGTCCCCTTCCTCGCAGCGCTGCGAACACGCGCCCCGCATATTCGCGTAGCGGTGCGCCAGATCGACGACGACCGGCTGCGCAGCCAGTTCGAGCGCGGCGATCTCGACCTTGCGCTGCTCACGCCGGAAACGACGCCCCCGGACCTGCATGTCCGCCGCCTGTTCGACGAGCAGTATGTCTGCGCGCTGCGCCGTGATCATCCCGACGCGAAGCGCAGGACGCTGTCGCTCGAACGCTTCTGCGCGCTCGACCACGCGCTGGTCTCCTATGCCGGCGACAGTTTTACCGGCACGACCGACACGGCTCTGGCAAAACTCGGGCACCGGCGGCGCGTCAGCCTGTCGGTGGCGAGCTTCCTCGTTCTCCCCGAAGTGCTGCGCGCAAGCGACCTCATCGCCGTCGTGCCCCGGCGTCTGGTCGCCGATATCGACGGTCTGACGCTGCTCAAGCCGCCGCTGGACATCCCCGGCTTTGCCAAGATCGCCGCCTGGCACGATCGCACCCATCGCGACCCCGGCCACCGCTGGATCCGCGCGTTGCTGTTCGAGACGTCAGGCGTGAAAACGAGAAGGGAGAAGACCCCATGAAGATCACGAGCGTTCGGACCCACATCCTCGAGGCAAAGCTTTCGCAGCCTTTCGCCTATTCGCGCGCCTGGTACGACACCCGCACCGCAATGCTGGTCGAGATCGAGACCGACGCGGGGCTCACCGGCTGGGGCGAATGCTACGGACCTGCGCGGATCACGGCGGCCGTCGTGCAGACCATCGCGCCGTGGCTGATCGGCGAAGACCCGCTCTGCACCGACGTGTTGTGGCAGACGGTCTATGCGCGTCTGCGCGATCACGGCCAGAAGGGCGTCGTGATCCAGGGCCTGAGCGGCATCGACATCGCGCTGTGGGACATCAAGGGCAAGCATTTCGGTGTCCCCGCGTATCAGCTTCTCGGCGGCGCTTCGCGTCAAGAGGTGCAGGCCTACGCGACCGGACTCTACCGGCGCAAGACAGGCGATCCGCTCGAATACCTGCCGGAGGAAGCAGCCGGCTATGTCGCGGAAGGTTTTCGCGCCGTGAAGCTGAAGGTCGGCTTCGGCATCGCGGAGGATGCCACCGTCACGCGCGCGGTGCGCGAGGCGATCGGCCCCGATGTTGCGCTGATGGTGGATGCGAACCACGCCTATGACGCGGTCGCGGCGATCCGCCTCGGCCGCCTGATCGAGCGTCATGACATCGGCTGGTTCGAGGAGCCGGTGCCGCCGGAGGACATCGCCGGATATCGCGCGGTGAAGTCCGCGCTGTCCATTCCGGTCGCCGGCGGCGAATGCGAATTCACGCGCTTCGGCTTCCGCGACCTGTTCGCCTCGCATGCGCTCGACATCGCCCAGCCCGACACCTGCGCCGCCGGCGGCCTCACCGAATGCAAGAAGATCGCCGACATGAGCGAGGCCTTCGGCATCCGTTACAATCCGCATGTCTGGGGCACCGGGATTGCGATCGCAGCCTCGCTCCAGCTCCTCGCCGTGCTGCCGTCGCACACGCCGACGTCGCTCGCACCGCTGGAGCCGATGCTCGAGTTCGACCGCACCGAACATCCGATCCGTCAGGCGATCCTGAAAAAGCCGATCGCGCACGCGAATGGCGTCGTGCGCGTCCCCGACGGACCGGGACTCGGGATCGAGATCGACCGTGAGGCGCTCGGGCACTTTGCCGCGCGCTGAGGCGTGTCGTCGACAATCGAGCAGCGGTGCCGACCTGCTCGCGCTCCTCGTAGCAAGCGGTCTTTCACAAGCCATTTCAACGGCTTTTGACGCCTTTTCGCGCGATGTCCGTTCAACACAGCGACGCCGCCCGGCGTGCGTTTGCGAAAACGCGCACCTGCCCTGAGCAGGATCGGACAAAGCACGGCCGCTTCAGGAAAGACGCTGTTCCGTCACGCGCATAGAACACGCCCCGACCCGTACAAATACGGACGACTGATGTGCAACCTGAGACGATCAGGAGGAGCCGCACAATGATCGGGAGCACCGCACTCATGCGCAATCCCCCGCCCAAGGGCTTGCCACCCACATCCCTTACGAAGCCGGACAATGGCGCGACTTCCGAGCTGCGCGCTGCCGATGCGGAGATGGCGCGCGTGCTCAAGACGACGCCGCTTCGCATGGCCTCCGATTCCCAGAGCGGCACCATCGCCTATTGGAAGCACGAGCCGTTGCACGACGTGGTCGAACCCATGGTCGATCACGTCATCATGGCCTATCCCGCCGGCTCACAGGCGCTGGAGCGGCGCAGCGGAAGATCGGCCGCGATCAGCACGGCGCGACCCGGCGTCGTCACGATCATTCCGGCCGGATCGACCTCGCGATGGGACATTCACCGGTCCATGCATGTGGTTCAGCTCTATCTTCCGCAGCGAACGCTGCTGCGCATCGCCGACGAGGCCAGCACGGCGAGCCCCGGCGACCTCCTGGAAAGAACCGGGCATCCCGACGGCATCACCTCCCGCCTGCTGCTGAGCGCAGCCGACTCGCTCGAAGGCAGCGCCACGCTCGACACGCTGTTCAGGCAGCAACTGACCGATCTCCTCGCCACGCGCGTGCTCGCCGCCCATGCCGGCGTGCCGGCCGCGCCGCAACCGATCGTCGGCGGCCTCTCGCCTTCAGTGCTGCGCCGGGCCATCGAACGCCTGCGCTCCGACAGCGACGCTGACGTCTCACTCTCGGCGCTCGCGTCCGACGCCGGTCTGTCGCGCTTCCATTTCTGCCGGTCCTTCAAGGAGAGCACCGGACTCTCGCCGCACGCCTGGCTGCGCCAGCACCGGCTCGAGCAGGCCATGAACATGCTGCGCGAGAGCAACGAATCGGTCGTCTCGATCGCCGCCGCGCTCGGCTATTCCACCCAGACCGCCTTCGCCGCGGCGTTCAAGAAGCTGACGGGCGAAACGCCGAGCGATTGGCGCAGACGGACGCGGTAGCAGCAATCCCGCGACAGGGACGGCAATCGCTCTGGGGCAGTCGGATTTCTGGTTCGCTAAACAACGCAGGAACGGATCACGCGGACGGAGACGAACAATGGACTGGAAACGCCTTGCAATCGCACCGCGCCGCAAAGCCATCGCAACGGCGCTCCTGTACGGGCTCTCACTGACCGTGCGTTTCACCTCGCCGACGGCCGAAGAGGCGCCGGCGCAGAACGCCAGTCTCCTGACGTCAATCCTGATCAATCATGATTGGCCGAGGAAAGCTTCAGTGCCGGTCGCCCTGCGCGGCTGGCCATCGAGCCCGAGAGGCTGCCAGGCGGCCTGTGGCAGCCCCGCGCTGCTGTCGTCACTGCCGAGCTGCACTGCCCCGTAAGGCCGCAGCGTCCACCGTCTCACCTCTTCGCGTCTTCGCCGATCGCAGCAGGTTCCGCCGACCTTGGGCGGCCGCGACGACGCATGTCTGTCCCGATCACCAAACTTAGGAGTGAACCACATGCGACTGCTCATCATCGGCGCCGGCTTTGCCGGCATGTATGCCGCCCTCTCCGCCGCCCGCCTGCGCGACATCCAGGGCGCTTCCCCTGACGATCTCGAGATCGCGCTGATCGCGCCTGAGCCGACGCTGGTGGTTCGCCCGCGGCTCTACGAGCCGAAGCCGGAAACGCTGACGGCGCCGCTGCTCGACGTCCTCAAGGCGATCGACGTCAACTACATCCAGGGCAACGCCGAGACCGTCAACACCGAGGCGCGGACGGTGCAGGTCACGACGTCCCGGGACACGCGCAAGACGCTGTCCTACGACCGTCTGGTGATCGCAACCGGCAGCCGCCTGTTCCGCCCCGACATTCCCGGCCTTGCCGAGCACGGTTTCAGCGTCGACTCGCTCGATGACGCCGTCGCGCTTGACAAGCATCTGCACGGTCTCGCCGACCGGCCGGCCGTCAACGGACGCGATACGGTCGTCGTCGCCGGCGGCGGCTTCACGGGCATCGAGGCCGCAACCGAGCTGCCCGCGCGCCTGCGCGAGATCTTCGGCAAGGATTCGACGGCACGCGTGATCATCGTCGAGCGCAACGGCGCGATCGCTCCCGATATGGGTGAAGGCCCCCGTCCGCTCATCGAGGATGCGCTGCGCAAGCTCGGCGTCGAGAGCCGCCTCGGGGCCTGCGTCGCCTCGCTCGACAGATCCGGTGTGACGCTGTCGACCGGCGAGCACATCGAAACCGAGACGGTGGTCTGGGCCGCCGGCATCCGTGCGGCGCCGCTGACCGCGCAGATTCCTGCCGAGCGCGACAATTTCGGCCGGCTGCTGGTGGATCGCGATCTGCGCGTACCCGGTGTCGCCGGCGTCTTCGCCACCGGCGATGCCGCGCGGGCCGCCTGCGACGACGAGGGCAATTACGCGCTGATGTCGTGCCAGCACGCCACGCGCATGGGCGCCTTTGCCGGCAACAATGCCGCCGCCGAGCTGCTCGGCGTTCCGACCAGGCCCTACCACCAGAAGCCCTATGTCACCTGCCTCGACCTCGGCGAAGCCGGCGCGCTGTTCACGCGCGGCTGGGAGCGCAAGGTCGAGATGGTCGGCGATGTCGCCAAGAAGACGAAGCGGGAGATCAACACCGTCTGGATCTATCCGCCGAAGGCCGAGCGCGCAGCTGCGCTCGCGTCGGCCGATCCGGAACGTGTGACCGATCTCTAGACGCGCGAAGCGATGGCGGCCGCGCGTCCTGGCTGCGCGGACCGTTCAACCAGGACCAGCCAGAAGCCTTCCATGAAACAGGAGACGAACATGAACCTGCACAACACCTCATATCCCCAGTCATCGGGCCCCGAAGAGCTCGTGCCGTCACGCTACGCGCTCAAGATCGGCGACATCGACGTGCTGGTGGTCAGCGACGGCGTGCTGCCGCTGCCGACCACGATGCTGGCGCACAACGCCGCCCCGGCCGAGCGTGCGGCCTGGCTGCACGACATGTTCCTGCCGCAGGACGCGTTCGACTGGGCGCTGAATGCGGTCATGGTGCGCAGCGGTGGCAAGACCATCCTGATCGACGCCGGCCTCGGCTCCGACCCGAACTTGCACCTGCCGCGGGCCGGGCAGTTGATCAAGCGGCTGGAAGCTGCCGGGATCGATCTTGCGTCCGTGACCGACCTGGTGCTGACCCATCTGCACATGGACCACATCGGCGGCCTGCTCGTCGACGGCGTGAAGGAACGGCTGCGCAAGGACCTGCGTATCCACGTCGCGGCCGCAGAGGTCAAGTTCTGGGAGGCGCCCGATTTCTCGCACACCAACATGCCGCAGGGATTCCCGGACGCGCTTCGCGCCACCGCCAAGCGGTTCGTGAAGAAGTACGGCAGTCAGCTGCGGACATTCGATGAGACGCAGGAGATTGCGCCCGGCGTCGTCGCCCGTCGCACCGGCGGCCACACCCCCGGACACAGCGTGGTTCGCATCGCCTCCGGCGGTGACGCGCTGACATTCGCCGGCGATGCCGTGTTTGCCGTCGGCTTCGAGCAGCCCGACTGGCACAACGGTTTCGAACACGACCCCGAAGAAGCGGCGCGCGTTCGTATCCGTCTGCTGCGAGAGCTTGCCGAGACCGGCGAGATGCTGGTCGCCACCCACCTGCCGTTCCCGTCCGTGGGCCGGGTGGCGGTTGATGGCGACGCCTATCGTTGGGTGCCGGTGTTCTGGGACTACTGAGTAGCTACGCTTGTGCGAACTGGGCCGCTTCGCGGCCCAGCCTCGCTCGTGTCGCCAAGCACCTAGACGGTCGAGATGCCGTCGATCGGGCTGATATCCCCGACGAAGCGCAACAGGTCGGCCATGGTGAATTCACCCGGCACCTGCGACGGAAGTGTCGGCTTCCAGTTCTTGCCCTTGACCCAAAGGTACGACTGGTGATCGCCATGGACGAGGCCGACAAAGACCTCGGCGAGCAACGTCGCGCCGACCGGCCCCAGCCTTTCACCGCTGCCGCGCTGCTCCGCCTCCTTGAGGATGTAGTACCAGAGCGGGGTGTGCTCGTGCAGGCCATGCTTCTTCGCCACCGCACCGTCGCTTCCCTTCGAGATTTCGGCCGGCGTCAGCGGATTCTTGATCTTCATCGCCTTGGCCACATCCTGGCCGGACGGCAATCCCAGCAGCACGCCGCGCTTGAGGTTGCGGAACGGCAGGCTGCCGCCGTCACCCGGCAAGGTGTGGAGTTGCGGCACGACGAACGGGTCGATCTTGCGGGATGAATTCAGCGCCACACCCGGCGGATTGGACGGCAGGACCGCATAGAAGCGCCGCCAGTCGATGATCCAGTTGCTCGAAAGCACCGGAAGAGGAAGCGGCGGCTGGATCGGATTGGGGGCGAGATCTCCGATGATTCCGCCAGAGAGCCCGGTAAACCTGAACAGCAGGTCGAGCGTCGCGGGGGTAAGGCCGCCCGGCCCGGGCGTGAAGATTCTGTTGTGGCTGTAGACCTGGCGAACCATGCTGTGGCCGAGACGATAGACGGCCGCGGAGAACTCGACCGGCATATAGGGCGTCTTCTTGAAGCGGTAGAAGCGCCGCCCCTGCTCCAGAATCTTCGCAACCAGCCCCTTCTCGGTGATCCGCTCGACAAAATCGTGCAGGACGATCCATTGATAGTGCCAGGTCACGATCCGGCGCGCCTCCTCGAATATCTCTCCGGGCGGCTTGCCTGACGCCGCAAGCTGATCGCAGACCTTGTTGTGAAATTTGAGCATCGCAAGATGGGTTTGCGCGACGAGCAGGTTCTCGTCGTTGCGATGATCGCCGATCAGGGCAAAGCCCTCGGGACTGCGCGGCAGATCGTTGCGATGATCTCCCGTGATGCTGTCGACGTTGACGGTCTTGCCGATCAGGAGTTTCGGACCCGGGGTCTTGCCGTTGTCGCTCGCCGAGTTGCGCGCGTAGAGGTGACGGCTTCCGTCCGGACCAAGACCGTACACGCTGTCGAGATCGAGCGCCGGTGTACGAAAATTCTCAACAGCCATCGGGTCGGCCTCCTTGTCGCCAAAGGAGGTCAGATCCAGAGTGATGTCGTGATCGACGAATTGCCCGAGATAGGTAAAGCCTGCGGGTACGTTGGCATTGTTTCCCGCGGGGTCACCGGGGACCGGGTCCTTCATCGCATCGGCGAGTTCATGAAGCGGACCGTCATCGACCGCGAGCGGCTCGAGGGTCGGAAACATCCGACCAAACATGCCCGGATCGTCGTGTCCGGAAAGCGTATCCAGAAATTGTCGCGTCGGCTGACGTCCGGCTTTGCCGTGACCGGGCTGAACGTTCACGTCGGTTCCCATCGCTTGCTCCTTGAAATGCTGAAAAGGGAGAGGGGCGAGGAAGTCTGTCGATTGTTCCAAAATACTCGTGTCAGTATAGGTTTTCGAAAATTGCCCCTCTGGGTGCAGTAACACGAAATATTACCACAGATTGTATTTCGCAGAGAGCTTCATCAGCGAGGCGTTTTGCCCCACCCGAACACGCGCTGTTGATTGAATGCTAGCGCTTCGCGGCGAACCGCGCCCAGATCTCGGAGTCCGTATAAAAGTCGACGCCGCCGTCCAGATCCCGCACGAGCCACTCGCCGAGATAGACGATCTGCGTGCCGCTGCGTCGCTCGTGCCGAAGCTCGAACTTTCCCTCGGCATCCTTCTGAAGCGAACAGATCGACTGCACCCAGCTCGGCCATTCCTGCAACGGCTGACCGACGAATTGCCAGGCGACCAAAGCCGCGTTGTTCGACAGGGGCTCTAAGCGCAGTGTCTTGGTCACGTGATCTCCACCATGTGGTTGTCCCTAACTCCAACGTCCCGGGACTAAAAAGGTTGTTATCCAGCACGCTCCGCAGCGTGAGCATGACCGGCGATCCGTTCGGGTTCCATCCGTGAAAACCCGGTCTTCGCCTGCCGGATGGTTGCGCCCTACCCGATCGTCTGCAGCGCCGGAAACGTCTCGAGCAGCCAAATGCTCACATTCGAAACCGCGCCGGTGAGAAAGCCGATGCCGGTGATCACCATCAACACGCCCATGGCGCGCTCGACATTGACGAGCTGGCCCTTCATGCGCGCGAACAGCGTCGAGAACTGTTCGATCATCAGCGCGGCGATCAGGAAGGGAATGCCGAGGCCGGCCGAATAGACTGCGAGCAGACCTGCGCCCTTCGTCACCGTGGCCTCGGCCGCGGCGATCGAGAGGATCGCAGCCAGGATCGGACCGATGCAGGGCGTCCAGCCGAACGCAAAGGCGAGCCCCATGATGTAGGCGCCCCAGAGCCCGACGGGTTTTGGGATCGGCAGCCGACCCTCGCGCATCAACAGGCCGATGCGCGTCAGGCCGAGGAAGTGCAGGCCCATGATGATGATGACGATGCCGGCGAGGATCGACAGCTCGGCCGACCAGGCCCGGATCAGCCCGCCGATCAGCGAGGCGCTGGCGCCGAGCGCCACGAACACCGTGGAGAAGCCGAGCACGAACAGCAGCGCCGACATCATGATCGCGCGCTTGGAAGCCGAGGCCGGCTCCTCGCTCTCGACATGCTCGATCGTCGCGCCCGTGAGATAGATCAGGTAGGGCGGAACCAGCGGCAGGACGCAAGGGGAGAGGAAGCTGACGAGGCCGGCAATCAGCGCCGCCGGGATCGAAACATTTTGCATGATGCAGTCGGAGCCATCTCAGGCCCCAGCGCGGCGCGCGGTGAATGCGCGCGGCCCGGAGCACCGGCTCTGGTGTAGCCGATGCCGGAGAATGCGCAACAGAGGCGCACAAAACCAGGGCTCCTCCCGATGCCGTCCGTGATCACAGATGCGGCATCGGGACGCGCACAAACCTCGCCAAAAAGCGAGACTCGGCGGCGTGGCTACTTCACCACGCGGAGCAGCGGACGCCGGGGCTGGTCCTGCGTCTGCTTGGAAGGGGGCTGCGGTTCGCTTCCGGCGTTCCGCAGCATTTCGTCGCACAGCGCCTTGAGATCGGCGCTATCAATTCCTTTGAGTTTCATCCGCACGTCGAGGATGACAATCGACAGCAGCTCGGCCGACTCACGACTGTTCATCTCGTTGAGCGCCCTGCGGCACTCCTCAAGCGTTTCCAGCACGGACTGCAACTGTTCGTCTGAATGCGACACCGGTCGTTCTTTCCGTTAATTCGGCCTGCGAGACGTAGTAGCGACGACCCCTTTGGCCCCCATGGGAGACCAAGGATAACACGAGGCCGCTACGCCTCTGAACATGATTTCAATGTGTTTCTGCGCTGAATCTGCGGTTCCGGCGAACATCGGCCCGCCGCACCGTTGGCTATCGTCGAAGCAGCCAGGGACAGAACGCCCGCTGCGCTGTAATTGATCCATTCCGGGAGTTGGAAGCGCCACCTGCGCAAGGACGTCCATTGCGGACAGCGCCGACAATCCCGCAGCCATCTCAAGGCTCGCAACGGAACTCACGCGACACCCCTCAGTTCAGGCGATCGTCTGCCCGATTCCCAGCCCGTGGCCGCACCTGAATACCACTCGCGAGGCAGTAAGGATGACGTTCAAAACTCGTCACCCCGCAACCCGCCGTGGTTGTGGTTTGCGCCAGATTCTGCCAGTTTAGCCACCTGAAGGGACTTGTATGCACTCCTTGGCGGAAAGGGGCGTTCCTCCAGAGGAACGCTTAAAAGCAAATCTCAGCGGCCTCTCCGATTGGGATGCGGCGCGCATCTTCCTGGAGGTCGTTCGCTGCGGAAGTTTCCGCTCGGCAGCCGAACGGCTGTCGCTGTCGATCAACGCTGTCCGCCGCCGCATTGATGATTTCGAGCGCCAGACCGGCACGACTCTGTTCACCCGCGACGTCCACGGCACTCATCTGACCGACGAGGGCGCGCTCGTCGTCTCCGCGGTCGAGCGGATGGAAGCAGCCGCGTTCGACGTGTTGCGCACCAGCGATTCGACCGGCAATGCGCTGTCCGGCGAGGTCCGCGTCGCCGTCACCGAGGGTCTCGGCACGTTCTGGCTCGCCCCGCGCCTGGTCGAATTTCAGCAGGCCTATCCGAAGATCCTGGTCGACCTGCATTGCGCGATGCGCTCGGCCGACGTCTCGCGCCACGAGGCCGACGTCGCCATCCATCTGTCCCGGCCTTCTGCGCTCGACGTCAAGCTGGTGCGGCTCGGCCGCATGCATCTGATGTTCTGGGCTTCGGAGAAATACCTCGAGAAATACGGCACGCCGCGCTCGGCCCATGAATTGATCAAGCACCGCCTGGTGCTGCAATTCGCCGACCAGCTCGCCGCCAAGGAGACTTTTGAGAGCTTCTTCCCGGGCGTTCAGGAACGTGACCTTCTGGTCATGAAGACCAACGTCTCAAGCGCCAATTACTGGGCGGTCGCGAATGGCGCCGGAATCGGCGTATTCCCGAGTTACGCCATTGCGCTTGGCGGGAAGTTGATTCCACTGGAGGTCGAATTGAACCGACCGCTGGATATCTGGTTGTCCTACCATCCCGGTAGCGGCCGCATCCCGCGCGTACGGCACATGATTGACTGGCTGATCGAGGCTTTCAATCCGGCTCGCTTCCCGTGGTTTAAGGAAGAGTTCGTGCACCCGCATGAATTCAAGGACTCGTATATGGGCGAACCCCTGACCCAGCTCTTCGGGGGATTTTCAACCGAAGAACGGTGAGAAACGACGATGAAAACAGCGGCGAAAAGAATGAAGCAGCGCAGTGCCGGCAAGCCGGACATCGAGCTTGGCAAGCGGATCCGTCTGCGGCGCGTCGAGATGAAGATCTCGCAGGCCGAGCTCGGCGAAAAGCTCGGCGTGAGCTTCCAGCAGGTCCAGAAATACGAGAAGGGCGTCAATCGCGTCGGCGCAGCCCGCCTGCAGCAGATCGCCTCCGCCCTCGACGTGCCCGTGACCTTCTTCTATGACGGCGACAACAAGGCGCGCGAAGTCGAAAGCCTGCTCTTCCTCGATTCGGCTTTCAGCCTCCGCCTGCTGCGCGCCTACAGCAAGATCAAGGACCAGACGGTGCAGCGTCAGCTCGTCTCGCTGATGGAATCGATCGCGGCCAACGAAAGCTGAGCGATCGGCGGCCTGGCCTTGACGGCCAACGTTCAATCCGCCGCGTCGCGGGGGCGCGGCCGGATTGGACGAGATCGGCTGGATCAGATCTTCTGAACCAGATTTGGCGTGCGCCATCCGCGCGCGGCCTTCGTTTTTCGGGGCGGCCTGACCGCCCCTTTTTCTTGTGCCTTTTTCTTGCCCTTTCCCCTTCCCCATCGCGGTTTTCGCGAACCCATCCCGGCCCTGCCGCGACCCAATCGAGAGCCTCCGCAGCGGACGCGCGGAGCTTTCGACGGCCGTGCTTAATGGGACCTCAACACCGGTGGCCTAATTTTCCGCCGATTTCACCAATCGGCGCACGCGGCACGACGACCGAAAATTGCCAATGCGAGCGCCCGTCCGGGCCTCGCTCTCATGGGGAAAATGGGACACATGTCGAAACGCCATGCGATGATCATTGCCGTCGGCGTGCTCGCCAGCGCCTCGGCGCTCGCGCAAACCGAGACCGTTGGACAGGCCACGCCCAAGGCGGCGACGGCCGGGACAATGCCGGCCGCGGCCAATCCGGCCCACGCGGCCGCGCCGAAAACCGCCACGACGCCCGCCTCGACGCCGGAAAGCCGTTCGGCCGCAGCGCTCGCGCTGACGCACGAGCCGACCTATGACGAAGGCTCTGCCCAGCGCATCAAGGAGGCCGCGTTCAGCTATTCCGCGCTCGCCGTGCGCGGCGGCTGGCCGACGATCCCCGCGGATGCCAAATTCGCGCTCGGCGTCCAGGGCACGAGCGACG
The DNA here is from genome assembly GCF_018130825.1 of Bradyrhizobium liaoningense. Classification (GTDB taxonomy): domain Bacteria; phylum Pseudomonadota; class Alphaproteobacteria; order Rhizobiales; family Xanthobacteraceae; genus Bradyrhizobium; species Bradyrhizobium liaoningense_B. Next base: position 215,841 of record NZ_JAFCJS010000006.1, on the reverse strand, counting down.
ATCTCCTGCGCAAGCGGCTGATCCTCTCCGGCGATCTTTCCGCCGACAAGACCAGCGGCGCGTTCGACCAGGATCTCGCCGACGCGGTGAAGCGCTTCCAGGCACGCCATGGCCTCGCGCCGACCGGCACGGTGACGCCGCGCACGCTGGCGGCGATGAACGTCTCCGTGCAGAAGCGCATCCGCCAGTTGGAGGCCTCGCTCGAGCGGCTCGAGAACATGAACTTCGGCTTCGGCCAGCGTTATGTCGTGGTCAACATCCCCGCCGCCTTTGCCGAGGCGGTCGAGAACGACGTCGTGGTGCGGCGCTATCGCGTCATCGTCGGCAAGACCGAAAAGCCCTCGCCGACGCTGACGGCCCAGATCACCAGCGTCGTCCTCAATCCGACCTGGACGGTGCCGGCCTCGATCGCGAAGACCGAGATCTCGGCGCATATGCGGAAAGATCCGACCTATCTGTCGCGCATGCACATGGAGGTGCTCGACGCCCACGACAATCCGATCGATCCGCATTCGGTCGACTGGTCCGGCACGCGCACGCCGAACTTCACGGTGCGTCAGCACAACGGCACCTTCAACGCGCTCGGCGCCGTCAAGATCGACATGCCGAATTCCTATTCGGTCTACATGCACGACACCAACCAGCGCAATTTGTTCAGCGACGACTACCGCTTCGATTCCCACGGCTGCTCGCGCGTCGACAATGTGCGCGACCTCGCCGCCTGGTTGCTCAAGGACCAGCCGAAATGGGGCCGCGCCGCGATCGACGCGGAGATCGCCAGCGGCCAGCACCTCGAGGTCGCCATGGCGAAGAAGGTGCCGGTGGCCTGGATCTATCTCACGGCATGGATGACCAAGGACCAGACCATCCAGTTCCGCAACGACGTCTATAACCAGGACGAGCAGCTGCTGGAGGCGACCGCCGAGGAGGCGGCGTTCTTCGGCAGGGCCGCCGGCCATCCGCTGACCGCGCACATGCATGTGACGCAATAGGCGCTTGGCGCCATGCAATCGCGGCACAGGCTCGTGCAAAGCCCCTCGCCCTGCCGCGGTTGACCCCGGCCTCAGCCCGGCCGCACATTGCGCCTCGCCAACAACACGCGAGCGCGCGATGCCCGAGATTTCCAACGAAAAATCCTACGCCGACGGCAATATCCTCCAGCACGCCACCGATGGCGTCGGCGTGATCACCTTCAACAATCCCGACAAGCGCAATGCGATGTCACTGGAGATGTGGGAGGGCTTTGGCGAGGCGCTCACGGCCCTGCGCGACGACGAGGCCGTGCGCGTCGTGATCCTGCGCGGCGCCGGCGGCAAGGCGTTCGTCTCGGGCGCCGACATCAGCCAGTTCGAGAAGACGCGCCACAACGCCGCCGCGTCCGAGGAATATGCCAGGCGCAGCGTCGCCCAGCGCGCGCTGCTCGCCGACTATCCCAAGCCGACCATCGCCTGCATCCAGGGTTTTTGCCTCGGCGGCGGCATGCAGGTCGCGATGCTCGCCGACATCCGCCTCGCTGCACATGGCAGCCAGTTCGGCATCCCCGCGGCCAGGCTCGGCATCGCCTATGGCTATGACGGCCTGAAGCACCTGGTGTCGCTGGTCGGCCCGTCCTGGGCGCGGCTTCTGATGTACACGGGCATGCGCATCGATTCCACCGAGGCGCTGCGCATCGGCCTCGTCGAGCGCGTGTTTCCGGACGACCAGCTCTGGGGCGAGACCATGGCGATTGCCGAGACGATCTCGCAGAACGCCCCGCTCGCGATCAAGGCCGCCAAGATCACCATCGTGCAGGTCTTGAAGGACGAGAGCGCGCGCGACATGGACGCGATCAAGGCGATCGGCACCGCATGCATGGACAGCGCGGATTTCCGCGAGGGCCGGCAGGCCTTCATGGAGAAGCGCAAGCCGCGGTTCCAGGGGAAGTAAAGCTGAACCTTCATTCAGGAAGATTAAATTCCTCGTCCGCTCGCACCGCGGTAGCAACCAATTGATCCGTCGCAGGTTCTTCCGCCACCAATGAGGGAGAGCGCGATGAAACTCAAATTTGCTGTTCTTGGTCTGGCTGCCCTGGGCGGCGCGGCGCTGGCGTCAGGGCAAGCGCTCGCGGCGATGCCGAACGGCATTCCGCAAGCCGACCGGATCGCGAGCGGTCCGGCTGCGGACGTCGATCAGGTCCGCATGGTCTGCAATGCCTGGGGCCGCTGCTGGTGGCGACCGAACTATTACGGTGCCTATGGCTATTACGGCGCGCGCCGCTTCTACGGGCCACGGCCATATGGCTATTACGGCCACCGCCACTGGCGTCGCTGGTAATCGACGAAGGGGCCCCGAGGGCCCCTTTTTCACGCGCGCACGTTGACTACAGCGCCCCCAGCACCGCCTTCGTAATGTCGGCTGTGCCATTGCTGCCGCCGAACTCCATCGGCTTGATGCCGCCGGCATAGACCTGATCCACCGCGCGCTCGATTTGCTCGCCCGCTTCCGCCGCACTCTCCACGCCATGCTTCTCGGCGAGCCAGTCCAGCATCATCGCGGCCGACAGGATCATGCCGGTGGGGTTGGCCTTGCCCTGTCCCATGATGTCGGGCGCGGTGCCGTGGCAGGGCTGGAACACGGCATATTTGTCGCCGATGTCGGCGGACGGCGCCATGCCGAGGCCGCCGATCAGGCTCGCGGTGATGTCGGAGACGATGTCGCCGAACATGTTCTCCATCACCATCACGTCGAAATCCCAGGGACGCTTGACCAGCATCGCCGAGCAGGCATCGACATAGAGCCGGTCGGTCTTCACACCAGGATGCTTCTTCTCGATCTCGTCGAAGATGCCGCGGAAGAACGCAAAGGCCTTGAACACGTTCGCCTTGTCGACGCAGGTCAATGCGCCCGGCTTGCCGCGCGCCTTGCGCCGCTCGGCGAGGCGGAACGAGAACTCGAACAGACGCTCGGACGTCCGGCGCGTGATCACCATGGTCTCGCGCGCATCGTCGTGGGTGACGACGCCCTTGCCCATCGAGGCGAACAGGCCCTCGGTGGACTCGCGGATGACGACGAGATCGATGCCGCGCTTGTCCGCGCCGACGATCGGGCTGGGCACGCCCGGAATGAGCCGCGCCGGCCGCACGCCGGCATAGAGATCGAAGATGAAGCGCAGCTCGATCTGCGGCGCGATCTCGGTATTGTCGGGATAGCGCACCGACGGCAGGCCGCAGGCGCCCAGCAGGATCGCATCCGCCTCCTCGCACAGCTTGATCGTGGTATCAGGCATCGACTTGCCGGTGGCGAGATAGTTGTTGGCGCCGGCCGGCGCCTCGGTGAAGCGGAAGCCGAGGCCGGACTTTTCGCCGACCTTGCGCAGCACCTCGAGCGCCGGCGCCATGACTTCGGGACCGATGCCGTCACCGGCGAGCACGGCAATGTGGAAGGCGTTGTTTGCGGACATGGGGGTTCCTGCTTGAAGGAAGGTGTAGCCTCGTCATTGCGAGGAGCTCTTGCGACGAAGCAATCCAGACTGTCTCCGCGGAGGGATTTCTGGATTGCTTCGCTGCGCTCGCAATGACGGCGGAGAGAACATTCGTTACGGCGTCAGCACGGTGCGGCCGACCACCGCGCCCTGCTGCAATTGCACCAGCGCGTCGTTGGCCTTGGCGAGCGGCGCCGTCGTCACCGGGATCGGCGGCACCTTCTTGGTGCGAACGAGATCGAGCAGCTCCTGCGTTTCGCGCAGGTTTCCGACATAGCTCCCCTGGATCGTCACCGCCTTGATCGGAATCAGCGGCAGCGCCCAGGTCGCGCCGCCGCCGAACAGGCCGACGATGACGAGCTTGCCGCCCTTGGTCAGGCAGTCGAAGCCGAGCTGGGTCGTGGCGGAGTTGCCGACGAGGTCGATCACGGCGCGGATCGGCCCGCCCGCCTTCTTCGCAAGCTGCTCCAGCGCATCCGGCGCCTTGGGATCGATGGTCGCGAGTGCACCGGCCTTCTCGGCCGCCTCGCGCTTCCTGGCGTCGATGTCGATCATGATCGCGCCCTTGCCGCCCATCGCTTTCAGCAGCGACAGCGCCATCAGGCCGAGGCCCCCGGCGCCGAACATCACGATCGGCGTGTCGAAATGCTGCTCGACCTTCTTCAGCGCGCTGTAGGTGGTGACGCCCGAGCAGGCATAGGGCGCGGTCGTCGCGGGATCGAGGCCCTTCAGATTGAGCAGATAACGCGGATGCGGCACCAGCATGTGGTCGGAATAGCCGCCGTCGCAATAGACGCCGAGCGAGCGCGGCGTCAGGCACATGTTCTCATCACCGCCGAGACACGTCGCGCATTTGCCGCAGCCGATCCAGGGATAGACCAAGCCGACATCGCCGAGCTTGAGATCGCCCTGATCGGTCGGCTTCACGTCCGGCCCGAAGGCGAGGACTTCGCCGACCGTCTCGTGCCCCATCGTCAGCGGCAGGTTGATGCCGCGATCCTTCAGCGACAGCGGCTTGCGGCCGTGGCCGAGATCATAGCCGCCTTCCCAGATGTGGAGGTCGCTGTGGCATACGCCGGCGGCCTTGACCTTGATCAGCACCTGCGTGCCCGAGGGCTGCGGCGTCGCCTCGTCGAACTCCTGCAGCGGCGCCTTGAAATCGGCAACCTTGAAACTCTTCATCGGAATCCTCCCGGCATGCTTGTCGTTCTCGGCCTCACCATGCCATGGCCGGCGAGGTCAGACAAACCGGTCTTAGTTCAGGCCAGCGGATGGTGGCAAGCGGCGAACTGGCCGGGTGCGACTTCGCGCAACTCCGGTATCTCCGCGCTGCATCGCTGATCGGCGCGCGGGCAGCGGGTGCGGAAGCGGCAGCCGGACGGCGGTGCAATCGGCGATGGCGGCTCGCCCGTCGCCACACTCTCCGCGGGACGCACATCCGGATCGGGCACCGGGATCGCCTGCAGCAACAAGCCGGTGTAGGGATGCGCGGGCCGCGCGAACAATTGCTCCGAAGGCCCGACCTCGCAGAGCCGGCCGAGATACATCACTGCGACGCGGTCGCTGACCGCTTTGACCACCGCGAGGTCATGCGCGATGAACAGCAGCGTCAGGCCGAATCGCGCCTTCATCTCCTCCAGCAGGTTGAGGATCTGCGCGCGGATGGAGACGTCGAGCGCCGAGACCGGCTCGTCGCAGACGATGAATTCGGGGTTGAGCACCAGCGACCGCGCGATGCAGATGCGCTGGCACTGGCCGCCGGAGAATTCGTGCGGCAGGCGGTGCACGACGAGATCAGGATCGAGCCCGACCGCAGCGAGCACGTCATGCACGCGCCGCTTGCGCTCGGCGGCATCCTTGACGCCGGCAATGATCAGCGGCTCCGCCACGATATCACCGATGCGCCGGCGCGGATTGAGCGAGGCGATCGGATCCTGGAAGATCAGCTGCACCCGCCGGCGCATTTTTCGTAGCGCCTCGCCCTCCATTGCGGTGAGGTCCTCGCCGTCGAACATCACCCGCCCGGATTTGGCTCGGCGCAATTGCAGCACCGCGCGCCCCAGCGTCGACTTGCCGCAGCCGGATTCGCCGACCAGCCCCAGCGTCTCGCCGCGCGCGACCTGAAGGCTGACGCCGGAGACGGCATGCACCGTCTTGTTGCCGAGGCCATACTCGACGACGAGATTGTCGACGTTGAGAAGCGGCTTGTCCCGCACGGCCAGTTGCATCATGCGCCGACCCCTTCAGTCATCTGGATCGGGTGGAAGCACGCATAGAGATGCCCAGGCATCTCCGCGCCCTTCAGCTCGGGCTTGGTTTCGTGACAGCGCCCGGCGGCATATCGGCAGCGCGGCGCAAAGGAGCAGCCGCGAAGCGGCCGGGTCGGATCGGGCGGACGACCGGAGATCGCGGGCAACGGCGTATGCGGCGCGGTCTCCAGCTTCGGGATCGCCGCCAGCAGCGCCTCGGTGTAGGGCATGTGCATGCGCTTGAACAGCGCCTGGGTCGGAGCGCGCTCCACCACCCTGCCCGCATACATCACCGCGACCTCGTCGGCGCGGCCGGCGACGACGCCGAGATCGTGGGTGATGATGATCATCGCCATGTGGCGGCGGCGCTGCTCGCGCGCGAGCAGATCGAGGATCTGCGCCTGGATGGTGACGTCGAGCGCCGTGGTCGGCTCGTCCGCGATCAACAGCTTCGGCTCGCAGGACAGCGCGATCGCGATCGCGATGCGCTGGCGCATGCCGCCGGAGCATTGATGCGGATATTGCGCGAGCCGCTGCTCCGGCGCGGGAATGCCGACGGCCGCCAGCAGCTCGATGCTGCGCGCCTTCGCGGCGGGCGCATCGAGCTCGAGATGTTCCTGGATCGTCTCCATCAACTGGGTGCCGATGGTCAGCACCGGATTGAGCGAGGTCATGGGATCCTGGAACACGACCGCAAGATCGCGCCCGCGCAGCTGGCGCAGGCGCTCGGAATCAAGCCGCACCAGATCCTCGCCGTCGAACATGACGCGGCCCGTCAGCTTCGCCTTCTTCGGCAACAGCTGCAGCACCGCGCGCGACAACATGGTCTTGCCGCAGCCGGATTCGCCGACGATGCCGAGCGTGCGCCCCGCCTCCAGCGACAGGTCGACGTGATCCACGGCGCGCAAGTTTCCGCGCGGGGTCGGCAGCTCGACCGCGACATCCTCGATGGTCAAGAGCGGCGTGCTCATAACGCCCCCTGACGCGGGTCGGTCAGCGCCCTCAAGGTGTCGCCCACGAGGTTGAAGGCTAGCACGGTCAGGAACAGCCCCGCCGCCGGCAGGAAGGCGAGCCGCGGCGCGACGTCGAGACTGTCGCGCCCCTCGCCGATCATGCTGCCCCAGCTCGCCATCGGCGGCGGCACCCCGAGGCCGAGGAAGGACAGCGCGCCCTCGACCACGATGGTGACGGCGACGCCGAGCAGGAAGAAGGCCAGCAGGGGCAGGATCACGTTCGGCAGCAATTCGCGCAGGAGGATGCGCGCATGGCTTGCGCCCAGCGCCTCGGCCGCGATCACGAACTCGCGCCGCGCCAGCGTCAGCGTCGCCGCGCGTGCCACCCGCATGAAGGCGGGAATGCCGAGCACGCCGAGGATCACGGTGAGATTGGGAATGGACTGGCCGAGATAGGCCGTCACCGCGAGCGCGAAGATCAGCGGCGGAAAGGCCAGCAGCACGTCCATGCTGCCGACCACCAGCGTCTCGAAGCGGCCGCGGAAATAGCCGGCGAGCAGGCCGAGCGCGCCACCGAACACGAGGCCGATCATCGGCGCGATCAGCCCGACGGTCAGCGAAACGCGCGCGCCAAAGATCAGGCGGGCAAGCTCGTCGCGGCCGAGCCCGTCGGTGCCGAGCCAGTGCTCATTGGAGAACGCGGCGCGGCGCTCCAGCATGTCCATGTCGACAGGGTTCTGCAGCGGCAGTACCGGCGCCAGGATCGCCAGTGTCAGGATGATCGCGAGCCAGCTGCTCGCAACCCAGAACAGGATGCCGAGCTTGCGCCCGCGTCGCACCGGCGCAGATACGGCCTCGTCCTGCATCGACAGCTCAAGCGTGGCCATGGCGGATCCTCGGATCGAGCACGGCGTAGAGCATGTCGACGATGAAATTGACGATGACGAAGCCGCAGGCGACCAGCAGCACCACACCCTGCAGGATGACGAGGTCGCGGGTGTAGATCGCGCCGACCAAGAGACGGCCGATGCCGGGCAGCGCGAAGATCGATTCCACGATCAGCGTGCCGCCGAGCAGGCGACCGATATTGATGCCCGTCACCGTCACCAGTGTCAGCGACGAAGGCTTGAGCGCATGCACGAACAGGATGCGCGCCGGCTTGAGGCCCTTGGCCTTTGCCAGCGCGATATAGTCCTCCTGCAAGGTCGCGATCATGTCGGAGCGCAGCACCCGCATGATTCCAGGCCATTCCGCCAGCGCCAGCGTCAGCGCCGGCAGCACGAAGAAGCGCAAATTGGCCAGCGGCTCCTCGGTGAACGGCACATAGCCGGTCGCCGGCAGCCAGTGCAGCTCGACCGCGAACAGATAGATCAAGAGGATCGCCATCAGGAAGGACGGCATCGACAGCATCGCGAACGCGCTGCCGGTCATGAAGCGGTCGAAGGCGCCGCCGGCGCGCGCGGCGCAGGCGATCGCGACGGGAACGCCGATCAGCAGCCCGATGAACTCGGCCATCAGCATCAGCTGGAGCGAGACCGGAATGCGCTCGGCGACCGCCTGCAGCACGGTCTGACCGGTGCGGAACGAGCGGCCGAGATCGCCCTGCAGCACGTGGCCGAGCCAGCTCAGGTAACGCCACCACAGCGGCTGGTCGAGCCCCATGTCACGGCGCAGCGCCGCGACATTCTCCGGCGTCGCCTGATCGCCGAGGATGACGAAGGCGAGATCGCCCGGCAATAGCGAGGCAATCAGGAAGGTGAGCAGCGAGACGGCAAGCAGAACCGGCAGAATGGCAAGCAGCCGCCGAACGACGAAGTTCAGCATCGCGCTTTCATTCCAGCCAGGTGGTCGAGACGTCGATCACGCCGTTGTAGATCTTTGGAAAGCCCTTCAGCCTGGCGCTCGACAGCGCGTAATAGGTGTTCTGGAAGGTCCAGAACCAGATCGCCTCCTTGTTGATCAGGCGGCTGATGGCGCAATAATCCTCCGTGCGCTGGCCGAGGTCGGCGGTAACGCGCGCGTGGTCCAGCAGCTTGTCGAGTTCGGGATTTGACAAGCCGGAGAGCGCGAGCGGGCTGCCGCTGCGGAAATTCGCGTACATCTGCGGATCGGGATCGGCGAGGTCGACGATGCGCCACGGCGTCAGCTGGAATTGGCGGGTGAAGGCGCGCGACGGAATGGTCGCCTGGTCGACCTGCTCGAGCTCCATGTTGGCGCCGACGCGCTTCCAGAACTGCTGCAGCACCTGGCCGATCATGCGGCCGCGCGGCGTCGCGGTCACCATCATCTTGAACTCGACCGGCTTGCCATAATCCTTGAGCAGCGCCTTGGCCTTCTCGACGTCGAACGGCAGCGCGCCGTCGTCCTTGCACTTGACCCAGGAGCCGTCGCCGTAAGGGTTGGTCGCGGGCCGGCTCAGGCCGTTGCTGATCGCCTGCGACATCTTCGGACGGTCGATCGCCATCACCAGCGCCTGGCGGACGCGGACGTCGTCGAACGGCGCCACCTTGGTGTTGAAGGCGTAGACCTGCGCGCCCGAGCCCTTGTAGGTGTGCACGGTGAGCTTGGGGTCCTTCTGCGCCTTCATGATGTTGTCGGCGTCGTTCTCGTCGTCCCAGATGATGTCGGCCTCGCCCGATTGCAGCGAGGCGAAGCGCGACTGCGCGTCGGGCAGCGGCTTCAGGATGATGCGATCGAGATAGGGACGGCCCTTGTCCCAGTAGTTGGGATTCTTCTCCAGCACCATGCGGTCGCCGGCGGTCCATGATTTCAGGACGTAGGGACCGGTGCCGACGGGATTGCGATTGTAGTCGTCACCCTTGGTCTTCCAGGCCGTCGGCGAATGCACCGCATTGTTCTGGCTCTGGATGGTGATCACCGCCGGCAGGTTCACGGAAGGGTCGGTGAGCTTGTAGACGACGGTGTATTCGTCCGGCGCCAGCACCTCCTTCACGTTGGTGATGTAGAAGGCGCAGCGACACTTGTTGGCGGGATCCTTCTGCCGGTCGAAGTTCTCCTTGAAGGCTTGCGCGTTGAACGGCGTGCCGTCGTGGAATTTCACGCCCTCGCGCAGCTTGAAGGTCCAGGTCATGTAGTCGTCGGAATGCGTCCACGACACCGCGAGCTTTGGCGCGGCCTCGCCCTTGTCGTCGAGCGTGGTCAGCGTGTCGAAGATCGCGGCGGCCGCGGTGAAGGTCGAGGTGTCGTAGACGCCGACCTTGAGCGGATCGAAGCCGGGAATGTCGAGCTCCTGGCCGACGGTGATGCTGCCGCCCGATTTTTGTGCCTGCGCAGGCGAGACAAGCGCAAATGCCGCAACAAGGAAAATCGGCGCATGCTTGCGCGCCGCGGCAGCAATCTTCGTCATGGTTCCTCCCGGGATCCTCGTCCGATGTTTCGGATCGTTGAATGACTCGGAAAGCGAGCTTGGCGACAAATGCTCGCCACGGCAAGAGGAACACACGAGAGATCAAACGCCGCATGCGCGGCGTCATGTTGCTCAGGATGTCGCGGCTGTTTTGCCTGACGGAATTGGAGCATCGCTCGCAAGGCCGATCTCCTCGCGCAACGCATCCGTATGCGCGCCGAGCGCGGACACCGTCCTAGCCGGCGTCGTGTCGGCCCCCGACATCCGGAACGGCAGGTTGAGCACCCTAAACGAGCCGCCCTCGTCCCGCACCTCGGAGAGCGCCTGGCGATGCGCAAGCTGCGGATCGGCCAATGCCTCGGACACGGTGCGATAGGCCGAGGCCGGGACGCCGGCAGCGCCAAGCGCGAGGAGGCATGCATCGGTTGAAAGCTGCCGCGACCAGACCTCGACGCCGTCCATCAACGCCGCCCAGTTCTCGCGGCGCGGGGCGTAGGTGGCAAAGCGTGGATCGGAGACCCATTCGGGGCGGCCGATCACCCCCATCAGGGCCTGGAAGGTCTTCTCACTGGCGACGGTGATCATGACATAGCCGCTGGCTGTCTCGGTCGGCCCGAACATCGGACGCGGCGGCGGCGCCACCGCGAATTGCGAGCTCTGCAACTCGGTCAGGGTCAAGCTCAGCATCGATTCCAGCATGGAGACATCGATGTGCTGGCCGAGCCCGGTCACGGTGCGCTGATAGAGCGCGGACGCAATCGCGCCAAAACCGTAGGTGCCGGTGACGACGTCGGCGTGATAGATGCCGCAATAGTCGGGCCTGTGACGGCCGGGCTGGTAGGCGAGATGCGCCATGTCGTAGCCGGAGGCGGCATGGATCACCGGCGCATAGGCCGGCAGCTCGGCCGAGGGGCCGGTCTGGCCGTAGCCGGAGATCGAGCAGTAGATCAGCCTCGGGTTGACTTGGCGCAGCCGGTCGTAGTCGAGCCGCAGCCGGTGCATCACGCCGGGGCGGAAGTTCTCGACCAGGATGTCGGCGGTCGCGGCCAGCCGGCGGACCGCCTCCCTGCCGTCCTCGGACTTGAGGTCGAGCACGATGCTCTTCTTGCCGACATTGAGCTGGCCGAACGCGGTGCTGCAGCCCTTGCGCAGGGGCGGCCGGGTCCGCATCGTCTCCCCGCCGTCGGTCTCGATCTTGATGACCTCGGCGCCCATGTCGGCTAGCATGCGCGCGCAGTGGGGACCGGCGATCGTGGTCGAAAAATCCAGGACCCGCAGGCCCGCGAAAGCCTTTGTCGTCGTCCCCTCGTGCCTGTCTGTTAGCTGCATGCGTGCCGCGTCTCCCTGAGGCTCCCGTTAGGAACCATGGATGTTCTCTCTTGTTGCTGCGGCGACCCTAGAGGGCGGCGGCTGAGTAGGAAAGTCTTTACCGAACAGATGCGTCTTGCGGGGGACTTGAGAATTTCCGGGGCAACTGGACCCGTTCTTGCATAGCAGCAAACGGGATCGGATGAGGGCAGCAGTTCTTGAGGGTCTTGTTCGTTACGACAGAGATGGACGACTTCGTCCGCGTCGGCGGACTCGGAGCCGTTTCCGCCGCCCTCCCCCGAGCGCTACGCCCCTTCGCCGATATCCGGATCATGCTGCCCGGCTATCGCGACATCATCGAGCAACTCACGCATATCCAGATCGTCGGCCGCTGCCCGCAATTCGCGGACATGCCGGCCTGCTCGCTCGGTCGTGCCGCGACCAGAGACGGCCTGCCGGTCTATGTGCTGTTGTGCTCGCAGCTCTACGATCGGCCCGGCAATCCCTATGGCGACGAGTCCGGGCGCGACTGGCCCGACAACGACATCCGCTTCGCGCGTTTCGCCTCGGCAGCCGCTGAGCTTGCCATGGGCAAGCTGGACAAGAATTGGGCAGCAGACCTGGTCCATGCAAATGATTGGCAGGCCTCGCTGGTGCCGGCCTATCTCGCCTGGCGCGGCGCCAGGTTGCCGTCGATCCTGACCATCCACAACCTCGCCTATCAGGGCCTCTTCCCGAAGGAGGCACTGCGGCGGATCGGCGCACCGGAGAGCTCCTTCCACATCGACGGCGTCGAGTTCTACGACCAGGTCTCCTTCCTCAAGGCGGGCCTCGTCTACGCCTCGCACCTCACCACGGTCAGCGGCACTTACGCGCGAGAGATCACCACGGCCGAATTCGGCTGCGGGCTCGAGGGCCTGCTCCGCCTGCGCTCGGATGCGGCCGAGCTCACCGGCATCCTCAACGGAATCGACGAGAGCTGGGACCCGCGTTACTGCGCGCAGCTCGCCCAGCAGTTCGGCGCCGGCGACTGGGTCGGCAAGAAGGCCAATGCGGATTACGTGCGCAAGCAGTTCGGGCTTGCGGTGTCGCGCGGACCGATGTTCGGCATCGTCGCCCGCCTCGTGCACCAGAAGGGCATCGACCTCGTGCTGGCGGCGGCCGACGAGATCATCGATGCCGGCGGGCAGATCGTGGTCACCGGCTCCGGTGAGCCGGCGCTCGAGCAGGCGTTGATCAACGCGCATCGCCGCCGTCCCGACGCCATCGGGGTCGCGATCGGCTTCAACGACGCCCAGGCGCGGCGCATCTTTGCCGGCAGCGACTTCACCCTGATGCCATCGCGGTTCGAGCCCTGCGGCCTCAGCCAGATGTACGCCCAGCGCTTCGGTTCATTGCCGATCGGCCACCAGACCGGCGGGCTCGCCGAGACCATCAGCGACGGCGAGACCGGCTTCCTGTTCTCGAAGCCCTCGCACGAATCCTTCCTCGGCGGCGTCCGCCGCGCCTTCTCGGCGTTCATGGCGCAGGACCAGCTCGACACCATGCGCCGCAGCGCCATGGGCCGGTCGTTCTCCTGGAGCATCTCGGCCGGCAGCTACAGCGCGCTGTACCGGAAGCTGGCGTCGGTGTGAGGCTGCGTACTCCGTCATTGCGAGCGCAGCGAAGCAATCCAGAGTCTTTCCGCGGAGGGATTCTGGATTGCTTCGCTGCGCTCGCAATGACGATGAGGAGAGCAGCGCGCGCCCATCCATCACCGTCACCCTGAGGTGGCCGCTTCTTCAGCGGCCCTCGAAGGGCGACGGCCCGGCTGCAGCAGCGGGGTCGTGCATCCTTCGAGGCTCCCGGCGCGATGCGTCTGCATCGCGCCACTCGCACCTCAGGATGACGGGGCGGATGATGGACCACCCGACCTCCCGCTGCGCACATCCATCTGCGGCCGGCCGATCCAGGCGCGGTTGAGACAGCGGGTCATCCAGTCGGGCTGCAACTCGCCCCGCAGCCGTGCCTGTGCTTCCTGATAGGGGCCGACATAGCGCAGCCTGTCAGGCAGCTTCGGATAGACGCGCCTGATCCAGCGCAGTGCATTGTCGGCAGATCGGATCTCGCGCTCGTCGAGCTCAAAACCAAAACCGGCACGCAAGTGCTCCGGCAACATCCTGGCCGTGAGCGCGCGATACCAGCGCGGCGGCCGCAGCCACGGACGCGCGCCCGTAAAAATCTGCGTTGCGATCTCGCGTGCCGCGGCGCTGACCGTCAGCGTGTCCGATTGCGTCATCGCCGCGGTGTATGCGGCGAAGCCGGCCCAGTCCGCAGGCAGGTCGTCCGCCGTCAGTCCGAACAGCGCACCGAACGTCCGGCTCTCGGCCCAGTAACGCTCGCGCTCCTCCGCCGAGAGCGGTGGCAGAACGAGGTCGTGCGCCATCAGCGCGGTGTCGACCAGCGTGGCGTGAACCCAGCGCAGCGATGGAATGTCGTTGGCGCAATAGCGCGAGCCGGCCGCGAACGGACCGACCGCCTCGGGCATCTCGCCGACGATCATGCTGTGGCGCCGGTGCAGCTGCCGCGACGACAGCATGGCACGATCGAGCGAGCCGAACACCATGGCGAAGACGATGTCGAAGGTGCGATGGAAGCGGCCGATCGGATCTGCGAATGTTTTCGAATGCTCGGCGATGGCGGCGGCGACCCAGGGATGGGCGAGTTGCAGCAGCAGCGCGCGACCGGCGCCGAGGAAGTTCACGGCCTCCCGGTCGATCTGCCAGGTCACCGTGTCAGGACCGAACACGCCGGCAACCGGGCCCGCCGCGTCAGCGCGGACCTTGTCGAGTGCCGCTTCCAGATCTTTCTCAACGACCACTTGCGAGTCTCGCGACGAAGACGCCGCGATAATAGCCCAGACCGGGCGCCCTTGACATGGTCACCGCCCGAAACAAACAACGGACGAGGCCCTCACTCCGCCGCAATCGGCATCTCGTCCGTATGCTCATGCAGCACCACGCCGGCGAGCGGATCGAACTCGCCGATCCAGGGCCTGCGCGCCAGCACCGATCGCGTGTGAGCGTAGCCGGCGTGCCAGCGCCGCGTGATCCCCGACGGACTGAAGTCGATATCCTTGGTATGGGTCTCGTGCTCGAGCTGCGGCGCCAGCAGCCGCACCACATGCATGCGGGTCGAGCAGCCGTAGCTCATCAGCTCCCTCACCGCGGGATCATTCAGCTCGCCCTCGGGCAGCCGCGCCGCGAGCTGGTTGATGACATGGCGCAGGCGATGGGCCTGCTGCTGTCGCACGATCTGGCTGGCGATCCGGCTGGAATATTGCACGTCCTTGTGCCGGTTCATCACCTCCGCCATGGTGGCCGGCTCCGGCCCGACGGGATTCCACAGATGAACGGAAAAGATCAGCGAATCCCTGCGTGGATTGTCGTCGAACACCGCTTCGGTCGGCGTGTTCGACAGGATGCCGCCGTCCCAATAGAGCTCGCCGTCGATGCGCACCGCTGGGAAAGCCGGTGGCAGCGCGCCCGAGGCCATGATGTGCTTGACCGTCAGCTCGCCGTCGCGGCTGTCGAAATAGCGCATCTCGCTGGTGCCGACATGAGCCGCACCGACCGTCAGGCGCGGCGCGCGGCGATTGGCCAGATCGAAATCGACCAGCTCGCGCAGCGTCTTCTCCAGCGGCGCCGTCGAATAGAAGCCGGCGTGATCGGCACCCAGCGGATATGAATCGCCGGCATGCGCCAGCGGATTGGGCCGGAAGAATCCTGGAATACCGTGGGTGACCGTCGACCAATAGGCCAGCTTCTCGTTGAAGCCGGGAAACGCGGCGCGCCAGTCCCAGACCGGCTGCTGCTCCATCCGCTTCCAGAACTCCCTCAGGCGCGCCAGCCGGTGCTCCCTTGCGTTGCCCGCAATCAGGCTCGCATTGATGGCGCCGATCGACGTGCCGATGATCCAGTCCGGCTCGATGCCGGCCTCGTGGAGCGCCTGGTAGACGCCCGCCTGGTACGAGCCGAGCGCGCCGCCGCCCTGCAGCACGAGAACGACCTGCCCCGGCAGGTCCAGACCTTTACGCTGCAAATTGTCCTGCATGCCGTTCATGTCTCGCTCCTGTCGAGCCTATGCTTATCATTCGTCAGGCGTAAGGCTATTGTTACGTCCTGCCGTTCTCGGCGATTGTCGGGCCTTTTGGAAATGCCGGCTGGCTTCCATAACCATACGCATGCGCTATCGGGCCCGGGATGTCATTCTCCGTCCGGATCGGCTAGATTCCACTCGATCCTGCTGGGAGCCGATCCATGGAAATGCATCAGGTCCGCTATTTCCTCGCGGTGGCGCAGCTGTTGAATTTTACGCGCGCCGCCGAGGAATGCAACGTGACGCAGCCCTCGCTGACGCGCGCGATCAAGCAGCTCGAGGCCGAGCTCGGCGGCGACCTGTTCCGCCGCGAACGGCCCGCGGCGCAACTGACCGAGCTCGGCCAGCGTATGCATCCACTGCTGAAGCAGTGTTACGACGCCGCCAGCGGCGCGCGCTCGCTCGCCTCCTCGTTCAAGAGCGGCGAGATCGGCGCGCTGCGCATTGCGCTGACGCATTCGATCGACCTGGCATTGCTCATCCCACACCTGAACGCGATCAGACGCCAGTTCAACCGGCTTGAATTCCGCTTCCTGCGCGGGACCAGCCGCGAAGTCGGCGAATTCCTGAAGAAGGGCGAGGCCGAGCTCGGCATCGCCGCCGAGATCGACGAGGCCTGGGAGCGGCTCGACGTGTGGCCGCTGTTCACGGAAGGCTTCGATCTCGTCGTCAGCAGGGAGCACCGGCTCGCCGGGCGCGATACGATCGAGCCGGATGATTTGCGCGCAGAGCAATTGCTCGGCCGGAATTACTGCGAGCATTCCAGGCGTATCTCCGCGAGCCTGCGCGAGCACGGCATCGACGTCGATCACGGCCACGAGATCTCGAGCGAACGCGATTTGATCGAGCTGGTCGAGGCCGATATCGGCATCGCCATGATGCCCCACACCTCGCCGGTGCCGGACAGCCTGAAGCGCGCCGCCGTCACCGGCCTCGACGCCCGCCGCACCGTCAGCCTCTACGGCGTCGCCGGCCGGCAGCGCACGGCCGTCGCCAATACAGTGATGCGGATGCTGCGCGGCGCGGACTGGCGGGAGATTGCGGGGTAGCTGCGAGATCGATTGCCGCTGCTCTTCCTTCTCTCGCAAGGAGAGAATGGAAGAGAGCGCATAGCGAAGCTCAATTCTCCCGGCTCGCGCGCTCCAGCGCCGCGATCAGGTCATCGATCTCCATGCGCTTGCGGAAATCCGGATCGACGAAGCGAGCCTTCACCAGTCCGTCACGGCCGACGACGAACACCGCGGGGATCGGCAACATCCAGCCGTCATTGCCATGAAACTTCGCCATGTCCTGATAGGACAGCAGGCCCTGGATCTCGGTGCCGAGCCAGATCGCGAGGTTGAGCGACAGCGCATAGCCGTTGTCGAGATCGGTCAGGATCGGAAACGGCGCGCCGGAGTCGGCCTTGACCTGCCGAGTGTATTCCTGCGTCTCCGGCATGATCGCGACGATCCGCGCGCCCATCGCCTCGATGCGATCCAGCGCCTGCACCACGGCGCGGACATTGAGCCGGCAATAGGGACACCAGTGGCCGCGGAAGAACATCACCGCGACCGGGCCTCGCTGCAGCAGCGCAGGCAGCGCGACGAGCGCTCCACTTTCATCCGGCAACATGAACGGCGGCATCGCATCGCCCGGACGCGGCGCGGTCTCGCCACCGCCGTTGCCGTTCAATCGCACCACCAGGCGATCAACCGCCTCGCCATAGGCCGGAAACACCTTACGGCTGGCATCGGCATAGGCCCGGAGCTGCTCGTTCAGCGTTCCCTCCATGTCGCGGCAGCGCTGGAAGGCAAGCCTGAGCTGCTCGGCGTCGGCTGCTGAGAGAGAGGACATCTTCCGCTCCGGCGTTTGAGGGACGAATACTAGTTTCCCGATCCGGCCGCCCGCAAGGGGCGGCCGTTGCGCGAGTGGCGCTTCAATTCACGTAGAAATTGCCGGTGGGATCGAGCCGCCCCGACGTGGAGTACAGCGTGCCGTTGTCCATGAAGAAGACGGTGTCGGCGGGCACCTTCTTGGCGTTCTTCATCATGGCCTCGTGGTTCTTCTCGGCCGGGGCCATGGCCATCGCCGACATCTTGCCGGGCCCGCCATAGACGTAGGCCATGCCGGCCTTCAAATCCCAGGCCGCCTCCGAGAAGGCCGACGTGGCGATCACCGCGAAGGCGGCGGAAAAGATCAGGGTTTTTGACACTTTCGTCATGAGATGCTCCTCCGGATTGACGTGAAACGCCCGCCAATCGGGCGCCCGGTCATCGGACGCCAAATCCCCCGGAAGCGGAAATGCCGTTGCCCAATCGGTTCGATAGCCGCCGCGCATCAAGATAGCGCAGGGCTATCGCATCGAAAGCAAGCCGGCATTTCAACATCGGCACGGTCTCGACGAAGCTCCTGCCATAGCCGGCGACCAGCGAGGTTGCGGCCAACAGAGGAGACTTCCCATGTTCAAGCAGCACATGTTGTCGCGCCTGATCTGGTCTGGCGCAGCCGTTCTCGGTGCACTGACAGTTGCGGCGCAGCCGGCGCTCGCGGGCGAATGTCCGGCCGGCAAGATCAAGCCGAACGCGCAGCAGATGGTCGACCACAAGCCGGTCGGCGTCACCGACGTCACGCTCGGCGCGATCGACCTCGGCAAGCAGCCCGCCCATATCGAGGGCCGCGAGCTGCGCTTCCGCAAGCTGACCATCGAACCCGGCGGCATCGTGCCCTGGCACAGCCATGACGACCGCCCTGCACTGATCTTCGTGCAGCAGGGCAAAATCGTCGAATACGCCTCCAACTGCGTCGATCCGATCGTGCACAAGGCCGGCGACATCCGCCCCGAAGTCTACGGCACCTCGCATTGGTGGAAGAACCTCGGCAAGGAGACCGTCATTCTCTATGTCGGCGACGTCCGCAAGGATCCCAACGACCATCACATGTAACGAACGCACCCAGCCCCAGCGCACTCGTTACCGGATGTGGTGCCCGGGATCCCCCATGCCATCCGCATGCCGGGCGCCGCATTCCTCACAGGACAGTCACGCCATGACCGATCTTTCCGCTCCCATCAAACCGGCCGCGATGACGATGGACGCGCACTCGCCGGGTCTCGCGTTGCGCTCTCTCGTGATCGGCCTCACCGCCTTCCTGACCGTGGTCGACCTCTTCGCGACGCAGGCGATCCTGCCTTCGCTGACACGGCATTACGGCGTCACCCCCGCCGCGATGGGCTTTGCCGTCAACGCCAGCACCTTCGGCATGGCGACAGCCAGCCTCGTCGTCGGCTTCTTCAGCCCGCACATCGACCGGCGGACCGGCATCCTGCTCAGCCTGGCGCTACTGGCGATCCCCACCAGCCTGCTGGCCTCCGCGCCTAATCTTGCCGTCTTCACTGCCTTGCGGGTCGCGCAGGGCCTTTGCATGGCCTCCGCCTTCGCGCTCACCCTCGCTTATCTCGGCGAGCAATGCAGCGCCACGGACGCCGGCAGCGCGTTTGCCGCCTACATTACCGGCAATGTCGCCAGCAACCTCATCGGCCGGCTGATCTCGGCGGCGGTCGCCGATGGCCTCGGCCTCGCCTGGAATTTCTATCTGTTCGCAGCGCTCAATCTGACCGGCGCAGTGCTGGTCTATTTCACGATTCGACGCGTGCAGCCGATGCAGGCGATGGTGCCGGCGTCTTCGCCGCTCGACGCCACCATCGCGCATTGGCGCAATCCGCGCCTGCGTGCGGCTTTCGGCATCGGCTTCTGCATCCTGTTCGCCTTCATCGGCACCTTTACGTTCGTCAATTTCGTGCTGGTGCGGCCGCCGCTGTCGCTGGGCATGATGGATCTCGGCCTCGTCTATTTCGTCTTCCTGCCGTCGATCGCCACGACGCTTCTGGCCGGCAAGGTCGCCGCGCGGTTCGGAACGCGCTCCACGATCTGGTCATCGCTCGCGCTCGCCGGGCTGGGCCTGCCCTTGATGCTGGCGCCGCACCTGGGCGAAGTGCTCGCCGGCATGGTCCTGGTCGGCGTCGGCACATTCTTCGCACAGGCCGCCGCAACTGGCTTCGTCGGACAGGCGGCAAGCGACAACCGCGGCATCGCCAGCGGGACCTATCTTGCCTGCTACTTCTGCGGCGGGCTGGTCGGCACGGCCGTGCTCGGGCGATTGTTCGACAATTTCGGCTGGCACGCCTGCGTCGCGGGTGTCGGCGTCGCACTTGCCGCAGCGGCCCTTCTCACGTTCAGCCTGAAGCGCTAGCGCTTCACTGGCGCTTCCTGCGGCGGCTCGTCGTCGGCGATGGCGCGCCAGGCGGCGCCCTCGAGATCGTCGTACTGGCCGCTTCGGAGCGACCAGAGGAAGGCGACGAGACCGGCGCCACCGAGCATCAAGGCGAGCGGCACCAGGATGACCAGGATCTCCATCACACGATCTCCCGCGAGGCGCTGCGTGCACGCAGCGAATTCAGCATGACCAGGATCGACGATCCGCTCATGGCCGCCGCTGCAATCAGGGGCGTCACCACGCCGCTGATCGCAACCGGCACCGCGAGCACATTATAGCCGATCGCGAGCCAGAGGTTCTGCCGCATCAGATGCAGCGCCTTGCGCGACGCGTCGATGGCGGCGACCACGGGGGCGAGCGGCCGGCCGAGGAAGACGAGGTCGGCGGTCGCCTGGCTGAGATGCGCGGCCGAGATCGGCGACATCGAGATATGGGCTGCGGCCAGCGAAGGCGCATCGTTCATGCCGTCGCCGACCATCAGCACCTTCATGCCGCGCCGCTTCAGCTCCTCGATCCGCGCGATCTTGTCGGCCGGCGTGACGCCGGCGCGCCACTCGTGAATGGAGAGCGCGTGCGCCGCCGCCGTCACCGCCGGCTCGCGATCGCCGGAGAGGATCTCGATGCCGATGTTGCGGGCCTTCAGCGCCGCGATCACGGCCTGTGCGTCCGGGCGCAGGCCCTGGCGCACCGTAAGGATAAATTTTTCAGTCCCCTTGCTGAAGGCCACGATGGAGGCTTCAGGGTCGAGAGTAACGCTTCCGGCCTGCGCCTCGGCGCCGCAAAAGGACGGACGCCCCAAGCGGATCTCGACTCCGTCGACCACGGCACGCACGCCCTGCCCGGCTTCCTCGACCGCACCGACGATGGGCGATCTGGCACCGGCAGCCTGCGCCACCGCGGCGGCCACCGGATGATGGCTCGACAGCGCAAGGCGCCCGGCGAGCTCGAAGATGTCGGCGGGGATATCGGCCGCGTTCATCACTTCGAGATCGGGCAGCGTCAACGTGCCGGTCTTGTCGAAGATGACATGATCGGCTTCCGCCAGCCGCTCGATCGCATCGCCCGCATTGAGCAGCACACCCGCCCTGAACATCGCGCCCGAAGCCACCGTCTGCACCGTCGGGATCGCGAGCCCGAGCGCGCAGGGACAGGTGATGATCAGGACGGCAACGCCGGTCACGATCGCATCATGCCAGCTTGCCCCCGCGATGACCCAGCCGAGAATGGTCAGCAGTGCTGTGGCATGCACCACCGGCGCGTACAGGCGCGAGGCACGGTCGGCGAGCCGCATGTAGCGTGAGCGCGCCTGCAGCGCGTTATCCAATAGCCGCGTGATCTCGGCGAGCAGCGTCGCCTCGGAGGCCGCCGAAACCCGCACCCGCAGCGTGCCGGAGATGTTCATCGATCCCGCATAGACCGGCGTGCCCTGCCCGGCCGTGACATAGAGCGTCTCGCCGGTGATCAGGCTCTGGTCGATCTCGGAACGGCCCTCGATCACGGTGCCGTCGACCGCACAGCGCTCGCCGGGCCGCAGCAGCACGATGTCGCCGGGATGGATCGCCGCCACCGGCACCTGCGAGATCTCGTCGGGTCCGACGAACTTGGCCGCGGTCTCCGCCTTGAGCGCGGCGAGATTGCCGGCGACCGCGCGGGTCCGCCGCCGCATGTTCTGGTCGAGGAAGCGACCAACCAGCAGGAAGGTCAGCAGCATGATCGCCGCGTCGAAATAGGCGTGCTCGGCGTGGTGGATGGTCTCGACCACAGACATGCCGAGCGCCAGGATCACGCCGATCGAGATCGGCACGTCCATGTTGGTGGTCTTCGCCGACAGCGCGCGCCAGGCCGACCGGAAGAACGGCTGGCCGGCATAGGCCGCCGCCGGCAGCGCGATCAGCGCCGACAGCCAGTGGAAGAAATCGCGCTGCTCCGGCAGCATGTCCGAGACGTTGCCGGACCACACCGGAATCGACAGCATCATCACGTTCATGGTGGCGAATGCCGCGACCCCGAGGCAGCGCAGCAGGAAGCGGGATTCGGCGACCTCCGCCACTTCCGCGCTCTCGGTCTCGAACGGATAGGCCTTGTAGCCGAGCTCCTCGAGCCGGTCGATGAAGCGGCCGGGGTCGAGCGTGCCCGCCTTCCATTCCAGCGCGACGCGGCGGTCGGTCAGGTTCACGCGCGCCAGCGTGACGTCAGGAATGGCGGACAGGCCGCGCTCGATCTTGGCCATGCAGCCGGCGCAGTGAACGCCTTCGACCGCGAGGTCGATATGCCGGAGGCCCGCGCCCGCGTCGCGAACATAGTGAGAGAAATCGCGCGTGACCTGCATGACGGGATCCTTCAGTTCAGGATCACGCGGTTGCGCGAGACGAACACACGCGCCCCTCGCGTCTCACCCTCGATCACCAGATCCCACTGCCCCGGCGCGACGGACGCGGCATTGCCGCGATAGACGCCGATGCCGGCTTCCGCGAGCTCGATCTGGAGATCGGCGCGCTTATCGGTCGGCCGCTCCAGGCGGCCGCCGAATTTCAATCCGGGGATCGGCTGACCGCTGGCGTCGCGTGCCTCGACCTGGATCGCGGCGCCACCGTCGGTGCGGCGCTCGATATGCGCACTGACCTGCCATTTGCGCGCGGCCTGGTCCTGTGCCGCCGAGATCTCGCGGTCATAGGAGAGGCCCGCGGCATAGGGACTGTCGACGTCGGTTCCGGGCAGCGTCGCGATCGCGAGCTTCATCATGGTCACGTTGACGCCGATCACGAGGCCGAAGAAGGCGACCAGCATCAGAAGCACCTTGGTTCCGGTCAGCGGCTTGGATGCCATGGCAGTCTCCTGGTCCTACGGCGCGACGAAATTGTCGGTGGCGGAGGCGACCTCGCCGAGGCCGATATCGGTGACGTGGAAGCGGACCGGGACCGACTTCTCCGGATTGCTGTCCGCCGGCGCCGTGACGAGCAGCCGCAGCTCGCTGGTGGAATCGCGGGGAATCACGACCATCGGTCGGTCCGGCGTCACGGAATCCACGCCGACGACGTGGACCGTCAAATTGGCCGGGCCGTCCGCGTCGATCGCGACGACGCGGTCGTAGCCGCTCTTGTTCAGCAGCCGCACCGTGTAGGCATTACGGATCGAGCCGTCGCTGAGCTTGACCGCGACCGGATTGCGGTCGTGCAGCACGTTGACGTCGAGCAGGCTGCGCGTCGCCAGCGTGTAGATCATGATGCCGCCGACCGCGGCGATGATCGCGCTGTAGACGATGGTGCGGGGCCGCACGATGCGGTAGATCGGCGCCTTGCCTTCCTGGCGGCGATGGATGTTGATGTCGTTGTCGTAGCCGATCAGCCGCTTCGGCCGGCCGATCTTGGCCATCACGTTGTCGCAGGCGTCGATGCAGAGCCCGCACTGGATGCATTCCATCTGCGGCCCGTTGCGGATGTCGATGCCGGTCGGGCAGACCGCGACGCACTGGTAGCAATCGACGCAGTCGCCGACCTGCTGGCCGAGCGCGCGCAGCTCGGCCGCCTTCTTCACCGAGGTGCGCTTCTCGCCGCGGTCGTAGCGGTAGGTGACGTTGAGCGCCCATTCGTCGGTGAGTGCGGCCTGGATGCGCGGCCACGGGCACATATAGGTACAGACCTGCTCGCGCATGAAGCCGGCGAGCAGATAGGTCGTCGCGGTGAGGATGCCGATCCAGATATAGGCGATCATCGGCCCCTGGAAGGTGACGAGCTCCTTCACCAAAGTCGGCGCGTCGTTGAAGTAGAGCACCCAGGCGCCGCCCGTCCACCAGGCGATCAGCAACCAGATCGAATGCTTGAGCACGATCTCGGAGATGCGCTCGAGCTTCATCGGATCGCTCGACGCGTCCTTCTTCATCCGCTCGCGCCGGTCGCCCTCGATCAGACGCTCGACGGCGTAGAACAGGTCGGTCCAGACGGTCTGCGGACAGAGATAGCCGCACCAGATGCGGCCGCCGATGGAGTTCATCAGGAACAGCGCCACGGCGGCGACGATCAACAGACCGGTGAAGTAGTAGACCTCCTGCGGCCACAGCTCGATGAAGAAGAAATAGAAGCGGCTGTTGGGAAGATCGATCAGCACCGCCTGGCTCGGCGCGCCGAGGCCGCGATTCCAGCGCACGAAGGGCAGGAAGTAGTAGACGCCGAGGCAGAACGCCATCAGCCCCCATTTGATCCGGCGGAACGTGCCGGAGACGCTCTGGGGATAGACCTTTTTGCGGGCGGCGTAGAGCGGCCCGTAATTGTCGTCCGATGTGAGCTCGTTCGGGTTCACGGTCTTGTTCATCGCGAAGTTTGTCTCGAAAAGGTGCGATTAAACCTAGACTCGACACCGCCGCATCAGTTGATCCAGCTCAAACGGGGGCGCTTTTGTTCGCCCCCGCCTGCCGCAAATCCGCTATTTTCCGCCGCCCAGCGAGTGGACGTAGACCGCCATGGCCTTGATGGTGGCGGGATCGAGCCGCCCCTCCCAGGCCGGCATCACGCCGGCGCGACCCTGGCTGATGGTCTCGATCAGCGCGGCTTCGTCCGAGCCATAGAGCCAGATCTTGTCGGTCAGGTTCGGCGCGCCGAGCTCATGGTTGCCCTTGCCGCCGTCGCCGTGGCAGGCGACGCAGTTCTCGGCGAAGATCTTCTCGCCCTTGGCCGCATCAAAGCCCTTGCGGGTTGGAAGGCCCGCCAGCGAGCGCACGTAATTGGCGACCGTGACGATCTCGTCGGCCTTCAGCACGCCGTCCTTGCCGAAGGCGAGCATCTGGCCCTCATGCGTCTTGGCATGGCCGGAACGCGCGCCGAACTGGATGGTCTGCATGATCTGGTCGAGCGTGCCGCCCCACAGCCAGTCGTCGTCGTTCAGGTTCGGGTAGCCCTTGGCGCCGGCACCGCCGGAGCCGTGGCACGGCGCGCAATTGTCGCCGAAGACGGTCCTGCCCTTGGCGCGGGCGAGCGCCAGCAAGGCCGGGTCCTTCTCGATGTCGGCGAGCGACGCCGCCGCCAATGCCGCCATCTTCTCGCCGCGCAGCGTCTCGAGATTGGCGAGCTCCACCGCGAGGCTCGCGCGCGTTGAATAGCCCAGCAGCCCGGCGGTGTTGGTGGTGATCAGCGGCCAGGCCGGATAGACGATCCAGTAGCCGATCGCCCAGACGATGGTGAGGTAGAAGGTGATCAACCACCAGCGCGGCAACGGCGTGTTGAGCTCCTTGATGCCGTCCCACTCATGTCCGGTCGTGGACCTGCCCGAAACGGAATCGAATTCGCTATGATGATCGGTCATGATCTCTTACTCCTCCCGCAACGGCAGGTGTGCGGCCTCGTCGAAGGCAGCCTTGTTACGGGGCCAAAAAGCGTAGGCGATGATCGCGAGAAAGATCGCGACGAACACCGGCGTCCAGATCGTGGTCACGAGACTGGACGCGAGATTGTCGAGGGTCAGGATGGCTTTCATCGTTGATGCCTTCTCAGCGAAGATTGGCTTTCTCGTTGTAGATCTTGAAGTCGACCAGCGTGCCGAGCATCTGCAAATACGCGATCAGCGCATCCATCTCGGTCGGCGTTCCGGTCTTGCCGTCGAAATTGCGCACGACGGCCTTGGCGTATCGTTTGCTGAAGGCGTCGCTGCCAGCGTTATCCGGATCGGCCTGGGCTCTTAGATCGGCGCCCGCATTGGCGATCTGGTCGTCGGTGTAGGGCGTGCCGACGGCCTTCAGCGTGCGCATGTGATCGGCAATCGTGTCCGGATCGACCTCGGTCTGGCTGAGGAACGGATAGCCTGGCATCACCGACTGCGGCACGATCGCGCGCGGATTGGTCATATGGGTGACGTGCCAGTCGTCGGAATATTTGGCGCCGACGCGGGCAAGGTCGGGACCGGTGCGCTTGGAGCCCCACTGGAACGGGTGGTCGTACATGCTCTCGGCGGCGAGCGAGAAGTGGCCGTAGCGCTCGACCTCGTCACGCAGCGGCCGGATCATCTGCGAATGGCAGAGATAGCAGCCTTCGCGGACATAGACGTTGCGCCCGGCGAGCTCCAGCGGCGTGTACGGCCTGACCCCGTCGACCGCCTCGATCGTGCTCTTGAGATAGAACAGCGGCGTGATCTCGACGAGACCGCCGATCGCGATCACCAGGAGGATGCCGACGATCAGGACGATCGAGTTCTTTTCGAAGATTTGGTGGCGTGTCCAGAACGACATGGAAAACTCCTCATTCCGCCGGCTGGAGAGCGACGGGCATCTGGACTTCCGCTTCGCCCGTGCGAACGGTCATCCAGAGATTGTAGGCCATGATCAGCGAGCCGATCAGGAATAGGCCACCGCCTGCGGCGCGGATGATGTAGAAGGGATGCATCGCCTCGACGGTCTCGATGAAGGAATATTCGAGGAAGCCGAGCGAAGTGTAGGCGCGCCACATCAGGCCCTGGAGGATGCCGGACACCCACATCGCCGAGATGTAGAGAACGATGCCGAGCGTGGCGACCCAGAAGTGCCAGTTGACGAGCTTCAGGCTGTAGAGCCCCTTGCGATTCCAGGCCCACGGCACCAGGCAGTACAGCGCGCCGAAGGAGACGAAGCCGACCCAGCCGAGCGCGCCGGAGTGGACGTGGCCGATGGTCCAGTCGGTGTAGTGGCTGAGCGAGTTGACCACCTTGATCGACATCATCGGGCCTTCGAAGGTCGACATGCCGTAGAAGGCGACGGAGACCACCAGCATGCGCAGCACGGGATCGGTGCGCAACTTGTCCCAGGCGCCCGACAGCGTCATCAGGCCGTTGATCATGCCGCCCCAGGAGGGCATCCACAGCATGATCGAGAAGGTCATGCCGAGCGTCTGGGTCCAGTCGGGCAGCGCCGTGTAGTGCAGATGGTGCGGGCCGGCCCAGATGTAGAGGAAGATCAGCGACCAGAAGTGAATGATCGAGAGCCGGTAGGAATAGATCGGCCGGTCGGCGCGCTTCGGAATGAAGTAGTACATGATGGCGAGGAAGCCGGCGGTCAGGAAGAAGCCGACCGCGTTATGGCCGTACCACCACTGGAACATCGCATCCTGGATGCCGCCCCAGGCGACGTAGGACTTGGAGCCGAACACCGAGACGGGAAGCGCCGGGTTGTTGCCGAGATGCAGCACCGCGATCGTCACGATGAAGGCGAGATAGAACCAGTTCGCGACGAAGATGTGCGGTTCCTTGCGCTTGATGATCGTGACGAGGAAGACGAGCAGATAGACCACCCAGACGATGGTCAGCCACAGGTCCGCGTACCATTCCGGCTCGGCATATTCCTTCGACTGGGTGACGCCGAGCAGATAGCCCGTGCCCGCGACCAGGATGAAGAAGTTGTAGCCGAGCACGACGAACCAGGGCGCGAGGTCGCCGGCGAGGCGAACGCGGCAGGACTTCTGCACGACGTAGAAGGAGCTCGCGATCAGCACGTTGCCGCCGAAGGCGAAGATCACGGCCGAGGTGTGCAGCGGCCGCAATCGGCCGAACTGGATCCAGGGCAGATCGAAGTTGAGCGCGGGCCAGGCCAGTTGCGAGGCGATGATGAGACCGACGAGGAAGCCCGCGATGCCCCAGAACATCGCCATGAAGGAGGAGAACTTGATCGGCCCCATGTTGTAGTTGGGACGGCCATTGATCTCCGCCGGCGGCAGCGCCGCCGGGCGCTCGAAGTAGCGGTTGATGATGCAGAACACCGCTGCCAGGCTCGCCGCCGCGCTGAGCGCGGCATGGAAGGCGAACGGCGCGTCGAGCGCCTTGGCCGAGGCAACCACGCAGAGGAAGGCGGTGGCTGCGAACACGACAGCCAGGCCGCTTTCACCGATGGTCATGGATTTGGAGATGGAGGGCTGGCTCATGCGGATTCTCTCTGAAAGAACACGGGGCCAGAAACCACATTCACCCTCGCGGGGAATTGATTGAAATCAAGACAAATGGATTTCTGTTAATGTGAGACGGCTGCCAGTCGATGCGCCCTCTCCCCTTGGCGCGGCAAACTCACTTGGGTGAGGGGTTGGCTGCGCGAGTCCAGAATCGTAGGGTGGGCAAAGGCGCACTTGCGCCGTGCCCACCATCTATCCGACACCGCGACAGACAGGGTGGGCACGCTTCGCTTTGCCCACCCTACGACTGCGGAGCCGCCGGCTCGACGTCAGTCCCCTGCCGTCGCCTTGAGCGCCTTGATGACGTCCTCGCGGGCGATGATTCCGACCAGCTTCTGCGCGCCGTCGAGCACGATGATGCTCCGGATGCGGTGCTCGACCATGATCTGAAGCACGCGCGTCAGGCGCGTGTCGGGACTGACATAGATGAACTCCGGCGTCATGACATCGCCGATCTTGCGGCTCATCAGGTCGTGATAGCGCGGCAGCATCTGGTTCGGGGTGAAGGCGAAGCACTTCAGGATGTCGAACTTGGTGACGATGCCGACGATCTGTCCGTCGTCCTCGACCGGATAGGAGTTGAAATCGTCGCGCTCGAACATCTCGCTGAGCTCGAGCATGTTGCGGTCGCGCTGCACCGTCTTGACGTTGCGCGTCATGTAGCTACTGGCGGTCTGCTCGAGAAATCTGTACACGGCGCGTCCTCCTCAACTCGCTATGGCCGACCGGCCGTCAGTGCGACAGCAGCACACAACGCGTGGATTGCGTGACCAGATACTGGGTGACGCCGCCCAGGATCAGCTCACGGAACCTCGAATGCCCGTAGGCGCCCGCCACTATCAGACCGGCGCCGACGTCGCCGGCGACCTTCTCCAATTGCACGGCGGCGGGTTCGTTCCGCGCGGCCTCCGAGACGCGCGCGGTCGCGGTGATGCCGTGACGGGCGAGCCAGGCGGCGACGTCGGCGACGCCGGCCATCACGCTCGAACGGTCGTCGCCCTGCTCCGGAATCTCGACGATGGTGACGTCCCTCGCCTTGCGCAGCATCGGCAGCGAATCCGCCACCGCCCGCCGCGCCTCCGCCGTATCCTTCCACGCCACCAGCACGCTGCGCAGATCGAGCCAGTTGACCCGGTCGGGCACGACGAGAAGCGGACGGCCGACCTGCATCACAAGATCCCTGGGGCTTGCCAGCGCGAACGCGTCGGAGAAGGCCGGGCTCTGTCCGCCACTGACGACGATGTCGGCGCAGCGCGCCTGCGCCAGCGCAAAGCGCGCCGGAAAATCCAGGGCACTGCGCCACTCCACGTGCCCGCCGCGATTCTTCGTCGCGGCGCGGAATTGCGCCTCGAGACCCGCCAGGCGCCGCTTGACGGAAGCTTCGCCCTCCTCGATCAGCCGCTGGGCCTCGGCGCCGTCGGTGAAATAGAGCGGCGGGGTGAACTGCGCCGCGGCAACACCGACGATGGCGGCTTCGAATCGCTCGGCGAGCTCGCCCGCGACCTGAAGACGCGCCTCGTTGGATTGATCGAGCGCCAGGCTGACCATCACGGTCGCGTATGTCATCGGGATTCTCCGCACGGCAATGAACTGGCGCGAAATCTAGCCTCGCCGCGGCAAGGCAGGATGAGGTAGATCAAATTGCCGGGTGCCGGGTTGCGGGAAATCCGGCAATGGAATCAGACATCCGAACTTGCCTCCGGCCCGGCCATGGGCGAAATTGCCCTCATGTCTCGCTTGCCCGCCGCACCAAAATGGGAGCCGTCGATTGTCGCCGACCCGCGTAACGCATCCGCCGGACGATAGTCGCGGCGAGCATTTCCGGGTCCGGATCGAGGGATTCGGCGTCGGCACCTGGGATCTCGACCTCGCAACGCGGGAACTGGACTGGTCGGACACCGCCAGGAACCTGCTTGGCATCGCGCAGGACCAGCCGGCGAGCTACGAGCTCTTCCTGTCGCGGCTCGAGCCCCGGGATCGCGACCGCGTCGAAAGCGCGATCAAGCACGTCAGCGAACGCGGCGGCGGCTTCGACGTCTCCTTCAAGGTGGCGGGCGCCGCCAACGGAGGACAGTGGATTCGCGCCCGCGCCGGCCTCATTCGGGACGAAGCCGGCACGGCCCGCCATCTCAGCGGCATCTTCCTCGATATCGACGAGGAGAAGCAGGTCGAGAGTGCGCTCCGGACCCGCGAGACCCACCTCCGCTCGATCCTCCACACCATCCCCGACGCCATGATCGTCATCGACGGCCACGGCATCATCCAGCTGTTCAGCACCGCCGCCGAGCGCCTGTTCGGCTGGTCCGAGCATGAGGCGATCGGCCAGAACGTCAGCATCCTGATGCCGGAGCCCGATCGCTCCCGGCATGACAGCTACATTGCGCGCTATCGCACCACCAGCGATCCCCACATCATCGGCATCGGCCGCATCGTGACCGGCAAGCGCCGCGACGGCACCACCTTCCCGATGCACCTCTCAATCGGCGAGATGCAGTCCGGCGGCGAGCCCTATTTCACCGGCTTCGTCCGCGATCTCACCGAGCACCAGCAGACCCAGGCGCGGCTCCAGGAGCTGCAATCCGAGCTCGTCCACGTCTCCAGGCTGAGCGCCATGGGCGAGATGGCGTCCGCGCTCGCGCACGAGCTCAACCAGCCGCTGGCGGCGATCAGCAACTATATGAAGGGCTCGCGGCGGCTGCTGGCCGGCAGCGTCGATCCGAACACGCCGAAGGTGGAAAGCGCGCTCGACCGTGCCGCCGAGCAGGCGCTGCGCGCGGGCCAGATCATCCGGCGCCTGCGCGACTTCGTCTCCCGCGGCGAATCGGAGAAGCGGGTCGAGAGCCTGTCCAAGCTGATCGAGGAGGCGGGCGCGCTCGGCCTCGCAGGCGCGCGCGAGCAGAACGTGCAGCTCCGCTTCAGCCTCGATCCGGACGCCGATCTCGTTCTCGCCGACCGGGTGCAGATCCAGCAGGTTTTGGTCAACCTGTTCCGCAACGCGCTGGAGGCGATGGCGCAGTCGCCGCGGCGCGAGCTCGTCGTCACCAATACCCGCGTCGCCGACGACATGATCGAGATCGAGGTGTCCGACACCGGCTCCGGCTTCCAGGACGACGTCATTCCGAACCTGTTTCAGACTTTCTTCACCACCAAGGACACCGGCATGGGCGTGGGACTGTCGATCAGCCGCTCGATCATCGAGGCTCACGGCGGACGCATGTGGGCCGAGAGCAACACATCGGGCGGGGCGACATTCCGTTTCACCCTTCCGGCAGCCGACGAGAATTGATGCATGACGACCAAGGGACATGTCTACGTCATCGATGACGACGATGCGATGCGGGACTCGCTGAATTTCCTGCTGGATTCCGCGGGCTTCGGCGTCACGCTGTTCGACAACGCGCAGAGCTTCATCGACGCCCTTCCCGGCCTTGCCTTCGGCTGCGTCGTCTCCGACGTGCGCATGCCGGGCCTCGACGGCATCGAGCTGTTGAAGCGCATGAAGGCGCAGCAGAGCCCGTTCCCCATCCTGATCATGACCGGGCACGGCGACGTGCCGCTCGCGGTCGAGGCGATGAAGCTCGGGGCAGTCGACTTCCTGGAGAAGCCGTTCGAGGACGATCGTCTCACCGCGATGATCGAGACGGCGATCCGCCAGGCCGAGCCGGCGGCCAAGAACGAGGCCGTCGCGCAGGACATCGCCGCCCGCGTCGCGTCCTTGAGTCCCCGGGAGCGCCAGGTGATGGAAGGACTGATCGCAGGTCTTTCCAACAAGCTGATCGCCCGCGAATACGACATCAGCCCGCGCACGATCGAAGTGTACCGGGCCAACGTCATGACCAAGATGCAGGCCAACTCTCTCTCGGAGCTGGTTCGCCTCGCCATGCGCGCCGGCATGCTCAACGATTGAGCCGAAGCAGATTGAGGCAAATCGGCTTGAGGCAAGTCAAGGCGGTTGCGCCCGCCTGTGCTAGCCAGTCAGAATGATCGAGATTGGCTCGCACCCTCAGCGACTCGCGATGGCGTCATCGGCAAAGCCCACTGTCTACGTGGTCGACGACGATGCCGCCGTGCTGGGCTCCCTGCGATTCCTGCTGGAAACCGACGGCTTCGCGGTGCGGACCTTCAGGAATGCGACGGCGCTGCTCAACGCCGCCGGAGCGCCGGGCGCGGACTGCTATGTGATCGACTACAAGATGCCAGATATCAACGGGATCGACCTCGCCGACCGCCTGCGCAAGTCCGACAGCGAAACGCCCGTGATCCTGATCACCGGCTATCCGGACGAGAACATCTCGACCCGGGCGGCAGCCGCGGGCGTCAAAGACGTGGTTTTGAAGCCGCTTCTCGATGAAAACCTGGTCAAGCGCATCCGCGGGGCCATCCAGGACCGCGGCGGCAAATGACCTACGGGATTCTACGTAGGTAAACGTCCTTAAGATAACGCGCGAAATTTCCGGATTGCGCAAACGCGGGTAGCGATGTTCCATCACAACGGAGATGGCGCAGATGCTGACCCAGACACTCAAAACCCCGGCGATCAACACCCAGATCGGTGGCAAGATTGCCCCTGCCCACACCGTTTCCGACCAGTTCGGCGCGATCACCGGCCATGTCGGCCTCGTCGCCACCGAGTTCTCCTACCGCAAGGACGAGGAGATCTATGGCGAGGACGAGCCTGCCGAATATGTCTACCAGGTCGTCTCGGGCGCGGTGCGCAGCTACAAGCTTCTCTCCGACGGTCGCCGCCAGATCGGCGCCTTCCATCTTCCCGGCGACGTGTTCGGCCTCGAATCCGGCGCCACCCACCGCCTCGCCGCCGAGGCCATCATCGACACCAATGTGCGCCTCGTGAAGCGCGCCAGCCTCGAGAAGGCCGCCGGCACCGACGTGCAGGTCGCCCGCAAGCTCTGGGCCATGACGGCGTCCGAGCTGCGTCACGCCGAAGACCACATGCTGCTGCTCGGCCGCAAGACAGCGATGGAGCGCGTTGCGACCTTCCTGCTCGAAATGGACCGCCGCCTCGCGGTTGCCGGCATGATGGCGCTGCCGATGTGCCGCCGCGACATCGGCGACTATCTCGGCCTCACGCTCGAGACCGTGTCGCGTGCGCTGTCCCAGCTTCATACCCAGGGCATTCTCGGCTTCTCCGGCGCCCGCCAGATCGTGCTGCGCAACCGCCAGCGCCTGCACAATCTCGACGCCTGACTTTCTTCCTCCCTGCCTACTTGGCCGGCCGAAGTCCTTCAGCCGGCCATTTCTTTGGTCGCGGTCATGCCGGTGCGCCTCGTCTCCGGCATCACGAGCAGGATCAGCAGCAGCCCCGTCGCGGCGACGCCGGACAGCCCGATGAAGGCCGTGGCGTTTCCGAACTTGTCGCTGACATAGCCGCCGAGCGCCGTGCTCAGCGACGCGCCGATGCCGGTCGCAGTGCCGACGATGCCCTGCGCCAGGTTGAAATGGCCGCTGCCGAAGGCGACGTCGGCGACGATCAGCGGAATCATCACCGCGAACACCGCCGCGGTGATGCCGTCGAACACCTGCACCGCGACCAGCAGATAGGGATCGCGCACGGTCGCGAACAGCAGACCGCGAATCGTCAGCGCGCCGAATCCGATCAACAGCAGCGGCCGGCGGCCCCAGGCTTGCGCCTTGCGCCCGACGGTCGGTGACAGCAGCGCCACGATCGCCTGCGGCACGATGATGCAGGCCGCGACCAGCACCGTCGCCCACTGGCTCGACCGCGCCGTCACCGCGCTCGCCATCAGCGGCATCATCGCCGCGTTCGCAAGTTGCAGCAGCAGCACGCTGAGAGCGAAGACGATCAGCGGCCGCTGCCGGATCAGATGCCAGACATTGGTGTCGCCGCGGTCGGCGGCTTCCGGCGGCATCTCGCCGTGACAGCGCCTGATGTCGACCTCCTCCTCGCGGATGCGCGACAGCGCGATCAGGGTCGGGATCGCGAGCAGGAAGGTGACGAGGAACACCGAGCGGCTCGACAGCAGATATCCGGCGGTGCCCATCACGGCAGCGGCGACGCCGTTGCCGAGCGAGGCAAACCGCGCGTTGCGGCCGAGCCGCTCTCCGATCGCGAGCGGACCGACCAGGCCGAGGCTGATCGCCGCGATCGCCGGCCCCAGCACGCAGCTCGCCATCGCATGCAGGGTGGCAGCCGTCACCACCACGGCGAAGACCGGCATCGCGGCATAGGCGAGCGCGCAGGCGCCGATGGTCGCGATCGCGAGCGCTGCGACCAGCCGCTCGGATTTCGCCGCATCGATGATCGCGCCGCCCGGCATCTGTCCGATCAGGGCGACGATGCCGCCGATCGACAGCACGAGGCCGATCTCGACCTGGGTCCATTTCTGCGTCGTCAGGTAGACCGCGATGAAGGGACCGAAGCCGGTCTGCACGTCGGCGAGGAAGAAGATGAACCAGTCGAGGCCGCGCAGGCTCTGACGCGACGGCGCCGGAATGCCCATAGGCGGCAGCGCGGCGACGTTGTCCGGTTCAACGTGGCCATCGCGATCTGCATGGTTCGGCTTCCTGGACAACAGCACAGGCGGTCAGCCCTCCCGGCACCTCACTGGATCGATTGCAGCGGTTGAAGGCTGCCGGACGCGCCGAGCACGACCATCGGCGTGTCTTCCTTGTATTCCGGCGCGGCCGCGACCTGCGCCTTGGTCAGTTCCAGCGTGATGCTGTCCTTCTTGTTGGCGATCTTGCCGAACCGCATCGCGTTCCAGTCCACCACGATCTTGCGGCTGCCGACGCCGAGGAAGCCGCCGAAATCGATCACCGCCGCGCGCACGTGCCCGTCCCGGTCGACGATGACATCGACGATGCGGCCCATGTCCTCGTCCGCGGCGCTGCGCACGTCGCGGCCGAGCACGCCATGTGCATCGCTCGCGCCGATGATGGTGACCGACGGCGGCGGCGCGGCATCTTTTGGCGTCACAGGCACGGTGGAAGCCGGCGGCTGAGCCGTCGCCGGCGCATTCGCTTCACTGGGCGGAGCAGTCGGAGCCCCTGCAGGCAACTCCTCCGCAGCGCGGGATACCGCGACCGTCAGGCCTGCGACGATCGCGCTCAGGACTAACCATCTGGCCGCACGCATAACACCCTCCTCACCGCGCGCCGCTAGCGCGCCAGCACGATCGAGACCTGGATCTGGCCGCGCGTGCGCAGCACCTCCAGCGCAACGTCGTCGCCGTGGCGGCTGACGCGCAGATCCACGCTGGAATCGCCGAGGCGCAGGTCGTGCAGGATGACCTCGTTCAGGAACGCCGGCAGATGCGGATTGCGCAGGCGAATCTCGCCGCGCGCCACGTCGAACTCGATGCCCAGCGCCGCCTCCAGCAGCGTGAACGGCGTCGCGCTGGCCCAGGCCTGCGGCGCGCAGGCGACCGGATAGAGCGTCGGGCCGCGCCGCTTCTCGCGCCGGAAACCGCAGAACAATTCGGGCAGCCTGCGCAAATCCATATAGGTGGCGGCGTCGAACAGTCCCTTGAAGACATGCGCCACCGAATGCTTGAGGCCGTAGCGCGCGAGGCCAAGCGCGATCAGCGCGTTGTCGTGCGGCCAGATCGAGCCGTCGTGATAGGACATCGGGTTGTAGCGCACCTCGCCGACAGCGACCGTGCGGATGCCCCAGCCCGAGAAGAAATGCGGCCGCATCAGGTCTGCGGCGACGAGACGGGCGCGGTCCTCCCGGATCATGCCGCTGAACAGCACCTGCCCGGCATTGGAGGTCCGCACCTTGCAGGGCCGCTTCTTGCCGTCGAGGGCCAGGGCGTAGGTGCCGAGCTCCTCGCACCAGAACGCCTGCTCGAAGCGCTCGGCCAGTGCCTTGGCTTCGGCCTCGAACTTGCGCACGAGGTCCGGCTTGCCGAGGCGCAGCGCGCATCGCGCCGCCAGCTGCTTCGCCATATAGACGTAGCCCTGGACCTCCGCGAGCGCGATATTGCCTTCCGCGAGCTGGCCGTCGGCGTGGAAGATCGCGTCGTAGGAGTCTTTCCAGCCCTGGTTGGCGAGCCCCTTCTCCGTCGCGCGCTGGTATTCGACGAAGCCGTCGTGGTCGGGATCGCCGGGACCGTCGATCCAGGCGAGCCCCGCCTCGATCGCGGGCCACAGCTCGATCAGGGTCTTCACGTCACCGGTGCGCTCGAAATAGCTGCCGGCGAGCAGCACGAACAGCGCGGTGGAATCGACGCTGCCGTAATATTGCGCGAACGGCACCTCGCGCAGCGCCGCCATCTCGCCGCCGCGCATCTCGTGCAGGATCTTTCCGGGCGCGGCATCGGCCAGCGGATCGATCGCCCTGGCCTGGAAATGCGCGAGCCGCCTGAGCACGCCCTTGGCGATCCGCGGATCGATCCACAGCATCTGCAGCGCGGTGATCAGTCCGTCGCGCCCGAAGGTCGTCGAGTACCAGGGAATGCCGGCATAGGGATAGCGGCCCTGCGGCGTCTCCGTCATCAGCATGTTGAGGTCGGCCATGGCCTGGCACAGCACCTCGTTGAAGATGTTGTTGGAGGTCTCGATGCTCGCCGCGCCCATGGTCGACTGCCGCATCTCGCGGCGGTGGGCGAGCAGGCCCCTGAAGAAGCGCGCCGGCTTCTCCGCGATCGGCCGGTTGCACGACGCCGCCACGAACAGCGATTTCGACTGGTGCGGATCGAGCTCGAGCTGCCAGGTGGCGGCATTGACCGAAAGCCGCGTCGGACGCGGATCGAAATGCAAACCCGTGGTGCGCTCGCAATCGTCGAGACCGCGATATTCGAACAGCACGTCGGTCGGCCCGAGCAACCGGCTCGTACCGGTCCCGCGGCGCGGGCGCCGCTCGCCGCGGACCTCGAACAGATCGGCGAAGTCGTTGTCGAACAGCAGCGTCAGCTCGAAGCTGGCAGGCCGGTCGCCGTGGTTCTGCACGCCGATGCGCTGATAGGCCGTGCCGCGCCACAGGAAGACCGTGCGCACGATGTGCAGCAGGTCCTTTTGCAGCACGAGGCTGCCCTCGCGGTAGATGTCGGGGTTGGTGAGATCGACCGTCAGCGCCGAATTGTCGTCGCGCAGGTTGGAGCCGAGCAGCAGCGGCTGGAGATCGTCGAGCACGAGCTCCAGCCGCGCGAGATAACGGGTGTCGTGGTGAAACAGCCCGTCCGGCCCGCCGGCCGATGCGCCGATGTCGCCATGACTGTCGAGCACGATGAAGGTGTCATCGTGCTTGAGCGAGCGTCGCGGTCGCGCCGACGGCCCCGTCATCGGGATATAGAAGGGCTGCTCTACGACCTGCTCCACGGTCCGCGTCACAGAGACGAACTTGGTGACGACTTCGGATGCCATGAGCTGCTCCCCTGCGCTTGTTTCGAGACGCAACCAACGCGAACGCGACCGTCGGGCTTACGCGGCGACTTTCGCGAGCCGGCTCATCTCCTGCGTCACCAGCTCACGGTAGGGACCGTGGCCCTGCATCAAGCGGTCGGGCGCGCCGTCCTCGATGATCCTGCCGGCCTTCAGCACCACCACGCGATCGAAATTGCGCAGGGTCGCGAGGCGATGCGCAATCGCAACCACGGTGCGGCCGCGCATCAGGCGTGTCAACGCCTCGCGGATCGCCTCCTCGGACTCGCTGTCGAGCGCGGCCGTGGCCTCGTCGAGCAGCAGGATCGGCGCGTCCTTCAGGAAGGCGCGCGCGATTGCGATGCGCTGACGCTGGCCGCCGGACATCTTCACACCGCGGTCGCCGACCATGGTGTCGAGGCCCTCGGGCAGGCTCTCGACGAAGTCGCAGCGCGCCGCGATCGCCGCGCGCAGCACCTCGTCGTCGGTCGCGTTCGGCCGCCCATACCGGATATTCTCGCGGATCGAGCGATGAAACAAGGAAATATCCTGCGGCACCACCGAGATCGCCTCGCGCAGGCTCAGCTGGGTCACCTTGGAAATGTCCTGACCGTCGATGGTGACGCTACCCTCGTCGACATCGTAGAAGCGCTGAAGCAGCGTGAACAGCGTCGACTTGCCGCCGCCGGAGTGGCCGACCAGGCCGACGCGCTGGCCGGGCTGCAGCCGCAGGCTGAAGCGCTCGAATATCTTCTCACCGCCGGGATAGCCGAAGGTGACGTTGTTGAACGCGATCGCGGCGCCGCTCTTGACCAGGGGTCCGGCCTCGGGATGGTCGCGCAATTCGTGCGGAACCAGAAGCGTCGCAATCGCCTCCGTCAGCCGCGCGACGTGCTGGGTGACGTCGACCAACGCCACCGCCAGATCGCGCGTCGCATTGAGGATGGAGAGGCCGAGCGTGCAGACCAGCACGACGTCGCCGGTGGTCGCCTCGCCCTGCTGCCAGAGCGTGATGGCCCAGGCCATCAGCGCCACGGTCAGGACAACGGTCACGCCGGCATGGGTCAGCCGCAGCTTCTCGAGATAGCGCAGGCTGCGGCCGCGCGCGGTGAGCTCGCGATTGACGGTGGCATCGAACCGCTCATGCTCATGGCTGATGCCGCAGAAGGCGCGGACCAGCGGCATGTTGCTGATGACGTCGATCATCTCGCCGTCGACGACAGCCGCCTTGTCGGCGAAGTCGTCGTGCAGCGGCTTGCCGGCGGCGGCCAGATGGAACATCGCGATCACCATGCCGCCGGCGATCACGATCAGGCCGAGCGCCATGTAGGGACTGACGGTTCCGATCAGCATGATTGCCGCAATTGTGGCAATGCACGGCGGCAGGACGTTCCAGACGAACATGTTCTCGACCGTGAACACCG
The DNA here is from genome assembly GCF_018130825.1 of Bradyrhizobium liaoningense. Taxonomy (GTDB): domain Bacteria; phylum Pseudomonadota; class Alphaproteobacteria; order Rhizobiales; family Xanthobacteraceae; genus Bradyrhizobium; species Bradyrhizobium liaoningense_B. Next base: position 177,452 of record NZ_JAFCJS010000006.1, on the reverse strand, counting down.
CGTTCGAGGTCGCGGTGATGCGGCTCGTCAGCATGCCGGGCATGCGATCGGAGAAATAGCTGGGCGCGTGCCCGGTCAGATGGCGAAAGATGTCGCGCCTGAGATCGCCGGTGACGCGAACGAAGGTAAAGCTCGCGGTCCAGCTCGCGATCCGCCATAGGAAGTTGTCGGCCGCGATTAGTGACATGAGCAGAAGGAATGCCAGCCATACACTGCCGCCATGCGAAGTTCCCGCCGACAGACTGTCGACCAGGGATTTGACGCCGTACTGCGTGCCCACGGAGCAGGCAACGGCCGCCACGACCGCGGTCAGAATCACGAGATGTGAGGCGAGGCGACGCCTGAGATAGCGCAAGACAAAGGCAAATGGCCTGCGCGCGTATCCAGAAAGCTGATCCATATGGCTATCGCCCCGTCGTTTTTGGTTTTTCAATTTGTACTGATCGACTTGAACATCGACCGCTTCGTCCCGGTTCCCGGGCTTGTGATCACGACATGCGGATGCGGACGATCTGCGAAGATGTCATGGCATCATCGCGACCAACGCCCAACGTGTCGAATAAGTAACGTTCGGGAGAAGGAACTTCGCAAGTGCGGGAACGTTCCCTTCGCTGGCATTGCCGGTGCCGTACAGGCGGGGGTTTCAACATCCATGATCGCAGAGGAGAAGGTGAGATGCGCATCGCGCAGGTAGCTCCGTTGACGGAGGCTGTTCCACCCAAGCTGTATGGCGGCACTGAGCGGGTGGTGCATTGGTTGACGGAAGAGTTGGTAGCCCTGGGACATGACGTGACGCTGTTTGCCAGCGGCGACTCGCAGACATCTGCAAAGCTCGATGCATTATGGCCGCGGGCGCTTCGCCTCGACGGTTCCGTACGAGACCCCAACGCCCTGCACATGGTGCTCCTGGAGCGCGTGCGGCAGAAATGTGACGACGAGGAGTTCGACTTCCTCCACTTCCATCTCGATTACTATCCGTGGTCGCTGTTTCACCGCCAGCCGACACCGTTCGTGACCACGCTGCACGGCCGGCTCGACCTGCCGGAGCATCAGCCCGTCTTCCACACCTTCTCCAAGATGCCTGTCATCTCGATCTCGAACGCGCAGCGGCGGCCGGTGCCGCAGGCGAACTGGGTGACGACGATCCACCACGGCCTGCCGGAGAACCTGCTGACGCCGAAGCCGGTGAAACAGGAATACCTCGCCGTGCTCGGCCGCATCGCGCCGGAGAAGGGCGTCGACCGCGCCATCAAGATCGCGACCCATTGCGGCATCCCGCTAAAGATCGCGGCCAAGGTCGATCGTGCCGACCAGGACTATTATGACGAGCTGATCAAGCCGATGATCGAGAACAATCCGCTGGTGGAGTTCATCGGCGAGATCAGCGATCACGAAAAGTCGGACTTCCTGAGCGGCGCGCTTGCGCTTCTACTGCCGATCGATTGGCCGGAGCCGTTCGGCCTCGTGATGATCGAGGCCATGGCCTGCGGAACGCCGGTGATCGCCTTCAATCGCGGCTCGGTGCCTGAAATCATCGACGAGGGCCTGACCGGTTTCGTCGTCGAGGACGTCATCAGCGCCGCCGGCGTCGTCAAGCGGCTTCCGCAACTGAGCCGCGCCGCGATCCGCAAGCAGTTCGAGACGCGCTTCACGGCGCGGCGGATGGCGCTGGACTACCTCGCCGCCTATCGCAGCCTGACCGAGGAGCAAGCACCGCGGATCAAGCTGGTGAGCAGCGCGGAGTAAGGCAGCTACAATCTCAGTCGTCGTCCCGGCGCAGGCCGGGACGACACTGAATGTGTGGTCCCTACCCCACCCCCGCCCGCTTCGGCTCGACGATCTCGAACATCCTCGGAAATTCGTCCATCAATCCCATCAGTTCGGCGAGCTTCATCGGATTGCCCGCCAGCTTGACCTTGCCGGCAGCGACCGCCTCCGGAAAGCTCGTCAGCTTCGCGATGACTTCATCGAGCGTCGCGCGCGCCAGCGTGAAGCTGGCATCCGCGCGTTCCGCCTGCACACCCTCGGCATAGGTCAGCGCGCAATTCTCCAGATTGAGCACGAAGGTCTCACCGGTGTCGGAAAAGCTCCAGTTCAGCACGATGTGCTTTCCTTCCGCCTTGGGGCCGTTGAGGCGGATGCCGAGCACGTCCCAGAGCTGCGAGGTACGCAGTGCCGCCAGCGTCTCGCGCGGCATCGGCGGCCGTGGCGGCGTCTTCGGCATGCCCTGGCGCAATTCCTGCGCGCCGAACAGATAGGCGTTGCGCCAGGTCGAGCTCTCGGCGGCATAGCCGAGCTGCTCCAGCGTATCGGCCAGCAGGTGACGCGCCGCCGCATTGTCCGGCTCGGCGAAGACGAGATGGCCGAGCGCCTGCGCGACGAAGCGGAATTCGCCCTTGTCAAAATCCGCCCGTGCCCGCGCGAGGATGGCGTCCGCGCCGCCCATATACTCGACATACTTCTTGCCCGACGCCACCGGCGGCAGCGGATCGAGATTGACCGGATTGGCGTCGTACCAGCCGAGATATTTCTGGTAGATCGCCTTCACATTGTGGCGGATGTGGCCGTAATAGCCGCGGCCGTGCCAGGCGCCCTCCAGGCTCTTCGGCAGCTGGATCGTCTCGGCGATCTCGGCGGCGTTGAGGCCATGGTTCATCAGCCGAATGGTCTGGTCGTGCGCGAACTTGTAGAGATCGCGTTGCTGGCGGATCATCGTGCCGATGCGCTCAGCTCCCCACACCGGCCAGTGGTGCTGGCCGCACATCGCCTCCACCTTGCCGTCCCACAATTGCAGCGCCTCGCCCAGATATTTGGACCACGCCAGCGCATCGCGCACATCGGCGCCGCGGAACGGCAGCAAATTGTGGAAATTGTGCGTGCAGTTCTCAGCTAAGTTCAAGACCCTGTAGCGCGGGATGAAGAAGTGCATCTCCGCCGGCGCTTCGCTGTTCGGCGCCATCTGGAATTCGAATTCGACGCCGTCGATCACGCGCTTGTCGCCGGTCGCCATGATCAGATCGGTCGGTCGCAGCAGCGCAACGCCGCCTGCCGCCATCGACTTGCCGAGTCCGTTGTCGACCTGCCCCCGCGCCCCCTTGGCGAGGAACGGCCCGAACTGATACTGCGCCCGGCGCAGCATCGCCGGGCCTGCGATGATGTTCTCGGAGACCGCGTGCTCCATGAACAGGTTCGGCGCGATGATCGGCACGCGTCCGGTCGCGAGCGCATCCTCTTCCAGCACGCCGCGCGCGCCGCCCCAATGATCGGTGTGGGTATGCGTGAAGATCACGGCCGCGACCGGCTTGAAGCCGCGATGCCTGAAGTAGAGATTGAGCGCGGCGCGCGCGCCCTCGATCGACGTCAGCGTGTCCACGACGATGACGCCACTGTCGCCCTCGATCAGCGTCATGTTGGCGATGTCGAGCCCGCGCACCTGGTAGACGCCGGGCACCACCTCGAACAGCCCATGATGCATGTTGAGCCGCGCCTGCCGCCACAGGCTGGGGTTGACCGTGGGCGGCGCCTGCTCAGTGGACAGGAAGCCGTAAGGCTTCAGGCTCCAGACCGTCCGGCCTTGCGACGTGGAGATCTCCGCGTTGTCGATCGTGCCGAGGAATCCGCGCGCGGCATCGTCGAAATCCCGCGTGTCGGAAAACGGCAGCGCGTTCAGCATCGCATCATGCTGCGCAATGACCGACGGCGTTGCGTCCTTGGGTTCGTTGCTGGATGCGCCTGTCATTTTCTGCTTCCTCCCGGCCTGGCGCGATCATCTAACCGCATCTCGCGGTCGATTGCTATCGCTGGCGGAAGGACAGAAGCAACGGCGCCCTCTTCCCTTCTCCCCTTGCGGGAGAAGGTGGCGCGAAGCGCCGGATGAGGGGTATGTCTCCGCGAACTAGACGAGAGTTGAGCGAGCGGAGAGAACCCCTCACCCGTCTCGCCGCTATGCGGCGATCCACCCTCTCCCGCAAGGGGAGAGGGTTTCAGAGTTCGCCGCTACATCCCCAGCAGCCGCGGCAGCCACAACGACAGGCCCGGCCAATACGTCACCACCACGAGGAATCCCAGCATCGTCAGCAGCCACGGCCACACCGCGACCGTGAGCTCGGTGATTCCCATCTTGGCGATGCCGGAGGCGACATAGAGGTTGAGGCCGACGGGCGGATGGCACAATCCGACCTCCATGTTGACCGTCATCAGGATCCCGAAATGAATGGGGTCGATGCCGAGCTTGATTGCGACCGGAAACAGGATCGGCGCCATGATCAGGATGATCGAGGATGGCTCCATCACGTTGCCGGCCAGCAGCAGCAAGAGGTTGACGACCAGCAGGAAGCCGATCCAGCCCAGGCCCTGGTCGATCATCCATTGCGCCAGCGCCTGCGGCACATTCTCGTAGGTCATCAGGAACGAGAACAGCACGGCGTTGGTGATGATGTAGAGCAGCATCGCCGAGAGGTTCGCCGACGACAGCAGCACCCGCGGCACGTCGCGCAGCTTCAGATCCTTGTAGATGAACACCGCGACGATGAAGGCGTAGACCGCGCTGACGGCGGCGGCCTCGGTCGGCGTGAACAGGCCGCTGTAGATGCCGCCGATCACGATCACGATCAGCAGGATGCCCCAGATCGACTTGCGGAAGGCGTCGAGGCGCTCCATCAAGGTCGCCTTGGGCATCCGCGGATAGTCGTTGCGCCAGGCGCGATAGAACGTCGTCATGCCGAGCAGCGTGGCCAGCGCAAGCCCCGGCACGATGCCGGCGATGAACAGCTTGCCGACCGAGCTGTTCGTCGAGACGGCGTAGAGCACCATCGGAATCGACGGCGGAATGAGAATGCCGAGCGAGCCCGACGTCGTGATCACGCCGGCGCCGAACCGTTTCGGAAACCCTTGCGCCACCATGGCGGGCAGGATCACCGAGCCGATCGCCACCACGGTGGCCGGCGACGAGCCGGATATCGCGGCGAACAGCGCGCAGGCCACCACGCCCGACAGGGCGAGACCGCCGTACCAATGACCGACCAGCGCGGTCGCGAACGCGATCATCCGCCGCGCCACGCCGCCATGGGTCAGGAAGTTTCCGGCGAGGATGAAGAACGGGATCGCCATGATCTCGAAATTCTCGATGCCGGTGAACAGCTTCAGCGCCACCGATTCCGTGCGCACGTCGGTCAGCGTGAACATGAAGCTGAGCACGGTGAGACCGAGCGCGATCGAGATCGGCATGCCCGTGAGCATCAACGAGAGCAGGAGGGCGAACACGATGGCGACGCGGAGGCCTTGCGGCAGCGTGATCACGTGGCCCGCATGCGCGAAGCAAACGGCGACGATCAGGACCGGCAGCAGCATCAGGATCCAGCCGAGCGGGCTGCGCTCGTCGCGGACGACCTGGCTGCGCGTGACCGGCGCCGGATGAACCGGATCAGCCTCGACGCCTTCGACACCGGCCATGTCGTGATGTGGCAGCTCGCCGGTGCGGTAGAACGCCCAGGCGACCTGCAGGAAGCGGAAGCACATCAGGCCGGAGCCGAGCGGGATCGTGAGATACACCATCCACATCGGGGCTTCGAGGTCGTTGGACTGCTGGCCGGTCTGCCACATCTGGCCGACGAAGGCGGCGCCGAAATAAGCGACGATGGCGGTGAACAGCGCGCCGCACAGCAGGCCGAAGGTGATGACGCGCCGGCGCGATCCGCCGGGAAGGATGTTGACGAGCACGTCGACGCCGACATGGATGCCGGTCCGCACGCCATAGGCCGCGCCGAACTTCGCCATCCAGATGAACATGTAGATGCAGAGTTCCTGCGCCCAGGACAGATCGAGCGAGGCAAGCCAGGTGAACGCGGCGCGCGCGGGCACGGCGAGGAAGGCCAGTTGTCGGGCTTCCGCCCATTTGGCGATATCGATCGACAGTCCCGCGCCGTAACGGTGCAGCACCGCGACGAAGATGAGCGACGTCGCAGCCGCGATCATCGTCGCGATCAGCCATTCCTCGAGATGATCGAGAAAACGATTCAGCACACGCAGCAACTTGGTCCCCCCGGTATTGGTTCGTCCATTCAAGAGCGAAACGGCCGGGAGTGCGATCACCCCCGACCGTTGGTGTTGTTCTCAGCAGGGCGCGGCCGTCAGTTCATCTTGACGTCGAGTTCCTTGGCGACGAGGTCGAGCACTTCCTGCCCGACCCGGCCCTTCGCCCATTTGTAGGTCGGCTGCATCGCCTCCTGCCACGCTTTGCGATCGGCGTCGGTGAGGTAATGCAGATTGGTCTTGCCCATCTTCTTGATCTCGGCCAGCGCGTCCTCGTTCTCCTGGCGCGCGATCGAGTTGGTGTAGTCGGTCGCCTCGTTCATCGCCTTGTCGAGCTGGGTGCGGATATCAGGCGGCAGGCCCGACCAGAATTTCGAGTTGACGATGACGGCATATTGCAGATGGGCGTGATAGGACACCGTGATGTCCTTCTGCACCTCGTAGAATTTCTGCGTCAGATAGTTCGACGCCGTGTTCTCGCAGCCGTCGACCACGCCGGTCTGCAGCGCCTGGTAGACTTCGGAGAACGCCATGATCTGCGGGATCGAGCCCACCAGGCGGAAATACTGATCCGCAACCTTCGATCCCGAGATGCGGAACTTGAGACCCTGGAAATCCGTCGGCTTCGTCAGCGGACGATTGGCAGAGACCATGTGGAAGCCGTTGTCCCAATAAGCGAGCCCGGTGATGCCCTTGGCCTCGAGCTTCTGGAACAGCCACTTGCCGATCGTGCCCTTCATCGCATTGGAATAGGTCACATCGTCCTTGAACAGCCAGGGCAGGTCGAGCGCCTCGAATTCCTTGATCCCGAGCGGCGCGAATTTCGCGGTCGATGGCGCGAGCATATGCACCGAGCCGAGCTGGAGCGCCTCGATCTCCTCCTTGTCCTTGTAGAGCGTGGAGTTGGGGTAGACCTCGACCTTGACCTTGCCGTCGGTGTACTTCTCGGCGAGTTCCTTGAACTTCAGCGCGCCCTTGCCCTTCGGCGTGTCATTGGCGACGACGTGGCTGAACTTGATGACGATAGGGCTCTGGGCCTGTGCGGTGGCGGGGGCCACGAGAATGGCCGCGGCGGCAACCGCAAGGAGCAGCTTGCGCATGAAGAACCTCCCAACAACCTCTAAAACCGGGTCTTTTTTGTTTTGCAGCCCGGTTTGGCATTGTCAGTAGTGGCAGCAATCCGCCACCCGAACAACTAGACCTAAGCCCAATTTGACGCAGCCAAGCTATCTTGACGACTGCTCGTGACGCAACCCGGCATCCGCTGCCGTCCCCGGCAGCGAGCGCTTATGTCGCATTGCGGCAATGCCATCAGCCTCTGCGCTGGGCAACGATGAACAGACGCCGGAACGGGAACAGCGTCTGCCCCGCAGCATTCTTCGGATACGCCTTCGCGACACGCGTCCCATAGGCCGCTTCGAAAGCGGCCTTCTCCTCGCCCTCGAGAATGTCGAGATAGCGCGTCAGCCAGGTGCCCTTGGTCCATTCCTTCACGGGGTTCTCGCCTTCCAGCACCTGAAGATATTCGGTCTCCCAGATGTCGATATTGGCCGACATCGGCGCGAGAAGATCGTGATAGAAGGCCGGCCCCTCGACCGGCGGCGGGGTGACGAGATGCTCGACCTTGGAGCGCCAGGGACCATCAAGCGCGGTCTCGCCGATCAGCACATGCGAGGGCGCGAGAAAATTGCGCGGCATCTGCACCGCGAGCATGCCGCCGGGCTTCACCTTCTCCATCACCGACGGGAAGAGTGCCGCATGATTGGGCAGCCAGTGCAGTGCGGCATTGGAATAGATCAAGTCATATTGCTGCGCCGGACGCCAATGGCCGAGGTCCTCATGCGACCATTCCACGTGAGGCGCGGCCTTGCGGCCGGCGGCAACCATCTCGGCCGAGCCCTCGACGCCGGTGACTGCCGCCTCCGGCCAGCGCTCCTTGATCAGCTTGGTGACGTTGCCGGCGCCGGCCCCGAGATCGGCGATCGCACGCGGGGCAAAATCGGGAATCCGCATCAGGAGGTCGACGGCGGGCCGGAGCCGGTGGCCGGAGAATTTCAGATATTGCTGCGGATCCCAGACCATCGTTCCAGCCTTTTCTTTTTCGTGTTTCCTTCAACGTGGCTCTTGGTTACCACTGCTCGTCCCGCTCAGGCAATTCGCATGGCCCGCGGGACGGGCAGGAAACGAGCAGCAACAAGCAAGAGCAAAAGCAAATAAGAGAGCGTGTAACCATGGACCTCGGGCTCACATCGAAAACCGCTGTCGTGACAGGCGCGAGCATCGGCATCGGCCGCGCCATCGCCAAAGGCTTGGCTGCCGAAGGTGTGCGCGTCGTCGGCGTGGCGCGGCGCACCGACCTGCTGGCCGAGCTGGCGAAGGAAGTCGGCTCCGGATTGATCACACCGCTCGAGCAGGACGTGATGGCCAAGGATGCAGCCGAGAGGATCGCCGCCTTCGCAGTGAAGGAGCTCGGCCATGTCGACATCCTCGTCAACAATGCCGGCGGCAGCCGTCCCCTGCCCGTCGATGCCCCCGACAGCAAATGGGACGAGGCGATCGCGCTGAACTTCACCAGCTACCGCCGCATCGCGCATGCGCTGCTGCCGCAGATGATCGAGCGCAAATGGGGCCGCATCGTCAACATCACCGGCAAGTCCGAGCCCGAAGGCCTCAACGCCGCCTTCGCCGCCAAGGCCGCCGTCCACGCCTGGGCCAAGGGCCTGTCGCGCGAGATCGGCGAGCACGGCATCACCATCAACTGCATCCCGCCCGGCCGCATCATGAGCGAGCAGATCCGCCGCAACTATCCGCCTGACTATCGCGAGCGCTTCGCCGAGGAAGAGATCCCGGTCGGCTATTGGGGCGAGCCGGAGGACCTCGCCGCGCTCGCGGTGTTCCTGGCCTCACCGGTGGCGCGGTACATCACGGGCACGGTGATCCCGGTGGATGGCGGCTTGCGGCGGTATCAGTTCTAGGAGCGCAGGTTCTTGATGCGCGTCCGAAATATTGCTGCGTCGCCGAAGAGTGGAAGCATCGACAACGTTGATTTGCGTCAAGGGCCGGTCATTTGCAAAGGCTGTCGATGATGACGTTCTAGACTTTCGCCGTGACGGTCCGCATGACGACCGGCCTTTGGAGTGAGCGCGGTGAGCGGTTGGACGCGTTGGGTGCCCGGCATCGATACACTTCGCCACTACGAAGCTGATTGGCTTCGGCACGATGTTTTCGCGGGTCTCGTGCTGGCGACCATGCTGGTCCCGGTCGGAATCGCCTATGCCGTGGCGTCGGGCCTGCCTGGCATCCACGGCCTCTACGCAACCATCGTCCCTCTCCTGGCCTACGCGGTGTTCGGTCCGAGCCGCATCATCGTGCTCGGCCCAGACTCGGCGCTGGCAGCCGTCATCCTCGGCGTCATTGTTCCGTTGTCCGGCGGTGATCCGGCCCGTGCCGCAATGCTTGCCGCCATGATGGCGCTCGTTTCAGGAGCTGTGCTCATTGTGGCGGGCATCGCGCGGTTGGGGTTCGTGACCGAGCTCCTCTCCAAGCCGATACGGTACGGCTACATGAACGGGATTGCGCTGACCGTCCTGATCAGCCAGCTGCCGAAGCTGCTCGGCTTCTCGATCGAGAGCCAGGGACCGCTGAGAGACCTGTGGGCGATCGCCAGCGGGATCGCCGACGGCAAGATAAATTGGGTCGCATTCGCAGTCGGACTTGGCACGTTGATGGTCATCCTGCTGCTCAAGGACAGCAAACGGCTGCCGGGAATCCTGATTGCCGTCGTGGGCGCGACCCTTGTCGTTGCACTACTCGATCTCGGAACTGGTCATGGCGTGAAGGTCTTGGGGCCACTTCCTCAAGGTCTGCCGGCCTTCTCCGTTCCCTGGATCGGCTATGGCGATCTGGTTTCGGTCGTGGCCGGCGGCTGCGCCATCGCTCTGGTCTCGTTCGCCGACACCAGCGTGTTGTCGCGAACCTATGCGGCTCGATTGGGCGACAAGGTCGATCCGAACCAGGAGATGGTGGGTCTCGGCGCGGCCAACCTCGCGACCGGCTTTTTCCAGGGCTTCCCGATCAGCAGCAGCTCCTCGCGTACGCCCGTTGCCGAGGCCGCCGGCGCGCGCACCCAGCTGACGAGCGTCGTCGGCGCGCTCGCTATCGCGTTTCTTCTGCTGCTTGCGCCGAACCTGTTGCAGCACCTGCCGAATGCCGCATTGGCGGCGGTGGTGATCGCAGCCGCGATCGGCCTGATCGAGATCAGCGACCTCAAACGAATCTACCGGATCCAGCGCTGGGAATTCTGGTTGACGGTGCTGTGCTTCGTGGGCGTGGCCGTGCTCGGCGCTATCCCGGGAATCGGCCTCGCCATCGCGGTGGCCATTGCGGAGTTTCTGTGGGACGGCTGGCGTCCGCACTCCGCCATTCTGGGGCGGGCGCACGGCGTCAAGGGCTATCACGACATCACGCGATATCCCGATGCCCGCCTGATCCCCGGACTGGTGCTGTTCCGCTGGGATGCGCCGCTGTTCTTCGCCAATGCCGAGTTCTTCAAGGAGCGAATTCTGGCCGCGATCGAGAAATCGCCAACACCCGTGCGCTGGCTGGTCGTCGCCGCCGAGCCGGTCACGAGCGTCGACGTCACCGCATGCGATACCGTTGCCGAACTGGACGAGGCGCTGCACGCCAGGGGCATCGAGCTCTGCTTTGCCGAGCTCAAGGATCCCGTGAAGGACAAGCTGAAGCGGTTTGGCCTGTACGCCCAGGTCGGCGAGGCGCAGTTCTTTCCGACCATCGGCTCGGCCGTCTCGAGCTACCTGGAAATCAACAACGTCGAATGGGAGGATCAGGTCGAGGTTGATTCGTAAGATGGTGGAGCGCAGCGAAACCCGTCGACAATGCCCGCCGTAAAACCCGATGGGTTTCGCAAGTGCTCCACCTATCCCACGCGCTGACCGAACTTCAACGAGAGATCCGCCAATTCAGCGTCGGGCCAGCAGGTGACATCGATCGCACAGCAAGAGACCGCCCGAAGGCGGTCTCGCACGCGGGAGAGAAGGCGCTCCGTCAAAGTTCAACCTGGATGGCAACGTTGGAGCGTACCCAATCCGATTGCCCGGCCTTCAGCCGCTTGGCTTGAAATTCAACAAAAGCCGGATCGGCACCCAGCGACGCCAAGGTCCGGCCATAAGCTTCTACATTATCAAAGCGAGCGACGAAGGCGTAGTTCCCGACCTCGCCGCCGATCACCGACCAAAAGCTGACATCGGCCCCGTGCTTCCTCCAGAGTGTCGCGCCGTCCTTTGCCAGCTGTAGGACGGTCGCAAGATCGCTACCGGGTCTTGGATGCGAAACGAACTGCATAATGACTGCAGGCATATTCCCCTCCAATAAAAAATAAGAATGATGGCGCCAGATGACCCGGCTGGTCATTTGGCCCGAGGAGAATTCCAAGCAGTGCACGCTCGAGCTTGATCTGGATCAATTCAATTTTCCGAGCCTGACGGCAGTCTGCCCGCCCTTGCGCTGAATGACGGCATTGCATGGAGATCGCCCATGACGGAGCAGCGCAATCGCGTTGTTCAGGTCAGCCGCTTCGGTGATCCCGAGACACTGGAGGTCGTCGACGCCCACCTGCCGACCGCTGGCCGCGGCGAGGTGCGCGTTCGCGTCCTCGCATCGAGCCTCAATTATACCGAAGTGTTGATCAGGCGGCATCTCTACCCGCAAACGATGCGGCTCCGTCCGCCATTCGTGATGGGCTACGATGTGGTGGGAGAAATCGATCAGCTCGGCGAAGGCGTGCGCGACTTTCAGATCGGCGACCGCGTGGCCGACATGACGGTGGTCGGGTCGAACGCCGCGTATCGCACGCTTCGGGCCACCGACCTGACCCGGGTGCCCGCAGGCGTGGACGCCGCCGAAGCGGCCGCGCTGATCTTGAGCTGGACGACCGCGTACCAACTTCTGCACCGCGCGGCCAAGGTCCAGCAGGGCCAGCGCGTTCTCGTTCATGGGGCTGCCGGCGCGGTCGGCCAGGCGCTGCTCGTGCTTGGGAGGCTGGCCGGCCTCGAGCTGTGGGGCACTGTACGCAGCGAGCACATGGCGCTCGTCCAAAAGCTGGGGGCAGCGCCGATCGACTACCAGCACGAGGACTTCACGCGGATTCTGCCGGGTGGGTTCGACGTCATCGTCGACGGCGTCGGCGAAAACGGCTATCGCCGCTCATACGCGGCGCTCAAGCCAGGCGGCCTGCTCTGTGCCATCGGCTTCTCGGCGAGCGTGCAGGCACAGCGTCGAATGCTTCCTATCGTGATGGAGATCGCGCGCCTGTACTTGTGGAGATTGTTGCCCGGCGGCAAGCGAGCCCGCTTTTACTCGGTCAATGCCATGCGGGCGCGACATCCCACCTGGTTCAAGGAGGACCTGAAGCAACTGTTCGGGCTTCTGGCAAGTGGTGCCATCCGGCCGCGCATCGCGGAGCGAATCTCCTTCGAGGAGGTCGCCGATGCCCACCGTCGTCTCGAGGCTGGCGGTCTCGAAGGCAAGCTCGTGCTCTGCCCGGATCTCTCCTCGCGACGCAGCCAGCGCGCCGCCTGACGCGACCGGCGGCTGGCGATAATATTACGATGAGGCCCTCGACTTCTGGCGCCCGAGGCGTCAGCGACGCTCTGAGCTAAAAGTCAGCCACGGGCCATGAGCGGCAGTCGAACTCAGTACGTGCTCTTGGTCCGGTGAACCATTGATAGCTGATATCCCGACGGCAGCTCAGGCCAACTCCGGGCATTCCTTGGAGCCGCAGTCCTCCGCTCTTGACGGTATGCCGATCGGGTCTTCAGACGAAACCGCCTGTTTCTCAAGCACCTCAGGTGGCGTAGAATGCAGTTGCCGTTGAAGCGGGATGTGCCGAAGTCGCCGTTCGGGACGAACGAGCAGAACTAATGCTGTCGGCAGGTACGCATCCTTAAGAGACCGCCCCTTTTTCGGTCTCGCATGACCATTCACAGTCCAAGAATGCGTGAGCCGCTTCTGCGGCGCCGCGTTGCAGTAACTTCAGGAGAAAGCGATGAGCAAGATCAATCGAAGGTCTGCATTGGGAATCGGGTTGGCCGCGGCTACCGCCGCCGTGATGAAGCCCGCCTCCGCTCAAACCGCGGGCTACAAGGATACGACGCCGTGGCCAGGAGTGGTGGTGCGTGAATACGAGGGCGAGACACCATCCCTCATCCCCGGTTTCAAGACCGTCTCGATGCGCGACGTCATCATGCAGCCGGGGTCGAAGACCATGGGCCCCCCGATGATGAATGCCATGGTTTGCCACATCACCGAAGGGGAGCTTCGGCTCGATCAGGAGGGAAAGGTCTTTACGGGCAAGAAGAACTTTGTCTGGACCTGCAACAAGGACACGAAAGAGCAGGCGTACAATGACGGAAACGTGGTCGCAATTATGAGGATCACGGACCTAAAAGCTTAAGGCTCGTTTCTTCGAGACCGATTTGCAGATGCGGATGGCGTATTCGACTAACCGCCAGTGGTTACCGAGGAGCAGCACGGGCGGTCTCAAGGATGCTGCGCCGCCGTAGACAGCACCGCGTAGGATGGGCAGAGCGCAGCGAAACCCATCGACAACATCCGACATGAAGCGTGATGGGTTTCGCAAGTGCTCTACCCATCCTACGGGCTACGGGCTGCTGCTACGTTCGCGGCGCCGGCTGCGACGGGGATGGCGTAGCAGGCTGTTGCGATGGTGTGGCGGGAGGTTGCTGCTGCGAGGTGACGGGCTGCTGATCACCGCCGCCATGCGGGACGCACGTCCCCACGTTGCTCAACAGCCGTTTGGCCTCGGTCTCGCGAGCTTTCTTGTAGTCCCTGCGCCGGTCAATTCTCGTCGCAGCCATGCGATCCCACGCGTCGAACGCATCGGCGTAGTGCTGTCGCATTTGTTCCTCAGCGGCGAGGCATTCACTGAACTTGTCGAACACCAGATCGGTATTGACGGGTGAGACGCCGCCAACCAGGACCACAAGCATCCATTTCATGGCTTCTGCCTACATTTGCGCCCGCTCACCGGGAACGACCAACCGTCGGCAAAGTTCCAGACTGGGAAGGGGCGTCAGCGCGCCGCCTGACGCGACGCGCCGGCACGGTACACCTGCGTCCCGGCTGATGAGCTGCAAGATAGGCGCACCGCGTAGGATGGGTAGAGCGCAGCGAAACCCATCGACACAGCCGACGTAAATCGTGATGGGTTTCGCAAGGGCTCTACCCATCCTACGGCCCTGTGGCTAACATCAGGGGCAGAGTGATCATTCACATCAAGGATCAAGGCTCGTGAACGCGAAGTCTTTTGCTAAGCTTGTTGGAATGGTCGCTATATCGGTGTTAGTGGCCACATTGCTTCTCGGTGGGAGCAAAGACGCGAACACCTTTGGTTTTGTTGGTCTCCTAGTAGCAACCTTCTGGGGAATTCCAGCCATCGTTGTGATCACGCTGTACCGCAATGTTGAAAGGCGCGATCATGATCGGTGACCTCTAAACGTCTGCTGGTCACAAACGATCTTCAACGAGAAGTACCTGGCAGGTCAGCTACCGGCTAACAGCTGACGTCGCGCGTCACTTTCCTAGCGTGGCGACAAACTGGCGGTGTCGCTCAAGCCACTCCGGCTTTTGCAAACCGATGACCTGCACGCAAAGCTCAACGCATTCATTGCAAATGGTACCGGCGGTTTGCTGGCCTTTTACGTTCACGGACACCGCGTTGACGACGGAAACAACTTCTCTCGGCTCCTTTCCACAAAAGGAGCAAACTAATTCCAAGTTCGCCATCCTCTGATCCTTCCGCCAGCCGAATTCGGTCACCCGGTGGTTCGCAGGTTGAGATGATCTTATACAACCATGCCGATGTCGGCGATGGGTCAAACGTGGTCTTTGATGAGAGGCGCTTGGCAGGTCGGTTACGGATCCAAAGCCGAAACGTCTGCCGAGCCGAAGAAACCTCGCTTTCGCCTCTGCAGCCGAGACTTGCGGCCCCTCTGCGCCCCGCTGCCATGCCCAATATGCTTGATCTAGATCAAGCCCGCCACGGCAGCGCCACACCGGAATGGGCCCGATGGCCGCGCAGAACGCGCCGCCTCCAGCCAAGGAGATGATCGATCATGACCTCCTCGAGTTCCCTGCGTACCCTCGTCCTCGCTGCGAGCGCCCTGCTTCTCGGCACCGGCGCCCAGGCCGGGCCGATTCCGACGCATCTTTCGACGATGAAAGCGATGGTCGATCAGACCACGACGGAAGTGCGTTGGGTTGGCGGCTGGGGTGGCGGCTACGGCTGGCGTGGCGGCTATGGCTATCGCGGCGTCGGATGGGGTTATCGCGGCGGTTACGGTTATCGCGGCTGGGGCTATCGCGGCTACGGTTATCGCGGCCTCGGTTATGGACTGGCCGGCGCCGTCGTCGGCGGCGCGATTGCGCGAAGCGCTTATTATGGAAGCTATGGCGGCTACTATGGCGGTTATCCCGCTTACGGCTACGGCTACCCGGCCGCGTCATATTATGATTATGGCAGCGACTATTGCGCGCCCTCCGGCAGCTACTGGGCCTACTAAAGCGCGATGAGATTTGGACGGATCGTCACCGCGCTTTAGGTTTTTGTTTTCTCATGATCTTTTCTGGAAAACCGCTTCGCACTTTTCCGGATCATGCCTTAGCGAAAGCGTATTCGCCGCGTCGGAGGATGGCTTGCCGCGGGCCACCATTCTCCGATGGGCCAATTCATATCGGCGGGCCGGCGAAGCTCATCCCTGGCCCGCCGGCGGGACGACATACAGCGTCAGTGCAAACACCGCATAGATGAAGATCATCAGGGCGCCGACGAACCAGGCCGAGCGTCCACTGGTGGTGATGAAGGCCGACGTCACCGTTGCAATCATCACCATGGTGACGGCGCCCGGCCAGAACTGCAGGTCCATCGGCTTCGGTCCCACGACGTAGCTGAGCAGCACCAGCGCGGGTGCGACGAACAGTGCGATCTGCGAGGCGCTGCCCAGCGCGATGCCGACGACCATGTCGAGCCGGTCCTTGCGCGCCGCGGCGAAGGCCACCGTGAACTCGGCGGCGGCGCCGACCATCGAGACGACGATGAAGCCGACAAAGGCCGGGCTCATCCCGAAGGTCTCCGCCGCCTTCTGCACCGATTCCACGAAGATTTCGCTGACCAGCGCGACCAGCACGGTGACGACCAGCAGCGTGCCGACGGCTAATCCGATCGGCCAGTGCGCCTCCTTGTCGTCGCCATGATCGGCGCTTGCAAACAATTCCTTGTGCGTTCCGAGCGAGAACAACAGGCCGAGCCCGTAAACGACGATGAGCAGGACTGAAATGCCGAGGCTGAGCTTGTTCAGGACGCCCCCGTCCTGCGGCAGGTGCGCGAGATCGGCGACTGCGGACGGCGCAAGCAGGGCGACGGTTGCCATCAGCAGCAGGCCGGACGAGAGCCGCGCGCCGGCGCGGTTGTACTCCTGCACGTGGTAGCGCAGGCCGCCGAGCAGCAGGCAGGCCCCTAACATGAACACCGCGTTGGTGACGATCGCGCCCGCAATCGAGGCCTTCACCAGCATGTACTGGCCTGCGTGCAGCGCCGCGATGGCGATGATCAGCTCCGTCAGATTGCCGAGCGTCGCATTGAGCAGTCCGCCCACGGCATCGCCGGTCTTCGCGGCGACCGCTTCGGTGGCGTGGCTGAGCAGCGCGGCCAGCGGCACGATGGCAAGCACGGCCAGCACGAACAGCAGCGTGTGGGAATGCGGGGCCACCGCCTCGGCCACCAGCACGATCGGCACGAACACCAGCATCCAGAGCAAAGGGGTATCCCGGATTTCCCTGAGCAGAGTCTGCATGTCGGCCGCCCTTTCCATCGCTGCGCTGATGGAAAGGTCCGGCGGCCGCGGGGGCGAGTATTGATCTGGCTCAACGGAGAGGGCCACCTCGCCGGGGAGTGCCGCCTACCGCCTATTCATGAAGCCGCGTTTGCCAGTCCGGAGGCACCGCCCCGGCGGGTCCAGGCACCGGCTGATCCAACGGACGCGATTGCGGGCCTTGAAGCTTCGGGCCGGCGAAAGCCTGTCCCGTGCGATAGTCGTAAAACCATCGTTCGCCCGGCTCGAAGCTCGTGATGATCGGATGACCTGTCGCCGCATTGTGTTTCGATGCGTGCTGATTGGGCGAGGCATCGCAACAGCCGATGTGACCGCATTCGACGCATCGGCGCAGATGCAGCCACCACCCGCCTGCAGCCGAGCATTCCACGCAACCCGTTCCGCTTGGCTTGGCTGCGAGGTTGATGCCATCCGGCTCAGGCTTCATAGGTCAACCCATTGCAAGTGCGCGCCGCCGGCGCAGATACATTCGCGCCGCGATCCGCCACGATAGCATCCTGCCAGTGTTTTGCCCGACGGGTCAACTTGATCGCGGCCGCGCATGCCGTCGCGACGCGTCGCGAAAATCCCTTATCGATCAAGGGCCGCTCTACTGTGCATGGGGTTGTTTTTCGACTTTTTTGTTTTAGTCCTCCAAAAACTCAGCAGCACTCACTCCGCCTGCAGGATCTCCGCGATCGCCGCCCCCGCCGCGATGGTGCCGAGCCTGCCGCCGACGTCGCGCGTCGCCCTGCCCTCACGAAGCGCCTTGGCTACCGCCGACTCGATCGCACGCGCCGCTTCCTCGTAACGCACGGCGCTCGTCTTCTCGCCATGCCAGGCCAGCAGCAGGGCCGTCGACAGGATCAGCGAGATCGGATTGGCGACGTCCTGGCCTGCGATGTCGGGCGCCGAGCCGTGCGCGGCCTGCGCCATGGCGTAGCGGTCGCCGACATTGAGCGAGCCGCCGAGGCCGAGGCTGCCTGACAGCTCCGCCGTGAGATCGGACAGGATGTCGCCGAACATGTTGGTCGAGACGATCACATCGAAGCGATCGGGGCTCCGCACCACATGCGCCATCATGGCATCGACCAGGATGTCGTCGACGTCGAGACCGGGATAGCCCTTCGCCGCCGCGCGGCAGATGTCGAGGAACATGCCGTCGCCGATCTTGAGCACATTGGCCTTGTGCACGATGGTGAGACGCCTGCGCCGCTTCATCGCGAGGCGGCAGGCGGCGTGCGCGATGCGCTCGCAGCACAGGCGCGTGATCCGGCGCAGCGAGATCACGACGTCGGGCGTGACCAGCATCTCGCCATTGCCCTGCTCCATGTTGCGGTCGGCGTAAAAACCTTCGGTGTTCTCTCGGACGACGACGAGGTCGAACGCGCCGAGCCGGCCGGGCCGCCCCTCATAAGTGCGCGCGGGCCGGACATTGGCATAGAGGTCGAGGTTCTTGCGGAAGTGCCTGGACGGGTTGATCTCGCCATGCGCCTCGTCCTTGAAGTCGAAGGTCGCGGTCGGCCCCAAGATGAGGCCGTCGGCGGCGCGGACGATGTCGAGCAGTTCGGGCCGCACGGTCGTTCCTGATAGCTTCAGGCTCGCATGCCCGACCGCATGCTCCTCCAGCCGCAGATTGAGCTGGAAGCGTTCGGAGGCCGCGCGCAGCACGCCCGATGTCGCGGTCGTGATCTCGGGGCCGATGCCGTCACCCGGCAGAACGACGATTTGCATGGCGTTTCCCTGTCATTGCGGCAGCCGACGCGATCATACGCCAGAGCGCAGCCGCATCGCCTCACCTTCGCGCATACACAGCATGCAAGCATATGCCTGTGGCAGCGGCCTTCGGCGTAGTACATGCCAAAAGTCCGTTTTAGCCACGCCGCCGGAGCAACGCGCTCACGCAATGACAATCACGTTACCTGCCGCAGCGCGCGAGCCCGACCACATCACCGCCGACGGCCTTCCGGCTGCGCAGCGGCGCTGGGCGATTACCGCGATCTTCACCGCGCTGGCGATGGCCTCGCTCGACACCGCGATCGCCAACATCGCCCTGCCCGCCATTGCCGCCGACCTGCATGTCACGCCGGAGCAGTCGGTCTGGGTGGTCAACGTCTACCAGATCGCGCTGGTGGCGACGCTGCTGCCGCTCGGGGCGCTCGGCGAGATCGTCGGGCATCAGCGCATCTATCTCGGCGGCCTGATCCTGTTCACCATCGCCTCGCTGTTCTGCGCGGTGGCGTGGTCGCTGGACAGCCTGCTGGTCGCGCGCACGCTGCAAGGCCTCGGCGCCAGCGGCATCATGAGCGTCAACACCGCGCTGGTGCGCTTCGTCTATCCCGGCAGGATGCTGGGCCGCGGTTTCGGTCACAACGCGCTCGTGGTCGCGACCGCCTTCACCTTCGGCCCCTCGATCGCCTCCGCCATCCTCGCACTCGGCCCGTGGCCGTGGCTGTTCGCGGTCAACATCCCGTTCGGCCTGGTCGCGATCGGCATCGGCTTTGCGATGCTGCCGAAGACGCCGCGCGCCGATCACGGCTTTGACTTCCTCGGCGCGATCCTGGCGTCGGCCTGCCTCGGCCTGTTCATCACCGGCATCGGCAGCGCCGCGCACAATCTGTCGCCGGTCATCGTCGGCATCGAGCTGGTCGCGGGCATCGCGTTCGGCTTCATCCTGACGCGTCGCCATGCCGACCATCCCGCGCCGATGCTGCCGATCGACCTGTTCAGCCGTCCCATGTTCGCGCTGTCGGCGGCGACCGCGGTGTGCTCCTTCGCCGTGCAGGGCCTCGCCTTCGTCTCGCTGCCGTTCTATTTCGAGGACGTGCTCGGGCGCTCCCAGGTCGAGACCGGCTTCTTCATGACGCCATGGCCGCTGGTGGTCGGCATCATGGCGCCGATCGCAGGCCGTCTCTCCGACCGCCATGCCGTCGGCCTGCTCGGCGGCATCGGCCTCGTGCTGCTTGGCCTGGGCATGGCCTTGCTCGCGATGCTTCCGTCCAACCCCGCCATCCCCGACATCATCTGGCGGATGGTGATCTGCGGCATGGGATTCGGCTTCTTCCAGGCGCCAAACATGAAGGCGGTGATGTCGAGCGCTCCGCCCCATCGCAGCGGCAGCGCCTCCGGCATCGTCGCCACCGCGCGCCTGACCGGCCAGACCACGGGCGCGGCGCTTGCCGCGCTCTGCTTCGCGCTTGCCGGTCACGACGGCGCAACCGTCGCGCTGGCCCTCGGCGCGGGCTTTGCCGCGCTCGGCAGCGTCATGAGCTTCTTGCGGCTCGCGGTGAAGTAAACCGCTCAGGCCAGGTGCCGGGCCGCCGTCACGTCAATGGCCGCCGCGGGGACGACCGGCTCGTCATCGATCGCAGCGAGGCGCGTATCGATGGCTTCGATGACCTTGCGCGAGAACGGCCCGAGATGCGCATAGGCCGCGATCATCTGCACCGCGATCCGCGCCGATGAGGTGTCGCGCTTTGCGCAGTTCATGAAGGTCTGCCACAGCGGCCCGCGCGCCTCGGGAAGCGCGCTGACCACGCGGTGCACCGTTTCCATCGCGCCGAGCCTGGCGCGGATGTCTCCTTCGGCGAGTTCGGGGCGCTGCCTGGATCGGTCGAGCAGCGTCATCAGGCGGTCGACGCGCCGCGCATACGCCGCCGGGCTGTAGATGTGCTCCAGTACCCGCTTGTAGTCCATCAGGATGTCGCGCAACGGGCGGACCGGATCGAAGTTGATGCCGGCAGTGCACTGATCGGCACCGATGGTCGGCGCCACGTCGTGGCCCTGATGCAGCCGGCCCTCGCGCTCGAGGCGCCGCGTCAGCTGCGTGTTCGGCAACGCGTAGAGCAGGCCGACCATGGCGACCGGAATCGCGGCCTCCTCGATGAAATCGATCATCGCCTCCGCCATCGAGACCTTCTCGTTGTCGAAGCCGACGATGAAGCCCGCGGTGACGAGTATGCCGGCGGCGTAGATCTTGTGGATGCTCTCGGCGATGTTGCGCCGCGTGTTCTGCTTCTTGCGCATCGCGACCAGCGTCGCGGGATCCGGACTTTCGATGCCGACGAAGATGCCGAAGAAATTTGCGGCTCCCATCAACTCCAGCAATTCAGGATCGTCGGCGAGATTGACCGAGGCCTCGGTCGACAGCTCGAAGGGATAGTTGTGGGCGCGCTGCCACTCGGCGAGCTGCGGCAGGAACTGCCGCAACGACTTCTTGTTGCCGATGAAATTGTCGTCGACGAAGTCGAGATGGCCGCGGTAGCCCATGTTGTAGAGCGTCTCGAGCTCGACGAACATCTGCTCGGTCGTCTTGGTCCTGGGCACGCGGCCATAGAGCTCGATGATGTCGCAGAATTCGCAGGTGAAAGGGCAGCCGCGCGAATACTGCACGCCGATATAGAGATAGTCCTCGAATTTGAGCAGGTCGAAGCGCGGCACCGGCGTCTTGGTGACGTCGGCCTGGAATTTCGGCGCGGTGAAGACACCGGAGCGGGCCCCGCCCTCCCAGGCGGCGATGAACTCATCGATGACGCCCTCGGCCTCGCCAAGCACCCGGAAGTCGGCCCGCTCGTAGATGTGGGGGCTGGAGGTGGGATCGGGGCCCCCGACGACCACCGGCTTGCCGGCGGCGCGGCAGAGCTCGATCAGGCGCAGCGTATCGGACTGTTGCGGCAACATGCCGCCGGTGAAGACGACGTCGGCCCAGGCGAGGTCGTCGTCGCCGAAGGCTTGCGTGTTGCAGTCGATCAGCCGGACTGTCCAGCTCTCGGGCAGCATCGCGGCAACGGTGATGAGGCCCAAAGGGGCGGCAGGGCGCTTGACGCCCATCACCTTGCAGGATTCGCCAAAGCTCCAGAAGGACTCTGCCGAAAACAGCGGATAGAGCATCAGCACGTTGGGACCCGGCACCTTCATGGAACTCCTGTTGCGTCGGGTGCAGTGTAGCAAAGCATTTCCGTCTTGCACCCCGGCAAAAGGGACAAACTGTCGCCGCAACGCGGCGGTAATTGGGCCAAGAACCTGCGTTCATGGCCGGGTGTCGCTTCAGGCCGCATATCTGGCATTCCGGGGGGCTGGAACCCGGCCCGCCCCGGGGTGAGCCGATCAGGCGCGCTCGGTCGCCAGCATCTTCCGGCTGCTCGCCAGGACATCGCTGCACCAGGTGAAGAACGCGCCGAGAAACTCCCGGCCGGCCGCATCCGTGCGGGCATGCTGCCGCAAGGTCTCGAACCCCTTCTCCATCCGGGATGCATTGCGCGCGAGCAGCGCACGGATGTCGCTGCGAACGAGCGGGTCCTCCTCCTGCTCCAGCATGTGCACGTCCAGCTGGGTGACGTGGATGAACGAATATTGCGCGTGCAGCACCGCCGTCATCGGGCGCGGCCGGTCGACCACGATCGGGCTGGGATAGAGCTCGTCCTGCGGATTGCTGATGATCCGGATCGCATTCTCGTTGGCGACGCCGAATGCCCGCAGCTTGTGATGCGCCATTTCATGAACGATCGCCTGCGCGGTCGCGAGCGGGCAGTTCACCGTCAGGCCGATGACGCCGAATCGCGCATCGACCGAGTGGCTGGCCGAACCGAGGCGGCCGGGCCCTTCGGTCGGCTGCTCGGTGTCGTGATAGCACTGGATCGTATGCACGATGTCAGGCCACTGCCTTGCGGCGAGCGGCCAGCGGCGGACGTAGTGAAGCGCCTGCTCCATTGCCGGGGCCGCTTGCGCGTCGGGGACGAAGCGCGGCGCGGGCAGCAATGGATCCTCGGTGCGAAGGGCAACCCTGCCCTCCGCGATGGTCGGCGCGCCGTTCGCCGGAGTCCGCTGCGGCGGCAGCGGTCGCCACGGCGCCGGCTCGCTTTCGATCAGGCCGAGGGCAACGGCGGTGTCGTAGCCATCGGCCTGCGGTCGTGCCGTGCGTTCCCAGTCAATCGACGTCACATCCATGGCGCGTTCTCCTTCGAACCGGTCAGTGCAGGCGATCATTCGCCGGCGAGAGCGCCGCAGAGACTCTCGCTGCCCGTCCAGGCAACAAGGCGAGCCCCATCGCTGCGGCATACGTAGTCATGTCCTTGAACCGGTGCAGCGAGCGGTCGGTGCCAATCACGATCACCGTTTTTGCGATCGCGCGGACCGCGGCCAGCGCGTCGCGGCCGCCAAGCTGGTCCGGATCGACGAAGGCTAGGTCGACTCCTTCGGGTACAAGGCGCGACAGCGCCGCAAGCGCCTCGAGGCTGGACCCGCCGAGCACCGGCAGGGAAGCGCCGAGGCGCCGGCGCGCGGCCTCCACTGCCGCAGCATCTTCCTCGGTGCCGTACAGTCTCAGCTTAGGCTTCGTTTGCGCGATCAGCTCCAGCAGGAGCCCGTCGCCGCACCCGACATGCACGGCTGACGTGGCGCGGCGCAACGCGGCGGTCTGCTCCCACACCACCGTGCTGAAGCGCGAGCGCATGGCGAAGGGGCTTTCGAATCCGGCCGCTTCAAATCCATTGCCGAGTTCGGCGAGGATGTTGGCGTTGTCCGCGGGTTCGACCGGCGCGGCCTTGCGTTTTTCCGGGCGTCTCACCGCGTGACGCAGCGGCCGAGCCCGCGCCGTTCCCTCGTCGGAGAGCCACGTGCAGCGGAAGGCCGCCGTCGTGACCTCTGCGATGCCGTTGACCACCGAGGCATCGACGGCCCAATCGGCGATCTCTTCGAGCCATGCCATCTCTTCGACAAATCCGAGTTCGCCGCCGAGATCGAGGAACGCGCGGGAACGATCTCGCGTCGCGGAGCAGTGCGCCGAACACGGCGCGTGCCGTACCGGCCCCAGTCCCAGAACCGCGAGCGCGAGGTGGGCCGGCATTCGCGCCTTGTCGTCGCACGCGAGAAGGCTCGCCAGCGGATCGCTTCCGCCGTGCCGGAGGTAATTCGCCCAGGACCTTGTGCAGCAGGAGGGATAGCCGAACCGCATCGCCGCTTGCTCCAGTCCATCCGACGCAGGCTCCGCGATCGATGTATCCAGCGGCGCAGCGCCGATCAGGAACGCATAGTCGAGCAGCTGCTTCGGCTCGTCGATCGATGCCTCAAGCGGCCAGTCCGCAGCATAGCCGAGCGACGCCTTGACCGGCTTCGCTTCGAGACCGATCGCGCGTGCCTGCGCCGTCAAGGCATCGACGCCATCATAGCCAGTCCACACCAGCGTCGCCGGAAGGCGCCCTTGGCGCACCATCTCGAATTCGATCGCGAGCGCGGCATGCCAAAGACATTCCAGACGCGGCTGCCAGAGCGTACGGGCTTGCGGCCCGCTGAAGCTGATGCGTTGTGCAGCCGCCTTGGCGGCAACAGGCTCGCGCGGGGTCGCCGCAAGCGGAGGACGCGGCCATGTCAACCAGGCGGACGTCATGGTGCGTCCGCCTGCTGGATCAGCGAATGCAAGGTCGGATTGTCACCGATCGACCAGGCCGCGATCATCTTGGCTTCGAGGTCGGAGCGGCGGTCCGACCGGCTGATCACGGTTTCCCCGTTCGCCTGAAGCTCGGTCTCGATGTCCTCGAACAGACCGAACCATACCGGGCAGTCGACCGAGCGCATCCGCCAGTCTCCCCCGATCGCCGTGCCCGGACAATTGCCCTTGCACGCGAGGAAGAACCGGCAGCCCTGGCATCCGCCATCGGCCTGCGGCGTGCGATAGAGCGAGAGCTGACGCTCGAACGCCTCGCGGCTCGCGCGCAGATGGGTCACGCCGTCCTTGTTGGTTCGGCCGCAATTGCCGAGCCGGCCGTCGCTCTCGACGCCCACCACGGCGCGGGTCGCATAGGGATCGCAGGCATGGAATACGCACGAGGTGCGGGCGTCTTCGCCCCGGAGCATCGCGGCCATCTCGGCGAAGATGTCGAACTGAACTGACGGCAACTCCCGTTCGAGCCGGCACAATCGCCGTAGGGCCGCCAGGTTCTCCTGCGCGGTGAGTGCGAGACCCTCGCCGGCCTCGGTTTCGTCCTGCTCCAGCAGATGCAGGCGCAGCTTGCGCACACCGAGCCCGCCCAAAAATCCGATCCAGTCGCACAGCACGCCCAGCCGATCCGGCGCAGCGTTCATCCGGTTCAGCGTCACGATTACATTCGGCGGCATACCTTCCCGGCACAGCGTCTCGATCGCGGCCTCGATGCGGGCGGTCGCGCGCCGCGTTGCCGCGAGGCTGCCGGCCCAGCGGGCATCGTTGAGCGGTCCCGGTCCGTCGATCGAGATGCCGATGCGCACGCGATATTTCCTGAAGAGCTCGATGTCGCACTCCTCGATCAGCGTGCCGTTGGTCTGCATGCCGACACCGCCGTGACGGTCGAAGCCGAGCTGCATCAGGCGCTCCAGATCGGACCGGCGCGTCAGCATGATCTCGCCGCCGAACAGGCTGAACGGCTCCGCCAGCCTGTCCAGCGTCGCCATGATCGCGTCGAGATCGTAGCGCGTCGGAACGTTGCCGGCGGTGCGGATGCCCTCCTGATAGCAGTAACGGCACTTGATGTTGCACTTGTCACCGAGCGGGCGGACTTCGACGGTCATGGCTGCACCCGTTCCAGGTCTGCCGGCTCGTCGTGGACGTCCAATAAGGCCGCGCGAACAGCCGTGCGTTCGCGTGGCAGGACGAATCCGAGCGGAAACTCGGCGCGGGCATCGGCGTCAAAGATCTCGCGGCCGGCCTCCGTGACCAGCGACAGCATCCGACCCTCGATCTCGACCGCGAACCGCCGAGCCAAAACCGCGTCCATCGCGGCCTCGACCGACGCTGCATCGAAACGATCTGCGAGCTGCGCAACGGCGCTTGGCCGCGTGCAGGGATTGCGCAGCAGATTGAGCACGGCAATCTCGGCCGGCGCCGGGCAATAGAACGGCTGAAGCGCGCATGCCCGCGTATCGCTGACGAGATGGGCAGTGCCGACAGCCGTCATCGTCAATTGCGGCGCGAAGGGCTGGTCGAACCAGCGCGTGCGCCATGCCGCGCTCGCGGTCTTCAGCGCCGCCAGATCCTGCTCGCGCGCGGCGTCGGGGGCATCGCCCTCGAAGAAATAAGCGAGGTTCGCGAGATCCTCGTCCGGGACGTCGTAGATCGCGCCATAGGCCGGCATCGGCGTGACATTGCGAAAACCGAGCTCTGCGGCGCGCTCGAAATTGGGGCTGAAGCGGTCGAGGCGAATGCGGCCGCAGCCGACCGGCGGCTGCAGATGTTCCAGCAGCGGGACCATCTCGGCGACAGTGTCGTAGGCCTCGGGCGGCTCTCCGGGGAAGCCATAAAGGATCGACCAGACCAGTCCGACGCCGAGCTCGCGGCAATTGCGCAGCAGACGCAAATTGAGCAGAGCGCTCACGCCCTTGCGCATGAGATGCAGCACCGGATCCGACAGGCTCTCGATGCCGGGCTGCAACCAGACCGTCCCCGCGAGCGCCAGCGTCTCGAGCTGCGCCTCGTCCATGTTGGCCTTGATCTCGTAGAAGAAACGGAAGCCGCGCGCCGGGCGCTCGGCGAGCTGTCCCAGCACGCCGTCGATGTGGGACATGCCCAGGATGTTGTCGGTCGCGGCGAACCTGTTGATCCCGAACTGAGCATGCAGCGTCTCGACCTCGTCGAGCACGCGCGGCGCCGACTTGGCCCTGAACGCCATGCCCTCCCCGTTCAGGCCGCAGAATGTGCAATGGTGTTTCTGGCCCCACCAGCAACCGCGCGAGGACTCGAACGGGATCGAGGGCCGCACACGCGCGGCTTCGGACAGCCCGGCCAGTTGCGCGAAATAATCGGCGTAGTCGGGAATCGGCAGCGCATCCATCGCGGTCGGACCGGCCGCTGCACCCGTTGCGGGCTGGTCGCGCGACAGGCATCCCGGCAGGCCGCGGGGCTGTTCGCCGCGCAGGATCGCCTCCACGGTCGGGCCGAACACGGTATCGGCCTCGCCATTGAAGACGTAGTCGATCTGCGCAAAATTCTTCAGCAGCACCGCGCCCATCGGACCGTGGCAATTGGCGCCGCCGAAGCAGACCACGACTGACGGATCGCGCGCCTTGACCGCGGCCGCAATCGCGAGCGAAGCCGCCGTCTGCTCGAACATCGAGGTGAAGCCGATGATTTTGGGATTTCGCTCGAGCAGCCGGTCGGCTGCCTCGGCGACGAAAGACGGGATCAGGTCGCGGCGGATCTCGTAGAGCTGCTCCAGCCCCTTGCGCGCGATGGCGGTGCCGAGCTCGCGGATGTGGCGCTGCACCTGCGGCCGGTCGGGCCGCCCGCCCAGGCAATCGCCAAACAGCCAGTCGCCGGCCAGGAGCTGGCTCGGGAGCTTCTCCGCAAGCTGCTCGTTCAAATCGAGCCCGATGCGGTCGGCGAACATCAAATTCAGATAGAGCGTCTCGGCGCGAATGCCTCTCTGCCGCAGCAGCGCCTGCAACAGGCCGAGCGCCGCCGACGGCCGCACCACGGACATCACCGGTGCCGAGCAGAAGAGGACATCGGTGCTCATGGGACGGCCGCGATGTTGGCAGGCACCGGTTGTCCGTCCAGCAGGATCTCGCAGGTCTCGATCTGGCCGCGGCGCGTTTCGGCAGCTTCGCGCACCCGCGCCAACAGCTCCGGCGAGCGGAAGATGCGATCGCATGCGGTGCAGATGCCGTCAAAGTCCTCCGCGCGCATCGGTACGGGGTCGTCGGCCGTGACAGCGGCGAGGATGGCGACGGGTCCTTCCAGCCGGATCCATCTATAGAGCGGGTCGTCCGCGGCCGCGCGCATGGCGGCTTCAATCCCTTCCTTCTCGATATGCCCCACCTTCAACGAGTCATAGTGAGGCAGCACGCCGCAACACGGCCGAATCCCGCCCTCATGATCGACCGTAACCGTATGAAGAACGGACTCGCAGGGACCGCGATAGGCCGAGGCATGATGAACGCGCCCGGCCTGCGTGTCCGCGTCCGTGCCCTCGCCGCGGCCCGTCGAATTGGCGACGGTCTCATAGATGTTGATGCCGGGCTCGTCCTGAAGACCGAGATCGGCGCGCAGGCTCGCGGCGGTGATCTTCGAGCCCGCTTCAACCACCACCGCGATCCGAAGCAGCAGGCCGCACTCACGCGCTGCCGCCACCGCGTTAGCAATGAAATTGAGCGGCACGAACTCGGCATGGGGATCGTCGTAAGACAACGTCATTTCGGTGAGGCCGGCCGTGCGCAAACGCCGGACGGCCGCCGTCGCGCGCGCGGGCGACTTGGCCCAGAATGCGCTCGTGGTGATACCGGCGCGCAAGCCCAGTGATGCCGCCAGCGCGACGGCCTCGGCAACGATATCGGCATGCAGCATCGGATCGCCACCGACGAAATGAACGATCTCCATCGACGGGATTTCTGCGGCCTGGCGAATGCAGCGATGGACGTCAGCGGCGGACAGATGGCCGCCGTGAAACATGTCAGAAGAAAAGCAGCAGTGCGAACATTTGAGCGGACATTTCAGGGTGACGTTGAGAACGAGATTGGCGGGCGTCACCCTCGCCGCACGAAAATCGGATAAGAATTGTGCGCCGAACGCCATGGCCGACGACCTCATATCCCGGCTGCCCGGCGAACCGGTCAGCCGGCCATCATGATCTGCCGACGAGATATTTGCCGACGCGGGATCAGAGGATGTCGATATGGATCGTTCCGGCCTGCACGCCGCCGCTCCGCGTGGCGAGCTTGCTCCGCAACATTGTCGCCGTCTGGTCGTCGAGCTGAACGCCAACGCTGCTCAGATACGAGACGGGATCCTTGCTGACGTCGCTGGCAAGGCCGAGCAGGTCTGCGTGTGTCGTGAGTCCAGAAGGCGACTTGGCTTTGAGATCGTTACCTGACGCGAGAACTTTTTCGAGATCAATCGTGACGATGCGGCCCATGGCACTTCTCCCTTAGGATGGACTAATGATCCACCAAACGCAAAGGTTGTACAACGCCCTGGGTTAGTCAAATTAATTCTGTGCGGCCAAGCGCTGCGGCCATGCACCGCCGTTCACACGCCGCAACACCGCGCGCCCAACATTCTTCCCCGCGCGTTTCGATCTCTTTGACGGCCACCCCTCGGACTCTTGATTTGAACAGTTCCAATTTGCCGGACACATTGCGCCCCTGAGTCTAATCGGTGGATTGGGCCAATCAGGGGACTGCGATGGCAAACCTAACAATCAACGGAAAAACCTTCACACTCGACGTCGAGCCGGATACGCCGCTGCTCTGGGCGATCCGCGAGAATGCCGGCCTGTCCGGCACCAAATACGGCTGCGGCATCGCACAATGCGGCGCCTGCACAGTCCACCTCGACGGCGTGGCGATGCGCTCCTGCGGGATCACGGTCAGCGAGGCCGAGGGCAAGAAGATCACCACGATCGAAGGGCTCGCCGTCGGCGGCACGCTGCACAAGGTGCAGGAAGCCTGGATCGCGAAGGACGTTCCTCAATGCGGCTATTGCCAGAGCGGCATGATCATGGCGGTGGCGGCGCTGCTGAGCGAGAAGCCGAAGCCGACCGATGCCGATATCGACGAGGCCATCACCAATATCTGCCGCTGCGGCACCTTCCAGCAGGTGCGCGAGGCGATCCACACGATCGCAAGCGCCTAAGGAGCCGCCTCATGAACAAGCACGTCTCTCCCAAGATGAATCGTCGTGCCTTCGTCATCGGCAGCGCTGCTGTCGGCGCGGGCCTGGCAATCGGGCTCGACATCCCCTTCGGCGGCCCCACTGTGGTGCGCGCCGCTGACGGATCGCCCGAGATCGGCGCCTGGGTCGTGGTCAGGCCCGACGACACCGTCGTGATCCGTATCGCTCGCTCCGAGATGGGCCAGGGCTCGCTCACCGGCCTCGCGCAGCTCGTCGCCGAAGAGCTCGAATGCGACTGGTCGAAGGTCACCACCGAATATCCGACACCCGGCCAGAGCGTCGCCCGCAAGCGCGTCTGGGGCGATTTCTCCACCGGCGGCAGCCGCGGCATCCGCTCCTCGCAGGACTATGTCCGCAAGGGGGGCGCTACCGCGCGCGTGATGCTGATCGAGGCCGCCGCCAATGAGTGGAAAGTGCCGGCCTCCGAATGCACCGTTGCCAGGGGCGTCATCACCCATAAGGCATCGGGCCGGACCACGACCTACGGCAAGGTCGCCGAGGCCGCCGCAAAGCTGACGCCGCCAGCCGACGTCAAGCTCAAGGATCCCAAGGACTGGACCATCGTCGGCAAAGGCCTGCTGCGGCTCGACACCGCCGACAAGACCACCGGCGCCATGACTTACGGCATCGACGTCAAGCTGCCGGGCATGCTGAACGCCGCGATCAAGGACTGCCCGGTGTTCGGCGGCAAGCTGAAGAGCTATGACGAGGCCAAGGTCGCGGGCATGAAAGGCGTCAAGAAGGTCGTCAAGGTCGGCGATACTGCGGTCGCGGTCGTGGCCGACACCTGGTGGCACGCCAAGACCGCGCTGGAGGCGCTGCCGATCGTCTGGGACGAGGGCGACAACGCCAAGGTCTCCAGCGAGTCGATCGCGAAATGGCTGGCCGAAGGCCTCGACGACGGGCAGCCCGCCTATGTCGGCAACAAGAACGGTGACGCGAAGGCGGCAATCGCCGGAGCCGCGAAGAAGGTCGAGGCTGTCTACAGCTATCCCTACCAGAACCACGCCACGATGGAGCCGATGAACGCCACCGCGCTCTACACCGCGGACAAGTGCGAGGTCTGGTGCGGCACGCAGAACGGCGAAGCCGCCTTCGCGGCGGTGCTGGAGGCTTCCGGCCTGCCGGCGGAGAAGTGCGACGTGCACAAGGTGATGCCCGGCGGCGGCTTCGGCCGGCGCGGCCAGACCGACTATGTCCGCCAGGCGGTCATGGTCGCCAAGCAGATGCCGGGCACACCGGTCAAGCTGCTGTGGTCGCGCGAAGAGGATATGGCGCACGGTCGGTATCACCCGATCACCCAGTGCAAGATGACCGGTGCGTTCGATGCCAACAACAACCTCGTCGCGCTGCACTACCGTCTGTCCGGGCAGTCGATCCTGTTCTCGCTCCGCCCCGAAGCGCTGCAGAACGGCATGGATCCGGCGGCATTCCAGGGTGTCGCCCAATCCGGCGAGGCCGCGATCGGCTATTCGGTGCCGAACCTGCTGGTCGAGCATGCGATGCGCAATCCGCACGTCCCGCCGGGCTTCTGGCGCGGCGTCAACGTCAATCACAACGCGATCTACATGGAATGCTTCATGGACGAACTCGCCCATGCCGCAGGCCAGGACCCCCTGGAGTTCCG
This sequence comes from Bradyrhizobium liaoningense, assembly GCF_018130825.1. Classification (GTDB taxonomy): domain Bacteria; phylum Pseudomonadota; class Alphaproteobacteria; order Rhizobiales; family Xanthobacteraceae; genus Bradyrhizobium; species Bradyrhizobium liaoningense_B. The sequence continues at coordinate 146,251 of NZ_JAFCJS010000006.1, read as the reverse complement.
CCGCAAGCTGATGGGCAACCATCCCAAGCACCTGGCGGTGCTCAATGCCGTTGCCGAGAAGATCGGCTGGAATACACCGGCGCCGCAGGGCGTCTATCGCGGCATCGCGCAGGTGATGGGCTACGGCAGCTATGTTGCCGGTGCTGCCGAGATCTCGGTGACCGAGGGCAGCAAGATCAAGGTGCATCGCATCGTCGCCTCCACCGATCCCGGCTACATCGTCAATCCGGCGCAGGTGGAGCGGCAGATCGCGGGGTCCTTCGTCTATGGCCTCTCGGCGCTGTTCTACGGCGGCTGCACGGTCAAGGACGGCAAGATCGAGCAGACCAACTTCGACACCTACAATTCGATGCGCATCAACGAGATGCCGAAGGTGGAATCGGTGATGGTGCCGAGCGGCGGATTCTGGGGCGGCGTCGGCGAGCCGACCATCGGCGTCGCGGCGCCGGCGGTGCTCAACGCCTACTTCGCAGCGACCGGCAAGCGCATCCGCTCGGTGCCGCTGCGCGACCAGAACATCACCTTCGCCTGAAGCAACATGCTGCGGCGGCGAGAGATTGCCGCCGCAGCCCTTTCCAGATGCCCCTGATGACCACGCGCCCGGTGACACGGCGCAATGCCGTGTTCGGCATCACCATGGCGGCCGCAGCGTTGGCGCGGCCATCGATTTCGCACGCGCAATCCACGGGACGTATCGTCGTGGTCGGCGGCGGTTTCGGCGGCGCGGCTTGCGCCCGCGCGCTGAAGCGCGCGCAGGGAGATTTGCAGGTCATCCTGATCGAACCCAACGCGATCTTCACCCCCTGTCCCTTCAGCAACGAGGTGATTGCGGGCCTGCGCGATATCGACGCGCAGCGATTCGGCTACGACAAGCTCGCAGCGGATGGCATCACCGTGATCGGCCAGGCCGTGACCGCAATCGAGCCGGACCGGCGCAGCGTCATGACGACTGACGGCGTCGCGCTGCCTTACGACCGTCTCGTGCTCTCGCCCGGCATCGACTTCCATGTCGAGGCCCTGCCCGGCTACGACGAGACCGCATCGGAAAAGATGCCGCATGCCTGGAAGGCCGGCGCGCAGACGCTGTTGCTCCGCCGACAGTTGGAGGCGATGGAAGACGGCGGCACGGTCGCCATTGCGATCCCCGCCAATCCCTCGCGCTGCCCGCCGGCGCCCTACGAGCGCGCCAGCCTGATCGCACATTACCTGAAGACGAAGAAGCCGCGTTCGAAAGTGCTGATCCTCGACGCCAAGGACAGTTTCTCCCAGCAGCGGCTGTTCGAGAAGGCGTGGAAGGAGCTCTACGGCGACATGATCGAGCGCATCGGTCTGTCGCAAGGCGGCCGCGTGACCTCGGTCGATGCCGCGACCAGGACCATCGTCACCGAATTCGGCAACTACACGCCTGAGGTCGCCAACGTCATTCCGCCGCAGCGTGCCGGGCGCATCGCCGAAATCGCGGGCGCAGCGGACCACACCGGCTGGTGCCCGATCGATCCTGTGACCTTCGAGTCGAAGCTCGTTCCGAACATCCACGTCATCGGCGATGCCTGCCTCGGCGGCGGCATCCCGAAATCGGCCTCCGCTGCGAGCGCGCAAGGCAAGGCCTGTGCCGCGGTGATTGTCGCTTTGCTCGCAGGTCGTGCACCGGAGGCGCCGCGGCTGACCGGCGTCTGCTACAACACCGTCGCTCCCGGTTACGGCTTCTCGCTCGCCGGCAATTACCAGCCCAGAGGCGATATCTTTGCCGAGGTCGAAGGCGGCACGACGAGCCCGGTCGATGCTCCGCGCGAATTGCGCGCGCGCGAAGCAACTGAAGCCGAGCGCTGGTTTCAAACCATCACGGCGGACACCTTTGGCTAGATCATCGGTCCATATCGCAGCCCTGATCGCCGCCAGTCTCGCCTGCAGCGCGAATGCGGATGAGCTCGTGCCCTACAAGATCGTCGGCGACAGCATTCCGCAATCGCTCACCGGCGCGCCCGGCGATGCCGCGCGCGGACGCGCGCTGGTGCTGGCGCGCACGACCACCTGCATCCTCTGCCATTCCGGTCCGTTTCCGGAAACACGGTTCCAGGGCGACCTCGCGCCCGATCTCGCCGGCGCCGGGAACCGGTGGTCGGCGAGCCAGTTGCGGCTTCGGCTGGTCGATGCGTCCCGCTTCAATGCGGAGACCATCATGCCATCCTATTATCGCAACGACGGCCTCGTCCGCGTCGGGCGCAATTTTGCCGGCAAGCCGATCTTGTCGGCTGCGGAGATCGAGGACATCGTGGCTTTTCTTGCAACGCTTCGGGACTAGGCTCATGCCAACCACGCGACGACGATTTTTGAGCCTTGCCGGAGGCGTCACGGCTGCCGGGACGATCCCGATCATCACGCTGCGGCCGCTCGAGGCGACGCCTGCGATGCTCACCGCAGCGATCCGCAACGTCGTCGGCGAGGCATCGATCCGCACCGGCAGGGTGAAGCTCGACATTCCGCCGCTGGTCGAGAACGGCAACACCGTGCCGATGATGGTGAGCGTCGCCAGCCCGATGACGGCGACCGACTACGTCAAGAGCATCCATGTCTTCAACGAGAAGAACCCGCAGCCGAACATCGGCAACTTCTATCTCAATCCCTCCTCCGGCCGTGCCCAGGTCTCGACGAGGATCCGGCTCGCCGACACCCAGAAGGTGGTGGCGATCGCGCGGTTGTCCGACGACACCTTCTGGCAGGCCATGGCCGACGTGGTCGTGACGCTGGCCGCCTGCACCGAGGAGATGAACTGATGGCCGCGCTCATCAACGTTCCCGCAAAGGCGAAACGCGGCGACATCATCGAGATCCGTACCCTGACCTCGCACATCATGGAGACCGGCTTCCGCCACACCGCGGACGGCAGACTGGTGCCGCGCGATATCATCACGAGCTTCACCTGCCGCTACAACGGCGCCGAGATCTTCCGCGCCGACCTGTTTCCGGCGATCGCCGCGAATCCGTATCTGTCGTTCTTCACCGTCGCGAAGGAGAGCGGCAAGTTCGAATTCGAATGGACCGGCGACAACGGCTATTCATCCACCGCCTCCGCATCGATCACGGTCGAATGATTTTTTGGCGCGCGATAGCGGCGGCGATGCTGCTGGTCACGGGCCCCGCCCTGCTCGCCGGCGAAATCCCGCCCGATGCGCGCCGCTCCGGCTATTCGTTCATGGGGCCCGACACGCGCGCCATGCAGGACGACGACACGTCCAATCCGGGCATGCTGTTCGTGCTCGACGGCGAGACGCTGTGGGGCAAGAAGATGGGCGACGCCGGCAAGGCCTGCGCGGATTGTCATGGCGATGCGCGCAGCAGCATGAAGGGCGTCGCGGCGCGCTATCCCGCCTTCGACAACGCGCTGGTGCGTCCCGTCACGCTCGACCAGCGCATCAATCTCTGCCGGGCCAATCATCAGCAGGCACCGCCGCTACCTTACGAGAGCCGTGACCTTCTGGCCCTGTCCGCCTTCGTCGGCCACCAGTCGCGCGGCATTCCGATCGCCGCGGGCGACGATCCGCGGCTCAAGCCATTCGTCGACGAGGGCCGCGACCTCTTCATGCAGCGCGAGGGACAGCTCAATCTCGCCTGCACCAACTGCCACGACGACAACTTCGACAAGCGCCTCGCGGGCGCGCCGATCACGCAAGCGCAGCCGACCGGCTATCCGCTCTACCGCCTGGAGTGGCAGACGCTGGGGTCGATCGAGCGCCGGTTGCGCAGCTGCATTAGCGGCGTTCGCGCCCGGGCCTTTGATTACGGCTCGCCCGAGCTCGTCGCGCTCGAACTGTACCTGATGTCGCGGGCGCGCGGCCTGCCGATGGAGACGCCGGCCGTACGTCCCTGATCGTAGATTAGGACTAGGCAGGCGTGGTACGGCCGCTAGTATCCCTCCCAAAGAAAATGAGTCAAAGGGAGGGACTGAATTGGCCAACCACAACATCTCGCGCCGCACGCTGCTTAAGGGCACCGCCGCAACCGGCGCGCTCAGCCTGACCGGATTGCCCGCGCGCGCCGAGGTCAACTGGAAGAAATACGCCGGGACCAAGCTGGAGGTGATCCTCGCCAAGGGTCCACGCGGCGACAACCTGCAAAAGAACATCAAGGAGTTCACCGAGCTCACCGGCATCCAGGTCGAGTCCGAGCAGATCCCCGAGCAGCAACAGCGGCAGAAGGTCGTGATCGAGCTCACCTCGGGACGGCCGAGCTTCGACGTCGTGCATCTCAGCTATCACGTGCAGAAGCGGCAGTTCGAAAAAGCCGGCTGGCTCGCCGACATCACGCCCTTCATGAAGGACCCGACGCTGACCGCGCCGGATCTCGTCGAGAGCGACTTCTCGGCCGCCGGCCTGCAATACGCCAAGAACGACAAGGGCCAGATGCTGTCGCTGCCCTGGTCGGTCGACTATTTCATCCTCTATTACAACAAGGAGCTGTTTCAGAAAAAGGGCGTCGCTGTGCCCAAGACCTTCGACGAGATGATCGCGGCTGCCGAGAAGCTCACCGACGCCAAGGAAGGCACCTTCGGCTTCGTCGGGCGCGGCCTGCGCAATGCCAACATGACGTTGTGGACGAACTTCTTCCTCAATTGCGGCGGGGAATTCCTCGACGCCAAAGGCAACATCCTGACCGACGGTCCGGAAGCAATCGAGGCAACAAAAATCTACCAGACGCTGCTGACGAAGGTCGCTCCGCCCGGCGTCGTCGGCTTCAACTGGATGGAGTCGATGGCTTCGTTCACGCAAGGACGTTCCGCAATGTGGATCGACGGCGTTGGCTGGGCGCCGCCGCTGGAAGATCCTGCCGCCTCGCGCGTCGTCGGCAAGGTCGGCTACACCGTCGTCCCCGCCGGACCGAAGGGACAATATTCGGCCACCTATGGTGACGGCATCGGCATCGCTGCGGCGAGCAAGAACAAGGAAGCCGCCTATCTGCTCTGCCAGTGGGTGGTCTCCAAGAAGCAAGGCGCGCGGCTGTTGCAGGCCGGCGGCGGCGTGCCGTTCCGCAACTCGATCCTGAATGACCCCGAGGTCCAGAGCGGCGTGAAGATGCCGAAGGAATGGCTGCAGTCGGTGATTGATTCCGCCAAGATCAGCAAGCTGGGCCTGCCCGTGATCATCCCGGTCGCCGAATTCCGCGATCTTGTCGGCGCCGCAATTACCTCGACCATCACAGGTACCGACCCCGCCACAGAGCTGAAAAAAGCCCACGAGCAGTTCCGGCCGATCCTGGAGCGCAGTGAAAAAGCGTGAGTGCGTTGACACAATCGACTCCGGCCGCGGCACGGTCCGAAGCCGCGCCGGAGAAGGAGCTGCGGCCGCCGTCCTACTGGCCCTTCGTGGTGCCGGCACTGGTCGTCGTGCTCGCCATCATCATCTTCCCGTGGGTCTTCACGATCTGGATGAGCCTGAACGAATGGAAGGTCGGTTCGCCGACCACCTTCGTCGGGTTCTCCAACTATCTGCGGCTCACGAGCGATCCGCGCTTTCTCGAGGCGGTGGGCCACACGCTGGTCTACACCGTGCTGTCGGTGGTGCTGCCCCTGATCCTCGGCACGCTCTCAGCCGTGGTGTTTCACCAGAACTTTGCCGGCCGCGGATTTCTGCGCGGCGTCTTCATCATGCCGATGATGGCGACGCCGGTGGCGATCGCGCTGGTCTGGACCATGATGTTCCACCCGCAGCTCGGCGTGCTGAACTATCTGCTGTCGCTGGTCGGGATCCCCGCACAGCTCTGGGTCTTTCACCCCGCAACCGTGATTCCCTCGCTGGTGCTGGTCGAGACCTGGCAATGGACGCCGCTGGTGATGCTGATCGTGCTCGGCGGCCTCGCCGCGATCCCGACAGAGCCTTACGAGAGCGCGCAGATCGACGGCGCCAGCTTCTGGCAGGTGTTCCGCTTCATCACGCTGCCGCTGATCATGCCGTTCCTGTTCATCGCCGGCATGATCCGCATGATCGACGCGGTGAAGAGCTTCGACATCATCTTCGCGATCACGCAAGGCGGACCGGGGTCGGCCTCGGAGACCATCAACATCTACCTCTACAGCGTCGCCTTCACCTATTACGACCTCGGCTACGGCTCGGCGATCGCGGTCGTGTTCTTCCTGCTGATTGTCCTGCTTGCGGCGGTGATGCTCTATGCCCGCCAGCGCATGCTGTGGACCGAAATCGCGAGGGGCGCATGACACCCCGTCAGATCATCGGCAAAATCGGCCTGTGGCTCTCCGTCTTCATCATCGTCTCGCCGGCGATCCTGTTCTTCCTCTGGATGATCTCGCTGTCGCTCAAGTTCGAGGTCGACAATGCCGCCTACCCGCCGGTGTTCTTTCCGGATCGCATCGCCTGGAAGAACTATGCCGACGTGCTCGCCTCCAACCGCTTCCTGACCTATTTCATGAACAGCCTGATCGTCACCGGCAGCGCGACCGTGCTGGCGCTCATCGTCGGGGTCCCCGCCGGCTACGGCATCGCGCGCATGGCCGCGCATAAATCCGCGATCGTGATCCTGATCGCCCGCATCACGCCGGGCCTGTCCTACCTCATCCCGCTGTTCCTGCTGTTCCAGTGGCTCGGTCTGCTCGGCACGCTGGTGCCGCAGATCATCATCCATCTCGTCGTGACCGTGCCGATCGTGATCTGGATCATGATCGGCTATTTCGAGACGACTCCGATGGAGCTGGAAGAAGCCGCCCTCATCGACGGTGCCGGCCGCTGGCAGGTGTTCCGCCACGTCGCGCTGCCGATCGCCAAGCCCGGCATCGCGGTCGCCTTCATTCTCGCGGTGATCTTCTCCTGGAACAATTTTGTGTTCGGCATCGTGCTGGCAGGGCGCGAAACGCGCACGCTTCCGGTTGCGGTCTACAACATGATCTCGTTCGACCAGTTGAGCTGGGGCCCGCTGGCCGCCGCCGCGCTGATCGTCACCTTCCCGGTGCTGCTGCTGACGGTGCTGGCGCAGAGGCAGATCGTCGCCGGACTGACGGCGGGGGCTGTGAAGGGCGGATAACAGATGAAACGGCCGGGCGACACGACGTCGCCCGGCCGGTTTTGTTGCTGCCGTCCGTTCCTACTCCGCCGGCGCGGCGTGCATCTCCGGATGCGCGGCGTAGTGCTCGGTGGTGCCGAGCTTGCTCGCCGCGAACAGTCCGGCCGCCATCACGGCGTAGGCAAATGCCACTGCGGGCGTGACGCCGAAGCCGCCGCCGATGCCGACGGCTTCGCCGTGCATGAAGCCGAAATAGGTAAGCACCGCACCGACCAGAGCGAACGCCGAGGCCTTCTCGAAATCGCGCTCGATGATGAAGACGCCGATCGCGCCGAGGATGAGGCCGCCGAGAATGGAGCCGCCGCCCATCACCTCGAGGCCGTGATAGAATACGCCCTGCTGCGGCAGCGCTGCGACCGCAGCTGTCTTGACCGCGTCGGCCTTGTCGGCGGCCATGCCGCCGACGGTCGCCGCCGCACTCATGGTCGAGGCCAGCATGGTGTCGATCTGGAGCTTGGCCCAGGCCGCCAGATGCGGCGTCAGCGCCAGCACGATCGCGGGCGCGTGCTTGACCGGCGTGGTCTGGAACGCCTGCGCGCCGATGAGCATGCCGATATAGAGCAGGATCGGCGAGATCGCGACGACGGGCACCAGCGCCAGCAGCACCGAGATGATGCCGAACCAGGCCAGCACCACCACCATGATGCCGGTCGCGGCCGAATAGCCGATGCGGCCGCCCATCGCCTTCCAGCCGGGATGGCCGATATAGACCGCGTTGATGAAGGGATTGCCCATCAGGCAGCCGATCAGGCTGACGACGCCGTCGGCGGTGAGCACGCGCGTGGTCGGATATTCGTCGCCGGCCGCTTCCGCGCTCTCGACATTGTCCATGGCCTCGACGAGGTCGTAGATGCCGAAGGGAATGGCGGTGACGAGGATGATGCCGAGGAACTCGAAGCCGGAGAAGACGTAGCCCACGGCGGGAATCGGCACCGAGAAGCCGAAGTTTGCGAAGGCAGCGCCAACGCCCGCAATGCTCAACCCGCCGAGGCCGAGCCCGAACAGGTTCGAGCCCCAGGCGATGATCATGCCGGCCGCAATGGCGACGAGGCCCGCGGGAATGCCGCGCCAGTATTTCACGCCGCCGAACCAGCTCACCAGGATGATGGCGAAGCAGACGAGACCGATCTGCGGCGTCATGTACATCTCAAGTGCGGGCCGCATCGAGATGAAGGTGACGGAGACGCCGGCGAGCGTGCCGAGCAGCGCCGCGCGCGGCGTGATTTTTCGAATGAACGGGGCAATGAAGCCGCCGATCATCAGGATGAAGCTCTGGAAGAACACCCAGACGAGACCGGCCGACCAGCCCTTGAGCGGATCGCCGGTCTTGAGCGTGATCGGCAGCATGATCACGAAGGTGACGATGAACATGTGCGGCACGCTGACGCCCGACGGCAGCGCGCAGACATCGTCGCGGCCGGTTTTCTGCGCGAGGCGATAGGCGAGATACGCATAATAGAAGGTGGACAGGCACATCATCAGCCCGAGTGCGGGCAGGATGCGGCCGAACACGAGGCTATCAGGCATCTTCAAAACGAAGCGCAACAGGCCCGTGAGCACGAGCATGTTGACGAGGATGTTGGTGCCGAAGCCGAAAAACGCGTTCCAGTCGCCCGATGTCCATAGTGCCGGCTTGAAATCGGACTTGCTCAGATCAGATTTGCCGGCCGTCCCCATCAATGTGCTCATGATAATACCCCTATGTGGTCGAAACTTTCATTGCCTCCAGAACTGCGGCTGAGTCCGCGACCCAGCCGAAGATGCCGCCCTGGGCCTTGATCATCCTCAGGCCCATCTCGTGAAACTCGGGGAAGTACGATGCGCAGCCGTCCGAAATGACGACGCAGCGATAACCGCGGTCGTTGGCTTCGCGCACGGTGGTGTTGACGCACACTTCAGTGGTGACGCCGCACACCAGGAGATTTTCGATGCCGTATTTCTCCAGCACATCGGTCAGCTCGGTGGCGTAGAACGCGCCCTTGCCGGGCTTGTCGATCACGACCTCGCTGTCGAGCGGATAGAGCTCGGGGATGATGTCGTGGCCGGCCTCGCCGCGAATGAGGATGCGGCCCATCGGGCCGGGATCGCCGATGCGCAGGGACGGCGCGCCGCGCTCGACCTTCGCCGGCGGTGCATCGGACAGGTCAGGCAGATGGCCCTCGCGGGTGTGGATCACCAGCATGCCGGTGTCGCGCGCCGCCTTCAGCACGGCGCCGATCGGCTTCACCGCGCGCGCGAGCTGGCTGACGTCATTGCCCAGCGTCTCGCCGAAGCCGCCGGGCTCCATGAAGTCGCGCTGCATGTCGATGATGAGAAGCGCGGTGGCGGGCCAGTCGAGCTTGATCGGCTCGGGCTCGGCGCTGATGACGCCCGGTGTCGGCTTGGCTGAGTTCAACATAACGCAGGCCCCCGCGAGAACTCTCTTTGCCAGGAGTTCTGCAAGCGCCGTGCCATTGTGTACAATAACGATCGGACCGACGGCGCGCGGAAATTTACTGCGCTGTCAGAATGTTATCGGAGGAGCGCGGGTCTGCTTATTCGCTGTGCGACGGCTTTACGGCGTGCATTTGCTCAAAGCATGAGCGACGGCCGAGCCCGCTTTTTTAGCGGGCAGTATCTCCATACAGCCGCCGATACTCCTCCTCATACGGCGCATAGGAGTCCTTCAGCGTCGCCATGTTGAGCAGCATCGTCGCCACCACCGTACCCGCCTTGTCGAACACGCGCGTCTTTGCCCAGGCGCTTTCGGTGCGGCGGCTGCCGGAGAGCGCGACCACCTCGCGCTCGACTTCATATTCCTCGTTGACAAAGAGCGGACCCTTCACCAGGCGGATCTCCTGGTCGGCGAACAGACCGACGGCCGGTCCCCTGGCCGGCAGCGGATCCTCCTTGGAGCGGTACTGGAACAGCACGCTCAGCATCTCCATCGGGATGATCGGCCTGCGCCAAGGATTCGCAAAAGCATTGTCCGCGCCCGAATAGTACGGCGAGCTCTCGGTGATGACGGCGAGCTTCTGCCTGAGCGAGAACGGATAGAGGTCGCCCATGTTCTGGTCGAACGCCATCCGCACCGTCTGCCGCTTGCCGGTCTGTGCCACCTTCACGTCGCGCAGGATGACGGGATCGGTGAGCGGCTTGAGCTCGCCAAGACGCGTCTCGAGCGCGGTTGCAACCTGTGCATCACCGACCGAGGCCGTCCCGCGCAGCACCTCGGTGCCGTCGCGCTTCACCATCTGGATCTGGCATTGGCTTGTGCCCGGCAATGGCTTCGACAGGATCGCCTGCACCTCCTCGCCCTCGTAGCAGACGCTGCGGTAATGCGCGGACAGGCAGCCACTCTCGAACCAGGCCTGCCCCCACAGCCGCGCGCCGAGCGGGGCGAACTGGCTGAAATGCGTCGGGCCTTCGATGGTGCCGCCCTTGAAGCCGAGCTTCTGGGCGGTGGCATCGTCATGGATGGAGGCGTGCGCATCGTAGGTTTGCGCCTGAAGCATCTGGCGCGGCTTGCGCCACGGCCCGATCAGCGCCTCGGCGGTCTCGGTGATCTCGGTTCCGAATGCGTTTGCAGTCATGGCTTTCCTCCACAGGCAGCCATGACTAACAGGACCGCCACGGATGCGGCCAGCGATATTGACTTCGGTGGTCCATGCTTTTGACTGGCAACACCCGCTTCGCAAGCGCCGCACCTTTTTCCGCGGCGCAAAATCCCCGCCGGACCAAGAAGAACAAGGACATCGAAATGACGCTGATGCAGGTCGAGCTGGACGATAAATACCGGCTCGAATCGAAGCGGATCTTCCTGTCCGGAACGCAGGCCCTGGTCCGCCTCCCCATGTTGCAGCGCGAACGCGACCGGCTTCAGGGCCTCAACACCGGCGGCTTCATCTCGGGCTATCGCGGTTCCCCGCTCGGCATGTACGACCACGCGCTGTGGCGCGCGAAGTCGCATCTGCAGCAGCACGACATCGCCTTCGTCCCCGGCCTGAATGAGGATCTGGCGGCAACCGCCGTCTGGGGCAGCCAGCAGGTCGGCCTGTTTCCCGGCGCCAAGGTCGATGGTGTGTTCGGCATCTGGTACGGCAAGGGGCCGGGCGTCGACCGCTCGGTCGATGCGCTCAAGCATGCCAATGCGGCCGGCACCTCGCTCAATGGCGGCGTGCTCGCGCTCGCGGGCGACGACCATGGCTGCCAGTCCTCGACGCTGGCGCATCAGAGCGAGCAGGTGTTCGCGGCGGCGATGATCCCCGTGATCAATCCCGCCACGCTGCAGGATTATCTCGATCTGGGTCTCTACGGTTTCGCGCTGTCGCGCTTCTCCGGCTGCTGGGTCGGCTTCAAGGCGATCAGCGAGACCGTGGAGAGCTCGGCATCGATCGACAGCGACCCTGAACGCATCAAGATCGTGCTGCCCGATGATTTCGAGATGCCGCCCGGCGGCCTCAACATCCGCTGGCCCGATCCGCCGCTGGAGGCCGAGAAGCGCCTGTTCGGCCCGAAGATGGCCGCCGTGCAGGCCTTCGCCCGCGCCAACCAGCTCGACCGCATCGTGCTCGATTCCAGGCCGGCCCGGCTCGGCATCGTCGCGACCGGCAAGGCCTATCTCGATCTCCGCCAGGCGCTGGCTGACCTCGGCATCACCGACAAGGACGCGCAGGATCTCGGCCTTCGCATCTACAAGGTCGCGCTGACCTGGCCGCTGGAGGAAAGCGGCGCCAGGCGTTTCGCCGAAGGTCTTCAGGACGTGCTGGTGGTCGAAGAGAAGCGCGGCTTCATCGAAGACCAGCTGATGCGCATCCTCTACAACGTGGATGCCTCAAAGCGCCCGACCGTCACGGGCAAGCGCGACGAAAGCGGCGCGCCGCTGTTGCCGAGCGAGGGTGAGCTGACGCCGACGATCGTGGCCTCCGCCCTCGTCGCGCGGCTGCGCAAGCTCGGCCATCACAGCCCGGTGCTCGAGCAGCGCCTGGCGCGGCTCGAGGCCTTCGACAATCCCGTCACCACGAGCACGCAGATCACGCTCGCGCGCACGCCGTTCTTCTGCTCGGGTTGTCCGCACAACACCTCGACGCGCGTGCCCGAAGGCAGCCGCGCCATGGCCGGCATCGGCTGCCACGGCATGGCCCTGAGCATGCCGACCCGTCGCACCGATTTGATCTCGCATATGGGCGCCGAAGGCGTGAACTGGATCGGCCAGTCGCCCTTCACCACCGAGAAGCACATTTTCCAGAATCTCGGCGACGGCACCTACACCCATTCCGGCCTGCTGGCGCTCCGCGCCGCCTCCGCCGCCGGCATCAACATCACCTACAAGATCCTCTACAATGACGCCGTGGCGATGACCGGCGGCCAGCCGGCCGAAGGCGCCTTCAACGTCGCGCAGATCGCGCATCAGGTCTGGGCGGAAGGCGTCAAGCGGCTTGCGATCGTCTCGGACGATCCCAGCAAATACCCTGAAGGCAACTACTTCCCGCAGGGCGCGACCATCCATCACCGCCGCGAGCTCGATGCCGTGCAGCGCGAGCTGCGCGATATCAAGGGCCTCACGGTCATCATCTACGACCAGACCTGCGCAGCGGAAAAGCGCCGCCGCCGCAAGCGCGGGCTCTATCCCGATCCCGCCAAGCGCGCCTTCATCAACGAGCTCGTCTGCGAAGGCTGCGGCGACTGCTCGCAGGCCTCCAACTGCGTCTCGGTGCAGCCGCTGGAGACCGAATTCGGCCGCAAGCGCCAGATCGACCAGTCGAACTGCAACAAGGACTTTTCCTGCGTCGAGGGCTTTTGCCCGAGCTTTGTCACCGTGCATGGCGGCACGCTGAAGCGCATGAAGACCTCGGCCGTGGATTCCGGGCAGCTGTTCGCCGATCTGCCGCTGCCGCCGGCGCGTGAGCTCGACGGCCCCTACAACATCCTCGTCACCGGCATCGGCGGCACCGGCGTCATCACCATCGGCGCCCTGCTTGGCATGGCCGCCCATGTCGACGGCCGCGGCTGTTCCGCGCTCGATTTCACCGGCCTGTCGCAGAAGAACGGCGCGGTGATGAGCCATGTCCGCATCGCGCCGAAGCCGGAAGACATCTCCGCCGTGCGCATCACCACCGGCGGCGCCGACGTCATCCTCGGCTGCGACATGATCGTCTCGGCCGGCCCGACCGCGCTCAGCCGCGCCGAGCGCGGAATGACCAAGGCCTACATCAACGCCGATCTGCAGCCGACCGCGAGCTTCGTGCAAAACCCCGATCTCGATTTCGAGATGGGCGCGATGCAGACCGTGCTGCGCGACGCCATCGGCGACAAGAACCTCGACATCATCGACGCGACAGGCATTGCCGCTGCGCTGATGGGCGACAGCATCGCGACCAATCCCTTCATGCTCGGCTTCGCCTTCCAGAAGGGCGCGATCCCGCTCTCGCTGGAGGCCCTGCTCCGCGCCATCGAGATCAATGGTGCCGCCATCGAGATGAACAAGCTCGCCTTCACCTGGGGGCGCCTTGCCGCCCATGACATGTCGCGGGTGCGCAGCGTGCTCCAGTTCAAGGCCCGCGCTTCCGCGCCCACAAAATCGCTCGACGACATCATCGCGACGCGCGCGGAGTTTTTGACGGGCTATCAGGACAAGGCCTACGCCGACCGCTATCTTTCGGCGGTTGCCAAGGTGCGCAAGGCGGAGAGCGCCGCCTCGCCCGCGTCCACCGAGCTGACGGAAGCCGTGGCGAAGAACCTGTTCAAGCTGATGTCCTACAAGGACGAGTACGAGGTCGCACGGCTCTATACCGACGGCAGTTTTGCGAAGAAGGTGTCGGAGAAGTTCGACGGCGACTTCACGCTGAAGTATCACCTGGCACCGCCGATCTTCGCCAAGCGTGACAAGACGACCGGCCGCCTCCAGAAGCAGGAGTTCGGCGGCTGGATGCTCCATGCCTTCCGCGTGCTGGCAAAGCTGAAATTCTTGCGTGGCGGCGCGTTCGATCCGTTCGGCCGCACCGAGGAACGCCGGACCGAGCGCAAGCTGATCGAGGATTATTTTGCCATGATCGATCAGCGCATCGCTGGATTGAAGGCGGAGCAGATCCCGCTGCTGGCACGACTTGCGCGCGTGCCGGAGAGCATCCGCGGCTTCGGCCATGTCAAGGAAGCCAATATCAAGCTGGCGGCGGCCGAGAGGGCGCAGCTTGAAGCGGAGCTGGAGAACAGCCGCTTTGCCGCGGCTGCGGAGTAGCGGCCGCATTGTCACCAAGCACACAGGTGTCGTCGCCCGGCTTGACCGGGCGATCCAGTACTCCGAGACGGCAGTGAAATACGGATAGGCCGCGGCGTACTGGATGCCCCGCCTTCGCGGGGCATGACAGCGGTGGGGATGGCTAGACTGGTGTTGTGGCGACGCTTGGTGGCAGCACCACCACCCCACCCTCCGCCAGATGCCGTCCCGCGACGTACCCGAACGTCAGCGCCGGGCCTAGCGTGATGCCCGGCCCCGGATAATTGCCGTTCGTGATCGAGCCCATGTCGTTGCCGCAGGCATAGAGCCCCGCGATCGGAGTGCCGTCCTCGCGCAGCACGCGGGCCTGCGCGTCGACCTTCATGCCGATCGCGGTGCCGAGGTCGGCGGGATAGATCCGCATCGCAAAGAACGGCGCGCGGACGATCGGCGCAACGCAAGGGTTGGGCTTGTGGGAGGCGTCGCCAAGATGGCGCTGGTAGATGGTGCTGCCGCGGCCGAATTCGGGATCGCGCCCCTCCTTCGCACCTTCGTTGTAGCTCGCAAGCGTCGCCGTCAGCGCAGAGGGCTTGATGCCGATCCTGCCCGCCAGTTGCGCGACATCGGCAGCCTCGATCAGCTCGCCGCTTGCGACATAGCGCCGGACACTGCGCGTGAACGGCTTGATGCGGCCGAGGCCGTAAGCCCACAGGAACACGCGGTCGCAGACGAGATAGAACGGCCGGTCCGGCTCACCATTGCCGTCGCGCAGCATGGCAAGCACGAACTCGTGGTAGGACAGCGCCTCGTTGACGAAGCGGCGGCCCGCGGCGTTGACGGCGATCACGCCGGGCTTGGCGCGGTCGGTCACCGTATGCGGGAACACGCCGCGGCTGCCGTCGGCGCGGCGGAACAGCGAGGCCGGCACCCAATAGGCCGGGCTGGTCGCGTCCGTGTTGAGCGCGGCACCGGCTGTGGCCGCAAGCCGAAGCCCGTCGCCGGTGCCCGATATGTTCGTCGCCGAGACAAATCCCGCAGCCGCAGGGAAGAAGCGCTTGCGCAAAGCGGCGTCGTGCGAGAAGCCGCCGGTCGCCAGCACCACGCCGCGGCGCGCGGCAATCAGGCGGTCGCGGGCGCCGTGACGGATCACCACGCCGGCGACGCGATCGCCTTGCATCGACAGATCCTCGATATCGGCGCTGAAGAGGATTTCGACCTGCCGCGCCAGCAGCGAGGCGTAGAGCCGCGCGGCGAGCGCGTTGCCGAGATGCAGTGTCGTGCCGCGCGGGCTGCGCAGCCGCTGCAACGCGTATGCGGACACCAGCCGCGCCGCGCGCAGGGTCGAGCGCAGCGATTTTCCGACACGCCGCAGATGCGGAATGTCGAGCCGGTTGACCATCATTCCGCCGAACAGCGTGAACTCCGGCAGCGGCGGCCGCAGCCGCGCGAAGGCCTGGCCCAGCCGCGTGCCGTCGAAGGCCACCGGCTCAAGCACGCGACCGCCTGATGTTGCGCCCAGCCGCTCCGGATAATAATCCGGATAGACCTTGACGGGCTGGAGCCGCACCTCGGTATTGACCTCGAGCCATGCGACCGCCTCCGGTCCGCGCGCGAGGAAGGCGGCGCGCAGGCCGGCATTGGCGGGCTCGGGCACCGTGCTCGACAAATACTGGACGGCATCCGTGACGCTGTCCGAGAGCCCCGCCTCTTTCATCTTGGCATTGGCGGGGATCCAGACCATGCCGCCGGACCACGCGGTGGTGCCGCCGACGAAGGCGGTCTTCTCGATCACCAGAACGCGCAGGCCTTCCACGGCAGCAACGGCCGCGGCCGTCATGCCACCGGCACCGGCGCCGATGACAATGACGTCGTAGCTCTCGTGCGCCGGCATCATACGGCAGGTGTCCGGAAGCAAGGCATGACACCGTCATACCCCGCCAGCGAGCTTGCAGCTAGCGCTGCGGCTTGCGCTCGATCGGGTCGATGTCGATCGCCCGCAGGCGGCCGAGCCGCAGCACGTCCATGGCGAGACGGCGGCCGATGCGGTCGCGGTCGAGCACGCGGATCAGATCGTCGACGCCGTTGATCTCGACGCCGTCGAGCCTGATCACGACGTCGCCGGGCAGCAGGCCCGCCTTCGCCGCCGGTCCATCGGGCTCGATCTGCATCAAGAGCGCGCCCATCTTGTTCTCGACGCCGGCCAGCACTGCGTGCCGCCGCGGCACCGGCGCGGTCTGCCCGGCAACACCGATATAGGCGCGGCGGACATAGCCGTGGCGGATGATCTCCGACAGCACGAATTGCGCGGTGTTGCTGGCGACCGCAAAGCAGATGCCCTGCGCGCCGTTGATGATGGCCGTGTTGATGCCGATCACCTCGGCGTTCGACGACACCAGCGGCCCACCAGAATTGCCGGGATTGAGCGCGGCATCGGTCTGGATCACGTCCTCGATGGTGCGGCCGCTGACCGAGCGGATCGAGCGGCCGAGCGCCGAGACCACGCCGGCGGTCACGGTCGATTCGAAGCCGAGCGGATTGCCGATTGCGATCACGAGCTGGCCGCGCCGCAAGGACTTGGAATTGCCGAGCGCGGCATAGGGCAGATCGCGCACGCCATTGGCGCGCAGCAGCGCAAGATCGGTGTCGGGATCGACGCCGAGCACCCGGGCGTCGCCGACATGGCCCTCGACGTCGCGCAGCCGGATCTCCTTCGACGTACCGACCACATGGCTGTTGGTGAGGACGAGGCCGTCCGGCGAGATCACGATGCCGGAGCCGAGCCCGCCGCGCTCGCGGCCGTTCGGCACTTTCGGCCCGGTCTCGACGCGCACGACCGCAGGACCGACGCGGTCGGTGACGTCGATCACGGCATTGGAATAGGCGTCCAGCAGGGCCCGGTCATCGGCCGGGGCACCCGCGGTCGTTCGCGATGACGGGGCGTCATCGGCGATATCTGAGGTGTAATCCAGCATGGCAAGAGTCCTTGAGGCTCACACAGATGGTGGCCTGTTCCCGCCAGCGCAAGGGACCCGTCTGGAGTGCAGGGTTGGGCTTGGACTGCCCAAGTGGCTAGGGCGCGCGCCGCAGCGTGCCCGCCCTCGCCTTGACCGGATCGAGCAGCGACCAGTCACCGTCGGGGAGCACATGGCCCTTCGGAAACGGCGCGCGCAGCTCCAGCCCGAGCGATCGCAGCACGCGGTCGTCCCGGTAGTAGCATTGCATAACGACGCGGACGAGCGTTGCTGCCGGCACGCCGCCGTGCTTGCGGAACTGCTGCGCGACGCCGTCGCGTGCGTCGGGCGCGAGCTCGGCGAGCGACATCCCCGCAAGTCGCGCCAGATGGTCGAGCGCCGCCGCGACCGGCCTGGTGTCCCGGCCCAGCGTTGCGACGATGTCGGCCTGGATGATGTCGTCATCGGCGCCGGGGACGCGATATTCCTCGCTCGGTGGAATGATCATCGCGGCGATGATGCGCAAGTCCTGGCGCTGCCGCGGCGTAAGGGTCATCTGCTCGGACATATCGGTCCTCTAGTCGAACAAATTGGCGAGGCGCTGCTTCATCTGGTCGGCGATGTAGAGCGCGAGGGCCTGGATGGTGGAGGTCGGGTTCACGCCGCCGGAGGTGACGAAGATGCTGCCGTCGACGATGAAGAGGTTTTTGACGTCGTGCGAGCGGCCCCATTCGTTGACGACGGAGCGCTCGGGGTCGGTGCCCATCCGCGCCGTGCCGAGCAGGTGCCAGCCGCCCCATGGGATCGGCGAGTTGACGCAGATGTCGCTCGCTCCCGCCGTCTCGAGAAACTCCCGGCCGCGCGCCAGCGCATGCTCCATCATCTTCCGGCTGTTCTCGCTGATGGTGTAGTCGATCTTCGGCGCGGGAATGCCGTGGCTGTCCTTCAGGATCGGATCGAGCGTGACGCGATTGTGCTCCTCCGGGAGGTCCTCGCAGATCGCGGAGAAACCCAAGCGATGGCCGTTGAGCTTGCGGAAGACGCGGTGATGATCCGCGCCCCACGGCAGGATGCCCTTCTGCTCGCTGACGACGGCCTCGAACACCGGCCCTGCTCCGCGCACGAACTGAACGCCGTAGCCGCGCACGAAGCCGCGCGACAGGTCGGTGTCATACCATTCCTTGCTCCACAGGCAGGTCGGCGGCGCGCGGTTGGAGTCAGTCGGCTCCTTCACATAGCCGTAGATCTGCGCATAGGGGTGGAACATCAGGTTCTTGCCGACAAGACCGGACGAATTGGCAAGACCGTTCGGGAAGCGGCCGGACGCGGAGTTGAGGAGCAGCCGCGGCGTGCCGACGCCGTTGCAGGCGATGATGACGACATGCGCCGGCTGGAACTGCTCGACGCCATCCTTGTCGTAATAGACCACGCCCGAGGCCATGCCGTTCTCGTCGGTGGTGATCTCGCGCACCCGGCAATGGGTGCGCAGCTCGACGCCGGCGCGGATCGCATGCGGCCAATAGGTGATGTCGGTGGAGGACTTTGCGCCTTGCGCGCAGGCCGGCGTGCAATGGCCGAGATTGATGCAGCGCGCCCGCCCCTCATAGTCCATCGTCGCGACCGTCGTGTCCGACGGCCACCAGTGCCAGCCGAGCTCGTTCATGGCCTTGCCGATGATGGCGCCGGACAATCCCATCGGCTGCTGCGGCATTGGCGGGTGGGTCAGCGGCGAGAGCGGATCGCCTGAGAGCCCCGACGTGCCCATGATGCGGTCGTTCTCTTCGAAGAACGGCGTCAGCGCATCGTAATCGATCGGCCAGTCGTCGGCGACGCCGTCGAGCGTCTTCACCTTGAAATCGGACGGGTGCAACCGCGGCCAGTGTGCGGTGTACATCACGGTCGAGCCGCCGACCGCGTTGTAGTTCACCACCTTGATCGGCGAATTGTCGTCGTTGATCGGGTAGTCCTCGGGCCGGCCGCGAACATTGGGGCTCGACGACCACTCGCCGTAGAACTTGGCCTCCCAATCCCGGCCCGTACTAGGATATTCCGCCGGGTTCATCCAGCCGCCCTGCTCCAGGCAGAGAATGTGCATCTTGGTTTCGGCCAGCGACCACGCCACCGCCGCCCCCGATGCGCCGGCGCCGATGATCAGGACGTCCACGGGATCTTTCATCGCAACCTTGTCCTCCCCCTCGCCGCTTACCGGGCGATTCGGCCGTTCGCGCTCCGCGAGGCCGACGGACGATAGGGGGAGAGCTGCGGCCGAGTAAAGCCGCGAGGCCGGAATGTCGCACTTCGCAGGGCGCAGACCATTGGTATCGCCACGTCCGGATGCTAGGAACAGGGCGCACGAGCAATCGATAGCGAGACCGCATGTCCTTCCGAAATTTCTTTGCCGCCGCCCGCGCTTTTGCGCTCGTTTTGTTTTTCGTTTTGTCCGGATTTCTGGCGTCTTCCGAGCCGGTCTCCGCCCTGACCGCCGCCGCGACGGTCCGCGACGGCAATTCCATCCAGCTTGGCGACGTCACCTACCGGCTTGACGGCGTCGACGCGCCGGAGCTGGACCAGGTCTGCATCGACGACCACGCCGATCCCTGGACCTGCGGCATCGAGGCCCGCGACCAGCTGACGAAGCTGATCAACAAGCGCTCCGTGCGCTGCGACGATGTCGGGCCGGAAAAGAGTTTTGGCAAACGCCACCGCGCCATCTGCACGGCCGAGGGCGACAAGGCGACCTTGAACGAGCAACTGGTCAAGCTCGGCTATGCTGTCGCGCGCGAGCCGATCAAGGCGAACGTCAAGCCGGCGGCGTCCGAGGCGAAGACAGCCTCAGCCGGGATCTGGAAGGGCTGCTTTGTTGCACCGCAAGAATTCCGCAGCGGCAAGAAGGACGGTGCGCTGCTGGGCGCCGCCTGCCGCTCCGATCGCGACAAGGAGATCCGCGCCGTGCTGTTCCCGGACGAGCTGACGATGCCGCCGAGCTGCAGCATCAAGGGCAAGCTCGCGGTGCGCGCCCGCGTCACCGGAAATATCGGCATCTATCATTTGCGGGGCTGCCCAAGCTATCCCGCGACCACCAAGCCGGACCGCTGGTTCTGCTCCGAGGACGACGCCCAGGCCGCCGGCTTTCGCAAGGCCTATAATTGCCGCCGGCCAAAGTGAAAAATTCCTTCACGCATCCGTGAGTGGTAGTCCGAGACCGTATTGATCCGGAATTGAACCTCGGCGGGAGTTGCTGCACTTATCAAAGTGCGCACGCGCTTTGCGCGAGCGTTTCCTTGGCAGACGATCCTCATCGGATTGTCTTTGCTCGGGCGTTTCCTCCCTAGACTTGGGCCGCTTGTCACAACAAGCGGCTCTTCTTTTTTGGGGCGGGCCCTGCATCGTCCCCCGCTACTGGCGCATCATGATCTGGTCCATCGGCGGCATGTTCGCGTTCAGATGCGACATGATCCAGACGGTGCCGCCGACCACCAGGAACACGACCAGCAGCCCGAAAGCCAGCGCCAGCACGTTGTTGGTGTTGTCAGGACCCGTGGTGATGTGCAGGAAGAACACCAGGTGCACGCCCATCTGCGCGATCGCCAGCACGATCAGCGCGACCGGGATCGAAGGCTGCCAGACCAGATCGGTGCCGGCGATGAAGAACGAGGTCGCCGTGAGCAACAGCGCGAGCACAAGGCCGACGACATAACCCAGGATCCGCTCACCGACACTGTGCTGCTCTTCCTCGCCCGGCGCGAGATCGTGCCCGGCCGGAATATGCGTCTGATCGCTCATGGGGCACCCCCAAGCAGGTAGACGACGGAGAACACCCCGACCCAGATGATGTCGAGTGCGTGCCAGAACAGCGCAAAGCACATCATCCGCCGCAGCACGTCGGCGCGAAAGCCCTTTGCAAAAACCTGGGCCATCATGGTGAGCAGCCAGAGCACGCCGGCAGAGACGTGCAGGCCGTGGCAGCCGACCAGCGAGAAGAACGACGTCAGGAAGGCGCTGCGCGAGGGGCCATAGCCGCGCGCAACGAGATCGGCGAATTCGCGGAACTCGATGACGAGGAAGATCACGCCGAGCACACAGGTCACGGCCATGCCGAGGTAGAACCAGAACCGGTTGCGCACGTCGGCGGCAATGCTGGCCATGCCGC
Source organism: Bradyrhizobium liaoningense (assembly GCF_018130825.1). Classification (GTDB taxonomy): domain Bacteria; phylum Pseudomonadota; class Alphaproteobacteria; order Rhizobiales; family Xanthobacteraceae; genus Bradyrhizobium; species Bradyrhizobium liaoningense_B. The sequence goes on along the minus strand of NZ_JAFCJS010000006.1, from coordinate 124,888 downwards.
AGGTAAAACTCGACAGCAGCAGGCAGACAGTCTCGATCGCGACGTTCCGCTGCTCGAAGATCTCCGAGCCCTTCGGGCCATCCGCGGTCTGGCCGGACAGCACCGCATAGGCCGCAAAGAAGCAGGAGAACATCACGATGTCGGAGAGCAGGAAGACCCAGAAACCGTAGGCGGTGACGATCCGCTTCGACGCGGGCCCGGGATGCTCGATGACGACGCCGATGTGGTGGGGATCGGCATGGGCATGGCCGACGGTCGCTGTCATCGCCATCAGACCGCTCCCGCCATGCTGACGAGGCTGCGCCGCTCCTCGAGATTGACGCGATCGATGCGGGCGACCTCCTCGGCGGGAATGACGTATTCGTCATGGTCGCGCCAGGCGAACACGACGAAGGTCGCGAACGCGCCGATGCCGCCCAGGATCACCATCCACCAGATGTGCCAGATCAGCGCAAAGCCCATGATGCTGGCAAAGAACGCGCAGACGAACCCGGTCGGCGAGTTCCGGGGCATCTCGATGTCCTGATATTCGGGCACGTCATGCTCGAACGATTGCTGCTGGGCGCGCGCCTTCATGTCCCAATAGGCGTCCTCGCCGCGGACATCGGGATGGAAGGCGAAGTTGAACACCGGCGGCGGCGAGGACGTCGCCCATTCCAGCGAGCGGCCATCCCAGGGATCGCCGGTGCGGTCGCGCAGCGCCTCGCGATTGCGGATGCTGACCACGAGCTGCATGATCTGGCAGATCACCCCGATCGACAGCACGGCCATCCCGAATGCCGCGACGATCATCCAGGGCCGCCACGCCGCGACGTCGTAATGCTGCAAGCGCCTGGTCATGCCGAGCATGCCCGCGATGTAGAGCGGCATGAAGGTGATCCAGAAGCCCGTGAAGGTGAACCAGAACGCAGCCTTGCCCCAGCGCTCGTCGAGGCGGAAACCAAACGCCTTGGGGAACCAGTATTCGAAACCGGCGAAGGCGCCGAACAGCACGCCGCCGATGATGACGTTGTGGAAGTGGGCGACCAGGAACATGCTGTTGTGGAGCATGAAGTCCGCCGGCGGCACCGCGACCAGCACGCCGGTCAAGCCACCGATGATGAAGGTGACCATGAAGCCGACCGACCACAGCATCGGCGTCGCAAAGCGGATGCGGCCGCCATACATCGTGAACAGCCAGTTGTAGATCTTCACGCCGGTCGGGATCGCGATGATCATGCTGGCGATGCCGAAGATGGCATTGACGTCCGGCCCTGCGCCCATGGTGAAGAAATGGTGCAACCAGACCATGAAGGAGACGACGCAGATCGCCATGGTCGCAAGCACCATCGAGCGGTAGCCGAACAGCGCCTTACCTGAGAAGGTCGACACCACTTCGGAGAAGATGCCGAAGGCCGGCAGCACGAGGATGTAGACCTCGGGGTGCCCCCAGGCCCAGATCAGGTTCATGAACATCATGACGTTGCCGCCGGCTTCATTCGTGAAGAAGTGGAAGCCGAGATAGCGGTCGAGCAAGAGCATCGCGAGCGTCGCGGTGAGGATCGGGAACGCTGAGACAATCAGGAGGTTCGAGGCCAGCGTGGTCCAGCAGAACATCGGCATGCGCAGATAGTTCATGCCCCTGGTACGCAGCTTCAGCACCGTGGTGACGAGATTGATGCCGGCGACCAGCGTGCCGACGCCGGAGATCTGCAGCGACCAGGCGTAATAGTCGACGCCGACGCCGGGTGAATAGGACAGTCCCGACAGCGGTGGAAACGCGAGCCAGCCGGTGCGCGCGAACTCGCCGACGACCAGCGAGATATTGACCAGCAGCGCGCCGGTCGCGGTCAGCCAGAAGCCGACCGAATTGAGCGTCGGGAAGGCAACGTCGCGGACGCCGAGCTGGAGCGGCACGACCAGATTCATCAGCCCGATCACGAACGGCATCGCTACGAAGAAGATCATGATGGTGCCGTGCGCCGAGAAGATCTGGTTGTAGTGCTCCGGCGGCAGATAGCCCTGCGACTGGTAGGCGACCGCCTGCTGGATCCGCATCATGATGGCGTCGCTGCCGCCGCGCAGCAGCATCACCGAGGCCAGCAGGATGTACATGACGCCGATGCGCTTGTGATCGACGCTGGTGATCCATTCATGCCAGAGATAGGGCAGATGCCCCCTCACCACGACCCAGATCAGCACGGCGAGGATCGCAACCAGCACCACCGCGCCGGCGACGAGCGGGATCGGCTGATCGAACGGAATGGCCGACCAATCGAGCTTACCGAGCATCGTGGCCTCCACTGTGCGACCGCCCGGCCTCGGATGCGAGCTCCGGGCCGGGCCCTGGCGGAATGTGCTGGGTCGCGATCAGGTCGAACAGGCGGGGGTCTTCGAGGCGATAGGTCGGCCGGCCCCGCTCGATGCCCTGCTGCATCAGCTTCTTGTAGCTGTCCTCGTTCAGCACGGCATCGCTCTTCGCCGTGGTCGCGACCCATTCGGGAAACGCCAGCGGCGAGATCACGTTGACGTCGAACATCATGTCGGGAAAGCCGTCGCCGGAGAAATGCGCGGAGAGGCCCTGAAGCTTGCCCTCGTTGTCGGCGCGCAGATTCAGCCGCGTCACCATGCCGTTCATGGTGTAGATCATGCTGCCGAGCTGCGGGATGAAGAACGTGTTCATCACGCTCGACGACGTCAGCTGGAAATTCAGCTCCGCGCCGGCCGGCACCGTCAGCGTGTTGACGGTCGCGATGCGCTGGTCCGGATAGATGAAGAGCCACTTCCAGTCGAGCGAGACGGCCTGGATGCGCACCGGACTGCCGGTCCCCGGCACCGGCGCTGCGGGATCGAGCTGGTGCGAGCCGATCCAGGCGACGCCGCCGAGCAGGATGACGGTCAGCGCCGGGATCGACCACACCACCATTTCGACGCGACCGGAGTAGACGAAGTCAGGCTGGTAACGCGCTTTCGGATTCGAGGCGCGAAACCAGAACGCAAAAGCCAGAATCGCGACAATGGTCGGGACCACGATCACGAGCATGATGAAGACGGAATCGACTAGGATGGTGCTGTTGGCCGCAGCCACGGGCCCTTGTGGGTCGAGCAGATTCATCGGCAAGCCACTGGCGATTGGGAAGCCCCGGGAGAGAACCTAGCGCGGAAAAGGCTCCGCAACAAACGCGATCCCGTGAGATCGGTTCCTGCGCAGCAGCAAACCAATGGCTGGCAGGTGCTTTTCGCGGGAGCGACGCAGCCATGCATGTTCGGTCTTCTGCCGCTGCTCCCACGTGCTATCGTGATGAAAAAGCAGGGAGAAAGCGTCATGCGCATGAACGACAAGGTCGCCATCCTGGTCGGGGCCGGGCAAAGCCCCGGCGAAGGGATGGGCAACGGCCGCGCCACCGCACTGACCTTCGCGCGCGAAGGCGCGAAGGTTCTGTGCGTCGACCATCATCTGGAATCGGCGCAGGAAACGGTGGCGATGATCACCGCGAAAGGCGGCACCGCCGCAGCCTTCAAGGCCGACGTGACCAAGTCCGCCGACATCAAGGCGATGGTCAAGGACGCGCAGACGCGCTGGGGCCGGATCGACGTGCTGCACAACAATGTCGGCGTGAGTCTCTCCGGCGGCGATGCCGAATTGCTGCAACTGACCGAGGAGGCGTTCGACCGCGTCGTCGCCATCAATTTGAAGAGCTGCATCCTCGCGGCGAAAGAGGTGATCCCGATCATGCGCGCGCAGAAGAGCGGCGCCATCATCAACATCTCCTCCATGGCGGCGATCACGACGTATCCTTATGTCGCCTACAAGGCGACGAAGTCGGCGATGATCGCCTTCACCGAACAGCTCGCCTACCAGAACGCCGAATACAGCATCCGCGCCAACGTCATCCTGCCCGGGCTGATGAACACACCGATGGCGGTCGATACCCGCGCCCGCGAATGGCACAAGACCCGCGCCGAGGTCGAAGCCGAGCGCGACAGCAAGGTGCCGCTGCGCAGGAAGATGGGCACGGGCTGGGACGTCGCGAACGCCGCGCTGTTCCTGGCGTCGGATGAGGCGAATTTCATCACCGGCGTGACACTGCCGGTGGATGGCGGCGCGAGCGTGAGAAGGGGATAGAAGCGAGCACGCTGCTCTTACCCTCCCCTGGAGGGGTCCGAGACGAGCGAAGCTCGCTCGTGGGTCGCTACGCATGAAGCGTAGCGCAATGCGTAGCGGGGTGGGGTGAAGGTCCCTCCCCGTCCAACAGTGTCTGTGTGGAGAGATCACCCCACCCCGCTCGCGCTGCGCGCGATCGACCCTCCCCCTCCAGGGAAGGGTAAGATCAGTGCGTCACCCGCCAGATCGTGCCGTTGCCATCTTCCGAGATCAGCAACGACCCATCCTTGGCAACTGCCACACCCACCGGCCTGCCCCACACCTCCGTGTCGCTCACGACAAACCCCGTGACGAAATCCTCATACTCGCCCGTCGGCTTACCGTCCTTCATGCGGATGCGGATCACCTTGTAACCGGTGCGCTTGGAGCGGTTCCAGGAGCCGTGCTCGGCGGCGAAGGCGTCGCCCTGGTACTCCGATGGAAACTGTGTGCCCTCGTAGAACGTCATGCCGAGCGAGGCCGAGTGCGGCTGGATCAGCACGTCGGGGACCGTCACCTTGTCCTTGAGGTCGGGCCGCGCGCCGGCATGGCGCGGGTCTTCATTGTTGCCGATATAGAACCAAGGCCAGCCGTAGAACGCGCCCTCCTTCACGCTGGTCACGTAATCCGGCACGAGGTCGTCGCCGAGGCCGTCGCGTTCGTTGGTCGAGCACCAGGGCAAGCCTGTCTGCGGCTGCATTGCAAGGCCGACGCAGTTGCGGATGCCGGTGGCGTAGATCTTCCGCTCCTTGCCATCGGGATTGAAGGCCAGCACCGTGGCGCGCTCGAGCTCGCTCGCCCACGTTGCGCCAAGCGGCTGCGCCTTCGCCCACGCGTCCATCCCGCCCGGCGGCGTGCCCATGCCTTCGGCGACATTGCTGAGCGAACCCACCGAGACCAGCATGCGCTTGCCATCCGGCGTGAAGACGATGTCGCGGGTGGAATGGCCGCCGTCATGCGGCAGGCTTGCCACGATCGTCTGCGCCTTGCCGCGCGCCTTGAGATCGCCGGCCTGATAGGGAAAGCGGACGACGCTGTCGGTGTTGGCGACATAGACCCATTGCGGGTTGTCGCCATTTGGAAAGAAGGCGATGCCGAATGGCTGCTTCAAGCCGCTGGCAAACACCTCGTTGGTCGCGACCTTGCCGCCCTCCCCAGTGCGCAGCACGCGAATGGTGCCGGCCCGCGTTTCCGCGACGAAGACATCGCCGTTCGGCGCGACCCTGATGATGCGCGGCGCGCGCAAGCCTTCGGCGAACAGCTCAATCTTGAAGCCGGCCGGCACCTGGAGCGATGCCTGCGACGGCCGCGGCACCACGCGCGAGAAGCTGGCAACCGACGGCGTCGCATTGGGCCTGGCGAGGTCCTGCGGCCGGATCACCCTGACCGCGCCGGGCTTGTCGGCCCGCCAATCGCCATAGGCGTCCTTGCCCTGCAGCACCGGCTCGGCTTGCGCGCCGTTTGTGGCCGCAGCCAGCAATCCCGCGGCCAGTGCTGCGGTCCATGTCCTGCTTTTCATCTCGCCTTCCTCCCGGCCTGCATGTCTCGCACGTTAATCTCGATCGACCTGCAAATGGTCCACGACAGGCAAATCGCCTGCCGCATCCCACATCAGCTCATGCCCGCACGATGTGCATCAGCCACGATCCATCGTACTGGAAAACACCGCGGATAGGTGCAACACATTGCAAGGGAGCGGCCGCCGGTTGCGGTCATCAAAGCTGCGGCATCCATGCCGCACCTGATGGGGTGATCATGTGGGGATCCATCATATCGGAATGGGCGAGCCTGCTGCTCCGCTGGCTGCATGTGGTGGCGGCGATCGCCTGGATCGGCAGTTCCTTCTATTTCATCGCTCTCGACCTCAGTCTCAAGCCCAGAGGTGACCTGCCTGACGGCGTGCAGGGCGAGGCCTGGCAGGTCCATGGCGGCGGCTTCTACCGGATCATGAAATATCTGGTCGCCCCCAGCCAGATGCCGAACGAGCTGACCTGGTTCAAATGGGAGGCCTACACCACCTGGCTGTCCGGCTTCGCGCTGATGGTCGTCGTCTATTATCTCGAGGCCGACCTGTTCCTGGTCGACAAGTCGATCCTCGATCTCACGCCATTTCAGGCCGGCCTGTTCAGCTTTTTCAGCCTGGCTCTGGCGTGGCTGCTCTATGAGGCCGCGTGCCGCACCGGGCTCGCCCAGCGCGAGCTGCCCTTCGCCATCGGCGGCTACCTGTTCCTGGTCGCGCTCACTTATGCCTTCACCCATGTGCTGAGCGGCCGCGGCGCCTTCAATCAGATCGGGGCGATCATCGGCACCATCATGGTCGCCAATGTCTTCACGCTGATCATCCCGAACCAGAAGAAGATCGTGGCGGCGCTGATCGCGGGACAGGCGCCTGATCCAAAACTCGGCAAGACCAGCAAGGAGCGCTCGGTCCACAACAACTATTTGACGCTCCCCGTGGTCGTGCTGATGATCAGCAACCACTATCCCCTGCTCTACGCCACGCGCTTCAACTGGATCATCGTCGCGATCATCCTGGCGCTCGGGCCGGTGATCCGCCATTTCTTCAACGAGCGCCATGCCGGGCGCCAGTCGCCGTGGTGGGTCTGGGGCGTCGCCGCAGCGGGCGTGATCGCGATCCTCTTCCTCTCCGCTGCCGGCCCGCGCGAGGTGAAGACGGGCGCATTGTCGACGCCGGCCACGCTCGCCAATGTCGAGGAGATCGTGATGTCCCGTTGCAGCATGTGCCACGCGGCTGAGCCGGTCTGGGCCGGGATCGTGACCGCGCCGAAGGGCATTCTGCTCGATGCGCCCGAGCACATCCAGCGCAACATCCGCCTGATCGGTCGCGTGGCGGCTTGGTCCACCGCGATGCCGCCTGGCAATATCACCGAGATGACCAGCGAGGAGCGCGCCATCCTCGCAGCCTATATCGAGCAGGCCCGCTGAGGCCGACACGCGTCGATCGCGCATTTCGCGGAATGAAATTCCGCATCTCCCGCCGATTTGAAAATGACTTGACCGCCCATCCGTCGTAGACAGGGACGACGGCCGCTGACGCAGCGGTCCAAGTCAGTCTGTATAAGTCAGTTTGCATTCGGGGAAGAGAACAGTGGCCCTCAAGAACGTCATCGGTATCGACCACGCCGTGGTCATGGTGAAAGACCTCGACAAGGCCGCCGAGAATTACCGGCAGCTCGGCTTCACCATCTCCCCGCGCGGCACCCACAGCGCGCATATGGGCACCGGCAACTACACCATCATGTTCGACCCCGACTATATGGAGCTGCTCGGCGTGCTGGTGGCAACCGAGCACAACGCGCCGGCCCGCGCCTTCGTTGACAGGCACGGCGAGGGCATCGAGCGCATCGCCTTCACCGCGGTCGATTCCGCCGCAGGCGCCGAGGAGATTCGCGCACGCGGCCTGGAGCCGATCGGCCCGACCGATTTCGAGCGGCCTGTCACGCTGCCGAACGGAACGGTCTCGGCTGCAAAATTCCGCACCTTCATGTGGCCGACCGCGGAAGCGCCCGGCGGCGTCCGCATCTTCGCCTGCCAGCACAAGACGCGCGAGACGGTGTGGATCCCCGAATTGATGAAGCACGCCAACGCGGCCAAGCGGATCAAGCAGACGCTGATCGCAACGCCGGAGCCGGCGAAGGATGCCGCCCACCTCGCCCGGCTGATCGACCGCGAGCCAAAGCCGGACGCCGACGGCGCAGTTACCGTGCCCTCAGGTGGCGATCGTGCCGATTTCGTCTATCTGACGCTGGAGCAGCTCGGCAAACGCTATCCCGGCGTGCCGCTGGCCGGTCTCTCCGAGCGCGGCGGCGCAGCGCTGGTGCTCGTCAGCGGCGATCTCGCGGCGACCGAGCAGGCGCTGGGTTCGGCGGCGGTACGAAGCGGGGCCGCAATCGTGGTGCCGCCGGCCAAGGCCAACGGCACCCTGCTCGCCTTCGTTGCCGGCTGATTTGAACTAATTCTTTAACGTGTGTTTACCCGGCGGCGCTAGGATTCCCGGCAGTCCAAGCCGTCCGGGGCCAAACGCATGTTCAAAGAGGGATCGCCGATCGCCTATGACGCGCCGGCCGAACTGAAGAAGTGGCCGTCGCTGAAGGGCGAGAGACAGAAGGATCGGGGTCCGCCCTATCTCGTCTACAACGGCACGCTCGCCGACTGCGTCCGCGAGCTGATGGACAAGCCGATCAAGGGCATTTCGCTCTACGACATCATGACGAAGCCGCAGGCCGCCTTCGATCAGACCGTGCTGTCGCCCGGCGACGCCGCCGAGATCGCGATGCGCAAGGATTTTCCCAAGACATAAGCGCGGCAGTTTGCGCACACTACGCGTGACAGCGCTGCGGTTCCCGAAGATCCGCGGGCCGATGGTGCATGTTCTGCGGCGGGAACACCGTACTAACACCGGGCGCCCGTTGGAATCGCAGCTTCGCCGCAATTACGGTTAAAGAAGTCCTCGTCAGCGGCGCAACGCGCTGCTTGTTCCCCCACAGTTTGAGGACTCTTTCCGAGATGCGATTTCTCGTCGCGGCTTGCGCTGCGTTCCTGATTCTGATGTGCGACGTCGGCTCATCGCCCTCCTGGCAGGCACCAAGCTTCGACAACTCCACTCCCAAGGCCGATCGCGCCCCCTCACTGGTTCCTCTGGTCGATCTCTTCCTCGCGAGCGTGCAGGCCATTGAGCTCGCGAACGCGCGCGCGGCTTACGAGGAGACGATCGAGCCGGCGCTCACGATCGAAGCCGTCGTGCAGGCCCCGGCTTCGCCAACCGACCAATTCTGTCACGCGCTGAGGGAAGCGGCTGAGGTCAGCGGCATTCCCGTGCCGTTCTTCGCGCGCCTGCTCTGGCAGGAAAGCCGCTTCCGTTCCAACGAGGTCAGCGCGGCCGGTGCGCAGGGCGTCGCGCAGTTCATGCCGGAGACGGCCGCCGAAGTCGGCCTCGATGATCCCTTCGATCCCATGAAGGCCTTGCCGGCATCGGCAAAGTTCTTGCGCAAGCTCCGCGACGATTTCGGCAATCTCGGTCTCGCGGCGGCCGCCTACAACGCAGGGCCCGGCCGCATCCAGAAATGGCTCGCCAAGGAAAGCGAGCTGCCGCGCGAGACACGCGATTATGTCCGCATCATCACCGGCACCAGAGCTGAGGACTGGACGGAGCGCGCGGAGGCTCTCGCGATCCGGATCGACCTGCCGCGCGAGGCGCCATGCGAAGGCATCGGCAGCCTCTCCAAGACGAAGGACGTCGTCTGGGTGCCGGTAAACCTGACGCCGTCGATCATCACCATCATGCGCAAGGCCGAGCAGGGGGCGGCGCGCCTCTCGGCAAGCCGTGCGCGCAAGCGGTTCGCATCCCTGCTGCGGAAGAGCGCTTCGGCCCGCGGCAAGGCGCGCAGCATGATCGCGGCGCGCGCGGCCGGCAAGAACGCCAAGGCCCGCGCCATCCGGCTTGCCACGCGCGAACGATCTTCGGGCTGACGCGCGGGTCGGAAAGCCGCTCGATTGAGCGGCTTCCCGGGATTTTCGGACTAGTCGATCTCCTCGATCACGAGACGTTCGCGAGGCTCGATGACGTAGGTCCGCGTATCGCGATGGATGTAGCGATATTCCCGCAGGTCTGGCGCGTCGCGATAGACCGTGCTCGGGAATTCCTCGACCTCGACAGTCTCGGGGACGCGGTCGCCGACTCGCATCTCGCTCCGTGCGGTACTGCCGGTGGTCCGCGCCTCACTCCGTCCTTCGGTGCGGGACTTCGCATGCTTGCGGATCACCTCGCGATCGCGATCCGAGAACTTGCTGGAGCTGCGCTCGCGCGTGGTCGTCGTCGCGGTCGACTGCCCGGAATATGGAAGGACCGTCACGATCTTGTAGCTCGCAGGATCGACCACGACGATCTGATCCTTCACCAGCGCGAAGCTGTAACCGCGATATTGCGGCACGATCTCGACGACATCGGGCGGCAGCGTCGATAGCTGGATGTCGCGCGGCACCACCGTGCCGACATTCAGCGAGAAATTGACGTTGGTGAGCGGCCGCACGTTCAGGTGCGAGATCGAGGCGCTGATCCTGGTCTCCTGCTGGCGGTTGAGATTGACATCAGTTTGGGCAGCGGCCTGCGAATTGGTTCCCGCCCGCTCACCCTGCGCCTGATTGCTGGCCGGCGCATTCGGCGCCTGCTGAGCCTGGTTGGTCCCGGTCCCGCTCGGTGCCTGCTGCGCCTGGTTGCTGTTGTTCGACGGCGGATTGGACCGATCCTGCGCCTGGTTCGTGTTCGTTGCCGGTGGATTGGCGCTCTGCTGGGTCGCAGGCTGGTTCCCGGTTGTGCTCGGGTTGGCCGTCCCGCTTTGCGGTCGCGTATCCGTGCTGTTGGCAGCATTGGAGGTGCCGGAGCCGGCGTTGGGCCCTGACGGAGGTGTGGTGGTCTGCGTATTCTGCGCCGCCGTCGGTGATTGCTGCGGTTGCGATGTGGGCTGCTGCGTATTCGCTGCGCCCGACGGCGAGGTGGTGGACGGCGCGGCGGAATTCGATTGCGATCGCGGCGTCTGCTCGGGCTTCGTGTTCGTGCCAGGCGATTGCGCAACGGCGGCGCTTGCCAGCACCAGCCCCAGTGCGGTTGTTGCCAACAGTCGGATCATGCTTCACTCCCTTTGTCCGGTTCAAGTTTGGCTACTAACCGGCGCTGGGAAGCTCAGTTCCAGTTTTTCCCGGAACAGAGGCCGTGAGGGAACTTGCGATGCCATCGAAGAGCGCCGGGATCATCGCCTATCGCAAGCGCCGCGATCTCGAGGTTCTGCTCGTTCATCCCGGAGGACCGTTCTGGCGCAACAAGGATCTCGGCGCGTGGACGATCCCGAAGGGAGAATACGCGGACGGAGAAGACGCAGAAATCGCCGCGCGGCGGGAGTTTGCCGAAGAGCTTGGACTTGAACTGACGATCCCATTGATCGTGCTTGGTCAGATCAGGCAGCGCGGCGGCAAGATCGTCACCGCATTCGCGGCCGAGCTCGATGTCGATACCGGCAGCATTCGCAGCAACACGTTCGAAATCGAATGGCCGCCGCGCAGCGGCAAACGGCAGCACTTTCCTGAGGTCGACCGCGCCGAATGGTTCACGATCGAAGCTGCGCAACAAAAGATCAACGCAGGACAACGCCCACTGCTCGAACGCCTTGCGCAGCTGGTCGGCGACGGATAGGCCGCGCGCCGCTCATACCGGCTTGTCGTCGTCCGTCACCGGCGAGGTCACGACCAGGAAGACGAGGTCGGTCAGACCGGAGTTCGAGATCGCATGCTCGACGCCCGGCGGCAGAAAGATCACATCGTGCTTACGCACGACATGGTTCTTGCCTGATATCTCCATCAACCCTTCGCCGTCGAGCACGTGATAGACCTGCTCCTGCACCTCGTGATGATGCCGCGCCACATAGGCCATCGGCTGGTACATCGAGATGCGATAGTCGATGCGGCGCGAGCCCGCCGTCTCCGGCATCACCAGCGGCTTTGACAGCGCACCGCCAAAATGGTTGGGGAATTCGCGCCAGGGCACTTCTGCGATGTTGCGGATGAAGGCGCCGCCAATCTCCTCGGCCATGATCGTGCTCCCTAGTTCACCAGTGCGCCACCGTCGATATAGACGATCGAACCCGTGGCAAAACCATTGGTCATGAAGCTTCCGATCTGGCGGGCGATGTCCTCGGCGACGCCGACGCGGCCGACCGGCAGTGCCGCCGCCGTCTTCGCCAGCATCTCCTTGCGCGCCGCCTCCGGCATCGCGGCTCGGATCGGCGTATCGATCACGCCCGGCGACACCGCATTCACGCGCACCGGCGCAAGCTCGAGCGCGAGCGCCCGGGCGAGCGATTCCAGCGCGCCATTGGCCGCACTGATGATCGCCGAGTTCGGCCGCGGCCGGACGCTGAGGAAGCCGGTGACCAGCGTCAGCGAGCCGCCCGGACGGATCTCGGCTTCGCGCGCCACGCGCCAGGCGCCCCAGAATTTTCCTTCCATCGTGCCGCGCACGTCCTCCATCGCAACCGTCTTGAACGGTCCGGTGCGAAGCTGCGCCGCCGTCAGCACGACGTGATCGACGGGGCCGGTGCGGCGAAACAGGTCAGCGACGCTCTGGTCGCTGGTGACGTCGGTGGGAATGGCCGCAACCTTCAGCCGCTCGGCAACGGGATCGAGCTTGGCGGCGCTGCGCGAAGCGATGACGACGTCCGCGCCCTCCGCCTTCGCGAGCTCTGCCGTGGCAAGGCCGATGCCTGAGGAGCCGCCGATCACGACGACCTTCTTGCCTGCGAGCGTCATTTCCATCTCCCGTCACTTTCTGAATTGGCGATTGAAAAGGCGTGCGATCAGCCCGGCTGGAAGCGCGTGCCGATGCCGGCCTTGCTCTGACCGAGGCCCGGCAATTCCCAGACGCCGGCACCGGCCGGATTGACGTCGGCGGCGATGTCGACGTCGATCAGATAGGGCCTGTTGGCGGCAATGCCCTTGCGGATGGCTTCGCCGATGTCACCGGCGCGGTCGACCCGCACGCCCTCCACGCCGCAGGAACGCGCCATCGCCGCGAAATCAGGGTTGTAGCGCTCGCCGGTTTCAGGATGCTTGAAGTCAGTGGCGAGCTCACGTCCGCCGAGATAGCCGCGCTGAAGACCGCGGATCGAAGCATAGGCGTAATTGTTCCAGACCACCCAGACCACGGGCAGATTGTATTCGACCGCCGTGCCGAGCACGTTGGCATGCATGAAGAAGGCACCGTCGCCGCAGACGGACACGCAGGGACGATCGGGCGCCGCGAACTTCGCACCCATCACGCCGGCGACGCCAAAGCCCATCGGGCCAAAGCCCATCGAGCCGATCAGCGAATCCGGCCGCTTCGGCTTGCAGAAGCCGAGCAGCCAGTTGTGATGCACGCCGATGTCGGACACCAGGATCGCGTCCTCCGGCAGCGCCTTGTCGATCTCGGCAGCCGCGCGCTGCGGATTGATCGGCGTGGTGTCGTCGGAGAAGCCGGGCGCGACGAACTTGTCCCACTCCTTGCGATAGCCGTCGATCTGCGCCAGCCATCTTTTGCGCGCATCCGACTTCTTGAAAAGGTTGTCGCGGCGATCGAGCTCGGCGTGGACTTGCCGCAGAAAGGTGCGCACGTCGGCCATCAGTCCGAGCGCGACGGGATAGTTGCGGCCGATCTCTTCGGGATCGATGTCGACATGGATCAGCTTCGTCGGCGGGATCGTGAAGGAATAGCCTGGAATCCACGAGCTCGAGGTGCGGTCGTCGAAACGGACTCCGAGCGCTAGCAGCACATCGGCCTGACGGGTCGCGTGATTGGCCTGGTAATGCCCGGCGCGTGCGACGAGCCCCAGCGCCAGCGGATGATTGACGTCGAGCGCGCCGAGACCGCTCGCGGACGCCGCCACCGGGATCTGAAGCCGTTCGGCGAGCTTGCGCAATTCATCCGCCGCTCCGCCATAGCGAACGCCCTGCCCGACCAGCATCACCGGCCGCTCGGCGGAGAGCAACATGTCGACCGCCTTCTCGACGCCGTCAGGATCGGCGCCGCAGCGGCTGGAGATGTTGGCGTTCCACTCGATCGCCTTCGGTGCTTCTTCCGCAGCTGACTCCATGAACACGTCGAAGGGCACGTCGACCACCACCGGCCCGGGCCGTCCGGTGATCATGGTCTTCCAGGCCTGCCGCACCGCGAGCGGCACCATCTCGCCGCGGGTCGGCTGGAACACCTTCTTGCAGATCGTGCGCACCGTGGACGGGAAGTCCGCCTGATGGTGCCGGTACATCTCCTGGAATGCGCCGCGGTTGAACTGGCTGGTCGGCACGTTGCCGGTGATCGCCATGAACGGCACGGAATCGAGGAAGGCGTTGGCGAGCGAGATCGGCAAATTCGCCGAGCCCGGCCCGCAGGAGGTGAAGGTCGCCGTCGGCCTGCCGGAGACGCGGTAATAGACGTCGGCCATGAAACCGGCGACGCTCTCGTGATGCACGGAGATGGTCTTGATCTCCTGGGAGCGCTCGTACAGCGCGTCGATGAACTGGATGTTGCCATGGCCGCACAGCCCGAACACCTGCGGCACCTTCTCCTGGATCAGATAGTCGACGATGACCTGGGCGCCATTGAGCATGTTCTTCGACATCAACCCGTCTCCCTCTCGGCCCGACGACTTTCTTCTGCACCGATGCGGGGAACGCGGCCGGTCATCACAGGGCCGCGGGAGCCTATTTCTCATAATGCTGTACGTCAATTTATATTGTGATAGTCTCCCCTCGAGGAAACACCAAGCTCGCGCCGATTGCGTGCTAGTGTCGCAACAGCGGAGTCACGACGATTCACGAGAAGGGGGCCTTGTCCTTGAAATCGCGCACCAAGCCCACGACCGAGAAGCCTGCAAGCCCGCGCAAGGCTGCGATTGCCAAGCTGGTCCCCGCACCCAGCGCCGCTGGCGACGTCGAGGCCGACGACAAGCAGCGCGGCGGCGGCGTGCAGTCGCTCGGCCGCGCCTTCTCGATCCTCGAAGAGGTCGCGCGCCATCGCGAGGGCATTGGCCTAGCAGAACTCAGCAAGCTGGTCGGGCTGCACAACTCCACCACGTTTCATCTGGCAAAGACGCTGGTCTCGCTCGGCTATCTCCGCCAGGAAAAGGACAGCAAGCGCTACCGCATCGGTCGCCCCTTGTTCGCGCTCGCCGCATCCGCGCTCGACGAGATCGAGATGGTCAATGTCGCGACCCCCGTGCTGGAGGAGCTGTCGCGCCAGACCGGCGAAAGCAGCCATTTTGCCGTGCGGATGGGCGATGCGGTCGTCGTCATCGCGCGCACAAGCGGCCCCGGCGCGTTCCAGCTCACCGACCGCGTCGGCGTCGTGCGCCCCGCGCACTGCACCGCGCTCGGCAAGATCATTCTGGCCTCGCTCCGCCCCGAGCAGCTCAAGCGCTTCCTCGATCGCGCGGAGCTGAAACCTTCGACGCCGAAGTCCATCACCGATGCCGCCGTCCTCATGCGCGATATCGCGGAAGTGCAGCGCACGGGCGTCGCCTTCGACGACGGCGAGTTCAATCCGGAAGTGCGCTGCGTCGCCGTGCCGGTCACCGATTTCACTGGGCAGGTGATCGGCGCGCTCGGCATTTCCGGCCCGATCTGGCGCCTCTCCAACCAGGCGCTGCACGCCGGCGCGCAGGTCGTGCAGGCCGCCGCCGACCGCCTGTCGGTCGAGTTCGGCGCCAAGGACCGGGCGCACAAGGCGTTCGCGCAGAAAGTCTGAACCGCGCGCAGGCGGCGATTTTGCCGGTTGACACCGGCAATGGCGTTCGGGATTATCCTCCAGCATTAAAAAAATATCTCTCACATTATCGGATGCCCGGTTTTGAAGAGAGGCACGATGCACCCGGGAGGAGATAGACATGATCCGCTACCCGCGACGGACGTTGTTACGGGCGGGCGCAGCCTTCGTTGGCGCGTCCGCACTGGGATTTCCCGCAATCGTGAGGGCACAGGCCGAGAAGATCCGGATCGGGCACCTGACGCCGCTCACCGGCTTCCTCGGCGTGATCGGCAGCTACGCACAGCTCGGGGTGAAGCTCGCGGCGGAAGAGATCAACGCCTCTGGCGGCATCCTGGGCAAGCCAATCGATCTGCTCTCGGAGGACTCGATCAACCCGGCGACCGCCGCGACCAAGGCGCAGCGCATGCTGGAGCAGGACGGCGCGGTGGTGCTGCTCGGCGAAATCTCCTCGGCCTCCTCGCTCACCATCATGCAGGTCGCCGAGCGCAACAAGAAAGTGTTCTTCTCGACCGGCGCGCGCTCGGACGCGCTGCGCGGCAAGAACTGCAACAAGTACTCGTTCCACTGCGACATCCCGAACACGGTGATGGTCAACGCCGTCGGCACCGCGCTGTCGCAGAAGGGCATGGTGAAGGGCAAGAAGTTCTTCACGCTGACCGCCGACTACATTTTTGGCCATGACCTCTTGAAGGCCGCGAAAGCCTTCTTCGGCACGCACGACGCCAACCTGATCGGCGACGAACTGATCGCGACCGACGCCACCGATTTCAGCCCGTATCTGCTGAAAGTGCGGCAAGCGAAACCCGACGTGGTCTGCTGCAACCTCGCCGGCAACCAGGTGACCAATCTCGTCAAGCAATATGCCGAGTTCGGCCTGCCCTATCCTTTGGTCGGCTTCAATCTCAACACCGGGGATGCCTGGGCTGCGGGTGCGGGCAATCTCAGCGGCACCTGGCCGACGGTCTGGTATCACACGCTGGACAATCCCGCCTCGAAGGCCTTCGTCGCCGCGTTCAGCAAGAAATACGGCAAGCCGCCGGAGAACCATGCCTGGATCGACTACGTCACGCTGAAGCTCTTGGCGGAGGCGATCAACACCACGAAGTCGACCGACAGCAGCGAGCTGATCGCCTATTTCGAGAAGCAGTCGCAGTTCGACATCGGCAAGGCGCGCAAAGCCTATTTCCGCGGCTGGGATCACCAGCTGGTGCAGGAGGCCTATCCGTTCACGGTGAAGCCGAAGGACCAGATGAAGGACCAGTGGGACATGCTGGTGCTGGGCGATGCAGTGCCGGCGGCAAACGATCCGCTCGAGACGATCTATCCGACCAGGGAGCAGAATCCCTGCGAGATGAAGGCCTGACGCAACGGGCCCGGCCGATAGACGTCAACGGCGCCGGCCCTGCCGGCGCCGTTCTTCATCAAAGCGATGGACGCAACATGCAGTTCGAGTTCTTGCTGGAACAGGTGGTGAATGGCCTCGTGCTCGGCGGCTATTACCTGCTCATCGCGCTCGGGCTGTCGCTGATCTTCTCGGTCGGCGGCATCGTCAACCTCGCCCACGGCGCCTTCTATGCGTTAGGTGCCTATGTCTGCGTCGAGCTGACGAAACGCCTCGGCTTCGGCGCCTCCGTGGCGATCTCGCCGTTTGCCGTCGCCCTGCTCGGCATTTTGTTCGAACGCTTCATCCTGCGCCGCTTCTACACAGCCGATCCGATTCTGAGCCTGCTCGTGACCTTCGGCCTCGCAATGGTCGCAGAGCAGGCGATCCGCATGAACTGGGGCGCTGCGCCCGTCTCGACCGAGATCCCGCAGAGCTTTCGCGGCTCGGTGATCGTCGGCGACTTTCTGTTCTCGCGCTATCGCCTCTTGATCCTCGCCGTGGTCGCGGCGATCCTGCTCGGCGTCTGGCTGCTGCTGCAGAAGACCTCGTTCGGGCGCGTGGTCCGCGCCGGCATCCAGCGGCCGGACATGGTCGCGGCACTCGGCATCCGGCTGCAGCCCTACATGACCGCGATCGTGATGCTCGGCGTCGGCATGGCCGCGCTCGGCGGCGCGTTCTTCGCGCCGATCACCACGGTGCATCCGGCGATGGGCGCCGAGATCATGACCATCGCCTTCGTCGTCGTCGTGATCGGGGGTCTCGGCAGCTTCTGGGGCGTCGTCATCTCGGCGCTGCTCGTCGGCGTGGTGCGCGGCATCGCCATTCACTTCGAGCCTGCGGCCGGTGAAGCCTCGGTCTACATCCTGATGTTCCTGGTGCTGCTGGTGCGTCCGCGCGGCCTGCTCGGCGAGCGCATCGAGAAATTCGAATGAGGGTCGCCTCCGCAACCGCGAAGCTGCAGCCGCTGCTGATCGCGACGGTCGCGATCGTCGCGCTGCCGTTCCTGCTGAAGGCATTCGGCCTGTCGCTGAACACCGGCACCTGGATCGTCGGCCTTGCGATCGCGACCATGGGGCTGAACCTCTGCATCGGCTATACCGGCCTCGTCTCGTTCGGTCACAGCGCCTGGTTCGGCATCGGCGCCTATGCCGCCGGCCTGATCCAGCTGCGTTTCTTCCCCGGCGAGATCTGGCTGCCGCTGCTGGGATCGATGGTCGTGGTCGCGATTGCGTCCACCGCGATCGGCATGCTGATCCTGCGCCGGCGCGGCGTCTATTTCTCGCTGCTGACGCTGGCGCTGGCTGCCCTCGTCTACACCACCGCGTTCCGCTGGACGAGCCTCACCGGCGGTGAAGATGGCCTCGGCGGATTGAAGCGCGGCGGCATCGGCACCGTCAGCTTCGACAGTGCGCTCAACTACTACATCGTGGTCGCGGTGATCGGGCTCGCCGTGCTGTACATGCTGATGCGCCTGGTGCGCTCGCCGTTCGGGCATGTGCTGGTCGCGATCCGCGAGAACCAGCTGCGCGCGAGCTTTCAGGGCTACCCGGTCGAGCGCTACAAGCTCGCGGTGTTCGTGATCTCGGCCGTCGTCACCGGCCTTGCCGGCGCCCTGATCGGTTTCCTGAACTATCTCGTCTCCGCCGAAGCCGTCTCGGTGCCGTTCGCCGGCGAGCTGCTCGCCATGGTCGTCATCGGCGGCATGCGCAGCCTGCTTGGGCCCGCGCTCGGCGCGCTGTTCTTCATCCTGTTCCGCGAGCTGTTCTCGATCTGGACGTCGGACTGGCTGTTCTGGTTCGGCCTCACCTTCGTGGCCTTCGTGATGTATTCGCCCGGCGGCCTTGTCGGCATCGGTGCGCTGATCATGCGGCGCCTGCGTCCGCCCGCGGAAGAAACGGCCGCGATGAGCCGCCGCAAGATCTATGAGGGCCTACCGCTGCCCGACTTCCTGCGGCCGGAAGCACTCAAGGGCACCGTGCTCGAGGTCAGCGGCGTCTCGCGAAAATTCGGCGGCATCCGCGCCGTCGAGAATGCCAGCATCTCCGTTGCCGCCGGCGAGATCCATGCGCTGATCGGGCCGAACGGCGCCGGCAAGACCACGCTGTTCAATCTGGTCTCCGGCCTCTATGCACCGGATCAAGGCACGATCCGCCTGCAGGGCCGCGACATCGCCGGCGTGCCGGCGAATGCGATCTGCCACCAGGGACTGGCGCGCTCGTTCCAGATCACAAACCTGTTTCGCGGACTGACCATCTATGAGAATTTGCGCCTGTCGCTGCAGGCGCGGCGGCCGATGCGCTTCAACATCTGGAACGACATCGACGCCTACGAAGGCATCCATGCCGAGACCGCGGCGCTGGTCAAATTCCTCGGGCTCGAGGGCATCGAGGAGATCGAAGGCGGCGAGCTCTCCTATGGCGGGCAGCGGCTGGTCGATCTCGGCATCGCGCTCGGCTCAAAACCGCAGGTGCTGCTGCTGGACGAGCCGCTGGCGGGCCTTGCCGCAGCAGAACGCGAGCGCGTCTCCAACCTCGTCAAGAACATCGCGGCCAACATTCCCGTGCTGATCGTCGAGCACGACATCGACCGCGTGCTCGGCTTCTCGCAAGTGGTCACCGTGATGAACCAGGGCGAGGTGCTGATGTCCGACTGCCCCAAAGCGGTGCGGGCCGATCTGCGCGTGCAGGAGATCTACACCGGCAAGGGAATTCCTCCAGTCGAGCATCGGCGCAGCCTGGAGGCGGCCGATGCGCGCGACACCGTGCTCCGCCTCGACCGTGTCAACACCTTCTACGGCAAGAGCCACATCCTCAGCGATGCCGCGCTCGACGTGCGCGAGGGCGAGATCGTCGCGCTCCTGGGACGCAACGGCGCCGGCAAGTCGACGCTGCTGAAAACCGTCGCCGGCCTGGTGCCGGCCGCATCAGGTACCATCGACTATCGCGGCAGCGACATCGCGAGCCTTCCCGCACCCGACATCGCGCGCCGCGGCGTCGGCTATGTGCCGCAGGGCCGCGGGCTGTTCGCCGGCATGACCGTGCGCGAAAACCTCGCGCTCGGACGCCTCGCCCGCAAGACCGACGGCAGCGACGGCGTGGTCTGGAACGAAGAGCAGATCCTGCACTATTTTCCGCGCCTGAAGGAGCGCATGAACGTCGCCGCCGACTATCTCTCCGGCGGCGAGCAGCAGATGGTGGCGGTCGCCCGCGCGATGTCCGGCAATGTACGCCTCTTGCTGCTCGACGAGCCGTTCGAGGGCCTCGCGCCGGCGGTGACGCTGGAGCTGTTCAAGGTGTTCGACCAGCTCCGCAAGCACATGTCGATCGTGATCGTCGAGCACAATCTCGATCTCGTGCTGGCGCTCGCCGACCGCGTCTTCGCGCTGGAGCGCGGCGCCGTGTTCCACCAGGGACCGGCCGCGCCGCTGCTGAACGATCTCGGCTATCGCAAGCAGATCCTGTGGCTCTAGCTTGCCCTACTCCGCCTTGATGTTCGCGGCCGCCACGACCTCGGCCAGCTCCTTCGTCTCCTTCGCGATCTTGGCGGCGTAGTCGGCCGGGCTCAGCACGCTGACGACGCCCTGCGAGCCGAGCTTGTCCGCGACCGCCGGATCCTTGGCCGCAGTGACGATCTCCTGGTGCAGCGTCTGAAGGATCGGCGCGGGTGTTGTCTTCGGCATGAAGAAGCCGACCCAGAACGAGATGTCGAAGCCGGGATAGCCGGCTTCCGCGACGGTCGGCACGTCGGGCAGCGCCGGCAGCCGCTCGGCCGAGGACACCGCGAGCGCGCGCAGCTTGCCGGCCTTCACCAGCGGCACCGCGGAGAGCGGATCGAACACCGCCAAAACCTCCTGCGCGAGGATGCCGACCTCGGACGCCGCGCCGCCGCGATAGGGCACGTGGATCAGCTTGATGCCGGCCTTCTGGGCGAGCAGCTCCATGGCGAGATGGGCGAGGTTGCCGTTGCCGCCCGAGCCATAGGCGAGCGCGCCGGGTGCCGCCTTCGCCGCCGCGACGAGATCGGCGACGGTCTTGATGTCGGCGGTCTTGGGATTCTCCGGATTGACCACCAGCACCAGCGGCGCCGACACGACGGTGGTCAGCGGGGCGAAGTCTTTCTCCGGATCGTAGCGGATGTCTTTGAACAGCGTCTTGTTCAGCGTGATGGTGGAGGAGTTGCAGGCGAGCATGGTGTAGCCGTCCGCATCGGCACGTGCGACACCTTCGGCGGCGATCATGCCGTTGGCGCCGGCGCGGTTCTCGACCACGAAGGGCTGTCCGAGCTTGTTGCCGAGCCGATCGCCGACGATGCGCGCGACGACATCGACGGGGCCGCCCGCGCTGAAGCCGACCATGATCTTCACCGGCCGCGACGGATATTTCTGCGCGAGCGCCTCGGTCGTCAGCGCAGCGGCGCATAGTCCGGCGATGAGCGCCAGCAGGCGAGCCGTTCGTTGCATTCGTTCTCTCCCAGCCTCGCGCGCCGCTTGTGCATGTTTGTTGGTGCGGCACAGGCGAAGACCATGATGAGCGGCCGCACCGGATTTCGCAATCGCGTTTCACCGGCGTGGTGCCGAACAATTCCGCCGCGCGGCACGTAAGAAGTGGTCTCAACAAAAAAGTGCGAAAACAACCCCATGCACAGTAGCCGGCCTCTGCCGGATCAAGGGCTTGCGAGGCGGACCCACGATTTCTGATTTTGCTAAATTAGTTTGACCCGTCGGGCAAAACAGTGGCAGAATGGCATCATCGCGATCACCGTGAGCATCCGGCCCGCCCGGCCATGGGCGCCTCGCGGCGGCTCCGCGTAAATCCCGCATCGACGTCTGAAAATCGCAACCGCCGCGCAAAGCGCGATCGGCTTCGCTTCACGCGAGCCCGCGCGTGCACCGGCAAGGGACACATCGACATGACGACAGCTCTGGAACACACCAGCACGACATCCATCGCGGCGAACGGTTACGGCAGACCGGCAAGCCCGCGGATCAGGCTGCATCGGCGGCGCATCGCGATCGACCATCCCGATCAGCAAGCCGGCGAGCGCCTGCTCGCCGAGGCCCTCGGCGCGGTCGATCGCGACGCGCTGCAAGGCATCCTGAAGCAGCTCATGAAGGCGAGCGTGATCGGGCAGAAGCCGGACGAGGCCAATCTCGCCTTCATGGTCTCGATGATGAAGAGCATCGCGCCCAGGGATTCCATCGAGGCCATGCTCGCGGCGCAGATGGTGGCGGTTCACGCCATGGCGATGCGCTCCGCCTGCCGCCTTGCCTTCACCGACGACCTTGCGCAACAGGAAAGCGCCACGCGCGCCCTGACCCGGTTGGCCCGCACCTTCGCGGCACAGACCGAGGCCCTGAGCCGCCATCGCAACAGCGGCGAGCGCGCGATCACCGTGCAGAACCTGTCGGTGCAGGACGGCGGCAAGGCGATCGTGGGGAACCTCACGCAGCATGCGAATGTGATCGTTGCGGAGAGCCAGAGCGAAGCAAGACAAGGTAGTGTCGTATGACCGGCCACACCCGCAACACCCTCTCGATGCGGGCCAGTCCGCGCTGTGGCGCCATGACCCGCAGCGGCACGGCCTGCCGTTCGCCGGCCGCGCACGGCAAGGCGCGTTGCCGCATGCACGGCGGCGCACCGGGATGCGGCGCGCCGCCAGGAAACCGGAACGCGCGCAAGCATGGACGGTTCGCTGGGGAAGCGATCAGCGAGCGAAGGCAGATCTGCTCTCTGCTGGACGAAGCGCACAAACTGCTGAAGGAGCTGACCTGATCTGCGCCGCCGCGTCATCCAGCGGTCACAGCGGCGCGTCGCCGGCATATCGGCCAGCCAAAAGACCGTCAAGGCGACCGGCAGCCCTCACCTGTCCTGCCGTCCGACAGCGCCGCCAAGAAACAGCTTCCATGCCTTGTCGAAATACAGCTTCCGCTCCTTGGCCGAGGCGAGCGGCTTGAATCCGAACATCGCCAGCGTGGTCGGGCCGACGATGATGCTGTTGATGAGAAAGTCGGTCAGGAAGTTCGTATCGCCCGAGACGAGGCGCTGATCGGACTGGGCTTTGGTCACGGAGGTCCGCAGTAGCGACATGATGGCGTCCGGCTCCGGCTCGGCGTCGTTTCCGGCAGCCACCATCATCTCGCTCGCGGCGATCCTCTTGAAGGCCACCAGCTCCGGATCGAGATTGATGTCGAGGAGACAACTCGCCAGCTCCTTGAGCTGCGCAAGGCTGTTCTGACCCGACTGCCTGACTTGAAGATCGGCAAGGAGCGCCATGATGCGGCGGCGGCTTCGCCCGAGAACGGCATCGAAGATCGCGCGCTTCGATGGGTAGCGCCGGTAGATGGTATCCTTGCCGGCGCCGCATTCCGAGACGACGCGCTCCATGGATGTCGCAGCATAGCCGTCCCTGGCGAACAATTCTGCCGCAACCGAAAGGATCCGGTCTTCGATCGCCTGCGCTTCCGCCTTGGTCGGCCGGCCGCCACGGCCTTCCCGCCTTGCGCCGACACGCTTGCTGACGGGTGCCTTGGCGGATGTCCTGCTGCGCTTGCCGGTCTTCACTGCCGTCTTCATGCCTTCCCCTGCGCGGTCCCGGAATCATCCGCTGGACTTTTAATAGTTCTAAATACTCGAAAATGCCAACCGCATAACTGGACAGTTCCGTCCCGTTTTGTTTTAAGCCGGTCCGCAGATTTTGGTTGGGGTTTTGAAATGGGAATGACCGGGGGATCGCAGCGGACTCTGCGAGGTGCGGCACTTTTGCTTGGTTCTACTGCTTTTCTGGCGTTCGACGTGCCGGCCTTTGCGCAAAACACCGCGCTGCCGCCGGTCACGGTGGACGCACCGCAAGCGCAACGGGCGGCGCGCAACGTCGCATCACAGCGTCAACAGGTGACGACGCGGCGCAGCGCCCGGGCGAGGAGCAATCCGACGGCACCGGCGCCGGCTGCTCCAGCAGCGGCATCCACATCAGGCCGGCAGGACACGCGCGACCGGGTGCTTTCCACCAACCAGTCGACGGCGACGAAGACGTCCACGCCCGTACTGGAGACTCCGCAATCGGTCACCACGGTAACGCGCCGGCAGATCGACGAGCAGAATCCGCAGACCGTCGGCAATGCCCTCAGATATTCGGCAGGCGTCCTCTCCGAAGTGGATGCGACCACGCGCTATGACAGCGTGTTCCTGCGCGGCATCGGCGGCTTCGGCATCTCGACCAATTTCGTCAGCTTCCTGGATGGATTGAAGCTGCCGCGCGGCCAGGCTTTCGCGGTGACGTCGATCGACGCGTTCCTGCTCGATCGCATCGAGGTCATCAAGGGCCCCTCGGCCGTCCTGTACGGGCAGATCAGCCCCGGTGGTCTCGTCAATCTGGTCAGCCGCCAGCCGAGCGACGTCCCCTACAACGAGGTGCGCATCGAAGGCGGCAGCTACGGCCGCATCCAGGGCGGCATCACCAGCCAGGGTTCGCTGGATGCTGCGCATCAATGGCTCTACAGCATCAGCGCGATCGGCCGGATGTCGGGCACGCGCTATGACGACGTGGACGAGCAGCGCTTTGGCGTGGCGCCGGCGATCACGTGGCGCCCGGACGCCGATACGCAGCTGACGGTATCCGGCTTCTATCAGCATGATCCCAAGGGCGGATATTTCAACTCGCTCTATCCGCAATCGCTGGCGCCGGCAGCATACCGGCCGTATCTCAATCGCAATCTGAACATCGGCGATCCCGGGTTCGATCGTTTCGACCGCGAGCAATCGGGTGTCGGCTATGTGTTCGACCGCCGCCTGAACGACGTCGTCAGCTTCCACTCGGCGCTGCGCTACGCCAAGGTCGATACCGACTTCCAGTCGCTTCAGATGTTCGGCCCGATCACCGCGGCCGGCACGATTCCCCGCGCGGCGATCCGGTCCACCGAGAGCGCCGACGGCATCGCCGCAGACAACCGCCTGCGCTTCGACTTCAGGACATCAGAGGTCGAGCACACCGTGCTCGCCGGCTGGGACCAGCAGAACGCGCGCAGCTCATGGCTCTATCAGTTCGGCGCCGCAACCTCGCTCGACGTCGTGAACCCCGCTTATTATCAGCCGGTGGGAACGCTGTTTCCGTTCATCAACAACGACCAGTCGCTGTCGCAGACCGGCATCTACGTCCAGGACCAGATGAAGTTCGGCGGCTTTCGCCTGACGCTCGGCACGCGGCACGACTGGACCGAGCAGAACAACGACAACCGGATCTCGCTGGCCAAGACGTCGCAGGACAGCGACAAGCAGACCTATCGCGCCGGTCTGCTTTATCTCTTCGACAACGGTCTGGCGCCTTACGTCAGCTATTCGACGTCGTTCGAGCCGACGATCGGTGTCGGGCCCGGCGGCCTGCCCTTCGTGCCCACGACGGGCGAGCAGTATGAAGGCGGCGTGAAATACAAGCCGGCCTTTGTCGACATGCTGTTCACCGCAGCCGTGTTCGACCTGCGCCAGCAGAACACGCTGACGCCGTCCGCTGTTGCGGGCCTCAGCGTGCAGCAGGGCGAGATCCACTCGCGCGGCGTCGAGCTGGAGGCGCGCGGCAAGCTGACCGAGAACATCGAGATCATCGCGGCCTCGACCTTCCTCGACACCAAGGTCACCCGATCGACCGACCTCACGGCGATCGGCAAGCGCCCGCAGGCCGTGCCGACGCATTTCGAGTCGCTGTGGGCCAATTACAGCTTTCTCACCGGCGGCCTCGCCGGCCTGACCATCGGCGGCGGCGTCCGTTCGGTCGGCCCGAGCTATGGCGACGACATCAACAGCCTGGTTTCGCCGGGATACGTCGTGTTCGACGCCGCAGTGCGCTACGACCTCGCCAATCTCGTGCGCGCCTGGAAGGGCGCGGAGGTCACGCTGAACGTCACCAACCTCTTCGACAAGAGCTACTACACCAGTTGCAGCTCCAACTTCTACTGCCAGTTCGGAAACGGCCGGCTCGCGCTCGCGGGCCTGCGCTACCGGTGGTGATCGCATGATGCTGTGCCGGCCATGACAGCGACACGGCTGCGGTGGTGGTCCTGGATTCACAAGTGGAGCAGCCTGATCTGCACGATCTTTGCGCTGCTCCTGTGTCTCACGGGACTGCCCCTCATCTTTCACGAGGAGCTGGGACCAAGCCCCGCGATCGACGAGGTCGCCGATTCCGGCAGCCGCGCGTCCGTGGACACGATGATCGCCCAGGCGCTCGCCGGGCGGCCGGGTGAGGTCGTGCCGTATCTGTTCTACGATCGCGAGAAACCGATCGTGAAGATACCGACGGCCGCCAGCATGACGTCTGCCCCGGACACCTTCTTCTACAAGGTGTTCGACGTCAGGACCGGCAAGGCACTCAGCGCCGACCAGCCCAATGAGGGCTTCATCTATGTCATGCTGCGGCTTCATGCCGATTTGTTTGCCGGCATCAAGGGCACGCTGTTCCTCGGAGGCATGGGACTGTTGCTGGCCGTATCGATCGTCTCTGGCATGGTCCTGTACGGGCCGTTTGCGCGGCGCCTCAGGTTCGGCGAGATACGCAAGCGGCACAGCAACCGGCTGCGCTGGCTCGACCTCCACAATCTGCTCGGCATCATCACCCTGGCCTGGTTCGGCATCGTCACGCTGACGGGCGTGATCAATACGCTGGCGGCGCCGATCGAGCTGATGTGGCAGTCGAACCAGTTGATCGAGATGGCGGCGCAAAACAGCGGACAGGCGCAAGACGATCGCAGGGCACCGGTCGACCTGGTGCTCGCCAGGGTCCGCGCAGCCGTGCCGGGAATGACGGTCACGACGCTCGCCTTTCCGGGCAGCCCGTTTTCCACGCCCACGCATTACGCGGCGTTCCTGACCGGCGATACGCCGCTCACGAGCCGCATCCTCAAACCGGCCATCATCGATGCGGCCAGCGGCGAAGTCGTCGCGGTTCGCGACATGCCATGGTACGCGACGGCTCTGTTCGTGTCGCAGCCGCTGCATTTCGGCGACTACGGCGGGTTGCCGCTGAAGATCATCTGGGCGATCCTCGACATCGTCACCATGATCATCCTGATCAGCGGCCTGTATCTCTGGCTCGCCAAATGGCGCTCGGGCCGTGCTGTCGTCGACGCCGTGGGAGCAGTCCCGGCTGAGCCCGCCCGATGACGACAGGCCGGACAATGCAAGCGCCCTGGGCGATCCCGGCGCTGCTGGCGCTCGTGACGCTGTTCGGTCTGCTCGCGGCCCTGATCGGTGAAGGGGGGTTCTGGTGGCCCCTTTCGTGGGTGACGCTGGCGGTGCCTTGCCTATGCAGCGGATATTATCTCGTTCGCGGCCTGTTGCCGCCCGAACAATCCTGACGCCGTGTCCGGTCCGCTCTCCGCACTGCCCGCATCGGGATTCGAAATGCCCGTTGCACACGGAACTTCTCGCACCGGCGCTACTTTGAATGGGCAACGGAAGCATGCCCGATGAATGCCGAAACGGAACTCAAATTCCGCCTTGCGCCGCGAAAGCTGTCATCCGTGTTGCGCGCCGGCACATCGAACGGACGACGCGGCGACCGGTCCGAGCAGGATCTGGTGTCGACCTATTACGACACCGGCAAGCAGAAGCTCAGGCGACATGGTCTCACGCTCCGCGTCCGCAAGGCTGGCGATCGCTATGTGCAGACCGTGAAGGCCGGCGGCTCCGGAACGGTGACACGCGGCGAATGGGAACATGAGGTCGCAGGCGCGAAGCCCGACTTCGAGAAGATCAAGAACACGCCTCTTGCGGATCTCGCGTCCAAGAAACTTTCACGCAAGCTGCGGCCGGTGTTTCAGACCGAGGTCCATCGCACCACCGAGGCAAGGCGGGTGCGAAAGAGCCGGATCGAGCTCGCCGTCGACCGCGGCCGCATCGGCGCCGGGCGGCGCTCGCGGCCGGTCGCCGAGCTCGAGCTGGAATTGAAATCCGGGCAGGTCGCCGATCTGTTCAGACTGGCGCGCAATCTCGAACGCAGAACGGGCGCCGAGCTCGATCTGCGCTCGAAAGCGGAGCGAGGCTTTCAACTCGTGACGGGACACGGCGCAGGCGCGCAGCACGCCGGGCCGATCGAGCTGAAGGGCGAGCTCTCGCCGCGCAATGCCTTCGGCGTGATCGCGCATTCGACGCTTCGCCAGATTACGACGAATGCCGATCCGGTGCGGGAGATGGATTCGGAAGGTGTCCACCAGATGCGCGTCGGCCTGCGGCGCCTGCGGGCCGCGATCTCGCTGTTCTCCGACATCCTGCCGCGCGCCAGCACGGAACGGATCAAGGCCGAGCTCAAATGGCTTACGGGCGAGCTGGCGGCGGCGCGCGAGATCGACGTCTTCCTCACAGAAAGCATTCTGCCGATCGCCGGCCAGGGCGTCCCGAAACGCGGCGCTCGCGCGATCGCCAAGAAGTTTTCCGCGGAGCGAAGGGCCGCCTTCGCGCGCGCCCGCGAGGCCGTCGAATCGCCCCGCTACCGCCGCCTGCTGATCGACGTGATCGAGTGGATCGAGACCGGACAGCCCCGCGCCGATGACGACCAGTCGATTGCCGCTTACGCCGCGGCGGTGCTGGACCGCCGGATCAGGAAGGCGCGCAAGCAGGGCAAGCATCTGGACGATCTCGACCCGATGCAGCGTCACAAGCTGCGGATCAGGATCAAGAAGATCCGCTACGCCGTCGACTTCTTTGGGAGCCTCTACGGCAATCGCGACCGCAAGCAGCTCGCAAGCCTTTCCGGCCAGCTGAAGGCGATTCAATCCGCGCTGGGATCGCTCAACGACTTCATGACGCATCGCGAGCTGGCGACGGAGACGGCGTTGGCGGCGCCGCCGGCGAACCGGCGCGCGCAGGCTTTTGCATCGGGGTTCATCGTCGGCCGGGAGCGTGAGGCGGCGCGCAACCTGATGAAGGACGCCGCCGGGGAGCTTCATCGATTGCACCGGCTGCGCATCGCACCGGGCATATGACCACGAAAACCGGCACATTATCGGTCGTTGCAGACGTAGATCGGCTCCTTGCCGGATGACGCGCTGAAGCCGCTGCGGGCGTGGCCGTGGTGGCGTCCGGCCGGACGTTCACCTAACTTGGGTTAAGAGCGCCACAAAAGTTTCTCATTTCGCCCGGGTTCGCCGTCGTATTTTGGTCCAGGATTTTGTTCCTTCTCTGCGGCGGGGCAGGCTTCATGAACCTGGAGACCTGCGATGCGCCGTCATGTTGCGTTTGGTTTTGCTTTTACTTGTATTGTCGCGATTTCAACGGGCGCTGCCGATGCACGCCCCGCTCGATCCCTCCTCGTGGCGCCGCCGCCCGAGTGCAACGTCACCATGCCCTGCGACTTCTCCGGCTCGAACATGCGCACGACGGCATCGGGACTTGGCGCGCCGCGCGAGGGCACGGGACGCGTTGCCATCATGCGGGTTGCAACAGTGGAAGGCACGGCCCAAGTCGTCGGCGGCCGCCCTTCCGGCTGCCCGCGCTCTTTCTGCGGTTGCGCGGCGGCGATCCGCGTATTTGGCCACATCGTGCCGGGATTGAACCTGGCTGCGAACTGGCTGCGCTTTCCGCGGACCTCGCCCGCCCCCGGGATGGTCGCCGCGCGGCACGGGCACGTCTTCGTTCTGGAGCAGCATGTCGGGGGAGACGTGTGGATGGCGTATGACGGCAATTCAGGCGGCCGGGCCACGCGCATCCATGCGCGCTCGTTGCGCGGCTATGTGGTGGTGAATCCGCGGGTCGGGTGAGCGGGCGCCTACAGGCCCCGCGCGTTGATCCTGTCGCGCAGGCGATGACAGAAGTCGTCCAGCAGCGCCTGGAGCCTTTCGAAGTTGACCACGGTCCGGTCGGCTTGCGCGCGCTCGGTCGTGCCGGGCGCAAAAGCGCCGCGCAGGCGCACCAGATGGTTCAGCCGCTGGCGGCCGCTCGCCGCCCGGCTTTCCGCAAACTCGAGATGCTCGAGGTCATGGCCGAGCGAGTCTTCTTCCGCGATCAGCAGCTTGAGGATCGTGTCCCGGTTATGAGGCGGCAGATCGCCTCCGTTCAGAAGGCCGATATAGTGATCGATGTTGGCACGGGCGACATATCGTTGCATGACACTTCCCCCGGGTCGTTTTCGGCATGCCAGCACAAAGGGGAAATCGAGGCAAGCGGCTGTTGCGCGTCCTCGTAACACAAATAATCGCGCACAGCCTCAGAGGCGTGTGGCGAGGCCATTGCTCCGGCTTGGCACGGTCGCCCCGATCGTGTAACGCCACAGGAAAATTGCCGGGACGGAATGCCGATGGGGACTGCTGCGACCGACGACGCGGGCGATGCCAGCCGCGCGCTGATCTTCGCGCTGGTAGCGCTCGCCTGCGGGCACATGCTCTCGACCTTGCTGCGCACGATTCCGGCCGTCAGTCTCGACCTGATGGCGGCGGATTTCCGCATCGAGCCGCAGGCGCTGGCGAGCCTGACCTCCGTCTATCATTTCGCCTTTGCGGCCTCGCAGATCCCGGTCGGCGCGGCGATGGACCGGTTCGGCGTGCGGCCGGTGTCGCTCGGCCTGCTCGCAGGAACCGTGCTCGGCGCGGTGGCCTCGGGGTTTGCGACCGGACCTGAGAGTTTTGCGGTCGGGCAGCTCATGCTGGGCGTCGCGACCTCGGGCATGCTGATGTGCCCGATGACGCTCGCCGCCAAGCAATTGTCCGCGGCGCGGTTCGGATTGTGGTCGGGCGCCATCCTCTCGATCGGCAATGTCGGCATGCTGCTATCGTCGAGCCCGCTCGCCTTCGTGATCGACAATTTCGGCTGGCGCGCCGGGTTCTGGATCTCGGCGCTCGGCGGCATCCTCGTCGCGCTCGCGGTGTTCGTGCTGGTGCCGAGCCAGCCGGCCGAGCACAAGGACGACTCCTCGCCGTTGTCGCAGATGACGGAGGTGGTCAGGCTCGGCCTGTCGCGGCCGCTGCGCGGCGTGATCGCGCTGGCGCTGGTGTCGCTGGCGAGCACGCTGGTGCTCCGCGGCCTGTGGGGCGGACCATGGCTGATGGAGATCAAGGGACTGACGCGGGTCGAGGCCGGCAACCAGCTCGGTGCGTTCACGCTGGCGATGATCGCAGGTCCCCTGCTGATCGGCATGATCGACCGCAGGCTCGGCCGCCGCCGCGAGCTGGTCGCGGGCACCCACGCGGTCGCGGTGCTGCTGCTCGCGCTGATGGCGCTGGGAGCGCCGCACTTTGCCGTCGCATGGCTGTTCGGCGTGAACGTCATGCCGCCGTACTACGATCTGGCACTGTTCGTGCTGATCGGGCTCTTCACCTCCTCCCAGCCGCTGCTGTTCGGCATGTCCAGGCAACTCGTCGACGCGCAGGTCGCAGGCAAGGCACTCGCGGCCGTCAACCTCGCCTTCTTTCTCGGCACCGCGCTGATGCAATCCGTCACCGGCGCGGTGGCGGCGCTCGCCGGGCTGCCGGCCGTGCTGCTGTTCATGGCCGCGGCACTGGCGTTCGGCGTGCTGATCTTTTTGATCTACACGCGACCTGTCTGAGCCCCTTGCGAAATGCGGAAGCACAGGGGATGCTGCGCCGCTACTCGCATCAAGGGAATTCCAGTCCATGCCTGTCGACCACAAAGCCGCTACCGATCGTCTCATGCGCTTCCTCACTGTAGAGGGCGTCACCGGACAGGAGGCGGCGATCGGGCGTGAGCTCACAGCCGCGCTGAAGGAGGCCGGCGTGCCGGCGAAGGCGATCCGGCTCGACGATGCCAACACACGCATTCCCGTGCCGACCGAGACCGGCAACCTCATCGTCGACCTGCCCGGCCGCGGCGCGCTGCACAACCAGCCGCGGATCATGTTCATGACCCACATGGACACGGTGCCGCTGTGCGCCGGCGCCAAGCCGAAGAAGTCCGGCCGCAAGATCGTCAACGAGGCCAAGACCGCGCTCGGCGGCGACAACCGCTGCGGCTGCGGCGTGCTGGTGACGCTGGCCGCCGAGCTGGCAAAACAGAAGCTCGATCATCCGCCGATCACGCTGCTGTTCTGCGTGCGCGAGGAGAGCGGGCTCTATGGCGCGCGCCACGTCAAGCTGGACGAGCTCGGCTCGCCGGTGATGGCGTTCAACTATGACGGCGGCTCGGCGTCCAACGTCGTGATCGGGGCGGTCGGCGCCGACCGCTGGACCGTCGAGATCTTCGGCCGCGCCTCGCATGCGGGCGTCGCACCCGAGCGCGGCATCTCCTCAACCATGATCATGGCCCTCGCGCTTGCGGACGTGAAGGCCGGCGGCTGGTTCGGCAAGGTGGTGAAGGGCAAGCAGCAAGGCACCAGCAATGTCGGCCCCGTCACCGGCGGCGAAGGCCGCCCCGCGGGCGATGCCACCAACGTCGTCACCGACTACGTGCATGTGCGCGGCGAATGCCGCAGCCATGACGGAAAATTCTTCAAGGAGATCACCAAGGCCTACAAGGCCGCGTTCGAGAAGGCGGCAAAGAAGGTCACGAACGCGCAAGGCAAGTCCGGCAAGGTCAAGTTCAAGGCCGAGACCGACTACTATCCGTTCCGCATGAAGGAGAACCTCCCCGTGGTGAAGCGCGCGATCGAGGCGGTGTCCGCGGTCGGCGGCACCCCGAACGTCCGCGCCGCCAATGGCGGCCTCGATGCCAACTGGATGGTCCGCCACGGCATTCCGACCGTGACCTTCGGCGCCGGCCAGAACGAGGCGCATACGGTCGACGAGTGGATCAATCTCGACGAATACGATCGCGCCTGCGCGCTGGCGCTGCAGGTTGCGACGATGCGGTGAGTCAGGTTCGTAGGGTGGGTTAGCCGAAGGCGTAACCCACCACTGTTCGTATCCGCAGAGACAGAAGAGGTGGGTTACGCCAGCGGACTGCGCTACGCGCATCCGCTAGCTAACCCACCCTACGAAAAAAGAAAAAAACAGGGAGGCCATATGGCACGCATCGCAAAGATCGAGACCGGGCTCTACCGGATTCCCCTCCCCGTCACGCTGTCCGATTCCACCCATGGCGAGATCGCGGCGTTCGAGCTGATCACCTGCCGCATCCGCGATGCCGATGGTGCGGAGGGCGTCGGCTACACCTATAC
Organism: Bradyrhizobium liaoningense; assembly: GCF_018130825.1. Lineage (GTDB taxonomy): Bacteria > Pseudomonadota > Alphaproteobacteria > Rhizobiales > Xanthobacteraceae > Bradyrhizobium > Bradyrhizobium liaoningense_B. The sequence goes on along the minus strand of NZ_JAFCJS010000006.1, from coordinate 91,978 downwards.
TGTGGGCCGAAATGGCGGAGCCACCGCCGACATCCTCGGGCGCGAGATTCCGCCGCTGGTCGAAGGGCGCGAGGCCGACGACACGGAGGCGATCTGGCATCACGTCTGGTGGGCGCTGCATTATGGCGGGCGCGGCGGGCCGACGGTGCTGGCACTCTCGGCGCTCGACATCGCGCTGTGGGACCTGAAGGCGCGGCGCGCGAAGCTGCCGCTATACCAGTTGCTCGGCGGCTTCGATGCGCGCGTGCCCTGCTATGCCGGCGGCATCGACCTCGATCTCCCGGTCGAGGCGCTGCTCAAGCAGACCGACGGCAATCTCGCGAAGGGATTCCGCGCCATCAAGATGAAGGTCGGCCGGCCCGACCTTGCCTCCGATGTCGCCCGCGTGCGGGCGATGCGACAGCATCTCGGCGACGGCTTCCCGCTGATGGCGGATGCCAACATGAAGTGGACGGTCGAGGAAGCGATCCGCGCCGCCCGCGCCTTCGTGCCCTACGATCTCACCTGGCTCGAGGAGCCTGTTATCCCCGACGACGTCGCGGGCCATGCCCGCATCATGCAGGCCGGCGGCGTGCCGATCGCGGCGGGCGAGAATTTGCGATCGCTGTGGGAGTTCAAGAACTACATCGTCGCGGGTGCGGTGTCCTATCCCGAGCCCGACGTCACCAATTGCGGCGGCGTCACCGCCTTCATGAAGATCGCGCGGCTGGCGGAGGCCTTCAACCTGCCCGTCACCAGCCACGGCGCGCACGACATCACCGTGCATCTGCTCGCGGCCTGCCCGAACCGCTCTTACCTCGAGGCGCATGGTTTCGGCCTGGACGCCTATATCGAGCATCCGCTGGTGCTCGAGGACGGCAAGGCGCAGGCCGCCTCGCGGCCGGGCCACGGCATCGGCTTCGACTGGAAGGGGCTGGCGAAGCTGGCGGCGTAGGCAACGCGCTCTGTTGCACGCGAGCTATTCGCTGGCACCGGATGCACGGGCCGAGGATTTCGGTATGGTGGCGGGTCGCCAAATTCGAGAGACCCCCGCCTTGACACCCGAGCTGCACCAGAAACTGACCGCGTGGCGCCGGCATCTGCATGCCCACCCCGAACTGTCCCTCCAGGAGAAGGAAACCTCTGCCTTCGTGCAGGACAGGCTCACCGAGCTCGGTATTCCCTTCGAGGCTGATGTCGGCGGCCACGGCATTGTCGCGACCTTGAGGCGCGGATCGGCGCAAGGGCGCGTCGGCCTGCGCGCCGACATGGATGCGCTGCCGATCACCGAGGACACCGGCCTGCCCTACGCCTCGACCAGTTCCGGCGTGATGCATGCCTGCGGCCATGACGGGCACACCGCCTCGCTGCTCGGCGCAGCGGCGCTGCTCGCCGCCGACACCAGCTGGAGCGGAACGGTCGATTTCATCTTCCAGCCGGCCGAAGAAGGTTATGGCGGCGCGCGCACGATGGTTGCGGACGGGCTGTTCGAGCGCTTTCCGATGGAGCGGGTGTTCGGCTTCCACAACTGGCCCGGTCTTCAGGCCGGCAGCATCGCGGTCCATGACGGCGTCGTCATGGCCTCCGGCGGACGCGTCACCATCACCATCGAGGGCCATGCGGGACACGCCGGCATGCCGCATCTGACGCGCGATCCCGTGATGACGGCCGGCCATCTGATCGTGGCGCTGCAGTCGATCGTCTCGCGCAGCGTCGATCCGCTCGACACCGCGGTGCTGTCGCTGTGCACGATCGAGGGCGGCACCGCGCCGAACCAGATCGCCGGACGCGTCACGATCCGCGGCACCCTGCGGTTTCATCGCGAGGAGATCAAGGACACCATCCTCAGTGGGATCGAACGGACCTGCGCCGGCATTGCCACGAGCTTCGGCGTCAAGGTCACGCCCGAGATCGTCATGGGCGTCGGCGTGGTGATCAACACGCCGGCCGAGGCGGGCCTCGCGCGCCTCGCCGCCGAGAAGGTGCAGGCCCCTCTCTGCCGCGACCTCGCGCCGAGCATGGCCGGCGAGGACTTCGCCTTCTACCTCAAGCATCGGCCCGGCGCCTTCGTCTGGATCGGCAACGGCGAATTGCGCGACGGCGCCGAGCTGCACGGCCCGCGCTACGATTTCAACGACGCGATCCTCCCCGTCGCATCCGGCTGGATGGCCGAGGTCGCCAAGACGGCGCTCAGCGCGAACTAGGGCGTGTACTCATAAATCGGCCGCATCAGCTTTACTCCCGAAGGCAGACCTCAGAGCGGACACACCGTGATGTCCGCTAAGGGCCAAAAGCGGACTTCATGCACCGCAGCAAGTGAATGGGATACGACCGACGGGCCGAGTATTGCGGTCAGCCCTGTTTTACGAATAGGTGCAGCTCCGTCACGTAAGGAAACGCGACGATGGGGTGCCCGATCAGCGCGGGATCATTTTGGATGATGCTATCAACCGCGGTGAGAACGCGGTCCTGTTCCTCACTCGGCAAGACAGCGATGAAGCTGGTCGACAGGGCGCGGTCCCTGATTCCGCTGGGCGGCATAGATTGACTGAATGGATAGCTTTTACTCTCCAGGTGGCGGAAGCGGGCATCGTCGAAGATCACGCGCCATTTGCCGGTAGACTGCCGCGGTGTATCACTCGCATAGCCATCCATGATCCTAGAAAACGCCGCGACCCAGGGTACGCGCTCGTCCCGCACATTCCAGATCAAAGCGAGAGCGCCGTTCGGCTTCAGAACTCGAAAAATCTCCCGTGTCGCCTTTTCATAGTCGAACCAATGAAAGGCGGTAGCGCAACAAACCAGACCCGCAACTCTATCAGGCGCCGGAATGCTCTCGGCACTACCGATAAGGACTTCAACTGCCGCCAGACGATCGACCGGAATGCGCGCAGCCATCTCAGCGATCGGTTCCACCGCCAGAATGTGCTTTCCGCTCAGTGCCAACAGCTCAGTAAATTTCCCGGTGCCAGCGCCAAGATCGATGATCGTGTCGGACTGCGGCAGGTCAGAGAGCAAGGCCACCGGATATTCGGGACGCCCGGAGACATACTCGCTCACTCTGCTCGAATAGCCGGCGGCAGTTGACGTCGCCATGGCTGGACTCCCCTCAACCTGGCAGCAACTGCAACATATCGAAGTCGCAAGTAGAGGTCACCTGTATTATCGACGTCTGCAACCCACGAGGATCGCTATGGCATCATTCGCGAGACCTTGGCCTGCAGACCTTACAGGCCTGCTCTGCCCCTAGAAGCGGACGTCCGATGCGACGCGACCAGGTTCGCATATGGGCTAATTGCCGAATGCGGACGATGAGCCGGAACGCGATTACTGGATAAACGTCGCCCCCTGCGATCGCCGACGCGCTAGACAGTCCGACAGATTTCAACGGCAGCTTAGGGTCAAAGGCTGCCTTAGCCAGCTTGCATGGCCCTGTTCAGGTCACCATCAGGAAGCAGACCTCGCGGCGCTCCGAGCTAGGGTCCGCCACGGGCCAGTTCCAGACGTCACATCACTTCTTCTTTTCCTGCTCGACAACATCGCGCCCCATCGAGAAGAACTCCTCCTCATGTGCAGCAATGGCCTGGTCAACAGTGACGAACCATCGACTGCGTTCCATCGGCTCGACTTCGATAAAAAGCTCGACAAATTGGCGATCGAACTCACGGCGGGCGTTGACCGTCACTGGCAAGACATAAAAGTCGGCGCTTTGGACGCAAAAAAGATGCGAAGCAACGTCCTCAAAGCATCTGAAGTGAACGGCTCTTTCGGCGTCAATTCGCTTCCAGATAGAGAGCTCTCGATACATCCGCATCCACAGACCAAGCCAATGATCGCGTAATAGGCTTTCCTATCGCGCTGCCCAGCTCTAGCGTACAGCACAAAGCGCCATGTCCGCTATGGGTCAAAGGCTGCCTTGGCCACTTGCATGGCCCCGTTCGAGTCCCCTTCAGGAAGCAGACCTCGTGTCCACGTCCTAGCACGCGAGGGCGGCGGGCCGGGTGCCCGCCGCCCTCCGGCATGATCAGCAGCCGCGACAGATGATCAGCTTGCGATTGATCTCCTCGTCGAGACGTCGCAGCTCGGCGTCGACGGGCGAGGTCTGCACAGGCGCGAACATGTCGCTGGGCCGCGGCTGTCGGTGTCCGACGGGAGCTTGCCGGAACAGGTCCGCGAACCTTGTCGGGGCGAGACTGCCGGGCGGGACGATCATCGAACGGGCGCCGGCGCGCGCGCCTTCTCCCGCCCGGAGGCTCGAAACCGGCCAGAGCAACACCGTAGCTGCGACGATGGTCACACCAAGTCTGATCGACATCATTCTTCTCCTATCGCGGTGACATTGCGAAGCCGCGCCTTGATAGGAGATGCCGGCTACCCGGCCATGTCGTCCGCGATGCGATCGCGTTACGGCTGAAACAGCCTGCGGAGCCTGCTTCAGGAAACTCCGGCTATTCGCCTGGATCTGCCGCCCGTCGCGGACGAGGCGAGGCTCCGCGCCAGCACGCCGGCGAGCTCCGCCGACACCAGCGGATGATGAACGAGCTCGGTGATGCCCGACGTCTCGAGCGAGGGCATCGCCAGGTCGCGCGTCGAGGGCGCCGCCAGGATGATCGGCAGATCCGGTGCGGCATCATGCAACGCCGCCGCGACATCGAGCGAGGAGCCTCCGGGCAGATGACACACCAGCGCCGCGTCGAAGCGGGCGTGCGCGGCCCGGCAGGCGGCGATGGCTTCCGCCAGCCTGGTGAAGCCGACGGGTTCGTAGCCGAGCGCCGCGAGGATCTCCTCATAGCGCAACAGGCGGCGGCGATCGGTGTCGATCACGAGCACGGTTTCGCCGGCGCCAAGGAGCGCCGGATCGGAGCCGTGTGAAGGCAGCTGCGGCTCGTCGGGCTCGCCCGATGGCAGCCAGACGTCGAAGCGCGTGCCGGCGTCCGGCCGGCTCCGCACCGCGACGGCGCCACCATGTTGCTCGACGATCTCGCGCACCGTCGCGAGCCCAAGGCCGTTGCCCTCCGAGCGGGTGGTGAAGAACGGCTCGAAGATCCGCTCCAGCGTCGCCTCATCCATGCCAGGACCGGGATCGGTGACTGAAATGACGATGAAGCGGCCAGGGCCGACCTCGCTGCGCCCGACCGGCAGCGGCCTTGCGAGATCGCATGTCTTGATGCGGAGCTCGATGCGGCCGGGCTCCTTCATCGCCTGCGCGGCGTTGTTGCACAGATTCAGGATGACCTGCTGCAACTGGGCCGGCTCCCCGGTCACGACGGAAGCTTCGGCCGTTTCGCTCACCTCGAGCCTGACATGCGAAGGCAGTGACGCGGCGAGCAGCGACCTGGTTTCGTCGATCAGGGTCTTGACGCACACGCGCTCCCGCCGGCCCTCGCCGCGGCGGCCGAAGCTGAGAATCTGCTCGACCAGCTCGCGCGCCCGCTCGCCGGCCCGGCGGATCTCGGCGAGGCTCGCGGCGGGCCGGCTTCCCGAGGGGATCCGCGCGTCGGCCATTTCGGCGTAGCCGAGAATTGCACCAACGATGTTGTTGAAGTTGTGGGCGATGCCGCTGGCAAAGGTTCCGATGGTCTCCATGCGGCGCGCCTGCTGCAGGCTCGCCTGGAGACGCTCCTTCTCGCCCTCGAGCCGGGCCCGCCTGATCGCATTGCCAATCGCATCGAAGGCCATGCGAAACAGCGAAACCTCGGACCAGTAGGTGAGCGCGTCTCCATGCACGGCATCGAAGCCGAGAATCCCGTCGCGGCTTCCGGAGGCCGCCATGATGCAGAGCCAGCCGCTGACGCCGGCTTCGGCGAGCAGGCTCATGGTGTCGTTTGGGTGCGGACAACTCACCTGGGGAATATAGACGATGCCGTCCTCGCGGCCGTCAAATCGCTGCGCGAAGTCCAGTGCCCGCTCCGGCCAGCCCTGCTCGAATTCGATGCCTTCGCGAGACCAGCGATAGGTATGCACCGTCGTGCCGGCAACGCAGGCGAAATAGGCGCGGTCCGCGCCGATGCATCCGGCAAGCTCGTGAAGCGCCATCTCGACATCCGCGGCGATCCGCTCGCTGTTCGAATTGATGAACAGCATCGAGATGTTGGCGATCACGTGCTCGAACGCGGCGCGGCGGCGCAGCGCCATGGCCCGTTTACGGAGCAGCATTCCGAAATAGATGATGCCGGAGAGCAGCAGCAGGGAGGTGATGTATTGCAGCAAACGCGTCTTGCGCGCCGAGGCGCGCGCGGCGTGCTGTCGTTTCAGGATGACCGCCAGCATGGCATCCTGCTCGCGGTTGTTGGAATCGGCGACCAGCGCCTTCAGGATGGTGTCGATATCGGGCAGCAGGTCATGCAGCATCTGTCCGTGGGTCAGCAGCGCCCGGACCGAATCCTTCTCCGCCGCCGGCGCCTGCAGTTGCGCCAGCTCCTCCAGGCGGTCCTCGACCTGGCGCGCAGCGGCATCCGAGGTGTCGAGCGTCAGGCGCAGCATGCCGGCCGCCAGCGCGGAGGCGGCCGTCACCAGCGGCCGGGAGTCCGACTCGGCCAGCTTGTCGCTGAACAGGCCGAAATAGGCAAAGGAGTTCTGCAGCAACGCATTCCTGCTCTTGAACCGCTCGATCAGGCTCTCCTGCCGGTCGGCCCGCGCCGACAGGACGTCGATGGCCCTCGCCTGCTCGACGTCGAGGCCCGCCGTGTCGCGCAACCGCGTCAGGGCATCGTCATAGGCATTCACCATCTGCACCAGCGCGTCATAATTGCGCGACAAGCCGGCGCGCGCGGTGAGGACTTCCCTGGTCATCCCGCGCTCGAACCGGGTGAAATCCCCGAGCGCCTCAAGCTGGCTGTCGTAACGCGCCGAATTGACGTTCAGCCCGTTCAACAAGAGCCAGGTGAGAAGCGCGAGCACGAACGCGACACTGACCACCGCGGGAGCTGATTTCATGGCGAGCCCCCGACGGGCGTGCCGCGATAGGTCCCGGTCAAGCTGTTGAGGAAGGCGACGAGCGCCCTGGCCTGCCGGTCCGTCAGCGTCGCATTCAACTGCGCCAACGCCATCTTGCGAACCGCGTCCTCCAGCGTCGGCGCGCTGCCATCATGAAAATAGGGGGCCGTCGTCGCGACGTTGCGCAGGCTGGGCACGCGCAGGATCTTCGGCTCGGGCGACGCCAGCGGGTGGAATATGCCGTGCCGCTCGAACAGATTGCCGCCGACGTTGACGCCCTGGTGACAGGCCGAGCAGCCCAGCGACTTGAACAGGCGGTAGCCGTCCAGCTCCTCGGCCGACAGGGCTGCGTCGTCGCCCTCCAGCCAGCGATCGAACCTGCTGCCGGGCGTGAGCAGCGTGCGCTGATAGCTTGCGAGCGCGTCGACGACGTCGCCGCCGTCCGGGCGCCGGCCATAGGCCGCGACGAAACGATCGCGCATGTCGGGATCGGCATCGAGCTTTGCGGAGATCTCCGCCGCGCTGCTGCCCATCGTGTGCGGGCTTTCCAGCGATGCCTTGATGTCAGCCTCGACGGTGCGGAATTTTCCTTCCCAGCTGAAGCGAAAGCTGAGCGTCGAATTGAAGACGGTGGGCGTGTTGAGCGCGAGCTCCACCCCGTCGAGATCGACATCGTGCCGCCTCTGGCTCGCACCGCTGGTCGCGACATCGTGGCAATATTGGCAGGTGCGGGAATTGTCATGCGAGAGCCGGCGATCGCCAAACAGCCTCTCGCCAAGTGCCGCCTTCAGTGGATCGACGGTGGGAGCCGGCGGAATCGGCGTGATCGGCTCCCCGCGGTCCAGTGCCGGCACCGGTGCCGGCGGCGACTGCGACGGCGCGGGCGTCACCTCCACGCAGCACAGCAACACCGCGCAGATGGCGATTACTCCGCCCCGATAGCCGGCGCCTGGCCCGGCTCCGCGAAATCCAGTCAATAGTTGCACTGTCAGTGATATGGGGTGGAAGTGGAAGCGACGGCGGCCGCTCAAGGGCTTTTGATCGAAGCGCGATGATGTCGTGAACGCGGCCACCACCAGACGAGAGCACAGAGGCCGAACATGCCGCCCCTGAGGTCGCCCGAGATCATCGAACGGCACGCAGCGTGGCACACGTCCAGCCCGGCGATGGCAAGGTAGATCACGTCAGCAATCATGACAGTACCTCACCGTCCACTCGATCTCCGAACGGCTGCGGATTCCGAGATCGCGCAGTGTCCGGTCGTCGAGTTCCGCCAAGGCCGCAACGGCCCTCCTGATCTCGCGCTCCCGGCGCACATGCGACAGCAGAAGCGTCAGCGTTTCACCGGCTGAGCGCAGCCAGCTCCAGCGCCGCTCCGGCTGCATGTCGCGCGGCAGGAGGCGATCGAGTTTGACGATGTTTTCGGTGCTCAGGGTTCCGCGGCCATCGCCGTTCTGCATCGGCTTCGCCGGCTCGCCCGCGTCCGGGTACGGCTCCCAATCCCGCCGCGCCGCCAGGATCGCATGAACCGGCATGGCTGCGGACGGATGCAATGCGGCGCCATAGAGAGCAAACCCTTCCATGAAGGCAAAGACCACCGACCGGATCACGCTGACCTCCCGGTCCGGCGCCGCAGCTTGCCGCGAGAGGTCCGAACCAGTCTCCACCTGGTCCAGCCTCGCGGTGCGGGCGAGACGGGCAACGCCGCGGCCATCGGACCAGGCGACCCGCGCCCCGTCGGGCTCTGCGTCATCCGGTCGAACGGAACGGATCACATTGCGAGAATGCGTCTTCATCGTAAATCTCCCACACGCTGTTGGTGGGAGGCAATGTGCAGGCCGGGCGTTACACCGAAATCACCGTCATCGGCAAAGGGGTTACAGTTGCAATCCCGCGGCCGCGTTTCTGTTTGAGCATGACCTTTTCGGAAAGCCGCTGCACGCTTTGCGCCAGTGCGATCCTCCGGGCGTGGATCATGCTCTAGAACGGTTCTACGGGAACCGCGAAGACATAGCCGACGCCGCGCTCGGTCTGGATGACGCGCGGCGCACTCGGATCGGCCTCCAGCTTGCGCCGCAGCCGCAGCACCTGAACGTCGATGCTGCGATCGAAGATGTCCTCATGGATACGGGTCGCCTGAAGCAGATGCTCGCGGGTCAGCGGGCGTTGCGGCGCCTCGAGGAAGGCCAGCAACAGGGCATACTCCCCCTTGCTGAGCGGGACCGGCGTTTCGCTGGGATCGATGAGCTTGCGGCCGCGGCGTTCCAGCTTCCATCCGCCGAAGCGATAGCCTCCGCGCTCGGGATCGCGGGCGCGCGCGGCCCGGCCCATCTCCTGTCGCCGCAACACCGCCCGGACACGCGCCAGCAATTCCCGCAAGGAGAACGGCTTGATGATGTAGTCGTCGGCGCCGAGCTCGAGGCCGACGATGCGATCGATCTCATCCGGGCGATGACCGGTCGTGATGATGACGGGCACGTCGGAATGCGAACGGATTTCCCGCAGCAGGTCGAGACCGTCCTCCTGACCGAGGCGAAGGTCGAGAATGATCAGGCTGGGCTGACTGGCTTCGAGATAGTGGTTCAGTTCAGACCTGCTGGACGCCGCCCTGGTCGGGACATTGTGCTCCTCCAGATATCTGATCACCATCTGTCGCAAGGTGGGATCGTCGTCGACGACGACGATGTGGCCAACATCTGCAAGCATACTTCTCTCTCAAAATCTGCCGTCACCAACAGAGTCGCGTCCTAAGATTTGCAATCACTCGAATAGTACAGGGGACTGCCAAAACCTCGCTGTGCGCGACGGCGTCCGTAACGCGTTGATGACGCTGTAACCCGGTATTTCTGCGGCCAAGTGCGTTGGATATCGCAGACGTGAAGCATTGTGATCCTAGCTAATGCTACTTTTAAGCGATTCCAGTGTCCCCGCCTGCTTGAATGTTCGCCGGCGACGAAGGGACTGTTCGGCGATGACGACGGGCCGCGTCGCTGGCGGCGATGTGACCGCTTGCATTTTCCCGAGGCGCAGCGTCGCCTGCAGCGGCGCGCCATGCGCTCGCGTGTTCAGCGTGCACCTAAGTCGCGAACGTGCGGCCGGGCGGGAGCGGCCGCACGGATCATTCGCGGGGATGCATCAGGAACGGGGCAGACCCAGAAGATACTGGTAGATCGCAGCGAGCTCGTCGTCGTCCATCCGCCCGATTGGCCGCCACGGCATTTGCTCGCCGAGCCGATGTCCGCTCGGATCGAAGCCCGTACGCATGGTGGCGATGAACTGCGCCTGGCTCCACTCCTTGACGACACCGAGGTCGGGCCCGAGCGGCGGCAACTGTCCGGGCACGCCGCCTGCGAGATCCTTGCCGTGACATTCGCGGCAGTCCTGATAGGACAGCAAGTACCTGCCGTAACGGGCTGTCGGCCCCTTCGGCGGCGCGATGATCACACCGGTGAACACCGGCTTGGCGTCCGGCAACAGTCCCGCGCCCAGCATCGCAAGGCCCAGCAGGCTGAAGCGATCCGGAGGCTCCGGCGTCTGCTCGCCGGTGGCGGGCAAGCTGCGGATATAGGCGATCACGGCCTTGGTGTCCTCGTCACTGAGCCGGCCGGCATTCGTGAAGGACATGATCGCGAGCCATCGTCCGCGCGCGTCGACGCCATTGCGAATGGCGCGAAAGATCTCGCCGTCGGACCAGTGCTTCAAGGCTCCGGCGGGAGTCAAATTCGCGGGCACGAAGGAGCCGATGGGAAGCGGGAGATCCCTGCCGACGTCGCCGCCACCCGAGAGCACGCCGCTGCTCGAGTGACATCCGGCGCAGAAGCTGTCGGCGACCGCCCTGCCACGCGCAATCCGCTCCGGCGTGGCCTCGACCTCGAGATCGGGGACCGGTGCGGAGCGCGAATGCTGCTTGACGATGCCGGCGGCCATCAGCGCGCTCACGCCGGACAGCGCAATGGCCGGCATTGCCGCCAGAAGCAGGCCGCACCATTTCACGAGAGGATGCCTGGCCCGCAGGGCGCACGCGCCGGACCAGACCAGAAGCGCGATCAGAGTAACGATCGCAGCCAGGGCGACGATATTCTGCATGGCCTTCCTCAACGAATTCTGCGCGGGGTCGAAGCCTGCGCAAATATGCCTGTCGTCAATCACCGCCTGCGGCTGAAACGGCCGCTCAATATCTGCGGCCCGCCCACCGGCGCACCGGCGGCTTACGAGCGTGCCGTTACCGTCCCGTTTCATCGCCCGGCGCTCGCGTTACAATTGTAATTCTCGGGCGCGGACATCATCGCCGCCCGTACGGCCGGCCCCGGCAGCGCCACGTTGCGTTTCCGGCGTAACCATTTGGCGGTCATCGGAAGCCTTGGTGTAACGACGATCCCCTCAATTGCCTCTGCTCAATCGAGCGGCCGCCCTGTTGGCGACCGAGCATCGATCATCAAGAGGTCATCTCCCATGAAGATTCTTATCGCTTCGACGCCTGCGACGGGTCATCTCAATCCGATGCTGGCGATCACGCAGATCCTGGTCGCCGAGGGCCACGAAGTTGCCTTCATGACGGGCACCGCCTTTCGTGCCCGCGTCGAGGCCAGCGGCGTCAAATTCTTTCCCCTGCCGGAGGGCGCGGACCTCGATCCGAACGACGTCTTCTCGCTGGTCCCGGAACTGAAATCCATCCCACCGGGGCTCGAGTGGTTCCGCGTGGCGTTGGAGCGCATCTTCGTCGACGCCATTCCGGCGCAACACCAGGGACTGCTGCAGGCGCTGCGGCAGTTTCCGGCCGACATCATCGTCGGCGACGACATGCTGTTCGGCGTGCTGCCGATGCTGCTCGGACCGCGCTCGCAGCGGCCGCCGATCGCGCTCTGCGGGACCTCGTTCCTGCATTGGGCGCGCGAGGACGGCGCGCCGAATTTCCTCGGCCTGCCGCCGGCAAAGACCATCGAGCAGCGCGATCAATATGCCGCCAAGGCCCGGGAGTTCGATGCGGCGGTCGATCAGCCGGTGTCGCTGCGCCTGAACCGGGCCCTCAAGTCCCTCGGCGTCGGGCCGATATCGATGCCGCTGTTCCATTCGGTGGTCGCGCTCGCGGATGCCTATCTGCAATTGTCCGTGCCGAGCTTCGAATTCCCCCGCGAGATGCCGTCTTCGGTGCATTTCGTCGGCACGCCTCCGATCATTGCCAACCAGGTTCCGCCGCCGTCATGGGCCGAGGAGCTCGACGGTACACGCAAGATCGTTCTGGTGACGCAGGGAACGGTGGCCAACCACAATTTCAACCTGCTGGTCGCCCCGACGCTGGCAGCGCTTGCCGACGAGCCCGACATCATAGTGATCGCGACCGCAGGCGGCCGTCCGGTCGACGCCATTCCCGGCAAGGTCCCGTCGAACGCGCGTCTCGCCCGCTATCTGCCGTTCGAATGGCTGCTGCCGAACGTCGACGTGCTCGTCACCAATGGCGGCTATGGCAGCGTCAACCAGGCCATGAGCTTCGGCATTCCGCTGGTCACCGCGGGATTGACCGAGGACAAGGCCGACGTCAACGCGCGGGTTGCATGGTCCGGCGTCGGCATCGACCTCGAAACCAACGAGCCGACGCCGGAAGCCATACGCAATGCGGTGCGAGCGGTGCTCGATCAGCCGCGCTATCAGCTGCGCGCGACGCAGATCGCGGACGAATTCGCCGAGATCGATACGCGCGCGGAGATTGTCCGGATCATCGGCGAACTCGTGACCGACGAGACCGAGGTCTCACGCCTGCGCGCAGTTGCGGCGAGCCAGGGGCGGCGTGCCGGCCGGCGCGCCTGATCGCCGCCGCCTGATGGAATGATGGAGCGCGGCGCGACTGCGCTCCAGCGCCTCGTGAAACTTCGCCACACGCCTTCGGATAGTCGTCCATGCGGATCGAACCGCACTCCTTCGCATTCACGGTGCTGCTCGGCGCTCTCGCGGCCGTGCCGTATTCCGGCATCGACATCAACCTGCCGGCACTGGCAGCCACCGGGGCCACGCTGGGCGCGAGCGCCTCGGACGTCGGCCTGACGATGAGCGCCTTCATGCTCAGCCTCGCCACGGCGCCGCTGATCTACGGACCGGTCTCCGACCGCCTCGGCCGCAAGCCGGTCCTGGCATTCGGCCTCGCGCTGTTCATCGCCGCCAGCATCAGTTGTGCGCTTGCCACCTCGCTGCCGCTTCTGCTCGTGTGCCGCTTCTTCCAGGGAATCGGCGCTGCGGCGACGGCCACGACCTTCGCCATCATCCGCGATCTGTTCGACGGCGACGCCGCACGCGGCAAGATCGCCAACGTCATGGTCGCGGTCAACGTCGCGACCGTCATCGCGCCGACGGCCGGCGCCGCCCTGCTGGCGGCGGCCGGCTGGCGATCGATCTATGCGGCCCAGACCGCGATCGGCGCGATGCTGCTGGTGGTGGTGATGTTTCGCTTCGCCGAGACCGCGACGATCGCACCTTCCGCACGCCTGATCCCGTCCGCCGTGACCGACAGCTACCGCCGAGTGCTGACGCATCCGGTTTCGTTGCCTTTCATCCTGGTCGGCGCCGCGGGCGGCGCGACGGTGTTTGCCTACGTCACGGGCGCATCGCTGTTCTTCGTCGGCGCCGTCGGGCTCTCGCCCGCGCAATACGGACTGATCTTCAGTGCCTGCTCGGCGTCCGTGATGGCCGGCGCCTTCGTCGACGGCCAGCTCGGCCGGCGCGGGATATCCTCCAGCCACATGCTCGCGACCGGGCTGACGCTGTCGTCGGCGGCCAGCGTCGCCCTGCTCGCGATGACGTCGGCCGGCTGGATGCCCACGGCGCTCGTCGTCGTGCTCTTGATGGCGGTGGCGCTCGGCTTCGGACTGAGCGTGCCGAACGTGATGAGCGCGACGATGCAGCACCTCCCCGACATCGCCGGCGCCGTCAGCGCGGCTGCCGGGAGCGTTCAACTGATCGCAGGTGCGGTATCGAGCGGACTGGTGGCGGCGCGTTTCGACGGACGGACCGCGCTGTCGATGACGGCGGTCATGGCTGCGTCGTCGCTCCTCGCTTTGGGCCTTTATCTTCTCGTCGCGCGTCCCGCCGACCGTCGTTTGCAGTCGCGGGCGATCGATGCCGGCACGGCGATCCGGAGCCCCACGGGATCCTGAGGCGCAGGCGGTCGTCGGCGCATACCCGCTGCCGGCAGGTCCCGGTCTGCTCCCCGCAACCCCTCTCAACTTGCTGCGGCAATGCACCCCGATCGGGCGCATCTGCCGCCGTGAGCACGCGCGACGGACAGAGCAGCAAGGATGGCCAGCGGGCTTCGCATTTGGCTTCTCCCCGATGCCATGAACTACGCCGTCGGCTTGATATTCTGGTTCAGGCGGAAGAAATTGGTCGGATCATACTTGGTCTTGAGCGCGGCCAAGCGCGGATAGTTCTCGCCATAGGCGTCGCGAACACGATCCTCGCCCTCCTCGCCGAGATTGTTCGCGTAGACGCCGCCGGTCGAATAGGGCCTGACCGCGCTCCACAGTTCGCGCGCCCAATGCATGTTCGCGTCGTCGTCGGCCGGATCATCCCAGATCGCGACCGGGAAGCAGTCGAACGCTGCATCGCGGTTTGCGTAGGGCGAGTCGGATGCCGGAACGCGCGCAATTGCGCCGCCGACGTGCTGGAAGACCAATAGCGACGACGTGTTCGGCGCGCTCGCATAGGCGTCGAGCAGCGCGTCGATCGCACCCGCACGGACCTCGCGCAGGAACTGCGCCTTCCAGTAGTAGCGGCGTCCCCGCGGAAACAGGGCATCGCCGCCCGACTGAATCTCGAGATAGGGAACGCTTGCGAGGCGGGTCTCGACGGGCGAGCCGAACTTGATGATCGGTGAAAGCGCTTGCTCGCCGTCATGATGCGAGCCGACATAGCAGCCGGAGATGCTGAAGTATCGATCTCCCGACGGAAGCGTCACGAGGGCAGCATCGACGTTGACCTCGTCGGCAGCGTTGCGGGCGAATTCATCGTAGAACCGCATGGCCTCGCGCGCCTGATCGAAAGGATGAAGCGCCGACGCAACGAGCAATGAGGTACCGATGGAATGGAGTCGGTATTCGAACGCAGTCACGATGCCGAAGTTGCCGCCGCCGCCTCGAAGGCCCCAGAACAGGTCGGGGTGTTCGGTCGCGCTGGCCCTCAGGATCTTTCCATCGGCCGTCACCACTTCGGCGGCAATCAGGTTGTCGCAGGTCAGTCCGTATTTTCGCCCGAGCTTGCCGAAGCCGCCGCCGAGCGTGAGCCCGGCGATGCCGGTATCGCTGTTGACTCCCATGGTGGTCGCCAGACCGTGCGCCTGCGTGGCACGATCGAACTCGCCGAGATCGAGGCCTGCCTCTGCGCGCGCGGTGCGACGGACCGGATCGACCTCGATGCGCTTCATCCGCGACAGGTCGATGACCATGCCGTCGTCACAGACCGAGAGGCCAGCGACATTGTGGCCTCCGCTGCGAACGGCCACCGGGAACGTGCGGGATCTCGCGAACGACACGGCCTCGACCACATCCTGCGCATCCGCGCAGTAGACGATCACGGCCGGCTTCTTGTCGATGGCGCCATTCCAGACCTTGCGCGCCTCGTCGTAGCCGGCGTCCCCCTTGAAGACCACCTTGCCCTTGAGCCGCGCCTGTGGGGCGGACCAGGGTTCGGAGTCCGATTTGCCCATCAAGTCGTCGTCTGGCTGCCGCTGCTCCATCCGATTTGCTCCTCGCCGCCACTGCCCATGCCATGGTCTCACGGAGCGCCGGATCGTTTCCTGAATCCGATCGGAAAAAGTTGCAAATTTCGCCAAAAATGGTGTCTCTAGGCCATGGCGACGATCTACGATTTTGGTCCCTTTCGTCTCGAGACAGACGCCGGCACGCTGTTTCGCGACGCCGAGCCGGTTGCTCTCGGCGGACGCGCGATCGCACTGCTTCGGCTGCTGCTGGAGCAGGCTGGAAAGCCGGTCGCCAAGGACGCGCTGATGGAAGCGGCCTGGCCGGGACTCGCCGTCGAGGAAAGTAATCTGACCGTACAGATAGCGGCGCTGCGCCGGACGTTTGCAGACGTCGAAGGCGGCAGCAGTTGGATCGAGACCCTGCCGCGCCGCGGTTACCGTTACGTCGGCCCGCCAGCCGCAGCCCTGTTCGATGGCAGCCGGCAAACGTTGCTCCCGTCTACTCCCTCCGAAAAGCCATCGATCGCCGTGCTGCCGTTTTCGAACTTGAGCGGCGATCCGGCTCAGGACTACTTTTCCGACGGAGTCACGGAAGACGTGATTACGGAATTGTCGCGTTTCCGGTCGCTCTTCGTCGTGGCCCGCCATTCCAGCTTCGTCTACCGCGCCAGGACGTCCGACATCAGAGAGATCGGCCGCCAGCTCGGCGTACGATATCTGGTGGAAGGGAGCGCACGCCGGATCGAAAAACGGGTGCGGGTGACCGTCCAGCTTCTGGATGCCGTGAGCGGCTTCACCCTTTGGACGGAGCGCTACGACCGCGAGATCGAAGACATATTCGCCATCCAGGACGAGATCGTCGGCAGGATCGTCTCGGCGCTACCCGGCCGTGTCGAGAACGCGGGCCGCGAGATCGCAAGAGGCAAGCAGACCTCGAACATCACGGCCTACGATCTCGTCTTGTTGGGGAACGAGCGATGGCGTCAGTTGACCGTAACAAGTATGGATGAGGCGAAGGGTTGCTTCACAAGAGCCGTGGAGTTCGATCCAGCGTATGCACGCGCTCACGCCAATATCGCCTGGACGATCGTCTGCGCCGCGTTTCTGGAATCACCCGCCGCGCCTTCGCTGGATGACGCGCGTCGCGCGGTCGAGATCGCGCTCGACCTCGATGAGAATGATGCCTGGTCGCACGGCGTCTTCGCCCAGCTTCTTTTCCTGCAGAACCGTGACCAGGAGGCCGAAACTCACTTCAAGCGGGCTCTGGCACTCAACCCGAACGATGCCGACGTCGCCGCCGCGTTTGCCAATATCCTGGTCTACTGGGGACATTGGCGGGAAGCGCTCACATGGATCAGATCGGCCAAGCAGCTCAACCCGTTTCCACCCAACATCTACCATTGGTATCACGCGCTGGCGCTCTATTCGGCGCGCGACTACGAACAGGCGATCAAGGTGCTCAGGGAAGCGCGATCGAGTGATCGCTGGTCCCACGCGCTGCTTGCGGCGTGCTACGCGCAAACCGATCGACTGAGTGAGGCGGACATCGAGGTGCGTGCATTCATTCGAGAGCGAGGTCTGGAATTGAGCGAGCGTGGCGAGGCGCTGCCGGTCAACACGCTCGAACTCGCCCGGATACGCGCCGCCAGGTACAGAGATCCCACCGACCGCGACCATTTCCTCGACGGCTTACGCAAGGCCGGCCTGAGTGGCGAGCTCGCCGATTTCGCATAGCGGCCGAAGCGGCAAAAACGGTCGAGCCACCGATCACATCGTTTCTGATCAGCCCGCGGCCGCAATCCTCGCACGGAAGCTCGCCTGACCCTGCATGATCTTGTCGAGCAGCGCGTCGAGCGCCCAGAACCGCTCGCGGATGTCGAAGTCGACGGCCCGGCTGTGGACGCATGCGAACGTGCCGAGCCTCTGATGGTACAGTTTTGCGAGCTTGGGATAGCCCATCGGCTCGGCCATGGCCGCGAGCGCGAGGTAGACGGAGAGATCGTCGGCCAGCGCCGGATGCCGCGAGCTGTCGGTCAACAGCCATTTGTAGAGATCGGGGTGGAAGTTCGTGAACACGCCGGTGAAGCCGGCGGATCCGCTTCTCATGGCGTCAAAGGCGATCGCCGCATTGGCGTTGACGATCGCGAGCGAGGAGTTTTTCGTCAGCGTCACGCGGCGCTTCACGGTGTCGAGGTCGCAGGACACATCCTTGAGAATCGCGAACCGTCCGCTCTCGGCACAGAACGCCAGTTCGTCGTCGGATAGGAGCCGGCGGAACGGCGCGGGGCATTCGTAGAGACCGAGAGGAAGGCCGGCGGGGAGCGCGCCGAGCAGATGGCGCAGATTGTCCATGAAGACGGCGCCGCCCTGCCCCTTCGGATCGAACCGGTTCGTCACCAGGACCAGTCCGTCCACGCCGGTTTTGGCGATGGAGGTCAGCTCGGTCACCTGATCCTCGCGCGATTCACTGACGTGGCCCGAGGCAATGACGGGCACCCTGCCGGCTGCCGTTCGGGCGACGAAACGCGCCAGCGCGATGCGCTCATCGAGGTTCAGGAACTGCATCTCGCTCGACTGGGCCACGGCGAACAGCGCATCGGCGCCATTGGCAATGTACCATTCGATGAGGTTTTCCAGGCCCGCATAGTCGATCGCGTTCGCTTCGGTGAACGGCGTCAGCATCACCGGAATGATGCCTTTGATGGTTGCAGTCACAAGTCAGCTCCAACAACGTTGAAATCGATGACAGGCGAGAGCCCGTCGCAAAGGGATACGCGCGCAGGTCCTCACGAGAGGGCCTCGGCAGTGGGCATGCCGCGCTGTGCGCCATGTGCAAGGCAGGCCAGCGAGGCGCCGCGGCACGCGCGGGCAAGCACTTCATTCCAGCCACGCTCCTCGTCGAGTCCTGCCGCCAGGATGCCGACGAACGTGTCGCCCGCCCCGGTCGTGTCGATCGGGATGATCCGCTCGGCCGAAACGGCGAGGCGCGTGCCATCCGGATGAAACGCGCGCGCACCCAACGGTCCCGCGGTCACGATGCAGGTCACGCCGCCGGTGGTCGCGAGCAGGGCGGCGGCCTCCTCAAAACTTTCGCCGCTCCAGCCGAGCCGCAGCGCAGCAACACGGGCCTCGTGCTCGTTCACGACGAGAACGCTGGTCACGGCAAGAAGCGAACGCAGATCGTCCGTGCTGAGCCGCTCCGGCACGGGCGCGAGATTCCAGATCACGCGACCTCCCGCCTTGCGGACGGCGCGCGCAGCGCTGAGCGAGGCCTGAAGCGGGACCTCCATCTGAAGGACGAGGGTCGTCGTCGTCGAGGAAAGTTCGGCCGCCGGTATCGCGTCCGCCGTGAGATATCCATTGGCACCGCTCGCGACCGTAATGGCATTCTCGCCGTCGGCACTGACGGTGATGAAGGCACACCCGGTCGGCTCGGTGCCTGTCGCGACGCGGTCGACGATGACCCCGTTGGCCGCGAGGTTGTCCACGCAGAGCCGGCCGAACCCATCACGTCCGATCCGGCCGACCATGGCCACCCGCCCCTGCGGCGACACGCGCGCGGCGGCGACCGCCTGGTTGGCGCCCTTCCCGCCGCAGAGCGTCACGTAGCCGGTCGCGAGCACTGTCTCGCCGGGTCTGGCAATTGCGTCGACACCCGCGACGAGGTCGACATTGATGGAGCCGAAGACGGTGATCAGAGACATGCACGATCTCCACGTAGCTTCGCCTGCAGGTACGGTGATCTCAAACACGGTGATCTCGAACCGCTCACGCGCCTTGCGACGCGTGAGCGTAACAGTCGCGAGTGGCGATCAGTTGCCGGCCACTTCCTTGATGCGCACGATCATGTCGTCGACGGCCTTTTCGACCGGCACCTTGTTGGTGACGATGGCGTTCACGGCCTTCATCCAGACGTTCTCGTTGTTGAGAGTGGTGAACTTGTAGTTCTTGCTCATCTCGTAGCCGCCGACGCCGGCGAAGAACTGGTCGCGCACGGCGCGGCGATGCACGTCGCCGTCCCAGAAGGCGGATTTCTGTGCCGCGGTCTTGACTGGGAACCAGCGGCCGAGCGCGCCTTCGATATAGGGCTGGAGATTTTCATCGCGCAGCAGGAACGAGACGAACTCCTTGGCGCGATCCTTGTTCTTGGCCTGCTCGAAGATCAGGCCGACCACCACGGACCCGCGAGTGTGGACCGGCGTGCCATCCGGCTTGTTAGGCCAGACCATGGTGCGGATGCGCTCGTAATAGTTCTTCTTCGCCTCGTCGCGCTGTTCGGCGGTGAGCGTCTCGTTGCTGGAATCGTCCAGCCATTTGCCGGGGAGCGAGACCGTCGAATTGTGCGTCATGATCGTCGTCTTGTTGTGGAAGGCGACGTTGTTGTCGGGGTCCTTCCAGCTCGTCGCCGACTGCGGCGTGCAGCCTTTCGCGGCGATCTCGACGTAGTCCTTCATGGCGGCGACGAGACCCGCCTTCACCTTGGGATCGTCGACCAGGAGCTTGCCGTTGTCGTCAACGAGCACGACGTTGTAGGCGTCCATGAACACCAGGAACGAGATGAAGCTGTCGGTGGCGTCGACGCCCATGGGATGGCCGATGCCGTAGATGCGCTTGCCGGATGCCTTGCGCACCGCCGGCTGCGCCTTGTCGCACCAGAACGACCAGAAGCCCTTCCAGTCCTTCGGGATGTCGGTCTCCTTGAGACCTCCCTCCTCGAGCATGTCCTTCCAATAGTGCAGATGCAGCGTCGCCTGCTTCAGCGGGAAGGCGTAATAGGCCTTCGCCTTGGTCTTGTCGTTGTACAGCATGACCGTTTCGAGCGACTGCGGGGAGAACTCGCCCTTGATCGGCGCGAGGACCGAGCCGAGATCGACCAGCTTGCCTTCGGACGCCCACTTGCCGGCGCCCTGGAAATGATAGGTGTCCGCATAGGTGACGTCGGGCGGACTGCCGGCATCGAGCGCAGCCACCAGCTTCGGCATCATGTCCTGCGTCGCATATTGCGACAGCTCGACCTTGACCCCGGTCTTGGCCTCGAACTTCTTGATGACGTCGAGCAGCGCGTCTTCCTCGGCCTTGTAGTAGCCCTTGTTCCACCAGACGACGAGCTTCTCCTCGGCGGCAGCAGAGCTCGCCGTTCCCATCACCGGCAAGAGCAGAGAAACCGCCATCGAACAGTTTCTGGCCCACCGCAAAAGGCTATTCCGCATCGTCGTTTCCTCTCCGTCCCATCCCGGCGAGGAGCCCGCCGGTTGCTTTCATGGTTCTTGAAACGGGCTCATGTAAGCGCTTACATATCTACTGTCAAGCGGCTCCCGTGCGGGCGGACCTTGCGCGCTCTTGAACGGGCGTCCGTTATCTTTGCGGGATCAGCGGCCCCTGGCCTCGCCGGCGCTTTCGCGGATTTTCAGAACAGGCATGACTTCCCGGGATTGCGCCCGGCCCTGCCGGCCTGCGATGACGGCGAGGAGCTCGTTGGCCGCGAGCACGCCGATCTGCTGATTGTCGACCTTCATCGTCGTGAGCCCGGGAGAAAAGCGCGATGAAATCGCAAGATCGTCGAAGCCGGTAATCGAGAAATCCCTGGGCGCTTCCAGGCCGCATTCCCGCGCGGCCATCAGCGCACCGAGTGCCAGATTGTCATTGCCGCAAACGATCGCCGTCGGCCGGGACCGCACCGCCTGCGTCATCAATTTCGCAAAACTTGCCGCGCCGAACTCCAGCGTCGAGGGCCCCATCATCAGATCCTGCGCGGCCATTTCCAGCCCGGCGGCGGCGAGCGCTTCGCTGATGCCGCGAAGCCTCGCCTTCACGCGGTCGTTGTTGGTGTCAGGTTGAAAGATCGCCGCAAACCGGCGGTGGCCGAGCGACAGCAGATGCTCGGTCATGCGACTGAAGGCGGCGCGATTGTCGAATCCGATGCACGGATGCGGCGACAGCTTGTTGTAGGAGTATGTCACGACGTAAGGAATGCCGCGCGAATTGAGCGCATCGAACAGCTCGGGGGGATGATTTTCACCGACTACGGCAAGCGCTTCCACGCCTCGTGCAAGCATGGCTTCGGCCTGCTTCAAGCCTTCGTCCGGATCATAGTTCGAGCAGCCCAGGAACAGCGTGAAGCCGCGTTCGCTGAAGACGCTCTGCATGCCGCCGATCTGGTGGGCAAATATTTCGTTATCAAGCGTCGGTATGATGGCCCCGGCGATATGCGTCCTGCGCGAGGCAAGCGCCCTTCCGGCAGCATTCGGAATCCAGTTCAGGGCGCGTGCGGCCTCCTTGACCCGCTGCCTGACCTCTTCGGAGACCTTCTCTGGCTCGTTGAATGCACGCGAAACGGTCGCGGTCGAGACATTGGCCTTGCGGGCAACTTCCTCGAGCTTGACACGGCCGCTGCCGCCGCGCGCTCTCTTTGAACCAGCTGTCATCCCGGCCACGGTTGAATGCGATTGATCAGTGCTTTGCCATGGTATTGGTGACCATGGCGGCCCTCAACGAAAATCTGCGCGGGCAAGAACAGCCGATCGAAATCCGGTCCAGCCAAGCTCATCCCGTTCGAATTTCGAACGGATGCGGCACAGATATCGCGACTACCAACTCAATCACTGCAAGCGCTTAAGCCAGAAACCCGATCTGGCACGCAATCTGCGTTCCCCAGCTTCCATCTCTCGCGCCTCGCGGTGGGGAGGAGAACAGGTTCTGACATGGGAGGGAATGCATGAGTGAGAAGACAAATGGCGCGCGCAACCACGAAAGCCTGGACGCGGTCGTGATTGGCACAGGGGTGGCCGGCCTTTACCAGCTCTACAAGCTGCGCGACGAACTGGGCCTCAAGGTCAAGGCCGTCGATACGGCCACCGGCGTCGGCGGCACCTGGTACTGGAATCGCTATCCGGGCGCCCGCTTCGACTCCGAGGCCTATATCTACCAGTACCTGTTCTCGGAGGAGCTCTACAAGGGCTGGAGCTGGAGCGAGCGCTTCCCCGGCCAGCCGGAGATCGAGAAGTGGCTCAACTACGTCGCCGACAAGCTCGACCTGCGCAAGGACATCCGCTTCTCAACGACGGTTGCCAGCGCAGTCTTCAACGAGGCGACGCAGCGCTGGACCATCACGACCGACACGGGTGACACCATCGACACCCAATTCCTGATCACCTGCACCGGCATGCTGTCGGCGCCGCTGACGTCGGTCTTTCCCGGACAGGAGACGTTCAAGGGCACGCTCGTCCATACCGGCCGCTATCCGAAGGAGAAGCTCGACCTCGCCGGCAAGCGCGTCGCCGTGGTCGGCAATGGCGCCACCGGCATCCAGGTCATCCAGACCATCGCCAGCGAGGTCGGCAGCCTGAAGGTGTTCGTGCGCACGCCGCAATACATCATCCCGATGAAGAACCCGAAATACGGGCCGAAGGAGGTCGAGGCCTACAAGGCGCGGTTCGAGGAATTCCGCAAGGTCCTGCCCCATTCGTTCACCGGCTTCGAATACGACTTCACCAACGGCAGCTGGAAGGATCTCAGCCCGGAGCAGCGTCACGCAGTTCTGGAAAAGATCTGGGATGAAGGCTCGCTGCGGCTGTGGCTCGCCTCATTCGTCGAGATGTTCTTCGAGGAAGAGGTCAGCGAAGAGATCTCAGAGTTCGTGCGCAAGAAGATGCGCGCGCGCCTGAGGGACCCCAAGCTGTGCGAGGCGCTGATCCCGGCCGACTACGGCTTCGGCACGCATCGGGTTCCGCTCGAGACCAATTACCTGGAGGCGTTCCACCAGGCGAATGTCGAGCTGGTCAGCGTCAAGAACAACCCGATCAAGCGGATCACGCCGCAGGGCATCGAGCTCACCGACGGAACGTCGTACGGGCTCGATGTGATCATCCTGGCCACCGGCTTCGATGCCGGCTCCGGTGCGCTGACCCGCATCGACATCCGTGGCCGCGACGGACGTTCGCTCAAAGACGAGTGGAGCCGCGACATCAGGACCACGATGGGGCTGCAGGTCCACGGCTACCCGAACCTGTTCACGACAGGCGCGCCGCTGGCGCCGTCGACGGCGCTCTGCAACATGACGACGTGCCTGCAGCAGCAGGTCGAGTGGATCAGCGATTGCATCGCTTATCTCAGGAAGAACCATCTGAAGGTCATCGAGCCGACCAAGGATACGCAGGATGCCTGGGTCGCGCATCACGACGAGGTCGCGAACACCACTCTCGTGACCAAGACGCACTCCTGGTACATGGGCTCCAACGTCGACGGCAAGCCGCGCCGCCTGCTCTCCTATATCGGCGGCGTCGGAACCTATCGCCAGAAGTGCGATGAGGTCGCCGCCTCGGCCTATCCCGGCTTTGCCAAGCAGTAACGACACACGGGGCCGCGCAACCATTTTGGCTACGCGCGGCCCTGCATCCCGCATCACACAACAATTCGGAGGAACACATGACCAAGGACTTCAAGGCATCAGCCGACGCCATTCTCCATGAGACCGTCACGACCGGCCAGGGCGTCCCGGGCGTGGTGGCGATGGTGACCGATCGCACCGGCAACATCTACGAGGGCGCCCTCGGCAAGCGGCGCACCGATCAGTCGGCACCGATGACAACCGACTCCAGCTTTGCCATCTTCTCGACGACCAAGGCGATCACCGGCACGGCCGCACTGCAACTGATCGAGGAAGGCAAGCTCGACCTCGACGCCCCCGCAAGGAAATACGCACCCGACATCGGCAAGCTGCAGGTGATCGACGGCTTCGATGCCAAGGGGCAGCCCCGGCTTCGCGCCCCGAAGCGCGACGTGACCACGCGCATGCTGCTGCTGCACACCGGCGGGTTCGGCTACGACTTTTTCAACGAGAACTATCTGCGCCTGGCGACCGATCACGGACAGCCGAGCGTGATCACCTCGTCCAAGGCCGCCATCATGACCCCGCTGCTGTTCGATCCCGGCTCGAAGTGGGAGTATGGAACGAACATCGATTGGGTCGGCCAGGTTGTCGAGGGCATCACCGGCAAGCGGCTTGGCGAGGTCTTCACTGATCGCATCTTCAAGCCGCTCGGCATGGCCAACACGACGTTCGAGATCAACGACGCGGTGCGCAGCAAGCTTGCCGGCGTGCACGCGCGCAACGCCGACGGCTCGCTGACCCCGATGGACTTCGAACTGCCTGCCAATCCCGAGGTTCATATGGGAGGCCACGGCCTTTACAGCACGGTCGGCGACTACATGCGCTTCATTCGGATGTGGCTGAACGACGGAAACGGCCCGCACGGCCGGGTCTTGAAGCCGGAGACGGTCGCGATGGCCGAGAAGAACCAACTCGGCGATCTCAAGGTGACGGCGCTGCCGGGCGTCATCAAGTCGCTCTCGAACGATGCGGAGTTCTTCCCCGGCCTGTCGAAATCCTGGGCGTTCACCTTCATGGTCAATGACGAGAAGGCGCCGACCGGACGGCCGGCCGGCGCGCTCGGCTGGGCGGGGCTGGCAAACCTGTTCTACTGGATCGACCGTCAGAACGGTTTTGGCGGCTATTGGGCAACCCAGATCCTGCCCTTTGCCGACGTGGCCTCGTTCACCGGCTACATGCGTTTCGAAACCGCGTTCTACGACAGCCTGAGCCAACGCAAGGCGGCGTAAATTTCTTTGCGGCTTGAGGCCTTTAACTCGCCTCCGATCTCACCCTTTTGCAGTGCGGTCGGAGGCGAGCCTGATAGCACCGAGGTCGGGGTACCCGGTTGCGTGTTTCCATGGATGGCTTCACAATCGGGAGATAAAGCTCGGGGTCCGGCAGATTTGGACCACTCAGCGCGTCAAAGGAGGGAACGTGTTGGGGCAGACGCCAGAGGATGCTTTCGCCACTCCAGGTATCGAACGCGACGTTCTGACGAGCTGGGAACGCTTCCTCTCCGGAAGCAGCAGCGCGCGTCAGCAGGTCGTGCGATCGGCGATCACCGATTCCTGGCAGCGCTGCCAGCAATCGGCGGTCGACTATCGGCGTGGCCAGGCTCCGATGCCGATCAGGGATGACAGGTTGCAGCGCCTGCTCGACAAGCGCAGCCGTCTTGTCCAGGCCGGCGCTTCGACGATGGCGCTGGCGCGCGACTACATGCTGGAAACCGGCACCGTGATGGTGCTGACCGATGTCGACGGCGTCGTGTTGCGTCTCGAGGGTGACACCAAGCTCGCGCTGCGCGATGCCGTCGAAAAAACGCATCTGCTGCCCGGCAGCAACTGGAGCGAGACGACCTGCGGCACCAACGCGATCGGCACCGCGCTCGAAACAGGGCAGCCGATCCAGGTGCATGCCACGGAGCATTTCTGCTCCGGCATCCATCGCTGGACTTGCTCGGCCTCTGTCATCCGCGATCCCATCGACGGCGCCGTGATCGGCGTCATCGATATCTCCGGATTGTCTTCGTCCTATGGGCGGCCGGCACTCGCGCTGGCGATTTCGGCGGCGGCGCGCATCGAGGCTCAGTTGCTGCAGATGGAGCTGGACGCCCGCTACCGGCTGCTCGACCAGTGCTTCTGGATGCTGCCGCCTTCGGATCGGCATCACGCCGTGCTGTTCGACAGCGCCGGACGTCCGTTCAAGGCCAGCGGAGAGATGTCGCAGATCATGCGCGATCTCGGCGCGCCGGGAGGCCAGTCCGGATTTCCCCTGCTCGGCAGCCGCGATGATCAGCTCTGTGGCACCTCGCGTCCGGCGTGGATCAAGGAGGAATGGCTGAAGGCGGTGGTGCACCAGGGCGAGCACCTCGGCACCGTGATGGTGGCGCCGAAGCCGGCGGCATCTGGCAAGCTCGTGTCATCTGCGCGCGGCGAAGCCTTTGCCGACACCGTCTACAGCAGCCCGAAGATGCACAGTGTGGTCGAGAAGTGCCGCCGCGTCGGCAAGTCCGCCGCTCCGGTCCTGCTGCTTGGCGAGACCGGCGTCGGCAAGGAGGTGTTCGCGCACGGAATCCATGCGGCTTCACCGCGCCGTAACGGCCCGTTCATCGCCGTCAATTGCGGCTGCGCCTCGCGCGAGCTGCTCGCCAGCGAACTGTTCGGCTATGTCGACGGCGCGTTCACCGGCGCGAGGCGCGGAGGCATGGCCGGAAAGATCGAAGCCGCCGGGCGCGGCACGCTGTTCCTGGACGAGATCGGCGAATTGCCGCTCGACCTCCAGCCCATGTTGCTGCGCGCGCTCGAGAACGGCGAGATCTCCAGGATCGGCGAGACCGCGGTGCGCAAGGTCGACTTCCGCCTCGTCGTCGCGACCAACCGTAATCTGCAGGCGGAGGTGGAGGCCCAGCGCTTCCGCAAGGACCTGTTTTATCGGCTCGCCGTCGTCCCCGTCGACATCCCGCCGCTCCGCGAGCGCTGCGAGGACATTCCGCTGCTGATCGATCATTTCGTCGCCCAGGCAACCGCGCGCTATGGTCTTTCCGATCGCCGTTTTGCGCCGGAGACGATTGCGAGGCTGCAGCGTCATGACTGGCCCGGCAACGTCCGCGAGCTGCGCAACCTGGTCGAGAGTGTCATGCTGACCGGCAACGGCGAGCTGATCGAACCTTCTGACCTGCCCGAGACCATCCGGGGATCAGAAACGCCGGGCGAGCGCGATCCGGGTCTGTCGCTTGCCGAGTCTTCGGAACGTGACTTGATCTCGCGTACGCTGCGGTCGTGCAACGGCAACGTGACAGCCACCGCCTCCGCGCTCGGTCTTGCCAAGAGCACCGTCTATGCGAAGCTGCATCGTTATGACATTCGCTTCGACCCGGGCTCGGCAAGGTCTTCTCGTTAGAGCTGTTTATATAGCGAACTCAGCGGCTTAGGCTCTGGCTGGGGCGGGAGGGATCGAACCTCCGAATGGCGGAATCAAAATCCGCTGCCTTACCGCTTGGCTACGCCCCAACAGGCGACCTTGGGACGGCGGAAGAACCGGCTACCGCAGATTCCCTCGGGTCGCAGTCGGTCTATAGGGTGCGGCACGGCATTTCAACCGCCTGGAGGGGCAAAATACCACAGCCCCGGGGATCGGCGGCACCACACTCTATTATAGGTCGGGGTGGAGGCCCTGCTCCGGGCCAGAGCTGTCCGGCGTCCGGGCAGTTGAGACCGCCGGCATTTCATGGGAATACCGCGCCAAGACCAGTCCCCGGGGAGTGAACCATGACCTACCGCGCGCCGATCTCTGACATGCTGCTGTCGCTCAACCATGGCGCCGGGCTGAAGGCGGCGGTGGACGCCGGCCATTACGGCGATTTCGACGCCGACATTGCGGCGGCCGTGCTGGAGGAAGCCGGCAAGTTCGCAACCGACGTGCTGGCGCCGCTCAACAAGGTCGGCGACGAGCACGGCATCAAGCTGGATGCCGGCAAGGTCACGACTGCACCGGGCTGGCCCGATGCCTACAAGCGCTGGACCGAGGGCGGCTGGAACGCGGTGTCGGGGCCTGAGGATTTCGGCGGCCAGGGCCTGCCGATGGCGATCAACGCCGCCTGCACCGAGATCTGGAGCGCGGCCAATGTCGCCTTCGGCCTCTGTCCGCTGCTGACGGCCTCGGCGATCGAGGCGCTGGACGCGCATGGCAGCGACGAGCTGAAGACGATCTATCTCGAAAAGCTCGTCTCCGGCGAATGGACCGGCACCATGCAGCTGACCGAGCCGCAGGCCGGCTCCGATGTCGGCGCGCTGCGCACCCGCGCCGAGAAGCAGGCCGACGGCACCTATCGCATCAAGGGGACGAAGATCTTCATCACCTATGGCGAGCACGACATGACCGACAACATCGTGCATTTCGTGCTGGCGCGCCTTCCCGATGCGCCCGCCGGCACCAAGGGAATCTCGCTCTTCCTCGTGCCGAAGTTCATGGTCAATGCAGACGGCTCGCTCGGGAAGCGTAACGACATCTTTGCCTCCGGCGTCGAGCACAAGCTCGGCATGCATGCCTCGCCGACCTGCACCATGACCATGGGCGATCATGGCGGCGCGATCGGTTTCCTGATCGGCGAAGAGAACCAGGGCATGCGCTGCATGTTCACGATGATGAACCAGGCGCGGCTCGGCGTCGGCCTCGAGGGCGTCGGCGTCGCCGACCGCGCCTATCAGCAGGCTCTCGCCTATGCGCAGGAGCGCAAGCAGGGCCGCGCCATCGGCAAGAAGGGCGAAGGCTCGGACGCGATCTTCGTGCATCCCGACGTCAAGCGCATGCTGATGCGGATGCGGGCGCAGACCGCCGCCGCGCGCACCATCTGCTACGCCACCGCCGTCGCGCTCGACGTCTCCTTGCGCGCCAAGGACCCGAAGGTCCGCACTGAGGCCGCCGCACGCGCGGCGCTGCTGACGCCGATGGCGAAGGGCTATTCCACCGATATCGGCAACGAGGTCGCCTATCTCGGCGTGCAGGTGCATGGCGGCATGGGCTTCATCGAGGAGACCGGCGCCGCCCAGCACTATCGCGACGCGCGCATCACCGCGATCTATGAGGGCACCAACGGCATCCAGGCCATCGACCTCGTCACGCGAAAGCTCGCGGCGAACGGCGGCGCTGCCGTATGGGCACTGCTCGACGAGCTCTCGGCAACCGTCAAACAGGTCGAAGCCTCCAACGATCCTGCTTTTGGCACCACCGGCGTCAAGCTTCGCGAGGCGCTGGAGGCCTTGGCGCGCACCAGCAAATGGCTGCTGGAGCGCGTGACGTCGGCGCCGAACGATGCGCTGGCCGGCGCGACGCCTTACTTGCAGCAGTTCGGCGCGACGCTCGGCGGCTGCATGCTGGCCTCCGAGGCGCTCGCCGCGAAGGCCGACGGCAATACGGACGCCGCGCGCTACGTCTCGCTCGCGCGTTTCTTCGCCGAGAACATCACAGTCCAGGCCGGCGCGCTCGAGCGCACCGTGACCGAGAGCGCGGACTCGGTCGCGGCGGCGGATGCGGTGTTGTTGGGGTAAGCTGCTGACCGCGAGCATCGATGCGTAGGGTGGGTTAGCCTGCGGCTGCGCGCAGCGCAGCCCGCTCGCGTAACCCACCGCTTGTGCCGCCGCGTGAACAGAAGAGGTGGATTACGCCCTGCAGATGCGCTTTGCGCATCTGCAGGGCTAATCCACCCTACGAACGATCTTCGCCCTTCCTCCCGGCCGCCACAGCACGATTCCCGCCGCCACGAGATCCAGCAGCACGCACATCGCGAACGCCGTCGTGTAGCTACCTGTGAAACTGCGCACGAGCCCGACGATGCCCGGGCCGAAGGCGCTGACGACGCCGCTGATCGAGGTGCCCAATCCCATCGCGGCGGCAAAGGCGGCAGAGCCGAGCTCGCGCTGGATGATCAGGGGCGGGAACGTGATCATGTTGCCGATCGAGAAGCCGTAGACGGCGCAGCACGCCAGCAGCACAGTCGGATTCGTGCTCTGGAGCAGCACGAAGAGCGCGGCCGCCTGGCTGGTCATCGACGCCGCGCAGGCAAGCCGCGGATCGAGCCGGTCGACGAACAGGCCGAGCGAGAGGCGCCCGACCACCGCCATCGCGGCCATGATCGTCACCGCAAGGCCCGCGTTGGCGCGACCGATCAGCGGTTCGAGGAACGTCACCTGGTGGATGATGAACCCCATCTGCGCCAGCAGCGCGATCGCGATCGGCAGCACCATGGTCCAGAACGCGGCGTTGGCGAGCAGCGCCTTGCGCGAATGCACTGCGGCTGTGCCGGCACCGGACGGTCGTCCGCCCGATGCCAATGATGTCCCCCCGGGCCAGCCGATGAAGCCGATGACCACCGGCAGCACCAGCACCACCATCACGATCGTTGCCGCGAGCATCGCCGAACGGAAGCCGATGCTGCCGGTCAGCGACAGCAGCAGCGGAACGAGGATGATGCCGCCGCAGGTCGCGCCGTTGAAGGCGAGGCTGAGCGCGAGGCCGCGGCGCCGCTCGAACCAGGAATTCAGCACGGTCGCGATCACCACGGTACCCATGCCGGTCCAGCCGACCGACATCAGCGCATAGGCGAGGTAGAGCTGCCAGGGCGTCTGCATCAGCGCCAGCAGCACGGTCGAAGCGCCCAGTGCGGAAAGCCCGCACAGGATCAGCGAGCGCAGCCCGATGCGGTCGAGCAGATCGTCGGTGAAGATGACGAGGACGGAGGTCAGAAGAAACGAGAACGTGCTGGCCGCGGAGACCAGCGTGCCGGGCCAGCCATGGGCGCGCTGGAGTTCGGCGAGATAGACGCCCTGGCCGTAGAGGCCGAAGCCGAACATGAAGAAGGCCATCAGGAAGCAGGCCAGCACGACGCGCCAGCCGCGATAATACAGCGAAGATTCGTCAACGCCTGTTGCGGCAACCATCAATCGGGCCGACCAGATGGAACTGGGCAAGATCGTGCCCCACAACCACCGGTTTTTCAAATGAAACATTGTAGCCATTTGTTGCGACGCGCAAAAGCATGTGATGGGCAATGCAACCGGCAGTGGGCGCGGGCTTGCGGGGTTCAAGCTCGAAAAGGTTGAGCGAGCGCATTGGCACGCCAGCAAGATGATGTAGGCTGAGGTCTGCGAGACTCGCGGGCGGCAAACGTCGCGACGGCGCAGGGGGGCTCTCATGCCGAATGGCAATATCGTGGTCACCGAAGAGCGGGGGACGCGCGTGATCACCTTGCGGCGTCCGGGCAAGAAGAACGCGATCACCCAGGACATGTACCGGGAGATGAGCCACGCGATCGATACCGCGCAGAACAATCCCGACATCCGCTGCATGATCATCACCGGCGGCTCCGGCGTGTTCACCGCCGGCGACGATATCGACGATTTTCTCCACGCCGACACCGCACGCCCGGAAACGCTGTCGAACGGCGCCAAGTTTCTCTATTCGCTCGCCCTCAACGTCAAGCCGATCATCGCAGCAGTGGACGGCGCGTCGATCGGCATGGGCACGGTGATGCTGTTTCATTGCGACTACGTGCTCGCCTCGACAGCTGCGACGTTCTCGGCGCCCTATATCCATCTCGGGCTGGTACCGGTCGGCGCGGCCAGCCTCCTGATGCCGAACACGATGGGGTACCAGCGCGCTTTCGCGATGCTGGTGATGGGGCGGACCTTCACCGCCGCGCAAGCCGAAGCCGCAGGCTTCGTCAACAGCGTGGTCTCGCCGGGACACACCGAGGTCGAGGCGCGCAAGGTAGCGCGCGAGATCTGCCGGCTTCCGGCCGAGGCGGTCGCGACCTCGCGCAAGCTGCTGCGCACCCCGCCGGAGGAATTGACCCGCCGCATCGACCAGGAGGCCCACCTGTTCGGCGAGCGGTTGAAATCGGACGACGCGGTGGCTGCGTTCAACGCGTTTGCGAACCGGAAGAAGCGGTAGAGGCGAGCGCTCAGTTGTCACCCGCCCCCTCAAGGGGCGGGTGGGAACATGCGGCGTCCGCCGCAACTTAACAAAAGGTTTCGTGAAATCTTCGCGCGAAACGACTAATCTTGGTTCCATGCGATACGGATCCATCCTTGCTGCGCTTGTCCTCGCGCTTGCCCCCCTTCCCGCCTCCGCCCAGACCGCCGCACCCGTCGAGCTGCGCATTCTCGCGATCAACGATTTCCACGGCAATCTGCGGCCGCCGCCGGGCGGCATCCGCATCAATGATCCCGAAGACAAGACCAGGAAGGTGATGGTCGCGGCCGGCGGCGCCGAGTACATGGCGACGCTGGTCAAGCAATTGCGCGAAGGGCACAAGAACACGATCTTCGTCGCCGCCGGTGATTTGATCGGAGCGAGCCCGTTCCTGTCGGCGATGTTCCACGACGAGCCTTCGATCGAGTCGCTCTCGATGATGGGGCTTGCGATCACCTCGGTCGGCAATCACGAATTCGACGAGGGCAAGACCGAGCTGCTCAGGATGCAGAACGGCGGCTGCCATCCGCTCGACGGCTGCCAGGGACCGCATCCCTTCCTAGGTGCCAAATTCCATTATCTCGCGGCCTCCACGATCGAGACTGCGACCGGCAAGAGCGTGCTGCCGCCCTACGAGATCAGGGAGTTCGACGGAATTCCCGTCGCCTTCATCGGACTGACGCTGAAGGAGACGGCGGGCATCGTCTCGCCGTCAGGCATTGCCGGACTCGAATTCCGCGACGAGGCCGAGACGGTGAATGCGCTGGTGCCGCAGCTGAAGGCGCGCGGCGTCGAGGCGATCGTGGTGCTGATCCACCAGGGCGGCGAGCCCTCCGGCGATTACAACGAATGCCCCGCCATCACGGGGCCGATCGTCGACATCGTCAAGAAATTCGATCGCGCCGTCGACGTCGTCGTCAGCGGCCACACCCACCGCGCCTATGTCTGCGATATCGACGGACGGCTCGTCACCAGCGGCGACAAATACGGTACGCTGGTCACGGCGATCGACCTCAAGCTCGATCCGACAACGCGCGACATCGTCAGCGCGAGGGCCGAGAACGTCATCGTCGCCAACGCCTCGCTCGCGAAGGACCCCGAACAGACCGCATTGATCGATGCCTATGACAAGCTTTCGGCGCCGATCGCCAACCGGCCGGCGGGATCGGTGACGCAGACGCTGTCACGCGTTCCGAACGAGGCCGGCGAAAGCGCGCTCGGCGACGTCATCGCGGATGCGCAGCTCGCAGCGACCAAGGCGGCCCAGGATGGCGGCGCTGTCATCGCGCTCACCAACCCCGGCGGCATCCGCACCGATATCGTCCCGAAGGAGAACGGCGCCATATCGTTCGGCGATGTCTTCGCCAGCCAGCCCTTTCGCAACCGCCTCGTCACGATGACGCTGACCGGAAGCCAGCTCAAGGACATGCTGGAACAGCAATGGCTCGACCCGAAGCGGCCGCGGATCCTGCAGGTGTCGAACGGGTTCAGTTACACCTGGGACGGCTCGAAGCCGTTCGGCGAGCGCGTGATGGCGGAGAAGATGACGCTCAACGGCAGGCCGATCGAGCAGGCCAGCGGCTACCGCGTCACCCTCAACGATTACCTCGCCGTCGGCGGCGACGGCTTCACGGTCGCCAAGCAGGGCTCGGCGCCGCAATATGGCGGCTACGACGCGGACGCGCTGTTCGCCTTTTTCCGCGCGCACGGGCCGATCGGCCCGCTGCCTCCGACTCGGATCCTGCGCGTGAATTGATCCGGATCAAACGGGCCGGAACGGGACAACCCTTTGCCATTCCCGTCCAGGCGCATAGATTGGGTTTGGCATTGCGTTTTGGCGCCGGATGCGTCAAGCGACGTCAAGAGCCCGCATCCCATGAGGCCGACCTGATGAGCACGCTTCTTCTTTCCCACAAGGCCTGCCTCGACCACGTCACGCCGCCGGGACACCCAGAACGGCCCGACCGGCTGCGCGCGGTGGAGGAAGCGCTGTCGCACGAGCGATTCCAGTTTCTCGTTCGCGACCAGGCGCCGGAGGGCGATCTCGACCTCGTCACGCTCTGCCACAACGAGCATTACGTCACCGAGCTGCGCCACATCGCGCCGACCAGCGGTCAGGTCTATATCGACGGCGACACCTCGATGTCCCCTGGCACGTGGGAAGCGGTGATGCGCGGCGTCGGCGGCGCGGTGGCGGCGACCGAAGCAGTTATGAATGGCGAGCACCGCAATGCTTTCGTCGCAGTGCGCCCGCCCGGCCATCACGCCGAGATCGGCAAGCCGATGGGCTTCTGCTTCTTCGACAATGTCGCGATCGCCGCGCGCCATGCGCAGCGCAAATACGGCATCAAGCGCGCGGCCATCGTCGATTTCGACGTGCATCACGGCAACGGCACGCAGGACATCTTCTGGTCGGACCCGACCGTGATGTACTGCTCGACGCACCAGATGCCGCTGTTTCCGGGCACCGGCGCGAAGAGCGAGCGCGGCGACCACGACACCATCGTCAACGCGCCGCTGGCGTCGGAAGACGGCGGCCCCGAATTCCGCTCCGCGTTCGAGAATTTGATTTTGCCGCAGCTCGAAAAATTCAGCCCCGAGCTGCTCATCATCTCGGCGGGCTTCGATGCGCATTACCGCGATCCGCTGGCCTCGCTGAACCTGCGCGCGGAGGACTACACCTGGGTCACGCGCAAGCTGATGGACCTCGCCGACAAGTCCGCCGGGGGCCGCGTTGTCTCGGTGCTCGAGGGCGGCTATGACCTGCAAGGACTGAAAGAATCTGTTACGGCGCATGTCGGCGCCCTGATGGGCGCTTGAAAGCACCCGCCACATTAAGCCCGCAAAACCCGCCTTCACTCCAGGGAAAGCGAATCGGGCAATCGGAAACGGATATGGCTGAAAATACCCAAATCGACGTCTCCAGGCTCACCTTCGAGCGCGCGATCGAGGAACTCGAAACGATCGTGAAGCGGCTCGAGGACGGCAAGGTGCCGCTCGAGGAATCCGTGACGATCTACGAGCGCGGCGAGGCGCTGAAGCGCCGCTGCGAGGAACTGTTGCGCCAGGCCGAGGCCCGCGTCGACAAGATCACCACCGATGCCAGTGGCCAGCCCACAGGAACCGCACCGCTCGACGTCCAGTAAGGCCGCGGTCAGGCCCAGTTTGGGCATCTGACGCCTGCATTATTTCATGATCGCACGCCGCTGATTCCCTCACGCGGCGGGCCGACCCGGGACAAGGATCAGGGAACTCCCTGCCGAGGGGCACCCAGCCCCTCAAAATCCGCCCAAAAGCCCTCGCTTCCGCTCAAAAATACTGCCGCGGAACCGGGCAAGTTTGGAACCCGCCGCCGGCGCCACGGTTAACCACTCTGGCCCGGGGGTTGCACGTGCATGCCCGTAATCGGCCCAGCGGGTTGGCTTTGGCCCAAGCTTTGGTGTAAAGCTGCGCGGAGTGTGGCTTTTTGTAAGCCTTGCGTGGGCACCGATTACCAACGACAAGCGCTTCAAACTGCTAATGAAATTGGCTGGGACGGACGAAGCCGATCTAAGTGACAGGGATCACAGAGACTGAACCGGAGCGTACCTAAGCTCACCTAAGCTTGAAGACGGGGCCTTGCCCCATGCAGGTGGCTCCGACGGTTTAAGGACTCGCGCTGCGCCGATATTGTGCAAACCCATCGCGCACCGGAACGATCTTCCGGCGCTGACAAATTGGAAATCGCCGTGAACGCATACAGTAAGACGCCGCTTCTCGACACCATCCGGACACCGGAAGACCTGCGCAAGCTCAAGATCGAGCAAGTTCGCCAGGTCGCCGACGAGCTGCGGCAGGAGACCATCGACGCCGTCTCGGTGACCGGCGGTCACTTCGGCGCGGGCCTCGGCGTGGTCGAGCTCACCACCGCGATCCATTACGTCTTCGATACGCCGCGCGACCGCCTGATCTGGGACG
This sequence comes from Bradyrhizobium liaoningense, assembly GCF_018130825.1. Lineage (GTDB taxonomy): Bacteria > Pseudomonadota > Alphaproteobacteria > Rhizobiales > Xanthobacteraceae > Bradyrhizobium > Bradyrhizobium liaoningense_B. The sequence goes on along the minus strand of NZ_JAFCJS010000006.1, from coordinate 56,081 downwards.
TCGGCCACCAGGCCTATCCGCACAAGATCCTCACCGGCCGGCGCGACCGGATTCGCACCCTGCGCACCGGCGGCGGCCTGTCCGGTTTCACCAAGCGCAGCGAGAGCGACTACGATCCGTTCGGCGCGGCCCATTCCTCGACCTCGATCTCCGCCGGCCTCGGCATGGCCGTGGCGCGCGACCTCTCCGGCGGCAAGAACAACGTTATCGCCGTGATCGGTGACGGTGCGATGTCGGCGGGCATGGCCTATGAGGCCATGAACAATGCCGGTGCGATGAACTCGCGCCTGATCGTCATCCTCAACGACAACGACATGTCGATCGCGCCGCCGGTCGGCGCCATGAGCGCCTATCTGTCGCGCCTCTACTCGGGCAAGACCTATCGCACGCTGCGCGATGCGGCCAAGCAGATCAACAAGCGCCTGCCCAAGATCATCGCCAACCGCGCCAACCGCGTCGAGGAATATTCGCGCGGCTTCATGATGGACGGCGGCACGCTGTTCGAGGAGCTCGGCTTCTATTACGTCGGTCCGATCGACGGCCACAATCTCGACCATCTCCTGCCCGTGCTGAAGAACGTGCGCGACATGGAGGAAGGCCCGATCCTGGTCCACGTCGTGACCCAGAAGGGCAAGGGCTACGGCCCGGCGGAAGCTTCCGCCGACAAGTACCATGCCGTCGTCAAGTTCGACGTCGCCACCGGCACGCAGGCCAAGGCCAAGCCGAATGCGCCGGCCTACCAGAACGTGTTCGGCGCGAGCCTCGTCAAGGAAGCGCAGAAGGACGACAAGATCGTCGCCATCACCGCGGCGATGCCGTCCGGCACCGGCGTCGACATCTTCAACAAGGCGTTCCCGGACCGTACCTTCGACGTCGGCATCGCCGAGCAGCACGCGGTGACCTTCGCCGCCGGCCTCGCCAGCGAAGGCTACAAGCCGTTCTGCGCGATCTACTCGACTTTCCTGCAGCGCGGCTACGACCAGATCGTGCATGACGTCGCGATCCAGAACCTGCCCGTCCGCTTCGCCATCGACCGCGCCGGCCTCGTCGGCGCCGACGGCGCGACGCATGCCGGCTCGTTCGACAACGCCTATCTCGGCTGTCTGCCCAACATGGTGATCATGGCGGCGGCGGACGAGGCCGAGCTGGTGCACATGGTGGCGACCCAGGTTGCGATCGACGACCGCCCGAGCTCGCTGCGCTATCCGCGCGGCGAAGGCCGCGGCATCGAGATGCCCGAAGTCGGCATTCCGCTCGAGATCGGCAAGGGCCGCACGATCCGCCAGGGCAACAAGATCGCCCTGCTCTCGTTCGGCACCCGCCTAGCCGAATGCGAGAAGGCGGCCGACGAACTCGCCGCGCACGGCCTGTCGACCACCATCGCGGATGCGCGCTTCATGAAGCCGCTCGACACCGAGCTGGTGCTGAAGCTCGCCCGCGACCACGAGATCCTGATCACGATCGAGGAAGGCTCAGTTGGCGGCTTCGGCTCGCATGTGGCGCAGTTCCTGACCGATCAGGGCGTGCTCGACACCGGCCTGGTCAAGTTCCGCTCGATGGTGCTGCCCGACGTGTTCCAGGATCACGACACGCCCGCCGCGATGTACGGCCGCGCCGGTCTCGACGCCAAGGGCATCGTCGCCAAGGTGTTCGAAGCGCTCGGCAAGGACGTGAAGGCCGAGACGGTCAAGCTCGCCTAAGGGCGAGCTTCGGCCTTCGGCGAAGCGATACACTCACATGAAAATCTATCTGGCAGGTCCCGACGTGTTCCTGCCGGATGCGGTCGAGATCGGCCGGCGCAAGGCTGCGATCTGCGCGGCGCACGGGCTCACCGGCCTCTATCCGCTCGACAACGCGATCGACCTCACCGCGCCCGACGCCTCGCGGCAGATCTTCTGCGGCAACGAGGCGATGATGGATGCGGCCGATGCCATCATCGCCAATCTCACCCCGTTCCGCGGCGCCGGCGCCGATCCCGGCACCGTCTATGAGCTCGGCTACATGGCCGGCCGCCGCAAGTTTTGTCTCGCCTATTCCAACGATGGCGCCGCCTATGCCGACCGTGTCGGTCGCTTCATGGAGCTCACCTCCGAGGACGGGCGGCTGGTCGATGCCCAGGGGCTGACGGTCGAGGATTTCGGCCTCGTCGACAACCTCATGATGATCCATGCGCTGGAGCTGCACGGCTGCCCGCTGGTGACGCCGGCCACGATGCCGATCGACGTCTGGCACGATCTGGCCGCGTTCGAGACTTGCGTCCGGATGGCGGCCGCGCGATTGATCGCTAAATAAGCACCAGCCCGAGAGAACCGATGTCCCCTGCCCGCAAGCGCGCGGATGTATTGCTGGTCGAGCGCGGCCTGTTCGAGAGCCGGGCGCGGGCGCGCGCGGCCATCGAGGCCGGCCTCGTCACGGCCGATGACAAGCAGGTTTCAAAACCGTCGGAGACGATCGCCGAGGATGCGGTGATCCAGGCCGAGCCCGCTCACCCCTACGTCTCGCGCGGCGGCGTCAAGCTTGCGGGCGCGCTGGAGCGCTACCCGATCGAGATCGAAGATCATGTCTGCCTCGACGTCGGCGCCTCCACCGGCGGTTTCACCGAGGTGTTGCTGGCGAACGGCGCGAGCCTGGTGTTCGCGATCGATGTCGGCACCAGCCAGCTGCATCCCTCGCTGCGCGATCATCCCAAGATCGTGTCGATGGAGGAGACCGATATCCGTGCCTATGACGGCAAGCGCCTGCCGGCGCGGCCCGATGTCGTCGTCATCGACGTCAGCTTCATCTCGCTCAAGAGCGTGCTGCCCGTGGCGCTGTCGCTGGCGGCGGCACCGATGAGCCTGCTGGCGCTGATCAAGCCGCAATTCGAGGCCGACAGGAAACACAACAAGAAGGGCATCATCCGCGATGCCGCGGTGCATCAGCAGATCTGCGACGACATCGCGGCGTTTGCGGCCTCGCTAGGCTGCACCGATATCGAGGTGTTCCCTTCCCCGATCACCGGCGGCGACGGCAACATCGAATTCTTCCTGGGCGCGCGCCGTGGTTGAGCGATTGACGATCGATCACGTCGGCCACCGCGGCGACGGCGTCTCGCTCACGACGGGCGATGCAGTCTACGTTCCCTACACGCTTCGGGGCGAGACCGTGGAGGTCGATCACGTCGCGGGCCATCATCCCGACCGCCGCAAGCTGCTGGCGGTGGACGTCGCGAGCCCCGATCGCATCGAACCGTTCTGTCCGCATTTCGGCGTCTGCGGCGGCTGCGCCATCCAGCACTGGGCGGCGGAGCCTTACCACGCCTGGAAGCGCGGCATCGTGGTCGAGACGCTGGCGCAGGCCGGCATCGCGTGCGAGGTGGCGCCGCTGGTCGACGCCCATGGCGCCGGGCGCCGGCGCGTCACGCTGCATGGCCGCTTCGGCACGCATGACGTCCTCAAGGTCGGCTTCTCGGCGACAAGCTCGCACGACGTCATCCCGATCCATCGCTGCCCGATCCTCGATCCCGCGCTCGAAGGTGCACTCGATGCCGCCTGGGCGATCGCAGAACCGCTGACGTCCAAGATGCCGGTGACCAAGCCGCTCGACATCCAGGTCACCGCCACCATCAACGGGCTCGACGTCGACGTGCGCGGCTCCGGCCCGCTGCCGACGCCGCTCGTCACGGCACTGTCGCGCATCGCCGAGCAGCATCGCCTGGCGCGGCTGACGCGCCATGGCGAGCTGGTGCTGCAGCGCCTCGCACCGACCGTGCGAATGGGCCGCGCCGAGGTGGTGCTGCCGCCGGGTTCGTTCCTGCAAGCCACCGTCGCGGGTGAAGAGACGCTCGCGGCGCTGGTCGTAGAGCGCATCGGCAAGTCCAAGGAGGTTCTCGACCTCTTCTGCGGCGTCGGGCCGTTTGCGTTGAGACTGGCCGAAAAGGCACGCGTCATCGCCTATGACAGCGATGCCGGCGCGATCGCAGCGCTCGCAAAGGCAGCGCGCACACCAGGCCTGAAGCCGATCAAGGCCGAACCGCGCGACCTGTTCCGCCGCCCCCTGGTGCCGCCGGAGCTGCGCGACTTCGATGCCGTGGTGTTCGACCCCCCGCGTCAGGGCGCGCAGGCGCAGGCGCTGAAGCTTGCCGCGAGCAAGGTGCCGGTGGTGGTCGCGGTGTCCTGCGACGTCGCGACCTTCGCCCGCGATGCGCGCCTCTTGATCGACGGCGGCTACAAGATCGATAGCGTGGTGCCGGTCGACCAGTTCCGGCATACGCCGCATGTCGAGCTGGTGGCGAAGTTCACGCGCTGATTTTGCTAGCGGCGAAGCCCGCTCAGCGCCGGTGACTCACCGGGCAGCATGTTCGACCTGATATCGCTGTCCATGCGGCCCGAGTCCTGCTGGATGAACCCGGCCCCGAACGACAGGCTGAGGTTGGAGGTCGGCTTGAACTCGACACCCGCAAATGCGCTGTATCCCGGTGCGGCGCTGGATGTCAGCGGCGCTATCGAGCTGCCGATGCCATTGCCATATTTCAGCGTGTCGAAACCGGCAAAGAACGTGACGGGCATGCCGCCGGCGGTCTTGGTGTTGTAGCCGAACTGCGTGCTGTCATAGGAGAGCGCGCTGAAATTGCCGGCCAGGCCAGTCTGGCTGAGGCCGCTCCAATTCAGGTTGCCACGCTGGCTGCCGACGAAGAAGCCGTTGGCAAAGTTGGTACGCCCGCTTGCGTCGGCGGCATTGAAGCTCGGAAAATTGCCGTAAGCGTCGGAGCTCTGGCCATCGCTGCCGCCATAGCCAAAGGCCCCGCCCGGGATCCAATATCTCAGGGGTGCGACTTGCGCATGAGCCGGGGCTCCGCAGCTGCAGAGCACGGCGAAGAGGGTTGCGAGTGCACGAGAGGAAGCAAAGCCTGGCATTCGGGTGACCGTCAGAACATGCCCAAATCATACCCGGAGGACCGGCAGATTGCCAGCGACGCGATGCCGGTGGCCGGCCCCTCAGTTCCAGGATCACCTTTTCCTGACGCGTTGAACCTGCTCCGTGACGGATGGACCCACTTTAGGGGAGGCGCGAACCCGCGCGCCTGCCTTGGTCCGAAGACCTTTGAAAACGCCATATCATGGAGGTTGTCATGGAGGTCAATGCCGACAGGTTGAATGCCTTTATGGGCAAGATGATCACCGAGGTGGGGGCGGCGATGAACGCCTCGCTGGTCCTGCTGGGCGACAAGCTCGGCCTCTACCGCGCCCTCGCCGCCAAGGGACCGATGAACTCCGCCGAGCTCGCCAGCGCCACCGGAACGACGGAGCGTTATGTCCGCGAATGGCTCTCGAGCCAGGCGGCGTCCGGCTACGTCGAATATGATACCGCTTCAGGAAAGTTCTCGATGCTGCCGGAGCAGGCGATGGCGCTTGCCGACCAGGACAGCCCGGTGTTCCTCGGCGCCGTCGGCAATGTCATTGCAGCGGCGTTTCTCGACGAGCCGAAGATCACGGACGCGTTCAAGACCGGCAAGGGTGTCGGCTGGAACCGGCGCAGCGAGTGCCTGTTCTGCGGCACCGCACGCTTCTTCCGCACCGGCTATATGCATCATCTGGTGCAGGAGTGGCTGCCCGCGCTCGACGGCGTCGTGGACAAGCTGAAGCGCGGTGCCAAGGTTGCCGATGTCGGCTGCGGCCACGGCGTCTCGACGCGGCTGATGGCGGAAGCCTTCCCGAACTCGCGCTTCTACGGCTTCGACTATCACGAGGGCTCGATCGAGGCCGCGCGGAAGGGAGCCAACGAGGCCAGGCTCGGCGACCGGGTTTCCTTCGCCGTTCACTCGGCCAAGTCCTATCCGGCCGAGGGCTACGATCTCGTCTGCTTCTTCGATTGCCTGCACGATATGGGCGATCCCGTCGGCGCCATCAGCCACGTGCGCGAGACCATGGCGAAGGACGGCACCTGCATGCTAGTCGAACCGTTCGCAGGCGATCGCCTCGAAGACAATCTCAACCCGGTCGGACGCGTCTATTATGCGGCCTCGACCATGATCTGCACGCCGGCCTCGCTCGATCAGGAGGTGGGCCTGGCGCTGGGCGCACAGGCGGGAGAAGCGCGGCTGCGCAAGGTCGCGCGCGAAGGCGGCCTGTCGCGCTTCCGCCGCGCCGCCGAGACACCCTTCAACCTGATCCTGGAGGCGCGGATCTGATCCACCGCCGGGCGCACGCGGCCGACGATGTCAGGCCGCGGCGTCCGTCCCCATGCCGAATGTCAGCTGATTGCCGTCGGCATCGACGACATCGAAATCGCGCATGCCGTAATCGCGGTCCTCCGGACGATTGAGCAACCTGGCGCCGCGCGCCGACAGTTCGGCATAGAGCTCATCGACATCCCTGACAAAAACGCAGAGGCCTCCCTGTCCGGGCAGCCGTTTCGTCGCGGCCGCTACGAGCAGATGCAGGCCAACCTCGCCACGGCAGAGGCAGGCATAGGACGGCGGCTGCCCGTATTCGAAGGTGACCTCGAAGCCCAGCACGTCGCGGTAATAGGCGAGGCTGGCGGTGATATCGGATACGACGAAGACGGTAGCGGACCCGACCATCATCGCCTGTTCGTCGGTCATGAATCCCTCCGTCACAAGCAATCTCCGGCACGCAACCTAGCATGCGTTGCCGAGGTCTTGCACGGCTCTAGCCGCAACGTAAGCTGGCGATCGAGCAAGGCGGCGCGAGTCCGCCGGAATGGGAGGATGACGATGCGATATCTTGGCCTGGCACTGGCTGCACTGGTCACTACGGCAATCCCGGGCGCGGGCCGCGCTGCCGAGCCGACCCGCTTCACGCCGCTGAAGGCGGAGGAGCTGACGCCGCCGCAGAAGGAATGGGCGGATGCGATCGCGGTGCCGCCACGCAATGCCAAATTCACCAACCCGCCCTATCGCGCCTATATCCGCAACCCAGAGCTCGCGCCAAAGCTCTCGGCAATGTCGGACTATCTGCGCTGGAATTCGTCGCTGCCGGCGCGGCTCAGCGAATTCGCCATCCTGATCACTGCAAGGCAGTGGACGGCGCAGTACGAATGGTTCGCGCATTATCCGCTCGCGATGAAGGCCGGGCTTGATCCTGAGGTCGCCAAGGATGTCGCCAACGGCGTGCGGCCGCAGACGATGAAGGACGACGAGGCCGCGCTCTACGAGCTCGTGATGGCGCTTTATCGCGACAAGAAGGTGTCCGACGAGGTCTACCGCGCCGCGCAGCAGAAATTCGGCGAGCGCGGCATCATGGATATCATCGGCCTGATCGGCTATTACGACCTGGTCTCGATGACGCTGATCACGATGCAGGCCGAAGCGCCGAACGACAGCGTGCCCCCGCTGCCGCCGCTGGCTGCGAAATAGCCGCCCCGGCGAAATTCTATCACCGTCACCCTGAGGTGGCCGCTTCTTCAGCGGCCCTCGAAGGGCGACGGCCCGGCTACATCGGGGCCGTGCATCCTTCGAGGCTCCCCATGGGACGCGTTGCGTCCCATGCCTCGCACCTCAGGATGACGGATTGGTAGGCTCGTCCGTACTACGCACTTGAAGACTTGGAGATCCCGGTGATATCAGACCATCCCGTCACTTACGAGCGCATCGGCAACGTCGCCCGCATCACGCTGCGTCGGCCGCCTGTCAACGCGTTGAGCCTCGAGGTCATCCGTGCGGTGGTCGCGGCCTTGCGCCGCGCTGCCGACGATACCGATGCGCGCGTTGTCGTGCTGGCGAGCGCCATTGCAAAACGCTTTTCGGCGGGCCTCGACCTCGACATTTTGCTCGGCAAGTCCGGCGCCCAGATCCGCGAATTCCTCCAGGCGCTCTACATCGACCTCTATGACGCCCAGTACGCGCTCGGAAAGCCGTCGATCGCCGCGGTCGGCGGCGCGGCGCGCGGCGGCGGCATGACCATGGCGGTGTCCTGCGACGTGGTGCTGGCCTCCGAGAGCGCGACGTTCGGCTATCCCGAGATCGACGTCGGGGTCATTCCCGCCATCCACTATGCGCATCTGCCGCGCATCGTCGGACGCCACCGCGCCTTCGAGCTGCTGTTCACCGGGCGCGTCTTCAGCGCGGCGGAAGCGCGCGAGCTCGGCGTGGTGAACCGCGTCGTCGCCGATGCCGAGCTCGAGGCGGAAACCGAGAGGCTCGCGGCGCAGTTCGCGGCGAAATCGGCCGCGGTGCTGCGGATGGGGCGCGCCGCCTTCATGCGCCAGATCGATCTCGATTATCGGCGCAGCATTGCCAGTGCCGTGGACGATTTCTGCAACGTCGCGACGTCGGACGAGGCGCAGGAGGGCCTGCGAGCGTTCGTGGAGAAGCGGGCGCCGAAATGGTAGAGGACCGCCCGCCGTCCGAGGCGCGTGCTGCTCAAGCGCGATGAGATTGGGATGAATCGTCATCGCGCTTTAGGTTGTTGTTGACGCATGATCTTTCCGGAAAACCGCTTCGCACTTTGCGCTACGCGGCCCTTCGGGTCCGGATCATGCTTTAGCGTCCCCAGCGGTCCGACCAGATCTTCTCGCCGATCAGGCAGTTGACGCGCGGCTCCTTGTCCTTGTCGGCAACGCGCACCACGGGACGCTCCGGCGTGCGGCCGGCGACCTCCATCAGCAACTTGGTGCGGATCGCCTCCTTGAACTTGTCGCGGTCCTTGATCGCGATGACGAAGGAGCCGGGACCGCCGACGACGCAGTCCTCGTAGTAATAGTCGAGATTGTCGATATCCATGGTCGAATAGGAGGGCTCCTTGACCATGATCGGCAGGCCGTTGATGACGATGCCCTTCTCGAGCGCGGCGTCGCGCGCCACCGTGACCGGGCCGCCGTTGTTGTTGGGACCATCGCCCGAGATGTCGATGACGCGGCGCAGGCCCCGATAGGGATCCTCGTCGAACAGCGGCATCGCGAAGGTGATCGCGCCGGAGATCGAGGTGCGCGAGGCGCGCCGGATCGGCGTCTTCATGATCTCGGCGGCGACCGCGTCCGCAGTCTCCGGGCCGTCGACCAGGCGCCAGGGAATGATGATCTTCTGGTCGGTGGAGGCGGCCCACTCGAAATAGGTCACCGCGATCCGCCCGTTCGGGCCCAGCTTCAACGCCTGGAGAAACTCCTTCGACTGGATCGCCTGCGCGTAGCCCTCGCGCTGGATCGCCAGCTCGTCCATGTCCATGGAGTAGGACACGTCCACCGCGAGGATCAGCTCGACATCGACCGTCTGCGCGTCCCGGTCGGCCGCCAGCCGCTGCGACTGAGTCCTGGGAGGTTCAAACTTCGGCCCTGGTGCCGCGATGCCCGCGACGTCCCCCCCGGCGAGCACGCCGGCCACCAGCACAGCCCCGATCGAGAACAGCAAGCGCATCGCAGTCTCCCGTCGTATGACGCGATGGTGACATGCAATCGCCTTGCCGCAAAGTGCGAAGATCGCCTGCGCTTCACATTCGAGTTAGGAATTTGTGTGCGTTACGCAAAGCTGCCGCCGTGTTGCCGCGCTTGCGTCATCGGAACACGTGCGACCACAGGCTCCGTCATTCCGGGGCGGCTCGAAGAGCCGAAGCCGGAATGACGGCGGCGCCGGTGGAGACACGTCCCCGCCCACTTGTCGAGCGCGATTTCCATGCTAGGCTGACCGTACAGATGGGGATGGAGTCCCCCGACAACCGCCCGGCGGCTCGACCGTAGTGGGCTGATGACTCCTGCTTGAGGTGGGGCAATCATTGAGCCTCCGCCTTTGGCGGGAGCATGGACAAACCCGCCGATGGCGGGTTTTTTGTTGCCTGAAGGCGGAAGAAGGAGAAGGCGTGACGACGACACCGATTGCTGCGCGCAGCGGGCTGCCCAGGGGAATCTGGGTGCTCGGCTTCGTCTCGATGCTGATGGACATCTCCTCCGAGATGATCCACGCGCTGCTGCCGGTCTATCTCGTCACTGTGCTCGGGGCGTCCACGCTCACGGTCGGCTTCATCGAGGGCATTGCGGAGGCCACCGCCTCGATCACGAAGATCTTCTCCGGCGCGCTGTCGGACTGGCTCGGCCGCCGCAAGCTGCTCGCTGCTCTGGGCTATGGCCTCGCCGCGCTGACAAAACCGCTATTCCCGCTCGCGCCCAGCGTCGGATGGCTGGTGGCGGCGCGCTTCATCGACCGCGTCGGCAAGGGCATCCGCGGTGCACCGCGGGATGCACTGATCGCCGATATCGCACCTCGCGGCCTGCGTGGCGCGAGCTTTGGCCTGCGGCAGTCGCTCGACACCATCGGCGCCTTCGTCGGGCCGCTCGTCGCGATCGGCCTGATGTGGTGGACGGCGGACAATTTTGCCCTCGTATTCTGGTTCGCCGTGCTGCCGGCCTTTCTCTCGTTCGGCCTGATCGCCTTTGCCGTGAACGAGCCGGAACCGGACCCGAGCCGGGAGCCTGCGAAGAATCCGCTCAATCTCGCTGCGATGCGGCAGCTCGGATCGGTGTACTGGCGCGTCGTCGCGGTCGGCGTCGTGTTCACGCTCGCCCGCTTCAGCGAGGCCTTCCTGATCCTGCGCGCGCAAAATATCGGACTCAATGCGATGTGGGTGCCGGCGGTGCTGGTGCTGATGAACATCGCTTACGCGCTCTCGGCGTATCCGGCCGGCGTGCTGTCGGACCGCATCAACCGCACCGGCCTGCTCGCGCTCGGCCTCGTCTTCCTCGCCGGTGCCGACGTTGCACTCGCGCTGCTGCCAAACCTTGGCGGCCTCGCGCTCGGTGTCGTGCTGTGGGGCCTGCATATGGGACTGACGCAGGGCCTGCTCTCGGCGCTCGTCGCCGACGCCGCACCGCCCAGCCTGCGCGGCACCGCGTTCGGCTATTTCAACCTGTTCACGGGCCTTGCCCTGCTGGCGGCGAGCGTGATCGCGGGCGCACTGTGGGATGCCTATGGCCCGGCCGGCACGTTCCTGGCCGGGCTCGGCTTCGTACTGGTGTCACTCGCGGGGCTGCTCGCCATCGGCAACGGGCTCGCAACGGAGGGCAAGCGATGACGGGAGATGGTTCGTCGTGCTGAGCGGAGTGCTTGCGATCATGATCGGCAGCGTGCTGGGCGGATGCGCGCGCTACTTCGTCTCCGGCGCGATCGCGCGGCGGCTGGGCGAGACGTTTCCATGGGGCACCATGACCATCAATGTCACCGGCGCCTTCCTGATCGGCATTTTTGGCGCGCTGGCGACCCATCCGGGCTCGGTCTTCGCCGCGCCCAACCCGTGGCTGTTCGCGGTGACCGGCTTCCTCGGCTGCTACACCACGGTGTCCTCGTTCAGCCTGCAAACGCTGACCCTCGCCCGCAACGGCGAGCCGCTGCACGCGCTCGGCAATGTCGCCGCCTCGGTCGGGCTGTGCCTCACGGCCGTGACTTGCGGCTTCCTGCTTGCGGATCGTCTGGGAGGCTAGAGGCTGATGAGCTCCCCTTCCACCGACCGCTGGCGCAGTGCGGTGCTCTATGCCTGGGTTTCCTTCGGCAGCATCCTGGGCGGACTGGCGCGCTATTTCGTTTCCCTTCTGCTCGACACCGGGCCCGCCTTTCCCACCGCGACGCTGTTCATCAATGCCACGGGCTCGCTGATCATCGGCTTCTACGCGACGCTGACCGGCCCTGACGGCCGCGTCCTGGCGCGGCCCGAGCACCGGCAATTCGTCATGACCGGGTTCTGCGGCGGCTACACCACCTTCTCCGCCTTCAGCCTGGAAACCTTCCGCCTGTTCCATGGGGGCATGAAATACACTGCGCTCGCCTATGTCGCGTCCTCGGTCGTCTGCTGGCTGGTGTCGGTGTGGGCCGGGCATATGCTGGCGAGCCGCTACAACCGCTTGAAAAGGAGCTGACCATGCAAATTCCCAATCAGGCTGTTTCGCTCCGCATCTTCATCGGCGAGAGCGATCATTATGACGGCAAGCCGCTTTATGAAGCGATCGTGATGAGGGCGCGCGAGCTGCACCTCGCCGGCGCCACCGTGCTGCGTGGTCCGATGGGCTTCGGCAAATCGAGCCGGCTGCACACCTCGAAAATCCTGCGGCTCTCGGAGGACCTGCCGCTGCTGATCGAGATCGTCGACAGCGAGGACAACATCAATGCATTCCTGCCCATCCTGGACGGCATGATGTCGAGCGGGCTGATCACCTTGGAGAAGGTGCAGGTCCTGCAATATGGTGAGAAGGCCGCGAGCTGATCGCTTCCGGCCGGAAACCCCGCCGTGTCCAGGAGGCGGAATGAACGACACCGTCACCAAGCCGAAAACCAGGACCAAGACCAAGGTCGAGCGGCCGAAGCTGCACAAGGTCATCCTGATCAACGACGACTACACGCCGCGCGAATTCGTCACCATGGTGCTGAAGGCCGAATTCCGTATGACCGAGGATCAGGCCTACAAGGTCATGATCACCGCGCACAAGCTGGGCGCCTGCGTGGTTGCCGTCTTCACCAAGGACGTCGCCGAGACCAAGGCCACCCGCGCCACCGACGCCGGCCGCGCCAAGGGCTATCCGCTGCTGTTCACGACCGAGCCGGAGGAATGAGGCTTCATCGTGCGACGATGAACGACTTCAGCTCAGTGCGCATTACGCCATCACCACCGGCGTCTCCTCGCCGAGCCCGTAGACGCGCTGCGCCATGGAAAATCCCGCGATCGGAAACTCGCCGAGCTCGCGCCAGTCGTGGCGGCAGGCATTGGCAAAGACTTCCGAGACCACGACGGTGCGGCCCAGGCGGCCGGCGATCTTCTCCAGCCGTGCGGCGAGATTGACGGCAGGACCGATGCAGGTGAAGTCGAGGCGGTTGCCGCCGCCGATATTGCCGTAGAGGATGTTGCCGACATGGAGCGCGACGCCGAAGCGGAAGCGCTCGACGATGTCGCCGACCGGAAAGGCCAGCGCCTCGACGCTGGCGCGGGATTCGCGTGCGGCCTCCAGCACACGGGTGCAGACATGGGCGGCATCGCCGACATATTCGTCGATCGGGAACACCGCGAGCAGGCCGTCGCCCATGAATTTCAGCACCTCGCCGCCATGGCCGCGGATCGCTGTGACCTGGCAGTCGAAATACTGATTGAGGATGTCGACCACGGTCTCGGCCGGCAGGCGATCCGACAGCGCGGTGAAGCCGCGCAAATCCGACAGCCAGATCGCCGCCTGCATGGTGTCGTTGTGGCCGCGGCGGATCTGGCCGCCGAGGATGCGCGCGCCGGCGCGGTTGCCGACATAGGTGTCGAGCAGCATCTCGGCGGTGCGGCGCAGGCTGATGATCTCGCTGACGCGGGCGAGCGGCGTCACGATGGTCCTGATCGCCGCGATGTCTTCCTCGCTGAAGCCGCCGGGACGGCGGGTGACCCAGCTCGTCGCGTGGACCGAGCCGTCGAGATACGGCATCGGCATCGCGACATAGTCGGTCACGCCTTCGGCGCGCATGTCGTCGAGGAACGGAAACCGCTTGCTGTCGGGATCGTCCATCCGTCCCCGGACCTCCAGCCCCTGCTCGAACACGATGCGGAGCGGGCTCCTGGCGAATTCGGGCGTATCAAGAATCTCGAAATCGACGGAGCCGATCTCGACCTCCTGGCCCTGCCGCCAGATGAAGTTGCGGCCGAAGATTTCCGGATGCAGCGTGCGGATGAAGATGCCGAAGCGCCACAGCGGCAGGCCGGCCTCGACCAGATGCTCGCAGACGTTGGCGATCATCTCGGCCGGGGTCCCGGACGACCTCGCGCCGTCGATCAGCCAATTGGTGAGGCGCTGGAGCTCGGAGGTTTCCATGCGCGCATTTGCGGACGAAGTTGCAGCGACGTCAAGCTGCGCGGTGGGCTGGTACCGCGACACGAAGGCCCTAGCGGCCGACCTGCCCGCGATCCCGAATGAAATGATCCGCCAGCACGCAGGCCATCATGGCTTCGCCGACGGGGACGGCGCGGATGCCGACGCAGGGGTCGTGGCGGCCCTTGGTGAAGATCTCGGTGTCAGCACCCTTGCGATCGACGGTGAGACGCGGCTGCAGGATCGACGAGGTCGGCTTCACCGCGAAACGCACCACGATCGGCTGTCCCGTGGCGATGCCGCCCAGGATGCCGCCGGCATGGTTGGAGAGGAAGCGCGTGCCGTCATTGCCGGTGCGCATCTCGTCGGCGTTCTCTTCGCCGGTGAGCTCGGCCGCGCCGAAGCCGGCGCCGATCTCGACGCCCTTCACCGCGTTGATGGTCATCATCGCGCCCGCCAGATCGGAATCGAGCTTGGCGTAGATCGGCGCGCCGAGGCCGGCCGGCACGCCTTCGGCGACGATTTCGAGCACCGCGCCGATCGAGGAGCCGCTCTTGCGGATACCGTCGAGATAGGTCTCGAAGAACGCGGCCTTGTCCTTGTCCGGGCAGAAGAACGGATTTTTTGCAATCTCGTCCCAGTCCCACTTGCCGCGGTCGATCTTGTGCGGGCCGATCTGCACCAGCGCGCCGCGCACCTTCACGTCGGGCAGCACTTTTCGCGCGATGGCGCCGGCGGCGACCCGCATCGCGGTCTCGCGCGCCGAGGAACGGCCGCCGCCGCGATAGTCGCGCAGGCCGTATTTCGCCTCATAGGTGAAGTCGGCATGTCCAGGACGAAACTTGTCCTTGATCTCGGAATAGTCCTTCGAGCGCTGGTCGGTGTTCTCGATCAGCAGGCCAATCGGCGTGCCCGTCGTCACCTGCACGCCGGTCTCCGGATGCGCCATCACGCCGGACAGGATTTTCACCTGGTCCGGCTCCTGGCGCTGGGTGGTGAAGCGCGACTGGCCGGGACGGCGGCGGTCGAGATCCCGCTGGATGTCGGCCTCGGTCAGCGGGATCATCGGCGGGCAGCCGTCGACCACGCAGCCGATCGCGACCCCATGGCTCTCGCCGAAGGTGGTGACGCGGAACATGTGGCCGAAGGTGTTGAAGGACATCGCTGCTCGCTGGTTCGGTTCCGGCGTGTGGTAACGCGCGGGGGGCTGGGGGTCAAACCCGCAAGGCGGGCGGACGGCGGCAGACCGGCCTAACTATACTTCTCCAGCCGGCCCTCGCGGAACACGTAAACGGCGCCCTGCTCGATATAGAGCTCGGCGGCGCTGGCGGGGGTCTCCAGCCCCAGGGACACCATCAGGGCCCGGCAGGTGCCGCCATGGGCGACCGCGACGGTGTCGGTCCGGAGCTGGTCGTACCAGGCGCGCACGCGGACCTGGACGTCGGCATAGGTCTCCCCGCCCGCGGGGCCCACCGTCCATTTGTCGGCGAGGCGCCTCGCATAGATGTCGGGATCCTTCGCCTCGCTTTCGGCGAGCGTCAGCCCTTCCCAGGTGCCGTAGCCGATCTCGCGCAGACGATCGTCGAGCGCGTAATCGGCAGGCGGCAGTTCGAGCTTGCCGCGCGCGAGCTCCATGGTCTGGCGCGCGCGGCCCAGCGGGCTCGACACGTAAGGCAGGGCGGCCTTGTCGCGCCCGTCACGCCTGAACAGATCGGCCAGCACGAGGCCTGCCTGCACGGCCTGACTGCGGCCGCGCGCGTTCAGCGGAATGTCCTTGGTGCCCTGAAGCCTGCCGAGCGCATTCCACTCGGTCTCGCCGTGGCGAAGGTAATAGATCGTAGGCACGGGCATTCCAGCTGAAGATCAGTCCTTGGATCAGTCCTTACCGCCGAGCGAAATGTCCGGCGCGTCCGGCCGCTTCATGCCGAGCACGTGGTAGCCGGAATCGACGTGATGCACCTCGCCGGTGACGCCGCGCGAGAGGTCGGAGAGGAAATACAGCGCGCTGCCGCCGACGTCTTCGGTCGAGACGTTGCGCCGCATCGGCGCGTTGGTCTCGTTCCACTTCAGGATATAGCGGAAGTCGCCGATGCCGGACGCCGCCAGCGTCTTGATCGGCCCCGCCGAGATCGCGTTGACGCGGATGTTCTTCTCGCCGAGGTCGGCGGCGAGATAGCGCACGCTGGCTTCCAGCGCCGCCTTGGCGACGCCCATCACGTTGTAATGCGGCATCCACTTCTCGGCGCCGTAATACGAGAGCGTGATCAGCGAGCCGCCATCGGTCATCAGCTTCTCGGCGCGCTGCGCCACCGCCGTGAACGAATAGCAGGAGATCAGCATCGACTTGGTGAAGTTCTCCTGCGTGGTGTCGACGTAGCGGCCGTCGAGCTGCTCGCCATACGCGATCGCGTGCACCAGGAAGTCGATCTTGCCCCACTTTTCCTTCAGCACCGCGAAGGCCGCGTCGATGGTCGCAGCGTCCGTGACGTCGCAATGGCCGAGCACGAGACCGCCGATCTCGGCGGCGAGCGGCTCGACGCGCTTCTTCAGCGCATCGCCCTGATAGGTGAAGGCGAGCTCGGCGCCGGCGGCGTGGCATGCCTTGGCAATGCCCCAGGCGATCGAGCGGTTGTTGGCAACGCCGAGGATCACCCCGCGCTTGCCTTGCATCAGACCTGAATTCTGCGCCATTTTTGAACGTCCCGTCGAGCTCTCGTTGAGGTCTGGAGGTACACCAGCCCTCCCTTTCGGTACAGCCCTAATACGCGGCGTTAACGCTGTTTCGAGCGCCGGAATAGCCGTTCCATTCGGGTGTTATGATGATTGTGGCGCTTGCGCCGAACGGCAGGACATCAAAGACGGCATGAGTGCGTTTCGCCAGAGCGTGGAAGCCATGATCCCGGCGTTGCGCCGCTACGCCCGCGCGCTCACGCGCGATGCGGATGCGGCCGACGATCTGGTGCAGGATACCTTGGTGCGTGCGCTCCGTTCGGAGCGCCTGTTTCTCGGCGGCGACGTCAGGAGCTGGCTCTATACGATCCTGACCAACCTCAACAAGAACCGGCGGCGCTCATTGGCGAGGCGGCCGCAATTCATGCAGCTGACGGAGAACAACCCCGACGCCAGCGGGACCGAGGCCGAGGGACGCGACATCGAGAAGGCGCTGGCAACACTGGTCGAGGAGCAGCGCTCGGTGCTGCTGCTGGTGATGCTGGAGGGCATGAGCTACCGCGAGGTCGCCGACATCCAGGGCGTGCCGATCGGCACCGTGATGTCGCGCCTGGCACGGGCGAGAGCCCACGTGAAAGCCTCGCTGGAGGGTGAGCGCCCGGCGCTCAGGCGGGTGAAATGATGGCCGGGTTGATGCATCGAATAATGTCCGCCCGTAGCCTGACGGTGAAGCGGGCGAAGTTGAGCCACAAGGAATTTTTTGGGCCGCAGAGCCAGAGACGACCGATATGAACGACCGCAGCATTCCCATTACCGAGGACGAGCTCCACGCCTATGTCGACGGCGAGTTGCCGGCCGAGCGACGCGCCGACGTCGAGGCCTGGCTTGCCGCTCACCCCGAGGATGCCGAGCGGGTGCAGTCCTGGCAGACCATGGCCGAGATGCTGCACGCCCGCTACGATTCCGTCGCCCAGGAGCCGGTGCCGACCCGGCTTGAGCTGGAGCGGCTGGAGCGCCGTCCCCGGCAATGGTTCTATGGCGCCGCCGCGGCCGTGCTGGTGGCCTTCGTCGCCGGCGGCACCGCCGGCTGGGTGGCGCATGGCGCCGCCAACGCGCCTTCGACCTTCCAGAGCTTTACGGCGGATGCGCTCGACGCTCACCGCCTCTATGTCGTCGAGGTCCGCCACCCCGTCGAGGTCGGCGGCAACGAGCGCGATCATTTGCAGGCCTGGCTGACCAGGCGCTGCGGCTGGACCGTGTTCGCGCCGAATTTGGAGGCGAGCGGACTGAAGCTGGTCGGCGGCCGGCTGCTGCCGGGACCGAACGGACCGGCGTCGTTCCTGATGTATGAGGGCGCCTCGGGCGAGCGATACACGATCTATTCGGCCAAGACCGAGAATGGTGCGACGCAAATGCGCTACGCCAGGACGGACAAGGATGGTGCGTTGTTCTGGGCCGAGCGCGGCGTCGGCTATGTCGTCAGCGGTGGCGGTGATCGCGACCGGCTGACCAAGGTGGCGCAGGCCGTCTACGACCAGGCAGAGAAAAACGGCACCTAAACAACCGTCAAACCGCGGTGCCTCGATTCCGTCATTGAAAATTTCGAATCAAGACACGGGCGTGTCTCATTATCGCACCGGGTGTTCACGCGATTATGAGCTGCGTTCGATCCGCCGATCGACGCGGGCGGCCTCGATTGGGGTTTTTGGTACCGCGCTGGTCCCCCTCTCGAGGCCGCACCTTTTTATCGGCTGCCCCGCCGGACAGCCGACACGTCGTGACCATGAAGCGCTACTACGCTTCAGGAGTATGATGAGCATCATCTCGTGGACGATGCTTCCGGCTTCCAGGAGAACCCCTTCAGTTCGATCTCGCCCTAACCAAGCCCGCTACGTGGATTGTAGGGGTGTTGGTCCCGCCACTTCTCCATCAATGCTTCAAGCTCGGCGTCGTTCCCGTCCGGTAGCATAATCCTGATGGTGACGAAGAGATCCCCGGTTCCGCCGGATTTCGGCAGGCCCTTGCCTTTGAGACGGAAGGTCCGGCCGCTGGAAGTGTTCTTGGGGACCGAGAGCTCCACGGCATTGCCGAGGGTGGGCACGCGGACCTTGGCGCCGAGCACCGCCTCGTACAGCGTGACCGGCAGGTCGATCCTGAGATCTGAACCCTCGACCTTGAAGAACGGGTGCGGCGCGATGCTGATGGTGATCAGGAGATCGCCGGGCGGATGGCCCTGGGCGCTCTCGCCCTGCCCCCGCAGCCGGATCTGCTGGCCCTCGGTGACGCCGGCCGGAATCTTGACGTTGAGCTCCTTGCCGGTGGGCAGCCGGACGCGCTTCTCGCCACCCTTGACCGATTCCTCCAGCGAGACGGACATCGCGACGTTGACGTCGAGATCGAGCCCGACCCCGCCGGTGTCGAATTCGAACTGCCCTGCGCCGCCGGCTCCGGGCCGCGCACCGCGCATCCCGCCGCCGAACATGCTGTTGAGGATGTCCTCGAAGGCGCCGCCGCCCTGGCCGGGTCCGCCGCCGGAGCGGAACGTATAGCTCTCGAAGCCGCCGGGACCCGCGCGACCGCGCGGCCCGCCGCCCGGAAAGCCCTGGAAGCGCGGCTTGCCCTCGGCGTCGATCTCGCCGCGGTCGAACTGCTTGCGCTTGTCCTCGTCGCCGATGATCTCGTTCGCCGAGTTGATCTCGGAGAAGCGCTCGGCCGCCTTCGGATCGTCCTTGTTGCTGTCGGGATGGTGCTTCTTGGCAAGCTTGCGATAGGCGCTCTTGATCGCGGCAGCGTTGGCGCTCCGCGGCACCCCCAAGACCTCATAGGGGTCGCGCATCCGTCACGTCTCCTTCAAGGAATCGAATTGTCTAAAGGGCTCCCCGCCCCACCTGCGATCCATGTGGGGTGGGAGTGGCATTTTTGCAACTAGGGCTACCGGCCGAATCCTAGCTCCGCCACGGCTTTAGCGTATGAATCTCCCAACGGCCACGACTGCTTTGGCAGCCGGCGCCCTGGAGCCAGCTTTCCGTGTTCCCGTTGACGTAGCTCGCCAGGAAATCGCGGCACTTGCGGCCGTCCTCGGCGGCATAGGACTGCGCGATCGGGGTCACCGAGCCCCGCGCCCCTGTCTCCGGGTTCTCCCAGTGCTGGCTGGAATCCTTGTCGCCCTTGCTCAGCACGTCGGTGGCGGCGTTGCGGGCGAAGGCGAGATCGGTCTCCGTCGGCGCGGTGTCTTTCGCCGGCCGCACGATCGAGCCGGTGAGGTCGCTGTCGTCAGCCTTGGCATAGGCGCTCTTGTCACCACGGGAGAAGCTGCAGCCGCCGGTGCCGAGCCCGACCAGAATGATCGTCATGACAAGGCTGGACGGCCGGATCGCCGATAGGCCAACGCGTCCCCATGCCCTATATAGGGCGGTAGCGGACAACAACGCGTTTTGGGCCGCGGGACGCAACTCGGACTCCAGACATGACCGACACGACCTCGATGAAACACCAGACACCCTTAACATCCGGTGATTTCACCGCCGCCGACGAGCCATTTGCGCTGTTCGAGGCCTGGCTGAACGAGGCGATCAAGAGCGAACCGAACGATCCGAACGCCATGGCACTCGCAACCGTCGATCCCGACGGGCTGCCCGATGTGCGCATGGTGCTGATGAAAGGCTTCGATACCGAGGGTTTTGTCTTCTACAGCCACATCGCGAGCCAGAAGGGCCGCGAACTCGCCGCAAATCCTAAGGCAGCGTTACTTTTTCACTGGAAGTCGCTGCGCCGTCAGGTCCGCATCCGCGGCAACGTGACGCCGGTGACCGACGCTGAGGCCGACGCCTATTTCGCAACGCGACCGAAGCAGGCGCAGATCGGCGCCTGGGCGAGCAAGCAATCCGAAGCGCTGGAGAGCCGCTTCGCCTTCGAGCAGGCCATCGCCAAGGTCGCGGCCAGATATGTCATCGGCGAGGTGCCGCGGCCGCCGGGCTGGAGTGGCTGGCGCATCACCCCGACACGCATCGAGTTCTGGCACGACCGCCCATTCCGTCTGCACGACCGCATCGAATTTCGTCGTGACGCCACCGGCCAGCCATGGTCCAAGACGCGGATGTATCCTTGAGCCTTGTCCCGAGCTCTGAGCCGACCTGAAAGATGTCCATGCCGCATTCGTCCAACCTGCCGCGTCGTACGCTGCTCCTCACCGGAGCGAGCCGCGGCATTGGCCACGCCACCGTGATCCGCTTCTCCTCTGCGGGCTGGCGCGTCATCACCTGCTCGCGGCATGCTTTTCCCGAGGATTGCCCGTGGGACGCGGGTCCTGAGGACCACATCCAGGTCGATCTCGGCGATCCCGAGGATACCTCGCGTGCGATCTCCGAAATCCGCAACCGTCTCGAAGGCGGCATGCTGCATGCGCTCGTCAACAACGCCGCGATCTCGCCGAAGGGCCCGGGCGGCGGCCGGCTCGGCTCGGTCGACACCGATCTCGACACCTGGACGCATGTCTTCCACGTCAACTTCTTCGCGCCGATCATGATCGCGCGCGGACTGATCGAGGAGTTGAAAGCGGCCAAAGGTTCGGTCGTCAACGTCACCTCGATCGCGGGCTCGCGCGTGCACCCCTTCGCCGGCGCCGCCTATGCGACCTCGAAGGCAGCTCTCGCCGCGCTGACGCGCGAGATGGCCTCCGACTTCGGCCGCGTCGGCGTGCGCGTCAATGCGATCGCGCCGGGCGAGATCGACACCTCGATCCTGTCGCCGGGTACCGAGAAGATCGTCGATCAGCAGATCCCGATGCACCGGCTCGGCACACCGGACGAAGTGGCCAAGATCATCTACGTGCTGTGCACGGACACCAGCTCGTACGTCAACGGCGCCGAGATCCACATCAACGGCGGCCAGCACGTGTAGGCCAGAACGGCGGAAGCATGGGCCGGTTCGCGAGCACCGCGTCACTCTACGAGCATTTGCGGCCGCCCTACCCGAGCGAATTCTTCCGCAGCGTCACGCGAAAGCTCGGCCTCTCGAAACAGAGCAGCCTGATCGACCTCGGCACCGGACCCGGGCTGCTGGCGCTCGGCTTCGCTCCCTATGTCGGCCGCATCGTCGGCGTCGACCCTGAGCCTGCAATGCTCGATGCGGCGCGCCGCGCGGCTGCGAGAGCAGGCCACGCGCTCTCGCTGATCGAAGGCAAGGCCGAGACCCTTGCGCCCGACATCGGCACATTCGATGTCGTGACGATCGGCCGCGCGTTGCACTGGATGGATCGCGAGTCGACGCTGGCACGGCTCGACAAATTGGTTGCGCGCGAGGGCGCGATTGCGATCTGCGCCTCGTTCTCGGCCACCGACGGCAGCAATCCATGGCTCGATGGCTACAACGAGATCCGCCGCCGCTGGTCGCCGGCCAGGCTGTGGGAGGCGGCCGGCCGGGGCACGCGGACACATCGCGACCTGCCCGCGTTCTTCCGCGACAGCGCGTTCCGGCCCGCCGAGCTCATCGCGGTCGAGACCAGTCACTCGGTCATCGTAGAGGACCTGACGCGGCGCACCCTCACCTATTCGTCGTCATCACCGGAGGCATTGGGCGACAATGTCGAGGCGATGCTAAAGGATGTCGGGAAACATCTGGTGCCGTTCAGCCGCGACGGCACGATCGCCGAGACCATTGTCTCGACGGCACAGATCGTGAAGCGCTGATTGATATGCCGAAGGACGGAAGCAAGGCGATCCAGACAACGCCGCCGCAAGACCTGGATCGCCCGCCTTCCTTCCGTTGCTCAATCGACTCGAATCCGACGTGACCGATCGCGCAGCCTTGAAGCTGAAGCACTTGGAGCTCCGGCATTGAATGCGGTCGAGCAGTCGTCGTCGTTCTCGCCATCGAGCAGCGGAGCACCACAGTGCCGGCACAGGCGTGCCGACATCGACGACGCCTTGCCGCTCGCCAGGACCTGACGATAGTTCGCCAGATCGATGACGTTGCGGGGCGACGTTATGTGTTTTTCAACCATGGCTGTTCCTCGCGGCTACGCACTACTTATCGCAGACAAGTTTCGCGCAAACGTTCAGCCCACCGCTCAAATTTTACCGGAGGAATTGGGGCAGCAAACACGCATCACCGCGACGCCGCAATCCCGCTCTATTCTGCGACACCAAGCACCGTGTCTCTGCGAACGGTGTAAGGTCTCGGTAGTATTACAGCCACTTCTTCCATTTGAAGATCCAGTACGGAACGATGGCGG
Organism: Bradyrhizobium liaoningense; assembly: GCF_018130825.1. Taxonomy (GTDB): domain Bacteria; phylum Pseudomonadota; class Alphaproteobacteria; order Rhizobiales; family Xanthobacteraceae; genus Bradyrhizobium; species Bradyrhizobium liaoningense_B. The sequence continues at coordinate 33,421 of NZ_JAFCJS010000006.1, read as the reverse complement.
CGATCAGCATCATCACCAGCGCCATCGGATAGCCGTGGACCCATTCGAGTTCCGGCATCGCTTTGAAGTTCATGCCGTAGATCGAGGCGATCAGCGTCGGCGGCATCAGGACAACGGCCATGACCGAAAACAGCTTGATGATGTTGTTCTGCTCGAGATTGACGACGCCGAGCATGGCGTCGAGCACGAAGGTGATCTTGTTGGAAAGATAGGAGGCATGGTCGGTTAGCGAGACGACGTCGCGCTGCATGGTCTTGAGCTGCTCGCGCATGTCCTTCGACCATTTGACGCCCTCCACCACCGCCGAGAGGAATGCGGCGACGCGGCCGATCGAGACCAGGCTCTCGCGAACCTTCGAGGTCAAATCGCCCTTGCGGCCGATCGAGATCAGAATCTGGGAATATTGCTTGGCGTGACCATGGCGCTCGCTCTCGGGCTCGAAGATGTCGTGCGAGACCTGGTCGATCTCGGCGCCGCAGCGCTCCAGGATGTCGGCGCAGCGGTCGATCACGGCGTCCAGCAGTTCCATCAGCACCATCTCGCCGGTGACGGACGGCGTGCAGGAGCGGGCCAGCTTGGCCTCGACCAGCGCAAACGGCTTCGGCAGGTCGTAGCGCACCGTCACCAGGCGATGGTCGCCGAGGATGAAGGTCACCGCCGTGGTCCGGGGCATGTCAGTATCGGAGTGGCACATCAGCGTCGCGGTCATGTAGCGCGCGCCGTTCTCGATATAGAGCCGGCTGGAGATCTCGATCTCCTGCATGTCTTCCCGGGTCGGGATGGCGATCCCCGCCAGCCGCTCCACAGCCTTGTCTTCAGCGGCCGAGGGGTTGACGAGGTCGATCCAGACCGCGTTCTCCGGCAGCACCGTGAGATCCTCGATGACCGCCTTCTTGAGGGAGGACTCGGAGGGAACAAACACCGAAAACATGAACAACTCCAGAGAACCTGCGACAGAATGACAGCCCTTAGCGCGATTCTGACAGGTTCACGATGACAACAACATTAACGGAGGGTTTGCATTTGTGGCGCTACTGTGGCGCAGAATCGACAGTCCGGACCTCCCTTGCCAAAAAACGCCCATAGCCTTGCAAAACTTGCGGCAGAAAAGCCACAGCTTGGGTCTCGCAGCGCGGGAAAAGGCCTTCAGCGCTGGAATTGTGGCAGATTTCAACGATAATGGGACTAACGGAGTCGAGGAACTTGGGCGCTAAGCCCGGGCCTTCCGCACGGTATTGTTTTGATTGGAACCAAACCATGTCGTCGCTGAAAGTTAAGTTGGGAATTTTGGCCGCGGGCCTGATGCTGTCGGGCTGCATGCAGGCCACGCATTTCGAGGCGACCGACACCAAGGCATTCAAGCCGAAGGACAAGGAACTCCTTGCCAAAGTTCGGTATGAAAACACCCCTGTCGCAGAGCCGTTCCGCCGCGCCATCGTCGAATATCACCGCAAGGAATCGCCGGGCTCGATCGTGGTCGATTCCGACAATCACTACCTCTATTACGTGCAGGATGGCGGCAAGGCGATCCGTTACGGCATCACCGTCGGCGAAGAGGCTATGGCCTGGTCGGGCATCGCCAAGGTAGGCAGCAAGACCGAGTGGCCGGCCTGGCACCCCACCCCCGGCGAAATTTCGCGCCTGGGCGTGCCGACCTATGTCGCACCGGGTCCGGACAATCCGATGGGCTCCCGCGCGATTTACCTCTATTCCGGCGGGAAAGACACATTGTTCCGCATCCACGGCACCAACCAGCCGGAATATATCGGCGCCTCGATTTCGTCAGGCTGCATCCGCCTGACCAACGAGGACGCGATCGATCTCTATGATCGCGTCAAGGTCGGCACCATCGTCGTGGTGCTCGAGCCCAAGCACGGTGATTCCCCCTACAATTCCCGTCTGGCGCTCGGCGCCGGCGGAACCGGCCAGGCGGGTAGCTACTGATCGCCTCCTGATCTCTGAAATCCAAAAGCGCCGGTTTTACCGGCGCTTTTTTGTTGCCGGCTTGTGCGGCTGAGCCTTCTCGGGTGTCGACTTCTCCACAGGCCGAGAGGATTTCTCGGCCGCCTCGTCATCGGCGCCTTCCTTTGCCTCAGGCTTGGCCGCGACCTCGCGCGGCGGCGCCTCCTCGGGGCGCTCCGCCGGCAAGAGCGGGGCGACCTGCGGCAGGGGATCCCAGACATTCCACTGGCAGATCCGGTAGTCGTTGCGCCGCTGCGCGAGATCGAGATGGATGTGGTCCTCGTGGTACCAGTCCGAGCCCGGCCCGAGCACGGTGGAGAAGCGCGCGCAGACCGAATGCAGCACGCGCTCGCGCACATCGCGCGACATGGAGCGGTCGGTGAGGCCGATCGACTGCCCGTTGGCGAGCTTGATGGCGCGGACGTCGAGCGCGTTGGCCTTGCCGTGCTCGGACAGCATCGCGCCAACGATGCGGTTGCGGCCCCGGCACTCGAAGCTGTCGAAATTGTCGAGATCGCTGATGGTGGTGCCGAGGCTCGCGGCCAGCGGCACCATGTCCTTGCGCACCCAGTCCGCGATCGCGGAGGCCATGGTGCAGCGGAGGATCGCCGCCGGCTTCACCGTCACCTTGCGCTTGTCCGGCAGCACGATGGCTTCCAGCCGCACCAGATCCTCGCCGCCGCAGGCGCCGGGGCCGCGGATATCCGGGATGGAAGGTGCGATCGCAACCTCTTCGGTCAGCGCGAGGCGGCAGGCGGAGAGTTGCTTCTCGGGCGGTCGCGCCGCCTCGGCGGGCTTGGTGTCACCCGGCTTGTCCGGGGACGGCTTGCCCTCGGCCTCCGGCGGGGCCTCGTCCGAGGCTTTCGGGGCCTCCTCGGGGCGCGGTTTCGGGAGCGGGATCCTGGCCGAATGAACCCTCGCACGCGGCCGTGGTGTACCAAGGCCAAAGATATCGAACGGCGCAGCATATTTTCGCGCCTCTGCCCGCTCCGTCAGCACAAGCGACAGTCCCAGCGCGACGGTAACCATTGCCGCGCCGGCGGACATATAGCCGCGACAAGACCATTTGCGGCGAAAGTCCGGCAGGCTAAAATTCATGACAATTCTTTGGCCCAACGCTGAGAGCAAAAACGCGCCCAGCGACTTCTCGGAGGAACGTCGGAATGCTTGGTTTGATGCAAGACTGGCCCCTGCTCTGCCACCGGATCATCGAACACGCCGCCAGGATTCATGGCAAGCAGGAGGTGGTCACGCGATCGATCGAGGGACCGATCCATCGCACCAACTATGCCGAGATCCACAAGCGCGCGCTCAAGGTCTCCCAGATGCTGGAGCGCGACGGCATCAAGCTCGGCGACCGGGTCGCAACGATCGCCTGGAACACCTGGCGCCATCTCGAGGTGTGGTACGGCATCATGGGGATCGGCGCCATCTGCCATACCGTCAATCCCCGCCTTTTCCCCGAGCAGATCGCCTGGATCATCAACCATGCGCAGGACCGCATCGTGATGACCGACATCACCTTCGTTCCGATCCTGGAGAAGATCGCCGACAAGCTGCCAAGCGTGGAGCGCTACATCGTGCTCACCGACAAGGCGCATATGCCGCAGACCACGCTGAAGAATGCGGTGGCCTACGAGGACTGGATTGCGCAGGCCGACGGCAAATTCAAATGGAAGGACTTTGACGAGAACACGGCGGCCGCGATGTGCTACACGTCGGGCACCACGGGCGATCCGAAGGGCGTGCTGTACTCGCACCGCTCCAACGTGCTGCACGCGCTGATGGCCAACAATGTCGATGCGCTCGGCACCAGCGCCTCCGAGACGATGCTGCCGGTGGTGCCGCTGTTCCACGCCAACAGCTGGGGCATCGCGTTCTCCGCGCCCTCGCAGGGCACCAAGCTGGTCATGCCCGGCGCCAAGCTCGACGGCGCCTCGGTCTACGAGCTGCTCTCGACCGAGAAGGTGACACACACCGCGGGCGTGCCCACGGTGTGGCTGATGCTGCTCCAGCACATGGCCGCCAATAATCTGAAGCTGCCGGACCTGAAGATGGTGATCTGCGGCGGCTCGGCGATGCCGCGCTCGATGATCAAGGCCTTCCTCGACATGGGCTCGAGCGTCCGCCACGCCTGGGGCATGACCGAGATGAGCCCGATCGGCAGCGTCGCGGCGCTGAAGCCGCCGTTCCAGAACGCGACCGGTGACGCCAAGCTCGACGTGCTGCAGATGCAGGGTTATGCCCCCTTCGCCGTGCAGATGAAGATCACCGACGATGCCGGCAAGGAGTTGCCCTGGGACGGCAAGACTTTTGGCCGCCTCAAGGTCTCCGGCCCCGCCGTGGCCAAGGCCTATTACCGCGTCGACGCCAACATCCTCGACGAGGAAGGCTTCTTCGACACCGGCGACGTCTCGACCATCGACGAGGACGGCTACATGCGGATCACCGACCGTTCCAAGGACGTGATCAAGTCCGGCGGCGAGTGGATCTCCTCGATCGACCTCGAAAACCTCGCGGTCGGCCATCCGGCCGTGGCGGAAGCCGCCGTGATCGGCGTATTCCATCCCAAATGGGACGAGCGGCCGCTCCTGATCGTGCAGCTCAAGCAGGGCCAGCAGGCGAGCCGCGAGGACATCCTGAAATACATGGACGGCAAGATCGCCAAATGGTGGATGCCCGATGACGTCGCCTTCGTCGACGGCATCCCGCACACCGCCACCGGCAAGATCCTGAAGACGGCGCTACGCGACCAGTTCAAGGATTACCGCTTCCCGAACGCGGCGGCGTAGGGGCTTACACGTCATTCCGGGGCGATGCCAACGGCATCGAACCCGGAATCTCGAGATTCCGGGCTCGCCCTTTGGGCGCCCCGGAATGACGGGCAATGAAGAGCCGGAACCCTTGAATTTGCCCGCGGGCCGTGGTCTCAACGGCTCATCGTCGCGCCAGATCGGCCGGCACCAAGACCCCGGCAGAGCTTCACCCGATGGCCCGCAGGTTTTCCGCTCCCTACCAGACGGAGCCCGTGTCCAGCCTCGCCAGCTGGGCGCGCAATCTCGCCGTGTTCGCGGTGGTGGCCGTATTGGTGTCGATCATTGTCGTCCGCTTCGGCTTCCTGGAGCCGAAGCCGGCGCTCGTCACCTTCTTCGGAGGCCTCACAATCGCGGGGCTCTCGATCCTGTTCGGGCTCGCGGGCTTCGCCGCGATCTGGCAGAACGGCTCGCGCGGCATGGCGCGGATTCTGCTCGCGTTCCTGATCGACGGCGCGATCCTCGCCTACCCCGCCTATCTCGCCCTGCAATACCGCAAGCTGCCGGCGATCCACGACATCACCACCGACCCGATCGACCCGCCCCGCTTCGACGCATTGGCGCGGCTGCGCACCGGCGACGGCGCCAACACGGCCGTCTATGCCGGCCTCTACTCGGCCGAGCAGCAGCGCCATTTCTACCCCGATATCGAACCGATCGAGCTCGAGATCCCGGTCGATCGCGCCTATGCGATCGCGCTCCAACTGGTCAACAAGCGCAAATGGCTCGTCATCGACGAGCGCGCGCCGCAGCCGCCGCGCCGTATCGGCCGCATCGAGGCGGTGGCCCGCACGCCGATCATGGGCTTGCGCGAGGACATTTCCATCAGGGTCGTGCCCGACGGCGAGGATTCCCGCGTCGATATCCGCTCCGCCTCGCGCTATTTCGATAGCGATCTCGGCAGCAATGCCGCACGTGTGAGGAAATTCATCGAGGATCTCAACACCGCTGCGGACGCCGATGCGCTCAAGCCGGTGAAGAAGACCCCGGTCGCGCCGCCGAAGGCTCCGGCGAAGACAGTGAAGAAATAGCCCCTGGTGTCATTCCGGGGCGATGCGCAGCATCGAACTATGATGCGCAATTGCGCATCATAGCTCGCGCTGACACGCGCCCCGGAATGACGAGCTAGGCCATCCGGTACGTCCCGGTGATCACGGGATCACCATCGGTTGCCACCACGCCGCGCGCGACGAGGTCTTCCAGATGCGCCAGCACGGAATAGCCGGCGGCCGTTGTCAGCCTCGGATCGATGCCGATATAGATCGCGCGCACCATGGTCGGGATATCGGCCTCGCCCTTGGCGAGGCGGTGCAGGATCGAGGCCTCGCGCGCCTTGCGGTGGCGGATCAGGAAACGCACGAAGCGCGGGCCGTCCGGGATCTCGGGGCCGTGACCGGAGAAGTAGAGATCCTCCTCGCGCGCGGCGAGGCGGTCGAGCGAGTCCATGTAGTCGATCATCGAGCCATCGGGCGGCGCCACGATCGAGGTCGACCAGCCCATCACGTGGTCGCCGACGAAATTGAATTTCCGCTCCGGCCAGGCGAAGGCGAGGTGATTGGCCGTGTGACCGGGCGTCGCCACCGCCTCGAGCCGCCATCCGTCGCCCTCGACGACGTCGCCATGGGCGATCCTGATGTCGGGGACGAAATCGCGATCGACGCCGGATTCCGGATTGTGCTTCTCGCTCTCGAAGCGCGGGCGCGAGGCGCGGTGCGGACCTTCGGCATAGACCGGCGCGCCGGTCGCCTGCTTGATCCGCGCGGTGTTCGGCGAGTGGTCACGGTGGGTGTGGGTGACGAAGATGTGGCTCACAGTCTCGCCGCGCACGGCCTCGAGCAGCGCGGCCGCATGCGCCGCGTCGTCCGGGCCGGGATCGATGATCGCGACGTTGCCGGTGCCGACGATGTAGCTGACCGTGCCGGTGAAGGTGAAGGGGCTCGGATTGTTACAGAGCACACGCCGCACGCCGGGACGGACTTCCTCGACGACGCCAGGCTGAAGCGGAAAGTTGCGGTTGAACGGGACGTCGTCGTTGTCGGACATGGCTTCTTCTTTGTTCTTTGACGTCATTCCAGGATGGCCCGTCAGGGCCAGACCCGGAATCTCGAGATTCCGGGTTCGATGCTTCGCATCGCCCCGGAATGACGAAGAACGTAATCAGAAAAACGCCTGGATGCCCGTAATCGCACGTCCCAGGATCAGGGCGTGGACGTCGTGGGTGCCCTCGTAGGTGTTGACCGTCTCGAGGTTATGGACGTGGCGCATCACGTGGTACTCGATCGAGATGCCGTTGCCGCCGTGCATGTCGCGGGCGGTGCGGGCGATGTCGAGCGCCTTGCCGCAATTGTTGCGCTTCATGATCGAGATCATCTCGGGCGCGAACTTGCCCTCGTCCATCAGGCGGCCGACGCGAAGCGAGCCCTGCAGGCCGAGCGCGATCTCGGTCTCCATGTCGGCAAGCTTCTTCTGCACCAGCTGGGTCGCCGCGAGCGGCTTGCCGAACTGCTTGCGGTCGAGCGTGTACTGGCGGGCGCGGTGCATGCAGTCTTCGGCCGCGCCGAGCGCACCCCAGGAGATGCCATAGCGGGCGCGGTTGAGACAGCCGAACGGGCCCTTCAGGCCGGAGACGTTAGGCAAGAGCGCGTCTTCGGGAACCACGACGCCGTCCATCACGACCTCGCCGGTGATGGAGGCGCGAAGCGAGAGCTTGCCGCCGATCTTCGGCGCGGAGAGGCCCTTCATGCCCTTTTCCAGCACGAAGCCGCGGATCTGGTTGTCGTGCGCCGCCGACTTGGCCCAGACCACGAACACGTCGGCGATCGGCGCGTTCGAGATCCACATCTTGCTGCCGGTGAGGCGATAGCCGTCCGAGACCTTCTCGGCGCGGGTCTTCATGCCGGCCGGATCGGAGCCGGCGTCCGGCTCGGTCAGGCCGAAGCAGCCGACCCACTCGCCGCTGGCGAGCTTCGGCAGGTACTTCTTGCGCTGGTTCTCGTCGCCATAGGCGTAGATCGGATACATCACCAGCGAGGACTGCACCGAGTTCATCGAGCGGTAGCCGGAATCGACCCGCTCGATCTCGCGCGCGACGAGGCCATAGGCGACGTAGCTCGCATTGGCGCAGCCATATTCCTCGGGCAGCGTGATGCCGATCAGGCCGAGCTCACCCATCTCGTTGAATATCTCGCGGTCGGTCTTCTCTTCCAGATAGGCCTTGGAGACGCGGGGCAGCAACTTGTCCTGGGCATAGGCACGGGCGGTGTCGCGCACCATGCGCTCGTCTTCGGTCAGCTGCTCGTCGAGCAGGAACGGATCGTCCCACTGGAAAGAAGCCGCAGCCGGCTTGTCCTTGGCCTGAGGGCGCACGCTCATGAAACGTCCTTTCGCGTCTGGTTCCGTCTAATAATTGCCCGACAAATTAAAGCGCCGCGGCAACAAGTGCAAATGCATCCTGGTTTCGGTCATTCCGGCTCGCGCAACGGCGAACCCGGCATGTCTTTGCTTACCACCTCGAGATTTCGGGTCTGGCGCTTTCAGCGCCATCCCGGAATGACACTGCGTGTCAGGTTTCGAGCTGCTCGTTGGCGACGATCTCGATGCCGAAGCCCGACAGGCCCTTGTAGTCGTGCACCGAGGAGGTGAGATGCCGGATCGAGGTGACGCCGAGATCGCGCAGGATCTGCGCACCGACGCCGATCTCGCGCCACTGGCGGTTGCGGTCGGCCTCCGTCGAGGTCTCGTCCGGAAGCGGGGACACGGGCACGCCGGCAGCGCCGTCTCGCAAGTAGACCAGCACGCCGCGGCCGGTCTTCTTGAAATGCTCGAGCACGGCGGCCATGCGCTTGTGGCCGGTGAAGGTGTCCTTGACGATGTTAGGCTTGTGGAAGCGCGTCAGCACGTTCTTGCCGTCGCCGACACCGTTGTAGACGAAGGCGACGTGGGCGATGGAATCGAACGGCGAGCGGTAGGCATAGCCCTGCAAGGGTCCGATCGGGCTATCGATGACGAAGGTCGAGACCCGCTCGATCAGCTTCTCGCGCGCCTGGCGGTAGGCGATCATGTCCGCGATGGTGACGTGTTTGAGCTTGTGCCTGGCGGCGAACTGCGCGACCTGCTCGCCCTTCATCACGCTGCCGTCGTCGTTCATCAGCTCGCTGATGACGCCGACCGGCGGCAGGCCGGAGAGCTTGCAGAGATCGACGGCGGCCTCGGTATGGCCGGAGCGCAGCAGCACGCCGCCGTCCTTGGCGATCAGCGGGAAGATGTGGCCCGGCCGGGCGAAGTCGTTGGCGCCGACATTCGGGTTGGCGAGCGCGCGGCAGCACGAGGCACGCTCCTCGGCCGAGATGCCGGTGCCGCCGTCGGGCTTGTAGTCGACCGAGACCGTGAAGGCGGTGGTGTGCGCGGAATCGTTGTGGGCGACCATCGGATCGAGCCGCAGGCGGCGGGCGTCCTCGGTGGTCACGGGGGCGCAGACGATGCCGGAGGTATGGCGGATGATGAACGCCATCTTCTCGGCGGTGCAGAGCGAGGCGGCGACGATCAGGTCGCCCTCGCCCTCGCGGTCCTCGTCGTCGGTGACGACGACGAGCTCGCCCCTGGCAAAGGCCTGCAAGACTTCCTGGACGGTATCGGGCATGTCCCAATCTCTATCGGTTACGGGGCCGGAGGCTTAGCCGGACGCCTTAGCCGGACTTGGCTCCAAGCGCTAGTGTCCTGGACGCAACCGCATATGCCTGATGGCGGGCCGGCCCGCGGGCCTCAGGCTTGCACCGAAGATACCAAGGATATAGGTGCGCGAGGCCCGGACGGAAGACGGCAAACCGCCCGTCAGGGCAGCACCTCGCGCCGCTCGCCGAGCCGCAGATCGAGCTCGGCGCGCTTGTCGTCGAGCAGGCCGGCCTGGGCGGCTTCGATCACGGTAAACAGCTCATGAGCATCGCTGAGCCGGGTCACCGTGACGTAGCTGGCGCCGGCCGCATAGAGCTCCCCCACATCCGACAGCAGATCGGCCGTGGCAACGATCAATGCGGTCGGATTGAGGGTGCGGACGTGACGGACCAGCTTCTCGTTGCTGGCGCCCTTCAAGAGCGCGTCCGGCACGCTGAGGATGATCATCTCGGACTTGCCGACGCCGGCATGGAGCAGCGTGTCGGCGCTGCTGATGTCGCCATAGATCACGTGCAGGCCGCGCGATAACAGCGTCTGGTACACATTGGGGTTGAAATCGACCACCGTGATCTGCTCCAGCAGCACCGGCGCCTGCCGCTCGATCTCCGCCAGCAGCGCGCTCGCCGCACGGAAAAAGCCGAGGATGACGATGCGGCGGGCCTCGCCATGGCCGCCCTCGTGGCTCTCCTCGGCATGGCCGTTGCCGTGATCGAGATCGCGCAGGCCGATCCGCTTCAACGGGCCGATCGCCCAGCGGGTGATCTCGTCGCTGCGGCTCATCGCGAAGGTCGAGAGCACCGCCAGCACCACGAAGGCGAAAGAGGCGGCATTCGCCGTCTCGGCTGCGATGTGGTGGTCGTTGACGCCGGTCTGGATCACCACCAGCGAAAACTCGGAGATCTGCGCGAGGTTGAGCGCCGGCAACAGGCTCGCGCGCAGCCCCTGCTTCATCAGGTAGAGCGGCGTGAAGGTGGTGACGAGGCGGCTCACCACCGTGAACGCCGCGATCATCAAGGCAAGCCCGATCACGGAGAGGCCGGGCACGGGAATGGTCATGCCGAGCGCGACGAAGAACAGCGTGATGAAGAAGTCCCGCAGCGTGGTGACCTTGGCGGTGACGTCGAGCGCGTAAGGAAAGGTCGAGAGCGAGACGCCGGCGATCAGGGCGCCCATCTCGCGCGACAGCGACAGCCGCTCGGCGGTCTCGGCGACGAGAAAGCACCAGGCGAGCGCGCCGAGCAGGATCAGCTCGGGGCGGCGGGCGATCTGGTGGAACAGGCGCGGCAGTACGTAACGGCTGACCAGGAGCGCAGCCGCAACCAGCACCGCGACGCGGCCGATCGAGAGCAGGATGACGGTGACTTCCAGATTGGCAAGGCTCGGCTGCACCGCCAGGAACAGGATGGCGAAGATGTCCTGCAGCACCAGCACGCCGAGCGTGATGCGGCCCGGCAGCGTGTCGAGTTCACGCTTCTCGTAGAGCACCTTGACGATGATGACCGTGCTCGACAGCGCGCAGGCGACACAGAGATAGACCGCGTCGAAATGGCCGCCACCGAGCGACAGGCCGATGCCGACGAAGAACAGCACGCCGAGCACACAGCCGCCGAGCAGCTGGCCGCCCGCCGCAAACAGGATCACCCTTCCGGCCCGGACGATCTTCTTCAGGTCGATCTCCAGGCCGATCATGAACAGCATGAAGATCAGGCCGAGCTCGGAGATGACGCTGATCGACTCCTGCGAATGGACCCAGCCGGCACCGAATGGACCTATGCAGAAGCCGGCGATAAGGTAGGCCAGGATCAGGGGTTGCCGGGAGAAATGGGCGAGCAGGCCCAGCCCCCAGGCAAACAGAATACAGAGGGTGATGTCGCGAATGAGCTCATGCATGCCAAATTGGTCCGTTTTGCCGCACCCTAGTGGCGGGTTGCGGCGCGGCAAGCGAGCAATTCGTCACATGCGGTTCGTGCTCTCTTTGATAGCCCTGCTGGGTCCATTCGCGTCCGCATTGCCAGCCGCCGCGCAATCCAAGGTCAATATCGAACAAACCTTTGCCGATTCGCTCACTGCGCTGCCGAAGGAGGAGCTCGCCGCCTCCGGCGGATTCTACGTGCCGGCCTATTCCAGCGTCGCGATGAGCCAGGGCAAGCTGCGTGTCGACTTCTCGGTGACGTTGAGCGTGCACAACGCCTCCGAGACCCAACCGCTGGTCCTCAAACGCATCGCCTATTTCGACACCGCAGGCAAGCAGGTCGAGAGCTATCTGAAGGCGCCAGTGGCACTAAAACCCCTCGCCACCGTCTCGATCTTCATCCCGACCGACGACGTGCGCGGCGGCACGGGCGCCAATTTCATCGTCGACTGGGCCGCCACGGGCGAGATCTCCGAACCGGTGGTCGAGGCCTTGATGGTTGGCGGCGTCGCCAATGCGCATTACGCTTTCATCAGCCAGGGCCGTCCGACCCGGACGGCCGGCAAAAAGTAATAGCCGTCCGAACCCGGGCGGCCAGCAAAGTCGTAAAGCAGGCCGGTGCAAAGCCGGCCGCTCAACAAGAACAAAACGAGGAACGCCCCCATGACGTCCAGCTTCGATTTCGCGCCCCTGTTCCCCGCAGGGCTGCCGGCCCCGACTGCGCGCTGGACGGGCCTTGCCAAATACAGCTTCGTCGGTGGCAACAATGATTCCGAACAGGTGCCGCTCGACGAGCTGATCGAAGCAACCAACACGGTGCTGCGGCGCGAGGGCCGCTCCATCGCCACTTACGGGCTGGCGCATGGTCCGCAGGGCTACCTGCCCTTGCGCGAATTCCTGGTCACCAAGTTGAAGCGCGATGCCGGCATCAACTGCACCGTCGACGATCTCCTGATCGTCTCGGGATCACTCCAGGCACTGGACCTCGTCAACAACACGCTGCTGACGCGCGGCGACACCGTGATCTTCGAGCAGGACAGCTATCAGGGCTCGTTGACACGCCTGGCGCGGCTCGGCGTCAATGTCGTCGGCATTCCCCTCGACAGGGACGGCATGCGCATGGACGCGCTGGCCACAGCGCTGGCCGATCTGAAGAGCCGCGGCATCCGCCCGAAATACGTCTACACCATTCCGACGGTGCAGAACCCGACCGGCAGCATCATGCCGGAGAGCCGCCGCGCCGAGCTGGTGCGGCTGTCCGCCGAATATGGCGTGCCCATCTTCGAGGACGATTGCTATGCCGACCTGGTCTGGTCGGGGCAGCGGCCGCCGGCGATCCATGCGATGAGCCCGAACGGCGGCGTGATCCATATCGGCTCGTTCTCGAAATCGATCGCGCCGGCGCTGCGCGTCGGCTTCATCGTCGCGCCCTGGGATGTGATGTCGCGGATGCTGTCGCTGAAGACGGATGCCGGCTCCGGCGCGCTGGAGCAGATGGTGCTGGCGGCCTATTGCAAGCCGCATTTTTCGACCCACGTGCCGGCGCTGACGAAAGCGCTGCGCACCAAGCTCGACACGCTAATGGAGGCCCTCAACGAGCAGTTCGGAACGGCAGCGGAGTTCGAGGAGCCCAAAGGCGGCATCTTCCTCTGGGTGAAGCTGCCCGAGCAGGTCGATACGCTCAAACTCTATCAGGCTGCGCTGGCCGCCGGCGTCTCGATCAATCCGGGACCGGAATGGTCGACCAACAAGGGCCATTCCAGCTCGCGCCTCAGGCTCTGCTTTGCAAGCCCGACGCATCAGCAGATCCGCGAGGGCGTCGCCGTGCTGGCTGAGGTCTGCCGCAAGGAGTTCGGCGTGCCGTCGCGTAGCGCCAATGTGGAGAAGCGGGCCTGAAGGTAGCGTCAGGCCGCCTGTGGCTGGCTGCTGTGGATCGCGGAGGCCAGCCGCAGCAACAGGACGATCGAGACATTGCCCTTGCCGGCCTCGATCTGGGCGATGTAGCGCTCGGAAATCCCGGAGCGGCGGGCAAGCTCCCGGCGCGACAGGTCGCAGCGGGTGCGCGAGGACCTCAGGCGGTCACCCAGCTCGGCCAGAAACGCGGTCTCCGAATAGGGCGGCACGGCGCAGCTCCCCGGCAGCACTTCGCCCGCAAAATCCATGACTTGATTCAGCATTGGTGTATCCACGTTCGCCTTCGGAGCTGCCATCCTACCCCCGCCACGGCCGGCCTCATTGACGCGGATCAAATTCGCGCGCGATCGGCAGCCGGCGTGGACGGCCGCGCCCGGGATGCTAAACTTTGGAATTCTTCGAGGCCGGGCTTTTCGGGACATGATGCGTTGTTTGAGCCGCTGGACCACGGCTGCATTGCTATGGGTTGCTTTCATATCTTTGGCCCGCGCTGAAACACTTGCGGCGACCGTCGAGCAATGGGGCCTGCTCGGCTCATGGGCAGTCGATTGCGCGGTTCGGCCGGATCGCGACAAAGGCGCGCTGCTGACCTACGAGATCCGCAAGGACGGCCGGGTGATGTACCGGCGCAATTTCGGCGATGCCAGGGACGAGAACGAGGTGGTGTCCGCCACGGTCAACGCCGAAGGCCTGCTCAATGTGATGGTGTACTTCCCCTCGCTGCATCAGGCCCGCGAGTTCGGGCTGCTGCTGGACAAGGACGGCAGCCTGCGCGCGATCTACAATCGCAGCGAGCGCGGCGAATACACGATCAGGGACGGCAAGTACGTCGCCAGCGGCGCGCCGACGCCCACGCAGCAGCGCTGCGATTGAGCATTCCGCTTGAGCATGACCTTTCGGAAAGCCGCTCCTTAACTTTGCACGAGCGCGGCCCTATCGGGTCGGGATCACGCGCTGTCTGAACATCCGTTCAGAATTCTCCTGCGATTCCTCCGGAACGTTCATGCGAATGCGCAGTTTAAATTGGCATTCGATTGGAGGAGGACATCATGAAGAAGCTTGGTTATGTGGTTGCGGCCCTCGGCGCGCTCGCGATCGCAGCGCCGACGCTGGCGAGCGCGGAGACGGTGGTGATCAAGCGTGGTCATCACCACGGCCCGTACGCCGCGCGTGCCGAATACGGCATGCATCGTGACCACGGCTGGCATCGTGGCTGGCGTCATCATGGCGACAAGGTCGTCGTGATCAAGCGCGGCCATCGTCACCACTGGGACTAATGCGCAACGCAAACGTGGAAATGGCCCCTCACGGGGCCATTTCTTTGCATGCTCGAAACGTTCGGCGGAATCAATCCCACGCCGGCGCGAAACCGGGATTGACGCAGCGCCTGTCCTTCGGCAGCGCCGCGATTTTCTTGCGATCGGCCTCGTCGAGCGTGATCTTCAGTGCATCGAGATTGGCCTGCTGGCTCTCACGGCGCGAGGCTTTCGGGATGGCCGCAACGCCGTCCTGGTCGAGCAGCCATTTCAGCGCGACCTGGGCTGCGGTCGCATTGTGTTTGGTGCCGATCTCGGCCAGCACGGGATCCGAGGCAATGCGCCCCTGCGCGAGCGGGCAATAGGCGACCAGCGGGATCGACTTGGGCTTGAGATAGGCCAGCACCTTCGATTGATCGAGCATCGCGTGATATTCGATCTGGTTGCAGGCGATCGGCGCCTTGATGTCCTCGACCGCAATCTTGAGCAGTGCGGTGGTGAAGTTGGCGACGCCGATCGCCCGCGTGCGTCCCTCCTCCTTCAGCTTCATCAAGGTCTCGAACACCGCGCCCCAGTTCGCGGATTGCGACGGCCAGTGCACGAGATAGAGATCGACATGATCGAGCCGCAGCTTCGTCAGGCTTGCATTGAAGGCACGGCGGATCGCATCAGGGCTGAGGTTCTCGTGCCAGACCTTGGTCGTGACGTGCAGCTCGCCGCGCGGCACGCGCGCTGCGGCAAGCGCCGCGCCGATCGGTTCTTCGTTGGCGTACATCTCGGCGGTGTCGATGTGGCGATAGCCGATCGCGAGCGCGCTCTCGACCGCCGCACGGCAGGCATCGCCCTGCATGCGGAAGGTGCCGAGGCCGAGCTTGGGCATGCTGATGCCCTGTGTCTTCAGATTGTCCATGAAACAGGCTCCTGAGTATTTCAGCCCGCCAGTCGCGCGGTGAGGCCGCGGGGACAGACTCTTTGGTGACGGAAAAGAGATGGCGGGAGAACGCACTATAGCGCGGGAGGCGCCGGAGCGGCCAATCAAGATCGGGTTAGCGAGATAGCCGGCCGCTATCACCGCAACAGCCAAACGGCATTTCAGATCATTGCCCTCTCCTGCCAGCATCCCGTCATCGCGGTCATTCCGGCCGCGCGACACGGAGACGACCATGAGGACGATCTTGACGATGGCTGTTCTGGCGGCCGCCCTTGTCGGCGCCACACCTGTGCATGCCGACGGCTTCGCCTATACCGGCTCGCCCAAGCTAGGCGAATTCTATGTCCGGCAACCCACTGCGCCACAGAAGCCGGCCTGGATGAATGCGCGCGCAGAAGCTCCGCAGCCCGTGGCCCGCCAGGTGCGCGGCGGTATCGGCCTGCGGATGCCCTAGGAGTGCTGCGCCACCACCGCCGGGCGCGTCTGCGGCCGCGGCTCGATGTCGACCGACCAGAGATCGCGGTTGTCGACGTCCTTCAGGGTCACGGTCATGACGCCGCTCGCGCCGTCGATATCGACGCGACCGAAGAATTGCAGGCCGAAGCAGGGAGCGAGATTCTCGCCCTGCGCCGCGCTGCAGCCGTTCTGGTACATCGCGACCGGACCAAACGTGTTGTCGAGCGCGCCCGGCCCCCAGGTGCCGGCATGGAGGGGGCCGGAGACGAATTCCCAGAACGGCTCAAAGTCCTGAAACTGGGCCTTGTTCGGATCGTAATAGTGCGCGGCAGTGTAGTGCATGTCGGCGGTGAGCCAGACGATGTTGCGCACGCCCGCGCGCTTGATCGAGGCAAGGAGATCGGCGATTTCGTGCTCGCGCCGGTCCGGCGGACCATCGCCGAGCGCGACCGCGTCGAGGCTGATGAGGCCGATCGGCAGGTCGGCCGCGATCACCTTCCAGGTCGCGCGTGAGGCGGCAAGCTCGCGCTTCAGCCAGGCGAGCTGCTCGGCGCCGAGAATCCAGCCGCGATGATCCTGGCCCTTGTTCCAGGTCTCGTCGCGATAGCTGCGCATGTCGATCATGAAGACGTCGAGCAGCGGGCCGTAGGCGATCTTGCGATAGACCCGACCCTGCGGCGCGCCGATGTCGCGGATCGGCATGAAGTCGAAGAAAGCGCGGCGGGCGCGCGCAACCAGGCGCGAGGTGCCATCGTCCTCGAAACCCGCCTCATCGTAGCTGCCGGACGGCGACCAGTCGTTGGTAACCTCGTGGTCGTCCCATTGCGCGAACATCGGCACCTGCGCGTGGAAGGCGCGAAAGTGCTCGTCCAGATGGTTGTATTTGTAATTGCCGCGGAACTGCGCCAGCGTGTGTGCGGCCTCGGCTTTTTCCTCAGTGACGATGTTGCGCCAGGTCTCGCCATTCGGCAGCGTCTTCTCGGCAGGAATCGTGCAGTCGGCGTAGATGTGGTCGCCGGAATGGATGAAGAAGTCCGGGCGGTTGTCGAGCATGGTTCGAAAGCTACGGTAGCCGCCGCGCGAGACATCGATGCCCCAGCCCTGCCCCGCGGTGTCGCCGGACCACAGGAACGAGATCGAGTGGCCAGCTGCCGGCGCGGTGCGGAAATGGCCGATACGGCTGTCGCCGGCGATACCGGTGGCGATGTCGTCGAAGCGGATGCGATAGAAGATGTCCTGCCCGGGCGGCAGGTCGTTCAGCTGCAGTTTTGCCGTGAAATCCGCATCCGGCAGGGCGTCGCGCGAAGCCGACGCAATGATGGTCTTGAAGCTCTCGACGGTCGAGCACTCCACGTGCATGCGTGCGGCCCGGTCGGCGCGCGCCCAGATCACGGCAGACCCATCCGAGACATCGCCGGACTGGATGCCGCCCGCGATCTGGGGCCGGTCGGAGGCGCGGCTGATGTGGGGCTTTGCGAGTGTGCCGAGCGAGGCGACGGCGAGGCTTGAAGTTGAGCGGACCAGGAATTGCCGCCGGGTCCATGCGCGCGGGGCGCGGAGCGTTGCCATTCAGGAGACCTTCGTCGAATCGCGACGGAAGGTGCCTGCGCTCCTTGACTCCTATCCTGACGGTTTCTTGACTCCGCGCCTACGGTTTTGCGACGCGGGGATGACGGGCGAATGGCTACGCGCGACTACCGCTTCCAGTTGCAGATGCCGCCGGAGCGACACGGCCAGGTCTGAATGCGCGTGTCCATCGCCTGGGCGTCGAGCGGATTGCCGCGGCGATGCGCGAGCTTGGTGCGGGCGGCGCCGCGGGGCTGGGTGCTCTTGGTATGCGCGACCTTCGGCTCGGGCACATGCACGCGTTCGGCCGCGACCTTCTTCGGCACGTCGATCGGCTCGATCCGCGCCTGCGCCTCGTTGCCGCCCTTCGCTTCGAGTGCGACCGGCGCGAATTGCGTCTCGGGCCCGAGCCGTTTCGGCGACAGCACCGCCTTGGAGAGATCGAGACCGAAATATTCGTCAGGCTTGTAGTCGTCAGCGCGCGCGATGCCGCCCCACGCAATGACGAGGGCGACGGCAACCGCAAAAGGAACGCTTTTCAGGACCACGGACGCCTCCTGAAATTGATTATTAGGGCGTAATTTATCCCTATTTAGGAGGCGTCGCGCGGAATTCCAGCGGCCGGTTGCCGCCGTGGTTAAGAAGTTTGCCGGTGTTACGCGACCTTTCGCGTCGCCCCCGTCCCGTCCAGGAACCCCATCAGGCGCCCGCGAATGATGGTTTCCGCCTCGACCATGATGCGATCGATGAGTTCCTTGCAGGAGGGGATGTTGTGGATGAGGCCGGCGACCATGCCGCAGCTCCAGGCACCCGCGTCCATCTGGCCTTCCAGCATGATCCTGGGATAGACGCCCGCGACCTGGTCGTGAATGTCGTCGATGGTGAGCTTGGCGCCCTTCTCCCGTTCGATCTCGAGCAGGCGATCGACATTGGCGTTCTTCAGCACGCGCTCGGTGTTGCGCAGCGCGCGCATAATGAGGCGCGTGTCGAGCTCGGTGGCCGCGACAAGCGCGTTCTTCACGTTCTGATGGACAGGTGCTTCCTTGGTGGCGATGAAGCGCGTACCCATGTTCATGCCGGCCGCGCCGAGCGACAGCGCCGCGACGAGGCTGCGCCCGTCGGCCATGCCGCCGGAAGCCACGAAC
This sequence comes from Bradyrhizobium liaoningense, assembly GCF_018130825.1. Classification (GTDB taxonomy): domain Bacteria; phylum Pseudomonadota; class Alphaproteobacteria; order Rhizobiales; family Xanthobacteraceae; genus Bradyrhizobium; species Bradyrhizobium liaoningense_B. The sequence continues at coordinate 14,795 of NZ_JAFCJS010000006.1, read as the reverse complement.
GGGATCTTCAACTCCTCCGCCGCGCGCGGCAGCAGGATCATGTTGGGAATGTCATCCTCGCCGGGATGGCCGCCGCACTCGAAGCCATCGACGCTGACGGCGTCGCAGCCGATCCTCTCGGCCTTCAGCGAGTGGCGCACCGAGGTGCATTTGTGGATCACCTTGATGCCCGCGGCCTTCAGCGCGGGCATGTAGGCTTCCGGGCTGCGGCCCGCGGTCTCGACCGCCTTGATGCCGCCTTCGACGATGGCCGCGATATATTCGGGATAGGGCGGCGCGGAGAAGGTCGGCAGGAAGGTGAGGTTCACGCCGAACGGCTTGTCGGTCATGTCGCGGCAGCGCGCGATCTCTTTCGCGAGCAATTCCGGCGTCTTCTGCGTGAGGCCCGTGATGATGCCGAGCCCGCCGGCATTCGAGACGGCGGCGGCAAGCTCGGCAAAGCCGACGAAATGCATGCCGCCCTGAATGATAGGGTGCTCGATGCCGAACAGTTCGGTGATCGCGGTCTTCACGTAAGTCGCCTCCCGGATTTTGGTTTGTATGGGATCAGTCTAACCGCAGTCTTGCGCCGTGGTCACCATTTCTCTCCGAACGGCCTGATCTCCATCTCGAAGGTCCAGGCGCTCTTGGGCTGCTGATAGAGCTGCCAATAGGCGTCCGCAACCGACGACGGCGGCATCAGGAGATCTGGATTGTCGAGCGCGTTCGGGCCGAGCGCCTCCAGCCGGCGCTGGCGCACCCATTCGGTGTCGACGCCGGAATCGATGATGAGATGAGCGACGTGGATGTTCTTCGGCCCGAGCTCGCGCGCCATCGCCTGCGCCACCGCGCGCAGGCCGAACTTGGCGCTGGCGAAGGCGGCAAAGCCGCTGCCACCACGCAAGGAGGCAGTCGCGCCGGTGAAGAAGATGTTGCCACCGCCGCGCGGCAGCATCAGCCGCGCAGCTTCCCGGCCTGCGAGGAAGCCGGAATAGCAGGCCATCTCCCACACTTTCCGGAAGACGCGTTCGGTGGTGTCGAGGATCGGGAAATTCACGTTGGCACCGACGTTGAAGATGCAGACCTCGAGCGGCGCATGCTTGTCGGCGTCCTCGAGGAACGAGATGACCTCGTCCTCCTTGCGTGCATCGAGGGAACGCGCGTGGATCTCGCCGCCTGAGGCCTCGATGTCCGTCACCAGCGGCGCCAGCTTGTCGCCGTTGCGGCGGCCGGCGAAGATCGAAAATCCTTCCGCGGCGAATTTCTTGGCGATCTCGGAGCCGATGAAATCGCCGGCCCCGATGACGGCTGCTGTCGCGTTCCGCTTGGGCAAGGTCGCCTCCTCCGATGAGCGTGTGATTGACCGGAAGGCTATAGTTCTAAAATAGAACTGTCAAACTGCCGGGCTGAGTGCTAGCTTGGGCCGGAAATTGCGTTGATCGTTCAAGTCAGTTCCTTTTTCTGACTGACTAGGCCTACGCCGGAGACCGGATCATGAAGTGGGACACGCTGGACGAGGAGCCCTGCTCGCTTTCCCGCACCGTCGCGGTCGTCGGCGATCGCTGGACGCTGTTGATCCTGCGTGAATGCTTTTTGCGCGTGCGCCGCTTCGAGGGATTTCAATCCTCGCTTCAGATCACGCGACACCTGCTCTCGGAGCGGCTGAAGAAGCTGGTCCGCTTCGGCATCCTGCGTCGCGTCCCCTATTCGGAGGCGCCCAAGCGCTACGAATACATCCTCACCCAGAAAGGCCTCGACCTCTACCCGATCATCATGGCCATGGTGCATTGGGGCGACACCCACATGGGCGACGAGCGCGGCCGCCCGCTGCTGCATGAGCACAAGAATTGCGGCAAGCTGTTCGATCCCGTGATGGTGTGCTCGGAATGCGGCGAGCCGCTGCATGCCAAGCAGGTCCATGTGCACGCGGGTCCGGGGCGGAAGGAGGCGGTGGGGTGAGCCCCAATGTCGTCCTGGCCTAGTGCGCAATCGCGCACTAGGCCAGGACGACACGGGGGCTCAATGCCCCTTTGCCGGCGCCCTCAAGTCGATCGGGCGCAGCACGACCGCCGTGGGGATCATCAGAACCGCGACAATCGCGAGCGTCCAGAACACGTCGATATAGGCGAGAAGATCGACCTGCTGCTGCAGTGTTTTTCCGACCCATGCGACCGCCTGCGCTGCCGCATCGCTTGCATTCGAGCCCTGCGCCTGGAAGTAGCGCGTCATGGCATCGATGGTCTGCTGGTAACCGAGATCGGAGGGCGCGGCGTGCTCGACGAGGCGGCTCTGATGAAATTGCTGGCGCTGCGCCAAGATCGTCTGCGCCAGCGCGACACCCATCGAGCCGCCGATGTTGCGGGCGACGTTGATCAGCGCGGAGGCCTGGTTGGTCTTGTCGGGTGGCACGCCGTCATAGGACGCAGTCGTCACCGGCAGGAACAGGAAGGGCAAGCCCAGCGCGAGGAAGATGCGCGACAGCGCCGCATAGCCATAGGTGATGTCGCCGGTCAGACCGGTGAGATGCCACATCGAGAAGGCGACGATGGCAGCCCCGAACATGATGAGATATTTCGGCTGCACCGAGCTGACGAGGCGGCCCACCACGGGCATCAGCACCAGGGTTGCGATGCCGCCGGGCGACAAGGCAAGGCCGGCCAGCATGGCCGTGTAGTTCAGCTCGGTCTGGAGTAGTTGCGGCAGCAGCTGAGTCGTCGAGATCAGTACCGCGCCAGTGCCCAACATCACCAGGAAGCATGCGCCGAACTGGCGCCGGCCGAGCAGGCGGATGTCGACAATGGGATCCTCGCGCGTCAGCTCCCACGGAATCAGCGCGAGCAGCGAGACCGCGGCGAGCACCGCGAAAAAGACGATCGTGGTCGAGCCGAACCAGTCGTTGCGCTGGCCTTCATCGAGCACGTATTCGAGCGAGCCGAGCCCGATCGCGACGAGCAGGAAACCGATATAATCGACGCGCAAACCCCTGCTCAGGAGCTTCGCCCTCACCTCCTCCGCCCCCGACGGCTCCTTGACCAGCGTGCCGACCAGAAACAGCGAGAGCAGCCCCATCGGCACGTTGATCAGGAACACCCAGTGCCAGCTATAGGTGTCGGTGATCCAGCCGCCGAGCGTGGGGCCGATCACCGGCGCGACCACGACGGCGACGCCGTAGATGGCAAAAGCCCGGCCGCGCTTGTGCGGCGGAAAGGAGTCGGCGAGGATCGCCTGCTCGCTGGTGGCCATGCCGCCGCCGCCGAGGCCCTGCAGGATGCGGAACAGCACCAGCGACTGCAAATTCCAGGCGAAGCCGCACAGCAGCGAGGCAACCGAGAACGTCGCCACGCACATCATGTAGAAGCGCTTGCGGCCGATCACGGTCGAGAGCCAGCCCGAGATCGACAGCACGATGGCATTGGCGACGAGATAGCTGGTGATGACGTAGGTGCTCTCGTCGATGCCCACCGCGAGCCCGCCCGCGATGTGCCGCAGCGCGACATTGGCGATGGTGGTGTCGAGCACCTCCATGAAGGTCGCGATCGAGACGACGAAGGCGATCAGATAGGGATTGTGCCCGCCGGCTGCCGAACGCTCCGGCGACCAGCCGGACGCGCCACCTTGCGCGACGTCACTCATCGCACCCTGGTCCAGGGCACGACCGACATGCCGGGACCGACGGGCAGATCGGCCGGCCAGTTGTCGACCACGATCTTCACCGGCACGCGCTGGACCACCTTGACGTAGTTGCCGGTGGCATTCTCTGCAGGCAGCAGGCTGAACGCGGTGCCGGAGCCCGGCTGCACGGAATCGACATGGCCGGTGAGCTTGCGGCCCGGATAGGCGTCGATGCGGATCTCGACCGGCTGACCCGGCCGCATGTCGTTGAGCTGGGTTTCCTTGTAGTTGGCGACAATCCAGACCTGGTCGGGCACGAACATCAGCAGACTTTGGCCCGCCGTGACGAAGGTCCCCCTGGCGCCCGAGAGCTTGACCACCCGGCCGGACTGCGCCGCAACGACGCTCGTGTACTGCAAATTCAGTTTGGCCTGATCGAGCTGCGCCTGCGCTTGCTCGACCTGCGCCTTGGCGCCTTCCAGCTGGGCTTGCAGTGTCTTGATGCCGAGCTGCGCGGCCGTCACCGCGGTTTTGGTCCGCTCGGTGTTGGCCTGCTGCGCCTGAAGGTCGGAGCGGGTCTGCTGCTGGCGCTGCACGGTACCGGCGCCCTTCTCGACCAGATCCTCGGCGCGCTTGAACTCTTCCTGCGAGAATTGAAGCTGGGCCTGGACCTGTTCGAGCTGCGCCTGAGCCTGCTTGATCTGCTCCTGCTGCGAATCGATCTGCGCTTCGACATTGGCGACGTTCGCCTTGGCGACCGCGAGCTGAGCATTGGCCTGATCGATGGCGATGCGATAGTCGCGCTCGTCGATCTTGGCCAGCAGGTCACCGGCATTGACATGCTGATTGTCCGTGACCGGTATGTCGGTCACGTAGCCGCCGACCTTCGAGGCCACGGAAAAGCTGCGAGCGGCGACGAAGGCGTCGTCTGTTGACTCGTAGTGACGCACTTCAAGCCAATAGAGCAGACCGCCGACGAGTGCGGCGACCAGCACGATCGCGCCGACGATGGCGAGGAGCCAGTGCTCGCGGAGCCGGTCGCGCAGTGACGGCGATTTCGCCGGGTTGCCCGACTGTTCCTTCGACTGACCTTTGGCTTCACTCACCTGATCCGGAGAATGCTTCGGAGCTTCCTCCGTCCGGGGCGGCAACGGCTGCTCCGCGCGCGCCCCGCGCTCCCGGGTTCGAGCATCCACGGTGCATACCTTTCTCGGGCTTGAGCGGCGCAGAACGACAAAGCGAGCTTTCGCGCCGCCAGCCTAACCTTGGCACTGAGGCATGGTTCCGCACCCGAGCGCATCATCGCCATTCGTGATTGCAAGGGTCAAAAAACAAGCGCGGCACTCACCGTGCCGCGCTCGCCTCGATGGTCGTGCCGACGCACTTGGCTCAGTGCGTCTTGGCTCAGTGCGTCTTGGTCTCGTGCCATTTCTCGAGATCGGGCTTCGCCTTGTCCGATCCCTGCTCTTTCTCCGGATTGCCCTTCCAGGGCTTGTCCGTCTGGGAATGAGATCCCCAGTCATTCTGCTGACGGGGATCGTCGTTGGGCCGTTCCTTGCTCATCGGATCTCCTTCCGTGAAGCGCCTTACGCGAACGGAACACCGTAGTACGAGTTGATGCCGCGAACGGCGGATTCATCGCTCCAGTTCCAGTCGCTCTTCGCGCCGTATTTCGGCGCGCCTTCCAGCTCCTTGGCCGTGATGCCGGTGACATAGCCGCCGAGCTCCGTGTCGTATTTCAGCGACTGCCAGGGCAAGGGGTAGTGATCATTGCCGAGGCCTAGAAATCCGCCGAACCCGAGCACGGCGTAGGACACCTTGCCACTGATCTTGTCGATCATCACGCGCTCGATCGAGCCGATCTTGTTGCGGTCGGCACCGTAGACCGATGTTCCCTCGACCTTGTCGCTGCCGATCAACCGGCCCATCTCGCTGCGATCCAGCTCGCCTTGATTCAACATTGCAATTCTCCGCTCAGCCGATGTGTGGACCAACCTGCCCTGATGGTGATCGTTCCAGCGTGCGGGTGCGGCATCTCGCGGCCAAGCAGGAACATCACGGAGAAAGCGCCGTTCTCAAAGGGTCCATCAGGAAACCGGGAGTGAGATGGCCATGAGCGACTTCCGCGACATCCAGCATGGCGTCAACGATCCCGTCGATGGCGTCGATGTGAAGCATCATATCAACAGCAATCAGACCTCGCATGAACGGGCGCAACACCATGCCGATGTGCGTGCCGAGCCATCGGCGTCTTCGGCAGAGCCGTTCCTGCCGGAGCGGCTTCGGCGGAAACCGACCGATCCGATCAACCCGCGCACCGGCCGCAATCCCACGGACTAGGAACCTCGACAATTGCGGCGTGTTGGTCGGCGCAAAGACCCGCGGCCAGCGGCTGCGCCAATCAAGAGGGACCGGACCATGAAACGAACGATCATCGCCCTTGCTTGCGTGCTTCTCGCAGGCCCTGCGCTTGCCCAGTCGCTCGGCGAGAAGACCGGCGTCAATTCGGCGCTGGGCGTCGCGCCCGCCACCGCCGACTTCGTCAAGGAAGTCGCCATCAGCGACATGTTCGAGATCGAATCGAGCAAGCTCGCGGAGCAGAAGGGAAACGCGCAGGAGAAATCCTTCGCGCAGCAGATGGTGACCGACCACACCAAGACCAGCAGCGAGCTCAAGGGTCTGGTCGGCAACGGCAAGGTCCAGGCGACGCTGCCGACGGCGCTCGACAGCTCGCACCAGAGCAAGCTCGACAAGCTCAAGGGCGCGACCGGCAAGGACTTCAGCTCCGACTACAATTCCTACCAGGTCAGCGCGCACGAGGACGCGGTGTCGCTGTTCGAGCGGTACGCCAAGGGCGGCGATAACGCCGAGCTGAAGGACTGGGCCGGCAAGACGCTGCCCGCGCTCAAGCACCATCTCCAGATGGCGAAAGAGCTCGGCAAGGCACCGAGCGTCGGCCAGTCGAAGTAATATCCTGCAGCTTCGCTGGCGCCTTCGGCAGCGAAAGGAGACACGCCCATGGCCGAGCAGAAGTCGACAGATCCCGTCAGCCGCTATCCGAAACCGCCGTTCAAGAAGCAGTCGCAGCCCTGGCCCGGCCTTGCCGGCAAGATGGAGCCGCGGCCGGACCATGGCGAGACCAGCTACAGGGGCTCCGGCCGCCTTACCGGCCGCAAGGCACTCATCACCGGCGGCGATTCCGGCATGGGCCGCGCCGCCCCGATCGCCTATGCACGCGAAGGTGCCGACGTCGCCATCAACTATGTCCCGAACGAAGAACCCGATGCACAAGACGTCATCGCGCTGATCAAGAAGGAGGGACGCATCGGGCTTGCCATCCCCGGCGACCTCCGCAACGAGGAATTCTGCAGGAAGCTGGTCGAGCAAGCCGTGCAGGGCCTCGGCGGCCTGGACATCGTCGTCTGCAACGCCGCGCGACAGCAGACCCGCGAGTCGATCCTCGACGTCTCGTCCGAGGACTTCGACGCGACCATGAAGACCAACATCTACGCTCCCTTCTGGATCATCAAGGCGGCGCTGCCGCATCTGAAGCCGGGCTCGTGCATCATCGGCACGACGTCCGAGCAGGCTTATGATCCGTCTCCGGAACTCTACGACTACGCGCAGACCAAGGCCGCGACGATGAACTACGTGAAGTCGCTGGCCAAGCAGCTGGGTCCGAAGGGCATTCGCGTCAACGGCGTGGCACCCGGTCCGATCTGGACGCCGCTCCAGGTCTCCGGCGGCGCGACGATGGAGAAGCTCGAGAAGTTCGGCGGCATGACGCCACTCGGCCGTCCCGGCCAACCTGCCGAACTCGCCTCCATTTACGTACAGCTTGCCGCGGCCGATGCGAGCTACGCGACCGGTCAGGTCTATGGCGCCGCAGGCGGATCCGGACAGCCTTAGCCGCAGGAACGATCATCGTCACCCAAGCTTTACAATCGTGTCATGGAGAACATTTCACCGACCGCGGACCGATGGCAGTCGTAACAGTCAGACCCACTCGGATCGACACTGCGATCGCAAATGAGATCGCCGACCACACCAATACAGGGCTGGAGCAGGCAGCGCAGACGCTGACCTGGGCGGCCGACGAGCACGTGCTTCTGGCGCTTGCCGCTGCAGGATGGCTCTACGCCCAATTGCGGCGGCCGCAGGCGCGCCCCGCCGCCAATCATATTCTGGCAGTGACCTTGGCGACGGCGGTGCTGCCGCACGCGCTGAAATCCGTGTTCGACCAGACAAGACCCGATCGCACGACCGTTCGCGGCCACCGGAATGGCGTTCCCTTCTCCGGGCGACCGCGGGATGCCTTCCCCTCCGGCCACGCCATGCACATGGGTGCGCTCGCCTCGGCCGCGGGCCTTCTGCCGGCAGGACCGCGCCGCGCGATACGCGTCATCGCGGTCGCACTCTCGCTAACGCGCGTCGCGATTCTGGCGCATTGGCCGAGCGATGTGCTGGTGGGATTCTCGCTCGGCGTTGTCATCGAACGACTTCTCAGGCCGCTCACGCTGCCCCGGCGCCACAAGCGGATACGGTCATGACCGAATATGTCGTTCGCTTCATCGCCGGCGGGATGATCGTCTCAGCCTTCGCGATCCTTGGCGACATGCTGCGGCCGAAGAGTTTTGCCGGCCTGCTCGGCGCCGCACCGTCAGTCGCGCTCGCCACGCTCGCAATCGCGATCGTGCAGCATGGCAGAGCTTACGCCGCAGCCGAAAGCTGGACCATGATCTATGGCGCGATCGCGCTTGCCTGCTACAGCGTCGCCGTGTGCCACCTGCTGATGAGGTTTCGTCTTGCCGCGCTGCCCGCCACCATTCTGACCTTCGCAGTATGGCTGGTCGTCGCCCTCGGCCTGCTCGCAAGCTTCGGAGGCGCCGCCTGATGCTGGTCAAGCTGTCCCCATCGGCGCTGAAGCAAACGCGCTGGTACGAATACGCCATTCGCTTCGTGCTCGGCGGACTGGCGACAGTGCTGGCAGGCATCATGGGGGCCAGCTTCGGCACCTCCATAGGTGGGCTCTTCCTTGCCCTTCCCGCCATCTTCTGCGCCAGTGCAACGCTGATCGAAAGTCATGAGCGCCGGGCCAAGGAAAAGGCAGGTCTCGACGGCCGCCGGCGCGGGCAAAAGGCCGCGGCGCTCGACGCCGCCGGCGCCGGCTTGGGAAGCATCGGTCTCGCTGCGTTTGCCGCCGTCTTCTACGTCACGGTCCCCGTGAGCAGCGTAGCGGCCTTCATCGCCGCCGTTTTCGCCTGGGCCGTGGTTTCAGTCTCGGCGTGGTGGATGAGACGGAAATTCCGCACCGTCTCGCATCGCCTGCCCTCCGAATCCTGGTCGCGATCAGCGCGGCGTCGTAGCGTCCCGTAACTTCAGAAACTCAAACATCTCCGCGGCGGCATGAAGCTGTTCGATGCGCGCGGCAACGGAGTCCCGCTGAACGCCGATCGGCAGACTTGCGAGTTCGTGCTCGAGCCGCAGCCTCTGCGCGTCGAGACGTTGTTCGAATGTGTGGGGTTCAGACCGTCTTCGCATCGTCCGTCCTCGGGGGTTGCAGGCCCGGGCTGTTGGCCCAGCGCTCGACTTGATCGATGACCTTCTGGTGGCTCGGCCGCACCGGCTTGGGTGCTTCTGGCTCTTCGGAAAGCTTGCGGGGTAACCTGACCTCATCCGTCATGGCCCATCTCCCTTTGCAAGAGAATGCGCCAGCACGGGACTCGTTTCAATATAACTTATTGATTTTGCTTGTTATTTTTACTCATTTGGCAGTTTTATCGACTCTTGTGGAACTCCCGCCAAGTTCGTTTGTTGAGCAGACTACTCAACTTACTCATTTTGCGTGATCGACCATGAATGACCTTCGCGCGGAGCGCCTCCAGGTCATGCTCTCACCCGACGAGCTGGCCGCAGTTGATGATTTCCGGTTCAAGCACCGCATGCCGACCCGCGCTGCGGCAGTCCGCGAACTGCTCAAGTTCGGACTGGCGGCAGCGGGCGTCGATGCTGCTGCCGGCGTAAAGTCGAGCAGTTTCGGCGTATTCGGCCGCGGACCTGAGGGCCACACTCAAACCGACCCCGAAGACGGCAAAGAGGACTGATCAACGCCTCGCAAAGCAAAACGACCCCGGCACGGTGGGTGCCAGGGCCGTCCTTGGAGATTGCTTCCGGCGCACCGGGGGCATGCTAAACCGGAAGCAATCCATCGACTCTTCGCGCGCGGATTCGTTCCTTGCCAGAACCCTCTAGCGCTTGAGCATGATTTTTCCGGAAAACCGCTTCACGCTTTTCCGGATCATGCTCTACCCCGTCGGCGCGTCGCCGGAATCGTCCGGCATCACACCGGAGCCCGGCGTCTTGTTCTTGTCGGTGAGGTCAGGATCGCGCGTCGCCTCTCGCGATGGCGAGCCCTTCGGGTCCGTCTTGTGAACCGTCTGGGCACGCTTCTTGTCGCGGGGCTGCTCCTCCGCGCGCTTGTCCCTGACGATGCCGTGGTCGGAATGGGCCATGATATGCTCTCGCTTCTCTCTTGATGTCTCGAAGCGGCTACGCATGTCAGCGCCGATTGTTCCGGACGCGAGCAGCAGCGCTAGCTATGGGCGGCATGAACCGCAACCGACGCCCTCTCGAGGTGCAGCTGCCGTACCGTCGTCACCGTCGCGAACGCGACCGAGACGCCAAAGGCGAGAATGAGTGAAAGAAGGGCAAGACGCGGAGCCATTGCAAAAACCTCCTTCTGGAGTCGAAATCCACGCGATCGACTGTTCCCGGATGATCCTGGATTGGTCGGCTGCGTTCCGTGTGTAGTCTCACACACGGATTCACGAAGACGAGAGCCGCCTATGCCTCCTGCTTTGGGAGGATCCGGACCGTCACGGGCGGGATTTCACCATCGAGCCAGTCCTGCTCCCTTGCGAGTGCCGTCCAGGCATCCGCCATGCGCGAATAGCGCTTGTAGGCGGGTTGCCCTTCCGCTCGCTCGGCGAGCTGCAGGCAGTTCTCGGCGTTATCCCTGAAAACGTCAGACTGTTTCATGGGGAAGACGTGGGGACGGAACTCCCGCGTCGCAACCGCCCTTTACCGGATCGTAACGTTCGGGAACTTCGCACGGCATCGGTCATTGACCTGGATGCGAGTTCTTGTCGCGATCATCCTGATGTTCATTGGCAGCGCAGCGCTGGCCGACAGCACCGGCGAGCAAAGGCCTGACAACCGTGCGCCGACGGCCATTGACGTCATCAGCGGCCTCTACGCGTTCAGCCGCTTTCAGCACGGCCTTCTGGAGAGCACCGACCTGAAGGGCAATGCGGAGGTGAAAAACCTTGCCGCCTTGCGCGCCGAAGAAGCTGCCAAACGCGACAAGACCCTCAAGGATATTCAGGCGGCGATCGGCGCCGAGCCCCGGATCGGCAAGACGGCGAGCGCTGGCCTCGCCGAGCCCGACAGCTCGGATGGACCGACCTATGTCCGGACTTTCTATGCCGCACAAATCGCCGAATATGAATCCACCATCGCCCTGCTCGAACGCTATCTCCGGACGCCTGACAATGCCGCGCTTGCAGCGTTCGCGCGCGAACAGCTGCCGACGCTGCGCTCGCAGGTCAAGGACGCCGAGCGCACCATGGCGGACAAGTAGCCGCCCTCACTTGTCGTTCGGATGATGCTGCTGGCTCTCCGGTCGCACCGTGCGGTCGCTTTCCGGCATCTTGTCCCTGCCCGCATCCCCATTGTCGTCCTTGCCCCCCGAACTCGAGGTGCCGCTGCCGCTGGGGTTCGCCCGGGTTGCGGTCCCCGTGGTCGGTGCATCCGCCTTTGGGGTGGCGGAGCTTGCGGCGGGATCGCCGGTCACTGCCCCGCGGCCGCTGGGTTCACCCTGCGCGAAGGCAGAACCGGCGAGCAATATGGTGACAGCGACCGCGGTGAATCCTGCTTTGATCTGCATCTGCTCTCTCCCTGTCCCCGCTAACCGAAAAGGTTGGCGCTCCGTTCCGAAAGGGCGCCGGCAGCTCGCCGGCTCGAGGTCCAGCAGAGCTCGAAATTTTTCCAAGAACCGAATGGAACCGATGCGACCAACCGTCGTTATCTTGGCCGGGCTGAGCAAAGCAGGTTCCATATCCTCGTGCCGCAACCTTGGCGCTTGATTTCGAATTTGGCTGACGCTCTATTTTGACCAATTGCGTCGTGCCGCGGATTCGGACGACGCCTGCGGGGGAATCAAGTATGAGCGACCTCGATCCCGGAACTGCATCACGCTCCGGTCGTCGCGTCCCAAAACCCAGAACCAACGGAATGTCGGATCCGGATTCCAGACCGGAATTGCTGCTCGCGCTGCAAGCGATGCGCAGCGGCGATTTCTCGGTGCGCATGAGCGGCGACTATCTCGGCATCGATGGCAAGATTGCCGACACTTTTAATGAAATCATCGCCGCCAACCAGCGCATGGCCCAGCAGCTCGAGCTGGTCGGCCAGGTGGTGGGGCGCGAGGGCAAGACCCGGCAGCGCGTGAAGTTCGGCCTCGCCTCCGGCTCCTGGGCGGACATGGAAGGCTCCGTCAACACGCTGATCGACGATCTGTTGTGGCCAACGCGCGAGGTGACGCGCGCCGTTGCCGCGGTGGCGCAAGGCGACCTGCTCCAGACCGTCAAGCTCGACGTCGACGGCCGTCCGCTCCGCGGTGAGTTCCTGCAGTCGGCGAACATCGTCAACACCATGATCAAGCAGCTCGGCGTGTTCACCTCCGAGGTGACGCGCGTGGCGCGCGAGGTCGGCACCGAGGGCAAGCTCGGCGGCCAGGCCCAGGTGCCGGAGGTGACCGGTGTCTGGAAGGACCTGACCGAGAGCGTCAACTCGATGGCGAACAACCTGACCAACCAGGTTCGCAACATCGCCGAGGTCACGATCGCGGTCGCCAATGGCGACTTGTCCAAGAAGATCACCGTCGACGTCCGCGGCGAGATCCTTCAGCTCAAGGAAGCCATCAACACGATGGTGGACCAGCTCCGCTCCTTCGCCTCCGAAGTGACGCGCGTCGCGCGCGAGGTCGGCACCGACGGCAAGCTCGGCGGCCAGGCGATCGTGCCCGGCGTCGCCGGCACCTGGAAGGACCTGACCGACTCCGTGAACGCGATGTGCGGCAATCTCACCGCGCAGGTCCGCAACATCGCCAACGTCACCACAGCCGTGGCGCGCGGCGACCTCTCCCGCAAGATCACGGTGGACGTGCGCGGCGAGATCCTGGAGCTGAAGGACACCATCAACACCATGGTGGACCAGCTCAACTCCTTCGCCTCGGAAGTCACGCGCGTGGCGCGCGAGGTCGGTACCGAAGGCAAGCTCGGCGGCCAGGCCCAGGTGCCTGGCGTGGCCGGCACCTGGAAAGACCTCACCGACAACGTCAACTTCATGGCGTCGAACCTGACCGCGCAGGTCCGCAATATCGCCGACGTCGCGACCGCCATCGCCGGCGGCGACTTGTCGAAGAAGATCACCGTGAACGTCTCGGGCGAAATCCTTCAGCTGAAGGAAACGCTCAACACCATGGTCGACCAGCTCAACGCCTTCGCCGGCGAGGTCACGCGCGTGGCGCGCGAGGTCGGCACCGAAGGACGGCTCGGCGGTCAGGCCAACGTGCTCGGCGTCGCCGGCACCTGGAAGGACCTCACCGAAAGCGTCAACTCGATGGCGTCGAACCTGACCGCTCAGGTCCGCAACATCGCCGAGGTGACGACCGCGGTCGCCGGCGGCGACCTCTCCAAGAAGATCACCGTGGACGTGCGCGGCGAGATCCTGGAGCTGAAGGACACCATCAACACCATGGTGGACCAGCTCAACGCCTTCGCCGGCGAAGTCACGCGCGTCGCGCGCGAGGTCGGCACCGAAGGCAAGCTCGGCGGCCAGGCCCAGGTGCGCGGCGTCGCCGGCACCTGGAAGGACCTGACCGACAGCGTCAATTCTATGGCCTCGAACCTGACCGGCCAGGTCCGCAACATCGCCGAAGTCGCCACCGCAGTCGCCAAGGGCGACCTCTCCAAGAAGATCACCGTGAACGTGTCGGGCGAAATCCTTCAGCTGAAGGAAACGCTCAACACCATGGTCGACCAGCTCAACGCCTTCGCCGGCGAAGTCACGCGCGTCGCCCGCGAGGTCGGCACCGAAGGCAAGCTCGGCGGCCAGGCGCAGGTGACCGGCGTCGCCGGCACCTGGAAAGACCTCACCGACAACGTCAACTCGATGGCAGGCAACCTCACCGCCCAGGTCCGCAACATCGCCGAGGTCGCAACCGCCATCGCCGGCGGCGACCTCTCGCGCAAGATTACCGTGGACGTGCGCGGCGAGATCCTTCAGCTCAAGGACACGCTGAACACGATGGTCGACCAGCTCAACCGCTTCGCGGGCGAGGTGACGCGCGTGGCGCGCGAGGTCGGCACCGAAGGCCGCCTCGGCGGCCAGGCCAACGTGCCCGGCGTCGCCGGCACCTGGAAGGATCTCACCGACAGCGTCAACTCGATGGCGGGCAACCTCACCGCCCAGGTCCGCAACATCGCCGAAGTGACGACCGCCGTGGCGCGCGGCGACTTGTCCCGCAAGATCACCGTGGACGTGAAGGGCGAAATCCTCGAGCTGAAGAACACCATCAACACCATGGTGGACCAGCTCAACGGCTTCGCCGGCGAAGTGACGCGCGTGGCGCGCGAGGTCGGCACCGAAGGCAAGCTCGGCGGCCAGGCCGAGGTGCCCGGCGTCGCCGGCACCTGGAAGGACCTCACCGACAACGTCAACTTCATGGCGTCGAACCTGACGGCCCAGGTCCGCAACATCGCCGAGGTCGCAACCGCCATCGCCGGCGGCGACCTCTCGAAGAAGATCACCGTGGACGTGCGCGGCGAAATCCTGCTGCTGAAGGATACGCTGAACACCATGGTCGAGCAGCTCCGCTCCTTCGCCGCCGAAGTGACGCGCGTCGCGCGTGAGGTCGGCACCGAAGGCCGGCTCGGCGGCCAGGCCGTCGTGCCCGGCGTCGGCGGCACCTGGAAGGACCTCACCGACAACGTCAACCTGCTCGCTGCCAACCTCACCACGCAGGTCCGCAACATCGCCGAAGTGACCACCGCCGTGGCGCGCGGCGACTTGTCCCGCAAGATCACCGTGGACGTGAAGGGCGAAATCCTCGAGCTGAAGAACACCATCAACACCATGGTGGA
>NZ_JAFCJS010000005.1 GCF_018130825.1 Bradyrhizobium liaoningense | reverse complement strand
AGCCGCAACAGCCAACGGTCTGGCTCGCCGTCCATTTCGAGTGAGCGCTTATCGCAATCGGATCAGCCGAGTGCGGAAATCGCCAGTCTATTGGTCTGCATCCGCGCACGGTGATGCACCGCCGTGGATGAGGACCGCTTTGGGTCAAAGGCTGCCTTGCCAGCTTGCATGGCCCTGTTCGGGTCACCTTCAGGAAGCAGACCTCGCGGCGCACTGAGCCAGCGTCAGCCATGGGCCAAAACGCGAAGAACTCAGGCAGAGCAAATCTAGTCCGCTCTGCCCCACTATGCGGGCGTCGATGAGGCTTATCGGGACTCCGCTGATGGGCCAAAAGAGGTCATCGCGGCAGCGTGATAATGAGCTCGGTAAACACACCCAGCTCGCTCTCGACATCGAGGGTTCCGCCGTGTTGTTTGACAATGATGTCATGGGTCATCGACAGACCGAGCCCCGTGCCTTCGCCAGCTGGCTTGGTAGTAAAGAAGGGATTGAACATTTTTTCCTTCACCTCGACCGGAATCCCGGTGCCGTTGTCGCGGATGCGAATTTCGACCTTGTCGTCAAGGTTGTTCGTGGTCGCACTCAGCACAGGCTCAAAGGTCTCGTCTCCCGCCTCGGACTTGCGCCTGGTCGCGGCATAGAAGCCGTTGGAGATCACGTTGAGCAGCGCGCGCGTGATCTCCTGCGGATATACCTCGATTTCGCCCGCGTCGGGGTCGAGGTCCTGCGTGAGCGTGATGTTGAAGTCGGACTTCTCTGCGCGCGCGCCATGGTAGGCTAGATTAAGACTCTCCTGGACCAGGGCATTGATGTCGGCGAGGCGGCGCTCGCCCGGTCCCTCGCGTGAGTGCAGCAGCATGTTCTTGACGATGGAATCGGCCCGCTTGCCGTGCTGCACGACCTTTTCGAGGTTGCTCTTCAAAAGCGCCGTCAGCTCATCGACTTCGGTGCGGATCTTGTCGGCGAGTTCGGCGGGCTTGAGGGCCTCGTTCAACTCCTCGGTCAACTCCGCTGAAAGGGCTGCGAAATTATTGACGAAGTTGAGCGGGTTCTTGATCTCGTGCGCAATGCCCGCGGTGAGCTGGCCGAGCGAGGCAAGCTTTTCGGTCTGCACCAGGCGGTCCTGTGCGGTGCGGAGGTCGTCGAGGGATTGCGAGAGATCGTCGGTTCGCTGCCGCAGCTCCTTGAGCAGTCGTGTGTTTTCGATGGCGATCACCGCTTGTGCCGCAAAATGTTCCAGCAACTCGACCTGCTTGTCGCTGAACTCTTGCACTTCCTTGCGGTAGACAGCAAAGCCACCGACAAGCTCGCTCTCCTTGAGCATCGGCACAATCAGAACGGTGCGGGCTGCGGCGACCTTGTAGATCAGATCGTCGGGATGCTCTGTGGCGATATCGGCAATGTGAACCAGCGCCTTGGTCTCGACGAGGCGCCCCAGCGAAGGCGCCCCATCAAACGGCGCGATGAAGTGTGGCGGCGTTTCCTGGTCGGGCGCGTACAATTGCGGCACGTTTTGCGCGGCCATTCGCGCCACCCGCCGCAACCTGTCGCCTTCGTATAGGAGCAGCGTCCCAAAACTGGCACGGCAGATGCGCACGGCATTTTCCAGCATGGCCTCGAACACCGGCCCAAGTCCGCCAGGCGAACTGGATATGACTTGTAGCACTTCCGACGTCGCGGTTTGCCGCTCCAGCGCTTCCCTCGCTTCATTGAACAATCGCGCGTTCTCGATCGCAATCACCGCCTGGTCGGCGAAGGTCTGTAGCAATTGCACGTGATGGTCGGCGAATGAACCGGTCTCGACTCGCGTCACGGTGATCAAGCCGATAGGCACCCCATTGCTCATCAACGGCGTGAACAACATGCTGCGAAAGCCGCGCAATCGCGCCAAATCCCTGGCCAGTATGTTTGGCGAGGATTCGGTATCGACAATCTGCATTGGTTTGCCATCACGCAGCAACTCGACGGGCGCCGAAGACGTTGTGAGATGCCGCGGGAACGAAGCTCGCAATGCTTCGTCAGCGACCGGATTGGTCGGCGTGAACGCCTCTAGGTGTTGCATGCCGTCGATATAGCGAAACACTGCCGTAGAGAAACCGCCAATCAGTCTGTTGGCGCTGATCGCAATCGCCTCGAATACCGGCTGCACATCGTCAGGCGAACTTGCGATGACCTTCAATATTTGGGCCGTCGCCGCCTGCTGCTCGCGGGCCTCCTTCAGGTCTTTGCTCGGACCGGCGACCGAACGACGATTCGCTCGGCTGGCCGCTGGCGCAATGCGGCGCTTGCTCTTGGTGGTCTTGCGGCCCTTGCGGGTCTTCGCCTGGCTCGTCTTGCCGCCCGTTCTTGATGGCCGCGCCATATCCGCCCCCAAAGGGTCAAGAAGGGTATCTTATCGGTCCAAACCATCATTCAGGAAGGGCCGGATAGCCTGAATCGCATGTCACCGGGCCGGGCTGATGTCCGAGAAGGGTCAAAGGCGAAGAACTCAACGTGAGCAAATCTGGTCCGCTGCCACCCGCTAAGCGGATGTCGCCACTTCGCGTTCGGGCCATGAACTGACATGGATGGCGACGCAAAGCCGTAGTAGGCTTCGTTCTCGCAAGCTCAGCACGGGACGGAATTTGTTCGCGAGATCGGAATGATCCCATGAAACGCCGCGTCGTCATCGCCCTGATCGGCGGAGTTATGTCCGCGCTTTGGCTGCCGCGGGCGAGAGCGGCCGGCAAGGTCTATCGGATCGTCTTCGTCGTTCCGACCGGCCAATATCTCGACGCCAAAGAGGGGGATGCCTGGAAAGGTCTTGTAACTGCCTTTCTGCAAGGTCTGCGAGAGTTTGGCTACGTGGACGGCAAGAAAATGAAGTTCGAATTTTACTCGGCCGAGGGGAAATTTGGACAAATCGATGAAATCGCGGCACGGGTCCTTGAGACTTCGCCCGACGTTATCCTGGCTGGCGGAGGCGGCGCCAACGAGGTCGCGCACGCCTTCCAACGGTTGACGCGAACTGTGCCCATCGTCATGGCCAACAGCTCCGATCCGGCCGCACAGGGTCTCGTGGCCAGTCTCGCTCATCCCGGTGCCAACATCACAGGCTTCTCAGGCAACACGGGACCGGAGTTTGAAGCAAAGAGATTGCAGTTGCTGCGCGAGGTCGCACCGAATGCGATCCGCGTGGCCTACCTGGGGCTGAAGCTCGATTGGGAAAGTCCGGCCGCAATTGGCGTGCGCAGTGCAGCGGAGAGACTCGGTATCACGTTGCTTCATGCCGAGCACACGCCGTCGAACTACGAAGATGCATTCGGGCTGATAACCCGCGAACAATTGCAGGGACTGTTCGTGGCGCGCAATCCCTGGAATTTCTCCAACCGGCGCGGCATTACAGGATTTGCAAGGGATCGACGAATGCCGGCGGTGTACCCAACGCGGGAGTTTGCCGAGGTCGCCGGTTTGATCTGCTACGGGCCGAGCCTTTCCGATCTTTACCGGCGCGCCGCAGGCCACGTTGACAGGATATTGAAAGGCGCCAAACCCGCCGAACTGCCGGTCGAACAGCCTACCAAGTTCGAATTGGTAATCAATTCCAGGACAGCGGGCGAGCTGGGGCTGAACATTCCGGCTGCGTTGCTCGCACTCGCCGACGAGGTGCTCGACTGAGCGAGCTGGCGGTGATCCGACTTCGGCTTTGGTCACAAGCGGTAAGACTCAGATCGAGCATATGATTTCTGCTTCGACCCAAAACCCGACATCTGCGCGTTAATCGGCACACTTCCTAGTCCCGGCCCTTCTGCGCCCGATACAGGCTCGGCGTCGTCCCGACCGCCTTGCGGAAGGCGCGGTTGAAATTGGCCTGCGATGAAAATCCCGCGGCATAGGCGATGTCGACCAGCGGGCGATCGCTGGTGGACAGGAGCCGCTTGGCGAGATCGAGACGCTGACGGCTGACATATTCATGCGGCGCAGCTCCGGTCGCGGCCTTGAAGCTGCGGGAGAAATGCGCCGGGCTCATGCACGCCACCGACGCCAGATCCTTGACCGTAAAATCGCGCTCGACGGACGCGTCGATGAAGTCGGTCACGCGCGACAGGCGCCTGGCATCGAGCGGCTTCTGGACGGCTTGGGATTGCTTCAGCCGGACTGACGTCGCCGCATAGCTGTGCACCAGATGAGCCGACAGGGCCCGTCCCAGGCTTTCGACCAAAAGGCGGCCGGTGGAGGTTTCCTGTTCGAGCTCGGCGAGGATCCGAGTGGCGACATGCTCGATGAACATGTCCTGGTCGATGGCCTCGTAGCGGATCGACATTCCCGACGGATCGATGTCGAGATCCCTGAGCATGGTGTCGTCGAACGGCTGTCCGGGAAGAAAGAGATGCAGGCATTCCTGCATCTGGCTCTCGACGCGGATGAAATCCTCGCGGATGCCGGCCGGACAGAGCCACACGGTGCCCCTTCTGCCGAAGGTGCGCTGCCGCATGCCCGCGCCTTCCCGGTCGACGACCGAGCTGCCGCGCAGCAGGATTGCGATCTCGGTGTCGCGGGGCAATTGCGGCGGCAGATCGCCCGGCTCATGGCTCCAGCGCTCGGCGAGGAGGTACGACCACCGCCGGTCATTGGAGGTCTGAAGCATTCTGCCGGTAACATATTTATCGACAGAGTTGCCAAGCATACCCATCGTCAATCTCCGCCAGATAGCGCGATGTGGGTAAAAAGGTATTGCCGGGTCCAGCAATTAGCATGCCAGACATCCGGCCAGCCGTCCACGGGCCGAGAGCAGTCCGGGACAACAACACCGCACATTTTGAAAAGCCAGACCGCAGCCCGCCGCCGCATCCTCGGCCGTCTTGAATCGGGAAGCGGAGAGACCCATGGCCCGGACCACAGTCATAGGCGCGTGCCCCCACGATTGCCCGGACACCTGCTCCATCCTGACCACGGTCGAGGATGGCAAGGCGATTGCCGTCCGCGGCAATCCCGACCATCCGTTCACGCGTGGACGGCTCTGCGTGAAGGTCAACAACTATGAGGAGCGGGTCTACAGCGACAAGCGCGTTCTCCATCCGCTGAAGCGGGTCGGCCCGAAAGGCTCCAGGCAGTTTCAACGGATCTCCTGGGACGAAGCGCTCGAGACCATCGCATCGCGCTGGAAATCCGTGATCGCCGAGCACGGCGCGCAGGCGATCCTGCCCTACAGCTATCTGGGCACGCAGGGCATCATCAACGGGCTCAACGTCGGCGATCCCCTCTTCAACAAGCTCGGCGCGACGGTGCTCGAGCGCACTTTCTGCGATTCCGCCTCGTGCACGGCCTACATGATGACGATCGGGCATACGCCCGGTGTCGACCCCGAAAGCTTCGTGCATTCGAAATACATCATCCTGTGGGCCTGCAACACGCTGAGCACGAACTCGCATCACTGGCCGTTCATCGAGCAGGCGAAGAAGGCCGGCGCCAAGCTCGTGGTGATCGATCCCGTCCGCACCCGCACCGCGCGGCTCGCCGACTGGCACATTCCGATCCGGCCCGGCACCGATGCTGCGCTGGCGCTGGCGATGATACACGTCATCATCAAGGAGAATCTGGTCGATCGCGACTACGTCGACAAATACACCGTCGGCTACGACGAGCTGGCCGAACGGGCGTCGCGCTACACACCCGAATTCGCATCGCAGGAAACCGGCATTCCCACCAGCGACATCGTCAAGCTGGCGCGGGAATTTGCGACCACGCCGCCCGCCGTCGTGCGCATTGGCGTCGCGGTCGAGCGTCACGCCGGCGGCGGCCAGACCGTGCGCGCGATCGCATGTCTGCCGGGACTGATCGGCGCCTGGAAGCATGTCGGCGGCGGGCTGCTCCAGCTGCCGATCTGGGCATTCCCGGTCAGATGGGACGTCTTGATGCGTCCCGATCTCCAGCCCGAGACGATGCGCGTGCTCAATTCCTGGCGCCTTGGAGCGGCGCTGACCGGCGAGCTCGGCTTCGATCCGCCGATCAAGGCGCTGTTCGTCTACAACGCCAATCCGATGGCGATGGTGACCGAACAGGGCAAGCTCGAGGAGGGACTTGCGCGCGAGGACCTCTTCACCGTCGTCAGCGAGCACTTCCTGACCGACACCGCAAGATATGCCGACATCGTTCTGCCCGCGACCACCCAGCTCGAGCAGAAGGACATCATGTTCTCCTGGGGACATCTTTATCTGTCCTACAACAACCAGGCGATCGAACCGCTCGGTGAAGCCGTCTCCAACACCGAGCTCTTCCGTCGCCTCGCGCGCGCAATGGGCGTCACGGATCCGTCGTTCTTCCGCAGCGACGACGAGATCATCGAGACCTCGCTCGACTGGACGAGCCCGGTGCTCGCCGGCATCACGCTCGACGACGTCAAGGCGAAGGGCTATGCGCGCCTCAACATGCCAGCGCCCGCCGACTGGGCGCCGCATCGCGAGGGCAATTTTCCGACGGCGTCCGGAAAGTGCGAGTTCAAGTCGACGATCGCCGGCGGCGGCAACTTCGTGGTGCCGCTGTTCCGCCAGGGCTACAACGGCGACCAGGATGGCGCGCCGGTCGATCCCCTGCCCCACTACATCCCGCCGAACGAGAACGCGCGCACGGCGCCGGCGCTCGCGACGCGATATCCGCTCAGCCTGATCTCGCCGAAGAGCCACGCTTTCCTGAATTCCAACTACGGCAACCTGCCGGCCCAGACCGCGCAGGCCGGCGAGGAGCAGGCCGTGCTGCTCAACCCGGACGATGCGGCCAAGCGCGGGATCGTCGCAGGCGCACCGATCCGCGTGTTCAACGATCGCGGCTCGTTCGAAGCGTTCGCCACCGTCTCGCCCGACATCATGCCGGGCGTCGTGGTGGCACCGTCCGGCTACTGGCAGCGGTCCAACCGCAGAGGCGCGACGGTTCACGTGCTGACGCCGCCCGCCTTCGCCGACCTCGGTCGCGCGCCGACATTCTCCGACATCCTCGTTCAGGTCAGCGGAGCCTGACGATGACATATGTAGTCACCGACAATTGCCGCGGCTGCCGATACACCGAATGCGTCACGGTCTGCCCGGTGGAGTGTTTTCACGTCGACGACGCCATGACCTATATCGATCCGGAAAACTGCATCGACTGCGGCGGCTGCGCACCGGCCTGCCCTGTCGGCGCGATCGAGCCGGATTATCGCCTGGCCGCGGACAAGAAGTATTGGATCGACGTCAATCGGAAACGTGCGGCTGAGACTCCCGTCATCAGCGCACGTCTGGCGCCGCTGCCGGGCGCCGACGCGCGCAAGCTGGCGCTGGGCCGATGACGGCTTCTGCTGCGAGCGAATTCCGCATCGCCGTCGTCGGCAGCGGACCGAGCGGCTTCTACACGACCGAGGCCCTGTTGCGCTCGGGCGCGCCCGTGACCGTCGACATGTTCGAACGGCTCCCCGTGCCGTACGGACTGGTGCGGTTCGGCGTTGCCCCCGACCATCCGAAGCTGAAGCAGGTCACGATGGCCTTCGACAGGATCGCGAAAGCGCCTGGCTTTCGTTTCATCGGCGGCGTCAAAGTCGGAGACGATGTCAGCGTCGACGAGCTCCGCGAGGCCTATGACGCTGTCGTGCTTGCAACGGGCGCCGAACTGAGCCGGCCTCTCGGCATTTCGGGCGAAGCTCTGCCCGGGAGCCACAGCGCAGGTGATTTCGTCACGTGGTACAACGGTCACCCGGAATTCCGCGACCTCCAGTTCGATCTCGACCATGAGGCTGCGATCGTCATCGGTCATGGCAATGTCGCGCTCGACGTCGCACGCATTCTCGCCAAGACAGCCGACGAGTTGCGCCAGACCGACATCGCGCGCCACGCGCTCGAGGTTCTGGCGGAGAGCCGGATTCGGGAGATCTCCATCGTCGGCCGCGGCGGACCGACCCAGGCGAAATTCAGCGCGAAGGAATTGCGCGACTTCCTCGAACTCGGCGCATGCGACACGGCTGTCGACGGCCGCGACGTCGCGCCGGACGAATTCGAACCGCAGAACCCCGCAGATCCGGAGCTGATCGAAAAGCTGTCGCTGCTGCGCGGCTTCTCGCAGCATGCCGTGACCAAGCCGCGGCGCTGTCTCGTTCGCTTTGGCCTGTCGCCCGTCGCGATCTGGGGTCGCGGCCGGGTCGAAACGGTCTCATTCAGCCAGCGGTCAGGCGCCGTCGAGGACATCGCTTGCGGCCTCGTCTTCAGCAGCGTCGGCCGACGAACCACGCCTGTCGCCGGTGTTCCCTACGATGGCGATCGCGGCGTCCATGCCAACATGGATGGACGTGTCGCGAACCGTGGTTCGGTGATCGAAGGGCTTTATGTCTGCGGATGGAGCAAGCGCGGACCGAGCGGCACGATCGGCACCAATCGCGGCTGCGGGATCGCCACCGCAGAGGCCGTCCTGGCCGATCTCGTCCACCGGCGGAGGCGGTCGGACACGCCCGAGGCATTGCTTTCGCGCGTGGCCGGCCGCGTCGCACGAATCGTGAGCTATCCGGACTGGATGACGATCGATGCGGCCGAGAAATACAGGGGAGCGCCGCTCGGCAAGCCGCGGGAGAAATTCGTCACGATCCCCGACATGCTCGCAGCGGTGGGCGCGTGACCCCGAACGGGGTCACAGCACCGGACAGCGCTTGTGTCTATTCCTGATCGACGAGATCGTCCTCGAGGATCGCCATCTGGAACTGGAACGAGCGATCATCGTCCTCGTCGTCGACGAAGAGCACGCCGATGAATTCCTCGCCGATATAGACCTCGGCGGAATCATCCTTCTTCGGCCGCGGCACGACGCGGATCTTGGGATTGCCGAATACGCGCTTCAGATACGCGTCCAGCTTTCTGACTTCTTTGACGTCCACGGCAAGTCTCCGATCGAAAATGGTCGGCGGGTTTTAGGACGAGACGCGACGAACCGCCAGCATGAATTGCCAAAGAATTTTGGGGACGAAAAGGGCCGGAAAATCCAGCCCTTCACTCGCGAGATCAAAGTCCCATCGCGTTGATCATCTGATCCATGGTGCGCGACGGCTCGGCGCAACCGGCTTCGCCGACGATCTTGGCCGGCACACCCGCGACCGTGACGTTGTGCGGCACCGGCTTGACCACGACCGAGCCCGCCGCGATGCGCGCGCAATGGCCGATCTCGATGTTGCCGAGAATTTTTGCACCGGCGCCGATCAGCACGCCATGGCGGATCTTGGGATGACGATCCTCGTTCTCCTTGCCGGTGCCGCCGAGCGTGACGCCATGCAGGATCGAGACGTCGTCCTCGATGACAGCCGTCTCGCCGCAGACGAAGCCGGTGGCGTGATCGAGGAAGATGCCGCGGCCGATGCGCGCGGCCGGATTGATGTCGGTCTGGAACACCGCGGAGGCGCGGCTCTGGAGATAATACGCAAAGTCCTTGCGGCCCTTCAGATAGAGCCAGTGCGCCAGGCGGTGGGTCTGGATCGCGTGAAAGCCCTTGAAGTAGAGCAAGGGATCGATGAAGCGCGAGGTCGCGGGGTCGCGGTCGTAGACGGCGACGAGATCGGCGCGGAAGGCGTTGCCGAGATCGGGATCGTCGCGCAGCGCCTCGTCATAGGTCTGGCGCACGAGATCGCCCGACAGCGCGGAGTGATCGAGCCGGTCGGCGAGACGGTGGATCACCGAATCCTCGAGACGGCTGTGATGGAGCACCGTCGAGTAGATGAAGGTCGCAAGCTCGGGCTCGCGATGGACGATGTCCTCCGCTTCGCCCCGGATCCGGTCCCAGATCGGATCGAGCGAGGCGAGCTTTCCTCCCGGATTGACCTGATGCACTGCCATGGGATTTGCTCTTTCGAATGGGCTCGTTTTGCGGGCTCTATAGCACAGTCTAGACGACAAAGTCCTGACCGGCTTGCCTGAGAGTGAACAGCACCTTGCCCCGCGAAAGCATGCCAACGCCTTGAAACACAACGATATATTCTGGCGCCCCCAGGCGACAAGGTTGGCTCAAAGTGGTCAGGGTTTTGCCAAATTCAAGCCGGGACGCGTCAAACTATTGGTGAATTCTCTCCCAAGCCTTATTGCGGGCATGGTCCCGGCGACGACGGAGCGGTTTTGAGCATCACCACCGATCAATTGCGCGTAGGCGCCACAGGGTCGCTTTGGCTGCGGCTGGCGGCCGTCTTCCTGCCCCTCCTGATGATCGCGCCGGCGTTCTGGAACGGCTATCCGCTGTTGCAATGGGATACCGGCGGCTATCTGGCGCGCTGGTACGAAGGCTATCTCGTCCCCAGCCGGTCCACCGTGTTCGGCCTCTATCTGCACTATGGCGAAAGCTTCGGCTTCTGGATCAACCTCGCGGTCCAGTCGCTGGCCGCGCTCTGGTTGTTGCAGCTGAGCCTGCGCGTGCTCGGCCTGATGCAGACGTCCCGCTTCGTCGCGATCGGCCTGCTCCTGATGGTGTCGACCGCGCTACCCTGGCTCGCCAGCATGCTGCTCACGGACATCTTCGCCGGGCTCTCGATCCTGTCGCTGTTCCTGCTGGTCATCGGCGGGAAACGGACATCAACGCTCGAAAAGATCTCGTTGTTCGGCTTCACCGCCTTTGCCGCCGCAACCCACAGCGCCACGCTCGGCGTGCTGCTCGGCCTCTGCGTCGCCGGCTGGATGGCGCGGCCGTTCGTGGGCCGCAGGCTTCCGTGCGCAGGACTGGCGCAGGCGAGCCTGACCATCGTCGCCGGCGCCCTAATGCTGGTCTCTGCGAACCACGCGCTGTCGGGGAAATGGGCGTGGACGCCCGGCGGCTATGGCGTCGCCTTCGGCCGCATGATGCAGGACGGCATCGTCGCGCGGTTTCTCAACGACCATTGCCCGCGCGAAAACTTCAAGCTCTGCCCCTACCGCAACCAATTGCCGGCGACCGCCGACGAGTTCCTGTGGGGCAAGAGCATGTTCAATACGCTCGGCCGTTTCGAAGGCATGAACGACGAGATGAGCTACATCGTCGTGCATTCGCTCGCCGACTATCCGGCCTGGCAGGCCGGCGCGGCGTTGCGTGCGATAGGCCAGCAATTGCTGCATGTGGCGACTGGCGAAGGCACCAATGGCTGGATTCCGCACACCTATGGCATCATCGAGCGCTACATTCCCGCGCAGGTCGCGCCGATGCGCGCCGCGCGCCAGCAGCACTGGGGCGTCGATTTCGACTACGTCAACTGGCTGCATGTCCCCGTCGCGCTGGCCTCGATGCTGGCGCTGGTCGCGCTGCTCGGGCATGCGCTCGCGAACCGCCGGCTCGACGATCTGACGCTGCTGGCGGCGACGGTGACGTTGGCGCTGCTCGGCAACGCCTTCATCTGCGCCGTCATCTCCGGCCCGCACGACCGCTACGGCGCGCGGATGGCGTGGGTGGCGACTTTCGTGGTGTTGATGGCGCTATCCCGCGCGTTCGGTGACGGCGAGCCGGCCGACAAGATTTCAGCCGCGGCGTGACAGGAAGTCGAGCACGCCGGTCTTGTAGACCTTGTCGCCGACCGCGCGCATGTGGTCGCGACCCGGAATATCGAGCACTTCCGAACCCGGAATGATGGCGCCGAGCGCGCTGGCGGAGCCCGCGACATCGTCGGTCGAGCCGACCGCGATCAGCACGGGCACGTCGATCCGCGCGGCCTCGTGCTTCGTCATGAGATCGCGCGTGCCGCGCAGGCACGCGGCGAGCGCCTTGCGGTCGGACCGGGTCTGGTCGGCGAACGCGCGAAACGTGCGCCCGACGGGGTCTGAGACGTCGTCGAGCGAGGGTGCTTCGAGCGCCTTCGCCACGTTCTCGCCGGGGCCGGTGCCCTCGATCAGGCCGCCGATGCCGATGCCGCCCAAGATCGCCGAGCGCAGCCGCTGCGGCTCGTTGAGGCCGAGCCAGGCCGTCATCCGTCCGCCCATGGAATATCCCATGATGTCAGCCTGCGGGATGGCGAGATGATCCATCAGCGCGAGCACGTCGCCGGCCATGGTCGGAATCGAGTACTGCGCCGGCTCGTAGAGCTTTGCGCTGTCGCCATGGCCGCGATTGTCCAGCGCAATGACCCGGCGGCCGTTCTTGCGCAGCTCCGAGACCCAGGTCGGATAGACCCAGTTCACGTTCTTGCTGGAGGCAAAGCCGTGCACCAGGATGATCGGATCGCCCTCGCCTTCGTCGAGATAGGCAATTTCAACGGCGCCGTTGTGAAAGCTCGGCATCATCAGTTCCGCGGTCTTGAGGGGGGACGAGCGATCTTAGAGCATGATCCGGAAAAGTGTGCAGCGGTTTTTCCTCGCGGCAAACGCGGAACGCGCTTGCGCGGAGATCATGCCCAAACAATAGCCCAGGCGCGTCGACGAATGACCTCAATCTCGTCGCGCTTTAGGCCTTAAGGGCCGCATCCGCCAGAGCGGCTTCGGCGGCGATCCGGGCACGGTGCAGCCGCCGCGCACGTTTCCGATCGCACCAAGCCTGGGTCAGGCGCTCGGTGGTGGCCTTGATCGAGGACAACAGGCCGAACAGCGTCAAGAAGGCGCCGAACAGCCACATCGCCAGATCGAACACGCCGCCGACGAGCAGCAGCGCGCCGCGCCCGAGCAGCTTCATGATCGCGCGGGTCTTGCTGCCTTGCGCTTCGGCCAGCCGCGCCGCGCGCGCGACGTCCTTCGGGCCTTCGGCGATCCGCAGCGTATCCATGGCACCGCGCGTGCCGGTCCTCTCGGCCACGCGCGTCACGTCCTTGCCGAGCCGCACCAGCGCACCGGCCTTCTCGGCCCGGAACGCGGCCTTGATCGCGCTCACGGTTTCGCCCGGGCGGAACACGGAACCCTTGGCGACCGCATTCTGAAGCATCGGGGTGTCCACGATCTCGCGTGCGGAACGGCCGGCCCATGCAGCTAACCCCTCGCCGAGCCGTCCGACCTTCCGCGCATCCTTCACCAGCGTCAGCCCGGCCCGCACCGGGGCTGCGCCGCCGACGGAGATGTAGGTTGCCGCCGTCACCGCAAGGCCCGCGGTCGCAAGGCCCAGCACCAGGCGGTCGGTCTCCTCGCCCATCGCCAGATGCTTGCCCTCGCGCACGACGTCCCTGACGTCGCCGATCACGAAGAGGTCGCCGGCAACGGTTCCGGACAGGCTCGCGACGTCGTCGGCATTGCCGGTGACGAGGCCGGTGGCGAAACGTTTTGCGAAATGCGAGGTGGAGTTCTCCACCTTGACCGCATCGCTGACGCGACTGAGCAGGTCGTCCGCAAGCGCGATGTTGCGATCACGCGCCAGCGCCACGAAACTGTCGGCGAGATCGGCATCGCCGGATGCGAGCGCGGCCTCGATGTTGTCCTGGACCAGCTGGTCGTTCTGCCGCAGCAGCGCGTCGAGCCTGAGCTCGGAGAGCAGGTGCGGATCGTCCTGGGCTGCGAGGATCGCGCCGGCGTCACGGGCGTGCGGCGCTACCTGCGCGAGCAGAAGGCTGCAAGCCGCAATACCGGTCAACGCTGTGCTGATTCGCAGCCATTTCATGCGGAAAAGCCCGGAGGGTCCTGGATCGCCTGCGCCCTTTGATTCGTCTTTCGTCTCAAATTGCGCGCGTCCACAGACATAGTATGCCAAAATTGCGACACAACGTCCCCGACGAAAGAAGGGCTTCTCTCAGGCGGCAAGATTGTGTCGAATTTGCATGAGCAAATGAGCATGGGGCAATTGCGGCGCTTTCGGTTCCGCTGGACTAGCAATCATCTGCACCCGCCTTTATGGTCCGCGGCGCCTCAAAGATGCCGCGTCAGTTTTTGATTGTATCTGCCGCCATTGCCACTCCAGGATGAACTACGATGTCCGACCATGTCGTCCCGCACTTCCATAACGATGCCGGTGTCCCCGTCATCGAGATTGGCTCGCAAGAG
Organism: Bradyrhizobium liaoningense; assembly: GCF_018130825.1. GTDB lineage: Bacteria > Pseudomonadota > Alphaproteobacteria > Rhizobiales > Xanthobacteraceae > Bradyrhizobium > Bradyrhizobium liaoningense_B. The sequence goes on along the minus strand of NZ_JAFCJS010000005.1, from coordinate 615,549 downwards.
TTCATGTGCGTTGGCGCCAACCCTCCGTTCGATCATCCGCACGTCTTTCTCGACCTCGGCAACGATAACGAGATCATCTGTCCTTACTGCTCGACGCTGTACCGGTTCGCGGCCGACTTGAAGGCCGGCGAAGCGCGGCCGCCGGAATGCGTCCTCAAGGACAAGGTGGCCTGACCGCGTCCATCGGTCAGGGGTGGCGCTCACACGAACGATTGTCATCGCCGGTGCCGGCATCGGTGGACTGACGGCCGCGCTTGCGCTGGCCGCCCGCGGCTTCCGCATCGTCGTGCTGGAAAAGGCCGAGCGTCTCGAGGAAGTCGGCGCCGGCCTGCAGCTGTCCCCCAATGCCAGCCGCGTGCTGGTCGAGCTCGGCCTCACTGAGCGCCTCAAGCTGCGCGCCGTCGTCCCCGAGGCGGTCTCGATCATGAGCGCGCGGGCCGGTGGCGAGCTGCTGCGCATGCCGCTCGGCGAAGCCGCTTCGCTGCGCGCCGGCGCCCCCTATTGGGTGGTGCACCGTGCCGATTTGCAATCCGCGCTCGCCGGCGCGGTCTCCGACCATCCCGATATCGACCTGAAGCTTGGTGCAACCTTCGAGGACGTCGCGCCTCATGCCAAGGGACTGACCGTCGTCCACCGCAGCGGCACGATCCGCCGCAGCGATCTCGCCAGTGCCCTGATCGGCGCCGACGGTATCTGGTCGACGGTACGCCAGCATCTGTTTCCCGAGGTGCAGCCGCGCTTCTCCGGGCTGATCGCCTGGCGCGGCACGATCGATGCCACGCAGCTGCCGAAGGACTACGCCGCCCGTCGGGTGCAGCTCTGGATGGGGGCGAACGCCCATCTCGTCGCCTATCCGATCGCAGGCGGACGCCAGATCAACGTGGTCGCGGTGCTGCCGGGCACCTGGAACAGGCCGGGCTGGAGCACGCCCGGCGATCCGCGCGAGGTGATGGATGCGTTTGCCGCACCGCGCTGGCCGCCGGCGGCGCGGATGATGCTCGCCGCGGTCGACAGCTGGCGCAAATGGGCGCTGTTCGGCGTGCCCGACGGCTGCCCCTGGAGCAAAGGCGCGGTCGCGCTGCTCGGCGACGCCGTCCATGCGATGCTGCCCTTCGCCGCGCAAGGCGCCGGCATGGCGATCGAGGATGCCGCCGTGCTCGCGCGGCTCGTGAGCCCAGAGGCAGCCGAGAGCACCGCGGGCATCACCGCCGCGCTGAAGCAATATGCCCGTATGCGGGAGGGCCGCGTGCGGCGGGTGCAACGGACCGCGCGACAGCAGGGCCGCATCTATCATCTCGGTGGCCCGCTCGCGATCGCGCGCGATGTTGCGATCCGCGCGCTCGGCCCGGACCGCATGCTGGCGCGGCAGGACTGGATCTACGGCTGGCGGCCCTGAAGGTGCGTGCAGTCGAGCCGGCTCAGCGCGCGGCGCTGCCGGGTCTCGTCGGAGCCGGCTTGATCTCGGGCCGCTGTGGGGTCGAGGCCTGCGGTTTTGCATCGGGCGGCGTCTCCCGGCACCTGTTGCGGCGCCAGGCGTCTTCGACGAGCTGCGCCTGCCCGCGCACCGCGACGTAGTCGTTGCGATAGGCGAGCTCGGACACGACGGCCCCGCCGGCCCCGGTCTGCGCCTTATCCATCAGTCTCTGCAAATCGGTCGTGCGACCGGCGAGCGCCTTGCGCTCGTTCTCGAGCTGCTTGCAATCGTACAGATCGTACCTGGCGGGATCGGCAAAGGCCGGCGCGACCGTCTCGCTGATGCCGGCGCAGCCGGCCAGGGCCGCGCCGCCCGCGAGCAGCACGAGAAGCGCGCCGCAGAAGCGCAGGGAAGCGGAAAGCGAAGCAGCCATGCCGGATGAATAGTCCCCGTGGATTGAGAATGCCTAAAGCAGCAACAGATGTCCGGATTGAGGCTTTGCCTTGTGCGCCCGGCTCGCTTAAGGAAGAACACCCGCCGGGCCGCAAAACGCCAATTCCAGACGGCCGCAGGTGGACTTAAGTGTTTGATCTCGTTGGATCAAGCGGGCATGGCGGAATTGGTAGACGCAAGGGACTTAAAATCCCTCGGTGCGCAAGCGCTGTGCCGGTTCGACCCCGGCTGCCCGCACCATCAGAGCTGACGGCAACGCCTAGCGCAATGTTGCCCCTGCTTGAGGTTCCTACATTCATTGCCTGAGGTACCGCGCTTGACAGTCACGGCCCAGGCGAACGACGGCTCCTACCCAAATTGCGATTATACGTTCAAGAAAAGAGGCTGTAGAGCTTGCCGACGGTGTAAAGAAATATGTTCAAAAGGAAAGCTGTACGGAATGCGTTCGCAAAGTCTGCCTTTCGATCATTGAAAAGCAGCAGCACCGCCGAAAGCACGATCCAGAAGAGCGGCACAGCAAAAGCAGAAATCACGTTTTGCAGGCCCAGGGCTAGTGCGGTAACGATCGCTGGTCCATTGAACGTAAACTTATATAGACCAACAGCGGCGAAGAATGAGGTAGCGCCAAGAATTCCCGCGAGTGCTCTCTTCGCGGCGCTAGCGGGCTTACCCACAACGCCGAGCGGCAGGAAGAAGTCATACTGGATGGCGGCCTTAAATGCCTCCCATGCCGCTCCAGTCCACGTTTGAGTTGTGGGAGAGGATTTGTCAGCGATCGCCTGTTGTCTCTCCGGATTCTGCGGTGCTGCCAGCTGGCTCTCATTCGAGATGGCGATAGGCGGTCCTCCGGCGAGTGAAGCGTGATACAGGGGCACCGCAACGAAAGCCGTCGACTGTGTTGCAGCCGGCACCGCTTGCCCCCGTCTCGCGCGAAGTATCGTTAACACTCCGACCGCAACGACTGCCAAACCGACCAGCATAAGCGGCGGCGGAGGGTCCTGCGAAGTCGCGGTCCCATGGGGCATCAAGAGCATGGTTGCCCCTAATGCAATCAAGACTATGCCAGCAAATATATTCATGTCTATTCGCCCCCCGCTGCGAATATCGGGAAATACACCATGCTCAAACCTCTTATCAACGTCTGGTAGTGCAATTTCTAGGGGGGACTGAGCCCAACAAGCCGGCGCGGGCAACCATTCGTTTACCAACCCGCCCCTCTCCTTGCGGAACCCACCGGATACAACCGGCCTTTACTCGACCTTAGACCGTCCTCCCCTAAATCGAACCACGTCTGTCGGCCGTCGCCGCGGACGTCAGGGCAAACGCCAAGGCCTGCAGCGCCGGCTTCGATGGTGAGAGTTTTCATGGACGCGCGCGAGAATTGGTCCCGGTCAGGGATTGTCGGGGCGCCCACGGCGCTCGGACGCTACCTGCACGGGCGTGAGATCTACCTCGTCCTGATCGCATTCCTGTCGGTGTTCTACATTTCGAACGGGCCGGTCCAGCTCAGCCATTATGACCTCGGCTGGCACATCGCCGCCGGAGACCTCATCAGGGAGCGCGGCGAGATCCCGTTTCAGGATCCATGGGCGTTCACGCTCGCAGACAAGCGCTGGTACAATCTGTCGTGGCTCTGGGACGTGATTGCCAGCGTGCTTTATCAGCACACCGGCCTTGCCGGAATCGTCCTGATGGTCGTCGCCTGCGGCGCGGTCATCGTCGGATATCTCACCTCATGCGGCTTGCGCAGCGGTGCGTCGGTCCCGGCGGTTTGCATCACCGTCTTCGCCGCGTGCCTGCTCTACCCCTGCTACGAGGCGGCGCCCAACACGTATCTGGCGGCATCGCCGAATATCGCGACCATGCTGTTCGCGGTGATCTTCTACGGGGAATGCCTGCAGCGACGCAGATGGTTCCTGCTGCCGGCGATGATGGTGCTGTGGGTCAATCTGCACGGCGGCTTCATGCTCGCCTTTCCGATTATCGGCGTCTTCGCCGGCGTCGCCTTGCTTCGACGCGACTGGACCAACTTCAGGAATTATTGCCTCGCGGGCATCGGATGCTTCGCCGCGATCTTCGTCAATCCGCTGGGATGGCACATCTACGACGGCGTGATGGCGACGCTCGGCCATTTCATCCAGGCCAATATCGGCGAGTGGCGTCCCTACTTCCACAACATGGAGCTGCCCGGAAGCATTCCCGCCATCGCCTATGCGCTGACCTTCATTGCGCTCGAGCTGCGCTACCGAAACTCGAGACCCATTCCGGTGGAGCCGCGCCTCTTGGCATGGCTGTTCCTGTTCCTGGGCCTCTACCAGTTCAGGTACATCGCCTTCTTCTTCATCTTCTCGGCGGTCCCGATGGCGCTGCATGTCGACCGCCTGCTGCCCGAGCGCCTGGCGAGGCTCGACATCCGCGGCGCGATGCTGGCGGCGGGGATCATCGGTGTCTTCGTGCTGCCGCTCAGCTTCCTGCAGGTGCGACCGGCGCTGGCGCTGCCGGAGATGCTCTCGGATGAGGATGCCAACTATCTGCTCGCGCATTCCACGCATTCGCGCGTGCTGAACCACTGGAATTCCGGCGGGCTGCTGATCTTCCGCACCCACGGCTCCGTGCCCCTGTTCGTGGACGGCCGTGCCGCGACCGCCTATCCGGACGAGCTGCTCCGCGACTATCTCAAGCTGGTGCGCTGGGATATCGACGAGGCCGCCTGGGACACGGTGATCAAGACATACAAGATCGATGCGGTGCTCTGGGTCAGAGCACATGACGAGCTGCGGCAGTTCCTCGTCGGCCAGAGGGGCTGGAGAGAAGACTACACCGGCGCCTATATGAGCCTCTACACCGCGCCGCCGGCCTCCTCGCCCGAGGGCGCGAACGCGGCCGCGTCGAGATAGGATCACGTCCGCTGCGGTTGATGCCCTAGCAGGATCCAGAAGCAGATCAGCGCCAGCGTGAGCTGGCCGTACCCGCCCATGAACGCGGTGACCGAGGCTGACGCCAGGATCGGAATGGCGACCGCAACCGCGAGCGCGGCGACCATCATCACCGCAGGCAGGTCGACGACGAGGACGGCCGCGTAGAGCGCCACCTGGAAGAAGGTGTACTCCTTCGGTCTGGGCGTGCAGAGATAGAGCGCGTACATCGCAAGCACGGTGATGCGCATCGCCGCGCCCGGATGATCCATCAGCCAGTCGTCGAGCACCTGAAGCAGCGAGGCCTTGCCGGTGCGCCCCTGTGGCCTGACCATGCGCCACACCGAGACGGCGAACGGCGCGAGCACGAGCGTGATCGCGATGAGCCCATAGAGGCCGACGACGAACAGCTTGCTGCCGGCAAGTCCAATTTGGCCTGCAAGTGTCGAGGCAATCAGCAGCAGCGACGGATTGACCTCGCTTGCGGGCGAATGCTGTCCGGGAATCTGGCCGGTGATCGCGCTGAGCCAGCTCCGCGACAGATCCGGATAGAAGGTCAGCGAAACCAGGATCGGCAGGCCGAACATGCCCGCCGCCACCGCGATCAGAAGCAGCTTGCGACGTCTCGGCTGGGGCAGGAAATAGAGCGCTGCGAGGATCGGCAGGAACACCAGCTTGAAGGCGGTGACGAGGCCGAGCACGGCCGCACCGGCGAGCTGCGGCAGGAGGCTCGCATCCCGCTGCTCCCCGGACTGCACGGGACGCAGCAACAATGCGAGCGAGGCCGCCGTCAGCAACCCGCTCAGGATCTCGAAATTACCGGTCGCAACGACCCAGTCGAAGCCGAGGAAACCACCGAGAACGATGACGCCCCGCAGCACGGCGTCTTGCCAGCGCCCTTTGGTCGTGCCGGGACCGGGCAGCAGCAGCGCGCAGATCACCGCGAGGACAAGATAGATCGGCTTGTAATGGGCGACGAGAAAACCGCCGGTGCAGAGCGGCCGAAAGGCGTCGAGGGTCACCGGAAGGTACGGGTAAGAAAGCTTGGTATCCTTCAGGTTCTTGACGAAATAGGGATCGAGCCCCTGGAGGTGAGCGTCCACCGCGGCGCAATTGATCCGCACGTCCCAGCCAAAGGTATTTTCCGCGGCGAGGTCGACGGTGACGGACATGGCGACAAGCGCCGCCGCAAGCAGGATCAACCAGGTCAGCCAGCGGCTTCCTGACGCGTTCGCGGCCAGGGATCCGGCATCGGCGGACGAGGCGAGGCTCGTCATGAACGCGCGTCCTGCGTCTCAAGACGCATCGGCTCCGCGCGAAAATCGAGCAGCAGGATCCAGAAGCATGCCAGCGCGACGATGAGGAGGATGAAGCCGCCCTCCACAGTGTGCCCCGTGATCGAGACCAGGCCGGGAGCGAGGAAGCCGACGGTGAGCATGGCGGCGAGCGCCAGGGCCGGAAGGTCGGCGATGAGAACCGCGGCATAGACCGCGAGCTCGAAGAAGGCATATTCCTTGAGGCGCGGCGAGCTGACATAGAGCGCAAACATCGCGAGCACGGTGATGCGCGCGGCCACGCGGGGATGGTCGATCAGCCAGCGGTCGAGCCGCGTCAGAAGCGATCCCCCTGCCCGAACCGGTCCGCTGCCGACCGCGCGCAGGACGGACAGGGCGAAGGGCACGAGCACGAGCCCGAGTGCTGCGAGCGCATAGGTCGCGAACATCACCGGCTTGCTGTCGCCGAGGCCGACCTGTTCCAGGAGGCTGCGCGCCAGCAGCAGCAGCGACGGATTGGTTTCCATGAGCTCGACGGCATGCTGATCGGGGATCTGCTTCGTCAGCACACCCACCCAGCTCGCGAACAGGTCGCCGTAGAACAGCTTCGAGATCAGGATCGGCAATGCGAAGCCGAACGCGGCCACCGCGATCAGCGCCAGCTTGCGCGCGCGCGGCAGCGGCAGGAAATAGAGCGCGGCGATCACGGGACAGAACACCAGCTTGAACGAGGTCACGAGACCTAGCAGCGCGGCGCCGCCGGCGCGCAAGGCGAAGCCGCGGTCCTCAGCGGCGGATGCCGTCGGGCGAAGCAGGAGCCTCAGCGCGACCGCGGTCAGCAGGCCGCCCAGGATGGCGAAATTCCCGGACGCCCAGACCCATTCGAAGCCGATGAACGCGCCGAACACGCAGAGCAGCCTGAGCGCAACGTCGCGCGGGGTAGCTCGCGTCCGGCCAAGCCCCGGCAGGAGCAGGCCGCAGAGCACGCCGAGCACGAGATAGACGCCCATGTGATGAGCGACGAGGACGCCGCCGGCGCACACGGGGCGAAACACGTCGAGCGTCACAGGCAGATAGGGGTAGGAGAACCTGGTGCCCTTCAGGTTCTTGACGAAGTAGGGATCGAGCCCATTGGCATAGGCATCGACCGCGGCGCAATTGACGCGAACGTCCCAGCCGTAATTCAGGGGAAGCGTGCCGTCGCTGACGAGATTGCCGAGCACCAGCAGCGCCGTCGGCCCGATCAGCCAGGCAAGCCAGGTGTTTCGCCTTGTGGTCATGTCGACCGAGGGGCCCAACCATCGTGCTACGTCGGACACTGCGAAATACCTTGTCTTGCCGGGTTCCTCGGGGGCGCCTGCCGCGGCGCGCCGTCAGGCCACAATGGACAGGATGAGTTGCGGATTCATCTCCCCGGTGCGCCGTCCGCGATCTTATGGTGAATGGCTGGTTGCCGGCGCGCGGCTGGGACGGCGGGAGTGACGGGCTACCTCACCAACTCGTGTCCGCCCCGCCCCTGCCTGACAGCCATCCCGAAACATGGGTTGTGCGTCGCAGCATGGACGCTAGAAAAAGCCTTGAATTTCAGAGGTGAGCTTCTTGTCCGACGTCAATGCCGACGATTGGGTGTCCTCGGGACACCGGCCCATGGGTTTTCCCGAATTTGTCATCGTGATCGCGTCCATCATGGCGCTTAATCCGCTCGCGATGGACATGATGCTGCCGGCGCTGCCCAATATCGGGGCGGCATTCAAGATTCCCGTCGCCAATCACCTCCAGCTGGTGCTGTCGACCTTCCTGATCGGCTTCGGCGTCGGCCAGTTCGTGATGGGCCCGTTGTCGGACCGATTCGGCCGCCGTCCGGTGCTGCTCGGCGGCATGGCGGTCTATGCGATCGCGAGCGTGCTGGCGGTCGCCGCGCCCTCGTTCGAGACGCTGCTGCTGGCGCGCGCGCTGCAAGGGCTCGGCACCTCGGCAACGCGCGTGATCGCGACCTCGATCGTGCGCGATTGCTATGTCGGCCGCCGCATGGCGAGCGTGATGTCACTCGCCATGATGGTGTTCATCGCGGTGCCCGTGATCGCGCCGTCATTCGGACAGGCCGTGCTGCTGGTGACGGCCTGGCGCGGCATCTTCGTCGTGCTGATGCTCTACGGCCTGCTCGCGCTTGCCTGGTGCGTGCTGCGGCTGCCTGAAACGCTTCCCGAATCGGAGCGCCGGTCGCTCGCGCCCGCCGACGTGCTCTCGGCCTTCCGCCAGACCGTGACCAACCGCCAGACCATCGGCTACGCGACGGCTGCCGGCAGCGTCATCGGCGCGCTGTTTGCCTACGTGTTCTGCGCCCAGCAGGTCTTCACCGGCGTCTACCATCTCGGTCACTACTTTCCGCTCGCCTTCGCCGCGATCGCGGCCGGCACGGCTGTGGCCGGATTCCTCAATTCGCAGCTGGTCGGACGGCTCGGCATGCGCGTGATCTCGCACGGCGCGCTGACGCTCTACACCGTGGTGGCAGGCGTGATGCTGCTGACGGAGATTTTTGGCGTGCTGCCGCTCGCGTTGTTCATGGTGCTCTCGGCGCTGATGATGTTCTCGTTCGGCATGATGGTCGCCAACTTCACCGCGCTCGCCATGGAGCCGCAGGGCCACATCGCCGGCACCGCGTCGTCGCTCTACGGCTCGATCACGACCCTGATCGGCATCGTGGTCGGCATGGCGATCGGCCAGAGCTTTGACGGCACGCTGCTGCCGTTCTCGGTCGGCTTCTTCCTGTCGACGCTGGCTGCGCTCGGAATCGTTCTGGTGGTGGAGAAGGGACGGCTGTTCAAGCCGCATCATCGTCCCGTGACGTGAGGAACTTCCCCGCCGCCTCCATGTTGTCCTGCAGCAATCGAGAGGATGGCGAGATGGAACCAAAGAAGAAGCCGGATCAGCCCGCGTGGAAAGTGGAGCAACCCGCTCCACAGCCAGGGCATTCCGAGGAACGGCCGGACACAAGTCTGCCATTCGCGAGTGAAGGGCTCGAGCAGGTGCGCGACAGCCACTGCTAGAGGCGGATCAAAGAAGTATTGCGCCATGGAAAACGGCGCCGCGGAGGCCCGCGGCGCCGTTCTTTTTTTTCGGATGCAGGCGACAGCCTATTCCGACTTGTCGATGTTCCAGAACACCGGGGTTGCCGGGCCGTCGATCACACCGGAGAGCGACTTCCGCCACGCGCTCGGCGCCTGATATTGACCCAGCGGCATGTAAAGCACCTGGTCATAGGCTTCCTTCTGAATCTCGGTCGCGATCTTCTTGCGATCCTCCGCCGAGCTCGCGCGAACGAAGGCGTCCTTGAGCTGCTCGATCTTGGCGTCCTCCGCCCAGCCGAACCAGCCGCCCTTCTTGCCCTGCCCGCCGACGGCGACGTTGGAGATCGGGTTGTCCACGTCGGCGCTGACCCAGTTGGTGATGAACATGTTCCAGCCGCCCTCCTTCGGCGGCTTCTGGCTGGCGCGCCGGCTCACCACCGTCTGCCAGTCGGTCGCCTGCAGGTCGACCTTGAATCCTGCTTCGCGCAGCTGCTGAGCCACCACGATCGGTTGAGCCTTCAGCAGCAGCACGTCGCCCGGCGCCATGAGCACGACCGGGGTCCCGTCGTAACCGGACTCGGCGAGCGCCTTCCTGGCCGCAGCCATGTCGCCGCCCTTCGCGAGGGTCTCGCCGCCAATGTCCGTCGCGAACGGCGTGTCGCAAATGAAGGCCGCAGCACAAGTCTTGTAGTACTTGGGGTTGCCGATCAGCGCATCGAGCACGTCCTTCTGCTTGATCGCCAGGAATGCGGCGCGGCGGACCTTGACGTTGTCGAACGGCGGATGAAGGAAGTTCATCCGCGCGCCCGTCTGGAATCCGAACTTGTTCAGGATCTCGATCTTGAGCTCCTTGTCGGCTTCGATGGCGGGCAACATTTCGATGGCGGGATATTCCATGAAATCGACGTCACCCGACTGCAGCGCGTTCAACGCCGTCTGCGAGTCCGGCATCGTAAGCCATTCGACGCGGTCGACCTTCACCACCTTGCCGCCGGTGGTCCAGTTCGCCGGCTCCTTGCGCGGCACATAGTCGGTGTTCTTGACGTAGACCGACTTCACCCCGGGCTGGAATTCACCCTGCACGAACTTGAACGGGCCGGAGCCGATCTGCTCGGGGATCTGCTTGTCGACGGGCGTCTCGGCGAGACGCTTCGGCATCATGAAAGCGACCCGCGAGGACGGCTTGCCGATCGATTCCAGCACCAGCGCGTACGGCTCCTTCAGCTTCAGCGTGATGGTCTTGGGGTCGGTCGCCTCGATGCTCGCGGTGAACAGCATCATCTGCTGCCCCATCCCGTCGACGGCGGCCCAGCGCTTCAGGGAGGCAACGCAATCTTCCGCGGTGACGGGCGTGCCGTCATGCCACTTCAGGCCGTCGCGGAGCGTGAAGGTGTAGGTCAGCTTGTCGTCGGAGATCTTCCAATCCGCCATCTGCGGCTGGATCTTGAAGTTCGAATCCGTCGCGATCAGCGTGTCGTAGACCATGTAGCCATGGTCGCGCGAGATATAGGCGCTGGTGAAGATCGGATCGAGGATGCGCAGATCCGAATGCATCACGGCGGTGATGGTCTTGCCCGCGGCAAGAGCTGGCGATGCCAGTGCCGAAAGTGCCACGACCGAAAGTGCAAGTTTGGAGGCGAAGGCAAGACGTCCCCGGCGCATCATTTCGAACATCGAAGTTCTCCTGGCAGTTCTGTTGGCAGTCTTCTTGGTAGTGCTCTTGGCAGTTCTCCCGGCAAGCGGCGCCGCTGATGACAGCGGCGCCGCGCGATGGTCGAGCCGAAAGGCGCGATGGCGCGCCTTCCCCTTACTCGGACTTGTCGACGTTCCAGAACAGCGGCGTCGCCGGGCCGTCGAGCACGCCGGTGAGTGATTTGCGCCAGCCGCTCGGCAGCAGGTACTGCCCGAGCGGGATGTAGATCACCTGCTCGTAGGCTTCCTTCTGGATGTCGGCTGCGATCTTCTTCTGCTCGTCGATCGAGGGCGCGCGGACGAAGGCGTCCTTGAGCTGCTCGATCTTGGCGTCTTCCGCCCAGCCGAACCAGCCCTTCTTGCCCTGGCCGCCGATCGAGAGATTGGCGATCGGGTTGGCGACGTCGGCCGCGACCCAGTTGGTGAAGAACATGTTCCAACCGCCTTCCTTCGGCGGCTTCTGGCTGGCGCGGCGGCTCACCACCGTCTGCCAGTCGGTCGCCTGCAGGTCGACCTTGAAGCCGGCCTCGCGCAGCAGCTGGGCCGCCACGATCGGCTGCGCCTTCAGCGTCGTGACGTCGCCAGGCGCCATCACCACGACCGGGGTGCCGTCATAGCCGGACTCGGCAAGCGCCTTCTTGGCTTCCGCCATGCCGTTGCCCTTCACCAGGGTTTCGGCGCCGACATCGGTCGCCAGCGGCGTGTCGCAGATGAAGAACGCGCCGCAGATCTTCTGATACTTGGCGTTGCCGACGAGCGCGTCGAGAACGTCCTTCTGGTTCATCGCCAGCAGGGCCGCGCGGCGCACCTTCACGTTGTCGAACGGCGGATAGAGGAAGTTCATGCGGCCGAGGGTCTGGAAACCGAACTTGTTGGAGACCTCGATCGTGAGCTCCTTGTTCGCTTCCAACACCGGCAGCATGTCGTAGGGCAGGTTTTCCATGAAGTCGATGTCGCCCGACTGCAGCGCGTTCACCGCGGTCTGCGAGTCCGGCATCGTGATCCACTCGACGCGGTCGACCTTCACCACCTTGCCGCCGGAGGTCCAGCTCGCCGGCTCCTTGCGCGGCAGGTAATCGGTATTCTTGACGTAGACCGCCTTCACGCCGGGCTGGAATTCGCCCTGCACGAACTTGAACGGGCCCGATCCGATCTGCTCGGGAATCTGCTTGTCCGGCGGCACCTCGGCGAGACGCTTCGGCATCATGAAGGCGACGCGCGAGGACGGCTTGCCGATGGAGTCGAGGACGAGGCCGTAGGGCTCCTTCAGCTTCAGCGTGATGGTCTTGGCGTCGGTCGCCTCGATGCTCGCCGTGAAGTCCATGAGCTTCTGGCCCATGCCGTCGACCGCGGCCCAGCGCTTGAGCGAGGCGACGCAGTCTTCCGCCGTCACGGGCGCGCCGTCATGCCATTTCAGGCCGTCGCGCAGCGTGAAGGTGTAGGTGAGCTTGTCATCGGAGATCTTCCAGTCCGCCATCTGCGGCTGGATCTTGAAATTCGAATCGGGGGCCACCAGCGTGTCGTAGACCATGTAGCCATGGTCACGCGTGATGTAGGCCGTGGTGAAGATCGGGTCGATGATGCGAAGGTCGGAATGCATCACGGCGGTGAGGGTCTTGCCGGCCGCAAGCACTGGCGAGGCCAGCACCGTTGAAAGCGCGACGACCGACAGCGCAAGTTTGGAGGCGAGCGCGCGAGGCCCCCGGCGCATGAAGTTGGACATAAAAAGTTTCTCCTGACGTGAAACTGTTCAAAGGCAGGTTATTGGTTGAGCATCCGGTTCGTTCCTTGGGCGAACTAACCTCATGCAATGCCTTTATCTTTTCGAGACTTGCAGACAGTGTTGAGCGCGTCAATCCGGTTTCGTCGCAAGCCCTCGCGGCGCGCGCACGGGCTCCACAAAGATCGGTTTAGCTCTACAACGCTCTCCGCTTGTCCTGCCGCGCGCCGATGCAATGCGCGTTCCATCTTTCGCAGCCTGAGAGACATTGAGATGAATCCAGCCAATCTTCCCTTCGATTCCGAGGCCATGCTCGAGGGCCTGCGCACCTGGGTGGAATGCGAAAGCCCGACCTGGGACGCGAACGCGGTGAACCGCATGCTCGATATCGCGGCGCGGGACATGGCGATCATGGGTGCGACGATCGAACGCATCGCCGGCCGCCAGGGTTTCGGCGGCGTGATCCGCGCGCGCTTTCCGCATCCGAAACAGGGCGAGCCGGGCATCCTGATCGCCGGCCACATGGATACCGTCCACCCGGTCGGCACCATCGAGAAGCTGAAATGGCGGCGCGAGGGCAGCAAGTGTTACGGCCCCGGCATCTACGACATGAAGGGCGGCAATTATCTCTCGCTGGAAGCGATCCGCCAGCTGGCGCGCGCCTCGTTCACGACACCGCTGCCGATCACCGTGCTGTTCACGCCCGACGAAGAGGTCGGCACGCCTTCGACCCGGGACATCATCGAGGCGGAAGCCGCGCGCAATAAATACGTGCTGGTGCCCGAGCCCGGCCGCGCCGACAACGGCGTCACCACCGGACGTTACGCCATCGCACGCTTCAATCTCGAGGCGACGGGACGGCCGAGCCACGCCGGCGCGACGCTGTCGGCGGGACGTTCGGCGATCCGCGAAATGGCGCGGCAGATTCTCGCGATCGACGTGATGACGACGGAGGACTGCACCTTCTCGGTCGGCGTCGTGCATGGCGGCCAGTGGGTGAACTGCGTTGCTACGACCGCCACCGGCGAGGCGCTGTCGATGGCCAAGCGCCAGGCCGATCTCGACCGCGGTGTCGAAAAGATGCTGGCACTCTCGGGCACCAACAACGACGTGACCTTCAAGGTGACACGCGGCGTGACGCGGCCGGTCTGGGAGCCAGATGCAGGCACCATGGCGCTGTATGAGAAGGCGCGCGGCATCGCTAAATCCCTTGGCGCGGAATTACCGCATGCGAGCTCCGGCGGCGGCTCCGACGGCAACTTCACCGGTGCGATGGGAATCCCGACTCTCGACGGCCTCGGTGTGCGCGGCGGCAATGGCCACACGCTGGAGGAGTTCATCGAGGTCGATAGCCTCGTCGAGCGCGGGCGTCTGATGGCGGGATTGCTGGCGACGCTGGAATAAATTGAATCAACCTTGCACTGCACAATGCGTTGGCAGTCGCGGTCTAAATTTAGCCTTGTCTAAAAATGAGGCGTATCGTACTGCTCGATTGTCCACGCGACGATGCGGGAGAGATCGCAACGAAGGTTTTCAGCTTTCGTTGCGACGCCGACGGAGCAACCGCCCCGGAAACTCTCAGGCAAAAGGACTGTATCGTCAGGACGATCTGGAGAGAGGCGGCGCGATTTCAGGCAATCGTGGCGTCCACCGAAGGGGATAGTCCGTTGCGTGATCCGCAGCGGATCAAGCTCTCAGGTAACCGTGACAGATGGGGCGCCGCCAACGGCCTTTGGCCGGCGGCCGACCTATCCTAACTCACGGGAGCCCCGAACCTGCCATGACCCATATCGCCATCATCGGCGCCGGCATCACCGGCGTGACGACTGCCTATGCCCTGCTCGAACGCGGCTACAAGGTAACGGTGCTCGACAAGCACCGTTATGCCGCGATGGAGACATCGTTCGCCAACGGCGGACAGCTGTCCGCCAGCAATGCCGAAGTGTGGAACAGCACCGCGACGATCCTCAAAGGCCTGCGCTGGATGTTCCGGCGCGACGCGCCGCTGCTGATGAACCCGCGGCCGAACTGGCACAAATATTCGTGGATGAGCGAGTTCGTCGCCAACATCGGCAACTACCGCGCCAACACCATCGAGACCACGCGGCTTGCGATCGAAGCCCGCAAGCATCTGTTCGAGATCGCAACGCGCGAAGGCATCGACTTCGATCTCGAGCGCCGCGGCATCCTTCACATCTATCACGACAAGGCGGGTTTCGAATCCGGCCTGCGCGTCAACGCGCTGCTGCAGGAAGGCGGCCTCGATCGCCGTCCAGTGACGCCGGAGGAAATCCGCAGCATCGAGCCGACGCTGCGCAAGGCGTATTATGGCGGCTTCTACACGCCGTCGGATGCGACCGGCGATATCCACAAGTTCACCCGCGGGCTGGCGGACGCCTGCAAGCGGCGTGGCGCGACCTTCATCCATGAAGCCGATATCGATTCAATCGCGCGCGCCGGCAGCGGCTTCGTGCTCGGCTGGGCCGATCTTGCTGCAAGCGATGCCCTCGCCTCCGCACGCGGCATGCTGAAGGCGGACGGGGTCGTGGTCTGCGCCGGCGTCGCCAGCCGCCACTTCGCCGCCCTCCTCGACGATCGCATCAACGTCTACCCCGTGAAGGGCTACTCGATCACCGTGCAGCTCGACACCGCGGAGAGCCGCAACGCGACGCCGACCGTCAGCCTGCTGGACGAAGCCGCCAAGATCGTCACCAGCCGGCTCGGCGCCGATCGTTTTCGCGTGGCCGGCACGGCCGAGTTCAACGACTTCAATCGCGACATCCGCGCCGACCGCGTGCAGCCGCTGGTCGACTGGGTGCGCAGCAACTTCCCCGCCATCGAAACATCGCGCGTCGTGCCCTGGGCCGGGCTGCGCCCGATGATGCCGAACATGATGCCGGTGGTGCGCGCAGGACGGATGCCGGGCGTGTTCTTCAACACCGGTCACGGCCATCTCGGCTGGACCCTGTCGGCCGCAACCGCGCAGATGATCGCCGGGACCATCGACAGCTGGCGCGGGCTCAATGCGCCGCCGACCGTGCCTTCACTGGGGGTTGCGCGTGAGCTGCGTCATGCATCCTGAGTGGTTTGGACCGGACGCGGGGCGGCCTCTTGCGACCGCCCTGCCCTTGGCACACAATTTGCCCCGAAAAGTCGGCATCTCCGGCCGGCTTTCCAGCCCGAGTGACAGGCGCGCATGATAGACACGATCGAATCCACGGACGCCCCAGGGCCCCACAAGTTCCGCAGCCGGAGATAGGTGCATGCTAGGTTATCTCATTCGCCGCGTTCTGGCCGCGGTGCCCGTGATGGGCGTCGTCGCGCTGTTCGTGTTCCTGCTGTTGCGGCTGACGCCGGGCGATCCCGCCGCGATCCTCGCCGGCGACAACGCGACACCGGAACGGCTCGAGCGCATCCGCGAATCGCTCGGCCTCAACGAGCCGCTGATCGTGCAGTTCATCACCTGGGTGAACAAGCTGCTGCACGGCGACCTCGGAACCTCGCTGATCTCCAACCTGCCGGTGATGAAGATGATCGGCCAGCGCGTCGAGCCGTCGATCTCGATCGCGCTGTGCACCATCATCCTCGCCGTCATCGTCGCAGTTCCCCTGGGGGTGATCGCCGCGTGGAAGCACGGCACCTGGATCGACCGTTTCGTGATGGGCCTGTCGGTCCTCGGCTTCTCGGTGCCGGTGTTCGTGGTCGGTTATGTCCTGATCGAGGTCTTCGCGATCGATCTGCGCTGGGTGCCGGTACAGGGCTTCCGGAGCATCTTCAACGGCTTCGGTCCGTTCTTCGAGCGCATGATCCTGCCGACCTGCGCGCTGTCCTTCATCTACATCGCACTGATCGCGCGCATGACGCGCGCGGCGATGCTCGACGTGCTCGGCGAAGATTACGTGCGAACGGCGCGTGCGAAAGGCATCAACGAGGTTGCCGTGATGATGCGGCACGCGCTGCGCAACGCCGCCGTGCCCGTGATCACCGTGATCGGCACCGGCTTTGCGCTGCTGATCTCCGGCGTCGTCGTCACCGAGAGCGTGTTCAACATCCCCGGCATCGGGCGCCTCACCGTGGATGCGGTGCTGGCGCGCGACTATCCGGTGATCCAGGCCATGATCCTGCTGACGTCGCTGATCTACGTCGTCGTCAATCTCCTCATCGACGTCGCCTACACCCTGCTCGATCCCCGGATCCGGTACTGAGGCAAGGACAAGAACAATATGTCAGTCGATACCCTTCCCCAGTCGTCCATTCCGATCACGTCGCCGCTGCGGCCGCGCTTCGGCTTCCTCACCTCGACGCCGATCATCGCCACGGCAACAGTCTTGCTCGCGCTAATCGTGGTGATCTCGATCCTCGCGCCGTTGATCGCGCCGCATGATCCGATCCAGCTTGCGCCGTCGCAGCGATTGAAACCGGCCTCGGCGCAATTCCTGCTCGGCACCGACGCCTACGGACGCGACCTCCTGTCGCGCGTGGTCTATGGCGGCCGCATCTCGCTGCTGATCGGCATCGGCTCGGCGATCCTGTCGATCGTCATCGGACTTTCGATCGGCCTCGTCTCCGGCTTCTTCAAGCTGGTCGATTCCGTGATGATGCGCATCATGGACGGCCTGATGGCGATGCCGAGCATCCTGCTCGCCATCGCCGTGGTGTCGCTCTCCGGCGCCAGCATCTGGACCGTGCTGATCGCGATCACGATCCCTGAGATTCCGCGCGTGGCGCGCCTGGTCCGTTCGGTCGTGCTGTCGGCGCGCGAGGAGCCTTACGTCGAGGCCGCGATCTCGGTTGGATCGAGCCTGCCGAAGATCATGTGGCGCCATCTGATGCCGAACACGATCGCGCCGCTGATCGTCCAGGGCACCTATGTCTGCGCCTCCGCGATCCTCACCGAGGCGATCCTCTCCTTCCTCGGCGCCGGCATCTCGCCGGAGACGCCGACCTGGGGCAACATCATGGCCGAGGGCCGCCAGTACTTCCAGATCAAGCCCTCGCTGATCTTCTGGCCGGGCCTGCTGCTCTCGATCGCCATCCTCAGCATCAACCTGATCGGCGACGCCGCCCGTGACGCCCTCGATCCCCGCATGAAGCAGCGGGAGGGGAAGTGATGCGAGTGGCACTGTCATTCCGGGGCGCGCCCCTTGGCGCGAGCCCGGAATCCATTTCAACGCCTGGACTGACGCCCGATGGATTCCGGGCTCGCGCTGCGCGCGCCCCGGAATGACGAGAGAGTTCGCATGACCAACCCTGTTCTCGACATCAACAACCTCGTCGTCTCCGTCGGCAAGAAGCCGAAGGGCGCCAACATCATCGACGGCATCTCGATCCAGGTGCGCGAGCGCGAGACGCTGTGCCTCGTCGGCGAAAGCGGCTCGGGCAAGTCGGTGACCTCGCTCGCCACGATGGGCCTGTTGCCGAAGGGCACGCTGGTGCCGACCTCCGGCAGCGTCAAGCTGGTCGGCGAAGAGCTGCTCACCGCGACCGACCGCCGCCTGCGCCAGCTCCGCGCGACGCAGATGGCGATGATCTTCCAGGAGCCGATGACCGCGCTCAATCCGGTGGTGCCGGTCGGCCGCCAGATCGACGAGGTGCTGCGCGCCCACACCAAGCTCGACGCGAGGGCGCGCAAGAAGCGCATCCTCGACATGATGGAGCAGGTCCGCCTGCCCCAGGTCGAGCGCATCTTCGCCTCCTACCCGCACCGCCTCTCCGGCGGCCAGCGCCAGCGCATCATGATCGCGATGGCGCTGGTGCTGGAGCCGAAGCTGCTGATCGCGGACGAGCCGACCACCGCGCTCGACGTCACCACGCAGAAGCAGATCCTGACCCTGATCCGCGACCTCCAGCGCGATCACGGCACGGCCGTGCTGTTCATCACCCACGACATGGGCGTGGTGGCCGAGATCGCCGACCGCGTCGCGGTGATGCGGCAGGGCCGCCTGGTCGAGACCGGTCCGCTCGAGACCGTGCTGCGCAATCCGACCATGGAGTACACCCGCAACCTGCTGGCGTCAGTGCCGAGCCTGGTGCCGCGGCCGCCGCGCGAGGAGAGCCGCGAGCCCGTGGTGCTCGAGGCCAACGACCTCAGCAAGGTCTACAAGGAGCGCGCGTTCTTCGGCAAAGGCCGCGAGGTCGTCGCCGCCGACAAGGTCACGCTCACCCTGCGCAAGGGCCGCACGCTCGGCATCGTCGGCGAGAGCGGCTCGGGCAAGTCGACGGTGGCGCGCTGCATCGTCCGCCTGATCGATCCGACCTCGGGCGGCGTGCGCCTTGCCGGCCGCGAGATTTCCGACATCTCGCGCCGCCTGCTGCAGCCGCACCGGCAGAAGATCCAGATCGTGTTCCAGGATCCCTACCGCTCGCTCAATCCGCGCGTCAGCGTCGGCGAGAGCATCGCGGAAGGCCCGATCAATTACGGCGTCTCGCATGCCGACGCGATGAAGCGCGCCCGCGAGCTGCTCGAGCTGGTCGGCCTGCCGGCCGATGCAGTGTCGCGCTATCCGCACCAGTTCTCCGGCGGCCAGCGCCAGCGCATTGCCATCGCTCGCGCCCTCGCGCTCGATCCGGACGTGCTGGTCGCGGACGAAGCGGTCTCCGCGCTCGACGTCTCGGTGCAGGCGCAGGTGCTGGAACTGCTCGACGAGATCCAGAAGCGGCTCGGCATCGCCATCCTGTTCATCACCCACGATTTGCGCGTCGCAGCCCAAATCTGCGATGAGGTCGTGGTGATGCAGCACGGCCGCGTCGTCGAGCAGGGCCCCGCCGCCGAAGTGCTGACGCATCCGAAGGAGGCCTACACCAAGGCGCTGCTGGATGCCGCGCCGGGACGCAACTGGGACTTTGCGAACTTCCGGCCGGTGGCGGAGGGCGTGGCGGCCACCGCGTGATGTCTATCCGCGCGTGATGGAGTGGTGTGGAGCGCTATTGCCTCCGCACCGTCGTCCCGGCGAAGGCCGGGACCCATACCGCGTGATTTATCGATCGCGGGTGGCGCTAGTCCCGAACGACCAATCTTCGCCAAACTTCTCCCTGGGGTTATGGGTCCCGGCCTTCGCCGGGACGACATCGAGGGTGTGGTTGGCGGAGCAGCTCACAACGCCCACCGCCCCGCAGCATTCCCAAAACGTCTTGACCCTATGCACGGCGCGATTGCTTCCCGCCTTGCTCTCCGCGCAAAGCCGGGGCTAACGTCGCGCACTCTTGATTGACCGGACTGGGTTGAATGACACGTATCGCCGTCGGCGGCTTCCTGCACGAGACCAACACTTTCGCGCCGACAAAGGCGACCTTTGCCGACTTCCAGCATGGCGGCGGCTGGCCGGCGATGACTGAAGGTGCCGACGTCTTGAAGGTGATGCGCCGCATCAATGTCGGCCTCGCCGGTTTCGTCGACAGTGCCGAGGCGAATGGCTGGGAACTCATTCCGACCATTGCCTGCGGTGCGAGCCCGTCGGCGCATGTCACCAAGGATGCCTTCGAGCGCATCGTGAAGGTCATGATCGATGGCATCGCCGCCGCGGGCCCGATCGATGCGGTCTATCTCGACTTGCACGGTGCGATGGTGACCGAGCATCTCGACGACGGCGAAGGCGAGATTTTGGCACGTGTGCGCCGCGTCATCGGCAAGGATGTTCCGCTGGTCGCAAGCCTCGACCTCCACGCCAACGTCACGCCTGCAATGATGGAGCATGCGGACGCGCTGATCGCCTACCGCACCTATCCGCATGTCGACATGGCCGACACCGGCCGCGCCTGCGCGAAGCATCTCGCGCTGCTGCTGAAGACCAGGCAGCGCCTTGCAAAGTCGTTCCGCCAATTGCCGTTCCTGATCGCGATCAGCTGGCAATGCACCAACGACTTTCCCACCAAGGGCATCTACGAGAAGCTCGCTGCTCTCGAGAACGATGCTGTTCCCACCCTCTCCTTCGCGCCCGGCTTCCCCGCCGCCGATTTCCGCGACTGCGGGCCGAGCGTGTTCGCCTATGGCAAGACGCAAGAAGAGGCCGACCGTGCGGCCGATGCCATCGTCAGGCTGATCGAAAGCCACGAGAACGATTTCGACGGCAAGATCTGGCTGCCCGACGATGGCGTGCGCCATGCGATGGAACTCTCGAAGAGCGCGAGCAAGCCGATCATCATCGCCGACACCCAGGACAATCCCGGCGCCGGCGGCGATTCCGATACCACCGGCATGCTGCGCGCGCTGGTGCGCAACAAGGCCAGCGCCGCGACCGGCGCCATCTACGATCCGGAGTCGGCGAAGGCCGCGCACGAAGCCGGCGTCGGCGCCACCGTGACGCTGTCGCTCGGCGGCAAGTCCGGCATTCCCGGCGACGAGCCCTATCGCGAGACGTTTGTGGTCGAAACACTCTCCGACGGCCGCTTCATCGCGTCCGGTCCTTACTACGGCGGCCGCGAGATGGAGATGGGGCCCTCCGCAGCCTTGCGTATCGGCGACGTCCGCGTCGTCGTCTCCTCGCACAAGGCGCAGCTCGCCGACCAGGCGATGTACCGCTATGTCGGCATCGAGCCGACGCAGGAGAAGATTCTGGTCAACAAGAGCTCGGTGCACTTCCGCGCCGATTTCGAGCCGATCGCGGAAAAGCTGATGATCTGCGCCGCCCCCGGCGCGATGCCGGCCGATACCGCGTCTCTCCCCTGGACGCGCCTGCGTCCGGGCATCCGCATCAAGCCGAACGGCCCCGTTTTCAACCCTCCTTCACGCTAACCGGACAGGAACCATGCCCACCATCGACCGCATCGACGGCTATGCCGACGAACTCACCGCTATCAGGCGCGACCTCCACGCCCATCCCGAGATCGGCTTCGAGGAAGTACGCACTTCCGGCATCGTCGCCGACAAGCTGAAGAGCTGGGGCATCGAGGTGCATCGCGGTCTCGGCGGCACCGGCGTGATCGGCGTCATCAAGGGCAAGGGTTCGAGCGGCAAGCGCATTGGCCTCCGCGCCGACATGGATGCGTTGCCGATGGAAGAGAACACCAATCTGAAGTGGAGCTCGAAGATCCCCGGCCGCTTCCACGGCTGCGGCCATGACGGCCACACCACCATGCTGCTCGGCACCGCGCGCTATCTCGCCGAGACCCGGAACTTCGACGGCACCGTGCATCTGATCTTCCAGCCGGCCGAGGAAGGCCTCGGCGGCGCCCGCGCCATGATCAAGGACGGCCTGTTCGAGAAGTTTCCCTGCGACGAGCTCTACGGCCTGCACAACGCGCCCGACCTCAATCACGGTGAGATCGCGATCCTGCCCGGTCCGGCCATGGCCAGCGCCGATTTCTTCGATCTCCGCATCACGGGCTACGGCGCGCATGGCGCGATGCCCGAGCGCTCCAAGGATGCGGTGATCATCGCAACCACGCTGGCGCAGGCGATCCAGACCATCGTCAGCCGCAACGTCGAGCCGCTGCAGGCCGCGGTGGTGTCGATCACCCAGATCCACGCCGGCTCCGCCTACAACGTCATTCCCGGCGACGCGCATCTGTGCGGCACCATCCGCACCTTCTCGAAGGAAGTTCGCACCCTGGTCAGCGAACGCATCCGCACCATCTGCGCCGGCATCGCAAGCGCCTACCAGTGCGTGATCGACGTCGACATCCGTGACACCTTCAACGTGCTGATCAACCAGGTCGAACAGTCCAAGGTGGTCGAGGACGTCGCGCGCACGATCGTCGACCCCGCCAACGTGATCACCCGCGCCCAGCCGAAGATGGGCAGCGAGGATTTCGCCGACATGCTGGAGACCATTCCCGGCGCCTATTTCTGGGTCGGCCATGACGGCTCGGTGCCGGTGCACAATCCCGGCTTCGTGCTCGACGACAAGATCCTGCCGATCGGCGCCAGCATGTTCGCTCGGATCATCGAAACGCGCATGCCGGTGGGCTAGCAATGCAGAAAAAGAGCGCCGAGGAGACGGTCACCTCGCTGCACGATCTGTCCGCGGTCGACCTGATCGCGGGCTATCGCGCCAAGCAATTCTCGCCGAGCGAGGTGCTGGAGGACGTGCTCGCGCATGTCGCGGCGTGGGAACCGCACCTCAAGGCGCTCTATGCATTCGATCCCGACAGCGCGCGCGAGGCCGCCAAGGCCTCGACCGCGCGCTGGAGCGGGGGCGAGCCGTCAGGCGCGCTCGACGGCGTGCCTGTCACGGTGAAGGACAACATCGCGACCAAGGGCGTGCCGGTGCCGCTGGGCGCGGCCAGCGTCAAGCTCGTGCCGGCCGAGAAGGACGCTCCGCCCGCCGCGCGGCTGCGCGAAGCCGGCGCGGTCATCTTCGCCAAGACCACCATGCCCGATTACGGCATGCTGTCCTCCGGGCTCTCCTCTTTCCACGCGCTCGCACGCAATCCCTGGGATCTCGCCAAGAACCCCGGCGGCTCCAGCGCGGGCGCCGGCGCCGCTGCGGCGGCTGGTTATGGCCCGCTGCACCTCGGCACCGATATCGGTGGCTCGGTCCGTCTGCCTGCGGGCTGGTGCGGCCTCGTCGGCCTGAAGCCGAGTTTTGGCCGCGTGCCGATCGATCCCGTCTATGTCGGTCGCGTAGCGGGTCCCATGACCCGCACCGTCGACGATTGCGCGCTGATGATGAGCGCGATCGCAAAGCCCGACCGGCGCGACGGCATGAGCCTGCCCGCCGAGCCACTCAACTGGAAGGGACTGGAAAAGTCCCCGCGAAAACTGCGCATCGGCCTGATGCTCGATCCCGGCTGCGGCCTGGCGCTGGAGAAGCCGGTGCGCGACGTCGCGGTGAAGGCCGCGAAAGCGTTTGAATCCGCAGGTAGCGTCGTGACGGAAGTCGACGGCATCCTCACCCGCGAGATGCTCGACGGCCTCGACAATTTCTGGCGCGCGCGGATGTGGGACGATCTGTCCAAGCTGACGCCGGCCGAACAGGCAAAGGTGCTGCCCTATATCTTCAAATGGGGCGAGTCCGGCGCGAAGCTCTCGGGTGTCGACGTCATCCGGGGCTTCAACCAGACCATGGCGATCCGCGCGGCCGCGTCAAAGCTGTTCTGCGAGCTCGACTATGTGATCTCGCCGACCGCACCCAACGTCAACTATCCCGCAGACTGGGCCTCGCCCACCAACGATCCCATGAAGCCGTTCGAGCACATCGCCTATACCGTGCCGTGGAATATGTCGGAGAATCCGGCCGTCTCGATCAATGGCGGCTTCGACGCCAAGGGTTTTCCCATCGGCGTGCAGATCGTCGGCCGCCGCTTCGACGATATCGGCGTGCTCGGCATGGCCAAGGCGTTTGAGGGCCTGCGCGGCGCGCAGCGGCCCTGGCCCAAGCCGCCGGCGAAGTAGCTTGAATTCAGTCATTCCGGGTTGCGCCCTCTTGGCGCAAGCCCGGAATCCATTCATCGGCACTACTGGTACGGAAAGATGGATTCCGGGCTCGCGCTTCGCGCGCCCCGGAATGACGTGCTAGAGAGACCGACAAAGAGACAGGGAAGGAAACCACCATGGCGTATGAGACGATCAAATACGAGGTCGCCGAACAGATCCTCACCATCACGCTGAACCGGCCCGACAAGCTCAACGCCTTCAATGCGCAGATGCAAGCCGAGCTGATCGCCGCGTTCGACGCCGCCGACAAGGACGACAATGTCCGCGCCATCATCGTCACCGGCGCGGGCCGCGGCTTTTGCGCGGGCGCAGATCTTTCTTCCGGTCCCGACACGTTCGATCGCGATGCGCGGCGCGGGCCGGTCAACCGCTTCGCCGACGGCAAGGTCGATTACAGCGATCCGCAGGTGCGCGACGGCGGCGGCCAGGTGACGTTGCGCATCTTCAAATGCCTCAAGCCCGTCATCGCCGCGGTGAACGGCCCTGCGGTCGGCATCGGCGTCACCATGCAGCTCGCGATGGACATCCGCATCGCCTCGGATGCCGCGCGCTTCGGCTTCGTGTTCTCCCAGCGCGGCATCGTGCCCGAGGCCGCCTCGAGCTGGTTCCTGCCGCGCATCGTCGGTATCTCGCAGGCGCTGGAATGGTGCTATTCGGGCCGCGTTTTCCCGGCGCAGGAAGCGCTGGCGGGGCGTCTCGTCAGCAAGGTCGTCGCGCCCGATGATCTCTTGCCGACCGCACGTGCCCTCGCGAAGGAATTCGCCGCCAAGACCGCGCCGGTGTCGGTGGCGCTGATCCGCCAGATGATGTGGCGCATGATGGGCGCCGACGATCCCATGGAAGCCCACAAGGTCGACAGCCGCGGCATCTACGCCCGCGGCCGCTCCGACGACGTCAAGGAAGGCGTGGTGTCGTTCCTGGAGAAGCGGCCTGCGCAGTTCAAGAACAAGGTATCGACAGACATGCCGGACTATTTCCCATGGTGGACGGAGCGGGAATACAAGTGACGCTCTCGTAGGGTGGGCAAAGCGAAGCGTGCCCACCATTCTTGCTTTGCTTCCCGATGGATGGTGGGCACGGCGCAAGAGCGCCTTTGCCCACCCTACGGCACCGCGACTACGGCACCGTCACTCCATCACCAGCGCCACGCGCCCGATCGCCTTGCGGTCGATCAATAGCCGCATCGCCTTGGCGTAATCCTCCAGCGGCAGGCGGTGCGAGACGTTGGGGCGCAGCTTGCCCTCCTCCGCCCATTGCAAGAGCGCCTTCAGGCGCACCTCGCCGAGCGCGGGGTTCTTGCGCACCGCTTCGCCGGCGCGCACGCCGAGCACGCTGGCGCCCTTGATCAGCAAGAGATTGGTCTTGGCCGAACCGATGCCGCCGGTAAAACCGATCACCAGCAGCCGCGCGCCCCAGGCGATGCAGCGCATCGAGTCCTCGAACACTTGGCCACCGACGGGATCGAACACGACATCCGCGCCGCGCCCATCGGTGATGCGCTTGACGGCATCGCGGAACGGCTCGCGGTCGTAGCGGACGAGATGATCGGCACCGCGCGATTTCGCAATCGTGAGCTTCTCGTCGCTGGACGCCGTCGCGATCACGGTCGCGCCCAGCATCTTGCCGATCTCGACGGCGGCAAGGCCGACGCCGCCGCCGGCGCCGTGTACCAGCAGCACCTCGCCCGGCTCGACCCGGCCGCGATCGATCAGCGCGTGATAGGCGGTGCCGTGGCCGGCGAGATAGGTCGCGGCCTCCGCGTAGTCGAACGTCGACGGCATCGGCGTGAGCTGCGACGGCGTCACCACCGCTTCATCTGTGAATGCGCCATGGCGCATCTTGACGATGACCTTGTCGCCGACAGCAACGCCCCTCGCCTCCGCGCCCAATTCGGTGACGTCGCCGGCAGCCTCCATGCCGGGCGTGAACGGCAGCTCGGGCTTGAGCTGATATTCGCCGGCCGCCATCAGCACATCAGGGAAATTCAAGCCAGCGGCGCGAATGGCAACACGAACCTCGCCCGGCTTGAGGGCGCGCGACGGAAACTCCTCCAGCCGCAAGGTCTCGGGCGCACCAAGCGCACGGCAGACGACAGCGCGCACCATCAGGCCGCGCTCGCCTTGCTGCGCGCAAGTGCCTCGCGGATCAACGGCAGGCGGTCGTTGCCGAAATACATGTCGGTCTTGCCCACGAAGATCGTCGGCGAGCCGAAGCCGCCGCGCGCCACGACTTCCTCGGTGTTGGCCTTGAGCTGGTCCTTGATGCCCTGCTCGGAGATACCGGCAAAGAACTTCTGCTCGTCGATTCCGACCTTCCTGCAGATCCCGGCGAGCACCGCGTCCTGCGAGATGTCCTTGTCCTCGCCCCAATAGGTCTCGAACACGGCGGTCGCGAACGGCACCATGTCCTTTCCAAGCCAGATACAGCCGCGCATCGCCTTGACGCTGTTCACCGGAAACACCGTCGGCGGCATCTTGATCGACAGGCCGGCCGAGCGGGCCCAGTCCGCGAGATCCTTCTTCATGTAGCGTGCCTTCAGCGGCACCGGCGTCTCGCGCTGGGCGTAGACGCTCGGATTGACCGTGTTGAAGATGCCGCCGACCAGGATCGGCCGCCAGGTGATCTCCGCCCCGAGCTCCTTTGCCAGCGGCTGGATGTTGTGGAAGGCGAGATAGGTCCAGGGGCTGGAACAGTCGAAGAAGAATTCGATCATGGCGTTTCCTTTACTGACGGACCTCATCCTGAGGAGGCCGCGTAGCGGCCGTCTCGAAGGATGGCCACGGGTGACAGTCGGGCCTTCATGGTTCGAGACGCGCCTGCGGCGCTCCTCACCATGAGGAACGGGCACTACTTCCTTCCCAACACTTCCTTCGCACGCTGGCCGAACATGATCTTGCGTGATTCCTCGTCGAACGGCTCTTTCACGAATTTTCCGATCGCAAGGCCCGCCTGCACCTGCGGCCGCGCGCGCACCTCGGCGTACCAGCGTTTCACGCTCGGATAGTCGTCGAGCGTAAAGCCTTGCGCCTTGTGGGTCATGGTCCAGGGGAAACAGGCGATGTCGGCGATGGAATAGTCGCCGGCGACATAAGCGCCGGTGTTGGCGAGCTGCCGGTCGAGCACGCCGTAGAGCCGCGCCGCCTCGTCGCGGTAGCGCTCGATCGCGTAGGGAATCTTCTCGGCCGCATAGAGCGCGAAATGACCGTGCTGGCCGAGCATGGGCCCGAGGCCCGCCATCTGCCACATCACCCACTGGATGGTGGTGGAGCGCCCGCGCAGATCGGCCGGCAGCAAGCGGCCGGTCTTCTCCGCGAGATAGATCAGGATCGCGCCGGTCTCGAACGCCGAGAACGGTGCGCCGCCGTCGGCGGGTTCGTGATCGACAATCGCGGGAATGCGGTTGTTTGGACTGATCGCCAGGAACTCAGGATTGAACTGCTCGCCGGCGCGGATATTCACAGGGATCACCTTATAGGGAAGCCCGAGTTCCTCCAGCATGATCGAGATTTTCCAGCCGTTCGGCGTCGGTGCGTAATAGAGGTCGATCATGACCTTTTCCTTGGCCTTCCCTCTGGGCCTTTCCTTCAGGCCTTCCCTGTCGCCGCCGCTGGAATAGAGAGCGACTTTCGTTGTTCTGTACCTCGACGTTAGGACATGGCAGGAAGGGGCGCAACAACCTGCCGGGAGGGCCGCCATGCTGTTTCCAACCACGATCGCCGGCTCCCTGCCGAAGCCGGAATGGCTTGCCGAGCCCAACATGCTCTGGGCGCCCTGGAAGTCCGGAGGCGACGAGCTGCTCCGCGCCAAGCGCGACGCGACGCTGATCTGGCTGAAGATCCAGGAGGACGCCGGCATCGACATCGTTACCGAGGGCGAGCAGGCCCGCCAGCATTTCGTGCACGGCTTCCTGGAGAAGATCGAGGGCATCGATTTCGCCCACAAGGTCGAGATGGGCATCCGCAAGGACCGCTACAAGGCGATGGTGCCGCAGGTGGTCGCGCCTCTCCGGCTGAAAGGCCGCGTCCATGACTTCGAGGCGCGCGTCGCGCGCACGCATACGAAGAAGAAGCTGAAATTCACCCTGCCCGGCCCGATGACCATCATCGACACCATCGCCGATCGCTACTATGGCGATCGCGTCAAGATGGCCTTTGCCTTCGCCGAGCTGCTGAACGAAGAAGCCAGGGCGTTGCAGGCCGACGGCGTCGATCTCGTGCAGTTCGACGAGCCCGCCTTCAACGTCTACATGGACGAGGTCAACGACTGGGGTATCAAGGCGCTGGAGCGCGCGGCAGAGGGCCTCACCTGCACCACCGCCGTGCACATCTGCTACGGCTACGGCATCAAGGCCAACACCGACTGGAAGGAGACGCTCGGCAGCCAGTGGCGGCAATACGAGCAGATTTTTCCGGCGATCGATGCGAGCCCGATCCAGCAGGTCGCGATCGAGTGCCGCAATTCGAAGGTGCCGCTGGACCTGCTGGCGCTGCTGAAGACCAAGATCGTGCAGGCCGGCGTCATCGACGTCGCCAGCGATACGGTCGAGACCGCAGAGGACGTCGTGAAGGTGATCGACGCCGTGTCGAAATTCGTGCCCAAGAGCAACATCATCGCCACCACCAATTGCGGCATGGCGCCGATGCGGCGCGAGATCGCCGAAGCCAAGCTGATGGCGCTCGGCGCGGGCGCCGCGCTGGCGCGCGAGAGGCTGGGATGATGGCGGTGCGCATCGCCTGCATCGTCGCCGTGCTGGCGGTCGCCGCGCTGCCGGCACGCGCCGAGGACCGCTCGGTGCTCGTCAATTGCAGGGCGACGGTGGAGCGTGCGGCCAAGGAGCCGAACGCGACCAGCGAAGCCGAGCTGACCCGCTGCCGTCAGGTGATCCGGGAATGGGCGCTGCGCGATGCGCGAATGATCGTCGACGAAGAAGGCAAGCCGCTGCGCTAGCCGCGCGCCGTCGGATGCAGCACCGGTTGATATCCGGCGATGATCGCACGCAGCGTGGACGGCGGCGTCAGCAGCATCGGACGATCGAGGACGCGCGCATGCGGGGCGTAGCCCGCGAACGACCATAGTAGCGCCCTGCCCTGCGTCACCAGAAAGCTCTCGTCACCTTGCTGCACCATTGCGCCGTCGGGCAATTGCGCGAGCGGCATCGGCAATTCATGCAGCCGTTTCTTGCCGCGATCGAGCCGCTCGCGATGCAGGACGGCATCCATCGCCTTCGCGCTGATGCCGCTCACGCCATTGCCCTTCGCCCACGCCGCGCGAAAACGCCTGGCATCGTCGCGCCGGCAGAAGAAGCAGGGCCGGTGTCCCGCCGCAAAGGCGGCGGCTTCATCGAGGAAGAACAGCTCGGTCCAGCTGCGACGCGCCATCACCGACCGCCGCCAGCCGCGGAATTCGCACAGGCAGGTGATCCAGGCCGGCGTCGACCAGCGCTTGTTCAGAAGCGTCTTGGTCGCGGGATCGTGGATGATGCCGCGGTTGCCGGTGAACATGCCGCGATGCGGCGTCGCGACGATCTCGCCGGTTGGTGTGACGCGGTTTTGCAGGGACATGGTGCGAGTTCACTCCCTCTCCCCGTTCTTACGGGGAGAGGGTTGGGGTGAGGGGCTGCCTCCACAAATAAGGTGAGAGACGGACTCGCGGAAGCTCCCCCTCACCCGGATTGCATCTCCGATGCAATCCGACCTCTCCCCGCAAGCGGGGCGAGGTGAACAAAGATCACGCCGCCCCGTCGCGCAGCGGCGGGTGGTAGGACAGCGCGGTGTCCCAGGGGAAGAAGATCCAGGTATCCTGCGAGACCTCGGTGATGAAGGTGTCGACCAGCGGGCGTCCCATCGGCTTGGCATAGACGGTAGCGAAATGCGCATCCGGCAGCATCTCGCGCACCAGCTTGCCGGTCTTGCCGGTGTCGACGAGGTCGTCGACGATCAGGAGGCCCTTGCCGGTGCCGTTGCCGAGCTTCATCGCGGCTTCCGAGATGCCCTTGAGAACCTGCAGCTCGCCCTGCTTGTTGTGGTCGTAGCTGGCGATGCAGACCGTATCGATCACGCGCACGCCGAGCTCGCGCGCGACGATCGCGGCCGGCACCAGGCCGCCGCGGGTGATCGCGATCACCGCATGGAACGGGCCGACCTCGTTGAGCCGCCAGGTCAGCGCCCGGCAATCCCGGTGGAACTGGTCCCACGAGACCGGAAATGCCTTGCCCGCCCGCTCCTGCGCGCTCAGTTCCGGTGCTTCACCAGCCATTGTCGTCTCCTGCTTCGTCTGCCGGCAAACACTCTGCTAGCGGGTGATGTTCAATCCCGCCAGCATTTCCTTCACCGCCCCCATCGCCGCCGCCAGCTTCTCCGGGTCGCGCGAGCGCACGACGAGGTTGGTGTTCGGCTTCTGCTCTTCGTCCATGAAGGGATAGCTGCCGATGATGGTGTCGGGATGGGCGGCCGCGATCGCCCGCAGCGGGCTGCCGATGTCACCCTCACGGGCGTTGGCGCGAACCGATTCGGAGAGCATGCGCACGCCGGATTTCAGCTTGGGCGAGACGATGTCCATCATCGCCTGCATGATCGAGGGCACGCCCGCCATCACGATGACATTGCCGATCTTGAAGCCGGGGGCGAGGATGGTCGCGCTCTGAATCAGCTCGGCGCCGTCGGGGATGCGGGCCATGCGCAGGCGGGCCTCGTTGAGGTCCTGCTCGCTCCAGCGCTCGCGGAAGCGAGCGACCACCTCCGGATGATGATCGATGCCGACGCCGAAGGCCTTGGCAACGCTGTCGGCGGTGATGTCGTCATGGGTCGGCCCGATGCCGCCGGTGGTGAAGACGTAGGTGTAGCGATGCCGCAGTGCATCCAACGCGGCGATGATGTCGGGCTCGTCGTCGGAGACGACCCGCACTTCCTTCAGGTCGATGCCGATATTGGTCAGGTATTCGGCGATGAAGCCGATATTCTTGTCCTTGGTCCGGCCGGACAGGATTTCATCCCCGATGACCAGAATGCCTGCCGTGACGATCTCGCTCATAAACTCTGTCCCTCACCTGTGGCCCGACTTTGCCGAGGTAACGCGTTGAAGTCACGCGGTTTTGCTGCCGAAATAAGCAGTCCTCAGCCATTTTTTCAGGCAAGCCGCCGGTCGTCCCCGGTAAATCCTGCCAGTCCATGCTTATCGCGCTGGCCCGGCCCTTGCTACCACATGAAAGTCATGCACTCTTGCCGCATGGCCAGGACGTTGCGGCCTCACCAAGGCTTGGCGACCTGTCTAATGGCGCAACGCCTTGCGGAGAACAGTCGGGATCTATGGCAGTCGCGTTTGATGAAATGAATATTCCCGGCGGGGACCTTCGCCCCGCCTATCAGGAGCTGGCACGCTGGCTCAAGGAGACGCCTCCCGAGGCGCTCGAATATCGCCGCCAGGAAGCCGAGCTCCTGTTTCGCCGGATCGGCATCACCTTCGCGGTCTATGGCGATTCCGAATCCACCGAGCGCCTGATCCCCTTCGACGTGATCCCCAGGATCATGTCCGGCAAGGAATGGGCGCTGCTGGAGAAGGGCCTGAAGCAGCGCGTGCGCGCACTCAACATGTTCCTGCGCGACATCTATCACGGCCGCGAGGTCCTCCGCGCCGAGATCGTGCCCGACGATCTTATCTTCCAGAACCCGGTCTTCCGCCCCGAGATGAATGGCCAGCAGGTGCCGCACGACGTCTACGTGCACATCGCGGGCATCGACATCGTCCGGGTCGACGCCGAGGACTTCATCGTGCTGGAGGACAATGCGCGCACGCCCTCGGGCGTGTCCTACATGCTGGAAAACCGCGAGATCATGATGCGGCTGTTTCCGGACCTGTTCGCCCGCCACAGGGTGGCGCCGGTCGAACGCTATCCGGACGAGCTGCTCGCGGCCTTGCGTTCAGTCGCGCCGCAGAGCGCCTCGGGCGAGCCGACGGTCGCCCTGCTCACGCCTGGTGTCTACAACTCCGCCTATTACGAGCACTCGTTCCTGGCCGACAAGCTCGGCATCGAGCTGGTCGAGGGCCGCGACCTCATCGTCAAGAACAACGAAGTGTTCATGCGGACGACCGAGGGCGTAAAGCGGGTCGACGTGATCTACCGCCGCGTCGACGACGACTTCCTCGATCCCCTCACCTTCCGCCCCGACTCCGTGCTCGGCGTGCCCGGACTGATGTCGGCCTATGCAGCCGGCAACATCACGCTCGCCAACGCCGTCGGCACCGGTATCGCCGATGACAAGGCGATCTACTCCTACATGCCTGATATCGTGAAATTCTATCTCGGCGAGGAGCCGATCCTGAAGAACGTGCCGACCTG
This sequence comes from Bradyrhizobium liaoningense, assembly GCF_018130825.1. Taxonomy (GTDB): domain Bacteria; phylum Pseudomonadota; class Alphaproteobacteria; order Rhizobiales; family Xanthobacteraceae; genus Bradyrhizobium; species Bradyrhizobium liaoningense_B. The sequence continues at coordinate 583,304 of NZ_JAFCJS010000005.1, read as the reverse complement.
GCGCTGCCGCGAGCCGAAGGACCTCGCTTACGTGCTGGACAATCTGAGCGAGCTCGTCGTCAAGGAAGTGCACGGCTCCGGCGGCTACGGCATGCTGATCGGCCCCGCAGCGACGAAAGCGACCATCGAAGCCTTCCGCGAAAAGCTCAAGCGCGAGCCGGAAGGTTTTATCGCCCAGCCGACGCTGGCGCTCTCGACCTGTCCGACCTGCACCGCAAGCGGCCTTGCCCCGCGCCACGTCGACCTTCGCCCTTTCGTGCTCACCGGCAGCAAGAGCACCACGATCGTGCCGGGCGGCCTCACCCGCGTCGCGCTGAAGGAAGGCTCCCTGGTGGTGAATTCGAGCCAGGGCGGCGGCACCAAAGACACCTGGATTCTGGACGAGTAGAGAGATGCTGTCGCGTACCGCCGAAAACCTCTACTGGCTCGCCCGCTACGTCGAACGGGCCGAATATCTCGCGCGCACCATCGATGCGACGCTGCGCGTCACCGCGCTTCCTGCCGCCTATATCGGCAAGACCAATGAATGGGACTCGGCGCTGCTCACCGCCGGCGTCGCCGCGAGCTTCTATCAGACCTATGAGGAAGCCAACGAGCACAACGTCGTCGAATATCTGTCCTTCTCGCCGAACAACCCATCCTCGATCCGGAACTGCATCGAGGCGGCGCGGCTGAACTCGCGCTCGGTGCGCACCGCGCTCACCAGCGAGATGTGGGACACCATCAACTCGGCATGGATCGAGCTCCAGGCGGTCTGGAGCAAGGGCACCTCGACGCGCGAGGACCTCGCAAAATTCCTGCGCTTCGTGCAGGAGACCTCGCTGCGCTTCGACGGCTCGGCCTACCGGACCATGCTGCGCAACGACGCCTACTGGTTCTCGCGCATGGGCGTGCACCTCGAGCGCGCCGACAACACCGCCCGCATCCTCGACGTGAAGTACCATGTACTGCTCCCCGAGGAAGAGCATGTCGGCGGCCCGCTCGACTTCTATCAGTGGAGCTCGATCCTGCGCTCGGTCTCGGCGCTGACGGCCTATCACTGGGTCTATCGCGAGACGCTGAAGCCGTGGCTGATCGCGGATCTCCTGATCCTCAACGACACGCTGCCGCGCTCGCTCGCCAGCTGCTACGGCAATCTCGTGCGCAATCTCGACCAGATCGGCGTCGCCTATGGCCGCCAGGGCCCAGCCCAGCGCCACGCCCGCGGCATCCGCAACCGGCTGGAACACAGCAATATGAACGACATTTTCCAGCATGGCGTGCATGAATTCATTCAGGAATTCATCGCGGACAATTCCAGACTGGGCGAAATCATCACGAAGCAGTATTTGATCTGATACACGCCGTCATTCCGGGGCGCTCAAAGGGCGAACCCGGAATCTCGAGATTCCGGGCTCGGTGCTGCGCACCGCCCCGGAATGACGCCAGAACAATGGTCCACCATGCGCCTGCGAATCCAGCACACCACGACCTATCGCTACGAGCCGCCGGCCACCAGCGTGATCCAGATTCTGCGCATGACGCCGTGCAGCCATGACGGACAGTATGTGGCGGAGTGGCAGATCGACGTCTCCACGGACACCAAGCTCGACACCCATGAGGACGCCTTCGGCAACGTCACCCATGTGCTGTCCTGCGGTCCCGTCGGCGACATCAAGATCACCGCCGAAGGGCTGATCGAGACCCACGACACCGGCGGCGTGCTGCGCGGCGCCGATGAGCGCTTTCCGGCCGGCATGTTCTTGCGTCCCACCGATCTCACCACCGTCAATCCGGCGATGGCGGCCGTCGCACGGCAGCTCCGCAGCGAGGCCGAGAGCGACACGCTCGGCTTCCTGCACGCGCTGATGAGCGAGATCAGCGACCACATGACCTTCGACGAGGACCCCACCAACAGCGGCACCTCGGCGGCGGAAGCGTTCACGCTCAAGCGCGGCGTCTGCCAGGACTACGCACACATCTTCATCGCCTGCGCCCGCAGCGGCGGCGTGCCGGCGCGCTTCGTCTCAGGCCACTTTTTGCGCTCCGACGGCACAGTGCACCAGGATGCCGGCCACGCCTGGGCGGAGGCGTATGTCCCCGATCTCGGCTGGGTCGGCTTCGATCCCGCGAACTGCATCTGCACCACCGATGCCCATGTGCGTGTCGCCATCGGGCTCGACTATCTCGGCGCCGCCCCCGTGCGCGGCACCCGCTATGGCGGCGGCACGGAGACGCTGACGGTCGCGGTCAAGGTCGAGCAGGCCGGCCGCGGCGGACAATCGCAGTCGCAGTCCCAGCGGCAGGGCTAGCGACGTTACAGCCGTAACCGACGACCGCCGCGTTGAAACCGCGCCGTAGCACGGTTTGTCCAATTCTTGTTGCGATCCGTTTCCGCAACAGAGGTTGAGACAGATGCGGCTTCAAGAAAGACTCAGCGATCACTTCGCACTGCGCCATCCCCACAAGGCCATGCTTGTGGGCATCCAGGAGCTGGCTCCCGAGATCAAGGCGCGCGCCGCCGAGATCGAAGCTGCACGCCGCATCCCGCCCGACCTCGTGGAACGGCTGCGATCGATCGGGATCTTTCGCATGTTCGTCCCGCGGAGCCATGGCGGACTGGAGCTCGATTTTCCCGATGGCCTCGAGGTCATCAAGGCACTGACCCGTCTCGACGGCTCGATCGGCTGGACCGCGATTGTCGCCGGTGTCGGCAGCCTGTTCGCGGCAGCGGCACGCCCTGAATTGTATCAGCAAATGTATCAGGACGGTCCTGACGTCGCGATCTGCGGCTCGTCCCAGCCGGCAGGCACGGCGGAGCGCGTGTCGGGCGGCTATCGCGTCAAGGGCCGCTGGCCGTTCGCCAGCTCCTGCATGCATGCCGACTGGATCGGCGGATTCTGCATCGTCACCGAGAATGGCAAACCGATCCCCGGTCCGCACGGCAAGCCTCAGATTGGCGCCGTCGCCTTGCCGGCGCGCGAATGGGACCTCGAGGACACCTGGCACGCGGCCGGGCTCAAGGGCACCGGCAGCCATCACATCGCGCTACGGGAGAGGCTGGTTCCCGAAACCAATGTCTTCGATCTCGAGACTCCCCCTCGCATGTCCGGTCCGCTCTATCAGGCATTGCGGCAATGGCTGCCAGTGGCGCATGGCGCACTCTCGGTGGGTCTTGCCGAAGGCGTGGTCGATGACCTGCTCGCGCTGGCACACACCGGGCGGCAGCAATTATATGCGGCCGTCCCGATGCGGGAGTCCGAGACCTTCCAGTACGAGCTCGGCCGCATCTCCGCGAACCTTAAGGCCGCGCAGGCCCTCCACGAGGTCCAGGTTGCCAGCCACTGGCGGCGTGCGCTGGCCGGCACGCTGAACGACGAAGATCTCATCATCGAGGGCGCTCAATCTGCGACCTGGCTCGCCACGACCTGCGTCGGCATCGCGGATGCCTGCTTTGCGCTGGCCGGAAGCAGCGCGGTCTACGACAGCTCGCCGCTGCAGCGGCGCCTGCGCGACCTTCACGTCGCAGCCCAGCACGCCCACGCCCAGCAGAGGCAATATGTCGACGTCGGCAGGCTGGCCTTGCGCCGCTCGGCTGACGATGCCGCCTGAACGCATCAGCCGTGCTACGCTCGCGGGATCAAATCCGACCCCGCGAGGCCCTCATGGCAACTGTAAAACTGCTTTCGGACGATGAGCTCTCCACCGAGGCGCGCGCCGTTTTCGACGACATCCGCAAGGTGCGGCAATCGGATTTCGTCAACAATTTCTGGCGCGCGCTGGCGCATGATCCGAAGACGCTGCGGCGGACCTGGGAATGCCTCAAGGAGGTGATGGCGCCAGGGGCGCTCGATCCCAAGGTCAAGGAAATGCTCTATGTCGCGGTCTCGATCGCGCATGGTTGCAGCTATTGCATCCATTCGCACACCGCGAGCGCCCGGGCCAAGGGCATGACCGCGGCCGAATATGGCGAGCTGCTTGCCATCGTCGGCATGGCCGCGGAGACGAACCGGCTGGTCACCGCGCTCGGCGTCCCTGTCGATAAGGCGTTTCTCGTCGATGCCGCGGATTGAGGCGGGCAGCGGTAGGGCTTCCCCGTCATTCCGGGGCGCGACCAAGTCGCGAGCCCGGAATGACAGCCTTCCCCCGCGGGAATCGGGGGTTTCATGCCTCCCTGAAATTCGCTAGTAATTCCGCGCAAACGCGTTCGGGGACTGGAAATGACCTATTGCTGCGGAATCCTGGTTCGGGACGGTCTGGTGATGATCGCCGATACCCGCACCAATGCCGGTCTCGACAACGTCTCGACCTTCCGCAAGCTGCATATCTTCTCCAAGCCCGGCGACCGCATCATGGCGATCGCCAGCGCCGGCAACCTCGCCATCAGCCAGTCGGTGCTGTCGACGCTGACCGAGGGCCTCGAAGACCCCAATACGGGCGAGATCGAGACGCTGATGAACGCGCCCACCATGTTCCAGGCCGCCCAGCGCATCGGCCGGGCGATCCGGGCCGTGCATGCGACCGAAGGGCCCGCGCTGAAGTCCGAGGACGTCTCCTTCGACGTCTCCTTCCTGTTCGGCGGCCAGATCAAGGGCGCGCGCATGCGCCTGTTCATGGTCTACACCGCCGGCAATTTCATCGAATGCACCACCGACACGCCCTACCTGCAGATCGGCGAACACAAATACGGCAAGCCGGTGCTCGACCGCGCCATGCATTACGACGTCGAGCTCTACGAGGCGCTGAAGACCGGCCTGATCTCGATGGACTCGACCATGCGGTCCAATCTCGGCGTCGGCCTGCCGATCGACGTGCTGGTGGTGCGCACGGACGCCTGCGAGGCCGATCTCAATCACCGCATCGAGGCGGGCGAGCCCTATTTCCACGATCTGCGCTCGCGCTGGTCGGCGGCGTTGCGCGCGGCGCACCAGAACATCCCGCGGCCGCCCTACAAGAACGAAAAAGAACCCAAAACCTGACAGCTCAAGAGAAAAGGCAGGAAACGATGAGTGACGCGAAAAAGATCGCAGTGGTGACGGGCGCCGGCACCGGTGTCGGGCGCGCGGCGTCGCTGGCGCTGATGAACGCCGGCTTCACCGTGGTGCTGGTCGGGCGCCGCATGGAAATGCTCGAGGAGACCGCGAAGCTCGGCCCCGCGGGCAAGAGCCTGTGCGTCACCGCCGACATGACCAAGCCGGACTCGATCGCAGCGCTGTTCGACAAGGTGAAGGCGACCTATGGCCGCCTCGACGTGCTCTTCAACAATGCCGGCATGGGCGCGCCCGCGGTGAACTTCGAGGACCTCAGCCTCGAGCAGTGGCAGGCGGTGGTGAACACCAACCTCACCGGCCCGTTCCTGTGCACCCAGCACGCCTTCCGCATCATGAAGGACCAGACCCCGCGCGGCGGCCGCATCATCAACAACGGCTCGATCTCGGCGCACGCGCCGCGGCCGTTCTCGGCGGCCTACACCTCGACCAAGCACGCCATCACCGGCCTCACCAAGGCCAGCAATCTCGACGGCCGCATGTATGACATCGCGGTCGGCCAGGTCGACATCGGCAACGCCGCGACCCCGATGACCGACCGCATGGTCAACGGCCCCGGCGTGCTGCAGCCCGACGGCACCACCAAGCACGAGCCGCGCATGGACGCCAAGGCGGTCGGCGACGCCGTCGCCTACATGGCCGGCCTGCCGCTCGATGCCAACGTGCTGACCATGACGGTGATGGCCACCAAGATGCCGTTCGTCGGACGGGGCTGAACAAAAAACTGCGAAAACAACCCCATGCACAGTAGGCGGCATGGGGTTGTGGCCTGCCTTCGTCCAGCAGGGTGACGTCGGCTAAATCCCCGAGCTGCCTCCACAATCGTCATTGCGAGCGCAGCGAAGCAATCCAGGCGCCTCCGCGGTGAGATTCTGGATTGCTTCGTCGCAAGAGCTCCTCGCAATGACGGGAGCGAGTGTGCCCCCTACTCCAGGCTCTCCACCTGCCGCAGGCTCGGAAACAGCTTCATCCAGAGCAGCGCCACCGCGACGGTGCAGACGCCGCCGAGCACGGCGGCGGGCATGGTGCCGAACAGGGCGGCGGTGAGGCCGCTCTCGAACTGGCCGAGCTGGTTGGAGGCGTTGATGAACAGGAAATTCACCGCGCCGACGCGGCCGCGCATCTCGTCGGGCGTCGACAGCTGCACCAGCGAGAAGCGGATCACGACGCTGATCGTGTCGGCCGCGCCGAGGATCGCGAGCGACAGCACCGACAGCCACATCCAGGACGACAGCGCGAACACGATCGTGGCGAGGCCGAACACGATCACCGCCTGGAACATGCGCAGGCCGACATGGCGCGAGATGGCGTGGCGCGCCAGCACCATGGTCATCAGGAGCGCGCCGACCGCGGGCGCGGCACGCAGCACGCCGAGCCCGACCGGGCCGGTCTGCAGGATGTCGCGGGCGTAGATCGGCAACAGCGCGGTGACGCCGCCGAACAGCACGGCGAACAGGTCGAGCGAGATGGTGCCGAGGATCGCGGGATTGCTGCGGATGAAGCGGACCCCGGCAAAGATATTGTCCGCGTCGTCCATGTCCTTGGCGACGGCCTGCGGACGCGGCCGGATGAAGCCGGTCAGGATCATCCCAAGAATCCAGAACAGCAGCATCACCGCGTAGGCGAGATGCGGCGCGACCGCGTAGGCGAAACCGCCGAGCGCGGGACCGGTGATGGTCGCGACCTGCCCCGCCCCGCTCGCGACCGCCGTGGCGCGCTGGAGCGATCCCTGCGGCGCGATCAGCGGCAGCAGCGCCGCGGTGGTCGGGCTCTCGAACGCGCCGGCGATGCCGAGCACGAAGGTCGCGATGAAGATCTGCACCTCGCTGACCGCGCCGAGATAGGTGATGGTTGCGAGATAGAGCGCGGTCGCGGCTTCCACGAGCTGGCAGAGCTGGACCACGCGCTTGCGTTCGAAGCGATCGGCGGCGTGGCCGGCGACGAACACCAGCAGCGCCGTCGGCAGGAACTGCACGAGGCCGACCATGCCGAGGTCGAAGGCCGAGCCGGTGAGGTCGTAGATCTGCCAGCCGATCGCGACCGCCGCGATCTGGCTGGAGAACCGCGACAGGCTGCGCGAGAGCAGGAAGTACAGGAAGGCGCGGTGGGCGAGGAGCGCGCCGGCGCTGACCGGCGGGTTTGCGGATCTTGGCTGCTCTGGCATCGCCTCTTCGGTCACCTCGGACTGTCCGGCTCTTGATCTGATGGGCCTCCGCGTGGCTGAGACGGGTCCGGTTGTCAACAATGGGACACTTCCGTGGCCGGTCGGCATTGCCTTTGCAACGCACGCGCGGCCATAATCATTGGGGGTTTTGGGGACATCATGCTTCGGCTGCAATCGGCACTCGGCGTTTTCGCATTGCTGTTGATCGCCTTCGCGCTGGCGGAGAATCGCCGCGCGGTGTCGCTGCGCCAGGCGGTGATCGGCCTTGTCGCGACCTTCGCCACCGCAGTCGTGCTGCTGAAGCTGCCGGTCGTCGCCCATGCCTTCGGCGCCATCAACGACGCGGTCGGCGCGATCTCGGCGGCCTCGCGCGCCGGCTCCGCCTTCGTGTTCGGCTATATCGGCGGCGGCACCCTGCCCTTCGACCTGAAGGTGCCGGGCGCCGATTTCATCCTGGCGTTCCAGGCGCTGCCGATCGTGCTGGTCATGAGCGTGCTGACGACGCTGCTGTTTTATTGGCGGGTGCTGCCGCCGGTCGTGCGCGGCATGGCCTGGCTGCTGGAGCGCACGCTCGGTGTCGGCGGCGCGGTCGGGCTGTCGACCGCCGCCAACATCTTCCTCGGCATGGTGGAGGCGCCGCTGTTCGTGCGACCCTATCTGGCGCAGATGACGCGCAGCGAATTGTTTCTGGTCATGACCGGGGGCATGGCCGGCATCGCCGGCACCGTGCTGGTGCTCTATGCGACGCTGCTCGCCCCGCTCATCCCCGACGCCGCCGCGCATTTCGTCATCGCCTCCGTGCTGGGCGCGCCGGCCGCGATCCTCGTCAGCCTGATCATGGTGCCCGAGACCTCGGACAAGCGCACCGGCGGTGCGCTGGAGGATCCCGAGATGGAGGTCGCCAGCACGATGGACGCGATCGTGAAAGGCACGAGCGCGGGGCTCGAGCTGCTGCTCAACATTGTCGCGATGCTGCTGGTGCTGGTGGCGCTGGTCTATCTCGTCAACGCCATCCTCGGCCTCCTGCCAAACGTCGGGGGCGCCGCGATCTCGCTGCAGCGCCTGCTGGGCCTCGTGATGGCGCCGGTGTGCTGGCTGATGGGATTGCCGTGGGACCAGGCCGTGACGGCCGGCAGCCTGATGGGCACCAAGACCGTGCTCAACGAATTGATCGCCTATGTCGACTTCTCGAAACTGCCACCCGATACGCTGGATCCGCGCTCGCGCCTGATCATGCTCTACGCGATGTGCGGCTTCGCCAATTTCGCCAGCCTCGGCATCATGATCGGCGGCCTGGGGGTGATGGCGCCGGAGCGGCGCGAGGAGATCAACGCGCTCGGGCTGAAGTCGATCGTATCGGGCACGCTGACGACGTGCTTGATCGGAGCGGTGGTGGGGGTGCTGGCGTGACGCCGTAGCCCGGATGGAGCGTAGCGCAATCCGGGACAGCGTCACCGCCGGATACAGCGGCCCCGGATTACGCTTCGCTCCATCCGGGCTACAAGGCCCGGTCATTGCGAGCGAGCCTCTACGCCTTCAACTCCACCGTCCTAAACTCCGCCGGCAGGATCACCTCCAGCAACTCGACGTCGTCCGAATAGTCCAGGATCATGTGCTTGATCTTCGGCGGCTGGGTCCAGGCGCTGCCTTGCTTCATCAAGGTCTCGCCCTGACCGTCCATATAGGTCTTCACCCAGCCCTTGAGCACATAGACCATCTGGAACTCGACGTCGTGGAAGTGCAGCTTCGAGACCTCCGCCGGATCGCAGGGGCCTTGCAGGCGGATCACATGCGCCTGCGCGAGGCCATGGGTCGCATCGGCAATGCCGAGGTCGCGATACTTCGCGTAGGCGCGCAGGCCGTCGGCCTTGAAGTCTTCCTCGCGATGATGGCTGATCGCGATGCGCTGCCTGGGACGTGCGGGCTTCTTCGGTGCGGCCGTGCGCGCCTTTGACTTCACCGCCTTGCGCGCCGAGGATCGCGCCGCTGCCTTGGTGCCACTCCGCTTCTTCACTGCGGTCTTCGATGCGGGTCTTGATGCCTTTTGCTTGGCCATTGTCTGCCTCCCTGATCTGAGCCGCTCCCGCCGGACGGGGACAACCCGACGGCAGACTAGCCAGTCCTGGACTGGGCAGCAATTGCGGGCTTGGGCCAGCAAGCGCGACGCCCCGTCGCCCGTAGCTTGCCCGAAGCTGTCGTGGCGAACGGCCGTCGTCTCGTATTCGTTCCCTCGCCGATTTAGTCTCGCCGGGAGATTCTGGGGGATTGATTCATGAGCAACAGCGTAGGTCAGCGTGCATTTCACAATGCGCGGCTTCAAAAGCGGCAGAAGGCCGAAGTGCTGCCATTGCTCGGGCTGGCCCTCCAGTTGCAGAAGCAAGGGCTTCTCGCCGAGGCCCGGGCTGGCTATCGCCAGGTCCTGCAGCTCGCGCCCAACCAGTTCATCGCGCTGCATATGCTCGGCAGTTTGGAGTCAGACGCCAAGAACTACCAGGAAGCCGAAATTCTGCTGAGCCGGGCAGTCGCCGTGGATCCGCAATCTGCCGATGCTCACATGAGCCGGGGCGTCGCGCTGAACAAGCTCCGACGTCACGACGAGGCCTGCGAGAGCTATCGAAAGGCCCTCGCCTTGCGCCCCAACTTCGCCGTAGCCCTGTCCAATCTCGGCAATGCGAGCGTGAATCTCGATCTTCAGCAAGCGCTCGAGTGCTACGACAAGGCGCTCGCAATCGACGGAAATCTTGCCGAAGCCCACAACGGTCGGGGTTGGGTGCTCTGCCGTCTGCGCAATTATGACGAGGCCATCGCAAGCCTGAACCGCGCGCTGTCGATCAAGTTCGACTATGCCTCGGCGCTGGCGAACCGCGCCATCGCATTGCAGGAGCTTCTGCGATTTGACGAAGCCATGGCGGATTGCAATCGGGCAATCGCCCTGGCGCCCGACGACATGAACGGCTGGCTCGGGCGCGCCTGTGTCTGGCTCCAGATCCAGCAAGTGGCCGAAGCATTGCACGATAGCGAGAAAGCTATCGCGCTCGATCCCGATGCCGTTCAAGCTCACCTGATCCGGGGCGTTTGTCTCTCCACGCTTGGGCAGGTCGACGAGGCCCTGGCCAGTTACGACAGAGCGCTCGAGATCGAGCCTGACTTCCCGGGCGCGATCTCCAACAAGATATTCACGCTCGATTTCGCGGCGGATGCCAGCGTCGAGCAGCATCAGCAGGCGCGGCAGGTCTGGTGGGAGCGGATCGGCAAGACGTTCGCTTCAGAAGCGGCGGGACCGTACGACAACAGCCGCGATCCGGATCGCCCGCTGGTGCTCGGCTATGTCTCGTCGGACTTCAACGCGCATTCGGCCGCGTTCATATTCAAGCCGGTCCTGCAGTACCATGACCGGGCACAGTTTGAGGTCGTGTGCTACTCCTGTTCGTCGAAAGTGGATCCGGCGACCGACGAATTTCGAAAGATCGCCGATCGCTGGCGCGACGCCTCGCAATGGAGCGACGATCGCCTCGCCGCCGAGATCCGCGCCGATGGTATCGATATCCTGATCGATCTGTCCGGCCACACCAAAGGAAACCGCCTCAGCGTGTTTGCGCGCAAGCCGGCGCCGATCCAGGCCCATGGCTGGGGCCACGGCACCGGCACCGGGCTGCCGACGATCGACTATCTGTTCTCGGACCCGGTCGCGATCCCTGCCGCGGTCCGGCATCTGTTTGCGGAAACCGTCGTCGATCTGCCCTGCTTCGTGACGCTGGAACCGCTGCCGATGGAGCTTGCGGGGACGTCAACGCCGGCGATCACGAACGGCTTCGTCACATTCGGCGTCTTCAACCGCATCAGCAAGATTTCAGACCAGGCCGCGCAGGCTTGGTCCCGGATTCTCGAGCGGGTGCCGGGGTCGCGACTGCTGATCAAGGATGTTGCGCTGGACGATCAAATGGTCCGCGATAATCTGCTGGCACGGCTTGCAGCTTGCGGCGTGCCGGCCGAACGCGTCGAACTGCTCGGCACCACCTTGCGGGTCGATCATCTGGCTGCGTTCAATCGCGTCGATATTGCCCTCGACCCGTTCCCGCAGAATGGCGGCGTCAGCACATTGGAAGCCTTGCAGATGGGCGTGCCCGTGGTGGCGAAACTCGGGAACAGTCTGCCCAGCCGCGCCGCCGGCTCCATCCTCTCCGCGATTGGCCTGCCGGACTGGGTCACGGATAGCGAGGAGGCCTATATCGACATCGCGGTGAGCCGTGCGGCTGAGATCGGCGACCTCGACAAGTTGCGCCGCGAGCTGCCCGGACAGGTCAGGGCAGCGCCCGCCTGCAACCCGGTCGCCTACGCGGAAGCGGTCGACCAGGCCTATCGCGCGATGTGGAAGCGCTATTGCAGCAGCGACGCCTGATTGCCCCTCAGGCAGCGGTCACGCTGCAAGCGCGTTCGTAGGGTGGGCAAAGCGACTTGTCCGCCGTAGCTCGAAGAGCGAAGGCGGAAGCGTGCCCACCATTGTCAGATGTCGCGGGAGATGGTGGGCACGGCGCGCAAGAGCGCGCCTTTGCCCAACCTACGAGAGCGCGCCTTGAATCAATGCAGCCGGAATACGCCGTCGACGGCGCGCAGCTCGGCCGGCTTGATCAGCTTGGAATGCGCGACGGTGACCGAGAACAGCGGACCGTCGAGCTTCTCCTGCCAGAAGGCCAGGAAGTCGGTCAGCGCGGGAAATTTCGGAAACATGTCGTAGTTCTGCCAGACATAGGTCTGGAGCAGCGAGGGATGATCCGGCATCCGGTAGAGAATTTGCGCCGTCGTCAGCCCGTAGCCCAGCATCTGTTTCCGGAAGTCCTCGGAAACGCCCCCAACCCGCAGTCCCATGCCAACCTCCTTTGCAGGAGCGCATTCAGGGGGCGGCTTTCCGGTACGCTGCTTACGAGCCACCCGGTGGAGATGCGCTCACATGAGAGAAATGTGACGCAAATTGACAACCCATCTCAAGCCCAAAAGTTTAACAAGCTGTTGAAATTCAATGCGTTAGCAGCAGAGAGAACTCCGTGCTAATACGGCCCCCACGGGGCCTCGAAGAGGCCTCCGAGGCTGGTTAACGATGGGATAGAGATTCTGGCAGTCCACGCTTCCGGGTGCCGATTTTTCTGCTAGAAGCCCTTGCCCCCGCAAAATTCCTGTCCTATTTCAGCCTCGCCTGTGCTAGCACTCGCGGGCACAGACTGCTAACGCCCAAAAATCCCATATCGTGCAACTACTTAGGAGGACTGCATGAAATTCCGTCCGCTTCACGACCGCGTCGTGGTCAAGCGTATCGACGCAGAAGAGAAGACCGCTGGCGGCATCATCATTCCCGACACTGCCAAGGAAAAGCCCTCCCAGGGTGAAGTCGTCGCCGTCGGCCCCGGTGGCCGCGACGAAGCCGGCAAGCTGATCCCGATCGACCTGAAGGTCGGCGACCGCGTGCTGTTCGGCAAGTGGTCCGGCACCGAGGTCAAGATCGACGGCGTCGATCTCCTGATCATGAAGGAAAGCGACATCATGGGCGTCCTCGACGTCCCCGCTTCCAAGAAGAAGGCGGCCTAAGAGCCCCCTCTCTCCCTCCAGTCAAACATCATCCAAGGAAAATTCCAGATGGCAGCCAAAGAAGTCAAATTCTCGGTTGAAGCGCGCGACAAGATGCTGCGCGGCGTCGACGTTCTCGCCAACGCGGTGAAGGTCACGCTCGGTCCGAAGGGCCGCAACGTCGTGCTCGACAAGTCGTTCGGCGCTCCCCGCATCACCAAGGACGGCGTCACCGTCGCCAAGGAGATCGAGCTCGACGACAAGTTCGAGAACATGGGCGCCCAGATGGTGCGCGAAGTCGCCTCCAAGTCCGCTGACGCGGCCGGCGACGGCACCACCACCGCCACCGTGCTCGCCCAGGCGATCGTGAAGGAAGGCGCCAAGTCGGTTGCCGCCGGCATGAACCCGATGGACCTCAAGCGCGGTATCGACCTCGCGGTCGAAGCCGTCGTGGCCGACCTCGAGAAGAACTCGAAGAAGGTCACCTCGAACGAGGAGATCGCCCAGGTCGGCACCATCTCGGCCAACGGCGACCAGGAGATCGGCAAGTTCCTCTCCGACGCCATGAAGAAGGTCGGCAACGAGGGTGTCATCACCGTCGAGGAAGCCAAGTCGCTCGAGACCGAGCTCGACGTCGTCGAGGGCATGCAGTTCGACCGCGGCTACATCTCGCCCTACTTCGTCACCAACGCCGACAAGATGCGCGTTGAGATGGACGACGCCTACATCCTCATCAACGAGAAGAAGCTCTCCTCGCTGAACGAGCTGCTGCCGCTGCTCGAGGCCGTGGTGCAGACCGGCAAGCCGCTGGTCATCGTCGCCGAGGACGTCGAAGGCGAAGCCCTCGCGACCCTGGTCGTGAACCGCCTGCGCGGCGGCCTGAAGGTCGCGGCCGTCAAGGCTCCGGGCTTCGGCGATCGCCGCAAGGCCATGCTGCAGGACATCGCGATCCTGACCGGCGGCCAGGCGATCTCGGAAGACCTCGGCATCAAGCTCGAGAACGTCACGCTCAACATGCTCGGTCGCGCCAAGAAGGTGATGATCGACAAGGAGAACACCACGATCGTCAACGGCGCCGGCAAGAAGGCCGACATCGAGGCGCGCGTGGCCCAGATCAAGGCGCAGATCGAGGAGACCACCTCGGACTACGACCGTGAGAAGCTCCAGGAGCGTCTCGCCAAGCTCGCGGGCGGCGTCGCGGTGATCCGCGTCGGCGGCGCGACCGAGGTCGAGGTGAAGGAGCGCAAGGATCGCGTTGATGACGCGATGCATGCGACCCGCGCGGCTGTCGAGGAAGGCATCGTCCCGGGCGGCGGCGTCGCCCTGCTCCGTGCCTCCGAGCAGCTCAAGGGCCTGCGCACCAAGAACGACGACCAGAAGACCGGCGTCGAGATCGTGCGCAAGGCGCTGTCGGCTCCCGCTCGCCAGATCGCGATCAACGCCGGTGAAGACGGCTCGGTGATCGTCGGCAAGATCCTGGAGAACAAGGCCTACAACTACGGCTTCGACTCCCAGACCGGCGAATATGCCGACCTCGTCAAGAAGGGCATCATCGACCCGACCAAGGTGGTCCGTACCGCGATCCAGAACGCAGCTTCGGTTGCGGCCCTGCTGATCACCACGGAAGCCATGGTCGCCGAGCTGCCCAAGAAGGGCGGCGCAGGTCCCGCGATGCCCCCGGGCGGCGGCATGGGCGGCATGGACTTCTAAGTCCGGCCTCTCAGGCACGATACGAAATGCGAAACCCCGGCAGCGATGCCGGGGTTTTTTGACTCTACACGCTTAGGTCGCATCCCCTTTCGTCCCGGGGCAACGCGAAGCGCCTCCGGAACGACGTAGACCGCGGCTCGGTCGTCGCAAGATGCAATCAAAACGGGTTGGCGATCGAGCGTTCGCGGGATACCCTCCGCGCATGCCGACGAACAAGACATTCCGGCTTGTTCTCATCAAGCCGTCGCATTACGACAGTGATGGCTACGTAATCCGTTGGTGGCGGGGGGGCCTGCCTTCCAATTCCTTGGCGTGCCTTCATGGCATCGCGCTCGATTGCCGCGAGCGTCAGGTTCTCGGCGCAGATTTCGACATCGACCTTGAAGCGATCGACGAGACCAACCGGAGAGTGCGGGTTGAAGCGCTGGCGCGCTCGATCAAGACGGCCAATGCCGGTATGGTGATGCTGGTCGGCGTACAGTCCAACCAGTTTCCACGAGCGATTGATATCGCACGACAATTTCGAAGCCGGGGTATCCAGGTCGCGGTCGGGGGCTTCCATGTCTCGGGGACGCTGGCCATGTTGCCGGATTGCGACCCTGACGTTCGCAAGATCATGGATCTGGGTGTGTCGGTGTTTGCCGGGGAGGCTGAAGGACGTCTTGAGCACGTCCTGCAGGATGCCGTCGCCGGGCGGCTTCAGCCACAGTACAATTTCCTCGATGACCTTCCGCATCTCGAAGGTCAGTCGTTACCAATCATTCCCCAAGAGCAGATCAAGCGGGTAATGGGTCGCACCACGAGTTTCGACGCCGGCCGTGGCTGCCCCTTCCAGTGCTCGTTCTGCACGATCATCAACGTGCAAGGCCGCAAGTCTCGGCGCCGGACTGCCGACGACATCGAGGCCCTGATCCGCGCCAATGTCGCGCAGGGCATTCATGCCTTCTTCATCACCGATGACAATTTCGCCCGCAACAAGGACTGGGAGGTGTTGCTCGACCGCATCATCGCGCTTCGCGAGAGCGAAGGATGGCAGCTGAGCTTCACGATCCAGGTCGACACCCTCTGCCACAAGCTGCCGAACTTCGTCGAGAAATGCGCAAAAGCAGGCGTACGCAGGTGCTTCATCGGCCTGGAAAACATCAATCCGGACAGTCTGCTCGGCGCCAAGAAGCGCCAGAACAAGATCACGGATTACCGCGAGATGATGCTAGCCTGGAAGCAGGCCAAAATCGTCACCGTCGGCGGCTATATCCTCGGTTTCCCGAACGACACGCCGGCGTCGATCATCCGTGACATCAAGATCATCCAGGACGAGCTGCCGATCGACATGCTGGAGTTCTTCTTCCTGACGCCGCTGCCCGGATCGGAGGATCACAAGACGCTATACACCAAGGGCGTCACGATGGATCCGGACCTCAACAAGTACGATCTGGACCATGTCACGGTCGCGCACACGACGATGTCGCAGGCCGAATGGGAACACGCCTACGCGACGGCCTGGGCCACCTACTACAGCTGGGCGCATGTCGAAACGATCATGCGGCGGGCCGCGGCAACCGGCAACAGCGTCAACAGGATCAAGACCTTCGTTCTCTATTTCAGGGGCTACCATCCGATCGAGCATGTCCACCCGCTCGAGGGCGGTGTGCTCCGTCTGAAAAGCCGGCGTGAGCGCCGTCCACATCTGCCGACGGAGCCGGCGTGGCTGTTCTATCCTCGCTTCGTTGCGGAAACGGCGACCAAGGCAGCTCGCTGGGCGACGCTCGCAATCCGTCTCGAGCGCCTTGCGCGCAAGGTCAAGCGCGATCCGCATCGGCTCGCCTATACCGACAAGGCGCTGACGGCTTCGACCGATCAAACCGAGAGCCTCGAATTGTTCAAGACGCGGTCGAGCCAGGCCTTCCTCGATCAGCGCCGACACATCGAGGAAGCGCAGAGGCGGAAGATCCCCGTCTCGTGAGGTGCGCCGTCGCGCCTCACTGCACCTTCCCCAGCCGCTCCATGTGCGGATCGCCGTTTTCGTCGAGCGACCAGAAGATCCGTGTCACCTTGCCGACCAGATTGTCCATCGGCACGAAACCGAACGCCGACATCATGCGGCTGTCGGTGGAGTTGTCGCGGTTGTCGCCGAGCACGAAGAAATGTCCTGGCGGCACCGTGTAGACGCTGGTGTTGTCGAGGAAGCCATTGTCGACGCAGTCGTAGGTCACATAGCTCGCGCCGCTCGGCAGCGTCTCACGCCAGCGTTTGGCCTTCGCCTCGTCATCGCCGCCGCAGGCCGCACCGGCGAACACCTCCTTCAGCGCCACGCGCGTCACCGCGCGGTCGTTGAGGATGAGCTGCCCTCCCCGCATCTGGACGCGGTCGCCGGGCAGGCCGACCACGCGCTTGACGTAGTCGACCGAGGTGTCCTTCGGCGTGCGAAACACGACGATGTCGCCGTATTCGGGGGCGGCGGCGAGGATGCGGCCCGAGATCCAGGACGGCGCGAAGGGGAAGGAATAGCGGCCATAGCCGTAGGCATATTTGGCGGCGAAGACGTAGTCGCCGACGACCAGCGTCGGCGTCATCGAACCGGACGGGATGTTGAACGGCTGATACAGGAAGAAGCGAACCAGGAACGGCGGCGACCACAGCACCGGGATCAGCAGGATCAGGACGACGATCGCCTTCCATTCGCTGGATCGCGCCGCGGGGCGGATCGTTTGCTCAAGAGTGGTCATGCGCCTGCCCGATCAAGACTGTGTCGCCGCGAGAATACGCAGCGTTTGCGCGCGCGCAATCCCTTAAACTTGGTCGCGCCGCGCGTAGATCGCGTTCACGCCAAGCGCGCACAATTGAGATGTGAAGGGCCGCCCGAGAGCGGCCCTTCACCTCGTCATGGAGTCGCGACACGGCGGTACATCACATCCGTCCGCAGCACGTATTTGCGTCCCGTCACGACCGGATCGCCGCGATGCACGATCGGATGATGGAACAGAAGTCCCATCCCTTTCGCCGGCGTAATGCGAATTGCGGGCCGGCCTGCATCGCCGCTGAACGACGTCGCACCGCCCTCGTAGTCGTCGTTCAGATAGACCATGAACGTGAAGAAGCTGCGTTCTCCGTTCGGCCGCTGAAAATAGCCATCGCGATGCCAGTCGAACTGCTGCCCGACATCGTAACGGTAGAGACGGAGCCGCTCGTTGAGCCCGATCGGGGTCCACACCCGCTGAAACTCCGGTGCAAGTCCGCTGGAGAGCCTATGATAGAGCTCAAGGGCTCGCTCCGGATCGTCGATCATGACTCGATCGTTGTTGCGCACGTCCTTCATCATGATCATGCCCCTAGACGTGGTGATGGGAGCTTCCTCGAAGCCGGTCGCTTCACCCAGGCGGATGTAGTCCTCGCATTCGGCTGCCGAAAGAAAGCCGGCGATCGTGGCAATGTTGTTCGCTCTCCAATAGATTTCTGTCATGATGGCCTCCTGATCTATCAGCTCATTCAATGAAGGGCCGCCCGTGGGCGGCCCTTCGACTTCACGCGCTCTCGGGCGCCTTCAGGCGCACGAGCCGGGTCAAGAGGGCATCGAGGCCCTGGCCGTCGCCGGCATGGAGGTCGATGCGGCCGACCTTCTCGACCAGCCGCTCCAGCGACTCCAGCTCCTTGAGCCGCAGCAGCAGGGGGTTCTCCTCCATCAGGCGGGCGGTGTTCAGGAGCGAACGCGTCGCCGCGGTCTCCTCCTGCCGGCGGATCAGGTTCGCCTTCGCGACCCGCTCCGCCTCCACCACCTTGTTCACCAGCTCCCGGATCTCGCCGGGCAGGATCACGTCCTTGACGCCGAGCTCGGTCACCTCGACACCGGACTCCGCGACGCGTGCGCGCACATAGTCGCGCAACTCCGCATCCAGCGCCGCCTTCGCAGACAGCACCTCGTCCAGCGTCCGGCCCGCGACCGCCTCGCGGATCGCGAACTGCACCAGCCGGTACAGCCACGCATCCACGTCGGGCACGGTCGCAACCGTCCGCTCGGGATCGACCACCTTACGGAACGCCGTCAGCGTCACCCGCAGCGCGATGCGATCCTTGGTCAGCATCTCCTGCGCGGTGATCTCGACCGCCTGGGGCCGCAGGTCGAGGCGCTTCACCTCGATCTTGCGGCCGACGGTCCAGAAGGCGTGCCGGCCGGACGCGAGCCGCTCGACGAGCCGGCCCTCGACGTAGAGAAGACCCGCCTCGTGGTTCTCGACCACCGTCTCGCTCGTGACGGCCGAACGGTTGCGCTCGATCATGGCCAGATGCCGCGCGCTGACCTTGGGGTCAGCGGACACATCGATGCGCTCGACATCGATGCGCGTTGCGACCTTCCAGTAGACGCGCGCCTGCCAGGGCGTCATCAGATGCACGGGCCGGCCATCGAGGCTGACGATGGCGATCTCATCCGCCCGGGTCTCGACCGCCTCGAACAGCTCGGCGGCAAGATCGGGCCGCGCGGCCTTCAGCACCGCGTAGCGCTCCGCGGAGAACTCGCTGCGGACCACGTCGAGCACCTCGGCCTTCAGCTCGTGCAGGGGATCGAACAGCCGGTGCTTGCCGGGCGCGAGCACGCGCACGAGCTGCCCGTTGCGCGTCAGCAACGCACGCTCGCCATCCTTCACCGTCACGTTCAGCGTCAGCAAATGCCAGCTCATGGCACGCCTCCATCATGTTGCCTCCGGCCGAACGCGGCCGGATAGCGGGTTGCATCTGCAAAGGACGTGAGGACGCGGACGACGCTTCCTGAAAAATCGGCGGACCGGGGCTTGAGCTTGCGTGATGGCGGGCGCACGCGCGCGATCGCGCGACGTGTGTCGCGCGGTCATGCGGAGCCACCCGGCATCAGCGCAAGCGGTATCTACCCGCGGCGCAAAGCCGGTCTCACAGTGTCTAGGTTCGGACGGAAAGCCTTGCGGCAAAACGGCCGGACTGCGACTGAAGCGCGCGTCCGGTCCTCGTCAGAGGAATCAGCTTTTCAGGCTGAAACGGAGCGCTGGAGCGGGATTCGAACCCGCGACCCGATGATTAACGTCACCTGCTCTACCCAACTGAGCTATCCTTTGTGGGACAAGAGACCGGAATCGAACCGATGCCTTCGGGTGTTCAGCCCGACGCTCTCCATGAGCTACATCCTGCTTTTTCCTTCATTCGGCGGAACACGAAGCCGGAGACCGGCACGCGCCAGTCGGGATCTCAGAGAGCCCGAACCCATGGCCTAGCGAAGGACGGCGCTAGTAGACCAGGCACGCTCGGGTTGCAAGGGGGCGATGCAAGATTTTTCGTCGCAGCGTGCGCGCTGTGACGCGATCGTCACACCGAGACGTCGCCTCAACTACGCGACATCTCCTGGAAACACCCCCTCACCCAGTCGATGGTCACGCGCGCTGCAGCGTCGCGCTTGAGATGGTTTTGCACCAGCAGCCAGACGTCGCGCCGCTTCGGCAGCAGGGTGGCGCGCAGACGGCGATCGCCGAGCAAGTCCGCGCAGACATACTCCGGCAACACGCCGGTGGCCTGATGCGCGCGGATCAGATTGCGGATGACGCGAACGTTGTCGGTGACGCAGCGCGCGCGGGCCTTCTTCGTGCGCAGGAATTGCATCTCGGGAATGGCCCCGAGCTCGTCCGGATAGGCGCACAGCATCGGCTCGCCCTCGGTCGTAACAGGCTCGAAATAATAGAGCTTGATGTCACCGAGCTTTGAGATCGCGAAGTCGCCCTTGTCGGGTTTGCGCAGGCGGATGGCGAGATCGGCCTCCCAGCGCGAGAACTTGACGTTCTCGCTCGAGGTGAGGAATTGCAGCGTCAGGCCGGGATTGGTGCGCAGGAAGTCGCTCGCGCGCGGCGACAGCACCTCCTCGGCGGCCGTGTTGGTGGAGGCGATGCGCAGGCGTCCCACCGGACCTTCCAGGCTCTCACTGAGGCGACCGATCTCGGCGGCGTGCGCGGCCATCGCCTCGACATGCGCCAGCACCGCCTCGCAACTCCGCGTCGGCCTGCGGACACCGTCGGCGGCCTCGAACAGACGCAAACCGAGCGCGCGCTCGATGCGCGACAGCCTGCGCCCGACCGTGGTCTCGTCGATGCGCAGCCGCGCGCTGGCGCCCGCGTAGGTGCCCTCGTCCCTGACGGCAGCGATGATCCGCAGATCGTCCCAGTTCATGGCGCGAGGCTATACCGGCCGGGAGCCACCTGCAATATCGCAGCCACTGGCTGCAATATCCCTGCATATCGGCAGGCCTTCCCGGGACTATGTTTGTCCTGCCTCTTGCCCCGGAGATTTCCAAGACCATGACGACCGCAAAGACCCTGCTGCAGCTCGCCGGCGCCGATCTCAACCCGCCGCGTCTTGCCGACGCCGCGCTGTTGCTGATCGACATCCAGAACGAATATCTCGCAGGCCCTCTCGCCTTGCCCGACGCAAGACCCGCGATCGCGCGCGCGACCGCGCTGCTGGCACGGGCACGCGAGAGCGGAGCTGCGATCATCCATATTGCCCATCGCGGCAAGGCCGGCAGCCTGTTCGATCGCGGCGCAGACCGCGGCGCCATCGTCGCCGAGCTGAGCCCCCGTGCCGGCGAGCTGGTGATCGAGAAGGAGCTGCCGAATGCGTTTGCCGGCACTGATCTGCGGGCGCGCCTTGCCGCAACCGACAGGAAGAACATCGTGCTGGCCGGCTTCATGACGCATATGTGCGTCAGCTCCACCGCCCGAGCCGCGCTCGACCTCGGCTTTCGCACGACGATCGACGCCGATTCCTGCGCCACGCGCGACCTGCCGGACGGCCGCGGCGGCACGCTGGACGCCCGGACCATCCACGAGGTTGCGCTCGCCGAGCTATCCGATCGCTTCGCCATCATCGCGCGCGGCGATGCACTGAAATAATGGAGCAACGCGATGCTGCAACTTTATTTCTCGCCGATGGCCTGCTCGCTCGCGAGCCGCATCGCGCTGATGGAAGCAGGCCTCGACGCGCGCTATCATCTGGTGCATCTCAGGACCAAGCAGGTCGTGGACGACGACAGCGACTTTCGCGGCGTATCGCCGAAGGGAGCGGTGCCGGTCCTCGTGCTGGAGAACGGCGAACGGCTGACCGAATGCGCGGCGGTGCTGCAATACATCGCCGACGTGAAGCCCGAGTCCGGCCTTGCGCCGCGGTTCGGCGATCCCGATCGCTATCGCCTGCAGGAATGGCTGAGCTTCGTCAGCGCCGAGATCCACAAGGCGTTCCTGTTTCCGACCTTCTGGTACCAGGACGACGGCTCGCTCGCCAAGCCGCGCGCGCGAATCCCGCAGACCTTGTCGGTGCCGTCGGCGCATCTTGCCGACCGCGAATTCCTCGTTGGCAACAGCTTCACCGTCGCGGATGCCCATCTCACCTGGGCCCTGCTGCTGCTCCGCCCCGCAGGAATCGATATTAGGCAGTGGCCGTCGTTGTTGGCCTATCTCGAACGCATGCAGGCGCGGCCAGCGGTGCGAGAGGCGATCGCGACCGAGCTGGCCCTGCGCAAGACGATGGAGGCGAGCCCGGCGTGACAGGTCGCTGGCACAGGCGATAGCGACTGGGCTAGATCTTGCGACCGACTGGCATTGCACGGGAACAAGATCATGACATCGCACGACACGACGAGGATATTGGCCGGCAAGGTCGCGCTGGTGACCGGCGCAGGGCGCGGGCTCGGCCGCGCCTTCGCGGAGAAACTTGCCGGGCTCGGCGCTGATGTTGCCGTCCATGGCATGCGCGAGAACGGGCCGGCGGAATATGGTGAGGGCACCACCCTCACGGCGGTGGCCGCAGACATCGGCCGGCAATTCGGCGTCCGCAGC
Organism: Bradyrhizobium liaoningense; assembly: GCF_018130825.1. GTDB lineage: Bacteria > Pseudomonadota > Alphaproteobacteria > Rhizobiales > Xanthobacteraceae > Bradyrhizobium > Bradyrhizobium liaoningense_B. The sequence goes on along the minus strand of NZ_JAFCJS010000005.1, from coordinate 561,000 downwards.
CAGCGCGTGCTGGGCGACCTCACCAAGGGCGAGGACATCGCGCGCGTGATTGCGGAGACGGAAGGCGCGCTCGGCCCGATCGACATCCTCGTGCACAATGCGGGCGGCGACATCGCAGCCGCCGGAGGCAAGCCCGATCCGAACGACGCGGTGAACATCAAGGAGGCCGACGTACGCGCGGTACTGGAGCGCAATCTGCTCTCGACCATCCTGACCTGCCAGGCCGTCGCGCGCGGAATGATGCCGCGGCGGCGCGGGCGCATCGTCACGCTCGGCTCGGTCGCCGCTTTCAAGGGGCGCACCCAGGGCTCGATCTATGCGGTGTCGAAGGCCGGCGTCACCCACTACACGCGATGTCTGGCCGATCAGCTCCGCCCCTACGACATCGCCGTCAATTGCATCGCGCCTGGCGATACCCGCACCGGGCGTTTCCTCGGCACGCGCGCGGTGGACCCTGGCAGGATGGTCGAGACCGGCACGCTCGACCGCATCGCGACCGTCGACGAGGTCGCCCGGGTCGTCGAATTCTTCGCCGGCCCCATGGGCGCGTTCGTCTCCGGCCAGGTGCTGCGGATCGACGGCGGCGGACAGTGCTGGCCGGGCTGACACGTCGCGCAAAAAGAAAGGGCCGCTGCGAGCGGCCCTTTGGTTCAACCGGTATCAGCGAAGATCAGTCCACCCGCGCCAGCACCGCAAGCTTGCGGATGCCCTTGTTGCGGTAGGCGTCGAGGAACGCGTAGTAATCCTTGAACGACACGCAGCCGTTGGAGTCGCCGTTCGGTCCGAGCATGAAGGTGTGCGCGAGCAGGCCGTCGCGGCCGTAGATCGCGCTCTCGCCGCCAATCGGGGTCAGGCGCAGCGCTGGCACGCCGTGGAACAGCGCCTCGCGCGGCTTCAGCGTGTAGATGTGCGGCGGCGTCACGCCGCGCATGCGGATCTTCGAGGAGCGCGGATCGTCGAGATTGGAGCCGAGGCCGGAATGCGCCTCGAGCCTGGTGCCGTCGGGCAGATACACCATCTTGGCGGTGATGTCGTAGACCGCGGTGTCGCGCTCATAGGGCGGCGCGCCGCCGAGCATCGGGTTCATCTCCTTCGGCGCGATGGACGCCGTCACGCTGGCATCGGCCGAGGCGTAGGCGAGCAGTCCGCCGGAGGGCTCACGCTTGCCCCAGAGCTTGTCCACCATCGACTGGCGCGGCCCGGTGATCGACATCACCGCGGCCTTGGCACGGTCGGCGAACGACTTCGGCTTTGCCTCGGGCGCCGGCACGATCTCGGCCGGGTCCGCCGAGGCGAGCTGCATCTGGCCATCGGGCGCAACACGCTTGGCCTTGTCCGCAGTCTTGTCGGTAGTCTTGTCAGTGTTCTTGGCTGCCGGCTTCAGCGCTTCCGCGACCTTCGCGATCACGCTCTGCTTCGGGGCCTCTTTGGCTGCCGCAACCTGGGGCGCGGGCACGGCGCTCGCCGCATTCGACGGCACGCCCTGCGTCGCGGCGGCGGCAAAGCGCTCGTTGAACAACTCGCGCGAGATCGGGGTTGCAACCTGCAGCCGGTCGGGCAGCAGGGCAAAGGCCTCGTTGATGGCCTCGCTGGCCTCGCGCAGCGCCACCCTGGGCGCACGCTTGATCACGGGCTCGTCGTAGCCAATGCTGCCGACGGTCGGGTAGACGCTCGCGCCGAAGACGTTGCTGTAGATGGTCCAGCCGGCGCCCATCACGACGCAGCCGATCGCCGCGGCGCCAAGCCAATTGGTCGTGGTCATTTTCCGGGAAGGCTTCCGAAGAGAATTCTTGCCAGGATTTTTGGACTTCCGTGCCGCGTTACTCTGCGCAGCGATACTCGTACTCATTCGCCTTGCGTCCAGGACGGTGTCACTCAGTCCCCCTTCGAAGCGCCGCTGGTCACGATCCGGGAACAGCATCTCGCAGAGGGTCGGAGCGTCATTAAGGCGACTTTTAGTTAAATGCGGATTAAGTTCGGGCAGATGTGGGGCAGCTCGTTAACGCTGTCTCATTCTGAGAAAAAAGCCCGCAGAACTACGGACTTAGTCGCGTTTGTTAACCATAATTCTCGACTGGATCGGGCGATCAGCGAACGTCTTACGGCTGCCTCTCTAAACGCACCAACCAAGTCATTTTCGTGGTCCTCAATATCCGGACGATAGCGGGGAAGGATTGCGCGAGGCTGGTGCGCGCCATCTCCCATTCGCGCCTCTCCCCCGCTTGCGATGAGAGGGCGAGGCTTGGCGCTCACGCGGCACGGCGCCCTGACTGAAAGTTGATCGCGCCAGAACTGGAAAATGCCGCAGCGAGAAAATAGCTGCGAGAAGCGGCACTATTCAGCAGCCTCTGCGTGTGATACGGTACCGTATCAACATCGCCTTGAACTGTGCCGAGCACGCAAACGGAGGCTGGCATGAAAGGGATCGCACGCGCCGGAGTCATTGCTCTGGCGTGGTCGTTGTTGTTGATGGAATACGCGGCCGCGCAGCCGGCCCACGCGGGTTGCACGCCCTCGCCATCCGCGGCCGGAACGCAACTCTGGCGCTGCGACAACGGGATCACGATTGTCGCGGAGAATGGCGCCAGATTTGAACTAAAGGACGCCAACCGCGACGGACATATTGACTCCGTGGAGTTGAGCAGCAAAGCGCTGCTGGTCGATGTGCCCAAAAAGCCCGGCGGCAATCCCTTCAAGGTGCTGACGCCACGGGCCATCGCCGCCGTGCGCGGCACCAAATGGGCCGTCGATGTCGCAGAGGCCAAGACCGCGGTCTTCGTCGCCAACGGCCGCGTCGGCGTCTCCCGCAGGAGCGGCGGACGCGGCGTCGTGCTCGGACCGGGCGAAGGCGTCGATGTCGAGGCGACCGGTCCATTGACCGTCAAGACATGGGGCCAGCCGCGCGTCGACGCGCTGATGGCAAGACTAGGCCAATAAGACTGGGTCAATAAGGCTCCGAGAATTGAGGCCCGCGCAGCAAGGCCCGGGCTACAAAGAGATTGCATGACGTAATGACGAGACGCGTTCAGATTCTGGTGGCCCTCGTCCTCACCGCGCTGTGGGGTGCCGGCATCTATGCAGCTCACGCCAACGGTCATCTTCGCTTTCTCGATCGCCTCGAGGCGACGCTGACGGATTGGCGGACGCAGGTCCGCGGCGTGCAGGCACCGCCCGATCTCGTCACCATCGTCGCGATCGACGACACCGTGGTGAAACGCGGCGGCAGCTATCCGCTGCCGCGCGCCGATCTCGCCCGCGTCGTCGACACCATCGTGCAGTTCAAGCCCAAGGTCGTCGCCATCGACCTGCTGCTGGTCGACCGCAGCGCCGCGATCGGAGATGCCACGCTCGCCAGTACGCTCGCCACCGGTCCGATGGTGCTCGCGGCCGCGGCGATCTTCCCGTCCGCGAGCGAGACCGTGGCGCTCGGCAGCCAGGGGCCCCTCGCCGTCCTGCCGCAAGCTGAGCGCTTCCTGCTGCCGCTGCCGGCATTTGCCGACCATGCCGAGGTCGGCGTCGTCAACGTCGCCACGGGACAATCCGGCTCGCCGCTTTCGGTGCCGATGCTGTTCCGGACCCATGACAAGGTCGAGCTCTCATTCCCCTTGCGCGTCGCGACCCGCGCGCTCGACAAGCCGCTGACGATCGCGCCGGACCATCTCATGCTGGGCGATCGCGCCGTGCCGACCGACAGCGACTTCGCGCTGCCGATCACTTATTACGGCCCACGCCGCACCATCCGCACCGTCAGCGCGCAGAGCATCTTCGACGGCACGCTCAATCGCGCGGCAATCGAGAACCGGATCGTGGTGATCGGGGCCTCGGTCGCCGGCGGCGGCGACTTCTATCCGACGCCGTTCGACTCCCTCATGCCCGGCGTCGAAGTGATCTCCACCGCGATCACCCATCTCGTCGCCGGCGACGGCATCATGCGCGACCGCAAGGTTCATATCGCCGATGCGCTCATCGCGATCCTGTTGCCGGTGCTGCTGGTCGGCCTGCTCGCCTGGCGGCGCAGCGCGCTCGGGCTTGTCGCCGCCGCCGTGGTGATGATCGCCTGGGCCGGGCTCAACCTGTTCGCCTTCACGCACGGCGTCTGGCTGAACGCCGCGACCACGCTCGCAGCGACGGTCCCGCCGGTTGCGGTCTTTGCCGGCGTGCAGCTGTGGGCGGGAAGCCGCAAGGCCCAATATCTCACCGCCAAGAGCAGGTCGCTGGCGCAGTTCCAGGCGCCGGCGGTGCAGGAATGGCTGGCGCGCGATCCCGATTTCCTGGCGAAGCCGGTCCGGCAGAATGCGGCCGTCGTCTTCATCGATCTCTCGGGCTTCACCGCGCTCAGCGAACGGACCGATCCCGATGCGTTGCGGGATATCCTGAATGCGTTTCACGCGCGGATCGACACGGCGGCGACAGCGTGCGGCGGCATCGTCACCGGCTTCCTCGGCGATGGCGCCATGATCCTGTTCGGCCTGCCCGGCGCGATGCCCGACGATGCGGCGCGCGCGCTCAAATGCGCCATCGAGCTGCATCGCAGCGTCGATCGCTGGATCGCTTCACTGCCGCCCGCAATCGGGGATCAGCTCGGCTTCAAGATCGGCGCGCATTGCGGCCCGATCGTCGCCTCGCGCCTTGGCGGCAGCCACCAGCACATCACCGCGACGGGCGACACCGTCAATGTCGCGAACCGGCTGATGGAGGTCGCGGCCCAGAACGGCGCGCAGCTCGCGCTCAGCGATACGCTGCTGGATGCGGCCGACTTCCTCGGCGACCCCGACAGCTCGTTGAGAGGCCCGCTGCGCACGCAGGTCCGCGGCCGCTCCGGCACGGTTGCGGTCTGGTTCTGGCGCGACGAGAGCAAGCCGGGCGCGGCGGCGACCGGGGCAGAGATGATCGACTGAACACTCCCTTGTCGTCCCGGCCTCGTGCGCAATTGCGCACGAGGGGCCGGGACCCATAACCACAGGGAGCGATTTGGCGAAGGCTGGTCGTGAACAGATCTTCACGCGGTACGGACACCTGCGCTAATCGATAGATCACGCGGTATGGGTCCCGGCCTGCGCCGGGACGACGATGAGGGTCTACCTTGCTTCCGGCGGCGGCGAGCGGTCGAGCACGTCGCCCTTGGCGCCTTCCAGGAGATCGATGCCGTAGGTCTCGACCACGAGCGGGCCGCGCTTGCGCTGCAATTGCGCGATTTGCGTCAACTGCGCAAAGAGGTCGTGGACAGCAGGATGGCCGCCTGCGCGCAGCTCGTCGACATAGAGCAGCTTGCCGGCGAGCAGCTTGGGATCGGGCTCGGGCATGTTGACCCAGCGGATGCGCTGGTTCTGCTGCACCACGCAGGTGCCGCGCGGCAGGTAGAAGGCGAGCCAGCCCGTGGTGCCGTAGTCCGGCGCAAGCACGCAGGTCGCACCAACGCGCGCGCGCTCGGCTTCGATTTGCGCGGCGAGCTCGCGCCAGCCGACACCGACGCTGCGCACGGTCGCGTCGCGGCGATAGCCCGACAGCCAGCCGGTGTTGGCCTGCACGATCAGCGCTGCGAACATCACGATGCCCACGGGCGCGGCCCAGCGCAGGCAGAAGTCCGCCAGGCGGCGCGCGCGCGGCTTCCACTGCACGAGGTTGGCGGCGGCCGCGGCCGCGATCACGAAGGGCGGATAGACCGGCGCAAACCAGTTGGCCTCGACGCGGGCATGCAGCGAATGCCAGACGAAATAGGCGACGATGGTCCAGAACATCGTCTCGATCAGCACGCGCGAGGCCTGCGCGCCGGCCCGATACCAGGTCAGCGCGTGCAGGCCCATCGCGCCGAGGATGAAGACCAGCGGGGTCGCGAACGCGATCTGGGTCGGGATCAGCTCAGCGATGAAGACCGGACGGAAGTCCTCGATCTTGGCGCGCCCGAGCTGCTTTGCGAACGAGACCCATTGATGATCGGCGTTCCAGAGGATCACCGGCGAGAACAGCGCCAGCGCAACGAGGCCGCCGAGATAGGGCCAGGGCGAGAGAAACCACCGCCTGAGCTTCGGCACGGAAACGAGCCAGATCAGGATGGCCGCGCCAAAGAACATCGCGGTGTATTTCGACAGCAGCGCCGCGCCGACCGCGGCGCCGACCGCGAGCCACCAGATGCCGCGGCCGGTCTCCAGCACCTTGGCGAGGAAGAACAGCACGAAGCTGGAGGCGACCAGCAGCGGCGCATCGGGCGTCACGATCAGCGTGCCGACCGAGGCCAGCAGCGTCACGTTGAGCAGGATGGCGCTGGTCGCAGCGACACGGGCGCCGCCGAACAGGATCGCGGCCGAGCGGTAGATCGCATAGCTCATCGGCAGCGCGAGCAGGATCGAGACCAGGCGGACGCCGAGCTCGGTGTCGCCGGCGATCATGGTGCCGGCGCGGATGACGTAGGCGACCATCGGCGGGTGGTCATAGTAGCCACCGGCCAGGTTCTTCGACCACATCCAGTAATAGGCTTCGTCGAAGGTGATCGGCGTGAATGCGGCCGCGACCAGCCGCAGGGCCACCAGCGCGAGAATCACCAGCGCGGTGTTGCGGACGATCCGCGCGTCAGCTCCGCCCATTGCGAGCTATTTCTTGCGCCAGACGAACAGTCCGGACATCGCGTAGTTCCACACCACGCCCATCAGCGCGCCGGCCATGCCGGCCAGCCACCAGATCGGCTCCTGGTCGTAGACCGAGAAAGCGACGCCGACATTGGCGAGCAGGCCGACGCTGCACACGATGTAGAAGGCGATCAAGCCGCGCAGCAGCGCAAAGCCCTTCAGCCGCTGGTCGCGATAGGTGAGGAAGTTGTTGAGGATGAAATTGCTGGTCATGGCGACGATGGCGCCGGCAGCCTGCGCCTCCGCGAACGGCGCCTTGAACAGCTGGAGGGCGATGAACAGCGTGGTGAGATGCACCACGAGGCCGATGCCACCGACCATCGCGAACAGGATGAAGCGCAGCGAGACGATGTCGTTGGTCAGCTTGGCCAGCACCAGGCCGAGGAAGTCGAGCGCGACCATGGAATCGAGCTTGCTCTCGCCGTGCTGGCGGGCGCCGAAGGTGTAGGGAATCTCGACGGCGCGCAAGCCGCCATGGGCGGTTGCGACGACGTCGAGCAGGATCTTGAAGCCGTGCACCGACAGCTTTGGCGCGAGCTGCTCGAAACGGTCGCGGCGGATCATGAAGAAGCCGCTCATGGGATCGGCGATCTCGACCCGCAGCATCTTCCTGGCGACCTCGGTCGCCAGCGCGCTGGCGCCGGCGCGCTGCTTGTTGAAGCCTTCGCTCTTGTAGCCCTCGATATAGCGGCTGCCGACCACGAGCTCGGCCTGGTCGCTCGCGAGCAGCAGCAGCATCTTCGGCAGTTGCGTCTCGTCGTGCTGGAGGTCGGCGTCGATCACGGCCACATAGGGCGCGCTGGAGGCCAGGATGCCCTCGATGCAGGCGCCCGACAGGCCGCGGCGGCCGATGCGGCGGACGCAGCGCACGCGGCTGTCGCGCTGCGCCAGCGCGCGCACGACGTCCCAGGTGCCGTCGGGCGAATTGTCGTCGACGAACACGACTTCCCAGGCGACGTTGACGAGCGTCGCCTCCAGGCGCCGGTACAGCACCGTGACATTGTCGCGCTCGTTGAAGGTCGGGACGATGACCGACAGTTCCGGCCCCTCTTGAGCCTGCGGCGGATGGTCGGAGCCCGGTCTGATCGCTTCATTCATGACGGCAGCGTATATCCGCCGCGTCCTGCGCTGCCAAGCCGGGGTTTTAAGGGGGGACGGGCCAAAAGGGGCCCTAAAATGCCAACGACCCCGGAACGGCGGACCGCGCGTACATCCGGCGCAGGCCCAAGCTATTCCAAGGTCGTCCCAGCGCCGGAGTTTTTTGCTCAACGTCGCCGTTAGAAGCTAGATGGGGACGGCAAAACCGCTTTTCAAGGGGACAAAAGCCCCTTTCCGGGATTAGTTCGGGACTTCCTTGATCACCGGGCCTCGCGGCACGGGCGCGGCAGGGGCTGCCGGTGCCGCCGCAGGGCCCGGCTCGACCTTGGCCGGCTTTGGCGGCTTGCCGTACTGGCCGATCGGCCCGAAGACGACGGCGACCGCAAGCACGACCGCCGCAACGATCGCGCCCAGAATGCCCCCCACCGACTCAGACGACATGGAAACCCATCCCTGTTCCAGATGCGGCGAGTGATACCACGGATGAACGCGCAGCCGGAAGGGCCCCAAGGACCAGACAATCAATGGAGCTATTTCTGCGGCGGCCTGTGCTTGACGAAGGCCGTGACGATGTCCTTCTGCGCCGACTCGACCGCCCTGTTCGCGGTCGCGAGATGGGCGCCGGCATCGATGTTCGGATATTGCGTGGTGAGATAGTCCAGCAAGGCCACCCGGTAATATTGCCGCTCGGACGGACAGGCGCCCGCGACCGAGCGGCCGAAATCCTGCTCCGACAGGCCCTGATTGGAATCGCGCGAATATTCCCGCGCCAGGCAATGCCAGTAATCGTCGCGGCCCTGCATCGCGAGCTTCTGCGCGTTCTTGTCGTCGTCATCGTCCGCCCTAACAGCAGACATCATGGCAGCAGATGTCATCATGATGAGCGCCGCTCCCAGCATCAGCATCCGCATCTTGTTCTCCTTTTCGCAGATGATCTTCGCGAGCTTAGACGGGACGCGGCAACTGGCCAATCACAACTGGTTTGATTAGGATGCCGGCCTCCCCTCCACGTCGATGCGAGATCCTTCCGTGGCCAAAGCAAAAACCGTGTCCAAAAAATCCGGCAACATCTTCATCGGCATCGGCGGCTGGACCTTCGAGCCCTGGCGCGGCGTTTTCTATCCTGAGAAGCTGACGCAGGCGAAGGAGCTGTCCTATGCGGCCTCGAAGCTGACCTCGATCGAGATCAACGGCACCTATTACGGCTCGCAGAAGCCGGAGAGCTTTCGCAAATGGGCGAGCGAGGTGCCCGAAGGCTTCGTGTTCTCGGTCAAGGGACCGCGCTTTGCCACCAACCGCCGCGTGCTGGCCGAGGCCGGCGATTCCATCAAACGGTTCTATGATTCCGGCGTGCTGGAACTCGGCGACCATCTCGGTCCGGTGCTGTGGCAGTTCGCGCCGACCAAGAAGTTCGACGGCGCCGATTTCGGCAAGTTTCTGGAGCTGCTCCCCCGCAAGCTCGACGGGCGCGCGCTGCGCCATGTGGTCGAGGTCCGCCACGACAGCTTCTGCACGCCCGACTTCGTCGCGCTGATCCGCGAATTCGAGACGCCGGTGGTGTTCGCCGAGCATGGCAAGTATCCCGCCATCGCCGACGTCGCCGGCGATTTCGTCTACGCGCGGCTGCAGAAGGGCAATGACGAGATCAAGACCTGCTATCCGCCGAAGCAGCTCGATGCCTGGGCCGAGCGCTTCAAGGATTGGGCTTCGGGCGGTGAACCGGACGACCTGCCGAAGGTTGACGAGGCAAAGCCGAAGAAGGAGCCGCGCGACGTGTTCGCCTATGTCATCCACGAGGGCAAGGTGCGCGCACCGCATGGCGCCATGGAACTGATCGCGCGGGTGAGCTGAGGATGGTTCATGGCAAAGGCGAAGAAGCTCTTCACCATCGGCTATGAGCAGACACCGCCCAAGGCGGTGCTCGACGAGCTGGAAGAAGCCGGCGTCAAGCTCGTGGTCGACGTGCGCGCAGTGACGTCGTCGCGGCGGCCCGGTTTTTCCAAGAAGCAGCTGTCCGCAGGCCTCGACGAGCGCGGCATCGCCTATGTCCATCTCGCCGCGCTCGGCACGCCCAAGGAGGGGCGCCTCGCCGCCCGCAGCGGGCAATATGACGTGCTGGAGAAGATCTATTCAAAGCACCTGAAGACGCCGCAGGCGAAGGAAGAGATGGACGAGCTCTCGGCGCTGGTGAAGAAGGCCGGCCCGGTGTGCCTGCTCTGCTACGAGCGCGACCACACCCATTGCCACCGCCAGATGATCGCGGAGATCATCGAGGAACGCGATGGGGTGACGGTGAAGAATCTGGCGGGGCGGCAGGTGTAGGTCTCGTCATTCCGGGGCGCGCGTAGCGCGAGCCCGGAATCCATCAGGCGGCAGTACGCGTGGCGAGATGGATTCCGGGCTCGCGCTACGCGCGCCCCGGAATGACGGCTTACCCCTCCCCCGCGAGCCGGAACGTCCCCTCCATCATCCGCACGCAGCTGCCGCCGACATGGGCGGAGACGATCTTGCCGTCCTGCTTGCGCACGCGCGTCAGCAGCAGGCTCGGCCGCCCCATGTCAAAGCCTTGGCCGACCGTGAGCTTCAGCTCGCCGTCGCGCACGGGATCGAGATCGGCGAACAGCGCGGCGGCGGCAACTGTGGCGCTGCCGGTGGCTGGGTCCTCGGCGAAGCCACCGGCGCCGCGCATGAACATCCGCGCCTGGATATCGCAAGGCGCCTCCGCCGCGGCCACGTCGCGCGTATAGAACCACACCGAGAAGGCACCGTCGCGCGGAAGCACCCTGCCGAAGGCGGCGGCATCGGGCCTCGCCCGCTTTAGCGCATCGCGCGAATGCAGCTCCGCCACCACGAACGGCGTCCCGACGCCGACGACCTGTGGCGCATGGTGATCGGTCCTTATGTCATCAGCCGTCAGGGAGATGCAGGCCGCAACGTCAGCGGCGGAAACTTCCGCCAGTCGCGACAGCGGCTGCGGCGCGGTCAGCTCGGTGCTGATGACCCTTCCCTGCTCGCGAAAAATGTCGACCGGCACGAGACCCGCCTTCTCCTCGAACAGAAGGCGCGGCTTCGGCTCCTTCGCAAGACTCGCCAGCACGAAGGAGGTGCCGACATTGGGGTGACCGGCGAACGGCATCTCTCTCACCGGCGTGAAGATGCGCACCTCGGCGTCATTGGCCTTGTCGCGCGGCGGCAGCACGAAGGTGGTCTCGGAATAGTTGAACTCGGTGGCGATCGCCTGCATCTGCTGCGTCGTGAGCCCGCCGGCGTCGAGCACCACGGCGAGCTGGTTGCCGCCGAAGGCGCGGTCGGTGAACACGTCGACGGTGATGTAGCGGCGCTGCATCTGCACTTCCCCATGCAAGTCGCGGCCACGAGCGGCCGCATCGCGCAGCACTCTACAAGCCGAAAACATCGCCCGTCATGCCCCAAAATTGAGTGCAATCGGAGCAATCGCATTGACGTGTTGGAAGCTAACGGGCCGCAGCAATTCGCGAAGCCGGGCTAGCGCATTTCGCCAGCCCGACATCGTCGGTCGTGATCGTTAGTAGGCGTACGAGTAGCCCGTGTTCGGCAGGCAGGGGGGCTGCGTGTAGGGCGCAGAGGCATACGAACCCTCTGCCGGAGCCCTGACGCAGGAGTCGGTCGCCGCCTGAGTCACAGCGGCGTGCGGCGGGGCAGCGTGGCGCACCGATGCGGCCTGAGCCTGGGTGGCGGCGGCGGCGATCAGGACGGCAGCAACAAGGGTCAATCGGGTCATTGGCTTTCTCCGGGTAACAAGTGAAAGCCGAGACGTTTCGGCTTCCAAAGTGCAGGACCCGAAAGCTAGCAGGGAAATTTCATCACGCGGTTTCAACCCAGCGCGACCGCGCTTCAACGACGCGCGACTCACATGTGAAGGCGCGCTAACCGAGCTGAAACACCGCTACCTTCTGCTCGTAGCCGCGCACCTCGACCTCGCCGAGCGGGACGGCATCGCTGGCGTCTTCGCCGAGCGCTTCGCGAACGGACTCGGAGATCAGGAGCTGCGAGCCGAACTCCTTGTTCAGCGCCTCCAGGCGCGAGGCGAAGTTCACGGTGTCGCCGATCACCGTGTACTCCTTGCGCCGGGGCGAGCCGATATTGCCGGCGACGACCTCGCCGAAATGGATGCCGATGCCGATCCGCAGCGGCCAGCTCGTCTCCGCGTTGATATGGTCCATCGCGCTCAGCATCTCGCGACCCGCGGCGACCGCACGGTGCGCGGCGTCGGATGCCTCTAGCGGCGCACCGAACAGCGCGAGAAAGCCGTCGCCCAGAAACTTGTTCACGATGCCGCCCTGGCGGTCGAGGATGTCGACCAGCACCGCGAAGGCGCCGTCGAGCCGGTCGACCACCTCCTGCGGGGTGCGCGTCTGCGCCCCGGCGGTGAAGCCGCGGAAATCGACGAACATCACCGCGACGCGGCGGACGTCGCCGCTTGCGCTGGTTCCTGTCGCCATCAGCCGCTCCACCACTTGCGGGGACACATGCTGGCCGAACAGGTTCGTCACGCGGTCGCGCGCGGTGGCGGCTGCGATGCTCGCGGCAAACTGGCGGCGGAGCTGCGCACCGACGGCGCCCGCAAGCACGCCGCAGATCAGGATGACAGTGCTACGCACGGCGTGGAAGTAGGCCAGGGGCTCGCCTGCGTCGTTCACCGAATTGTAATACAGCGCGACGGCGAGGAGTTGGGCCGCAGCCACGAATCCCGTGAAGGTGGACAGCCAGAAATCGAGCCGCAGCGTCGAAAGAATGACGAAAATGAAATAGACCAGCGGCAGCACGAAACCAAGCGCGGGCCCAGCGCCCATGCTGCGGATCTGCAGGATCAGGATGATCGTCGGCAGCGACGTTTCGATAAAGGCGCCGATATAGCGCCTGATCACCGGCAGGTCGCGATCGAGCTTGAGGTTTCGCCTGATCTGGCTGTGGACCCAGGCCTCGAACAGGATGAAGCCCCCCAACAGGATGTATTCGCGGACGAGGCCTTCCGTCCCGCGCCAGACCCGGTTGACGAGAGCAGGGTCGATCAGGAAGGTCGAGGTGAGGAACAGGATCATGACGCAGCCGGTGATGATCAGCGCCCGCACCCGCAACAGCTCGGTGCGCAACACCTCCCGCGTCAGCTCGCGCTCGACGTCCTCCGACAGAACGGCATGCTGCCGCGTCTTCCTGCTCGCAAACCTGGCCATCATTCCCCCTGGTCATTCCGGGGCGATGCGACAGCATCGAACCCGGAATCTCGAGATTCCGGGCCCACGCTTCGCGTGTCCCAGAATGACGTTCAAGGGCCAGTTTGCCTCAATCCAGCGTGCGGCGGAAGCGCGTCACGGCGATGGTCATGGCGATCAGCATCAGGGCCGCCAGCGCCAGCGCGTCGAAGCGCAGGTTCTGCATGGTCGCGCCCTTCAGCATGATGGCACGGACGATGCGCAGGTAATGCGTCAGCGGCAAGGCCTCGCCGACATATTGCGCCCAGGCCGGCATCCCCGCGAACGGGAACATGAAGCCGGAGAGCAGGATGCTCGGCAGGAAGAACATCATCGACATCTGCATGGCCTGGAGCTGGTTCTGCACCAATGTCGAGATGGTGTAGCCGATCGACAGATTGGTGGTGATGAACAGCGTCGAGAGCAGCGCCAGCAGGAACAGATTGCCGAGCACGGGCACGCCGAACAGGCCGACGCCGATGCCGATGATCAGGAAGGCCTGCACGAAGCCGACCAGCACGTAAGGGATGATCTTGCCGAACATCACCTCGACCGGCTTGATCGGCATCGACAACAGGCTCTCCATGGTGCCGCGCTCGACCTCGCGCGTGACCGAGAGCGCGGTGAAGATCAGCATGGTCATGGTGAGGATGGTGCCGACGAGGCCCGGCACGATGTTGAGGCTCGAAGCCGCGGCCGGATTGTAGCGGGCATGCGCGCGGATCTCGAACGGCATCTCCGGGGGATCGCCGATATAGAGATCGTGCTTGAGTGCGGTCTGCACGACCATGCCGAGCGAGCCGATCGCCGAGCTCGCCGCAACCGGATCGGTGGCGTCGGCCGCGACCAGCAGCGCCGGCTTGTCGCCGCGCCGGACCGCCCGCTCGAAGCCGCGCGGGATCTCGACGCCGAACAGCACCTTGCCGGATTTCAAGAGATTGTCGAAATCGTCGACGTCGTGCACCTCGTAGAGGAAACGGAAATAGGCGGTATTCTCCAACGCCTTCAGGATCGAGCGGGCGAGGTCGGAATCCTCCTGCAGCAGCACCGCGCTCGGCAGACGGTGCGGCGTGGTGTTGATGGCGTAGCCGAACAGCAGGAGCTGCATCACCGGCAGCATCACGATCATCGCAAACGAGACGCGGTCGCGCCTCAGCTGGATGAACTCCTTGATCAGCATCGCGTAGGAGCGCTTCCAGAAGCCGAAGCGTTCGCGGATCTCGTGCGTTGGGGCGGTTTGATCGGCTGCGCTCATTGGAAATTGTCCCTGGAGCGGCTCATCAGCTCGATGAAGACGTCCTCGAGCGACGGCGACGATTTATGCCAGTGCAGGCCGCTCTTGTCGCGCCACGGCGCGATGCTGGCCTCTAACGCGGCAACGTCGCGCCCGGAGACGTGCAGCGAGGTCCCGAACGGGGCCACCATGTCCACGCCCGGCTTGCCGGTGAGCGCGGCCGTGAGCCCGTTCAAGTCCTCGCCCGTGACGGTGTAGGTCGTGAGCGCCGACTTCGCGATCACCTCCTCCACCGTGCCGTGCGCCAGCAGATGGCCGTAGGCGATATACGCGATCTCGTGACAGCGCTCGGCTTCGTCCATGTAGTGGGTCGAGACCAGCACGGTGAGGCCGTCGGCCGCGAGCGCATGGATCTCGTTCCAGAAATCGCGCCGCGCCTTGGGATCGACGCCCGCCGTCGGCTCGTCCAGCAGCAGCAGCTTTGGGCTCGGCAGCGTGCAGGCCCCGAGCGCCAGCCGCTGCTTCCAACCGCCGGAGAGCTCACCGGCAAGCTGCTCCTCGCGCCCCGACAGCCCGAGCCGCTTGATCATGTCGCGTGCGGCGCCGCGGGCGTCGGTGAGGCCGTAGAGCCGTGCGACGAATTCGAGATTCTCGCGCACCGACAGGTCCTGGTACAGGCTGAAGCGCTGGGTCATGTAGCCGACCTGGCGCTTGATCTTCTCGGCATCGCGCCGGATGTCGTAGCCGAGGCAGGTGCCCTCGCCGCTGTCGGGCGTGAGCAGGCCGCAGAGGATACGGATGGTGGTGGTCTTGCCCGAACCGTTCGGCCCGAGGAAGCCGTAGATCGAGCCGCGCTTCACCTGCATCGACAGATCGTGCACGACCTCGCGGCCGCCGAACGACTTGGACAGGCCCTTGACGTCGATCGCGATGCCGTTGCCGCCGTTCATCGCTTGTCCGCCATGGGTGTCTTGGGATTGAGGTAGACGTCGATCGGCTGCCCGACGCGAAGAGCGTCGGGACGCGAGGGCCGCGCCTGGATGAGATAGACGAGCTTGTTGCGCTCCTCGAGGCTGTAGATGACAGGCGGGGTGTATTCTGCCGAGGTCGCGATGAAGTAGATCTTCGCGGTGAGATCGGCCGCGCAATTGTCGCAGGCGATCCGCACCGTGTCGCCGATGGCAAGCTTCGGCAGCTCGGTCTCCGGCACGAAGAAGCGCAGCTTCATGTTGCCGGGCGGCATGATCGAGAGCACCGGCCGCTGCGCCGCCACCATCTCGCCCTCGCGGAAATAGATCTGCTGGATGGTGCCGGCCACCGGGGCAAAGCCCTTGCGCCGCGCCATCCGCGTCTCCGAGGTCGCCACTCGCGCCTCGGCCACGCGCAGGGCGGAGACGGCCGAGTCGAGATTGGCCTGGGTGCCGGAGCCGGTCTTGTTCAGCGAGGCCGCACGATCATAGGTCTGCTGCGCATTCGCCAGCGTGGCCTTGTTCTGGTTGAGATCGGCGAGCTGGAGATCATCGTCGACGGAATAGAGCTGATCGCCGACCTTGACCTCGTCGCCCTCGCGCACGCCAAGCTTCGTCACCCGGCCCGCTTCATCGGGGCTGACATAGATCATGTCGGCCTCGACCCAGCCCTGGAAACCGGGATCGCGCTTCTCCTTGCATCCGGCAAGGCCGGTTGCGAGCACGAGCGCCAATGCAAATGCAGAAAATACCCGCGACGACATCATGTCGTCCTCCGTTCGCCAAAAATCAAATCAAGATGAACGCGCAGCATGTCCTGCGCATCGAGCGGCGCATGCCGCGCAAACAGGCTCTGCCAGATCACCGCGATCATCGCGGGCGCGACCAGGATCTGCGGATAGCGCGCGAGATCCTTTTCGCGGATCTCGCCGCGGGCAATGCCGAGCTCGATCAGCGCGCGCATGGCGGCGATCCCGCGCGAGACCACCTCGCGGTAGTAGAAGTCGGCGACCGAGGGAAAACGCGGCCCCTCCGCCACGATCAGGCGCACGAGATCGCCGCGCTTCGTGCCGATCACCTCCTTCAGGAAGTTGCCGGCGAAGGCCTCGATCAGGTCGCGCACCGAGCCCGCCGGAGGCGGCAGTGTGGTCAGCCGCGCCACGACAGGCACGATGACGATGCGCACCAGCTCCTCGAACATCGATTCCTTGTCCTTGAAGTGCAGGTAGATCGTGCCTTTCGCCACGCCCGCACGCTTGGCGATGTCATCGAGCCTGGTCGCGGCAAAGCCGCGCGCGATGAATTCCTCCATCGCCGCCTCCACGATCGCCGCACGCCGCTCCGCCGCGCGCGTGGCGCGGTTCGAGGCGGGCGCCTCCACGCTGCCAGCAGGGCCCTTCGCGCTGGCGCGGGTTGCGGTCGGCAAGGCAGCTTGGGTCGGCTTCTTGGTCATTTGTAATATATGACTGACTAGTCAGTCATAGTCAAGACAGTGAAGCAGTCCTATTCAAGCCAATGAATTAGCATTGACTAATGAATTAGCCGGTGCTAATTGAACTACATGATTGAAGCTGCCCCAAACCCCGTCACCACCGTCATGCGCGCCCTCGCCGATCCGACCCGGCGTGCCGTGTTCGAGCGTGTGTTCGAGAGCAAGGAGATCAGCGTCGCCGAGCTGACGCGCGGCAGCGGTGTCACGCAAGGAGCCGTCTCGCAGCACCTGAAGTCGCTGAAGCAGGCCGGCCTCGTCGCCGAGCGTGCCGAGGGCCGCAACGTCTACTACCGCGCCGCACCGCAGGGACTCGAACCTCTGGTGACCTGGATGGATCATTACGGCGTCTTCTGGCGCGAGCGCTTCCAGAACCTGCGTGACCTCTTGAAGGAGATCGACCCGTGAGTGCAGCCGCGTTGCAAGCCGAAACAAAAGACATCGTCATCGACGAGGTCTTCCCTCACACGGCCGAGACGATCTGGAAGGCGCTGACCAGCGCGCAGCTGATCGCGCGCTGGCTGATGCAGCCGACCGGCTTTGAAGCCGTCGAAGGCAACGCCTTCACGTTCCAGACCAAACCGGGCGGCAACTGGGACGGCGTCATTCATTGCCGGGTTCTCGAGGTCGTGGCTTTCAGGCGCCTCGTCTACGCCTGGAAGGGCGGCGATGCGCGCAACACCGGCTACGGCGCGCCGCTCGACACCGTGGTGACCTGGTCCCTCACCCCGGTCGAAGCCGGCACGCGGATCCGCCTGGTTCATGCGGGTTTCGTCCTGCCCAGGAACGAGTCGGCCTACACGGTGATGAGCGGCGGCTGGAAGAAGGTCGTGCGTCAGCTCGACGAGATCAGCGGCGAGTAAGGAGATACTGCGATGGACAAGCCCTATACCGGCGGCTGCGGCTGCGGCGCGATCCGCTATTCGATTCTCGGTGAGCCGCTGTTCAGCAATCACTGCCAGTGCCGGGACTGCCAGCGGGAAAGCGGCAGCGGCCACGGCTCTTACGCGACCTTCGCGCGCGCCGGCGTCACGCTGAGCGGCGAGGCGAAGCATTGGGACATGGTCGGCGACAGCGGCAATGTGAAGACGCGCGGCTTTTGTCCGCAGTGCGGCCTGCCGGTCTACATGACCTTTGCCGCCATGCCCGATGTCTTCACCATCCGCGCCGCGAGCCTCGACGAGCCCACCCGCTACAAGCCGCAGGCGGTGACCTACGCCGCGCGCGGGCATGGCTGGGATCAGCTCGATCCGGACCTGCCGAAGTTCGAAGGCATGCCGCCGGCGTAAGTTACCGGCGCTAGCCAAAATCCAGCACCATGCGGCCGTCGATCTTGCCGGCCTTCATGCGGTCGAAGACGTTGTTGATCTCAGCGAGCGGCACCTTGGTCACCTCGGCCTTGACCTTGCCGTCGGCGGCGAAGCCAATGGCTTCGTCGAGGTCGCGGCGGGTGCCGACGATGGAGCCGCGCACGGTGATGCGCTTGAGCACGACGTCGAAGATCGGCGTCGGGAATTCGCCCGGCGGCAGGCCGACGAGGCTGACGGTGCCCTTCCGCCGGACCATCTTCAGCGCCTGCGCAAAAGCTGCGGTCGAGACCGCCGTCACCAGCACGCCATGCGCCCCTCCTCCGGTCGCTGCCAGCACCTTGTCCACCGCATCGGCTGCAAGCGCGTTGACCGCGAGATCGGCGCCGGTCTCGCGGGCGAGCGCGAGTTTGTCCTCGGCGATGTCGACCGCGGCGACTTTGAGTCCCATCGCCCTGGCGTACTGCACCGCGACATGGCCAAGCCCGCCGACGCCCGAGATCACGACCCACTCGCCGGGCTTCGCTTCGGTCTCCTTCAAGCCCTTGTAGGTGGTGACGCCCGCGCAGAGGATCGGCGCGACGCCGGCGAAATCGATCGTCGCCGGCAGCTTGGCGGCAAAGGCGGCGGAGGCGATGACATATTCGGCGAAGCCGCCGTTCACGCTGTAGCCGGTGTTGTGCTGGTGCTCGCACAGAGTCTCCCAGCCGGTCTCGCAATATTCGCACGACATGCAGGCATCGTGCAGCCAGGCGACGCCGACGGCATCGCCGACCTTCAGATTCTTCACACCGGGTCCGAGCGCCGCGACGACGCCGGCCGCTTCGTGGCCGGGGATGAAGGGCGGAACCGGCTTCACCGGCCAGTCGCCGGACGCCGCGTGCAGATCGGTGTGGCAGACACCACAAGCCTTCACCTTGACCAGGACCTCGCCGGGTCCGGGCTGCGGCACCGGTACGTCCTCGATCACCAGCGGCTTGCCGAATTGTCTGACGACTGCGGCTTTCATGGTCGGCATGGGTCTGCTCCGTTGCAACGTTTGGAGCAGACTAGCGATACCGCGCGGCGCGCCCTTGATTGGAGTCAAACGGCGCAAATTTATGCGCCACGGATATCATGATGACAGTGTCGTGACGGATAGCTGGACGCCGCGTCAGCTATGGAACTTCAAGCCATCGACGATCTTGTCGATCACCTTGCGCTCGGCGCGCATCGCGATGCCGACGAGATTGAGATCGGCACGCGCAACCGCCCTCACCGCCTCGCGGTTGGCGGCATCATGCGTGGTCCTGAACATGTCCTCGGTGTAGACGGCAGGCTTCACGTTGCGCGTCAGCGCGCGGTCGAGTGCGCGCGACAAGGCCGGGCCATCGGCGCCGTAGATCAGGATCGGCTGACCGATCAGCGCGTGATATGCCGTGCCCGAGGCGTCCTCATAGGGCTCGCCGATGCATTCGGGAAACGCAGCCGCAATGCCGCTGGTGAGAAAGGCCGCAACGTTGAGCTTCTGCCATGCCTGAAGATCGGTGCGGATCACGACGGCGATCTTGGTGTCGAACTGCATGTGTTTCCTCGATTGTCATTCCGGGGCGAGGCGCAGCATCGAACTAAGGTGCGCAATTGCGCACCTGAGAATCTCGAGATTCCGGGTTCGCGCTTCCGCGCGCCCCGGACAATACAAGAATCAGCCCTTGGCGTCGCAGGCCCAGGCGCGGATCACGCATTCCTTGCCGCCATATTTGTAGCATTCGCGCGTGGCGGCGTTGAGCGAGGCGGAGATCTTCGGCTTGACGGCATAGCCATAGGCGCCGCAGGGGTTTGTCATATCGACCGACATCGCGGCACAGGCGCGCTTCATCGTCACGGTGGTGCAATCGCCCTTGCACTGCTTCTGCGCAGCGGCGCGGGCTTCGTGCTCGGCGCCGTAGTCAAAGGCCTGGCCATAGGCACCGCATTTGCCGACTGCAATGGCGCCGGCGGCATGCGCATGCGTGATGTGGCGGGCGCCGGCAACACAGACCGAGAGCGCAAAGAAAAACATCGCGCAACGGCGCGCGACGACGTTCGAAGCCATGGAAAAACCCCTCACCCCCAAGGCAGGTGGCGGCAACTCTAAGCGGCGGTCGTTTCCAGATGGTGAACGGGTGGTTGAAATCGGCGGGTTTGGAAGGTGCCGTAGGGTGGGCAAAGCGCAGCCTGCCCACCAATTGTCAATCGCAACGAAGAGATGGTGGGCACGGCGCTACGCGCCTTTGCCCACCCTACGGCACCGTCGTTTGCGGCACCTTCATCCCCCTCGTGCCGCTTCCAGCGCCTGCGGCGTGTCGATGTCGAGGAAGGCGCTCTCGCCGTCGACCGGCACTTCGGCGACGGCCTCGGTGTGCTTGGCGATCAGATGCCGCGCGCCGACGTCGCCGTCGAGCGTCATCAACTCCTTGAAGAAGCGGCGCGACCACAGCACGGGGTTGCCGCGGCGGCCTTCGCTGACGGGCACGACGATGAGATTGCCGCGGTCCGGCGCAAAACTGTCGATCAGGCGGTCGATCAGGCCGGCGTCGATCAGCGGCATGTCGCCGAGGCAAACCAGGGCGCCGTCGCAGGTCTCCGGTACGGCCGCGATCCCGGCCTTGACCGAGCTGGCAATGCCGCCGGCGAAATCCGGATTCCTGACGAACTTCACCTTCAGGCCTTGCAGCGCCTGCTCGACCAGCTCGGTCTGATGGCCGGTGACGACGATCACCTCGGATGCTTTCGAGGCGAGCGCCTGCTCGGCCGCGATCCGCACCAGCTTCTTGCCGTCGAGTTCGGCGAGCAGCTTGTTCGGCCCGCCCATGCGCGTGGAACGGCCGGCCGCGAGCACGATGGCTGCGACCTGGCTGTTGCCCTCGGTCTCCGGCTGGGCGCGCGGCTGCGGACGCGTCACGATCTCCATCAAGAGGCCACCGACGCCCATGCCCATCAGCTCGGACCGCGTCACCTTGATGCCGGCGAGGAGCCGCATCAGGACCCAGTCGAACCCGTTCTCGACCGGCGAGCGCGCGCAGCCCGGTGCGCCCAGCACCGGCACATTGCCGGCCCGGGCGATCAGCAAGAGATTGCCGGGATCGACCGGCATGCCGAAATGCTCGATCTCGCCGCCGATCCCGGTGACGGCCGCCGGGATCACGTCGCGGCGGTCGGCGATCGCGGACGCCCCGAACACGATGACGAGCTCGGCGCCGAGCGCGAGCAATTCCTTGATCGCGGTCGACAGTGCGCGCTCATCGTGCTGGACCCGCCGCTCGGCGATGATGCTTGCGCCGGCTGGCGCAAGGCGCTCGGCGGTGACGCGCAGGGTCTTGTCGACCACCTTGGACGACAGGCCCGGCAGCAGCGTCGAGACCACGCCGACGCGTTTGATCACGTAAGGCGCGATCTTGAGGACGTCCTTGCCCGCGGCCTTCACCGCGGCATCGCGCAAGCTCCCCTCGACACCGAACGGGATGATCTTGACGGTGCCGACCATCTCGCCCTCGACCACCGGCTTGTAGGCGGTGAGCGTCGCAAAGGTAATGGCCTCGCCGATGTTGTTGATGCGGTCGACCGCGGCGCGATCGATCACCAGCACGCCGGGCTGTGCGGCGAACAGATTGGCGCGGCCGGTGAAGGCGCGCTCGACATGGATGCCCTCGCCGCCGACGGCAAGTGCAATGCTGGCGGCCGCGACGTCCTCGGAGACGTCGCCCGCCTCCATGCGGACCACGACGATATCCTTGATGCCGGCGCGCTCGAGCGCCTCGACCTCGGCAGGTCCGATCGTCGTGCCCTTCTTCAGCACCAGCGGTCCCTGGCGCAGGGTGTGGACGGTCACCCCGCCGATCGCATCCTTGGGGCTCGCCGGGCCGAACTTCATGCCGCTTCTTCTTTTTCTTTAGGAGGCAGGCGGAGCACCGCCGTGATCTCGGCCATGATCGACACCGCGATCTCGGACGGCGAGACCGCGCCGATTGCAAGGCCGATCGGCGCGTGGATGCGCGCGATGTCGCTTTCCTTGGCGCCCTGCGCCCGCAGCCGGTCACCGCGCTTGGCGTGCGTCTTCCGCGAGCCGAGCGCACCGATATAGAAGCAGTTGCGCTCGAAGGCGTGCAGCAGCGCGGGATCGTCGATCTTGGGATCGTGCGTCACCGCGACGAACGCCGTATAGGCGTCGACATTGAGCGGCGGCAGCGCGGTGTCGGGCCATTCGGCAACAAGCGGAATGTCGGGGAAGCGCTCGGGGCTCGCAAACGCCGTGCGGGGATCAACGACGGTGACGTCATAGCCGAGCGAGCGCGCCAGCGGTGCCAGGGCCTGGCTGATATGGACCGCGCCGATGATGACGAGCTTTGCCGTCGGTGCGTAGACGTTGAGGAACAGCTTCTTGCCGCCGGCCTCGACATTGGCGCTCTTGCCCATGCGAAGCTGCTTTTCCAGCTCGGCCCGCAGCGAGTCCTTGGCGAAGTCCGCCGCCTTCACCAGGCGCTGCTCGCCGGTCTCGGTGTCGGTCACCAGGATCACGGGCCGGCGCGCGGCGCGCTCGGCGTTGAGTTCGTGCAGGATCGCGAGCTTCACGGCTAGCCGACCTTCTCGACGAAGACGCGGATGGTGCCGCCGCAAGACAGCCCGACATTCCAGGCGGTCTCGTCGGCGACGCCGAACTCCAGCATTTTTGGCTTGCCGCTCTCGATCACGTCCATGGCCTCGGTGACCACGGCGCCCTCGACGCAGCCGCCGGAGACGGAGCCCAGGAACGTCCCCTCGTCATTGATGACGAGGCTCGAGCCCGCCGGGCGCGGGGCCGAACCCCAGGTCTCGACGACCGTCGCCAGCGCGACGCCACGGCCGGCCTTCTGCCAGTCCTCCGCCGCCTTCAGGATGTCCTCGTCGCGATCGAGCATGGCTGGCCTCTCAAGCTGCGGAGCGGATCAGGCTGCGGTGATGCGGCGGCAGCGGCTGGGAGAGCGTCGTGATCAGCTCCTGGATCGAACTCAAATTATGTACCGGGCGGAATTCGTCAACGTGCGGGAGCATCATTTTGATGCCCTGCGCCTTGGCCTCGAAGCCGCCGAACCGCAGCAGCGGGTTGAGCCAGATCAGCCGCCGGCAGGAGCGATGCAGCCGGTCCATCTCGAAGGCGAGCCTGGAATCGGCCTCCCGCTCCAGCCCGTCGGAGATCAGGAGCACGATGGCGCCCTGGCTCAGCACCCGCCGCGCCCACAATTTGTTGAAGTTGTGCAGCGAGGCCGAGATCCGGGTGCCGCCGGCCCAGTCCTCGACCGAGGCCGAGCAGCTCGCCAGCGCCTCGTCGGGATCGCGCTGGCGCAGCGCGCGGGTGACGTTGGTCAGGCGCGTGCCAAACAGGAATACCGAGACGCGCTTTCGCGCATCCGTGATCGCATGCAGAAAATGCAGGAACAGGCGGGTGTACTCGCTCATCGAGCCCGAGATGTCGAGCAGCGCGACGATCGGCGCCGGCTTCTCGATCCGCCCGAGGCGATGGATGTCGATGATGTCGCCGCCGGTGCGCAAGGATGCGCGCAGCGTGCGGCGCAGGTCGAGGCGCAGGCCCCGCGGATCGGGCCGGTGCCGGCGCGTCAGCAGCTCGGCCTGCGGCAGGTGCATCCGCTCGATGGCGCGGAGAGCTTCCGTGATCTCCGCCGCGCTCATCTGCGCGAAATCCTTCTTCTGAAGGATTTCCTTGTCGGACACCGACAGGCGCAGATCCTGCTCCTGATGCTGCGGCGTCTCGGTCATGCGCGGCTGCGACATCGCCTCCTGGACGCGGCGGGCGCCGGCCTGCGGCTTCTTCTTGGCCTGCTCCGGCAGCGGCACCGAATCCAGCATGTGCTTCCATTCCTCCGAGGCGCGGAAGAACAGGTTGAAAGCCTGCTTGAAGATCAGCGCATGCTCGTGGCGCTTGACGAAGATCGCCTCCAGCGTGGTGAAGACGTCGGAGCGGTTGCCGATGTCGATCACCTGGAGCGCGCTCATGGCATCGATGACGGCGCCCGGCCCAACCGGCATGCCGGCGGAGCGCAGCGCGCGGGCGAAGCCGACGATGTTGTCGGCGAACTGCTCGGTCTGCTCGGGGGCAAGGTGGTTGATGGCCATGGTCTATCCTCGCTCCGTCATTCCGGGGCGTCGCGAAGCGACGAACCCGGAATCCAGAGATTGTGGCGCGAGATTCTCAGGTGCGCAATTGCGCACCAGAGTTCGCGCTGACGCGCGCCCCGGAATGACAAGCTCAACTGACGCGCGTCAATTCTCGCTCGTCGCTTCCTTCAGCACCTTCTGCAAGGCATCGCCCTGCATGCGGGTGATGTCGTCCTGGTACTTGAGCAGCGCGCCCAGCGTGTCGCCGACCACTTGCGGCGTCAGCGAGCGGGCATCTAACTCCGACAGCGCGGTGGCCCAGTCGATGGTCTCGGCGACACCAGGCGACTTGTAGAAGTCCTGGTTGCGCAGCGCCTGCACGAAACGCACGACCTGCTGCGACAGCTTCGCGGAGATGCCGGGCACGCGCGTCTTGACGATCGCGAGCTCACGCTCGGCGGCGGGATAATCGACCCAGTGATAGAGGCAGCGCCGCTTCAGCGCGTCGTGGATCTCGCGGGTGCGGTTGGAGGTGATGATGACGATCGGCGGATGCGGCGCCTTCACGGTGCCGAATTCGGGGATGGTCACCTGGAAGTCACTGAGGATTTCGAGCAGGTAGGCTTCGAACGCCTCGTCGGCGCGGTCGAGCTCGTCGATCAGGAGCACCGGCGGCCCGGCAACGTCGGGCTCCAGCGCCTGCAGCAGCGGCCGCTTGATCATGTAGCGGTCGGCGAAGATGTCGCTCGAGAGTTGATCGCGATCGGTGTCGCCGGCGGCTTCCGCCATCCGGATCGCGATCATCTGCGCCGCGCTGTTCCACTCGTAGACCGCGGAGGAGACGTCGAGGCCCTCGTAGCACTGCAGGCGGATCAGCTTCCGCCCCAGCGCTGCCGACAGCACCTTCGCGATCTCGGTCTTGCCGACGCCGGCCTCCCCTTCCAGGAACAGCGGCCGGCCCATCCGCAGCGACAGATAGGTCACCGTCGCCAGCGACCGCTCGGCCAGATAGCCGCGCGAGGTCAAGAGTTCGAGCATCGCATCGACCGATGCCGGCAATACAGCTGAAGTATTGGCACCGGAAGTATTGGCCGCTGAAGTCATGAAAGGCCAGTCTCGTTTACGCCCTCACGGGGCAAGTCTTGTGCCGGGGAGTGAGGTCACCTCACTCCTTGGCGTTGGCGGCATCGAGGGCGCGGCGCGTCAGCACCCCGATCAGATGGGCGCGGTATTCGGCGCTGCCGTGGATGTCGCTGTTGAGGCCTTCCGCCGGCACCTCGATGCCTTCGATCGCCTTCGACGCGAAGCGCTTCTTCAGTGCCTCCTCGAACGCGGTGACACGGAACACGCCTTCGGACCCGGCGCCGGTGACGGCGACCCGCACGTCCGACGGACGGCGCGCCACGAACACGCCGACCAGCGCGTAGCGCGAGGCCTGGTTGCGGAATTTGACGTAAGCGGCCTTCTTCGGCAGCGGGAACATCACCTTGGTGATGATCTCGTCGGCTTCCAGCGCGGTCGTGAACAGGCCCTGGAAATACTCCTCGGCCTTGAGGCGGCGCTTGTTGGTGACGATGGTGGCGCCGAGCGCGAGCACCGCGGCCGGATAGTCCGCGGTCGGATCGTTGTTGGCGAGCGAGCCGCCGATCGTGCCCCTGTGGCGCACGGCGGGATCGCCGATCCCGCCGGCAAGGCTTGCCAGCGCCGGGATCGCCTCACCGACGACCGCGGAGGTCGCGACCTCCGCGTGCTTGGCGGTCGCGCCGATCACGAGCGAGCGGCCCTTCATCTCGATCGTGTTGAGCCCCTCGATGTGGGAGAGGTCGACCAGATGCGGCGGGCTTGCGAGGCGCTGCTTCATGACGGGAATCAGCGTGTGGCCGCCGGCGATCACCTTGGCGTCCTCGTTCTTCACCAGGAGGTTGGCCGCCTGGCGCACGGTGCCCGGGCGATGATATTTGAATTCGTACATCTGAATGTCCTGATCGCGGGATGCGCGTTACGCGAGATCGGATTTCGCCATCGCCTTGGCGCCGGCGGAGATCGAGGCGACGATGTTCTGGTAGCCGGTGCAGCGGCAGAGATTGCCTTCCAGCTCCTCGCGGATGGTGTGATCGTCGAGCTCGTTGCCCTTGCGGTGCACGATGTCGATCGCGGTCATGATCATGCCCGGCGTGCAGAAGCCGCACTGCAGGCCATGGTGCTCGCGGAAGGCTTCCTGCATCGGATGCAGCGGTGCGCCGTCGGCGGCCAGTCCCTCGATCGTCTTGACCTCGTGACCGTCGGCCATCACGGCAAGCGTGGTGCAGGACTTCACGGCCTTGCCGTCGAGATGCACGACGCAGGCGCCGCACTGCGAGGTGTCGCAGCCGACATGGGTGCCGGTCAGGCGCAGATTCTCGCGCAGGAACTGCACCAGAAGCGTGCGGGGATCGACGTTGGCCGTGACAGGATTGCCGTTCACGATGAGGGAGATTTTTGCCATAAGCACTCTCTATCAGCGCCCCGACGGGTCCCGTCGAAGCGGTTCTTATAATTATTCCAACCCATCATATGGGCCATTGTCCCCTGGGGCAACATCACCCCGGACGCAAGGCGCCATGCCGAAAGGCGATAGGTTTCAGCCCTGTACCGCTAGCCCTGTACAGCTTTGGCGAAGTTCGCGAAAAACTCGTCGGCCAGCTTCTTCGCGGTGCCGTTGATCAGGCGCTGTCCGAGCTGCGCCAACTTGCCGCCGATCTGCGCCTCGACATCGTAGGAGAGCAGCGTGCCGCCGTCCTTCTCCGCGAGCTTGACCGCGGCCCCGCCCTTGGCGAAGCCGGCCACCCCGCCCTCGCCTTCGCCTGAGATCTTGTAGCCGTTCGGCGGGTCGAGATCCGAGAGCATCACCTTGCCCTTGAAGCGCGCCGACACCGGGCCGACCTTCATTTTTGCCGTTGCACGGAAGCCGCCGTCCTCGGT
Organism: Bradyrhizobium liaoningense; assembly: GCF_018130825.1. Taxonomy (GTDB): domain Bacteria; phylum Pseudomonadota; class Alphaproteobacteria; order Rhizobiales; family Xanthobacteraceae; genus Bradyrhizobium; species Bradyrhizobium liaoningense_B. Next base: position 533,978 of record NZ_JAFCJS010000005.1, on the reverse strand, counting down.
CTTCTCCAGCTCCTCGCAGCCGGGGATGCAGGCCTTCAGCACCTCGGGATCGTTGAGCTTGGCCCACACGGCCTCGCGCGGCGCTGCGAGCTGGACTTCGCCGTTCATCGTCATGGCCATGGGGTGCCTCCCGGGATCGCGTCAGAATAATATTGCTCAAGTAACGCACGAAGGCCGCAAAGGAAAGGGCGCCCCCGGTCACGTGCAATGCATATTCGCAACTGCAAAAAGCTTGCGCGAGCTGTTTTGGATTGGCAGAGCCGCGCCATGATGGTTAGGTCCCGCACGATATGAGCACATCCCTCTCCCCCCTGCTCGCGCCGATGCTGTCGAGCGCAGCCATGCGCGCCGTCTGCGACGACCAGTCGACCCTGCAGAACATGCTCGATTTCGAGGCAGCGCTGGCGCGGGCCGAGGCCGCCACGGGTGTGATTCCACAGGCCGCGGTCGGCCCGATCGAAGCTGCCTGCAAGGCCTCCTCCTTCGACATCTCGGCCCTCGCCGACGCCGCAACGCGATCCGGCAATCTCGCGATTCCCCTGGTCAAGGCGCTGACCGCCAATGTCGCGAAAGCCGATGCGGAGGCCGCGCGCTACGTGCATTGGGGCGCGACCAGCCAGGACGTCATCGACACCGCGACCATGCTCACCCTTCGCGCCGGCATCGATGCACTCGATGCCGACCTCAGCCGCGCCATCAAGGGTTTTGCGGCGCTCGCCCGCGCCCATCGCAACACCGCCATGGTGGCGCGGACCTGGCTCCAGCACGCGCTGCCGATGCCGTTCGGGCTCAAGGCGGCGGAGTACGCGTCAAGCCTCGCCCGCGCCCGCTGTCGCCTCAGGCGTCTCCGTCGCGAGGGCCTGGCACTGCAATTCGGCGGCGCCGCCGGCACGCTCGCCGCCCTCGGTGACAACGGGCTCGTCGTTGCAGAAAGATTGGCGCAGGAGCTGAACCTGCCGCTGCCGGAAGCGCCCTGGCACACCCATCGCGACCGCATCGCGGAAGCCGCATCGGCTTTTGCGATTCTCGCTGGCAGCTGCGGCAAGATCGCGCGCGACGTCTCGCTGCTGATGCAGACCGATGTCGGCGAAGCCTTCGAGCCCGCCGGCGAAGGTCGCGGCGGCTCCTCGACCATGCCGCACAAGCGCAACCCGGTCGCCGCCGCAAGCGCGCTCGGTGCAGCCACCATGGCGCCGCAGCTCACTGCCACGATTTTGGCCGCGCAGGTGCAGGACCATGAGCGCAGCGCCGGCCCGTGGCATGCGGAATGGCCGACGCTGCCGCAATTGATGCTGGTCGCCTCCGGCGCGCTCGTGGCGATCGTCGACATCGCCGAGGGCCTCGACGTCGATGCCGCGCGGATGCGCAGCAATCTCGATGCGACGCACGGGCTGATCATGGCTGAGGCCGTCACCTTCGCGTTGGCAGACAAGATCGGCAAGAGCGACGCGCACCACCTGATCGAGGCCGCGAGCAAGCGCGCGGTCGCCGAGAAGAAGCATCTGCGCGAGGTGCTGTCAGCCGATTCGCAGGTCACCGCGCATCTCGCTCCGGAAAAAATTGCGGCATTGTTCGAGCCGATGGCCTATCAAGGGGCGTCGCAAGCTCTGATCGACCGGCTGCTCGACAGCCTCGATCGCGAATAAAAACGGAGACGCCCGCATGCCCATGATCGATGCCGACGGTTGCCTGCTCAACGTCTCCGTCGAGGGCCGCGACGGCGGGCCGACCCTGATGCTCTCCAACTCGCTCGGCTGCACGCTGCAGATGTGGGAGCCGCAGATGAAGGCGCTGACGCAGGTGTTCCGCGTCATCCGCTACGACCGCCGCGGCCACGGCAAGTCCAACGTTCCGCCCGGCCCCTACACGATGGAGCGGTTCGGCCGCGACGTGCTCGCGATCCTCGACGATCTCAACATCGAGAAGGTGCATTGGTGCGGCCTGTCGATGGGCGGCATGGTCGGGCAATGGCTGGGCGCGAATGCGCCTGAAAGATTCGGCAAGCTCATCCTCGCCAACACCTCCTGCTATTACGCCGAGCCGACCAAATGGCTGGAGCGCATCGACGCGGTGAAGAAGGGCGGCATCGCAGCGGTCGCCGATGCCGTGCTCGCGGGATGGCTCACCCAGGATTTCCGTGAGCGCGAGCCCGAGATCACCGCGCGGATGAAATCGATGCTGGTCGCCTCCCCCGTCGAAGGCTATCTGGCCTGCTGCGAGGCGCTGTCGACGCTCGACCAGCGCGCACTGCTGCCGAAGATCAAGAGCCCGACATTGGTGATCGCCGGCCGTCACGACATGGCAACCCCGATCTCGGCCGCCGAGCTGATCCGCTCCAGCATTCCAGGCGCCAGCATGACCATCATCGACGCCGCGCACATTTCCAACGTCGAGCAGCCGCACGCGTTCACGGATGCGGTGGTGGGATTTTTGACGCAACGCTAGTTGTTATCACCGTCATTCCGGGACGCCTCGAAGAGGCGAACCCGGAATCTCGAGATTCTCAGGTGCGCAATTGCGCACCATAGTTCGATGCTTCGCATCGCCCCGGAATGACTGATCTGGAGAAACACCATGGACGACCAGAAGCGCCGCGATGCCGGCATGAACGTCCGGCGAAAAGTGCTGGGCAATGCCTGGGTCGACAAGTCGATCACGAACCGCAACGCCTTCAACACCGATTTCCAGGACCTGATCACGCGCTATGCCTGGGGCGAGATCTGGACGCGGCCGCATTTCGACGAGCGCACGCGGCGGGTGCTCGTCATCGGCACCATGGTCGCGCTCGGGCAATGGGACGAATTCCGCCTGCACGTGCGCGCGGCGCTCGCCGAGGGCGGCTTCACGCCCGATGACATCAAGGAAATCCTGCTCCAGCAGGCGATCTATTGCGGCGTGCCGGCGGCGAACCACGCCGTCAAGGAAGCCTCAGCGATTGTGCAGGAGCTCGGCCTGCTCAAGTCGTAGCGGCTCGAGACTTGGCGGCGCGGCAGCCTCGACGGCCTTGGGCGCCGCCTCCGGCCGCTCGATCACCAGCACGATCGCAGCCCCCAAGAGCAGCAGAAGCTCGGTGGCATGCAGGCGGAGGGCGGCCATCTCGCCGACCTTCGAGGCCATGACCATGCTCGCAAACGAGATCAGGCTGCCGATCACGAGCGCAATGGCGAGCGCCTCGTCACTGCCGCCGTTCTTGCGGGTCCGGGGAATGCAGAGCAGCGCGAGGTAGATCGCAAAGAACGCCACGACCGTCAGCCGTCCCAGCGCCAGCAGCCAGGCCGCGCGCACCGTATCCATCCCCGCCATCTGGAGATGATCGCTGAGGAACAGCGCCACCGCGACGCTCGGCCGCTCGTAGAGGCCGTGCACCGGTGCAACAAAGATGTTGAAGGTGACCAGCGCCCAAGCCGGAATGAAATAGGCCGCCAGCAGCGCGCCGTTGACCGAGCCGATCCGCCAATTCCTGAACATGCCGCTACCCGCTTCGCCTGCCATCCGCCTCCGAGGGGAAGGCTTTGCGGGGAGCTAACTCGCATCAGACTGCGGCGGCAATTTAAACCCTTCGTTTACCTTAACTGGCCCCCGCGCCTTCGTCATTCCGGGGCAATGCGCAGCATTGAACTATGGTGCGCAATTGCGCACCTGAGAATCTCGAGATTCCGGGTCTGGTCCTTCGGACCATCCCGGAATGACGGAGGAAGACGCAAAGAAAAAGGCCCCGCCTTTCGGCGGGGCCCTCCTACTCCCGGGCTTCCAAACTATTCGTCCTGATTGCGCTGGCCACCCTGCTGGCCGGGCCGATCGCCCTGGCGCATCGGGTCGTTCTGCTGCTGCTGTCCGGGTTTCTGACCGCCGCCCTGCTGCTGCCCTGGCTGACCTGGGCGCTGCTGGCCGGGGGTCTGACTCTGCTGGCCCGGATTCTGGTTCTGCTGCTTCGTCATTCGGGGAAACTCCCTTGTTGGACGTCAGAGGGGTCATAACGGCCGGCCTCCATTTTGGTTGCCCTGCGGAACCCGGTTCCTCGCACCTCGGAACCGCCGGGATGACATCCGTAACCGAAATGACCTCTGTACAAGACCTTCTGCCGAGGCGTGAGCTGTTGCGGCCGCCAGTTCCCTCCTGTTACAAAACCGGCAGAACGCTCAAGGGCTGCCGGGGCCCAAGAACTCTTCTCGAAGAGCTCCCTTTGAGCCGCGTCAGGTTTGGTAACGGCAGTCTTGGGTAACGGCAGTCCATGGATTATTTCGCCCAGCAGCTCATCAACGGCCTCGTCCTGGGCTCCATCTACGGCCTGATCGCGATCGGCTACACGATGGTCTACGGCATCGTCGGCATGATCAATTTCGCCCATGGCGACGTCTTCATGATCGGCGGCTTCATCGCCCTGATCACCTTCCTGATCCTGGTTTCGCTCGGCCTCACTGCGATCCCCGTGATCCTGCTCGTGGTGCTGCTGGTGTCGATGGCGATCACCGCGCTCTACGGCTGGACCATCGAGCGCATCGCCTACCGCCCGCTGCGCCATTCCTTCCGCCTCGCCCCGATGCTGTCGGCGATCGGCATGTCCTTCGTGCTGACCAATTATTCGCAGGTGGCGCAAGGCGCCCGGGTCAAGCCGATCCCGCCCTTCATCACCGGCGGCTACACCTTGCATGAGAGCACGGACGGCTTCGTCATCCAGCTCTCCAACATCCAGATCATGGTGGTCGTCACCACCATCGTGCTGCTGGCGATCTTCACCTGGCTGGTGTCGCGCACCCGGCTCGGACGCGACATGCGCGCCTGCGAGCAGGACCAGACCATGGCGGCGCTGCTCGGCGTCGATGTCGACCGCACCATCTCCATGACGTTCGTGATCGGCGCGGCGCTCGCCGCGGTCGCCGGCCTGATGTACCTGCTCTATTACGGCCTGGTCGACTTCTTCATGGGCTTCGTCGCCGGCATCAAGGCGTTCACCGCGGCCGTGCTCGGCGGCATCGGCTCGCTGCCGGGTGCCATGCTCGGGGGTCTTGCGATCGGCCTGATCGAGACGTTCTGGTCGGCCTATTTCTCGGTCGAATACAAGGACGTCGCGGCGTTCTCGATCCTGATCGTCGTGCTGATCTTCATGCCGACCGGCCTGCTCGGCCGTCCCGAAGTCGAAAAAGTCTGACGGGCGCGCGCGTGACGGCTCCCTCGCTCAATACCGCCAAACCTGCAACGGGCATCCTTGCTCTCCTCAAGACCGCCTTCATCAACGCCCTCGTCGCGCTGGTGTTGTTCTCGCTGATGGTCGGCATCCGTACCGAGGCAGGCTCCGACGGCCAGCTCACCTATATGACGCGTTTCGGCGAGCTCGCCTCTCTCGTCGGCATCGTGTTCGGCGGCTCGATCGTGATCGAGCTATTGCGGCAATGGATCGGCCCGACCGGCACCGAGAAGCTGGTGCCGCCGGCGATACAAAGCGGAATGTCGTTCGTCGGCCGCTACCTCGCGCCGGCGCTTCTGATCTTCACGCTGCTGGTACCTGTCATTTTCTATAACCAGCGCTACATCCTCGATCTCGCGATCCTCGTACTCACCTATGTGATGCTGGGCTGGGGATTGAACGTGGTGGTCGGGCTCGCCGGCCTGCTCGATCTCGGCTATGTCGCATTCTATGCGGTGGGCGCCTATTCCTACGCGCTGCTCGCCACCAATTTCGGCTGGTCGTTCTGGGTCTGCCTGCCGCTCGCCGGCATCCTCGCCGCGTTCTGGGGCGTGCTGCTCGGCTTCCCAGTGCTGCGCCTGCGCGGCGACTACCTCGCCATCGTGACGCTGGCCTTCGGCGAGATCATCCGCCTCGTCATCATCAACTGGCAGAGTTTGACCGGTGGTCCCAACGGCGTCTCCGGCATTCCCCGTCCCACCTTCTTCGGCATTCCGCTCGACAACAGCGATGACGGGTTAGCAGCAAAACTCGGCATCGAGTACTCCTCGACCCACCGCATCGTCTTCCTGTTCTACCTGATCCTGGCGCTGGCGCTGCTCACCAACTGGGTGACGATCCGCCTGCGCCGCCTGCCGATCGGCCGTGCCTGGGAGGCCTTGCGCGAGGACGAGGTCGCCTGCCGCGCGCTCGGCATCAACACCACGACGACGAAGCTCACGGCATTTGCGACTGGCGCCATGTTCGGCGGCTTCGCCGGCGCGTTCTTCGCCACCCGGCAGGGCTTTATCAGCCCGGAATCCTTCACCTTCCAGGAATCGGCGCTGGTGCTGGCCATCGTCGTGCTCGGCGGCATGGGCTCGCAGCTCGGCGTCGCGCTCGCCGCGCTCGCCATGATCGGCGGCTTCGAGCTGTTCCGCGGCCTCGAGACCTACCGCATGCTGGTGTTCGGCATGGCCATGGTGCTGATCATGATCTGGCGGCCGCGCGGCCTGATCGGCCATCGTGCCCCGACCGTGTATCTGACCAAGGCGCAGGCGATCTCCTCCGACCTCGTCAAGGAAGGGCACGGATGAGCGGCGACGAGATGAGTGACAAGATTGGCGACAAGATTCTTGGCGTCGACCGGCTGACCATGCGCTTCGGCGGCATCGTCGCGGTGCAAGACCTCTCCTTCGCCGCCGAGCGGAAGAAGATCACCGCGCTGATCGGGCCGAACGGCGCCGGCAAGACCACTGTCTTCAACTGTATCACCGGCTTCTACAAGCCGACCGGCGGCACCATCCGCCTCGCCCATGACGACGACCGGGTCATCGCGCTGGAACGGCTGAACGATTTCCGCATCGCCAAGCAGGCCAAGGTCGCGCGCACCTTCCAGAACATCCGCCTGTTTCCCGGCATGACCGCGCTGGAAAACCTGATGGTGGCGCAGCACAATGCCTTGATGCGCGCCTCCGGCTTCACCCTGCTCGGCCTCGTCGGCGCCCCCGTGTACCGGGACGCCGAGAAGCACGCGATCGATCTCGCCACCGACTGGCTGAGGCGTGTCAACCTGCTCGACCGCGCCGACGACGCCGCGGGCAACCTCGCCTATGGCGACCAGCGCCGGCTCGAGATCGCGCGCGCGATGTGCACCGAGCCCGCGCTTTTGTGCCTGGACGAGCCCGCCGCCGGCCTCAATGCGCGCGAGAGCGCCGCTCTCAGCGAGCTTTTGCTCTCGATCCGCAACGATGGCACCTCGATCCTGCTGATCGAGCACGACATGTCGGTGGTGATGGAGATCTCCGACCACATCGTGGTGATGGACCACGGGGTGAAGATCGCGCAAGGCACGCCGCGCGAGGTCCGCGACGATCCCAAGGTGATCGCCGCCTATCTCGGCACCGACGAGGAAGAGGCGGCGGCCGTGATGGAGGGCGGGACGTGACGGCGGCCCCCACTCCCCTGCTCGCGATCCGGTCCCTGCGCGCCGCCTACGGCAAGATCGAGGCGCTGAAGGGCGTCGACGTCGAGATCAATGCCGGCGAGATCGTAGCGCTGATCGGCGCCAACGGCGCCGGCAAGTCGACGCTGATGATGACGATCTTCGGCAAGCCGCGGGCCCGCGCCGGCCAGATCCTGTACGAAGGCCGCGACATCACCGACGTGCCGACCCATGAGATCGCGCATTTGCGCATCGCGCAATCGCCGGAGGGTCGCCGCATCTTCCCGCGCATGAGCGTGGCGGAAAACCTCCAGATGGGGGCCGATGCCACCGGGTGCACCGATGCGGAGCGCGAGGCGACGCTCCAGCGCGTCTTCACGCTGTTTCCCCGGCTGAAGGAACGCTACGCCCAGCGCGGCGGAACCCTGTCCGGCGGCGAGCAGCAGATGCTGGCGATCGGCCGCGCCTTGATGAGCCGTCCCCGCCTGCTCCTGCTCGACGAGCCCTCGCTCGGGCTCGCGCCACTGATCGCCCGCCAGATTTTCGACGCGATCCGCACCCTGAACCGGCAGGACGGCCTGACCGTCCTGATCGTCGAGCAGAACGCCAACCATGCGCTCAAGCTCGCCCACCGTGGCTATGTCATGGTCAACGGCCTGATCACGCTGGCCGGGACCGGCGCCGAGTTGCTGCAGCGCCCTGAGATTCGCGCCGCCTATCTGGAAGGCGGCCGGCACGGCTGAGTGCGGCCATCTGCAGCGCAATGTGGCGAGATATCTCCGCCAATGCCCGTATTTTGCCGGTGACTTCTCCTCGAATTCATTCAAGAATGGCGCCGGTTTGGACCGGGCATGCCCGGCGACTTCCACAGGCGACCACCCGCGAGGTATCTCATGAAATCACTGAAGCTCATCGGTCTGGCATTCGGCGCGTCGATCGCGCTGTCGAGCGCGGCATTCGCGCAGGATGTCACCATCGCAGTCGCAGGCCCGATGACCGGCGGCGAGTCGGCCTTCGGCCGCCAGATGAAGAACGGCGCCGAAATGGCGGTGGCGGATATCAACGCCGCCGGCGGCGTCAACGGCAAGAAGCTTGCGCTCTCGGTCGAGGACGATGCCTGCGACCCGAAGCAGGCACGCTCGATCGCCGAGAAGATCGCCGGCGCCAAGATCCCCTTCGTCGCCGGGCACTATTGCTCGTCGTCGTCGATTCCCGCCTCCGAGGCCTATGCGGACGGCAACGTCCTTCAGATCACCCCGGCCTCGACCAACCCGCTCTTCACCGAGCGCAAGCTCTGGAACGTGGCGCGCGTCTGCGGCCGCGACGATCAGCAGGGCCTGATCGCGGCGCAGTACATCGCCAAGAACTTCAAGGGCAAGAACATCGCGATCCTCAACGACAAGACCACCTACGGCAAGGGTCTTGCGGACGAGACCAAGAAGGCGCTCAACAAGGCCGGCATCACCGAGAAGATGTACGAGTCCTATAACAAGGGCGACAAGGACTTCAACGCGATCGTCTCGCGCCTGAAGCGCGACAACATCGACCTCGTCTATGTCGGCGGCTACCATCAGGAGAGCGGCCTGATCCTGCGCCAGATGCGTGACCAGGGCCTCAAGACGGTGCTGATGGCCGGCGACGCGCTCGCCGACAAGGAGTACGCCTCCATCACCGGCCCCGCCGGCGAAGGCACCCTGTTCACCTTCGGCCCCGATCCGCGCAACAAGCCGACGGCCAAGAAGATCGTCGACGCCTTCAAGGCCAAGAACATCGACCCCGAAGGCTATACGCTCTACACCTACGCGGCGATGCAGGTGTGGTCGCAGGCGGCCAAGAAGGCGGGCACCACCGACGCCAAGAAGGTCATGGAAGCGATGAAGGCCGGCAAGTGGGACACCGTGATCGGCCCGATCGAGTATGACGCCAAGGGCGACATCAAGCAGATCGATTACGTCGTCTACAAATGGGACGCCAAGGGCGGCTACACCGAGATCAAGGGCAGCGGCACCTAACGCGCTTGCCGGGCCTCAGGCTGCCATCCAACCCTCACAACGCCCCGGCTTGCCCGGGGCGTTTCTTCTTGCGCCAAAGTCAGACGGCTGCGGGCAGCTCTCCGCCCGCCGCGGCCTGGGCCTTCCGCAGTGCCTGCAGGAGGTCGTTCGGCCGAAACGGCTTTTGCAGGCAGACCACATTGGCGAGGTGAGGCGCTTGGTCCAGGAAATCCAGCGTCGTCATCCCGGACACCGCAATGATGGGGAGTCCCGGCGCACGCTCGCGCAGGCTCGCGATGACGTCGACGCCACTGGTGTCACCAAGGAAGATATCGACGATTACCGCGTCACACGGGCTTTCCGCGAAGGCTTTCAGCCCGGCCGCACCGCTTTCGGCCTCCACGACCTCGAAGCGATTGACCCGGAGAACGATCGCGACCATCGCGCGGACGTCCTTCTGGTCGTCGATGATGAGAACGCGGGGCATAGGGAACAACTCCCGGATATTGAGATCAAATCGAATGATTCAAACCTGGAACCCACCACGACGGAAGGGCATTATGGCACCGTCCAGTAAAGCGCATCTTACCCGTCCCCTATACCGCGTCCCCACCAAAATTAAGTAAACTGTAACCTTCGGTTGAGTCGCCGCCGCAACGGTACAGGATACGAGCCTATAACCCGCTACCATAGAGCCGGCCCACGGCAACCCGAATGACGTCGACGATGATGGCGAAGACCGGTCTGCGAGAGGTGGACGTGCCCGCAACGATCGACCGAAGCACATTCCTTTCGACCCTGCCGGCCGCCTCGACCGACCGCACCGCCGCATTGGCGATCGTCGGCGTGTCCGCGATCCTGTTCGCGCTGGCCGTTCCCTTCGCAGGTATCCCGCTCCTGCCCGTTCCCGCCTTTGTCGCGAGTTATCAGTCCGCCCTTGCCGTCAGCGACACCGTCACCGCGGTGCTGCTGCTGTCGCAGTTTTCGGTTTTGCGGACCCGCGCGTTGCTGTGGCTCGCGACCGGCTATCTGTTCACCGCCGCCGCCGCCGTGGTCCATGCCCTCACCTTCCCCGGCCTGTTCACGCCGACCGGGCTTCTCGGCGCCGGCCGGCAGACCACGGTCTGGCTCTACATGATCTGGCACGCCGGCTTTCCGATCTGCGTGCTGGGCTATGCCTGGTTGAAGGAGGCCGATGGCGGCGCCAGGATTCGCGGCACGACGACCGGCGCGATCTGCGGCATCGTGTTCGGCGTCATCGCCGCCATGGCCGTCTTCGCCTGGATCGTCACGGCCCAGCACGAGTTGCTCCCGGTCCTGCTGCGCGACGGCCGCTACACGCCGACCATGATCGGCGTCGTGTCCTTCGTGTGGTCGCTGAGCTTTGCCGCGCTCGTCTCGCTGTGGTTTCGCAAGCCGCATTCGGTGATCGACATCTGGCTCATGGTCGTGATGTGCGCCTGGCTGTTCGACATCGCGCTCTCGGCGATCGTGAACGTCGCGCGCTTCGATCTCGGCTTCTACGCCGGCCGCCTCTATGGCCTCTGCTCGGCGACCTTCGTGCTCGCGGTGCTCCTGGTCGAGAACGTCCGCCTCCAGGCCCAGACCGCGGGCATGGTCGGCGCATTGAAACGCCGATCGGACGCCGAGCGCGACTATCACGCCGAGCGCGAGCGGCTTTTCACCGCGGTCGTCGAATCCTCCAACGACGCCATCATCACCAAGTCGCTCGACGGCACGATCACGACCTGGAACCACGCGGCCGAGCGCGTCTTCGGCTACTCCGCCAGCGAGGCGGTCGGCCGCTCCATCGACATCATCATGCCGGACGACCAGCTTGAAGACATCGCCGAGAACCTGGCGCGCACGCGCAATGGCGAGGTCATCGACCAGCAGGAGGCGGTGCGGCTGCACAAGAACGGTCAACCGATCGACGTGGTGCTGAGCCAGGTGCCGCTGCGATCAACCGACGGCAAGATCATCGGCGCCTCCAAGGTGGCCCGCGACGTGACGGAGCGGAAGCGAGCCGAGATGGCTCTCAATCGGGAGATCGAGGAGCGCCAGCGCATCTTCGAGACCTCGCAGGACCTGATCCTGGTCACCGATGGTTTTGGCAATTTCATCCAGGTCAGCCCCAGCGTGAAGACCATCCTCGGCTTCAGCCCGGAGGACATGGTCGGGCACAGTGCAATCGAGTTCATCCACCCCGACGACCTCGAGAAGACGCGCGGTGAGATGCGCGCGGCGCGGCGCGGGGCGGTCAAGCGCAGCTTCGAGGCGCGCTACTACCATCACGACGGTCACGAGGTCACGCTGAACTGGATGGGCACCTGGTCCGCGCCCGTGAAACGCCATTTCTTCATCGGCCGTGACCTCACCGAGAAACAGGCTGCCGAGGCTCAACTCAGGCAGGTCCAGAAGATGGACTCCATCGGCCAGCTCACCGGCGGCGTCGCCCACGACTTCAACAACGTGCTGACCGTCATCACCGGCACGATCGGCATCCTGGCGGATGCCGTCGCCGACCGGCCGGAGCTTGCCGCCATCACCAAGCTGATCGACGATGCCGCCGAGCGCGGCGCGCAACTGACCAAGCATCTGCTTGCCTTCGCCCGCAAGCAGCCGCTCCAGCCGCGCGAGATCGACGTCAATGCGCTGGCGCTCGAGGCCGCCAAGCTCCTGCATCCGACGCTGGGCGAGCAGATCACCATCATGCCGCAGCTCACCGAGGATGCCTGGCCGACGCTGGTCGATCCCGGCCAGCTCTCCACCGCGATCCTCAATCTGGCGCTGAACGCGCGCGATGCCATGCCCGACGGCGGCACCCTGGTGCTGGAGACACGCAACGTCTTCCTCGACGACGGCTATGCCAGCATGAACCCCGACGTCACCGCCGGCAATTACGTGATGATCGCGGTCAGCGACACCGGTAGCGGCATTCCGGCCGATCTGATCGATCGGGTGTTCGACCCGTTCTTCACGACCAAGGAGGTCGGCAAGGGCACCGGCCTCGGGCTCAGCATGGTGTTCGGCTTCGTCAAGCAGTCCGGCGGACACATCAAGATCTACAGCGAGGAAGGCCACGGCACGAGCGTGAAGATCTACCTGCCGCGCTCGACCGGCGTGCAGGAGACCGAGTTCGAGGCGCTCCAGAACGCCCCCATCGCCGGCGGCGACGAGAAGATCCTGATCGTCGAGGACGACGCACTGGTGCGGCAATATGTGGTGACCCAGGTCAAGAGCCTCGGCTATGCGGCGCTGGAGGCCGCCAACGCGGCCGAAGCCCTCACCATCATCGATGCCGACAAGAACATCGACCTGCTCTTCACCGACATCATCATGCCGGGCGCCATGAACGGCCGCCAGCTCGCCGACGAGGCCGCCCGCCGCCGCCCCGACCTGAAGACGCTGTTCACCTCGGGCTACACCGAGAATGCCATCGTCCATCACGGCAGGCTCGATTCCGGCGTGCTGCTGCTGGCCAAGCCCTACCGCAAGTCCGAGCTTGCCAAGATGCTCAGGACCGCGCTGGCGAGTTGAGCCGAAGGTAGCGGTGCGCTATCGCTAATGTCCGCAGCGCACGGAGTGCCGACCTTGAAAAACCTTCTCACCGATATCGCCGGCGTCCGCGTCGGCCATGCCGTGGATGCCAAAATCGCCACCGGCGCGACCGCGATCATCTTCGACCAGCCCGCGGTCGCGGCGATCGACGTGCGCGGCGGCGGCCCCGGAACGCGCGAGGACGCACTGCTCGATCTCGCCAACACCGTCGAGCGCGTCGACGCGATCGCGCTGTCGGGCGGTTCCGCCTTTGGCCTCGATACCGGCGGCGGCGTGCAGGCCTGGCTCGCCGAGCAGGGCCGCGGCCACCGGGTTCGCGAAGCGCTGATCCCGATCGTGCCGGGCGCGATCCTGTTCGACCTCCTCAATGGCGGTGACAAGGCCTGGGGACGCTTCTCGCCCTATCGCGACCTCGGCTACGCCGCGGCCGTCGCGGCCGGCACGGACTTCGCGCTCGGCAGCGTCGGCGCGGGCTTCGGGGCCACCACGGCAACGTTCAAGGGCGGGCTCGGCTCGGCCTCGGCGGTGACGCCTGACGGCGTGAAGGTCGCGGCGATCGTCGCCGTCAACGCGGTCGGCAGTGTCACCGTCGGCGACGGGCCGTGGTTCTGGGCGGCGCCGTTCGAACTGGGCGGCGAGTTCGGCGGACGCGGCCTGCCCGAGAAGTTCACCGAAGACATGCTACGCATGCGCATCAAGGGCGGTCCCGCGGCAACCGCGCGCGAAAACACCACCATCGGCGCCGTCGTCACCGACGCGGTGCTGACCAAACCCCAGGCCAAGCGGCTGGCGATGATCGCGCACACCGGCTTTGCCCGTGCGATCTATCCGGTGCATGCACCGACCGACGGCGACGTGCTGTTTGCGGCGGCAACCGGCGAGAAGCCGATCGAGCCGCTGGCCGGCCTCACCGAGCTCGGCACGATCGCAGCCAATGTGGTCGCGCGCGCGATCGCCCGCGGCGTCTACAGCGCGACGGCATTGCCCTTCCCCGGCGCGCAGCCGGCGTGGAGGGATCGGTTCGGCGGGTAGTTAAGCGCCCGTCACACATCAGGTGTCATCGCCCGGCGGAGACCGGGCGATCCAGTATTCCAGAGACAGGAGTGATTTAACCGAGACGCCGCGGCGTACTGGATGCCCCGCTCTCGCGGGGCATGACAGCGTAATTTGCCGAGAGAGCGCTCTTAGCTCACACGCTCATCGACATGGACGAGCCGGCAGTCGCTGAGGCGCCTTGGCCCTGTCCGCCTTGCCGCTGCATCAACTGCGCGAACAGATCGTAGGCCGAATTGGCGGAGGAGCTGGAGGCGCCCGGCACCGTGGTCGACATCTTGAAGCCGTCGGCATAGGTGACGGTGGTGGTGGTCGAGCCGTCGGCATTGGTCGTCGTGGTCGAGGTCGATCCGCCGCTCGACGACGACGAGGAATCCGAGCCGCTGCCGGAGGCATCGCCCGCGCCGCTCGCTCCATGGGCATGGTGACCGCGGTGACCGCTCGTCAGCGCCTTCGACATCTCATCCAGGCTGACGCTGCCGTCGGAATTCGAATCCAGCTTGGAGAACACGTCATCGGCCTGCGCCAGATTAGTGCCGCCGGCCCCGAGCGCATTCTCGAACTCGGACTGGGTGATGTTGCCGTCGCCGTCGGCATCGATCTGCGAGAACAGGTCCTTCAGCGCCGCGTCCCGGCTCGTCGGTGTCGAGGAGGTCGAGCTCGACGAAGTCGAACTGGACGCGCTGCTCGCGCCGTCGCTCGACTGGCTCTGCGCGGCGATCAGGGCACTCATGGTCTCCGGCGAAATCTGCGCGCAATTGCCTGAATTGACCGACGAGGTCGCCCCACTGGTCGTGCTGCTGCCGCTGTCGATCGCGAACGGATTGGTCGGCGCGCTCTGCGCGGATCCCGTCTTCTGCGTCGATGACGACGATTTCGAGTTCGTCAGCGACTGGATCGCGTCGAGCGCACTCGAGACGGCGCCAAGGGCGAACAACATTGCACAACTCCAACCGATGCGCGGCATGCCGCGGCCAATGTTCTGCAGGTGAAGTCAGCAAGCGTCGTGCCAGCGCGAAAAGCTCAATGAAATCCGCATTTGCCGCGCTGCGCAGGTCGCGGGAACACCGGCAATTCATGCCGCCGACGGCAGAAATTTCCGCCCACAGGAAGCGCGCCCCTCCTGCATTGCCCGCCACGGAGGCCCATGTTAGGCGAGGCCCATTCCTCGTCCGGCCGCCACGGGAAACAGCGCCATGACCCAAGCCTTCGCCCCCCGCCCCCTGGCCATCGCGCCCTCGATCCTGGCCTCGGATTTCTCCAGGCTCGGCGAGGAGGTGCGCGCGGTGGACGCCGCCGGCGCCGACTGGATCCATCTCGACGTGATGGACGGGCATTTCGTTCCCAACATCTCGTACGGCCCCGACGTCATCAAGGCGATGCGCCCGCACACCAGGAAGATCTTCGACGCGCATCTGATGATCTCGCCCTGCGATCCCTATCTCGAGGCCTTCGCGAAGGCCGGCTGCGACCACATCACGGTGCATGCGGAGGCCGGTCCCCACCTGCACCGCTCGCTCCAGGCGATCCGCGCGCTCGGCAAGAAGGCCGGCGTCTCGCTCAACCCGGGCACGCCGATCAGCGCGCTCGAATACGTCCTCGACCTCGTCGACCTCGTGCTGGTGATGTCGGTCAATCCCGGCTTCGGCGGCCAGGCCTTCATCCCTTCCGCGATCGGCAAGATCCGCGACATCCGCGCGATGACGGCAGGCCGTCCGATCGACATCGAGGTCGACGGCGGCGTCGGCCCCGACGTCGCGGGCCCACTGGCAGCCGCCGGCGCCAACGCCTTCGTCGCCGGCACCTCCGTGTTCAAGGGCGGCACGCAGGACGCCTACAAGACCAACATCGCCGCGATCCGCAACGCGGCGCTCGGCGCACGCGGCGAGGCGATCTGACGGCCATTCGCGGTCCGAACCGGCCGTGCGGCCGCCGCGACCAACGGGAATGGACGAAATCCGCGCCACTCCGTTTTCCGCAGGCCTGTGGCGCCTGCGCGCCGAGACCCTGCAGGACGGCGAGCAGGTGATCTGGCAGGGCCAGCCCGACGGCGTCGCCCGCATGATGATGTGGCGATTCCTCTGGTGGATCGGCTTCCCCTGGTTGCTGCTGACCATCGTCGCCATCAGGGCCGATTGGATCGACCAGGCGGCCCGACCTCTCGTGATGCTCGGGATTGCCATGGTTGCGGCCCCGCTGGTGATGCTGCTGCAAGACCTTCAGACGCTCTATCTGATCACCGATCGCCGCGCGCTGATCCTGCGCACGGCCTGGGGCCGACGGACGGTCAGCCAGACGCCGTTCGGGGCCATGGACGCCGTCTTCGAAGTCCTCGACATCGGCCGCAGTGCCGGCCACCTCAACTTCGCATCAGGGCGATCGACCCGTTCGCCCGATACCGACTACACCGGCCGTTATGGGTTTCGCTGTGTTCGCGACGCTCCGCGCCTGCGTGACATTCTCGAGGCTGCGCGCGCAGGCGGGCTACGGCGGTCGCACCCACAAAAGGCTGCGGCCCATACGAGCGTCGCCGCGGCGCGCAATGCCTAAAATTGCAACTTCGACCCGTACTCATCCGGGCTTCACTGATTCGCGCAAATCACTGCAAGTGATTCCCGCCGGCTTTTGACGGGAGCACATCATGACGACGACCCTGGTTTGGACTGGCGTGGCGTTGTGGATCGGTTTCAGTGCGTTTGTCGTGTTCGGCCCCTCGGCCGGACCGGTCGAGGCCCCGGCACGTTCGGCCCGCAACATCCGCCGCGACCGCTATCGGGCCTGACGCCCATGCAGATCGCCCTCGTGAAGCGCCAGCCGAAACGCAGGTGTCGGATTCCGCGGCGTCCGCATCCGAACCTCGATTATTTCTTCGGTCGGTTCGAACGCACTGACGGCGCGCCGGACGACGATGCCCGGCTCGATTCGGACCTGGACCATCCGTCTCAGCGCCACCACTGACGATCTCCTTTTCGGAACGACCCCATGAAACCGCACTGCCCGAACTGCCTGAAGGAAATGACCAAGGCATCCGCGTCGCCTAACCTCTTCAATTGCGAGCCCTGCCGCGAGATCATCCAGTACTTTGGCGGCAGCGCGGATCACGGCGAGCCGGGGCCGCAATTCTCCTGGCCGATCCGCCGCAAGCGCTCCGGCCACACCGCCCACGCGGCGTGATCTTTCCTAGCCCCACACCACGCCGGCGTCTGGCTTCGCCGCAGCCATCCGCGGCGGCCGCACCACGGTGACGGTGCAGGTCGCCTCCGCAGCCACCTTGGCCGAGACGCTGCCGAGCCAAGTACGCCTGAACGAATTTTGCCGCGCCCCGATGATGAGATGGTCGACCGAGTTCATCTCGGCGAATTCCAGCAGCGCCGTGGCGGGATCGACCGCCTCCAGCACATGAACCGACAGCCGGCTCTCGTCGAGCTTCAGCGGGGTGGCCCAATGCCGGAGCGCCACCAGGCGGTCGATGTGCTTGTTGGAGCCCTGCTCGTCCAGCGTCTTGTCGATGGCGATGCGGTTGAGCTTGAGCACATTGACGCAGGCAAGCCGCGCCGAAGGTAACGTCGCCAGAATGCGCTCGGTGGTGATGCGCAGCGCCTCGTTCAGCTCCGGCGCGCCTTCGGCGGTATCGAGCGCGACCGCAACGATCGGGCTCGACGCGATCTGAACTGCGACATCCGATTTCGCGCGCGGGGCCATGACGCCCTGGTTGAAGCGGCGGCGCCAGGCGACGCTGAGCGGATCGCGCTTCAGCCGCTCCGAGCGGGTCGTGAGCTTGACCTGGTCGGGATGAGCGAGATCGAAGGCAAGCTGGGACGCGGTCGGATAGCGCCACACCGGCTCGATCTCGAGGCAGCGCAGCACCACCTCCTGCAGCCAGGGCGGATAGTCGGCGCGAAGCGCGCGCGGCGGATACGGATCGCGCCAGAGTCTCCGCCGCATCGCGCGCAGCGTCTCGCCCTCGCCGAACGGACGCTCGCCGGTGGTGAAGAAGTAGAGCAGCACGCCGAGCGAAAACAGATCGCTGCGCGGATCGTCGCGCACGCCCAGCAGCCGTTCCGGCGCCATGTAGGGCGCGGTGCCGTAAGGCAGGCGGAACTCCTCCTGCAAGAGATCGGGCAGATGGTCATGGTGCGACAGGCCATAATCGATCAACACCGCCTCGCCGCTCTCGCGGAACATGATGCTGCTCGGCTTGATGTCGTGATGGATCACGCTCTGCCGGTGCAGGTCCGCGAGCGCGGTCGCGACCTTGGCGACGAACTGCCGTGCCTCGTCATACGGCAGCGGCAGGTCGGGCAGCCGCTTGTAGAGCGTGGTCCCGGAGATGCGCTCGATCACGGCATAGGCCTGGTGCGCGAAATCGCCGGTGCCGAAGCACGTGGGCACGTGCGGCCCCGCAAGCCGCGGCAGGATCATCATCTCCATCTCGAAGGAGACGATCGCGGCGGGGTCCTCGCCCTCCGACACCCGCGGGATCTTCATCAGCAGCGGCACGTCGATGCCGGGATGGGTGACCGTCCACAGCGTCGCCATACCGCCGGCATGAACGCATTCGCCGATGGTGTAGCCGTCGATCACCGCGCCTGATCTGACCAGGGGTTTCGGCATCGGCCTCTAGCGCCCCTGCGACAGGCGGTCGGCGAGCCAGTGCGGCAGGCCGTTCGCGCGGATCCGGCTCGCGGCCGTCTCGATGTCATAGGGCGCCCGGCAATAGGTGATCAGGCACGACACCGTGTCGAACAGTACGAAGGCCGCGGAGGGATCGCCGTCGCGGGGCTGGCCAACCGAGCCGAGCACCGCAAGCCATTGCCGTCCGCGCAGCAGCGGCACCGGGACGTCGGTCTTGGGCACGAGGCTCGTCATCTTCGCCGTCACCGACATCGAATAAAGCGCCGGACGATGGATGTGGCCGCAGAAGGTGACATGGGCGGGTGTCGATATCAGGCTCTTGGCCGCGTCCGCCGTCGAGCGGACGTAATGCCAGCGCTGCGGGCTGGAGGCCTCCGAATGCACGAACAGGCGGTCGCTATCCTCCACCACCATCGGCAGTTCGGCCAGGAATCGCCGCTGCGCGGCGTCGAGCCGGCCGCGAGTCCATTCGATCGCGATCTGCGCCTCGGCGTTCATGGTCTCGGCCGAGGAATTGACCGCCTGGTCGTGATTGCCGCGCACGGCGACGGCCCCCTGCGCCACCAGCTCCATCGCGGTATCCACGACCCATTCCGGATCGGCGCCATAGCCGACGAAGTCGCCGAGCAGGATGAACCGCTCCGCCCCCTTGGCACGGGCAACCTTCAGGCAGGCCTCGAACGCCTGCCGGTTACCGTGGATATCCGAGAAGACAGCGAGAAGCACGCACCCTCCACCCTCAAATTCTTATTGGAGGCCGATAAGGCCAAATTGAGGGAGGTCAAGAGGATGCGCCAGCGCTGCGCCGTTTACCAGTGCAACGCTGCGGTGATGGTGAAAGGCCTATTGCTCGTCCTTCGGCGGCATCCGGGGCGGCGGAATTGGGGTGAACACCGCGCCTTGGGCACCAGCGGGCGGGGCATTGAATTCGCCGGTCGAGGAGTCGCCGCCGCTCGTCTCCAGGATCGTCTTCGGCGTCACATATTCCCGGACCATGTCGATCAGACTGCCGTCGCCGCCGCCGAAATCGGCCGCGCGTCCCCCTTGCGGATGTCCCAGCGCGATCTCGTTCTCCGCCGCATGGGTCTTGTCGGCCAGCCGGTCATTGTAGGGCACACGAAAGGCGCGCGGGATTCCGCTCGGCCGATTGTCCTCGTCCAGCGCCTCGACCCAGAGATAGATCGAGCCGGGATCGCCTTCCAGCGAATGCGGCTCGACGATGCGGGCCTTCAGCAGCTTGAAGGTAGCAGGCAGCCGGTCGCTGCTGGCCCAGCCGAGCAGACCGCGCATCTCCGTGAAGCTGACGACATAGAAGGCGCTGGTCACGACCACCGCGGCCGCCTTCAGCGACCAGTGCAGCCGCGCGTAGACCAGCACCACCAGCAGCAGCGCGCCGATGACGGCATAGGCGACCGACAGTGTGAGGATAACCGTCTGCTGGTTACTCACGGCGCACCCTCACGGCGTTCTTGCTCACACCGGTCTTCGGATCGACATCGGCGCCGTTGCGCCAGCTGCTGCGGAAGGTCTCCAGCAGCGATTTCGGCCGCTGATCGACATTGACGACCTTGCCTTCCGCATCGATGCGGAAGCGCACCGCGGTCTTCTCGTCGCCGGTGTGGTCGAGCGTGAACTTGTTGTCGAAGATCACCTGCGCGGTCGGATTGAGCTTCTGCACCTTCACATTGGCCGTCACAGGCTCGCCGGTCGTGGCGACGAAATGCGAGACATTCACCGTGTATTCGCCGGCGAGAATGCCGCGCACCGTGACAATCTCCTCACGGATGGGGGAAGCGATCTTCTTGCCGGCGACGATGATGAAGTCGTTGGCCCCGCCGCGGTCGTCACGGTCGAGCGTGAGGAAGCCGGCCTCGCGGTGGCGATACCAGGCGATGTTGCCGGCGGGATCCTGCACGAACAGGTCGAGATCGTCGGGGTGGTTGTCCGGCCAGTCCAGCGTGATCATGAACTCGGCCTTGGAGTCGATCTTGCCGTCCTTGGCATCCGGGGACACCGCGAGCAGCGCGAGGAAGAACAGGAAGGCGATCACCTGGAGCGCCTTGAACAGCATCACGCCCAGGGGATCGAACGGCTCCTCGCGCGGATAGAGGCCGAAATCATCCATCATGACGGCGTTCCGGCGCCTTTAATTCCAGCGCCTTGGCGCTCCAGCACCGGCGTCACATAGGTCTCGGTCAGCACCACTGCATCCGAAAACACCCGCTGGGTCGCGGCATCCAGCATGTAGTACTGGATGCGGACCAGGATCGAGCCGACGAGACCGGCCAGCGTCGTGTACATCGCGACCGCCATGCCGTCGCTCATCAATCCCATCGAGGATCGCATCGCGACTTTGTCGGCGGCATCCAGCCCCGCGATCGGCGCCAGCATGATGATGAAGCCGATGATGGTGCCGAGCAGGCCGAGCTTCATCAGCGTGTCCGAGACGAAGGCGCCGAACCCGTTGGAGCCGCGCAGTCGGTCGGCCAGCGTTCGCAGCAGCAGCGTCTGGTCGACGGGGCGGTAATCCTGTGCCGCCGCCTTCGTCACCAGGCTCTCGATGTGATCGCGCACCAGCCCGCGCGGCAGCGACGTCCCGCGCGCATCGAGCACCTTGCCGCCGTCAGGCGCCGCGAGCGCCGCCCGGCAACGCCGCGCCGCCGCCCCCTCCCGCGCGATCGCCCGCGTGCGCAGGAAACAATGGCCGCAAGTGATGATGTAGAGCACCGCGATGACGCTGGAAATGTAGGTGCGGTCCGAGGTCAGCATCAGGTGGATCAGGCCGAAGCGCCACAGCAGCACGACGGCGAAGATCGACAGCCCGGTGAAGATCATCCAGAACAGCAGCGCGCTGCGCTCGGATGGATCGGCAGCCTGGCCCATGATCGGTCCAATCGTCATCGAACTCATGCTGCACCGCTCCTCGCCCGCAACGATGGGGCCTATAAGGATTCCTGCCCGATTAGATCAAAGCCGCCGCGCCCGGTCCAAAGACCCATGCCCAATCCGGCTTGGGAAATTTGCCCGAGCTGCAATCCTGCCACACCCCGCATTGGCAAGGCGCGGCGGCGTTGTTAGGCTGATCCTACCAAACGTCGGGGGTGATCGCATGCGCCTCGTGCTTCAGCTTGTTGCCCGCCTTCTGCTCATCGTGGCGCTGTGCCTCGGAGCCGCGGCCGTATGGGCCACGTTCGACGCCTATCGCAGCATTGACCGGGCGACCGCGGCCTCGGCGCAGCGGGTCGCGCAGGCGCTTCAGGGGCTGTACTGGCATGAATTGTTGCTGCGCAGCAGCAGAGCGCGCGAGCACCTGCTGCCGGTTCCGGAGTGGCGCACGCTGGAGACGATGAAGCTGATCTCGCCCGGCGTCTGCGTCGAGTTCCAGCCGGCGACCGCATTCGAGAAGCCGCTCTGCGGCCAGAGCGAGGGTCTGGGCAAGACCCCGCCGCGCTGGTTCGCATCCATCGTGCCGACCTTCCTCGGCAGCCATGCCGAGGTGGTGCGGCCGGTCAGTCCCCGCGCCGCTGCCGCCGGTACGGTGGTCGCGACGCCGGATGCGACCGCCGCGATCTCGCTCGCCTGGGAATACATCCTCAACGTCATCGACGTCGCGCTGCTGATGGCGGCGGCGATCGCCCTGCTCGCCTCGCTCGCCATCGCGCACGCACTGGCGCCGGCGCGCGCGATCGTCACCGCGCTCCAGCGCATGGCGCGCGGACAGTATCGCACGAAACTGCCGCGGTTCCGCTCGATGGAGCTGGCGATGATCGGGGGCGCCGTCGGCGAGCTCGGCGGCCGGCTGGAGGAAGCGACGGAACAGCGCGCGGCGCTGACGCGGCGGCTGATCGAGATCCGCGACGACGAGCGCCGCGCGCTCGCCCGCGAGCTGCACGACGAGTTCGGGCAGAACCTCTCCGCCATCCTCGCCTTCGCCAACACGATCGAAACAGCGAGCGCCAAGGAAAGCAAGGACAGCGGTATCGCGCAGGACGCGCGCATGATCTCGCAGGCCACGCATCATCTGATGGCCTCGCTGCGCGATGCCTTGAAGCGGCTGCGCAATCCGCTGCCGGAGGAGCTCGGGCTCGAGGCAAGCCTCGTCAATCTGGTCGACAGCTGGCGCTCGCACAGCACGGCGCGGCCGACGATCCAGCTCGACCTCAGGGGCGACCTCACCGACATCAGCGGCCCCGCCGCCACCACCGCCTATCGAGTCGCGCAGGAATGCCTGACCAATGCGCTACGTCACAGCGCGGCGCGCGAGATCTCGTTGCGGGTCGAGCGCCGCGCGGGGGAGGACGATGCGCTCTTGATCCGTGTCGAGGACGACGGCGGCGGCGATGCGGAGCGGGTCGCGCAGTCGGCCGGCTTCGGCCTCACCGGCATCCGCGAGCGCGTCGCGGCGGCCGGAGGATCGCTGTCGATCCTGCCTGCAACCCGAGGCCTCAGCGTCGCCGCCACCATCCCGCTCGCCGCGTGAGGCCGACATGAGCGATGTCGCGGCAACAGGCATCTCCGTGCTGCTGGTCGACGACCACCCGATCGTCCGCCAAGGCTACCGGCGCGTGCTGGAAAGCCAGGGCGATCTCCACGTCGTGGCGGAGGCCGACAACGCCGCGGATGCCTACAGCGCCTTCAAGGCGCACGATCCCGACGTCGTCGTATTGGATATCTCGATGCCCGGCGCGAGCGGGCTGGAGGCCATCCGCAACATCCGCGCCCGCAGCCCGCGGGCGCGCATTCTCGTCTTCACCATGCACAACGAGGCCGTGCTGGTGAAAGCGGCCTTCGGCGCCGGCGCCTCCGGCTTCGTCACCAAGAGCAGCGAGCCGTCCGCGGTCGTGAACGCAATCCGCAGCGTCGCCCGCGGCGAGCGCGCCATGAGCGACGACATCGCGCACATCCTCGCCGAAGACAGCCTGTCGCCGACCGGTTCGGTGCTGGACCAGCTCGGCGAGCGCGAGATCGAGATCCTGCGCCAGTTCGCCGGCGGAGCTACCACCGAAGAGATCGCGACACATCTCAATCTCAGTGTGAAGACGGTGCAGAACTATCACTATCTGATCAAGACCAAGACCGGCGCGCGTACGGACGCGCAGCTGGTGCGGCTCGCCGCGACGTGCGGGCTGACGAAGATCTAGCAGCGGGACTGCCGGATTCCTCGAGCGAGGTAGCGCTCGTGAATCTACTGAGGGGATGGAACAGAGGCCATCCAGCCCCGGTTAGGAGTGGAGTGGAGGAGGAATCGCCATGAGTAAGGCTCATCACAAGGCAATCGACCATCCCCCGATCATTACCGTAGGCGAGCTCATCGACGAACTTTGCCGCCTGCCCGATACGGCCGTCGTCCACTTCCGCTGCCCCATGCTCGAGCAGGAGCTGACATTCTACCGCCTTCGAAAGCGGTCAAAGGATGTCGTCGAAATCGCGGTCAACACATATCCGGAGAGTCCGCCGGTCGTCCCGTCGGCCAACGGCGGATTGCACCCGCGCAGACACGCGACCGCCTCGCCCTCCCTTGGGGAGAGCGCGCTTCTTCACAAGGCAAGAGGGTAAGTCAGGCGTCTAGGCCGCCTTCAAGCCGCGCAGCACCAGCGCGAGCGTCGCATCGACACGCGCCGGCAGATCGGCATCCTTCCACTCGTCGGCATGGGCCGGATGATGGAAGCGGCAGGTCGCATCGAAGATCGCGCGCGCAGTCGCCTTGACGTCGTCCACGGCGAACACGCCCTGGCTGACGCCATCGGTCAGGATCGCCGCGATCTGGTCGATCATGGTGTCCTTGTGGCACTTGACGGCCGCACAAGCCTCGCGCGCCAGCGTCAGATAGGTTTCGAACATCTCGGGATCGTCGAGCACGCGCGAACGTTTGGCTGCAAACAGCGTGCGCAGCCAGCGGTCGAGCCTGTCGGGCGCCGGGCCCTGCTCCCTGGTGATCGCCAAGAGCGGCGCGTCGATGCGGTCGAGCCAGCGTTTGGCAACGGCCTCGCGCAGCGAGGCCTTGCTCGGGAAATGGCGATAGACGCTGCCGTGGCTCACATCGAGCGCACGGGCAACGTCAACCACGGTGGCCTTGGCAAGTCCGTAGCGCCGAAGGACGTCCTCGGTGACTTCGAGGATCCGCTCCGGCGTCAGGATAACGGCTTCATTCATGCCAGCACCTTGTTCCCGTTCAGGGTTCACCCGGCGACGGCGCTGATTCCGAAGCGCCCCTTGCCGGTCGTTCGGAAAGCTCTCGCCTTAATGAGGCAGTTTTGCAGCCTGCGCCGCGATCTGGCGCGCCACCAGCAAATTGAGCCAATGCCCAATCGTGCCGGTGAAGTTGATGATTTCGGTCGTCATTGTCTTAAGTCTCCATTCGTCCGCGGTCCCCATCCCTTCATTACGTCCCTCGATCCGCTGGTATTTCGGACCTCGGGCTCCCCGGAAGGATGACCACGGGACGCCCAATCGGAGCGTCCGAGAACGGATATACACGTCTCGCTGACAGATTTCAATATCTGTTAGTCAATGATCCGTGATTGACAGTTAATATTTGCGGCCCGGCGCCGCCAGCCCCTGCTGGCCGGTCCGGTGGATAGCTCGGCGATCCCCCTCTCCCGGGGCCCAGAGCGTTTGTTTCGCCCTGCCCGCTCTGTTAAATCACGGCGTAAAAAGCATTTTGGCCGGCGCCGCCCCTTGTGGTCGCCCGCCCACCTTCCTGGAGCCGTCAGATGATCCCCCGCTATACCCGTCCCGAAATGGCCTCGATCTGGGAGCCCCAGACCCGGTTCAAGATCTGGTTCGAGATCGAGGCGCATGCGGCGGACGCCCTGGCCGAGCTCGGGACCATCCCCAAGGAGGCCGCCAAAACAGTCTGGGCCAAGGCCAAGGACGCCACCTTCGACGTCGCCCGCATCGACGAGATCGAGCGCGAGACCAAGCACGACGTCATCGCCTTTCTCACCCACCTCGCCGAGATCGTCGGCCCCGAGGCGCGCTTCGTGCACCAGGGCATGACCTCCTCCGACGTGCTCGACACCTGCCTCAACGTCCAGCTCACCCGCGCCGCCGACCTGTTGCTCGCCGACCTCGACAAGGTGCTGGCTGCGCTGAAGAAGCGCGCCTTCGAGCACAAGATGACGCCGACCATCGGCCGCAGCCACGGCATCCATGCCGAGCCCGTCACCTTCGGCCTCAAGCTCGCCTACGCCTATGCGGAGTTTTCGCGCGCCAAGGAGCGCCTGATCGCGGCGCGCAAGGAAGTCGCGACCTGCGCCATCTCCGGCGCCGTCGGCACCTTCGCGCAGATCGATCCGCGCGTCGAAGAGCACGTCGCCAAGGCGATGGGCCTCGTGCCGGAGCCGATCTCGACCCAGGTGATCCCGCGCGACCGCCACGCCATGTATTTCTCGACGCTCGGCGTGATCGCCTCCTCGATCGAGCGCATCGCGGTGGAGATCCGCCACATGCAGCGCACCGAGGTGCTGGAGGCCGAAGAGTTCTTCTCCGAAGGGCAGAAGGGTTCCTCCGCGATGCCGCACAAGCGCAACCCGGTTCTGTCGGAGAACCTCACCGGCCTCTCCCGCATGGTGCGCGCTTATGTGACGCCGGCGCTGGAGAACGTCGTGCTCTGGCACGAGCGTGACATCTCGCACTCCTCGGCCGAGCGCATGATGGGCCCGGACGCGACCGTCACGCTCGACTTCGCGCTGGCGCGCCTCGCCGGCCTGATCGACAAGCTGCTGGTCTATCCCGCCAACATGCAGAAGAACCTCGACCGCCTCGGCGGCCTCGTGCATTCGCAGCGCGTGCTGCTGGCGTTGACGCAAAAGGGCGCGAGCCGCGAGGACGCCTACAAGCTGGTGCAGCGCAACGCCATGCCGGTCTGGCGCGGCGAAGGCGACTTCCTCCAGCTCCTGAAGAAGGACGCGGAGGTGAAGAAGTATCTCACCGACGCCGAGATCGAGGAGCAGTTCGACCTCGGCTACCACCTCAAGCACGTCGATACGATCTTCAGGCGCGTGTTCGGGGAGAGCTGAACTTCCCGTCATTCCGGGACACGCGAAGCGTGAACCCGGAATCTCGCGCTACAATCTCGAGATCCCGGGTTCGATGCTCCGCATCGCCCCGGAATGACGACAAAGCCCACAAAAAACGGATCCCCCCATGCCCATCGTCAACCGCATCGCCGCCCTCTCCGACGAAATGGCCGCCTGGCGCCATGACTTCCACGAGAACCCGGAGCTGCTCTACGAAGTCCAACGCACCGCCGGCATCGTCGCCGACAAGCTCAAGGAGTTCGGTTGCGACGAGGTGGTGACGGGCATCGGCCGCACCGGCGTCGTCGGCGTGATCCGCGGCCGCAAGTCGGCCTCCGGCAAGACCATTGGCCTCCGCGCCGACATGGACGCGCTGCCGATCATGGAAACCTCGGGCGTGCCCTACGCATCAAAAGTGCCTGGCAAGATGCACGCCTGCGGCCATGACGGCCACACCGCCATGCTGCTCGGCGCCGCCAAATATCTCGCCGAGACGCGCAATTTCGACGGCACCGCGATCATGATCTTCCAGCCCGCCGAGGAAGGCGGCGGCGGCGGCAAGGCCATGGTCGAGGACGGCCTGATGACGCGCTGGAACATCCAGGAGGTCTACGGCATGCACAACATGCCGGGCCTGCCCGAAGGCCATTTCGCCACCACGCCCGGCGCGATGCTGGCCTCCTCCGACAACATCCAGATCACGGTCCACGGCAAGGGCGGCCACGCCGGCGCGGGTCCGCACAAATCGGTCGACAGCGTGCTGATCGGCTCGCAGATCGTCAATGCGCTGCAATCGATCGTTGCGCGCAACGTCGATCCGCTGAAGTCCGCGGTCATCTCGATCACCCAATTCCACTCCGGCACCGCCTTCAACATCATCCCTGAAGTCGCCGAGCTCGCCGGCACCGTGCGCACGCTCGATCCCGAGGTGCGCGATCTCGTCGAGCGCCGCATCGGCGAGGTCGCCGAGAGCGTCGCCCGCGCCTATGGCGGCTCGGCCGAGACGAAGTACACGCGGATGTATCCGGTGACGATGAACCATGCGCGCGAGGCCGGTCTTGCCGCCGACGTCGCCCGCGACATCGTCGGCACCGAGCGCGTCAACGACAAGTTCATCCCGATGATGGGCGCCGAGGACTTCTCCTTCATGTTGGAAGCGCGTCCCGGCGCGATGGTGCTGGTGGGCATGGGCGACGGCAACGAGTGCCACCACCCGGCCTATGTCTTCAACGACAACATCCTCGGCCACGGCGCCTCGTTCTGGGTGCGCATGATCGAGACGCGGATGCCGGCGTAGCTGACGCAGCATTCGCAAATCTGGAGCCCGGGTGAGCGAAGCGACACCCGGGACAACTCTCGACAAATTGCAGTGCGGCCCCGGATGTCGCTGCGCTCATCCGGGCTACGATGCTAATTGCATATCTCGGTGGTGGCCGTGACCCCGTTATTGAGCTTCGTCGTTCCGAGACGGCACCCCTTTGCGACGGGCCGGCATCCCGCGCCGCCACAGACCATCTGTCCTGACGCTTGCGACTTCGGCGCTGCGGATTCGGCCTCTCTGCGATCCTGGTCTCTTTTTCGGGGCTCGCTACGAGCGGCAGGAGACGGCTTCCTCTCTGGAATCTTTTCGCATTCGTTGTCTTCGCTGACCTGATACCCGGCGCGGCACGTGATCTTCGTGCATTGATCGCCGTCGGCCCTAAAGCCGAAATTGCACACGAGCGGGCAGACCCGTCCGGGCTTCGCTTTCAGCCCGTTGAGTGCGTCGTAGCTCGCGAACTTCACATCGAACTGGGTACCGGCATATTTGTTGAAGAGCGCCAGCGAGCGCTGCGCCGCCGACGTCCACTCGCCCTCCGCAGCCGACGTGAGGCAGCCGACGCGGCGCAATTCGCTCTGAACGGATTTTGTCAAATCAGTTGCGGACAACGTCGATGTGGGCGCAGGCGAGAGTGCGGCGACTTTCTGGTTTTCGACTTCGGGCAACTGCCGGTCGGCCGCCGGCTTTGCAGCCTGCTCGGCCCTCTCCGCCGCCTGCTTTGCGGCAAGCTCGGCCTTGGCCTTCTCCGCCGCCTGCTTCTCGGCCAGCGCCTTCGCAGCCGCCGCTTCTGCCACCTTGCGCTCGCGTTCGGCCGCTTCAGCCTTCGCCTGCTCGATCTGCTTCTGTTTCTCCGCCGCGATGCGCGCCTCTTCGGCCGCCTTTGCGGCAGCGGCCGCCTTCTCCTGCTCGGCCTTCTGGGCGCGCTCGGCAATCAGCCTCGCCTTTTCCTGCTCGGCCGCCTTGGCTTTTTGTTCGGCCGCCGAGCGCGTCTCTTCGGCAGCGATCTTGTTCAGCTGCCCCTTGGCGAGGTTGGCATAGAAGCCGTCGGGATACTGCGCCAGAAACGCTTCCCAGCCGTCGCGCGTCGCAAGCTG
This sequence comes from Bradyrhizobium liaoningense, assembly GCF_018130825.1. Classification (GTDB taxonomy): domain Bacteria; phylum Pseudomonadota; class Alphaproteobacteria; order Rhizobiales; family Xanthobacteraceae; genus Bradyrhizobium; species Bradyrhizobium liaoningense_B. The sequence goes on along the minus strand of NZ_JAFCJS010000005.1, from coordinate 504,974 downwards.
GAGCGCGAGCTCGTAGTCTCGCCTGAGTTCCGACTGCGGATTTGCCTGCGGACCCGTCGCGGCCGGCCTGGCAGGAACCAGCGGGACGTCATCGCCACCCAGCGAACCATAGACGAAGGGTTCCTGCTTGTTCGCGGTGCTCCTCAGCACATCGTCGCGGACGAACCCGAAGGCCTTGCGCAGGTCGAGCCCGGGTTTCGGCAGATGGTCGCTCAACGCCACTGCGAACGGGCTGTTGCGGGAATCGCCATCGGACGCGGTCGAGCCCGCCTTGGCCGCGAACGCGATCATGGTGTTCGGGCTGGTCGGCTCGACCTTCGCAAGGCCGCGACCGATCGCGCGCGAAGCCACGGTGCGCTTCATCGTCTTGGCAAAGGGATTGTCACGACACGCATCGAGGATAACGAGGCGCAGCTGCTTGGCGGGCTCGATGCTCACCAGCACGCGATCGATCGGCAACGCCTCGTCGTAGACGTCGGCGTCGGTCTCCAGAGCGGCGTCTGTCGGGATGAGATAGTTGGTGCCATCAACTTCCATGCCGTGGCCAGCGTAGTAGATGACCGCGACATCGGCATCCCGCGTCCTGGTGCCGAATTCGCGCAGTGCCTTGCGCATTTCGGGGGCGCTCAGGTCCTGTCGGACATCGACCGTGTCAAAACCGGCCTTCTTCAACATGCCGCCGATCAAGCCGGCATCGTTCGCCGGATTGCCAAGCTTCGGCACGCTCTTGTAGGCGGAATTGCCGATCACGAGCGCGACACGCTTCTCGGCCTGCGCCGGCGCGCAAGTCACGAGAGCTGCAAACATCAATGCGTAGAAATATCGAGCTATGGTCACGCCATTCATCCGCGGCTTTGATCGACGACACGATTCAGTTGCAGACCTCGTAATTGCCGCTTCCTATGGCGGCGTTATACCTTCCGGGCGTAGCCCCGGACACGAGCCTGCAGCCTTTCTGCACTGGGCGGCATCCCGCCGAGTTACAAAAGATCTGCCCGCTCGCTTCCGGCTTGGACGGCGCAGCTTCGGTCGCTTTCCGGTCTGCGTCCCGCTTTCTCGAATCCTCGCGCGTGGCGACCGGCTTCTTCTCCTGGATCTTCTCGCACTCGTTGTCGTCACCGACGCGGTAGCCGGCACGGCAGGTGATCTTCACGCATTGATCGCCGTCGGCCTTGAAGCCGAAATTGCAGACCAGCGGGCAGACCCGTCCCGGCTTCGCCTTGACCGCATCGAGCGCGTCGACGCTGGCAAGCTTCACGTCGAACTGGGTGCCGGCATATTTGTTGAAGAGCGTCAGCGAACGCTGCGCGGCCGACGTCCACTCGCCTTCTGCAGCCGACGTGAGGCAGCCGACGCGGCGCAACTCGCTCTGCACGGATTTCGCGAGGTCAGCCGCGGACAATGGTGATGTCGGTCCGGGCGAGAGCGCCGCGACCTTTTGCTCGACTTCGGGCAACTGCCGGTCGGCCGCCGGCTTTGCAGCCTGCTCGGCCCTTTCCGCCGCCTGCTTTGCGGCGAGCTCGGCCTTGGCCTTCTCCGCCGCCTGCTTCTCGGCCAGCGCCTTTGCAGCCGCCGCTTCTGCCGCCTTGCGCTCGCGTTCGGCGGCCTCAGCCTTCGCCTGCTCGATCTCCTTCTTCTTCTCCGCCGCGATCCGCGCCTCTTCGGCGGCCTTGGCTGCCGCGGCGGCCTTCTCCTGCTCGGCCTTCTGGGCGCGCTCGGCAATGAGCCTTGCCTTTTCCTGCTCGGCCGCCCGAGCCTTCTGTTCGGCCGTAGCACGCGTCTCTTCGGCACCGATCTTGTTCAGCTGGCCCTTGGCGAGATTGGCATAGAAGCCGTCGGGATATTGCGCCAGAAACGCTTCCCAGCCGTCGCGCGTCGCAAGCTGGAGCGCGAGCTCATAATCCCTGCGAATGGCCTCCTGCGGATTTGCCTGGGGACCGGTTGCCGCTGGTTTCACGACGAGGGGCACATCGTCGCCGCCGAGCGAGCCGTAGACATAGGGCTCCTGCTTGTAGCCGGTCGCCTTGAGCACGTCGTCGCGCACGAAGCCGAAGGCCTTGCGCAGATCGAGGCCGGGCTTCGGCAGGTGCTCGACCAGCGCGGCGGCGAACGGACTGTTTCTGGCATCGCCGTCCGATGCGGTCGATCCCGCCTTGGCTGCGAACGCAATCATGGTGTTGGGGCTGGTCGGTTCGACCTTGGCAAGGCCGCGTCCGATCGCGCGCGAAGCCAGCGTGCGCTTCATCGTCTTCGCGAACGGGTTGTCGCGGCAGGCGTCCAGGATGATCAGGCGCAGCTGCTTGGCCGGCTCGACCGCGAACAGCGCACGCTCGACCGGAATGGTCTCGTCGAGCACGTCGCCGTCCGTCTCCAGCGAGGCGTCGATCGGAATGAGATAGTTGTTGCCGTCGAGCTCGATGCCGTGACCGGCGTAATAGATCACCGCCATCTCCGCATCGCGCGTCCTGCCGGCAAACTCACGCAACATGCGCCGCATCTCGCTGGCGCTGAGATCCAGCCTGACATCGACGGAATCAAAGCCGGCTTTCTTGAACATGCCGCCGACCAGCGTGGCATCGTTCACGGGATTGCCGAGCTTGGGCGCGCTCTTGTAGGCGGAATTGCCGATGACAAGCGCCACCCGCCGGTCGGCATGCGCCGGACCGCAGGTAAGACTCATCGCAAATATCACCAAAGCAAATAGCCGAAGCGGAATCACTTGCGTCCCCCCGGATGCAATTCCATGAGACTATTCGGAGCATGGCAGAATGCCAATTCCTCCCTATGTGATCATGATCACACAAACTGTCCGGACAACTTATTGATCGTGCGGCGAAGCGCCGCTGTCCAGTCCGGCCAGGCCGAGCCCTGATGCCGCCGCACCTCCTGCGGTTGCACGACGGCCCGGATGACGAAAGGCGCGTGCTGCGCAGCCCCCGTCAGCGGGCCACAGAGCGCAGGCCCGTTGGCTCGTCCGCCTCCAACAGGCGCGATGTGGCCTCGTCTGAGGCGAGAGGCAGGGTGAACTGAAAGACGGCGCCCCGAGGCTCGTTTGCGCCGGCCCACATCCGTCCGCCATGCGCCTCGATGATCGAGTGGCAGATGGCGAGGCCCATCCCCATGCCTGTCGGCTTGGTGGTGTAGAAGGCCTCGAACAGGCAGTCGACATTCTTCGGGTCCAGTCCCGGACCGGAATCCCGCAAGGTGACGTGCACACCGTTCGAGACGTCCCGATCGGTGCTGATCAGCAGCTCGCGTTCGTGCTCGCCAACCGCGGCCATCGCCTCGATCGCGTTGACGATCAGGTTGAGCAGCACTTGCTGAAGTTGAACCCGATCTGCCGGAATGGTCGGCAGGCCGTCGGCAAGTTGCGTTCGTACCGAGACGCCGTTCTTGAACGCTTCGCTGCGGGTCAGCGCGATGACATCGAGCACCGCCTGGTTGATCTCCATATCCTCCTTTTGCGGCGCCGCCTTCCTTATCAGCGCCCGGATCCGGCCGATGATGTCGCCGGCTCGCATGCCGTCGCTGGTGATCCAGTCGAATGTCTGTCGAACCCGCTCCAGATTTGGCGGTTGAGCCTCCAGCCAATTCAACCCGGCCTCGGCGTTCGCCACGATCGCGGCGATCGGCTGGTTGACCTCGTGGGCGATCGAAGCCGTGAGCTGCCCCATCGTGGTGACGCGATTTGCGTGCGCGAGCTCCATGAGGGCTTCGCGGTAGAGCCGCTCATGCTCGCGAGCTTCGGCCTCTGCCCGCTTGAGAGGCGTCAGATCGAGGACAAAGCCGACCCCTTGATCTCCACCTGATGCAAACATCGTCCCGCCAATCAGCACGGAGACACGGCTTCCATCCTTCCGCACATATTCCTTCTCGAACGGCTGGGCCGTCCCGATCCGCTTCAACTCCGCCACGGTCTTCACGTCGCGGTCGCGCCATTCCGGCGGCGTGAGGTCGTATCGATGCAGGCGCCCTGAGGCGAGATCGTCCCGGTCGTATCCGACGATGCGCAGGAACGCGTCATTGGCCTCGAGAATGCGCCCCTCGACTTCCCAGATGATGATACCGATGATGTTGGCGTCGAACAGGCGCCGGATCTTGATATCTCGCGCCGCAAGATCGCTCTGCAGTTGAATGTTCTCCTCGGTCGCCTGTCTCCGCCGTTTCGCTTCGAGCCGCGCGAGCGCCAGCGCCGCTCCCGCCAGCGCGACGATGAGGACAACGGCGCCGGCAATCAGCCAGGTCCAGCGCTGCTCGAATGCTTCGGCATGGGTCTCCCGGTCGGCGAGCCGAAAGCGCTCGTGATCCACCATCTGATCGATTTGCGAGCGGATCTCATCCATGCTGCGGATCATCGCCAGCGCCGCCTGCCCGGACGTGCCGGCGGACTTCACCATCTCGTCGATCTCGCGCAGCTTTGCCGAAACGGTCAGCGCCAGATGTTGCGCGCGCAGACTCTGCAACGGATCGTCCGCGACCAGCACCAGCAGCGCCTGCGCCTCGCGCCGCACACCTTCGTCGGAGACGCCGTAGGCTTTGAGATAGGTGGGGTCGAGGGTCATTAGATACCCGCGCCGCTCGGTCTCCAACTCGGCGGTGATCGCACGCAACCGATCGAGCGTTTCGAGCACCTGGCGGCTATGCCCAAGCAGGTCATGGGCCGCCTGCCGCTCCTGCCGATATTGCAGGCCGAGAAACCCGGTCGCAGCGAAAAGCGTCAGAAGCGCCACGACCGCCACGACCAGCGGACGAGCCAGCCATCGCAAAGACGGGACCAGAGCAGGGACTGACATCGGCCTTGGATCTTCGATGCTCGTGTGACAGCGCGTCTTCTGGTGTCGACGCCAGAGCATGATAGAATAATAGCATGGTTAGGGCGAGAACCCGACATTCTCGCCCGGAAGGTTAGACCGGTTTGGCCGTCAGTCGTCGCGCGAGGGCCGCACATCACCGGTATGGCTCGTGTTGCGAATGATTGCCGTCGCAGGGAGAGCCAACATGACGCATGCACAGAGCGGTCGAAGTCCGACCAGCCGTCGCAGCTTCGTCAGCGGACTGGGGGCGGCGGGCGCAGTCTTGCCGGCGCTGGCCGCGCTGCCACGCTGGAGCTTCGCCGAGGATCGCGCTGCGACATACGCCAGCGCGAACATCGATTGGAAGCAGTTTGCGGGACAGACGATCTCTCTTTCGGGCGCGATCCATCCCTGGTCGAATGCGATCACGCCGCTGCTGCCGGAGTTCACCCGGCTCACCGGCATCAACGTCACCATCGATTTCCAGCTCGAAACCACATATCTCGGCGCCTTGCCGATCAGGCTCGCCCGCGGCAGCACGACGCCCGACGTCTTCATGTTCACGACCTATGGTCAGGGCATCTCGGGAGGATGGCTCGAGCCGCTGAACGGCTATTATTCCAACAGGTCGCTGACCGATCTCGGCTGGTATGACGAGAGCGACCTGCTCAAGACGGCTCGGGCCTTCCCGCTGTGGTCCGACGGCGAACGGTACGCCATACCGATCACCTCCGAAGCGATGACCATGTTCATCAACGGGGACGCGCTGGCAGCCAAGAACCTACCGGTTCCGCAGACGTTCGAAGAGCTGCTCGTGACCGCCAAGGCGCTCAAGTCCGGCGAGATGTCGGGGATCGCGATGCGGGCCCAGGCCGGCGGCAATTCCTCCCCGCCGGCGATGGGCTTCGTGTTCTCTTACGGCGGCGCCATGGTCAAGGACAACAAGGCCGTTTTCGCAAGCCCCGAAGCCATCGCGGCCGTCGAGATGTACGGACGCCTGCTCAGCCAGGCCGGGCCTGGCGGCGTCGGCAGCTATGAATGGTACCACGTGCTGGACGACTTCCTGCAGGGACGCACTGCAGTCGCGATCGACAGCAGCAATTTCGCGACCGACATCTCCAATCCGGCCAGGAGTCGCGTCGCGAAGCAGGCCGAGTTTGCGGTCTTTCCGCATGTCCCTGGTCGCGCCCCCGTGCCCTTCATGTCGCACTGGCAGGCCTGCATCAATTCAAAATCACGAAACAAGCGGGCAGCTTTCCTGTTCCTGCTCTGGGCGACAAGCAAGCCGACATCGCTGCAGACTGCCGCAGCAGGGCTGGCGACGACACGCGTGTCGGCGTGGTCCAGCGAGGGCTTCAAGAAGGCATTCGGCTCGCAAGCCGCCGAGGCCGCGCTGACCAATTTGCAAAATGCCGATGTCGACCGCGCCAAGGCTATACTCTTCCATCCGCAATCGAGGCCGATCCTGGATGCGTTCATGATCGGCGTCAATGAAGTGGTCAACGGCCAGAAACCGGCAAAGGATGCCATGACTGGTGCAGCCGCGCAGGCCAATGCGGCGATCCGCGGGTAGCGGCGAAGCGTCACCCAATCGGAAGAGGTGGTCGGCGGACAAGTCGCCAACTCAGCCTTGTGCGTCGCTCACCCCTGATATTGCAGCACGTGCATGCCGGCGTTCCAGTCGGAGACGAACATCAGCCCGTCGGGCCGGACATAGGCGTCGCAGGTCTTGGCTGCGAGCCCGATATTCGGACGGGGATCGACCAGCTTTTTCGGCACCGGCGGCACCCAGTAGGCGATCTCCTTCGGTGCGAAGGCATCCCTGACGTCGAACACTCTCACGCCGGCATTGTTGTAGGTCGCGAAGATCGTCTCCTCGCTCTGGAACGAGCCCGGCCGGTTCTCGTGCAGATTATGCGGGCCGAAGGTGCCGTTCGTGCAGAAATCACGCTCGCGCGGGGTCGGCAGCGTTGCGATCGGCACCGGGTTCTCAGGCGCACGCACGTCGAGCACGAAGGTGTGGAACAAGCCCTTGGCGCATTTCTCCGCGTTGGCTTCGTCCGCGACGATCGCGAGCTGTCGCTTCGGCAATGGCAGCGGCGTATGCGTGCCGCCGGCGAAGGGCGGCGACCAGTTGATGTGGGACAGCAGCTTTGGATTTGCGGGATCGCTGATGTCGTGGATGGTGAAGCCGCCATCGCGCCAGGCCGCATAGCCGCGATCGCCCGCCGTGATCATGTGATGGAGCGCAAAGCGCTTGCCCTTGGGCGTCGCCGGCTCGCCGGCCGCGCGGTTCATGCCCGGCAGCCACCACTTTGAGACGATCTCCGGCTTGGTGATGGTCTTGAGATCGACCACGCACAGGATGTGGTCGGTGAAGCCGTCGAAATGCGCCGACACGTAGGCGTAGCGGCCGCCCGGCCACCACAGCCGATTGATGCCGAATCCGGGCATTTCGAGGAACGCGATCTCGCGCATCTCGCCCGGTTTCGAGATGTCGTGGATCGACAGGCCGGAGCGGAATTTCTTGGTCTTGGTGATGCTGTCGACCAGCGTGTTCTCGAAATAGCCGCGCATGTTGTCGTAGGACTGCATCGCGACGATGTTGGCGCCGTTCGCCACCAGCAGCAGGTCCTCCGCCGCCTGCAAATGGTGGGTGCGGGTGTTCTGCCCCGCGGTGAAGAAATTGACCGGCTTCAGTGCGCGCGGATCGGAGGCGTCCAGGATCGTCACGCCATCGCTGAACATGTGTCCGACATAGACGTGCTGCCGGTTGAACATCACCTGCACGCTGTCGGGGCGGCCGCCGATGTCGCTGTAGGAGATGTGCTGGATGCCCTTGCCGATGCCCTCCGGCGGAATGTCCGCCTCCGAAGCCGAGGCCGACCTCGACCACGCCGACAGCGCGGCGGCTCCGAACACACCCGACAATTGTTGAAGGTGGCGGCGGCGAGAGACTTGAGGCATCGATTTCCCCCCATTTTTTTGGAGGGATGATGCTCGCTTGCAGCGAGGCATGCAAGCCTCTCGCGCTCTCACCTAAAGCATGATCCGGAAAAGTGCGCAGCGGTTTTCCGAAAAGATCATGCTCAGACAACAACCTAAAGCGCGATGACGATTCATCCAAATCTCGTCGCGCTTTAGACCTGCACCACCTCGTGCCGCATCACGAACGGCGCCAGCAGCGTATGCACCTCGCCGGCGACAACCTCACGCTGATCCGGCGGCAGGCCGGTGAGCGTCACGGTGGCGATCGAGCCGTGGCTGCCATGCGCACCGACCTTCACCCTGCAGTCGATGCCACGCTCGGCGAGCGGTGCCAGCACCTTGGTGAACACGCGCTGCGCGGCGTCCCAGCGCAGCTGCGGCTTGAACACCTTGCCGACACCCGTCACCGGCATTGGATCGATCGGGATGACCTGCACCGGTACGGCGGCGCGCTCCGGCGTGCGCTCGCGCACCCACGTCTCCAATTCGCCCGGCTCAACGCTGGCGCCCGGCTTCAGTTGCACGTAGCCCACGGGCAGCTCACCCGCGTAAGCGTCGGGCTGGCCGACCACCGCGGCGAAGCCGACCGCGGGATGGCGGAACATGATCTCCTCGATCGGCGCCGGATCGATGTTGTGGCCGCCGCGGATCACGAGATCCTTGGCACGGCCGGTGATCCAGAGATAGCCGTCGGCGTCGAGGCGGCCGAGATCGCCGGAATTGACCCAGACCTCGTCGACGAAGGCGCCCCTGTTGTGCTCGTCGTTGAGATAGCCGCCGAACACGCCGGGCCCGGCCATGATGACGACGCCGATCTCATCCGGCTTGCAGTCGCGGATCAGGCGGCCGTCGGCGTCGAGTTGCACGATGCGCACGCGCGCGTAAGGCATGGGAAGGCCGACCGAACCGAGCCGGATCGGCCGCCCCGGATAGGCCAGCGTGTGCACGCTCGAGGTCTCGGTCATGCCGTAGACCTCGACCACCGGCAGCTTCAGCTTGTCCTGGATCGCAGAGCCCACGGCGACGGGAATCGCCGAACCGCCGCCGGCGGCATATTTCAGGCTGGAGATGTCGGCATTGCCGGGCGGCACGGCAAGCGTCGCAGCCAACACCGTCGGCACGCTCGACAACGCCTCGGGTTTGAAGCGCTCGACCAGTCCCCAGATGTTCTTCACCGAGTTCGGATTGCGCCAGCCGCTCGGCGACAGCACGACCAGCGAGCCGCCGCACGACAGGGTCAGCAGCACTTGCGTCAGCGATCCCCCGACATGAAACAGCGGCATGCCGAACAGCAAATTGGAGCCCGGCTTCGACTTCAGCAGCAGGCTGAGCGCCCAGGCCTGATAGACCTGGTTGGCATGGGTGTGCCGCACCAGCTTTGGCGTGCCGGTGGTGCCGCCGGTGTGGAAATAGGCGGCGATATCGGCACCCGAAATCTTGCGCCCGCTGATAAGCCGGTCCGCCGGCTGCTGCTTGATCAGGTCGTTGAACGCAAAGACGCCCTTATCCGGATCGCCGCCGCCGAACACCTGCACAACCGCCTTGAGGTGCTTCAACTGCGGGCGGATCTGCTCGACCTTCTGCCAGATATCGGTGCCGGGCATCGGCCCGAGCGCCACCAGGATCTTCGTATTCGCAGCTTCCAGGATCTCCGCGATCTGGTGCGGCTCCAGCAGCGGATTGACAGGATTGGCGATACCGGCGGCTTCCGCAGCGAACAGCGTCACGAAGGCATCGGGCACCAGCGGCAGCATGAAACTGATGACGTCGCCCTTCTCCGCGCCGAGCGCGTGAAACATGTTGGCGGCCTGCGTCACGCGCGCAATGAAGTCGCGATAAGTGACCACGACCGGCGTGTCGGACGGATCGGCATTTTGCAGGAACTGGATCGCCGCGCCGTCGGGGTTGCGTGCAGCCCCGAGCTTGATGGCGTCATAAGTGCTCTCGGCCGCGACGCGGTCCGCGTAAGGGACCCGCTCGAAGGCACGGACCTCATCGTCGGTCAAAAGGTCCGGATAGTCATTGCCGATCAGCCGATCGAGCGCATGGATGCCCGCCATGGAATTTCGTCCTCCCTCAGATGTCCCCGCCCCCTGTCTTTTGACATTTTGGTTTGGCGGGACCCGGCCGATGGCCGGCCGAGCGGGAACACAATGAGGGATGATTTGGCGTTCGTCCATTGCCTGGCGGCTGCGGCGACACGGGCCGGGTCGAACGGAATTTGAACCTCCGCACCCGATCCGGGGACCAAGAACTGGCATCAGATTCGCCTGCCAGCGTCCTGCCGCAAGACTTAAGGTGATCATGACCACGCCCCTGCGGAATTGCATTGCACCGCTCATCCTCGCGCTTGCGATGGCCTCGGCGGTCCCCCTGCCCCGCGCCGCGCTCGCCGCGGACAGCCAGCTCGAGAAGATGCGCGCCAAGATCGCGGCCTTCATCGGCGACAAGATGGAGAAACTCGGCGGCTCGCGGATCGTCTACAAGGTCGATACCGACGGCTTGCGCGAGAGCGCCCTCACGGATTTGCGTGACGACGTCTACAAGACCCTGCGCGAGGGCAAGATCGCTTTCTCGGGTCTTGCGATCCGCGACGGTGCGGTCGAGGTGAAGATTGCCGACGCCAAGGGCCGCGAACAACTCGCGCGCAAGCTCGCATCGGCCGCTGAAGGATTGCCATCACATGCGCTCACCGTGACCGACGGCGGCGACGGGCTGGTCAGGCTCAAGCCGACTGACGCCGCATCCGCCGCAGGGCTGCACGACCTCGTCGAGGATTCCATCGCCATGATCGAGCAGCGCCTCAAGGATGCCGGCATCAAGCTCGCCAGCGCCCAGCCTGATGGCACCGACCGCATCCGCATCTTCGTCCCGGGGATGATGGAGCCCGAGCGCGTCAGCGCGATCTTTGCCACGAAGGTCAAGGTCAGCTTCCGCATGATCGACATCTCGATGCCGGCGGAACAGGCCGAACTCGGCACGCCTCCAGCGGGCTCCGAAGTCCTGTTCGGCTTCAAGGAGAAGCGCGCCTATCTCGTTGCAAAGGACAGCGCGATCGAGGGCGACGACATCAGCTATGCCGGCCCGGGATTGGCGAGCGGCACGAACGAGCCGATCGCCTCGTTCCGCTTCAATGGCCGCGGCACGCGGCGCTTCGCCCACATCACGGAAGAGAATATCGGAAAGCCCTTTGCCATCGTGCTCGACGGCAAGGTGCTCTCCGCCCCGGTGATCCGCGAGCCCATCACCGGCGGCTCGGGCCAGATCTCCGGGAATTTCACCCTGGAAGAGGCCAATAGCGTTGCCATGATGTTGCGCGCCGGCGCGCTGCCGGGACACCTGACCCTCGTCGACCAACAGGTCGTGCAGCCCGCCGCCAAGCCCTGAGGCGGAACACCACCCGCATGTCCCTCCTCGTCCGGGGCCTCGGAGCTGCCGGCAAAGCCGTCCCCTGATCACGAATCACGGGGACGCCGCGGCCATACGCATAACCAACGGGCAATTGCCGAAACGCCCGATCAGGCTAAAATTTGCCTCTTGCGGCATGACGGCCGAAGGCTTCATTTCAAGCGGTCGTCATTCGATTTCCGCTATACGAGTACCCAAGGACTGAAGGCCTTACGCGGGGTTAGTACCATGCCGTCCGGCAGCGCAGACATTTCGTCGATCCTCGACCGCATTCTCGATGCGGCAACGGACAATCTCAGGATCGCAAAGATCCTGGTCCAGATGGGCCTCGATCCCAATAACGTCACCTGGGACGCGATCTTCAACCGGATGCTGGAGATCTTCGTCCACAACATCACGCTGGCGAACCTGTTCGCCGCGGTCGGCGCCGGCTTCTTCGTCGCCACGCTCCTGATGCGGACCATGGTGCCGCTGCGCGTCGCCAACATGGTCGGCTGTGCGTTCTTCGCTATGTTCGGCGCGCTCTCGGCCAACGTGGCGACGTTCCTGCTCTATCTCCTGCTGCTTCCGATCAACGCTCTTCGCCTGCGGCAGATGCTCAAGCTGGTCAAGAAGGCCCGCCATGCGGCCGAAGGCGACATGTCGATCGAGTGGCTCAAGCCGTTCATGACCGAGCGCAAATATCGCCGCGGCGACACGCTGTTCAAGCTGGGCGATCCGGCCAAGGAGATGCTCCTCACGGTAACCGGCAAGTTCCTGGTCAAGGAGATCAACGTCGAGATCCTGCCGGGCGCGCTGATGGGCGAGCTCGGCTTCCTCACGCCGGACAACCGGCGCACCGGAACGATCGAATGCATCGAGGACGGACAGGTGCTGACGATCACCTATGACCGGCTGCTCGAGATCTACTTCCAGGATCCGCAATTCGGCTATTATTTCCTGGTGCTGACCAGCCAGCGCCTCCTGCAGAACATCGATCGCCTGCAGAAGCAACTCAACGCGGCGCGGGCGCCGACCACCAACAGGATCGCGTGATCCCCGCTCAGCTCAGCAGCAGCGCCATGCCGGGATCGCCCTTCTCCATCGCCCGCCGGTAGGCGGGACGCGCACCGATGCGGCCGAGATATTTGACCACGTTCGGACAGCGCTGGAGATCATAGGGCTGGAAGTAGCGCATCGTGGTGAGCGAGAAGCCCATCATGATGTCGGCGGTGGTGAAGGTCTTGCCCGCCAGATATTCGGCATCGCGAACGCGCGCATCGACCAGATCGAAGGCGCGGTCGACACGCCCTTTGGTCGCGACCAGCATCGGATTGTCCTCGGCAAGCTTGAGCCGGTTCAGGATCATCAGCCGGCCCATGCCGGCCTGCAGTGTGCCGTTGGCGAAGTGAAACCAGTACAGGAACTGCGCGAAATCGGGATCGTCAGGACGAAGCACGAGACGGCCGCTGCCGTACTTCGCCATGATGTAGTCGACGATGGCACCGGATTCGGCGAGCACGAGATCGCCATCGGTGATGACGGGCGCCGCCCCGATCGGGTGCAGCGCCTTGTAGTCGGGCGGCGCCAGCATGGTGACGGGATCGCGCGTGTACCGCTTCAGCTCATGGGGAATATCGAGCTCTTCGCACAGCCAGACGATGCGCTCGGACTGCGACTTGCCGAGATGGTGGACGGTGAGCATGGCGCCTCCTGCGCAGACGACGCGGGCGAAGGCGTCGTGTCGGTCGTGACGTTGCATCATACTCCGTCATTGCGAGCGCAGCGAAGCAATCCAGACCGCCACCGCGGAAAGATACTGGATTGCTTCGCTGCGCTCGCAATGACGACGTGGAGAGTGTGCCCCCACACTTTCCTCTCGTGCCCCGGACGCAGCGCAGCGTCACTTCGACGGTGCGCTGCAGAGCCGGGGCCCATGCGGCCGAGAGCAACCCCCGCAACCTGGGTCCCGGCTCTGCGCAGCAACGCTAAGTGGCGTTGCAGCGCGTCCGGGACACGAGACCGTCACCCTACCCAGCCTCGTCCGTCACCATCCGCGTCACCACGCGGTCGCGGCGGATGAAGTGGTGCCAGACGGCGGCCACCACATGAACCGCGATCAGGGCGAGCAGCACATAGGCAAAGAGGATGTGGCGATCCTCATAGGCGCGCGCGGCTTCGCGGTCGGGAGAGGTGAATTGCGGCACGTGAAACAGACCGAAGAAATCCGAATAATCCGGCGTGTGCGCGCCGGAATGGGCCCAGCCCAGCAGGATCACGACGATGACGGCGAGGTAGAGCGCACCATGGCTGATGCGGGCGGCAAGCCTCTGCCAGGGCTGGCTGTCGGGCGGCAAAGCCGGCGTCGGATTGGCAACGCGCCAGACCAGGCGCAGCAGCGTGAGCAGCAGGATCGCATAGCCGATGTCGGCATGGATCGAGCGGTAAAAGAAGCGGTCGGGGCGCGCCGGAATGTGGTTCATCCACCAGCCGAAGCCGATCATGCCGATGATGGCCAAGGCCAAAATCCAGTGCAGCCAGCGGGAAATGCTGCCCCAGCCGTGACTGGTGTTTCTGATCATGTCGGGTCTCCGGATTTTTGCGGGCATGTCCCCACCCGCAGTGCAATATCGCTGCCTGATAGCGGGACAATGCGGGAATCACGAAATTGAATCGTTCCAAATTGGTGGCCACGCGGCCCCGCCGCAAAACCGCCCCAAAAACCGAATGGTAACCATGGGCCCTTAAGGTGACGACGTGACCAATTTCCCGACGATCCTGGTATTCGATTCCGGCCTTGGCGGGCTCACGGTGCTCCGCGAGGTCGTGGCCGCGCGCCCGGACGCGCACTATGTTTACGTCGCCGACGACGCCTTCTTCCCCTACGGCCACCACAGCGAGGACGAGATCATCGCCCGCGTCGTGCCGCTGATGGGTGAACTGATCGGCACCCATGATCCCGACCTCGTCGTCATTGCCTGCAACACGGCCTCCACCCTGGTCCTGTCGCACCTGCGCGCCGCTTATTCCCTGCCCTTCGTCGGCACGGTGCCGGCGATCAAGCCGGCCTGCGCGCAGTCGAAGTCCCGCCGCGTCTCGGTGCTCGGCACCAAGGGCACGGTGAAGCGCGAATACACCAAGGCGCTGATCCGCGATTTCGCGCAAGGATGCGAGGTGACGCTGGTCGGCTCGCCCGAGCTTGCCTCGCTGGCCGAAGCCGAGCTGAGTGGCGCTTCCGTCAGCGACGAGGCCATCCGCGCCGAGCTTGTCCCCTGTTTCGTCGGCGAGGAGGCGGGCGCGCGCACCGACACGGTGGTGCTGGCCTGCACGCATTATCCCCTGCTGCTCGACCGCTTGAAGAAGCTTGCACCCTGGCCGGTCGACTGGATCGACCCCGCGCCCGCGATCGCCCGCCGCGTCGCGGACCTGCTCGGTGCGCGCACAGGCGGCCTCACGCAGTCCGGCGCCGAGATGATCTTTACGTCGAACCGCGTGCATGGCCTCGGCGCCATGCTGACGCCGTTCTTCGGCGGTCGCGCGGTGGCCTGACTTTCCGCATTGACGGCGCGCTGCTAGGCTCCGCCATCGTCATCTCTGCGCAGGTCATCACATGTCGGTCCCCGCAAAGCCGCTCAATCGCCTCCGCCAATTGTGGAGCGAGGGCCGCCCCGCATTCGGTGCGATCGCGACTATCCCGAGCGTGCAGCTGGTGCAGATCATGGCGCGCTCGCTCGACTGGATCATCGTCGATCTCGAGCACGGACCGATCGGCCTCACCGAAGCACATGCGATGATCGCCGCGACGACGGGCACGCCGTGCACGCCCCTGGTGCGGATCGCCGCGAACGAGCCGTGGCTTGCGAAGGCGCCGATGGATATCGGCGCCTTCGGCATCAATTTTCCGATGATCAGCAATCGCGACGAGGCCGAGAAGGCGGTGCGCAGCGTGCGCTATCCGCCGCGCGGCGATCGGCTCTGGGGTCCCTTTCACGCCCCGTTCCGCTGGGGCCAGTCGATGCCGGACTACATGGCTGGCGCCGACGACGAGATGATCTGCATGGTCACCATCGAGCATGTCGAGGCCGTCAACCGCATCGACGAGATCATGGCCACGCCCGGCATCGACGTCGCCGTCATCGGTCCCGGCGATCTCGCGACGTCCATCAACAAGCGCGGCCAGATGGACGATCCGGAGCTGTTGGAGCTGGTTGCGCGCGCCGAAGCCGGCATCCTCAAAAGCGGCGTGCCGATCGGCGGCGTGGCGCGCACCGCCGAGCAGGCCAACGCCCTGATCGACCGCGGCTACCGCGCGATCGCGCTCGGCTTCGACTGGTCGCTGTTCCAGCGCGGCATCATGGCGGCTTTCGACGGGATCAGGCGCTGAACAAGCCGACGACTACCTTGCCGGGAACTGCCGCGCTGTTAGGGTCGGCGGCTCCAGGGAGGAAAAACAACCATGCTCAAGAAGACTTTGCTCGCTCTGTCCTTCGCAGGCCTTGCCTTTACGGCCTTCGCCCAGCAGCCCGGCATCAAGCGCACCCCGCTCCAGAAGGTCGAATTCCCCGACGGCTACGCGACCGTCACGGCGATCGCGGAAGTCCCCGCGGGCGGTTCGGCCGGACGCCATACCCATCCCGGGGTCGAAACGGGCTACGTGCTGGAAGGCGAGCTCAATCTCCTGATCGACGGGCAGCCGGAAAAGACCCTGAAAGCCGGTGATTCCTACCAGATCCCGGCAGGCGTCGTGCACGACGCCAAGGCCCATGGCGATAAGGCTATGAAAGTGCTTGGAGTTTACGTCGTCGACAAGACCAAGCCGCTGGCCTCGCCGGCGCCCTGATGCGGCGAACCGACCGGCCCCAAGCGGGTTGGTTCGTGCTAGAGCAAGCGACGAGCGGGAACCCCGCTCGCTGCACATATTTTAATCCGCGGGAACCGAAAGAGCGATGCGCGGGACACCCAAGACCATTTCGCTGCCGCGGCGCCTGATTTGCGACCTCATGCGCGCCTCGATGGACGTGCCGTTCGTCTCGCTCTCCCGTTCACTCGATGTTCGCCCCCTGCTGGAGGCCCGCGCAGGCGCGATGGCGCCGGCCGGCTGGGCTGCGATGTTCGTCAAAGCCTTTGCCATCGTCGCCAAGGATGAGCCGGTCCTGCGCACGGTCTACGCCAAATGGCCCTGGCCGACGCTCTATGAGCTGCCCAAGAGCGTGGCGTCGGTGGCGATCGCCCGGGTGGAGGGCGGCGAGGAATGCGTAATGCCGCAGCGGATCGCGGCTCCCGAGACCATGACATTGGCTGCGGTCGATGCCGAAATCCGGCGCGCCAAGACGGCTCCGGTCGAGGAGGTTCCCATGTTCCGCAAGGTCATGCGGGCCACCCGCCTGCCGCTGCCGTTGCGGCGGCTCTGCTGGGCGGTCGGGCTCAATTTCGGCCGCCAGCGCGGCAACTGGTTCGGCAGCTTCGCGGTGAGCTCGGTGGCCGCCTATGGCGGCGGTGAGCTCCATCCCATCACGCCGGGCCCGTTCATTGTCAGCTACGGTGTGGTCGAGGGCGACCAGTCCATCCATGTCGTGATTCGCTGGGACCATCGGGTCACGGACGCGGCCCCCATCGCCCGGGTCCTGACCCGGCTGGAACAGGTCCTGAACACTGAAATCGCTGCCGAATTGGGGGCAGCCGGGCCAAAGCCCATTCGGGCGGTTGGGACCTGATTTTACGCCCATTCGCATTGACAGAACGGCCCACATTCACCTAAAAGCCGCCTGCTCGCGGGCCGATTTCGGCCCGCGAAGCGTTTCGCGACCCGTGGTCCTCTCCCTCTAGCTTTGGGGATCGGACCTGTCGGTGCCGGGCCTTGCCCGTCACACAGGAGGGCGCGTTTCCTCAAACCATGCAACCGAAGAGGACGCGATGACTAAGCGCAGTGAGGCGAAGTACAAGATCGATCGCCGTATGGGCCAGAACATCTGGGGCCGCCCGAAGAGCCCCGTGAACCGCCGCGAGTACGGCCCCGGCCAGCACGGCCAGCGCCGCAAGGGCAAGCTCTCCGACTTCGGCGTGCAGCTGCGCGCCAAGCAGAAGCTGAAGGGCTACTACGCCAACATCAGCGAGCGCCAGTTCCACGGCATCTATGTCGAGGCGAGCCGCCTCAAGGGTGACACCGGCGAGAACCTGATCGGCCTCCTCGAGCGTCGTCTCGACGCGGTCGTGTACCGCGCCAAGTTCGTCTCCACGATCTTCGCCGCCCGCCAGTTCATCAACCACGGCCACATCAAGGTGAACGGCCGCAAGGTCAACATCTCGAGCTACCAGCTCAAGGTCGGCGACGTGATCGAGGTCAAGGAAGCCTCCAAGCAGCTCGCCCACGTGCTCGAAGCCAGCCAGCTTCCCGAGCGCGAGGTCCCCGACTATCTCGAAGTCGACCACGGCAAGATGACCGCGAAGTACACGCGCATCCCCGGCCTCTCTGACGTGCCGTTCCCGGTGCAGATGGAGCCGCATCTGGTCGTCGAATTCTATTCGCGCTAAGATCTGAATATCGAAAGGCCCCGGTTCGCCGGGGCCTTTTTGCTTAAGAGCCACACTTCAGTGGCCGCAATGCTTTTAGGAGCCGTCTCATGCTCTACACCCCTCCTCCCGTTGATCCCAAAGCGCCGCCGGTGCGCATCAATCTGTTGTCGGACACGCAGACCAGGCCGACGGCCGGGATGCGCGAGGCGATGGCGCGGGCCGAGGTCGGCGACGAGCAGGTCGGCGACGATCCGACCGTGAACGCGCTGTGCGAGCGCGTTGCCGATCTGCTCGGCAAGGAGGCCGCGGTCTATATGCCCTCGGGCACGATGTGCAACGTCACCGCGACGTTGGTGCATTGCCGCCCCGGCGACGAGATCCTGGCACATGAGACCGCGCATATCATCGCCCGCGAAGGCGGCGCGCATGCCGCGATCGGCGGCTTCCAGGTTACGCAGCTCAAGGGGCCTGACGGCCAGTTCACGCCGGAGACGTTCCGGAAAGCGCTGCATCCGCGCACGCGGTACCAGCCGCCGCAGACCGTCGTCAGTGTCGAGCAGACCGCCAATATCGGCGGCGGCACGATCTGGAAGAAGGTAGCCCTCGACGAGATCGTCGCGATCGCCAAGCAGCACGGCCTCGTCACCCACATGGACGGCGCCCGCCTCCTCAACGCCACCGTCGCCAGCGGCATCTCTCCGCGCGACATGACCGCGGGCTGGGATTCGGCCTGGATCGACTTCTCCAAGGGCCTGGGCGCGCCGATCGGTGGCGTGCTCGCGGGCTCGCGCGCCTTCATCGACGCAGTGTGGCAGTGGAAGCAGCGGCTCGGCGGCTCGATGCGGCAGGCCGGCATCTGCGCCGCCGCCTGCATCTATGCGCTCGACCATCACGTCGAGCGGCTCGCCGACGACCACGCCAATGCGCGCGCGCTCGCCCGCGGCCTGTCGCAGATCGCGGGCATCGAGGTGCAGGAGCCGGAGACCAATCTGGTGTTCTTCAAGCCCGACGGCGCCGGCATTCCCGGCGACAAGATGGTCGCAGCGCTCCGCCGGCGCGGCGTGACGCTGGCGATGATGGACGGCCGCATCCGTGCTTGCACCCATCTCGACGTGAATGCGGCCCAGGTCGAGGAGACGATCGGATACGTGCGCGAGATCGTGCGCGGGGCGTAAGGCTCGTAGCCCGGGTGAGCGCAGCGACACCCGGGACCTCTCTCGCAAGATCCCGGATGTCGCGGAGCCTGTCATCGGGGCGGCGCTTCGCGCCGACCCGTTGGCTCATCCGGGCTACGAAAGCGGCGAAAGGCTCACCGCCCCATCGCTTGGTAGATCAGCGTCTTCAGCGCCAATTGAATCCGGCCGCGCTGCGACGGCGTCTGCACCATGAAGATCCCGAACAAATCGTCCTCGGGATCGATGAAGAAGAAGGTGCCGCCGACGCCATCCCAGCGATACTCGCCGAGCGGCCAGGACGTGCCCTCCGGCACCGAGGTTCGCACGGCGAAGCCGAGGCCGAAGCCGGAGCTGCGGCCCGGATAATAGTTCTGGTCGCGTGCGATCTTCGTTTCCGGCCCGATATGGTCCCTGGCCATCGACGCAATCGTCTCTGACTTGAGATAGCGCCGGCCTTCAAACGTGCCGCCATTCAGCAGCATCTGCGAAAAGCGCGCGTAGTCGCCAATCGTCCCGACGAGGCCGCCACCGCCCGACTCCCATTTCAGCGGTTTGCGGGGATCGCGAACCTGCGTCATCGGGCTGATCGCGCGATCCCCAGGCATCGGCTCGGCGATGCGCGGCCACTTGGCGGGATCGGCGACATAATAAGCGGTATCAGTCATCCCGAGCGGATCGAGCAGCCGCTCCTTCTCGAACTGAAACAGCGATTTCCCCGAGATCACCTCGATGATGCGGCCGAGAACATCGGTGGAGAGGCCATAGTCCCAGATCGTGCCGGGCTGCTCGGCGAGCGGCAGCGTGGCGATCTTCGCGACGAGCTCGGCATTGGTCGAAGCCTTGTTGTCGAACAGACCGGCATCGGCATAGAGCTTGTTCACCAGGCCCCCGCCGTAATAGCCGTAAGGAAGCCCGGCGGTGTGGCGCATCAGATCCTTGACCGTGACCGGACGATCGACCGGCTCGAAGGTCAGCGAAACCTTGCCATCCTCGGCCTTTGTCTCGACGCCGACCTTCATCTCGCCAAAGGCCGGGATGTATTTCGAGACGGGATCGTCGAGCGAGAGCTTGCCCTCCTCGACCAGCATCATCGCCATGACCGTCGTGATCGGCTTCGACATCGAGTAGAGGCGGAAGATGGTGTCTGCGCTCATCGAGAGCTCGGTCGCCGCGTCGCGGACGCCGAAATTCTCGTAATAGACCGGCTTGCCGTGCTGCTGCAGCAGCAGGATCGCGCCCGGAAACGTTCCGGCGACGATCTCCTTCTGGATGTAGTCGGAGACCTTTGCGAGGCCTTCAGGCGAGAAGCTGCGCGCGGCGCGCGTCTCCGAGCCCGCTTGCGCACCGGCCGCACTCAACAGCAGAACGAGCGCCGCGAACAGCGCACGGCGCCCGAACATGTCAATTCTCCATGGCTTCATAAACCAGCAGCTTCAACGTCCGCTGCACGCGCTGGCGCTCGGTCGGGGTCTGCTCCAGAAGGACGAAGAACATGTCCTGCTTGGGGTCGATCACGAAATAGCAGCCGGAAGCGCCGTCCCACTTCAGTTCGCCGAGATCGCCGGGCGGCGGCGGCTTGGCGTTGCCGGGATCGGTGCGGACCGCCAGCCCGAGGCCGAAGCCGAAACCGTCGCCGGGGAAGTAGAAATAGTCGCGATCAACGCCCGATTTCGGACCGATCTGATCGGTCGCCATCAGCTTGAACGTCTCCGGCTTGAGGATGGTCTTGCCGTCGAGACTGCCGCCATTGAGCAGCATCTGGGCGAAGCGCTTGTAGTCCGCCATGGTCGTCACCATGCCGCCGCTGGCGAACATGATCTTCTTGACGACCGTCGGATCGTTGATGCGGCCGACGCGGAAATCGGCGTCATTCGGCACCGGCTGCGCCAAGAGCTTCTGCTTCTCGGGGTCGGTGACGAAGAAGCCGGTATCGACCATGCCGAGCGGAGTGAGCAGCTTCTCCTGCATGATGTCGATCAGCGGCTTGCCCGCCGCGATCTCCATCACGCGCGCCAGGATGTCGGTGGAATGGCCGTACTGCCAGAGCGCGCCCGGCTGGTTGTGCAGCGGGAGTTTCGCGATGCGCTCGGCGAACTCGGCGAGGTCGAAATCGCCGGCATAGATGTTGGCGTCGCGATAGGCCTTGCGCACCAGGCTGTCGCCATAGAAGCCATAGGTGACACCGGAGGTGTGCGTCATCAAATCGTGCACCGTCATCGGCCGGTTCGGCGGCACCAGCTCGAGCGACTTGGTGCCGTCCTCGGCCTTCTTCTCGACGCCGACCTTCACATTGGCGAACGACGGAATGTATTTCGAGACGGGATCATCCAGCTTGATCTTGCCGTCCTCGATCAACTGCATCGCAACCACCGAAGTGATCGCCTTGGTCATCGAGAACAGGCGGAAGATGGTCTTGTCCGTGATTGGGGCCTTGCTGACCACGTCCTGCACGCCGAAGGCTTCGTGGTAGACCGGCTTGCCGCGCTGCTGGATCAGCACGGTTGCGCCGGCGATCTTGCCGGTCGCGACCTCGTTCTTGAAGAAGTCGCTGACTTTGGCGAGCTTGTCCTGGTTGAAATGCGCGCCGGCCGGAATCTCGTAGGTGCCCTCCGCGCGCGCCAGCGACATCACGCCGAGCGACAACAATGCGCCATAGACAAATGGGCGCCGTCCAAAATGAAAAATCATATCCCCTCCCCGGAACATGGTCCGGCGGAGTGTACCGACCGCGTCATCAGGCACAAGAGCTGCCGTATCGCGCCAGCGCCTCGGCATGGAGTTTGGCGCTCGGCTCGGCGAAGCAGCAGAACACCACGCGGGCCACGGATGGCGCGGCGGCGAGCCCTTCGATGGTCGTGCGCACCGCGATATCGGCGGCCCGGTCGGCGGGAAAGCGGAAAATGCCGGTCGAAATCGCGGGGAATACCACCGAGGTCAGCTCGTGCTTCCCGCACAGCTCCATCGCGCGGCGATAGCAGGAGGCCAGCAGGTCGTCCTCGCCGAGGGTCCCGCCGTTCCAGACCGGCCCGACGGTGTGGATCACATGGGTGGCCTTGAGCCGGTAGCCTTTGGTGATCTTGGCGTCGCCCGTTTTGCAGCCGTGGAGCATCCGGCATTCGGCGACAAGCTCGGGCCCGGCCGCACGATGGATCGCGCCATCCACGCCGCCCCCGCCAAGGAGCGACGTGTTCGCTGCGTTGACGATGGCGTCAACGCTCAGTGTCGTGATGTCGGCAACGACGACGTCGAGCTCCGCGCCGCCAATCCGGCGCGACAGTACGGTCACGGCCTTAGGCCGCGACGACGACGCCCTTCTCGGAGAAGAGCTGCTGCAATTCGCCGGCCTGGAACATCTCGCGGACGATGTCGCAGCCGCCGATGAACTCGCCCTTCACATAGAGCTGCGGGATCGTCGGCCAGTTCGAATATTCCTTGATGCCGTTGCGCAGCTCGGCGGATTCGAGGACGTTGAGGCCCTTATAGCCGACACCGATATGGTCGAGAATCTGGACGACCTGGCCGGAGAAACCGCACTGCGGAAATTGCGGCGTACCCTTCATGAACAGAACCACGTCGTTCGACTTCACTTCATTGTCGATGAATTCCGCGATGCTCATATCCGTGTCCTTCTGGGGCAGAGCCCTCACCAATTGCTTCGGGCCGGCTCAGCCGATTTAACCCGATACCTGCCTATATATGTAGCCCAAACCGTTGTGCATCCAAAGTAAAATGGCGGCGTACGGTCGCTGTCCCGGGCTTCTCCTGGCCTTGGGCGGCCGGCCCCGGCAGCGCCGGCCCATTGCATGATGACACGAATATCATCCCCGGGGAGGACTTTCATACCGTAACGGAGCCCCTATCTAGGACGAACCTTGGTTTTGGAACCGGGCAACGCCAACAACGTTCTCTTGTCCTGTCTGGAGAAAAACGTGACGAAACCAGCCTCCGCCACGGCCGCCCCCGCGCTTTCGTCACCGTCCTCCGAGGAGGGCAGCCTGGCCCAACGGCTGGAAGAGGCGTTTCTCGCGGTTCGCAACGAGACCGAGCACCGGGCCGCGCCGCTGTCGCCCGAGGACCAGCAAATCCAGTCCATGCCCGATGCGAGCCCTGCGAAATGGCACAGGGCCCATACCACCTGGTTCTGGGAGCAATTTTTGCTCGGCGAGCACGCCCCCGGCTTCCGGCCCTTTCACCCCGATTTCGCATTCCTGTTCAATTCCTATTACGTCAGCGCCGGCCCGCGGCATGCCCGCAACCATCGCGGCGACATCACCCGTCCGAGCGCAGACGAGGTCGGCGCTTACCGCAGATATGTCGATGCTGCCGTCGTCAAATTCTTCCGCGAAGCAAGCAATGACACGCTTGCGGCCCTGGCGCCGCTGGTCGAGGTCGGACTCAACCACGAGCAGCAGCATCAGGAATTGATGTACACCGACATCCTGCACGCCTTCGCGCAGAATCCGGTCTATCCGGCCTACGATCCGGACTGGCGCTTCCCGGCGGCGACGCGTACCGGCGACGACTGGCTGACGCTCAACGAAGGCATCCACACCGTCGGCCATTTCGATGACGGCTTCCATTTCGACAACGAGAAGCCTGCCCATCGCGCCCTCGTCGGCCCTGTCAAGGTCGCGCGCAATCTCGTCACCAATGCCGAATGGCTCGCCTTCATGCGCGACGGCGGCTACCGGACGGCAACGCTTTGGCTGATGGACGGCTTTGCCGCGGCCAGCAAGGAAGACTGGCAGGCCCCGGGATATTGGCGCGAGGTCGATGGCGCATGGCAGGTGATGACGCTCGCGGGCCTCAAGCCGGTCGATCCCGACGCGCCGGTCTGCCATGTCAGCTATTACGAGGCGGATGCGTTCGCGCGCTGGGCCGGCAAGCATCTCCCAACCGAGATGGAATGGGAGATCGCAGCCCGCACCAGGCAGCTCAACGACGCCTTCGGCATCGTCTGGCAGTGGACCCGCAGCTCCTACTCGCCTTACCCCGGCTATCGCGCCGTCGAAGGCGCGCTCGGCGAGTACAACGGGAAGTTCATGGTCAACCAGCTCGTGCTGCGCGGCTCCTCGCTTGCAACTCCGGAGGACCACAGCCGTATCACTTATCGCAACTTCTTCTATCCGCACCACCGCTGGCAGTTCACGGGACTGCGGCTCGCCGAATACGTCTAGTCTTTAATCCGACGACAGATGCGCGCCGGACAGCGCGTTCAGGAGAGTATCATGAATGTGCACGCCAGCGCTTTGGCCGAAGCCCATCTCCCCGACGAGCAGACCACCGCTTTCGCCCGCGAGGCCATCGAGGACCTCTCGCAGCAGCCGAAGAAGCTGTCGCCGAAATATTTCTATGACGCGACCGGCTCGGAGCTGTTCGAGGCGATCACCAAGCTGCCGGAATATTATCCGACCCGCACCGAGCTCTCGATCCTGAGGGAGCGTGGCCGCGAGATCGCGAAGATCATCCCGGAGCATGCGGCGCTGGTCGAGTTCGGCGCCGGTGCGACCACGAAGGTCCGCCTGCTGCTGAGCCACTGCAAGTTCGCGGCCTATGTCCCCGTCGATATCTCCGGCGATTTCCTCAACGCGCAGGCAAACGGCCTGAAGCGGGATTTCCCCTCGCTCGGCATCTATCCGGTCGCCGCCGACTTCACCACGCCGTTCGAGCTGCCGAAGGCGGTGGCATCGATGCCCAAGGTCGGCTTCTTCCCGGGCTCGACCATCGGCAATTTCGAGCCGCATGAAGCGCAGGCCTTCCTGAAGAGCGCGCGCGCAATTCTCGGCCGAGGCGCGCAGATGATCATCGGCGCCGACCTCGAAAAGGACGAGCGCGTGCTGCACGATGCCTACAACGATGCAGCCGGCGTCACCGCGCGCTTCAACCTCAATGTCCTGGTGCGCATCAACCGCGAGCTGGGCGGCAATTTCGACCTGTCCGCCTTCACCCATCGCGCGATCTACAATCGCGTGCGGCACCGCATCGAGATGCACCTGATCAGCAGGAAGAGCCAGACCGTGCGCCTGCTCGGCACCAGCTTCTCGTTCAAGCCGGGCGAGAGCATTCATACCGAGAACAGCTACAAATACAGCCTCGAGCGTTTTGCTGCGCTGGCGCAGGGCGCCGGCTGGCGCGTGCGCGAGAGCTGGACGGACGCGGCAAAGATGTTCTCGGTGCACGCACTGGAGGTCGCGGAGTAAGAGCGCCGGGAGCTCAATGCTCCCCGGCCTCCTCCGCCTTCGATCCCAGCGACACCGACTCCCACACCGCCACCACGATCAAGACCACGCTGGTCGCGACCGAGAGCCAGAGCGGCGACAGATCGGCTGCAAACCACCACAGCACCAGCAGCAGGATGATGCCGATGCCGTGCGAGAGCTGGAGGAAGCCGCGGATCGAATGCTTGAACAGGATGGTGCCGACCAGGAACACCAGGGGGCCGCCGATCGTGCTCACGATCGTCCTGAAATCGGAATGGCCGGTCGGATGCTTCAGCACCAGCTCGTCCGAGACCGCGGTGAGGATGATGCCGGCGACGATCGGCATGTGCAGATAGGTGTAGGCGAGCCGCGCCAGCCGGCCGGATTCGGTGGATTTCGAGATCCGCTCGGAGCCGGCCTCGGCGCCCTTGTGGAAATAGACCCACCACATCGCGATGCTGCCGACCAGCGCCGAGACGAAGGCGAGGATGTTGTCGGCGGTCCACTCCAGCTCCGCAAAGGTCGCGCCATTGACGACGATGGCCTCGCCGAGCGCGATGATGATGAAGCCGGCGCAACGCTCGGCCATGTGGTTGCCTTCGACCGCCCAGGCCTCGACCGACGAGAATCCCAGCTTCGGGACCCAGAACCGGACCGCGGGCGAGACATACTCCCAGGTGACCGCCGCGATCCACAGCCATAGCCGGGTCTCTCCCTCGGAAAGACCGCCCGCGATCCACAACACCGCCGAGATCGAGAGCCACGTCAGGATGCGGATCGCGTTGTGCCGCACCGCCGTGCGATGGCGCGGGGTCGCGAACAGCCAAAACGCGGTGCGCCCGACTTGCATGGTCGCATAGGCGATCGCGAACCACAGGCCGCGCCCCTCGAAGGCGGTCGGGATGGTCGTCGACAGCACGAGGCCGCCAAGCATCATCAGGAAGATCAGGATGCGGACCGGCGTCAGATCCGGATTGAGCCAGTTGGTGACCCAGGCGGTGTAGACCCACACCCACCACACCGCGAGAAACAGCACCGTGACGTGCACCGCGCCGAGCGGGGTGAAATGGTGCAGCAGCGTGTGCGACACCTGCGTGACGGCGAAGACGAAGACGAGGTCGAAGAACAGCTCGGCATTGGTGACGCGACTGGGCTGGTTCGGCGTGATGACGCGAAACATCGCGCCGCGCGAATGCTCAGCAGCCATCATCGTCTCCCGTCGCGCTGGTCAGCTCAGGTGCCCGGCACCCCGGTTTGCAGCGCCAGCGCATGCAGGACGCCGCCCATCTGGCCGCGCAGGGACTGATAGACGATCTGGTGCTGCTGGACGCGGGACTTGCCGCGGAAGGATTCCGAGATCACGGTCGCGGCATAGTGATCGCCGTCGCCGGCGAGGTCGCGGATGGTCACCTCGGCATCGGGGATCGCTGCCTTGATCATCGCCTCGATATCGTGGGCGTCCATGGGCATTCGGGTCTAGCTCCTTATCTCGGCTGCAATGGCAGCCTCGTCATCGAATCGCTCGCCGGGGTCCCCGGGGCCGGCGGGCCAAACTTAGCGTGAACGGCCTTCTACGTCACGCTTTCCGGCACTATATCCCTGATCGCATCGGGACAAAGGCACGACAAAGTGCCGCGCGCGGCAGATTGATCGAAAGGGCGTGAAATCATGAAGCTTCCAGGGCCGGACCACCCCATCACCATCACCCCGAACCCGCGGCGCGTCCGTATCACGGCGGGCGACATCGTGATCGCCGAGACCAGCAAGGCGCTGACCCTAAAGGAGGCCAAATATCCGGCGGTGCAATATGTGCCGCGGGAGGACGCCAACATGGCCCTCCTGGAGCGCACCGACCGCGTCACCCATTGCCCCTACAAGGGGGATGCGAGCTATTACAGCGTCAAGGCCGACGGCAAGACGCTCGACAATGCGATCTGGACCTACGAGACGCCCTTCCCCGCCATGACCGAGATTACCGGCCATCTCGCCTTTTATCCGGACAAGGTGAAGATCGAGGAAGTGGGCTAGGTCCAGGGCGCTCTGACGCCGGGGGAGATCATGGATCACTCCCTCTCAGTCGATGCTGCTATCAATGCCGCGCAAGGCCGGAAGACTGATTGCAATCTCGTTGCTCGGGGCAGCCGGCGTCGCCATTGCGGTGACCGCTGCCGGGCTCGGGTTTCGCGCCTATCGCCAGCATCTTGCTGCGGAAACTCTCGCCATCCGCTCTCCCAACGGGGTGCAGGAGGGACGGTTCGTCGATATCGGCGGCATCAGGCAATGGATTGAAATCCGCGGCGAGGATCGGGATAACCCGGTTCTTCTGTTCGTCCATGGCGGGCCCGGAGGCACTACCTTGCCCGTCTCGTCGGGCTGGCGCTCCTGGGAAAAGCATTTCACTGTTGTGCAATGGGACCAGCGCGGTACCGGCCGCACTTATGGTGCGGCTGGGGAAGATACGCTCGCTCCAACTATGACCTTGGAGCGAATGACGCAGGACGGCGTCGAGCTGGCCGAATATCTGCGCGCGCATTTGCACAAGGACAGGATTGTCCTGGTCGGGCACTCCTGGGGCTCATTCCTGGGCATTCACATGGCGAAGCAACGCCCCGATCTGTTCTGGGCCTATGTCGGCACAGGCCAGGTCGTTGGCAGGACGACCTTCGAGAAGGCTTTCGAGCTCAAGATTGCGCGCCTGCAAGCGCTGGCGGCGTCGACCGGCAACAACGAGGCGCTGGCGGAGTTGGCACCGATCGCTGCGCGGCCGATCATGAGCGAGGAGAACCGCCTGATCGCCGAAAAGTGGAGCCGCGCGCTGGCCCTTCCCGTCGATCGCATCCAGCTTGCCGGCCAGATCCCGCCCCGATTCATGCCGGATTTCTCGCTGCTCGATTGGTACAATTGGCGCAAGGGCGTCGCCTTCTCCACCAAATATCTGACCGGACCGGATGGTCCGATGGTCCAGCACGACACGGCCTCAATGGGGCTCGAATTCTCAATCCCCATGTTCTTCATCGAGGGCGATGCGGATGGCGTGACGCCCGGCGGTCCTGCCGAGCAATATTTCAGTCAGATCATCGCCCCGCATAAGGAATTTGTCTGGATTCGCGGCGGCGATCATTTTCTCCCGTTCAACCGTCCCGATGAGTTTCTGGCGGAGTTGCTTGCTCGCGTAAGGGCGTTCGCTCGTAATTGAGGACCTGCGCCTTACGAGCCGGCCCGGTCGAGCGGCTTCCCCGCTACGCCCTGAAGATGGTCAGCCCCAATATCAGCAGCGCCAGGAAGATCACGACGAAGACGTAGAACAGGAAGCGGGCGATATCGGCTGAGGCGGCCGAGATGCCGGTGAAGCCGAACACGCCGGCGACGATCGAGACCAGCAAGAAGATCAGTGCCCATTTCAGGATCGTCATCACCAGCTCCGAAATTGGTGCCGCCCGTTGCGGTCCTCGACTTTCGCAGATGCTAACCTCGTTCCGCGGAACTGGTTCCTGACGGTGCCCACGGGTGGCGTGGCCAAACTTCCCTTGCTGAATCGAGTTCCCGGCGGCACAGTCTGGCCGGACAGGAGCGACCGGGGCGGCCATGATGACGATGTCACAGTCAGCGACGATCGGCGCAGAGGTGCATGCCGCGCCGAAGAGCAAGGCGCGCAATTTGGCGATTGATCGCGCCCGCACCTTCCTCACCCTGGTAGTGCTGCTGCATCACGCGGTGATCCCCTATACTTATTTCGGTCATACCGATCCGAAGTACTTCTTCGGCTTCGACATGATCGTGCTCGCCACCGACAGTTTCTTCATGGCGATGTTCTTTTTCCTGTCGGGACTGTTCGCCTGGTCTGGTATCGCCCGGAAGGGACCGCTGAACTATTTGCAGGATCGTCTGCTTCGGCTCGCGCTGCCATTCGTGATCTGCGCCTTCACGATCATTCCGCTCGCCTATTACGCCATCTCACTGCGACACCATCCCGAGATCGGCTTTTCGGAATACTATTGGAATATGATCACGAAGGGCCCGTGGCCGAGCGGGCCGATCTGGTTTCTCTGGGTCTTGTTCGCCTTCGACCTGATTGCCTGCCTCCTGCACCGGCTATCGCCCAATCTGCTCGATCCGATCAATCGCCTCTCGCTGTACGGCCGCCGCCGGCCCGAGGCGTTCTTCGCGGTCATGCTCGCCGTCACGGCAGCGTTCTATGTTCCCGGGCTGATGCGTTATGGACCAAGCAACTGGTTCGAGTTCGGGCCGTTCTCGGTGCAGCATGGGCGCGTGATGCTCTATGCGAGCTACTTCTTTTTCGGCGCCGGCATCGGCCTTGCGAATATGGATCGCGGATTGCTCGCGGCAGACGGCCGGATGGCGAAGGTCAGCTGGGACTGGATGGTCCTGGCGATCGTCCCGTATTGCCTGTTGTGGGTGCTGATCTTCATCAAGCGCGAAATACTGGGAAATCCCTCGCCGTTGCCGAACTGGTATGAGGGGCTCTATGCCATCTGCTTCGCTGTCTTCAGCGTCGCCATCATGTTTCTGATCCTGGCCTTTTTCCAGCGGTTCAAGCAATCAGGTTCAGCCAAGCTGCTCGATCCAATGCAGAGCGACGCGTACGGCATGTTCCTGGTGCACTATCCGATCGCACTGTGGCTGCAATACTGGCTGTTCGACTATGACCTGCCGGCGATCGTCAA
The DNA here is from genome assembly GCF_018130825.1 of Bradyrhizobium liaoningense. GTDB lineage: Bacteria > Pseudomonadota > Alphaproteobacteria > Rhizobiales > Xanthobacteraceae > Bradyrhizobium > Bradyrhizobium liaoningense_B. The sequence goes on along the minus strand of NZ_JAFCJS010000005.1, from coordinate 475,233 downwards.
GGCCACGATCGGGTTTGTACTGACAGTCGCGGCGAGCTGGGCGCTGACGCGAGCGCTGCGGCAGATCCCGGGCGCGACACGCGTGTTGTGAGGCACGGCCTCTCGTCACGGCGAGGTCCGTAGCCCGGATGAGCGAAGCGATATCCGGGGTCGTGCTTCAAGCAACAGTGGTCCCGGATGACGCTTCGCTCATCCGGGCTACGGCACTGAGTTCGCGGCGGCGCCTTACGCCGCCTTGCCGCCCATATACTCCGGCAGCCAGCGCTCGAACGACTTGCGCAGCGTGTCGATCGTAACAGGCGCCTCGCCGGCGATCGCAATGGCATCGCCGCCGGTGGTGCCGATGCGCACGCAGGGCACCTCGCAGCCGCGCATCTTGGCGAGCACGCGGCCGGCTTCGGTTTCCGGCACGGTGACGAGATAGCGCGCCTGGTCCTCACCGAACCAATAAGCCTGCGAGACAAGCGACGTCGGCGCCGCCAGCAGCTTTGCACCGATGCCGCCGGCCATCGCCATTTCGGCGAGCGCGATCAGCAGGCCCCCGTCGGAGAGGTCATGCACGGCGGTCGCGGTGCCCGCATGGATCATGCCGCGCACGCAGTCGCCGTTGCGCTTCTCGGCAGCGAGATCAACCGGCGGCGGTGCGCCCTCCTCGCGACCACAGATGTCGCGCAGATAGACGGACTGGCCGAGCCAGCCATGGGTCTCGCCGATCAAGAGGATCGCCTCGCCCTCCGCCTTGAAGGCCAGTGACGCCGACTTGGTGAAATCGTCGAGCAGGCCGACGCCGCCGATTGACGGTGTGGGGAGGATCGCGCGGCCGTTGGTCTCGTTGTAGAGCGAGACGTTGCCCGAGACGACCGGGAAGTCGAGCGCGCGGCAGGCTTCCGAGATGCCCTTCAGGCAGCCGACGAACTGGCCCATGATCTCGGGACGCTCGGGGTTGCCGAAATTGAGATTGTCGGTGATCGCGAGCGGCTTGCCGCCGACCGCGGTGATGTTGCGCCAGGCTTCCGCCACCGCCTGCATGCCGCCTTGATAAGGATCGGCCTCGCAATAGCGCGGCGTGACGTCGACGGTCAGCGCGAGGCCCTTCGGCCCGTCCTGCACGCGCACCACGGCGGCATCGCCGCCGGGGCGCTGCATGGTGTTGCCGAGGATGACGTGGTCGTACTGCTCCCACACCCAGCGCTTGCTGCACATGTCGGGCGTGCCGATCAGCTTCTCCAGCGCAGCGCCGAGGCCCATCGGCGCGACCACGTCGCGCGCGTGCACGACGGGCAGCGCCGCGGACGGGACATGCGGGCGGTCATAGACCGGCGCCTCGTCGCCGAGCTCCTTGATCGGCAGGTCAGCCATGACGTCGCCGCCGTGCTTCACCACGAAGCGCTTGCTCGGCGTGGTGTAGCCGACAATCGCGAAATCGAGCCCCCACTTCGTGAAGATCTCCTCCGCTTCCTTTTCCTTCTCGGGCTTGAGCACCATGAGCATGCGCTCCTGGCTCTCCGAGAGCATCATCTCGTAGGCGCTCATGCCGGTCTCGCGGGTCGGCACCGCGTCGAGATCGAGGTCGACGCCGAGATCGCCCTTGGCGCCCATCTCGACAGCCGAGCAGGTCAGGCCCGCCGCGCCCATGTCCTGGATCGCGATGACGCAGCCCTTCTCCATGATCTCGAGGCAGGCTTCCAGCAGCAGCTTCTCGGCGAAGGGATCGCCGACCTGCACGGTCGGGCGCTTCTCCTCGGACTTGTCGTCGAACTCGGCCGAGGCCATCGAGGCACCGTGGATGCCGTCGCGGCCGGTCTTGGAGCCCAAATAGACGATCGGCATGTTCACGCCGGAGGCGGCCGCATAGAAGATCTTGTCGGCATCGGCGAGGCCGACGGCCATCGCGTTGACGAGGATGTTGCCGTCATAGCGGGTGTGGAAGCGCACCTGGCCGCCGACCGTCGGCACGCCGAAGGAATTGCCGTAGCCGCCGACGCCGGCGACGACGCCGGAGACGAGATGCCGCGTCTTGGCATGCTCGGGCGCACCGAAGCTCAGCGCATTGAGGCAGGCGATCGGGCGTGCGCCCATGGTGAAGACGTCGCGCAAGATGCCGCCGACGCCGGTGGTCGCGCCCTGGTAGGGCTCGATGTAGCTCGGGTGGTTGTGGCTCTCCATCTTGAAGACCACGGCCTGGCCGTCGCCGATGTCGATCACGCCGGCATTCTCGCCGGGCCCCTGGATCACCCAGGGGGCCTTGGTCGGCAGACCGCGCAGATGGATGCGCGAGGACTTGTACGAGCAATGCTCGTTCCACATCGCCGAGAAGATGCCGAGCTCGGTGAAGGTCGGCTCCCGCCCGATCAGCTTCAGGATGCGCTCGTATTCGTCGGGCTTGAGCCCGTGGGCGGCAACCAGTTCGGGGGTAATCTTGGGTTCATTCTTCATGGATTCGGGGCTTTCGGCGGCGTTTGGCCGTTCTTAGGAATATCGGGGGCCTTGGAAAAGCCCTTTATGGCCCATTTTCCCGCTGTCCCACGTTTTGCAGGCGGGGTCGGCGGGAACGGGAATTGCACGGCGCGGACGGATCGGATTTAAGGGCAAAACACTCGTAATTGAAGGCCCATTTCCTTGCACGAATTGACCAAAATGGCCGCTTCGCCCCGCCCCGAGCTGCATGTCGCGACCGAGGGGGAATTTGCGGGCTGGCAGACCTGGATTCGCGACAGCTTTGAGAACCATATCGGCCCCTTCTGGCACCGCCTGGAGGCGGACGGCAGCGTCCGTTGCGCCTTCCGGGTCGAAAAGAAGCACCTGAACGGCTCCGGGAACGTCCATGGCGGCTGCTTCATGGCCTTTGCCGATTACAGCCTGTTCGCGATCGGCCGCCACGCGCTGAACGGCAAAGGCGTGACGGTCAATTTCGCCTGCGAATTCCTCGATGCGGGACATGAGGGCGAGCTGATCGAGTGCACCGGCGAGGTCACCCGCGCCGGCAAGTCGCTGATCTTCCTGCGCGGGCAGATGACCGCCGGCGAGCGCCTTCTGTTCACCTTCTCCGGGACGATCAAGCGGGCGAAGTGGAAGTCGGTCCCTCAGCCAAACGCATAGCTCGGCGCCTTCCCTTTTGCCGCCCCCTCGCCCAGACTTGGGCTGAGCGCGTTCGCGCCGGGGAGCAGAAACAAGGTGCCGCAGAGCACGTCGCCGAGGGGTCGCGCAGCGGCTTCCGCATCAATGCCGTTGCCGTCCATGGCCGCCACCGGCGCCCGCAACTGGCGCGACTACGCGCTGCTGTTCGCGCTGGCCTGCTGCTGGAGCTCGACCTACCCGCTTGCAAAACTCGCGCTGGACACGATCCCGCCCGTCACCTTCATCTCGGCGCGCTCGCTGATCGCCGCTGCCTTCCTGTTCGCGATCCTGTGGATGCGCGGCACCAAAATTCCCACCGACGCAAAAGCCTGGAAGCTGTTCGCGACCCAGCAGTTGATCAACTCGACCTTCCCGTTCCTGATCATCACCTGGTCGCAGCAATATGTGCCGGCCTCGAACACGGTGGTGCTGGCCTCGACCACGCCGATCTTCGCCTTCCTGATCACCTCGCTGATCACGCGGCACGAGCCGGCGACGCTGCTGAAGCTCGCCGGCGCGATTTTGGGACTCGCCGGCACCGTCGCCATCGTCGGCCTCGATGCGCTGCGTGGCTTCGGGAGCGAGATCGTGGCGGAGATCGCGATCCTGCTCGCCACCATCTCCTTCGCCTGCGCGACCATCTTCGGCTTGCGGCTCTCCGAGTACGACCCGATGGTGGTGGCGGCCGGCTCGCTGTTGTTCGGCGGCCTCGTGCTGCTGCCGCCCTCGCTGCTCATCGACCAGCCCTGGACCTTGCATCCGACGCCGACGGCGATCGTCGCCACCGTCGTCATGGGCATCGTCTCCAGCGCATTGGGCCTGATGCTGTTCTACGTCTGCCTCGGCCGGCTCGGCACGCTGACCACGAACGCGCAAGGCTATCTGCGCATCCCGATCGGCGTCGGACTGTCGGTGCTGCTGCTCGGCGAGAGCGTGCCGTCCAACCTAGCGCTGGGCCTGCTGCTGGTCATGGCGGGGGTCGCGGCGATGACGGTGCCGGCGGAGAGGTTCAAGCTGCGCTAGTGTGAAACGCTGGAGCTTGGCGTCGTCAGCCAGCAGGACGCAGTCCGGGCCCCGCCATTGTCCATGACGGGGCCCGTTGCCTCTGCTTTCTCAGGAGCCAATCGCGCCAATCAAGCAGCGATGTTGGGTTGCCGGAAGGCCGCCTCCATCTCGCGGCGCACCCGCACGGCGAGATTGTTGGGATCGTACTCCACGTCCTCCCATCTCAGGCGCTGACCTGGCTCGATATCGGTCTTGAGCTTGACTTGATGGGCGAGGCCGAGCGGCAGGTAGCCCTGCTTCAGTGAGGCGTCGGCAGGGGTCTGCTTGCCCCAGACGCAGAAGCCGCCCTCGCCGTCGAGCATCTCCCCGGCCTTCAATTTGCGCTTGGCGGTCGCGACCACGTCGGAGTTGAACACGATCGGCGCGCCGGTCGGCTCCCTGCGCAGCGCCGCGGAGGCGACGGAAATACCGAGCTCGAGCCCGATCATATGGATTGGCCGGTACAGCGAGGCGTATTTGCCGGTCTTGTCCGGCAGCATGCTGTATTCGCGGAAGCATTCCTCTGAATAGGCGCTGTCGGTCTCGAACACGACATAGGTCCCCATCACGAGGCTCTGCGGGACGTCGGTGCCGTCACGATAGACCGAGGACGTGACCTCGGTGACGCCCGACTTCTCCAGCATGCCGCCGTCGGATTTCGGCTTGCAGATCTCGGCGTGCTCGAACCGCGTCGCCGGCGGAAACGACAGGCCCTCGCTCTGGGCATGCAGGCCGGTCGCATTGCACACCGCCGTCATCTCGATGCCCGATTTGGTGCCGTCAACGAAGGAGTTGAACATCTTCGGATTGATCGAGTTGCGATCCTTGATCTTCATGTATTTGTCGAGGATGTCCCAGACCGTATCCGGCGTCGACTGGTGATAGGTCGGGTGGTAGCGGGTGCCCTTGCCGGCGGCGACGACCTTGAAGCCGGCCGCGCGCGCCCAGTCGACGTGATCGGCAATAAGCGCCGGCTGGTCGCCCCAGGCGAGCGAATAAACGACCCCGGCCTGCTTCGCCTTGCGCGCCAGGATCGGACCCGCAACCGCATCCGCTTCGACATTGACCATCACGATGTGCTTGCCGTTCTCGATCGCCTTCATCGCGAAGCGGATGCCGGCGCCGGGATCGCCGGTCGCCTCGATGATGACCTCGATGGCGGGATGGGTGATCAGCGCGTCGGCATTGTCGGTTACGACGGTGCGGCCATGCTTGAGCGCGTCGTCGATGGAGGTTGCCGCGTATTGCTCTTCCGGCCAGCAACCGAGCTTGAGCTGCGCGCGGGCGCGGGCGGTATTCAGGTCGGCAACGCCGACCAGATGCATGCCGTCGGTCTGGCGCACTTGCGACAGGAACATCAGGCCGAATTTACCGGCTCCGATCAGGCCAATGGTGACAGGCTTGCCGGCCGCCTTGCGCTCCAGCAGCATGCGATGGAGATTCATCTGGATTTCCTTGAAATGTTTCCTCGGGTGACGGCGTTGTTGCAGCCGTGACGTCCGGCCGCGCTCGCCTTGTACGGAAACGTTAGGCAGCGGCGAATCCGAGGGCAATTCAGATTATCTGCCGCGACGATGTAGGCGCGCTAAACAATCGACACAGCCTGCTGCGCGCTCCAGGCGTCGCGTTCCCCGCGCAGCCAGTCGAGGAAGGTGCGGGTCTTGCGGTGGCGCAGATGGCCGTGCGGGCAGACGATCCACTGCGTGGTCAGCGCGACCTCCGGCGGGTTCTTCACGGGGCAAACCAGGCGGCCGTCGCGGAGTTCGCGCCAGGCCAGCAGCTCGCTTTCCAGCCCGATGCCGAGGCCGTCGACGGCGGCGTCGATCGCCATGTGGCTGCGGTCGAACAGCACGCGCTTCCAGCGCTCCGCGGGCTCTATGCCGGCCTCGGTGAACCAGCGCGGCCATTGCATCTGCGATTTCACCGAATGGATCAGCCGGTGCCCGAGCAGATCCTGGGCCGCGAGGCTGCCCGCCGCAAAGGACGAGGGCGCGCACAACGGAAAGAATCGCTCCCTGCCGAGGCTCTCGACGAACAGGCCGGGCCAGCCGCCTTCGCCGTGGCGGATCTCCAGATCGACATTCTCTTTGCGGAAATCGGTCGGCTCATTGGTGCCGTCGAGCCGCAATTCGATGTCCGGATTGGCATCGACGAAGCTCGCAAGCCGCGGCAGCAGCCATTTGCTCGATACGCTCGGTGCCGCGCGCACCGTCAATGTGGTGGCCGAGCGGATACCGCGGACATGCCGCGTCACATCGGTGACGTGCTCGATCTCGCGGCTGATCATCTCGAAATAACGCTCGCCGGCCTCGGTCAGCGTGATGTTGCGCCCGACCCGCGAGGTCAGCGACGTGCCGAGATGCAGCTCCAGCGCCTGGATCTGCTGGCTGACGGCCGACGGCGTCACCCGCAATTCGTCCGCCGCACGGGAAATGCTGCCTGCGCGCGCCACCGCGTGGAAGACGATGATGGCGCGGAACGGTATCTGCATCGGGAAACCTTTTAGGCCAGCTAAAGTGACGGCGAATATAATTCAATTGTCGTGCATGACCAGCGATCTAGGCTTCAGGCTCAAGGCCATCCGCGACAGACGGGTGCCGACGAGGAAACAGACGGCGCAAAGCGCCGGTCCGCCCGGGGGAAGGAACGCAAGGCTTACGCCCTTTCACCAGACAAGCGATTTTGACGACACCGGCGCAGCAAAGCCTGCGCGCGGCAACGAGCACGTGCGCCGAAAAAGGCGCGGCACGGGATCATCAGGGGAGGACGAGCGATGTCGGGCAAGAACCACAGGATTTCACGCCGCAACTTCATGGTGGCGGCGGCCGCCGTTCCACTGGTCGCGATCCGCGCGCGGCCGGCCCAGGCGGCGGAGTTCGAATACAAGCTCGCCACCGGCCAGTCGCTGACGCAGCCGATCAACACCCGCCTGGATCAGGCCGTGAAGCGGATCAAGGAAGCGAGCGGCGGCCGGCTGGAGATCAAGTTCTTTCCCGCCTCGCAGCTCGGCTCGGACACCGATCTGTTGACCCAGATCCGCAGCGGCGGCGTCGATTTCCTCAACATCGCCGGCTCCGTGCTGTCGACGGTGGCCCCGGTCGCCGGCATCGCCAATGTCGGCTTCGCCTTCTCCGACTACAGCCAGGTCTGGAATGCGATGGACGGCGACCTTGGCAAGCTGATCGCGACGCAGATCGAGAAGACCGGCGCGCTGGTGATGGCCAAGCCCGCCGACAACACGTTCCGGCAGATCTCGTCATTCACAAGACCGATCAAGACGCCGGCCGATCTCGCCGGCTACCGCATCCGCGTGCCGGTGTCGCCGATCTTCACCTCGCTGTTCAAGTCGCTCGGCGCCAACCCGACCTCGATCAACTTCAACGAATTGTACACGGCGCTGCAGACCCATCTCGTCGACGGCCAGGAGAACGGCCTCGTCACCATCGAGGCCGGCAAGATCTACGAGGTGCAGAAATACATCTCCGAGACCAACCATATCTGGGACCCGTTCTTCATTCTCGGCAACCGTCGCTCGGTGAAGGCGCTGCCCGACGATTTGCAGGCGCTGGTCCGCAAAGAATTCGACCAGGCCGCCATTGAGCAGCGCGCCGATACCGCAAAGCTCAATCTGACGCTGAAGGACCAGCTGACCGCCAAGGGCATCACCTTCGAGGCCTCGGACAAGGAAGCCTTCCGCAAGGAGCTGTCGGCCGCCGGCTTCTACAAGGAATGGCGCGGCAAGTTCGGCGAGGACAATTGGAAGATTCTGGAGGCCGCGGCCGGAGCACTCGCATGAGCGCGGTCGTCGGCATGCCTGACGCGGTGACGCTCGGCGAAACGCAGGCGTTGCGCGGACGCTGGCTGGAGAAGGCGCTGCGCTGGCTGGTGGAGGTTCCGGCAGCAATCGCCGTGGTCGCCGAGGTGATCATCCTGTTCGCCGGCATCATTGCACGCGGCGTGTTCCACCGGCCGATCATCTGGTCGGACGAGCTCGCCTCGATCCTGTTCCTGTGGCTGGCGATGCTCGGCAGCGCGATCGCCGTGCAGCGCTCGGCGCATATGCGCCTGACCTTCTTCACGTCGTATCTGTCGCCGCGGGCCGAGGCCTTGGCCTCGACGCTCGCGGCCGGCGGGGTCGCGCTGTTCCTCGCGATCATCCTGCATCCGGCGCTGGATTATGTGGAGGACCAGGCCTTCGTGGAGACGCCCGCACTCGGCTGGTCCGGCATGGTTCGCGCCGCGGCTATCCCGGTCGGCTGCATGATCGCGCTCGCCAGTATCTGCCTCACCCTCGTCAAGCGGTCGGCGAAGGACCTGCTTGCCGTGGCTGTGCTGTTTGCGGCGGTTGCCGGCGTGCTCTATCTCGCAGGTCCCCCGCTGAAATCGCTCGGCAACTGGAACCTGCTGATCTTTTTCGTCGGCCTGCTCGGCTGCGCCGTGATGGCGGGCGTGCCGATCGCATTTTCATTTTGTCTGGCGACCGTCGCCTTCCTGCTGACCACGACCCGCACGCCGCTGCTGGTCGTGGTCGGGCGGATCGACGAGGGCATGAGCTCGCTGATCCTGCTCGCGGTGCCGCTGTTCGTGCTGCTCGGACAGCTGGTCGAGCAAACCGGCATGGCGCGCGTCATGGTCGCGTTCCTCGCCTCCATGCTCGGCCATATCAGGGGCGGGCTGTCCTATGTGATGCTGGGCGCGATGCTGCTGGTCTCGGGCATCTCCGGCTCCAAGACCGCCGACATGGCAGCGATCGCGCCGGTGCTGTTTCCCGAGATGCGCAAGCGCGGCATGAAGGATGGCGAGCTGGTGTCGCTGCTCGCGGCCTCAGGCGCGATGAGCGAGACCATTCCACCGTCGATCGTGCTGATCGCGATCGCCTCCGTCACCGGCGTGTCGATCGCGGCGCTGTTCACCGCCGGCATCCTGCCGGGGATCGTGCTGGCCATCGTGCTTGCCTTCGTCGCGCGCTACCGGGCGGGCACCGAGGAGAACGCAGCGCTCAAGGTCGCGCGTGCGCCGATGTCGGTGGTGGCAAGGACGTTCTGGGCCGCGCTTCCGGCCCTGGCCTTGCCGTTCCTGATCCGCAGCGCGGTGGTCGAGGGCTTTGCGACCGCGACCGAAGTCTCGACCATCGGCATCGCCTATTGCCTCGTGCTCGGCCTGATCATCTATCGCGGCAGCCTCGCCTGGAAGAACGTGCTGCCGATGCTGGTGCAGACCGCCTCGCTGTCCGGCTCGATCCTGTTCATCGTGGGGGCTGCGAGCGCGATGGCCTGGGCGCTGGCGCAATCCGGCTTCTCGCATGATCTGGCAGCGCGCATGGCCGGCGTGCCCGGCGGGTCTTACGGCTTCCTGCTGATCTCGGTGGTCGCCTTCATCGTGCTCGGCAGCGTGCTGGAGGGCATCCCGGCCATCGTGCTGTTCGGCCCGCTGCTGTTCCCGGTGGCCGCAACGTTCGGCATCAACGAGGTGCACTATGCGATGGTGGTGATCCTCGCCATGGGGCTCGGCCTGTTCGCCCCGCCCTTCGGCCTCTGCTATTACGCCGCCTGCAGCATCGGCGGCGTGTCGCCGGATGCCGGCATGCGCAGGATCTGGATCTATCTCGCCTGGCTGTTCCTGGGCCTGCTGCTGATCACCTTCGTGCCCTGGATATCGCTGGTGTTTCTGTGAGCTTCCCAGGCTGAAGCCATTCCGCCTGGCCCCTTCAGGTCGAAAGCTGCTTCTCCGCGATCGACAGCCATTCGGCCTGCGCCTTGCGCAGATATTTTGGCGCGCGGCGCATCTGGATCAGGAGCTCGTTGAAGACCATGCGCGCTTCCGCGGTACGGCCGACCATCTGCAGCAGCATGCCGTAGCGCACCCGCGCTTCGGCGCCGGGGAAATAGCCGGCGAGAGCGTGATATTCCTCCAGGGCCTCGTCGAGCCGGCCGACCTCGGCGAGCGCGCGGGCATAGAGCAGATGCGCATCGGCGGAATCGAAGTCGGGCCATTGCTTCTGGAGATCGTCCAGCGTCGCCAGCGCGTCGGCCGGACGCTTGGCGGCAAACTCGGCCTGCGCCTTGCGAAACGCATAGGCGGGATCGTGGCCCATCGGCAGCTTCAGGATGTGATCATAGTGCGCTTCCGCTTCGCCGAACCGGCCGATACTTGCGCACTCTTCCGCCAGCGCCGCGCGGTTGGCGATGGTGTCGGCGTCAGCCAGCCGGTCCGACAGCTCGCGATAGCGCTTCTCCGGATCGAGGCGGTTGGCGACCCGTTGGCGCGCCTGCCGGGCAGTGGGGCTGGAAAACCATTCGGGAATGAGCTCGACCGCGATATAGGCGAGCGCGCCCATCATCGGCACCAGCAGGATGATGAAGGCCCAGCGCCGCAGCCGCCCGGTCCGCGAGGCGTGGTAGATCAGCGTGAGATCGAGCAGCAGAACGACCAGGGCAACGGGCATGTGACATCCACGGGCACAACGACAGCGCACGCTTCCTGATATCGCAACCGGCGCGGTTGAACAACCTGGAGTTGCCAGTCTTCGCAGAAATCCGCAGCACAGGACGCGCGCGCCGAGAGGGCGACGAGGAGTCAGTCGTCTCGAACCCAGGACAGGTTCACGGGATCGCAGCCAAAAGCGGTTACTGCTTGGCGTCGTCCGCCAGCATCTTCCGGTACTTCTCGACGTCGCGCGTCACCAGCTGCTGCAGCAGCTCCGGCGTATGCTCGTTGTCATCAGGGGCGACGGTCGAGAGGTCGGCAAAACGCTTCTTCACCGCGTCGGTCTCGACCGCGGTGCGCGCCGCTGCGTTCAGCTTGGCAATCACGGCCGGCGGCGTGCCCTTCGGTGCGAACAGGCCGTTCCAGCCCTGCGCCTCGAACTCCGGCAGGCCGGCTTCAGCCGATGTCGGCAGCTCCGGCAGCGTCGCAAGCCGCACGGTCGAGCCGACCACGAGCCCCTTCACCAGCTTCTCGTTGATCGACTGCGAGACCGAAGCCGCGGCATCGCAGACGCCGTCGATCTGGCTGCCGACCGCATCGGTGAGCGCAGGGGCGGCGCCGCGATAGCCGACCAGCGTCGCATCGATCCCGGCGGCGGTGACGAAGCTCTTGCAGATCAGATAGTTCGACGAGCCGACGCCGGCATGGCCGAGATTGATCTTGCCCGGATTGGCCTTGGCGTAGGCGATGAACTCTTTCAGATCCTTGGCCGGAAAGTCCTTGCGCAGCGCGATGATGCCGAACGTCTTCGCCACCATGGCGATCGGCACGAAGGACTCCGGCGTAAACGGCAGCTTTGGATAGATCGTGTAGGTCGCCGCATTGGTGCCGGCATTGCCGATCGCGATGGTGTAGCCATCGGGCTCGGCGCGGGAGGCGCGCGCCAGCGCGGTCGAGCCGCCGGCGCCCGCAACGTTCTCGATCACGATGGTCTGGCCGAGCGCGATGCCCATCTGCTCGGCGACGGTGCGCGCGATCACGTCCGAGGTGCCGCCGGCCGCGAACGGCACGATCATGGTGATCGGACGCTTGGGATAGTCCTGTGCGAATGCGCAAGTTGCGAGCGAAAATGTTGCGAATGCCAGCGCCGCAACCGCGGCGAGAGCGCGCTTCATCACGAACGGAATCACGCGGCCCTGTCCAGATGCTGGGCGAGGCCGGCGAACAGGCCGCGGCCGTCGGTGCAGCCCATGATGTCTTCGACGTGGTTTTCCGGATGCGGCATCATGCCGAGCACGTTGCCCTTGTCGTTGACGATGCCGGCGATCGACTGTGCCGCGCCGTTGATGTTGGCGGCCTCGTCGACCACGCCGTCGGCGGAGCAGTAGCGGTAGAGCACCCGCCCCTCGCCTTCGAGCCGCTTGATGGTTTCTTCGTCCGCCTCGTAATTGCCCTCGCCATGGGCGACCGGCACGCGGATCACCTGGCCGGCATTGTAACCGCGGGTGAACGGGGTATCGGAGCGCTCGACGCGCAGATGCACGTCGCGGCAGATGAATTTCAGCCGCGCATTGCGCATCAACACGCCCGGCAGGAGGCCGGATTCGCAGAGGATCTGAAAGCCGTTGCAGACGCCGAGCACGAGGCCGCCCTTGGCCGCGTAGTCGCGCACCGCATCCATCACCGGCGCACGCGCGGCGATTGCGCCGCAGCGCAGGTAATCGCCATAGGAGAAACCGCCGGGCACGACCACGAGATCGGTGCCTGACGGCAGCGAGGTCTCGGCGTGCCAGACCATCGCCGGCTCGCTGCCGGAGATCAGCCTCAATGCGCGCGCCATGTCGCGCTCACGGTTGATTCCGGGAAAGACGAGGATGGCGGCTTTCATGGCAGAGGTTCCGACGGTGCTGGGAATCGGGCTGGCCAAAGGGCCAATTCGTCAGGAGACATAGCCATTTGACGGGGATTTTACCAGTGCTAGCCTCGCCGGGCGGCCTTGTACACAGGCCATAGCCACGGCACTTTTGCTGACGATTTTGCCCGGGATTGAAGCCATGAACGTCCCGTCGCGGCCTGTATCCCCCTCCGAGCCGGTGTCCACCGAGGGCGTCGTCGCCGCCGGCGCCTATGTCGACGGCAGGCGCGTCGCCAATATCGCCATCAGCGAGGCTTCGAGCTGGCGGGCCAAGCCCGGCCACGTGGTCTGGATCGGCCTGCACGAGCCCGACATGGCGCTGCTCGGCGCGGTGCAGAAGCAGTTCGACCTGCACGAGCTCGCGATCGAGGACGCCAACCACGCCCATCAGCGGCCCAAGATCGAGCAATATGGCGAGGCCCTGTTCATCGTGGCGCGCACCGCGCAACTGGTCGAGGGCCGGATCGCCTTCGGCGAGACCCACATCTTCGTCGGCGACGGCTATCTGGTCTCGGTGCGCCACGGCGCCTCGACGTCCTACACCCCGGTGCGCGAACGCTGCGAAAGCTGCCCGCGGGCGCTCGCCCGCGGCGAGGACTACATCCTCTACGCCATTCTCGATTTCATCGTCGATAATTACTCGCCCGTGCTGGAGAGCATTCACGAAGAGGTCGAGGGCATCGAGGACGACGTGCTCGCCCACGCGATCACCAGGGCGCAGATCGAGCGGCTCTACATGCTGCGCCGTGACCTGTTACGGCTCCGCAACGCGATCGGACCGCTGGTGGAGGTCTGCCGCCGGCTCGAGCACGACGAGCTGTCGATGGTGCGCGCGACGATGCAGCCGCTGTTCCGCGACGTCACCGACCACGTCAGAAACATCCAGGAGCGCATCGATTCCATGCGCGAGGTGCTGGCCTTCGCCTTCGAGGCGAGTCTGCTGGTCGGTCAGGCGCAGGAGACGGCGGTCTCAAAGAAACTCGCCTCGTGGCTCGCGATCATCGCCATCCCGACCGCGCTCGCCGGCATCTACGGCATGAACTTCAAGCACATGCCGGAGCTGGAGTGGGAGTACGGCTACTACATGCTGCTCGGCGTGATGCTGGCGGCCTGCGGCGCGCTCTATTGGCGCTTCCGCCGCGTCGGATGGCTATGAGCGCTTGGCACGGCATTCAGCGCTTGGCTGGCGCCAGCACCAGCATCACCCCGATGGCAAATTGCGCATAATTGTCGGAGCTGGCCTTCTCGGTGGCCGCCGAACTGATCAGGCTGGCCGCGCCTCGATCGCCAAACAGATAGCCGCTGACCTGATATTCCTTCGTCCCATCAGGTTTCACCATCAGCCGCCGCGCCTTGAACAGGCGCGGCACCTTGGTGCCACTGTCGCCATCAATTCCGAGAATCGAGATCTTCTGGCCCGGCGTGCGCTGCTCCAGCATCTTGACGATTTGAGCCTGCTCGTCGCGGAATTGCTCCAGGGTCATCGCGTTGCCGGGAGGATAGAACCGATAGCTCACCCTGGACTGCGCACCGCAGGCAGGCTGTTCGCAAAGGAACATGTGGACGTCGTTGGGCCTCAGCTCGTAGCGGAATCCACCGACAGAGAATGGCGGACCTCGCTCCGGCTGGGATTGCGGGGCCTCGGCGAAAGCCGCGCCGCCCGCGAGCAGCAGCGCTGCGAGCAGCAACAACGAGCGGACGTAGAACCGCATGCCGACGCTCATTTCATTGCCGCGCCGGAGGCGCGAAATCCTCGATCTCCATCACTCCGACGAAATCGCTGCTGTTGCGGCGAGCGATCTCAACGCCGAGCGATGTGGAAATGACGTCGATCATGGTGTTGCCTGCGAATACCATGTCGCGGACGATGTAGATCGGCTTGTCGTTAGGGCCGGTCGCCCGATACTCCCAATGAACGGCCGGGAATTCCTTCATCTTCGCGACGCGCGAGGACGTCAGCGTCAGGTCTCTCAGGCGTCCGACCGCTTCGGTTGATGCCTGCTCGGTCTGCGCCATCTGACGCTGCGCATCGGCCTCGGCAAATTTCTGCAGGGCCACGGGATCGGGGCTACGGGTCGGACTTGCTGCGGTGCGGATGGTGACGATCGAATTTTCCGGACACGCAAGCGGCCTGCAGCGGAAGATCGAGCGTCTTTCGCCATACACCCGCGTACCGGTCCATTTTTCCGGATCCGGCGATTTGAAGGTAACCCTGGTTCCCGGATGCTCCGGGCCGACGGCCGTCGTAACACAGCCCATGAGCGACAACGCGGCTGCGGCAATGGCCGCATACCGGAAAACGTCTGAAATAGCCCCCATCACCCCACCCGAAACGCGCCCTCGCCCCGAGTGTAGACAACCTGTGGTTTTCGATAAAGGGGGTCGTCAACACTCCGATGCTGCAGCTAACGCGGGATCGGAGTGTCCGTCACGTCCATCGCCTTGATGAACAGATCGCGGTTGCGTCGCGCAAGGTCTTGCGAGGGCGAAAACGAGGATATGCTGACCAACGCCGATTTGACGAACATGGTCGCCTTGCTGAGATAGGCCGGGCCTTTCTCGCCGACCACGCGCAACTCCTGCACGATTGCCGGGTAGCCTCGCAGCGTCGTCGTCCCGCTGGAGACCCGCTCGAGCTTCCTGCCTGCGGCAGCGGCATCCTGATTGGCTCGCTCGACCGATGCAGGAATCTGGCTCGCCAGTTTTGCCAGCGCCTGCGGGTCAGGACTGCGGGTCGGACTGCTCGAAATGGTTGCAGTGACCTTGGCGGAGTCGGAGCAAGCCAGCGGACGACAAACAAATTCGCCGGTGCTCTTGCCGAAGAGATTGCTGCGTCCGGCCCATTTGGCCGGATCGGGATTTCGAATCGTGACGCTGGTCGTGCCGGGGGTCTGGGCGGCTGCGAACTGAACGCTGAAGACCGGCAGCAAAGTCGCCAAACCGGCGACCAAAGCAACCGTTCGTATCACCCGAGCAGTTCCACGCGATAATTCTCGATCACGGTGTTCGCCAGCAGCTTGTCGGCGGCTTCCTTCAGCGCGGCTTCCGCCTTGGCCTTGTCGGCGCCGGCGAGCTCGATGTCGAACACCTTGCCCTGGCGGACGCTGGCGACGCCGTCGACGCCGAGCGACTTCAGCGCGCCTTCGATGGCCTTGCCCTGCGGATCGAGGATACCCGTCTTCAGGGTAACGGTAACACGTGCCTTCACGTCAAAATCCTCTTCAGCTCTTCACCAGCACCGGGCCCGTGCCCTGCGGACGCTCGTTCTCCATGAGGATGCCGAGACGCTTTGCGACTTCCGTATAGGCCTCGAGCAGGCCACCGAGGTCGCGGCGGAAGCGGTCCTTGTCGAGCTTCTCGTTCGACTTGATGTCCCACAGACGGCAGCTATCCGGCGAGATCTCGTCGGCGACGATGATCCGCATCATCTCGTTCTCGAACAGGCGGCCGCACTCCATCTTGAAATCGACGAGGCGGATGCCGATGCCGAGGAAGAGGCCGGTGAGGAAATCGTTGACGCGGATGGCGAGCGCCATGATGTCGTCGATCTCCTGGGGCGTGGCCCAGCCGAAGGCCGTGATGTGCTCTTCCGACACCATGGGGTCGTTGAGCTGGTCGTTCTTGTAATAGAATTCGATGATCGAGCGCGGCAGCTGCGTGCCCTCCTCGATGCCGAGGCGCTGCGACAGCGAGCCGGCGGCAACGTTCCGCACCACCACCTCCAGCGGCACGATCTCGACCTCGCGAATCAACTGCTCGCGCATGTTGAGGCGGCGGATGAAATGGGTCGGCACCCCGATGTCGTTGAGGTGCTGAAACAGGTACTCCGAGATCCGGTTGTTGAGGACACCCTTGCCCTCGATCACCTGATGCTTTTTCGCATTGAACGCGGTGGCGTCGTCCTTGAAGTGCTGGATCAGGGTACCGGGCTCCGGACCTTCGTAGAGAACCTTTGCCTTGCCTTCATAAATGCGACGCCGACGGCTCATGGGGATGTACCGTGTTTTGTTGAAATCCATGAATTTGGTGTGCTCCGGTTGACTAGGATTACGACCCACAGCGGAGCTGCCGTGAACAGCCCGGAACCCATCCATAACCCAAGGAAACACCAAGGAAACAGAACGGGAACCAAGCCTTTAGGCAACCTATCCGATTGGCTGTCCGAGCACAATCGATCCGGCCGTCCGGCACCAACTTATACCGTCTTGCCTGCGGCTTAACGGCTCGTTGTTTTGCCGATTCGTGCTCCTTATCTAGGCATGCGCCGGGGCCCCCGCAACGAGGGTCGCCGGGTCCAGTCAGCAGGGAATTGGAAGACGCATGAGCGAAATCAACAAGCGCCAGGAAGGCTTCGAGAAGAAATTTGCCCTCGACGAGGAGCAGAAATTCAAGGCGGAGGCCCGCCGCAACCGGCTGCTCGGGCTGTGGGCGGCCGAAAAGCTCGGCATATCGGGCGACGCCGCCACCGCCTACGCCAAGGAGGTCGTCGCGGCCGACTTCGAGGAGGCCGGCGATGCTGACGTCCTGCGCAAGGTCATGGCCGATTTCGCCGCCAAGAACGTCGCCGTTACCGAACAGGCGATTCGCGCCAAGATGAGCGAACTGCTTGCGGTCGCGGCCGCCGAGGTAAAGACAGGGAAATAATACGTTCAGGTTCGACGCGGGCGCGCAATGACCTTGCGCGCCGGCGATCTTTTTCGGCCGCCCCGGCTGGTCGGGACGTCGCGCCTGGCGTAATCGCGGCGGATGGTTTCCAGCAGGCGCTGAGCGGCAGCGCTCAGGAAGCCGCCGCGACGAGTCACCAGCACGATATGCTGTTCCGCGGCGAGATCGCCGACGGTGATCGTCGAGATCGCTCCCGCGAGCAGCTCCTCCGCTACGTGGCTCTGCGCCAATAGCGCAAGGCCAAAGCCCGCCTCCACGAGCCGCTTCTGCGCGGTGAGGCTGTCCACCGCCGTCCACTCCACGTCCCCGAGACCTTGCGTCAGGAACAGCGCGAACACGTGAGCCGCTGCGATCTCGCGGCGGCCGCGCGTTTCCGGGAACGCGATCCAGCGTTCCCCACGAAGCTCGGCAAGCCGCTTCACGCGCTTGCCGGCAAGCGGATGATCGGATGCGCAGACCACCTGCAACGCCTCGCTCAGCACCAGCTCGCAGGCGAGATCGGCGGCGCGATCGGGGTTGTAACGCAGGCCGATCGTAGCCTCGCCGCGCCGGATGAGATCGCTGACCTCCGCGCTGGTCGCGGTGCGCAAGGCGAGCGCGACGGCGGGATTTTCCGCGGCAAATCGCTTCATGATGCCCGACAGCCGGCCGTCGGCGAGCGTGCCGGTCACGGCCAGCGAAACCGGCCCCGAATTCTGCTTGGTCAGCGCGCGTATCGCCTGTTCGGCGTCCTGCGCCGCCGCGACGGCGCGCTCGGCATAGGGGATCAGCACGCGTCCGGCATCGCTGAGCCGCGTGCGGCCCGCGATCCTCTCGAACAGGGGCACGCCGAGCTCCTGCTCCAGCAGCGCAATACGGCGCGAAATCGCCGGCTGCGAGCGATGCAGGAATTTCGCGGCATTCGAGACCCCGCCCCTGCGATGAACGGTCAGGAAGGTGTTGAGGGCATCGCTGTCCATGGTGGACACCTCATGCAAAAAACTGATGGTACTTAGAGAAATAACAAATTTGGCGGATGGTGAGAATACTCCTAATGCTTGCCCCGCAGACAAGGTCAAGCGGAGACGAACCATGACGAGCCAACTGGACAAAGCGAAAGCGTTTCGCGCCCTGCACGAGCGGCCCGGCGCGTTCATCCTTCCCAACCCCTGGGATGCCGGCACCGCAAGACTGCTCGCCGCCGCCGGCTTCGAGGCGCTTGCTACCACGAGCCTCGGCCTTGCCAACATGCACGGAAGCTCGACCGTTAGTCTCGATGCAATCCTCGAGAATTGCCGCGCGATCGCGCAGGCCACCGATCTTCCGGTCAGCGTCGATCTGGAAAACTGCGGCGCGCACGATCCGAGGCGCGCGGCGGAAGCGATCCGGCGCACCGCCGAGGCCGGTGCGGTCGGCGGCTCGATCGAGGACTTCACCGGAGACCGCGAGCAGCCGATCTACGACTTCTCGCTCGCGGTCGAGCGCGTGCAGGCGGCCGTCGAGACGGCGCGCTCGCTGTCGATTCCGTTCACGCTGACGGCGCGCGCGGAAAACCTCCTGCACGGCCGCAACGATCTCGACGACACCATCCGGCGGCTTCAGGCGTTCGAAGCGGCGGGCGCGGATGTCCTCTACGCACCTGGAGTTTACGACCTTGCCACGATCAAGACGGTCGTCGGCTCGGTCGGAAAGCCGTTCAACCTCGTGATGGGTTTTGCCGATCCGACGCTGACGCTCGCGCAATTGTCGGCGGCCGGCGTCAAGCGCATCAGCGTCGGCGGCGCCATGTCGCGCTATGCGCTGGCTGCGTTCCTGAAGAGCGCGCGCGAGATGAAGGAGAACGGCTCCTTCACCTTTGTTCGCGAGATGGCACCGATCAAGGAACTGCGCGACGCCTTCGCGTCGGTCAGCCCTCCCTAAAGCCGTATTCCGGCACGTTGCCGCTGGCGCCGTAATATTTGTACGGCAGGAATTTTCCGCTCATGGTGATCTTGACGCGATCGCCCTTCGGGTTGGCGACGCGCTCGATCCCCATGTCGAAATCGATCGCCGACATGATGCCGTCGCCGAATTCTTCCTCGATCAGCGCCTTCCAGGCCGGACCGTTCACCATCACCATCTCGTAGAAGCGGTAGATCAGGGGATCGGTCGGCGGCATCGGCGTGCCGGTGCCGCGCATCGGCACCTCGTTGAGCATGGCGGTCTCGGCCTTCGAGAGGCCGAACAGCTCGCCGGCGTTCGCCGCCTGCGGCTTCGTCAGCTTCATCTGGCCCATGATCGCGCCGACGATCAGCACCTCGGAATAGCCGCCGATCTTTTCGCAGATGTGTTTCCAGCTCCAGCCCTTCTCGCGCTTGATGTCGAGCAGTTTTTCGGTGAGGTCTTCGCGTTTCATGTTGGCGTCTCCTTGTTAAGCACTCAATCCGGGACTGGTCCCCGGCATCCAGGTCTGTCGTGGCTCTTCGCCATTTGATGCGATCGAGAGGCCGGGCTTGCCGATATGTATGACGGACACGTTGCGCGGATCGTGATCGGGCTTTTCGGCCGTGAAGGTCTTGCTGCGCGTCACAAGGAAATCGATGATGTGATTGCGCAGCGCGTAGTAGAGCGGATGGCGGTGCAGGTCGGTGCGGCCGCGATCTCTCGGCAACGGATTCTCGATGACCTCGGCCAGCACGGCGCCGGGACCGTTGGTCATCAGGAAAATCTTGTCGGCGAGGTAGATCGCCTCGTCGACGTCGTGGGTGATCATGAACGCGGTCTGCCCGGTCTCCAGGCAAATGCGCCGCACCTCGTCCTGGAGCGTGCCGCGCGTCAGCGCGTCCAGCGCCGAGAACGGCTCGTCCATCAGCATCATCTTCGGCGTGATCGACAGCGCCCGCGCGATGCCGACACGCTGCTTCATGCCGCCGGACAGTTCCGACGGTCGCTTGTGCTCGGAGCCGGTGAGCCCGACGAGATCGATGAATGTCTGCGCGTGCGCCTTCACCTTGGCGCGGTCCCAACTGCGCCATTTCGAGCTCACGGCATAGGCGACGTTGCCGAGCACGGTGCGCCAGGGCAAGAGCGCGTGGCTCTGGAAGATCACGGCGCGGTCGAGGCTGGTGCCCGAGATCGCCTGCCCGTCGACGATGACGGCGCCTTCGCTCGGTGCATCGAGGCCGGCGAGGATGTTCAGCACCGTGGTCTTGCCGCAGCCGGAATGGCCGATCACGCAACAAAACTCGCCGCGCGCCATCGAGAGCCAGAGGTTCTCGAACACGGTCGTCGTCGCGCCGCCGGCGCCGGGATAGCGCTTGGCGATGCCTTCGATGGAGATGAACTTGTCGGTCACAGCGCCTACTCCGGAAAGGTGACCATGCGCGTGAAGCGCGCGAGGATCTGGTCGAGCAGCATGCCGACGATCCCGATCAGCAGGATCGCGATGATCACGTTGGTGATCGAGAGGTTGTTCCACTCGTTCCAGACGAAGTAGCCGATGCCGGTGCCGCCGACGAGCATCTCGGCGGCGACGATCACCAGCCAGGCAATGCCGATCGAGATGCGCATGCCGGTCAAAATCGTCGGCGCCGCGGCGGGGAGTATCACGGTGAAGGCGCGCCTGATGGTGCCGACCTCGAGCGTGCGCGCGACGTTGATCCACTCCTTGCGCACACTGGCCACGCCAAACACGGTGTTGAGCAGCATCGGCCAGATCGAGCAGATGAAGATCACGAAGATCGCCGAGACCGAGGAATCCTTGATGGTGTAGAGCGCCAGCGGCATCCAGGCCAGCGGCGAAATCGGCTTCAAGACCTGGATGAACGGATCGAGCGCCTTGCTCAGCAGCGGCGACATGCCGATCAGGAACCCGAGCGGAATGGCGACGAGCACCGCCAGCAGATAGCCGGTCCCGACACGCGCAATGGAATACGCGAGCTGGATGCCGAGGCCCTTGTCGTTCGGCCCGTTGTCATAGAACGGCCGCTTCAGATGCTCCCACAGCTTAGCACCGACATCGAGCGGCCCGGGCATGGCGGATTTGCCCTGCGTTGCCGTGAGGCCCATCAGCTTGGCGTATTCCGGGCTCATCGTGGCGACAGGTGCCGTCGAGCGCGTGGCGAGATGCCAGATGCCGAGGAACGCGGCGAGCAGAGCGATCGAGACGAGGCCGGCGCGGAGACGGAGGGACGAGTTCATCGCGCGAGACCTCTCTACCCGTCGTCCCGGCGAAGGCCGGGACCCATAACCACAGGGAGGAGCTTGGCTAAGACTCGTTCGGTACTGCTACCTTTCGCGATCGATCGATCACGCCGTATGGGTCCCGGCCTTCGCCGGGACGACAGGGAAAGAGCGCCGCCCATCACGACGCCTTCCTGATCTTGAAGCTCGCGACATAATCCTCGGGCTTCGCCGGATCGAAATTCTTGCCCATCACCGCAAACGACTTGTAGCTGCTCGCCGGCGGCGACAGGCCCATCTCGGTCATCAGCTTCTTCGTGTCGGTCGCCAGATACACCTGCTCGGCCACCGCCTTGTAGTCGACGTCGCCCTTGATCTGGCCCCAGCGCTTCATCTGCGTCAGCATCCACACCGCAAAGGACTGCCAGGGGAACGGATCGAAATCGACGCGCTTGGCATCGGTCTTCACCCCGCCGAGGCCGTCGGCATAGGTGCCGGTGAGCACCTGCTCCAGCACCGTCACCGGCGCGTTGATGTAGTTGGCCGGCGCGATGGCTTCGGCGATCTGCTTGCGGTTCTCCGCCTTCGAGGCATAGGCGGTGGCATCGACGATGGCGCGGGTCAGCGCGGCAAAGCTGTTCGGCGCCGTGGTGATGAACTCGCGGCTGGCGGCGAAGCTGCAGCAGGGATGGCCGTCCCAGATCTCCTTGGAGAGCAGATGCATGAAGCCGACGCCGTCATAGATCGCGCGCTGGCAGATGTTGTCGGGCGCGAGGAAGCCGTCGATGTTGTCGGCGCGCAAATTCGCGACCATCTCCGGCGGCGGCACCGAGCGCAGTTGCACGTCGGTGTCGGGGTCGAGGCCGTGCTCGGCGAGATAATAGCGCAGCAAATAGTTGTGCATGGAATAGTCGAAGGGGATCGCGAATTTCAGGCCCTTCCAGTCCTTCGGATCGCGCTTGTCCTTGTGCTTGGTCGCGAGCACGATGCCCTGCCCGTTGATGTTCTCGATCGCGGGCACCGCGAAGGGAATGGCATTGGCGCCTAAGCCCAGCGAGATCGCGATCGGCATCGGCGCCAGCATGTGCGCGGCGTCGTATTCCTTGTTGATGGTCTTGTCGCGGATCACGGCCCAGCCGGCGGTCTTGACCACTTCGACGTTGAGGCCGTGCTTGGCATAGAAGCCCATCGGCGCCGCCATGATGATCGGCGTCGCGCAGGTGATCGGGATGAAGCCGACCTTGAGGTCCTTCTTCTCGGGCGCGCCGGTCTGCGCAAAAACCTCGGTCGCGGTCTTGAGCGGGAAGAACTGCGAGAGCGCCGCCAGCGCCGTGGACGCACCGACCGATTCCAGGAACGCGCGCCGCGCAACGTCCTGCGGAAACATCGCGCGCATCACCGCGGAGGCGACGACGCCCTCGTAGCGCTTCTCCTCGCTCTCGACGGGATCGCAGCGGAGCGCTGAAGCCGCCGCCTGCTCGTGCTCTGCCGCGGAACGATGCTGGCCGCAGGCACAGCCGGCTCGAAGGTTGCGATCGGGATCAAACGGATTGTCGAACGTGGACATCGGCCCTCCTGCGCGTCATTGCGAGGAGGAATTACGCAAGGAGTGTGCCACCCCCTCAGGAGCGGCCAGTGCCTTGATGACGCAGCACTTTCGGTCACGCTTGGCCACTACGAAAACTCGTGATAAACGAGATTTCGTAGTTCAATTACGAGATTTCGCAATGGCAACGACGCCAATGCCCGTCCACGATGATGTGGCTCCCGCCATCGACCCGCGCATCGCGGCGTTCGAATCCTCGGTCGAGGCGACGCTGCTGGTCGATCCCTTCAGCGACCAGATCGTCGACGCCAATCCCGCCGCCTGCGCCCTGCTCGGCTACGACCGCGCGCTGCTGCGGCAGACCCGGGCCAGCACGCTCCACGCCGGCGAGCTTCCGGCCCTCACCGTCTTCACCCAGGCCGTGCTGCACAAGGGCGCCTACTGGACCACGGCGCTCAATCCCCGCCATGCGACGGGGCAAAATCTCCAGCTCGAATATTCCGGCTGCCTGCTGCCGCATGACGGCCGCTCGCTGCTGCTGCTCACGCTGACCGATCTCGAAGCGCGCCGCCGCCGCAATGTGGATGCCGCCGCCGAAGACCACATGCGCGGGGGCATTTCGACCTGGCAGCGGGTCGAGCGCGTGTTCCAGGACATCGAGCGCGAGAACCAGCTGATCCTGCGCGCTGCCGGCGAAGGCATCTATGGCGTCAACGCGGAAGGCAAGACCACCTTCGTCAATCCCGCGGCCGAGCGCATGCTCGGCTGGACCGCCGAGGAGCTGGTCGGCAAGGAGATCCACCCGATCGTGCACCACACCCATCACGACGGCCGCCACTATCACAACCACGACTGTCCGATCTATGCGGCGTTCCGCGACGGCGCCGTGCACCAGGTCGACGGCGAGGTGTTTTGGCGCAAGGACGGCTCGCCGGCCTGGGTCGAATACACCTCCACGCCCATTCGTGATCGCGGCGTCGTGGTCGGCGCGGTCGTGGTGTTTCGCGACGTCAGCCAGCGCCGCGAGGCCGACGAGAAGCTCCATGCGGCCCTTGCCGAGGTCGATCGCCTGCGCGAGCGGCTAGAATTGGAAAATGCCTATCTCCAGGAAGAAATCCGCATCGAGACCAATCCGCGCGGCATCATCGGCCAGAGCGAGGCGATCCAGAAGACGCTGCGCCAGGTCAAGCTGGTGGCGCCGACCACCGCGGCGGTGATGATCACCGGCGAGTCCGGCACCGGCAAGGAGCTGATCGCGCGCGCCATCCACGAGGATTCCACCCGCAGCGACCGGCCGCTGATCCGCGTCAACTGCGCCGCGATCCCGCGCGAATTGTTCGAGAGCGAATTCTTCGGCCATGTCCGCGGCGCCTTCACCGGCGCGACACGCGACCGCATCGGCCGCTTCGAGCTCGCCGACGGCGGCACGCTGTTCCTCGACGAGGTCGGCGAGATCCCGCTCGAATTGCAGGGCAAGCTGTTGCGCGTGCTGCAGGAGGGACATTTCGAGCGCGTCGGCCAGGAGCGCACCCGCGCCGTCGACGTCCGCGTCATCGCCGCGACCAATCGCGACCTCAAGCAGGAGGTGCAGCGCGGCCGTTTTCGCGAAGATCTCTATTTCCGCCTCAACGTGTTCCCGATCGAGACTGTGCCCTTGCGCGAACGGCGCGAGGACATTCCCCTGCTCGCCCAGCATTTTTTGACGCGCGAGGGCAAGGCATTGAAGTCGAACCTGCGCCTCTCCGAGGGCGATGCGCGGCGGCTCGCCCGCTACGACTGGCCCGGCAATGTCCGCGAATTGCAGAACGTGATCGAGCGCGCCGCGATCCTGTCGCAGAACGGTCGCCTGCGCATCGATCTGCCCGACACCTCCGGCGCGCAACCGCCAAGCGGCGCCACGCGCCAGAAGGCCGACGCGCGCCCGGTGGTGATGACGTCAACCGAGATGCGCGACCACGAGCGCGCCAACATCCTGGCCGCGCTCGAGGCCTGCGCCGGAAAAGTCTTCGGCCCCGGCGGCGCGGCCGAGATGCTCGATATCAAGCCGACCACGCTGGCCTCGCGGATCAAGGCGCTGGGGATCGCGCCTCGTCCGCGGGCCATGTGATCGCGCGCGCTCACGCCGCCTTGGTTGTCACGCCAGACGCAATCGGCAATCCCTGCTCGATCGGCAGCGACGGATCGCGCGACCATTCGTTCCAGGAGCCGAAATACATCCGCACGTCCTTCACGCCCGCGTTCTTCAGCGCGAGGAATGTGTTCGAGGCCCGCGCGCCCTTGAAGCAGTAGAGATAGACCGGCGTCGTCTGCGAGATGCCGACGGTGGCGCACTCCGCAAGAATTTCGTCCTTGGACTTGAAGCGCGGGCCCTCGGCGGTCGGCTTCATCATGCGATACCATTCCAGCCACACCGCGCCGGGGATGCGGCCCTTGCGCGGGCAGAAATCCTTCCCGTAAGGCGAGGAGCTGTCGCCGATCCACTCGTCGACGTCGCGCACGTCGAGGATGGCGATGCCGGGCTTGCCGACGGCGCCAAGCATGGTCTTGGCGTCGATCAGGATCTCGCCGGCCTCAGGCACGATCGAGAATCCGGCCTTTGCCGGCGTCGGCACGTCCTTGGTCACCGGGAAGCCCGCGGCCGACCAGGCGTCGAAGCCGCCATGCAGCACCTTCACCTTGGGATAGCCGAGCATGGTGAGCAGGTAATAGCCGCGGCAGGACTGGCCGAAGCCGGAGTTCATCGACTGCTCGTAGATCACGGCTGTCTCTTTGCCGGAGAGACCGGCGCCGCCGAAGGCATCAGCGAACTTGGTCTTCAGCTCGGCCATGCCCTCCGGCGTCGAGGTCGCGAGGAACGTAAAAATCTCATGCACGTTGACGGCGCCCGGCAAATGCCCGGCGGCATAGGCGTCGGGATTGCGGGTGTCGATGACGACACACGGCTCTAGCTTCAAGAGATCGGCGAGTTCGACGGCAGTGATCAGGACGTCAGTCATGGCAGCCTCTCCGTTGAGGTTGGGGGTCTCTGGGTCGTCGTCTTAGGGTCGCGTCTTAGGTCTTCTTGGGGTGGACTCGTAGAACTCAGGACTCGGCGAGCATCTTGCGCAGCTGCTTGGTGGCCGGCGTGACGATCGCGACGAAATAGGCCTCGCGCAGGCGGCGCTGCGCGCGGTGGCTCTTGAGGTAGCCGCGGGCGCCACAATGCAGCATCGCCGCATGCGCCGCCGCGACGCTGGCCTCGCCCGCACGAAGGCGGAGCGCGATCACCTTGCGCCAATAGGTCTCCTCCTCGTTGTAGGGATCGCGCGCCAGCGCCATGGTCTCCGCTTCGAGCTCGGCGGCGAGATCGCGGAAGTGCACCGGCTGCTGCGGCAGATAGCGGTTGATGTGGCCGAGCGAGCTATCCACCTCGTCCATGATGTTGATGCAGTCCCTGATGACGCCGAGCGCCATGCCGGCCTGGAGCAGGATGAAGCCGGCGCGGATCTTCTTGACGAAGGGCGCGGCGGGATCGGCGAGGATCAGCTCGTCCGGCACGAAGACGTCGCGGAACTGCACGCCGTAAGTGCCGGTGCCGTCCATCGCGAGGAACGGCTTGCACGGCGTCAGCGTGATCGCGGGATCGGAGCAGTCGGCGAGGAACATGACAGTGCCGGGCTCGCCACTTGCGATGCCCTGCTCGTCCTCGCGCTCGAAGATCGTGCCAAAGAAATGATCGGGGCCGAGATTGGAGACCCAGGGCAACGCGCCGCGCACGATGTAGCCGCCCTCGACCTTCTTCCCTTTCAGCTTGAGCTTCTCGATGCCGAAAAAGCTCTTCATCGGATTGGACAGCCCGGTGCCGCCGAGCACGCGCCCGGTCGAGAAGGCATCGCCGAAACGCCTGGCCAGCTTCAGATTGGTCGAATTGGCGGCGTACCAGACCAGCGTGTTCTGGCACCAGGCCATGAAGGCGGTGGCGCCGCAAACCTCGCCGATCGCCGCCATCGACTCGATCGCGCAGCGCAAATCCGCGGGACCTTCCAGGGGCATGTGACTGCCCCAGGCGCCGACCGCGCCGAACGCGCGCAGCACCTCGGCCGGATAGACCGAGCCGTCGTCGATGCCGGCGGCGAGCGGCGCGAGCCGCTCCCGCGCGATCCGCGCCACCTCCCCTGCAATGGACGGTGCGGGCTGATCCAGAACTTCGGCCCGCGATAAAGCCAGTGACCCCATGATCGTCTCCCGCACCTTGTCCTGTTGCTATGCTAGATGCCGACCTCGAGATTGACCGGGCGGGTGAAGGTGTTGGCGACCGGCGACCATTTCTTCACATGGGCAACCAGCGCGTTGATCTCGTCAGGCGAGATGCCCTCGCACTCCATGTCGACCTTGACGCGCACGTCTGTAAAACCAACGGGCTTGTCCGACATGTCGCCGGTGCCCCAGACCGCGGTGATGTTGAGGTCGCCTTCGAGCTCCAGCTCGAGCTTGTTGACGATCCAGCCGCGATGCACGGCGTTGGCGTGAAGGCCGACCGCAAGGCAGGAGCCGAGCGCGGCGAGCGAGGCCTCCGACGGATTGGGCGCGGTATCGTCGCCCAGGAGTCCCGGCGGCTCGTCGACGATATAGGGCGGCAGGTTGCGGATGTAGTTGGCGTGGCGGAATTTGCCTTCCGCGACCGTCTTGCACTTCAAGGTCTTGATGACCTTCGGATTCGCCTTGCCGTTGGCGATCAGTTGCTCGAGGCCATTCTTGTCGATGGGTGCGAGGCAACCCGTCAGCACTGTCTTCTGAACGACGGCAGTCATCAATCTTCTCCCTGGCAGAAGTGGAAATCGGCAGGATACCGAACGGTCTGTTTCCTTGCATGGAGCGTGCCAGAGCCGGCCGAAAACAAAACGCGAAGCTTTGGAGCGGCTTACCGATCCCTGCCTGCGGATTGATCAGCGGCGGCTTGCTCAAAGGCGATGCAGATGGTCTGCCCCTTGCGAATCTTTTCAGCGCGGAACAGATGCGGCTTGCTGATGCGGCGCGGCTGCGGGTAAGTTTGGACTCATGGCCAAGCCCTTACTGAACAAGACGTCATCGAAGAAGACTTCGCCCCACGCCGCCGCTGGCGAAGATGAATCCGCGCGCGGGCGCCTCCTGAGCGCCGCGACGCATCTGTTCTGCAAGAACGGCATCAACGCCACCGGCATCGACGCGATCATCGAGGAAGCCGGCACGGCGAAGACCACGCTCTACAAATTGTTCGGCTCCAAGACCAACCTCGTCAACGCGGTGCTGGAGAGCGAAGGCAAGCAGTGGCGCGAATGGTTCATCGGCGCCATGGAAGCGGGCGGCGGCGACGCGCAGGCGAAACTGACGCGGATCTTCCCGGCGCTGAAGAGCTGGTTCGCGGAGGAGCGCTTCTACGGCTGCCCCTTCATCAACGCCGTCGGCGAGCACGACAAGGACGCCAAGCAATTCCGTAACATCGCGCTGAAGCACAAGAAGATCGTGCTCGGTCATATCGAGAAGCTCGCCGGCGAGCTCGGCTCCAGCGACCCCGCGGTGCTGGCGCACCAGCTCGGCCTGATCATCGACGGCGCCATCGTCGCGGCGATGATCTCGCGCGACCCGGGCGTGGCCGATACGGCCGCTCTCACGGCAGGCCCCCTGCTCGGGCAATCCAGGGCGAAGAAGAAGCGCGCAGCGGATCAGCTCGAGGCGGTGTAACGGTTCTTACTTCGTAGCCCGCATGGAGCGCAGCGGAATGCGGGACACCGTCCCGGATTGCGCTCCGCTCCATCCGGGCTACGAGGACCGAGGAGAACAAATCCGATGCCTCAGATCATCATCGCCAGGCGCTTCTGCGGCCCTCCGAACTCCGGCAACGGCGGTTATGTCTGCGGCCGGCTTGCGCGTCACATTCCCGGGGCCGCGGAGGTGACGCTGCGCGCGCCGCCTCCCCTGGACACGCCGCTCGATGCGGTCGCTGCAATCGACGGCTCATGGGAGCTTCGCGAGGGCGCCAAGGTCGTTGCGACCGGGCAAGCAGCGCATGTCGAGCTCGCGCAGCTCGAGACAGCCAGCTTGCAGGAAGCACGCGCCGCCGAGCTGCTGACGCTGTTCGAGCCGCACGAGCATCCGCTGCCGAACTGTTTCGTCTGCGGTCCGGCGCGTGCGCAAGGCGACGGCCTGCGCATCTTCACCGGGCCACTCAAGCGTCGTGCGCAGAACGCCGTCCTCGCGGCGACCTGGACGCCCGATCCAAACTTGGCCGCCGAGGATGGCCGCGTCGCGCCGGAATTTCTCTGGTCGGCACTCGATTGTCCTACCGGCTTTGCCTGCAATTGCAATCAGCAGAGCGGCACCTACGACAAGACGCCGCTCCTGCTGGGACGAATGTCCGCCCGGATCGAGGCCTGCCCGCGCCCTGGTGAACCCTGCATCATCACGGCCTGGCCGACCGGCCGCGACGGCCGCAAGCGGACAGCCGACGCCGCGCTCCATGATGAAAGCGGCAGGTTGCTGGCGGTGGCGAAGACGACCTGGATTGCAGTCGACCGCGACGTGCTGCTCGGGCGCGGGTGAGAGGTGCGTAGGGTGGACTAGCCCACGGCTGCGCGCAGCGCAGTCGCCGGCGTAATCCACCAACTTCGTCCGGCATTCGCTGAAGGGTGGTGGGTTACGCCTTCGGCTAACCCACCCTACAAACCACACACTCGGTCTCGTAGGGTGGGCAAAGGCGCGAAGCGCCGTCCCACCATTTCTCACTCGGCGTCGTCGATAGACACGGTGGGCACGCTACGCTTTGCCCACCCTACGAGAGCTACGAGAACCCGCCCATTCGATCAGCGACTCGCTCGCAGCGCGCCAAGCTCGACGTCGGCGGCCGGCTTCTCGAGAAAGGTCTTCGGGCAATCGGCTGCAGCCTGCTCGAACAGTTTCAACGCCTCATCTCTGGAGCCGCTCTGCAGGGCGCGCTCGGCAGTATAGAAATTCGCCTCGCAGACCTGCCCCTTCTTCTTCGCCGGGTCGGCATCGTCCGCCGCGCTGCGCACTTGCTCCGGCGTCATCGTGCCAAGGAAGAGATTGACGACCGGCGCGGGCCATTTCGCCGCGTCGAGCTGTTTTGCCGCCTCGCCCAGCTGGCTCGGCTGGTCACTGCGCTTTGCAACAATTTCGCGCCATAAGATCGGGTAGGCATTCTTTGGATCGAGCTGGATCGCCTGATCGAGGTCGGCCAACGATTTGGCGAATGAAGCAATCTGCCAATAGACCCTTGCACGATGAAAATAGGCGCGCGCATCCTTGGCATCGAGCTGCACGAGTTGATCGTAGTCCGCAAGCGAGCGGTCGAAATCCCCTTTGGCCTTGTGCGCGTTGGCGCGGAGCCCGAATGCATCCTTGTCCTTGGGGTTGAGGCGGATCGCCTCATCATAGTCTGCGATAGCGCGGTCAAGGTCCCCTTTCGCGTTGTAGGCCGCTCCCCGAGCGCGGAGCACAGGGCCATCCGCGGAAGCGAGTACAATTGATTCACCCGCGACGGACGCAGAAATGGGGTCGGCGTCCTGACCTTGAGGCTGAGCCTGCCGATCGCCGGGGTTTCCTTGCCCCTGATGTGCCAGCTGGATCACCCGGTTGAAATCGGCAATGGCGCGGTCGAATTCGCCCAGCAGAGAAAAGGATTCGGCCCGGAAGTAGTAGAAATACTCATTCCTCGGCTTGATCTGCATTGTTTGATCGAGCTCAGCCAATGCACGCTCTCTGTTGCCCTGGGCAGCGTAAGCCCGACTGCGGCACAACTGGCCAATGCCGGCTTGCGGGCCGATCTCGACTGCTCGATTGCAGTCAGTCATGGCACGACCCGTGTCGCCCTTGCGGATGTAAGCGAGGCCTCGGTCTACATGCACGATGACGTTGTCCGGATGGACCAATAGGGCTTGATCATAGTCAGCAATGGCGCGGTCCATATCTCCTTTGGCCCAGTAGATTCGGGCACGCCCCAGACGGGCGTATACAGCCTTGGGATCAAGCTCGATGACCTTCTCGTAGTCGGCAAGCGCAGCGTCGGTTTGTCGCCTCTCGACATGCGCAAAAGCTCTCTGAAGGCGAGCGTTCAGATTGCCCGGATCGCGTTCGATGATGAGGTTGTAGTCCGCAATCGCAAGCTCGGTCTCACCTTTCTGGCGATAAAACATGGCCCGGCGAAAGTACGCCATGATCACGCTCTGCTGCATGGCCTGCGCCGCCTGAATGATAGCGGTGCAACCCGCGATGCGCTCATCGAGCGTGATGTTGTTGGCCGTGTTGCACTTCGCAGCCAAAGGCATTTCCGCGCGGGCAGGCAATACTTCGATCAAGATTGTGAGCGCCAACGCGCTTAAGCTTGCTGCCGCACCAACGAGTGCGCGGCCCACCATTCCAAACATGCAGTCCCCACTTCAATTCCCGGGGACTTCATAGCAACCGATTGCGCCTCTGCACAGCCCTTGGTTGCGGCGTTGGCGTGCAGCTCGGGTGATAGTGCGTAGCGTGGATCAGCCACAAGCGCGGTGCCGTAGGGTGGGCAAAGCGACTTGTCCGCCGTAGCTCGAAGAGCGAAGGCGGAAGCGTGCCCACCATCTCTCTCCGACACAAAGAGTGGTGGGCACGGCGCGATGCGCCTTTGCCCACCCTACGAGAGCTGCGCCCGACGAGACCTAACTGCCCTGCTCGATCATCCCCTGCAGCCGCACCAACTCCGCCTCAAGATCGCGCTCCACATCCGCCGCGCGGATGTCGAGCACCCGATAGTCCCGCGCCTCGAGCCAGGTCCGCCGCCCCGCGCGGTCGGCGGCGATGGCTTCGCCCTCGCCGGGGTTCACCAGCTCGACCGCGATCCGGTGCGGGAACGAGACGAAGTCCGGGATGTGGCGTCCCACAGGGGTCTGGCGCTTGAACCCACCTGCGAAGCGGCGATCGCGGGTCAGGGCCTGCCAGAGCAGGCGCTCGGCGTCGGTCGGGTTGCGGCGGAGCAGGCGGGCGAGGCCGCGCACGGTGGAGCCGCTGTCGGGCACGCCGCCGCCCTGGCCGTGCTCGGCCAGCAGCGCGCGCAGGCGCGTCGCCTGCTCGCCGTCGAGCACGCCGCCCTTGGCCGGGCCCTTGCGCCCCTCCGCGATCGCCATGATGACTCCATGGAGGGTGTGCATGTCCTGCTTGGTCGGCTCCATGCGGCTAAAAATGTTGCGCAGGTTCACCAGCATGGTGTCGCGTTTCTCGGCCGGCCGCAGGAACTCGACCTTGTCGAGCTCGCGCACGAGATTGTCGAAGAAGGCCTGCATCTGATGCTGCGAGGCGCGCTCGGAGCGCTCAGGCATGGCATGCGGCAGCTCGCCTGAAGTCGCCCGCTTGAACCATTCATAGCCGATCAGCAGCACGGCCTGAGCGAGGTTGAGCGAGGCAAAGCCGGGATTGACCGGAAAGGTGATGATGCGGTTGGAGAGCCCGACCTCCTCGTTGGTCAGGCCCCAGCGCTCGCGGCCGAACAGGATACCGGCCTTTCCTCCGGTCGCGACGTGCCCGGCGATCTCGCTGGCTGCGGCCTCCGGCCCGACCACGGGCTTGGCCTGGTCGTGGGGGCGCGCCGTGGTGGCGAACAAGAGGTCGAGGTCGGCGACCGCCTGCTCCACCGTGTCGAACAATTCGACCTTTTCCAGAATGTGGTCGGCACCGGCCGCCGCCCGCTGGGCCGCGATGTTGGGCCAGCCGTCCCTGGGGTTGACGATGCGCAAGGCGCCGAGGGCGAAATTGCCCATGGCGCGCGCAGCCATGCCGATGTTTTCACCCAGCTGCGGCTCGACCAGGATGACGATGGGACCGTCGAGGGAAAGGCCCGTCTTGCTCTTGTCAGTCCCCGACATCTCGCTTCGCTTTCACTCTTCGTCTCAAGGCCTTGGCAAGGCCGCCTTAGGAATTGATTCAAGCGGGCCACCGGCCGGCTCACCCGCTATCCGCCTGTCGTTTGCCTGTCCTGACAAAATTCTCAAGGGAAATAACGGGTTGGAATCGACTTTTGAATCTCGACTGAAACCCCACCCCCGCCCCAGCCTTGGTGTCAGGCCCCGCTCCCCATCTGGGGAAGCTGGATGAGCTAAAAGTGCATAATCACTTGGCTTTCGCCCGCTGCTATCAGGTGCTAAGAGGCGGCGGATATTCACGTTGGCGCGACCAGCGCCGTTCCCAAGAGGGCTTCCCCGAACATGGCAAAAATCAAGGTATCCAATCCCGTCGTCGAACTCGATGGCGACGAGATGACCCGGATCATCTGGCAGTACATCAAGGACAAGCTGATCAACCCGTTCCTGGATGTCGAGCTGCAGTATTTCGACCTGGGCATGGAGTACCGCGACCACACCAACGATCAGGTGACCATCGACGCCGCCGAGGCGATCAAGAAGGTCGGCGTCGGCGTCAAGTGCGCCACCATCACCCCGGACGAGGCCCGGGTGAAGGAATTCAACCTCAAGCAGATGTGGAAGTCGCCGAACGGCACCATCCGCAACATCCTCGGCGGCGTGATCTTCCGCGAGCCGATCATCTGCAAGAACGTGCCGCGCCTCGTTCCCGGCTGGACCAAGCCGATCATCATCGGCCGCCATGCCTATGGTGACCAGTACCGCGCCACCGACATCAAGTTCCCTGGCAAGGGCACCCTCTCGCTGAAGTTCGTCGGCGAGGACGGCACCGTGATCGAGAAGGAAGTGTTCAAGGCTCCGGGCGCCGGCGTCGCCATGGAGATGTACAACCTCGACGACTCCATCATCGACTTCGCCCGCGCCTCGCTCAATTACGGCCTGCTGCGCAACTATCCGGTCTATCTCTCGACCAAGAACACGATTCTGAAGGTCTATGACGGCCGCTTCAAGGACATCTTCCAGGACATCTACGACCGCGAGTTCAAGAAGGAATTCGAGGCCAAGGGCCTGACCTACGAGCACCGCCTGATCGACGACATGGTGGCCTCGGCGCTGAAGTGGTCCGGCGGCTATGTCTGGGCCTGTAAGAACTACGACGGTGACGTGCAGTCCGACACGGTCGCGCAGGGCTACGGCTCGCTCGGCCTGATGACCTCGGTGCTGCTGACCCCCGACGGCAAGACCGTCGAGGCCGAAGCCGCCCACGGCACGGTGACCCGCCACTACCGCGAGCACCAGAAGGGCAAGGAGACCTCGACCAACTCGATCGCCTCGATCTTCGCCTGGACCCGTGGCCTGTCGCATCGCGCCAAGCTCGATAACAACCCGCAGCTCGCGAAGTTCGCGGCCACGCTGGAGAAGGTCTGCGTCGACACGGTTGAAGAAGGCTACATGACCAAGGACCTCGCGCTCTTGGTCGGCGCCGACCAGCGCTGGCTCTCGACCACCGGCTTCCTCGACAAGGTCGCCGAGAACTTGGTCAAGGCGATGGCGGCGTAAGCCGACCGCAATTTTGCCCGACTGGGCCAGACATCATCACGGGCCGCGCCTTTGGGCGCGGCCCTTTTTTTGAGACCCCTCGCGCGGAGATGCGACCATGTCGACCAAGCTTGCCGTCCCCTGCCTGATGCTGCTCACAGTAATGGCCGGGCCGGCCGCCGCCGATCCGCTCCCCGAGGCCATCGCCGCACCTGGCGAGACCGTCGTGCTCAGCGTCCACGCCGAGGGCGCGCAGGTCTATGAGTGCAAGGCCACCGCCGACGGCAAGCTCGCCTGGGCCTTCCGCGAACCGGTCGCAACGCTTCTCTCCGAGGGCAAGACCGTCGGCCGCCACTATGCCGGCCCGAACTGGGAGCTCGCCGACGGCAGCGCCGTCGTCGGCAAGGCCATCGGCAACGCGCCGGGCGCCACGCCTACCGATATCCCCTGGCTCAAGCTTGAAGTCGCCTCCCGCCGCGGCAGCGGCACCCTGACGCCCGTGACCACCGTCCAGCGCATCAACACCCATGGCGGCAAGCTCGAAGGCGCTTGCGACAAGGCGGGCGAGTTCAAAAGCGCGCCCTACTCGGCCGACTACGTCTTCCTGAAGAAGGGCTGACCACTCAGCGGTCGGTGTCGTCCTTCTCGGCCTGCGCCAGCTCCGCCGCGGCGAGATCGCCGCTGTCGGCGAGCCGCGCCTTCGCGGTGGTATGGACGTGATCGGCGAGCGTCGGCATGCGTGCGATCAGGGCGTGGAAATCCTGGGCGTCGAGCACGAGCAGGCGCGTCTTGCGCGTCGCCGTGACGGTGCCGCTGCGCTTGGTCTTGTGCAGCAGTGCGATCTCGCCGAAGAAGGTGCCGTCGGCGAGGCGCACCTGCTGGCTCGGCAGCGCGATCTCGACCTCGCCGGCGGTGATGAAATACATCGACGAGGCCGCATCGCCCCGCCGCACCAGGATCTCGCCCTGCTCGATGGTGCGGGCGCGCAGGAGGCGCATGATGTCGGCGATCTCGGCCGCGGACAGATGCGAGAACAGCGGCACCCGCGCCAGCATGCCCCAGGTGACGACGAAATCGCGCCGCTTCACCTCTTCGGCGAACGCCGAGGAGATGATCGCGACCGGCAGCGCGATCATGGCGAAGCCGCTGATGATGGCGAAGGTCGAGATGAATTTTCCGAGCGGCGTCACCGGCACGACGTCGCCATAGCCGACGGTGCCGAGCGTCACGATCGCCCACCACATCGCCTGCGGGATGGTGCCGAGCTTGTCCGGCTGCACGTCGCGCTCGATGGCATAGAGCAGCGAGGCGAAGGTCAGGACCGCCCCGATCAGGATGACGATGCAGCCGATCAGCGCGCGCCGCTCGGCATGCACCGCGGCGAGCAGCGAGCGCATCGCCGGCGAATAGCGGATCAGCTTGAAGAACGGCAGCACGCCGAGCCCGGCCAGCGTCGCGTGCCGGCCCGTGGCGAGCACGATCGCAGCCGGCAGGAACGCCATGAGGTCGATGATGCCGAGCGCGGAGAAGGCATAAGAGAGCCGGTCGGACAGCGCCGAGCCCCTGCGCTGGGTGTGCCCCGCCACCGTCCACAGCCGCGCCAGATATTCCAGCGCGAACACGATGACGGCGAGGACCGCGATTGCGCTGAACAGCGCATCGAACCGCGCATCCAGCTCCGGCACCGAGGCGAGGATCATCGCAACCACGTTGAGCACGATGACGGCGATGATCAGCTGGATGAAGCGCGACCCGACCGAATAGGCCAGGGGGTCGTGCTCCAGCAATTCGTAGAGGCGATCCCGCAAGACGGGATCGCCAGGCCCACGTCCTCGCGGAACGAGGCCCATGGTGGCCTTAAGCGCCTGCCATCGCTTTTTCGATCGCCGCCAGCGCCGCGGTCGCGTTGGCGCCGTCGGGACCGCCGGCCTGCGCCATGTCGGGCCGGCCGCCGCCGCCCTTGCCGCCCAGCGCCTCGGAAGCGACGCGGACGAGGTTCACGGCGTTGAAGCGCGCAGTCAGGTCCGGCGTGACGCCGACCACGACGCCGGCCTTGCCATCCTCGGTGACGCCGACGATCGCGACGACGCCCGAGCCGATCTGCTTCTTGCCGTCGTCGGCAAGGCCCTTGAGATCCTTCATCTCGATGCCCTCGACCGCGCGCGCCATCAGCTTGACGTCGCCGACCTCGCGCACGCCGCTCGCAGCGCCGTTGCCGCCGGATGCGCCGCCGCCCATGGCGAGCTTCTTGCGCGCGTCGGACAGCTCGCGCTCGAGCTTCTTGCGCTCCTCCATCAGCGCGGCGATGCGCGCCGGCACGTCGTCGATCGAGGTGCGCAGCTCGTTCGCGGCGGTCTTCGCTAGCGCCATGGTCTCGTTGGCGTGTTTTCGCGCGTAGTTGCCCGTCAGCGCCTCGATGCGGCGCACGCCCGAGGCGACCGCACTCTCGCCCGTGAGCGTGATCAGGCCGATGTCGCCGGTGCGCTTGACATGGGTGCCGCCGCAGAGCTCGACCGACCAGCCGAGCGCATTGGCGCCGCGCTCGCGCGCGGTCCTGCCCATGGAGACGACGCGGACCTCGTCGCCGTACTTCTCGCCGAACAGCGCGCGCGCCCCGGCCTCGCGGGCCTCATCCACGCCCATCACGCGCGTGGTGACCTCGTCGTTCTCCAGCACCACGTCGTTGGCGATGTCCTCGACGCGGGCAAGCTCCTCAGCCGTGATCGGCTTCGGATGCACGAAGTCGAAGCGCAGGCGGTCGGGCGCGACCATTGAGCCGCGCTGGGCGATGTGGTCGCCGAGCACCTGGCGCAGCGCCTCATGAATGAGATGCGTCGCCGAGTGATGCGCGCGGATCGAGGAACGGCGCGAATGATCGACCTCGAGCTGCAGCGCGGTGCCGAGCTTCAGCTCGCCGCTCTCGACGGTGCCGATATGGACGAAGAAATCGCCGAGCTTCTTCTGCGTGTCGGTGACGCGGAACTTGATGCCGCCCTCACCCGTCAGCACGCCGGTGTCGCCGACCTGGCCGCCGGACTCCGCATAGAACGGCGTCTGGTTCAGCAGAAGCGCGCCGGTCTCGCCCGCCTTGAGGCTGGCGACTTCCTGGCCATCCTTGACCAGCGCGGAGACCACGCCTTCGGCGCTCTCGGTCTCGTAGCCCAGGAATTCGGTCGCACCCAGCTTCTCGCGCAGCGGGAACCAGATCGCTTCGGAGGCAGCTTCCCCCGAGCCCTTCCAGGATTCGCGCGCCTTGGCCTTCTGGCGCTCCATCGCATCGGTGAACGCAGCCTGGTCGACGCCGATGCCGCGCGACTTCAGCGCGTCCTGCGTCAGGTCGAGCGGGAAGCCGTAGGTGTCGTACAGCGTGAAGGCGACGTCGCCGTCGAACATGTCGCCCTTCTTCAAGGACGCGCTCTTCTCGTCGAGGATGGCAAGGCCACGCGAGAGAGTCTTGCGGAAGCGGGTCTCTTCCAGCCGCAGCGTTTCCTCGATCAGCTTCTCGGCGCGCATCAGGTCGGGATAGGCCTGGCCCATCTCGCGCACCAGCGCCGGGACGAGACGATGCATCAAGGGCTCCTTGGCCCCGAGCAGCTGCGCATGGCGCATCGCGCGGCGCATGATCCGGCGCAGCACATAGCCGCGGCCCTCGTTCGAGGGCAGCACGCCGTCGGTGACGAGGAAGGCGGAGGAGCGCAAATGGTCGGCGATGACGCGGAACGAGGCAACAGTCTGCTCCTGCGGCCCGCTGCCGAGCGCCGACGACGTCGCGTCGATCAGGTGGCGGAACAGGTCGGTCTCGAACACGCTCTCGACGCCCTGGAGGATGCAGGCCATGCGCTCGAGGCCCATGCCGGTGTCGATCGAGGGACGCGGCAGATCCACGCGCTCCTCTTTCGTCACCTGCTCATACTGCATGAACACGAGATTCCAGAATTCGAGGAAGCGGTCGCCGTCCTCTTCCGGCGAGCCCGGAGGCCCGCCCCAGATGTGCTCGCCGCGGTCGATGAAGATCTCCGAGCACGGGCCGCACGGCCCGGTGTCGCCCATCGCCCAGAAATTGTCCGAGGTCGGGATGCGGATGATGCGGTCGTCGGAGAAGCCGGCGATCTTCTTCCACAGGCCCGCCGCCTCGTCGTCGGTGTGATAGACCGTGACGAGCAGCTTGTCCTTCTTCAGCCCGAACTCCTTGGTGATCAGCGTCCAGGCGAGCTCGATCGCGCGCTCCTTGAAGTAATCGCCGAACGAGAAGTTGCCGAGCATCTCGAAGAAGGTGAGATGGCGCGCGGTGTAGCCGACATTGTCGAGGTCGTTGTGCTTGCCGCCGGCGCGCACGCATTTCTGCGACGTGGTGGCGCGCTGATAGGGCCGCTTCTCGACGCCGGTAAAGACGTTCTTGAACTG
Organism: Bradyrhizobium liaoningense; assembly: GCF_018130825.1. Lineage (GTDB taxonomy): Bacteria > Pseudomonadota > Alphaproteobacteria > Rhizobiales > Xanthobacteraceae > Bradyrhizobium > Bradyrhizobium liaoningense_B. The sequence continues at coordinate 436,574 of NZ_JAFCJS010000005.1, read as the reverse complement.
CACCATGCCGGCATTGGTGAACATCAACGTCGGGTCGTTGCGCGGCACCAATGGCGAGGACGGCACGATCTCGTGGCCGTTCTCGGCAAAGAAGTTCAGAAAGGTCGACCTGATCTCGTTGACGCCGCTCATGTTCATCCAATCGGGTGTGCTTGGGCCCGCTCCCGCCGTCCAAACCGGAAATTAAGGCTGATATCTGCGGGCCAAAGCGCTTTTAGACAAGGCCAGCTTCGCTGTCCAGAAACTGTGCAAGGAGATCAGAGGGTTGCCGCAGGCGCTCAATCCGGTTGAAAGGCACGGAAGTCGCGTTGACAGGCTTGGCTACCCTGTGGTCTGTACCCATCTGTATCGTACGGCCACGTCGGGAGAGACCGGCTTTAGGCAGCCGGCGCCGAAGGAGCAACCGCCCCGGAAACTCTCAGGCAAAAGGACCGCGTGGCTTTGACAGCATCTGGAAAGAGGCGCCGACGGGCTTGAGGCCCGGACGGCGTCCGCCGACGGGATAATACTCTCAGGCACAGCGACAGATGGGGCTTCGACTGGTGTCCATCGGGGAATCGTCCCCGGGGAACCGCCGAGGGCCCCTTCAGATGCTAGCGCACAACCAAGACTCCCCTAGACGTACGCCCCTCCACAGCCTCCATGTCTCCCTGGGCGGCAAGATGGTGCCGTTCGCGGGCTATGACATGCCCGTGCAGTACCCCGCGGGCGTGCTGAAGGAGCACCTTCATACCCGCATCCAAGCCGGCCTGTTCGACGTCTCCCACATGGGCCAGATCGCGCTTCGGCCGAAATCGGGCAAGGTCGAGGACGCCGCCCGCGCGCTGGAGCGGCTGGTGCCGCAGGATATCGTCGCGATTGCGCCGGGACGGCAGCGCTACGCCCAGTTCACCAATGCCGATGGCGGCATCCTCGACGATTTGATGGTCGCCAATTTCGGCGATCACCTCTTCTTGGTGGTCAACGCCGCCTGCAAGGAACAGGACGAGGCGCATCTGCGTGCGAATCTGTCCGGCGACTGCATCATCGAGCAGCTTGCCGACCGCGCGCTGATCGCGCTGCAGGGCCCGAAGGCCGAAGCGGCGCTGGCGAAATTGTGTGCAGAGGCGCCCGGCATGAAGTTCATGGACACCGGCCCGCATGAGGTCGCCGGCATCAAGTGCTTCGTCTCGCGCTCCGGCTACACCGGCGAGGACGGCTTTGAGATCTCGGTTCCCGCCAGCGATGCCGAACGCCTTGCCAAGATGCTGCTGGACAATCCGGACGTGCTGCCGATCGGCTTAGGTGCCCGCGACAGCCTGCGGCTGGAAGCTGGCCTGTGCCTCTACCGCCACGACATCGACACCGCCACCACGCCGGTCGAGGCCGCCCTGGAATGGTCGGTGCAGAAGAGCCGCCGCAGCGGTGGCGCCCGTGCCGGCGGTTTCCCCGGTGCCGAAAAGATTCTCGCCCACTTCGATCACGGCGCATCCCGCCGTCGCGTCGGCTTGCGCGCCGAGGGCCGCGCCCCCGTGCGCGAGGGCGCGCTGCTGTTTGCCGAGAGCGCGGGCGGCGATCCGATCGGACAAGTCACATCGGGCGGTTTCGGCCCGAGCCTGAGCGCGCCGGTCGCGATGGGCTACGTGCCCGTAAGCCTGAGCGCGCTCGGCACACAACTCTTTGCCGAGGTGCGCGGCCAGCGCCTGCCGCTCGCAGTCGCCGCCATGCCCTTCGTGAAAAACACCTACAAACGCTGAGGACGAGACAATGACCACGACGCTGTACACTTCCGACCATGAATGGCTCGCCATCGACGGCGATACCGCCACGGTCGGCATCACCGACTACGCGCAGCAGCAGCTCGGCGACGTCGTGTTCGTCGAACTGCCGAAGGTCGGCCGCACCTTGAAGAAGGCGGAAGCCGCAGCGGTGGTCGAGTCCGTGAAGGCGGCCTCCGACGTCTACGCACCTGTTACCGGCGAAGTGCTCGAGACCAACGAGGCGCTCGCCGCCGAGCCGGCGCTGATCAATTCGGATGCACAGGGCGCGGCCTGGTTCTTCAAGATCAAGATTGCCGACAAGAACGAGCTCGGCGGCCTCATGGATGAAGCCGCCTACAAGGCCCACACGGCTTAAGGACGATGGAGCAAGCGATGACCGCGCACCGTAAATCCAGCGGCGAGACCGCCGCCAGTTTCGTTCGCCGCCACATCGGCCCATCAGTGCGCGATGTCACCGCAATGCTCGAAACGGTCGGCGCCAAAAGCGTGGACGCGCTGATGGCGGAGACGCTGCCGGCCTCGATCCGGCAGGCATCGCCGCTCGATCTCGGCAAGCCCCTGAGCGAGACCGAGGCGATCGCGCACATGGCCGAGCTCGCCGCGCAGAACCAGGTCTTCACCTCGCTGATCGGCCAAGGCTATTCCGGCACGATCCTCCCCGCGGTGATCCAGCGCAACATCCTGGAGAACCCGGCCTGGTACACGGCGTATACGCCCTACCAGCCCGAGATCAGCCAGGGCCGACTGGAGGCGCTGTTCAACTTCCAGACCATGATCTGCGACCTCACCGGGCTCGACGTCGCCAACGCCTCGCTGCTCGATGAAGCCACCGCCGCTGCCGAAGCCATGGCGCTCGCGGAGCGCCACTCGCAGGTCAAGGCAAAGGCCTTCTTCGTCGACAAGGACGTGCATCCGCAGACGTTGGCGGTGATGCGCACCCGCGCCGAGCCGCTCGGCTGGACCCTGGTGGTCGGCGATCCCCTCACCGATCTCGCTAACGCCGACGTGCTCGGCGCATTGCTGCAATATCCGGGAAGCTCGGGCGCGGTGCGCGACCTCAGGCCCGCGATCGCAGCGCTGAAGGCCAAGGGTGCGCTGGCGATCGTTGCCGCCGACCTGCTGGCACTGACGCTGCTCGCCTCGCCCGGCGAGCTCGGGGCCGACATCGCAATCGGATCCGCGCAGCGCTTCGGCGTGCCGATGGGCTATGGCGGGCCGCACGCGGCCTATATGGCGGTGCGCGATGCGCTGAAGCGCTCGCTGCCCGGCCGCCTCGTCGGCCTCTCCGTGGATTCGCGCGGGGCGCCTGCCTATCGCCTCGCGCTGCAGACCCGCGAGCAGCACATCCGCCGCGAGAAGGCGACCTCCAACATCTGCACCGCGCAGGTGCTGCTCGCCGTGATTGCTTCGATGTACGCGGTCTATCACGGCCCTGAGGGCCTCACGCAGATCGCGCGCAACGTGCATCGCCGCGCCGCTGTGCTCGCGGCCGGCCTACGCAAGCTCGGCTTTGCGCCTGATAGCGAGACCTTCTTCGACACGCTCAGCGTCGATGCCGGCGCCAAGCGCGCCGAGATCGTCGCGCGTGCCGCTGCCGAGAAGATCAATCTCGGCGTTGGCGAAACGAACTTGCGCATCGCACTCGACGAAGCGACGACGCCAGCGACGGTGGAAGCGGTCTGGCGTGCCTTCGGCGGCACGCTTGCCTATGCCGAGATCGACGCCACTACGCGCGAGGCGCTGCCGGAAGCATTGAAGCGCACCACCGCCTTCCTCACCCATCCCGTCTTCCACGCGCATCGCTCGGAGACCGAGATGCTGCGCTACATGCGCAAGCTCAGCGACCGCGACCTCGCGCTCGACCGCGCGATGATTCCGCTCGGGTCCTGCACCATGAAGCTGAACGCGACCACCGAGATGATGCCGCTGACCTGGCCGGAATTCGGCAGCTTGCATCCGTTCGTGCCGCGCGAGCAGGCCAAGGGCTATCACGCGCTGTTCGCGCGGCTGGAAAAATGGCTGTGCGACATCACCGGCTATGACGCGATCTCGCTGCAGCCGAACTCAGGCGCGCAGGGCGAATATGCCGGGCTGCTTGCGATCCGCGGCTATCATGCTGCGCGTGGGCAGAGCCACCGAAAAATCTGCCTGATCCCCTCCTCCGCCCACGGCACCAACCCGGCCTCGGCCGCGATGGTCGGCATGGACGTGGTGGTTGTGTCTTGCGAGAAGAACGGCGACGTCGACGTCAATGACCTCCGCGCCAAGGCGGAGAAGCATTCGAACGATCTCGCCGCGGTCATGATCACCTATCCCTCGACCCATGGCGTGTTCGAGGAGCACATCAGCGAGATCTGCGACATCGTGCACGGTCATGGCGGCCAGGTGTATCTGGACGGCGCCAACCTCAACGCACAGGTCGGCCTTAGCAGGCCCGGCGATTACGGCGCCGATGTCAGCCATCTCAACCTGCACAAGACCTTCTGCATCCCCCATGGCGGCGGCGGCCCGGGCATGGGCCCGATCGGTGTGAAGGCGCATCTTGCGCCGTTCCTGCCCGGTCATCCCGCGACGCAAGGCGACGCTCCGATCGGCCCGGTTTCCGCGGCGCCGTTCGGCTCGGCCTCGATCCTCACCATCTCCTACATCTACATCCTGATGATGGGCGGCGAAGGCTTGAAGCGTGCCACCGAGATCGCGATCCTCAACGCCAACTACATCGCAGCGCGCCTCGATGCGCACTTCCCGGTGCTCTACAAGAACGCCAGGGGCCGCGTCGCGCATGAGTGCATCGTCGATCCCCGTCCGCTCAAGACGACGAGCGGCGTCACCGTCGACGACATCGCCAAGCGCTTGATCGACTATGGCTTCCACGCCCCGACCATGAGCTTCCCGGTGCCGGGCACGCTGATGATCGAGCCGACCGAGTCGGAATCGAAGGCGGAGCTGGATCGTTTTTGCGATGCCATGATCGCGATCCGCAAGGAGATCGCCGAGGTCGAGGCCGGCCGCTTCAAGATCGAAGCATCGCCCTTGCGCAACGCCCCGCACACCGTGCACGACATCGCGGACGATGCGTGGAATCGCGCCTACACCCGCAGCGAGGGCTGTTTCCCCGATGGCGTCTCGCGTACCGACAAATACTGGTGCCCGGTCGGCCGCGTCGACAACGTCTATGGCGACCGCAATTTGGTGTGCTCCTGCCCGCCGGTGAGCGATTACGCGGAGGCCGCGGAGTAACGGATTCGTAGGGTGGGTTAGCACGCGGCTGCGCGAAGCGCAGTCCGCTGGCGTAACCCACCTCTTCTGTCTCTACGGATACGAACCGTGGTGGATTACGCCGAGCGATAGCGCTTCGCGCATCGCACGGCTAATCCACCCTACAGTCCCGTAGGGTGGGCAAAGCTCCGCCGTAGCTCGAGAGAGCGAAGGCGGATGCGTGCCCACCACCTTTGTGCACATTGAAATATGGTGGGCACGGCGCTTGCGCGCCTTTGCCCACCCTACGGCACCGACTTGGGCGCAACCAGCGAACGCCCCTGCGCATCCCAGCGCCAAAGCCGCTCGTTGGTAAGAAGCGTACCACCCCACCAGCGCCGAATCGGATTGAGCCGACGAAAATCCTCGCGGGCTTCAAGGACCGCTTCGCCAAATTCTGTCAGCGACAGCCGGCTCCGGCGAAAGGCGGCGTTGCGGCTTCTTGCATTGTCCGGGTCGAGTGTCGCCAGCTTGCTGTCCAGACCCGCAACGGCGGGCGCCGGGCCGAATGCGAGTCCTTCGAGCAGCGTGCCCAATTCCCACGGATCGAACACGCGTGCTCCAAGCGTGCCCGGCCGAAACAGCTCCTCGGTGCGATCGAGTCCTCTTGCGATCAGTTCGAGAAGCCGCGTCTCGGTCGTCCCCAGTCCCGTCGCCGGCGACGGCAGTTCCGAGAGCAGGTCTTCCATGGCCGGCTTCAGGAAGAACAGCTTGCCGAGCGGCCTGTCGAGCAGCCCGGCGCAGAGCTCGGGCGTCGGCGCGCGGTAGGCCTCCCAGGCCATTCCGGCGATCGCAAAATCACTTTCTGCGATATTGAACTGCTGCACGTCACTGTGACGAAGCTCTGCGGGATCTGCTCCGCGCAGATCGAAATCGACAAAGCGCAACTTCAGACGCTCGGCGACCGTCGGATGAGAACGCAGGTAATCGAGCATCCAGATCAACTGCAGCTGACTGTTCGGCTCGGGATCGAACCACAGCTCGATGAGGTCGACACCGTAGGTCTTGCAGAACCAGACCAGTCCGGCACCCTTGTGCGCAAGGCCGGTCTGGGAAGACCGGCCGACAAGATCGAACCACATTACTGCCGGATTGCCTCTTACGGAGTCTCCTTCCAGGTAGGCGTCCAGGTGGTGCGCGTTGGGTAACGCTCCCAAGACGAACCGAAAAATAAGCGGAACGACCATCTCGGCGCGGTTCGCATGAGCAAGGCCAACGCCGGACGAACTGGTCAGGATCACACGCTTCATCGTCGGCGCGCCCCCCTCACGCAAAACGAAACGGGCACCGAAGACGTCGGCAACTCAACGTCCTCAGTGCCCGCTCCTCGCGAAAACTTTTCGCGTTAAGGCTTACTCGTCCGCCGGCTCCTCGCCGTCGGCGTCGCTCTCGGGCGTGCCGGCCAAAATCTGCTCGGAGATCAGGCCGGAGTTCTGGCGGATCGAGGTCTCGATCTTGGCGGTGATGTCGGGGTTGGCCTTCAAAAACGCTTTCGAATTCTCGCGACCCTGGCCGAGGCGCTGGCTGTCATAGGAGAACCAGGCGCCGGACTTCTCGACGATGCCGGCCTTGACGCCGAGATCGAGGATCTCGCCCATCTTGGAGACGCCCTCGCCGTACATGATGTCGAACTCGACTTGCTTGAACGGCGGCGCCAGCTTGTTCTTCACCACCTTCACGCGGGTGGTGTTGCCGACCACTTCGTCGCGCTCCTTGATCGCGCCGATACGGCGGATGTCGAGGCGTACGGAGGCATAGAATTTCAGCGCGTTACCGCCGGTCGTGGTTTCGGGCGAGCCGTACATCACACCGATCTTCATGCGGATCTGGTTGATGAAGATCACCATGGTGTTGGACTTGTTGATCGAGGCCGTCAGCTTGCGCAGCGCTTGGCTCATCAGACGCGCCTGCAGACCCGGCAGCGCATCGCCCATCTCGCCCTCGAGCTCGGCCTTCGGCACCAGCGCCGCAACCGAGTCGACCACCAGAACGTCCACCGCACCCGAGCGCACCAGCGTGTCGCAGATCTCCAGCGCCTGCTCGCCGGTGTCGGGCTGCGAGATCAGGAGTTCGTCGATGTTGACCCCGAGCTTGCGGGCATAGACCGGGTCGAGCGCGTGCTCGGCGTCGATGAAGGCGCAGATGCCGCCCTTCTTCTGCGCTTCCGCCACCGTGTGCAGCGCCAGCGTCGTCTTGCCCGAGGATTCCGGCCCGTAGATTTCGACGATGCGCCCCTTGGGCAGGCCGCCAATGCCGAGCGCGATATCGAGCCCGAGCGAACCGGAGGACACTGCCTCGATGTCCATGGACCGGTCGCTCTTGCCCAGCTTCATCACCGAGCCCTTGCCGAACTGGCGCTCGATCTGGGAGAGCGCGGCAGCCAGAGCTTTACTCTTGTCCATGGAAGATCCTTCGACGATACGCAGGGCAGTTGCGGACATTGGGTCGTGCTCCTTATGGCGAGGATTCGCTAGGGGGACAAACGATTGAGAGGCGGGCCGGCGATAAAAACAGTGTACCCCATTTGTTCTCAGTTCGCAATATGTTCTTTTGCGATTTTGGGTACTGTCCGCCTCCGTGGGGTACCAGTCTAAGCGGCTGAGGAACTATCGGCCTAGCAGCGCATCTCTACGATGCCCCCAGCACGAAAGGTGCCCCCCAGACTGCTGGAGGAAAACCCCATCAGAGGGTTGGCGGCCCCCAGTTGGGGCCGTTTATATTCAAAGATAAGGCCGCCTCAGTTGGCGGCCTAATTAGGACAGCACCGATTTTGGGGACACCGGCAGAGGCAGATTAGGACACCCCACAAACAACAACGTCGCCCGCTTGCAATATGGCGGGCGACGTTGTTCCAGCCCCGGGAGGGAATCGCAAAATCCCGGACGTCGTCAATCTGGCTGATAAGTCTGGAACGGTCTGTTCGATATCCGACACCCGCGGAGGGGAATTAGGACAACGTCGATTTTGGGGACTGTCCGTATTTGACCCCGAGTATCCTAGTTTAATGAAGCGGGTGTCCCAATTTGCTCTAGTGCGGGGATGCCCACCGACAAGCACCTCGACAAACCACCCATCCCTGCGCCCGATCCGGAGCGCACGGAAGCGGCTCGGAAAGTGGCTCAAGAGAACATCGACGACCAGATTGGCATCCTCAAGAAGCTTCGCGGTCCCTTGAGCTAAGGTCGTACCCAGCGGCTCGGAACGAATGTTCACTTTGGTACTTATGCCGCTAGCTTCCGCTGCAGGAGGTGGAGCTGCGGGGAAACGAAGTGCCGACCGCCGACCATTTGAAGCAAGCAGAGATCGCGGCGCGGATGGCTCTGACCGAGCCGGCCGCGGAGAAGGCCCGGCCGATGCACGTCATGGCGCTGGAATCAAAAGAAGCCCCAGCGCCGCCACCAATCATAGAGCGGCAGTAGATCGAATGCTGGGGATGGTGCTTCTACTAACGCTTGGGGGCGGTGCAGGCATAGCGATCATCATTGTCCTGTTTGAAGTCTTCGCCGCATTGGAGCGGCGCCGCTCCAATGGACAATAGGGCCGCAGCGAGGGCCCTGATCTTCCCCCTCCGCGGGGTGTCCAAAAGGCGGCCCCAACTCCGGGCAGGCTGAGTTGAGGCCAAAGGTACTGGGCCAGCCAAGGCTGACGCTAACCCAGGTCCAGCAACTTGCATCGGCGCCGGGTACCTGGCGATTGGGCAACCGACGTACCCCGGATTTGCAGCGTCCTGATCCGGCCAGTGTCCTCATTCACTGGAGCCCCGTATCGGGAAAATCTGGCACAAACCGCATAGCCAGCCCGAACCGACCTAAGTTAAGATCAGGGCATGGGCAAAGAACTACTCGTGGGCGTGCTTGCAATTGGCGCCGGTGTTTTCACCGTGGCCGCCGCAACGGCGCTAGTCTTTAGCCTTTGATCTATCTCAAGTAGCGCACGCGATCCGCCTGCATCCTCCCATCTGTCGGGAGGCGACAATGCGGCCTTGGATGTTGCATGCGCTGGCGTGGGGCACGGCTGCTGCGGGCTTGATAGCCATCATCTCGATGAGCGTTTAGGACGACCGTTGAGTGCTGTTTGAAATCCGGCAGTCCCCGAGTATCCCGATGTATAGGTAGCGGCACGGTGCAACGCATGAAACCATGCGCACCATGAGAAACGAGACTGCCTGGATTGTGGTACCGGCCATGTTCGTAGCGGTGTTACTCGCGGCGATCCTGTTGCTGATGGAGCATGGATGATCGCGTCAGGAACGCGCGGCGGAGCTTCACCTTCCCTTGATCCAGCGCAAACATCATTCCCTCGCGCGGCAGACCATCCGGCCCATGACCGACCCTGGTAAGCCGACTGAGGGTAAGGACGCCAAGCCGTCGCGCTTGGACGCGGCGCTCCGGATCATTGAGGAATACGCCGCCGACCTCCGCGAGATCGTCAGGCAATTGCGCCGCAAGATGAATTGAGGCCGCCTTTCAGCCGCTCGCACCGACCGCATTTCCCTTATGACCGGGCATCTCCGGGAACTGGAACGCCAGCTACGGCATATTGGATTCGTGAAATTCAAGCCCAACGGTTAGGACCCGTCAGACGAGGTTGTGTCATGCAGCGACGCCGCCGTTTCACGCAAACCGTGTTCTTGGAAGAACGCCTTGCCGAAGAAGCAAAACGCCTCCGAGAAGAAGCCAGATCCCTCCCTCCCGGTCCGCTACAGGACGACGCCCTCCGCAAGGCCCGCCAGGCCGAGACCGGCTCGCATATGAGCCAGTGGCTGAGATCGCCCGGCCTACAGCCGCCCGACTAAGGCAGCACCCCCTAAGTTCAATAGTGAACCAAAGCGGCCCGTGACAGTTTACCTGACATCACCGGCCGAGGCTCTGCCCGTAGGCGTCGGTGGCTGAGAGACCGAGCGCGCTCCCGCCTGCGAAGCGAGGGAGCGCCGCCATGGCCGACCACAATCACATTTCGCGCGTGCACTATCTGGCTGTCGAACTTGCGGCGCAGAACGCCCTCATGCGCGAGCTGGCGGCCGAGGCGGCGAAAGTGTTGCAACTGCCCATGCCGGACACGTTCCTCGGCCGCAAGACACAGGAGCCGTTTCCCTGGGAGAAGCCCCGCGCCTGAACCCACTCCCCTGTTTCTGCGTTATGGGGTCCATGGAAACAGACCCGCTTTTCCGGCGCGCCGACGACGCGCAAGAGACCGCTCGCAAGCTGGTCGAGGAAGCGCGACGAGTGCGGCAGGCGCGCGAACATGCCGAACGGCAACGACAACAGAGGCGGCGCACAGCCGAACCGCTTTCGTGGTTCAACGAGGACGGGTGAGGCCGCCCAAGAACGTCGCCAAGAACGCTCTGTACACAATTGGACCGAACCGGATCCGACAATCTGGTTCAATGGGTCATCGCCGCACGGACCCTGGCAACTATCGGTGATGAGAACGCCGATTTGCGCTCCCGCCTTCCGCGCATGGAAAGGAGCGTGCCATGCCCACGCGACGACGTTTCAAGCAACGGCTGAGCCTTCAGGACCGGCTTGCTGCATGGGTGGAGCAGGTCCGGGATCAGGCCTTGCGCCTTCCCCCCGGTCCCAAGCGGGACGCCCTCCTCGAGAAGGCTCGCCAAGCCGACGTGGCCTCTCATCTGCACGACTGGATCGAGTCCACCGGGCTGCGACCTCCGAAGTAACGCGACATCGAATGCGCGCGATCGGCTCGATACCCAACGACCGCGTCCAGCGACCGTTCGTCTTCAAGCGAAGCTGACGCGCATCAAAGACGCAGCCGCCGCGTGCCGTCATGCTTACACAATCCTGCGGCATCGAACCTTTCGGTGCCCTGCGGCCTTCTCTGGGTTGGACCGCAACAATGGGGATCTCGGTCATGACGGAAAATACGCTGCACGATGCCACCAGGCGCAACCACCTGCTGGAGGCGACGCTCAAGGAGTTGATCAAGTTCGAGCGCAAGGAAAACGAGTTCCGCAAGAAGGACCGCGAGGAGCGCGCCGCCGAGCTCCGCCTCCCGCTGGACGCGATCAAGGTCCATTAGTCCCCGAGGACAAGGCTGCCGGCCGGGACCGAAGCTCACGCAGGCCTTGCTTATCCCGCGCCGGCTGAAACGCCCGCCCTAGCGACGATATCGGCAGTTGGAGGTATCTAGATACTACATCCAAGCCCTTGATTGCGCGAGACAATCGCACGGAGACCTACTGTGCATGGGGTTGTTTTGCAGCTTTTGCAGGACGTAAGGCGCCGCCATGGCGCGCCGACCCGCGCGCGGGGCCATGCTGGCCCGGAGCCGGCCCGCCGTCTGCCTCTGCTGCGTGATCCTACAACAGCATCAGCAGCGCGATGCCGATCACCAACACCACGAAGCCAGCCGCTGTCGCGGCGGCAAACGACCGCTCTACGTTATCCATGATGCCACCCCGTTGCCGGCGTGCCACGTTCCCCCATGGCAGCACCGGACCCTGCGGAATCTTGCCTGCAGCTGTGGCTTGAGTGGTGCGATCGGGTGGCCAAATTGGGACCGGTGCGGGGCCAGTGTGCGGCCTGCTCAACATTGCTTTCGCTTGCCGCCGTCAGGCCTCTGTAAGCGAACTCGCCTAGTGTCGCTGAGCCCGGTGGACCAACACCGGGCCTCCATACCCAGTCGACGACCCCGCTCTCCCCGAGCGGGGTTTTCTGTTTGCGGGCCCGTGTGCTGTGACGCGGGGTGCCGATTCCAATCGCGAGCCTGTCAGGCTGCCGTAAGCTCAGCCGGATAGGCTCGCCTGGCTTATGGTGTTGCAGCCCAGCACCTCAGCCTCCAATAACCTTCTCCCCGCTTGGCTCTCCCCAAGCGGGGTTTTTTCATGCGCACCGCCGGTTCACGCGCCGCTCTCCTCCCGCGTCAGCCGCAGCGAGAAGGCGCGGATCGCGGGCGCCGCCAGCAGCACCATGGGCAGCATCGCGGCCCATGCGATCAGCCACGACATCATCCAGTGCCGAACGAACAGCATGGCGCCGTCAGCCGGAAAGCTGGCGATTCCCGCCGCGATCAGCGAGGTCAATCCGGACTGGATGACGCCGAACACGAAATGACTGTAGCGACGGGGAATGCCAAGCATGATGCGCCCTTGTTGCTTGCCGTCAGCGGCCAAGCAAGGCACGTGCCGACAGGCGCCTGATCGCTTGCGTCTCCGCGCCGCGCCTTTCCGAAGCCGGAGGCTGATCTGGATCAAGAGTCTTCGACCAGCATGAGCATTGAATGGGCTCCGTGGTTCTCCGGCCATGAACAGAGTTCCTGGCCGGTCGATGGCGCGTGCGCATCCGGGATTTCCATGAACCATCCAAGGCTTACCGCCGATTTTGCTTCTGCATGGGAATATTGTGACGGCCAACATGTTTGATGTGATCGAGGGTGAATCGTGGGAGGTGACCATGAATCACAGGGGCGTCGAGTTCACCGTCGCCATGACGGCAAGTCCCGGAGTCTGGCAGTGGCAGTTCCGCATCGGGGAGCAGGTCAAGTCCGGCAAGACCGAGACCAAGATCGACCTCCTGGCGATCCGGCGGGTGCAGCTGCGCATCGATCGGGAACTGAAGGCCATCGAGCGCAAGACTGCCTGATCAAGACAGCCTGAGCCGGAATGATGTTGCAGGCATCCCTGCGCAGCGCGACATGCCCTGAGCATGTCCTCCGTAGACACCCGGAATTGATCTGCCGGGGGTTTGGGATTGCACTGCGCGCCCATGGCCTTGGGGTGGGCCCTTCACGCGACCGGTGCCAGCCATGCCGCTCTATTTCTTCCGAATCCGCAACGGCCGCTATTCCGGCTGTGCGGACCAGGCGACGGAATTTTCCGATCGCGATTCCGCCTGGAAGGAGATGACCAGCGTCTGCGCCGACATGGCCGCCGGGATCGCCCGCAAGCTCCAGGAAAATTCCGAGTGGCACATGGAGCTGCTGGACGAGGCCAAGGAGCCGGTGTTCCGCATCCGCATCGTCGCCGAGACGCTCGACTAGACGCGGGGCGCGCGGGCCCCTCAATCGGCGCTGGGCAGCCGACGCATGGTGAATTCGATATCGCCGCCGGGCAGTTCGCGCCAAGTCTCGACCGCGCTCATATAGCCGGCCTTGGGATAGCGGGCGAAGAAGGCCTCCGCCCTCGCCCGCGCCGCCGCACGCGGCAGCGTGAAGGTCTCGCGCAGATAGCCGTCACCGGAGCCCCCGCCCGGCGTGTTGCCGCCGGTCCTGCGCCGGCGCGCCATCCGCTCGGCGAGATCCCGCGGACGATCGGCCATGACCTACCCTCCTCTACGCAATACCTGCGCTTTAATGTAGGGAGTGGCCGGACCAAGGAGGAGTCCCGGCCGGAAGGCGCCTGCCGCCTCCGGCCGAAACGCTTAGTTCGCGGCCGTGCCGGTCTTGGTCTTCTTCGGCGCACTGGTGGCGGCCGCCTTCGGCGCCGCCGGCTGTTTCGGCGGATCGGAGCGCATGCCGCCCCAGGGATCGTTGGACGTCTTGGCGTCCGGAATCTTCTTCAGCGTTTCCTTGTAGGCCTTGTCGCGCTCGGCTTCCGCGGCCTTCTCCTCCGGGGTCTTGCCCGGACCTTCCTGCAGCAGATTGAGATTGGGCATTTGCGCGTAGGCCGGTGCCGCCAGCACGGCCAGCATCACCGCCGCCATACGGAAAAGCTTCATCTTTCACTCCTCAGATCATTTCATGGAAGCGCGGATCGCCCGGCGCCTTGTCATCCCGGTGCGGCCGCTGCGGACCGCTACGAGCGGCACGATTTCGGCGCGTGCAGCCAATCGTCCCAGATCGGACCGCACCTGGTGCACCCGTTCAGCGCAAGACCGAGCGCCACCAGACAAAAGACGAGGACATACCGACGCAACATCGCCCACCCGTACCCAACCACGGCATCATATCGGGCCAAGTCGGGCATTTTCAAGCCGACGGGACCAGCCGGGTGACTTTGCCGCGCCGATGCGGGCAGAATGGCCGAAACATCCGGCAACAATGGAGGAAACGACAGCAATGCCATCGCAGCCAGAAGCCGAGTTCGGCATCGATGATGCCCGACGCATCCTCGGCGAGGTCTTCGCGCCCTGGGTCCAGGATCTCAACCTCTCGGTCGAGCGCATCGAGCATGCACCGCCGGCAGATGAGCCCGACTGGCAGCCGGGCGCAGTGTTGCGCATGGCCTTTTCGGAGCGGCTGTGCCGGAGCGGCGGGGTGGTCTGCGGCCAGGCGCTGATGGCCCTTGCCGACACGGCGATGGTGATCGCCATCCTTGCCGCCAATCGCGGCTACCGTCCGATGACGACAGTCGACCAGACCACTCATTTCATGCGCGCGGCCTCATCGTCCGACGTGCTCGCCGACGCCCGCGTGGTGCGACTCGGACGCACCATGAGCTTCGGTCGCGTCACGCTGCTGTCGGCCGCCGACAACAAGCCGGTGGCGATGGTGTCGAGCGCGTTCGCGATGTTGCCGGGCTGAGCTGATCCGAAAAGAAGAGAGCCGCGTGAGCGCAAGGCGCACCGCGGCTCTCGATGACGTCGAAGCCAGACCGAGGCACGATTGCGATCGTGTCTCGGTCGGCACGCTTCAAGAATTACTTGCCGAGGATCTCGTCGGCCGCGGTGACGACGCTGACGGTCGGATTCTTTCCGCAATAGGCACCGAACTTCTTGGCGTTCTCGATGAATACCTCGGTGTCGATGATCGCATTGTCTTCGTCGCCCTTGTACCAGCCGTCCATCCAGGTCAGCACGACCGCGATGTTGTCTTCGCCGCTCTCGAGGAACTGCTTGCAGGTCATAGTCGAGAGGTCCCACTTCACGGCGTGGGCGGGCACGGATGTCAGCGAGAGCGCTGCGGCGAACAGAAGCGAAAGCGAAGTCTTCATCAGTATCTCCATCGGCGCGTAACGCCATAAAGGAAAGGATCGTGAGGAAAGTCGGCGGGACATGACTCACCGCTTCAACGTCGTAAACGAAGTCTGAAGCGTGGTGCAAGTAGCGCCAGTATTGAGTTCATTTCAACGTAATTTCTATGCACTATCTCACAATCGTCACTTTGGATTAATGCCGATGATCGAGAAGCGCGCAGCACAGCGTCACCGTGTTTTCAAGGGCGGAACGATCAGCTTCGAAGACGGCGGCATTGCGTGCACGGTGCGCAACATGTCGGAAAGCGGCGCGGCGATCGACCTCGATGGCTCCGTCACATTGCCGCAATCGTTCACACTCTCGATCGCGCGCGACAATTTCGTACGGAATTGCCGCCCCGTGTGGCGCAACGACAAACGCATCGGCCTCGCTTTCGTGCAATAGCACACGCGATGTGAACGAACGTTCGCATCACATACACAACACGATCATGACTGCTTGATATGGTGGCACCGCGCCGGCGTAAGCTTGCGCGCATGTAAGCTTGCGAGCATGAGTGCGATGATCGCGAGTGTGACCACCGATGATGCCAGTAAATCGTCCGCGCGGACGATCGATCGCGCGCGACTCTAGCGATGACCGTGGCCCCGCCAAACGCAACATTGCTGTCGCCGATCGAGATGCTGGCCTCAGAATGACCGCGGCGTCCATCGCGATGTCGTGTGATGGCGAGAAGCGCGTCGCGCCATTGCCCCGAACTTTCCCCGGGGGAGCGCATGGCCGCACTGTAATCGGAACGAGCGCTGGCGGAATTCGCGGACCAGTCAGCGAGGCCCGCCGTACTTCATTTCGGCTTCTTGGCGGGTTCGCTCGGGCGGGCCCCGCCCCACGGGTCGTACTTCTCCTTCGGCTCGGGAATGCGCTCGAGCGCGGCCTTGTAAGCTTTCTCGTCGACCTTCGGCTTGTTGTCCGCCGGCTTGGCGCCGTCATTGGGCTGACGCCGCCCCTGCGCCTCGGCCGCGCCGCACGCCAGCGCCAGCACCGCAGCCGCTATGACCAAAATCTTCATTGATGCAATCCCCCTCGCGTGGGGTACAAACTAGCCTGCAATCCCGTAATAGCAAATGCCGGGGGTTCCGCGCCTTCAGCAAATTTTGATCGGGGCGGACTTCGCCCGATCGCATTCGTGCCTATCTGTTCGCCGCAGGGGACCTTTCACGGATGTTGCGGATCATTGCCAATGCGGCGCTGCTGGCCGGCGCGCTCGCGCTCGGTGCTTGCGGCTTTGCCGACAGCCGGGCGCCGGTGCCCGAGTTCATGCGCATCAAGGAAGCCGAGCAACCGCCGCCGGAGCCGCCCCCCGACGTCAAGCGCGTGGTGCGCGAGCAGATCGACGTGGTGTTTCTCACCACGTCCTATCCGCGTGAGGTGCATGTCGCCCCGCCCCATCACGAGGTGCGAGGACCGGGCTGGACCGCCTGCGTTCGCGCGCAGCTCACCTCCGCAACCGGCACGCCGCTCGGCGCGCAGACCTACATCGTGACCATCAATGGCGGAAAGGTCGTCGATCGCCGACGCGCCGAAGCCGACGACATTTGCGGGACTGAGACTTACGAGCCGATCTAGGAACAAACCTAACGAAGGTGCGGTTCCGAGAAAAACCAGTATTGCGGGTGGGAACGATCACCGCCTCCCCTTCTTGTTACCGCCGAGGGCAGTTTCGGAGGAGGACAGGATGAGGACGTTGACTATTGCGCTATTGGCGGGCGTTGGTGCTTTGGCCGCCGCATCGGGCGTGAAGGCTTCGGATATCTACACGAGCAGTGAATACACCAATCCGGATCTCGTCCAGCAGGTGCGACTTGTCTGCGACGACGCCGGCCGGTGCTATCGCACGCGCGGCGGTTCGCGTGTCATCGTGCGCGATTCCTACAACTACATGCCGCGCGAGCGCTATTACGAGCGCCGGACCTATCACCGCGATTGGGATGACGGCCCGCGCGCCGGCGTCGGCATTCGCGCGCCCGGCGTCAGCGTGGGCGTCGGTGTCGACGACCGCTGGTAATCGATGAACGCTTAACCGCTGGTCGTACATGAAGATTGGTGGGGCGGGACCGGACGAGATAACTCGCCCGGTCCTGCCGCTTCAGCGTGCCCGGTGAACGGGATCAGGCGGCGACCGATTGCTGCTGGAACTGCTCGTAGGCCGCGACGTCAGGTTTCGAGCGGATCGGCCGGCGTGACAAAGCGCGTCAATGACGGCAGGTGAGCGATGAAGCGGGCGAGCACCATGCCGGCGCACATCGCCGCAACGAAGATGACCGCCGAGACCGAGCCGAATCCGAGCGCGGTCAGCGCCGGTCCCGGGCAGAACCCCGCCAGTCCCCAGCCGATACCGAAGATCGCGGGACCTGCAACGATCCTGGGATCGATGTCGCGTCGTGTTGGCAGATAAAATCGATCGGCGAAGAACGGACGCGGGAGCTTCAGGACGCGGCTGAAGCCGATGAAGGTCACGGCCACCGCGCCCGCCATCACGAAGGCGAGGCTCGGATCCCATGTCCCTGTCGGAATGCCGCCGACGTCCAGGAAGTTCAGCACCTTGGCCGGGTTCGACATGCCGGAGACGATGAGGCCGATGCCGAAGATCAGGCCGATTGCGAATTGAACGAGGATTGCCATCGCCATCAGCTCCAATGCCGCATCACGAAGACGGTCGCCATGCCGGCCGCCATGAAGGTCATGGTCGCGACCAGCGAGCGCACCGATAGTCGCGACAAGCCGCAAACGCCGTGGCCGGAGGTGCAGCCACTGCCCCACACCGAACCGAAACCCGTGAGCAATCCGGCGACGATCAGCACGGCCGGCCCTGCCGCGATCGTCTGGGCCGGCAGGCTTCCGGTGACGAGCAACACCAGCACAGGCGCGGCGACGAGACCGGCGACGAAGGCGAGGCGCCCGGCGAATTCGTTGTCCTCATAGGGCGGAAACAGCCGCGCCGCGATGCCGCTGACGCCGGCAATTCGTCCGGTCGCCCACATCAGCAGAACGGCAGACAATCCAATCAGCGCTCCACCTAGCAGAGAGGTCATCGGCGTGAAAGGCGTGGTGATCATTGCGATCCTCCTGGTCGAGAGCGATTCTTGCGCATCCGCCGGCACAAGCGATTGTGCGGTCGCCGGCATGGTCAATGAAACGTTAACATTACCACTCGAATTGACGCGGCGTCCCAACGGTATTTTCCAATCTTTGCGCTAAGCATGACCGGTAGCACGGGCTCAGCTCGCGTGAACGGGGACGACGGGACGTGGTCGACATCGCGCACCAGGCAGCGATCAATCCGGCATCGACAAAAGATGTCGCGCCAGCGCGCGCGCGCGTTCCGGTTGCCGCGATCGACCCCGGCCAATGGCGCGCGCTGGCGCAGCGAGCGATCGAGCCGAACGGATATTACCTGCCCGCCTGGGAGCTCGCCGTCAGCGCGACCGCACGCGGCCGCACGGATGCCTCGGCGCTGCTCGCATTCGGCGGATCTTCGACCCGGCTGATCGGGCTGATGCCGGTGATCTCGCTCTGGCGCGCCTGGAAGATTCCCCTGCCCGCGCTGGTGAGCGCGCATCCCTATGGCACGCTGTGCAGCCCGCTGATCGACCGCGACGCTCCGCTCGAGGCGGCCACGCGTCTGTTGCAGCAGGCACGCGAAGCTGGCGCGCATGCGCTGGTGCTGAACGACGTCGCGCTCGACGGCGCGGCGATGAATGCGCTCAACCAGGTTCTGAGCCGCGACGGCCTGAAGCCAAGAATCCTCAGCTCCTACATCCGCGCCAGCCTCGATGCGAGGCAGGATGGCGAGACGCTGTTGCGCGACGCGCTCGGCGCCAAGAAGCTCAAGGAGCTGCGCCGCCAGCGCCATCGCCTGGAAGAGCACGGCCCCGTCGTGTTCGAGGTCGCGCGCAGCCCCGACGAGATCGGGCCGGCGCTCGAAAATTTCCTGCAGCTCGAAGCCAGCGGCTGGAAGGGCAAGCGCGGCACTGCGCTGATCCAGCATGCGGGCGATGCGACCTTCATCCGCCGCGCCGTACCGGCACTGGCGGAGACCGCGCAGTGCGAGATCGTCACGCTTCGTGCCGGCACGAATCCGATCGCCGCCGGCATCGTGCTGCGGCATCAGGACCGCGCCTTCTTCTTCAAGCTCGGCATCGACGAACGCTTTGCAAGATATTCGCCGGGCGTGCAGCTCACGCTCGACCTCACCCGCCATCTCTGCGCCGATCCCGCGATCGCCAGCGCGGATTCCACGGCGAGCGCCGACCATCCCATGATCAACCCGATCTGGCGCGGACGCTTCGCGATCGGCGACGTGCTGATCCCGCTGCGGCGGCACGATCCGGTGGTGGCGCTCGTTCACGCAGCGCTAACTGGCTTCAACGCCGCGCACGAGACGGCGCGACGCGTGGTCCGCCGCCTCCGCAAATAAGCGAAGCTACTCCGCCGCCTGCGCGTTGATCTCTTCCGAGACCTGGCGGATGGCGCGGGCGAGCAGGTTCGGATCCTGCGCGCCGGAGACGGCGTATTTCTGCGCAAAGACGTAGGTCGGCACGCCGGAGATGCCCTTCTCGGCCGCCTCCTGCGCGTCGGCCGAAACGCGCGCGACGTCCTCGTCGGTGGCAAGGCGCTTGCGCACGTCGTCGGCATCGAGGCCGACATCGGCGGCCGCCTGCACCAGCACGTTCACATCGGTGAGATCGCCGCCGTCACGGAAATAGAGCTCCATCAGGCGCTGCTTCATCTCGGGCGCCTTGCCGATCGCTTCCGCCCACAGGATGAGGCGATGGCAGTCGGTCGTGTTGGGCTGGCGCGCGACCAGCTCGGGCTTGTAGACGAGACCCTCCTCGCTTGCGGCCGCGACGACGCGTCCCGCAATGCCCTTATAGGCCTCGACCGAACCGAACTTCTGGGTGAGATAGGCCTCGCGGCTGATGCCCTCGCGCGGCACCCAGGGATTGAGGAAGAAGGGGCGGAAATTCAGTTTCACCGGAACGTCGGGCACCAGCGCCAGCGCGCTCTCGATCCGATGCTTGCCGATGTAGCACCAGGGGCACACCACGTCGGAGACGACGTCGATCTGGAGCGGTTTGAGCGTGCTCATGTCAGGCGCCTCCTTGGCGGTAAAGGTTGGCCCAAAGATAAGCCGAACCCGCCCCGAGGCAAGGGCGCTACGTCATAGCTGCCGCGATCTGCTTCAAGCGCTCGGCGGTGCGCTCGTCCGCCGGGAAGAACGTCTCCAATGCGAGCTCCGACAGCGTGATGTCGACGGGCGTGCCGAACACCATGGTGGTGGAGAAGAAACTTAGTATCTCCCCGCCATTGTGGCGCAGCTTGAAGGGGATCGCGACATTGTCGCTCGACAGCGGCGCCGAACGCGCCGGGATGGGATAGCTCTTGAGATCGTTGTAGAGCTTGATCAGCTCCGGATCGGCCGTCGCCTCGCATTGGCGGTGCAGCCGCTCCAAGAGATGCCCGCACCATTCCGCGAGATTGACCGTGCGCGGCGCCAGCGCCTCCGGATGGAACGCGAGCCTGAGCACGTTGAAGGGCTGGCCGAGCAGCCGCTGCGGGATGCCGTCGAGCAACGGCGCCACCATGCGGTTGGCCGAGACCAGGTTCCAGTGCCTGTCCACCGCGAGCGCCGGATTGGGCTCATGCGCCCTCAGCACGAGGTCGATCGCCTGGCGGGCTGATTTCAAGGCGGGATCCTCCAGCGGGCGCTGCGGAAAGGCCGGTGCGAAACCGGCCGCGACCAGCAGCACGTTGCGTTCGCGCAAGGGCACGTCGAGACGCTCGGCGAGCCGGAGCACCATGTCGCGCGAGGGCGCGGCGCGGCCGGTCTCGACGAAGCTCAGATGCCGCGCCGAGATCTCCGCCTCGCCCGCGAGATCGAGCTGGCTCATGCGGCGGCGCTGCCGCCATTCGCGCAAATGGTCGCCGATATGGACCGGCTGGCTGCGTTCGGCCTGTGCCGTGGATGCATGTGCGTTCATGACCAGAAACCTAGCATGCGGATTTCGGCCCTTCCATTACCCGCGAGGTAATCGAAATGGGGCGCCGGCGCGCGCATCTTCGGTCGCAACAGGAGATGACCATGATCGCGCTGCTGCTCTACCGGACCGTCGCAGACCACGTCTTGCCCTGGGCCATGGCGTTCGCAACCCGGATGCTGGCACGCGGCCTCAACATGCCCGAGCCGCTGGTGCATTCGACCGGCGACTATGTCCTCGCGCAGGTCATCGCCTTCGAGCACGGCGTCGGCAAGAACCTCTGCCCGTTCCGTCTCACCCGCCTGCTCCGCGCCTGGTGGCGCGGACTGCATTGAATTCCACCCAGCCCAAGCAAGGAGACCTACGATGATCGACGCATCCACCTTCCTGCGCCGTGCCCTGCTCGCCGATGCCATCTTCAGCGGCATCGCCGCTCTCGGCTTCACCTTCGGCGCGAGCGCGTTCGCAGCGCTGTTCAACCTGCCCGAAGCGCTGCTGCGCGAGACCGGCCTGTTCCTGATCGCCTACACCGCCCTGGTCGGCTGGCTCGCCTCGCGGGCTACGGTAGCGAAACCGCTCGTCCTGCTGGTCGTGATCGGCAACGCGGCCTGGACCGTCGGCAGCATCGCGCTGCTGCTCTCGGGCGCGGTGTCGCCGAACCTCGCCGGCGAGCTGATGGTCGTCGCGCAGGCGATCGCGACCGGCGTGTTTGCCGAGCTGCAATTTCTGGGGTTGCGGAAGAGTGCGGGTGCGGTGACGGCGTGAGGCCGCATCCGCAGCTGTCGTCGCCCGGCCTTGTGCGCAATTGCGCACTGGACCGGGCGACCCAGTATTCCAGAGACGCTGAGGAATACGGAGAAGCCGCGGCGTACCGGATGCCCCGCCCCCGTGCGCAATTACGCGCTAGGCGGGGCAGACAGTGTCGCTACGCCTGCGCGCGGCCGTTGGCCTTGCCGAACGCGTGGCCGTTGAGCTTCTTCTTTTTGGCGGCCTTGGGGCCTGCCTTCTTGGCCGCCTTGCGTTCGGTACGCGTCTTCACCTTGGCGCGTTCGGCCCGGGCCTCGGCACGCAGCTTCTTGCGCTTCTTCTCGCAGGAGGCGCACTTGCAGCCGATCGGCTTCAGATAGGCTTTGAAATAGTCGGTGCCGTAATCGTAGTTGATCTCGTCGCCCGGCTCGATGTTCCTGATGGCGCGGATGAACACCTTGCGCTCGCGCGGACGGACGTCGGACTCCGCGTTGGGCCGGCAGGAATGGTTGATGTAGCGCGCCAGATTCTTGCGCACCGAGCCGTCGATGGTCCAGCGGCCGTTGAGCTCGAACAGATATTTGTTCTCGATCTCGTCATGCGCCGGGATGCGCGAGTCCAGGATCGGCCCGAAATAGCGGATGATCCTTGTACCCTTCTTGATCGGCATGGTGGCGAAGAGGCCAAGGCCGGTCTTGGAACGGCCGACGCGATAAGCTTTGCTGGAAGCGGTGATGGGCATGATCGAATGAGATGACGCGAACGAGGCGCGCTAAGCGCGGGCGGAAGCCGCCCTTCTAGAACGATTCCGCGCCGCTGTCAGGCCTATCCCGCCCTTGTTTGAACCTTGCCCACAATGAAGACGTCTGATGAAGGGAGTTCCCGCGACTTCAAGGCGTCATGATGAACCATGCCCGCACAAGCCTGGCCGTTCTGATGAGCTGCATCGCCCTGAACGGCGCCAACGCCCAATCCATGGGCAGCAGCTACACCTCCACCGCGCCCAAGAACTGCCGGCAGGTCGGCAAGCCCAGCGAGCTCGACGGCAGCACGACGCGCATTTGTCCAGGCAAGGACGGCCTCATGGTGCTGATCGCCGAGGACGATCTGCGCGAGATCGTCTCGGTCGGGCGCAATCGCAAGGTCGCGGCCGAGGAACCCGCGGCAAAGGTCTGGTTCGCCCCGTTCAATTCATCGGAGACGACCGTCGAATGGCGCGCGGCGGGCACAAAGCCGTTCGCGATCATCCAGCGCTGGTACATCGCTGACAACGCCGATCCCGACAAGCAGGGACGGCCGAACACCAGGGACATGCTGGTCGTGACCCGGCTACCGCCGGGCCCGGTCTGCCACGTCGCCTATGTCGATGCGATCGCCAACCCGAACGCCAACGAGCTCGCGCGCAAGGCCGCGGACGATGACGCGCGCAGCTTCACCTGCGGCAAGGACGAGGTGAAGATCGTCGGCACGCGTGGCCGCGCCGTCGAACTCGCGACCATGCGCTAAAGCGCCGAACAGCCGCTACACGGGAGGTTTCGTGGTGATGGGCGCGGTCAGCATCGACTCGAGCAGGCGTTCGGCCGTCGTCCCCTCGGGCAGCCGCTCCAAAATATCCTTCAGCCGGCCGTCGAGCAGCAGCGTGGTGAAGCCGTGCACCATCGACCAGGCCCGCGCGATCGCGGCGCCCTGGCTCAGCGTCAGCGCATCGCCGCTGATCTGCTCCTGCCGCATCATGCCGACAGCGTTGGCAAGTCCGGCGAAAGAGGCCTCGGCCGCCTCGTGGAGCGACGGTCTGGAATAATCCAGCCGCTCGGTGCGGAACATGATGCCGTACATGCCGGGATGGGCCTGCGCATAGGCGACATAGGCCTTCGGCCGCGCCAGTGCACGTTCGAACGGCGTGGTCGCGCTGTCGCAAGCCGACGCCATCGCGGCGTTGAACTGGCGAAAACCGACGGCGGCAAGCTCACTGAGAAGTCCGGTGAGATCACCGAAATGATGCGTCGGCGCCGCATGCGAGACGCCCGCCTCGCGCGCCACCGCGCGCAATGTCAGGCCGGCCAGCCCGTCGCGCTCGAGCACGCGTTCGGCGGCCTGAAGCAGCGCTTCGCGCAGGGCACCGTGATGATACGGCGTCTCGGTCTTCGCGCTCATCGCGCGGCGTGCCGGACGCGATGCAGCGGTCGACGTCGTTTTTCTGGGGGCACGCGAGCTTCGCGCCGTTTCGCCCTTGGTGTCGGTCTTGGCCATTTGCAAGCTATATGACGCAATATTGACAGTGTAAAGATTTCACTTGACGAAAGCCGAGATCGGGCCTATTCGATCTTTACGATGTAAAGATATGGGAGGATAGCCGTGCAGCACGACGCCGTCGCCGAGCGCCGCAACAATATCGCGCCGATCCCGTTCGAGGCCGACGCCCCCTTCCTCAAGATCATCGGCGAATTGCCGCGCGAGCTGAACGGCACGCTCTATCGCAACGGTCCCAATCCGCAGTTCGATTCTCCCGGCGCGCACTGGTTCGTCGGCGACGGCATGCTGCACGCCTTTCATCTCGAAAACGGCCGCGCCAGCTATCGCAACCGCTGGGTCCGCACGCCGAAATGGCTGGCCGAGCACGACGCCGGCCGCGCGCTGTTCGGCGGCTTCGGCCGCAAGCTGCCGGATGCGCCTGCAAACCTCACCGATGGCGGCGTCGCCAACACCAACATCATCTTTCATGCCGGCAAGCTGCTGGCGCTGGAAGAAGCGCATCTGCCGACCGAGATCGAGCCGGGCACGCTGGCAACGCGCGGCTATCACAACTATCAGGGCCGCGTCGCCGGCAGCTTCACGGCGCACCCGAAGGTCGATCCCGTCACGGGCGAGCTGATGTTCTTCGGCTACAACGCCGCGGGTCCGCTGACGCCTGCCCTCTCCTACGGATCGATCGACGCCACCGGCAAGGCGACGCGCTTCGAACGTTTCGAGGCGCCCTATGCCAGCATGGTGCACGACTTCATCGTCACCGCGAGCCACGTGCTGTTTCCGATCCTGCCCATCACCGGCAGCATGGAGCGCGCGATGAGCGGACGGCCGCCCTATGCCTGGGAGCCGGACAAGGGCGCCTATGTTGGCGTGATGAAGCGCAGCGGCACGGCGAAGGACATCGTCTGGTTTCGCGGTGAAGCCTGCTACGTCTTCCACATCATGAATGCGTGGGAGGACGGGAACCGCATCGTTGCCGACGTCATGCAGTTCGAGGAGGCGCCGCTGTTTCCGCACCCCGACGGCCGGCCGACAGATCCGGAGAAATCGCGCGCCCGCCATTGCCGCTGGACGTTCGATCTCTCCGGGAATACCGACCGCTTCCAGCAGACATACCTGGACGATCTCACCGGCGAATTCCCGCGCATCGACGATCGCCGCGCCGGGCTGAAGAGCCGTCACGGCTGGTACGCCTGCGCCAATCCAAAACTGCCGATGTTCGGCGCGCTGTCCGGTATCGTCCATGTCGACGGCAACGGCAGGCGGCTCGGCCATTATCTGCTGCCGGCCGGCGACACCATCTCCGAGCCTGTCTTCGTCGAACGGTCGAAGGACGCTGTCGAAGGTGACGGCTGGCTGCTCGCGGTGGTCTGGCGCGCGCGGGAAAACCGCAGCGACCTCGCCGTGTTCAATGCCACCGACATCGAAGCCGGCCCCGCCGCATTGGTGCAGCTCGGCCACCGCGTGCCGGACGGCTTTCACGGCAATTGGGTGGGCGCGGCGTAGCTCTCGTCATTCCGGGGCGCACCACTTGGCGCGAGCCCTGGAATGGCGAGAGGGGAGTTTTCCATGCACATGCCCTCAATCACCGCGGATTGCGCTGCCCTCCTCGCCCTGACCGGTGCTGCGCTCGCATTCCAGATGATCCGGTTGCGGCGGAGCCGCCATACCATCTTCAACGGCGGCATCTTGCTCTGCCTCGTTCTGTCGGTCGCTGCCGCGCTCCCGCTCCTTCCATGGGCGGAATTGGCCGCGGAGGCCTCCGACCAAGCCGTTGCAGCCCTTCACTTTTTAGAGGTCGCCTACGTTATTTTGACACTGTAAAGATTTTGCTTGACCCGGGCCCGGTCCGGAAGTAGGAATCTTTCCATTGTAAAGATCGGTCCGACCGAGGCGGCCCATGGCGATTTTCCTGATCCTCGCGCCCTATGGCGCCTACACCTTCCTGATGCTGGTGACGTCGGCCATGATCAGCGTGTTTGCGGCATCGGCGATCTGCCTCGCCACCGTCGCGATCGATGTCGCGCGCGGTCGCTCGGTGAAGGTCCTGGCCGCGGGCTCCGCGATCGTGTTCGCCGCAATCGGCCTTTACCTTGCGCTGATCGACCCCGCCCTCGGCCCGCTCGGCGTCAAGCTGTCGGTCGACATCGGCATCTTCGTCATCTCGCTCGGCTCGATGCTGCTGCGCCGCCCCTTCACGCTGCAATATGCGGTCGAATCCGTCCCGGCCGAGACCGCGGCGATGCCCGGCTTTCTCACTGCCAATTACGTCATCACCGCCGCATGGACCGTCGCCGCGCTGTTGATGGCGGCAGCCAATCTCGTGCTGCTCTACATCCCCGGCCTGCCGCTCTGGTCGAGCCTGGCGGTCGCCTTCGCCGCCCGCAACTGCGCGATCTACTTCACAAAATGGTATCCCGAGTATCGCCAGATCAAGTACGGTACGCCCGCCCGCGCTCTTCCCGGCGCCCGCTGAACAGGATCGACGATGAAGGACGTATTCGCCCGCCTCGCCTCCGATTTCCTCTCCGCCATCGTCTTCCTGGCCGTCTACCTCATCACCGACAACGTCGTGCTGGCAACGTCGGTGGCGATTGCAGGCGCGATCGCGCAGGTGATCTATGCCCGGGTCAAGGGACAGCAGCTCAACTACATGACCTATGCGAGCCTCGCGCTCGTCATCGTGCTGGGCACGGTCACGCTGCTGACCAACGATCCCCGCTTCATGCTGGCAAAACCCTCGATCGCGCATTTCGCAATCGGTGCCATCATGCTCAAGCGCGGCTGGATGCTGCGCTACATGCCGCCGATCGTCACCGAGACCGTCCCGGAATATGTGACCGCTGCGGGCTATGCCTGGGCCGCGCTGATGTTCGTGATCGGCGCCGGCATGATCGCGGTCGCCGCCACCGGCGATCTGAAGCTGTGGGCGTTCTACATCACGGTGGTCGCAGGCGGCGCCAAGATCCTGGCCTTCGCCGTGCAGTACGTGGTTCTCAGGCTCATCGTCACGAGCCGCCGGCGCGCCGCTGCCCGCGCCTAAATGCCTCCAATGCAGGGTTAGGCAGGAGCTGCGAGTTGGGCTATAGGCTCGCTCAGGACTGGCCGCGGATCGTCGCAGCCCGCCGGGATTTGTTCGGGAGACGGGAATGGCCGTAGACGGCAACTGGAATCTGACCATGACGACGCCGATGGGCGACCGCCAGGCGACGCTGAGCGTGAAGGCTGCAGACGGCACGCTCACGGGCACGCAGGGCGCGGAAGGTAATACCGCCGAGATTTTCGACGGCACCGTCTCTGGCGACAACGTCTCCTGGAAGGTCTCGATCACCAACCCGATGCCGCTCACGCTCGAATTCACCGGCACGGTCTCCGGCGACAGCATCAGCGGCGAGATGGGCATCGGCCCTATGGGCAGCTTCCCGTTCACGGGCGCTCGCGCGTAAGCGCGCGCTGCACCGATGCGTACGCTCCGTCTCATCACGGCGACGATCCTGTGTGTCGCGACACAGGCAGCGCGCGCGGATGACACCGAACCGGCGTGGCGCGCAAGCGCGCTCGCCATGGTGCCGGCAGGCTATGTCGCAGGCCTCGCCTACCGCACCGAAGGTACGACCGGCTATCTCGCCGTCTATCCGGCGACGTCCAACGATCCGAAGACACCTGCAAGCGTGTTCGCCGCGCGCCAGGCTCTCGTCGTGACGCTGACGGCTGATGCGGCGCACGCGATATCGGCCGAGTTGAAGCCGCGCAGCGAGTCGGCCTCAGACAACGACGACAACGATTTCACGAAGCTGCACGCTGAACTTGCCGCGAAACGCGCAAGCCTGCCTGATGGTACCGAGCCCTGCGATTTCGGCGCCTGGTCCATCGACAAGGACCCGAACGGCCTCAACGTGCGCGCCGAGCCCTCAGTGAAAGCGCGCGTGCTCGGCACGCTGCCGCCGCCCTACAAGCTCAAGCTCGGCGGCGCCGAGAACACGCCTGACGGCGGCTGGCTCACCGAATTCCGCATCATCGGCTTTAGGGACGGCTGGTTCCTGATCGAAGGCGCGAGGCCCCCGGGCAAGGATTACGAGGACGAGAAGCGGTATCCGCGCAGCGCGCCAAAGCCCTACACCGGGCGCGGCTGGGTCGCGTCGAACAAAGTCGGCGCGAATTACGCCAATGGCTACACGCGCGCGGGTGGACTGTTCCAGGCGCCATTCACCGACGCCAAATGGATGCCGGCGCAGCACGAGTACGGCGGCCCGATTGACGGTGACGGCGGACCAAAGCGGCTATTGGCGTGCAGCGGCTTCTGGGGTCTGGTCGAGAGCCATGACGGCGTCCGCGGCTGGTGGCGCTCGCTGTGCTCCAACCAGGTCACGAATTGCAGTTAGCTGTCTGATCCCTTCGCCCCGCAAGCGGCAGGGCAATCGCAGATGCGGCTACGACTGAGCAAGCGCCTCGTCCTTCGAGACGACCGCTTCGCGGTCTCCTCAGGATGAGGCTGAGCTACGTCGGCGTCGCCAGAAACCGCAACCGCGTACTCCGCCCTCATCCTGAGGGCCCGCCAACGGCGGGCGTCTCGAAGGATGCGCCGCGGAGCGACTGCTTCGACGGCGATCGCCCCGCCGCAAGCGGGGCGAGGTGAAGAGCTAGCCCAGATTCAACTCCTTGAAGAAGTCGTTCCCCTTGTCGTCGATGATGATGAACGCCGGGAAGTCGACGACTTCGATGCGCCAGATCGCTTCCATGCCGAGCTCGGGATATTCGAGCACCTCGACCTTCTTGATGCAGTGCTCGGCGAGGTTCGCCGCCGCACCGCCGATCGAGCCGAGATAGAAGCCGCCGTATTTCTTGCAGGCCTCGCGCACGGCCGGCGCGCGGTTGCCCTTGGCGACCATCACCATCGAGCCGCCGGCAGCCTGGAACTGGTCGACGAAGGAATCCATGCGGCCCGCGGTGGTCGGACCGAACGCGCCTGAGGCGTAGCCGTCGGGCGTCTTGGCGGGGCCGGCGTAATAGACCGGGTGGTTCTTGAAGTAGTCCGGCAGCGGCTCGCCCTTCTCCAGCCGCTCGCGCAGCTTGGCGTGGGCAGAGTCGCGCGCGACGATCATGGTGCCGGTCATCGAGACGCGCGTCTTGATCGGGTGCTTCGAGAACGTCGCCAGAATGTCCTTCATCGGCTGGTTGAGATCGATCTTGACGACCTCGCCGCCGAGTGACTGCTCGACCTGCGGCAGGTACTGCGCCGGGTTATGCTCGAGCTCCTCGAGATAGATGCCGTCCTTGGTGATCTTGCCCAGCACCTGGCGGTCGGCCGAGCAGGACACGCCAAGCCCGATCGGGAGCGAGGCGCCGTGGCGCGGCATGCGGATCACGCGCACGTCGTGGCAGAAATATTTTCCGCCGAACTGCGCGCCGACGCCGAGCGACTGCGTCATCTTGTGGATTTCCTTCTCCATCTCGACGTCGCGGAAGGCGTTGCCGTCGGGCGAGCCGTGGGTCGGCAGCGCATCGAGATAGCGGGCGGAGGCGAGCTTCACCGTCTTCATGCAGAGCTCGGCCGAGGTGCCGCCGATCACGATGGCGAGGTGATAGGGCGGGCACGCGGCGGTGCCGAGCGTGAGGATCTTCTCCTTGAGGAACGCGAGCAGCCGGTCCTTGGTCAGGACGGACGGCGTCGCCTGGAACAGAAAGCTCTTGTTGGCGCTACCGCCGCCCTTGGCCATGAACATGAACTTGTAGGCGTCGTCGCCTTCGGCGTAGATCTCGCACTGCGCCGGCATGTTGTTGGCGGTGTTCTTCTCCTCGTACATCGACAAAGGCGCGACCTGCGAGTAGCGCAGATTGCGGCGCAGGTAAGCATCGCGCGCGCCTTCCGACAGCGCCGCCTCGTCGTCGCCGTCGGTGATGACGTTGCAGCCCTTCTTGCCCATGATGATCGCGGTGCCGGTGTCCTGGCACATCGGCAGCACGCCGCCGGCCGCGATGTTGGCGTTCTTCAAGAAGTCCAGCGCGACGAACTTGTCGTTCGGGCTCGCCTCACTGTCCTCCAGGATCGAGCGGAGCTGCTTCAGATGGCCGGGGCGCAGATAATGGTTGATGTCGCCAAAAGCCGCCTCCGACAGCGCCCGCAGCGCCTCGCGCGAAACGACCAGCATGTCCTTGCCGAGGACCTTCTCGACCCTGACGCCCTCGGACGAGATCTTCTTGTAGGGCGTCTCGTCCTTGCCCAGCGGGAACAGCGGGGTGTGCTTGTAGGGCGGAACGGGCTTGGACTGGTCGGGGAAAGCGGTGGGAGCGTTCATGGGGCGAATCTCGGGGTTTTGGAGCCCTGGCGGGCCGCTAGCATAGAAGCGTTCTAAGCTTTTTTGCCGCAAAGGGAAGGCGTTCTGGCGCGGCCGTGGCATCCCGAATCGGCGACAAGACGGCCCTTTTCCGGGCCGATCTCCGCAGAGATGCGTCGCCGTCATTGTCCCCGCGAAGGTCCGGCCCCCTTGCACTCCGAGCGCGACGAAGGTTGAATGCGCGCCCTCAGGGGCTTTTCATCATGATTTTCAAACTGAACGTCCGCGGCGCGATCCTGGTCGCCGCCGCCATCACCGGACTTGTGGCTCTCGCCTCGCCTGCGCGCGCCGATCGCTGCGACGACAGCGCCAAGGAGCTGGCGAACCAGGTTGACCGCCTCAAGGTGAACTTTCGCGCCGGCAACGTCGTTTACCTGACGCACCCGGCCGCCAAGGAGCTGTCGGTGGGTTGCCGCGGCGACAAATATTCCATCGAGCTCTATGCCAAGGGCGACCGCAAGCCGACGCCGGAGTTTTACGCGCTGGTGGGATCGATGGCGGCGATCGTCTTCACCGTGACCAAGGACGACACCACGACCGGCGCGACGCGCTGCCTGAAGCGGATGGGCCTGTTGCGCGGCGACAAGATCAGCATGCGCTACCGGCGGCTCAACATGGAATGCACCCGCACCAAGACGGACGCGTCCATCGCGATCACGCGCGGCAAGGACGAATAGGGACACTCGCTCTCTCCGCGCACCGACAGGCGCATGTAGCGCGACGCCATTCGCCGCGCACTCCGTCATTGCGAGCCAACGGGTCCGCGCGAAGCGCGGCCCGATGACAGGCTCCGCGAAGCAATCCAGAGTCCCTCGGCAGTGACAGTCTGGATTGCTTCGCCGCAAGGGCTCCTCGCAATGACGGGCAGAGGTCTCGTCGTCTCACGAAATGGCGCAGTAGCAGCGCGAAAGCTGCCCGCTCCACCGCACCAATCCCTCGCATTTTAACGATTGCCTTGAAGGAAATTTCGCTCCTCCCGAGGCAGGTTGAATTGTTTCCATGTGTGAGGATTTGTGGATGAGCGTTTCTACCGTTGCGCCGCCGCCGATCGCGATCGTGGTGCCGAGCTACGACACGACCAAGCAGCAGGACGACCAGACCAAGACTGAGGACGCTGAGGCGACCTACAAGCCGCAGCCGCCCGCGCCGCTGCCGCCGGGTCAGGGCACGCGGATCGATCAGCTCGCCTGATCCGCCTTCCAAAGGATGAAGCGCCCGATCCGGTCGATCGGGCTTTTCGCGTGTCCGGCCGCATCTTTGCCGGATAGCCGGACCACACTCGTGCGCGCCCGAGTCTGGGAGCCGCGCATGATCGCACGCCTCTTGCTGCAGAACACGATCTTCGTCGTCGCGACGGGCGCACTGTTGTTCGCTTCTGCCGGCACGCTGCATTGGCCGTCAGCCTGGGTCTTCCTCGTCACCTCCGCCCTGCTCGGTCCGCTCTGCGGCTGGTGGCTCTACCGGCTCGATCCGGCACTTTTGGCAGAGCGTCTGCGTCCAGTCATCCAGAGGGACCAGCCTCCGGCCGACAAGGCCTTCATCACCGCCTTGATCGCGGCGATGTTGGCCTGGCTGGTCGTGATGGGGCTGGACCGGCGCTGGCATGCGTCCGACATGCCGCTTGCCTTGCTGGTTCTCGGCTTCGTGCTGTTCCTGCTCTGCATGCTGTTCACGATGTCAGTGTTCCGCGAGAACTCGTTTGCAGCGCCCGTGGTGAAGCTGCAAGCCGAGCGCGCGCAGCGCGTGATCTCGACCGGCCCCTATGCTCATGTGCGCCATCCCATGTACAGCGGCATGATCCTGTTCTTCGCCGGCCTGCCGCTGGCGCTGGGCTCGTGGTGGGGACTGGCGATGGCGCCACTGTTCCTTGCGCTGTTTGTCGTCCGCATCGGCATCGAGGAGCGCACGCTGCGCGAGGGCCTGCCGGGTTATGCCGACTATGCTGCGCGGGTGCGCTACCGTCTGGTGCCGGGCGTGTGGTGAGTGCGCATACGCGCCCTGCGACAGGCGAGCGTTTTCCGGACCGACTAATTGTCCAGTTCGCGATAGCGGCGGAAGATGCCCTGCTCGTTGAAGGGAATGCGGCGTTCACTGGCAAGGTAGGCCTTGATGTTCGGCCGCGCCGCGATGCGATCGTGCAGTCCGACGAGGCCGGGGACGTCCTTCTCGAACGCCTTCATGCGCTTGGGAAACGCGTAGCGCAGCCCGGCGACGATCTGGAACAGCGAGAGATCGACGTAAGTGAGACGGCGGCCGGTGACGTAAGCGCCGCCATTGTCGTCCAGAAGCTGCTCGAAATAGCCGAGATATTTCGGCACGCGCTCGTCCCAGAACTCGGCCGAGCGCTTCTTCGCAGGCGCCTTCTGGTCCTCGTAATACATCGAAGGTCCGAGCGGATGATGGGTGTCGTGAATCTCGACCACGAGATCGGTAACGGTGAGCTGAAGCTGGTGCACCCAGAGTTTTCCGGCCTCCGTCTTCGGCGCGAGCCCGTGGCGGCTGCCGAGATAGAGCAGGATATTGGCGGTCTGGCCGATGACGAGCTTGCCGGCTTTCAAGAACGGCGGAGCGAAGGGCGGCGTGCCCTTGTGCGCATCCATCATCTTCATCATTGCACCGGAGCCGCGCGGCCCCCGCGCGACGTCGACGTAGGCGGCACCCGCCTCCTCCAGCGCCAGCCGCACATATTCGCCGCGGCCCTGGATCTCGGGCCAGTAGTAGAGCTCGTATTTCATGGGAGGGGTCCGTGAACGTGGGGCAACCGGACCAATGTAGCATGCGGCTCAAGGTTCCGTCAGGGTGAGACAGAACAGCCACGCGACATACTCCGTCATTGCGAGCACAGCGAAGCAATCCAGACTGTCTCCCCGGACAGACTCTGGATTGCTTCGTCGCAAGAGCTCCTCGCAATGACGGAGGAGAGAGCTTCGCGCCTCAATTCAATTCGACGCGAAACAGTAGAACAGGCCGTCGCCGCCGGTGCTCTTCAGATCGGCCTGCGAGCAGCCGCCGTCGGGGCCGCGCGAGGGGTGAGAGCTGTTCCAGGACTTTGACGGTTCGTCGTCGCGCAGGCCCTTACGATCGGCATGGCCGACGACCGCAGCACCTTGCGTACTCGACGTCCAGTTCTTGCAGGTCTTGTCGTCACCCGCGGCAAAAGCGGTGCCGTCGGCCTGCGATCCCGTGAGGATGTCGTGCCGGTTCGGCGTGTCGCCGGCGCCGTTGTTGACCTCGCCCTTCTCGCTGAGTGCCGTCTGCTTGGTGAGGTTGTTGGCGGGACCGTGCAGGTCGGCAACGTCCTTGGCGATGACGGCGCCCTTGGCATTCTGCCACGGTCCCTTGCCGATGCGATCGCGCGCGTTGACGGCCGGCTTGCCGTCGGCGGCCTGAGTCGAGAGATAGGCGCGCCAGGTCTTGGTCGCGGCGCCGGCGGCCTGGGCGAGCTTCTGGCACTGCGCGTCGGCTCCCTCCAGGCCGCCGAGATCGGCGCCCTTGCCCGGGCCGCTGGAGGTCACGAAGAACGTCATGTCAGCCGACTGCGCGTGCGCGGATGGCGCCGCGAGCAAGGCCAACGTAAGCGCGAACCCTGAAATCGTCACGGATCTTCCGATACGGATCATTTCGTCCTCCCAAACGTGTTTTTCGTTCGCCGTCTGACTTCAACCCGAGGCGCGCCCGCTTATTCCGATGCCGCGCTGCGGGACGCCCAAAAGAAAAGGGCGCCGTGCCGAAGCACGACGCCCTGGTTTCTCATCTCGTCTGCGATCAGTTGGCCTGCTGGATCGCCGACAATTCCCAGCCGCCGTTCGGGCGACGGGCGAAGGTCCAGATCTCGGTGGCCTCGCCCGGCTGCTCGCTGCCGGCGACGATCGCGCCGGTGTTGCGGTCCACCGTCTTGTCGGTGAGCGCGAAGCGCAGCGCCACCGTGGCGTAGTCGGTCTCGCCTTCGCGCCAGGCTTCCGCGAGGTCGCCCTGCAGCAGCTTCACGTTGCTGGTCTTGTTGACGACGTTGCGCGCGCGGTTCTGGGCCAGGTCCTGCTCGAAATAGGAGACCATTTCCGGCGTCGCGAGCGTGTGCAGCTTGGCCACATCCTCGTTCGACCAGGCGGTCTGGATCTCGCCAAGCAGGCGCTCGAACGCTTCATAGTCGTCCGGCTTGATCTCGAGCGGCGCGTTGTTGGCGCCGAAGCCGAAGCCGCCAAGTCCACCGCCGAGGCCGCCGCCACCGAGGCCGCTGCGGTAGTTCGTCTGCGGTCCGGGACCGGCGCTGGCGTCAGCATTGGCATAGGCCGCCTGCGGCGAGTGGCGGCGCTGCCACCAGGACATCGCCAGCCGCACCACCAACACCACCAGCGCGATCTGGATGATCAGGCCAATGATCGACGACAGGCCGCCAAGGCCGCCAAACAGGCCGCCGCCGAACAGCATGCCGAGCAGGCCTGCGCCGAGGAAGCCGGCCGCAAGGCCGCCCATGAAGCCGCCGGCGCGGCCGAACAGGCCGCCGCGCGCGGGCGCAGCTGCGGCCGAGTTCATGCCTGCACCCGGCTGGGTGTAGGTGCGGTTGAACTGCGAGGTCGAGCCCGGCGCGGTCGTGGTCGAGGGCGGCGCCGAATAGGTGCGCGAACCGCGCGAACCCGACGACATGCCGCCACCGACGCGTGCGTCAGCGGACGAGATGGCGAGCGCAGTCGGCAGCGCAAGCGCCAGCACGACGGCGATCGTCTTGAAGAGAGAGCGGGATCGTTGCGAGAAAGTCATGTGCGTTTCCCAAATCCCCGGCATGGGGACGTGGCCCTAAGATGGGCAGACTTCCCGAAAAGTGAAGCCGGTTTCGGAACCGATGGCTGCGGCCCTCAGTCGCGGGGATGTGGCAAAAGCCCATATTTGACGGGGGTTTGGCCGGGCTGCACGGGGAACCGTGGTCGCCCGTTACCGGCGGGTTTAGGCGGTGGGTTCCGGTTTTTCCTCGGGTCCTCGTCATCGCGAGGAGCCCTTGCGACGAAGCAATCCAGACGGCCGCCACGGAGAAGTTGCGCGCACATGCCTCGCCAGTGTCGTCCTGGCGAACGCCAGGACCCATTACCCTAAGAGGCGGTTTGGCGAAGACTGGTCGTTCCGGATTTGGCGGCGCGCACGAACGCGAGATCACGCGGTATGGTCCTGGCTTTCGCCAGGACGACGGCGGAGGTAGGTGCGCGTCGGCGCAATCTTTCGGGCCCGCGCCTCACCCCTGCTTCGTCATCGTCTCCTTCACCGCCGCCACGAGCTGGCTGAGCGTGAACGGCTTTGGCAGGAAGTCGAACTGCTGGCCTTCGGGCAGGCTCTTCTCGAAGGCGTCCTCGGCGTAGCCGGAGACAAAGATGAACTTGATGTCGGGATTCTGCTCGCGCATCGCCTTGAGCAGCGTCGGGCCGTCCATCTCCGGCATCACGACGTCGGAGACGACGAGATCGATCGCGCCGCTTTGCTCCTCCAGCACCTCCATCGCCTCGACGCCGTTCTCGGCCTCGACCACGGTATAACCGCGCGAGCGCAGGCCGCGGGCGTTGAGCGCGCGCAGGCCCTCCTCGTCCTCGACGAGAAGGATCGTGCCCTGCCCAGTGAGATCGGTGCGCGGCTTCCCCTCCGCCGGCGCGGCAGGCGCGGCTTCCTTCGCGGCGCCATTGGCCGCGCTGGCCGCGGGCTGCTCGACCTGCACCTCGGCCTCGGCGTGGTGGCGCGGCAGGAAGATGTGGAACGAGGTGCCCTGCCCCGGCTCGGAGTCCACATAGATGAAGCCGCCGGTCTGCTTGACGATGCCATAGACCGTCGAGAGACCGAGGCCGGTGCCCTTGCCGACCTCCTTGGTCGAGAAGAACGGCTCAAAGATCTTGTCGCGGATGTCGGCCGGAATGCCGGTGCCGGTGTCGGCGACCTCGATCCGGACATAGTCCGCCGCCGGCATGCCCTTGTAGGCGAGCTTGCCCGCGTCTTCCGTCGTGACATTGGCGGTGCGGATGATCAGCTTGCCGCCGTCGGGCATGGCGTCGCGCGCGTTGACCGCGAGGTTGACGATCACCTGCTCGAACTGGGAGACGTCGACCTTCACCGGCCAGAGGTCGCGGCCGTGGATCAGGTCGAGCTTGACCTTCTCGCCGATCAGCCGGCGCAGCAGCATGGTGAGATCGCTCAAGGCATCGCCGAGATCGAGCACCTGCGGCCGCAGCGTCTGGCGGCGCGAGAACGCCAGCAGCTGCCGCACCAGGGTCGCGGCGCGCGTTGCGTTCTGCTTGATCTGCATGATGTCCTGGAACGACGGGTCGGTCGGCTTGTGCGCGTTCAGCAGGAAATCGTTCGCCATCATGATGGCGGAGAGCACGTTGTTGAAGTCGTGGGCGATGCCGCCGGCGAGCTGGCCCACCGTCTCCATCTTCTGCGACTGGTTGATCTGGTTCTCCAGCGCGCGCCGCTCGGTGGTCTCGAGCATGTGCACGATGGCGGCTTCCGCCTCGTTCTCGGCTGCGTCCACCGGCGTGACGAAGAACTGGCCCCAGCGCTCCTTGGTCCCTTCCAGCGCCACCTCGACCGGGGCGACGTCGGCCTGTCCCTCGGCGGCCTGGTTGATGGCCGCGATCAGCAGTTGACGATCGCGCGAATTGACCGCGCGGAAGATCGACTTCGAGGCACTGTCGAGCCCGAGCGCCTGCCCGAGCTTGGCATAGCGCGCATTGGCACGCACGACGTTGCCGGCACGGTCGACGGTCGCGATCGCCATCGGGGTGTGGTCGAAGAAGCGCATGAAGCGGACTTCGGCGGCGCGATCGGGGTCGCTGCGCTCGTCGCGGGCGCGGCTGATGACGAGGGTGCGCGACGGCCCCGGCGCGCCGTCGGCGCCGAAGGCAAGCTTGTGATAGAGCCGCACCGGCATGGTCTTGCCGGTCCGCATGCGCAGGTCGATGTCGAAGACCTCGGTCTTCACCTCGCCCGGCACCGCCACGATCGCGGTGAGCAACGAGGCGCCGTCGCCGGAGACGATGTCGGTCAGCTTCAAGCCGCCCGAGCCGATCTCGGCGAGGTCATAATCGAGCCAGTTCGCCAGCGTCGCGTTGACATAGGCAAGCTCGCCGGCCGGGTTGACCGAGAAGAAGCCGCACGGCGCGTGGTCGAGGTATTCGATGGCGTGCTGGAGTTCCTGGAACACGTCCTCCTGGCGCTCGCGGTCGCGGGTAATGTCGGCGATCGACCACACCGCGTATTTCGCCTCGCGCTTGCCGGTGCCGAGCGGGCGCACGCGCATGCGCAGCCAGCGGCCCTGGCTGCCGTCATGGCCGGAGATACGCACCTCCTCCTGCTGGCGCTTGCCCTCGCGGGCGGCTTTCAGCAGGCGGAACACGGCTTCGGAGACGTCGGGGTTGCCGATGAAGACGCGCTCCACGGGGCGCACGTCCTGCGGGCCGCTGGCGCCGGTCAGCGTCAGATAGGCCGCGTTGGAATAGACCACGTGTCCGCGCGCATCGGTGACGGCGAGCCCGTCGAAGGCGTGATCGGAGATGCGGCCAATGATGGGATCATCGAGACTACGGTCGGCGAAGCGGATGATACCGGCGGCAAAGGCGAACAGGTTGAACAGGCCGACCATCGCCAGCACGGCGAGGATGCCGAGGATATAGGGCTGCGCCTGCGCGCGGCCGAGCGTCATCAGCCCGACGGCGACCGCGACGAGGCCGGCGGCCACCAGCAGCACCAGCGCAATGCTGCCCGAGCGCGGCGACGGCTCGTGCGCCGCAACGGGCTCGCGTGTGAGGTCGTGGTCGGTCTCAGCAGTCATCTCGAGCTGGCGCAGCCTGTTGGCAGAGAATCAACGCGCTGCCGCGCGCGCAGGGCCTTCCCTGCCTCAATCGGACCCTGAGGTGCAAGGGCGGCAGGGTGGAAAGGTACGCTGATTCCCATATTACAGCCATTTCCGGTACTTTTCGGGGGGTTTTAGCCGCGCCCGGCGCGGAATCCCTGTTTCAGCCGCATGACGTAGCCGATGACCTCGGCGACCGCATGGTAGTGCTCGGTCGGGATTTCCTGGTCGATGTCGACGGTGGCATAGAGCGCGCGGGCCAGCGGCACGTTCTCGACGATCGGGATGTCGTGCTCGCGCGCGATCTCCCGAATCTTGAAAGCGAGGTTGTCGACGCCCTTGGCGACGCAGATCGGCGCCGACATGCCGCGCTCGTAGGACAGCGCCACCGAATAGTGGGTCGGGTTGGTAATGATCACCGAGGCCTTGGGAACCGCCGCCATCATGCGCTTCTTGGCGCGCTGCTGCCGGAGTTGCCTGATCTTGCCCTTGATGTGCGGGTCGCCTTCGGACTGCTTGAACTCTTCCTTGATCTCCTGGAGCGACATCTTCTGCCGCTGGAACCAGCTGCGGTACTGGAAGAAATAGTCGGCGATGGCGATGATCGCGAGCGCGGCGACCACCGCACCTAACAGATGGACGGTCATGCTGGTGCTGGCGCCGAGCATCGCGGCCGGATCGAGCCTGACCATCGCCTCCATGCGGTGACGTTCCGGCCACAGGATCATGGTCATGACCACGCCGAGCGCGATCAGCTTGCCGATGCCCTTGAGGAAGTTCGCCGCCGCCTGCTTGCCGAAGATGCGCTTGAAGCCGGCGCCGGGCGAGATCTTGCTGAACTTGGGTTTCAGGGACTCGGCCGACCACACCAGGCGGTGCTGGAGCATGTTGCCCGCGATCGCCGCCAGCACCAACATCAGGAGAGGCACGCCGACCGCGGCAAGCACGGCGACCTCGATCTGCTGCATCAATTTGAGCAGGTTCCCGCCGTCGGTCTTGATCATCCAGGAATTGGCGAGCAGGTTGCGCATCGGCGTCACCAGCCCGCTGCCGACCGAGCCCGAGAAGGTCGAGACCACGAGCGTGCCGCCGGCGATCATGAACCAGGTGTTGATCTCCTGGCTCTTGGCAACGTCGCCGCGCTCGAGCGCATCGTCGAGACGTTTTTGCGTCGGGTCTTCTGTTTGACTTTCTGGATCGTTGTCTTCCGCCATCGATCCCTCGTTACCTGAGCGGCATCATCTGGTGCATGACACCGATGAAATAATCGAGATACGTGCCCATCATCGCGGTGAGCACCACGGCGAGCACCAGGAAGCCCGCGAAGATCGACAGCGGCACGCCGACGAAATAGACCTGCATCTGCGGCATCAGCCGCGCCAGCACGCCAAGACCGATGTTGAATACGAGGCCGAACACCAAAAACGGCCCCGAGAGCTGCAGGCCGAGCCGGAACGCCGCGGCGAAGGCACGCGTCGCCAGCGAAGCGACATCGCCGCTCGACACCGTCTCGCCCGGCGAGAAGATGGTGTAGCTGTCGTTCAGCGCCGCGATGACCAGGTGATGGCTGTCGGTGGCGAACAGCAGCGTCACCCCCAGCATGGTCAGGAAGTTGCCGACCAGCACGCCCTGCTGTCCCTGGGTCGGATCGACCGAGGTGACGAAGCCGAGCCCCATCTGCTGCGCGATCACGGAGCCCGCGACCTGGAGCGCCGACAGCGTCACCCGCGCGGTCGCGCCCAGCACGATGCCGATCGCGATCTCATGCAGCATCAATACCAGCATCGGCGCCAGCGACCCCATGTCGACGTGGTAGGCATCGCGATGCAGCGGCAGGATGATCAGCGTGAGCAGCAGCGCGATCGACAGCTTGATCCGCGTCGGGATGTTGGTCTCGCCGAGGCCCGGCAGCAGCATCACCATCGCGCCGACCCGGGCGAAGGCGAGCATGAAGGACGCGGCGAGCGCCGGCAGCAGCGAGACGTCGATGCGCATAGCGGGCGCATTGTGCCTCAGCCACCGATGATTCGCGACGAGATCCGCAGCATGTGGGCATGGAGCGAGTCGGCCATGAACGGCAGCGCCAATAGCATCGTGGCGAAGATGGCCAGGATCTTCGGCACGTAGATCAGCGTCTGCTCCTGGATCTGCGTCAGCGCCTGGAACAGCGACACGATCACGCCGACCACGAGGCCGACCACCATCAGCGGCGAGGACACGATCACGATGGTCCAGATCGCGTCACGCGCGACGTCGAGGGTCTCGGGTCCGGTCATTTTCGATTTCTCACTTCCAGTAATTTCCGTCATTCCGGGGCGCGCGAAGCGAGAGCCCGGAATCTCGAGATTCCGGGTTCGCGCTTCGCGCGCCCCGGAATGACAGCATCCGTCAGATCGGCATCTTCATGATGTCTTCGTACGCCGAGATCACGCGGTCGCGGACCGAGACCAGGGTGGAGACGGCGACGTCGGTGTCGGCGACCGCCGTCACCACGTCCATCACGTTGGCCTTGCCGGCGGCCATCGCCACCGTCTGCGCGTCGGACTTGCGGCCGGATTCCATCACGCTGCCGACGGCGTCTTTCAGCAGCGAGGCGAAGGATTGCCCGCTCGGCTCGCTGCCCTTGCCGGC
The DNA here is from genome assembly GCF_018130825.1 of Bradyrhizobium liaoningense. Classification (GTDB taxonomy): domain Bacteria; phylum Pseudomonadota; class Alphaproteobacteria; order Rhizobiales; family Xanthobacteraceae; genus Bradyrhizobium; species Bradyrhizobium liaoningense_B. The sequence goes on along the minus strand of NZ_JAFCJS010000005.1, from coordinate 395,858 downwards.
GCCGCTGTTCTCCAGCACGCGGGCGAGGTTGGCATAGGCGTTGGCGGCGATTGTCGGTGATGCCATGGCTCAAATGTCCTGTTCAGCTCTTGAGGATGTCGAGCGTGCGCTGGATCATCCGGCGCGTCGCACTGATGATGTTGAGATTGGCCTCGTAGGACCGCTGCGCATCGCGCATGTCGGTCATCTCGACCACCGAGTTCACGTTGGGATATTTGACGTTGCCGGTCGCGTCCGCCGCCGGATTGTTCGGCTCGTATCTGACGCGGAAGGCGGACTGGTCGGGCTTGATCCGGCCGAGTGTGACGACCTGCGCGTCGAGCGTGCGGTCGAGCGCCGAGGAGAAGGTCGGAACCTTGCGCCGGTAGGGATCGCCGCCCGCTGACTGCGAGGTCGAATCTGCGTTCGCGATGTTTTCCGAGATCACCCGCATGCGTCCAGCCTGCGCGCGCAGGCCGGACGTCGCGATCGCCATCGAGCGGGCAAAGTCGCTGCTGTCATTCGCCATGATGCGGTTCCCCTAGCTCTTAACCCTTGCCGATCGCGGTCTTGAGCAGATGCAGGCTCTTGGAATAGAGCGAGGTCGCCGCCGCGTAGTCCATCTGGTTGCTGGCGGCCTTCATCATCTCCTCTTCGAGATTGACGGCATTGCCCGCCGGGCGTGTCTCGAAGCCGGCATTCTTGTTCTGGTCGAAGCCCGAGGCCGCGCCTGACGGCTTCATGTGCGAGGCGCTGGTGACGGTCATCGCCAGGGGACCCATCGAGCCCGTGACGGCGCCGCTCTTGTCGAGCTTCGGCTCGACCAGGTCGCGCGGCCGGAATTTGGGCGTATCGGAGTTGGAGACGTTCTCGGAGAGGACCCGCTGGCGCTCCTGATGCCACTGCATCTTGGTGCGAAGCGCCGACAGCACCGGGAGGTCGTTGATGGACATCGTTGCGGCTCCTTCCGCCGTCGGACTTGTGTCCGAAGCTAGGCAGAATTTGCCGCCTGTATGGTTAACAGCTGGTTAAGGATCCTGCCGGGACATGTCCCCGGGCGGGACACGACCTTGCGATCCCGTGATTCTACGCACCAAAAAGCGGCATTAACCCAACCGCTTGGCCGCTCGCGCACGGGCCAAGAAGTCGTTTTGGATCGAGCGATTCATGGGTTATTAAGAGTTGGGGACGGCAAAACTTGCCGTGGAACGTTAAGAGATCGCAGTTTGGGGCATCGTACGCCGGTGGTTGGCGCAGCTGACCACGGGCGCGAGAACAGCGCCATTTGTCGGGGACAAGTATGCAAGGCAGCCCTATCACCTTCATCGTCGCGTTCATCGTCGTTCTGGCGTTGATCGGCGTCGCTGCATGGCTGGTCCGCCGATTCGCCGGCAGCCGGATCGGCGCCAACACCCAGCGCGGCCGGATGCCCCGGCTTGCCGTGATCGATGCCGCCGCGGTCGATGGCCGGCGCCGCCTGGTGCTGGTCCGGCGCGACAATGTCGAGCATCTCCTGATGATCGGCGGCCCGACCGACATCGTCGTCGAGCCCAATATCGTGCGCGCCGCGCCCGGCCGCGACCAGCTCCCGCAGCGCCCCAACGCCGCCGAACCGCCGCGCCTCGCCCCCATGCCCGATGCCGGCGCCTGGGCCGACGAAGCGCCGCGGCCCGAACTGCTCGATCATCCCGAGCCGCAAATGCCCGAGCCGCCGCCGCCGCGGCCCGCGCGGCCGTCCTTCGCCGACGAAGTGCGCCGGCCCGCTCCCGCTCTGGCCGAACGCCGCGGCGAGCCGGCCCTGCCCGGCTTTCCGCCGGAGCCGATGGCGCCGCGTCCCGAGCGTGAGCCGCGGCCCGAGCCGCTGCCGCCCCGTATTGCCCGCAGCGAGCCGCCGCTGATGCCGCGTCCGCCGCGCCAAAGCGAACCGGCAAAGATGCCGCCGGTGCGCGCCGAGCGCGCAGCAGCGCCGCCGCCTCCGCCAGTGCCGCAGGCCCCGCCTGTTCCGCCGCCGGCGCCCGCCGCCGCTGTGCCGTCGAGCGCCGAGCAGAATCTTGCCGAAATGGCGCAGCGGTTAGAGGCCGCCCTGCGGCGCCCGGCCGGCGAACCGGTCGCGCCCCCGGTTGCACCGGAGCCGCCCGCCGGTCCGCCGCGCGTCGCACGCAGCGAGCCGCCGGCGCCCCCGGCCCCGCCCGCAAAGCCCGCCGCGGAGAAGACCAGCTTTGAAAATCTCGAAGACGAGATGGCCTCGCTGCTCGGCCGTCCGAAGCCGTCTTCGTGAGGCTGCCGGCCCTCCCGCGTAGAGTTCTTTTCCTTTCTGTCCTGGTCGGCGCGGCTTCGCTCGCGATGCCCGCGCACGCGCAGGACATCAGCATCAATCTCGGCGGCCAGGGCGGCGGCGTCACCGAGCGCGCGATCCAGCTGATCGCGCTGCTCACGGTGCTCTCGATCGCGCCGTCGATCCTGATCATGATGACGTCGTTCACGCGCATCGTGGTCGTGCTGTCGCTGCTGCGCACCGCGATGGGCACGGCGACCGCGCCGCCGAACTCGGTGATCATCGCGCTCGCGATGTTCCTCACCTTCTTCGTGATGGGCCCGGTGCTGCAAAAATCCTACGACGACGGCATCCGTCCGCTCGTCGCCAACCAGGTCAGTGTCGAGGATGCGCTCCAGCGCGCCTCCGTCCCCTTGCGCGGCTTCATGCAGAAGAACGTGCGCGAGAAGGACCTCAAGCTGTTCCTCGACCTCTCCGGCGAGCCGCCGCCCGCCACCCCCGACGACCTCGCGCTGCGTATCCTCGTTCCCGCCTTCATGATCTCCGAGCTGAAGCGTGCCTTCGAGATCGGCTTCCTGCTGTTCCTGCCCTTCCTGATCATCGACCTCGTCGTCGCCTCGGTGCTGATGTCGATGGGCATGATGATGCTGCCGCCGGCGACGATCTCGTTGCCGTTCAAGCTGATCTTCTTCGTGCTGGTCGACGGCTGGTCGCTGGTGGCGGGAAGTTTGGTGCAGAGCTACGGGGGATGAGGCGCTTGGGTTCGCGCGCCCCCTACCCCTTCACGTCATACTGCTTGCTGAGATGGTCGCCGATCTGGACCAGCATGGCGACGCTTTCGGGGAAGCCCGGCTTGTCCCGCGTGGCCTGATCGGCATCGACGCGGAACTCCCAGCTGTCGCCGTCGCGAACGATGGAGATGGCGAAGCCGTCGGGGCCATCGACATGGGCCTTCAATTCGGCCCGCGCCATGGCGATGAGTTCGGCTTCGGTCTTGGCAGGCTTGCTCATATCGTTCCTCTTCCGGCATGAAGATACTGCAGGTTGCCGTCTCGCGCAGCACCTGTCGAGTGGGCCAGAGGTAGCAGGGTTCCTAGCGCGTCATCTTGATCTGCCGCACGACGGGGATCGTGGGCAGCGAGCCGGTGTGGTCGCTCTCGTCCTTGGCCTGCGGCGAGGCCGGCGCGCGGGCGGTGGCGTCGGGGAAGCGCTGCTTCATCTCGCGCAGGAAGCCGTCGAGCGTGTCGACGCTGGCGGCGAGCTTCGCGATCTCGGCGAATTCGGCGCTGGAGGCCGCGGCCGGCTTGCTGGCGATGTCGAAGGCGAGACGGTCGGCGCTCTCGCTCATCAACGGCGCGTATTTCTCGCGGAAGCGCGACAGGCCGATCGAGTCGTCGGCGAGCGCATAGCCGACGGCGGCGCGGATAATGTCGCTCTTCTCCACCGCGTTGAGCGGCTTGAAGTCGCGGAAGCGCTCGCCGTAGTACAGCTCGATCTGCTCGGCGGACTCGCGCCAGCGCCGCGCCGCCCAGAAGATGTCGGAGCGCAGGCGGAGCACCTCGCGTCCGGACACGTTGGAGACGATGTCGAGCGCGAGATCGTGACGGCCGACGTCGCTCTGCGCGCGCGCTTCCAGCAGCAGGCGCTGCTGCCTGAGCTCGCCGGAGAGATCGCTGATGCGACTCGCGCGCAGCGCCGAGATCGCCTTGTCGGGCCTGCGGTTGGCGAGATAGATCATGGACAGGCGCGCGGCAACCTGCGCGCGGGCGGCGCCTTCGAGGCGGTGGTCGACCTGGTATTGCAGGAGCTCGGCGGCCTGGTCGAGCAGGTCGATCGAGGCGAGACGGTCGGCAAGGCGACGGATCAGTTCGTCGCCGCGGCGGCCGATCGGCGTCAGCTCGCGAAACTCGTAGAACATGCCGAGCGCTTCGACCACCGGCAGCTCGTCGCCCTTCGGGCCTAAGAAGATCTGCGTGAACAGCTCGGAGGCGAGGTCCTGCGCCTGGCGCGAGGCTTCGGCGTTCGGCTGCAGCCTCGTCGCGGTGCGCGCCGCTGTGAGCGCGTCACGGTAGCGCCCATTCGCGGCATACAGCTGCGACAGCATCTGCAACGTCTTGACCTCGATCGCATCGCCGCGCCAGGTCATCGACAGCGTCTCGAGCTCGCGCAGCGCGTCTTCCTTGCCGATCTCGTCGCGCTTCTGGCGCAGTGCGACCTCGAGCTGCTTGGCCTCGGCCGCAGCCAGGCGATCGTTCGAGACGACCGCGAATTTGTAGTCGTCGAGCGCATCCTTGTCGTGGCCGAGCGCCTCGGCGAGCCGGCCGCGCAACACCGCAAAGCCGGGCGCCGCCTCGGGCGAGACGCCGACGACCTCGAGCTCGCTGCGGCGCTTGGAGGCGCCGGCATAGTCCTTCACTTCGAGCGAAGCCCGCATCGCGTCCATGGTCACGATGCGCTGGATGTCGAGCGGCAGCGAGGCGATGGCGAACTCGACGTTCTTGAACTTCTCGCGCGCGTCCGTCCATTTGCCCTGGCGCGCATAGGCGAGCGCCTTCCAGAGCTGGGAATCGTGGCTGTTGCCGATCACGGGATTGGCGAGGTCCTTCAGGCCCTGTGCCGGCCGGCCGATCAGGATGCTCGCGATCGCGTGCAGGATCAGCGCGCCGCTTTCCTCCTTGTTGAGCGCATCGGCCAGCATCAATTCGGTCACGGCCTTGGCTTCGTGATACATGGCGCGCGACATGTAGAACTGCGCGAGGTCGAGCCGCGGCAGCGAGCGCTGCGCCGGATCGACGGTGGAGATCGCCATGACCAGATCGCTCTGCCGCGTCCAGAAATTCTCCGACTGCCCCTTGCGCCAGGCTTCCGGGCTGAAGATCGGGCGCACCGCGGTCGGTGCCCGCTCGGCGGAGATGTCGACCGGCGACAGCGTCAGCCCGCCCTTCTTGCCGAGAATGACCTTGTCGGCCCCGACCTCGACGCCGACCTCGTCCGAGTTCGGCCGGATCGCGATGCCGTGCGCGGATTCCAGCAGCGAGAGATCGACGAGATCCTGCCGCTTGATGAAGCCACGGACCGGCCGCTGCCCGGTGACGACATAGAGCGTGTCGCCGGCATCGGGATCGGTCAGCTTGTGCAGCTGGCCCGGGTTGGCAAAGGGGATCGCGATGTTGGCGAGCGCAGGATCGGTGATGTTGCGCGACATCATCAGCGGCAGCGGCGTCGCCTGGATCTTGTCGGCAAGGGTCAGCAGCCAGTTGGTCTCCTTGCCGACCTCCTCGGTCGTCAGCGAGTAGACCAGCGGCCGGGTGAGACGGATGCGCACCGCCTGTCCCTTGTCGAGCGGGATGCGGCCGACCTCTCCGACCATCGCGCCGCCCTTGGTACGGATCGCCTCGACGTCGATCGGCTTCGGTGTATCGAACACCAGCCAGATGGTGTCGCCGCGGCGGAACGCTGCCGCAGGGGTCGAGACCTGAAGCGGAAACGTGACGCGCAGGCCGTCGCTGTCGCGGCGCGCTTCGACGCCGGCAACGGCGGGCTGCGGCACTGCCGGCGCCTCGACAGGCGGAGCCATGACGGCTTCCTTGACCGGCTCCTTCGCAGCTTCCGTCACGACCTCTTTGGGCGCCTCGGCCGTCGCGGGCTTGGCGGGTGCAGCCGGAGCTTCGGCAACAGGCGCCGGTACCGGTTTCGGCGCTTCGGCGGCTGGCATCGCGGCGGGAGCTTCCGGCTTCACTTCGATCTTGGCTTCGCGCGCGATCGTCTCCGATGTCGGCGGCGTAACCTCGCGGCGGACCTCCTTCGGCTTCTCGACCGCCGGCTTTTCCGGCGGAGGCGCCGATGCGTGGCCAGCAGGCCTGGCCTGCGCGATCGCCGCCTCCGGCGTCATGGCCGTCTTGCCCTTGTCCGGCTGGAAGGAGACGTCGACGACGTAGTTCTTGTCGTCGCGGAAGGAGTGCACGTCGGAATCGCCGATCAGCGCGATCTCGACACTGGTCTGGTCGATGTCGGCCTTCTGCTTGATCGAGGCGACGTTCGGCGGCGCGGCGACGACGGCGTCCGCAAGATCGAAATTGAGATTGGCGTTGAACATCAGCGTGAGCTTCTGCTCATTGAGCACCGAGGACACGCCGACGCCGTCAGGCATCTCGAACACGAAGCGCACGAAGGTCGGCTGCATCGAGGCGCGGACGCGGATCTGCGGTCGCTTCTTGGTCTCGGCCGCGGCGCGCTGGGCGCGCAGCGCCCGCTCCGCGATACGCGCACGCTCGGCGAGTTCCTTGACCACGTCCATCGGCAGGCTCGGCGGCGGCCCCTTCCAGCCCTCCGGCAGGAGATCGATGAAGGTGCGCTCACCGGCATTCATGGTGTTGACGGTGACGCGCCGCGCCAGCGACAGGCGGATGGCGCCGCCATCGGGATCGCGGCGGGCGGAGTTGACATAGTCGGGCGCGCCTTCCGGGACGCGGTCGACGGGAACCTCGACGGGACGGTCGAAGCGGATGATGAGAATGGAGCCGGCCGTCGTCACCTCGGACGGAACATCCTCGCCGAGCTTGATGACGAGACGGGCAAAGCCGCCGCCGGCCGAGAAGGTCGCCTCGCCCCTGACGGCATCGGCCGCTAGGCCGGGCGCCGCGAGGCCGATCACGAGGCAGGCTGCCAGCACCGGCACCTTGCGGGCATGCCGCGACAGCCCCAGCGCCAAGGCGCGGGCTCGCGACACAAATCCAGCGGCAGCCTCTCGCGCCATTTGCGGCATGTCTTCCGGTTCGGCGGTTCACGCCGGCAACTGGCGCCGGCCGATGCCCTCGAATGTAGGTTTTGCCAATTAAGGACTTCTTAAGTATGAGCCCTCAATTCGGCTTTTGCGTCGGCTTGCCGTCGATCTTGGGCAGGTCGCCGGCCGAGGCGGATTGATCGCCGCCGCCATTGGCACGGCGGGCCATTTCGACCGTGAGCCGCTCGGCGGCCTCCGGCGACATCAATCCGAGGATGTCCGACATCTTTCGCGGCGCGATGGCCGAGGCGATCTCGATCAGCACGCCCATCTCGAGCCGGTCGAACACCCGCGCGGCGTCCTTCGGCTTCATGCCTTCATACATGGTGACGAGACCCTTCATGCGCTGGGCTTCGGCGGCCTTCTGCTCGGCCTGGGTCGCGGAGATGCGGGTTTCCACCGCCTTCATCTCCTCGACCTTGTTCTCGATGCGCTTCTCGGCGGATTTGAGCAGGCTCTCGCGGATGTCGATCTCGCGCTGGCGCGCCTCTATCTCCTGGCGGCGCGCCTGCAGGCGTTCGAGGATCGCGCGCTCGGAGGCCGAGACCTGCGGCTGGCCTTCCTCCACCTTCACCACGGTGCCTTCGGGCTTGGTCTCGGGCGCGGCGGGCTTCGGCGCCTCCTTCGGCGCGCCATGGGTCGAGCCGGTGATGTCAGGATCCTCACGGCCGGTCGGGAAGTTCAGATTCTCCTGTGCCCAGGACTTCTTCGCCTGGTTCGGCTTGTAGTCGAAGACATAGCCGCCATTGACCACGAGGCCCGCGACCTTGAGCGTCGCGAGACCTCCGACGGCGACCAGGACGACCGGAATGACGCGGATGTTACGGAAGGACTTCATACCATGGCTTTATGCGGCGATGCCGTTGGATCGCCGGCGCTCGGAGAAGGCTTCGGCCGCGGCCGCCACCGCCTTCGCCGACGAGGGTTTTGCCACGGGCGCGGCAACCGCTTCCGGACTGGTCACGGGACGCGCGGCGATCGCGATCTTGGACAGACGCCGCACCACGTTGTCGGCTTCGCCGAGCTGCTTGTAGAGCTGGTCCGACATCTGGGTCGCCGCCGCGAGCTGGCTGCCGAGGTTCTCGTTGACGTCGCGCACGGCGAGCTTCAGCCCGCCGATCGCGCGCTCGGCGATCTCCGTCGCGGTGATCAGCTCCGCGATGACCGCCTTCAGCGAATGCTCGTCCGCCTTCAGCCGCGTCAGCCGCTTGTTCAGCAGGATACAGTAGCCGATCGTGAGCATCAGCAGGATAGCCACCAGCGTCTCGATCGCCATTCCCAGGGAGTGGTTCATGGGGCCTCCATCATCTTGTTCTGCTCGTCCACCTTCTCGAACATCGCAAGTGTCGTACTTGGCTTGCGCAGGGGTTTCGTCACGCGGATCGCGACGCGGTCGCCGACCCGGCCCATCCGCCCCTCGGTCAGCGTGACGTCGCCGCAGCGCACGGTGACGTTGGCATCGGCGCGCATGTCGAGCGGCAGCGTGTCGCCGACCTTGAGCCGCATCAGCTGCTTGAGAGGGATGTCGGCCTCGTAGAGCACGGCATCGACCGCGATCTCGGCCTGGTTGATCTCGGTGGCGAAATGGCCTTCCCAGACCGGGTCGCGGCCGAACTTTTCGCCCATGAACATCTGGAGCAGGACGCCCCGGATCGGCTCGATGGTGGCGTAAGGCAGCAGCAGCTCGATGTTGCCGCCGCGGTCTTCCATGTCGATGCGCAGGCGCACCAGGATCGCGGCGTTGGCGGGACGGCTGATCGCGGCGAAACGCGGATTGGTCTCGAGCCGGTCGATCGTGAAGGTCACCGGCGACAGCGGCCGGAACGCCTGCTCGGCGTCGATCAAAACCACCTCGACCAGCCGCTTGACCAGCTCGGTCTCGATCGTGGTGTAGGGCCGGCCCTCGATGCGAAGCTGGCTCGTGCCGCGGCGGCCGCCGAGCAGCACGTCGATCATCGAGTAGATCAGGCTGGAATCAACCGTCGCCATACCGAAATTGTCCCACTCCTCGGCCTTGAACACCGAGAGCACGGCGGGCAGCGGGATCGAATTCATGTAGTCGCCGAAGCGCACCGAGGTGATGCGGTCGAGCGAGACTTCGACGTTGTCGGAGGTGAAATTGCGCAAGGAGGTCGTCAGCAACCGCACCAGGCGGTCGAAGACGATTTCGAGCATCGGCAGGCGCTCGTAGGAGACCATCGCCGAATCGATGATCGCGCGAATGCCGCTGTGGTCGTCGAGCGTGACGTCGCCGACGGTGAAGCCGAGGAGATTGTCGATCTCCTCCTGCGACAGCACCCGCTCGCCGGAATTCTTGCCGCTGCCGAGATCGCGGCTGCCGTCCTCGACCATGGCCGCCCATTGCAGGGCCATGGTCTCCGACAGCTCGTTTTCGGCAGCGGCCTTCGCGGCCTCCGCGGGATCCTCGGAATCGAGCGACGCCTCCCATTGGGCGGCAATCGCATCCTGGTCCATTTGCTCGTTGCCGGCCATGACGCTAGCCCGTTGCCTTCCGCAGCATCATCACTGGATCACGACTTCCTTGAACAGCACCGCGCTGACCTGGATCGGCGAGACCGCCGCGTTGACGCGCTTGGTCAGCTCCTCCTTGAGACGGAAGATGCCGGCGGAGCCGTTGAGGTCGGAGGAGCGCAGTTCGCGCACATAGGTCTGGAAGATGTCGGTGACGCGCGGCATGGTCGGCTTGATCGCCTCGATCTGCTTCTCTTCCTTCAGCTCCAGCACGATCTTCAGCTTCAGATATTGCACGCGCTCGCCCGGCGCGCCGGCGAGGTTGACCATGATGTCAGGGACGTCGACGAAGGCCGGCGGCTTCGGCGGGGGCGCCACCTCGGCATGATGCTCGTCGTCGCCGTGACGGAAGAAGAAGAACCAGGTCGCAGCACCGCCGCCGAGGATGGCGAGCAGGCCGACGGCCATGATGATGAGCTTGAGCTTGTTCTTGGGGGGAGCGGCTTCGGCGCCCTCGGCGGCTGCGCCGCCTTCAGCTTCATTCTCTGCCATGGTCGCCGGGCTCGCTCATCTCTTAAAGGAATCGAAAGAGCGAAGCCCCCTGGCAGACAGTGACGCGATACGAATGTCCCAGCGCAATGCGCTCCTCTTGCACGCAAACGCTACGGTAATAATGGTTAACGGTTTCTTTCGATTGGGGCTCAGCTAGGAAAAATCTGCCGGGCAAACATGGCTAACAGAACCTTTCTGCCGCCCTCCCGCACCCTCGAAAAATCCACAACACATTGAAGTTTCATAGCTTTTCAGGTTGGCACGGCTTTCGCTGAGAGAGGACCGAGACCGAACGGTTTGGGAGAACCAGGCGGTCTCTTCACGGGGTCCGCCAAGGCGCTTGGGAGAGCGAGGAGGCAGATCTCACTCAGGGGAGATCCTCCGATGCAGAACGCGCTTCTGATCGGCTTGTCACGGCAGATGACGTTGGAACGGCAGATGGATGTCATCGCCAACAACGTCGCCAATGCCAACACCAACGGCTTCAAGGCCGACCATTCGCTGTTCGAGGAGTACCTCAACTCGAACGCGCGCGAGGACAATTTCATCGGCTCCGACCGCCGGGTCTCCTATGTGCAGGACCGCGGCACCTTCCGCGACGTCGGCCAGGGGCCGATGGAGCCGACCAACAACCCGCTCGACATGGCGATCGACGGCAACGCGTTCTTCGCGGTGCAGGCCAACGGCGCCGAGCGCTACACGCGCGACGGCAAGTTCTCGCTCAACAGCACCGGCCAGCTCGTCACCTCCGACGGCAACCTCGTGCTCGGCACCGGCGGCCCGATCACCTTCCAGCCGACCGACCATGACATCAACATCGCCCCCGACGGCACCGTCACGGTGCTTGAGGGCACGGCCAGAACCGACTCGATCCGCGGCAAGATCCGCATGGTCTCGTTCGACGATCCGACCAAGCTGACCAAGCTCGGCGCCAACCTCTATGACACCGGCTCGGCCGCCCAGCAGGCCGACACCAAGTCCAGCGTGCGGCAGGGCTACATCGAGAAGTCGAACGTCAACTCGGTCGGCGAGATGACCCGCATGGTCGAAGTCATGCGCAGCTACACCGCCATCGCCAATCTGCTGCAGCAGCAGAGCGACCTCCACAAATCGGCGATCGAGAAGCTCGCCGACGTTCCGGCCTGATTAGGGGAGAACTGACATGCAGGCGCTTCACACCGCGGCGACCGGAATGGCGGCACAGGAACTCAACGTTCAGGTGATCTCCAACAACATCGCCAACCTCCGCACCACCGGTTTCAAGAAACAGACCGCGGCGTTCCAGGACCTGATCTACGAGCACGTGCGCCGCGTCGGCGCGCAGGCCTCGGACCAGGGCACCATCCTGCCTGTCGGCGTCGACATCGGCGGCGGCGTCAAGACCGTCGGCACGCCGCGCAGCATGACGCAAGGCACGTTGTCTCAGACCGGCAACGACCTCGACCTCGCGATCTCGGGCGAAGGTTTCTTCAAGATCCTGATGCCCGACGGCACCTATCAGTACACCCGCGACGGCACCTTCCAGATGGACAATCAGGGCCGCGTCGTCACCGCGCAGGGCAACCCGGTGCAGCCGACCATCACTATCCCGAACAATGCCTCGGGCATCACGGTGAGCGAGCAGGGCCAGGTCTCGGTGACACTGCCGGGATCGTCGACCTCCTCGATCGTCGGCACGATCAACGTGACCCGCTTCATCAACAAGGCGGGGCTGCAGCCGGTCGGCAGCAACCAGTTCACCGAGACGCCGTCCTCGGGCCCGCCGCAGGACGGCACGGCGAACTCCGAAGGCTACGGCAAGATCACGCAAGGAAGCCTGGAGCAGGCCAATGTCGACGTCGTCTCGGAGATGAGCGACCTGATCGCCGCCCAGCGCGCCTACGAGATGAACGCCAAGGTCATCAGCGCCGCCGACCAGATGATGCAGTCGACCACGGCGCTGTTCCGCTGAGGTAATGACGATGATCCGCACCGCCCTCGCCACGATCTCAGCTCTCCTGCTGCTGGCACTGCCGGCAGAGGCCGCCGACGACGGCATCGCCGCGCCGACGCTGCGCGCGAACGTCACCGTGACCTCGGACGTGGTTCGGGTCGGCGACCTCATCGACAATGCCGGCTCGGCCGCGCTGATCCCGGTCTATCGCTCGCCCGATCTCGGCGCCACCGGTGCGCTGCCGGTCGCCCAAGTCCTGGGCGTGCTGCGCGCAAAGCAGGTGATCGGCGTGATGACCGGCGACATCAAGGAGGTGCAGGTCACCCGCCTCGCCCGCACCCTCGCCAACAAGGACCTCGAAAACGCGGTGGCGTCCGCGCTCGAGCGCCGCTTCGGCCTCGGCGATGCCGCCAACATCACCGTCACCTTCGACCGCGGCGTCTCCGACATGCGGCTCGACGCCTCCAACACCGGCACGCTGCAGCCGGTCGCAACCCGCTACGATGCGCGCAGCGGCCGTTTCGACATCGCCTTCGAGATCAACAACGACAACAACCCGACGCCGACCAAGCTGCGCTTCACCGGCACCGCGATCGAGACCGTGGAAGTCGCCGTGCTGACCCGCGACATCGACCGCTCCGACATGCTGAAAGCCTCGGACATCTCGCTGGAGCGCCGGCCCAAGGCCGAGGTCGCCGGCGAGCCCGCCTCGCGCGATCGCACCATCGGCATGCAGCTGCGCCGGCCGATGCGGGCGGGCACGCCGATCCGCGTCGCCGACATCGTCAAGCCCGACTTCGTGCAGCGCGACCAGAGCGTCACCATCATCTACGAGGTGCCGGGCCTCTACCTCACCACGCGCGGCAAGGCGATCGAGAGCGGCGCCGAAGGCGACACCGTCTCCGTGCTCAACCTGCAATCCAAGCGCACGCTGACCGGTGTCGTCACCGGCCGCGGCCAGGTCACCGTGCAGGGCGCCAGCCAGTCCGCGCCGATGGCGCCGGCGGTCGAGCAGACCTCCTCGCTCAAGCGCGACGAAGCGCCCGCCCCCGTCGACACTGCAGCCCTCGTCCGGGGCCTGGTCCAGGCCCCCGCGGCGCCGGCCCAAGCCGCTCAAGCTCACATCGCACAAGCCCAGATCCCGCAAGCCCGCGTCTCGCAAGCTCCAGCCAAGTCAGAGTAAGTCATGTCCCCGTTCAGTTCGGCTTCCCGTCTTCGTCGCATCGCGATCTCTGCCCTGCTGCTGGCCTCTTGCGCGCTGGGCGGCTGCTCCTCGATCGACCGCCTGTCGCAGATCGGCGAGCAGCCGAAATTGTCCGCGATCGACAATCCGACGACGCAGCCCGGCTACAAGCCGGTGCAGATGCCGATGCCGAAGCCGGAAGTCGCCTCCTACAATCCGAACTCGCTGTGGCGCAACGGCAGCCGCGCCTTCTTCAAGGACCAGCGCGCCCACCAGGTGGGCGACCTCCTCACCGTGACCGTGAACATCACCGACAAGGCCAACATCGCCAACGAGACCCAGCGCAGCCGCACCGCCAAGGAAGATTCGGGAATTACCGATTTTATCGGCAGCCAGACGGTGACGCAGCCGCTCAAGATCCTGCCCGGCCGCCTTCTCACCACCGACTCGACATCCTCTGCCGACGGCAAGGGCTCGGTCAACCGCACGGAAGCCCTGCAGACCAACGTCGCCGCGGTCGTCACCCAGGTACTGCCGAACGGCAACCTCGTGGTCGAAGGCAAGCAGGAGATCCGCGTCAACTACGAGATCCGCGAGCTGATCGTGGCCGGCATCGTCCGTCCCGAGGACATCCAGAGCGACAACACCATCGACTCCAGCAAGATCGCCCAGGCCCGCATCGCCTATGGCGGCCGCGGCCAGATCATGGACGTGCAGCAGCCGCGCTACGGTCAGCAGGTCATGGACGTGCTGCTGCCCTTCTAAGCCTCTTCAAGAGCTCCCACATCGTGTTCGCGAACCTAGGCGCGAACGACGGTGTACTACGCGGCCCTCGCTAGCTCCCCTGGCGAGGGCCGCATGTATTTTGCCTGCGCCGCCGTAGCGGCGCAGGCAACTCTCACAGCAGCATGATCCCGCGTGCTTGCGCCCACCGCTCGAGGATCTTGCTCTCCTCGGCGAGCGGCGGCCGGTTTGCAAACCCGCGAACCTGAACCGCCCGGGAACGGGGATCCAGTTCGATGGTCAGCAGCCGCTGGACACTGCCTCCGGCGCGGCGGCGGAGCGACCAGATCGACGCATGCCCGGCAATGCACTTTGTCGCGTAGCTGGCGACGCAGTGACGCATGCCGCGCGTCTCAGCCACGAGATCGTCCGCGGTCCGCAGCTGGACCACGACATACTCCTCACGCTTGGCCCGATCCTTGGACGAATTCGTCCAGGACCAGTCCGCGATCGCCGCACCTCGCCAGGCCTCGTCGACGGGCTCCGCCGCCAGCCCGCGCGCACGGTTCTGCAGGGCCTCGGCGCGACGGCGCGCGGCCTCGATGCGAGCGATCGCATCGAGATCGCGATGCCATTCGTGCATCTGCCGGCCGAGCGAGACCAGCGAGCGTCCCTTGAGGCTGAACTTACGATTACGCCGGTAGCAAGCGGCGAGGTAATCGTAGAGATCGTCCATCTCCTCGATCGTGGTGGGATACGCGCAGAAGAAGCGCACCACCTCGCGCCAGAAGCCGTGCTCGGCACGAGGCGTCTGCGTGATCCTGGTGCGCGCGATCCGCAGCGCAATGCCGGGATCGTTCGCATAGGACCGCGCAATCGCCTGCCAGATCGCAGCCTCGAAGCCGACGTTCCCCAAGGGATTGAGGAACGCGTGGACCTCCTTGCGAGACATCCGGTCGGCCGCACCGGCAGCGTAGAGCGAACCACCGCCGGCCGCCACGATGTACCAGCGCTTGCGCAAACGGATCTCGTCCGCGCCCAGGCCCGCGCCGTCGATCCAGATCTGCTCCAGATGTTCTGCGACAGGATAGCGCGCGAAGAGATAGCGGGCCGCGGCAAGACGAAGACGCGCGGCATCGCGAGTCTTCATCCGCGGCTTCCAGGCTTCGGCATCGCGCACGATGTCGGCCTCGAAGCCACGCTTGGCCTCATAGATCGCGGTCTCGAAATCCGGTGGAGGACGCGTCCGCTGCGACACATGCCGCAGCGACAGCTCGTAGGCTTCAACCCGCGCGCGCTCGGCCTCCCGCCGGCGCTGAATCAATGAATGTGCCATTGTCGTTCAACATGATTGGATGACTGTCAGCCGGACGCACTGAGAGCGTCGGCACGGAATGTGTCGATCGCCACAAAGTACTCACAGCTGGTCTCCTCATTGTTGAACGCGCAGGTTGAATGGGACGGGGCTCATATACCCGATCGCCGGCGGGCGCAAGGTGCGCTCCGTCTGAAATTCAGAAAACTACACATAGCGAGCGAGGCTCGCGACATTTTAGCAACGCTGTTGCCTCACACTCCGTCATTGCGAGCCAACGGGTCCGCGCGAAGCGCGGCCCGATGACAGGCTCCGCGAAGCAATCCAGAATCTTTCCGCGGAGGGATTCTGGATTGCTTCCTCGCGAAGAGCTCTTCGCAATGACGCGGAGGGAGCACTACTTGAACTCCGCCTCCACCACGCCGAGCCCGTCGAGCTCCATCCGCACCTTGTCGCCGGCCTTCAGCCACAGCGTCTTCACCAGGCTGCCGGTGAGAACCAGCTGCCCCGCATGCAGCCCCTTGCCTTCCGCGGCGAGATGATTGGCGAGCCAGGCGAGTGCGTTGTGGGGATGGCCGAGCACGTCGGCACCGGTGCCGTGGCTGACCTCCTCGCCGTTGATGATGGCACGGCCCTTGACCGCATTCAGGTCCGGCACCGACGAGCGCGGCACCGAGGGACCCAGCACGCAACCGGCGGCGAAGAAGTCGTCGGCGATCAGCGTCGGTGCGCCCATCGTCTCCCATTTCACGTAGCGGTCGTCGACGATCTCGATCGCGGGATGGTAGGACTCGACCGCCTCGCCGACCCATTCGGCCGTGAACGGCGCCTCGCCGGCGGCGAGGTCACGCTTGAGCCGCACCGCGATCTCGCATTCGACGCCGACGCGAACATATTTGGAGGCCTGGAGCTTCGCACCGCTCTCATGCACGCCCTTCTGGAACACGCCGCCGCCGCAGGGGTGCGGGATGCCGATATAGTCCTGCATCACCTGGCTGGTGCAGCCGATCTTGTAGCCGACGAGCGGGCCGACATTCGGCAGCAGCAGATCGTGCAGCGCGCGCTGGACCTGGTAGCCCTCGTCCTCGTCAGCCGGCGGAGCCTCGAGGACCGCAAGCGGCGCATGGTTGCGGCGCGCCAGCGCGATCGCCTTTGCGGCTTCGAGAATTTTGTCCATCGGCGCCGCCTCCCACGTTACCCAATCAAGGGACGGCAGTTCAGCATCCCCGCTCCGGCCTGACAAGCGCGGGCGGCGGTCTCACGGCTTGATGAGGCCAAGCCGGATCAGGCTCTCGGCGGTCGCAAGGATTGCCTCATCGTTGGAGCGGGGCTGCCAGCCGAGCAGCGACCGCGCCTTGGCGCTGGTGGAATGCCTGACCTTTCCGAGCATCGGCACGACCGCGCGCAGCAACGGAATCCGGTTCGCGGCCAGCCGCACCAGCCAGTCCGGGGCCTGGAGTCGCGGAACCCGGCGAGCGGCCGGCCCGAGTTCCCGCCGCAGCACCTTGCCGATGTCGAGGATCGACATCGTGGCGCCGGAGACGGCGATGAAGCGCTCACCTTTGGCCTGCGGCGCCGTCATTGCCCGCAGATGCAGATCGGCGACGTCGCGCACGTCGACCACGCCGAAATAGACCCGTGGCACCGCCGGCATGGCACCGTCGAGCAGCGATTTGACGATCTCGATCGAGCCGGAGAAATCCGGCCCCAGCACGGGACCGAAGATACCGGCGGGATTGACGACCGACAGTTCCAGCCCACCGCCCTCCTGCACAATGAAATCCCAGGCCGCCCGTTCGGCCAGCGTCTTGGACTTGATGTAGGGCTGCACGTCGGCGCCGCCGAGATTGGTCCAGTCGGTCTCGTCGAAGGGTTTCTCGCGCGGCGGATGGCCGTAGCCGACCGCACCCAGCGACGAGGTGATGACGACGCGTTTGACGCCGGCCTCGCGCGCGGCGCGCAGCACCCGCAGCGTGCCGTCGCGGGCCGGGATGATCATCTCGTTCTCGTCCTTGGGAACACTGGTCGACAGCGGCGAGGCGACATGGAGCACGTAGTCGCAACCCGCAGCCGCCTCGCGCCACCCCTCGTCCCGGACGAGGTCGGCCGTGACGAAGGATACGCTCTCCGGCGAAGCCGCCCCACCCTCGCGCAACATGGCCAGCACGTCGGCTTGACGCTCCGGCCGGCGCACCGTCGTCCGCACCGCGTGACCGGCGGCCAGAAGTTGCAGGACGACATGGATGCCGACGAAGCCCGACCCGCCGGTGACCAGAACAATGCTCATTGCCAAATTCCCTCGTTGCGGGCCGGTAAATTGGTTCCACCAACGCCCTGCTCAAGGCCGCATCTGGTCACTATGTGCTTGCGGACAAGTAGAATGGATTTCGAGACCGGTATGGAAAACCTGACCAACTCTTGCGACGGCGACTGCGATTGCAGCCCCGATCCCGTCTTGCTCGCCGACTTCAAGCGGGCCATCCATGCCCTCGGCGGCAAGTGGAAGCTGGAGATCCTGTTCGCCCTGATGAACGGCGCGGTTCGCTTCGGCGCCTTGCGGCGGTCGATCAGCGGCATCACCCAGCACATGCTGACCATGCAACTGCGCGAGCTCGAACAGGACGGGCTGGTGTCCCGAACGGCCTTTGCGGGGAAACCCCTAAGGGTCGAGTACGAGCTGACGGATGCGGCCTACGGGCTGCTGCCGGCGTTTAAGGAAATATTGAGCTGGTCGCGGCTTTATGGGGACGCACGCCTCCTGGCGTCGCGCGAGGCCTGATTGCAGCGCTGCTTGATGCAGCTGGATCAGCCACTGAGCATCCGAGCCGATCTAGTTGATGCGACTCGCAAAACGTCCCGCACCTGAAGTGAAGGTAGTTTCTCATCCGAACTCACGTGAGCTCGGAGGACTCGAGTCTAGCCCATTGATCGCGATTCACTTTTCGCGATTGCGCTCACACGTTGATGCGGGCGGTGGCAAGCGACAGGCAAAATGCCGAGCACGGCGCGAAATGGCGCCTTGCGTCCAAAAACAAAGAGCCGCATCGCTGCGGCTCGGACCTTATTCGTCGCGATAAACCTTCTCGCGTTTCTCGTGGCGCTCCTGCGCTTCCACCGAGAGCGTCGCGATGGGCCGGGCTTCGAGCCGCTTCAACGAAATTGGCTCGCCGGTGTCCTCGCAATAGCCGTAGGTGTTGTCCTCGATACGCTGGAGCGCGGCGTCGATCTTGGCGATCAACTTGCGCTGGCGGTCGCGGGCGCGGAGTTCGATGGCGCGGTCGGTTTCGGACGATGCCCGATCGGCAAGATCGGGGTGGTTCACGTTCTCCTCCTGCAGGGCTTGCAGGGTGAGCTTGGACTCTTTGAGAATCTCATCCTTCCAGGCGAGGAGCTTCAAACGGAAGTACTCCTTCTGCCGGTCGTTCATGAAAGGCTCTTTTTCGGTCGGTCGGTAGTTTTTCAACTTTTCCAAAGGGCGGCCTATCTGTCTAAGCAACGACTCGCAAACGGAACGGGGTCCGTTGAGCGGGGCGTTATATAGCGGCCTCCTGTGACAGACAATATTTCCCTGAGCGTCCGGTTACCGCTCCCAAGCCCTTGCACAGGAAGGTTTATCCTGAAGGGCCCGGGAGCGGCCGAAGGCCTAGTAACCGACCGTGAAACGCTGCTTCAGATGGGCCGGTTTCTCGACCTCGTCGGCGAGCGCGATGGCATAGTCGGCGAAACTGATCCAGCTCTTGCCGTTCGCATCTGCGAGAAGCAGGTCGGTCCCGAGCCGGAACTTGCCGGTGCGTTCCCCCTCGATGAACAGCGCCGATGGCGAGATGAAGGTCCAGTTCAGGTCCTTTTCCTGACGCAGCAGGTCGAGAAAGGCGGAGCCCGCCTCCGCCTCGGCCTTGTACTGAGCCGGAAAACCGGGAGTTGTGACCAGCTTCACGCCGGAGGCGACTTCGAGGCTGCCGGCTCCGCCGACAACGAGGTAACGGCCCACCCCGGACCCCTTGGCCGCGCCGATCAGCTTCTGCGGGTCGCTGGCCAGGAAGTGGACGGAACTCACGGCCACGTCGTGCCCGGCCCACAGCTTGGTCAAGCCCGCCTGGTCGAGCACGTCCCCCTTGGTCGGCGTGACATTTGGCAGGGCCGCAATCTTCTCCGGGTTCCGGGCGATGGCGGTAACGCTGTGGCCGCGGCGCGACAGCTCCTTGGTGATCTCCGACCCGGCCCGGCCCGAGGCGCCGGCGACTGCGATTTTCATGGAAGGCTCCTTTGCTTCTATAGTAACTAACGGTGACTAGATATCGCAAAGAATGCTGGTGTTAAGAGAGCACTTTGTGCTTACCTGATTACGCTGGAGTAACCGGCATAACGAACCGGCGCACGCAGGCGACCGGTATGGATTGAGGACCCGACGATGAAGCCCGACGTCTATGCAGCCAACTGCCCCACGCGCCAGATCCTCGACCGCGTCGGCGACAAATGGGCGGTGCTGATCCTCTTGCTGCTGCGCGAAGAACCGATGCGCTTCAATCAGTTGCGCCGCACGATTGAAGGCATTTCGCAGAAGATGCTGAGCCAGGTTCTGAAATCGCTCGAACGCGACGGGCTGATCAGACGCCGCGCCATCGCAACCGTGCCCGTGACGGTTGAGTATTCGATCACGCAGCTCGGGCTGACGCTCGCCGCCGCCGTCGATCCCCTGCGCGACTGGGCCGAGCAGAATCTGAAAGACGTGCTCGCCGCCCAGCGCCGCTACGACGCGCAGTTGAAGGAGGAAGCGGCGTAGGGTGCGTGCGAAGATCGCTTACAGAAGTCCCGTCATCCTGAGGTGCGAGTGGTGCGATGCACAGCATCGCGCCGGGAGCCTCGAAGGATGCATGGCCGAGATGCTTCAGCGGGGCCGTCGCCCTTCGAGGCTTGCCCTGCTTTGCAGGGCGCGCACCTCAGGGTGACGGATAACGTGACTACGCCTGTCCCACCTTCGCCAGTTCGACCTCGACACGCAGCTCGATCTCCGAGAGCACGGAGTCCAGCCCGGGATCGCCCGAGGACGATTTCAGGTTCGCCGCAGCATCGCGCAGCCGCATCACGGTCGATGCGTCGAGGTTGCCGGACAGGAGCCCCATCTTGAGCTCGTCGAGCACGTCGAGCGCGGTCCTGCCGCGGGCGACCGAGCGCTTGCGGCGCTCGACCGGATCCTCCTCGACGCCTTGCAGCGCGAGCAGGGCGTCGATGTTGGCTGCGGCCTTCGGTGCAGCGGCGCTCCGCGTCTCCTGCGCCGAGGAGGTGTCGGGCAGCACGAAGGTGCCAGAGCCGGTTCGTCTGGCCTGGCTGGCCGGCGTTCCAAGCGTGGTGCCGTTCGGTCCGTAGATGCGCATCGGAAGCAATCCGGGTGATCGATGCCTCACCTTCGCCGTTTTATGGTTAACGACCCGTAAACGGCCCGGCAAAATCTGCCGACAGGCGGCAGTTTCGCTCCTGAAGGCGAACGCCCGCTGACACCGGTCGAAACAGATTTATTCAACCTATTCAACCGCCTAATCCCTCTGCCCCACGTTGGCACAGCGCTCGCAAGGAAAGCGCCGGACCAGCTCGTCATGGGAGTGTCGTGCAGGTCTTTTCGATTTGAGGAGGCTCTTTGGAAGCCTTGGGGAGCAGAGGATGCCAGGCGTTCGTTGGGTGAGGATTGCTGGGGTGGCCTGCGCCGCGCTGTCGGCGCTGGCGTTGTCAGTCACGTCAGCGGCTGCGACCTCGCGCATCAAGGACCTCGCCAATATCGAAGGCGTGCGGCAGAACCAGCTCATCGGCTACGGCCTCGTCGTCGGCCTCAACGGGACCGGCGACACGCTCAACAACATCCCCTTCACCAAGCAGTCGCTGCAGGCGATGCTCGAGCGCATGGGCGTCAACATCCGCGGCGCCACCATCCGCACCGGCAACGTCGCCGCCGTGATGGTGACCGGCAATCTGCCGGCCTTCGCCACCCAGGGCACGCGCATGGACGTCACCGTCTCCGCGCTCGGCGATGCCAAGAACCTGCAGGGCGGCACCCTGCTCGTCACTCCCCTGCTCGGTGCCGACGGCAATGTCTATGCGGTGGCGCAGGGCTCGCTCGCGATCTCGGGCTTCCAGGCCGAGGGCGAGGCGGCCAAGATCGTGCGCGGCGTCCCGACGGTGGGGCGCATCGCCAACGGTGCCATCATCGAGCGCGAGATCGAGTTCGCGCTCAACCGCCTGCCGAACGTCCGCCTGGCGCTGCGCAACGCCGACTTCACCACCGCCAAGCGCATCGCGGCGGCGGTCAATGACTATCTCGGCGTCAAGACCGCCGAGCCGATCGATCCCTCGACGGTGCAGCTGTCGGTCCCGCCGGAGTTCAAGGGTAACGTCGTCGCCTTTCTCACCGAGATCGAGCAGCTCCAGGTCGATCCCGATCTCGCCGCCAAGATCGTCATCGACGAACGCAGCGGCATCATCGTGATGGGCCGCGACGTCCGCGTCGCCACAGTCGCGGTGGCGCAGGGCAACCTCACCGTCACGATCTCCGAGAGCCCGCAGGTGAGCCAGCCCAACCCGCTGTCGCGCGGCCGCACCGTGGTCGCGCCGCGCAGCAGCGTCACCGTCACCGAGGACGGCAGGAAGCTGGCCCTCGTCAAGAACGGCGTCTCGCTCCAGCAGCTCGTCGACGGCCTCAACGGCCTCGGCATCGGCCCCCGCGACATGATCAGCATCCTCCAGGCGATCAAGGCCGCCGGTGCGATCGAAGCCGACATCGAGGTGATGTGATGCAGACGAGCACGATCAATACCCCGCACCTCACGACGTACGCCCCGGCGTTCTCGGTCGAGAGCCGCAACGGCCGCCCCGATTTCGAGCTCGCGGCCGCCCTGCAAAAGGTCGCGCCGCAGCAACAGGCCAAGGCGCAGAAGACCGCCACCGATTTCGAGGCGATGTTCCTCAACAGCATGTTCTCGCAGATGACCTCGGGCCTGAAGGGCGATGGCCCGTTCGGCAGCACGCCCGGAACCGGCGTGTGGCGTTCGATGCTGACCGAGCAATATTCCAAGAACTTCGCCAATGCCGGCGGCGTCGGTGTCGCCCGCGACGTCTATCGCACCCTCATCATCCAGCAGGCGAAAACCACGCTTCGTACGGCATAAGGTCCAACGAGATGAACCAGTTCAACGCCTCACGTCAGCCGATGCAAGCGCAGCGCCCGAACACCGCGCCCGGCAGCGCCGAGGCGCGCAAGCTCGCCGAAGACCTGATGGACGCCATGAGCGCCCTGCTCGGCCTGATCGAGCGCGAGACCGAGCTGGTGCGGGCCGGAAAGGTGCGCGAGGCGATGACTCTCGAGAGCAGGAAGCAGGAGCTGTCGCGCAACTATGTCGGCGCCGTCAGCCAGCTGAAGGCGAACCAGGCCCAGCTCGCGAAATCCGCGCCCGAATTGCTCTCGACGCTGCATCGCCACCACGATGCGTTCCGCGCGATGCTCCAGGTCAATCTCACGGTGCTCGCAACCGCGCATGCGGTCTCCGAGAGCGTCGTGCGCGGCGTCAATGCCGAGATCCAGAAGCGCAACGTACCGAACACCTATACCGCCGCCGGGCGTCGCGCTGCTCCCGGCCCGCGCCACATCACGCCGCTCGCGGTCAGCCGCTCGCTCTGAGCGCAGTCGAAGACAAGCGACAATTTTACGAAAAACCGCGCGACGGTATCGTCGCGTGGTTAGGCACGTTTGCTTACCGGGTCTTCAGTCCTGGTGTTCCAATGTTGCGTTATTAGAGGGGTTGGGATTTGACTCAAGTAAGGCAACCAGGAGGCTGCCATGAGTACAGATTTCAGCATCAGGCCGGTGGGGATCCCGGCCCCCGTGCAGATCACAACGACGTCGAATGCGGCGGCGAATGAAGCCGTGCAAACTGATCTTCCGGTGAGCCAGACGGTCGCCGCGAGCGATGCGAGCGCGATCGTGCGCAATGATGTGCACAGCAACGACAACGTCTCGCGCCAGGTCGTGTTCGACCAGGCAGCAGCATCCTTCGTCTTTCAGGTCGTCAATGACAGGACGGACGCGGTGGTCAACCAGTTCCCCGACGAAGCCATGCTGCGCCGGCGCGCTTACTTCCATGCACTGGACTTGAAGTCCGAACCGACGCGTCCGCTCAACACGGACCTCAGCGCCTGATCAAGTGCTCCGCGTCGCTTGGGCGGTGTCGATGTAGGTCGACCCGGTCGCGGGGTCGGTGACGACGTTCTTGATCTGGGCCGTGCCGTTACCCGTCAGAATAAACTTGGTGTTGCCGAACCGGAACGCCGAGTCCTTGATCAGCACCTGCTGGTACTGAGACGTGCTGCCGCTTTGATAGTGGACCTGCCCGCGGAAGCCGTCGATCTGCGAGATGCTGAGCGAGAACGTCTTTCCGTCGGGATACTTGCCCGTCCACGTGCCCTGATAGAGCGAGGAATCGACCGGAACGTATTTGGTCTTGCTTGGAATCGACATGCCGGCCGACTTGTACGAGCTCGACAGGATGCTCATGACGTCGGCCACGACCCGTCTCCGTCTACGGCCGCCCGGACAGACCGGCGGCAATATTCCTGTTGATCTCGATCAACGGGCGGAAATGATCGAGCTGCGGGCTGGCCTGGAGCGCCGCGGTCTGACTCAGCACGAACACGCTGATGTTTGCGATCTTCTGCCGCACATCGATCGGCTGCGGATTGGTGTCCCGCATCGCCTCGCTCAGGAAAATGGTCCAGAGCTTGCGGTTGAACATCAGGGCCTGCATCGTCTGCTCCCCGAAGGGGTCGTCGCTGTTGATCGCGTCTTGCAGCTTGTTGGCGGCCTTCAGCAGCGTTTGCGCCTCAATGTCGCGGGGAGACGCAGTGGTCGTTGCGACGCGCGCATAAGCCGAAGCAGCAGAACTCGACATTTATCACCCTGGAAGTTTCCTTGCCCGTTATGCAGGCTTAAGGATTCATTCCGACACTAGGCAGCACCGTTTAAGATTTGCTTACGTGAGAGTGCAGACAGTCTCCGGACAATTACGGGCCCGGATCTCATCGTCGCTTCAAGAATAAATCCGAGAGCGCGCACTGTAAACGATGCATCGGAGCCTGCGCCGATCTCGACTAATCGAGCGTTAGCGATCTCACTCAAAACAACGGCGAAGCTTTCAGCTTCGCCGTTGCATCATCTGTCATCTTCGTCGGCGCCGCCTTTAACGGAGGAGCTGAAGCACGCTCTGCTGCGACTGGTTGGCGAGCGACAGCGCGGACACGGCGATCGACTGGCGCGTCGAGAGCGCCTGGCTGTTGGCCGCTTCCTCGTTGGTGTCGGCAAGAGTCAGACTCGAGGAGCCGGTCTGCAGCACGTTGATCAGGTTCTTGCTGAAGTCCTGCCGGATCTGCACGATCGACAGGTTCGAACCGAGCGTCGATGCTTCCGCGCGCAGCGTGGTGCTGGCCGCGTTGAGCGAAGTCAGAATGGCGTTCGCCGAATTCGAGTCGAGGAAGTCGACGCCCTGGTTCAAGGGCGCAAGGCTGAGGCCGGCGTCGTTGAGAGTCACGCCCTGAATGGTCAACGTCGAACGTCCAGTCTCGTTGAACACGAGCTTGAGCGTATCGCCGTTCAGCAGGTTGACGCCGTTGAAGGAGGAGTCTTGCGCGGTGGTGTTGATCTGCGCGAGCACGTTGTTGTACTGCGCGACGAGGTTGGCGCGCGTAGACTGCGAATTCGCGTCCGCGACGGGCGGCTGCGCGATCAGGCCGTAGAAGGGCTGACCGCTCGCCGCGGCCGTGCCGCCGATTGCGCCGATCGTCAACGAAGCGGCATCGTTGCTGGTTACGATGTTGATGTGCCCGGTCGGGTCAATCGTTGCCTGCAGGTTGTTCGGCGCCAGCGCGGCATTGAGCTGATTGAGCGTGGAAATCTGCCCGGTGCCGGTACCGAAGGTGATGCTGACGGGGGTGCCGCTGCCGGTCGCGCCGATCGTCAAAGTCTCGCCGCTGAGCGGAGGCGGGACGCGGGCTGTGGTGCCGGCGGTGAGGCCGAGCGCCGTGAGCACGTTGCCTGAACCGGAGATCGCCAGATCCTGGGCCGTGCCGGTGCTGAGCACGAGCTGACCGCTACCGTTGACGGTCGACGCCGTACCCGCGCCCGTGATGCCGTCGATCGCGTCCAGCACGGTCTGCACCGAGAGAGCGCTGCCGGTGCCGATGCCGATCGTGACGTTGCCGAATGAGTCCGTGGTCGAGGTGGTTTGCGCGGTCGAGAATGTAATCGTCTTGCCGTTGACGGTCAGAACCGAACCGTTGGTGATGGTCGTGCCGAGGTTGTCGGACGACGTGCCCGCCGTGCCGACCAACTTGGTCGCAGCGGTGATGTTGGCGGCAGTGGTGGTATTGTCGTTGGTAACGGTGCCGCCGGTGACGGTGTTGTTGGTGTAGGCCGTGCCCAGCAGGTTGTTGGCGGTTGCACCGGTGATCGCGGCCGCCGTCACGTTGGACTTGGGCGAATAACCCGTCGGGCTTTGCAGCACCTGGCTGGCGATCGACTTTGCGCTGTCGACCAGCTTCTGCAACGAGGTGATGCCGGTATTGGCGGCCTGCAGAACCTGGACGCCATTGCTGATGCCGTCGAGGAGGTTGCTGATATCGTTGGCGCGATTGTCGAGCCCCTGGGCGGTAAAGAAGTTGGTCGGGTTGTCCAGCGCCGTATTGACCTTCTTGCCGCTCGCAAGACGCTGCTGCGTGGTGGCGAGCAGGTCGGCTGTCGACTGCAGCGACAACAGGTTCTGGCGAACTGATGCCGAGAGAACGATGTTGGACATTGGCGGATCTTCCTCTTGCGCGACGCTGTACGAATCGGTGCTCGCCGATCGGGGAATGCACTTTCGTCCAGTCTTAGGGGGTCTCCTTTAAATTAAGGTTAATGGCGGCTTAAGCAGCAAGGTTAACGAGGCGTTAACGCGCCCCGGTTCCCCCGGCCTCGCGCGAGCGCGCAACAAAAAAGCGGCGGGGCAAAAGCCCCGCCGCGATGCCTTGAGTGACGATTTTCGCCGCGTATCAGCGCAGAAGCTGCAACACGCTCTGCTGCGACTGGTTGGCCAGCGACAGCGCCGAGACCGCGATCGACTGGCGGGTCGACAGCGCCTGGCTGTTGGCCGCTTCCTCGTTGGTGTCGGCCAGCGTCAGGTTGGACGAACCGGTCTGCAGAACGTTGATCAGGTTCTTGTTGAAGTCCTGGCGGATCTGCACGACCGAGAGGTTCGAACCCAGCGTCGACGCTTCCGACCGCAGCGTGCTGCTGGCGGCGTTGAGCGTGGTCAGAACCTTGTTGGCCGAAGCGTTGTCCAGGAAGTCGGTGCCCGAAGTCAGGGACGAGATGCCGAGACCAGCGGTGTTGAACGTCACACCGGTGATGCTCAGCGTCGACTTGCCGGTTTCGTTGAACGTCAGCTTCAGGGTGTCGCCGTTCAGCAGGTTGACACCGTTGAACGAGGCATCCTGCGCGGTCGTGTTGATCTGCGCGAGCACGTTGTTGTACTGCGCGACCAAGCTCGCACGCTGGGCCTGCGAGGTCGGGTCGGCAACCGGAGCCGCCGCAGTCAGGCCGTTGAATGCCTGGCTGGAGCCAGCCGCAGTGCCGCCGATCGTGCCGATCGTCGCGGAAGCCGCATCGTTCGTCGTCGTGATGGTGATCTTGCCGTTCGAGTCGATCGAGGCCTGCAGGTTGTTGGCTGCGAGCGCCGTATTCAGCCCGTTCAGGGTCGAGATCTGACCGGCGCCGGTGCCGAACGTGATGTTGGTCGCAGTGCCGCCAGCGGTTGCGCCGATCGTCAACGTTTTGCCCGAGATGGCGGGCGGGACACGGGCGGTGGTGCCAGCCGTCAAACCGAGCGCGGTGAGCACGTTACCGCTTCCCGAGATCGTCAGGTCCGAGGCCGTGCCGGTGCTCAGCACAAGCTGGCCACTGGTGACGGTCGAAGCCGTGCCGGCTCCCGTGATGCCGTCGATGGCCGAGAGGACATCGCTCACCGCCAAGGTGCTGCCCGAGCCGATGCCGATCGTGACATTGCCGGAAGCGTCGGTGGTCGAGGTGGTCTGCGCAGTCGAGAAGGTGATGGTCTTGCCGTTGACGGTCAGAACCGAACCGTTGGTAATGGCGGTGCCGAGGTTGTCGGAACCAGTGCCGGCCGTGCCAACCAGCTTAGTGGCAGCCGTGATGTTGGCGGCAGTCGTGGTGTTGTCGTTGGTGACAGTGCCGCCGGTGACCGTGGCGTTCGTGTAGCCCGTACCGAGCAGATTGTCGGCAGTCGCACCGGTGATCGCAGCTGACGTCACGCTCGACTTGGCGGAGTAGCCCGTCGGGCTCTGCAGCACCTGGTTTGCAATCGACTTGGCGCTGTCGACCAGCTTCTGCAGCGAGGTGATACCAGTGTTGGCGGCCTGCAGCACCTGAACGCCGTTGCCGATGCCATCGAGCAGGTTGCCGATGTCGCTGGCGCGGTTGTCGAGACCCTGCGCGGTGAAGAAGTTAGTGGGATTGTCGAGAGCCGAGTTCACCTTGCGGCCAGTCGAAAGACGGGACTGGGTGGTGGCGAGAAGGTCGGCGGTGGACTGGAGAGAGAGCAGGTTCTGACGAACCGATGCGGAGAGGACAACGGACATACTGGTACCTTTCTGGTAGCTACGCGTCCCATCTGACCATGATTGGTCAGACGACCGCCGGAACCTGCGTCCAAGCCTCTAACAATCCGTGAAATGAACCCCCCGCATTCTCTGCGTCAGCACGCGAGCCCTCTCCCGGGAGCAGCCGCGGAGGCGACCAGAATACCGCTACAACGCTCGAATCACTGAGTTTTCGGCCACAAGCGTGTTCGTTTACTCTCCGTTAACCATGTTGCGCGACGATCGCCCCAAATCGCTGCCGATCGTCGCCATATAGAAGGGGCGCACCGACCGCTTGCTGCAAAAGGATTGATGGAGAACAGGCATGGCTCTCAAGGTCGAGCTCAAACCGCACGAGCGCATCATCGTCGGTAACTCCGTGATCACCAACACGGACCAGCGTGCCCGCCTCCTGATCGATGGCGAGAACGTGCCGATCCTGCGCGAGCGCGACATCCTCACGCCCGAGACCGCCGACACGCCGGCCAAGCTCGTCTATCTGGCGGTCCAGCTCATGTACATCTCGCCGGACCCGCAGACCCAGCACGGCACCTATTTCAGCCTGGTGCGCGACATCGTTACCGCGGTGCCGAGCGCCTGGCCGATCATCGAAGACATCAACAACAACATCATGAGCGGCGATCTCTATCGCGCGCTGAAGGATGCCCGCAAGCTGATCGCCTATGAGGAGAAGCTGCGGAGCCAGTTCGAGGCCACGCATCCCAAGGCGGCAGCGGGCAAGAACGACGTCAGCAGCGCCGCCTGACCACAGGCGTTCGCGCGGGCGACCACACCTGACGAACGACAACGGCCCCGGATCGCCTCCGGGGCCGTCGTCGTTTCAGCCATGCAGCGACGCTACTGCGCCACGAGCGGCGGCGCCTCGACTTCGATCACTCCGCCGCTCCGCCGTCCGCCGAACTCCAGCACGGCCGCAACCAGCGCATCGATATCAGTCTCGTTCGTGCGGTGATTGACGATGGCCGCACGGATCGCGAACTTGCCGTCCAGGGTCGTCCCCGAGGGCGCGGCGATGCCGGATTCCTGGATGTCGGCGACGATCTCGCGATTGACAGCGTCGCCGCACCGGTAGCGGAAGCAGACGATGTTGAGATTCACCGGCGCCAGCAATTCCAGCCGCGGTTCGGCCAGCACGCGTGCCTCCAGATATTTGGCGAGCGCGCAGCTTCGCGCGATCACCGCACCCAGCCGGTCGGTGCCGAACGTCTTCAGCGTGAACCAGGTCTTCAGCGCCCGGAAGCCGCGCGACAGATCGGGGCCGAGATCGCAGGGCCAGACCGCACCGGCCGCCAGCCCCCTCGCCTCGCGGCTCAGATAGGCCGCCGGCTGGGCAAAGGCCTGCCGGTGCCGTTCGCCGTCTCGCACCAGCAGGAAGCCGGCGTCGTAGGGCACCTGCCCCAATTTGTGGAAGTCGAGCGCAATGGAATCGGCAAGCTCGATGCCGCCGAGCAATGGCGCGAGCTCGGGGGAGAGAATTGCGAGCGCGCCAAAAGCGCCATCGACGTGAAACCAGAGTCCTTCCTCGCGGCACAGCTTCGCGACGGCCCTGAGATCGTCGATCGCACCGACATCGACCGTGCCGGCGGAAGCGACGACGAGGAACGGCTTGAAGCCGACCTCGCGGTCGGCTGCGATCTGCGCTCGCAGTACGTCGACGTCGATGCGATGATCGGCGTCGACGCCGATCTTGCGCAGCGCATCGGTGCCGAGCCCGGCGATGTCCATCGCCCTGGAGACACAGCCATGCGCGGCCCGCGACGTGTAGGCCGCGAGCAGCGCACCGTCATTGCCGATGCCGTGCTGCCGCGCCAGCGTGCCGAGCGCAGCGTTGCGCGCCACCAGCACCGCCATCAGATTGGCCATCGACGTGCCCGTGACGAAGATGCCGCTCGCTTCTTCCGGGAACGCGAACAGGCGGCGCATCCAGTCGACGATCTGGCGTTCGACCTCGATCGGCATGTGGTCGCGCCCGCCGAGATTGGCGTTGAGACCCGCAGCGAGCATCTCCGCGACCATGCCGACCGCCGTGCCGCCGCCATGCACCCAGCCCATGAAGCCGGGATGAACGTTGCCGGTCGCGTAAGGCGCGACATGTTCAGCGAATTCGCGATAGACATCGGCGAGATCGGTTGCCTCACGCGGCACGTCGGACTTGATGGCCGCACGGACATCATCGGGGATCGGCTGCCAGACGGGACGCGCGCGGACATTGGCGATGCCGTCGATCGCCTCGTCGAGCATGCGATGGGCGAGCGTGCGGAATTCGCTCCAGTCCTGCGGATCGAGCGAGGTGTGCGTGACGGAGCCTTGCGTGTTGCGGATGATCTCGTTCATGCCTCGCCCACCTTTGCATGCCGCGACAGCATCGCCGTGAACGCGGCGAAGATCTTGCGCATCTGCGGCGGCTTGTATGGAAACACGGCGGGCGGATCCATGTTGTGCACGACCGCGGTGTTGTCGGCCTCGAACACCAGCAGCTCGCCGTCCTGGTTCTCGGCACAGTCGACGATGAAATAGTCGAGGCCGACGCGCCGGCTCATCTCGTCGAGCGCATTCTTGTGGCGCGCAGCGAAGGCATGATCGAAGTCTTGCATGAAGATGGCCTCTTCCGCGCGCTTCTCCTCGCTGAACGCCATGTAGGCGTTGAGATACCAGATGTCCCAACGATCGGCGATCGCCATGTGACACGCATAAGGCTCGCCGTCGACCATGGTGAGCCGGATCTTGCGAAAGAGCCCGTCGGGGCTCGCGTAGTTGACGAAACGCGCGACGAAAAAGTCCTGCTCCTGTCGCTCGACCAGATAGGCCTTCAGCGCGGCAGCATCGTCGACCTTCGCAAGACCGACGCCGGCGTGCGTGCCGCGCGGCCGTACGATCATTGGAAAGTGCAATTCGCTCGTAATCTCCGCGCAAGCGATCCGGTCTTCTGAGAGAGCCGTCAATTGCGCACGGGTCGCGTTGGCGGTCACGGGAATATCGAGACCGGGGATATCAGCCAGCAACCGATACAGCTTGTCGCGATCGAGATTGCCGATCAGCTCGGGGCGATTGAGCAGCGGCCGCGGCCAGCGCGGCGCAGCCTGTTCGATCACGGCGAGCGCCTCGCGGCATTCCTCGGAATCGGAGGCGACCACGATGGCCACGTCGTGATCGGGCAACGTCTCCGGCAGACCGACGCCCTTGACCACGTAGAGCGTCAGCAGCTCGATGTCGGAGCCTTCGAGCAGAAACTCGATCGGGGTGTTGCCGCCCATGTCGATATCGGCCGCGAGCGCCAGCACGCGCATGCGCGGTTTCGTGCCCGCGCAAGGCGTGCGGAACAATTGATGGAAGGCGAGCACCTCGGTCTGGATCACGAGGCCGGCCTCCTTCTCGCCGAGCAGCTGGGCGACCAGCGACAGATCGAGACCTTCGCCGGCCTCCGCGGTCCCCTCCGCGATCCGCGCCAGCAGATGCTCGCGCAACGGATGCAGGTCGCCGCCCTCGAAGGCCCGGCGCGTCAACTGCGCAAAGCCGATGCGGTCGGAATAGTTCGGTGTGGTCATGCCGTTCGGCGCAGAAACAGGAGGCAGCATCTTAGGTCTCGAGCACAGACTTTCCCGGCACAGTCGCCGCACGGTCGAGCAGCAGCTCGATCTTCGCCAGCACGTGGGCGATGCGATCGAGCATATGCTGCAAATTGCGTTGCGCTTGGGCGGCGTCAGCCGACCAGGATTCGGTGACGAGCCGCGCGCCGACGCACAGCCGCAGCAATCCCTGCGGCTTGCCGTCCGTCCGCTCCAGCCGCACCGGCTGGCCGACGAGACAGCGCTGTGCGGCCACCTGCTGGTCCGCGGCACTGCCGTCGATCTCACTACTCATGTCGCGGGCCAGAGCGCGATAGACCGCGCTGGTTTCGGCGATGGAGACCGGCTCGCCGCCGCGCAGCAACGCGAGCGGAAAGATCGTGCCTCGTGCGAATTCCTCGTCGTCGACGCCGCCGTTCTCAGATGCGTTCGGAACGGGGCGAAGCGCCGGCGACAGCTTGATCATGCTGTCGATGCCGGAAGCGAGCTCAGCCAGCGCCCTGGCGCGGAATGCGCCGGGCACGGCATAATAACGGCCGATCTCCGCAAGCGCCGCCTCCCAGCGCAGCCATTGACCGAAATTCGGCCGGCGCTCGAACCGCGAGCGCAGCGCCGTCCAGGCGATCGGCCAGTCGCAGCGGCCGGCATAGTCGAAGATGCCGGGCGCGATCGCGCCAATCCGGTCGATCGACCGCGATAGCCCCTTCGGCACCAGCAGCGCACCGCTGAAGGCCGGACCGCCGAAGAATTTCGAGCCGGTCATCAGCACCATGTAACCGCGATCGAGATAGGAACGCAGCCGGCGCCGGCCGAGTCGCGCCTGGCAGGCATCGACGACCACCTGAACCTTGCGCGGCCAGCGCCGCGCGATCTCATCGAGGCAGGCAGCACTCGGCGCGCGCCAGCCGAGTTTTGACGAATCCATGATGTGCAGAAGAACGCACCGGCCTTGCGCGAGGCTGTTCTCGATTGCACGCATTACTGCAGCGTCGGCATCGGCGCGCATCGCGATGTCGGACGCGGCGGCGTCGAGCAGCGGCACCGCGATGCTGTCACCGGCAAGGCCGGCCACCGCGCCGTCCTTGCGCACCGCAAGGCCGCTCGCCGTCAGCGTGCTGAAATGGCGCCCGCCCGCAGTATGGGCCGTCCCGCTTCCGGTCTGATCGGCGCCGACCACAATCGTCACCGGCGGTGCGCCGAGCACCGCGCGCGCCAGGAACAAGGCGTGGAGCTGAGAGTCGGTGCCTGACGGCGAGAACACGATGTCGACGCGCGGCGAAAGCTGGAGATGCCCGCGCAGCTCCTCGCGGATGCCCTCGCCACGTGCGTCGAAGGCGACCTCGACCTCGTCTAACAGGCATCGGTGCATCAGCTCTTCGCGCGCCAGCGCGGCGCGGTCGTAAGCTGCTTGCGAGATCGTGGATGCGGTCGACGAGGCGAAATTCCAGATCTCCGGCTCCGGCGATGGCGCACAGCCATAGGCGTTGACGCGATCGTCAGGATCGAGCGTCAGGCGCGGATCGCCGCCGGAGACCAGCAGCGTGTCGAGCGGGGTGAAGAGATCGCGCAGGCGATAGCGCGAGCCGCCGTCGGACGCTCGCTCGATGTCGGCCGGACGGGATGCGCCGGTGCTCATCCCGGAGCGCTCAGGCCGCGTCGGCCGCCGCCGCGGGCGCCGGTGCGAATTGCGATGCGATATCGCCGTGGAAGACCGACGGCCCGACGTGATCGAGCGAGCTCTGGATGTCGGCCCAGATCTCGCCGCCGATATCGGTCCAGCGCTTGCAGAAGGCGAAGTCCTCGGAGAGATAGGTGCCGGTCGCGGGGTCGATCATGCATTCGAACAGCGCGAACCGGTTCTGGCTCGCCGCCAGCGTGTCATGCGAGTGCTCGCGGAAGAACTGAAGGTTGGCGTAGTCCCTATGGCGGCACATCGCCTCCAGCACGTGACGGCGGATCATCAGGAAACCCGTGCCCGCATAGCGCACGCGGGTAAAGCCGTTGACCACCACGATGCGGTCGGGATCCTCGATCTCGAGCACGTAGTCGAGCGAGGCGGCCGGCACGTCGGCCCGACCTGACTGGATCGCACGCGCGGCCTTGTCCCAGTTGACCCGCTTGATCGGATAGCAGCCCGCAACGACGTCCGCGCCGCATTCGATCAGCCGGAACACCTGCTCCGGCTTGAAGCCGATATCGGCATCGATGAACAGGAAATGCGTCGCGTTGGGATCGTCCAGGAACATCGCGACCAGGTTGGCCCGCGCCCGCGTGATCAGCGCATCGCCGTCGCGCAAGTGCACCTTGAGCTCGAGATTGGACATGCCGTGGACGGCGCGCTGCAGCGCGAAGATCGAGCTCGCATAGATGCTCGACACCTGCCCGCCGAAGCACGGCGTCGCCACCACCAGCTGCATCCTGTCAGACATCGACCGCTCCGCCCCCGCTGCAATCCTCACCAAGAGGTAAACAGGCATGGTTAACGGCGTCTTAACGCAACCTTACAGGAACTTGACGAGCGAGAGCTGCGCGAGGTTCGAGGTCACCTGATAGGACGCCTGGAGCGCGTTCTGGAGCGCGAGGATCTCGCTCGCGACCTGGTCGGGCGAGGCCGATTCCGCCTGATCGACGATGCTCTGGAGCTGCGCCTTGGCCTGGGTCTGGCGCGTGGTCGCGTCCTTCATCGTGTTCTGGGCCATCGCGATGTCGGTCTGGATGTCCTCGATGCGCTGCTGGCCGGGCTGCTGGGTCAGCGCCTGCGTCACCCGCAGGCTCAGCGCCGAGACCTGCCCGCCCGAATACTGCCCGGTCGGCGAGGTCGAGAAGGTCCCGAACACGGCGATCGCCTGCAACTGGCGGCGGATCGCGTCCTCGTTGGCCTGCGCGCCATACTGCACCGTGACGGAATCGTCGACCCGCGCCATCGCGGTGGAGCGCGGCGAGCCGGGCCCGTCATTGCCGAGGTACCATTTCACGGTGTTGGCCGAGCCGTTCACCAGCGTCGTCGCCGAGCTCGCCGGCGAGGAGCCGACGCGCAGCGGCGGCTGCGTGGCGGTGACCGGCGTCGCACTGAAACCGAGCGAGCCCAGCGCACCCGTATTCGAGCTCGTGATGTTCAGGCTCGCCGCATCGTCGGTGTTGATCGTGATCGCGCCGCCATGGACGGTCGACGGCTTCGAAGTCCCCGTGATCGCGTCGATCTTGCTCAGCAGGGTCTGGATGCTGTCGGTGACGTTGAGCTGGTTGCCGGTCGCGCCCGAGCTGACGAAGGTGAGCGTGGTGCCGTTGACGGTGATGGTGTCGCCGGCGACGAAGCCCGGCGAGATCGAGTCCGAGGGGCTCGCACCGGACAGCGCCGTCGCCCCGGTCACTGGCGCCGGCGGTGCCGCCTGGTTGTTGAAGGGCGTGCCGATCGCGGAGCTTGCGGTGTTGAAGAAATTATCGCCGGCGGTCACGGCCGACGCCGCGACCAGCGAGGTGTTGGCGAGCTTCAGGATCGCAGTGTTCAGCGCGGTGTTGAGATTGGTCGCGGTGTTGGCCGGAGTGGTCGTATCGATCGCAAAGCTGCCGGCCGGCGTCGGCGTGGCGGTCGAGGCGGTCAGATCGATCTGCTCGGTCGTACCATCTGGCAGCGTGAACTGGACGCTCAGCTTGTCGCCATTGTTCGGATTGACGCCGTTGAGATCGACCGAGAAGGACACCGGCGAGCCGCTCGGGCCCGTCAGCGTCGCGCCCGTCAGCGTCGAGGATACCGCCTTGATCTTGAGCCCGAACGGCGAACCGGCGACGTCTTCCGACACCTGGACCGAGCTCGGCGTCGGCTGCGTCTGCACCAGCCGCCCCATGCCGTTGGCCCCTAAGTCGGCGGCCTGGCGCTCCGCCATCACGGTCTTGAAGCCCGCCTGCGTCGTCGTGCCGTTGATGATGTCGCCGGCGTCAGCGACCGACTGCGTGTTGACGGCCGTCCCGGAGAACAGATAGCGGTTGCCCGATTGCGTGTTGAGCACGCCGACCATCGAGCCGAATTGCGCCGCGGCGGTGTTTTGCGCAACCGTCTGCCCGTTGACGTTGAGATCCTGCGCGGTGCTGGCGGAGCCGGTCTGCACCGTGTTGCGGATCGTCGTCAGCGACTGCAGCGCGGTGTTGGCGAGGTTGATGTTGACGTTGACGTTGGTGATCGTGTCGGTATAGGCGGCGATGTTGGAGAGCTGCGCGCGCGAGGCGATCGCGAAGCCCTCGTTGGTGCCCATGCCGGAGTAGTTCTGCGACAGCTTGCCGGTCGAGAGCTGCGTCGACAGGTCGGTCAGCTGCTGATTGATGTTGCGGATCTGCGCGCCGAGGACCGACGATGAGTAGTTGATGCTGCTGATCGACATGTTTCAGAGCCCTGTTACTTTTTACGCTTGAGCCTGGAGCAACGTGTTCATCATGCCCTGCACCACCGACATGACGTGGGCGTTGGCGGCATAGGCATTCTGGAGCTGGATCAGGTTCGACATCTCCGAGTCCAGATTGACGCTGGAGGTCGAGTTGAACTTGGCCTGGAGCGTCGAGACCACGACGCTCTGGCCCTGCTGGAGCTGGGTGGCCTGGGTCGAGGCGTTGGCCTGAATGCTCAGGAACTGCTGGAGGTAGTTCGAGACGCTGCCTGTGAACGGCTGGTTCGCCGAACCGAGGCCCGTCGTCGGCGAATAGGAGAACACCGCATTGGTGAGCTGCGAATAGAGATAGTCGGAACGCGTGGTGTCGCCCGCAGGCGTCACCGGCGAAGTGCTGTAGACCGACAGCCGCGTGGGATCGCTGACGAGCTGCGTATTCACGGCGATGCGCCCGGCAAGGCCGGTCATCTGCGAGCCCGACGCCGTGATCGCACCGGTGTAGAGCGCCTGCCCGCCGTCGGTGAACACCGCCAGTTGCGGGCTGCCCGATGTCAGCGACGAGATCGTCTTGGTGGTCGAGGCCGAATTGACCTTGGCAAGGCCGGTGTTGTCATCGGTCACCCGCAGCGTCGTGGCGGTCGCCGGCGACGGCGCCGCGGAGAACGACAGATGCGAG
Organism: Bradyrhizobium liaoningense; assembly: GCF_018130825.1. Classification (GTDB taxonomy): domain Bacteria; phylum Pseudomonadota; class Alphaproteobacteria; order Rhizobiales; family Xanthobacteraceae; genus Bradyrhizobium; species Bradyrhizobium liaoningense_B. Next base: position 359,329 of record NZ_JAFCJS010000005.1, on the reverse strand, counting down.
CCCGAGAGCGCGGTGTTGAGCGCGGCGGCGATCGCGCTCATGCCGCCGGAGAAATTGACGCCCACCCGCATCGGATTGGCATTGGTGGCGTTTTGGAGCGGCAGCGCCGCCGGATCGGTCACGTTGACGAGCGTGATCTGGCGCTGGGTGTTGGTCGTCGTGTCGGTGTAGGTGATGTTGACCGTGTTGCCCGGCTGCGCGCCGGCGAGCTCCAGGTCGAAACCGGCCGGCGGGCCCGAGACGGTGCTGCCGGCCGTGGTCTTGTCCGACAGCGCGCTCGACATCGTCGCGGCGAGCTGGTCGATCTGGTTCTGCGCCTGCACCAGCGTCTGATCGCGCAGCTTCAGGTCGGCCGCGATCTGGCCGGACGAGACCACGTTGTTGGCGACGACGTCGAGCTGCGAGCCGTTCGGCAGCTTGATGTTGAGCGCGCCGACGCCGGACTTGGCCGGGTCGATGTTGTAGAGCGAGGTCGCCGACAGTGCGCCGGCGGAGGCAAAGGTGAACTGCGAGGCGAGCCCGGCGCCGACCAGCTGGACGCCGGTCGTGGTGTAGATGTTAGCCTGGTTCGAACCGTCGGTGGTGACGCGCACGTCGACGAATTTCGACAGCGTGTTGATGGCCTGGTCGCGCTGGTCCATCAGCGTCGCGGCCGAGGGATCGTTGGCTGACAGGCCCTGGAGCTTGGTGTTGATGTCGGCGATCTGCTGCAGCGCCGCGTTGGCGGCTTGCGCCGAGGTGCCGAGGTCCTGCTCGACGTTGGAGCGCAGCGACTGGATGCCCCTGGTGGTGACGTTGAGCTGCTGCGCCAGAGCCTGAGCCGCGCCCAGCGCAACGGTCTGCGCCGACGACGAACCCGAGCTCGTCGAGAGCGCCTGGAGCGCCGTGGTGAAATTGTTCAGCGCGGTTTCGAGCGTGCCGTTATTGCCGGGCGTGCCATAGACATTCTGAAGCTGCTTCAGGATGTTGGCCATCTGGTCGGCGTAACCGCTGCCGCCGGTCTCGGTGCGCAGCTGGTTCTGCACAAAAGTGTCGAGCTCCCGGCTGACGCCGGTCGTCATCGCCGTCGAGCCGAAATCGCCGGTGGTGACCTCGATCTGGTTCGGGGTCTGGACGACGTAACCCGGCGTCTGCGAATTGGCGACGTTCGAAGAGACGATCGAGAGCGCGGCCTGGTTGGCACGCAGACCGCTCATCGCACTGGCGAGGGCTGAACTCAAACCCATGTGTACTTACCCGCCTTTGGTTACGTCACGCGCGATCAGCGCAACACGTTCAGGAGGTCCTGCACCATCGAATTGGCCGTCGTGATCACCTTGGTGTTGGCCGAATAAGCCTGCTGGGTCACGATCAGCTTGGTGAACTCGTCGGCGATGTCGGTGTTGGAGCCTTCGAGCGACGAGCCGCTGATGGTGCCCGACGCGCCGTCGATCGCAGGTCCCGACTGTTCGGTCGCGGCGTAAGCGCCGCCGTCGAGGGCCTTCAGGTAGTTGGTGCCGTTGAAGTGCGACAGCGAGACCTGCGCGAGATCGAGGTTCTGGCCGTTGGAGAAGGTGCCGATCACGAGGCCGTTGTTGTTGACGGAGACCGAGCGGAGCTGACCGGCGGCGTAGCCGTTCTGGGTGATGGTGTTGATGGTCACCGCGCCGCTGGTGCTGGCGTATTGCGTCAGCCCGCCCGAGGAGATGTTGAAGGCAACCGAGCCGAGCGACTGGCCGCTGACGCTGACATTGTTGATGGTGATGCCCGAGCCGCTCGGCGAGGTCAGCGAGCCGTCGGCCGCAAAGGTGAAGGTCTGTCCGGTGTTGACCCAGCCCACCGTCGTGCCGGTCGCGTTCGGGTCGGTCTGGTAGAACAGGTTCCAGCTATCGCTATGACCCGTGCCCAGAGAGGCACTGTCGGTCTTGGCCCAGCGCAATTGCAGGTTCACCGGCGTGCCGGCGGCGTTGTAGGCCGTGACCGCACCGCCGCTGATCGATTCCTTGGTGAACGTGGCGATGTCGTTGCCGATCACTCCGCCGGTGCCCGCAGTGCCGCCACCGTCGCGGTTCTTGGTGACGGTCGACGTGAAGCCGAGCGCGGCGAACGCTGCGCTGTTGGAGCTGGACACCTGCAGGTTGGAAGCGGTGCCGGTGTTGAGCGTGATCACGCCGCTGCTGCTGACCGACGAGCCTGACGCGCCGGCAAGAGCGTCGATCTTTTGGAGCAGCATCGAGATGTTGTCAGTGATGTTGATCTGGGTGTTATCGGTCGACAACGCGCCCGAAGCCACGAAAGTCAGCGTCTGACCGTTAACGGTGATCGTGTCCGCGGGCGGACCTGCCGAAAAGCCCGACGACAGCACCTGGGCGCCGCCGGCGGTCGCGGTGCCGCTCAGCACCGTGGAGCCCGAGATGGCGGGCGAGGACAGCACGTTGCCGCCGCGCGTCACGCTGCTGATGCCGAGGGCCGTCGCTGCCGTGCCGCTGTTGACCGCCACGTCGGTGCCGGTGCCGCTCGAGATCTGGATGTTGCCGCTGGCAGAGAGAGAGGCCGTGACACCGGCACCGCCCGCCGACTGAATCGCGTTCAGGATGTCGGCAACCGTTGCGGTGGTACCCGCGCCAAGACCAATCGTGGAGTTGGTGCCGATCGTCACCGTGGTGCCGGCGTTGAAGGTGATCGTGTTGCCGTTGATGGTCAGCGTCTGGCCGCTCAGCGCGGTGAGAATGCTGGAGGCGAGATGCGTGCCCACGGTGTTGTCGAGAGACGTGGTGGTCGAGGCCACCGCGGACGAATTGTTCTGGAGCGCAACCGTGCCCGTCCCGGTCGTCGAGGAATAGGCCGAGCGAATGTTGCCGGTGGCGGCCGCGCCGGAGACCGTCGCGTTGGTGTAGGGTGCAGGCGGCGTGCCCACCGGCAGCGGGTTGGCCTGGAAGTCCGACGGGTTCAGGCCGCCGGCCGCCAGCAGCGTCTTGCTCGCCGCGGTCGAGCTGGCCGCCGTGTTCGGCTGGGACGGCAGGTTCGCCGCGTACTGGATCGAGGTGGTCGCCTGCGCCGGGATGAAGTTGTTCTGGAATTTCAGGACCGTCGCCACGTTGCCGGTCGGGTTGCCGGTCTTGGGGTCGACCGTGGTGCCCATCAGATAATAGCCGGCGCCGTTGACCAGGTTGCCGTTGGCATTGAGCTGGAAGTCGCCGCGGCGGGTGTAGTAGGTGACGCCGCTGAACACCGGGACGTTGTCGACGACGCCGGTCGCCTTCTGGATCGAGAAGAAGCCGTCGCCGGTGATCGCCATGTTGGTGGCGACGGTGGAGGACGAGATCGTGCCCTGCGTGGTGATGGTGGCCTTGGCGTTGGCCGTCACGCCGCCCGCGACCTGCTTGCTCGGCACCGAGGCGTCCGGAATGAGATCGACGAAGCTGGTCCCGATGCCCTTGTAACCGGTGGTGGATGAGTTCGCGATGTTGCCGGAGATGTTCTGCAGCGCGTAGGACTGCGCCTGCAGGCCACCCACCGAGGTGTTCATTGCATCGAAGATACCCATAACTTTGTCTCCAAATCCGATCCCGGCGGCCGGTCGACCATGGCCGCAGTCGGAGGAGACAGTCGCAAGGGCTATGCCAATGCGGGTATCTTCGAAAAATCAATGACTTATTGAAAAAGCCCCGGTCTGATGACCAGGGCACAATTGCCGGGACCGGCAACAATTGCCGGGACATATCGTCGTTCCGGGGCGACGCGAAGCATCGAACTCTGGTGCGCGATTGCACACCTGAGAACCTCGAGATTCCGGATTCGATGCTCACGCACCGCTCCGGAATGACTCCAGCGAGAGCCTACGTCGCCGACGCCGCCGCCGGGTGGAAAACCAGCCCGAAACCGTCGATGCAGTAGCGCAGTCCGGTCGGCTTCGGACCGTCATCGAAGACGTGGCCGAGATGGCCGCCGCAGCGCCGGCAGTGCACCTCGGTGCGCACCATGCCGTAGGTGCGGTCCTCGGTCTTGCCGACATTGCCCTCGATCGGCTGGTAGAAGCTCGGCCAACCCGTGCCGCTCTCGAACTTGGTCTCGGACGAGAACAGCGGCAGGTCGCAGCCGGCGCAGGCGAAGATGCCCTTGCGATGCTCCTTCAACAGCGGGCTGGAGCCCGGCCGCTCGGTGCCGTGGTTGCGCAGAATCTCATATTGCTGCGGCGTGAGCTGGGCACGCCATTCGGCCTCCGTCTTCGTGATCTCGAACTTTTCCGCGGCCTTCTCGCCAGCCTCGGCAGGTGATCCTCTCAGCCAGCGGAAGGCCGAAAGACCGAACAGGCCGGCGACAGTCGTTAGCAGGATGCGGCGGTCAAACATCTCATTCTCCGTGCGCGGGACGTCCACGCCCTGAGATACGGGCTCTAACGGCCGACGTTACACTTCCGGGCGGAGGATTTCTCAACTTATTGCGAGACGCTCTGGTCCTGGACAGCCGGTTCCGCAGCCTGTTTCACGCCTTGGGCCGCATGTTCCGGCGCAAGCGCCGGCTGCGGCCGCAGACCCGGCGGCAGACGGCGCGGACCGGTGCCGGCGGCGCGGTTGGCCTCGGCCAGACGGGCCTCTCGCTCTCTGTCCTTGGCCCTGGCACGCTCGCGGTAGCGGGCGAGCGAGCCCGCTGCGGCCGAACTCGCCCTGCCCCAGATGCCGACCAATTGGCCGGCAACGCGGCCGGTCGCCCCGCCGGCCCAGACCAGCTCGAATGGCGAGAACAGTTTCCAGCGGTCATCGCCCCACAGGATGCTGCGCGCGATCAACTGTCCGGCCATGGCCGATGTGTTCATGCCCTGGCGGCCGAACCCGCTCGCCACCCACAGGCCTTTGCGCAGCTGGCCGATCTGCGGCATGCCGTGCACGGTGTGGCCGGTAGCGCCGCCGAATGTCTCGGCGATCTCGGCATTGCCGAGTTCGGGGAAGATCGACCGGATCCGCCGCCTGACGCTGCCTGCAAAGCGCTGCGGCCGCGCGGCCCAGGTGGTCTCCGGGCTTTCCCACAGCAGGCGGTCGCCATCGACGATGCGGAAATGATCGACGCCGTCGGAATCCATCACCGATCCCTTGAAGGCGATGATCTCATGCACGCGCTCGCCGAGCGGCGCAGTGATGCCGGCATAACGCCAGACCGGCAGCAGCGTCTCCGACAGGCGCCGTAAGGGCGCGCCGAGATGGATGTTGCCGGCGAGCACGATGTGGGTGGCCCGCAGCCGCGCCGAGGGCGTGACGATGCGCTTGCGGATGCCGGAATGATCGATGCTGACGACCGGCGTGTCCTCGAAGATGCGGGCGCCTGCCCGCCGCGCCAGCGCCGCAAGGCCGTGCACGTATTTGCGGCCGTCGACCTGGAACGCCCGGGGATAATACACGCCGTGGAAGTAACGATCGGTCTTCAGCACCTCGCGGACGCGATCGACCTGCCAGCCCTCGACCTCGGTGTCAAAATCCTCGTTCAGCATCTGCAACCGGCTGATCAGCCGGTCGCCGGCATCGACGTTGGAGACCTCCAGCACGCCGTCGCTGGGGGCGATTCCCGGCATGTTCTCCTCGGTGGCGTTGGCGCGGACGAATTCGGCCCCCTCCTTCGACAGCGCCCACAATTCGCGCGCGTCCTCGAAACCGATGCGCTCGATCAGCTCGGTGAGCGGCAGCGCAAAACCCGGCATCACGGTACCGAGCTGGTTGCCGGAGGCATTCCAGCCAACATGGCGGCCCTCGAGCACCGCGACGCTGGCCCCGAGCCGGGCCGCCTCCAGCGCGATGGAGAGCCCCGCAAGCCCGGCCCCGATCACGCAGATGTCGGCGTCAAGTTCGAACGACAGCCGTGCGCGCTCGCGAAAGCCGGCTTCTTCCTGGGACACGCTTGTGAAAGTCTCGCTCATGTCGTTTTCTTAAAATACCAACCGGGCGCCTGTCACCTTGTCCTCAACCGGCGCCTGTAGATTATCCAGGACGTGGAACGATTCGAGAATGCCAATGCGCCGTTTGATGCTGCTGCGTCACGCCAAGACAGAGACTGACGCGCCAAGCGGCCGTGACCAGGATCGCCGCCTCGACGACCGCGGCCACAAGGATGCCGCCCAGATGGGCGACTGGATCGCCAGCCACCCGCCCTTCCCCAATGCCGTGCTGGTGTCGCATGCCGTCCGCGCCCGGCAGACCTGGGACATCGCCTGGCATACGATGAAGGACCGCGTCCCGGCGCCGCAGGTCGAGGTCCTGCCAGAACTCTACGGCGCCGATCCCGCGCAGCTCCTGGAATCCATTCGCACTGCAACGATTCCCGCCGATCCGAAGCGGTTGCTGCTGGTCGGGCACAATCCCGGCATGCACGAGATCGCCCTGATGCTGATCGGCGGCGGCGATCAGACCGGCGCCAAGGCGCTCGCCCACAACCTGCCCACGGCGGGGCTTGCGATCTTCGACTTTGACGTCAAGGATTGGGGGGACGTGGCCTACCGCCACGGCAAGCTGGTGCTGTTCGTCAGCCCCAAGCTGCTTCGATCGGGCTAGAGACGCGCGGGCGCCGTCTCGACCGGTTGATCCAGCTTGGTCACAAGACTTCCTGACCGGAAGACTGGAGGCGCAGATGTTCAAGTCCATCCTCGTGCCCATCGACCTCGCCGACACCGATCTCGCCAAGCCGGCGATCGCGACCGCGGCAACGCTGTCGCAGACCTGGAGCGGCACTGTGCGCCTGCTCAACGTACTGCCGATGACGCCGGTGATGCTCGCCGAATACGTCCCGGCCGATTTCGACGAACAGCAGCGCCAGACCTCCGAGGAAGCCCTCGCCATCGTCGCGCGCGAATCCGGCATCGAGCCTGCTCGCATCTCCAGCGTGGTGCGCCAGGGCGGCATCTACCACGAGATCCTGGAAGAAGCCGTGCACATGAAGGCCGATTTGATCGTGATGACCTCGCACAGGCCTGCGATGCGCACCTACTTCCTCGGCTCCAATGCCGGGCACGTCGTGCGCTATGCCAAGTGCTCCGTGCTGGTGGTCAGGCATTGAGGGGAGCACCGGGCTCGTAGCCCGGATGGAGCGCAGCGCAATCCGGGGCCGCTCTGTCCGTGTGGATGGAATCCCGGATTACGCTGCGCTCCATCCGGGCTACGAAGCTATGCGACTTCAAATTTTTCGGCGTAGATTCGCAGGACGCTGGATGTCGAAGACATCTCCAGCCGATAGCAGCGTAGCATGTCTAGCGTTACGCCGAGCGGCCTCCACCGGTCTCGAATCGATGTTAAGCCCGGATCGTCTTCGATCAACGAAGCGCTGAGAACTCGCTCGTCGGCGATAATGCCGAAATTCATGTCGGCCGTCATGGCATAGCAATCGCGAAAAACACGGTTGCGCGGCCGCCGTCAGGCCAAATGACTTGAACGCGAATCTCGTCACGAGCCCCAGGGTCCCGCCGATCAATCGTCAGTTCCAGCAACGCGGCATCGTGCCAAGGCAGAGAGTCGAAGCTGTCGACCATCGTCTAAACCTCAAATACCTGTCCGCGCAATCCTAGCTCGGGCGAAACAAGCCGCGAGGCTGCAAAGGTGTGCCTGCAAATCCGATGGATTGAGCTCTTGCAAAACCTATCATGCTTCCGTGTATTCAAAAGTGTGCTGGGTTTCGCTTCGCTCTAGCCATCCTACGAGAACTATCCAAGACCGTCACCCTGAGCGCGAACCATGCGACGCAACGCGTCGCGTGGAGAGCCTCGAAGGGCGACGGCCCGGCGGCATCTCGGCCGTTCATCCTTCGAGGCTCTCAGCACGATGCTCCGCACCGCGCTACTCGTGCCTCAGGATGACGGGATGGATACTGCCTCCGCGGAGAGATTCTGGATTGCTTCGCTGCGCTCGCAATGACGACGTTGAGGCAAGTGTGCGCGAAAACTAGGTTTCGTGCCCCGGACGTAGCGCAGCGCTACTTCAGCGGCGCGCTGCAGAGCCGGGGCCCATGCTGCAGCGAGTGCGGGCCCGCTGGGTCCCGGCTCTGCGCCGCAGCGCTCGCGCGCTGCGTCGCGTCCGGGACACGAGAGTGGCGTTTTACAGATACCGCGACAGCTCGGCCTTGAACTGCCCGTAGACGGCGTCCTCGATCTGGCTGCGATTGATGCCGATGTCGCGCAGGGCGCGGTCGTCGAGCTCGTTCAGGGTCTTGACGGCGGAGCGGCGCTCCAGGCGGTCGAACAGCGCATAGGCGGCGGTGACGAGCGTGCCAAAAAATCCGCTCGAGGAGGATGGGCGTAAACTCCGCCCGGCAGTTTGCGAGATCGTGGTCATGTTTCTTCTCCGGCGTATCGTCCCGCGCGGCGAAGCAGGTGCCGTTGGCACGGACGCACTCAGCGCCTGCACCTCATTTGCCGTCGGATTGCTCTCGCTCTCCTCGGCTCAATCGCGGAACTTGATGAAACTTAAATGCTCCAGTACACTTCTCGGAGCAAGTAAAACATTGCTCTCGGTGCAATAATGTCCAAGTTCGAGTACGTGAAGCTTGCCGATGCCATTGCCGCGGATATCTCTAACGGCACGTTAAGGCCCGGCGACCGGCTGCCGCCGCAGCGCAATTTTGCCTATGATCGTGGCATTGCGGTCTCGACCGCGAGCCGGGTTTATACGGAGTTGCTCCGCCGCGGCCTCGTGGTCGGCGAGGTCGGCCGCGGCACCTTCATCTCCGGCGACATCAGGCGCGAGGTCGAGGCGCTGAGTGAGCCGCGCGACGCTCGGATCGATTTCGAGGTCAATTATCCGTTATTGCCGCAACAATGGGCCATGATCGCCAAGAGCCTCGCGGGTCTCGAGCGCGTCGACGCGCTCGAATCGGCGCTGCGGGTCTCGACCAGCACCGGCACCAAGAGCGCGCGCAATGCGGCCGCGGCCTATCTCGCGCGCAAGGATTTCATGCCGCAGGCCGAGCAGATCGTCTTCACCGCCAACGGCAAGCAGTCGCTCGCGGCCGCGCTCGCCGCGCTCGTCCCCACCGGCGGGCGCTGCGGCGTCGAGGCGCTGACCTACCCTTACGTCAAGAGCATCGCCGCGCGGCTCGGCATCACGCTGGTGCCGATTCCGATGGACGAATTCGGCGCGCGTCCCGATGCGATTCAGAAAGCGCATCGCGAGGCGCATCTGTCGGCGCTGTACCTCCAGCCGATCATTCAGAACCCGCTCGGCGTCACCATGAACGCGACGCGGCGCGCCGACATCATGCGCGTCGCCGAGAAGCTCGATCTCACCATCATCGAGGACGCCGTCTACGGCTTCCTCGCCGACGACACGCCGCTGGCCGCACTCGGGCCGGACCGCTGCATCGTGATCGACAGCCTGTCCAAGAAGGTCGCGCCGGGCCTTGCACTCGGCATCCTCGTCACCCCGCCTCACTTGCGCGAGAGCGTGATGAGCGCGGTCCGCACCGGCGGCTGGATCGCTTCCGGCCACGCGCTCGCGTCCGGCCAGCGGCTGATGGCCGACGGCACCGTCGCCGAGCTGACGCGGCTGAAGCGCATCGACGCCGCACGCCGCCAGCAGACCGCGGCAAGGCTGCTCGCCGGCTACCAGATCGCGGCCGACACACGCGCATATCATCTGTGGTTGACGTTGCCGCCGCACTGGCGCTCGCAGACCTTCGTCGCGGCCGCAGCGAGGCGCGGCATCGCGCTGACGCCGTCCTCGACCTTCGCGATTGCGCATGGCCATGCACCGAACGCGGTGCGGCTCGCGCTCGCCCCGCCCACCCCGGAGCAACTCGATTCCGGCCTGCGCACGATCGTCTCGCTGCTCGGCACCAAGGAAGAGGATTTCGACTCGACAGAGTAGCGCACCGTGGGGACTAAGGCAGCAGGGCCTTCGGCACGCGATCGAAACTGTAGCGCTGCGGCTGGTTGCGCCGCACGAAGCCGCCGACCTGCCAGGCGAACAGCGCGGCGAAGCCGAGGATGAACAGCACACCGGCGAATTCGCCGATCATGAGGGCGCGGATCAGGAGCCCCGTCATCGCCACGGCGAGCACCGCCAGGAATGCCAGCACGGCCGCATAGGTCTTGCGGCCGAGACCTGCGGTCAATTCCGCGCGGCTGCCCGCTTTCGCCATCCGCGCGTGGAGCTCGATCAGAAAATCGCGAAAACCGTTGTCCTGCGGCGCCATCAGGGCCGCGGTCTGCCAGCTCGTCGACAGGATGGCGATGCGGCCGCCCTTGGCGTGGCGGACATCGGCGCGAAAGCGATGCTGCTGCATCGACACCGGACGGAACGACAGCCGGATCGCCGAGATCTCGTCATAGCGCCACAGGCCCGAACGTCCCGCGATGTGCCAGGACAATCCCTCCTCCGTCAGCTCGAAACGATGCGCCGAGCCGATCAGTGACGCCTTGTAGGCGTAGCTCGTGGCCGCCTCGGCTCCCGAAACCTGCATCTCGAATTCAATCCCGTCCGCGATGTGCTTGCGCGATCGCCCTCGCCCATCCTACAAGCGAGGCATGGCTGAGACGACCTTTTTTCCGCGTCGCCTGATTCTCGGCGCCGCAATGATCTCCGGCGTGCTGCTCGCGCTCGCGGTGCACATGCTGGGCGCGCGCTACGGTCTCGACCTCGGCGGTCTCTGGCGCTCCGACACGCATGAGTTCATTCCGGCCGGCGCGGCGATCGCCTGGTGGCTGATCGCAACGGTCGGATTCTCCGGCGGCTATTTCACAGCGAGCCTGATGCAGAGCGCCGTCTCCGGCCAGATCCCGCAGCGGATGCGGCAGTTCCTGATCGCGGTCGGCGTGCTCCTGCTTGCGGGTGCCGGCCAGGTCGCCTCGGCGCCGAGCCCGATCCCGACCGTCTCGGGCGTGCTGGCTGGCCTTGCCGCATTGTGCCTCGGCGCCGTGATGGCGTTCTGCGGCGCGCATTTCGCGTTGCGCCGCGGCTGATCCTTCAGGCCGAGGCGCGCAGCCGCGGCCGGTCCAGCATCATCGCCACTTCCGAGGCAGGCCGCGGCTTGCTGAACAGATAACCCTGCGCCTGCGTGCAACCCTCGCGCCGGAGCAGTTCGAGCTGCGCATCGTTCTCGACGCCTTCCGCCGTGGTGACGATCCCGAGACTGCGGCCAAGGCCGGTCACGGCGCGGATGATCGCCATGGAATCCTCGCGCGTCGCCAGCTCCGACACGAAGGAGCGGTCGATCTTGATCTTGTCGAACGGGAAGCTGCGCAGATAGCTCAGCGACGAATAGCCGGTGCCGAAATCGTCGAGCGAGATCCGCACGCCCATGGCGCGCAGCTCGTGCAGCGTGGTCAGCGTCGCCTCGCTGTTCTGCAGCAGCACGGACTCGGTGATCTCGAGCTCGAGGCGGTGCGCCTCAAGTCCCGAGGCGGCCAGCGCCGCGGTCACGGATGCGATCAGGTTCGGGCTCTTGAACTGCACCGGCGACAGGTTGACGGCAACGTCGATATCGTCGGGCCAGGTGGCCGCGTCGGTGCAGGCGGAGCGCAGCACGAATTCGCCGAGCTGGACGATGAGTCCGGTTTCCTCGGCGAGCGGAATGAAGCTGATGGGAGCGATCAGGCCGCGCTGCGGATGATTCCAGCGCAACAGCGCCTCGAAGGCGACGACCCGGCCGCTGGCGACGTCGCGGATCGGCTGATAGTACGGCTGGAACTCGTCGCGCTGCAGCGCTGCGCGCAGATCCATTTCCAGCAGGCGCCGCGCCTGCGCGCGCGCATCCATGCCGGTCTCGAAGAAGCGATAGGTGCCGCGGCCGTCCGCCTTGGCGCGGTACAGCGCGAGATCGGCGTTCTTGAGCAGCTCGTCCGGATTGTCGCCGTCCTGCGGCGACAACGAGATGCCGATCGAAACACCGATGACGATCTGATGGTCGTCGATCTCGTAAGGCGCCGAGATCACCTCGACGAGGCGGCCGGCAAGCGACCGCGCAGCGGCTTCCTCCGACCGTCCGATCTGGACCACCGCGAATTCGTCGCCGCCAAGCCGAGCCACCGTGTCGTGCTCGCCGACCGTGGCCTTCAGCCTGCGACCGACCTCCTTGAGCAGCGCATCGCCGATGGGATGGCCGAGCGAGTCGTTGATGTCCTTGAAATGATCGAGATCGAGACAGAGCACCGCGAGCTGATCGTCCGATTTCGCCCGGTGCAGTCCCTGCTCGAGCTCCTCGTGGAACAGCACGCGGTTCGGCAGGCCGGTCAGCGCGTCATGGCGTGCCATGTGCGTGATCTTGGCCTGGGCCTCCAGCCATTCGGTGATGTCCTCGAAGGTCGCGACCCAGCCGCCGCCCTGCATCGGCTGGTTGACGACGCGGATGGAGCGGCCGAACCGGTTGACGACGTCGGTCGTGGTGCGGCCCTCGCGCGCATCGGCGACGAGCCGCGCGAAGAATTCATCGGCATCGCCCAGCCACTGGCCCTTGGCCTGCTCTTCCCTGAGCACGTCGACCAGCAGACGGCCGGTGAGCGCGATGTCGGTACGGCGGAGCATCGACGCATATCGCTCGTTGAACAGGATGATCTTGCCGTCCGCATCGAACATGCACAGCCCCTGCGACATGTTCTCGAGCGCGGAGTCCAGCACCAGCTGCTGGCGTCCCAGTTCGCCCTTGGCGCGGCGGTCGAGCAGCGCGGAAGCGAGCGCAATCGCGATGATCGCAACCGCGGCGGTGGCGGTGAGGAAGGACATCGAGGCAGGCGGAACCGCGAGCCCGCTGATCGCCAGCGTCGGGTCCGGCGTCAGCAGCACGGCGCCCATCGCGGTGAAATGATGTGCAACGATGGCGAGCGTCAGCAAGGCGGTCGCGCTCAGCGCATGGGAGAGATCGTCGCGTCGCGCGGCGACGAACAGCGCGAGTGCAGCAAAGACAATTCCGAGCAACACCGAAACGGCAACAGTGCTTCCGACCCAGTCCACGCGGGCCGGCATCTCCAGCGCCGCCATGCCGGTATAATGCATCGCCGCGACACCGCCGCCGACGATGGCGCCGCCGACGACGACCCAAGCCGCGCGCGAGGACGATACCGCGATGCTCAGACCCACGAAGGTTACGGAGATCGCAAGGATCAGCGAAAGGATCGTGACCGGGATGTTGTAGGCGCCGGCGCCGCCCGGCCCATAGGCGAGCATCGCGATGAAATGCGTCGCCCAGACGCCGCATCCGCTGACGGCAGCATCCAGGGTGATCCAGGCGAGGCGTCCCGGGCCCCGCGTCGCGCGCGCCCGGTGAAACAGGCTGATCGCTGCGGCGCTCGCGAGCAGGCACACCGCTCCGCCCAGCGCGACCAGTCGCCAATCATGCTCGTCGGTGAGACAGTAAAGAACTTGATACATTGCCGGCCCCTATGGACCCGTACTTCAACCGACAGAGGTGGACGATCGGTAACCGGCTATGTGCTGGTTCCGCGGATGGTGAACGGGAGATGTGTTCATTCGCTCGGATTGTTCATCCTCGCGAGGGCGCGCCGATCCCGATCGCGGCGGCAGCGAGCAGCAGGACGCAGGCCGATACGGCCAGCGACGCGTGCAGCCCGGCCATGAAGCCCCCCTCCGAAGCCACCAGCGAGCCGAACAGCGCAACGCCGAGCACGCTGCCGGTCTGCCGCGTCGCGTTCAGGACGCCCGCCGCGATGCCCGAGCGCGCCTTCTCGACGCTGCCCAGCAGGGTCGAGGTCAGCGGCGGCACCAGCAGCCCGAGTCCGCCGCTGATCGCGATCATCTGCGCGCAGATCATCCAATAGCGCGTGTCAGGTGCGATCCAGAGCAGGCCGAGACAGCCCAGCGCCGAGATGCAGGCGCCGACCACGATGGTCGGGCACGCGCCGATACGCTCGGCGAGAACCGGCGCCAGCAGATTGACCGGAAGCACCGCCGCCATCATCGGCACGAAGGCGAGCCCAGTCCACCACGCCGACAGCCCGTTGATCCGCTGGAAGTACAGGCTGAGCACGAAGATCAGTCCGTAGATCGCGATGTTGACGAGCAGTCCGACCAGCGCGGTCAGGGTAAACAGCCGGTGACCGAACAGCGCCAGCGGCAGCATCGGCTGCGCCGCGCGGCTTTCCCGCCAGACGAACAGCACGCCCAGGACCAGGGCCGAAGCGAAGGCCGCGAGCACGGCCGGATGATCCCAGCCAAGCGCGCCGCCCTCGATGATCGCGCCGGCGAGCGCCCCCAGCGCGCCGATCGCTGCGAGCTGGCCGGGCAGATCGATCTCGCGCGAGCGCGCTTGCGTGGTCTCGGTTGCGTGGCGCCAGGTCAGCCAAAGGCCCATGAGGCCGATCGGGAGGTTGACGAGGAAGATCGCGCGCCAGCCGACCAGCGTGATCAGCGCGCCGCCGACGAAGGGACCCGCGGTGAGCGCAAGGCTGGCGCCGGCAGCCCAGATTGCAACGGCCCGGCCGCGCACGCGATCGTCCGTATAGGCATGATTGAGCAGCGCCAGGGAATTCGGCACCAGGATCGCCGCCGCCAGCCCCTGGACCAGTCGCGCCGCGATCAGCACGATCGCATTGGGCGACAGCGCGCAGGCGAGCGAGGCCGCCGTGAAGATGGCGAATCCGGCCATGAAGACGCGCTTGGCGCCGATCCGGTCGCCGAGCGCGCCGGCCGTCAGGATGAACGCGGCAAAGGCGATGGTGTAGGCGCTGACCACCCATTGCAGCTCGGTGACACCGCCGCCGAGCGTCTTGCCCATCGCATCGAGCGCGGTGTTGACGATGGTGACGTCGAGCTGCACCACGCCATAGCCGAGGCTCATTGCGGCAAGCGTCAGCGAAGTCGCAAGACGCGAGCCGGCACGCCGTGCGCCGGCTTCGTCGCCGAAGGCTTCATATTTGATGGTGCTCACGCGCATGCTGCCACCTCGGTTGCAGCCCCATGCGAAACATACGCCGCCGATCCGCTGTCATGTTTCGACAATGGACGAAGGATCGATGTGTGGCGAACGCCCTTGCCTGACATTCATTGTCATGCCCCGCGAAGGCGGGGCATCCAGTACGCCGCGGCTTCTGCGTAATCACTGCTGTCTCTGGAATACTGGATTGCCCGCCCGAGCGCGCAAGTGCGCACAAGGGGGCGATGACAGAGTCTATGTGGCGGCAGCGCCGCGGATCACCGCGACGCACTCCGCAAGCGACCTCGCCCTAACTTGCCGCGCGCAGATTCACCTTGCTCTCGGCAAGCGCCGTCAGCTTCTTGTCGGTCGCCTTCTCTTCCTCCAGCGTCTTGGCCAGCACGGTGGCACAATCGTTGCGGCCGAGCTGCTTGGCCCAGGCGATCAGGCTGCCGTAACGCACGATCTCGTAATGCTCTGCAGCCTGCGCCGCGTTGATCAGCGCGGCGTCGAGCACCGCCTTGTCGGCGACTTCGCCGGCGGTCTCATCAGCCTCCTCGATGATGCCGTCGATCGCCGGGCAGTCGACTGCCTTCACGGCGACACCGTGCATCTTGAACACTTCCTCGAGCCGCTTGACATGTTGCTTGGTTTCTTCGAGGTGCGTCAAAAAGCCCTGTTTCAGTTGCGGATCGGTGGCCTTGCTGGCCAATTTCGGCAGCGCCTTGGTGAGCTGCTGCTCGGCGTAGTAGATGTCCTGGAGCTGGTGCACGAACAGGTCGTTCATGGTCTTGATGTCCTTTGTGAACAGTCCCATCGTTCCAATCCTCTTGCGTTTCGGGAACACGGAGGCGGCGGCTTGCACGAAAAGCCCGTTATTCCGCCATGTTCGGTTGCTGATGGGCCGCTAACGAGCGCCCGGCATCGACGTTCCATAAAAGCCCGCATCGCTTGAGCTGGAACAATGCAGGCGGTAGCTCGATATGAAATCGTGCCGGTATGTGAACGTACGATCCGGGCCGATCTGCCGACTCATATGCTTAACGCGCGGTCCGATGTGAACCGCATATGACAAAAGTAGCTGGTCTGGCGCAGAACCTATCCTTGTCAAGGGCTGCACAAGTCACCGTTTTTGCCTTAAATGAGCTGGATCATATCTAGCGATCGACACTTGCCTTCGGCAACGATCGCGCCCGACTGGCCAATGCCCGGCCGGGTCGGTCTTGCCCCCCGCCGGGAGGATGAATGCACGGACTGCTGCCCGCGCTGAAACGCGGCTTCAAGAGATGGATTGGCTGGCGACGGCTCGGAATTGCCGCGAGCGTCTTCATCATCGCCTTCGCGATCACAACGCTGGTGCGGACCCTCAAGGGCATCGATACCGGCGTCATCCTGACCGCGTTAACCGAGATTCCCCGCGGCAGCATCGGGCTGGCGGCGATCTGCGTCTTCTTCGCGTTCTGTACGCTGACGTTCTATGACTTTTTTGCACTGCGAACGATCGGCAAGAAGCATGTTCCCTATCGCATCGCAGCGCTCTCCAGCTTCACGTCCTATTCGATCGGCCACAACATCGGCGCCACGGTGTTTACCGGCGGTGCGATCCGCTTCCGGATCTATTCGGACTACGGGCTGAACGCGATCGACGTCGCGAAAATCTGTTTCCTGTCGGGCCTGACCTTCTGGCTCGGTAACATCTTCGTGCTCTCGATCGGCATGGCCATCCATCCGGATGCCGCGTCCTCGATGGATCAGCTCCCCTCGTCGCTCAACCGGTTGATCGCGCTGGGCGGCCTCGCCTCGATCGGCGCTTATCTGGTCTGGCTCTGCATGGGCGAGAAGCGGCGCGAGCTCGGCCAGAAGGGCTGGAAGGTGGTGCTGCCCTCGGCGCCGTTGACGCTGGTGCAGATCCTGATCGGCGTGGTCGATCTCGGCTTCTGCGCCACGGCGATGTACCTCTTGATGCCGGCCAATCCGCCGATCGATTTCCTCTCGCTCGCCGTGGTGTTCATCCTGGCGACCCTGCTCGGCTTCGCCAGCCACGCGCCCGGCTCGATCGGCGTGTTCGACGCCGCCATGCTGGTGGCGCTGCCCGAATTCGGCCGTGAGCAGCTTCTGGCAACGCTGCTGGTGTTCCGCCTGCTCTATTTCGTGATCCCGTTCGGGCTCGCTATCTCCATCATGGGCGCGCGCGAGCTCTGGATGAACGTGGTCGAGCCCTGGCAGGAGCGGCGGCGGCTGGCGGAAGCCTGCGCCCAGGCCAATCTGCCCAAGCAGGTGACGCCGATGGAGCGCGAACGGCTGCTGCGACAGGCGAATAAACGGTAGGCTGCGATCTGGGGCCGGAGGGGTTGCCGGCAGGGATGCAATCCTCTCTTATTTCCGCCTCAACTTTGCCGTTGAAAACGCGGGCCATGATCCCTGTATCCCTTCGCACCCTCTCCGCAAGCCTCCTGCTGCTTGCCGGAATTCTGACCGCTTTGCCGCTTCCGCGCGCGGCGGCGCAGGATGCCGGCGCCATGCAGATCTCCTGGGAGGTGCGCAACCGCTTCCGCCTGTTCCGCGAGGAGCGCGACTTCCTGCTCCATGTCGAGAACGCGCGTAACCGCAGCATTCTGGCCGCCGAGCAGTCACTGGAGCTCCAGAGCGAGGGGCGAGGCTGGGCCCGCAACATGGTCAACCGGCTCTGCATCGACCTGCAGGGCCGGGTCAACCAGCCCTGCACCCGCGACAACGTCAAAGAGAATTACCTCACCCCGATCGACCACCCGGTAACCGTGCGCCTCGTCGGCGCAGTGCCGGTCGGGGCCACCTGCGCCTGGTCGTTCGACGATGGCGACGGACCGCAGACCTCGACTTTCGACTGCGCCGAGCCGGTCAATTTGCGCGTCCGCTACGGTAAGCAGACGGTTGCGACCGTCGACGTCTCCGCCGGCTCCGACCCGACCCAGCGGGTCCAGACCGAGATCCAGGTGCGAGACATCTTCGTCGCCGGACTCGGCGACAGCATCGCCTCCGGCGAAGGCAATCCGGACCGGCCGCTGGCGCTGTCGGACGAAGGCTTCTGCTTCCGCTCCTATCTCGGCACCGCCGGTGCGCAGTATTACCGGCCGAGCCGCGCCGGCTACAAGGGCGGCCGCGCCTGCGAGGCGCCGGACACCCTCGCCAACTGGCAGCACTACAGCGCGCTGTGGTTCAATGCACCCTGCCACCGCTCGCTCTACAGCTATCAGGCCCGCACCGCGCTGGCGCTCGCTGTGCGCTACACCCACGTCGCCGTGACCTATCTGCCGCTCGCCTGCACCGGCGCCAGCATCGGCGACGGTCTCTTGGGCTCGCAGCGCGCCCGCGAATGTCCACCCGGCAAGACCGGCGTCTGCAACACCAGCGTGAACGCGCAGGTCGCCGAGCTGCGCGAGGCGCTCACCGCGGCCAAGAAACGCCAGCCGGACCGCACGCTCGATCTCGTGCTGCTGTCGGTCGGCGCCAACGACGTTTATTTCTCCGGCCTCGTCGCCGACGTCATCGTCGAGACCGCGACCGAGCGCGCGCTGTTCCGCCGCTCCGGCGTGATGGCGAGCGTCGACGATTCCCGCGACGCGCTGGCGCGCGAGCTGCCGCAGAATTTCGTCAAGCTGCGCGAGGCCTTGAAGCCGCTGGTCGGCGGCGACCTCTCACATGTGGTCTATGTGTCCTACGCCAATCCCGCGCTCGCCGACGGCGGCGTGCCCTGCCGCGGCGGCCGCGCCGGCTTCGACATCCATCCCTCCTTCAACGCAGATCCGCAGCGCCTCGCGCGCGTCTCGACCTTCGTCGACACCGAGTTCCTGCCGCAGCTGAAGGGGCTCGCCACCTGCACCCGCGGTGCGCTGTGCCGCGATCCCGAATCCGACCGCATGACCTTCGTCGACGCCCATCAGGCCGCGTTCGCCGACCACGGCTTCTGCGCCCATTCCGGCAACGATCCCGAATTCGACCGCAGCTGCTTTGCCGAGAACGGCCAGAGCTTCAACCCCGACATCGTCAGCGCGGCGAGCCAGCCGATGCTGTGCGGCCGCGGCGCCTCGGAGTATCGCGCCTACCTGCCGCGCGCGCGCTGGATCCGCGACGCCAATGACAGCTATTTCGCCGCGATGACCTATCCGCAGGGCCTGCCGGCCGCGAGCCAGCCGACCGACATCCACGACGCCACCTGGGGCGTGCTCTCCGCCGTCTACGGCGGCGCCGTGCATCCGAGCGCCGAAGGCCACGCCGCAATGGCGGATGCGGCACTGCCCGCCGCGAGCACCGTGCTCGGCCTCGATGCCGTGCCGCCCAACGTGACGCGCGGGTTTCTGCCGCAATTGCTGCCGAGCGCGCAGCAGTAGGCCGCGCGGCCGTCGTAGCTCGCCACACCCTCGGTGTCATCGCCCGCGCAGGCGGGCGATCCAGTACAGACGTGATTGAATCGAGACGCCGCGGCGTACTGGATTCCCCGCTTTCGCGGGGAATGACAGTTGAGTGTTGGCGCTAGCTCGCTTGCGCATTCTCACGATTTCACGATCGTTCCCCCAACCTGCCGTTCCATCAATCCAAAAACGGCATCGATCGATACTCCCTTGAACTTGGACACCTTGCCGCACGCGCCTCTAGGACTCGCCTTGAGGAAACATTTCGAGTTCTAAGGAGGCGCAATGAGCGCAGTGGTGTCCGCAGCGGACGTGAGGAGGTCTCGCGTCAGGCTGTTCATCGTGACCATGCTGTTCCTGGTCACCACCGTGAATTATGCCGACCGCGCCACGCTGTCGATCGCCGGTCCCGCACTCTCCAAGGAGCTGCATCTCGATCCCGTCGCCATGGGCTGGATCTTCTCGGCTTTCGGCTGGTCCTATGTCGCGGCGCAGGTGCCGGGCGGCTGGCTGCTCGACCGCTACGGTTCGCGCCTCGTTTATGCCTTCAGCATCATCATCTGGTCGCTGTTCACGCTGATGCAGGGCTGGGTCGGTTTCCTCAGCGCCGGCGCTGCCATCATCGTGCTGTTCGCGCTCCGCCTCCTTGTCGGCGTCGCGGAAGCGCCATCCTTTCCCGCCAATGCACGTATCGTCGCGGCCTGGTTTCCCGGCAATGAGCGCGGCACCGCGTCGGCCTTCTTCAATTCCGGGCAGTATTTCGCCACCGTGATCTTCGCGCCGCTGATGGGCTGGATCGCCCATTCTTACGGCTGGCGCTTCGTGTTCTTCGTGATGGGCGCGCTCGGTGTCGTCATGGGCCTCGTCTGGCTCAAGACCATCTATGGCCCGAAGGAGCACCCCTCGATCAATGAGGCGGAGTTCGACTACATCAAGGAGGGCGGCGCGCTGGTCGATCTCGACGCGCCCAAGGACGATCAGCTGCGCGAGCGCGCGCCCGAGGCCGGCTCCGGCTGGGATCACATCCGCCAGCTGCTCTCCAACCGCATGATGCTTGGCGTCTATCTCGGCCAGTACTGCATCAACACGCTGACCTATTTCTTCCTGACCTGGTTTCCGGTCTACCTCGTCAAGGAGCGCGGCCTGTCGATCCTGCAAGCCGGCTTCGTGGCGACCCTGCCCGCGCTGTGCGGCTTCATCGGTGGCGTGCTGGGCGGCATCATCTCCGACGCCATCCTGCGCAGGACCGGCTCGCTCACCATGGCGCGCAAGATTCCGATCGTCGGCGGCATGCTGCTGTCGATGTCGATCATCGCCTGCAACTATGTCGACGGACAGGCGATGGTGGTCGGCTTCATGGCGCTCGCCTTCTTCGGCAAGGGCATCGGCGCACTCGGCTGGGCGGTCGTCTCCGATACCTCGCCGAAGGAAGCCGGCGGCGTCTCCGGCGGCCTGTTCAACACCTTCGGCAACCTCTCCTCGATCACCACCCCGATCGTGATCGGCTACATCCTGGCCGCGACCGGCTCGTTCAACGGCGCGCTGGTGTTCGTCGGGGCCAACGCGCTGGTGGCCGCCTTCGCCTATCTCGTCATCGTCGGCAAGATCGAGCGGGTGACGCTCAAACGTTCCTCCTGAGGGCTCCCATGGGAGCTTGACCAGGCAACTCAACGGCGGCTTCACGGCCGCCGTCTTTGTTTTGGGGATGATCGATGCTAGAAGTGCCGGGGAAACGCCTTATCCATCTAAGGCATGTATCGATGTTCGACCTCAACCAGCTCCGCTGTTTCGTCACGGTGGCGGAGGAATTGCATTTCGGCCGCGCCGCCGCACGGCTCAACATGACCCAGCCGCCGCTGTCCCGGCAGATCCAGGTGCTCGAGCACATCATCGACGCGCCGCTGCTGGAGCGTACCAGCCGCTCGGTGCGCCTGACGCCTGCGGGACGCAGCTTCCTGCCCGAAGCCCGCCGCATCCTGAAGCTCGCGGAAAGCGCCTCGCAGGTCGCCCGCCGCATCGCGCTCGGCAAGACCGGCTCGCTGAAGATCGGCTTCACCGCGGCCGCCGCCTACGGCTTCCTGCCCGAGCTCGTCGCCGCCTGCCGCGCCAAGCTGCCCGAGGTGGACTTCTCGCTGAAGGAGATGGTGTCGGGCGACCAGTTCGAGGCGCTGACATCAGGCCAGATCGACGCCGGCCTGCTCCGGCCGCCGATCGCCCGCCCCGAGCTCACCAGCCGCCGCGTCGTCGCCGAACCCCTGCTCGCCGCGATCCCGAAGAAGCATCCGCTCGCCAATGCCGAGAGCATCACCATCAAGGACTTCGATGACCAGCCCTTCGTGATGTATTCGCCCTATGAGAGCCGCTACTTCCATGATCTCTTGGTGGCCCTCTTCACCCGCGCCGACGTGCTGCCGCGCTACGTGCAGCATCTCAGCCAGATCCACTCCATCCTCGCCATGGTCCGCGCCGGCCTCGGCCTTGCCATCGTGCCGGCGGCGGCCGCGAGCCTGAAGATCTCCGACGTGCGGCTGCGTCCCCTGAAGCTGCGCACCCGCGTCCCGGTCGAGCTGTTCATGGTCTGGCGCCGCGAGGACGAGAACCCGTTGCTGTCGGCACTGGTCAAAATCGCCGGTGAATTGTCCTCCGCGGATGCCGTGGACGATTGATGCTGAATTCGCATCGGTCGATATAGGCTTTGGCTTGGACGCGCATCGAACGGTTGCCTAAACCACGGCGCATGGACGCGCAGCCTTCTGCTTGCGTCCTCCACAACACGCAATAAGGGAGCCGCGCCCATGAGCAAGATGACCCCGCAGGAAATGGCCCAGAAGATCGGATCGGGCCTCCTGTCCTTCCCCGTCACGCCGTTCAAGGCTGACTATTCCTTCGACGAGGCCACCTACCGCGCCAACATGGATTGGCTGTGCGGCTATGATGTCGCAGGTCTCTTCGCCGCCGGCGGCACCGGCGAGTTCTTTTCACTGACCCCGACCGAGGTTCCTGAGGTCGTCAAGGTCGCCGTCGACGAGACCAAGGGCCGCGTGCCCGTGCTCGCCGGCACCGGGTATGGCACCGCGATCGCCCGCGAGATCGCGATCGGAGCGGAAAAGGCCGGTGCCGACGGCCTCTTGCTGCTGCCGCCCTACCTCACCCATTCCGAGCAGGAAGGCCTTGCCGCCCATGTCGAGGCGGTCTGCGCTTCCGTGAAGATCGGCGTCATCGTCTACAACCGCGACAACGCCATCCTGCAGCCCGATACGCTCGCGCGTCTCGCCGAGCGCTGCCCGAATCTCGTCGGCTACAAGGACGGCATCGGCGACATCGAGTTGATGACCCGCGTCTACACCAAGCTCGGCGACCGCCTCACCTATGTCGGCGGCCTGCCGACCGCGGAAACCTTCGCGCTGCCCTATCTCGACATGGGCGTGACGACGTACTCCTCGGCCGTGTTCAACTTCGTGCCGGAATTCGCCACCAACTTCTATGCCGCCGTGCGCAAGCGCGACCATGCGGCGATCCACGCCGGCCTGAAGGATTTCATCCTGCCGCTGATCGCGATCCGCAACCGCAAGAAGGGTTATGCGGTCTCGATCATCAAGGCCGGCATGAAGGTGATCGGCCGCGATTCCGGCCCGGTCCGCCCGCCGCTGACCGATCTCACCGAGCAGGAGATCGCGGAATTGGCCGCGCTGGTGAAGAAGCTGCCCGCCGCACGATCGTCACAACAGGCTGCAGAATAGCAGCCGACAACAGGGAGGAGCGTGCGATGGCCGAGACCAATATCTCCGGCGCACCGGTCGTCACGGCGATGCAGGTGATCCCGGTCGCGGGCCGCGACAGCATGCTCCTCAACCTCAGCGGCGCGCATGCGCCGTTCTTCACCCGCAACATCGTCATCCTCACCGACAATGCCGGCCACACCGGCGTCGGCGAGGTGCCGGGCGGGCAGAAGATCTGGCAGACGCTGCAGGACGCCCGCGATCTCCTGATCGGCAAGACCGTCGGCGCGATGAACAACATCCTCGCCGACATCCGCACCACCTTCGCCGACCGCGACGCCGGCGGCCGCGGCAAGCAGACCTTCGACCTGCGCGTGATGATCCACGCGGTCACCGCGATCGAATCCGCCCTCCTCGACCTGCTCGGCCAGCATCTCAACCTGCCGGTCGCCGCCCTGCTCGGCGAAGGCCAGCAGCGCAAGAGCGTCGAGACGCTCGGCTATCTCTTCTTCGTCGGCGATATCAGCAAGAGCAAGCTCGACTACGTCACGGGCGAGACCGGCAAGGCGGAATGGTTCAACCTCCGCCACCAGGAGGCGATGACGCCCGAGACCGTGGTTCGGCTCGCGGAGGCCACCCACGACCATTACGGCTTCGCCGACTTCAAGCTGAAGGGTGGCGTGCTGCGCGGCGAGCAGGAGATCGAGGCCGTCACCGCGATTGCGAAGCGTTTCCCGAACGCGCGCGTCACGCTCGACCCCAACGGCGCCTGGTCGCTGGATGAGGCGATCAACCTCTGCAAGGACATGCACGGCATCCTCGCCTATGCCGAGGACCCCTGCGGCGCCGAGGCCGGCTTCTCCGGCCGCGAGATCATGGCCGAGTTCCGCCGCGCCACGGGCCTGCCGACCGCGACCAACATGATCGCCACCGACTGGCGGCAGCTCTCCCATGCGCTGCGCCTGGGCGCGGTGGACATTCCGCTGGCCGACCCCCATTTCTGGACAATGCAAGGCTCGGTCCGCGTGGCCCAGACCTGCCGTGACAACGGCCTGACCTGGGGCTCGCACTCCAACAACCATTTCGACATTTCGCTCGCCATGTTCACCCATGTCGGCGCCGCCGCCCCCGGCAGGGTCACCGCGATCGACACCCACTGGATCTGGCAGGACGGCCAGGCCCTGACCAAAGAGCCGCTCCAGATCAAGGGCGGCAAGATCGCCGTCCCGGACCGCCCGGGACTCGGCATCGAGATCGACCGTGCCGCCATCGAGGCCGCGCATGAGCTCTACAAGAAGCATGGACTTGGCGCCCGGGATGACGCTATGGCCATGCAGGACTTGATCCCCGGCTGGACGTTTGACGACAAGCGTCCCTGCCTCGTCCGTTAAAGAGCGTTCCCCTGGAGGAAAAAGATGACTGCGATCCTTAAAAACTTCATCGGCGGCGAATGGGTCGACGGCTCCGGCGTCACCAAGAACATCAACCCCTCCAACACCAACGATCTCGTCGGCGAATACGCCAAGGCCGATAAGGCGCAGACCGAGAAGGCGATCGCCGCCGCCAAGGCCGCCTTCCCTGCCTGGGCGCAGTCGACCCCGCAGGTGCGCTACGACGCGCTCAACAAGATCTCGACTGAAATCCTCGCCCGCAAGGAAGAGCTTGGCCGCCTGCTCGCCCGCGAGGAAGGCAAGACGCTGCCGGAAGGCATCGGCGAGGTCGCCCGCGCCGGCCAGATCTTTGCGTTCTTCGCCGGTGAAGCGCTGCGCCTGATCGGCGAAAAGGGCGCCTCGGTGCGCCCCGGCCTCGACGTCGAGCTCACCCGTGAGCCGGTCGGCGTCATCGGCATGATCACGCCCTGGAACTTCCCGATCGCGATCCCCGCCTGGAAGATCGCGCCGGCGCTCTGCTACGGCAACACCGTGGTGTTCAAGCCGGCCGAGCTGGTGCCCGGCTCGGGGCACGCGCTGTCCGAGATCATCACCCGCTCCGGCATTCCCGCCGGCGTGTTCAACCTCGTCGTCGGCTCCGGCTCCGTCGTCGGCCAGACCCTCCTCGATCATCCTGATGTAGCCGCGATCTCCTTCACCGGCTCGGTGCAGACCGGTCGCAAGATCGCGCAGGCCTGCGTGCTCTCGAACCCGATGAAGAAGTTCCAGCTCGAGATGGGCGGCAAGAACCCGCTGGTCGTGCTCGACGACGCCGACCTCAAGACCGCCGTCGAGGTCGCCGTCAATGGCGCCTATTTCTCCACCGGCCAGCGTTGCACGGCGTCCTCGCGCCTGATCGTCACCGAAGGCATCCATGACCGCTTCGTCGCTGCGGTGGCCGAGCGGCTGAAGGGCCTGTCGGTGGACGACGCGCTCAAGGCCGGAGTGCATATCGGCCCCGTGGTCGATCAGAGCCAGCTCGACCAGGACCTGCGCTACATCAAGATCGGCCAGGACGAAGGCGCCAAGCTCGCCTTCGGCGGCGAGCTGCTCAAGCGCGAGAACCCCGGCCACTACCTCGCGCCGGCGCTGTTCACCGAGGCCAACAACAACATGCGCATCGCGCGTGAGGAAATCTTCGGCCCGGTCGCCGCCGTCATCCGCGCCAAGAACTACGAGGAGGCGCTGGCGATCTCCAACGACACCGAGTTCGGCCTCGCCTCCGGCATCTGCACCACCAGCCTGAAATACGCCTCGCACTACAAGCGCAACAGCGAGTCCGGCATGGTGATGGTCAATTTGCCGACCGCCGGCGTCGACTATCACGTGCCGTTCGGCGGCCGGAAGGGTTCGAGCTACGGCGCCCGCGAGCAGGGCTCCTATGCCCGCGAGTTCTATACGACGGTGAAGACGGCTTATACTTTCCCGGGCTGATAGGCTGACATCGTAGGGTGGGTTAGCGCAGCGTAACCCACCTCTTCTGCTTCCAAGGATGAAGACATTGGTGGGTTACGCTGCGCTAACCCACCCTACAAATCCCGGAGTCCGCGATGGACCAGGACGTCGCAGCGAAAGAGCAGCCCCGCTACATCAAGCTCAACGAGCGCGACAACGTCGCGATCGTGGTCAATGATTTCGGGCTTCCCGCCGGCTCCCGCTTCGCCAGCGGACTGACGCTGCGCGCCTTCGTGCCGCAGGGACACAAGACGGCGCTGGTCGACATCGCGCAAGACGCGCCGATCATCCGCTATGGCGAGATCATCGGCTACGCGCTCTCGCCGATCCTCGCCGGCGAATGGGTGGACGAGGCGCGCATCCGCATGCCGGAGGCCCCTGCCCTCGACAAGCTGGAAATCTCCACCGCCGTCCCGGCTCCGCTGCCGCCGCTCGAAGGTTTCACCTTCGAAGGCTACCGCAATCCGGACGGATCGGTCGGCACCAAGAACATCCTTGGCATCTCCTCCTCCGTGCAATGCGTCAAGGGCACGATGGAATATGCGGTCAAGCGCATCCGCGCCGAGCTGCTGCCGAAGTATCCGAACGTCGACGACGTCGTGCCGCTCACACACGCCTATGGCTGCGGCGTCGCCATCACCGCGCCCGACGCGGTGGTGCCGATCCGCACCCTGCAGAACCTCGCGCTCAACCCGAATTTCGGCGGTGAGATTCTCGTCGTCGGCCTCGGCTGCGAGAAGCTCGCGCCCGAGCGACTGGTGCCGGAAGGTGTCAGCGATGCCATCGTGCGCATGCAGGACGAGGCCTTCGACGGTTTTGGCGCGATCGTCGATGCGATCATGACTCAGGCCGAGGCGCGCCTGAAGGTGCTCAACACGCGCAAGCGCGAGACCTGCCCGGCTTCCGATCTCGTCATCGGCCTGCAATGCGGCGGCAGCGACGCCTTCTCCGGCGTCACCGCGAACCCCGCCGTCGGCTTTGCCGCGGACCTCCTGGTGCGCGCCGGCGCCACCGTGATGTTCTCTGAAGTGACCGAAGTGCGCGACGCCATCCAGCTGCTCACCCGCCGCGCCATCAACGAAGACGTCGGCCGCGCGCTGGTGCGGGAGATGGCCTGGTACGATTCCTATCTCGCCCGCGGCGGCGCCGACCGCAGCGCCAACACCACGCCCGGCAACAAGAAGGGCGGCCTCGCCAACATCGTCGAGAAGTCGCTCGGCTCGATCGTGAAGTCCGGATCATCAGCCATTACCGGCGTGCTCTCGCCCGGCGAGAAGGCGACGCAGAAGGGCATGCTGTTTGCGGCAACGCCGGCGTCCGACTTCATCTGCGGCACGCTGCAGCTCGCCTCCGGCATGACGCTGCAGGTGTTCACCACCGGTCGCGGCACGCCCTACGGCCTTGCCGCCGCGCCCGTGATCAAGGTCGCGACCCGCAGCGAGCTCGCACGGCGCTGGAAGGACCTGATCGATTTCGATTCCGGCAGCATCGCCACCGGCGAGAAGACCATCGAGGAGTGCGGCTGGGACCTGTTCCGCCTCATCCTCGACGTCGCCTCTGGCCGCACCAAGCCGTGGTCGGACCGCTGGGGCATCCACAATGATCTCACGTTGTTCAATCCGGCGCCGGTGACCTAAGGGGTCACTGGCTGTCGATCAGGTGCATATCGCCCAGCGTGACGGGCAGGCTGCGCGTGATGAGATCGGCAATTGCGGTACGCAACCGCTCCCCTGAAGCCGGGCCGCCAAACGTCTCGTCGACCGGTCCGCTCGGGCCGGCAATCCGCACGGTCCCGGTATTGTCGAGCGGCGCAGCCACCCGCTTCTCGATGACGTCGAACGACTTGCCGTCGATGACGCGGACTTCGTAGAGCGCGTGGATCAGGCCGTAATCCGCAAGCAGCGTCCGGTATTCGGCGAGCCCGACGCCCTCGACGTTGCGGCCGTTGCCAAGCTTCGATCTTGCCCGGGTGACGACGATGTACGCATCCATCCCCTGCGGCGCGACATCGCTGCGAACCAATTCCTTGAACGGATCGCTGCGCAGGAGATTGACGGGCGCGACCGCCGAATCCCTGATGGCTGCGAACGCAGCGCGCCTGTAAGTCACCGGCTGCACGCGAAAGCGTCCGCTCAAGAGCTTCGTCGCCTGCTGGACGATCAACTCGTCCAGTCCCCATGCGCTGATCGAGAGGCTTTGCGCGGTGTTGCCGAGCCCGGTCAGGCCGGCGCGCGTCAGGCTCATCTCCTCGCCGATGGCCGAGACGATACCGACGGTCTTGATCGCCTGCAGCCGGCTCGCGCGCGTCTCGAATGCGGCGGCGGCACCGAGGATGGCGGACGCGACCGCGAGGCCAATCCATAGAACAGCAATGCGACGCATGGCGGCTCATCGAATCCTGAAATCGAACGAATAGGACGCACCCAGGCCAACAGTGGTCTGGTTCGACGATCCCCGCTGCTTCACCAGCGGGCTGTCCGCGGCATCGCCCAGCAGCTTCTCGTATTCGACATAGGCATGGACCTCCCACTGCGGATTGATGCGATAGGAGATCTGGCTGCCGAAGCCGACCGAGTGCGCGCCGCCTCTGGCATTGTACATCGGCAACCCCGATGCCAGCGCCTGCACGGCGTCGACGCCGAAATAGGGCGCGGTCGCCTTGGTGCTCTTCCAGGTGAAGCGCGGGCCGGCCGAGATCGTTAGTCTCTCGATCAGCGGCACGATGGCGTCGGCGGAGACGTCGGCCACCGCGCCGGTGTGGCCACCGAAACCCTGACGCAACTCGCTGCGCAGGCGCAGCCAATCCACCGGATAATATTCGACGAAGCCGCCGAGCTCATAGGCGGCCTTGACGTCGCCAAGACCGGTCAGCTCGGCATATTTGTCGCTTTTGCGCGAGGAAACGTATTTGAACGCAGGGCCCGCGCGAAAATTGCCGACGTCGAGCACCGCGATGCTGGCGCTGTCGCGCGGCCCGCGAAACTGATCGATCGAGCCGGCACGGCGGATGGTGAAGATCGGAATCGGGAGAAACTTGCTGTTCTTCGACCCGACGAAGTCAGGTGTGTATTCGCCGCCGATACCGACCACGACGGTCCAGTTTCCGGACGGCGACGGCAGCATCGGCAGCTCGAATGGCGGGGCCGGCAGCGTGAACGCGGTCTGCGCCGATGCCGATTGCGCGGTCGCCGTGATCGCAGCGAGCGCGACAAGACAGGCGGTCGTCCGCCGCGCCTTCACCGTGAGGCGGAGAGCGGCTTCGTCAATATGCTTCATTTCAGGGCCCCGGACCGGCCTTACTGGCCGAGTCGACTGTGTGATCAGGAGCCCAGCATGTGGTCCGGCAAAATTGCCCCAAGATTGCAACGGGCAACCGTGCCCGCGACATTCCGCGCGCGGGGTGCGCGGCCGGATCAACATTGCCCGAACATTGCCCGGCACGCGTTCACGCCCACAACTTTTGACCGCGCCTGCCGCTCAGCCCGTTCGTTCCTGCCTTTTATTCGCCAAGCTCGCTGCATTAAACGGAACTCGCGCACGAACCGAACCGCCGGACTTCGGGCAGAGAGCGTCAACGTTGGGGGCATTGTGGCCCCAGGAGAGTCAGGGACGACCCGCGTGCGATCGCTCGTGATCGAAGACGAACCGCAGATCGGCGCCTATATCAGCCGCCTGCTTGGACAATTGCACGGCGTCGTCGATCTCGTCGGCTCGGTTGCCGATGCCCGTCAGGCGCTGGACAATTTCAAATATGATCTCGCGATCGTCGATCGGATGCTGCCCGACGGCGATGCACTCGAGGTTGTCACCGCGCTGAGCCAGTCACCGGATCGCCCTGCGATCATCATGCTGACGTCCAAGGACACCAAAGAAGACGTCGTCGACGGCCTCAATGGCGGCGCCGACGACTATCTCGGCAAGCCGTTCGAGCCGCAGGAGCTGCTTGCACGGGTGCGCGCCGTGTTGCGGCGGCCCCGCCTGCTCGCGCCTGCCGTGCTGTCGCTCGGCAATGTCGAGCTGCATCTCGGCAGCAATGAAGTCGTGGTCGCCGACAGGAAGATACTGCTGCGGCGGCGCGAGGCGCTGATCCTGGGCGCGCTGCTGATGCGGCGCGACCGCGTCATCACCCGCGCCGCCCTGATCGAGGAAATCTACGGTTTCGACGACGAGATCGAATCCAACACGCTCGAGGCGCAGGTGTCGCGCCTGAGGAAGAAGTTGGCGGCCTTCGGCGGCGACGTCGAGATCCGCAGCATGCGCGGCATCGGTTACATCCTGCGGCTGGCAGCGCCGCGATGACCTCGATCGCACGAACGTTTGCGCTGTCGCTCGGCATCGCCGCGACGACGATCTTCCTGATCATGCTCGGCCTCTTCATGTGGCGCTATCCGATGGAGGAGCGCGAATTCAGGGCTTGCCGGGTCGTGGTTGCCGTTCTCGACCGCGCCACCGATATCGAAGGGCAGAACCTCACGGTGCGCCCGACGCGCGCCCTCGAAGAGCTGAAGGCGGACAGCCCGAACCTCTGGTACGTCGTATCCGCCGGCGACGTGGTCAGCGAGTACGGCAGCGAACGCCGCCCCGCCCTCCCCTTCGCATTTCCCTATCACGGACCAATCGGCGCCTCAGTCTTCAACACGCTCGACCAGAAGAGCACCTTCTGCCTCGCCGTCGTGCAACGAGGTTCGTTGCAGCTCACGATGATGGTCGGCGAGCCCCAGGTCCGGTTCGGCCGGATCGCAAGAAACTTTCTCATCCGCAGTGTCTTTTCAATCATGCTGCTGGCGCTGGCCTTTGCCGCGACCGTTGCCGTCGGCGCGGCGCTGGCCGCGCGTTTCGTCTCACGCGGTATCGAACGGGTCGCGCATC
Organism: Bradyrhizobium liaoningense; assembly: GCF_018130825.1. GTDB lineage: Bacteria > Pseudomonadota > Alphaproteobacteria > Rhizobiales > Xanthobacteraceae > Bradyrhizobium > Bradyrhizobium liaoningense_B. The sequence continues at coordinate 328,651 of NZ_JAFCJS010000005.1, read as the reverse complement.
GCGCGCTCGCGATCGACCCTGCAGCACCGCAAGGCCTGATATCGCTGTCCGAGGTCCCCCGCGAACTGAAGCCGCTGGTCGAGGCGCTCAACCGCGCCTTCGGCGAGATCGACGCCTATATCCGGATGCAGCGCCGCTTTCTCGGCAATGCCGCCCATCAGCTCCGCACGCCGCTCACGCTGCTGCGCGCGAAGATCGACGACGTGCCCGATCCGGCCCTGAAGGTCGAGCTGGTGCGGGACGTTCGCCGCCTCACCTCGCTGGTGTCCGCGATGCTCGACCTCGCGCGCCTGCAGAATCACGCGATCGAGAAACGACCGATCGATCTTGCCGAGATCACGCTTGAGGTGCTGGCCGATTTCGGGCCGTCGGCGCTCGACGCCGGCATCGAGCTTGCGCTGGAGCGGGCTGACGAAGGGCCATTCCGGGTGCAGGGCGTGGACGCTGCCATCCGCAGTGCGCTCGCCAATCTCGTCGGCAACGCGCTCATCCATGCCCGTGGCGCGCGACGCATTGTCGCCACGCTCGGCCGCGGCAGCATATCGGTCGAAGATGACGGCGCAGGCCTGCCCGACGGCGCGGCGCACAAGCTGCTGGAGCCGTTTCAGACCGGCAACGGCGCAGGCGGCGGCGCCGGTCTCGGCCTGTCGATCGTCCGCGAGATCATGGCCGCCCATGGCGGCGACCTCGTCATCTCTTCTGCACCCGGTTGCGGCACGACAATGCGCCTGTGCTTTCCCGAGGCGACCACGGCAGCGAGATCTCCGCAGCTCGATCTGCAAGAGCGCTGAGCGAGGCGCATCGGCTTCGCGCGCGAAACCGTCCGGAAACATTGGCGCGAAAAACTTCTTCCTCGTTTCATCCTTTCGCACCAAGCAACCAATATGTGCGCCGGCGGCAACAGGAATGTTCGCACGCGAGCGAACCTGCCCCGGCATCAACGCGACCAAACCTCCGATTGACATCTTTCACGGAGATTTTCCAATGCGCGTTCTCTCGATGATTGCCATTGCCGGTGCAATGATTGCCAGCTCGGCCGCTGCATTCGCCAGCGAGCTTCCCTCCTACGAAGTGAAATCGTTTCCGATCTCGACGACGCAGGTCCAGGTGCTCGGCGGCGCCGGCGTCGAGGAACAATCGACCGCGCCCGCGATGATCGTCGCCGGCATGCCCGCCTCGCCCGCGCAGGTGTCGGTGCTGTCGCCGCGCGTCAAGCAGCTTGCGAGCGCGAATGCGCAGAGCGAAGCGCGCTGAGCGGTCGCATCCAGGCGCACCGCGCCATTCTCTCATTCACGCATCCGCGCGCCGACATCAATCGGCGCGCGCTCGATTTATATGAATACTAATTCCAAATCGGATGATTGAAGGACCATTGCGTCCCTCCTGCACTTCAAGCCCGCGAGTGCGCTTGCTAGTCGTCCGCCCCGCAAATGATGGGGTCGCGAATGACAACATATCTGAGAACGACGGCGGGATTGATCGGAGGAGCGCTGCCGCTGCTGGCAAGCCTGATGGACGCGGCGCCTGCCAAGGCGCAATCGTCGCCGCAGGAGGTGCCGGCCGTCGTGGTCGAGCAGTCGTCGCGGCCGGCAGCGCGTTCACGTTCGCCTCGCTCCCGTCAGGCCGCACAGGCGGCGAGCCGCCGCCGTCAGGCCGAACGGGCGCCGTCCAACGCCAATACGCAGGCGGCCGGCATTAGCACCGGCGCGGAGACCGCGACAGGACCCGTCCGCGGCTACGTCGCCACCCGCAGCGGCACCGGCACCAAGACCGACACTCCGCTGCGCGAGACGCCGCAATCGATCAGCGTGGTGACCGCGGACCGCGTCACCGATCAGGGCGCGACCACCGTGCAGGAGGCGCTGCGCTACGTCCCCGGCGTATTCGCCGACGCCTACGGCGCGGATTCGCGCGGCGACTATCCGCGCATTCGCGGCCAGGACCCGAACATCTATCTCGACGGCACCCGTATGGTGAACACCTTCAACTTCAACGAATGGCGGCCCGAGCCCTATACGCTCGAGCGCATCGAGGTCTTGCGCGGTCCTTCCTCCGTGCTTTACGGCGACACCTCGACTGCAGGCTTGTTGAACCTGATCTCGAAGCGTCCGCAGGCCGAATCCGCCAGCGAAATCGGCGTTCAGTACGGGAGCTTCAACCGCAAGCAGGTGCAGCTCGACTCCACGGGAAAGCTGACCAAGGACGGCGAGTGGCTCTACCGTTTCGTCGGCGTCTTCCGCGACAGCAACATGCAGACCGACTACGTCAAGGACGACCGCATCGTGCTGGCGCCGTCGCTGACCTGGCGGCCGACCAACAACACGAGCTGGACGGTGCTCGGCACCTACCAGAAGGACACCACCGGCTCGTCCACGGCCTTTCTGCCCCACGAAGGCACGCTCTATCCCGGTCCCAACGGCTTCATTCCGGTCAATCGTTTCACCAGCGAGCCGGGCTGGGATCGCTACCAGACCGAGACCGGCGCGGTCTCCAGCCTGTTCGAGCATCGCTTCAGCGATGCGCTGACGGTCCGGCAGAACATGCGCTATGCGCATGTCGAGGGCATCTATCATGGCCTGTATCCGGACGTGTACTCCACGCCGGACAATCCGTTCCTAGACGCGAGCCGGCGCACGGTGGCGCGCTATGTGTGGGCTCGTGACAGCGTCAAGGACAACTTCACCTCGGACAGCAATGCCGAGTTGAAGTTTGCAACCGGCGCCGTCCAGCACAAGACGCTGTTCGGCGTCGACTACCGCGGCTACAAGGAGCGCGCTTCGTCCGGTGCAGGCTACGACGCGACGCCGTTCGATCTCTACGCGCCGGTCTACACCGGCGTCACGCCGCCGGACATGTCGGCCGAGCCCGATCTTCGCCAGAGCCAGCTCGGCCTCTACGCCCAGGACCAGTTGCGGCTCGGACCATGGCTGGCCGTGCTTGGCCTGCGCCACGACTACGTCACCAGCGACACGCAGGGTTTTCCGGTCGAGCATTACCAGGCGACCACTGGCCGCGCCGCGCTGATGTACGAGCTGCCGTTCGGCGTCACGCCTTACGTGACCTATGCGCAGTCGTTCAATCCGGTGTTCGGCAGCGGTGTCTGCGCGACGGGGGTCTGCGCGCCGCAGCGCGGCGAGATGGTGGAGCTCGGCTTCAAGTACAATCCGGCGCCCGGCAATGCGATCAACGGCGCGATCTTCGACACCACCGAGCGAAACCGGCTCGCCAGCGATCCCGACAACCCGATGCTCTCGATCCAGACCGGCAAGGTGCGCATCCGCGGTGCCGAGCTCGAGGTGCTGGCGCGCATCACGCCGGACCTCGACCTGATCGGCGCCTACACCTATCTCGATGCCCGCGTGGAAAGCGGCGACAATGCCGGCAAGCATGTCGAGACCGTGCCGGATCACCAGGCCTCGCTCTGGGCGAAGTATCGCCTGTCCCAGCTCGGCCTGCCCGGCGTCACGCTCGGCGGCGGCGTGCGCTATATCGGCGCCTCCTGGGACGGCACCGACACCATCCGCACGCCCGACTACACGCTGTTCGATGCCCTGGTCCGTTACGAGACCGGTCCCTGGCGGCTGCAGGTCAATGCCAGCAATCTCTTCGACAAGCGCCACCTCACCACCTGCCTGGCGCGCGGCGATTGCTTCCTCGGTATCGGCCGCACCGTGCTCGGCAGCGTGACCTACAGATTCTAGCTGCAACCTCTACGTCATGCTGCCCGGCATGAAGCAGCGCACGCGCGGGTGGCCGTCGACATAGTGCTTCCACACCATGGTGCGGCCGATCTTGTTCGGCTCGGTGATCACGGCTCCCTCCGGCACCACGACCCATTCGCCGTCGAGATGGACGCGATAGCGCCCTTGGTCGGATTCCCAGTCGACGTCGGCGACCACATAGCCGTCGGCATCCGAGCAGCACTGCCCGTACGCGCTGTGCAGGCTCTCGAACCAGGGTTTGAGCGGCGAATTGGCGTAGCGCCCGTCGTCGCGCGCCAGCGCCGATGTCGCCAGCAGCACGGTCAGGCCGAGCATCATGGCCGCACACGGTCTTGCAAGTGTCATGTCGTCTTCCCGCGGATCGAAGTCAGCGCCGCGAGGGACAGGCGCCACCGTCCGCCTCCCGCACGTTGGCGGCAGGCAGTGAGACGGCGACTCGCTCCCCCAGCAGCTTTGCGACAAGCTATGCAAATCCGGCGCCAGCGCGCATTCCGGAGAACTACTGCTGCACACAGTTGCCCACGCATGCGTATGCCTGCAGACGTGACGCGCCGGCGATTTGACGCGGCTATTTTCGAGGCTTTCCTTGTTGCACCTCAACGTGTACGAACGTGGCCGCGAAACTTATCGCATTTGTTTAACCGGCTGTTTCGATTAGAGAATCAGGTGACGGCGTGACTGGCATTGGACCGGCAGCGCTATGAATTCGAGAGAGTTGCTCCCTGGCCCACAGGACGCGACCGATCTGCCCGCAAACCAGGTGCAGTTTGCGCTGGTGATTTCGCGCATGCTGGAGACGGTGAAGGACGACGCGGACGCCAGGCGGCAGATGGTCTACGACCTCGCCCGCTACAAGCTCCAGGAGCAGTTCACCTACGCCGACGCCAGAAACATCGACCAGATGAAGCAGGCGCTCGAGATCGCCATCGAGGAGGTCGAGAAATTCTCGCGTGATGAGGCGCCGCTGGAGCGCCTGCCGTCGCAGCAACTCACCTCGTCAAAGGAGGCCGCCGGTCTTCTCGTGTCCGGCGATGCGACCGTCTTGCCATCGGGCGTCGGCAGGCCGCGCAGCAAGCTGCCTGCGATCTCGGGCCCGCTCCTGCCCGTGATCAAGCGCACGGCAGCCATCCTGCTTGCCGTCAGCGCAGTCATCCTGATCGTTTCGCAGCGGGACAATATCGCAGCGCTGCGCCGGCAGATCGCCTCCCAGCCCCCGGAGGTCGCGCTGGTCGCACCCAAGCCGGAGACGACGATCGCGGTCGCCAAGCCGGAGATGGTGACGCCCGCCGCCCCCGCCCCGACGCGCGTGCTTCCGACCGACTACGGCATCTACGCCCTGATCGACGACAAGTCGCTGACGGAGTTGACCGCGACCGGCGTGATGGCGCCGGACATGCGGATTGCGATTTCACCGGAGTTCAGGAAGCCCGATCGGCCGCATCTGCCGAACGGCCGCGTCAAGTTCATCGTCTTCCGCCGCGATGTCGCGAACGCCATTCCCGAACGCGTCGAGGTTCGGGTGGTGGCGAAGATCGCCAGGGAGTTTTCCAGCGACGCCGCCGGCAAGGCGCTCGGTGGCGGAGAGGATGTCGGGGTGATCCGCAACTTCTCCTATCCGTTCCGGGTATCGCCGATTCCGGGGAAGGCCGAGATGCATGAACTCCACGCCGGAGATTCGGGGCTCGATCTGGCGCCGGGGCATTACGTCCTGAGCCTGGGATCGCAGGCCTATTATTTCCAGGTCGACGGCGAGATCACCGATCCCCGGCAGTGCCTCGAGCGTGTCGTCGCCGGCAACGGCACCTTCTACGCGCCGTGCAAGAAGGCGCGGACATATTGACGGTCTGGTAGCCCGCGAGATCAAGGCACGCGCGAGCCACACACTCAGCTGTCATCGCCCGACTTGATCGGGCGATCCAGTATTCCAGAGACAGTGCGAGGATACGGAGAAGCCGCGGCGTACTGGATTCCCCGCTTTCGCGGGGAATGACACTGGTGGGTGGAGCGACGGCTGCGACGACAACGGTCGCGCGAAAATCCCTACTGCTTCGGCGCCGGCGCCATCATCGCGCCGCCCTTCTTGGCCGCAGGCGCGGGTGCGGGCTTGGTCGCGGCGGCCTGCGCCGGCAAATATTTCGCGACGATGGCGGGATCGACCTGGGCGATGTTGGTGTCGGGCAGGCGCGTCCAGGTCTCGTCCTTGCCGAGCAGCGAGAAGCCGAGATAGCCGCGCAGCGTCAGCGTCTGGCCATCGGGACTGACCTTCATGTTGGCCTTCCAGATCTGGCCGTCGCGCGGATTGAGCACGTTGCCGCCTTCGTACTTCAATCCCTCGCGCTTCATGTTGCGGACGAAGGAGATGCCGAGCACCGGCGCATTCTTGCGATCGTCGGTGCACTTGCTGCAGACCTCGTTCGGATCGTCGCCGGGCCGCGGGAAGGTTTTTGCGATCACGCCTTCGAAGATGCCGCTGCGGTCGATGAAGAGGAACCATCCCACCGTCTTGCCGTCCTCGACCTTCTGCCAGAGGCCTGCGGCCGTCGGCTCCGCGGTCTGCGCCGCGGACGGGTTCGATGCGCCGAGCAACAGCGCAAGCGCGAGGAAGGGGAGCAGCCGAAAGCTGGAAATGAGAGTCCGCATTATCATCACCTTGCTGAGCCAATCGCCTTGCTGTGCCAAGACTTTGTCAAGCCAAGACTATCCTAAGCCAAGACCGGAATGGCCGCACACTACGGCGATTTCGCGAACGGTTCCAGCACCAGAAACATGGGGCATCGCCTTGTCGCCCCCTCGGCGTCAGTTGACTCCGAGCTTCTTTTGCAGGCTGGACGACGAGGTCGTGTACTGGAACACGAGCCGCTTCTCCGGATAGACATAACGATGGGCTTTTTGCGACATCAGCGCGCCCTCGTGGAAGCCGCACAGGATCAGCTTGATCTTGCCGGGATAGGTGTTGATGTCGCCGATGGCGAAGATGCCTGACACGTTGGTCTCGAACGCGCTGGTCTCGACCGGCACTAGGTTGTTCTCGAGCGCAATGCCCCAGTTCGCGACCGGACCGAGCTTCATGGTCAGGCCGAAGAACGGCAGCATGGTGTCGCAGGCGACTTCCGTGATGCTGTTGTCGTTGCCCTTCACGGTCGCACCGGTGAGCTTGCCGTCGGCGCCGGAGAGCGCGGTGACCTGGCCGAGCCGCAGATCCATCTTGCCGCCGGCGACCAGCGCGCGCATCTGCTCGACGCTGTGCGGGGCTGCGCGAAACTCGTCGCGCCGGTGCAGAAGCGTGATGCGCTTGGCCAGCGGATGCAGGTTGAGCGTCCAGTCGAGCGCGGAATCGCCGCCGCCGACGATCAGCACACTCTTGTCGCGGAACGTCTCCATCTTGCGCACGGCGTAGTGCACCGAGGTGCCTTCATAGGCCTCGATCCCCGGCACCGGCGGGCGCTTGGGCTGGAACGAGCCGCCGCCGGCGGCGATCACCACCACCTTGCATTCGAACACCTTGCCGGCGTCCGTGGTGCAGCGGAACGCGGGATCGCCGATCTTCTCCACGGTCTCGATCATCTCGCCGAGATGGAAGGTCGGGTGGAACGGCTTGATCTGCTCCATCAGCGCGTCGGTGAGCCCCTGCCCCGAAACGTGCGGGATGCCGGGAATGTCGTAGATCGGCTTTTCCGGATAGAGCTCGGCGCACTGGCCGCCGACCTTGTCGAGGATGTCGACGAAATGCGCCTTCATGTCGAGAAGGCCGAGCTCGAAGGCGGCGAACAGACCGCAGGGGCCGGCGCCAATAATCAGCACATCGGTTTTGATCACGTCGCTCATGTCGTCTCTTTATCGGTCGTTATCGGTTGGACGGCGCCCGTTGGGCAGAGGTGACCCTGCCTGTCTAGCCAACGGGGATGGAACAGGGAAGGCATAAAAGCGGGATCGCCCCGCCGCCGTGCCCACTTGCCGGGCCAAAATAACTGGGCTGTAACGAGGACGGATATGACGGAGATCAACCGGTGAACGCACCAGCCCGCCTCGACACGACGCCGCGCCTTGAGGACTTTCCGTTCCGCCTCAGTGACAATGTCCGCTTCGGCGACCTTGACCCGAACCAGCACGTCAACAACGCGGTCTACGCCACCTATTTCGAGACCGGCCGTGTCACGCTGATGAAGCTTCCCGAATACGGGCTGACCCCGCCGGGCCTCGCCTGGATCATGGTGCGGCTCGACATGCATTTTCGCGCCGAGCTGCACTGGCCGAACACGATCGAGCTCGGCCTCGGCGTCGTGAAGCTCGGACGAACCTCCGTGACCTTCGAGCAGGCCGTGTTCTCGAACGGGACGTGCATTGCGTCAGCGACCTCCGTCGGCGTCCTGCTCGACGAGGCAACACGCCGGCCGACACCGCTGACCGCAGAGGTGATCGAGAAGTTCAGACCCTGGCACAAGCGCGGCGTCGTGGTCGCGCCGCCGAGCACCTAGTAATATCGAGGGACGATCAGGCCTGGCGTTCCGGCGTCGCCACGACCAGCCCGTCGAGGTCGTCGGAGACCTTGATCTGGCAGGACAGGCGCGAGTTCGGGCGCACGTCGAAGCCGAAATCCAGCATGTCCTCTTCCATCGGCGTCGGGCTGCCGACCTTCTCGCGCCAGGCTTCGTCGACATAGACATGGCAGGTCGCGCAGGCACAGGCGCCGCCGCATTCGGCTTCGATGCCGGGAATGCTGTTGCGGATGGCGGCTTCCATCACGGTCGCGCCGTTCTCGATTTCCACCGTGCGGGTTTCGCCCTTGTGGTCGACAAAGTGAATCTTGGCCATGTGTGCTCGTGCTGCCGCGATGTTGGGAATGAAGGAGGGTCTGGGCTGTCCTATAACGGGTCGGTTAGCCCGGCGCCATAGCGTTTTCGAGCGGCGTGGATCCCGGTTCGCGCGCAGAAAACGCGTCAAATCAAACGGCTAGTGCGCAGGCCCCATATTTGTGGGGCGCCCGCCTAATGCTTCAGGATCGCCGCGATCGCGGCACGGACCTCGGCCACCGCCTCTTTCAGCGCGGCAAGCGCATGGAGCCGGTCGTGGCCGGTCCGGACCGCCGTCTCGAGGCTGGCGGCAGCGTCGGCCACCGCAAAGGCGCCGATCCCGCGGGCCGAGCCCTTGAGCTTGTGTGCGAGCGCGCCGGTGTCGGCCGGCAGGGCCGCCATCGCGGCGAGCAGGCGGACGGCCTGCTCGGCGAACATCGCGAGCACTTCCTGTTCCAGTTCAGCGTCGCCGAGCGTCATCCGGGAGAGGTGATCGAGATCGAGCGGGCTGTCGATGGGCGCAAGCGGGGGCGAGGGCATCCAGTCCATCCGTTGCAGTTCAGGCGTCATGGCGAAGGCCCCCGGCATCGCGCGATGGTTCCGCCGGTCCGGCGGTACGGTTCGCCCCAGCCAAGCACGAAAATGGTTAACGAAATGTTTGGGCTGGTTTACGTAATTCTGCCGGTTTATTGACGAAAAGTCGCCGCAATTGGCCGAGTTCCGTGGAGAATTTCATTTATTGCTAAGGCGTTACGGCGCGATCCTGTTAACGATGATTAAGATTGTCTTAATCGCGGGCATTTCATTCGCCACGCTCTGCCAATAGGATGTTGCGGAAATTGGCGGACAAGCCGTCCGGGTGGGGACGGCTCGGAGATCCGCATAAGCGGCATGATCCGGTCTGTGGGCTTGCGTAGCGCGCAGAGCTCGCGGGGGGCGTGTACAAGTAACGAGGGCTCGGACTGAACATGGCGAACACTCCCAAGAAGGTCAAAGACCCCACAGAAGTTGCGCTTTCTGCGATCCAGGAAGCCCTGAACATCAGCGACACCGCTACGGACACCAGCCGCAACGCCTCGATGCGGAGCGAAACGGCGCCTGCGGTGGAGCCTCCGGCGCCCCCGGTCTTCGACGATCCGAGCTTCGAGCCGCGCCCCGCTGCCAACGAACGGTCGACCGTGTTCGACCCGGTCGAGGAGCCGCGCACCACACGCCGCGCCGCCAATGACGACCGCGAGACCATCGGCCAGCTGCTCCAGGCGCTCCAGAGGGGCCGCCCTGCCCGCAGCGTCTACACCTTCGCTACGATCTTCGCCGGCGTCTGGCTCGCCGCCTGCGCCGCGCTGACGGTCGGCTTCCTGCCCTCGATCCAGGCCGCCATGGGCCAGAGCGGCGGCGTGCTCGTCATCGCCGGCCTGATCGCGATGTTCTTCGCGCCGATCATGCTGTTCTACTTCCTGGCGAGCCTCGTCTGGCGCGGCCAGGAAATGCGCATGATCGCGCAGGCGATGGCGCAGGTCGCGATCCGCTTCTCCGAGCCCGAAGGCTCGGCCTCCGATTCCATGGTCACCGTCGGCCAGGCCATCCGCCGCGAGGTCGCGGCGATGGGCGACGGCATCGAGCGCGCGATTGCGCGCGCCGGCGAGTTGGAGACGCTGGTCGCCAACGAGGTCGCCGCGCTCGAGCGCGCCTATAGCGACAACGAGGTGCGCATCCGCGCCCTGCTCCAGGACATCGCGCATCAGCGCGACAACCTGGTCGGCCAGGCCGAGCAGGTCCGCAGCGCCATCTCCGGCGTGCAGATCGATCTGCGCCACGACATCGCGCTGATCTCGGACGCGATCGCCTCGCGCGTCGACGAGGTCGCCAAGTCCATCACCGGCGCGCTCGAAGAGCGCGGCGCCCACATCACCAGCGCCTTGAGCAATGCCGGCGACAACATGATCCTGGCGCTCGGCGAGCGCGGCGGCGACCTGCTCGACCGCCTCGAGGAAGCCAGCAACGAGACCACCCGCGCCGTGCTCGACGCCAGCGAGCGGCTGACCACCAGCCTCAACTTCAAGACCGGCCACGTCCACGACGAGTTCGTCGACCTCGCCGACCGCGTCCACGAGATGCTGAACGAGCGCATCGACCGCATCACCGGCGAGTTCGAGCAGCGCTCCGCCGCGATCGTCGACGGCATCTCAGAGCGCACCGAGCAGGTGCACGACTCCTTGAAGAACTCGTCGGATTCGCTGCTGCTCGAGCTCGAGCTGCGCTCCAACGATCTCTCCGCCAAGATCGACGACGCCGGCAGCCGCCTCGCCAACCACATCATGACGAGCGGCGACAAGGCCAGCGAGGCGCTCGACGCCACCGTCAACACCCTCGTCGCCAAGGTCGTGAGCCAGACCGAGACTGCGCACGACTCGCTGTCGCTGCAGATGAGCGCCTTCGACGAGTTGGTGAAGAACCAGGGCACCGAGCTGGTCGAGAAGTTCGCCCGCGACTCCGGCACGCTGGGCGCGCTGATCACCCGCCACATCTCCGAGTTCGACCGTACCGTGAAGACGTTCGGCGGCGAGATCGTCGAGCGCATGGGCCAGCGCACCCAGGATATCCATGAGTCGCTGAAGACCTATGTCGACAATTTCGACACCCGCTTCACCTCCAACGGCGGCGAGATCACGGCCCTGCTCGACCAGCGCCTGGTGCAGTTCGAGACCACGATCGGCGAACGCGTCAACCACCTCGATAGCTCGCTGAACGGCAAGATCGCCGGCCTCGACGGCACGATCGAAGGCCATATCAAGACCTTCGACGACCAGCTCATCGGCCGCGTCGCCGCGCTCGAGCAGTCGTTCGACACCCGCGCCAGGTCGGTGACGGAGACCATCGACGGCCGCCTCAACACGCTGTCGACGTCGCTCACCGACGGTGCCGCGCAGGCGATCCAGTCGATCGATACCCGCCTGACCCACCTTACGACAACGCTGACGGGTGGCGCGACGCAGGCGCTCGAATCCATCGAGTCCCGCCTCGCCCACCTCACGACGTCGCTCACCGACGGCGCAGCGCAGACCATCGATACGATCGACGGGCGCCTCAACCACCTCACGAGTTCGCTGACCGATGGCGCGTCGCAGACCATCCAGTCGATCGACACCCGCCTGACGCACCTCACGACGACGCTGACGGGCGGCGCGACGCAGGCGCTCGAATCCATCGACTCCCGCCTCACCTACCTCACCACCGCCGTGACCAACGGCGCCTCGCAGGCCGTGCAGTCGATCGACACGCGCCTCACGCTGCTGACCTCGACGCTCACCGACGGCACCGCGCAGGCGATCGAGGCGGTCGACCGCCGCATCACCGGCGTCACCGAGATCATCGACGGCCGCAGCACGCACCTGACCGACACGGTCACCGCGCGCTTCCAGGACATCCACCAGGCCATCGAGACCAAGGTCGGCTCGGTCGCCAACGACATCGACGTGCGCGTGGCGCAGTTCGAGGACCTGCTCGGCTCGCGCGTCGAGGCCGTCGCCGGCCGCATCGAGAGCAGCGGCCGCCAGGCCAGCGAGGACATGATGTCCCGCGCGGAGATGATCTCGACCGCGATCCGTTCGCATGTCGAGGACGCCGAGCGCTCGCTCACCAACCTCGTCGTCAACACCAGCGAGACGATCCAGACCGGTGCGCGTACCGCCCAGCAGTCGCTGATGACGGTCTCCTCCGACGTCAACGCCCAGCTCAAGATGACCTCCGTCGAGGTCGAGCGCGCGCTGACCGCGGTCGGCACCGGCGCCGCCAACTCGATCCTGTCCAGCGCCCGCGAAGCGCAGTCGACCCTGGTCGCGGCCTCGGGCGATGCCTCCAGCCAGATCAAGGGGCTCGCGGCCGACGTCGAGCGCACGCTGTCGGCGGCGGGTTCTGCCACCGCGGCCTCGATCCTGGCCGGCGCGCGCGAGGTGCAGACCTCGCTCGTCACGGCGTCCTCGGACGCGGCCAACCACGTCAAGACGCTCACCGCCGACGTGCAGCGTTCGCTCTCGATGGCCGGCGCCACCACGGCGGAATCGATCACCGCCGGCGCCCGCGATGCGCAGAGCGCGCTGATCGCGGCCTCGAGCGAGACCGCCAACCAGATCAAGGCGCTGTCCTCGGACGTGCAGCGCTCGCTCACGATGGCGGGCACCGCGACGGCCGAGACCATCATGACCGGCGCCCGCGAAGCCCAGAGCACGCTGGTGACGGCGTCCTCGGATGCGGCAAGCCAGGTCAAGTCGCTCGCGGCCGAGGTGCATCGTTCGCTCTCGCAGGCCGGCCAAACGACCGCCGAGACCATCACGATCAGCGCCCGCGACGCCCAGAGTACCCTTCTTGCTGTCTCCGCAGAACAGACCGGCCAGGTCCGTTCGCTCGCGGCCGAGATGCAGCGCGCGCTGGCGACCGCCGGCGGCGCCACCATCGAGGCGCTCACCAGCGGCGTCCGAGAGGCCCAGGGCACGCTGATCTCCGCCTCGACCGATGCGGCCAGCCAGATCAAGTCGCTGACCACGGACATCGAGCGCACGCTGACTTCGGTCGGCGCCGACACCGCCTCGACCATCCTCAACAGCGCGCGTGAGGCCCAGACCTCGCTGACCTCGACCTCGGCGGATGCCGCGAGCCAGATCCGCACGATCTCGACCGAGATCGAGCGCGCCCTGAGCACGGCGACCGCCAATGCGACCAGCGACATCCAGGCCAGCGCGCTCAACGCCCAGAACGCGCTGATCTCCGCCTCCAACGAGGCGAGCTCGCGGGTCAAGTCGAGCTCGGCCGACGTCGAGCGCTCGGTGCTTGCCGCCAGTTCCAGCTTCGGCCAGGCCATGACCGGCAAGACCGACGAGATCGTCACCTACGTGCAGCAGCAGGCCGACCGTCTGTCGAACATGATCGACGCCAAGCGCGGCTCGCTGGTCGATGCGATCGGCTCCAAGACCAGCCAGCTCACGCTCGACATCGACCGCGTCACCTCCGACGCGCTGAAGTCGATCGAGACGCGCGGCCATGCGTTCTCGCAGACCATGATGGGCAACGGCTCGGAAGTCGCCCGCACCATCAATGCGGCGAGCGAGATCGCCACGAGCGCGGTCGGCAAGTCGCTCAAGGACCTCGAGCAGGCCTCGCGTTCCGCGATCGACCAGTCGCGCCAGGTCTCGATCGCGGCCGTCACCGAGATGCAGGAGACCAGCAAGATCCTGCGCACCGATACGGTCGCCCTGTTCGAGCGTCTGCGCGAAGGCAACATCCTCCTCCAGGAGGTGCTGACCGGTGCGCACGACAACCTCAACTCGCTGGAGCGGGCGCTGGTGACGCGCGTTGCCGATTTCGTCTCGGCGATGAACGACGTCACCTCGCGCAACGGCGCGGCGACGCAGAACCTGGAAGACCAGCTCAACGTGTTCAACAGCAAGACCACGAAGGCGCTCCAGGATCTCGGCGAGCTGTCGGTTCAGTTCGACAAGCACGGCAAGGCGCTGGTCGATGCTGCGCAGGTCGTGGAGCAGAGCAACAAGAACACCACCGCCTCGCTCGCCGAGCGCAAGCAGGCGCTGGAATCGCTCGTCACCACGATCGACCTGCGCACGGCCGATCTCGACCAGCGGCTGTCGCGCTTCACCGGCCTGCTCGATGAATCGCTGGCCGCGGCCGAAGAGCGTGCCCGCGACATCGCCCGGGTCGTCGCCGAGACCGCCGGCGCAGGCTCGGCCGCGATCACCCGCCAGTTCGAGGCGGTGCGTGTGGCTTCCGAAGAGGAGCATCGCCAGACTATCGACGCCATGCACGACATCTACCGCCAGACCACCGACGAGGCGGATACGATGTTCAAGCAGTCGGCCGAGAAGTTCGGCAACCTCGTCGCCAGCATGAAGCAGATGGCGTTCGAGATGCACAACGAGCTGGAGGCCACCCGCAACGAGCTGCGTCGCGGCGTGCTCGAGATGCCGCAGGAGGCCGCCGAGAGCACTGCGCAGATGCGCAAGGTGATCGTCGACCAGATCGAGGCCCTCGCCGAGCTCAACCGCATCGTGGCCCAGCATGGCCGCGGCCTCGACGTATCGACGGCGGGCCGCGCTTCTGTCGCCGTCCAGCGTCAGGAAGAGCCGATCATGGCGACCGTCGGCGTCCGGGCGACCGAGACCCGCATGCGCGACACCGGCAGCGCCTCGACGCTGCCGCCGCCGGACCTCGGCATGCCCGCTCCCTCGCGCCGTACCGAAGCGCCGCCGGTCGCGCCTTCCAGCAACGACCAGGGCCGTGACGGCTGGCTGTCGGACCTGCTCAACCGCACGGACGCCAATCAGGGCGCTCCGAACGGCCGTGAGGCTGCCCGTGGCCGTGCTGCTGCCCCTGCACCGCAGCCGCAGGCCGCGCAGAGCAGCGGCAATCCGCTGGAATCGCTGTCGCTCGACATCGGCCGGCTGATGGATCGCAACCTCGCCGCCGAGATGTGGGACCGCTACCAGCGCGGCGAGAACAAGGCCTTCACCAAGCGCCTCTACACGCCCGCCGGCCAGAAGGCCTTTGACGAGGTCGCCCGCAAGTACCGCGCCGACCGCAACTTCAAGGGCACGGTCGACCGCTACGTCGCCGAGTTCGAGCGCCTGCTCGACGAAGTCGCCCGCGACGGCCGCGGCCCGCAGGAGCTGCGCGGCCACCTGACCTCGGAGACGGGTCTGGTGTACACTCTGCTCGCCCACGCGGCGGGCCGGCTGGGATGAGACGGCAATAGCGACTGACGAACAGGGAAACGGAGGCCTCGCGGCCTCCGTTTTCGTTTGGGCGTGGAAAGCTCAATTGCCCCCGGGCTGGGCGAACGACAGCCGCTCGGCCAGGACGGCGGCCTGCGTCCGTGAGCCGACGCCGAGCTTGCGCAGGATGGTCGAGACATGGCCCTTCACGGTCTGCTCGGCGATATCGAGCTCGCCCGCGATCTGCTTGTTGAGCTTGCCTTCGACGATCATCGCGAGAATGCGCAATTGCTGCGCCGACAGCGTCGCCATTCGCGCGGCCAGCTCTACATCGGCGCTCTGGATCGAGCCGCGACCGCCGACGTTGGGCGGCATCCAGATTTCACCGGCGAGGATTTTCGTGATCGCATCCGCCATCTCGGGCAGGCTGAGCGATTTCGGGATGTAACCGGACGCGCCATAGGCAATGGCGCGGCGGATCGTGGCGGCGTCCTGCCGTGCCGAGATGATCGCCACCGGCACGGTCGGGAATTGCGCCGACAGAATGAACAGCGCGGCAAATCCCTGGATGCCCGGCATGGTCAGGTCCCACAGGATCAGGTCGATCTCGTCGGACTGGGCCGACAGCACGCCCAGCGCCTCGTCGAGCGACTGGCAGGCGACGATGTCGAGATCGGGCAGCACGGTCGAAAGCGCGCTGCGCAACGCAGCCTGCACCAGCGGATGATCGTCGCCGATCAGGATGCGCATTGTCAGGGGGTCTCCTGTTTCGTCGCGAGCTGCCGGCTCAAGGCTTCGCTGCCGAGGAAGCGCCGCAGCGCCGCCGGCTTGACCGGCTTCGACAGGATCTCGCAGCCGCGCGCCCTCGCCTCCTGGCGCACCGCCTCGCTGCGATCGGCCGTGACGATCAGCGCGCGGACGTCGCGCCCCGACTTCTGCCTGAGATCGTCGAGAAAGTCCAAGCCGCTGCGACCGCCGTCGAGGTGATAATCGAGCAGCACGAGATCCGGCGGATCGGCCGCGGCGGCCGCCATCGCCGCGTCGGCGTCCGCGGCGACCAGCACATGGTGCCCCCATCCGCCGAGCAATGCCGCAAGGCCGTCGAGAATGGCCGCCTCATTGTCGAGGCACAGGATCGTCAGCGCGCGCTCGGCGACCGCGGGCGGCGCATTTGCCGGCTTGCGCTGAAGCGGCGTTCCCGCTCCGCGCGCCAGCGGCACGGTGACGGCAAAGCACGAGCCTTGTCCGGGCCGCGATCGGACGTCGATGGGATGGCCCAGCAACCGCGAGACGCGATCCACGATCGCAAGGCCGAGGCCCAGGCCTTTCTCCGAACCTGGCGCCAGACGCTGGAACTCCTCGAAGATCCGCTTCTGATCCTCCGCCGCGATCCCGACGCCGGTATCCCAGACCTCGATGCGCAGATCGCCGCCGCGCCGCCGGCAGCCGAGCAGGATACGGCCCTTGGGCGTATAGCGCAGCGCGTTCGACAGCAGGTTCTGCAGGATCCGCCGCAGGAAATGCGGATCGCTGCGCAACGCCAGCCCGCAATCGACGACGCGCAGGACGAGCCCGCGCTCGCGCGCCATCGCCGAGAACTCCACCTTCAACTGCACGAGCAGATCGGCGATCGGGAAGTCGAACGGCTCGGCGCGAACGGCGCCGGCATCATAGGAGGAGATGTCGAGCAGCCGGTCGAGCACATGCTCGGTCGAGCGCAGCGCCGTGATCGCGCTGCTCGCCAGATTGCGCTCCTTCTCTGCTCCGCCGGATGGCGTCGCGGCGTGCAGGCTCTCGTCGAGCGCGGACAGGAACAACCGCGCCGCGTTCAGGGGTTGCAGCAGATCGTGGCTGGCCGCCGCCAGGAAACGGGTCTTGCCGAGATTGGCCTGCTCGGCCTCCGCCTTGGCCTGCTCGAGCGCCTCGGTGCGCTCGCGGACGCGCAGCTCGAGACCCTCATTGGCCCGCCGCAGCGCTTCCGCGGCGCGATGGCGCTCGGTGACGTCGGTATAGGTCGAGACGTAGCCGCCCTCCGCAATGCGATCATAGACGATCTCGAGCACGGTGCCGTCGGGCCGCTTGCGCTCGTACCGGTAGGGCCAGCTCTGCGTCGCGACATCGCGATTGACCAGGAGTGCTGCGAATTCGGAGGCGGCATATTCGCCGCGCTCAACGTTGAAGGCGATCAGCTCCGCCAGCGGAAGGCCGACGCGCACGAAGTCCGGCGGCAGGTCCAAAAGCGCGATGAAGCGGCCGTTCCAGGCGGTGATGTTGAAATCGGCGTCGAACGCGCAGATGCCCTGCGGCACGCTTTCAAGCGTACTCTGCAGCAGCGTGCGGTTGAAGCGCAACGCCTCGGAGGCCTCGTCCAACATCGCCATCGCCTCCCGCCGCGACAGCGAGTGCCCTTCCAGCGACGCCGCGATCACCACGCGCGCCGACGCCGCGCCGATCGCACCGGCGAGAAGGTTCTCCGTGAAGCGGATCGAGTCGAGATCGACGAGGCCCGACGGATCGAGACGCGGCCCGGCACCGGTCGTGCGAGCAGCCAGATAACCGTCGAATGCCGCCGCGCCCCGCTCCACGCCGACAAAGCGCAGCGTCAGCGCGCGGAGATCGTCGAGACGGACCACCACGCGCGACGACAGTTTTGGAACCATCTCGCGGACGACACCGTCGGCAAACGCGGCAGCCTGGTTGCGCTCGACGGTCGATTGCCGTCCGAGCGCGGAGAATGCCAGGAAACAGACGAGGTTGGCGGCAAGGCTCCACAGCGTGGCATGCGAAATCGGATCGAGCCCCTCCAGTCCGAACAGCGCGTTCGGCTTGAGCCAGGCGAGCTGCCAGGGGCCATGGCGCACGACCTCCTCGACCCCGGGCCAGAGCGGCGCGGCCGAGGGAAGCAGCAGCGTATAGGCCCAGATGCAGAATCCGGCCGCGATCCCGACCGACGCGCCGACCTTGTTGGCGCGCGGCCAGAACAAGCCTCCGACGAAGGCCGGCCCGAACTGCGCGACCGCAACGAACGACAACAGGCCGATCACGGTGAGCGGATAGGACTGGTTGACCAAGCGGTGCATCAGATAGGCGAGCAACAGGATGCCGAGGATCGAGAACCGGCGCACCGCCACCAGCACCGAGGTCACCGGCCGGCTCTGCGCCCGCAGGCCGAAGAAGCGCGAGCGCAGCAGCAGCGGCATGATGACGTCGTTGCAGAGCATCGTGCTCAGCGCGACGGACGTCATGATCACCATGCCGGTGGCGGCCGACAGCCCGCCCAGGAACGCCACCAGACTGACGGCGCCGGCATCCGCCGCGATCGGCAGTGAAATGACGTAGGTGTCGGGATCCATCATGGCGCCGAACCTCGTGAGCCCAGCCGCGGCGATCGGCAGGATCAGCAGGCTGAACAGCGCAAGGTAAGTCGGGTAGAGCCAGGCCGCGGTGCGCGTGTGGTTCGGGCTCTCATTCTCGACGACAGCGACATGGAATGCCTGCGGCAGGCACAGGAAGGCGATGGCGGAGATGATGATCGTCGAAGGCCAGACCGGCAGTGTCGGGTCGAAGCTCAGGATTCCCGCCAATTGCGGATCCGACTGGAACTGCGACAGCAGTGCGGCCGGCCCGCCGGATAGTCCGAACAGCACGAACAGCGCCACGATCAGGAATGCCACCAGCTTGACGACGCTTTCGAAGGCGATCGCGAGCATCAGTCCGCGATGATGCTCGCTGGCGTGAACATGCCGGACGCCGAACACGATCGCGAACAGCGCCATCGATGCCGCCACGCCGAACGCGGAGTCCTGCCAGAACCGCAGCGCCTCGCCGCCGGCCCGCTCGGGCTGCAGGATCAGATAGTCAAAACTCTTGCCGACCGCCTTGAGCTGAAGCGCGATGTAGGGAAGCACCCCCAGCAGCGAGGCGAGCGTCACGAAGGCCGCCAGCACCTGGCTCTTGCCGTAGCGCGCGGCGATGAAGTCCGCGATCGAGGTGACGTTCTGCGCCTTCGCGATCGCGATCACCTTGGACAGCAGCCGCTGCCCGAACAGCAGCACCAGGGTCGGACCGACATAGATCGTGGCGAAGTCCAGACCGCTGGTGGCGGCGCGCCCGACCGATCCGTAGAAGCTCCATGAGGTGTTGTAGACCGCAAGCGTCAGGCAATAGCTGATCGCGGCCGCCCAGGAGTTCGGCGAAACCAGCGGCCCGCCGGCGCTCCGCCGGTCGCCCCACCAGGCAACCAGGAACAGCGTGGTCACATAGCCGGCAGCGACAGTGAGAACGAACCACGCCTGCAAGACATCCTCACTCGAGATCGATCCGCCCATGGGCGGGTCCGGAACGCGGGCGGATACTAGAGCGTTTTCCAGCGAAGTGGACACCGGTTCGCGTAAAGAAACGCCTCAAAACAAGAATCTAGAGTCTTCCGTTCCGCTTCAATCGGAACGGAAAGCTCTAGAGCGTTTTCAATCGCGTGGAAGGCACTTTCGGGATCGGCGGCCGGGAGCCCGGCCGCCGATCGAAGCTTGACGTCAGGCCGCCTCGCGCGACATCCGCGCCTGCGGCAGGCCCTTGAGCACGAGGTTGACCACGACGGCGACCACGATGTTGAGCGCCAGCGCCAGCACGCCGGTGTAGATCGCGACCTTGCCGGCGCCGAAATCGATACCGTGCAGCGGCTTCAACCCGTCCGACCAGGCCAGCCACGATCCGCCTGCGAGGCCGACGGCCCAGCCGGCCAGGAGCGCGGTGCTCGAGAACCAGTTCAGATAGAGACCGAACACAAGCGCCGGCAGCGTCTGCAGGATCCAGAGGCCTCCGAGCAGCTGCAGGTCGAGCGCGAACTGCGTCGGCATCAAGAGGATGGCGAGCAGCGCGCCGACCTTCACCAGCATGGAGGTGATCTTGGCGACCTTCGCTTCACCGGCCGGCGTCACCTTCGGATCGACCCACACCTTCCAGAAGTTGCGGGTGAACAGGTTGGCCGCGCCGATGCTCATCACCGCCGCCGGCACCAGCGCGCCGATGGCGATCGCCGCGAAGGCGAAGCCCGCGAACCAGCTCGGGAACAGCGTCTTGAACAGCTCGGGCACGACGTCGTTGTTGCTGGCGAGCTTGAGCCCCGCCGCATGCCCCATGTAACCCAGCAGCGCAAGCAGGCCGAGCAGCAGCGTATAGGCCGGCAGCAGCATCGCGTTCTTGCGGATGGTGTTGCCGCCGGACGAGGCGAAGATGCCGGTCAGGGTGTGCGGGTACATGAAGGCGGCGAGCGCCGAGCCGAGCGCCAGCGAGGCGTAGGGCACGATCTGCGCCGGCGACAGCAGGATGCCGCCCGAGCCCTTCGCGGCGAATGCCGCATCCGCCGCGGTGAAGATCGCGCCGTAGCCGCCGAGCTTGGACGGCACGATCGCGATCGCGGCGATCACCACGATGTAGATCATGATGTCCTTGACAAAGGCGATCAGCGCCGGTGCGCGCAGCCCCGACGAATAGGTGTAGAGCGCCAGCACCAGGAAGGCGAGGACGAGCGGCACCTCGCCATGAAGGCCAAGCGCCTTGATCGCCACCTCCATGCCGATGAGCTGGAGTGCGATATAGGGCATCGTCGCAAGCACGCCCGTCGCCGCAACGGCGAGCTCGAGCCCGCGCGAGCCGTAGGCACCGCGTACCACATCGCCCGCGGTGACGTAGCCGCGCTCCTTGGCGACCTTCCACAACACCGGCATCACCGCGAACACGAAGGGATAGACGATGATGGTGTAGGGCAGCGCGAAGAAGCCGTAGGCGCCGACCGCATAGACCAGCGCCGGAACGGCGATCACGGTGTAGGCGGTGTAGAAGTCGCCGCCGACCAGGAACCAGGTGATCCAGGTCCCGAACTTGCGGCCGCCGAGGCCCCACTCGTCGAGATGGGCGAGCGTCTCCGGCTTGCGCCAGCGCGATGCGACGAAGCCCATGCCGGTGACGAGGATGAACAGTGCGAGGAAGACGGCGAACGCCGCGCTATCGACATCAGTCAGCACGACGCACGCTCCTGTAGACGATCCAGGTGAGCAGCGAGGTCAGCGGCACCCAGGCGAGCTGGTACCAGTAGAAGAACGGGAAGCCGAACAGCTGCGGCTCCCTTGTATTGTAGAACGGCACGATCATGAGGCCGATGAACGGCAACAACAGCAACAGGCGTACCACGCGCTCTCCTCCCCTGTGAGTGAAGTCGACGCGCCTTTTTGGGCGCGACTTGAGCGCGATATAGCTGACAACGACGGCCAGCCCCTCCCCTACCTTGGCTCGGCCAGACCCCCATACTTTCGTATCGTCTTGAGTGAAGCGAAGATCGCGAATAGCGAGTGGCGGAGGAGGCCTCGCGGCGTAAGCACCGTCATTGCGAGGAGCGAAGCGACGAAGCAATCCAAACTGTCCCCCGCCGAGGCAGTCTGGATTGCTTCGCTACGCTCGCAATGACGAGGAGGGGTCCGTGGATGACGCGCTATTGCCGCCGGCGCTCCGGAGTCGCCGCGGGCTTGGGCGGCTCGGGCTGCGGGGCGGCTTGCGATGAGTTGCTGGCGCCGAACAGCACGCGGGTCGGGTTGCGGTCGAAATTGTTCACGGCGCGGCTGATGTCGCCCAGCGTACGGCGGCCATCGCTGATCAACGCACCGGAGCGCTTGTCGAAATCGTCGGCGAGTTCGCGGATCGACTTCACCGCCTGGAACAGCTCGCCGCCGTCCTTGCCGCCGGCCAGCGTGTTGAGGCCGAGCATGAGGTTGTCGGCCTTGAGCATCACGCCGTCGACCTTGGCCATCACGCCGTCGATCTTCTCGGAGTTGCGCGCCAGCGAGTTGGTGAAGGTCTCCAGATTCTTCAGCGAGTTCTTCACCGATTCCTGATTGTCGGCGACGATCTTGTTGATGTTCTGCAGCGTGCCGCGGATCGCCTCGGTGACGTCCTGGAGCTTATTGGGATCGGCCGTGAGCGTCGGGATGCCGTCCTCGTCGAGCGGCGGCGGCGGTGCCGCCTCCTCGCCGCCCTTGAGCGAGATCGCGGCAACGCCC
Source organism: Bradyrhizobium liaoningense (assembly GCF_018130825.1). Taxonomy (GTDB): domain Bacteria; phylum Pseudomonadota; class Alphaproteobacteria; order Rhizobiales; family Xanthobacteraceae; genus Bradyrhizobium; species Bradyrhizobium liaoningense_B. The sequence goes on along the minus strand of NZ_JAFCJS010000005.1, from coordinate 306,365 downwards.
GTGAGGCCCTGGAATTCGAGGCCGACCAGGGTGTCCTTGCGGATCGGGGCGTTGTTCTCGACCATGGCGAGTGCGACAACCCGCCGCGGGTTGTCGAGCTTCACCGAGACCACCTCACCTACCCTGATACCGTTGAAGTTGACGCTACCGCCGTTGCGCAGGCCCGCCGCCGGGCCCTCGAACACGACGCGTAAGGGGCTGCGCTGCTTGGTGGTGTGCAGCGACTGGAACCAGAGCACGAAGCCGATCGCCGCGGCGATCACCGCCAGCGTGAACGATCCGATCAGGACGTAATTCGCCCGCGTTTCCATGAAGTACTCCGGCTACTCAACTCATGACCGCGCGGGCGCGCTTGCCATGGAAATACTGCCTCAGCCAGGGATGCTGCGAGGCCTGCATGTCGGCGATCGACCCTGCCGCAATGATCTTACCGTTCCCTAAAACGGCGATGCGGTCACACGCGGTGTAAAGGCTGTCGAGATCGTGGGTTACCATGAAAACGGTCAGACCCAAAGTGCGCTGGAGCGTCCGCACCAGCTCGTCGAAATCGCCGGCGCCAATCGGATCGAGACCCGAGGTCGGCTCGTCCAGGAACACGAGGTCCGGATCGAGCGACAGCGCACGTGCGAGCGCGACGCGCTTGATCATGCCGCCCGAGAGTTCCGACGGGAAACGCTCGGCAACTTCCGGCTTGAGCCCGACCATGGCGAGCTTGGCCATGGTGATCTCGTCCATCAGCCGCTGAGAGACGCGAAGATATTCGCGCATCGGAAACTGGATGTTCTGCCGCACGGTCAGCGAGGAGAACAGCGCGCCCTGCTGGAACAGCACGCCCCAGCGCCGCTCGACATTACGCCGCTGCGACGTGCTGGAGGAATCGAGGTCGACGCCGAACACTTCAATGCTGCCGGCGACCTTCGGCACGAGACCGATGATGGTGCGCGTCAAGACCGACTTGCCCGCGCCGGAAGGACCGACAAAGCCCAAAATCTCGCCGCGCTTGACGTCGAGGTTGAGCCCGTCGAGCACGCGCGTCGTGCCGAACTGCACGGTGATATCGCGGACGCGGATGATGGGATCTTGAATCTCGCCAGCCATCGTCACATTCCGATCGAGGCGAAGAAGATGGCGAACACGCCGTCCATGACGATGACGAAGAAGATGCCCTTCACCACCGACGCCGTGGTGTGCTGCCCCAGCGATTCCGCGCTGCCCTGCACCGCGAGGCCCTCGACGCAGGCGACGATGCCGATCACCGCGGCCATGACAGGTGCCTTCACGATGCCGACGATGAAATGGTCGATCGAGATGGCGTCGCGCAGGCGCAGCAGGAAAGCTTCGGGGTCGACCCCGCCATAGAGCCAGGCGACGAGACCGCCGCCATAGAGCGCGGCCATGGCGCCGAGGAAGGCGAGGATCGGCAGCGCCAGCACCAGGGCCAGCATGCGCGGCAGCACCAGCACCTCGATCGGGTCGAACCCCATCGTGCGCAACGCGTCGATCTCCTCGCGCATCTTCATCGAGCCGAGCTCGGCGGTGTAGGCGCTGCCCGAGCGGCCCGCAACCATGATCGCGACCAGGAGCACGCCGATCTCGCGCAAGACCAGCACGCCGAGCATGTCGACGACGAAGATGTCGGCGCCGAAGCGGCGGAAGTGGAAGATGCCTTGTTGCGCGATGATGCAGCCGATCAGGAAGGTGATCAGCACGATGATCGGCACCGCGCGCCAGCAGACCTGCTCCATGTGGTGCACGGTCGAGGTCAGGCGGAACGAGCGCGGGTGGATCAGCACACGAAAGCCAGCCGCCAGCACCGCGCCGAGCATGTCGATCAGGCCTGCCACGGTGCCGCCGACACCGGCGACAGTGCGGCCGATCTGCTCCAGCATGCCGGTGATGGTGATCGTCGAGGTCTCGACCACGGGCGTCGCCCGGACCCGCCGCACCTCGTCGACGAGGCTCGAATAATTGGCCGACAGCCCGGCGATCTGCGCCTCGACCGCGCCTTGGGTCAGGCTGCGGCGCAGCCGCTCGATCAGCCAGGCGCCGAACGTGTCGAGCTTGGCGACCTCGGAGACGTCGATGAAGATGCTTTGCGGACCGCCGGCGAGCTTCTCGGCATCCGCCACCATCCGTTCCAGGACCGGCGCGAAGCTCGCGGTCCAGGTTCCGGTGGCGCAGAGTGCCAGCGCGTTGCCCTTCGCAATCCGTTCCAGCTTCGGATCACTATTCAAGATGTCCGCTCCCGCGCCGGGGCGCAAGAAACAGATGAATTCAGATAGTTGCGCACGCGCCCTTACCCAGAGAAGGTATCCCCAAGTGGTTAATGTTAGTTGCTACAGGTAACTAGCAGGTTCAGATTTCGCCAGAGTTCAAAATGACTTCCAGTAAAGTTCCGGCCCTCGTGGCGCGAATCGAGCGCTTTCCCATTGCCGGCAGTTTCACGATCAGCCGGGGCGCCAAGACCGAGGCCGTCACCGTTGTGGCCGAAGTGAGCCATAATGGCCTCATCGGCCGCGGCGAATGCGTGCCCTATCCCCGTTATGGCGAGACCCCCGAGGCGACCCTTGCGGCCATCCAGGCGATGCAGGACGCCGTGGCCGGCGGCCTGACCCGGCAGGCCTTGCAGGCCGCCATGCCGCCTGGTGCGGCCCGCAACGCGCTGGATTGCGCCCTGATCGACCTGGAGGCCAAGGCGGCCGGCCGGCGGGCCTGGAGCCTGCTCGACCGCCCGATCCCCGGTGAGCGCACCACGGCCTACACGATTTCGTTAGGCACGCCCGAGGCCATGGCGGCAGCCACCGCCAAAGCGGCGCACCGGCCGCTGCTCAAGATCAAGCTCGGCGGCGACGGCGACCCGGAGCGCATCGCAGCCGTGCGCAAGGCGGCTCCGGAGTCCGAGCTGATCGTCGATGCCAACGAGTCCTGGACCGAGGCCAATCTGGAGCCCAACCTCGCCGCCTGCGCCGCCGCGGGCGTCACCCTGGTCGAGCAGCCGCTGCCCGCGGGCAAGGACGAGGCGCTGGCGCGGATCCGGCGGCCGCTCGCGGTCTGCGCCGACGAGAGCGTGCATGACCGCGCCTCGCTCGCCCCCTTGCGCGAGCGCTACGACGCCGTGAACATCAAGCTCGACAAGACCGGCGGCCTCACCGAGGCGCTCGCGATGGCCGACGCCGCGCAGGCGCTCGGCTTCGAGATCATGATCGGCTGCATGGTCGCGACCTCGCTGTCGATGGCGCCAGCGATGCTGGTGACGCCGCAGGCGCGCTTCGTCGATCTCGACGGCCCCTTGCTGCTGGCGCGCGACCGCGATCACGGCCTGCGTTATGACGGCAGCCTGGTCTATCCGCCGGACTCCTCGCTCTGGGGCTGAGCCTTGAGCCGGTGCCGCGCCGACCAGATCACGAGCGCGCCGGCCGCGGCCATCGCGGCCATGACGTAGTACAGGCCATCGCCGATGCGGGCGTAGATCGCGCCTGACGCGATCGAGGTGATCGCGCCCAATAGCCCGCTGCATGCGGCGTAATAGCCCTGCCCCCGCGCGAGCTGATGCGACGGCACGCGCTGCACCAGCAAGCTCATGGTGCCGACGATGGTCATGCCGAAGGTCAGGCCATGGCCGAGCTGCACGATCGCGAGCAGCGCCAGCGGCGGCTCGTTGGCGGTGACGATCCAGCGCACCACGGCGCTCAAGCCACCGATCGCCATCATCGTGGACGGATGCAGCAGGAAGCGCGGCGACAGCGCGAACACGACGATCTCGGCGATCACGCCCAGCGTCCACAGTCCCGCGATCGTCAGCCCACTGATCCCATGGAGCTGCCAGTTGATGGCCGAGAAGGTGTAGTAGGCGACGTGGCTGCCCTGGATCAGCGCCGCCGAGGCGATCAGCGCCCAGAAGCCGACATCGCGCAGCAGCGCCGTGTCGGGGCGCGTCCCGGCGCTCTTGCGCCTGATGTCGTCGAGCGGCTGCAGCCGCAGGCTGGCGAGCACCGCAACGACGGCCCAGGCCACGATCACCCAGATCAGATCGCGCGCCGCGATGACGTCGACGAGATAGCCGCAGGCGAGCGAGCTGGCGGCGAACGCCGCCGAGCCCCACAGCCTGAGGGGTCCGTAGTCGAGACCGTAACGGGCGACGCCGCGCAGCGCGTAGGCATCGGTCAGCGGAGTCGACGGCGTCCACATCATGCAGGTGAGCGCGTAGATCAGGAACAGCGCCAGCGGCTGCTGTTGCAAGCCGACGGCCGCAAAGCCGATCGCGGTCGCCAGCACCGACAGCATCATGCCGGCGCGAATGGCATGGCGCTTTTCGGCAAAGGCGGTGATTTGCGGCAGCGTGGTGAAGCGCGTGATCGCCGGCAGCGCGTTGATGAGGCCGATCCAGGCTGCGTCGATGCCGATCGCCTTCAGCCAGACCGGGAAGAACGGCAACTGCGTGCCCGCCACCGCGAACAGCGCCGAATAGAACAGGGCGAGGCTCACGGCGAATCGCCGCTTTACGGCCGCTGGCGTGGGGATTTGTGATTCGGTCTGCATCAAACCAATTGCGATTCGGTCGATATCGTGGTGATCGTTACTGTAACGCGCACTGATTTGCGCGACGAGATTGTCATGGCCAACGAAGCATTCGCCCTTTCGCCCATGTCTGCCCGCGCGGCCGAGCCGAACGAGCAGGATTACGACGCGATCCGCGAAGCCTTCATGGAGACCGCGCGCGGCCGCTGGTTCCTCGGCGAATATGCCAAGCGCAACCGCAATGCGGATACCCGCATGGTGCTGGATGCGGTCGCGAAAATCGAAGAAACCCTTGCGGCACAGCGACAACCCGTCGTCGAGGACCGCCTGCCGGAGGCGCTGGTCGAGATCCGCCGCGCCATCCGCGAGGCCGAGACGATCGCGATCGCGGCGTTCGATCCCGCCGCGATCGAGGCAAGTCTCGCGCCGATCCCGCGCGGCGTGCGCATCATCAAGGAGATCTCCTGGCGCTGGCGCGAGATCGGCGCCGACGGGCGAATCTGCGACCTCATTGATTCGCAGCTCGCCTCGATCGAGGCCGCCTGCGGACAGATCTCGACCATCGACCCCCGCGTCGAGCTCAAGGCCGCATTCGATCTGCTCAGGGACCGGATCGAGCAGACCGAAGGCGGCGCAACGCCGCAGGCAGAGCATCCCTCGCCGGCTCCGGTGCAGGAGGCGCCCTCCGCGGTGGCGGAAGCTGCGCAGGTCGCACCCGCCGAGATGGCGAGCGAAGCTCCCGTGGCTTTTACGGAGACGCCGCAGGACATCACCGCGGCTCCCGAACCCGAAGCAGCGGTTGAGGAAGCCGGCAGCGCTGAAGCATTCGCGATGGCCGAGCAAGCCATGGATGCGACCGTCGCGCCGGAGGCCGCTGCCGACAGCGAGATCGCGCCCGACAACGCCGCGCTCGAAAACGCCGCGGTTGAAGACGTCGCTCTCGAAGAGCCGACCACAGAGCCCAGCGCGGCCGCCGAGGTCACCGACGCGCTTTCGCTCGATGCCGCCGCGGAAGCCGAGGACGAAGCCATCCTCGAGGCCATCGCGCTGGAGATGGCCGCGCCCGATCCGGAGTTCGACGAGATCATCGAGCCGGTCGAGATGGCCGTCGCGAGTCCGGAGCCGATGGCTGCTGAGGCCGCAGCTCCGATCGCCGCCGAGCTTCCCGAGCCGGTCGCACCACAGCCCGTCGCCACAGCGATCGCGGAAGAGCCCGCGGCCCATGCACCGATCGCGATGGACTCGCTCGCACGCCTCACCGACGCCATCGCGGAAGCTGCGGCCGAAGTGATGGAGCAGCAGGCCCCGGCAATGGCAGCCACGGCATCACTCGCCGCAGCACCGGCCGCAACGCTGCCGATGCCCTCGCCCATGCCTTCTCCGTCGCCCGAGCCCTCACTCGGCGCCACCATCCTCGCCAGCGGCATCCTGCAAAAGCCCCGCGCCCCCGCCAACGACCCGCTCGCGCCGATCCGCCGCATGACCCAGGCCGAAAAGATCGCGTTCTTCTCGTAAGGGGGCGGGCGCCCGCATTAGCCCTATTTGAAGAAAGCCTGGCCGGTCGAGGCATCGACGCCGCCGTCAACCGGCAGATTCACCCCGTTCACAAAGCTTGCATCCTCGCTCGCGAGGAATGCGATCACACTTGCGACTTCGTCGGCCCGCGCTGCACGTCCCATCGGAATGCGTTCGACCAGCCGCGTGAGCAGTTCGGGATAATTTTCGAACGCCGGAGTTGTCATGTCGGTGAGCGTGGTCGTCGGGCAGACTGCATTGATGCGCACCCCCTTTGCAGCGAACTCGATGGCCAGGCTGCGCGTGAGATTGCTGACGGCGCCTTTCGCTGCATTATAGAAACTCAGGCCCCGATCGCCACCGAGCCCGCACAGGGACGATACGTTCACGATCGTGCCGCGGCTATCGATCAGATGCACAAGCGTGGCCCGCGTCATGTTGAGGAGGCCGTCGACATTGACCGCGAAAACATCGCGCCAATGTTGGATCGGCATATCGAGGAAATCCCCGATTCCTCCCTTCCCCGCATTGTTGACGAGGATGTCGATCCGGCCGAAGCGCCGCACCACGTCGGCGACCAGGCTCTCGACATCGGCGGCGACCGAGACGTCGCCGGGCCGGATCAAGCAACGGTCCGCACCGAGCTCGGCGGCGACTTCGGCGAGCTTGAACTCCCGGCGCCCGTTCAGCACGACGACGGCCCCTTCGGCGTGGAAGCGCCTCGCGGTGGCCGCACCAATGCCGCTGCCGGCCCCCGTGACGATGACGATCTTGTCCTTGAACCGAGACAGCATGCCGGCAACTCCATCCGAAACCCGAGGTGCCGGTGAGTTAGTGCACGCAGACGACAGCTGCGTTTCAGCTGGGCTCAATTTGGTTACGGTTGAAACCGCCACGCGATGCTTTTCGTGTGGACCGCGTCAAGCGATGCTCCCTCCACATCGTCATTGCGAGCGCAGCGAAGCAATCCAGAATCCCTCCGCGGACAGACTCTGGATTGCCTCGTCGCTTCGCTGCGCTCGCAATGACGACAGTACCAATTCCGGCATCCTGAGGTGCGAGGCGCACGATGCGCAGCATCGTGCGGGGAGCCTCGAAGGATGAACCGTTCAATGCCGCAATCGTCGGATTGATCGAGGTGATCAGGCGTTTCCCCTAGCCGCTCGCGCTCACCCGCAATTCCACACCGCCCCGATCGGCGTCCGCGTCCAGCACGGACCAAAGCTGCCGCCGTTGTAGCGGCCGCCGCCGAAGCCGGGCCGGCCGAAATAGTGCCACTCGCCGTCCCAGCGGTAATACTGCGGAACCGGGTCGATGTACCAATGGCGGCGTTCACTGCGCGCGAGGCGCCGCATGGCGTCCTTCTGCTTGTAGAGCGGAATGCTGTTGCTCAGCGGCTGACGATAGCCGGGCAGGAATCCGTAGCCCTTCCAGACCGGCTTGGGGCGCTTTTGCACGGGCTCAGCGGTCGCGACAGCGGGCAGCAGAGACAGGATGACAGCAACGAATAGACACACAAGACGAGACATGGATCGACCATAGACAATCAAATGCAGGCAGGCCACTCAAATTCGAGTGCGAGGCTTTTCGCCGCCTCGGTCAATATCCCGCACACGCAGCCATGCCGGCTTTCGCGGAATCGTTGTGCGTTGGCTCGCGGCGATCGGGTGGCTGACCGATCTGATGACGTCCCCCGGCTGATCACGCCCATCCGAAACGCGGGAAGCCCGACCATCGTGCAATAATTGACCCGACCCATCAGCACTCGGTTGCTGTACTGTCTGCTTCACTATTCGTGGTGCCCTGTCGGAAGGAGCACACATGTCCACGGCGATTTCGACGCTCGGCGGGGTAGGTCTCTTCCTGCTCGGCATGACCGTGATGACGGAGGGCCTGAAGACGCTGGCCGGCTCTGCGCTACGCACGGTGCTCGGCAAGGCTGCGTCGACGCCGCTGCTTGGCTCGTTTTGGGGGGCCGTGGTCACGCTGCTGGTGCAGTCCTCCAGCGCAACGACCATGACGACGATCGGTCTCGTCAGCGCCGGCCTCTTGACCTTCCAGCAGGGGTTGAGCCTCGTCTTCGGCGCGAATATCGGCACCACCGGGACCGGCTGGCTGGTCGCGCTGATCGGCGTCCGCGTCTCGCTCACGGCCGCGGCGCTGCCGATGATCTTCGTCGGCGCGTTGACCAAGCTTCTCGGCAAAGGACGAATCTCCGGGGTCGGCGCCGCGCTCGCCGGCTTCGGACTTGTGCTGTTCGGCTTGACAACCCTGCAGCAGGGCATGGGCGGCCTGGCTGAACGATTGCACCCGGCGGACCTGCCCGCAGTCCTCGGCAGTTCCGGGGTCTCATGGTGGTCAGGCCTGTTCGGCGTGCTGGCGCTGGTCGTGATCGGATTGGTCATGACCGCGCTGATGCAATCGTCGACGGCCGCGATCGCGGTGACCCTGTCCGCCTATTTCGCGGGCGCGATCGGGTTGGACCAGGCCTGCGCCCTGATCATCGGCCAGAACATCGGAACAGCGACGAGTTCCGCCCTAGCCGCGATCGGCGCGAGCCCGACCGCGAAGCGGCTGGCCATCGCCTATGTTCTTTTCAAGCTGATTGCCGCACTCATCGCTTTGGTGGCTTTTCCCATCGTAACGCCCATGCTGCTGCGCGCCTCTGACACGATCGACGGCGTCACGCTGCTCGCCGGCTACCACACGGCCTTCAACGTCGTCGGCGTCGCGGTCCTGCTGCCCCTGATCCACCCGTTCACGCGACTGGTCGAACGGATTCTGCCCGAGCGCGGCTCGCCGCTGACGCGATGTCTCGATCCTTCGTCGCTTGAGACCCCGATCGTGGCGGTGGAAGCGGTACGGCGCACGATCGCGCGCGTGCTCTTGACGGTGTGCAGTTCGGTCGAGGCGAAACTGGCCGGCCGCTCTGGATCGATACGCCTGGGGAAGGACCCTGTATCCGTAGAGGAAGCGGCCGATGCCGTGCGCCAGGCACAAATATTCCTGTCGGATGTAGCTGGACCGCCCGAGACCGACGACGAGCAACAGCGTCTGACGAGCACGCTGCACGCCCTCGACGACGCGTCCCGGCTGACGGACCTCGCAAGTGGAGGAGACAATTTCGCTTCGGTGGCAGGCGGACCGGAGGACATCCGCGCCGGAGAGCTATGTGCCGAAATCATGCGAAGCGCGGCTGCGATTGCGCGCGGCGTGGCGGCGCCGCCCCGCGTCGACGGATCGCCGCACGCCGTACCCGCCTCACGTGCCGGCGACGCCATGGCCGGTCCGCGCGCCGACCCGCCAGACGAGGCGATCGCCGAGCTCGAGCGTTGTACGACACAGCTCGCTGAAATGCTGCGCACCCATCGCAGTGCGACGCTCGGTGCGGTGGCCAATGGAACCCTGACCGCCGACGCCGCTCTGCTTCGTGTCGAGGCGGTGCGAAACCTCGAAGCCCTGTCGCAGCACGCCTGGCGCTCGGCGACTCATCTGGTGGGGCGGGGCTAAAGCGCGATGAGATTTGGATGGATCGTCATCGCGCTTTGAGTTGTTGCTTGCGCATGATCTTTCCGGAAAACCGCTTCGCACTTTTCCGGATCATGCTTTAGCGCGGAGATATGTTCAAACAGCAGCCTGAAGCGCGATGACCGTTCGCCCCAATCTCATCACGATTCAGATCACACCCTTGCGGATCAGGAAGCAGCCATAGCCCCTGCTGTCCCCCACCTGCACCACGCCGAAGCCCGCTGCCGCCGCGCGATAAAAATCCGGACGCGAGAGCTTGCCGGGAGTGACAGTGCGGCCAACAGCGCGCTCGATCTCCGCGAGCACGGCGCGCTGCACCTCGGGCACGCGATCGGGATCGTCGACCGGCATCATCACGCGCACCGGATCAGGATCGAAATCGTCGAGCGGATAGACCGACATGATGGCGCGGATGGCGGTCTCCATGCTCATGCCCGGCAGCTGGATCAGGCGCTGCGACGTCGTGCTCCGGGCGATACGGGTCGCGGGATGATTGGCATCGACGAAAACCAGGTCGTCGCCGTGCCCCATCGAGGCGAGCAGCCAGAGCAGATCGGGCGTGAGGATCGGATCGATCGATTTCAGCATGTGACGGCACATCCCCCGGAGCATGTTCTTCGCCGCAGAACCGGCCATTCACCATAGCAGGTTCCAAGCGTGATTCAGATCACGCAGCCTACCATGGTGACAGGGATCACGGACCCCGAACTCGAACGCGGCCAGTCTGCCTCGCAACCAATCTCGCATCGAGATCAGTGCCGAAAGGAGCACGCCATGTTCCGCCTAAGACCTTTCCTGATGACGGCCAGCCTCGTGGGAAGCCTGTTCGGCTTTGCCTGCGGCCCTGTGTCCGCGCAAGTCGCCCCGGTCCAGCCGGCGCCAACCGCCCTGCAAGGGCCGGAGCAGCGCGTGGCGCTGGTGATCGGCAACTCGAACTACCAGAACGCGCCGCAGCTCGCCAATCCCGACAATGACGCCCAATCGATGGCGCAGTTCCTGAACTCCGCCGGCTTCGAGGTGGTCTCGGCAACCGACCTCGGCCAGAACGACATGCTCCGCGTGGTGCAGGACTTCTCCGCAAAAGTGTCCGCGCGCGGTCCGAACACGGTGGCGATGGTCTACTACGCCGGTCACGGCGTGCAGCTCGCCGGCGAGAACTATCTCGTTCCGGTCGATGCGAGGGTGTCCAGCCCCACCGAGCTCGTCAACAATTCGGTGCGCCTCGTCGACGTGATGTCGACGCTGGAGACGATCCCGAGCCGCATGCGCATCGTCATCCTCGATGCCTGCCGCAACAACCCCTTCCCGTCCGTCAACGACGCCGGCCGCGGCCTTGCCATCGTCGATGCGCCGAACGGCTCGATCGTCGGCTATTCGACCGCGCCGGGCGCCGAGGCACAGGACGGCACCGGCGGCCACAGCCCCTACACGCAGGCCTTCCTGAACGTCGCGCGCGAGCCCAACGTGCCGATCGAGCAGCTGTTCAAGCGCGTGCGTCTCCAGGTGAACCAGACTACCAGCGGCGCACAGATTCCGTGGGAGAGCTCCTCGCTCACGTCCGACTTCACCTTCTTCGGCGACACCGCGGTGGCCGCCAACCGCGCGCCGGTGAATGCGCCCGTGGTGCAGATGGCTTCCAATTTGCCGAGCCGCTCGACGCGTCAGGCCTATGACTACGTCGTGTCCGAGGGACGGCCGGAGTACTATCAGGAGTTCATCCGGATGTATCCGCACGACCCGCTGTGCGACCACATCCGCTGGCTGCTCTCGAACCTCTTGATCTCGCAGGCCTGGCATAAGGCCGTGCTCGCGAATTCGCCGCTCGGCTACCAGACCTTCTACGACAGCTACGGCACCAGCCCCTATGCCGTGTCCGCACTGAAGCTCGCAGCCCAGCCCAAGCTGATCCCCCTGATGCAGCCGACCAAGTTCCTGGCGCCGCAGAACATTGCCCCGGTCTTCAAGATGGGCAATCTCGGCCAGCCCAAATACATGCCGCTGATGCAGGGCAATGGTGGTGCACAGGTCAATGGCAACCTGCCCGTCGTGCAGAAGCCGGTCGACGGCAACGTCATCGGCAAGCTCGGCAACGGCGGCCAGGTCGGGGGCCTGCCGGCCGGCAACAACCAGCCGAACGGCACGCCGTCGCAGACCCCGGGCAAGATCGTCACCCTGCCTGCGCCCACCAACACGACCAACACTGGCGGCACCGGCAAGATCGTGACGCTGCCCGTGACCAACACCAAGCCGAACGCCGGCAACGCAAACGGCAATCCGGGCAAGATCGTGAGCATGCCGGTGAATGTCGGCAAGGGTGGCACGACTGTCGACGTGAAGCCTGTTCAGACGCAGAACAACCCGATCCGCGTCAACAACGGCAACACCGGCATCGTGAAGCTCAACAACAATCCGGTGAACAAGGTGCAGGTCCAGAACAACCCGCAGACCAACCGTCCGCAGCTCAACACGACGCCGAACCGCATGGTCAACAGCAACAACAACTTCCGCCAGTCGATGAACCAGGCCCCGAGCATGGGCGGCGGCAACAACCACCGCGGCTTCATGCACTGATCGCGGCGAGCGAAACGACAAAGGGGCAGAGCGGAAACGCTCTGCCCCTTCTTCATGTCTGGGAATAGACATGGGCCTGTGCGCACGCCTCGTCCTTCGAGACGACCGCTTCGCGGTCTCCTCGGGATGAGGCTAATGAGCATCGGTGCCGGTTGAACTGTTGCCACACACTCCGTCCTCATCCTGAGGAGCCCGCAAAGCGGGCGTCTCGAAGGATGGCGGCAGGGAAACCGCTCTCAGGCCACCAGCTCGGCGAACAGATCAGCGTCAACATTGCCGCCTGACAGCACGATGACCACGTTCTTGCCGGCAACGTCGAGGCGTCCCGCAAGCAGCGCGGCAAGGCCGACGGCACCGCCCGGCTCGACCACCAGCTTCAGCTCGCGATAGGCGAACGCCACGGCCGCGCCGACTTCCTTGTCCGACGCGGTGACACCGCGCGCGAGCAGCTTGCTGTTGATCGCAAAGGTCATCTCGCCAGGCATCAGCGCCATCAGCGCATCGCAGATGGTCCGGCCTGCCGGCGGATGCGGCTCGCGATGGCCGGCGGTCAGGGAGATGCCGTGATCGTCGAACGCCTCGGGCTCGGCCACCACGATCTCGGCTTGCGGATAGCGCGCCTTCACGGCCGTCGCGACGCCCGCGATCAGGCCGCCGCCGGAGGCCGGCGCCACCACGATGTCGGGGCTGAGGCCGAGCGTTGCCATGTCCTCCGCGATCTCGCGGCCGGCGGTGCCCTGCCCTGCGATCACGAAGGGATCGTCATAGGGTTTGACAAGCGTCGCGCCGCGCTTCTCCGCGATGCCGCGCGAGATCGCCTCGCGGTCGTCGTTGTAGCGATCATACAGCACCACTTCGGCACCGTAGGACTTGGTGCGCTCGCGCTTGGACAGCGGCGCGTCCGCGGGCATCACGATGGTCGCCTGCATGTCGAGGATCTTTGCGGCGGCCGCCACGCCCTGGGCATGGTTGCCGGAGGAGAACGCGACCACGCCGCCGGCGCGCTTGTCCTGCGGGATCGAGAACACCTTGTTGAAGGCGCCGCGGAACTTGAAGGAGCCGGTGCGCTGGAGCATCTCCGGCTTCAGGAACACTTTGGCACCGACACGCTCGTTGAGCACGGGAAAGGACAACAGCGGGGTGCGGATGGCGTAGGGCGCGATCACGCGCGCTGCGGCATCGATGTCGGCGGGGCCGACCGGAAGGAGCTGTTCGGTCATGGCGGAATGTTATCGCGGCCAGTGAGGCCCGGGCAAGACACCTCCGCGCGATGCGTCCTGGTTTTCAGGCTACGAAACTAACCGGCTCCGCCCCATTCCTGCCCGATATCACCGCCCCGACCGCCTGGATGCTGTCGATGAAGACCCGCGCCGAGGCCTCCCAGGTGTAGTTGGCGGCGAATTCGACGCAATCCTGCCGGGAGACACCGAGCGCGGCGAAGCAGGCACTGCGCAGATCGTGATCGAGAGCGCCGACCGGTGCATCGCCGATGACGTCGCGGGGACCCTTCACGGGGAAGGCCGCGACCGGCAGGCCGCTCGCCAGCGCCTCCAGCAGGACCAGGCCAAACGTGTCGGTCTTGCTGGGGAACACGAACACGTCGGCCGCGGCATAGATTTCCGCCAGCGCCTCGCCGTGCTTCTCACCGAGGAAGATCGCATCGGGATAGGCCTCTTCGAGCGCGGCGCGCGCCGGGCCGTCGCCGACGATGACCTTGGTGCCGGGCAAATCGAGGGCGAGGAAGGCCTCGAGATTCTTCTCCACCGCGACGCGGCCGACCGACAGGAACACCGGCGCCGGCAGGCAGAGGTCGACGGCGCGGGGGTGGAACAGGCCGGTGTCGACGCCGCGCGGCCACAGCACGACATTGTCGAAACCGCGCTCGGTCAGTTCGTGGGCGAGCGCCGGCGTCGCCGCCATGACGGCGCGGCTGGGCGCATGGAAACGGCGCAGCGCCCGCCAGATCAGCGAGCCCGGGACCGGCACGCGTGCGCGGACATATTCGGGAAAGCGGGTGTGGAAGCTGGTCGTGAACGGCAGCTTGCGCTGGCGGCAATAGCGGCGGACGATCAGGCCGATCGGCCCTTCGGTCGCGATGTGGATGCTGTCGGGGCGCGCCTCCTCGATCAGTCTCGCGATCCGCGCCGGCCGCGGCATCGCGAGGCGCACGTCGCGATAGCTCGGCATCGCGAAGGTGCGGAACGATTGCGGCGTCAGGAACGTGAACTCGACGCCAAGACCTTCAACGCTAAGCCCCTTGGCGGCATCAGCCAGCTTGGTCAGCGTCCGAACCACACCGTTGACTTGCGGGTGCCAGGCGTCGGTCGCGACCAGGATGCGCATCAAGTGGCCCTTGTTATGCAGCTCTGGCTGCGACCTGCGGGACTTCCGCCGGCTTCTGCAAATGATCCGCCCAAGTGATGATCTCGAAATGGCCGTCGTCATGCTCGACGAGGGCCGTGCAGCTCTCGACCCAGTCGCCGCAATTCATGTAGCGGATGCCGGCCTCGTCACGGATCACGGCATAGTGGATGTGGCCGCAGATCACGCCGTCGGCGTCGTGGCGCCGCGCCTCGGCGGCGAGCGCCTGCTCGAACGCGCCGATATAATTGACCGCGTTCTTGACCTTCTGCTTGGCCCATTGCGACAGCGACCAATAGGGCACGCCGAACATGCGGCGGAAGAAGTTGACGAAGCGATTCATCTGGATCGCGAAGTCGTAGGCCTTGTCGCCGAGATGGGCGAGCCAGCGCGCGTTCTGCACCACGAGGTCGAAGATGTCGCCGTGGATGACGAGATAGCGCTTGCCGTCCACGCCGGTGTGGACGGTGTTCTCGACCACGTCGATGCCGCCGAAATGCGTGCCGTAATAGTTGCGCAGGAACTCGTCGTGATTGCCGGGGATGTAGACGATCTTGGCGCCCTTGCGCGCCTTGCGCAAAAGCTTCTGGACGAGGTCGTTATGCGATTGCGGCCAGTGCCAGCTCGATTTCAGCGCCCAGCCGTCGACGATGTCGCCGACGAGGTAGATCGTGTCGGCATCATGGTAACGCAGGAAGTCGAGCAGAAGGTCGGCTTGAGAACCGCGGGCTCCGAGATGAACGTCGGAGATGAACAACGTGCGAAAGCGCCGCTCCGGGCTCTCGTCACTCACATCGTAACTTCCCATGCGCCAGCCTGTAACAATGTCCCGTGACAGGGGGATGACCGATTGAACCCTTGAGGCACCTTCAAATACGAATCACGCCTTGCCTCGCCCTCCCCGCGAATATCAGTCGCATGCGACAATCAGGCGACATGGCGCCGCAGCGGCGCCCGCAAGACTCCGGAACTGCAACGAGGATGATGAAATTTGGCTCGGTCGGCTCTTACCCTCCCCTGGAGGGGTCCGGGACGAGCGTAGCTCGCCCGTGGTCGATCGCGCGCAGCGCGAGCGGGGTGGGGTGATCTCTCCACGCGGGCACTGTTCGAGGTGGAGAGACCGTCACCCCACCCCGCTGCGCATTCCGCTTCGCTGCATGCGCAGCGACCCTCCCCCTCCAGGGGAGGGTAAGAGCGGGACGCCATCAGTAAAATTTGTGGAAATGATGGATCGGCCCATGGCCGTGGCCGACGCTGAAGCGGTCGGCGGCCGCGATCGCCGCGCTGATCCAGGCCTTGGCGTTGCGCACGGCGTTTTCAAGGTTCTCACCCTTGGCGAGCCCCGCGGCGACCGCCGAGGACAGTGAGCAGCCGGTGCCATGGGTGTTGCGGGTTGCAACGCGCGGCGCGGCGAGCGCGGTCGTGTGTCCGGAGGTGACGAGATAGTCGATGCTCTCGGCGCCATCGCCGTGCCCGCCCTTGATCAGGACCGCGCTGCAGCCGAGCGCCAGCAGCCGGCGCCCCTGGGCTTCGATCTCGGCCTCGCTCGCCGCAATGTGCTCGCCGAGCAGAGCCGCGGCCTCCGGCAGGTTCGGCGTGATCACCGAGGCCAGCGGCAGCAGTCTCGTGTGCAAGGCGTCAACGGCTTCGGACGCCAGCAGGCGGTCGCCCGACGTCGCCACCATCACGGGATCGAGCACGATGTGGCGCGGCTTCCAGCGCGACAGCGCGGCCGCGATCGCATCGATGCTGTCGGCCTGGCCGACCATGCCGATCTTCACTGCGCCGATGTCGAGATCGGAGAAGACCGCATCGATCTGCGCGGTGACGAACTCGGCCGGCACGGCGTGAATGCCGGTGACGCCGCGCGTGTTCTGCGCCGTCAGCGCCGCGATCACGGAGGCGCCGTAGACGCCGAACGCCGCAAAGGTCTTCAGATCGGCCTGGATGCCGGCGCCGCCGCTGGAATCCGAGCCGGCAATGGTGAGAGCGACCGGGGTCGTCATCGCCGGGTACATTCGTTTGAGAGGGACACCGCCATGCCCTGTCCTAGCGCGCCACCGATGGGCCAGCAAGCCGGGCCGTGGGATGGGGCCAGCGAATCAAGCACAGAGCGACCTCGACCGGACCGCGTGTCTTCCCGCAACCGTGCACATTCCGCCAACATAGGACCTCGGCATGGCCTTGGCATCGATTCCGATGAATGAGAGGTTGGCCCGTGGATTCGTCCACAACGCCATGTTGCGGGCCAGCCCCGGCGCGCAATCCTCTCGGGAACCCAATCATGTGGGCCTATTTCGAACGTCTCCTCGACTCCTCGATGTTCTCCCCGCACGGCATCTGCCTGCTCTGGGAACCCGAATTGATATGGCTGCACGCGGTCTCGGACGCCAGCATTGCGCTGGCGTATTTCTCGATCCCGTTCGCGCTTGCGATCCTCGTCACCAAACGGCGCGACCTCAAGTTCGGATGGGTGTTCTGGGCGTTCGCCGTCTTCATCATGGCCTGCGGCCTGACACATGTGCTGTCGATCTACACGCTCTGGGTGCCGGTCTACGGCATCGAGGGCATCGTCAAGGCGCTCACCGCCGTGGCGTCGGTCGTCACCGCGGGCGCGCTCTGGCCGCTGCTGCCGAAGATCCTGAGCATCCCCTCGCCGTTCGAGCTCCGGCAGGTCCAGGCCGCGCTCGAGGAGCAGGAAACCAAGAACCGGGATGCGGCGCAGCTGCTCGGCCAGGTCAGTGAAACCCAGCGCGCGCTGCGCGAGAGCATGACGCGCCTCACCGCCGTGGTCGAGACCGCGGTTGACGGCGTCATCCTGTTCGACGCGCAAGCCTGCATTCTCCTGTTCAATCCCGCCTGCGAACGCTTGTTCGGCTATCGCGCCGACGAAGTCATGAATCGCGACATCGGCATGCTGATGTCCAAGGAGAGGCCCTCATCCCCCGCTCACGCGCAGCGTTTCGCAACCGGGGAAGCGGTCGGCGTGCGCAAGGACGGATCGAGCTTTCCGATGAATCTGTCGGTCGGCCAGGCGTGGCAGGACGGCGAGCTGATCTATGTCGCCATCGTCCACGACCTGACCAGGCGCAAGCTGACCGAGCAGCAGCTGCAGCAGGCGCAGAAGATGGAGACGGTCGGCCAGCTCTCCGGCGGCATCGCCCACGACTTCAACAACCTGCTCACCGTCATCATCGGCAATGCGGAATATCTCAGCGAGCAGCTCCGCGAGCGTCCCGACCTCCGTCGCTTCGCCGACGACATCTGCCAGTCGGGCGAGCGCGGCGCTGAGCTGACGCAGCGACTGCTGGCGTTCAGCCGGCGCCAATTGCTGCAGCCCCGTGCGATCGAGTGCCGCGAGCTCCTGACCTCCATGCACAAGCTGCTCAAGCGCACCTTGCGCGAGAACATCGAGATCAGCACGGCGTTCGGCGCCGGCTCCATCCTGGCCTTCGCCGACCGCGCCCAGCTCGAATCCGCCGTGCTCAATCTCGCGCTGAACGCGCAGGATGCCATGCCGTCGGGCGGGCATCTCACCCTCAGCACCGAGCTCACGGCGATCGACGAACACTATCGCATGCAGCATCCGGAAGTGGCATCCGGCAGCTACGCCCTGATCGCGGTCACCGATGACGGCGAAGGCATGGCCCCTGACGTCATCGAGCGCGCCTTCGAGCCGTTCTTCACCACCAAGGAGGTCGGCAAGGGGTCCGGCCTCGGGCTGAGCATGGTCTACGGCTTCGCCAAGCAGTCGGGCGGACATGTCTCGATCTACAGCGAGCCCGGCCTCGGCACGACCGTCCGCATCTACCTGCCGCATGCCGGCGGCGAGCAATCGCTCGCCGACATCGCGGCGCGCAAGGAAGCCGCGCCCCGCGGCCACGAGACGATCCTGATCGCCGAGGACGATCCGTTCGTCCGCTCCTCCGTCACGCTGCGCGTGGAGGCGCTTGGATATCGCGTGATCTCGGCCGTCAACGGCAAGGAGGCGCTGCAGCTGCTTCGCACCAACCCGGCCATCGACCTCCTGTTCACCGACATCGTGATGCCCGGCGGCATGAGCGGCTGGGAGCTCGCCGACCAAGCCCGGCGCATCCGCCCCGGCCTGCCGGTCCTGTTCTCGTCCGGCTACGCCCTGGAGACCCTGGTCGAGCAAGGCCGCGCGCACGCCCAGTCGATCGTCCTGACCAAGCCCTATCGCAATGCCGAGCTGGCCCGCCGGCTCAGGGAAGCGTTCGCCGCCGCGCCCCTGCCTTCCTAGAGGCGCCCCCCGGCAACCGCAAGGCGGCAAGTTCGCTTGCCAAGCCACCCCGGTTTTGGCCTATTAGCCGCCAGATGCGCTTTCGGAGTGACTGCAATGGTTCCCTTTTTCGTCCAGATCAAATGCAAGCTCGGCCAGTCCTATACGGTCGCCAATGCGCTCGCCGAAGCCGAGATCGCCTCCGAGATCTACTCGACCGCCGGCCAATATGATTTGCTGGTGAAGTTCTACGTCGACAAGGACACCGACATCGGCCACTTCGTCAACGAGAAGGTGCAGGTGCTGCCGGGCATCCAGGACACCCTCACCATCATCACCTTCAAGGCGTTCGGCACGGGCTAGAGCTCGCTGGCTAGCCGCCCTCCTTGCGCTTGGGCGGCGTCGGTCCCTGCACCGGTGTCAGCGACTTCAGATAAGCGGCCATCGCGGCGCGATCTTCCGCGGTCAGTTGCGCCAGATTCTTGATCACCGGCCGCATCGCGCCCGAGGCGCTGTCGCCCTCGGGCATGTCGCCGGTCTCGAGGAAATCGGCGATATCCTTCTCGCTCCAGCTACCGATGCCCTGCTGCGTGATGTTCGGCACCCAGCCCTTTCCTTCCGGATTGGGGCCGCCGGCGAAGCGCTGCGCCGTGATGACGCCGCCGAGCAGATTGCGCGGGCTGTGGCATTCGGCGCAATGGCCGAAGCCGTTCACGAGATAGGCCCCGCGATTCCATTGCGGCGAGCGTGAAGCGTCCGCGACGAACGGCCCGGTGTCCATGAACAGCCGTTTCCAGATGCCGACATTGCGGCGGATGTTGAACGGAAACGGCAGCGCGTGATCGCGCACTCTGCCTGATACCGGCGGCAGCGTCTTCAGATAGGCGAAGAGATCGCGGACGTCGTCGATGTCAGCCAGATGATAGGACGTGTAGGGAAACGCCGGGAAGTAGTGCGTGCCCTCGGGCGAGATGCCGCGCATCACGGCGTTGACGAAATCAGCCTCGCTCCACCGGCCGATCCCGTCGGTCGGATCGGGGGAAATATTGGGGGCGTAGAACGTCCCGAACGGCGAGCCGAGCGCGAGGCCGCCGCCGAGCTGCAGCCGATCGGGCTGATTGGGCACAGCATGACAGGACGAGCAGCCGCCGGCGTTGAACAGCTCCTGCCCGTTGGCGAGATCGGGGGCGCGTGTCGGTGCCGGCACGGCCAGCGCCGCCGGGGCGGTCAACCACCAATAGAGGCCGAACGCCGCGACGGCGGCGATCAGGGCGGCAAGTATAGTTCGACGCAGCATTCAATCATTCCATCGTGAGCGCGCGAACTTAAGGGTCATGCCCGGCCCGATCCAGCCACGAATATTTTAAATGGTCCGGCTGTAATACGGGAATAAACTGCAGAACGTACTGTTTGGAGATTGACAGCAATCAGGCGTCAACAGGGAGAGACCCATGACCAAAGCCGTTTTTGCCACACTGGCACTCGGAGCTGCCGTTGCGTTCGCCGCCCCGGCAAGCGCGGAGAAACTGAAGGCGACGCTGGACGGCAAAGCCGAAGTGCCCGCCAACACCAGCAGCGGCACCGGAACGGCCGAGCTCGACTATGACGCCGCCAGCAAGAAGCTGTCGTGGACCGTCACCTATTCCGGTCTCTCCGGTGCTGCCACCGCCGCGCATTTCCACGGCCCCGCCGAAGCCGGCAAGAACGCCGGCGTTGCGGTCCCGATCGCGAATGCGGGCGCGAGCCCGGTCAAGGGCGAAGCGACGCTCACCGACGCGCAGGCCGCCGACCTGCTCGCCGGCAAGTACTACATCAACATCCACACGGCGGCGAACCCGGGCGGCGAGATTCGCGGCCAAGTGACAAAATAGGGTAACGAAATAGAGTGACGAAATAGGTTGACGAAGTAAGCGACAACGCGGCTTCGTCGCGGAAAGGCCGGACGCAAGGAGGGAGCGTCCGGCCTTTTCGATTCGTGGCGGAGGACGATCCGGCAACGTCCGCGCTCGTGCCTTGCCAGCCTCGCGCGTTCCGCCGTAAACTTCGGCACCATCCATCTCGGGAAGTGGCACCGTGCGGCTTGTTTCCAGCGTTCTCGATCGGCCCGACAACGCCAGTCCAGGAAGGGCGCGCGGGCCCTCGCATGTTCTGGCAGGCCTCGTCGCTGCGGCAACGCTGCTTTCGTTCTCCGCACCTGTCCTGGCGCAGAGCGACATGGAGAAGCAGGCGCAATGCGAGCTGTCCGCCATCCGCGATACGCGTTCGCCCCTTGCGGTGCAGTACATCCGTTCCGCCTGCAACTGGCTCGTCGTCAACGGCGACTCCCTGTTGAACGCATCCAGCAAGGGCTATTACGTCTGCCTCGTGCGGCAGCTCTCGGGCGCGCAGAGCAACGAGGCTGCCGCGGCGATCATGTCGGCGTGCCGCGCCTCCAATCCGCTTTGAGCTCCTCGCTCAAGCCGCGTTCAGCGCCTGCGCGAGATCGGCGATCAGATCCGACGGGTTCTCGATCCCGATCGACAATCGGATCGTGGAATCCAGCACGCCGATCTTCCGGCGGATCTCGGCGGGAACGCCGGAATGGGTCATCGTCGCCGGCAGGCTCGCAAGCGACTCGGTACCGCCAAGGCTCACCGCCAGCTTGAGGATCTGCAGCGCGTTGAGGAATTTCGCCGCCGCCTCCTTGCCGCCGACGATGTCGAACGAGAAGGTCGATCCCGCCCCCAGGCATTGCTGTGCGAACACGCGCCCCAGGGCTGAGTCCTGCTCGTGATGGCCGAGATAGTGGACCTTGGCGACCTTCGGATGATCGCGCAGATAGCTCGCCACCAGGCGCGCATTCGCATCGGCCTTTTCCATGCGCAGGCTCAGCGTCTCCAGCGAACGGTTGATCATCCAGCAGGAATGCGGATCGAGCTGGGTGCCGATCGCACCGCGCAGTGCCTTGATGCCCTTCATGATCGCCTTCGATCCGAGCGCGGCGCCCGCGATCAGGTCGGAATGGCCGCCGACATATTTCGTCAGCGAATACAGCGACAGGTCCGCGCCGTGCTCGATCGGCCGCTGAAACACCGGGCCGAGCAGCGTGTTGTCGCAGGCGATGATCGGCGTGTGACCCTGGGCCTTGCCGACGGAATCGGCGATGCGGCGGATCATGGCGATGTCGACGAGGCCATTGGTCGGGTTGGCCGGGGTCTCGATCAGGATCATCGACACCCGGCCCTTGCCCATCGCCTGCTCCGAGGCCTGCCTGACGGATGCTTCATCGATGCCGTCGGCAAAGCCGACCGCGCCGATCGACAGGCGCGCCAGCGTGTTCGTCAGCAGGGTCTCCGTGCCGCCATAGAGCGGCTGGGAGTGCAGGATGACGTCGCCGGGGCGGACGAAGGCGAGGATCGTGGTCGCGATCGCCGCCATGCCCGAGGAGAACAGCGCGCAGCTCTCGGTGCGCTCGTAGACCGCGAGCCTGTCCTCGACGATTTCGCTGTTGGGGTGGTTGAAGCGCGAATAGACGAGGCCCGCGCCCATGCCCTCCGGCGGCTCGCGCCGGCCGGCGACATAATCGAAGAAGTCCTGGCCGTCTTCGGCGGTCTTGAACACGAAGGTCGAGGTCAGGAACACCGGCGGCTTGATGGCGCCTTCCGACAATTGCGGATCATAGCCATAGGTCAGCATCAGGGTTTCCGGATGCAGCATATGGTTGCCGATATGGGTCTTCGACGGGAACGGTTTTACCATGGCCTGTCTCGCTGTTGCTTCAGCTGCCCGCCGCGCGTTGGAACTCCCGACGTCACGAGGCTGTCGGGAGGAGGATGCGTCACTTGCATCAACGCCACGGCCGTTGGTGCAAAGATAGCCGCTTCGCCGGCGATCCGTCAGGCCTTGCGCACAGAATTTCTGCCGCGCTGCGACTCGCGGTCGCGCAAAAAAAGGCGGCTGCTTTCGCAACCGCCCCCGACTGATTCCTCTCCGCCCGGTTACTTCAACTTCACGCGATAGGTTTCGTGACAATCGCTGCAGCGGTCGTTGATCGAGGTATAGGCGGCCTTCAGGCTCGCGAGATCGGTGATCTTGCCTTTGACGTCGGCGATCGCCTTCTGCACCGGCGGGATCTTGGAGTCGAAATCGGCCTTGTTCTGCCAGACCTTCGGCGAGGCGCCATAGGTCGCGTCGACGACATCCTGCTTGGGATTGACCTCGAAGGTCTTGGCGATCTTGGCAACATCGGCCTCGATGTTGGCGATGGCCTGATCGGCGGCTTTCTTGTCGAAGGGGATATCGCCCTTCGTCATCTTCTGGATGACGCCATACTGGTTCTTGGCGATCGCGCGCATCAGATTGTCCTGCTGGACGGCAATCTCCTGTTGCGCCATGACGGCGCCCGCGCCCAGCAGGAGGGCGCCCGCGACAATCATCGTCCGTTTCATTGGTCCGTTTCTCCGGCTCTCGAGACGTTCAGGGAAATGAGACTGCACCGGCTTCAGGGGAAGCCGGGCCCCATCAAGGGTAGAACCCCGCGCGGCGCGTTTATTCCCGTGCGCGCGGAGATCGGGTCTAAAGCATGATCCGGAAAAGTGCGAAGCGGTTTTCCGGAAAGATCATGCGTAAACAACAACCTAAAGCGCGATGACGATTCGTCCAAATCTCATCGTGCTTTAGAGGCTGTGGCGGCGATGGTGCTCGCTGATGGCGATCCACACCCGCTCCGGGGTTGCCGGCATGTCGATGTGGTCGATCTTGTATTCGCGCCAGAGGGCGTCGACGATGGCGTTGACGATCGCCGGACAGGAACCGATCGCGCCGGCCTCGCCCGCCCCCTTCACCCCCAGCGGATTGGTCTTGCAGGGGATGTTGTGGGTCTCGAACACGAAGGCGGGACCATCGGCCGCGCGCGGCAGCGCGTAGTCCATGTAGGTGGCGGTGATGAGCTGGCCGTCGGTCGGCCCATAGACCACCTGCTCCATCAGCGCCTGGCCGATGCCCTGCATGGCGCCGCCATGGACCTGGCCCGCCAGCAGCAGCGGATTGAGCGTCTTGCCGAAATCGTCGACGATCACGTAATTGACGATCTTGATGATGCCGGTGGCCGGATCGATTTCGACCTCCGCCAGATGCGTGCCGTTCGGATAGGTGCCGTCGGCACTGGCGAAGGTCGCGCTGCCATTCAGCTTCGATGGATCGGCGCCGGGCCGCTTGGCGAGATCGGCGAAGGAGATCGAGCGGTCGGTGCCGGAAATGCGGACCACACCGTCGGTGATCTCGAGGTCGCCGGCGCTGGCTTCGAGCGCCTGCGCGGCAAGCTCCTTCAGCTTCTTGCCCAGCTCGTCCGCAGCACGCTCCACACAGACGCCGCCGGTGGGAATCGAGGCCGACCCACCGGTGCCGAGGCCCGTTGCGATCTCGTCGGTGTCGCCCTGGCGGATGTGGACGCGCTCGGGCGCGACGCCGAATTGCTCGGCAACGATTTGCGCATAGGCGGTCTGGTGGCCCTGCCCGCTCGACTGTGTGCCGATCAGGACGGTAACGTCGCCATTGGGATCGAGGCGGACATTGGCCGTCTCCTCACCCATCACGCCGCAGATCTCGACATAGCTCGCGAGCCCGATGCCGCGGATCAGGCCGCCCTTCTTGGCCACCTTGGCGCGCTTGGGAAATTCCTTCCATTCCGCGATCTCCATCGCGCGCTTGAGATGCGCGGCGAAGTCGCCGGAATCGTAGACCTTGCCGGTGGCGGTCTTGTAGGGCAGCGCCTTGGGCTGGATGAAATTCTTGCGGCGGATCGCGTCCGGCGTCATGTCGAGTTTTCGCGCGCAGGCGTCGACCAGGCGCTCGATCACGTAGGCCGCCTCGGGCCGGCCCGCACCACGATAGGCATCGACCGGCACGCTGTGGGTGAAGATGGTGCGCACCCGGCAGTGGAAGGCCTGGATGTCGTAGAGGCCCGGCAGCATGCCGGCGCCGCCATGCGGGATGTAGGGCCCGAAGGTCGAGAGATACGCGCCCATGTCGCCCATCAGGTCGCAATCCATGGCGAGGAATTTGCCGTCTTCAGTCAGCGCCATCTTCGCGGTGGTGACGTTGTCGCGGCCCTGCGCGTCGCCCATGAAATGCTCGGAGCGGTCGGCCGCCCATTTCACCACCTTCTTCAGCTTGCGCGCCGCGACCGCCATCAGGGCGTATTCGCGGTACGGAAACAGCTTCGTACCAAAACCGCCGCCGACGTCGGGGCAGATCACCCGCATCTTGTCGGTGGGGATGTTGAGCACGTTCTGGCAGAGGATGTCGCGCAGGCGATGGCTGCCCTGGCTGCCGACCGTCAGCGTCAGATGGTCGCGCTTGGCGTCGTATTCGCAGACCGCCGCCCGCGTCTCCATGAAGCTTGCGACCACGCGCGGATTGACGATGGAGATTTCGGCCACCGCATGCGCCTTGGCAAAGGCGGCTTCCGTCGCGGCCTTGTCGCCGATCGAGACGTCGAACAGCACGTTGCCGGCCTTGTCCGGCCAGACCTGCGGCGCGCCCTTCTTCACGGCGTTGACGACGCCGGTCACCGCCGGCAGCGGGCTCCATTTGACCTCGATCGCCTCGATCGCGTCGCGGGCCTGGTCGATGGTCTCGGCGACGACGAAGGCGATGGAATCGCCGACATGACGCACCTCGTCCTTGGCGAGGATCGGGTAAGGCGGGCCGGTGAACGGATCGGTCTCGAGATTGAACAGGCAGGGCAGATTGCCGAGATCCTTGACGTCGTCGGCGGTCAGGATCAGCGCGACGCCGGGCAGGCTGCGGGCGCGGCTCGCATCGATGGCGTATTTGGCATGCGCATGCGGCGAACGCAGCATCAAGCAGCGGAGCGCGGCCTGCGGCGCATAATCGTCGGTATAGCGACCCTTGCCGCGGATGAGCGCGTCATCCTCCTTGCGCAGCACGCTTTGGCCAACGCCGAACTTGATGGGAGCCGCCATTGTCTTGACCCGTCCTATGGTTGTTTTGCCGGCATATTGCCGTGGAAAAAGTGGCAAGGCAAACGGCTTTAGCCAGGCGCAAGGGTCGCGGGCCGTGAAAGCGCCGCGCACTCGTCACCATGGCGTCCAGATTGCACCGCGAAACAAGACCTCATCCTGAGGAGCCCGTCAAAAAGCGGGCGCCTCGAAGGATCGGCCGCGAAGACGCAGCTCACCAAACCTCTTGACAAGTTACATCCCTCCGCGCCCCCACAGATACGTCGCGCGATCTCTCAGCCTGTCGAGAGCCCTTGCAGACGCGAAGTAGCCGATCTCGCCACGCGTCAAGCCGATATCCATCAGCTCCCTGTCGCTCAGGTCGTGCAAGCTGACTCGTGAGCGCTGGCGCCAGCCCTGAAACGCGCGCCAGTATCGCCCGAGCAGGCTCAAGGCGATGGAAAAGTCGAGACGAAGCCGCGCGGCGTCGGCCTCCGGCTCGCATGTGTCGTTCGTCAGTTGAGGTGGCATCGCACGCTCCTGCTGTTGTGCCGGCAGGGAGCGTGGCCAATGAAAAGGCCCCGTCCGATGCCGGCGGGGCCTGGTGGAAAAGGTGTCGTCGTCGAATTCCTAGCGCGCGACTCCTCCCACGGCCCAGCCGAAGCGGGTCATGTGCTTGAGGTTAACGTTGCGCACGGATTTGATCATGGGGCACCCGTACCACGGTAATTGCGCAAAATCAAGAGATGTACCGACGTCAGTTGCACCCTGGAGGCGAACCCCAATCCGGCGCGTTCGCTTTTGACTCAATGCGGACTCGGCTGCTTTCATTTTCCTGCGACGCAGATGTCGAGTGCAAGCGCCGACGAGACGATCAAATAGCAGATCTCGGGAAATTCACTGCGAACTCCTAAGGGTATGATCGGATCATCATTCGGAAAGCTGAAGTTATAGTCGACCTTCGTCCCGGTGCCTTTCCAACCCAATTGGAGCACGGGTGAGCACTCACCCAACGAGTAGGACAGGAGGACTCCGATGTGCCGTATTCTGTTTGCTGCGGTCTCCGCCATTTTGATCTTGGTCACGGTCGGATCGCTCTCGCCCGCGGTCGCAGATCGCTACTGCCTACAAGGTCGCCGCTGGGGCCATCCCGGCAACTGCCAGTTCTCGACTCTCCAGCAATGCAGGGCGGCTGCCTCCGGCACCCATGCGTCCTGCGGGGTCAATCCGCGCTATGCATTCGGACGCTCGCGGCAGGGCAGACAGTAATTGAGCGCCGCGGGCACACCGGGCGAGGCTCTCGCTTGAGTTCGGCTCGTGGTACTTGATGGACTTGCGTCAGTTTCGGCTGAGGTACTTCTCTTGCACGAAAGTCGCGCAGGCGGTGAGCGACGCGCTGCCCTTGTGATCGACGAAGGGCGTGGTGTCGTCTGTTGGCCCGTGGCTGACCCTAGCTCGGGCCGCCGCGAGGCCGCTGCAAGTCCGCTCTTCGCGGGTCGAGCGGACATGACGAGCTCATTGATACGCGCCTAGCCGCGCACCAGCGAGACCAGCCACTTGCGTCCGAACAGCACGAGGATCGCGAACGCGTAGACGATCGTGCCGCCAACGGCGAGCAGAACCAACGTCGCTTCGTCCCGGAAGGTGTGCACGGAGGCAAGACCGGCTGGGCTGAAGCGCGCGATCAGCCAGAACGCCGCTGCGAGAATGATTCCGGTCAGCAGGAATTTGCCGAGCGACATCAGCCAGGCGCGGTCGAGCACGAGAAAGCCGCGCCGCACGGCGAAGAACAGCACCAGCAAGAGATTGGTCCAGACGCCGACGGCGGTCGCCAGCGCGAGGCCGATCTGGGCCAGCGATCCCATCAAGGCGAGTTTCAGCGCGACGTTGACGGCGATGCCGGTCAGCGATGCCCGGACCGGCGTTGCGGTGTCCTTGCGGGCATAGAAGGTCGCGACCGCGCTGCGGATCAGCACGAAGGGGATCAGGCCGATGGCATAGGCCGCGAGCGTGGCACCGGCGGCGGCGGCATCGGCCTTGGAGAACGCGCCGCGCGCGAACAGCGCGCGCATGATCGCATCGGGCACGGTGAGGAAGGCCGCGACGAACGGCACCGAGAACAGCAGCGTGAAATCGAAGGCGCGGCGCTGTGCCCTCATCGCGCCGTCGTGGTCGTTGGCCGTGATTCGCCGCGACATCTCCGGCAGCAGCACCGTGCCGATGGCGATGCCGATGACGCCGATCGGGAGCTGGTTGAGTCGATCGGCGTAATAGAGCGCCGACAGCGCGCCGGCGGGCAGGAAGGTCGCGATGATGGTGTCGGCGAACAGCGCGACCTGCGTGCCCATCGAGCCCAGCGTTGCAGGTCCCAGCGCTTTGAAGAAGCCGCGGACGTCTTCGTCGAGCCTCAAGGGCGCAAAACGCGGCAGGCCGCCATGGCGGGCGAGATCGCCTGCGAGCAGGAAATATTGCAGGAAGCCGGAGATCAGGACGCCCCAGGCGGCGGCATGGCCCGCGGTCGGAAACCAGACGGCAACCGCCAGCGTCATCATCATCGCGACGTTGAGGAAGATCGAGGCGGCCGCGGCACTGGCAAAGCGCTGCATCACGTTGAGCATGCCGCCATAGAGCGTCACCAGCGTGATCAGCAGCAGATAGGGAAAGGTGATCCGGGTCAGCTCGATCGCGAGCTTGCGCTGCTCGGCGTCTTCACTGAAGCCCGGCGCCAAAATGCTCATGGCCTGCGGCATGAACAGCCAGGCGACGATCAGCAGCGCCACCTGCGAGGCCAGCAGCAGCGTGAAGATGCGGTCCGCGAACAGTTTTGCCGCCGCTTCCCCCTTCTCGCCATGGACATGCGCATAGGCCGGCACCCAGGCGGCGTTGAAGGCGCCCTCAGCGAAGATCGCGCGGAAATGATTGGGCAGCCGTAGCGCCACGAAAAAGGCGTCGGCCACCGGGCCGGCGCCGAGGATCGCCGCGAGCATGATGTCGCGGGCAAATCCCGTCAGCCGCGAGAGCAGCGTGTAACCACCGACCGTGAAGATGCGTCCGAGCATGCGTCTCTTGTAGAGACTAATCGAACAGAGGTCGATTGCATCTTGCGATGCGCATTACTGCGCCCTCTCCCCTTGCGGGAGAGGGCAGCACCGCGAGTAGATACAAACTCACTGTGGTGAGGGGTTTCTCTCCGCGCATGCCGGGCGGAGAGAGACCCCTCACCCGGCTTCGCTTCGCGAAGCCACCCTCTCCCGCAAGGGGAGAGGGAAGAAATCAGCCCGCGAGCGCGCCTTGCACGGCGGCGATGATTCGCTCCTGATCGGCTTCGGTCAAATAGGCGTGCATCGGCAGGCTGATGACGTCCTGCGACAGGCTCTCGCAACCCGGCAGTCCGCCTTCGGCGACCGGGTACTGCTTGTAGGCGGTCTGCTGGTGCATCGACTTGCCGTAATAGATCGCGGTCGGCACGCCCTGGGCCTTCAGCGCGGCGGCAAAGCCGTCGCGGTCGGTGCCCTTCGGAAGGCGGATCGTGTACTGCGCCCAGACCGAGGTGTTGCCCGGGGCAAGGCGCGGCACGGTGACGACATTCGACAGGCCTCGCGCGTAGCGTTCGGCAACCCGGTTGCGGGCAGCGATCTCGTCGTCGAAGATCTTCAGCTTCTCGATCAGGACCGCGGCCTGCATGGTGTCGAGCCGGCCGGTGAGGCCGAGGCGAACGTTGTCGTATTTGTCGACGCCCTGCCCGTGCACGCGGATGCTGCGCAGCGTAGCCGCGAGCTCATCGTTATCGGTGAAGATCGCGCCGCCGTCGCCGAAGCAGCCGAGCGGCTTTGCCGGGAAGAAGCTGGTCGCAGTCGCAAGCCCGAAGGTGCCGAGCTTGCGGCCCTTGTAGCTCGCCCCAAAGCCTTGTGCGGCGTCGTCGAGCACGAACAGACCCTCGGCCTTCGCGATCTCGGCAATGGCGTCGTGATCGGCGGGCTGGCCGAACAGGTCGACCGGAATCACGGCGACGGGCTTGAGGCCGGCCTTGCGGGCGGTCGCGATGCCGCGCTTGAGCGACTCCGGGCTCATGTTGAAGGTGGTCTCGTCGACGTCGACATAAACCGGCGTCGCACCCGTCCGCGCCACCGGCGAGGCGGTCGCGATGAAGGTGAAGGACGGACACAGCACGGCATCGCCGGGCCCGACATTCATCGCCATCATCACCATCAGGATCGCGTCGGTGCCGCTGGCGCAGCCGATCACGTGCTTGGCGCCTGAGTAGGCCGCGAGCTGCTTCTCGAGCTCGGCGACTTCAGGGCCATTGACGAACTGGCAATGGTCCATCACGCGCTTGACGGCCGCATCGAGCGAGGCGCCGAGCCGGCGGCGCTGCGAGGCGACGTCGATGAAGGGAATGGGTTCGGAACGCAGATGCTGGTTCATGACGCCTTCTTGAGTAGTCGACATGGAAAGGGATCAGCCGGCGACGCGGCGCGGCTCCTTGCGGGCGGGCGCCGTCGCGGCCGGACGCGAGGGCGTCTCCAGGCACTGCGTCGCGATCTCGAGGCTGGCAACGCCCTCATCGCCGGTGACCGCCGGCGTCTCGCCATGGCGGACCGCCTTGAGGAACGCGATCAGCTCGGCGCGCAGCGGCTCGTCATGACCGACCGGCAGATGCCGCATCGAATAGCTGCCATCCGGCTTGAAGCCGAAGCATTCGGTGACCTGGCGCGTGAGCAGATCGCCCATCACATATTTGCCGCGGGTCGCAACCGTGACGCTACGCGCCTTGAACGGCGTCAGCCAGTTGGTGTTGATGTGGGCTAGCACGCCGTTGGCGGTGCGGAACTGCAACAGCGCGATGTCCTCGCGCTCGGCAACCGCGCTCGACAATTGCGGCTGCACCTCGACGATGTCGGATTCGGTGAACCAACGGATCAGGTCGATGTCGTGCACGGCAAGGTCGATGACGACGCCGACATTGGACATGCGCGGCGGGAACGGGCCGACGCGGGTGATCGCGATCGACAAAATATCCTCGCCTGCGATCGCCTGCTTGACCGCGGCGACCGCCGGATTGAAGCGCTCGACATGGCCGACCATCAGCGTCACGCCGGCCTCTCGCGCGGCGGCGACGATCTCTCGGCCCTCTTCCACCGTGGATGCGATCGGCTTCTCGACCAGGACATGGATGTTCTTGGCGATGCAGGCGAGCGCGACCTCGTGATGCAGATGGGTCGGCGCAGCGATGGTGACGGCATCGACGCCGGCGGCGAAGAGCTGGTCGAGCGTCTCGAAGCTCGCGCAATCGGCGAGCTCCGTCGCGCGCGTGCGATGGGCGGGCGACGGATCGACGACGCCGACGAGGCTGACGCCAGGCAGGCCGCTGAGCACGCGCGCATGGTTGCTGCCCATGACGCCTGCGCCAATCACGCCGACGCGCAAGCCGGCCTTTGCCGGTTGTGACCCTTTGGAACTCATCTGAGCAAACCCCGATTCAACGCAAATCCCCGGGCTGCTTCTAGCACGGGTGCCACATTTGTGGCGAATGCCAGCCGAATTGACCGGACACGATTTGATTCAAAAAGTTACACGTTCCCCGGGCCTTAGCCGCTGAAAGAGGCCGTCATTTCGGCCCGGGTCGCGTGATTCGGAGCCTGCTGGTTACGACCTTTGATAGTCGTCTTCAATCCGGATGATATCGTCCTCCCCGAGATAGGACCCGGTCTGGACCTCGATCAGCTCCAGCATGATTTTACCGGGGTTCTCCATCCGGTGCACCGCGCCCATCGGGATGTAGATCGATTCGTTCTCATGCACCGTCTTCACGGTCTCGTTGACGGTGACGCGGGCCGCGCCCCGGACCACGATCCAGTGCTCGGCGCGATGATGATGCTTCTGCAGCGACAGGCGCCCGCCGGGCTTCACCACGATGCGCTTGACCTGATGGCGCTCGCCGTTGTCGACCGACTGATAGCTGCCCCAGGGCCGGTGCACCTTGAGATGCTCCTCGGTGACCTTCGGTGCGACCGCCTTGAGCTTGGTCACGAGGCGCTTAAGGCCGTTGGCATCCTTCTGGCGTGAGACGAGCACCGCGTCCGCAGTGGCGACCACGACGAGATCATCGACGCCTTCGAGCGCGACCAGCGCCTGGTCGGTGGTGACGTTGCAGTTGCGGGAATCCTCGAACACGGCAGTGCCGTGCGCCGCGTTGCCCTGCGCGTCCTTCTCCGAGAGCTCCCACACTGCGTGCCAGGAGCCGACGTCGGACCAGCCGCAGGACACCGGCACCACGGCGGCGCGCGAGGTCTTCTCCATCACGGCATAGTCGATCGAGATCGCCTTGGCCGCGCCGAACGCCTCGGGCTCCAGCGTGACGAAGCCGAGATCGCGGCCGGCATTGTTGACCGCGTTGGACACCGCCTCGACGCTTGCCGCATCGACCTTGCGGTATTCGTCGAGCAGGACGCTCGCCGGGAACATGAAGTTGCCGCTGTTCCAGAGATAGCCCGAATTGACGTAGTCGGCCGCCTTCACGGCGTCGGGCTTCTCGACGAAGCGCGCGACCGCATTCACCTGACCGGAGATCACGTCGCCCGGGCTGATATAGCCGTATTCGGTCGCGGGCCGCTCCGGCTTGACGCCGAAGGTGACGATGCGCCCGGCGCTCGCAGCCGTGAGGCCTTCGCGGCACGCCGCGACGAAGGCGGCATTGTCCTGCACGACGTGATCGGCGGCGAGCGCGAGCACGATCGCTTCACTGGCGCGGTTCTGCGCGAACACGGCGCCGGCGGCGATCGCGGGGCCGGAGTCGCGCCGCATCGGCTCGAGGATCACGTCGGCCTCGATGCCGATCTCGGCGAGCTGCTC
Organism: Bradyrhizobium liaoningense; assembly: GCF_018130825.1. Classification (GTDB taxonomy): domain Bacteria; phylum Pseudomonadota; class Alphaproteobacteria; order Rhizobiales; family Xanthobacteraceae; genus Bradyrhizobium; species Bradyrhizobium liaoningense_B. The sequence continues at coordinate 273,839 of NZ_JAFCJS010000005.1, read as the reverse complement.
CAGCACCATGAAGCGATAGGACGCATTGGTGATGACGATCGGGCGATCGAACAGCGAGGCATCCGAGACGCGCAGCAGCGTATCCTGGAAGGTCGAGCGCGTGCCGAACAGCGGCAGGAACTGTTTCGGGCGCACCTCGCGCGAGGCGGGCCACAGCCGCGTGCCGGCACCGCCGCACATGATCAGGGGGATAATGCGTTTGTCCATCGTCATCTCAAACCTTGAAGTAGTCCCGATACCAGGTGACAAAATTACGGACCCCCTGCGCGATCGGCGTTGACGGGGCAAAGCCGGTGTCGCGCATCAGGTCCTCGACATCCGCGAACGTTTCCAAAACGTCTCCCGGCTGCATCGGCAGCAATTCTTTGATCGCCGTCCGACCCAGCTCCTGCTCCAGGAGTCCGACGACATGCATCAGCTCCTCGGGGTGGTGGTTGCCGACATTGTAGACCTTAGACGGCGCATTTGCGGCAGCCGGATCATCCGCAGGCACCCGATCGATCAGCTTGGACACGACACGGGTCACGTCGTCAATATAGGTGAAATCGCGCCGCATCCTGCCATGGTTAAAGAGCCGGATCGGCCGACCCTCCATGATGGCGTTCACAAACAGAAACATGGCCATATCGGGCCGCCCCCACGGGCCGTAGATGGTGAAGAAGCGCAAGCCGGTGACCGGCAGCCGGTAGAGATGGCTGTAGGACTGCGCCATCACCTCGTTGGCCTTCTTGGTCGCGGCGTAGAGGCTCACCGGATGGTCGGTGCGGTCCGCAACCGCAAATGGCAGTTTCGTATTGGCGCCGTAGACGGAGGATGACGAGGCATAGACGAGATGGCGGCAGCCGTTTTGGCGGCAGCCCTCCAGCACGTTGAGAAAACCTGCCAGATTGGAATCGGCATAAGCCTGCGGCTGCTCGATCGAGTAGCGCACGCCGGCCTGGGCGGCCATATGCACGACATGCGTGAAGCGGTGGCGCGCAAACAGCGCCGCGATGGCTTCGCGGTCGGCGAGATCGGCCTTGACAAAGGCGAAGCGGGAATCGCTGCGGAGCAGTTCCAAGCGTGCCTGTTTCAGCGCCGGATCATAATAGCTGTTGAGATTGTCGAGCCCGACGACCGGCCGGCCTTCGGCCAGAAGCTGCCGGGCGAGGTGAAAGCCGATGAATCCGGCGGCTCCCGTGACCAAAATCGCCTGATCCGTCATCCTGTTCCCAGGGGACCCGATCCCCGGCCTTTCTGCGCCTCTTTAGCCGCCGCATCGCGGGGGTCGCAAGTGCCGCCCGGCCCGTCATAACGGCCGTTCATGACCGCCTGTTATAACCGCTCCTATCACCGGCTCCTATCACCGCTATTGCAAGATCGGCGCCAAGACCATACCAAAGCGGCCGAATTCGGCGCCACGCGTCGGGTTGCCACAATCTTCGCAAACCCTGATCATGCGGGCGAGATGCGCCGAATCCTGCTTTCTGCGGCCAAGATCCTGATTTCCGCGGCGCTGCTCTACCTGGCGCTGCGCAAGGTCGACCTGTCCGAGCTGCTTTCGCGTTTCAACGTGACCAGCCTGTTCTGGATCGGCCTCGCGATCGCGATCACGTTCCTGCAGATCTTCGTCGGCGTGCTGCGCTGGCGCGAGATCAGCGCCGAATGCGGTGCGCCGCTCGAGCTCGCCCGCGCCATGCGCTACAACGTGATCGGCTCGTTCTTCAACCAGACCCTGCCTTCCGCGATCGGCGGCGATGCGGTCCGGCTGTGGCTGGTCGCGCGCGCCGGCGCCGGCTGGCGCGCGGCGACCTACTCGATCTTCGTCGACCGCGCGATCGGCCTCATCGCGCTCGCGATCCTCATCGTCGCCAGCCTGCCCTGGAGCTACGCCCTCATCACCGATCCGCACGGCCGCTCGGCGTTGCTGCTGGTCGACCTCGCGGCGCTCGCGGGAGGGCTCGGCTTCCTGGTGTTCGGCGCGCTGAAATGGCGCTGGCTGAAAACCTGGTGGGCGACCCATCACATCCACGCCTGCGCCGTGATCGCGAACCGCGTGATCTTCAGCCGGGCGCGCGGACCGATCGTCTCAATTCTCTCGCTCGCCGTGCATGTGCTCACCGTCGTCATCGCCTGGTGCGTCGTGCAGTCGATTGCCGCTCCGGTCCGGTTCAGCGATGTCTTCCAGCTCGTGCCGCCGGTGATGCTGATCACGATGATGCCGATCTCGATCGCCGGCTGGGGCGTGCGCGAGGCCACCATGGGTCTCGCCTTCGGCTTCGCGGGACTTGCCGCCAACGAAGGCGTCAACATCTCGCTGCTGTTCGGCGCGGTGTACTTCATCGTCGGCGCCGTCGGTGGCCTCGTCTGGATCCTGAGCGCGGAGAAAGCCGCGCAAGGCTCGACGCCGCTCGGAGCGCCGGAGTGAGCCCGCCTGCCGAGGCGCTCGCCGCCGCACCCTCGCTGCTGGCCGTTGCGATCGCCGCGCTGATATCGGCCGTCATCACCTGGACCAGCCGGCCCCTGCTCCAGCGTTACGCGCTGGCGCGGCCCAATGCGCGCTCCTCGCACCGCATCCCGACCCCGCAAGGCGCCGGCATCGCGGTGATATCGGCGACACTGCTGGTCGCATCCGTATGGGCGGCCTGGGCGAACGTCGCGATCCCGCCGGCGCTGGTCGTTGCGACAATCGCGATCGCCCTGGTCGGTTTTGCCGACGACATCGTATCGCTGCCGGTGACCGTGCGGCTCGTGCTGCAGGCGGCGGCCGTCGGCGCCGTCGTGTTCACCGCGCCCGAGACCGCGCGTATCGTGCCGGCGATGCCCCTTGCGCTGGAGCGCGGCCTCCTCCTGCTCGCCGGCATCTGGTTCGTGAACCTCGTCAACTTCATGGACGGGCTCGACCTGATGACGGTGGCCGAAGTCGTGCCGGTCACCGCGGCGCTTCTGCTGCTCGGATGGCTCGGCGATCTGTCCTGGCCGGCCGCACTCGTCGCCGCCACGCTGTGCGGCGCCATGCTCGGCTTTGCGCCCTTCAACAAGCCGGTCGCAAAAGTGTTCTTGGGCGACGTCGGCAGCCTGCCGATCGGCCTGCTGCTCGGCTGGTGCCTGCTCGAGCTCGCCTGGCACGGGCAAGCGGCCGCGGCGCTGCTGCTGCCGGCCTATTACCTCGCCGATGCCACCATCACCCTGTTTCGGCGCATCGCGCGCCGCGAGCAGTTCTGGTCGGCGCACCGCTCGCATTTCTATCAGCGTGCGACCGACAACGGTTTCTCGGTGTCCCGCGTGACCGGCGAGGTCTTCCTGCTCAACCTCGTGCTCGCAGGGCTGGCGATCCTCGCCGTTCGCGCCGCGTCGATCGCGGTCACGCTGCCCGCGCTGTTCGCCGGCGCGATCGCGGTCGGATTCGTGCTGCGGCGTTTCTCCCGCCCTCAGGTCTCCTGAGCCGACAGCGCAAGCTGCAAACCCTCGTCGAGCGAGACCTCCGGCTGCCAGCCGGTCGCGATCGCCTTGGAGACGTTGAGCTCGAGCGAGCCGATCAGGCTGTCATGCGTATCCTGCCGTCCCATCACGTTGAGCAGCATGCCGAGCAGGTCCGGCGGCATGCGGAACAGCCGCGGGATCTTGCCGGAGGCCTGCCCCAGGCGCTCGATGAATTCGGGCGTCGAGACCTGTTCCCTGTCGGCCACCAGGAAGATCTCGAAATTGCTGCCGGGGTCGGGATGGCCGAGCCTGCGCAGGATGAACGACGACAGGTTCTGCACGGCGAGGAAGGCGCGATGATTGCGGATCGCGGCAAAGGGCAGCGGCAGCCCCAGGCTGACCGCACGCGTCAGCAACGCGAAATTGCCCTTGGCGCCGGCACCATAGACCAGCGGCGGCCTGATCACCGAGATCTTCATGGTGCCGTCGCGCGCCAGCGTCCGGAGGCCCGCTTCGGCTGCGGCCTTGGACATGCCGTAGAGGCCGCGCGGCGTCAGGATATCGTCCTCGCTGAAGGGGGCGCGGCCGTCATTGCTGCGACCGTGCACGAGCACGGTGCTGATGAAGATGAACTGGCGCACGCCGGCCGTCGCCGCCGAGCGCGCCAGATGCAGCGTGCCGGCGATGTTGACGTTGCGGTAGAGCTGAACGGCGTGCTCCTCGTGCTTGTGATGCACGCGCGCGGCGAGATGGACCACGGCGTCGACGCCTTCGAGCGCCGCCTGCCAGTCGGTCTCGGGACCGATCGTCTCGATCACGACCTCGTCCTCGGCGCCTTCGGAGCTGCGCACCGCGCGGCGGACCGACCAGCCGGCGCGTGCGAGCGCGGGCACGACATGACGGCCGACAAAGCCGCTCGCTCCCGTCACCAGCACGACCGGTTTCCGTTCGCTCATCGTTGCTCCGAAAGGTCCGGGTTGCGCAACAATTCGTCGACCAGCGCGGCATAGGCGTTCATCGCGGTGACGCGATCGAACCTCGCCGCCGCCTTCACCGCGCGCTCCGCCATGGCAGCGTGGTCGGAACGCGAAGCCGCGCGGATTGCGTCTGCGAGCTGATCGGCTCGGCCCGGCGTCACGACCCAGCCGAGCCCGTTCTCCACCACCGTCAACGCGGCCTCGGCCTCCGGCTCCGAGACCAGCGCCACGGGACGGCCGACCGCCAGCAGATTGTAGAACCGGCTCGGCACCGACACCCCCGCAACGTCCTTCCGGTATGGAATGATCCAGAGATTGGCCGACGCCAGAAACGCCTCGAGCTCGGCGTCCTCGACCCGGGCCACGAAGGACACATTGGACAGGTTTGCGTCCGCCTGCAACTGCTGCAGCCGCGCAAAACCGATGCCCCACCCCGACAGCAGGAAATGGATGTCGGGCTCGTCCTTGAGCAGGCGCGCCGCCTCGAACACGATCTCCGGATCATGGGTGAAGCCGAGATTGCCCGACAGGCCGACGACGAAACGCGCAGAGACTTTTTTCCGGAACGGATTGTCCTGCGACAGCGGACGCGCGCCCGGCACCAGCGTCGCCCAGTTCGGGATGAATCGGATCTTGTTCCGCCTCATGCCGGAATAGCTCAGCAGCGGCCGCTCGGCATCGCGGCCGATGGTGATGACGGCGTTGAGCGCGCGGAACATCAGGCTGTTGGCGAAGCGCATCGTCCGCGTCACGATCGAGCCCGGCTTCAGCAGGCCCGCCATCACCAGCACGTCGGGAAAGAGGTCGTGCATGATCAGCGCGGAGCGCGCGCCCTTGAGTCTTGCGGCGGCGGCAACGGCATAAGGCAGCATGAACGGCGCGGTGACCGTGAGCACGACGTCACCTGCCTTAAGCTCCCGCATCAAGGCAAGGAATGTGCGCGCCACGAACAGCAGCTCGGACACCCCGCGCCGCACCAGCGCCGCCTTGCCCGCCATCCGGTTCTTGACCGCCACGACGCGCGGCTTGCCCGGGCCGGTCTGCGAGGCCGGCAGCGTGCCTGGTGAGCCCGACAGCACGACGACCTCGTGGCCGACGGCGAGACGGCAGGCGATCTCCGCCATGATCGCCGCGGTCGTGCTCGGATCCGGCGGATAATGCTGGCTCGCGACGACGATCTTGCCAGCGATCTTGTCTTGCGGCTGCATGGTCAGGCCGCGGTCGACCCGAATTCCGGGACAGCATCCTTCAGGATCGTCCTGATCGTGGCGCGATCGTCGCGGGCGATCGCCTGCTCCAGCGCGGCGATCCATTTGCGCAGCGTCTGCATCGGCGGCTCGTTCGGCTGCGCCGCCATGATGCCGGCAACGCCGATCTCGCGGGTCGGCTCCTCGGAGGCGAACAGGATCTCGTGCAGCCGCTCACCCGGCCGCATGCCGGTGAACACGATCTCGATGTCGTAGCCCGGCTGCAGGCCGGAGAGGCGAATCATGCGTTCGGCGAGATCGACGATCTTCACCGGCTGGCCCATGTTGAGCACGTAGACCGAGACATCGGGACGATGCGTTCCGAGCGCATGCGTTGCCGCGGTGATGACGAGGTCGCAGGCCTCGCGGATGGTCATGAAGTAGCGGACCATGTCGGGATGGGTCACCGTCACCGGGCCGCCGGCCTCGATCTGGGCCTTGAATTTCGGCACCACCGAGCCGTTCGAGGCCAGCACGTTGCCGAACCGGACCGAGATCAGCCGCATCGCCGGCTTGGCACTGCTGCTGGCTGCGGCAAGATCGTGGTCGAGCGCCTGGCAGTACATCTCGGCGAAGCGCTTGGTGAGGCCGAGCATCGACACCGGCTCGATCGCCTTGTCGGTCGAGATCATCACCATGGCCTCGGCGCCGGCGGCGTGCGCGGCATCGGCGACGTTGATCGAGCCGAAGATGTTGGTCTTGACGCCCTCGCTCCAGTCGCGCTCGAGGATCGGCACGTGCTTGAGGGCAGCGGCATGGAACACGATGTCTGGCTTGAACTCGGCCATCAGGCGCATGATGCGCTCGCGGTCGCGGATGTCGGCGATCCGTCCTTCGATCGCGGCGGCCGTATTGTGCGCGGCGAGCGCCTCCGTGACCGCGTAGAGCGCGGGTTCGGAATTTTCCACGATCAGCAGGCGCGCGGCGCCGAAGGCGACGACGCGTTCGCAGATCTCGGAACCGATCGAGCCGCCGCCGCCGGTGACGATCACCGCCTTGCCCCTGATCAGGGATTCGAGGCGCACATAGTCGATCTTCTCGCTCGGCCGCAGCAGCAGGTCCTCGACCGCGACGGCCGTCAGACGCGGCGTATCGCCGCTTTCCAGCGAAGGCATGCGGTTGACGATCACGCCCAGCTTGCGCGCCCGCATCAGGACCGATTCCGGATGCGCCTCCGGCTCGAACGCCGAGGGTGTCATCACGAGACGCGCGATCGGCTTGTTGCGCTTGGCGAAGTCGGCGATGACGTCCTCGACGTCGTCGATGCCGCCGAGCACCGGCACGTTGCGGATCAGCTGGCCGCGATCCGAGTTCGACGGCGACAGCACGCCGACCGGCCAGATCCGCTTGATCGCCCCGCTCTCGATCCCGCGCAGCAGCACCTCGGCATCGGCGGCGCGGCCGATCAGCAGCGTCGGCGCGGCAGCGTCGGTGCGGGCATGACGCCGCACCCGCGTATAGCGGAAGTAGCGGTAGGCCATGCGCAGCGCGCTGAGGAAGGCGATCTCGAGGAACCAGTAGAGGACGATCGTCACCTTGCCGAGGAAGAAGGCGCCGCGGACGTTGGGGGCGACGAAGACGTAGTCCAGCACGAGCAGGGCCACCGTCAGCACGCTCGCGACGCGGATGATGTTCAGCGCGTCCGGCAGCGAGATGAAGCGCCATTTCGTGGTCGTCAGGTTGAAGACGAAGAACACGACCACGCTGAAGGCGAGGAAGTAGGGCAGAATCTGGAACAGCAGCGGCAGGCGGTCGTAGAAGCCTTCGCTGCCCTCGAAACGCAGGTAGAACGCGACGAACAGCGCCGCCGTGGTCGCCAGCAGGTCGTGGAGCGCTATCAGGAAATTGCGCAAGGTGAGATGCGAAAGACGCGTCATCCGCCGACCGATGAATATCCCATTGGGTGCAACCTGACCGCGCTGATAGCCCATCTTGGCAGGACTTGCCAGCCGCGCGGCCGTTCAGGAACCGGCTTCCCCCATCTTCGCCTCGGCCTGTTGTGCCCGGATCACCATGCCGCCGGCAACGCCGACGCCGATGACGTACATCCAGCCCTCGTGGAAATCGAACAGATGGGAGTTGAACAGCGAGGTGAAGACGTTCTGCACCACGACCAGCAGGCCGACCCAGCTGGCGAGGCTATCACCTCGAAACAAGCGCAGATGCAGGATCCAGATCGCGTAGAGAATGACGATGCCGATGACGCCCCATTGCACGGCGACGTTCAGCGTCTGGTTATGGGGGTTTCCGATCACCTCGGCGGAGGCCTGGTACTGACCACTGGGCGTGGCGACGCGCTCGAACAATCCGCGCGTCGAGCCCGTCCCGTGCCCCTTGATCGGCGCCTCCGCGAAGAAGCCGAGCGACTTCCGCCAGAATTCGAGCCGCAGGCCCAGCGAGGTCGGCTCGCCCTTCTCCACATAGCGCGTGTAGTCGCTGGCAAAGGTGTCGGCGGTCCTGCGCAATTGCGGCGAGGCCTGCCAGGCGAGAAATGCTCCGGCGAGCAGGCCGGCCGAGATAATCGCGATGCTGCGCCACTTCAGATGCAGCAACGCGAACACGCCGAACATGATCGGAACGGTGACGAGCGCGGTGCGCGACACCACCACGAAAGCCATGTTGACGAAGAAGCTGAGCGCCAGCACGATGAGCAGCCCGGCGAGCCAGTAGCGCTTCTCGCGCAGCAGCATCACGACCGGATAGGCCAGCGCGACCGCGCACAGCGCGAATTCCTGGCTCTGGTCGATATAGTTCTTGACGAAGATGCCGCGCTCCGGCGGATCGTTCTTGAGCGCGAGGTTCGGGTAGAAGGCTACCAGCCAGGACATCACCGACAGCAGCGCGCAGGACACCAGGAAGGCGACGAGGATCCAGCGTCCGCGCGGCGAGCGCTCGAAATGGTAGAGCAGGACCGGCAGCACGAGCAGCTTGACGGTCGGATTGACCGCATAGAAGCGCGCGCCCCAGGCTGCATCCGACCACAGCGTCCCGACCAGCGCGAGCACGACCAGCGCGATCGGCGCCACGCAGATCGGGCGCTTCAGCGATTGCAGGAATGCGCGGACGTCGAGGAACGGCACCATGCAGACGAGCATCAGGGCGTTGAAGATCCCCGCCAGCGATGTCGACCAGGGCAGCGAGGCCGCGGTCAGGATCGCGAACAGGTCGACCGTCTCGCTCCAGGCTGCCGGGCTGCGCAAGCGGCGCGACAGCATCTGGCCGGTCGTCTCCCGGCTCAGCGTCGTCGCTTGACCTGTCGCTTGAGCGGTCACTTGGCCCCTCCCCGCGCGCGATGCACCAGCGCCGTCGTGCTGAACCCCTGGAGGATGTCGACCAGCACGACCACGCCGCCCGCGGCCTCGACCACCTCGTGGCCGACCACCTGCTCGCGGGTGTAGTCGCCGCCCTTCACCAGCACACTCGGCTTGATCCGGGTTATCAGGTCGAGCGGCGTGTCCTCCTCGAAGATGACGACGAGATCGACCGCTTCGAGCGCGGCGAGCACCTCGGCGCGCGCACGCTCGTCCTGAACCGGGCGATCGGCGCCCTTCAACCGCCGCACCGAGGCGTCGCTGTTGAGGCCGACGATCAGGCGGTCGCACGCGGCGCGCGCCGCGGTCAGCACCTTGACGTGGCCGGGATGCAGGATGTCGAAGCAGCCATTGGTGAAGCCGACGCGCAGGTCCTGCCGCTTCCACTCGGCTAGCTGCGCATCGAGCGTATCAGGCTCGAGCACGATCTTCTCCTCGGCCGCGAGATAGGCGTGCGGCAGGATCTTGCGCCGCAGCTCGGCCGTGCTCACGCTGGCGGTGCCCTGCTTGCCGACGGCGACGGCAGCGGCGGCGTTGGCGACGCGCAGCGCCGTGTCCCAGTCGGCGCTCGCCGCGAGCGAGACCGCGAGCGCGGCGGCGACGGTGTCACCGGCGCCGGAGACGTCGCGTACCTTCACCGGAACGGCCGGAACGTGAACCGCCTCGCCGCCACGCGGCACCAGCGTCATGCCGTGCTCGCCCTGCGTGACCAGGAGCGCCTCGCAATCTGCGAGCCGCATCACGTCCTCGCTGGCATCGACGATGCTCTGCGGCGTGTCGGCGCGGCTGCGGGTGGCTTCAGAAAATTCCTTGCGATTGGGCGTCAGCAGCGTCGCGCCGCGATAGATCGCCCAATTCAGGCTCTTGGGATCGACGATGACGGACTTGCCGAGCTTTCGCGCGGCATCGATGGTGTGGCGGATCACGCGCGCGGTCAGCACGCCCTTGGCATAGTCGGACAGCAGCACGATGTCGGCGCGTGCGATCCGCGGCAGGATCGCCTCGATCAGCTCGGTCTCGACCCCGTCGGAGGCGGGCGCCGCCTGCTCCCAATCCGCGCGTAGCATGTGCGTGGAAAAATGCTCGGAGACGAAGCGGACTTTTCGCGTGGTCGGCCGCGACGGATCGCACACCAGCACGCTTTCGATTGCACCATGTTCGGCCAGCGCCGTAGCAAGCCGCTTGCCCGCATCGTCCTCGCCGACGAGGCCGACGAAGATGCAGCGCGCGCCGAGGGAGGCGATATTGCGCGCGACATTGCCGGCGCCGCCGATATGGATCTCGCTGCGCTGGGCGGCGATGACCGGCGTCGGCGCTTCCGGCGAGATCCGCGACACCTCGCCATAGACGAACTCATCCAGCATGATGTCGCCGATGCAGAGCACCGTGCGGCTTGAGATCGTTTGCGCGAGGGCGTCGAAATCGAGAATGGGCGTCGCCATGATCAAAAAGCCTCAGCGGAAACGGTCGGGCCGGTCGAGATAGTCCCCGACATAGGCTTTCACCGCGTCCTCGAGCGTCGTGAAGCCGCCGTTATAGCCGGCGCGGCAGAGGCGATCGACCTCGCTCTGGGTGAAGTACTGGTACGCGCCGCGGATGTTCTCGGGCATGTCGATGTATTCGATGTTGGGCCTGGTGCCGAGCGCTGCATAGGCCGCCAGCATCAAATCCTTGAAGCTGCGCGCCTTGCCGGTGCCGACATTGAAGAGGCCCGAGACGGCGGGCGTTGCCAGCAGCCACATGATGACGCGCACGACGTCGTCGACATAGATGAAATCGCGCCGCTGGTCGCCGTCGGCGATGCCCTCGCGATGCGACTTGAACAGCTGCACGACGCGACCCGCTTTGACGTCGTCGAAGCGGCGCGCCAGCACGCTCATCATCGAGCCCTTGTGGTATTCGTTCGGGCCGAACACGTTGAAGAACTTCAGGCCCACGCATTGCGGCGGCAGCGGATCGCCGTTCGCGACGCGCCCGGCGACCGCGAGATCGAACATGTGCTTGCTCCAGCCGTAGAGATTCATCGGCCGCAGCTTTTTCAGTGCCGGCAACGAGGCGTCGTCGCCAAAGCCGGCCTCGCCGTCGCCATAGGTCGCGGCCGAAGAGGCATAGATGAACGGCACGGCGCCCGCCGTGCACCAGTCCAGCAGGCGCATCGACATCCGGAAATTGGTCTCGAACACGTGGTCGCCGTCGGTCGCCGTAGTCGCGGAGATCGCCCCGAGATGGATCACGGCATCGAGCTTGCGGCCCTTCAGCCAGTCGAGCAGCTCGTCCGGCGGGACGATATCCACAAGCTGGCGCTTGGCGAGGTTGCGCCACTTGCCGTCGTTGCCGAGCAGGTCGCACACCACGACGTCGCTGCCGGCGTCATTCAGCGCGGCCACGACATTCGATCCGATAAAACCGGCCCCGCCGGTCACCAGCAACATTCCACCTACCTGCCCGATTTTCTTAAGGTCCGACCCTGCCGTAGCGCATCATCCGCCAAAGTGTAAGCATTTTGGGCAGGCGCTCTGGGACTTGCGCTCAGCCTGCTTTACGTCCCGCCCCGGAGCGGCTAACCGAACCGCCACATCAGCTCACCTTCGGCCCTATTAACGAATGAACCAAGATTCGCAACTTAGTGGACGTGCAGATCGGGACGACACCCGCCCGATCCTGATCATTCCCTACATGTGGATCGGCGATTTCGTCCGGAATCACACCGTGGTGCGGGTCCTCAATGAGCGGTGGCCGAACCGGCCGGTCGATCTCCTGACCACGTCCCTGTGCGCCCCGCTGGTCGATTACATGCCCGGCGTCCGGCAGGGAATCGTCTGGGACCTGCCGCGCAGCCGGCTGGCCGTCGGCCGCCAGTTCGGCCTTGCGAACCTCCTGCGGGAGCGGAACTACGGCACAGCCCTGGTGCTGCCCCGGACCTGGAAGGCGGCGATCGCGCCGGCACTGGCCGGTATCCCGGAGCGGGTCGGCTTTGTCGGCGAGTTCCGGTTCGGCCTGCTCAACCGCTGGCGCTGGGGCGAGAAGAAGCTGCCGCGCTTCATCGACAAGAATGCCGCCCTCGCCCAGCCCGACGGCGCCCCCCTGCCCCCGGAATGGCCGGTGCCGCAATTGCGGGTCCCCGCCGAGGACATCGTGCGCTGGCGGCAGGCCAACGGCCTCAGCGCCGGCGCCGCAGTGGCGCTCGCCCCCGGCTCGGTCGGCGTCTCCAAGCGCTGGACCTACTATCCCGAGGCCGCCCGCCTGCTGGTCGAGCGCGGCCTCGAGGTCTGGGTGGTAGGCGGCCCCGCGGAAAAGGGCCTCGCCCAGGAGATCGTCGCCGCGGGCGGCCCCAAAGTGCGGGACCTCACCGGCAACGATCTGCGTAACGGCGTGCTGGCCATGGCGGCGGCAGGCGTCGCCATCTCCAACGATTCCGGCCTGATGCACATCGCCGCCGCGCTCGGCACGCCCACCATGGGCATCTTCGGCCCGACCAGCCCCTATCTCTGGGCCCCTCTCAACGGCCTCGCCGCGACCGTGGTCCAGGACAAGAGCGTGCTGTCGTGCCAGCCCTGCCAGAGCACGATCTGCAAGATGAACGACCACCGCTGCATGCGGGACATTGCGGCGAGCGAGGTGGTGGGGATTGCGGAGCGGGTGCTCGGTGACGTGGGGGCAAGGGCGGAGACGTGAGGCCGCCGAGGCTCGCGCCCATGGTGACACCTTGCCACTGTTTTGCCCGACGGGTCAAATCGATTTCGTAAAATCAGCAGCAAGCCAAACCACCCGCCAAGCCATTGATTTCCTTATCCCTGGCTACTGTGCATGGGGTTGTTTTCGACTTTTTTGTTTGCGCTGGCAAAAGCGGCTCAAAGCAGCGGCCGATAGACCGCGCCGATCCGCGCCGCTTCCGCATCGAGGCTGAATCGTTCGAGCACTCGCGCCCGCCCGTGCTCGCCCATCGCCGTCGCAGACGCCACATCACGCATCAGCGGCTCGAGCGCCGCCGCGAGCGCGTCGGCATCTCCGGTCGGGATCAGCACGCCGGTGACACCATCCTCGACCACGAGCTCGGCCGCACCGGCGCGTGCGGCGACGAGCGCGCTTCCCGCCGCCATCGCCTCGATCAGCGTCAGACCAAAACCTTCGTTGCGTGAGGTGAAGGCGTAGATCGTCAGCCGCTGATACCAGCGCTGCACCGCTTCGATCGGCAACTCGCCGGTGATGACGATGCGCGATTGCAGGTTGGCTGCCTCGATGCGTTTCTTCAAGTCATTGGCGAAAGGCGTCTGCTCGGGCGTGACCTGTCCGACGATGATCGCGGTGAAATCCGGATAGCGCGGCAGCAAGCGGCACATCGCATCCACGAACAAATCAGTCCCCTTCTGCGCACGCACGCGGCCGAAGCAGCCGATGGCGTAGTGGCCCGGCAGCGCGGCTTCCGCAAACGCCGCCGCGCGGTCGACCGGAGGCGCGTAAACGTCGGTGTCGACGCCATGCGGGATCACCGTCGCCTTCACCTTCAGGAACGAGGCCGAGATGTCGCTCGTTGCGATGATCGCGTCCATGCGCCGGATCAGCCAGCGCGTGATCCAGCTGTGATGCCGCTGCGCCGCCGAGGTAAACACGAGTTTGAGCGGCCAGCCGACCGCGCGCAGCACGACGCCCGCGATCATCTCGTTGTTGCGCCGCGCGTGCCAGATCAGCGGCGCCTTGCGGCGCCACAGCTTGAGGAAATCGGCAACACCCAGCCGCGCGATCCCCTCCGGCGCATCCGAGCCGAACCATGCCGCGCGATACAGTTTCGCCAGCCGCGGCGCCACCATCCGGTTGGTCGCGGTGACCCCGGAATAGCGCCTGTGCAGATTTGGCACGATCACTTCGAGATCGGCTGGGAAATTCGCCACGTCATGCTCCGTTTCGAAAGTCCCTATACGCAACATTAAGCATAGTGACCAGTTCAGGGCCGCCGATACCCCCTCTTCACCACGCAAGCGCTAGCTTTGCGCGTTGATCGAGGACGGGTGAGACCATGACTGTGCTAGTCACCGGCGGCGCCGGTTATATCGGAAGTCATACGGTCCTGGCGCTGGCGGAAGCCGGCGAGGACGTCGTCGTGATCGACGATCTCTCGACCGGGTTCTCGGCGTACTTGCCGGAAGGCGTGCCGCTGTTCATCGGCGATGCCGGCGACGAGAACCTGCTCGAAGGTGTCATCGCCCAGCACAACATCGAGAGCATCATCCATTTCGCGGGCTCGGTGGTCGTGCCGGATTCGATGCGCGATCCGCTCGGCTATTACCGCAACAATTTCGTCACCGCGCGCAACCTGCTCAGCGTCGCCGTGAAGCGCGGCATCGGCCGCTTCATCTTCTCCTCGACCGCGGCGGTCTACGGCAATCCGGACCAGGTGCCGGTGCCCGAGCACGCGCCGACGCGGCCGCTGTCGCCTTACGGCTCGTCGAAGCTGATGACCGAGATCATGCTGCACGACGTCGCCGCCGCCTACGGCATGCAGTACGTGACCCTGCGCTACTTCAACGTCGCCGGTGCCGATCCGCAGGCACGCATTGGCCTTGCCACCGTCGGCGCCACGCATCTGCTCAAGATCGCGGTGGAGGCCGCAACCGGCCAGCGTGCCAAGATCGACGTGTTCGGCACCGACTATCCGACCCCCGACGGCAGCTGCATCCGCGACTTCATCCACGTCACGGACCTGTCGCAGGCCCATCGCTCGGCACTCGCTTACCTGCGCAACGGAGGCGCCTCGACCACGCTGAATTGCGGCTACGGCCGCGGCTATTCGGTGCTGGAGACCATCGACGCCGTGCGCCGTGTGTCCGGGCGCAGCTTCGCCGTCCAGTACGCCCCGCGCCGGCCCGGCGACATCATGACCATGGTCGCCGACACCAGCCGCATTCGCGGCCTGCTCGACTGGAAGCCGCAATATGACGACCTTGAGACCATCGCGGCCCACGCGCTGGCCTGGGAGGACAAGCTGTTCCGCGAGCGCCATGGCGAGCTCCGCCAGGCCGTCTCGGCCTAATTTCCGTCCGGACGCAAGCCCTTAATTGGGCTTGAAAAACCCCGCTTGAGCGGGCACAGAGGCCCATCGATCCCTGACGCGCGGGCAGGCTTCCCTGCGCCGTCAATGGACTACGGATGGCCCAGTTTCCAAAGAAAATCACCGACGATCCCTATGCGGCAGCGGTCCTGATTCGCCGCCTGGTCACGGAACAAGGCATCGTCTACTGGCGGCGCTACCTCGTCGCCTTCGCGCTGATGGCGCTCGCCGCGGGCTCAACCGCGGGCGCGACCTATGTGCTCGGCCAGGTCATCAACCAGGCCTATGTCGACAAGAACATCCCGGGCATCGCGATGTTCTCCGGCATCACGGTGATCCTGCTCTTCATCAAGGGCGTGGCGACCTACGGCCACATGGTGATCCTGACCAAGATCAGCAACGCCATCCTTGCCACCAACCAGCGCCAGCTGTTCGCGAAGCTGATGCGCGAAAGCGTTGGCTTCTTCTCCGAGCGGCATTCGTCCGAGTTCCTGGCGCGGCTGACGGCCGGCGCCAAGTCCATCACCGACGTTCTCAACATGCTGGTCAATGCCGTCGGGCGCGACTTGCTGATGCTGCTCGCCATGATCGGCGTGATGGTGTGGCAGGATCCGCTGATGTCGTTCATCGGCCTCGTCGCGGTGCCGCCGGCGATGCTGGTGCTGCGCAAGCTGGTCAAGCGCATCAAGGGCCTCGCCTACAACCAGTTCACCGGCACCGCCGACATCATGGAGACGATGCAGGAATCGCTGCAAGGCATCCGCACCGTCAAGGCGTTCACGCTCGAAGACACCATGCAGAAGCGTATCGACGAGAACATCGCGATCGTCGAGCGCAACGCCAACAAGATGGCCCGCGTCGCCAACCGCTCCAATCCGCTGATGGAGATGCTCGGCGGCTTCGCCGTCGCCGGCTGCCTGCTCTATGGCGGCTACAGCGTGGTCGCGCTCAACGCCACGCCCGGCGCGTTCTTCTCCTTCATGACCGCGTTCCTGATGGCGACCGAGCCGGCCAAGCGGCTGGCGCGCCTCAACATCGACCTCAACAGCCAGCTCGTCGGCGCGCGCATGCTGCTCGAGGTCGTCGATAGCCCCGCGAGCGAGCGGTCCGACGACGACAAGCCGGCGCTGAAGCTTTCCGACGCACGGATCGAGCTGCGCGACGTCAGCTTCTCCTATCGCGCCAATGAGACCATCCTCAACCGCATGAGCTTCGTCGCCGAGCCCGGCAAGGTCACCGCGCTGGTCGGTCCGTCCGGCGGCGGCAAGTCGACCGTGCTGGCGCTGCTCCTGCGCTTCTACGAGGTGACGCAGGGCGACATCGTGATCGACGGCCAGTCGATCTCTTCGGTCTCGCGCAGATCGCTGCGCGCCCAGACCGCCTATGTCGGCCAGGACGTCTATCTGTTCCGCGACACCATCCGGAGCAACATCGCCTTCGGCAGACCGGGCGCGAGCGAGGGCGAGATCATCGAGGCGGCGAAAGCGGCCTGCGCGCATGATTTCATCATGGGCTTCCCGCTCGGCTACGACACGCCGGTCGGCGAGCACGGCACGCAGCTCTCTGGCGGCCAGCGCCAGCGCATCGCGGTGGCGCGCGCGCTGCTCAAGAACGCGCCGATCATCCTGCTCGATGAAGCCACCGCCGCGCTGGATTCCGAATCCGAGCGGCAGGTGCAGGAGGCGATCGAGCATCTCTGCCAGAACCGCACCACCATCGTGATCGCGCACCGCCTGCACACCATCATGCACGCCGACAGCATCCTGGTGGTCGAGGGCGGGGAGATCGTCGAGCAGGGCCGCCACGACGAGCTCCTGCGCCGCGGCGGGCGCTATGCCTCGTTCTTCCGCCTGCAACATCGCGACGCCGGCGCTCTGGCGCCGATCAGTGCAACCGCATAGAGTTCCCCATCACCCCACCAAGAGCAGCGAGACCGCTTCATGAACGCCGCCTCCTACGTCATTCCGCTTCCGCCCCAGGCCTCGCTTCCCGTCGTCGGGGAGAGCGGCCGTTATCCCGTGCGCCGCATCTGGTGCGTCGGCCGCAACTATCTCGAGCACATCCGCGAGATGGGCAATGACGAGCGCGCCCCGCCGTTCTTCTTCGCCAAGCACGCCGACATGCTGGTGCCCGATGGCGCCACCATTCCCTATCCGCCGCTGACCAAGGATCTGCATCACGAGGTCGAGCTGATCGTCGCGCTGAAGAGCGGCGGTCTCAACATCCCCGCCGACAAGGCGCTGGACCACGTCTACGGCTATGCCGTCGGCATCGATCTCACCCGCCGCGACCTCCAGATCGCCTCGCGCAAGAAGGAGCGCCCGTGGGAGATCGGCAAGTCGTTCGATGGCTCCGCGCCCGCCTCGGCATTGCAGCCGGCCTCCAAGATCGGCCACCCCACCAAGGGCAAGATCTGGCTCACGGTCAACGGCAAGGAAGCCCAGACGGGCGACCTCGAGCAGATGATCTGGAACGTGCCGGAGACGATCTGGCAGCTGTCTCAGCAGGTGAAGCTCGCCGCCGGCGACATCATCATGACCGGCACGCCCGCCGGCGTGTCGCAGCTGCAGCCCGGCGACAAGCTCGAATGCGGCGTCGACGGCGTCGGCACGCTGAAGGTGAGCATCGGCCAGCCCGAGTAGGCTCGATATCGTAGGGTGGATTAGCGAAAGCGTAATCCACCACTACAGACGCACGACAACAAAGAACCTCAATTGTTGCTCGCGCCCATTGGTGGATTACGCTTCGCTAATCCACCCTACGCGCACTACCAGGCCTTCACCGGCCGGTTGGCGTGGCTTGCCTGCGGCACACCGCGATTGAGCGACATGTGCGAATGCACGCACAACCAGCCATCGCCATTCCTCGAAAAGATCATGGTCGCGCGACCGGGCCGCGGAAATGCGCTGCCGTCGGGATGATAGCCCGTGCTCGTCCACGGCGCGATCACGGTCGCCATCGCTCCGTCGGGTGATGCCAGAACAGAGGTCTGTTCGAGGACGAAACGGAAGTCGGCCGTCTTCGGCCAGACGTTGTCCCATTGCGTCGTGACCCATTGATCGAGGCCTGGGATGACGTCGTTATGCGTGCCGAAAGCGAGCACGTCGGGATGGAAGAGCGGCCTTGCCGAGGCATAGTCGACCTCGCGGACATAACCGGCGAAGGTGTCCAGCCATTGGCGGAAGAACTGCGTGATCTCGGTGTTCGCGGTCGGCAAGGGCGCCATTGCCTGCTCCATGTTCGGCCTTAGGATCTCTACCCATACATCGCGGCGCTTCCTATGTCCGCCATGTTCCTGATAGCGGCGGCAAGCCTGTCGCGGCTGACTTCGCGTGTAGCCAACAGCCGACGTCGCGCCGATACAAATTTACGGTCGCAAATAGGGCAGGAGCAAAAGCTGAAGGCCGGCCATGCCTAGGATCGCTGCCAGAGCGTAACGTGTCATCGCTTCCGACAACCACCTCAAGCCTATCAATGTCCCCAGCATCGCGCCCGTCAGCGCCGCCAAGGCATAGAGCCACGTCTGCTCAGAGGGGGCTTGACCGGCATATGTTGCGCCCAACAGCCCGAGTACTGAATTTGCCAGAATGAAAGGCGCTGAGAGAGCTGCCGTCTGTTTCGGCGAAGCCCAGCGCAGCGCGATCAAAATCGGTGCCAGGAAGATCCCGCCACCAACACCGGTGAGCCCAGACACGAGACCAACCGCCGCGCCGGCGGCGAAGGCGCCCCGCAACGGCATCGGTCGGTCTTGTCCTCCTTCACGTACGCGACCAAGAGCAAGGATTGCCGCCGCGAGCAAAAGCACAATGCCGGTAACGGCCTTATACAGATGCGCATCAAGCACGATGAACCCGCCGACAAGAGCGGCCGGCAGCGACGCCGCCAGCAACGGACGAAGCTTGCCCCAATCGACCAATCGCCCGCGATTAAAAACCCAGGTGGAGTACGCGGCAGCAACGATATTGAGAAGGAGAGCCGTCGGTCGCATCGCGCTCGGCGGAAACGAGGCGAAGGCCATCAAGGCGAGAAACGCCGTACCACCAGCTTGGCCCACCGTTGCGTACAACAGCGCAATGACCGCAAATAGCACTGAGAGCATTTCGCCTACGTACAGCCATCACCACAAAGAAAAAAGCCCCGGAGCATTCCGGGGCTTTCATTTTCAATCTGGCGGCACGATCACCGCAGCGCCGACAGCACGATCAGCCCGAGGATCAGCGCCGTCAGCGAATATTTCAGCGTGTAGTAGACGTTGCGGTTCCACTCCTTGATCTTGCGGCTGGCGAGGTGGATCTCGTAGAGCTTGCCGAACACCTTGTTGAGCACGCCGACATTCTCGCCGTCGACGTTCTGGGTGGCCGACGCCTTGACGATGTGATGGCTGACCCAGCGGTTGATCGCGGTCATGAAGCCGAACTTCATCGGGCGCTCGACGTCGCAGAACAGGATGATGCGGTTGACGTCGGTCGCATTCTCCGCGCTGTGGATGAAGGTCTCGTCGAACATGAAGGCTTCGCCGTCACGCCAGACGCATTCGACGCCGTCGACGAGGATGCGGCACTTGTTCGAGTTCGGCGTGACGAGGCCGAGGTGATAGCGCAGCGAGCCGGCAAAGGGATCGCGGTGCGCGCCGAGCTTGCCGCCCGGCGGCAGCATCGCGAACATCGCACCGTGCACGCTCGGGATCGACTTGAGCAGCTCCACCGTCTTCGGGCACAGCGTGTTCGCCGACGGCAGAAAGTCGTCGTACCATTTCAGGTAGAACCGCTTCCAGCCGCTCTTGAAAAACGAATAGAAGCCCCAATCGTTGTTCTTCGCCGCCGCGCGGATGAAGCCCTCGTCGAACAGGCGCACGGCCTCGTCGCGGATGGTCTCCCAGTTCTCGCTCAGCGGCTTGAGCTCCGGAAACTGCTCGACCGAGATCACCGGCCTGTTCGGCACCGCCGAGCCCGCATACATCAGCACGTTGTAGGGCGCGAGATAGGTCGAGTGATCACCAAGCTGGCGCGCGAAGCGCAGTCGCTGCTTGCCGCGGAAGTGAACGTAGATCGTCGAGGCCGCAAGCACGTACAAAATGACGAGTTGCGGCGCAAAAAGCTGTTTCAACATTTCCCCAAGTTCCCCAGTGACCCAGCCGGGGACGTCATCTACTCCGCCCCGGACCCAGCAGCAAGATATTCACCGGTGGGTTGCAATCACGTCGGAGAGAGCAAGCGGTTGGAGCTTGGGGGCCGAACCGGCCGAAACGAGCCGAATCAGGCCCGCGACAGTGCCTGCAGGCCCTTGAAGGTCAGGCGCTTGGGGTCGGTAACGCCGGCGAGATAGAGCCGGCGGATGAACACGATCACGGCGTCGCGATCGCAATCGGTCAGCGCAACGACGGCGTCGACCGCGATCTTCTGGGCTTCCATTGGGCTCACCTCGGCCTTGCGAGTAACCCCGGCCGAGACAGGCTAGGACTCATCCGTTAAATGGGCGTTAACCGTTTTGGAACCATCGCCGATTCAGCCGACCCGCCGTATACGCAAAACAACGCATTGCGCGGGCGCGAAGCAGCTCAGCGCGCCGTGATGCTCTTCTTCAGCAGTGCGAACTGCTTCTTCAGCCGGGGCACGGCGAAGTCGGTGAAGGCCCGCACCTTGGGCACCGACAGCCGGCCCTGCGGGCAAATGAGATGGGCGGGCATCTCCGGATCCTCATCGTCCGCCAGCACGATCTCGAGCTCGCCGCGCGCGACCTGCTCGGCCACCTGGTACGAATACATCCGCGCCACGCCGCGCCCGGCCACGGTGGAGGCCACCGCCGCATAGGTGCTGTTGACGACGAGCCGCGGGGTGAACTGCACGGAGCGCGGCGCCGACGAGCCCGCCTGTGGCGCGAAGGTCCAGGAATTGGGCAGATGCGCCATCGCGACGATCTGGTGTTTTGCGAGATCGCCGGGCTCGGTGATGCGCGGGTGCTGTTTCAGGTAGCGGGGAGCCGCCACCACGACGCGGCTGATCCCGCCAACCCGCATTGCCACCATCGCCGAATCCGCCAGCGGACCGATGCGAAGCGCGATATCGACGCCCTCCTCGATCAGGTTGACCGCACGGTCGAACAGCAGCAGCTTTGCCGATACGGTCGGATAGGCGTCGAGAAACGCATCGAGGATCGGCCGCAGCACCATCTCGCCGGAGACCACCGGAGCGGTGATCGTGAGCAGGCCGCGCGGCGCCGTGCGCGGCCCGGCCGCGATGTCCTCGGCCTCCTCCAGCTCGGTGAGGACGCGGCGGCAGATCGCGACATAGCGCTCGCCCTCCTCGCTCAGCTTGATCGAGCGCGTCGTCCGGTGCAGCAGCTCGGCACCGACCCGCTCTTCCAGAAAAGCGATGGCGCGGCTCACCGCCGCCGGCGAGCGGCCAAGCTTGCGGCCCGCGGCGGCGAGGCTGCCCTCGTCCACCGCAAGCACGAACACATTCATCGCATCCAGACGATCCATGCCTTCCCGGCGCCCCGTCAAATTCCCGTGACAGGCTAGGCGCTCCTCCGCCCGGCGACAACTGCCGCCACTGGTCGATCCGGCATTCGTTCGCGTCGCGTAACAGAGTCTGCCGGACAACGTGTATTCGCAAGCAAGCCGCTGCGGCGTACCTCACCGGGCAAGCCAGCCGCTGCTGGCGCAGGTCTTCAACAACAGGAGCCCGTCATGGGTATCGAGCAGAAGGTCGCCATCATCACCGGTGCATCGCAGGGTATCGGCGCCGCCCTGGTCCAGGGTTTTCGCGATCGCAACTATCGCGTCGTCGCCACGGCGCGCTCCATCAAGCCGTCGGGTGACGACGATGTCCTCGCCGTTGCCGGCGACATCGCCGACCGGTCCACCGCCGAGCGCGTGGTCTCGCAGGCCGTTGCCCGCTTCGGCCGGGTCGACACGCTGGTCAACAATGCCGGCATCTTCGTCGCCAAGCCCTTCACGCAGTACACGGCCGAAGATTATGCGGCGGTGATGGGCACCAACGTCGCGGGCTTCTTCAACATCACCCAGCTCGCCATCGCAGAGATGGAGAAGCAGGGGTCCGGTCACGTCGTCCAGATCACGACCACGCTGGTCGACCACGCCAATTCGAACGTGCCCTCGGTGCTGGCCTCGCTGAGCAAGGGCGGGCTGAACGCCGCGACCAAGTCGCTCGCGATCGAATACGCCAGGCGCGGCATCCGCGTGAATGCTGTGGCGCCCGGCATCATCAAGTCGCCGATGCACGCTGTCGCGACGCATGCGCAGTACGGCGCGATGCATCCCGTGGGCCACATGGGCGAGATGTCCGACATCGTCGATGCCGTGCTCTATCTCGAGGGTGCCTCCTTCGTCACCGGCGAGATCCTGCATGTCGACGGCGGCCAGAGCGCCGGCCACTGAGCCGAGGAGCACCACGATGCCCATGGTCACCATTCAAGTGACCCGCGAGGGAACGACGCCGGGTGCGGCATCGCTCACGGCGGCGGAGAAGGCCGCACTGATCAAGGGATCGAGCCAGCTCCTGCTCGACGTTCTCGGCAAGCCGCACGATTCCACCTTCGTCGTGATCGAGGAAGTCGACACCGACAATTGGGGCTGGGGCGGCCTGCCCGTGCAGGAATTCCGGCGCCGCCGCGCAAGCCAGGCAGGATGATCCGCGCGCCATCGTGCGCGCAGGAGGACGACATGACCGACGCAAACATGAAGCAACACATGGAGACCCGGCTGCATCAGCAGCCGGGATCAACATCACGACAAGCCTGGCGATATGCAGTGGCGGGCTTGTCCGCATCGCTGGTCGGGCTCGGCCTCGCCCGCTTTTCCTACACGCCGTTGATCCCGGCGCTGATTGCCGCAAAGTGGTTCAGCGCATCCGACGTCGTCTACCTTGGCGCGGCGAACCTTGCCGGCTATCTCGCCGGCGCGCTCGCGGCACGCGCCGTCGCCAACCGCATCGGAGCGGTCCGCGCGCTGCGGGCGATGATGCTGCTCGCCCCCCTCTCCTTCTTTGCGAGCTCGGCCCCGGTGTCGTTCACCTGGTTCTTCGCGTGGCGCTTCCTCTCGGGCTTGACCGGCGGCATCATCATGGTGCTGGCGGCGTCCGTCATTCTGCCGCACACCTCGCCCGCGCGGCGCGGCATCGTCGGCGGCGTCATCTTTGCGGGCGTCGGGCTCGGCGTCGCAGCATCGGGCACGCTGGTGCCGCTGCTCCTGCAGCAAGGCTTGCAGCAGAGCTGGTACGGTCTCGGTGTGCTCTCGGCCGTGCTCACACTTGCGAGCTGGTGGAACTGGCCTGCCGAAACGAAGGCGGATAGTGTGCCCTCGCATCAAGCAAAGCACCATCGCAGCTCGCCGGCCGCCCGGGCGCTGCTGGTCCAGTACGGCCTCAATGCCGTGGCGCTTGTGCCGCACATGGTCTTCATCGTCGATTTCGTGGCACGGGGGCTCGGCCAGGGCATTGCTGCGGGATCGCGCTACTGGGTGCTGTATGGCCTCGGCGCGATCGTCGGCCCGCTCGTCACCGGTCATCTCGGCGACCGCTCAGGCTTTGGTCCCGCCTTGCGCGCGGCGTTCCTGATCGAGGCGGCGGCCGTGCTGCTGCCGACCGTGAGCACCGCTCCGCTCTCGCTGATCGTCTCGAGCGTGGTGGTCGGCGGCTTCACGCCGGGCATCGTGCCGCTGGTGCTCGGACGCATCCACGAGCTCGTGCCTCATTCGACCGAACAGCAGCGCGCGACATGGAGCCATGCCACCACCAGCTTCGCACTGTTCCAGGCGGCCGCCGCCTACGGCTTCTCCTGGATCTATGCGCAAACTGGCGGGGACTATCTTGTCCTGTTTGGCCTGGGTGGCGGCGCGGTGGTGCTCGCACTGGCGATCGATCTTGCGCTCGCGCTCACCCCGCGCGAGGCATAGAGGCGAGCGGCGCGATCAGGAATACTGCATCACGCCGTCGTCGATCCGGCCGAAGCGCAGGGAGACGATGTCGAGCGCGTAGCTCTGGTACAGTCGCCACGGCCGCTTTGAGCCCTGCTTCGGCATTTTCGCGACCGAGCGCTGCACGTAGCCCGAAGTGAAATCGAGCGACGGCTGCGCGGTGATTTCAGGGTCGTCATTGTGCGGCATGCATTGCCGGAAATTGTGCCGGTCCATGTAGTTGATGAGCCGGCAGACATATTCGCAGGTGAGATCGCATTTCAGCGTCCAGGACGCGTTGGTGTAGCCGAAGGCCGAGGCCATGTTCGGCACGTCGGCGTACATCATGCCCTTGTAGGTCAGCGTGTTGGCGAAATCGACAGCGCGGCCGTCGACGCTGACCTCGAGACCGCCGACGACCTGAAGCACCAGCCCCGTCGCCGTCACGATGATGTCGGCGGCAAGCTCGCGGCCGTCCTTCAGACGGATGCCGTCGCGCGTAAAAGTGTCGATCTCGCTGGTGACGACGGCGGCGCGCTGCTCGCGGATTGCCTTGAACAGATCACCGTCCGGCACGAGGCACAGACGCTGGTCCCAGGGATTGTAGCGCGGCGTGAAATGGGTCGCGACGTCGTAGTCCGGGCCGAGCGCCATCTGCACGCCCTTGAGGATGAGGTCCTTCACCTTCGCTGGCCTGCGCCGGCTGAGCTGGAAAAAGAACATCCCCCACATCACATTGCGCCAGCGGATCAGATGATAGGCAAGCTGCGCCGGCAGATTGCGGCGCAGCTTGTTGGCCACAGGATCCTGCGCCGGACGCGACACAACGTAGGTCGGCGAGCGCTGCAGCATGGTGACCTGCGCTGCCTTCTTGGCGAGCTCCGGCACCAGCGTCACCGCCGTGGCGCCGGAGCCGATCACGACGACGCGCTTGCCCGCATAGTCGATGTCCTCGGTCCACTTCTGCGGATGCACGATGCGGCCGGCGAAATCCGCCGTGCCCTTGAACTCCGGCGTATAGCCCGCCTCATACTTGTAATAGCCCGAGCACATGAACAGGAAACTGCAGGTGAAGCGCACGAGCTCGGTCGCACCCTCGCCGGTGATGCGCTCGGCCTCGACGGTCCAGCGCGCATCCGGCGTCGACCACGCCGCGCGCTTGACGCGATGGCGGAAGCGGATGTGCTTCTCGATGCCGTTCTCGGCCGCGGTCTCGCGCACATAGTTCAGGATCTGCGGACCGTCGGCGATCGCCTTCGGATCGGTCCACGGCTTGAAGGAATAGCCGAGCGTGAACATGTCGCTGTCGGAGCGGATGCCGGGATAGCGAAACAGGTCCCAGGTACCGCCGATGCAGTCGCGCCCCTCCAGGATGACGTAGCTCTTGGCCGGACACTTGGTCTGCAAATGATAGCCCGCGCCGATGCCGGACAGCCCGGCGCCGACGATGAGCACGTCGAAATGTTCTTGTTGCATGGTTTCCTCCGCCAGGAAGGATTGTCCGCCCGCCGCTGCCGGCCGTCAATTGGCAATCGGCCGTGCCGCAACTGCAAAGCGAGTTGAATTCCATGCGCCGAAACAACAAAGCCCCGGATCGCTCCGGGGCTTCGCGTCGATGGTCAATCGAACAGGTGGCTCAGTAGCGGTAGTGATCCGACTTGTACGGACCTTCCTGCTTGACGCCGATATAGTCCGCCTGGTCCTTGCGCAGCTCGGTGAGCTTGACGCCGATCTTGGCGAGGTGCAGGCGCGCGACCTTCTCATCGAGGGTCTTCGGCAGCACGTAGACTTCCTTCTTGTACTTGCCGTCCTTGTTGTTGGCGAACAGCTCGATCTGCGCCAGCGTCTGGTTGGTGAAGGACGCCGACATCACGAAGGACGGATGGCCCATCGCGTTGCCGAGGTTCACGAGGCGCCCTTCCGACAGCATGATGATACGGTGCTTGTCGGGGAATTCGATCTCGTCGACCTGCGGCTTGATGTTGGTCCACTTCAGATTGCGCAGAGACGCGATCTGGATCTCATTGTCGAAGTGACCGATGTTGCAGACGATGGCGCGATCCTTCATTGCGCGCATGTGGTCGATGGTGATGATGTCCTTGTTGCCGGTCGCGGTGACGAAGATGTCGGCGCGGGGCGCGGCGTCTTCCATGGTCACGACCTCGTAGCCTTCCATCGCGGCCTGCAGTGCGCAGATCGGATCGACCTCCGACACCATGACGCGGCAGCCGGCCTGGCGCAGCGAGGCGGCCGAGCCCTTGCCGACGTCGCCGAAGCCGGCGACCATCGCGACCTTGCCCGACAGCATCACGTCGGTGCCGCGGCGGATGCCGTCGACCAGCGATTCACGGCAACCATAGAGGTTGTCGAACTTCGACTTGGTGACGCTGTCGTTGACGTTGATGGCCGGCCACAGCAGCGTGCCGGCCTTCTGCATGTCATAGAGACGATGCACGCCCGTGGTGGTCTCTTCGGAAACGCCCTTGATGCTCTTGGCGATGGCGGCGAAGTAGCCCTTCGGCTTTTCCTTGAGCTGCTTCTTCAGGAGCGCGAAGAAGACTTCCTCTTCCTCGGAGCCGGGCTTGTCGAGGAAGGCGGCGTCGCCGTTCTCGGCGCGCAGACCGAGATGGACGTACATGGTGGCGTCGCCGCCGTCATCGAGGATCATGTTCGGGTGACCGCCGCCGTGCCAGTCGAACAGCTTTGCGGTGTAGTCCCAGTACTCGGTCAGCGTCTCGCCCTTGACGGCGAAGACGGGAATGCCGGCGGCCGCGATGGCGGCGGCGGCGTGATCCTGCGTCGAATAGATGTTGCAGGAGACCCAGCGAATGTCGGCGCCGAGCGCGGCCAGCGTCTCGATCAGCACGCCGGTCTGGATCGTCATGTGCAGCGAGCCGGCGATGCGCGCGCCCTTCAGCGGCTGCTTCGGGCCGAACTCCTCGCGGGTGGCCATCAGGCCGGGCATTTCGGTCTCGGCCAGCGAGAGCTCCTTGCGGCCGAAATCGGCGAGCGAAATGTCCTTGACGATGTAATCGGTGAAGCCGGGCTTCGCGTTCATTGGGGGTTCCTGTTTGTTGAGCTCGTCATTCCGGGGCGCTCGTGCAACGAGCGAACCCGGAATCCGTAAGAATTCGAGATTCCGGGTTCGCCGCTGTCGCGGCGCCCCGGAATGACGCAAGAGAACTAGAGCGCGCGCTTCAGCTGCTCGACGAGATCGGTCTTCTCCCAGGAGAAGCCGCCCTCGTTGTCGGGCGTGCGGCCGAAATGGCCGTAGGCCGAGGTGCGCGCGTAGATCGGACGGTTCAGGTCGAGATGGCTGCGGATGCCGCGCGGGGTGAGGTCCATCGCCTTGGCGGCGGCCTTCTCGAGCTGGTCCTCCGACACCTTACCGGTGCCGTGGGTGTCGATGTAGATCGACAGCGGGCGCGCCACGCCGATGGCGTAGGCGAGCTGCAGCGTGCAGCGGTCGGCAAGACCGGCCGCGACGATGTTCTTGGCGACGTAGCGCGCCGCATAGGCGGCCGAACGGTCGACCTTGGTCGGATCCTTGCCGGAGAACGCGCCGCCGCCGTGCGGGGCCGCGCCACCATAGGTGTCGACGATGATCTTGCGGCCGGTCAGGCCGGAGTCGCCGTCGGGACCGCCGATGTAGAACTTGCCGGTCGGGTTGATGTGCCAGATGGTCTTCGGCGTGATCCAGGCCTTCGGCAGCGCCTCGCGCACATAGGGCTCGACGATCTCGCGGACCTGGTTCGAGGTGAGGTCCGGAACCAGGTGCTGGTGCGAGACCACGATCTCGCGCACGCCGACCGGCTTGCCGTTCTCGTACTGCACGGTGACCTGGCTCTTGGAGTCCGGACCGAGCACCTTCTCCTTGCCGGAGTGACGGGCTTCGGAGATGAGGCGGAGGATCTTGTGGGCGTAGAAGATCGGCGCCGGCATCAGATCCGGGGTCTCGTTGGTGGCGTAGCCGAACATGATGCCCTGGTCGCCCGCACCCTCTTCCTTGACCTCGCCCGGCTGCAGCGCATCGACGCCCTGGGCGATGTCGGCCGACTGCGGGTGCAGCAGGATCTCGATGTCGGCAGTCTTCCAGTGGAAGCCTTCCTGCTCGTAGCCGATGTCCTTGATCGCCGCGCGCACGACGCTCTCGATCTGCTCGTTGGTGACCGACTTCGGACCGCGGGTCTCGCCCGCAATCACGACCTTGTTGGTGGTCGCGAGCGTCTCGCAGGCGGCGCGGATCTGCCACGGGTCGATGCCGGCTTTCGGCCCCTCGCGGTAGAACAGATCGACGATTTCATCGGAGATCCGGTCGCAGACCTTGTCGGGATGGCCCTCGGACACGGACTCGCTGGTGAAGAGATAGGACGCGCGCATCAAGTAACCCCTTGTTCCGCCACTCGACGGCGGTTCGTTTGCGATGTTTACCGTTGGATTTGTGTCAATCACGCCGGCGCGAGATGACGTAGGATTCGTCAAGAAACCAGAGGCCGTTGTACTTTCTCAGCACGTCCCTGGCGGCATCCAGAGTGCGGCCGTTTTGAGTCATTTCTGTCAACCGGTCGTCCTCGATCTGAGCGACATACACCGCCGCATTCCACGCTGCAAAGGCCGTCGAGGTTCCGATATTGCCCGTAACCTCGTTGGGCAGAGCTTCCATATCATACCTGAAGATCGAGCGGTTATCAGCATAAGCATTAAAATTTAAGTCGCGGCCCAACGACCCAAGCTCGTACTTCACGGCGCGCAATAGCTCATGACGGCTCACCGAGAAAGGATTTTCTCCCGGCCAGATCGCCTGGATCATTTCCATGCCCGGATCCTGGCCATGGGAGTGGATACCGATCAGCCGCCCCCCCGGCCGCAGGGCCCGCGCCAGGGGCGCGATGATCCGTTTGGCCCGGAAATTGACCGAGGACAGCGCGCGGTAGGGCTGGGATGCAATCACGAGGTCGAAATTGGCCTCGGTCTGGCCCGGCCGCGGGATGGTCGAATCCAGCAGAAACCTGTGATCCTCGCGATACAGCACCAGCACGACCGGCCGCTCATAGAGCGGCATCGCCGTGCGCGGGCTGATCGCGGCGCGCCAGTTCTGCTCCAGGAACGGCCGCAATTCGGCGATCTGCTGCTCGAACTCGCCGGATGAAGCGCCCCGCAGCGGGACCTCGTGCCAGACCGTGGCCGCAGCCGCCGCGGGCGATGCCGGCGTGAGCCAGGGCGCCTCCGAATAGAACATGTTGGTGAAGACGAAAACCGACGCCGGATGCTCGAAAATGCGGTCCGGCACCTTCTCCAGCGTCAGGCGCAGATCCTCGAGGCTGAGCTCCTTGCCAGCCACATAGAACGGCATGTGCGGGTAGCGCTGGTGCGTCGCGCGCAGCACCCGCGCCAGCACCGTGCCGTCGCCGACACCCGCGTCGAAAATGCGCAGCGCCGGCGGGCGCGGATGGATCGCTGAAAGCTCCAGCGCGACCCGGTCCGCGATCACCCGCTTTTCGCTGCAGGTATGGACGAACAGCAGGTATTTCTGCCGGTTCTCGAAGAAGCGGAAATTGCCGCGCGGATCGCGCTTCTCCGGGGGCACCTGAAGCCCACGTGGCGGCGGCAGGCCGCCGGTCGTCGATGCAGCGATATAGGCCTGGATCCGCTCCAGCGTGTCGATGGTGATGCGCTTGCCCTCGCGCAGGCGCTGCACGAGCTTCCCATCGTTCACCGCACGCCGGCCGAAGGTCGATTCGGCCATGCCCGCCTTGCGGCAGAACTCGGTGATTTGGCTCAGGATTTCGTCGTTCTTCATGAGTGGGAAGGCGGTGGGCAGAGGAGTGGGATGGAGGATTTCTAACATTATCTGCCCACCGGGGAAAGATTGGAGGCTCCAATTTGCACAGGCCACACTTCCCGATATAGAGAGCGCCGATTGCGATACTCTGGGGTGCATATGTTCCGGCGAAAATGCCTGACGGTCCTGTTGCTCGTTGCGTTTTCAAGTATCGCCCGCGCAGGCGACCCCGCCACCGACAATCCCGACCAGGTCTTTGAATCCGTCTACGCCCGCATCGGGGCGCTGCCGGCCGCGGTGGCGCGCGAGCGTCTGGTCTGGCTGAAGCTGGAGGAGCTCAAGCGCGAGCCCTGCGACCAGCGGAGCATCGACGATCTGGCAGGGATGCTGGACAGGCGCGGCTATCGGCGGCAAGCCGCCGACGGGCTCTACAAATTCGTCCAGAACTGCGGAGCCCCACTGACGGCGCTGAACAAGGCGGCCGTCATCTATATGAGCATCACCGACTATCCGAAGGCCGTCGAGGTCGCCGACGAGTATGTGAAACGTGCGCCGTCCGACCAGAGCGCGCGTTATGTCCGCGCCATGGCTCTGGACAGTGCCGGCGACTATCGCCGCGCGCTCGCCGACTATTCCGACACGATCGAGCTGTTCAGCGGCGACAAGAAAATGATCTCCGGCGGGATCTTCCTTCGTATGGCGAACGCCTACGCGGCCCTGAAGCAGTTCTGCGAGGCGACAGCGCCGATCAACCGTTGGGTCGCGCTGGATCCGGCGACACGCGACAACAGCCGGACCCAAAAGATGATCGCCGACTACGAGCGGCAGGGCAATTGCGTCTCGTCGACCGAGGCCCGCAAGGAAAGCTTCCCGATGCACGGGCCGAAGGGCATCGTCACCGTGAGAGCAGAGATCAACGGCGTGCGCGGACTGTTCGTCCTCGATACGGGTGCGAGCTATGTGTCGGTGAAATCGGCCTTTGCAGGCAAGGCCAAGATAGCGGACGGCGGCTCCAGCGACATCACGCTGATCACGGCCAACGGGGAAGCGAAGGCTAAACTCTCCAAGGCCGACAAGGTCCTGCTGGGCAAGCTCGAAGCGGCCAACGTACCCGTCGCCGTCCTCGGGGGCGACGACAAGGGTTTTGGCGCCGGGGTCGACGGCCTCCTCGGCATGAGCTTCCTGTCCCGGTTCGAGGTCCAGATGGCGAGCGGATCGATCGAGATCCGCACCCGCCAACCCAAGAAATAAACGTTGCAGACCATCGCGGCGTGAACCCGAAAAGCCGCGCGCACGACCAAAAGCAGACTCTCCCGGCAAGATCGTCTTCAGCCGAGGTCTCCTTGCGCCGCCTGCTCCTGCTCCCCGTTTTTCTCGTCGCCCTGGTCTGGTGCGCGCCGGCCTACGCGCAGGCGCGCAACCAGCTCGGGCCGCTCTGCACCACCGAGACAACCCCGGCGGACCAGATGGTCGACGCCTGCACCAAGATCATCGCGCTGAAGGTGTTCAAGGGCGAGCAGCTCGCGACCATCTATTTCTGGCGCGCCGTGGGCTGGAACAAGAAGGGCGACTACACCAAGGTCATCACTGACGCCACTGAAGCGATCCGACTGCAGCCGAGCCAGGCGGTCTACAACTTGCGGGGATCGGCCTATTACGACAAGGGCGACTACGACATCGCGATCGCCGATTTCGACGATGCGTTGAAGCTCGGCCCGCCCAGCGGCATCATCTTCCACAATCGCGGCAATGCCTGGCGCGGCAAGCGCGACTATGCCAAGGCGATCGCCGACTACGACATGTCGATCAAATCAGATCCGAAATCGGCGTTCTCGTTCCAGAACCGTGGCATCTCGAAGGAAGCGCTCGGCGATCTCGACGGCGCGCTCGCCGACATCAACCAGGCGATCCGGCTCGACCCGTCGCTGCCGCAGCCGCTGATCAACCGCACCTCGATCTGGCGCGCCAAGGGCGATTTCGACCGCGCCATCGCCGACGGCAGCGAAGCGATCCGGCTCGTCAAGGACAAGCCTCCGGTCAACATCATGACGCCGCCGAACAGCGTGCTGATCTCGGGCTACACCCATCGCGCGCTGGCCTATGAGGCCAAGGGCGACTACGCACGCGCGCGCGACGACTACAAGGCGACACTGGCGATCGTGGCCTCCGATGCCGGCAGCAAGGCCAACCAGGCCACCGCAAAGGTGCGGCTATCGCTGGTGACGGATGCAGCCGCGCCGATCCCGCGCGATGCGCCTTCCCCCGCGACGCAGCCAGCGGCATCCCCTGCCCCGCAGCAGACCGGAGCGGCACCTCTCCCCTCGCCTGCTCCGGCCGTCCGCGGCACGCGCATGGCACTGATCATCGGCAACGGCGCCTATGCGCATGTGAAGGCGCTGCCCAATCCGCCCAATGATGCGCGCGCGGTCGCGAAAAGCCTGCGCGACATCGGCTTCACCGTGTCGGAGGGCATCGACCTCGACCGCGCGGCGATGCAGAAGATGACGCGCGACTTTCTCCGCGCGGCCGCGCGGGCGCAGGTCGCATTGGTCTACTATGCCGGCCACGGTGTGCAGGTCGACGGCCGCAACTATCTCATTCCCGTCGACGTCGAGCTCAAGCCGGGCACGGGCATGACGGAGGCGATGATCGACATGGACACGATCATGGCCGGCCTCGACGACCAGGTCCGCACCAACATCTTGATCTTCGATGCCTGCCGCAACAATCCGATGGCGCAGCAGGTGGCGAACGCCGGCACCAATCGTGGCATAGAGGGCGCCTCGGGCCTCGCCGCGCCCACGAGCCTGGGCGCCGGCGCAACGCTGGGAGCCGGCACCCTGATCGCTTTCGCCACCGCACCGGGGCAGGTCGCGCTCGACGGCGAAGGCGCCAACTCGCCATTCTCCGCCGCACTGTCCCGCCATATCGGCACGCCTGGGCTGGAGGTGCAGCAGATGCTCACGCGGGTGCGGGCCGAGGTGGTCTCGTCCACGAAGAACAAGCAGGTGCCGTGGTCGAACTCGTCGCTGCTGGGCGAGGTTTATCTGGCGGAGAAGTGAGGGCGCGCTTGCGTTGGCAGCGGAGAGACGAGGACCGCGCGTCAAACCCCAGTGTCGTCCCGGCGAAGGCCGGGACCCATAACCACAGGAAGCGGTTTGGCGAAGACTCGTGGTGACCGGCCTCGCGCCGCAATTTCTCCCTGGGGGTACGGGTCCCGGCCTTCGCCGGGACGACACCGAGAGTGTTGCGCCATCTACCCGTCACTCACCCGCCGGACCGCGTGGGGCCTACTGGCCCCACACTTCCTTGGCGATCTCGACCGCGAGGCCGAGCTTGGCCCACTGCTCCTCCTCGGAGAGGATGTTGCCCTCTTCGGTCGAAGCGAAGCCGCACTGGGGTGACAGCGCGAGCTGCTCCAGCGGCGCGAACTTGGCGGCTTCTTCCAGACGGCGCTTGATGTCGTCCTTCCTCTCGAGCTCGCCGAACTTCGAGGTGATGACGCCGACCACGACGACCTTGTTGCCCTTGGGCAGGAAGCGCAGCGGCTCGAAGCCGCCGGCGCGATCGCTGTCGTATTCCAGGAAGTAGCCGTCGTAGTTGGTGCCGGCGAGCAGGGTCTCGGCCACGGGTTCGTAGCCGCCCGAGGAAATCCAGGTCGAGCGGAAATTGCCGCGGCAGACATGCGTCGTCACCACCATGTCGGCGGGCTTCTCCGCCAACGCGTAGTTGATGATGCGGGCATAGATCTGCTGCAGGCCGTCCGGATTGTCGCCGCGCTCGCGCGCCTTCTGCAATTCGTCCTGCGAGCAGAGATAGGCCCAGACGGTGTCGTCGAACTGAAGGTAGCGGCAGCCGGCGTCGTAGAACGCCTTCACCGCCTTGCGGTAGGTCTTGCCGAGGTCCTCGTAGAAGGCGTCGAGATCGGGATAGACGTCCTTGGAGATCGACTTGCGGCCGCCGCGGAAATGCAGCACGGCCGGCGACGGGATCGTCATCTTGGCGGTGACGTGGGCCTGGTCGGCGACCTTCTTCAGGAAGCGAAAGTGGTCCAGCATCGGGTGGTCGTCGGGGAAGTCGAGCTTGCCGATCACGCGCACCGCGTCGTGACGGGTCTGCACGCCCGTGAACTGGATGCCGGTGTCGGGGTGGAACAGCTCGCAGCCGGTGAGCTTGGCCAGGAAGTCGAAATGCCACCAGGAGCGGCGGAATTCGCCGTCGGTCGCAAGCTTCATCCCGAGCGAGGCCTGCTTGTGCACGACCTTCTCGATCTCCATGTCCTCGATCTTGCGCAGATCGTCGGCCGAGATCTCGCCCTTCTCCAGACGGCTGCGGGCTTCCTTGATCTTGGCGGGGCGCAGGAGGCTGCCGACCTCGTCGGCGCGGAAGGGGGCTTTGGTTCGTTGCATTCTTGTTTCTCCCGAATTTCAGTCGGCGCTCGTTGTACTCCCTATCCCCGCAGGCGGGGAGAGGCGAAGATCAGTGGGCGGCCGCGCCTGCGACGCCGAGGTGGCGCTCCAGGACCGAGGGGTCGGCCTTCAGTGCGGCGCTCGGGGCGTCGTGGACGATCGTTCCGCGCTCCAATATCACGACGCGATCGGCGAGCCCCAGAATCTTTTGGGCATTCTGCTCGACGATGATGGAGCAGATGCCCCCAGCCCGGGTGATGGTCCCGATCGCCTTGAGCAATTCCTCGACGATGATGGGGGCAAGGCCTTCGGTCGGCTCGTCGAGCAGCAGGACTTTGGGGTTGAGGGTCAGCGCGCGGCCGATCGCCAGCATCTGCTGCTCGCCGCCGGAGAGCTGGTTTCCGAAATTGCTCCGCCGTTCCTTCAGCCGCGGGAACATCTCGTAGACCTTCTCCACCGTCCAGGGGCCCGGCTGAGCCACCGCGGTCATGTTCTCCTCGACGGTGAGCGAGCGGAAAATGTTGCGTTCCTGCGGCACCCAGCCGATGCCGGCGCGCGCCCGCTGGTCGGGCCGCAAGGTGGTGACGTCGGCGCCGGCCAGCGCGACGGTGCCGGAGAAGCGGCGGGTGACGCCGACGATAGAGTTGATCAGCGTGGTCTTGCCGGTGCCGTTACGCCCGAGCAGCGCCAGCACCTGCCCTTCGGCGAGTCGAAGCGACATCTTCGGCAGCACCACGGCCTCGCCGTAGCCGGCGCGCAAGGCATCGATTGCGAGCAGGTCAGACATTGACCGCCTCCTCGCCGAGATAGACCGCCTTCACCTGCGGATCGCGCGCGACCTGCTCGGGCGGGCCCTCGGTCAGCAGCGCGCCGGAGACCAGCACCGAGATGCGGTCGGCGAAGGAGAAGACGAGGTCCATGTCGTGCTCGATCAGCAGCACCGTGACGTCGCGCGGCAGCGCGCCGACCACGGCAAGAATGTCATGGCGTTCGCTCTCGGGCACGCCGGCTGCGGGCTCGTCGAGCAGCAGCACGCGCGGCTTGGCGGCGATCGCGACGGCGATCTCGAGCAGCCGCTGCTTGCCGTAAGGCAGCGTCACGGTCTCTTCGTTCATGACGTCGAGCAGATGGAAGCGTGTCAGCAGCTCGGCAATCTCGCCATTGACGTCGCCGCGCGTCCCCATCCGCCGCCACCAGTCGCCGCCATGGCCGAGGCGCTCGGAGACGGCAAGGCCGATGGTCTCGAGCGGGGTCAGGTCGGGATAGAGCTGGTTGATCTGGAAGGTGCGCGACAGGCCACGCAGCACGCGCTTGTGCACGGGCAGATCGGTGATGTCCTGGCCTTCGAGCAGGATGCGGCCTGAGTTCGGCTTCAGCACGCCGGTGAGCTGGTTGATCACGGTGGTCTTGCCGGCGCCGTTGGGACCGATCAGCGCATGGCGGGCGCCCTGCTCGATCTTCAGCGAGAGATCGCGGGTGACGCGCAGGCCGCCGAACTGCTTTTCGAGGTTCTGGGTTTCGAGCGCGATGGTCATGCGTCGCTCTCCGGCACGGCGACGACGGCCTTGCGGCCTGCGACCTGCTTGATGATCAGGTTCGGCACATACAGCACCCAGCGATGCAGGCGCTGGCGGCCGACCAGCACGATCACGACCAGCACGAGGCCGATCCAGAACTGCCAATATTGCGGCGTGATGGTGGAGAACAATTCCTGGAGCATGCGGAACACCACCGCGCCGATCAGCCCGCCATAGAGATAGCCGGTGCCGCCGATCACGAGCACCAGCATCAAATCGGCCGAGCGCTCGAAGGCGAACACGTCGAGCGAGGCGATCGCGGTGGTCTGGGTAAACAGCGCGCCCGCGATGCCGGCATAAAACGCTGCCAGCGTGTAGATCGCGATCAGGCGGCGGTTGACGGGGATGCCGATGGCGGCGGCGCGCAGCGGGTTGTTCTTGATGGCGCGCAGCGATAGGCCGAACGGGGAATGCACGACGCGGCGGGCGAACAGGAACAGGACGAACAGCACGGCGAGCGAATAGAAGAAGCCGGCCTTGCCGAACATGTCGAACGCGATCTCGCCGAAGATCGGCTGCATCTCGATGCCTTGCAGGCCGTCGGTGCCGCCGGTGATGTTGGAGAAGCGTTCGGCGAGCGCTTCCAGCAGCAGCGCGATACCGAGCGTCACCATCAGGCGCGTCAGGTCGACGCCGCGGATCACCAGGAAGCTGGTGGCAAAGCCGAGCACCATCGCAGCAAGGCCGGCGACGATGAGTGCCAGCACGGGCTCGTTGATGATCCCGTGCAGCGCAAGAAGCCCGGCCGCATAGGCGCCGACGCCGAAGAAGGCGGCGTGGCCGAGCGAGACGATGCCGGCGTAGCCGAGGATGAGATCGAGCGACATCGTGAACAGCGCCAGCCGCAGGATGTCGGTCATGATCAGATAGCGCGAGGGAAACAGAAAGCCGCAGGCCAGTACGATGAGCCAGAAAGCGACTTCGCCGTAGTGCCAGCGCGCCTGGCGCTGGGCGTGAAAACCGACATCGGAAGCAGCGGTCATCGGCGAACTCAACGCGCGGCCGTGCGCCCGAACAGGCCGTTCGGGCGCCAGATCAGGATCACGATCATCATGGTGTAGATCACAAAGGGTCCCATCTTCGGGACGTAATATTTGCCGGCGACGTCACCGATGCCGAGCAGGAGCGAGGCCAGGAACGGGCCTGTGATCGAGGAGGAGCCGCCGACGGTGACCACGATCAGGAAGTAGATCATGAACTTCAGCGGGAAATACGGATCGAGGCCGAGGATTTCGGCACTGAGCGCGCCGCCGAGGCCGGCGAGCCCGCAGCCGAAAGCAAAAGTGAAGGCGAACACCTGCGGCACGTTGATGCCGAGGCCGCTCGCAGCGCGCGGATCATCGACCGCGGCGCGCAGGCGGCTGCCGAAACGGGTCTTGGCCAGCACCATCTGCAGGCCGATGGTGAGCAGGCCGCAGATCACGATGATCATCAGGCGGTAACGGCCGATGCCGACGCCGAACACGTCGAACTGGCCCTGAAGCGCGGCCGGCAGATTGATGAAGACGCGCGAGGAGCCCTGAATATAGTCGACGGCCGCGACCGACATGAAGGTCAGGCCGATGGTGAACAGCACCTGGTCGAGATGGCTGCGCGTGTAGAGATGGCGGTAGAGCGTGCGCTCCAGTGCGATACCAATCGCGGCGGCCGAGACGAAGGCGAGCGGCAGCGCGGCGAAGAACGGCCAGCCCATCCGGTTGACCAGCACCATGCAGACATAGCCGCCGGTCATGGCGAAGGCGCCATGGGCGAGGTTGACGAAGTTCATCAGGCCGAGCGTGACCGCGAGCCCGCAGGCGAGCACGAACAGCAGCATGCCGTAGGCAACGCCATCGAACAGGTTGGTGAGGATAGAGGTCATCGGTAGCGGGTGAACCCTGGTGATCACTCGTCATTCCGGGGCAGCGCGAAGGCGCTGCACCCGGAATCTCGTTTCAACAATTTCGAGATCCCCGATGCGCGCTAAGCGCGCTCGGGGATGACGCGCTTTCGCGCGTCACTTCTTGGTCTTGCCGAGATCCTTGACGGCCTCGAAGGTCGCGAACTCGACATTGTAGAGCTCGCCGTCGACCTTCTCGACCTTGCGGATGTAGATGTTCTGCACGATGTCGCGGGTCTCGGGGTCGATCGAGATCGGACCGCGCGGGCTCTCCCACTTCTGGCCCTTCATCGCCTCGATCAACTTGTCGCCGTTGGTGTCGCCACCCGTCTTCTTCAGCGCCTCGTAGATCAGGTGGATGCCGTCATAGCCGCTCACCGCCATGAAGCCGGGCCGGTTGCCGAAGGCCTTCTTGTAGGCCGCGACGAAGTCCTTGTTCATCGCGGACGGATGCGCCGCCGAGTAGAGATGCGCGGTAACGGTGCCGAGGACCGCGTCGCCCATGTTGTTGAGCAGGTCGTCGTCGGTGACGTCGCCGGGCCCGATCACCTTGATGCCGGCCTTGTCGAGGCCGCGCTCGGCATATTGCTTCATGAAGTTGCCGCCCTGACCGGCCGGCACGAACACGAAGATCGCGTCGGGCTTGGCATCCTTCATGCGCTGCAGGAACGGCGCGAAGTCGGGGTTGGCGAGCGGGGTCTTCACCTCTTCGACCACTTCACCGCCGCCCGCGGTGAAGTTCTGCTTGAAGAAGTTCAGCGCGTCATTGCCCGGCGCGTAGTCCGAGGTCAGGGTCGCCACCTTCTTGATGCCGTTCTTCACCGCCCAGTCGGCGATGATGGTCGAGGACTGCGCCAGTGTGAAGCTGGTGCGCACGATATAAGGCGAGCGCTCGGTGATGATGGAGGTGCCGGCCGCCATCACGACTTCCGGAATCTTGGCCTGCGTTGCGAGCGGCGCGGCGGCAAGCGCTGCCGGCGTCACGCCGAAGCCGGCGATGAAGTTGACCTTGTCGTTAACGATCAGCTCCTGCGCGGCGGTCTTGGTCTTGTCGGGGATCGCAGCGTCATCCTTGAGGATGATCTCGACTTTCTTGCCGGCGACGGTGTCGCCCTTCTGCTGCATGTAGAGCTTGATCGCGTTCTCGATCTGCTTGCCGGTCGAGGCCTGGCCGCCGGTCATCGGCAGGATCAGGCCGATCTTGACGCTGTCCTCGGCCTTGGCGGGCGCGACGACTGCGAGGCCCGCGATGGCAGCGACCGCTGCGGTACGTGAAAAAATCTTGCGTTCGAACATCAGATGTCCCTCCCCTTCATTCCTGACCTCTTGTGAGCCGGACCGAGTGCCCGGTCCTTGCCGCGCTTCACTCATCGACGAGCCATGCCGTGCGGCCACATGGCGTCCTCTGCAACCCCGTTGTCAATCGGACGTTGGGCGACCATTCGGCGCAAGCCGCGCGATCTGCCTCAACGACAGCGGGGAGAGATTTGTACGATTGTACAAATATAATGGTCCTGTCAACGAAAAAGCCCCTCGTGGCGTTGGCCGGTTGGGCGATGGCTTGTTGATGCGCCATTTTAGGAAGGGTCGCACGACGTCTTGGATGGAGGATTCCGCCTCTCATTTGCAGAATCCGGACATCTCACTTGCTTCGCGGTGACACCATTCGGTGACGCTCACCGAACGGGAAATACGCGATGTATACCGTACCAGCTACAATTACCCCTACAAGGGCTAAATTTGCTTACTATAATACCTTAAATGTATACAGCATGGCCGACCCTCGAATAGGCCAATTTTACATGTTGAGGGTTATGGTCTGCCGCTGACGCCATCCGGCGTCTCCTCATCCCGCGCCCGATCGGGTACGACCCAGAAGATGTCCATGCGTTCCCGTTCGCTTTCGATTGCTGCTGCAGTCACCCTGCTCGCTTCCAGCCTTGCAGGCTGCGGCACGGTCAACGAGAAACTCTCGGCCGGCATGGGCGACTACGTTCCGCAATGGGCCGGCGGCCTGCCGGCCGATGCTCCGCCGCGACCGGGCACGCCGCAATACGACGCCTACATGAAGGAGCGTGAGCGCAAGCGGCTGATGCCCGCGGCCGATCGCGAGAAGGAAGAGCGGGCGCAGAAGGGCGCGACCGGGACGACGTCGGCCGGCGCGGTGCGCTGAGACGGTGCGCCCCCCTCGCCCCGTTTGCGGGGAGAGGTGAGGTAGATCAATCCACAAACACCACGGTCTTGCGGCCGTTGAGGATGACGCGGTCGTCGAGATGGTAGCGGATCGCGCGCGCCAGCACGCGGCGTTCGATGTCGCGGCCCTTGCGGACGAGATCTTCCGGCGTGTCGCGATGGCTGATGCGCTCGACGTCCTGGTCGATGATCGGGCCTTCGTCGAGGTCGCGCGTGACGTAATGCGCGGTGGCGCCGATCAGCTTCACCCCGCGCTCATGCGCCTGGTGATAGGGTTTTGCGCCCTTGAAGCCGGGCAGGAACGAGTGGTGGATGTTGATGCAGCGCCCCGAAAGCTTTGCCGAGAGATCGTCGGACAGGATCTGCATGTAGCGGGCGAGCACCACCAGATCGGTCTTCGTCTCGTCGACGAGATCCATGATCTGCGCCTCCTGCTCGCGCTTGGTCTCCTTGGTGACCGGCAAATGGTGGAACGGGATGCCGCCGAAATCGAGCCCGGCATAGGCCTCGCGCGGATGATTGGAGACGATCGCCGCAAGCGTCATCGGCAATTCGCCGGTGCGCCAGCGGTAGAGGATGTCGACCAGGCAATGGTCGGATTTCGACACCAGCAGCATCACCTTGCGATGCGCGGCGCGGTCGCGCATCTGCCACTCCATGCCGAACCGCTCGGCGATCGCGGCAAAGCCGGTCTGGAGCGCCGCGAGCTCCACGGCGAGATCGGCCGCGGTGAACACCACGCGCATGAAGAAGTTCTTGGTCTCGACATCGTCGAACTGCTGGGCGTCGAGAATGTTCTGTCCGTTATGGGCCAGGAAGGTCGACACCGCCGAGACGATGCCGGGACGATCCGGACAGGACAGGGTCAGGACATATTGATGGTCGGGCATGGCTCTTGATGAAGGTTTGTGCAGCGGCCGCGGAACACCCCGCGATTTGCGCCCTGCTCTAGCACCGACCCTGGCCTTGCGCCAATCCCGGACGCGGAGTCAGGATGAACGTACCATTGCGATTTATACCGGAGCTCGCCCATGGCCGACCGCTTGAACGGCACCCGCATCCTGATCCTGGAAACACGCGAGGAGGCGCAATTCTCGAAGCTCCTGGCCGAGCAAGGCGCCGATGTCGTGCAATGCCCGATGTTCACCATCCAGGATGCGCCGGACCCCGCCCCGATCGAGGCCTGGATCCGCCGCGCCATCGACAGGCCCTTCGACGACCTCGTGCTGATGACCGGCGAAGGCTTGCGGCGGATCATGAAGCTTGCGCGCGCCCGCGGGCTCGACCAGGCCCTTGTCACCTCGCTCGCCAAATCGCGAAAATTCACCCGCGGGCCGAAGCCCGGCAAGGCGCTGCGTGAAATCTCGCTCGAGGCGCAACAGACCACGGAGAAGCCGACCACCGAGGGCGTGATCGAGATGCTGGGCAAGCTCGACCTGAAGGGGCGGCGCCTCGGCCTGCAGCTCTATCCCGACAAGGACCACAGCGCGCTGACCGGCGCGCTTGCCGCTCAAGGCGCCGAAGTCGATACCGTGCTGCCCTATGTCTACGATTCCAAGGCCGCGGATGCCAACATCGTCGACGCCATCGACGAGATGGCGGAGGGACGAATCGATTCCATCGCGCTGACCAATCTCGGCCAGGTCCGCCGCCTGATCGAAGCCGCCAAGGCGCATGGCAGCGAGGCGAAGCTGCGCGCAGGTCTCGAGCGCACACTGATCGCATCGGTCGGCCCGGCCGTCTCCGGCGAGCTCGCCGCGAACGGCTTGCGCACCGACGTCTCGCCGGCGGATGAGGCCTATTTCATGCGGCCGCTGATCTCGGCGATGGCGAGTGCACTGGCCGAGCGGAAGGCGGCAAGCGCAGCGAGGTAAGAGCCGAGCGCGGGTGCGGCCTGCGCCAGCTGCGATTGACAGGCGTAGCGTCAGCGCTACGTTGCCAAACAGCAAGAAGAAACAACCCAGCAAGAAGAAACAACAAAGGCAGGGAATCGCCGTGACACGCGTCATCGCCTCTTGAGCAGAGGCGCGCGACCTTCAGCGCTCGCACCGTTCCGCATTCGCAACTATCGTTTCCAGTGGCCATCCGACCTGCTCACCTCCTGGGCGTTCGAGATCGAAACGCTGGTGCTCGGCTGGTACATCCTGGTCGAGACCGGATCGGTGCTGCTGCTGACCATTCTCGCCTCGCTGCAATATCTGGGAACGCTGATTGCACCGGCGCTCGGGATGGTCGGCGACCGCATCGGTCACCGCGATCTCCTCGTCGTGCTGCGCCTCACCTATACGGCGCTGGCCTCGACCATCATGACGCTGGCGCTGACCGGGCACCTGGCGCCGTTCAACGTCATGATCATCGTGACGGTCATGGGCCTGATCCGCTCCTCCGATCTCGGCCTTCGCAGCGCATTGCTCGCCGACATCATGCCGGCCGAGCGGCTGGTCGGCGCAATCAGCCTGTCACGCACGACCCAGGATAGCGCCCGCATTGCCGGAGCGCTGACGGGCGCCGGGCTGTTTGCCGTGCTTGGCATTGGTCTCGTCTATGCAGTGGTCGCCAGCCTCTACCTCGCGGCGGCAATTCTCATGTCTTGCCTGACCCGACCGAAAAGGACCGTTGCCACGACCGATCTGCCGGCGAACAGCCGCGCCGTTTCAAAACTGCTGGGCGAGCTAAAGGAAGGGATTGTCTACGCCTGGAATGGCCCTGGAATGGGCGCCGCGCTGTGCGTCGCCTTCCTCGCCAATCTCACCGCATTTCCCTTCACTGGGGGATTGCTGCCCTACATCGCGCGCGAAATCTTTCACACCGACCAGACCGGCCTTGGTTATCTCTCGGCGAGTTTTGCCGTCGGTTCGCTGATCGGCTCGATCACGCTCAGCCTGGTCGGCGGCCTGCGCATTGCCCGGCTTCTGATCGGCGCGACGCTGGCCTGGTACGTCATGCTGCTGGTGTTCGTCGAGATCAGGACGATGCCTGTCGCCATGGCCTGCCTCGTTCTCGCCGGCATCGCCCAGAGCATGTCGATGATCTCGGCGGCCGTGATCCTGATGCGCACGGCGAGCGCGCATCTGCGCGGCCGCGTGATGGGCGTGCGCATGATGGTGATCTACGGCCTGCCGCTCGGATTGCTCGCGGCCGGCAGCCTGATCGACACCATCGGCTATTCCGCGACAGGTTCGCTCTACGCCGCCGCCGGCTTCATCGCGATGCTGGCGATCGCGATCCGCTGGCGCGCCGACCTCTGGCCGCTGCACGCCCCCGCCAACGCGCGGTGACTGCCTCTAGTCCCCGTACCCGCGCAGCCGTTCGACATTAAGGATGGTGACCCCGCCATATTCGAGCCGCAGCAGCCCCTCCTTCTCCAGCCGGTTCAGCGCGCGGTTGGCGTTCTGCCGCGACATGCCGGAGAGCGCGCCGATCTCCTCCTGCGTGATCTCCAGATGCGCGGTCGATTCCGGATAGAGGATCGGGTTGAACAGCGAGGCAATGCTGCGGGCAAGCCGCGAGGTGGCATCGAGGGTGCGGTTGACCTCGAGCATCCCGATGAACTGGCCGAGCCGCTCGTTGAGCTGGCGCACCAGGAAGCGGTTGAAGCCGACGCTGTTCTCGAACAGCCACATGAAGGCGCTACGCTCCATCAGCGCGACGCGGCTGTTGCGCAGTGCCACCACGTCATAGCGGCGCGGCTCGTTCTTGAGCACGCTGCCCTCGCCGAACCAGGCCCCCGCCGTCAGTCCGGCGAGGCTGGTCTCCTTGCCGTCGCGCGACACCCCGCCCATCCGGGCAAGGCCGAAGACCATCCCGGCCCAATAATCGAAATTGTCGCCGCGCATGAACACCGTCTCGCCGGTGCCGTAGGACCGCTCCGTGATTCCGGCGCGGGCGACCTCGATCTCCGCTTGCGTGAGCTCGCGCGACCAGGCGGCAACGCGCTTCAGATGATCCTCTGAAATCATGATCCCGAAGTCAGCCGCACCGTGTCGTCACTCCGTCCTTATGCTGCGTTGCAGCATCATCATTCCGGCCCGCCATCCGACGAAAGATGAAGGCCGCCTCAACCTGAAAAACTTTGTCGCAGAATTGTCAGGCCGGAGACATTTCAAAATAGCGCTTTCCCTTATTGAGAGCCACCTCGGGTGATGCGGCTTTTGATCCCAAACGGGAACGAAAGTGGCGACCGTCCGGTCGAGACCAATAGCTGCATGGTCTGGCCGGCACGGCCGTATTAGGATCGCCCGACAGGAACGGACGAAGAGCGCCGCAGAATGCGCCATCACCGGGAGGGATTTGTTTGGTGGCTACCAGTCTCGAAGTGCGCGGCGTGTCCCTGCGATTCGGCGGCGTCCGTGCGCTGACCGATGTCAGCTTCGCCATCAAGGAGGGCGAGCTGTTCTCGATCATCGGCCCCAACGGCGCCGGCAAGACCTCGATCGTGAACTGTATTTCCGGTCGCTACAAGCCGACCGAAGGCCAGCTGTTCTATGGCGATCGCGACATTACCGGCCTGACGCCGAATGCCC
This sequence comes from Bradyrhizobium liaoningense, assembly GCF_018130825.1. Classification (GTDB taxonomy): domain Bacteria; phylum Pseudomonadota; class Alphaproteobacteria; order Rhizobiales; family Xanthobacteraceae; genus Bradyrhizobium; species Bradyrhizobium liaoningense_B. The sequence goes on along the minus strand of NZ_JAFCJS010000005.1, from coordinate 229,579 downwards.
GCGCTTCGCTTGGCATCGGCCGCACCTTCCAGAATTTGGCGCTGTTCCACCACATGAGCGTGCTCGACAACATCATGGTCGGCCGCCATCACCTCCTGAAGAACAACTTCCTCACGGGCTCGCTGTACTGGCTCACCGGCGCGCGCAAGGAGGAGCTCGAACACCGCCGCAAGGTGGAAGAGATCATCGACTTCCTCGATCTGCAGTCGGTGCGCAAGGCGACCGCCGGCACCCTCTCCTACGGCCTGCGCAAGCGTGTCGAGCTCGCCCGCGCCATGGCGCTGGAGCCGCGCCTCATCCTCCTCGACGAGCCCATGGCCGGCATGAATTTCGAGGAGAAGGAGGACATGGCCCGCTACATCGTCGACCTCAACGAGGAGTTCGGCATGACGGTGGTGATGATCGAGCACGACATGGGCGTGGTGATGGACATCTCCCACCGCGTGATGGTGCTGGATTTCGGCAAGAAGATTGCCGAGGGCGATCCCGCGGCAGTGCTGGCCGATCCCCATGTCAGGCGCGCCTATCTCGGTGAAGAAGACGAGGTGCTGGTCGATCCCGACGATGCCGCGCCGGCGCAGGAGAGCGCGGCATGATGGATTATGCGGGCCGCGTCACGCAGGCCGACACCTATCCGAAGATGCTCCGGCTCAATGCGAAAGAGCACGGCAACGAGATCGCATTGCGCGAGAAGGATCTCGGGCTGTGGCGCATCTTCACCTGGAACGATTACCAGACGCGGGTCCGCGATTTCGCACTTGGCCTGCTCGAACTCGGTCTTGGTCGCGGCGACGTCATCGGCATCATCGGCGACAACCGGCCGGACTGGGTCGCGGCGGAAGTCGCAACCCATGCCATCGGCGGCCTCAGCCTCGGGCTCTATCGCGATGTGCTGGACGAGGAGGCCTCCTATCTCCTCAATTATGGCGAGGCGCAGCTCGTCTTCGCCGAGGACGAGGAGCAGGTCGACAAGCTGCTCACGCTCGCCGAGCGCGTGCCGAAGCTGAAGCACATCATCTATTCCGATCCGCGCGGCATGCGGAAATATGACGATCCGCGCCTGATGTCGGCGGAGAAATTTGCCGAGCTTGGCCGTGCCCGCGCCGCGCGCGAGCCGGAGCTTTATGACAGACTGGTCGATGCGACCAGGGGCGAGGATGTCGCGATCCTCTGCACGACGTCAGGCACCACCTCGCATCCCAAACTCGCGATGCTCGCCGCCGGACGCGTGCTCGGACACTGCGCGACCTATCTCACCTTCGATCCGAAGGGGCCCGACGACGAATACGTCTCGGTGCTGCCGCTGCCGTGGATCATGGAGCAGGTCTACGTGCTCGGCAAAGGCCTGCTCTGCCGGATGAAGATCAACTTCGTCGAAGAGCCCGACACGATGATGAACGATCTGCGCGAGATCGCGCCGACCTTCGTGCTCTTTGCCCCGCGGGTCTGGGAGTCGATCGCCGCCGACGTCCGCGCGAAGGTGATGGATGCCACGCCCTTCAAGCAGCGCCTGTTCGATATCGGCATGAAGTCGGGCCTCGCCGCGCTCGAACAGGGCAAGCGCTCCGGCTTTGCCGACGCCATCCTGTTCCGCGCGCTGCGCGACCGCCTCGGCTTCACCCGCCTGCGCTCGGCCGCCACCGGCGGCGCGGCGCTGGGACCCGATACCTTCAAGTTCTTCCAGGCCATGGGCGTGCCGCTGCGCACGCTCTACGGCCAGACCGAGCTGCTCGGGGCCTACACGCTGCATCCCGAAGGCAAGGTCGATCCTGACACGACCGGCGTGCCGATGGCCGACAGCGTCGAGATCCGGATCGACAATGCCGACGTTCACGGCGTCGGCGAGATCGTGGTGCGGCACCCCAACATGTTCCTCGGCTATTACAAGAATCCCGAGGCAAGCGTCGCCGACATCAAGGACGGCTGGATGCTGTCGGGCGATGCCGGCTATTTCAATGCCAACCAGCAGCTCGTGGTCATCGACCGCATCAAGGATCTCGCCGAGACCTCGCGCGGCGAGCGCTTCTCGCCGCAATTCATCGAGAACAAGCTGAAATTCTCGCCCTATATCGCCGAAGCCGTGGTGCTCGGGGCCGGCCGCAACGCACTCGCGGCGATGATCTGCATCCGCTATTCCATCATCTCGAAATGGGCGGAGAAGAACCGCCTCTCCTTCACCACCTACAGCGACCTCGCCTCGCGCCCCGAGGTCTATACGCTGCTGCAGAAAGAGGTCGAGACCGTCAACGCCACGCTGCCGCCGGCCCAGCGCATCTCGCGCTTCCTCTTGCTCTACAAGGAGCTCGACGCCGACGACGGCGAGCTCACCCGCACGCGAAAGGTGCGCCGCGGCGTCATCAACGAGAAATACGAAGGCATCATCGACGCGATCTATCGCGGCGATGCCGACATCCCCGTCGACACCGTAATCCGCTTCCAGGACGGCACCACGCAGCGCGTCCGAACGACGCTGCGCGTGGTGGACCTCGGCGGACACGGCCACATGGCGGAGGCTGCGGAGTGAGGCACTCGATCGCCGCGCACGCTGCTGCCCTTCGCCTCTCCCCGCTTGCGGGGAGAGGCCGGAGCGCGTCAGCGATCCGGGTGAGGGGGAGTCTCCGCGAGGGCGGTGACAATCGTTTCGAGAACGCCGACCAAATTGCTCGAAACGTCGTTATTCCAGAAACGCAGGATTCTATAGTTGCGATCAGTGAGCCACTTGTCGCGCACGGCGTCATGCGAACTGTCGGCATGCTGTCCGCCGTCCACCTCAATGATCAGGCGGGCTTCGCGGCAAATGAAGTCAACAGTGTACGGGCCGATCGGCTCCTGCCGGACGAATTTGTGACCGTTGAGCCTGCGGGCGCGCAAGCGATACCACAATACTCCTTCCGCATCTGTCGAGACGATGCGCAAGCTTCTGGCGCGCTCCGTCTTACCCTCATCAGCACCTCGCATGCGGAAGCTCCCCCTCACCCGCCGCGCTTTGCGCGTCGGCCTCTCCCCGCAAGCGGGGAGAGGCGAAAGGTCCACCATACATGAACACCGCCTTCCTCATCCAGCTCCTGGTCAACGGCCTCGTGGTCGGCACGCTCTATGGCGTGGTCGCGATGTCGTTCGTGCTGATCTACAAGGCGACGCAGGTCGTCAACTTCGCGCAAGGTGAATTGCTGCTGGTCGGCGCCTGGGTGTGCTGGGCACTGCTCGCCAAATACCAGGTGCCGTTCTGGATCGGCATGCCGATCACGCTGGTGTTCATGTTCGTGTTCGGCATCGCGGTGCAGGTGCTGATCCTGCGGCCGATGATCGGCGAGCCGATCATCTCCGTGATCATGGTGACGATCGGCCTGTCCACCGTACTCCAGGCCACACTGAAGTGGATGTTCGGCGTCAATCCGCAGCCGTTCCCGCGCGTGTTCGAGAGCCAGTCGGTCAGCCTGTTCGGCCTCCAGATCCAGACCGTCTATGTCATGAGCCTCGTGGTCTCGGTCGCGATGATGATCGGCATGGCCTGGTTCTTCCGCGCTTCGAAGTACGGCCTCGCGATGCGCGCCACCGCGTTCAACCAGCAGGTCGCGCAGTCGCTCGGCATTTCCGTCAAGAGCGTGTTCGCGATGGCCTGGGCGATCTCGGCGACCGTGTCGGCTGTGGCCGGCGTCGTCGTCGCCGTCGTCAACGGCGTGTCCTCGGGCCTTGCCGCCTACGGCATCAAGGTGTTCCCGGCGGCGATCCTCGGCGGACTCGATTCCGTCGGCGGTGCCGTGCTCGGCGGCATCATCATCGGGCTGCTCGAGAACGTCGCCCAATATGTCGACAGCCAGTATCTGCACTGGGGCAATCTCTACGAGATCGCGCCGTTCTACGTCCTCATCATCGTGCTGATGATCAAGCCCTACGGCCTGTTCGGCACCCACGACATCGAGCGGATCTGACCCATGGCCGGCCCTGCCCTCATCCCCGCTGGTGACTTCCGCACCTCCTACGCCGCGGACACCACGATCTTCCCGACCACCACCAGCCGCAACTTCGCGATCGCGGGCGTGCTGCTGCTCTGCCTCGCGCCGCAATTCTTCAGCGGATACTGGCTCAGCATCCTGATCCAGATCGGCATCTTCTCGATCGCGGCGCTCGGCCTCAACATCCTGGTCGGCTTCACCGGCCAGATCTCGATCGGGCACGCTGCCTTCTTCCTGCTCGGCGCCTTCACTTCGGCCTACATCTCCAACAACGCGCCGATCCCGGTGTTCTTCGCGATCCCGCTCGCGGGGGTCGTGACCGCGCTGGTCGGCCTGATCTTCGGTATCCCGGCGGCGCGGTTGAAGGGTCTCTATCTCGTCATCGCGACGCTGGCCGCGCAATACATCCTGCTCGACTTCTTCTCGCGCGCCGAATGGTTCTCCGGCGGATCGGTGCCGGCAAGCGCCGAGCCGTTCTCGATCTTCGGCTACACGCTGCGCGGCGACAGGCAATATTTCTACGTCGTGCTGGCCTATGTGCTGTTGAGCTACATCCTCGTCACCAACCTGATGCGCACGCGCGACGGCCGCGCGCTGGTGGCGATCCGCGACCATTACCTCTCCGCGGAGATCATGGGCATCAATCTCACCAAGTACCGCACCCTGTCGTTCGGCCTCGCCGCCTTCTTCGCCGGCATCGCCGGCGCGCTCTACGCGCACTATCAGCTCGTGGTCTCCCAGGAGGGCTTCGGCATCGAGCGCTCGATCCTGTTCCTGGCCATGATCATCATCGGCGGCACCGGCTCGATCATGGGTACGCTGATGGGCACCGCCTTCGTGGTGCTGCTGCCCGAGGGGATGGAGTTCATCAGCCACTATTTGAAGGGCGGCGCGATCGACAAGGCGCTGTCGCTCAACACCAACATCACCTTCCTGCGCGAGATCGCGATCGGGGTGATCATCATCGCGTTCCTGATGTTCGAGCCGGATGGGCTCGCGCATCGCTGGCGGCAGATCAAGGCGTACTGGAAACTCTACCCGTTCTCACACTGAGCGCGGCAATCTCACTTAAACAATAAACAGGAGGAACCGACCCATGAAGGCAAAATCACTTTTGAGCACCGCATCGCTCGTGGTCGCGATCGCAGCCTTTTCGGCAAGCGCGCAGGCGCAGATCGCGATCGGGCATCTCGCCGATTATTCCGGCGGCACCTCCGACGTCGGCACCCCCTTCGGCCAGGCCGTCGCCGACACCTTTGCCTGGGTCAACAAGAACGGCGGCGTCGGCGGCAAGCAGCTCAGCGTCGACACCAACGACTACGGCTACCAGGTGCCGCGCGCGATCGCGCTGTACAAGAAGTGGTCGGCGCCGGACAGCAAGGTCGCGGCGATCATGGGCTGGGGCACAGCCGATACCGAGGCGCTGACCGGCTTCCTCGCCCAAGACAAGATCCCCGACATGTCGGGCTCCTATGCCGCGGCGCTGACCGATCCCGAAGGTGTCAGCGGCAAGGCCAAACCCGCGCCCTACAATTTCTTCTACGGCCCGAGCTATTCGGACTCGCTGCGCGCGATGCTGATGTGGGCGGCCGAGGACTGGAAGGCCAAGGGCAAGTCCGGCAAGCCGAAATTCGTGCACATGGGCGCCAACCATCCCTATCCGAACGCACCGAAGGCCGCGGGCGAAGCCATGGCACAGGAGCTCGGCTTCGAGGTGCTGCCGCCGCTGGTGTTCGCGCTCACGCCGGGCGACTACAGCGCGCAGTGCCTGAGCCTGAAATCCTCGGGCGCCAACTACGCCTATCTCGGCAACACCGCGGCCTCCAACATCTCGGTGATGAAGGCCTGCAAGACCGCCGGCGTCGAGATCCAGTTCCTCGGCAATGTCTGGGGCATGGACGAGAACGCCGCCAAGACGGCCGGAGATTCCGCGAACGGCGTGATCTTCCCGCTGCGCACCGCGGTGAGCTGGGGCGGCGATGCGCCCGGCATGAAGACCGTGATGGAAATCTCCAAGATGTCCGACCCGACCGGCAAGGTCTATCGCCCGGTGCATTACATCGCGGCGGTCTGCTCGGCGCTGTACATGAAGGAGGCGCTCGATTGGGCCGCCAAGAACGGCGGCGCCACCGGCGAGAACGTCGCCAAGGGCTTCTATCAGAAGAAGGATTGGGTCCCGGCCGGCATGGAGGGTGTCTGCAATGCCTCGACCTGGACCGACAAGGACCACCGCGGCACGCTGAAGGTCGACCTCTACCGCACCAAGGTGTCAGGCGCGACCGACGGCGATCTCAACGACCTCATGGCCAAGGGCACGATCAAGCTCGAGAAGGTCAAGACCGTCGAGCTGCCGCGCAAGCCGGAACTGCTGGGCTGGTGAGCCCGGCTCTGACCACACGCACACTGTCATCCCCCGCCTTGTGCGCAGTGCGCACTGGAGCGGGGGATCCAGTACGCCGCGGCTTCTCCGTGAATCTTAGGCGTCTCTGGAATACTGGGTCGCCCGGTCAAGCCGGGCGACGACAGCGGAGTAACAAAGCATGACTGAGACCGCCGAAACCGTTCGCCCTTCTCCCAGCGTCGTGCCCGCGCCGCCTCTGCTTGGCGTGCGCAACATCGAGGTCGTCTATGACGACGTCATCCTGGTGCTGCGTGGCCTCAGCCTCGACGTACCCAAGGGCGCGATCGTGGCGCTGCTGGGGGCCAACGGCGCCGGCAAGTCGACCACGCTGAAGGCGATCTCGGGGCTGCTCAAGACCGAGGACGGCGAGGTCACACGCGGCGAGATCCTGTTCGAAGGCGAGCGCATCAACGGCATCGATCCCGACAAGATCGTCCGCCGCGGCATCTTTCAGGTGATGGAGGGCCGCCGCATCGTCGCCGACATGACCTCGCTGGAGAACCTCAAGCTCGGCGCCTTCACCCGCAGGGACCGCGAGGTCGATTCCGACCTCGACATGGTCTTCAACTATTTCCCACGCCTGAAGGAGCGCACCGGCCTTGCCGGTTACCTCTCCGGCGGCGAGCAGCAGATGCTCGCGATCGGCCGCGCGCTGATGGCGCGGCCGAAGATGATTTTGATGGACGAGCCGTCGATGGGCCTATCGCCGCTTCTCGTGAAAGAAGTCTTCTCCATCATCCAGAAGATCAACCGTGATCTCGGCGTCACCATCCTCCTGGTCGAGCAGAACGCGCGCGCCGCGCTGTCGGTGGCGAGCCACGGCTACATCATGGAGCAGGGCAAGGTCGTGCTCGACGGCACCGCCGACGAATTGCGCGACAACGAGGACGTCAAGGAGTTCTACCTCGGCGGCGCCGGCGACCAGCGCAAGAGCTTCAAGAACCTCAAGAGTTTCAAACGGCGCAAACGGTGGCTGTGAGATTCAACTCAGCACCTGCTCCGCTTCCGTGACTGCGCAGAGAACATGATAGAACGACGACGCAGGAATGGTGTCGACCAGCGACTTGCCGTCGCGATCGAACTGGTCGTACCAGCCGCCCCTGACGGGATGGCTGAGATAATGCCGTTCGAGCCGCACCAGCGCCGCGCGCGCCTCATCCGCCGCACCCGCCTCGCCGGACTCGGCCTGCGCGATCCACGCTTTTGCGATCTCGGTCTGCGGCCACAGCCGGCGCGTGCTGCGACGGATGTTGCCGGCCGCATCGCCCTCGTCGATCAGGCAGCCCGTCGCCTCGTCGCGATAGCGCAGCGCGGTCGCCAGCAGTTCCACGCGCCGCTGCCCTGTCGGACAACCCGTGATGCGTTCAAATCCCTTCAGCAGCCAGACCCATTCGGCCTGATGGCCCGGCTCGACACTGACCGGCTCGATCTTCGACCAGTCCTCCTCGAAATACTCCGACAAAACGTGCTTCTGCTTGTCGTAGAGGTTGGCGAGGAACAGCGCGAAGAACTCGCCGGCGCGGTTCTGGAACGACAGGTCGTGGGTCGCGTCGAAGCACGCGATCATCGCCTCGAACAGATGCATGTGCGGGTTCTGCCGGCGCGGCAGCGAGACCGGCAGACCTTCGTGCACGCCGCCATGCGGCGAGCGCAGATGGCCGTCGAGAAAGGCGAGCAGCGCGTCGATCTCGGCGCGAATTTGCGCATCCCTGTCGAGCGCGTAGACCGTCGCGAGCGCAAACAGGATGAAGGCGTGGTCATAGGCATCGCGCCGGCCGTCCAGCACCGCGCCCTCCGGCGTCAGCCGGTGCACATAGCCGGGCCTGCCGTCGGGCGCCTTGGCCTTCGCCAGCAGGTGCTCCAGCCCCTTCAGCGCGACGGCGCGCCCTTCCGGATACCAGCCCATCTGCGCCGCCTTGGCGTAGCAGTAGATCTGCCGCGCCTGCACGAACACGCGCCGCGGCGCGGCGGCATCCGCCGTGCCGTCGCGGTGCAGCCGGTCGATGAAGCCGCCCGTGGCATGATCCCAGCCGACCGTCGACCACAGCGGCATCGCGTCGTCGATCATGCGGCGTTTCAGGCGCGCGACGACGCCGGCCGTCTCCTCCGCCGCCACGATCGGTTCCTCCGCCATCTCGCTCTCTCCACGTCCCGACAATGGCCGTCTGATACCCATGCCAGCGGCGGCGTGCAACGGATGCCAACCCGGAAAGATCAGCCATGACCGCCCATTACGACGCCCTCGAGACGCGCGAGCAGGCTGCGCGCGAGGCCGAGCTGTTTTCGCGCCTGCCCGGCGTGCTGCGCAGCGCAATGACGGCGCCCGCCTATGCCGAGCGGCTGAAAGGCCTGGATCCGGACGCCGTGACCACGCGCGCAGCGCTGGCGCACCTGCCGGTGTTGCGCAAGTCGGAACTGCCGGCCCTGCACAAGGCCTCGGCGCCCTTCGGCGGCTTCGTGGCGGCGGCCCCAGGCTCGTTCGCGCGGCTCTTCACCTCCCCGGGGCCGATCTTCGAGCCGGAGGGCCGGCAGGCCGACCCATGGCGCGGTGCGCGGGCGCTGTTCGCGGCCGGGTTCCGGGAAGGCGACATCGTGCTCAACACATTCAGCTACCACCTCACGCCCGGCGGGTTCATCTTCGACTCGTCGGCGCGCGCACTGGGCTGCGCGGTGATCCCCGCGGGTCCCGGCGATGCCGAGCAGCAATTCGAGCTGATCGAAGCCTACCGTCCCGTCGGCTACAGCGGCACCCCGGACTTTTTGAAGATCCTGCTCGATGCCGCCGCGACCGCGGGCCGCGACGTCTCCTCGATCAAGCGCGCGCTGGTCTCGGGCGCGGCCTTCCCGCCCTCGCTCCAGGCCGAGATCAAGGCGCGCGGCATCGACGCCTACCAGGCCTTCGGTACCGCCGATCTCGGCCTCATCGCGTTCGAGACCGAGGCCCGTGAAGGTATGGTCGTGAACGAGGACCTCATCATGGAGATCGTCAGGCCCGGCACCGGCGATCCCGTGGCACCGGGCGACGTCGGCGAGATCGTGGTCACCTCGCTCGACCCGCACCATCCCTGGATCCGGCTTGCGCTCGGCGACCTCACTGCCGCGCTGCCGGGCACCAGCCCCTGCGGCCGCACCAACATGCGGATCAAGGGCTGGATGGGCCGCGCCGACCAGACCACCAAGGTCAAGGGCATGTTCGTCCGTCCCGAGCAGGTCGCCGAGATCGGCAAGCGCCATCCCGCGCTCGGCCGCCTGCGTCTCGTCGTCACGCGCCAGGGCGAAACCGACGCGATGACGCTGAAAGCGGAAACGACGGCGGCAAGCGAGGACCTCCGCGAGGAGATCGCGGGCACCTTGCGGGCGGTGACAAAGCTCGGCGGCGCGATCGAGCTGGTCGGCCCCGGCGCGCTGCCGAACGACGGCAAGGTGATCGCTGACGAGCGCTAAAATTTCCGGACGAGGTCGATCACCTCGTCCTGCTGCGCGCGCGTGATTTCCGCGAACATCGGCAGCGACAGGATTTGTCCCTGGTCGCGGTGTGCATTCGGAAACTCTTCGGCGCGATGGCCGAGCCGCTGATATGCGGCCAGGAACGGCAGCGCGGTTGGATAGTTGATGGCCGTTTGCACGCCATTGGCACCGAGATGCGCAGCCAGCGCGTCGCGCCGCGGATGGCGGATCGTATAGAGGTGATAGACGTGGCTGCGCTCGGGAGCGACGCTCGGCACCACCACATCCTCGATCTGATTGAGGCCGGCATCATAGGCCTTGGCCGCGTCCTGCCGCGCCTTGGTCCAGGCGGACAGATGCGGCAGCTTGGCCGAGAGGATTCCCGCCTGCAGGCCGTCGAGCCGGCTGTTGATGCCCTCGATCTGGTGTTGATGCTTCACGAGCCCGCCATGGCGCGCCACCATGGTCATGTACTCGGCCAGCGCGCTGTCATTCGTGACGACCGCGCCGGCATCCCCCATCGCGCCGAGATTCTTGCCCGGGTAAAACGAATAGGTCGCGGCCGCGCCGAAGGTGCCGACCATTTTTCCCTTGTAACGGGCCAGATGCGCCTGCGCGCAATCCTCGATCACCCACAATTTGTGTCTGGCTGCGATCGCCATGATCGCATCCATGTCGGCGGGCTGGCCATAGAGATGGACCGGGATGATGCCGACAGTACGCGGCGTGATCGCCGCCTCGATCGCCGCCGGATCAATCGTGAACGTGGTGTCGTCGGTATCGCAGAACACGACATCGGCGCCGGCGTGCGTAATCATCGCCGCGGTCGAAATCCAGGAATGAGCGGTCGTGATCACCTGGTCGCCGGGCTTCACCTTCAGCGCTTTCATGGCGAGGTAGAGCGCATCCGTTCCGTTGGCACAGGATACGCAATGCCTGACCTCGGCGGCCTCGGCAAACTCACGCTCGAAAGCATCGACGTAGCTGCCGCGAATGAATGCACTGCCGCTGATCACGCCGGCGATCGCCGCATCGATCTCGCTCTTTATCGTCTGATACTGCAGATTGAGATCGGCATAAGGCACGGCCATCGGTCCTGCTCCTCAACTTCCGCCCGACAGCCGGCGCGCCGGATTGCCCGCATAGGTGCCCGGTACCGTGATGTCCCTGGTCACCACGGAACCTGCGCCGATCACGACATCATCGGTGATCTTCACCGGCAGGATTGTCGCATTCGAACCGATCGACACGCGATTGCCAATGACGGTCTCTCGCCAAAGCTCCTTGCGTCCGCGCGCCGGTCCGCCGGTGGAGAATGTATCGTTGATGAACATCACGCCGTGACCGATGAAGCAGTCCTCGCCGATCGTCACCAGTTCGCAGACAAACGAATGCGATTGCACGCGCGTCCGCGCGCCGATCACCACGTCTTTCTGGATCTCGGTGAACGGACCGACGAAGCAGCCGTCGCCGATCTTGCAGCCATAGAGATTGCAAGGCTCGACGATCGTCACCTCCACACCGAAGGTGACGTCGCGAATGGCAGCGTTCTTTATGTCCGGCTTGTTCACAATGCGGCGCCCAGGCGGCTCAGGCGCGGTATGAACCGCAGCGGCACCTCAGCGCCGGTCTCGATCGATTCATACAGCGCGGAGATCAGTTCCAGGCTCTTGCGGCCCTCGAGCCCGTCGACCAGCGCGGCGCGCTGGTTCACCAGGCAATCGACCACATGGTGATAATAGGCCTGGTGGCCGAAGCCATAGACGTTGGGCGGATTGACCGAGAACTTCTCGACCACGTCCTTGTCGGACGGCAGCTCGTCGACGAAGCGCCAATGCCGGATCTGATTGACCGCGAAGCCGGAGATTTCCACCGTGCCCTTTTCTCCGAGGATCGAGAGCGATCCCTCCAGATCGGTCGGTCGCGCCGCCGTGGTGGCCTCGACAATTCCGAGAGCGCCGTTACGAAACTTCAAGGTCGCAACCGCAGTGTCCTCGGTCTCGATCTTCGCGAGCGCCGTCATCCCCCGCGCATGCACGCTGACGACGTCGCCGAAGAACCACTCCAGCATGTCGATGTGATGGCTCGCCTGGTTGGTGAGCACGCCGCCGTCATAGGCCCAGGTGCCGCGCCAGGCGTCCTGGTCGTAATAGGCCTGATCGCGGCACCAGCGCACGCGCACGGTGCCCAGGATCAACCTGCCGAAACGGCCGGCATCGAGCGCCTCGCGCGCCTTGACGACAGGAACATTGAAGCGGTTCTGCTTGACGATAAACATCTTCACGCCCGCCTGGTCGCAGGCGCGGATCATGTCGTCGGCATCCTGCAGCCGGAGCGCCATCGGCTTTTCGACCACGACGTGCTTGCCGGCCCTGGCGCAGGCAATGACGTGCGCCGGATGCAGACCGCTCGGCGTCAGCACCGCGACCGCGTCGATGTCCTTGCGGGCCAGAAAGTCGTCCATGTCGTAATCTGCAGGCACCCCGAACTTGCCGGCAATGGCATCGGCCCGCACGCGGACGGGATCGCAGACCGCAACGAGGCTCGCACCTTCTACGTGATTGCCGCCCAAGAGGTCGGAGTGGCGTTTGGCAATTCGCCCGCAGCCGAGCAGCCCAAATCTAATCATGCAGAGCCTTCATCATACCGGTAGACGCCGGTGATCGCGGACGGGGCCGGCCGAGGCAAAGGCCGACCTTCCGCAAGTGCCAGGCTCGTCAAATACAGGCAAAGCAGACGGCAAGGCAAGGCGGAGCCGCAGGCTGGGCAGGTCGAACCGTCCCGGCCATGCCGTGGTGCAAGCATCCGGGGCAGGACACCGCGAGCGGTCCGCAACGCCCCTTGGCGAAGCCGGTTCCGGCGTTGATAAGCCCATTTGCGACGCGCAGACGCTCGATTCCGGGAAACTTGCATGATCCGCCCCCCTGCCGTATCTAACGACTCGAAAAGGCGGCTCGCCGCGGGGTTAAGGACCTGAAATTCCTTCCCCTTTTTGGATCCATAGCATTGGCAGAAACGAGCCACCTCACCATCGCCGAAACCGAGACCATTGAGGAAGCCTTCCGGCGCCTCAACGCCAACATGCTCGGGATCCTCTTCGCGCAGGATGTGGCCGGACGAATCGTCGGCGCGGTGACCGATGGCGACATCCGCCGGCGAATGCTGACGGGCCTCACGATCCACGACCAGGTGGCAGCCTGCATCAACCGCAACTTCGTCTCGGCGCAGGCCGGAGGACCGCGGGAACAGATCCTCAAGCTGCTCGACCAGCGCGTGCACGTCGTGCCCATCCTCGATATCGAGGGCCGGCTGGTCGACGTGTTCAGCCGCGAGCTGTTCAACCTGTCGGAGGAGAGCGAGGTTTTCGCGCGCGCTCGCTCGCCAGTCCGCATCTCCTTCTCCGGCGGCGGCACCGATCTGACGCACTACTTCGTCGCCAATGACGGCGGCGCGGTGATCAGCGCCACGATCAAGATGTACGCGCATGCAACCTTGCGGCGCCGGAGCGATCCCCGCATCCGGATCTATTCGCACGATTTTCGCCGCACGGTCGAGGCCGACAGTCTCGCCGAGCTCGGCACGGGCGGCGATCTCGCCCTGATCAAATCGGTGGTGCGCCTGATCAAGCCGACCTACGGGTTCGAGCTCGAAGTCTCCGCCGACTTTCCGGTCGGCTCCGGCCTCGGCGGCTCGGCGGTGGTCTCCTCCGCCATCATCGGCTGCTTCAACGAATTTCGCAGCGACCAATGGGATCGCCACGAGATCGCGGAAATGGCGTTCCAGGCCGAGCGGTTGATGCTCAACATTCCCGGCGGGTGGCAGGATCAATACGCCACCGTGTTCGGCGGCTTCAACCACATGGAGTTCTCCTCCGACCAGAACACCATCGTACCGTTGCGGCTCGACCCCAACATCATCGCCGAGCTCGAGGAGAGCCTCGTGCTCTGCTACACCGGCGCGGGCCGCGACTCCGGCGCGATCCATCGCGACCAGAAGGCGCAGCACGAGACGACCGACGCGGTGAGCGCCGCCGCCAAGCAGAAGGAGGTGACGCGCGAGATCCGCAAGCATCTCCTGCGCGGCCGGCTGCTGGAATGCGGGCGCCTCATCGACGAAGCCTGGCACGCCAAGCGCAAGCTCAGCTCCAAGATCTCCTCCGGCGAACTCGACGCCCTCTACGATTTCGCCAAATCGCACGGCGCCGTCGGCGGCAAGCTGCTGGGCGCAGGCGGCGGCGGCTACTTCCTGTTCTTCGTGCGTCCGTTCGAGCGCTACCAGCTCATCGCGGCGCTGGAACAGCAGGGACACAGCTGCGCGCGCATCATGTTCGAGGAAAATGGACTGCGGACATGGAAATCGCGCCTTCCGGCGCGATCCGCCTGACGCGTGTGAGACGAGAATGTTGATGACACCGCCCAAACAGCCTGCCCCAGTCCGCATCGGCAACCACCTCCTGGGCGAGGGCGAGCCCTGCTACGTCATCGCCGAGATCGGCAACAACCATAACGGCGATTTCGACCGCGCCATCGCACTGGTCGACGCCGCGGTCGCGGCCGGCGCAGATTGCGCCAAATTCCAGATGCGCAAGCTCGACGAGGTCTATCGCGCCTCCTCGCTCTCCGGAAAGGACGACGACCTCGCCGTCGAGTACACGCTCGACCTGCTCCGCCGCTTCGAGCTGACGACGGAGCAGCAGAAGAAGATCGCCGACTACTGCGCCTCGAAGGGCATTCAATATCTCTGCACGCCCTGGGACGCGAAGAGCGTCGCGGTGCTCGAAGGTTTCGGCGTGCAGGCCTACAAGGTTGCTTCTGCCGATTTGACCAACCTGCCCCTGCTCGCCCGGCTCGCCGCGACCGGCAAGACGCTGATCGTCTCGACCGGCATGAGCACCACGGACGAGATCAAGACCGCGGCGAAATTCCTCGACGACCGCAACGCCGGCTACGTGCTGCTGCACTGCCAGAGCACCTATCCCGCAGCGCTGCACAACATCCATCTGCGCTTCATGGGGACGCTGCGCGAGATCCACCCGGTCGTCGGCTATTCCGGCCATGAGCGCGGCACCGCGGTGTCGACCGCGGCCGTCGCCCTCGGTGCCGTCGTGATCGAGCGCCACATCACGCTCGACCGCGAGATGGAAGGCCCGGACCATGCCGCGAGCCTGGAGCCGGAGGAGTTCAAGGCACTCGTCGCCGGCATTCGCGAGGTGGAAGCGGCGCGCGGCGAGAAGCTCGCCGAGCGCGCGCTCAGCCAGGGCGAGCTGATCAACCGCGAAAACCTCGCCAAGAGCCTCGTCGCGGCTCGCGACATCGAAGCCGGCACGGTCATCTCCGATGACGACATCGCCGTGAAGAGCCCGGGCCAGGGTCTGTCGCCGCTGAAGATGCCGGCGCTGATCGGCAGGACGCTCAAGCGCAGGATGTCGGCCGACGACTATTTCTTCCAGAGCGACCTCGACGAGGGCGCCGCGAAGGCCCGACGCTACCGCTTCGACCGGCCCTGGGGCGTCCCGGTGCGCTATCACGACACCGAGCGCTTTCTCGAGATCTGCGAGCCCGACATCATCGAATTCCATCTCAGCTACAGCGACATGGAGCGCGACCCGGCGGCCTATCTCTCCGGCACCTACGATATCGGCTTCGTCGTGCACGCACCGGAACTGTTCGCCGGCTCCAAGCTGATGGACCTCGCAACGCCCGACGAGGCGCTGCGCCGCTATTCGCTCGAGCAGACCCAGGCGGTGATCGACATCACCCGCGGCCTGAAGAAGTTCTTTCCCAAGACCAAACGTCCGCCGATCGTCGCCAATATCGGCGGCTTCACCATGGACGAGCCGCTGCCCCCGGAAGAGAAGGCCGAGCGCTACCGCATTTTCGCGCAGAGCCTGAAGGAGCTCGACATGGACGGCGTCGAGCTGACGCCGCAGACGATGGCGCCCTTCCCCTGGCATTTCGGCGGCCAGCGTCACCAGAACATCTTCATCTTCCCGGACGAGTCGGCCGCGTTCTGCGCCAAGCACGATTTGCGCATGTGCGTGGACATCTCGCACACCAAGCTCGCCGCCAATCATTTCGGCTTCGACTTCGCCCAAGGCCTCGCCCAGCTCGGTCCGCATACCGCGCACCTGCATTTCGGCGACGCCAAGGGGCTCGACGGCGAAGGCCTGCAGGTCGGCGAAGGCGAGATCGACTTCGACGAGATCGGACGGGTGCTGCGCAAGCACGCGCCCACCGCATCCTTCATTCCCGAGATCTGGCAGGGCCACAAGAACATGGGCGAAGGCTTCTGGACCGCGCTCGAGCGCCTCGAGGGACACATCTGATGGCGCGCAAGACGCTGGCCGTGATCGCCGCACGCGGCGGCTCCAAAGGCATCCCGCACAAGAACCTGCTCGATCTCTGCGGCAAGCCGCTGCTCGCCTGGACGGTCGAGCAGGCGCGCGCCGCGCAAGGCGTCGACGTGGTGGCGGTCTCGTCCGACAGCGACCGAATTCTGGAAGCGGCGGAAGCCGCAGGCGCGGTGGGCGTGCTGCGCCCCGACGACATTTCGGGCGACCTCGCCTCCTCCGAATCCGCCTGGTTGCACGCGCTCGAGGCCATCGACGAGCGGATGGGACGTTTCGAGCGCATCGTCGCGCTGCAGGCGACCTCGCCGATCCGCGAGCCGGGCGACATCGAGGCGGCGCTTGCGACCTTCGATCGCGAACATCTGGACAGCCTGCTCTCGGTTTGCGAGGTCGAGGACTATTTCAACTGGCGCATCGGCCAGAACGGGCCGGAGCCGATCAACTACGACTATCGCAACCGCCGCATGCGGCAGCAGATCGAGAAGCGTTATCTGGAGAACGGCTCGTTCTACGTGTTGATTCCTTCGCTCCTGCGCGAGCAGAACAACCGTCTCGGCGGCAAGATCGGCTTTCACGTGATGGAGCGCCACAAGATGTTCCAGATCGACCGCCCGGAGGACGTCAAGCTCTGCGGCGCCATCATGCGCAGTTACGGCTATGCCTGATCTCAGCGCCTTCTCCCTTGTCGGCAAGATCGCCGTCGTCACCGGCGCCTCGCGCGGCATTGGTGCTGCGATCGCGGCCGGCCTCAAGGAGGCCGGCGCCACGGTGTTCGGCCTCAGCCGTTCCGGGACCGCACCGCTGGGCATTATTGCGATGGCCTGCGATCTCTCCGACGATGCCGCGATCGGACGCGCTTTCGACGCCATCGCGGCGCAAGGCGGACGTATCGACGCATTGGTCAACGCGGCCGGCATCAGCCTTCCCCCGCAGGGCGCCGAAAGCGAGCTCGCGCGCTTCCGCGCCACCGTCGCGACCGACCTCACCGGCGTCTACGCCACGATCCTTGCCGCCTATCCGCTGCTCAAGACCACGGGCTCGGCCGCGATCATCAACGTCACCAGCATCAATTCGATCCGCGGGTTCCCCGGCAATCCCGGTTACGTCGCGGCGAAAGCGGGCCTCGCCGGGCTGACGCGCGCGCTCGCCGCCGACTATGCGAGCGACGGCATCCGCGTCAACGCGCTGGCGCCCGGTTACGTCGCGACCGAGATGACCGCGAAGAGTTTTGCCGATCCCGCCATGCACGAAGACCGGCGCCGCCACACCATGCTCGGCCGCTGGGGGCAACCCGCCGACATGATCGGCGCCGCCATCTTCCTGGCGTCGGACGCCTCGGCCTACGTCACCGGCCAGGAGATCTTCGTCGACGGCGGCTGGACCGCCAAGGGCCTCGCCATCAGCTCGGATAGCAAGTCGTGACCGCAACATTGCAACGCATCGGCTTCATGCAGGGACGCCTGTCGGCACTGGTCGACGGCAAGATCCAGGCGTTCCCGTGGGATGAATGGCGAGAGGAATTTCCCCGCGCCAAGGCGCTCGGCCTGACGCGGATGGAATGGACCATCGATCAGGAACGGCTGCGGGAAAATCCGCTCACGACCGAAGCCGGCCAGGCGGAGATCATCGCCCTGGCGCGCGAGAACGGCCTGCGCATTCCGAGCCTGACGGGGGACTGCTTCATGCAGGCACCGTTCTGGAAGGTCGACGCCGTCGTGCGCGACGCGCTCGTCAACGATCTCGATCTGCTGATTGCCGCCTGCAGCCGGATCGGCATCGAGTTCGTCGTGATCCCGCTGGTCGACAACGGCAAGATCGAACGCGAGAGCGAGAGCGACACGCTCAAGCGGGTGCTGATCGCCCGCCGCGAACAGCTTGTCAGACAGAACGTCAAGATCGTCTTCGAATCCGATCTGCCGCCGCGCGATCTCGCCCGCTTCATGGAGGCGTTTCCGGCCGACGTCTTCGGCATCAATTACGACAGCGGCAACAGCGCCTCGCTCGGCTATGACAGCGCCGAGGAGATCGAGGCTTATGCGCCGCGCATTCTCAATGTGCACGTAAAGGACCGCGTTCGCGGCGGCACCACCGTGCCGCTCGGCACCGGCAACGCCGATCTCGCCAAGACGATCCGGCTGATCGAGCGGTCCGGCTACAAAGGGCAGTACATCCTGCAAACCGCACGCGCCGCCGACGGCGACCATGCCGGCGCGCTCGCCAGATATCGCGACATGACGGTCGGCTGGATCGAGGACGCGGCGCGATGAAGCTCGAGCTGGAAGGCCGCGTCGCTCTCGTCACCGGCGCCAGCCGCGGCATCGGCCTTGCCATTGCCGCTGCACTTACCGCGGAGGGAGCGAAGGTCGCGCTGGCTGCACGCGGCTCGGATGCGCTGAACGCGGCGCACGCGGCCATCGGCGGACAGAGCTCGATTCATATCGCCGACGTCACCGATCCCGCCGCCGCCGCGGCACTGATCCAGGATGTCGAGCAGCAGTGGGGCCGCCTCGACGTCCTCGTCTGCAACGTCGGCAGCGGCGCCTCCGTCCCGCCGGGCAAGGAAACCGCGGTGGAATGGTCGCGGGTGATGGACCTCAACCTCTTCGCCACCACCAACACGATCGAGGCCGCGCGGCCGCTGATGGCGCGCGGCAACGGCGACCGGTCCATCATCTGCATCTCTTCAATCGCCGGCATGGCGGCGCTCGGCGCGCCCGTGACCTACTATGCCGCCAAGGCGGCGCTGAATGCGACCGTGCGCGGACTGGCGCGGCCGCTGGCGCTCGAGGGCATCCGTATCAATGCCGTCGCCCCAGGCAATATCCTCGCCGGGGAAGGGACCTGGGCGCGCAAGCTCGCCGAGAACAAGGCCGCGGTCGAGGACATGCTTGCGCGCGAGGTGGCGCTGCGCCGGCTCGGCAAGCCTGAGGAGATCGCCGACCTCGTCGCGTTCCTTGCCTCGCCCCGCGCCGCCTTCATCACCGGCAGCGTCATGGTCGCCGATGGCGGCCAATTGCGCAGCTGAACAGGAGTCTCCCGATGGCAAGCCTCTCCTCGCGCTATGACCTCGCCGGACGCACCGCGCTCGTGACCGGCGCCGGCGGCCTGCTCGGGCGGCAGCATGTCGCCGCGCTCTCCGAAGCGGGCGCGCGTGTCGTCGTCACCGAAATCGGCCTCGCGCAGGCCGAGGCGGCAGTCGCCGCATTGAAACAGGCCACGCCCTCCGCCGATCTGATCGCGCTCGCGCTCGATGTCACCGCGCATGACTCGGTGCGTGCCGCGAGCGATCAGCTCGCGGGCCGCGGCATCACCGTCGACATCCTCGTCAACAACGCCGCGATCGATCCGAAGGTGACCTCGAGCCCCGGCGTCATGCACTCCTCGCGCTTCGAAGCGTTCCCGGTGCCGCAATGGCAGACCGAGATCGCGGTGGGCCTGACCGGGGCGATGCTGTGCGCCCAGGAGTTCGGCGGCCAGATGGCCCGGCGTGGCCGCGGCGTGATCCTCAACATCGCTTCCGATCTCGGCGTGATCGCGCCGGACCAGCGGCTCTACCGCCAGCCGCATGTGACGCGCGAGGAGGAGCAGCCGGTGAAGCCCGTGACGTACTCGGTGATCAAGCACGGGCTGATCGGCCTGACGAAATATCTGGCGACCTACTGGGCCGACCACGGCGTGCGGGTCAACGCGATCTCGCCGGGCGGCGTCTTCAACAACCAGGATCCCGCCTTCGTGGAACGCCTCACCCGCCTGATCCCGATGGGGCGAATGGCCGAGGTCGACGAATATCGCGCCGCGGTCCAGTTCCTCTGCTCGGATGCGTCGAGCTACATGACCGGGCAGAACCTGGTGATGGATGGCGGGCGGAGCGTGTGGTAGTTGCGCACAGCTCAGGACGCGGATACTCGGCGGGAGACCGCCTCGACCTGCGCCCATAGCGCGATGATCTTGCGCTGACGCAGCGCGTGGTCCGCATCGGCCTCGCCGAGCGAGCGGCACAATAGCGCCAGCACGTCGACCCTGGGATCGCGGAGGTTCATCGAGCTCCGCTGGACCGACGAAAACGGGTCAAGCTGGTCGACGATCGTGAGATCGCTCTTCCCGCGCCGTCCGGCCGCGATGCTAAAGCATGCATGCGGCGCGCGACTATCGATGCGTAGCGCAAATGACGGCAGGCCTTTGGCAGTGAACACGGCATCCCATGACGATGTCTCGGCGTCCGACGGCCCCGCGAGCATCGACGTCGCCACGTCGTCGTAACCGAGCTCTGCAAGAAGCGCGATCAGATGGATGCCGTAGAAGCGGAGAGCACCGCCGCCGCTGGCGTCGAACCGCTTCCAGTTCGTCAGATTGGCGCGGTAGTGATGCGCCATGAAGCTCCAGTCCAGCGAAAGGCCATCGGTTCCTTCGCCGAGCACCGCGCGAAGCCGCTCTGCCCACGGCATGAAACGAAAGGTGTAGCCGACGCGATAGCGCTTGCCGCTGCGCTCGAATGCCTCGATGAGCTGCGCCGCGAGCTGCGGCGTCGGCGCGACCGGCTTCTCCAGGATCAGCTCGCGGATGTCGGGCATGTCTGCCAGCCGCGCCATCCAGCCGGCCTGATCGGCAGGGCGAAGCGCGACCACCGCACCGCTCGCCTGTGCCAACGCCTCCTCGGTGCCGGGACACCAGGCCACCTCGGGCACATATTGGGCGAGCTCGCTTCGCCCACCGACCACCGCACGATAGCGCTCCGGCAGCGCCACCTTCATTCCGCACTCGATCAGCGCAGGCAGATATCCATACATCCCGAAACCCGATCCGAGGATCGTGAAAACGGGCGCCTCAGGCATGGAAATCGTCCGCGCCGAGCACGTCGATCACCGGCCCCTTGTATCCGTTGTCCTGGAGATACTGGCGGATCTCGCGCGAGATGTGCCAGGCGAGATTGAGCAATGGCTTGCCCTGGTCGCCATGCGCGAACAATTCGTCGTCGGACACGATCGGAATGCGCGTGCCCGGCACGTAGTGGCCGATCTTGATCGAGCCCGGCTTTTCGTGGACCGCGACGATCTCCTTTTCCGTCAGGCCGAGCAGCTTGACCAGGATGGCCGCGCGGCCCGGAAACGCCTTGGCCCTGACTGGACCATGTGCCGCGATGATCTTCTTCAGCTCTTCGCCCTTGCGCGCCTTCCAGAGCTCGACGTCGCGCGCGAGCTGGGCGAACTCGGCCTGGAAATTGTTTTCGCGTGCGACGATCTCGGCTGCGACGGCATCGCTCTTCGCCGCGTGTCCGAGAATGACGCGGATGTTGCCGCCATAGCGCGCGGGAAACTCGACATTGACGATGTCGAGGCCAAGCGATCTCGCGATGAAGCTGAACGATTTGTACGAATAGGTCCGCGGATGCTCGTGGTAGAAGGTGTCGAACTGATGCCGGTCCAGCACTGCACCGAGATAGTGGTTCTCGATCACGATCACCGTCTCGGGCCCGAGCAGCGCCTTCAGCGCCGCAAGCACGCCGTTCAGATCCTCGATATGCGCGAACACGTTGGTGAAGGTGATGATGTCGGGCGTGCCGACGGCGCGACGGATCTCGGCCGCGGTCTCGGTGCTGAGATAGTTCTGCACCACGAAATGGCCCTTCGCGGCGGCGTCCTGCGCCGCGCCGGTCGGCTCGATGCCGGCCGTTGTCGCACCGGCCTCGCGGAAGAAATCCAGCAGGCTGCCGTCGTTGCAACCGATGTCGAGCGCGATCTTGCCGGTCAGGGGTCCCATCCGCTCCCGGCAGGTCGCCACGAGACCCTTCATCCCCGAGAGCACGTCGGCGGTGAAGCGTGAGCGGTAATGATAGTCCTTGGGGAAAAGGTCCTCTTTCGGAACCTGGAAGCGCTGATGGCCGGTGGCGCAAGTCGGGCAGAAATCGATCTGGATTGGATATTCGCGGCACTGGCGCGAATCGCCGACCGCCACCAGGTCGTCGCACAGGGGATGCAGGCCGAGATCGAGCACCGGCACGAGCTTGTCGCTGCCGCAGACCTCGCAACTCTTGATCTCGGTAAGCGGTCTCGTCGACGTGGTGGCCATCATATTGATCCGATTTGAAAGGCGGCTAGTCCCGCTTTGTGTCCATGAAAGCGTCGATCTGGTCAACCATCACCGGCTTGACCGCGGCGCCCTGCTCGAACGCCTTGTACCACTCCACCACGGCGGAGGCGGCACGATCGAGCCCCCAACGCGGCGTCCAGCCGAGATGAGTCCGCGCCTTGGAACTGTCCAGTGACAGCAGCCGCGCCTCGTGCGGATGCTGCCCCGGTTGCGGCATCTGCTGCGGCGGAACACCCCACAGCAGCGCGAGGCGGTCCACCAGCCAGCGCACCGTGCGCACGCTATCGGCGTCGGGGCCGAAATTCCATTCGCTGGAGAAGGCAGCCGGATCGCGCCACAGATGCTCGGCGAGCAGAATGTAGCCCGACAGCGGCTCGAGCACGTGCTGCCAGGGCCGCACGGCCTCGGGATTGCGGACCGGCACCGGCTGCCCGTCGCGGATCGCGGCGATCACATCGGGAATGAGACGATCCTGCGCCCAGTCGCCGCCACCGATCACGTTGCCCGCGCGGGCGCTGGCGAACCCGATCCGGCGGGTTCCGCTGAAGAATGAGGACCGATACGCCGCCGTGACCAGTTCCGCACAGGCCTTGCTGCTGGAATAGGGGTCCTTGCCGCCGAGCGGATCCGTCTCGCGGTAGCCCCAGACCCACTCCTTGTTGTCGTAGCACTTGTCACTCGTGACGTTGACCACCACGCGCACGCCGGAAGTCCGCACCGCCTCGAAGACGTGCACGGTGCCCATGACGTTGGTTGCATAGGTGCCGACCGGATCGTCATAGGATGCCCGCACGATCGCCTGCGCGGCCATGTGAAACACGATCTCGGGCTGGAACCGGTCGAACACCGCCTTGACCGCGAGTGGATCGCGGATATCGGCGAACACCGACACGATGTCCTGCGCCGTCTGCGCCAGATCGAACAGGTTGGGCGTCGTCGACGGCGGCAGCGCGAGACCTGCGACCTCGGCGCCGAGATGCCGCAACCACGCGACCAGCCAACCACCCTTGAAGCCAGTGTGCCCGGTGACGAGAACACGCTTGCCGCTCCAGAAGCCGGGATTCATTGCCAGCGCTTCCAGGGCGCCTGCCCGCTATCCCAGAGCTGCTCCAGGTGCACCTTGTCCCGCAGGGTGTCCATTGCCTCCCAGAAGCCGGTATGACGGTAGGCCGCGAGCTGCCCGTCCTCCGACAGGCGCTTGAGCGGCTCCTGCTCCCAGATGGTGGCGTCGTCCCCGAGATAGTCGAAGATCGCCGGCTCCAGCACGAAGAAGCCACCGTTGATCCAGCGGCCGTCACCGCGCGGCTTCTCCTCGAAATGCCTGACCACGTCGTCGCCGATATCGAGCGCGCCGAAACGCGCCGGAGGCTGGATCGCGGTCACCGTCGCGTGACGCCCGTGAGAACGATGAAACTCCCGCAGCGCACCGATATCGACGTCCGCGAGACCGTCGCCATAGGTCATGCAGAACGTCTCGTTGCCGACATAGTCCTTGACGCGCTTGAGCCGGCCGCCGGTCATGGTGTTGAGGCCGGTGTCGACCAAAGTCACCTTCCAGTGCTCGGCGAACTTGTTGTGCACTTCCATCGCGTTGTTGGCGAGGTCGAACGTCACGTCCGCCATATGCAGGAAGTAGTTCGCGAAATATTCCTTGATGACGTAGGACTTGTAGCCGCAGCAGATGATGAATTCGTCGATACCATGCGACGAGAAGATCTTCATGATGTGCCAGAGGATCGGCTTGCCGCCGATCTCGATCATGGGTTTCGGCTTGATGTGGCTCTCTTCGGTGATGCGAGTCCCGAATCCACCTGCCAGAATCACGGCCTTCATGTTCATACCCGTCCAGCAGAAAAGATCACATCAGAACGATTAGCGCAGTCTTGTCAACAAGATCGGGCCCTGCCGCCCTTTCGGGAGCGGTTGAAGTTGTCAGCCTACCTGCTAAAGAAAACGATTGAAAGATGGCAACCCCACCACCGAACGCGCCATTCGTCCGATTCCGCCCCACGGACGTCCAGGAGGATTGATGCGGAAGAAGATCAGCCTTGTGACACCCTGCTACAACGAGGAGGCTGGAATCCGCGAGTGCTACGCGGCGGTCAAGGATATCTTCGACCGTGAGCTTCCGGATTACGAGCGCGAGCACATCTTCTGCGACAACGCCTCGAGCGACCGGACCGTGGAAATTCTCAAGGAGATCGCAGCCGAGGACCCCTCGGTGAAGGTCATTGTGAACTCCCGGAACTTCGGCGTGTTGAGGAACACCTACAACGGCGTGCTGGCCTCGACCGGCGATGCCACCGTGCTGTTCATGCCCGCGGATTTGCAGGATCCGCCGTCGCTGATCCCGACTTTCGTCAAGCACTGGGAACAAGGCTACGAGATCGTATTCGGCATCCGGGCCCGGCGCGAAGAGCCTCTCCTGAGCCGAACCGCGCGGCATCTCTACTACAAGATGATCAGCCGCATGTCCTATGTCGACTATCCGGCCGACGTCGGCGACTACCAGCTCGTCGACCGCAAGGTGCTGGACGCCATGAAGCAATTCGAAGACGTCCAGCCCTTCATGCGAATGATGCCGTTCGAATGCGGCTTTCGCTCGATCGGCGTGCCCTACACCTGGCTGGCGCGCAAGCACGGCATCTCCCGCAACCGGCTGTCGAGCCTGATCGACCAGGGGCTGCTCGGCGCCATCAGCTTCTCGACCGTGCCGCTACGTGCCGCGTTCTTCTTCGGACTGATCATCTCGTCGCTGAGCTTCGCCTATGCGTTCGTCGTGTTCCTGCTCAAGATGGCCGGCTTCGACATCGGTCCGCACGGCATCCCCACGATCGTCATCGGCCTGTTCTTCTTCGGTGGCGTGCAGTTGTTTTTCCTCGGCGTGCTCGGCGAATATATCGTCGCGATCTTCAACCAGGTCCGGCGACGGCCGATCGTGGTCGAGCGCGAACGGATCAATTTCTGACCGACCTGACGTCTGGTGACGTCCGGGTCTTCAGTGCCCGTCGGCCATCGAGGAGTCCCGGGCGGTCGTCACGCCCGGGTCTAAAGCGCCCGTTTCCAGCAATTTTCCGAGCGCTTCGCTGGCCACGAAAGCAAGCGCAGTCAGCGCAGGTATGATCAGTCGCGTCTCGGAAAAGTCGGCGATCACAAAGACGATCCCCACATGGATCAGACCTGCCGGAAGGACGACGGCCATCGTCCGCGTCAATGTGAACGTCCTCACAATCACGATCGCGAGGACGGGACTGGCGATCGCCACTGCGAGCTTCATGGTGAGCAGATTGACGACGAGCTTGGAGAAATAATCCCCGTGCGTGATCAGGAATGATCTGAAATCCGTTCCGGGGTGCATCCAGATCAGAACCTTCGGCACGGCTATCGAAATGCCGACGAGCAGGCCAAACAGGCCCCATTCCTTCAGCGTCGGCCATCGCCGCTCGAAAGCGGCAAGACTCAGAAGCACGAATGCCGAAGCGAACACGACGTCGGTACGCCCGAAACTGATGATCAACCCCGAAATGATTGCGGCTGGATACCGACGCGACACCAGCAGAAAGAGCTGCCAGAACAATCCGCCCGCGATGAAGACGGGCCCCATGCGTCCCGGATAGATCGCGATCTGGGTGTAGAACGCGAAAGTCAGCAGACACAGCCATGACGCCGTCGGCGAAAGCAGCAGCGTCGCCAGTGCAAATACCGCAAGGAACGACAGCGAATCGAACATGTAGTTCGCGACGATGTGGGTATGAAACGTCGAGCCTCCCCGGGTGTGGTCGTCGCCAAGGACCTGGACGTAAACCTCGGTGATCCTGGCGATCAACGGCCGGATGACGCCCTCAACGGCATCGACATGGGCAAATTCGCGCTCGTGATCGAGGCTGAATTGCAGCCGCTCGCGCAGCAGGTTGGCTTCGTGCGCGGTGATGGACAGCGCAAGACAGCAACAAACGAGCATCCCCAGCACGACCGGATTGAAGAAACTCCTTCGAACCTTGAAGAGCAGCACGAGCGGAACGAGAGCCGCACACACGAAGAAGGCTATTCCGGCATATCGCAGCACGCCAGGCAGAAACCTGTCGGATATGTCGGCCCACCACCAGGCGATGACCAGAACGTTCGAGATGCCCCAGAATCCCATCACCAGGCCAAGGGATGGAGACTTCATGCGCTCGTCGAAATTCAGCAATCGGCCAGAACCGCCGAGCGATGACAGCATTGACCCGCGCTCCGTCTTCCAAATCAGTGTTGCAAAATGCCGGCGAGATTCATGTGAGCGGGGCGCGAGTGCTCGATGCCCAGTAGCGTCCGCCGGTTATCGTTCGTGCGCTGCAAATGCAGGCTCGCGAGCGTGACCCCGGTGCAGGTGGTGACCGTGCTGCCGCGACCGCCGAACGGCTTGAGGAAGTCGAACACACGACTGCCAAACATATCCACGACGGACATCTCGCGTGCCCCGAGCGGCGGGATCTCGCCGAAATCCGCTTCGAGTTCCTCGCCATCCTCGCGGATCAGCCTCGACGTCGGCCGCGCGGTATGAGCATATTCGGGATCGGAAGAATGATTGATCAGCATCAGGCTGCTGACGATATCATTGGTCGCAATGACCTTCGGGTTGATTCCGGTGAACCCGACATGCGCCTTGAGCCTGCCCTCGTTCAGCGGCCGGGCAAACGCGCCGGTGCGATAGATCGCGACGTTGTCCTGGTCCACATAGGTCATCGAATAGCTTGCAGGCGAGGAACGAAATCCGTCCATGCGTCCGCGCGACATCACGGCGATGACCAGATAATCGTCCTGAGGCAGCTTGAGCGACGCGAAGAGGCGCGACAGCTCGACCTCGACGGTGGCGCCCGGCGCGTAGTTTTCGGGGAACTCGTAGGTCGCCCGATAGTCGCCCTGCCGCGACAGGATGTGCAACTTGAATCTGAGCTTCTTGCTGAAGCCCGAGGCGACAAGACCGGCGAGCTCGGGAACGAGATCCTTGACCGTTTCGCGAAAGTTCTTGCGCAGGCTGCCGGCGACGAGGCTACGGAGATACCGGACGTCGACCGGACGGTACCAGGCGGGAATCGAGAAGCCCATGCGCGACTCGATGCCCGCAAAGGTCGGGAACATGAATCTGGGCTCGTGAGGCTTCCAGGGACTGGACGAGAAACGTGTCACGGGCGCGGCCTCTAGAAATGATGCAAGCTGAACTTGCCGTTGGCAAATTCATAATAGCTGAACGGGCTGGCGATGTTGGTGCCCTTGAACTCGAGCGAAAACCCCTCGCCCGCACCCACAAGCCTTTCGGCCTCGGGGAACAGGTCCAGCGTGCTGATGCGGGCAGCGCCCATCGGCGCGATTTCCGGAAGTACCCGCTCGCCCAAGGCGGTGCCATTCAGAGCCATGAGCCGGGCCGTCCCCACCGAAACGCCTTGGGGCGCCATGCAGGAGTTCACGAGCACCACGCCGGACTCCTTCAGGAACCGTGTGAGATAGGATTGCATCCAGGCGGTGGTCGGAAACGGCGATGCGGCGACGGGCTCGCGCTCATGCGACAATGTGATTGCGCCGTGCTGCGAGAAATATTGTGCGTAATAGCCGGTGGTCACCTTTCGTCCGGGACGTAGCTTGGCCTCATGCTTCGGCACCAGCGCCATCGCCACCGTTCCCGAAACGTGCGGACAGAGCTCGGACGTCTGCAGCTGCAATTGCCCGTTAACTCCGAGTTCCCTGTGGAAATATCCAGCCTGCTTGCCCGCCCCGTCGAACAACCAGACGTGGGCATCCACATCCGGATGATCCTTCATGAAGACCGAGAAGTAGTTGAATGCGCAGACTTCCGTCGTGACGGTCTCGTCGTTGCGCAGATAGAGCACCGCGGGCGGATAGCCCCTTGCGACGGCCTCGCCAATCTGCAATTCACCGGGCATGCGACGAAACTCGGCGGGAAGCGACGATCAGGCCGGATTGGCCGACGAATAGCGAAGATTGCGCCCAGATATTCTCGCCCGCATGCTAAAAATCCTGCACAATTCCACGGATGTTTACGCTCAGCCGTATTTGGAATCAACTATGAAGGGTGCTGAACCGCGCCTTCGGAAAACCTGGCACGACGCGGTACCCCCTCGAAATGACTGGCAGCCATTCGCCGCGCCGGGGCTGGTGCGTCACATGCCTCTGCGTAGCCTGGGTGGAAGAACGACAGGGATGTTGCGATGTGGATAAATACGTTGCTCTTGACCTTCGTATTCTTCCTGATCCAGCTCGGCATCGGCTTTTCCATCCTGGCGATTGTGCCGCTGGAATTGATCAAGAGGAGCCGACTGACGAAGCTCCAGTTCGTGGTGCTGGGGTATGCGATCGGCGCCTCCGCCGTGGGCATTCTTCTCGGGCTCTGCTCCGTTCTGATTGGCGACATCCGGCTTCATCTGGCGATCGTGGTTGCGCTGTCCGCCTTCGGACTGGCATGGACTTGGTCGGCCTGGCGCCCGCATCGCGGCGACGCCGGAAAGATCCTGCTTTGGTGCCTGCTATCGCTCCCGATCGCGCTCGCGACGTGGTGGTGGACATTCGGCGCATTTTCGCAATTCCCCTACTCGGATATCGGCGCTGACGTTCACTGGATGAAGACGGCGCAGGAATACGCCGACAGCGGCGTCATCAACCCCTATGCGTCGCAATCATACGTCGACCTTCGCTCGGCATTGGCCGGTGTGTTGTCGGGTACCCTCGGCCTCGATCTCCTGCATTTTGGCTGGACCTATCGCTTCGTCTCGATCCTGTTCTTCCTCGTGGCCTTCTACGCGTTCGCAGAAGGCCTCTATGCGGATCCGATACGGAGATGGATCACCTTTTTCTTTGCGGCGGCAGGCAACGGCGTCGGGCTGCTGACGAATGGCAGCCTCGCGCTCGCCGGAAGCGTGGTCTTCCTGGGTGTCCTGTTCGCCAATGCCGGGCGGGATGCGAAGGAGGAAATTCCGGCGGGCTCGGTCGCGTTGCTGACCCTGAGTGCGGCTACCTCGCTACTCACCGCCTTCATGCTCAACAACAACGCGCTGGTGCTGGCGCTGCTGACGGTCGGGCTGTTTCTGCTCAGGTTACTGGGCAAGGGCCATCCGCGCGAAAGCATCCTTTTCGTGGGTTGCGGATGGCCCGCGATGTTGCTCCTGGCGCACCGTGGATCATACCTGTTCATCCCGGCGGTTCTTGCCGCCTGGCTCAGCTACCTGCTCATCTTGCGCGAGATGTCACGCCGGCCGGCGCAGACCCTCGGGATTCTCCGCGCCCTGTCCGTCGTGCTGCCGCTGATCATATGCGGGATCGTCGCCACGATCGTGGCGATGCGGCTCGGCTACCTGCCGTCGGCGAACGCCAACGTGGTATTTTCCCACATCACGGAACTGGTGCTGGGCAAGACGATCGAGAGTGGCGAGGAGCTATTCCTCGGCAGCGGCCCGCAGGTCGCGGTCATCGAACTGGGCCGGGCCATAGGCCCACTGTTTGCCGTCTGCATCGCAATGGCGATGGCCTGGTGGTGGATCGATCGCTCGAACACTCCCGCGGGAACGGCTTCCACGCCTGCCCAAACCGAACGCGTGTCGAAACTGCTGTGGTCGTGGACGATCGGCTGCGGCCTTGCCGTCGCCGTGTTGTCAGGCTTTCCGTTCCTGTACCGCACCACCGTGATCGTGCTGTCCGTGCTCACGGTCACGGCGACCGAAGCGTTCTGCCAGTTGCTCGTCGACCCCTCCCCCGCGCCCTTCCGCAGGCGGGCGACTGCGGCAATCACGGTTACTCTGCTCGCCGCCGGCCTCGCACTGACGGTCTATACCTTCACTTGGCGGCCCGACCTGTCCTCCGCGCGGTACCAGGATTTCCTCCGGCCGGCCGAGATCGCGGGAACGGTTCTCCTCGTGGCGCTCGTGCCGATGGCGCTCATCCGGTCGAGATGGATTCATGTCGGCGCGCTCGCGACCATCATGGCTCTCGGCATCGGCCTCGACCGCGCCGGCGTCGCCGGCATGTCCAAGAGTTACAGCTACGGGCCCCTTCCGGGCGGTGCCACAGCCATCACGCACTACAATGCCAGCGATCTCGACGCCGCACTCTGGCTGCATGGCAACCTGAAGAAGGGTATCCTGCTGTCCGATCCCTACACGCTCGGCGTGATCCAGGCCCTGACCGGTACTCCGGCGGCTTACACATTCTCGAATCTGGATACCGTCAACGAGGCTACCGCCAAGCCGGTGCGCGCAGTCCTTTCCGCGATCGTCGAACGGGACGACGGAGCGCGGCGGCTGGCCAAAGCCTGCGCCTCCATCCGGCCGATCCTGCAGGAGATAAACCAGGAGACGTCTTTTCAAATGCACAGGGCGGACGCTTTGACTGGAATTTTGCGACCTGTCCGCCCCCCGAAGGCGCCGGAGACGGACGAGCCCGAGGCGGCAGCTCCGAAAACGCCCGAGGCAACGGCAGAGGCGGATCGCGAGGTGATCCAGGGCGTGCTGGGGACCGGCCAGGACACTTGGCAGCTCGTCGCCGTGATCAACCCCCGTACGATGGGGTGGATCGATCTCGGCGCCGGTCAACGGCTCCCCTATTTCCCGCCAACGGAGCCCCTTGATTCCGAATTCATCAAGTCGCTTCGCGCCGGGCCGTTCCAGGCGCTGTTTGCAAACAAGCAGACCGCCGTCGTCCGCATTCCGTGCGAACGCTGACCTCAGGCATTCTCCGTCACGACGAAAGCGCATCTGGCGCGCAGATCGGTGGCGCGCTATGGACATTGGAAATGACACTCGCCTTTCACCGACAGCTCGATCGATGTCGCAAAATCCCCGCGCTATGCTGAGACAGGCCGTTATCCTCGTCGGCGGGCTTGGCACCCGGCTTGGCGAGCGCACCAGGCTGGTTCCGAAGCCGATGCTCGAAATCGGCGGACGGCCGTTCCTCGACACGCTGATCGACGAACTCGTCCGCTACGGCATGTTCGACGAAATCGTCCTGCTTGCGGGCCACAAGGCGGAGATCGTCGAGACGCACTACGCCGCGGCCGCCAGGGGACAGACGCGCATCGTCGTGTCGCGCGAGACCGAGCCGCTCGGCACCGGCGGTGCGCTCGTGCATGCGCGCGACCTCTTGCACGACCGTTTCCTGCTGCTCAACGGCGACTCGCTGTTCGACTTCAACCTGCTCGATCTGATCGCGCGTGCGCAGGGCGGCCGCGTTCACATGGCACTGCGCGACGGCGTCGTCGGAGACCGGTACGGGCGCGTCGTGCTCGACGGCGACGTGGTGCGTGATTTCATCGCGCCGGGTGCGGGCGCCACGGGGCCGGTCAATGCCGGTATCTACGTCGTCGACAAGTCCGTTCTCGCCGACATCGCGAAGCTGCCCGCTTCGCTCGAGCAGGACGTGTTTCCCGGCCTTGCCTCGCACGGCGAGCTGCGCGGCACCGCCTATCGCGGCTATTTCATCGACATCGGCATCCCCGATGATTTCGCGCGCGCCGATCGCGAGCTGCGCGAGAAGCTGCGGCGTCCCGCCGTGTTCTTCGACCGCGACGGCGTGCTCAACCACGATTCCGGCTACACGTTCGAGTCGCACAAGCTTGAATGGATCGAGGGGGCGCGCGAGGCGGTTAAGGCGGTCAACGACGCCGGCTATTTCGCCTTCGTCATCACCAATCAATCCGGCGTCGCGCGCGGCTATTACGAGGAGCATCACGTCGTCGCCCTGCACCGCTGGATGGCGGACCAGATGGCAGAGGTCGGCGCGCATCTCGACGCCTTCGAATATTGCCCGGATCATCCCGATGGAACCGTCGCGCGCTATTGCCGCGTCAGCGACCGCCGCAAGCCGGCGCCCGGCATGATCACCGACCTCGCGCAGCGCTTTCCGGTCGATATGACGCGCAGCATGGTGATCGGCGACAAGCCGAGCGACATCGAGGCCGCGCAGGCTGCCGGCCTCCCCGGCCATCTGTTCGAGGGCGGCAATCTCGAGGCGTTTGTTAGACGGCGCCTGAACCCGGTGGACAAGGCTTAGATCCGCCTTGCAAAAACTGCTGCATCCCCGGGCATTTGGCAGCTTTCGGGCGCTGCTCTGTTGCGCGCGACCGCCAGTGTGCTATAGCGCCATCTTGTTGCGAATACTGGCTTAATCGCCTTCTGGGGTCCGGCATGGCAGATCTGAGGGACGCCCGCGTCCTCGTTACCGGCAGCGACGGCTTCATCGGTTCGCATGTCGTTGAGGAGCTGGTGAAAGCCGGAGCCCGCGTCAAGGCCGTCGTCTACTACAACTCCTTCAATTCCTGGGGCTGGCTGGACACGGTTCCCGCCGACATCATGAAGTCCGTGGAGGTGGTCGCGGGCGACATCCGCGATCCGCATTTCATGATCGCGGCCGCCAGCGGCTGCACCGACGTGCTGCACCTGGCGGCACTGATCGCGATCCCCTTTTCCTATGTCGCGCCCGATTCCTACGTCGAGACCAATGTGCGCGGCACCGTCAACGTGCTCCAGGCGGCGCGCATGGCCGGCGTGCGGCGCTTCGTGCAGACCTCGACCAGCGAGGTCTACGGCACGGCGCAGGTCGTGCCGATCAAGGAGAACCATCCGCTGGTCGGCCAATCGCCCTACTCGGCCTCGAAGATCGCCTCCGATCAGATGGCGCTGTCGTTCCAGGCCTCGTTCGACATGCCGGTCGTCGTGATCAGGCCGTTCAACACCTATGGGCCGCGGCAATCGGCGCGCGCGGTGATCCCGACCATCATCAGCCAGATCGCGACCGGCAAGCGCAGGATCCGTCTCGGCGCGGTCAGTCCGACGCGCGACTTCTCCTTCGTCACCGACACCGCGCGCGGCCTGATCGCAGGCCTCACCGCACCGGCCGAGCAGTGCGTCGGCCAGACCATCAATCTCGGCAGCGGCTTCGAGATCTCGGTCGGGGCGACCGTCGAGATGATCGCGGATGTGATGGGCGTGAAGATCGAGATCGAGACCGACGAGGCGCGCCTGCGTCCGGCCAACAGCGAGGTCGAGCGGCTCTGGGCCGACAATTCCAAGGCACGCCAGCAGCTCGGCTGGAGCCCGGAGTTCGGCGGGATCGACGGCATGCGCCGCGGCATCGAGAAGACGGCAAGCTGGTTCACCAATCCCGCCAATCTCAGCCGATACAAGGCGGACGTCTACAATGTCTGAGGCAATTGTGGGAACGGCCGCGACCAGATCACCCGCCTTCGATCCGAAAGCCGTGGTCGATGCCGTCCGGCGCGCCGCCGGCACGCCCAACGGCATCCTCGGCCTGCACGAGCCGGTGTTTGCCGGCAACGAGGTCTCCTATCTCGAAGAGTGCATCAAGAGCACCTTCGTCTCCTCGGTCGGCCCGTTCGTCGACCGCTTCGAGCGCATGCTGGAAGAAGTGACGGGCGCAAGGCGCGCCGTCGCCGTCGTCAACGGCACCGCGGCGCTGCACGCCTGCTTCCACCTCGCCGGCGTCGAGCCCGGCGACGAGGTGATGTCGCCGGCACTGACCTTCATCGCAACCACCAACGCGATCGCCTATTGCGGGGCGGTGCCGCATTTCATCGACAGCTCGCTCACGACGCTCGGCATGGACCCGCGCGCCCTCGCCGCGCGGCTCGAGGCGATTGCCGAGCGCACGCCCAAGGGCACGATCAATCGCGAAACCGGACGCCGCATCGCCGCGATCTCGCCGATGCACACATTCGGGCATCCCGTCGAGCTCGACGAGATCGCCGCGATCGCAAGCGACTGGGGCATTGCGCTGGTCGAGGATGCCGCGGAATCGCTGGGCTCGACCTACAAGGGCCACGCCGTCGGATCGCAGGCGCGGCTCGCGGCGCTGAGCTTCAACGGCAACAAGATCGTCACCACCGGCGGCGGCGGCGCCATCCTCACCAATGACGAGGAGCTCGGACGCCGCGCCAAGCATCTCACCACCACCGCGAAGCTGCCGCACAAATGGGCCTTCGTGCATGACGAGATCGGCTTCAACTACCGCCTGCCCAACCTGAACGCCGCGCTCGGCTGCGCCCAGCTCGAGCAGCTCGACGGTTTCCTGGCGAGCAAGCGCCGGCTGGCTGCGGCCTATGAGCGCGTCTTTGCCGATGTACCCGGCGTGCGCTTCTCGCGCGAGCCCGAGGGCACCACGAGCAATTACTGGCTGAACGCGATCCTGCTCGACGAGGCCTATGCCGGCCGGCGCGACGACGTGCTCACGGCGCTGAACGAAGCCGGCTTCGGCGCACGCCCGGCCTGGACCCTGATGCACCGCCTGCCGATGTTCGCGCAGAGCCCGCGCGGCGATCTCGCCACCGCCGAATCGATCGAGCGCCGCCTGATCAACCTGCCGAGCAGCGCCAGCATCAGGGCCCGCGATGAATAGCGGCGCGCGAAAGATCTGCTTCGTCACCGGCAGCCGGGCCGATTTCGGACTGCTGGTCTGGCCGATGCGCGCGATCCGCGAGACATCAGGCCTGACGCTTCAGCTCATCGCCACCGGCATGCATCTCGCGCCTGAGTTCGGCTACACCTTCAACACCATCCGCGACGAGGGCTTCGAGGTCGACGAGCGCGTCGAGACGCTGCTTGCCAGCGACACCGGCGCCGGCGTCGCGAAGTCGGTCGGGCTCGGCGTGATCGGATTTGCCGACGCCTTCGCACGGCTGCACCCCGATCTCGTGGTCCTGCTCGGTGACCGCTTCGAGATGTTCGCGGCCGCGCAGGCCGCGATGTTCATGCGGCTGCCGATGGCGCATCTGTTCGGCGGCGACGTCACCGAAGGCGCGGTCGATGAGTCCATCCGCCACGCCATCAGCAAGATGTCGCACCTGCATTTTGCCAGCAATGCGGGATCGGCGCAGCGGCTGGTCCAGCTCGGCGAGGACCCGTCCCGCATTCACACCATCGGTTCGGTCGGCATCGACGCGATCAAGCGTCTCGAGCTGATGGACCGCGACAGCATCGGCCGCGCGGTCGGCCTGCCGCTCGGCGAGCGCAATGCGCTCGTGACGTTCCACCCGGTCACGGTCGAGGCTGGCCGCTCGATGGCCGAGCTGGACGAGCTGTTTGCGGCGCTGTCGGCGCTCGATCCCGCCTTCCGCCTCATCTTCACGCTCGCCAATGCCGATGCCGAGGGACGTGCGCTGAACGAGCGCACCAAGGCCTTCGCAGCCGCCCGGCCGAACACCATCGCAGTCGCCTCACTGGGGCAGCTCCGCTATCTCAGCCTGATGAGCCAGGTAGACGTCGTGATCGGCAATTCGTCGAGCGGCATTCTCGAAGCGCCGTCATTCGGCGTTCCCACGGTGGACGTCGGCGACCGCCAGAAGGGACGCGAGCGCGCGGCTTCGGTGTTTCACACGGCGCCCGAACGCGGCGCGATCGGCAGCGCCATCGCGCAAGCGCTTCAGCGCGGCCGCAAGGACACCGTCAATCCCTATGGCGACGGCGACTCCAGCCGGCGATTTGCCGACATCATTGCCGGCATCCCGGATTTCGGGCAGCTCCTGAAGAAAAGCTTCCACGACCTTCCGGCAAGCGGAGCGCGGCCATGACGACGCACACGCTGATCATCGCGGAAGCCGGCGTCAATCACGACGGCAGCCTGGACAAGGCACTGGCGCTCGTCGATGCGGCAGCCGATGCCGGCGCCGACATCGTCAAGTTCCAGACCTTCAATGCGAAGGCGCTGGCCGGTGGAGCCGCGAAGAAGGCCGACTACCAGCAGCGGACGACGGACGCCGAAGAGAGCCAGCTCGCCATGCTGGAGCGGCTGGAACTGCCGCAGGCCGCTCACCACACGCTGATCGCGCGCGCCGCCGAACGCGGCATCGAATTCCTGTCGACGCCGTTCGATGACGCCTCGCTCGGCTTCCTGCTGTCGCTGAAGCTGCCGCGCATCAAGATCGGATCGGGCGATCTCACCAATGCACCGCTGCTGCACGCGGCAGCGCGGGCCGGCGCGACGCTGATCCTGTCGACGGGCATGGCGACCCTCAGCGAGATCGAGGAAGCGCTGGGCGTATTGACCCATGGCTACGCGCAGCGTAACGATCCTGCCGGCATCGCCTCGTTCCGCGCGGCATGGCGCGATCCGGCGGCACGTGCCGCGCTCGCGCGGCACGTCAGCCTGCTGCATTGCACGACCGAATATCCCTGCCCGATCACCGATGTGAATCTCGCTGCGATGGCGACGATGCGATCCGCCTTTCAGCTTCCGGTCGGTTATTCCGATCACACCGACGGCTTCGAGATTTCAGTCGCCGCGGTTGCGCTCGGCGCAACGGTCATCGAGAAGCACCTGACGCTCGATCGCAATGCGCCCGGTCCCGACCACGCGGCCTCGCTCGAGCCCGACGATTTCAAGCGGATGGTCAGCGCCATCCGCAACGTCGAGGCCGCGCTCGGCGATGGCGTGAAGACGCCGAAAGAGTCCGAGGTCAGGAATGTGCCGGTGGCGCGCAAGAGCATCGTGGCGGCGCGCGCACTGAAGGCCGGCGAGATCATCGGCCCGGCCGATATCACCGCCAAGCGGCCGGGCGCGGGGCGGCCGCCGATCGAGTATTGGTCCCTGATCGGAACCGCGGCGCCGCGGGCGCTCGAACCCGACGATCCGGTCTAAAGCGCGATGGAATGCATCGCGCTTTGGGCTGCTTGTTTGAGCATGATCTTTTCGGAAAACCGCTGCGCACTTTTCCGGATCATGCTCTAGCGGCGAGGCTTTGCGGGAACCCCGCGCAGCACGGAGCCGGGCGGCCATGAACCCGTGACGACAGAACCCATCGCCACCAGCGTATCGTTGCCGATGGAAATATGATCGCGGACGCGGCTGCCGAGCCCGACAAAGCAATTGTCGCCGATCTCTGCGCCGCCGCCGACCACCGTTCCCGGCGACAGATGCGTGTAGTGCCCGACGCGCACGTCGTGCTCGACGACTGCGGCCGAATTGATGATGCAGTGATGCCCGATCATGCTCCGCGCATTGACGATCGCGCCGGGCATGATGACGCTGCCCGCCCCGATCGTGGCCGACGGCGAGACGAACGCGCGCGGATGAATTACGGACGCCCAGCGCTTCAGCTGCAGCCGCCCGATCATCTGGCGACGCGCGGGCCCCGCCTGCATCGTTCCGATCCCGACCACGAAGGCGGCATCCGGATAGTTCGGCGCAACATCGTCGGTTCCGAGATAGCGCGCATCCCCCAGCGTTCCCGGCTGGCGATCGAGGAAACCGACGACGTTGAACTGGCCCGACAGGAGCGCCGCCTCATAGACCATGAAGGCATGCTCGCCGCCGCCAATGATGATCAGATCGTCCATCGTGATTCCCTTAAGCGCGTCTCGATCTTAGCGACCGGGCCATGGCACTTCAAACTGCCGGATCGGGCCTGAAAACGCGAGAATTAACAAGGACAACGCAGGATCGCCTGGCGGGGTTGACGCCGCCTCTCGCAGCCGCGATATAGCAGGCTCAGCCGTGGGCGGCCCCCAATATCTGGCGTATACGAGGCAGATTGCCATGAAATCCTGGCGTAAGGCCGTCGTTGGAACGCAGGCGACCGTGGGCGAGGCCATTGCCGCGATCGAGAGCGGCAGCATCCAGATTGCGCTGGTACTCGACGACCAGAACCGCCTGCTCGGCGTGGTCACCGACGGCGACGTCAGGCGCGGGCTGCTGCGCGGCATCCCGCTCACCGGGCTTGCCACCGACATCATGAACCGCGTGCCGGTGTCGGCTCCGGCGACGCTATCCCGCGACGACCGCCTGCATCTGATGCGGCACAAGTCGATCAAGCAGCTCCCGCTTGTCGACGAAGGCGGCCATCTGGTCGTGGTGGAGACGCTCGATGAGCTGCTCGAGCCGCGCCACTACGCCAATCCGGTCCTGATCATGGCCGGCGGACTCGGCGAGCGCCTGGGCGCGCTGACGCGCGACGTCCCGAAGCCCATGCTCAATGTCGGCGGCAGGCCCCTGCTCGAGACGATCGTCCGCAACGTGGTGCAGCAGGGTTTTTCCAACATCTACATCTCGGTCAACTACAAGGCCGAGACGATCAAGGGCCACTTTGGCGACGGCGCCGCCTTCGGCGCCAATATCCAATACGTGCACGAGACCGAACGCCTGGGCACCGCCGGTGCGCTCGGGCTGTTTCCGACGCCGCCTGATCTGCCGATGATCGTCACCAACGGCGACATCCTCACCACGATCAACTACGGCGCGCTTCTCGACTTCCACAACGGAACGCCGGCGGAAGCGACGATGGCCGTCCGCGAGCACAAGGTGCACGTCCCCTATGGCGTGGTTTCCACGTCCGAGGGCTTTCTCCAGACCATTCGCGAGAAGCCGACCGAGAGCTGGTTCGTCAGCGCGGGCATCTACGTGATTGGAAGCTCCGTCTTCCGCCACGTCGCCCCCGGCGTCAAGATCGACATGCCGACCGTGCTGGAGCGGGTGATCGCCGACGAGGGACGCGTCGCGGTCTATCCGATCCGCGAATACTGGCTCGACATCGGCCGCCTCGAGGATTTCGAGCAGGCGCATGCGGAGTTTCATGAGGTCTTCCCGTGACCTCGACAAAAGCGGTCGTGATCGGTCTCGGCTCGATCGGCACAAGGCATGCGCGGATCCTGCGCGAGCTCGGCCTTGAGGTCGCGACCGTAAGCCGCCGTGACGGCGGCGACTATGCATCGATAGCGCAGGCCGTCGCGGGTGCGCATCCGGACTACGCGGTGATTGCCACCGAAACCGCACGTCATGCCGACGACCTGCAGGCGCTCGCGCAGGCCGGCTTCCGCGGCGCGGTCCTGGTCGAGAAGCCGCTGTTTGCGACGGCGGCGGCGCCGCCGAAATATCCGTTCGCCCATGTCAGCGTCGGATACAATCTGCGCTTCCATCCGGTCATTACGGCTCTCGTCGAGCAAATGCGCGGGCGCGAGGCGATCACGGTCGCCGCCTATGTCGGGCAGGACATCAGGGACTGGCGGCCCGGCCGCGACCATCGCACCACCGCATCCGCCACAACGGACGCCGGCGGCGGCGTGCTGAGAGATCTCAGCCACGAGCTGGACTATCTGCTCTGGCTGTTCGGGCCGTGGCACCGCGTCGCAGCGCTCGGTGGTGCGTCCGGCGCGCGCGACATCGATGTCGACGACCATCTCGACCTGCTGCTCGACATGCAGCGCGCGCCGTCCGTCCACGTCCACATGGATTATCTCGACCGCCAGGGCATCCGCCGCATCCGCGTCAATGTCGACGACGACACCATCGAGGCCGATCTCGTCGGCAGCCGCCTGACCGTCAACGGCAAGGCAACGGACATCGCCAGCGATCGCGACCAGAGTTATCGCGACATGCATGTCGCGGCGATGCGGGGCGCGAGACCGGCCTGCTCCCTGCCCGAGGCGCTCGGCGTCGTGCATTTGATCGACGCCAGCGAGCGCGCGCTGCGCAGCAAGACCTGGATATCGCCATGAGCCTCCTCTGCACTATCTGCGCGCGAGGCGGCTCGAAGGGGGTCGTCGGCAAGAATGCGCGCGATCTGCTCGGCAAGCCCGTGCTCGCCTGGAGCATCGCGCAGGCACGCGAGACCGGCCTGTTCGATGCGATCGCCTTCAGCAGCGATTCGGACGCTCTGCTCGAGGCGGCGCTGAAGGCCGGCGCCGACATCGCGGTCAAGCGTCCGGACGAGATGGCGACAGATACCGCGCCGAAGCTGCCGGCGATCCGTCATTGTCTCGAGCAGGCCATCGCGCGAACCGGCACGACGCCGGAGATCTTCGTCGATCTCGACGTCACCTCGCCGCTCCGGCTCGCCTCCGACATCACCGGCGCGGTGGCCTTGCTGCGCGAGAGCGGCGCCCGCAACGTCATCACCGGAGCGCCGGCGCGGCGCTCGCCCTATTTCAACCTGGTCGAGCAGCGCACCGACGGCAGCGTCGGGCTCTCCAAATCCGCCAATCCTCCGATCACGCGCCGGCAGGATGCGCCGCGCTGCTTCGACATGAACGCCTCGATCTATGTCTGGCGCGTCGCGCCGTTCCTGGAGCAGCCCGCAGTCTTCTATCCGGACACGCGTCTGTTCGAGATGCCCGAGGAGCGTTCGATCGACATCGATTCCGATCTCGATTTCGCGCTGGTGGAACTGTTGCTGCGCCAGCGACTGGCGGCCTGAGGGAGCTTAAGCGATGACCACGAGCTTCAAGGCTCTGTTCGACCTGACCGGCCGCACCGCCGTGGTGACCGGCGGATGCGGCATTCTCGGGCGTCGCTTCGCAGACGGCCTCGCCGAGTTCGGCGCCAATGTCGCGATCGTCGATCTCGATCAGGCCGCAACCGATGCTGCGGCCGCCGACCTCGCCTCGCGCCACTCTATCTGCGCCAAAGGCTATGGCTGCGACATCACCCAGCCCAGCTCCGTGCGCGCCACGGCCGATGCGCTCGAAGCCGACCTCGGACAGGTCTCGATCCTGCTCAACAACGCCGCGAGCAAGGCCCGCGACCTCGACGCCTTCTTTGCCCCCGTCGAGACATTCTCGCAGGACACCTGGCGGGAGATCATGGCGGTCAATCTCGACGGCATGTTCAACGTCGCACAGGTGTTCGGCGGCCGGATGGCCGAGCGCGGCTATGGCGCCATCGTGCAGACCGCCTCGATCTACGGACTGATGGCCCCGGACCAGCGCATCTACGAAGGCTCCGAATATCTCGGCCGCGCCATCAACACGCCCGCGGTCTACACCGCGTCCAAGGCCGGCGTCATCGGCCTGACCAAGCACCTCGCGACCTATTGGGCGGCGAAAGGCGTTCGCGTCAACACGCTGACGCCGGGCGGCGTCGAGAGCGGACAGAACGAAACCTTCAAGCAGCGTTACGGCGCCCGCATTCCGCTCGGCCGCATGGCCCGTGCCGACGAGATGGTCGGCGCGATGCTGTTCCTGGTGTCCGATGCGGCATCCTACGTGACCGGCCAGAACATCGCGATCGATGGCGGGCTGAGCGCATGGTAGCGAAACGCCAATGATCAAGCGCCTGATCCAGAATACGGTGATTTCGGCGTTTGCCTTCGGCGTGGCCGCGTTGCTTGGCCTTCTGGTCATCCCGCTGATCATCCAGACCTGGGGCGTGACCGAGTTCGGCCTGATCGTCATCTCGCGATTGCTGCTGCCCAGCGGCATGATGGCGGTCCTGGATCTCGGTCTGTCCGAGGTTGCCACGCAGGTCGTCGCGCGCGCGCGCGAGCACCGCAATTGGACGCAGGCGAGTCGCCAGATCGCTTTCCTGGGAGTGGTCTCGATCGCGCTCGCTTTGGCCCTGAGCGCGGCGATCTGGCTGGCGACGCCCTTGCTCGTCATCGTCATGAAGGTCGATGCCCCGCATCTGGAGGCGTTCAGCCGGATCATGCATTACACGGCGCTCGCGAACCTGATCTTTGTTCCG
Source organism: Bradyrhizobium liaoningense (assembly GCF_018130825.1). Classification (GTDB taxonomy): domain Bacteria; phylum Pseudomonadota; class Alphaproteobacteria; order Rhizobiales; family Xanthobacteraceae; genus Bradyrhizobium; species Bradyrhizobium liaoningense_B. The sequence continues at coordinate 187,890 of NZ_JAFCJS010000005.1, read as the reverse complement.
GCGCTGGTATGGGAAGGCATTATCAAGGGCTTCGAGCGCTACAACCTGCTTCGCGTCGCGGAGGTCACCTCGACGGCGGGCTATGTCGGACTGACATTTGCGGCCGCCTCGATGGCGACAGGCTTTGAAGTGGTCGCTTACATCTATCTCGCCACGCTGGTGGCCCGCGCCGTCGTCATCGGAATCGCCGCGTTCGTCGCCCTGCGGTACAAGCACGTGCGGCTGCTGCCTTGGACGCGCGACATCCGCCAGGACATTCTGCATCGGTGCGCGCTGCTCCTCCAGGGCAAGCTGCTGGGCAGCATTTCCGGTCCACTCCAGCCGTTCCTGATCGGCTTGCTGTTCGGGCCCAAGGCTGTCGGCACCTACGATGCACTGGTCCGATTGTCCCGGGTCTCCAAGGTCGTTGTCAGCCTTCTGACCTCCGCACTGCTTCCCGTTGCCAGCCGCCTCGATGAGCGCGGCAGCGTGGGATCGTTCCAGCGCCTCGGCGACCTCGGCCTCGTCATGATGCCGATGTTCGTGGTGCCGCCGCTTGCCGCAACCGCGATCCTTTCGCCCGAGATCATGAACATCTGGATCGGTTCCCTGCTGGCGCCGTATGCGTTCTGGATGGGCCTGAGCTTCCTGGTTCCGATCTGCGCGCAATACGTGGCGATCGGGAGCCTGATCTTCCTGACCCGACCCGAGGTGCAGGCCCGGCTCAACAAGCTGATGGCCATTCAGCTCCTGATCTGGGCGGCGGTCTCCGCCGCGACATTGCATCTGTTCGCGGAACGTGCGCTGATCCTCGGCCAGGTCGTCGGCAGCATCGCGGTCCTGCCCTGGCAGCTGGAAGAATTGCGCAGCGCACTCGCACTCGACCGCAAGCGCTTCATCAAGGTGCTTGGAACCCAGTTCGCTATCCTGGTGTTGGCAAGCATTTTTCTAGCGACAATTGCAGGTTACATTCGCTTTGACAGCGTGCTAAAGCTCGCGCTCTGTTCCATGGTTTTCTGCCTGATCACCTGGGTGCTCCAATACTTCCTGGTACTCGACAAGCGGCACCGGACGGTATTTCCGGCGGTCGGACAATTGATGGGACTGACATCCAAAAGCAGTTGAATGAACATCCGCGCGACAGACACGAAAGCCGTCCCCACAGATTTCGCTCCGGCCTCGTTGTCGGATAAGGCGGCGACTTATGCGCTCGACGCGGCAAAGAGCATCGGCCGCCTCGCCATGCGCCGCGTGAAGCGCACTGCCGATGTCGTGGATTCCGAGTACAACCTGTTGCATTGGCAGCGAACGCTGTCGGAAAAAAGCTGGACGAGATCCGCAAGCATCGTCGACTTCATCGCCCCCAGGAATTCTGCGAGTGATCTTCGCAAGGTCGACAATCAGATCTGCAGGGTCGCCGCCGACGACTACTATCGCTATCGCGCGAGGGCCCTCGGCGAACTGCTCGCCCGGTACACGGGGGACGCCACGGAGATCATCGAGCTCGGTGCGGGCTGCGGCGTCAATCTGCTGTCGCTCCACCTCAATCATCCCGATTGGCGGCTGCGCGGCTTCGACATCGCGCCGAACGGCATCGCAGCCGGTCGCGAAATCGCCGCTCATTATGGCCTGTCGGACCGGATCTCGCTCGACAGGATCGACCTGACCGACGGCACCGACCCGAACTATTCCGCCATCAAAGACAAGGTCGTCTTCACCTATTTCTGCATCGAGCAGATCCCCTATGACGTGCGAAAGGTCGTGGACAACATCATCGCGGCAAGGCCAAAGCGCGTGATCAACATCGAGCCGACGACCGAGCTGCTGAACTTCGCAAGTCCCCGGGATATCGTCAGCTTCCTCTACATCCGCTCGGTCGACTACCAGACGCAGCTGTTCTCGACCCTCGACGATTACGAGCGGCAGGGCCGCGTTCGCATCCTGGCGCGTGACCGGATGCCGTTCGCGCCGACGATCCACAATGATGGTTTTTTGTATTGCTGGGAGCCCACATGACGACCATCAACGCGACGGCCGATCGGCCCGCCCCCAAGAAACAGAAGATCAGCCAATTTCGCCGCCTGCTGTGGCACGTCAACCGCACCGACCTCGGATGGGCGATCAAGGCGGCTCTGACCGGCCTGCAACTGCCGGCTCGCACCAGGCGTGTCGCCCTCCTCAAGCAGCTTCCTGCCAAGCCTGAATGGGCCGAGGCGAGCCGTAAGCTCGGCGAGGACGGTTATGTCGACGTGACCGCGCTCGTCGACCGCAGCCTCGCGGAAGCCGTCGCCTCGTTCGCCGACGGCAAGGTGAATCGCCTCAACGAGCTCGTCGGCCGGCAGAAGGAAGGACACAAATCGTTCTGGGTCAGCCTGCTGGACGAGGACCTCGTCAACGGCGCCTTTGCGACCGACCATCCCTTCGTGCGCAACGCACTGCAGCCGGCCGCGCTGCGCATCATCGGCGACTTCATGCACGACCTGCCGCAATTGTCGGATGTGGTGCTGACGCTGTCCCAGCCCACGCCGAACCAGGCGCTGAGCTATTCCCAGCTCTGGCACCTCGATCATGACGACAAGCGCGTCTGCAAGCTCTTCATCTACCTGACCGACGTGAGAAACACTGCCGACGGTCCGTTCACCTTCATTCCGGCGGGGCCGTCGAAGGCCTTCCGCAACACGCTGAAGAGCCACATGAGCGACACGCAGGTGTTCGCCAAGACCGGCCCCGACGCCGTCAAGGAGATGATCGCGCCCCGCCTGTCGTGCTTCATCGTCAACACCGCCCGCTGCCTGCACATGGGAAGCCGGATCCAGTCCGATCACAGCCGCCTGCTCTACACGGCGACCTACATCCAGCAGCCGCGCATCTATCCCGAACCGCCGGCGCGCTTCCGCGCGGCCGGCGCCCTGACCGACCTCGAGCGCACCGTGATGCGGCTCTGATACGGACCTGCCGGGAGCTCACATCTTGCGCATAGGCCTGGTGGTCGATCACCCCAAGCGTGACCTGCCGGGTGCAGTCATGCTCGGCTATCAACTCGCGCGGCGCGGCGTCTCGGTCGTGCTGGTGCCGATGTACGAGCAGGCCGTCGATGTCCCGCGGCTCGGGCTCGACGCGCTGGTCGTCAACTATGCGCGCCCGGTCAATCTCGACCTGATGCGCAGCTTCGCCAAGGCGGGCCTTGCGCTCTACGTGCTCGACACCGAAGGCGGCGTGCTCGCCGAGAAGGGCGGCAACTCGCCGCCGGCGATGGCCGCACACATCAAGGGCAGCGGCTACGCCGAGATCCTGGCCGGCTATTTCTTCTGGGGCAGCCGGCTGCACGACGCCTTCCGGGCCGCGGGAACCATGAAGCCGGAGCAGCTTCACCTCACCGGATGCCCGCGTTTCGATTTTGCGGCGCCACGCTGGCGCGCGCTGCTCGACGGCGAGCCGCGCGGCTATCTGCTGGTCAACGCCAACTTCCCGCTGGTCAATTCACGCTTCACCGGCAAGCCGGGCGGCGAGCGCGAGGCGATGGTGCGCGCCGGCTGGGACGGCGCCTATGTCGACCGCTTCATCGCGGACCTGAAGCAGGTCTTTGCGAACTACCTCGCCGAGATCGACCGGCTCGCCGCGGCGCGGCCCGACCGCACCGTTCTCGTGCGTCCGCATCCTTTCGAGAGCGAGGACGTCTATCGCAACGCGCTCGCTCGCCATGGCAACGTCCTGATCGACGGCACCGGCAGCGTGCTCGACCGCATCCGCAACGCGGCCGCCGTCGTGCACCTCAACTGCGGCACGGCCGTCGAATCCGTCCTGCTCGGAAAACTGCCGCTCCAGCTCGAATATCTGAACACGCCCGTCACCGCCGGCCATGCCGCCCTGCCCGCGCGCGTGAGCCGCCCGGTCACTTCGTTCGACGAGCTGCTTGGCGCGATCGACCACGTCGAGCGCGAGACCGAAACCTTCGATTTCGCGCGCGTCCACGCCGCCGATATCGAGGCGTTCTTTCACCTCAACGACGGACAGGCCGCCGAACGGGTCGCCGACGTCCTGACTGCTGCGGGCAATTCGCGCCGGCCTTACGTGTCGCTGCTGGCGACCGTGAAGGGCACGCGCGACAAGCCGAGCATCGGCCAGATCGTCAAGGGCGCCGCGAGCGCCGTCCTCGGATCGGCCATCACCGAACGGCTGCGCAGCCGGTTCAATCCGGCCCGGCGCGACAAGCGGATCGAGCCGGTCTTCGTCAGGACCCTGCTTCAGCGTATCGCAACTCATGACGGCGCGAGCCCATCGCAATTCATCGCAACGCGCGCGCATTGCGCGACCACGGGCTTGCCGCTCGCGAGCATCGCCATCGAACCCGCCCGATAGACCATGGCCACATCTGCAAGAACCATCCTCATCACCACGCTCGCCGAATACCAGACCCGGTTCTGGCTCCCGGTCGCGCAGCGGCTGCGCGCGGCGGGCAACGACGTCGAGCTGCTCGCCTTCGACGATCGCAGCGCCGAGATGTCGGCGGCCGAGGGCGTGCCTGTTACGAACATGTACCGCGAGGGTCTCAAGAGCGGCCCCTCGCCCGACGATCGCGTCGCGTTCGATGCGCGTGTCGCCGCCTACGGGCTCGACGGGACCAACTTCCTGTTCAGCCATGAGCGCTTCACCTTCGGCATCCGCGATACGGCCGGCTTGCGCCGGCGCTTCATGATCTACGCCAATGCGATGGAGACGGTGCTCGACCGCCTGGAGCGGCAGGGCAAGCGCGTCGAGCTGGTGCAGGAGCTCGGCGGCTTTCTCTCGGTGATCGCGAGCTTCTACGCCGCCCGGCGCCGCAACATCCGCAACTGGTTCATCGAGCCGTCGTTCTTTCGCGGCCGCATGTACTTCACACCCGACACGCTCGGCGCGCCCGACGTGATGCCGACGCCGGCAGACGCGGTGTCGCCGGAAGTGCGGGCTTATCTCGACGACACGCTGACGCAGCGGGCGATCGTCATCCCCAAGAAGGACCAGCATCATTATTCGGCGGCCTTCAAGAAGGTCGTGAACCTGCGCAACGCCCGCCGCCTCACCGAGAAACTGTGGGACCAGTTCGCGCTCGGCAAGCACCAGGAGTTCGGGCACAATCTGCGCCACGCCCGCGTGCACGCCGCGATGGCGCTCAATGCGACGCGGCTGCGCAAGCTCTACAAGCCGATCCCCGAGGCGCCCTTCGTCTACTATCCGTTCCACGTTCCGGCCGACATGGCGCTGACGCTACGCTCGCCCGACTATCTCGACCAGGTCGCAACCGTCGACTTCCTGTTGCGAACGATCCCGGACTCGCATGTGCTGGTGGTGAAGGAACATCCCGCCCAGATCGGCGCGATCTCGGCCGATCGCCTGTTCGAGCTGGCGCGCCGGTTCGACAATTTCGTGCTGCTGCCGCCGCAGACCAACAATTACTCCGTGCTCAACCGCTCCGATGCCGTCATCTCCGTCAACAGCAAATCGGGCGCCGAAGCCTTGCTGCTCGGTAAGCCGGTGGTGGTGATGGGCGATGCGTTCTATCGCTCCTGCCCGCTGGTCTATGCGGTCGACCGTCTCGCGGACGTGCCCGCGCGGCTGCGCGAGGCGCTCGCCGCCGGGCCGTTCGATCCGGCGAGGGGGGCGCCCTATTTCGAAGCGGCCTGGCGCAAGTCTTATCCAGGCGAGCTCTACATCAGCGATCCCAAGCTGCTCGACACGTTTGCGGCCTCCTTGCGTGCCGCGATCGCCGAGCCCGCCCGCGCGAATTGAACGGACCCGTCAATGCCGCTCGTCTCGATCATCACCCCATCCTGGAACGTCGAAGGCCTGATCGAGGAGACCATCCGCTCGGTGCAGAGCCAGAGCTTTGCCGATTGGGAGCTCCTGATCGCCGACGATTGCTCGACCGACAGGACACCTGAGATCATCGCCGACATCGGCGCGCGCGATCCGCGCGTCAAGCTGATCCGGCAGGCGAAGAACGGCGGGCCGGCGCTGGCGCGCCAGGCCGCGATCGACCAGGCGCAGGGCCGCTATCTCGCCTTCCTCGACAGCGACGATCTGTGGCTGCCCGAGAAGCTCGAGCGGCAGCTCGCCTTCGCGAAAGAGAAGAAGGCCGCGCTCAGCTACACCGCGTTCCGCCGCATCAACGAGACCAACACGGTCACCGGACGGCTGATCGAGGTGCCGGCCTCGCTCACTTACGGTCAGCTCCTGAAGAACACCGCGATCGCAACCCTGACCGCGATGGTCGACCGCGAGATCGCAGGTCCCATCGCGATGAAGAACGAGGGCTACGACGATTTCTGCCTGTGGCTCTCGATCCTGAAGCGCGGCCACACCGCATACGGCCTCAACGAGGACCTGTCCCGCTACCGGGTCAGGGGCTCCTCGGTCTCCAGCCGCCCGATGCGCTCGGCCAAATGGGTCTGGCAGATCTACCGCAATGTCGAGCACCTCTCGCTGGTCCGATCGGCCTGGTGCTTCGCCCATTGGGGGGCGCGGGCCTGGCTGAAGCGGCGGGAGTTCTAGACGCATGGCGAGCACCCGGCTGAAAAAAGTGCGAGAACAACCCCATGCACAGTAGGGGTATTTAAATACCTGAATCCAAGCCACTTGGCTATTGGCGAGTCCGGCCGTTGCCGATACCACTCAGCCCGCTCCCGCCGCGGACAATCTGGAACCGATCATGCCGTTTGAAAGCTACAAGAACAGCCGCATCCTCGTCACCGGAGGCGCCGGCTTCATCGGATCGCACATCTGCGAACGACTGCTCGATGCCGGTGCCGAGGTGGTGTCGGCGGACAATTATTTCACCGGCAGCCGGCGCAACATCGCCCATCTGATCGCCAATCCGCTGTTCGAGGCGGTCCGGCACGACGTCACCTTCCCGCTCTACATCGAGGTCGACGCGATCTTCAACCTGGCCTGCCCAGCCTCGCCGATCCACTACCAGCGCGACCCCGTGCAGACCACCAAGACCTCGGTGCACGGCGCCATCAACATGCTCGGCCTCGCCAAGCGGCTGAAGGCGCGCATCTTCCAGGCCTCGACCAGCGAGGTCTACGGCGACCCGCTGATCCACCCCCAGACCGAGGATTACTGGGGTAACGTCAACCCGATCGGCATCCGCTCCTGCTACGACGAGGGCAAGCGCTGCGCCGAGACGCTGTTCTTCGACTACTGGCGCCAGCACGGCCTGCCGATCAAGGTCGCCCGCATCTTCAACACCTACGGCCCGCGCATGCAGCCCAATGACGGCCGCGTGGTGTCGTCCTTCATCGTCCAGGCGCTGAAGGGCGAGCCGATCAGCGTGTTCGGCGACGGCGGACAGACCCGCTCGTTCTGCTATGTCGACGATCTCGTCGAGGCGATCATGCGGCTGATGCTGACGAACGAAGAAATCACCGGCCCGATCAACATCGGCAACAATTCCGAGTTCACCATCCGCGAGCTCGCCGAGAAGGTCATCGAGCTCACGGGATCGCGCTCCAGGCTGGAGTTCAAGCCGTTGCCGCAGGACGATCCGCGCCAGCGCCAGCCCGATCTCACCAAGGCGAAGGCCGCTCTGAACTGGGAGCCGAAGGTGGCGCTCGAGGACGGCCTGAAAGAGACCATCGCCTATTTCAAGCACTCGCTGGAAATCGCCTGATACGCTCGCAACTCTCCTCGTCCGCAGCGAGCCCGTCGGCCATGAGCGCACCGTCAGACCTCATTAGCGAGTTTCGGCGTCGCCTGGATTCGAAAGCCGCGCTGACCGTCCTGGTGCTGCTGCACAGTGCCGTCATCTGCCTGTCGCTGATCGAGGTCGCGACCTTTCAATCCTACATCAATTTCGACGCGAACCGCTTGTGGGTCGCGGCTATCGTCGCCATCGGCTTTTCCGTCGTCTCGCTGCTGTTCGTGTTCGCCCGCTTCTGCTTCGGCTATTTCGTCGGGTATTATTTCTACACGATGATCCTGGGCTTCCTGTGGATCGCGGTCTTCTCCGGGTATAGCTACCCGCGATGGCATGCCGGACTCTCGGCAGCCTTGGCGCTGCTGCTCTTCCTGCTGCCGATGCTGTTCGTCAAGGCCCCAATGCGGCAGATCGTGGTCCTGTCCAATGCTCGTTTCGAGCATCTGCTTACGCTCATCCTGGCGATCTCGGTGGCCGCCATTGCGGTGGCGTCGGCCTACAATTTCCGCCTGGTATCGATCGCGCACATCTACGACTACCGGGATACAATCGAATTTCCGGCAGCGCTGCGATATCTCACGGGCTGGGTCTCCAGCACCTTGTTGCCATTCGCCTTCGCCTGCTACTGGCTGCTCGGCCACCGCTGGCGTGCCGGCCTGGTGCTGGTCCTGCTCCTGTTCTTCTACCCGATCACGCTGACGAAATTTGCGCTCTTCACGCCGGTCTGGCTGATCGTGCTGACCATCCTGTCCCGGCTTCTGACGGAGAGAACATCCGTCATCGCGTCGATTTTCGGGCCAATGCTGATCGGACTGCTCCTGATCTGGATGACAGGCGCCAACCTGAACAGCCTGCCCGGCAAATATTTCGACATCGTCAACATCCGGATGATCGCGACGGCGTCGAGCGCGCTCGACATCTACAACCACTTCTTCGCAAGCCATCCGCTGACCTGGTTCTGCCAGATATCCGTCGTCAAGCCGATGGTCCATTGCCCCTACCAGCAGCAGCTGTCCGTCGTGATGCAGGAGACCTACGGCTTCGGCAATTTGAATGCGTCACTGTTTGCGACCGAAGGCATCGCCTCCGTCGGCCTCTATCTCGCACCGTTGACCGCGCTCGCGTCGAGCTTCGTCCTGGCGCTCGGCAACCGGGCGTCTGCGGGACTACCGCCTCGCTTCGTGCTGATATCCGCCGGAACGCTCCCCCACGTCCTGCTCAACGTGCCGCTCACGGTCGCGCTTGTCACGCACGGCACCGCCCTTCTCTTCCTGCTCTGGTATGTGATGCCTCGGAGCGTCTTTGCAGAAGGACGCTAGTCGCGTCGCCCACTTCCTAGGCGGCCCGTGACGCCATCGCATCCGCGGTCAGCCGGATGAAATCCGCCACGAACGCCTCGACGCGCTGCTCGAGATCCGGCAACAGATTGCGGGCGGTCACAGGCCCGGCCGCCTGCGCAACCTCAGACATTTGATCGGCCAGGGTCTCAGCGTCGTAGATGCCGAAATATCGCGCGCGTCCCTCGGTCTGTTCGCGATGAACGTCGATGTCGGACAGGATCATCGGGACGCCGAACGACTTGGCTTCCTCGACCGTCGTGCTCCATCCCTCACACTCCGACGGATTGATGAGAGCGATCGACGCGCGCAGCAGGGCATAGACGTGATCCAACGGAATCATCCCGAGGTGCCTGAAATTCGCCTCGAGACCGCGGGACCTGACTTGCCTCATGGTCGTTTCGAAGAGATCGGGTTCACGGGAGTCCTTCGTGTTTCCGGACGCCGCGACGACGACGTCCAGCCCGCGGTGTTTCAAAAGATCAAGCGCATCGACGACGATCCGGTGATTCTTGTGCCGCCAGAACTGATTCGGCAGATAGAAATAGCGCGCCGGCAGGCCGTAGCCTGCGATCACATCGGACGGATTCGTGGCCAGCAGGCTGGCTGGCGGCTCCGTCGCAAACCGGACCACGGAGACGCCGTTCGACAAGCCCGGATAGAACCTCTTGAGATCCGCAAGCGCGCTGGCGCTGCTCAGCATGATGTGCCGGCCGGACGCGATCTGGACTCGAAAGCCGAGATCGCGCCGCCAATATGCGCTCCTGGAGAAAAGGTGCGGGAGCAGGCGGTGCTGGAAATCCGGGAACCAGGCGATCGCCGGAAACGGCAGGCGCCAGCCAAAGAAGCGTGCGGATTCGAACACCATGTCGATCTTGCGCAGCTCGAATTCGGCAACCGCGGGTCCGTCCAGGCCAAAGGCGATCGCGCGGGCAAGATTCGTCGCACGGGCCAGACCGGTCGCGGCGTGATCGAACACCGGCGAGCGCACGACCTCGACGGCGGGAATGCCGGCCAGCGCTGCAATCTCCTCAGGCTCGTCAGCCGTTCCGGCAAACAGCACGGGCGTCACCGCTCCCGGCGCGTATCTGTTGAGCGCCTCGAACAGATTGCGCTGATAGTTGTAGCCTCCCGCCCACAGGCGGCGCGGAATGTTGGTGAATGCGATCCGCAGCGGCGCACGCTCAGGCACGAGCTTGGCCCTTGAACCATTCAACGTAGTCGGCGAGACCGCGCTCCAGCGGAATGCGCCAGTCGAAATTCATATCGAGCACGCGCCGGTTGTCGGCCAGCAGGCTCGTCGGATCGCCGGGCCGCGCCATGCCGGAAAACTGCACGGCCGTTTTGCTTCCCCAACACCCGATCAGGCCGTCGGCAATGCCGGCAACGCTCACGCCGCGTCCCGAGCCGCCATTGATCACGTCAAAATCGTCCTGCCACGCCCCCTCCGCGACGCGCACCAGCAGGCGAACAACGTCACGAACATCGGTCCAGTCCCTGATCTCGGCTCCTGTTCCTCCGAGGTTCAGCGTGCGCTGCTCGTTGCGCAGCCGCGAGCAGATATCCCACAGAAGCTGCTTGCGAAGGTTGGGACCGTAGACCGAGAACAACCGCACGACGGCGCAGCGAATGCCGAAGCTCTGGACGTAGCTTTGACACAGCTGCTCCATCATCAGCTTGTGGTGGCCGTAGGGCGACATCGGCGTCAGCACCGCGCTCTCGGGGATCGGCCCGGCGTGATCGGCCCCGTAGACGGCAGCGCTCGATACGACGATCAGCCTGCTCTCGGGCGCAAAGCTTCGAAGCCATTCCAGCAAACGCGCTGTGCTGGCCACGGTCCGCGAAAAGTCTTCGAACGGGCGCTCCATCGACAATCCGACGGACGACCCGCCGGCCAGGTGGAAGACGTGCGACGGCAGCCCGTGCGCGGCGGCGAGCGCGCTCAGATTGGCGGCGTCGACTTCGCCATTGATCCAGGTCTGCAAGCCGAGAGCGCGCGCATCGGCCGGATCGAGAGCTCCATGGCCAACGCCGTGGACAGCATGCTCGCTGCCCGCCAGCTCACGGACGAGATGGCGGCCGATGAACCCATTCGCGCCGGTAACCCAAATCGACATGGCGCTACCTGGCGTGCAGACGGTTGGCTGGTGAGCACATTACAATCCTCGTTGTCATGGTGTCCCTTATCGCTCGTCCGGCGACAACTCCCTAACAATGGTGGCGGGATTACCCGCCACGATGGAATATGCCGGAACGTCCTTGGTGACCACGGCGCCCGCGGCGACGATCCCGCCCTCACCGATCGTCACGCCTCGCATGACCATCGCACAAGCGCCAATCCACGCATCGTCGCAAATCTTGATCGGACGATCGTCGAGCGACAGCTTGCGTGGGTGACCCAAGGTGAAAATCTGCTTCGCCTGCTCGTGCCGCTCGGCAGCACGGATCGGATGCGAAAGATTATCGAATATGTTCACTGAATGCGAGATCAAGACGCGGTTTCCGATGTCGATAGAGGCTCCCGACCAAATGCGCGTACCGACTCCGACGTAGCACCACTCTCCAATTGTGATGCGGCCGCCGTGACCGAGGATCATCAACTCACCCCGGATGTGGGAATGACTGCCGATGACGATCTTTTCGCTATCGCCCAGCGCGTTCCTGATCCGCGCGGTATGAGCCAGGAACGCTCCAGGCTGCAAGCGGCAGGTCGCCCGCCCGATCAGGCGCTGGACGATATAGTGCCAATTGATGCCATCGATGGCATGCGCGCAATGGCGTACAAGCGTGGAAAGGCTGGACATCAGCGCACCCTCTCACGTCGCAAGATCGAACGTGGTCGGATTCTCATGACACCTCCAACGGAGCCAGCCTCCGTCCTCCACTGGATCCGTAAGTCGAAAATTCATGCAATCAATCGGGAGGGCGCGCAACGAATGCTGTAGCATGGCTACAGGCGTCCGACGAGATCGACGAACGCTTTCCATTGCGCGTCCTTGCCATAAACGCCGCCAATGCGCGCGCGCCCCAGCGCGGCGATCTCGGCCGATCTGGGCCAATCCTGAAGACTGCGCGAGATGACTTCAGCGGCCTGTTCCGGGGTACCGTAGGTCTCGATCGTGACGCCGTCCTGCATGCCTTCCGGATATCTTCCGGCGTCGGACACGAGCAGCGCACCGCACCCCATGGCCTCGAAGCAGCGCATATTGCCACGATCCTCGCCGGCCATGTCGATCGCGCCATTGAGCACGATCTTGGAAGAGCCGATCAGCTCATAGAGATCTCTCCCGAATACAGGGGGTCTTGCGATGGCCGCGATGGCATTGGGACGCCTGTGACGTCCCAGCGGCAGCAATCGTCCGATCGCGCTCTCGGCGAGCCTGGTCAGGCGCGATGCGTCGAGACACAGCACGATTTTGTGGCTGTCCGCGAGGTGCGCGACCCGCTCCAGTGTTCTGGCCCGTGCGCGATGATGTCGCGAATAGCCGCCGACGAATACGACGTCGATCGGACGTTCGCCGTGACCATATTCGTCCATCACCGGATCATGCGCCGGACGGAACAATTCGCCCCGGCATCCCCTGCTGCGCCAGATGTCGAGGATCGACGGAAAATTGCCGAGCACAGCACCATAGGCCGTGAAATCGGCATGTCCCGACGGCGCCGCGCGCCAGCACAGCGTCGTCTTCACGCAGCCCGGCAGCTTGGCAACGAATGTGCTTGGGTAGCGCACCGGATCGAGATTGTAGAACACCTCGGTGGCGTGATGCTCGATCTGCGCGAGCAGGATGGCCTCGAGCGACGGCTCGCCCGACATACCCTGCTCGCGCGCCCAGCGGCGCTGCAGGACCTCGTCGTCCCCGTTAGTGAAGAAGGCCTCCGGCGATCCATCCAGCACCGGCTTGAGGAAATGCGCCGCGCCGAAACGGTCGTTGAGAAACACCTGGCGCCGCGCGTCGAAACTGAGCGCCTTTGCCGCGAGTTGGTTGAACCGCGGCAGATAGGACGGATAGAAGCAGCTATTCTGGAACAGGCGCATCGTCTACGCGTACCTCGCCAACATCCATTTCATGTTCAGATACGGCCAGATCCGCCCGACCGACTCCCAGTCCCACGTCTTCGACGCCGTCAAGCGGCTGACCGCTCGTCGCAAGGCCGCTTCATCCACCAATTCGGCAAACGCCGGCACCTCGCGGTCGAGCAGGTCGGCCGTCCAGCCGGCCAAAGGTCCGTTCAGCCATTCGGGCATCGGCGAATTGAAGCCGACCTTGCGGCGCGCGGTCCGGATCGACTCCGGCATCAGGTTGGCCATCGCCCGCCGGGCGACAGCCTTGGTATAGCCGTCTGCCGACTTGCTGCTTTCCGGAAGCGCCATCGTGTAGGTCACAAGGCGCCAGTCCATGAAGGGCATGCGGACCTCGACGCCGTGGGCCATCGAGAGACGATCGAAGTTGCGCAGGATCGTGGGCAGCACCGTGCTGTGAAACATGCGGTAGAGCCGCCGGTTCAGGCCGCCCCATACACGCGGCAGCACGTCGTCCTCGGCGACGAGCGGAAGCGGGTTCGGAACATCGCGCAGGCCGCCCCGCAGAAAATAGACGCCCTGACGTTTCAAGGCCAGCACGCGCAGGAGGTCCACGCCGCGACGCGCCAGCGGCGATCGCGAAGCCAGATCTTCCGCGGCGTTCCGGATTCGAAACGCAGCCGCCTCTCCTTCCTGCAGATAGGCCCCCATCAACTCGTCCGCCCCGTGACCGTCGAGTGACACCGTCACGTCGTTCTGCCGCAATTGCCGGTAGATCAGCCATGCCGCGCTGGGCAACCCGATATAGACGTCGTCGAGATCGTCGAGAATCCGGTCGAGGTCCGTCAACGCATCGGCCTGTCCGATTTCGAGGAAAGTAGGCTCGACCCTGGCCCAGGCGGCGGCCTCCTCGGCCATCGGCCGTTCGTCGTTCAATGCCCCCGGGAACGTCGCAACGAAGGCGTGACGCCATGCAGCGCTGTCGCGCGGCCCCATCCCGGCCTGCTCATGCGCCGCCATGGTGCAGATCACCGCCGATGAGTCGAAGCCTCCGGACAGGCACGTCCCGATCGGCACGTCGCTGCGCATCCGCAGGGCCACGGCGTCCTGGAACAGCTCGCGGAAGCCGGCCACACGCTCGGACTCCGTGGCCGGCACCGGAGGCAGATGATCGATCGTCCGCCACCAGCGCCTGACGCTGACCTTGCGCTGGCGCAGCCACATGCAATGGCCGGCCTGCAGACGGCGTACCTGCCGAAACAGGGTGCGGTCGCTTCCCTCGACGCCAAAGGCGTCGAGCAACAGCCGCCGCGCCACCTCCAGATCGACGGAAGCATCGATCAGTCCGCTGCGCGCCAGCGCCCGCTGCTCGGAAGCGAAGACAAATCGCTCCGGCGACATGGCATAGAGCAGCGGCTTGATGCCGAAGCGATCGCGCGCGAGGAACAATTCGCTCGTAGCCGTATCGAAGATCGCCAGGGCCCACATGCCGTTGAAGCGCGGCAGCATGTCTTCCCGCCAGGCCTCCCAGGCGGCGAGGATCACTTCGGTATCGGATTGGCTGCGGAACACCGCGCCCCGCGCCTCAAGCTCGCGGCGCAGCTCGAGGAAATTGTAGATCTCGCCGTTGAAGACAATGACGTGACGGCCGTCCGCGGACAGCATCGGCTGATAGCCGCCCTCGCCGGGATCGATGATCGCAAGGCGACGATGGCCGAATGCGAGCGTCCGGTCCGCGCTGAACCACGTTCCTTCGCCAAACGGACCACGATGCGCGATCAGGCTGGTCAGTCGCGTGATGTCGGCCGGCTCGACCGCATTGCCGCGCAAATTGACGATTCCAGCGATTCCGCACATGTCCTAGATGGCCTTCAGGGGCACGAAGCGGCTGAGAATGGCGCGCAAGTCCTGCAAGCAGGCCCTTCGATACGGTCCCAGCTGCGACGCCGCAACTTCGACGACAAAGATGATCGCAGCCGTCACCGACGCGACGACGCCCACCGACCACCAGGACGGCGCAAGATGGAACGGTGCGCGGTCGAGGCCGGTGCGCAGCGCCAGCGCCGTTGCGATCCCGATGCCGAGCGGCATCAGCACGCAATGGATGACGCGCGGCCAAATGCCGGACAGGTCAAAACTACGGCGCAACAGCACGACGATGGTCGCCATCTGTGCGATCATGCCGGCGCAGGAGCTCCAGCCAGCGGCCTGCCATCCGAAGCCTGGCAATACGATCGCACTGGTGCCGAGAGTGACGATACCCGTGATCAACGCGATGAGCGCGTTGTAGCGCGAGCGCCCCTGCGCCAGCAGATAAAAGCCGAACACATTCGCGCTCGATCCCAGGATGCCGGCAATCGACAGGACGACGAGCACCCGCGCGGACTCGGCCGCGACCTCGGCACCGGTCCAGACATGCAGCAGCGGACCGGCCACGGGGATCAATGCGCCCAGGGCACTTGCGGCAAGGACATTCAATATCCACGACGATCGGAACAGCAGATCGACCTTGCGATCCTCGCTCTCCTTTTGCAGCGTGCTGAAGAACGGAAACAGGATCTCACCGACCTTGAGGATGCCGATATAGGTCGCCTCCTGGAGGCGCTGCGCCACGCCATAGAAACCGACGAATTGTGGTTGCAGCAGCGCGCCAAGCAGATACCGGTCGGCCTGCGCCGCAAGCAGCGCGCCGCCCTGTGCGGCCACCTGCCAGATGCCGAACCGGGCGAGCCTCGCGAAGGCATCGCGATGCAATGCCGGCGGTGCCAGCCATTGGCCGATTGCACCGCGCGACCAGGCCACGGCCGTCAGCAGACCGGTCGCAAGTCCCAGCGCCTGGCAACCAAGAAACGTCGACGCGTATGGCGAAACGGGGATCAGCAAGAGCATCGAGAAAGTCGAGACCACTGTGCCGGCAATGCCGACCAGGGCAATCCGGCGATAGTCCTGACGCGCGGTGAACAGGGCGACGAAGACCGCCGACACGCACTGGCACAGCCAGCCAATGCCGGCCAGTGCGAAGGCCCATCCGAGGTCGGCGGCGGCCGGACCGGCCAGATGAAATCCGAGACGCGCAAGCGGAGCTCCGGCAACCAGAAAGAAGAGGCTGATCGGGCCGCCCGCGCCGATCGCGAGCATCACCGAGGTCGCGAACAGGCGCCGCGCATCTTCCCGATCGGATGGTTCCAGTCGCTGCGCAAGCTCGCGCGCCGTCGAAAGGCCCAGCGCGTTGCTGAACACCAGCGCCGGCGCGATGCAGGCGGTGACGAGACCCGCCACGCCGAACGCAGCGAGGCCGAGGTGAACGATCACGAAAGGCAGGATGGCCAGGTTCAGCACCACGGCCACCAGGAAAGCCATCGCATTCCACGCAGAGTTTCCCAGCAGATCGGGCGGTCTTTTTCTCAAAGTCATGCCAGCCACCCGGCCGTACCCTCACCAAGCCTTTGCCACCTCGTCAATCAGGGTTCCCCCAAGCAGCGCGAATTCGGGCTAGCAGTCAGTGCGCGGATTGTCGATAGCCTGCGGAGGCAACAACGGGCCGCCGGTGCCGGGCCATTCGGGCACGGCAAGCTGCCGGACCGCGTCACGGACGTGAGCTTCCCCAACGCCGGTTTATGCGCTCAGAGCCCATCCGACTCGCCGTTCTTCGGCGTCGAACGCGGCACGAAGGGCGCAAACGACGGATCGTTCGTCCCGGGCATCGTTGGCCTCCCGCCGGCATCCGCCGGGGGAGCCGCGGGGGCGCCCGCCGGATCCGCCGGGCGCTGGAGCGCCAGGACCTCGCTGCGATCACCCTGCTTGAACGTCACCTCGCGCGGCTGCACCTCCGTCAGCGACCAGCCGCCGAGCGATTCGCCCTGCCGCAGGCGCACAACCTTCTGGTCGAGGCGGTTGACCAGGATAGCGATGGCGTCGCCCTCGCCCACCACGGCTCCCACCAGCAGCAGCGGCGGCGGCGCCTCGACCGCCTTGGGCGGCGGGGCTGCCTGCACCTCTTCGACCGGAGCCCCCGCGACCGCGCGTGGCGGCGGCCGGCGCGAGGCCGAGAAGATCGGGCGCTCCTCGGTTGCCGTCAGCGCCGAGAGCGGCACCGACCATAGCGGATTGCCGCGGGGGACCGGTTTGCTGACAGGCTGCGCGGGCCGCGCAATCGGCCTCACCGCGCCGACATCGACGCTCTCGGCAGGACTGCCCGCGGCATCGTCGGGCAAGATGTCGATGCGCGAGGAGGTGGCGGCCCAAGTCGCCGTCGGCGTCGCGGCACCGCCCAGCACCGTCCACAGCGCAGCCACTCCCATCGCTCGAAGCCAGGCGGACATCGAATTTCCCTGCAAGGTTCCTTGCCACAAGGCCATGCCGGCGTGCGGACAGGCCTTCCGGAGCAAACTAGGCCCGATAAGCGCGCCCATCAACCCGCCTCGCATCGGCTCAATTCCGTCGGAAAGGCCGCGTCTCGCCTGGCAGATATTGCGACGCGTGAAAATGTTGCCCAACAGCCACGATTGCGGAAATTGCACCCGGAACGGCCTGAAACCCCGCGCAATTGGACCTCCGTTCATTGCGAGCCACCGTGACGCCATGAGATCATGGCGCACCATAGAGTCTCGTTGCACGCAAAAGTTGCACCATTGCGAATATTGTTTTCTGATTTGAGAGCACCAATGGCCGGACCGAAAATGGCGCCCGAGAGGATCGGATACCGGCTGGGGTCCATCACCCGCCACGCGCTGGCGACCCTGCTCGCCACGACCGCGCTCGGCGTCGTCGCCGCCCACGCCGTCGACGGCACCTGGACCGGCGGCAGCACCGACTGGACCGACCCGACCAACTGGTCATCCAACCCGAGCGTGCCGGACGGAACCGCGACCTTCACCAACACCGGCAGCGCGAACGTCGACAATTTCAACGGCGTCGTGGTCATCGACACGGTGCTGTTCACGAACACCGCGCAGGCCTACACGGTCACGATCGGCGACGCGTTCATCGTCAACGGCACCGGCATGATCAACAATTCGGGCAACACGCAGAACTTCGTGTCCGCGTCCGGCGGCATCAATATGGTGTTCCAGGGCAGCAGCACCGCGAGCGGTGGCACTGGTGCGGTGACCATCACGAACAGTTCCGGCGGCACTGTCTCGTTCCTCCAGAACAGCACGGCGGGAACGGCCAGCATCGTCAACGGCAGCTTCCTCACCTTCGAGGATTCCAGCACCGCCGGCAGCGCCCAGATCACCAACAGCGGCCAGATCGATTTCTTCACCAGCGCCTCGGCCGGCAGCGCCACCATCAGCAATGCCGCATCGGCCATGCTGAACTTTCACAACGCCACCACCGCCGCCACCTCGTCCATCACCAACGACGGAACGGTGAATTTCGACGGCTCCGCCTCCGCCGGCAGCGCCACTATCACCACCAACAACGGCGCGATGACGAACTTCTCGGGCGCGGCGACCGGCGGCAGCGCGCGCTTCATCACCAATGGCGGCGGCACCGTCGACATTTCCGGTCTCACCAGCGGCGGGATGACCAGCGGCTCGATCGAAGGCGCGGGCAATTACGTGCTCGGCGCCAACACGCTCACCACCGGCAGCCTCAACACCTCGACCCAGGTCGACGGCGTGATCTCCGGCGCCGGCGGCGGCCTAACCAAGGTCGGCACCGGCACGCTGACCCTGACCAACGTCAACACCTACACCGGTGCGACGACGATCTCGGCCGGAACGCTGGCATTATCCGGCGCCGGCAGCATCGCGAGTTCCAGTGTCGTGACGGTGAATGGGACATTCGACATCTCTGCGGCCTCGTTCCCGATCATCGCCATCACGACGCTCGCCGGCAGTTCGAGCGGCGTCGTCAACATGGGCGCCCACGGGCTGTTCATCAGCAACGGCTCGACCGAATTCGCGGGCGTCATCCAGGGCACTGGCGGATTTGAAGTCGGCAGCGGCACTCAGACGCTCTCGGGCGTGAACACCTACAGCAACGTCACCCAGATCGACGGGGGCGCGACGCTCGCGTTGAAGGGCGCCGGCTCGATCGCAAGCTCGCTCTATGTCGCCCTCGCCGGCGCCGGCGCCACGCTCGATATTTCCCAGACCAATTCAGGGGCTTCGGTCGGCGGCCTTCTCTCCGCCAGCACCGCCGGCTTCGTCTCGCTGGGATCGAAGACGCTGACGATCACGAACGGCAGCTTCTATGGCGGCGTGATCCAGGACGGCGGCATCGGCGGCGGCACCGGCGGCAACCTCGTGATCGCAAGCGGCGCGACGCAGCAGCTGTTCGGTACCAGCACCTATACCGGCACCACGACCATCGTGGCCGGCGGCGAGCTCGATCTCATCGATTTCGGCGGCCTCAATGGCAGCATTGCGACCTCCAGCAGCGTCATTGCCAACGGCGCCTTCGACATCTCGGGCCTGCTCAACGGCGGCACCTCGATCAAGTCGCTGTCAGGCTCGGGCACCGTCAATCTCGGCTTCAACACGCTGACCATCACCAACGCCAGCGGAACCTTCTCCGGCGTCATCGACGATGCCGGCTTCGGCGGCGGCCTGATCATCGCCGGCGGCACGCAGACGCTGTCCGGCGCCAACACCTATACCGGCGCCACCACGGTGAATGGCGGCACGCTGGTGGTCGACGGCTCGATCCTGAACAGCCCGATCACCGTCAATGCCGGCGGCACGCTCGCCGGCAGCGGCACGGTCGCCGGCGTCCAGGTCAGCGGCGGCACGCTGGCGCCGGGCAGCGCGGCGAACCCGTACGGCCCGCTGACGGTGACCGGCAGCCTGATCTTCACCGCCGCCTCGACCTATCTGGTGCAGGTCTCCTCCACCAGCGCCAGCCTCACCCAGGTCACGGGCGCGACCGACCTCGGCGGCGCGACGGTGCGCGCGAACTTCACCTCGGGCACGGTCAAGAAGCAGTACACGATCCTGACTGCGGCCGGCAGCCTCGGCGGTACCAGCTTCAATCCGACCGTCCTCTCTAACATGCCGACGCTCAACACGACGCTGAGCTACGACATCAACAACGTGTACCTCAACGTCAACGTCAACTTCGCACCTAGCGGCGGCCTCAACGCCAACCAGCAGAGCGTCGCGAACACGCTGACCAATTTCTTCAACACGACCGGGGGCATTCCCGCCGCCTTCGCCGCGCTGGGACCGGCGGGGCTGACCACCGCCTCGGGCGAGCTCGGCACCGGCATCCTGCAGGCCGCGATCAATGCCGACGGCCAGTTCATGAACCTGATGCTCGACCCCACTGTCATCGGCCGCTCCGGCGGCTTCGCCAAGGCGGGCAGCGTCGCCCAATTCGCCGACAGCGACGACGCCACCGCCTACGCCAGGATGCGTCCGGCCAACGCGCGCGAGCGCGAAGCCTATGCAATGGCGACCAAGGCGCCGCTGCTCTCCTCGCAGCCCAGCAGCCGCTGGAGCGTCTGGGCGGCGGGCTATGGCGGCTCGGCCGAGGTCGGCGGCAACGCCGCGGTCGGCTCGCAGGACCTGACCGCACGGGTCTGGGGCGGCGCGGCCGGCGCCGATTACAGGATTTCGCTCGACACCCTCGTCGGCTTCGCGCTCGGCGGCGGCGGGTTGAACTACTCGGTTGCGAATGCGATGGGCTCGGGCTCGTCCGACCTGTTCCAGGCAGGCGTCTATGGCCGGCACAATTTCGGACCGGCCTATATCTCGGCCGCCCTCGCCTATGGCTGGCACGACGTCACCACCAACCGCACCGTGGCGCTCGCCGGCGCCGACCAGCTCCAGGCCCGCTACAAGGCCGACAGCTTCTCGGCCCGTTTCGAGGGCGGCTACCGCTTCGCGACGCCGATGATCGGCATCACGCCCTATGCGGCGGCGCAGGTGACGAATTTCAACCTGCCGAACTATTCCGAAACGAGCCTCAATGGCGGCGGCCTGTTCGCGCTGAACTACGCCGCGCAATCCCTCACCGACACCCGCTCCGAGCTCGGCCTGCGCACCGACAAGTCCTACGCCATGCAGAACGGCGTGCTGACCTTGCGCGGCCGCGCCGCCTGGGCGCACGACTACAATCCGAGCCGCGCCGTCACAGCCTTGTTCCAGACCCTGCCGGGCACCAGCTTCGTCGTGAACGGCGCCAGGGTCGATGCCGATTCCGCGCTCGTCAGCGCCAGCGCCGAGATGAAATGGCTGAGCGGCTTCTCGATAGCCGGCACCTTCGACGGCGAATTCTCCGGCAACGTCACCAGCTATTCCGGCAAGGGCGTGTTCAAGTACAGCTGGTGAGCTGACACATCTTTCTTCCCGACGAAACAAATTCTCCCACGCGCCCTTGACTGTATCCTATAGGATACTTATGTTTGAGGTTCAGAAGACTGACGAATTCGATCAATGGCTGGCTGCGCTCAGAGACCAGCGAGCGGTCGCGAAGATCGCTTCTCGCATTGAGCGGCTCGCCATGGGCAATGCAGGCGACGTGAAGGCCGTGGGCGCGGGAGTCAGTGAACTGCGCGTCGATTATGGGCCGGGTTACCGCGTGTATTACAAGCAAGTCGGCAACAGGATCGTGTTGATCCTTTGCGGCGGAGACAAGTCGACCCAGGACCGGGACATCAGACATGCCAAAGCGATCGCAAGCCAGCTCTAAGCAGAGCGCGAAGGTAAGAGTAACTAAGTTTGATGCAGCGGACTATCTGAAGACACCGACGGCGATCGCCGCTTATCTCACTGAAGCCTTCGAGACAAATGACCACGCTTATATCTGTAACGCGCTCGACACCGCCGCTCGCGCGAAGGGAATGGGTGACATCTCGAAAGCGACCGGCCTCTCTCGTGAGAGTCTCTACAAGACATTCAAAGAGACCGCAAAACCCGAATTTGAGACCGTCCGCAAGGTGATGAACTCGCTCGGCGTCAAATTGGTAGCCGAGCCCATCGATGATCAACAGAAGGTGACTTGACCACGCCTTCCTACTTCCCGGCCTGCCACTGGCCGGACACACCCAAAATCACCCTGACGCGGCCGGTGGGCGCATCGCCGAGCGCGGTGGTCTGCGGCACCTGGACGTCGAGCTGGTCGACGAACAGGAACGGCATGCCGGCCTCGAGATCGTAGAGCAGCTTCTGCAGCGCGGGCTGCTCCAGCTCGCAGCTCACGACGAGGCCGACGAAGCCGTCCTTGGTTTGCGCACCTGATACGTCCACCTGCGAAGACTGCACCGAGCCGCCGACATTGCCGACGGCGGCTGCAACCCGCTGCAACAGATTGGCGCCCGCGACCGTCACGGTCGGCCCTTCCAGGAACGGCGTGCCGGGATGCTCGGCCGGCGATGTCGCTGCGTTCTTCGCGCCGCTCTTGCGGCCGCGCAGCTGATCGAGCAGGTCGGAGCTCTCTGCCAGCGCCTGACGGTGAGAGATGACGTCGGCGATCGAGAGGCCGGCCATCAGCAACAGCCCGCCGGCGATGGCGATGTACAGCGAGACCGCAATCAGCGGCGAGCCGGTCAGCGCCCGCGCCACGGCGTTTCCGCTCGCAACCTTGCTGCCCATGACACTGTTCTTGCCACTGCTCATGGCACGTTCCTCGGTTCGATCTGCGCCTCGATGTGGAAGCGCTCGCCGGGTTCGGAGGGGCTGCGCGTCGTCGGGGCGTAGAAGGTCGCGCGGGTGAAATGCTGGGACTGCTCGATCAGCGGGATCAGCGAGGGCGCATCGCGGGTGATGCCGCCGATCTGGATCTTGTTGCCGGCAACATGCAGCTCGGTGACATAGGTGTGATCGGGCAGCAGCCGGCTCAGCGACTCCAGCACGATCACGCTCGCCGGTGTCTCGTATTTGCGCCGCTCGAGCAGCGCGAGCGGCGAGCGCTCGCCGCCGTCACTGCCGCGCAGCGCGGCGCGGCGCTGGGTGATCTGCCGATCGAGCTCGCTCTGCTGCGTGCTGAGGCTGTCGGCCAGATAGCCGGCTGCGACCGAGCCGGTCACCGCAGCGACCGCAGCAAGCGCCAGAACGGCTTGCAGCGTGCGGCTCAGCCGCACCGGGTCGACGGCGCCGCGCGATTTCTGCTCGAACACCTTGATGCGCGGGCCCTCGGCGGCCTCCGTCACGATCGCGATCGCCGAGGGGTGGAAGCCCGACAGCGCCTCGACATAGCCCATCGCCAGCCGGCGCGGCGCCGCGGCGATCTCGGTGGTGATACTCTCGCTGCCATGCGCTACCGGCGGGCTGCACCCGAACACCGCCTCGGTGGCGCTCCACGGCGTCAGCCGGTCGATCTGGGCCCGCACGATGCCGTCGAGGAAATCGGCCGCGCGGGCCGGCAGCTCCAGCGGGCGAAACAGGAAGCGCGTCGGCTGCAGCACGATCTCGATGCGGCTGCCGCGGACGATCTGGGCGAGATTGGCGCCCACGAACTTGCCGTCCTCGAAGGTGATCTCCTTGGGCGCGTTTTCCGACTTCAGGACCTCCAGCGCGAAGGCGCCGGTCCCGGTCTCGACCAGCCGCACCACGCGCGGCGCCACCACCCGCTCCATGGTGGCCACGATCGTGCCGGCCACGGTGCCGGTCCAGGCATCGAGAATGCCGCGAAGGGAATTGAGCGAACTCATCTCACAGAGGCTTTCCGGCAGAGCCGTCGAAGGCGTTGTGCCACGACAATACACGATAGGGCTCATCGCCGCTTTCGAGAAGCAGGATGACGACCTCGGCCGAGCTGCGGCGATGCGACGGGGCCTCGACGGCGACCGTCATCCGGTAGGCCTTCGAGCCCTCGATCGTCGCATTGGCGCTGCCGGCGAGGCCGACCAGGGAGCGCGGGTCGACCTTGGGATCGGCGCGGTCGCGCAGCACCTGCTGCAGCGTCTCCGGCGTCATGCCGGGCAGCGCCGCCACCACCTGCGGTGCGGCATCGAGCACGTTCACGGTGCGCATGTTGCTGAACACGGTGACGAACGGCATCACGCGCTCCACCACGGCGGACGGAATGCCGCGCACGAGCCAGAGCTCGTCGCTGTGCGGAAACGGCGCGTGACGCGGCAAGTACGATGCGCCGAGCGTGCGATAATAGGAATCCTCCGGATTGTCCTGTCCGGCCTCCGTCGACGAACGCCAGGCCAGGATCCGGTCGGCATAGACGAGCGCATCACTCGCGGAGACGCCGACCGCCATCATCAGGCCGGCGAGCATCGGCTTCGGCGCCATGTTGAGGTCGACGCGCGCAGCCTCCGCGCGGAACGTCACGCTCACCCGGCCGGCCCCGACGCGGGCATTGAAGGTGCCGCTGGTCGGACGCGCCGCTTCGTTCTGCGCCGTCAACCGGTAGGCGGCGAGCTCGAGTCCGGCGTTCACCAGCGCGTCGGCCTGCAGCCGGTCGGCGTTGACGGCGACCGTGACCGCGGTGTTTGTGACATAGGTCAGATAGATCAGCGCCAGCGCGGCCAGCGCCGCCAGCATCCAGAGCACCGCGACGACGATGAAGCCGCGGCCATCACCAGGCCTCGCGTGGTCGGGCCTCGCGCCGCTCACAGCTGCTGCTCCTCTTTCGTCGGCTGTTGCGGCCGGCCGCCCGCCGCGACGCATGTCACCGGATTCTTGGCTCGCGCGCATTCGGCCGGTGCCGTGATGTGCGGGACCACCGCGCCCGACACCGCCAGCACCTGCCCACTGGCGCCGTCACGCACGGTGATGCGGATGCGGGCCGGCAGTTGCGGTTGGCCGCGCCAGGTCGGCTGCCACTGACCGTCCTGCCCGGCATAGGCGAAGCTGACGCGGAACGGCGCCCGGATCAGCACGACCTGATCGACGAAGCGAATCTGTCCGTCCGTCGGCATCGGTTGGAACGGCGCGCGCTCGCGCACCAGCGCGAGCCCCTGCGCGTCGGCCTTCTCGATCAAGCGGATGAATTCGAGCCCGGGACGCGCGCTCGGGCCGAGCGCGGTGCGCAGGAACGTCACCGACAATTCGGCGCCCTCGAACAGCGGCGCCTTGGCATCGCCGTTGACCGTCATCTGCTCGGCGACCGACAGGTCGGCGATGATGCGGTCGAGCCCGGTCGCGAGACGCTCGGCCCGCTGCACGCGGGCGATGCCGCGGTTCCAGTTCGGCAGCCATTGCGCCGTCACCGTCGCGAGTGCCGCCAGGATGACGGTCATCAGCAGCGTCGCGAGCAACACTTCGAGCAGGGTGAAACCCGCCTCGTCCGCGAGTGCGCGGCGCAGGCGCTTCATGGCCAAGCCTTCAACAGAGCCTTTCATGGAAAAGCCCTTCACTGCGAAGCCCTCGGCACCAGCTTCACCGTCGTGACCTGGATCGCAGCGCCGTCGGCGCGCTGCAGGCGCAGATTGACGGCCAACGGCACGAAGCGATCGGTCTCGGGATTGCCACCCGTCACGCTCATCGGTGTGACGTCGACGCGCCAGCGGCTGCCGGCGAGTTCGCCACTCTGCCGCCCCGGTTTCAGCAAGGACCGCGCCGACAGATTCGCAAGCAGGGTCTCGGCCGTGCCAGCGAGCACGAGACGCTGGTCGATCGCACGCGTGGCCTTCGTCGTCGTGGCGATGACCGAGCCGATCGTCCCGAGCACGACGGCGATGATCGCGAGCGCGACCAGCGCCTCGATCAGCGTGAAGCCGGCGGCGTCAGAGCAGCTTCTGCGGGACAATCTCGACGCCTCCGGTCAGCCAGTTGACGCGCACCTCATAGCCCATGCCGGGCCGCGCCAGCGCGATCGTTCCACCGCACGACATGCCCGACGGAAAGAAGTCGATCGACCGCCCCGCTGCGCGATCGGCACAGCGCGAGGCCAGCATCGCCTGCATGACCACGTCGCCCGGCAGGCGAATGGTCCGCCCGGTGACGCCGGAACGGATCGCGCGCGCCTCCGCATCCACCTGCGTCGCCACCCTGACCTGCCGGCGCAGCGCCGCGCTGCGGTCGGCCTTCAGCAGCGCCGCGGTCTCGACCGCGTAGCTTTCCAGCCTCGCCCGGGTCGTCGAGCGCGGTATAGCCGGCAGGATGATCGCCGCGAGCAGGCCGATGATCGCGAGCACGCACAGGATCTCGATCAGCGCGAAGCCGCGCGCATCGCGGATGTCCTCAGCGCGCGCCGCTGACAATGTCGGCTGCCGTTCCACTGCCGCCTTCCTGGCCGTCCGATCCGAGCGAAATGATCTCGTAGGGTGCGCTCGCGCCCGGCGAACGATAGACGTAGATGTGGCCCCAGGGATCGCTCGGCACCACGCCGCCGCGCAAATAGGGCCCGTTCCAGCCGGACTGGTTGTTGTTGCGGGTCAGCGCCACAAGGCCTTCATTGGATGTCGGATAACGGCCGAGATCGAGATAATAGAGATCGAGCGCGCTGGAAAAACTCTCGATCTGGATCTTCGCCGCCTTCGCCTTGGATTCGCTGAGATAGTTCAGCACGCGCGGGCCGACCAGCGCCATGATCATCCCGATGATGGTGATGACGACCAGCATCTCGACGAGAGTGAAGCCTGCTTCCCCTCGGCGTGCGCGCCGCCGACCGCGGCTTGCTGTTGGATGTTTGGTCACTTCAAGCTTCTCCCGTTCCCTGCCTATCCGACAATCTGGCTCACCGACATCAGCGCCGTCATCACCGAGGTGATCAGGCCGCCGACGACCAGCGAGATCGCGATGATGGCCGCCGGTCCCGCAATGCCGACGGCGCGGTCCAGCGTACGCTGCAACTTGGCCTCGTAGAATTCGGCGACCCGCCCGGACAGCATCGGCAATTGCCCGGTCTCGTCGCCGAGCCGGAGCATGCGCACCGCCATCGCCGGCAGCGCCGCGGTCTCGGCCAGCGCATCGGAAAGCTTCGAGCCATGGCGGACGCGATCGGCAGCCTCGCTCCAGACCGTGGACGGGCCGGTCGTGGCCATCATGTCGATGAGGATGCGCAGCGTGGTGGTGAGATTGACGCCGCTGCCGAGCAGCAGGCCGAGATTGCGGCAGAACAGCGCCGTGCGGTACGCGCTCATGATGTTGCGGATCGCCGGCAGCCGCGTGATCGCATTGGTGATGCCGCGGCGGATACGCTCCTGCCGCAGCAGAAGCCATGTCGCGGCGATGACGGTCGCAAGGCCGGCCAGCATCACGTCGGAATTGCCGCGCAGGAAGGTCGAGATGTTGAGGAAGACACCGACGACCGGATCGACCTTGGCACCGAAATCCTGCAACACCGATGCGAACTGCGGCAGCACGAAGGTGAGGAAGAACAGCAGCACGCAGCCGGCCGCGCCGAGCACGAACAACGGATAGCGGATCGCATCCGACAGCCGGCGCCTCAAGGCCTCGCTGCGCGCGCGTTCACCGGCCAGCACCTCCAGGACCTGATCGAGGGACCCCGAGGCCTCACCGACCCGCACCAGCGCGATGTACATCGGCGGAAACAGCCCCTCATGCCGTGCCAGCGCCTCGGCAAAGCTCTCGCCCGAGACGACGCGGGAGCGGATGTCGGCAACGACCGGCCGCAGCCGGCCGAAATCGGGATCGGCCGCGAGCAGCTCCAATCCGTCGTTGATGCGGGCGCCGGCCCGCAGGAGCAGCGCGAGGTCGCGGGTGAAGATGGTGACGTCTTCCGGCTTCGGCCGGTTGAAGAGGCTGGTCACGCGGCCGGCCGCGCCGCCCTCCTCCGGCGTCACGTTGTCGACCAGGACGAGGCCGAGCCGCTCGATCCGCTGCGCGACGTCGCTCGCCGCCGGCGCGGCGATGGCGCCGGAGACCAGTTCGCCGTTGGCGTTGAGCGCGCGGTAACGATAGTTCGGCATGGGCGTCAGCGCACCGTCGTGACGCGGAAGACCTCGGGCACGGTGGTGAGCCCGGTCCGGCATTTGGCCACCGCGTCCTCCAGCATCGTGGTCATGCCGCCCCGCATTGCGGCCGCATCGATCGAATGGGAGTCGGTCTGCGGTCCGACCAGCGCGCGCACCTCGTCGGACATTTCGAGGATCTCGAACACGCCGTTGCGGCCGCGATAGCCGGTGCCGCCGCAGCGCTCGCAGCCGCCGGCCTCATGCACGACCTCGCCGCATTTGAAGCCGATCACCGCAAGGCGCGGGTCCTTGGCAAGATCGGCCTCGGTCAATGCATGCGGCACCTTGCAGCGGTCGCAAAGCATGCGCACCAGGCGCTGCGCCACCACCGCACGCAGCGTCGACTTCAGCAGGAAGCCCTCGATGCCGAGATCGATCAGGCGCGGCACGGCGGCCGCCGCCGTCTCGGTGTGCAGCGTCGTCAGCACGAGATGGCCGGTCAGCGCGGCATGGATCGCGATATGGGCGGTCTCGGCGTCGCGGACCTCGCCGACCATGATCACGTCGGGATCCTGGCGCACGAAAGCGCGCATGGCCGAGGCGAAGGTCAGCCCGATCGACGGCTTGACCTGGGACTGATTGATGCCGGGGATCTCGTATTCGACGGGATCCTCGATCGTGAGGATCTTTCGCGTCGGCTCGTTCAGGATCGACAGCATGGTCGCGAGCGTCGTGGTCTTGCCGCTGCCGGTCGGGCCCGTCACGACGATCATGCCGTGCGGCATCGCCAGGAGGCGCGTCATCACGCTCTCGTCGCGTGCGGCGAGGCCAAGCTTGCTCATCTCCAGGAGGCCGCGGTCGCGCGGCAAGAGGCGGATAACGGCGCTCTCGCCGTGCTGCGTCGGCATGGTGGCGACGCGGACGTCGATCTCGCTGCGCCCGACGCGCACGCGCGCGGCGCCGTCCTGCGGCAGCCGCCGCTCCGCGATGTTGAGGCTGGCGAGAATCTTGATGCGCGAGATCAACGCCTGCGGCGGGATGCCGTGCGGCGACGGCAGTGCGCGCAAGAGGCCGTCGACGCGCATGCGCACGGCAAGTCCGGCGCGGAACGGCTCGACATGGATGTCGCTCGCGCGCAAGTCCACCGCGCGCTCCAGGAGATCGTTGAGCGCGCGCACCACCGGCGCACCGCTGGCGAGATCGCGCAGGCTTTCGATGTCATCGTCGGACTGCTGCGCGACGCTCCTGCCGCTTCGATCGGCATTCGCGTCGTCGGCCTCGGCCCGTTGATCGAGCACCGTCGTAATGTCCTCATATGACGCTACGACGACATCGACCGGTGTCCCGAACACGATTTCGGCGGCGCGAATGGCAGCGGTGTCGGAAGGATCGGCGACGGCCAGCCGAAATCCGTCATTGCTCGAACTGAACGGGAAAATAGTGGATTCACGCAGGAAACGGCGCGAAAAGCCGTCGAGTCGAGGCGTGGCCGCGAGCAATTGCGGAAGGCTGAGCCGCGGCAGGGCAAAATAATCGGAGACCTCATCTGCGAATTCGGCCGCGGAAAGATCGGTGGCCTCCCACAATTCGCGCAAGGGGCGCGTCAGGGCGGGATTGGCTGACTTGTCGATATGGGCGTGCGCCCGCTGCGGCAGTGAATATTTTTCCAAGAGGTGCTGCCGGAAGCTATCTGCGGAGCGGTCGCGCATCGCATTCACAGCGTTGACCTTGTTACCTGAATGCAACAACTTCGGCGGGTTATGGACGACCCTTTGCCCTTGACTTATTTCTTAGCAAAAACATAATCGTGGCGCAAACAATTGCGCGTCCGAACCGCGGGGGATCGGATGCAATTTTCCAATCACTCCTAGCGTTGGCAGGCGTATTTTGTTTAGGGTGCTCCAGCCGCTTTTGCGCCTTCGCTCAGCGTTGCCTGGAACGCTCGTCCTGTTATCGTCGGCCTTCCTGCTTGGCGCCTGCATCGTCACCGCCGATCAGTCGATCGAGGCCGATCCAAAGGATCCGCGCGCCCAGGACATCGCCGACAAGATCCGCTCGCTCGACCTGCAGCCGCGGCAACCTGCGGATGCGGGCGCGAGCGGCAATGCCCAGGCGAAATCGTCCAAGCCCGCGATCTATCTCAGCGATGGTGCGACGCCGCAAGGTGGCGCGCTGGCCGAGCGCGACGATGGCGGCGGCAGCGGCTACGACCTCAATTTCGAGAATGCACCGGTCGCCACCGTGGCAAAGGTCATTCTTGGTGACGTTTTGAACGTCGGCTACACGATCGACCCGCGCGTGCAGGGGACCGTGACGCTGGCCTCGGTGCGCCCCGTGCCCAAGGCAGACGCGCTCTACGTGCTGGAGAACGCGCTACGCATGTCCGGTGTCGCGCTGGTCCGTGACCGCACCGGCTATCGGCTGCTCCCGGCGCCGGAAGCCGGCCCCGGCGGCATTGACCGTTCGATGAATGCCGCGGCCGGCCAGGGCGTCACGGTGGTGCCGCTGCGCTATGTCTCGGCGCAGAACATCTTCAAGCTGCTCGACGCCTTCGGCGTGAAGGCCTCGACCATGCGTCCCGACAACGCCCGCAACACGCTGATCGTCAGCGGCAGCGGCACCGACCGTGCGACCGCGGTCGACACCATCCTCTCCTTCGACGCCGACTGGATGCGCGGACAATCCGTCGGCATCTTCCCGGTGCGCAATTCCTCGCCGGAGCCTGTCATCACCGAGATCGAGAAGATCATGGATTCCGGTGAAGGCGGCATGAGCCAGAACGTGATCAAGTTCCAGCCGATCTCGCGGCTCAACTCGATCCTCGTGGTGAGCCAGAAGCCGGAATATCTCAAGCGCGCCCAGACCTGGATCGCACGGCTCGATCGCTCCGACACCGACGGGGTGAACCTGAAGTCCTATCCGCTGCGCTACGGCAATTCCAAGCTGATCGTGTCGCTGCTGAACGAGATGCTGCTCAGCCAGGGCTCGGCGAGCAGTTCGACGCTCGACAACGCGTCGAGTCAGATTGCGCCCGGCGCCGGAATGTCGACGACGTCCTCCAGCAATCCCGTGGCGTCGCTGAGCGCACTGCCGACTGCTGCGGCGGGTGCGGCAACGCCGGTCACCACGCCTCCGGGATCGTCGCTCAGCGCCCGTCCCGCTCCGGCCGCCGCCGCAACGCCGGCGCAGGACAATGGTCTCGGCGGACTCTCGGGCGGCGGGGCGAAGCCCGGCCTCAACGGCATTCTCCAGAACGTGCGGATCACCGCCGACGTCACCAACAACGCCGTGCTCGTCTACGCCAATCAGGAGTCGCAGCGCATCGTCGAGCAGACCATCCGGCAAATCGACCGGCCGCAGCGCCAGATCGCCATCGAGGCGACGATCGCCGAGGTGACGCTCAACGACCAGCTGAACTATGGCGTGCAATTCTTCCTCGCCAGCAAGCAGGGCTCGATCTCCAACACCATTTCGGGCATCAGCAACAGCGCCGCGATCGGCAGCAATACCGAGCCGGCGAGCAACCCGGTCAATGCCGCCGCCGGCGCCCTGCTCGGCCGCGCGCTGCCGGGCTTCAACTTCCTGATCGGCGCCGAGAACTCGCCGCGCGTCGTGCTCGACGCATTGCACGGCATCACCAACGTCAAGGTGCTGTCGAACCCGTCGCTGGTGGTGCTGGACAACCAGGCCGCGACCTTGCAGGTCGGCGACCAGGTGCCGTTCTCGACGGGCACAGCGACCGTGCTGACCGCCAACAACACCGTGGTCAACACCATCGACTACAAGAACACCGGCATCATCCTGCGCGTGCTGCCGCGCGCCAACGCCAACGGCAACGTCGTGCTCGACATCGAGCAGGAGATATCGAGCGTGGCCGCCGGCAGTGCCAACTCCTTGACGCCCACGATCTCGCAGCGCCGGGTCAAGAGCTCGATCGCGGTGACGAGCGGGCAGACCGTGCTGCTCGCCGGCCTGATCAGCGAGACCGAGAACAGGCAGCGCCAGGGCCTGCCGATCCTTGATTCCATTCCCGGCATGGGCGATGCCTTCTCGCATCAGACCACCGCGCGCAACCGCACCGAGTTGATCCTGTTCATCCGCCCGACCGTGATCAAGGACGGCGTCGATGCCCACGTCATCGCCGAGGAGATGCGCAGCAAGATGAACGGCCGCATCGTCGGGACCAGCAATCCCGTGGTCACCGTGAGCCCGCCCAGGGCGGCGCGCTGACGGCGTGACAGACCGGGCTGTGAATGACGGCACGGGCGCTCCGCTCGCGCTCGGCATTGCCCTGCTGCTGGGGATGTTCGCGAGCCTCGTCACCGCGCCGGGGGCGGAAGGCCTCTACGGCGCCTTCCTGGCAGCCCTGATGCTGGCGATCGCCGCGTACGATGCCCGCCACTACCTCATTCCAAACGAGCTGACGGGCGCAGCATTCGCCCTCGCCTTGCTCCGCGCCGGGGCACTCGTGCCCGATCTCGGCCTGGAGGCCCTGCTCTGGCCGCTCGCCCGCGCTGCAGCCGTGGCGCTGCCGCTGCTGCTGCTGATGGCGCTCTACCGGCGCTGGCGCGGCCGTGACGG
This sequence comes from Bradyrhizobium liaoningense, assembly GCF_018130825.1. Lineage (GTDB taxonomy): Bacteria > Pseudomonadota > Alphaproteobacteria > Rhizobiales > Xanthobacteraceae > Bradyrhizobium > Bradyrhizobium liaoningense_B. Next base: position 155,536 of record NZ_JAFCJS010000005.1, on the reverse strand, counting down.
GCTCGGGCTCGGCGACGTCAAGCTCGCCGCGGTGTGCGGCGCCTGGCTCGATCTTGTAACCGTGGCCGCGGTGATCGAGCTCGCGGCGCTGTTCGCGATCGCCGCGTATGCCGCCAATGCTGCGCTGCAAAGGAAGCCGCTGCGCGCGACCGCCTTTCTGCCGTTCGGATTGTTCCTGGCGCCGGCGATCTGGCTCGGTTGGCTGGGCGAGACCTGGTACGCGAACTGGCTTGGCGGCTGGCCCGGCTAAGGCACGATAATCCCGGGAGGAAACATCATTCCGGCGCACGCGGGAGGCGCCGCAGCGGCGGTCGCCGTCTACTGTGCATGGGGTTGTTTTCGCAGTTTTTTGTCTGGGGACTTCGTTTCGGGGGCGGACGGCCGGGGCGAGCCCGGCGCGGGACGGCCGTCAGTGCTCGCGGCTCGGCGCCCATTCCAGCGCGCGCAGGCGGGCCTCGGCGATCTCGCCGCGCGTCATCTTGGTGGTGACGGCATCGCGGATCCGGGCCCGCGCCTCGCGCGCCGGCGCTGGCGCTGCGGCCGTCGACAGGTTGAGCCATTTGGACGCCTCGACGATGTCCTGCGGCACGCCGAAGCCGCGGTCGTAGAGCAGGCCCAGCGAATATTGGGCACGGCTGTCGCCCTGCTCCGCCGCGCGGCGGTACCACATCGCAGCTTCCGTATAATTCTGCGGCACGCCGCGTCCGGTCTCGAACAGGAAGCCGAGATAGGTCTGCGCCGCCGCGTTGCCGCGCTCGGCCAGCGGAATGAAGATGCGGGAGGCCGCCGCATAGTTCTGGCGCTGGAACGCGGAGACGCCCTGGCGAAGCGACTGGGCCTGGGCCGGCGCGGCGAGCGCGAGCAGCACGACAATGGCGGCGCATCCCCATCCCGTCCGTCGCGAAAAACCGCGCAAGCGTGCCTGCGGCACCTCGCGGAAAAACACCGGATCCTGGTTGTCGAGAGTCTCCATCCCGCCCGCACTCCCTGCCTATGCAGGCACACTAGTCCGCGACCATGCCGAAATCCAGAGTGGGTGCCGGGCACAAAAAAGCTCCGGGCGCATTGCGCCCGGAGCTGACCAATTGGACGAAGGTTTAGTGGTATCCGCCAGCGGTGGCCGGCGTCGTGTCGGGGGCGTTGCCGTTGATCTGGTTGTCCAGATAGGACAGCACGCTGCCGGTCGTCGCCGCTCCGAGATTGTTGACGATCATCGATCGTCCGATACGCGCCGAGGCGGCGCCGCTCAGGGCGAAGCCCGTGCTCAGATTCTCCGAGATGTTGCTGTTGTTGACCTGGACGTTGGACGTACCCTGCACGCTCAGACCGACGAAGTTGTTGTGGATGGCCGTGCTGTTGATCGTGGCCCGGGTGCTGCCGCCGTTGGTGTTGATGCTGATCCCGGCCCCGGCGGCCGCGGCGCCATTGTGCGAGATGACGCTGTCGCGGATCAGCAGCATCGAGTTGAAGTTCGATGGGTTGGAGAAGATGCCGGTTCCGGACGCGCCGTTGAAGTCCCGGATGAAGCAGTGCTCGATGACCACCGAGGCCGCCTGGAGGATGTTGACACCCTTGAGCCCGGTGCCCGCGCCCTCGATGTCGAGGCCACGCAGCACGATGTGATCGGTCGCAGCGGCGTTGACGTTCACGCCGTTGGTGCCCGTCGCCAGGATGCTGCCGACAACGCCCTCGCAATAGATCGTGATGGCCTTGGTGATGGTCACCGTGCCGTAGCCCGCAGAATCGAGGCAGTTGATCTCGCCGCCAGCCGCCGTCTTCGAAATCGCGCCGGCAAAAGTCTTGCACGGAGCGGTACGACTGCAGGGATTGACGTCATCGCCGACGCCGGAGACCCAGGTTCTGGTCGCCTGGGCATGAGCCGGCTTCGACGCGGCGAACGGTAAGAGCAATCCGATCAAGAGAGTCCATAGTGCAATGCGACGCATTTCAACCTCCAAATTGAACCAAGAAACTTACGTTTTTTGTCATGCAAGACGATTCTCTGGAAACACAGTGCCTAGTGATATCCGCCGGCGGTGCCCGGGGTCGTGTCGGGGGCGTTGCCGTTGATCTGGTTGTCCAAATAGGACAGCACGCTGCCGGTGGTCGCCGATCCCAGATTGTTGACGATCATCGAACGGCCGATGCGCGCCGAGGCGGCGCCGCTCAGAGCGAATCCCGTGCTCACGTTCTCCGAGATGTTGCTGTCGTTGACCTGAACGTTGGACGTTCCCAGCACGTTCAGGCCCACGAAGTTCTTGTGGATCGCCGTGTTGTTGATCGTGGCCCTCGCGCTGCCGCCGTTCGTGGTGATCTGAACGCCGGCGCCGTCGGCTGCGGTGCCGTTGTGCGAGATCACGCTGTCGCGGATCATGATCATCGAGTTGAAGTTGGTCGGGGCCGCGGAGACGCCGATTCCGCCGGCGGAGTTGAAATTCCGGATGAAGCAATGCTCGATCACCACCGAGGCCGCCTGGAGAATGGTGACGCCCTTGAGGCCGGTCCCCGCACCATCGATGTCGAGGCCGCGCAGCACGACATGGTCGGTTGCCGCAGCGTTGATGATGACGCCGTTGACACCGGACGCCAGAATGCCGCCCACGACACCTTCGCAATAGATGGTGATCGCCTTGGTGATGGTCACGGTGCCGAATCCGCCCGAGTCGAGACAGTTGATCTCGCCGCCCGCCGCCGTCTTCGAAATCGCACCGGGGAAGGTCTTGCACGGCGCGGTACGGCTGCACGGGTTGGCGTCATCGCCGACGCCGGACACCCAGGTCCTTGTCGCCTGGGCGTAAGCTGGTTGCGATGCAATCAATGGTATGAACAGTCCTGCAACCAGAGCCCAGAGTGCAATTCGATGCATTTCGTCCTCCCGAAATTGAGCTGAGATTTCAGCTCGTTAAGATGCACAAATCATTGCTGCCGCAGGCTGCGCGTAGCGCCCGCCGACGGCATCACTCTCCACGTTTGTTGGAACTTCCCCCCGCCGCTTCGGCTCGCACTAAGACCTTCGCATTCAAATCTATTGGGTACGCAGCGCTACTGGGAAATACGAGACTCAGGACTTTATCAACTTCACATCACGCAACTGGTGCGGGATGGGCCGCAGGCCTTCTAGTGGTCGCACCGGATCAGGCAAGGTTCAATTTGACCGATTTTTTTATCTTGCCCCCGGAATCTCGTCGATGACGATCTGAACCAGCCGATGGCACGAATGTCGTACACAACCTACCATTGTGACGCTACACGCAAGCTGTGACGGAAATCACCGCGCCATATGCGTCGATTCGACGCGACGATACCATGCCCGTCAGCCGAGCATGAAACCGGCATCGTGAAGGTGGTGGAGAAGGTCGATCAGACCGTTGATCGCAGCCGTGTCGTGGCTCCCCGCCGCATCGGCGACAGTCCCCTGCTCTGATGCGGTCTGCGCTGGCGCAGGCATGAAGTCCGGCAGCTCGGACGAGGCGGACGGTGTCGTTTCGCCCGCACTCTGATTGAAGATAAAATTGTCGACGGAGACCGCGACCGGCGCGGCGCCCACGGCACCGTCGCCATTGAGGTCCTGGTGGAATACCGGCTCGAGCGCCTTCAGGCGGGAGTCCGTTCCAGGTACTTCAGGCGTGAGCGTTGAAACGAAGTTGCCGTTGCTGTCCGTGCTCCAGACCGAGAAATAGCCGGTCGAGGCATTCTTCCATGCGACGTCATAGCCGCCGCCAGAGACCTGCTCGGCGGCAACAGGCGACCAGGCACCATAATTGCCGGCAATGACTGCCGCCCCGCCATTCTTCAGGACGGGGCCGGTGCCGCCCGCGGTTGGATTGAGAGAGTAATTGCCGGCGCTCAGGATCAGGCTGGTCGTGCCCGCATTCTCGATCGTGGTGCTCGCCAGGCCGTTCGACGCACCGATGCTGCCGTCGCCGTTGAGATCCTGATGGAACGACGTCTCCAGCGATATCAGAGAGGGGTTGCTGCCCGTGACCTCCGGCGTCAGCGTCGACACGAAGTTGCCGTTGCTGTCGGTGCTCCAGATCGAGAAATAGCCCGTCGAGGCATTTTTCCAGGCGACGTCATAACCGCCGCCGGAGACCTGCTCGGCGGCCACCGGCGACCAGGCGCCGTAGTTGCCGGCCACGACGGGCGCTCCGCCATTCTTCAGGATGGGACCGGTACCGCCTGCGGTCGGGTTGAGATAGTAGTTGCCTGCGTCCAGGACCAGGCTGGTCGTACCCTGAGCTTCGATCGTGACGACCGCAGCACCGATGGTGCCGTCGCCGTTGAGATCCTGATGGAAGGACGTCTCCAGCGAAATCAGTCGAGAGTCCGTTCCCGGCACTTCCGGCGTCAGCGTCGACAGGAAGTTACCGTTGCTGTCGGTGCTCCAGATCGAAAAATAGCCGGTCGAAGCATTTTTCCAGGCGACGTCATAGCCGCCACCCGAGACCTGCTCGGCAGCTACGGGTGACCAGGCGCCATAGTGGCCCGCGATCACCGCCGCTCCGCCATTCTTCAGGATGGGACCGGTACCGCCCGCGGTCGGATTCAGCTCGTAGTTTTGGGCGTCGAGGACGAGCGCTGTCGTGCCGACCGATTCGAGGGTGAGAGGACCCGTGAGTGTGGAGCTCGCGACCGTCTGATCGGCGAACTGGAAATACTCGACGGTCGTGACGGTATCGGTCCCGTCGGGCGAACTGGTGCGCTGATCCGTGATGGTGAAGGTCTGCGTCGCCGAATTGTACGAGACCGTATAGTTCGCGTAATTGCCCGAATACACCGCCGTGTCCGTGCCGGCTCCGCCGACGATGGTGTCGTTGCCGCCGCCGCCGGTGATCGTGTCGTTGCCGGAGCTGCCGTTCAGCGTGTTGGCGATGACGTTGCCGACGATGGTGTCGTTGCCGGACCCGCCGATGGCGTTGTCGATGTAGGAGCGCGCGTCGCTGTTGTAGAGGTAGGCGTTGTAGACGTTGCCCGAGGCGTAATGGCCGTTGCCGAGATTGGCGAGCTGCGTCGAAGAGAACAGCGACGAGGCGCCGGGATTGAGGTTGATGCTCAGGTTGGTCGTGTAGTTCGACAGGTCGTAGGTATCGACGCCGCCGCCGTCCCAGACCGTTTCATAGATGCGGTTGGCCGAGCCGCCGGCGCCGCCGCCCGGCGCGAGCTGCCCGACGCCGTTGATGAACTCCTGCCCCGTCGTCGGATTCCAGGTGTAGACCGTGCTGCCGCTCTGGGTCGTGTAGTTCGCGCCGTACATCGTCTGCAGCGCGAGGATATCGTTGGCCATGTAGGTCTGCGGATATCCATACGACTCATTGGTGTAGCCGCTGGTCGTCGACGCACCGACATAGCTGCGATAGCTCATGACGGTGTATTCGCTGTCGTCATGCGCGCTCGGCACCGCGACGTTGGCGGGGCCACCGGCCTCCTGGCTGTGCTTCAGGCCGAGGGCGTGGCCGAGCTCGTGCAGCGCCGTCGTGAAATAGTAGTTGCCGAGCTTGGCCAGCGAGTAGTTGTACTGGTTGCCGAACCATATATCGCCCCCCGCTGAATAATTGCCGGGGTAATAGGCGTAGGAGGTCGGATTGGCCGACGGGGACTGCGCGATCATGATGTCGGCGCTTCCAGTCCCGTTATACTGGATCGTGGCGTTGGTGTAGCCGAGGATCAGTCCGATCGCGTAGTTGATCGCCGCCTGCATCTGAGAGGGCGCCGAGGCGAAACCCGACGAGGTCGGTTCGCTGCTGCCGCCGTAGTAAGGATTGGAGTAGTCGCTAGACGAATCCGGAAAGCTGTAGCTGATCGTGCCGGTCCATTTATAGCCCGACAGCAGGCCGTCGATCTCGGCGTTGTTGGTGGCACTGACTGAAACCGAGGTAGCCAATGAACTCTCCGAAGCAATGCATCGCGCGATTCGCTGCGCAGGGGCATGATTCTAGCTAGAGAGTTATACGTTTGGTTTAATTTTGGCGTCGGGCCATCAGTCGGTCCGTAACGCCGTGTTAGCCATCAACTCCCGTAATGATACGGAGCGGCGACGCATTCAGTACCGCGCCTGGCGTGTTCCGTAAAGGAAACTATGAAACTGAGCCCACTTTCGGTCGGTCTGATCGGAGCCTTGGCTATGCTCGCCGGGCCGGACCGTCTGCCCATCGGAGAACAGCCTGTCATGGCCTCGAAAGCCAATGCGGACGAAAGCAGCAAGGGGAACACCAAGGGGGGACGCGCCCCCTCCATGCCAATGGCCCGCGATCCTTCCGCCGCGGTGGCGGAAGAATTCGAAGCCGCCCGTCGGGCGGGAACGCGGGAGGCGTTCGAGCTCTTCATCGCGCGCCATGGCGATGACCCGCTGGCCGAGCAGGCGCGCACCGAGTTGAAGCGGCTGTCGCGCTGATCCCTTGCGCAGCGCGATCAGGCCTGCATTTCGACAGGCGGCATCCGCGTCGCGGCAGACTTGCCGCCCGATGTTTCGGCACTATGGTGGCTCCGCAATCTGTCCCGGAGCCTTTCAAGATGCCTTTTCCGCATGCCTCGGAAGCCCTGTCGCGCTTCACCGTGCTCGATCTCACACGCGTCCGCTCCGGGCCCACCTGCGTGCGTCAGCTCGCAGACTGGGGCGCCAACGTCATCAAGATTGACGCACTGACCGAGGATGCCGGCGGCGAGCAGCCGGGCGGGCCGCGCCGGGGTTCCGACTTCCAGAATTTGCATCGCAACAAGCGCGCGATGACGCTGAACCTGAAGGACGAGCGCGGGCTCGCCGTGTTCAAGCGCCTCGCCGCCAAGGCCGACGTCGTGGTCGAGAATTTCCGTCCCGACGTGAAGAAGAAGCTCGGCATCGATTATGAGAGCCTCGCCGCGATCAATCCGCGCATCGTCTATGGCAGCATCTCCGGCTTCGGCCAGGACGGCCCCTATCACAAGCGGCCGGGCTTCGATCAGATCGCGCAAGGCATGGGCGGGCTGATGTCGATCACCGGCGCGCCGGGCGAAGGCCCGATGCGGGTCGGCATTCCCGTCGCCGACCTCACCGCGGGCTTGTTCTGCGCCATGGGCATCCTCACCGCGCTGCTCGAGCGCGAGGTCTCGGGCAAGGGTCAGTGGGTGCAAACCTCGCTGCTGCAGGCCCAGATCTTCATGCTCGACTTCCAGGCCGCGCGCTGGCTGATGGAGAAGGAGGTCGCCAAGCAGGCGGGCAACAACCACCCGACCAGCATCCCGACCGGCGTGTTCAAGACCTCGGACGGCTACATCAACATCGCCACGACCGGCGGACGGATCTGGGAGCGCTGTGCGCAGGCCATCGGCGCGCCGGAGCTTTACAGCCATCCCGACTATGCGACGGCCCCCGCCCGCTCCAGGAATCGCGACGCGCTCAACGCCGAGATCGAGAAGCGCACCGTGACGAAGTCGACCGAGACCTGGGTCCGCGAGTTCAACGAGGCCGGCGTGCCCTGCGGGCCGATCTACGCCATCGACCAGATGTTCGAGGACGCGCAGGTCAAGCATCTCGGCATCGCGCAGGATGTGCCGAACGACGAGGGCCGCCATATCCGCCTGGTCGGCCAGCCCGTGACGCTGTCGCGCACGCCGAGCAGGATGGTGGCACGACCGCCGGAATTCGGCGAGCAGACCGACGAGGTGCTGAAGGAATTCGGCCTCAGTGCTGACGAGATCAGCAAGCTCAGGGACGCCAAGGTGGTGTGAGAGCCTCGCTTGAAGTTGCCAATTAAAAGGCCCGGCGTTCACGCCGGGCTTTTTAAATCGTGGGTCGGTCAGTCCGCTCAGGTACCGCTAAAGCCGAAAACGACAAAGCCCGGCACAAGGCCGGGCTTTGCTTCTTGTGACGCCTTTGTTGATCTCAATACTTGGCAACCACCGGGCCGCCGAACTGATAGTTGATGCCGGCGCGCAGGATGTGATCCGTGAAGCGCGACGAGGTATTGGCCGCGATCGCAGAAGCCGGCGCGAGCGAGAACGGACCGGCGGAGAAACGGCCGAGATCCATATAGAGATATTCGAGCTTCGCACTCCAGTTCTGGGTGATCTTGCCTTCGACACCAGCGCCGACGGTCCAGCCGAGGCGCGTATCTGAGCTCGAGCCGGTCGAGGCGATAGCGACACCAGCGGGCGTGAAGCCGGTCATGGTGCCCGTGGTCTTGATCTCGCCGAATGCCAGACCGCCGGTGCCGTAGAACAGCACCTTCGGGGTCGCCAGGATGCCGACGCGGCCGCGGACCGTACCGAACCACTCGAGCTTCTGGTCGATCGTCAGCGTGGTGCCGGCCAGACCGCCAGGCGGAAGGAATGTTAGCCCAGGAAGACAGGCACCACCGGCAGGCGCGACGCCGCCGCAGTTGAAGGCGGCGCGGCCCTTTTCACCAGACCACTGCAGGTCACCCTCAACGCCGAACACCCAGTTGGCGCTCTGCCAGTTGTAACCGGCCTGACCGCCGGCGACGCCGCCGTTCATGTCGAACGAAGCGCTGGTGATAGAGCCGGCCGGAGGCGCGATCACCGCACCAGTGGCAGTGTTGTTGTAGGTGACGTCGGTGCGCGAACGGCCCCAGCTATAGCCGCCGTTGACGCCGACGTAGAAGCCGGTCCAGCTCCAGACCGGCTCGACCATGACCGGTGCTTTGACGTAGGGCTTTGCCGCCAGATCAGCAGCCAGCGCGCCCGTCGCGAAGAGCGACATCGCCGCTGCCACCCCAATCACAATCCGCTTCATGGAAATCCCCCTCAGCACAATTTTGTGATCAGAACATACCCCTCCCCCTGCCCAGAGGCTGTGCCGCACCAGCAACATCCGGAAACAATCGAGCTGAGGTGGTAACGCTACATGGACGCCACCACCTCATCTAAGCCATTGATCCGGAAAGAAGCTGGTCTACGGCGCTACGGCGATGTCGCTTTAGTCCGCTGCGTCAGTCCGACGCGGCTCAGCACTCCGTCGATGACAGGCCAAAACAGCAGCACGATCGCCAGCGTCGTGATGGAGCCGACCAGGCCGTTCGACCAGAACACCTTGAGGTTTCCGCCGGAGCCGATCATCGACAGGCGGAAGGCATCCTCGGCGCGGTTGCCGAGCACGAGGGCCAGCGTGAACGGCGCCAGCGGAATGCCGATCTTCTTGAAGACGTAACCGACGATTCCGAAGCCCAGCATCAGCCAGATGTCGAACATCGCGTTCTGGATCGCATAGGCGCCGATCGCGCAGGACACCACGATCATCGGCGCCACCGCCGCGAACGGCACGCGCAGGATCGAGGCGAAGACCGGCACCGTCGTCAACACCAGCACGAGGCCGACCACATTGCCGAGATACATCGAGGCGATCAGCCCCCAGACGAAGTCCTTGTGCTCGACGAACAGCAGCGGGCCCGGATTGAGCCCCCATACCATGAGGCCGCCAAGCAGGATCGCGGCAGTGCCCGAGCCGGGAATGCCGAGCGCCAGCATCGGCAGCAGCGCCGAGGTGCCGGAGGCATGCGCCGCCGTCTCAGGCGCGAACACACCCTCGATGCGGCCCTTGCCGAAGCTCTCGGGATCCTTGGCGAAGCGCTTGGCCAGGTTGTAGCCCATGAAGGAGGCCGCGATCGCACCGCCCGGGGTGATGCCGAGCCAGCAGCCGATGAAGGAGGAGCGCAGCAGCGTCACCCAGTATTTCGGCAGATCCTTCCAGACCCCGAGCACGACGCGCAGCGAGATACTCGCCGCATGTCCGCGCAGCGCGAGGCGCTCCTCCATCGTCAGCAGGATCTCGCTGATGCCGAACAGGCCGATGACGGCGACCAGGAAGTTGATGCCGCGAAGCAGGTCGGCCGAGCCGAAGGTCATGCGCAGATTGCCCGACACCGTGTCCATGCCGACGCCGGCGAGCAGCAGCCCCAGCGACATCGAGATGACCGTCTTGTGCTTGGCTTCGCGACCGAGGCCGACAAAGGAGCAGAAGGTCAAGAGATAGACCGCGAAGAACTCGGGCGGGCCGAATTTCAGCGCAAAGGACGAGATCATCGGCGCGAGGAAGGTGATCAGGAGCACCGCGACCAGCGAGCCGACGAAGGAGGACGTGAACGCCGCGGTCAGCGCCTCCGCCGCCCTGCCCTGCTGGGCCATCGGATAGCCGTCGAAGGTGGTTGCGACCGACCAGGCTTCGCCCGGGATGTTGAACAGGATCGAGGTGATGGCACCGCCGAACAATGCGCCCCAATAGATGCAGGACAGCATCACGATCGCCGAGGTCGGGTCCATCGTGAAGGTGAGCGGCAGCAGGATGGCGACGCCGTTGGGCCCGCCGAGCCCCGGCAGCACGCCGACGAAGATGCCGAGCACAAGCCCGACCATCATCAGGACGAGCGTCTTCCAGGTGAGCAGGACGGCGAAGCCGTGAAGCAGGAGACCGAGAGCTTCCATCGCGATCCGTCCTAGCGCCCGAGGGCCGCTTCAAGCGGCCCTTTCGGCATGATGACGTCGAAGGCGACGTCGAAGGTGACGAACATGATCGCCGTGAACACGAAAGCGGTGAGCAGCGACTTCCACAGCGCGATCTTGCCGACGAGGCGCATGAAGCCCGCGATCAAAAGGAAGCTCGCGACATAGAGGCCGAGGAACTGCGTGACCAGGCAGAACAGCAGCGTCGGCACAAACACCGCCATCACGCGGCGCGCCTGCGCACGCGTGACGAAGGTCTCTGCCGCCTTGCGGTGGGCAACCAGCGCCACGATCAGGCCGTAGAGGCTGCCGCCGCCGAGGATGATGGAGAGATAGAACGGGAAATAGCCGGGCTCGGGCCCGGTCGCATCCCAGGACGCACCGGTGCGCCAATTGTCATAGCCGAGCGTGACGGCGAGCGCGAGCAGAAGGAGACAGACGATGATCTCGATCGTGCCGGAGGAGACGACGGAGGGCGAGTCGTCTTCGGGGGCGGTCGGATCGTCGACGACGATTTCAAGATCGGTTTGGGACATGCTCTGTTAGGGACGGAGTGCGTTCAATTCCCCTCTCCCCGCGTGCGGGGAGAGGGTTGGGGTGAGGGGGAGTCTCCGCAGGGACGGTGAAAGCTGGACTCGCGAAGAGTCCCCCTCACCCGGATTGCATCTTCAATGCAATCCGACCTCTCCCCGCAAGCGAGGCGAGGTGAAGAAGACGGCTACTTCGCGACGAATCCGGCTTCCGTCATCAGCGCCTTGTTGACGGCATCGTCCTCCTCGAGGAATTGCACCATGTCCTTGCCGGTGAGGAAGATCGGCTTCAGCGCCTGCTTCTCCATGTAGTCCTTGTACTCGGCGGTCTGCGTCACCTTGTGGAACAGATCGACATAGAACGCCTGCTGCTCAGCTGTGACCTTGCCGGGCAGGAACATCGCGCGCAGCATCAGATACTGCACGTCGACACCCTGCTCCTTGCAGGTCGGGATGTCGGCCCAGGACTGGGTGTCCGTCACCTTGCTGGTGTAGGAGATGCGCTCCTTGTCGAACACGCAGAGCGGACGCACCTGGCCGGCGCGCCAGACCTCGAGATTTTCACTGGGGTTGTTGACGTTGGCCTCGGTGTGGTTGCCGACGAGCTGGGTCGCGGCCTCGCCGCCGGACTTGTAGGGCAGATAGGAGAATTTCGCGCCGGTCTTCTGCTCCAGGAACACGGTGAGCACGTGGTCCTCGCGCTTGGAGCCGGTGCCGCCCATCTTGAACGGCGAACTCGCCGCCTTCGCTGCGTCGATGAATTCCTTCACCGTCTTGGGGCCGGCGCTGTTGTCCCACAGCACGAACTGGTCGAGCGCGATCACCGAGACCGGGGTCAATTCGCGCCAGTTGAACGGAATCTTCGCCGACAGCGGCAGCATGTAGATCAGCGAATAGGCGATCAGCACCTTGTTCGGATCACCCTCGCTGGACTTCATGTACATCAGCGCTTCCGCACCCGACGCGCCGCCCTTGAGCGAGACCACCATGGGCTGCTTCATCAGATTGTTCTTCTGGATCGCGGCCTGCATCATCCGGGCCATCTGATCGGAAGCACCGCCCGCACCGGCGGCTACCACAATCTCGACGGGTTTGGTCGGCTCCCAGCCGGCAAAGGCAGGCGTGCCGCAAAGCGCGGCCGCCAGCACCATTGCCGCCTTCATTCCATGTCCCACGTGCGTCTTCCCTATGTTCTTGTTCGGATTGGAAATTCAGAGGTGAATTCAGCACCATTGTGCTGGTGAATCCGACCGAGTTCAAGCCACCCCGTGGCATCCCCCGTATGACTTTGGAATGAGATCGACGCGCCACGAACAACGCGGGCCCCTTTCGGGGCCCGCGCCTCAGGCGTCAAGCTCGATAGCGGCGGCCTACACGACCAGTATGTCGTGCTGGCTGAGCAGCACGCCGTTCTGGACGGTGACCAATGCGACCGCCGCTCCCTGGGTCCCGTCGGCGCTGTAGTAGAGCGTCTGGTTGCCGGTGTCGAAATGAAATTGGGCGAAGCCCGAGAACACGTCGTCGCCGGACGTCTCGAACGTGACGTCCATGCCCGCCGTCAACCCGCCGCCGAAACCGCTCGCGGAAACAGCGATGCGGTCGTGCTCGGTGGTGTTGTTGAAATCGCCGATGGTGCTCGGCGCCGACGGCTGCTGGAGGAAGGCGAAGGTGTCGTTGCCCGCGCCGCCGCTCATGGCGTTGCCGCTGGCCGTTGCGATCAGGACGTCGTTGCCAGCCCCCCCGCTCATCGTCTCGGTCCCGTTGGTGGCGATCAGGATGTCATCACCGCCGGTGCCGGCCAGCGCAGTTGCGCCGGCTGCGTTGTTGATGATGGTCGCCGTTGCCGTGTTGGACGAGGTCGTCGTCCCGTCGGAGGTCGTGTAGCCGAACGAGCCGCCGGGCGTCGCGTCGTCGGTGAAGAAGGCATCCCCGAACTGGACGGCACTGCCGCCGGAGCTCGTGGTGATCATGCCGAGCGAAAGATGGTCGATGGTGTCGGGGTCGATGTCGTTCATGGCAAGCGCCCAGCCGGGAATCTGGACCGTTGCGCTCGCGCCGACATCGGTGATGACGGTCTCGCCCACCGCAGTCGGTGCATCGTTGGTGCCGTTGATAGTGACGGTGACGTCCTGCGTGGTCGAGCCGCCATTGTTGTCGGCGATCGTCACCAGATAATCCTGGGTCAGCGTCTGCCCCTGCGCCAGGAACTGGATGTCGGCGTTGTCGACCGTGAAGTGCCAGGCGACGGATCCGGTGCCGCCGGCCTCGCTGACCGGATCGAGGGTGAAGGTGCCGACATAATTGCTGCCATTCGCCAGGAAGCTCGCGCTGTGCGTATCTCCGGTCTCGGCGTCGGAGAACGACAGCGAGCCCGCGGTGGATTCGCTGGCGGGACCGGTCGCCGGACTGACGTTGACGGAATCGAGGATCATGCCGGTGGCATCGTCCTCATAGGAGAACTGCAGCAGCGTCGACGAGAGCGAGGGGTCGCCGATCAGGTCGAAGGAATAATGGTTGACGCCGGCCGGCGCATTGGCGAGCGACAGGATCGTTGCGCCATCCCATGACACGGAGAACGGCGTGTTGACGCCCTCGGGATCGCCGATGAGATCGAAGCTGACGAAATAGTGCTGGCCGGGCGCGGTCGCGACGTTCTGCGACAGCGTTTCCGGGCTGCCGCTCGTCGGCAGAAGCTCGACCGAATAGTGACCGAAGCTGCCGCCGAGCTCGAGCTGCGCGACGTGAATGTGGCCACCGCCGCTGACCGACCAGCCCGCGAGATTGCCGGTCTCGAAATCGCCGTTGAGGATCACCGCCGGGCCGGCGTCCTCGGTGACCGATCCGCTGACATTGGCGGCTGTGACCAACGGATTGTCGTTGGCGCCGGTGATGTCGAAGGTGAGCCTGGTCGAGGCCTGATGTCCCTGGCCGTCGTCGACCGTGAAGGTGAACTGGTCGGTGACGTTGTCGCCGGCGAGCAGCGCGTCGACCGCCGCATTGGCGACATAGCCGTAGGAGCCGTCCGCGTTGAGCACCAGCGTTCCATACGTGCCAGCCACGGAGTTGCCGACATTGGCAGCACTGCCGTTGACCTCGATGATCGTCCGCGGCGTGCTCAGGTCGACCGGCTGGGTCACGTCGAAAATGGCGCCGGTTGCGATCGCCGTGCCGGCATCCGGGCCCGCGGCGTCAGACGCCGCGATGGTCAGCGGTGTCAGCACCAGCGGATCGGCCGCACCGTCGATGGTGACTGTCACGGTCTGCGTCGAATTGGTGAAACCGTCCCAGACGTTGAGGTCATACTGCACCGTCAGCGTCTCGCCGAAACTGAGGAAATCGAGATCGGCATCGGTGATGCTGAAGGTCCAGTCGATGCTGCCGGTGCCGGTTCCCGTGGAATCATGCAGCACCGTGGAGAGCGCCGACTGGAGATCTACGATCGTCTGGCCTGGTACGGCAAAAGTGTTGGCCGACCATACCGCCGAATTCAGCACCACGCTGATCGAATGCGTATCCGACAGATCGACGTCGTCGAAGCTCAGCGTTCCCGTCGGCACCGGGCTCGTGGTGTCGGGCGATTGCGATCCCGTGACGCCCGGCTGCTCCGCCAGCGACGCGGCTTGCGGTCCGCTCGTGATCACCGGGGCGTCGTTGGCGCCGGTGATGACGACGGAAACGGTCTGCGTGGAGCTGGTCGAACCGTCGGCGACCTTGATATTGTAGTTCACCGTCAGCGTCTCGTTGGCCGCGAGATAGTCGAGATCCTTGTCGGCAATCGCGAAATTCCAGTCGATGCTTCCGGAGCCCGTTCCCGTGGAATCGTTGAGCACCGTCGTCAGCGCCGCGGCGAGATCGGCCTGCGTCGCGGCCGGCGGTGTCGGTCCGGAGGTCGAATCCAGCGTCACCGTCACGGTGTGGGCGTCGCTGGTGTCCTGGTCGGTGAAGGCCAGCGTGCCCGCCGGAATTGTCGGCGTCGTATCGGGCGCGGACGAGCCGGTGGTGGCGTCCTGCTCGACGACGGTGGAGGATTCCGGACCGCTGGTGATGACCACGGGATGATTGACACCGAGGATCGTGATGGTGACGTCCTGGGTGGTGGAGCCGCCGTGACCGTCGTCCACCGCGACGTGATAGACGAGCTTGAGCGTTTCGCCACCGTTCAGGAAATTGGTCGAGGAATTGGCCAGCGCGAAATTCCAGTCGACCTCGCCGAACAGATGACCGGTCGAATCCTGCAGCGAGGTGCCGAACGCGGCCAGCAGCTGGGCATTGGTCAGGGGTATCGAACCGCCACCGGAACGCGTCGCGGTGACCGTGGTCGAGACCGTGTGCGTGTCGGCGAGATCGATGTCGGTGAAGAGCAGGCTGTCATGTGCGGTGAGATTGCCGCTCGGATCGACATTCTGGTCTTCAACGAGCGCGGCCGATTCCGGGCACGACAGGAACAGCGGCTTGTCGTTGGTGCCGACCACCGTCACCGTGACCGTCTGGGTCGATATCCCGCCGGCGTGGTCGTCGAGCTGCACGGTATAGGTGATGTCGAGATGCTGGCCGGCCGAAAGATAGTCGAAGGCGAGATCGGGCGCCGAGAAGGTGGTGTTGATGGTGCCGGTCGAGGAGCCGGACGTCTTGATGACATTGTCGACTTGGAAGAACGACATCAGCTCGGCGTTGCCGAACGGGCCCGGCAGCAGGCCGGCCGTGGCGCCGGAGGCGGACACGCCTGTAACCGTCGCGGTGTGCCCGGTGTTGGCGAGGTCGTCGTCGTTGAAGTTGAGCGCGACGTGCACCGTGTCCGGCGTGAGCGAAAGCGTCTGGTTCGCCTGCTCGGTGACGGTCGCCGCCGTCGTCATGTTGATGACGGGCTTGTCGTCGGTTCCGGTGATGGTGATCTTGACGGTCTGGATCGCGAAGCCGCCGTGATTGTCGGCGACCTTGACGTCGTAGGTCAGGACCAGCGTCTGGTTCTTGGCGAGGAAGTCGAAATCCTCGTCCTCGTCGCTGAAGGTCCATTTGAGCTGGCCCGAACCGTTTGCATCGCTCAGGATCTGCGATTGCATCGCGGTCTGGAATTGCGCAAGCGAGGCGGCAGGGATGACCGTTCCGCCCGACACCACCGCCGAATGCAGCGTCGCGGTGGTGGTGTGGGTGTCGGTCTTGTCACTGTCCTTGAAACTCATCGTTCCCGACAGCGTGTGCAGCGCGGTTGAATCATTGAGGTTGGCGAATTCGGTGAAGCTGCCCGTCGCGGATGACGAGGTGAAAACCGGCGTGTGGTTGGTCATGGAAAATCCCTGCCTGCGTTGCCATGAAGGTGCCGCCGCGTGAGGAAGCGGCGACGTGACTGTTCGGTCTGAGAAATCAGACGAGACTCAACGGCTGTGACTCAAAGGCCTTGGCTTAAGGGTGTTGGTTCAGGAGCTTTGGCTTGTTCGCGAGGTCGCGCCTGGCGTCGGGATGGTCAGCAGCAATGAAATTCTGGCGCTGCTCGCGTCGTGGAAACTAGGTCGCTACTTCTACAGTTCGATTTCAGTTCAATGACGTCCGGTTGCAGCACGGTCTGCCGGAACGCTTCACACAAATAACGTCGCTCAATCGTCGGGTCTTCAACCACCGGCTGGACCATCGCCCCGGAAAACGAGACGGTGGAATGCAACCTCTGCGATCTTATGCCCGGCCTCAGCGCGCCGTCAACGTAGACGCGTGGACGCGCACGCTCACAATCGCGGTTCCGAATGACGGAACCGCATGTAACTTCTACAACAATTTGGATTTATGCGGTTGCCTGGCGATGGAAATCAGCAAGCGCTTTGGCTCGGCACGCCGCGTGTCCGGCGCAAAAAGCCAAGAGCGCGCGCTACTTGCCCTTCCAGACAGGCGCGCGCTTGTTGAGGAAGGCGTCCATGCCCTCGCGGAAATCCTCGCTCATATAGGCCTTGAGGATCAGATCCTCGCCTTCCTCGCGCGACAGCGTGCGGCGGATGCGGCGCACCGCCTCCTTGGTGGCCTCCAGCGTGAGCGGCGCGTGGCTGGCGACGAGCTTGGCGGTCTCGTCGGCGCGGCGCTGCAGCGTCTCGACGTCGGGCACGATCTCGTTGAGCAGGCCGAGCGCGAGGGCTTCCGGCGCCTCGACCAGACGCGCCTTGAAGATCATATCCTTGGTGCGGGCGGGACCGACCAGCGCGACGACGCGGCTGATGTTCGACATCGACAGGCAGTTGCCGAGCGTGCGCGCGATCGGAAAGCCCATCCGCGTCGTCTCGGTGCCGATCCGGATATCGCAGCAGGCCGCGATGCCCGCACCGCCGCCGGTGCAGGCGCCGGCGATCGCCGCGATCACGGGCACGCGGCACTGCTCCAGCGTGCCGAGCACGCGGTCGATCCGCGCCTCGTAATCGAGCGCGTCCTGCGCGGTCTTGAACGCGCGGAACTGGGAAATGTCGGTGCCGGAGGCGAAGGCCTTGTCGCCCGCGCCGGTCAGGATCAGCGCCTTGATCGAGCGATCGGCGTTGATCTCCTGGCAAATCTCCGCCATGCGGTCATACATGGCGAAGGTCATTGCGTTGCGCGCCTGGGGGCGGTTGAAGGTGATCCGCGCGATGCCGTCCGTGACGGAGTAGAGCAGGTCTTCGCTAGTCGTCGTCGGTGCGTTCATCGCGCGCTCACTTTCCAAGTTAGTTCAGGCCACCTGAGCCTTGGCCATCGGCACCACGTCGCGTCCCTTCAGGACGTCCATGGCCGCCAGCACGCCACCGCTCCGGTGCGGGATCTTTGCAAGATCCAGGCCCATCTCGACGCCGGCGAGCGTACCCATCAGCATCAGATCGTTGAAATGGCCGATATGGCCGATGCGGAACACCTTGCCCTTGACCTTGTTCAGGCCGGTGCCGAGCGACATGTCGAAGTTTTCCAGCACCACCTTGCGGAAGGCGTCGGCATCAAAGCCATCAGGCACGCGCACGCCGGTCAGCGCCGGCGAATGCGCGGCAGGATCGATGCACTGCGTCTCCAGGCCCCAGACCTTGGCCGCGGCGCGCGTCGCCGCGCTGTGGCGCTTGTGACGGGTCCAGACGTTCTCCAGCCCCTCTTCCTCCAGCATCTTCACCGCTTCGCGCAGGCCGTAGAGCAGATTGGTCGCGGGTGTGTAGGGGAAGGTGCCGAGCTTGTTGAAGGAGATGACTTCCTGCCAGTCCCAATAGGAGCGCATGCCGGGGTTGGCCTTGGCGACCGCGAGCGCCTTCTCCGAGACGGCGTTGAAGCCGAGGCCGGGCGGCAGCATCAGGCCCTTCTGGGAGCCCGCAACCGAGACGTCGATGCCCCAGGCATCGTGCTCGTATTCCATCGAGCCGAGACCGGAGATGGTGTCGACCATCAGCAGCGCCGGATGTTTCGTGCGATCGAGGATCTTGCGCACTTCGGCGGGCGGCGTGACGCAGCCGGTCGAGGTCTCGTTGTGGACGACGCAGACCGCCTTGATGCTGTGCTGCTTGTCGGCGGCAAGGCGCGTCTCGATCTCGGCGAGGTCGGCGCCATGGCGCCAGTCGCTCGGGATGAAGTCGACGTCGAGCTTGAACTTGTCGGCGATGCCGCGCCACAGCACGGCGAACTGGCCGGTCTCGCACATCAAAACCTTGTCGCCGGGCGAGAACACATTGACCATCGCCGCTTCCCAGGCGCCGGTGCCGGACGAGGGGAAGATGATCACGGGCTGCTTGGTGCGGAATACGCGCTGCATTGAGGCGAGGACCGCGAAACCGAGCTCGGCGAACTCCGGACCGCGATGGTCCAGCGTCGGCATGTCCATCGCCCGCAGCACGCGGTCGGGCACGTTGGTCGGTCCTGGAATCTGTAAGAAATGCCTTCCAGTATGCACGGTCATAGGCGTCCTTCCCGGTCTAGCCTTGATTTTGATGGCCGCCGAATAGCACCATTTGACCGGCTTGTCCCCTCTCCTAAAGACGTTTCCCATGCATGAGCGGCGGGCCTCCGCCACCCCTATTCCGCGGCCACCATCTTTCCGGCCGCCCCCCTGCCCTCGGCCTCCGTGAACGGGCGCTCCGGGTGCATCAGGAAGGCCGAAAAGCCGCCGAGCAGCAAAAGGCCCATCGACATCAGGAACGGCAGGTACCAGTTGCCGGTCGCGTCGATCACGAAGCCCGCGACCAGCGGCGAGACGATGGCGGCGAAGGCCGAGCCGGTATTCATGAGTCCCGAGGCGGTCCCGGAGTATTTCGGGGCGATGTCCATCGGGATCGACCACATCGGGCCGATCACCAGCTCGGCACAGAAGAAGCCCGCCGACAGGCACAGCGCGACGATCGTGATGTCATGGACGAACAGGATCGGCAGCAGCGAGAGCAGCGCCCCCGTAAACCCCGCAACGGTGACGCTCAGCCGCGCCAGGCGGACATTGCCGGTGCGGTCGAGGATCCTGTCCGAGAGCACGCCGCCGACGCTGTCGCCCACCACGCCGGCAAAGAACACGCCGGAGGCGAACAGCGCCGAGTTCTTGATGTCGAGATTGTAGTTGTTCTTGAAGAACAGCGGCAGCCAATTCAGGTACAGCCACAGGCACCAGCCGTAGCAGAAATAGGTCAGCGTCACCGGCCACATCCGGCCGAGCAGCGCACTCCACGGCACGCGCGGCCGCTCGCCGGTCGGGCGCGGCGGCAGTGCGGCGAGCTCGGCCTCGGTGATGGAGGCGTGCTCCTTCGGCTCGTTGCGGAAGTACCAGACCCAGATCACGCCCCAGATCAGGCTGACGAAACCGAGCACGACGAAGGCGCCGCGCCAGGTCAGCCACAGGATCAGCAGCGCCACCACCGGCGGCGTCACGGCATTGCCGAGCCGGGCGAAGGAATGGGTCAGGCCCTGCGCAAAACCGCGGCGGTTGGCGGGCGTCCAGTATTGCATCGCGCGCGTTGCGGTCGGGAACGTCGCGCCCTCGCCAAAACCGAGCGCAAACCGCGCGACGAAGAGCGCAGCGAGACCATTGACGAAGCCGGTCATGATGGTGGCGACCGCCCAGATCATGCCGCACCAGAACAGCGTCTTGCGCGGCCCGAAATGATCGCCGACCCAGCCTCCGATGACCTGGAACAAGAGATAAGGATAGGCGAAGGCGGAGAACACGAGGCCGAGCTGGGTGTTCGACAGACCCAGCTCCTTCTGGATCTCGCTCGCGGCCGTGCCGATGTTCACCCGGTCGACATAGGTGATGAAATACATCGCGCAGAGCATCGCCAGCACGACATGCGTGGCCTTGAACCGAACCCCCATCTCACCCCTCCCGTATCGCTGTTGTTATGATTGCTGCCCGCCTGTCCCGCGCGACTTAAGTGCCGACCACTTTCAGATGCGGCGAGGCGTTGCCTTGCGGACGCTGCTCCAGCAGCTTCATCGCGACGTTGACGCCGCCGGAGCGATGCGGCACGCCGGCCACCGACAGGCCCATCTCGACGCCGGTGAGCGCGCCGAGCAGCGTCAGCGCATTGCATTCGCCGAGATGGCCGATGCGGAAGACTTTTCCGGCGACCTTCGACAGGCCCGAGCCGAGCGACATGTTGTAATTGTCGAGGACGACTTTCCGGAACTGATCGGCATCATGCCCCGGCGGCATCAGCACGGCCGTCAGCACCGGCGAGAACTCTGAAGGCTCCTGGCAGAGCACTTCGAGGCCCCAATGATTGACGGCGGCGCGGGTTGCCGCAGCAAGCCGCTGGTGCCTTGCGAACACGTTGGGAAGTCCCTCCTCGAGCAGCATCGCGATCGCCTCGCGCAAGCCGTAGAGCAGGTTGGTCGCCGGCGTGTAGGGGAAGAAGCCCTTCGTATTGGGCTTGAGCATCTCCTCCCAGTCGAAATAGGAGCGCGGCATCTTGTTGCTCTTGGACGCCGCCAGCGCCTTCTCCGAGATCGCGTTGAAGCCGAGGCCGGGCGGCAGCATGAAACCCTTCTGCGAGCAGCTGACGCTGACGTCGACCTTCCACTCGTCGTGACGATAGTCGACCGAGCCGAGCGAGGAGATGGTGTCGACCATCAGCAGCGCGGGATGCGACGCGCGGTCGATCGCGGCGCGGATCTCGGCGATGCGGCTGGTCGCGCCGGTCGAGGTCTCGTTATGCACGACCATGACGGCCTTGATCGTGCGCGCCTTGTCCTCGGTGAGCTTCGCCTCGATCACCGCCGGATCGGCGCCGCGGCGCCAGTCGCCGGGCACGAACTCGACCTCGATGCCGAAGCGGCCGGCCATCTGCCGCCACAGCGTCGCGAAATGGCCGGTCTCGACCATCAGCACCTTGTCGCCCGGCGACAGCGTGTTGACGATCGCGGCCTCCCAGGCGCCCGTCCCCGACGAGGGGAAGATCACCACCGGACCCTTGGTCTGGAAAATCTTCTGGCTGCCTTCGAGCACGGTGCGGCCGAGTTCGCCGAACTCCGCGCTGCGGTGGTCGATCACGGGCATGTCCATGGCGCGCAGGACGCGCTCGGGGACCGGGCTCGGGCCCGGAATCTGAAGGAAATGGCGTCCCTGATGCATGAAAACCTCCCTGTCGGCGGATTCTGGCCGGCTCTGCTGGCTATTTTGCATTCATTTTTTGTCCTTTCAATCGAAATTTGGTATTCGATTGTGGACGTCGACGCGATCCAACGGGCAAACTACTGTGCTGCAAATGAAATCCACGATTCCCGACACCGGGGTTCCGATCACCCCGCCCGCTGGCAATGGCGGCGACCGCCAGGAGGCCTCGCTTCATGGTGAGATCCTGCTGCGGCTGCGCGACTACGTGGTCGAAGGCAACATTCCGGAAGGAGCCCGCGTTCCTGAGCGGCAGCTCTGCGAGATGCTCGGCATTTCCCGCACGCCGCTGCGCGAGGCCCTGAAAGTGCTCGCCGCCGAGGGCCTGATCGAGCTACTGCCCAACCGCGGCGCTCGCGTGCGCCAGCTCAGCCAGCGCGACCTTGAGGAGCTCTTCGACGTGATGGCGGGGCTGGAAAGCCTGGCCGGACGCCTGGCCTGCGAGGCCATTACAGATGCGGAAATCACCGCGATCGAGCAGCTGCACTACGAGATGTACGGCCACTACCTGCACCGCGACATGCACGGCTATTTCCAGACCAACCAGCGCATTCACGAGAGCATCGTCACAGCCGCACGCAACGAGACGCTGAAGACCGCCTACGCCAATTTTGCCGGCCGCATTCGCCGCGTCCGTTACTCCGCCAATTTCGCCCGCAAGCGGCAGCGCTGGGCGGAGGCGATGCGCGAGCATGAGGCCATCCTCGATGCGCTGCGCCGCCGTGCCGGCAGCGAGCTCAGCGACATCCTGTTCCAGCACCTGCGCAATAAGCGGACGGCCGCGATCGAGCATCTGACCGAGCCACAAGAGGACGCGCCGGCCTCGGCCTGAGGGCGGCTGGCTTGCTCATTTTGCATTCATAATATAATCGATCGGGAACCATAATGAATAACTCAGCAAGGCTGAGCCTCGCTGAGGCAGTCCGGGATCAGGGATGACAAACGCCTCCACGCTCGAACGGCGCCTGCGGTCGGAATTGACCGGCGACGTCCTGTTCGACCCCTTCAGCCGCGGCCGCTACGCCACCGACGCCTCGTTTTACCAGATCATGCCGGCTGGCGTGGCGGTCCCGAAGACCATGGACGAGGCGCTTCGGGCCTTGGCGATCGCCCGCGACGAGGGGCTGAAGGTCACCCCGCGTGGCGGCGGCACCTCGCAATGCGGCCAGACCGTCAATGACGGGCTGGTGGTGGATCTCTCCAAGCATCTCAACCGCATCCTGTCGCTCGACGTCGAGGGCCGGACCTGCGTGGTCGAGCCCGGCATCGTGCTCGACGATCTCAACCGCCAGCTCAAAAAGCACGGCCTGTGGTTTCCGGTCGACGTCTCCACGGCGTCCCGCGCCACCATCGGCGGCATGGCCGGCAACAATTCCTGCGGCGGCCGCTCGCTTCGCTACGGCACCATGCGCGACAACACGCTCTCGATGGAGGCATCGCTCGCCGACGGCACGCTGAGCCGGTTTGGCGAGGTGTCGCGCGACCTCTCCGACGTCGAGGCCAGCGACAGCACCCGCGCCCTGTTCCGCGACATGCTCGATCTCGGCACCCGCGAGGCCGACGAGATCGCCGCGCGCTTTCCAAAAGTGCAGCGCCGCGTCGGCGGCTACAATCTCGATGCGGTGGTACCGCGCAACGCGCCGAACAACATGGCGCATCTGCTGGTCGGCTCCGAGGGCACCCTCGCCTTCACCACCAAGGTCGAGCTGAAGCTCTGGCCCGTCATCCGCAACAAAGCGCTCGGCGTCTGCCATTTCGGCAGCTTCTACGAGGCGATGGACGCGGCCCAGCACCTGGTCAAGCTCAAGCCGATCGCGGTCGAGCTGGTCGACCGCACCATGATCGCGCTCGGCCGCGACATCGCGATGTTCCGGCCGATCATCTCCGCCGCGATCAAGGGCGATCCGGACGCCGTGCTGGTGGTCGAGTTCGCCGAAGAAGATCAAGCCGACAATCTCGTGCGCCTCAGGCAGCTCACCGAGCTGATGAGCGATCTCGGCTTTGGCTGGAATAACGACACGCGCAAATGGGGCGGCGTGGTCGAGATAACCGAGCCGGCGCTCCAGAGCGGCATCGCCGATTTCCGCGCCGCCGGCCTCAACGTCATGATGTCGATGAAGCAGGAGGGCAAGCCGGTCTCCTTCGTCGAGGACTGCGCCGTGCCGCTGCCGCATCTGGCCGATTACACCGCGCGGCTGAACGAGGTGTTTGCCAAGCACGGCACCAGCGGCACGATGTACGCGCATGCCTCCGAGGGCTGCCTGCATGTGCGCCCGGTGCTGAATCTCAAGCTGGAGAAGGACGTCAAGGCGATGCGGGCCATCGCCGAGGAGGCCTTTGCGCTGGTGCGCGAGTACAAGGGGTCGCATTCCGGCGAGCATGGCGATGGCCTGGTGCGCTCCGAATTCCACGAGACCATGTTCGGCGAGCGTCTGGTCGCCGATTTCAGGGAGGTCAAGCAGCGCTTCGATCCCGATGGCACGCTCAATCCCGGCAAGATCGTCGACGCGCCGAAGATGGACGACCGCTCGCTGTTCCGCTTCAAGCCGGACTATCGCGTTGGCGAGCTGAAGACGAAGCTCGACTGGTCGGCTTATCCCGGCGCCGGCGGCGGGTTCCAGGGCGCCGTCGAGATGTGCAACAACAACGGCGCCTGCCGCAAGCTCGAGGGCGGCGTGATGTGTCCGTCCTATCGCGCGACGCGCAACGAGAAGGATGTCACGCGAGGCCGTGCGAACACCTTGCGCCTCGCGATCTCCGGCCAGCTCGGCCCGGATGCTTTGTCGTCGGACGAAATGATGGAGACGCTGAAACTCTGCGTCTCCTGCAAGGCCTGCCGCCACGAATGCCCGACCGGCGTCGACATGGCCAAGATGAAGATCGAGGTGCTGGCCGCGCGCGCAGCCACTCACGGCCTGACCCTGCGCGACCGCCTGGTCGGCTACCTCCCGCGCTACGCTGGGCTGGCTGCGCGCTTCGCGCCGCTCGCGAATTTGCGCAACAGCAGCCCGTTGTTGCGAAAACTGTTCGAGCGCTTTGCCGGCGTCAGCGCGCGCCGGGCGCTGCCCGCCTTCCGCAGCGACGTGTTCGTGCCGCCGGCCGAAAGCGTCGGGCCGGAGGGCGGCCGCGAGGTCGTGCTGTTCACTGATACCTTCAACCGCATCTATGAGCGCGAGAATCTCGACGCAGCGCTACGCGTGCTCGCGGCCGGCGGCTATCGCGTGCACCTACCGAAGCCAGTGAGCGGCAGCCGGCCTCTGTGCTGCGGCCGAACCTTCCTGTCGGCTGGTCTCGTCGACGAAGCCAAAGCCGAGCTGGATCGGCTAGTCTCCGCCTTCGCGCCCTTCGCCGCGCGCGGCGTGCCGATCGTCGGCCTGGAGCCGAGCTGCCTCCTGACGCTGCGCGACGAGCTTTCCTCGCTGCGCAAGGACAACGACGCCAAGGCGGTCGGCGCCCATGCGCTGACCTTCGAGGAATTTCTGGTACGCGAGGCCGAAGCCGGACGATTGCAACTGCCGCTCGGCAACGTCGCTGAGAAGGCCGTGGTGCACGGCCATTGCCATCAAAAATCATTCGGCGCCTTCAAGCCGGTCGAGCAGGTGCTGCGCCTCGTCCCCGGCCTCAAGGTCGAGACCATCGAGTCGAGCTGCTGCGGCATGGCCGGCGCCTTCGGCTATGGCGCAGACACGTACGATGCCTCGATCGAGATGGCCGAGCTGTCGCTGCTGCCCGCCGTGCGGCGCGCGGACGAGGCTACGCTGGTCGTCGCCGACGGCACCTCCTGCCGGCATCAGATCCACGACGGCACGCAGCGCGAGGCGCTTCACGTCGCGCGCGTGCTGGCGATGAGCCTCGATCGCGCCACCCCTTCAATCGCCACTCCCGTTACAAAGGAACCAAGCCATGGCTGAACTCACCCTCGACACCGCCCGCAAGATCCTCGACGCCGCCTTCGCAAAATCCACCGAGCTGAAGCTCAAGCCGCTGGTCGTCACCATCCTGGACGCGCGCGGCGTGCTCAAGATCGCCGCGGCGCAGGACGGCACCAGCCTGATGCGCGCCGAGATCGCCCACGGCAAGGCCTATGGCGCCCTCGCGATGGGCATGGGTTCACGCGCCCTGTACCAGCGCGCGCAGGAGCAGGCCTATTTCATCGATGCCGTGAACACCATCGCCAAGGGCGCGCTGGTGCCGGTCCCCGGCGGCGTGCTGATCATGGACGGCACGACCCTGCTCGGTGCCGTCGGCGTCTCCGGCGACACCTCCGACAATGACGAGGCCTGCGCCGTTGCGGGCATCCAGGCGGCGGGACTGAAGGCCAACGCGGGCTGAGATGCCGTAGGGTGGGTTAGCACTGCGGGCGCGCAACGCGCGGCCCGCAATGCGTAACCCACCTCTTTTGCTTCCGCGGTGACACCAGCGGTGGGTTACGCTTCGCTAACCCACCCTACGAAGTACGCGCGACACCGCCTCTCCTACCTTCCCGTCCAGACCGGCTTCCGCTTCTCGCTGAACGCCTTCAGCCCTTCCTTGGCATCCTGGGTCATCGCCAGCAGCGCGATCTGGCTTTCGGTGTAGGCAATGCTCTCGTCGAACGACATCGCGGCGATGGCGCGCATGGCGTATTTGCCGCGGCGGATCGCGGTGGGGGATTTGTCGACGATGCGGCCGATCAGCCAATCGACCTTGGCGTCCAGTTCAGCCGCCGGCACCACATAGTTGAGGAGCCCCGCAGCTTGCGCCGCTTTCGCATCGAATGGCTCGCCGGTGAGCGCCCATTCGTTGACGAGCCGCGGCGGCGCGATCCTCTGTAACAGGCTCAGCACCTGCATCGGGAATACGCCGACCTTCACCTCGGGCAGGCCGAAAATGACGTGATCGGCGGCAACCGCCATGTCGGTCATGCAGAGCAGGCCCATGCCGCCGGCCATGCAGACGCCGCCCACCCGCGCAATCGCCGGCTTGGTCGCGTTCTGCGACAGGCGCAGCAGATCGGCATAGTCGACGTTGGGTTTGGAATGATCCATCGCGAACGCCGCGCCGGAATTCTGCAGGTCCGCGCCCGCGCAGAACGCCTTGTCGCCCGCACCCGTCAGCACGATGACGCGGACGTCCTTGTCCTCATGCGCATCGCGATAGCCCTTGGTGATGCCGGCGATCACGTCGCCGTTCAGCGCGTTGCGCTTCTCCGGCCGGTTGATGGTGATCCAGAACGCCTGCCCGCGCTTTTCGGTGATGACGGCTGTGGTGTCGGTCATGGCACGCTCGCTTCCTTGCTCCCGTTTGCCGCCATTTGCGGCAGCTCGGGCGAGAGGTGCAAGCGCAAACTGCGGCGCGGCGCCGCTTTAGCGCCTCGACACAAATTGCGTGGCGATCGCCGGGCGCACTCAGGCGACCGCTTTCCTGATCCAGACCTTGTTGTCGTGGAATGCGGCCCCACCGATCGGCGCGATCGTGTCCGCGCCCGTCAGCATGTTGATGCCGCGGCCGCCGATGTGGTTCTTGTTGGGGTGAACGGACTCCGCGATCAAGACGCCGCGTCGCACGCCCTCGAACAGCGTTGCGACCAGCGTGGTCTCGCCGCGGCTGTTGCCGAGCGTCACGGCGTCACCGTCGGCGATATCGAGGGGCGCGGCATCCAGCGGATGGATCATCACGCTCGCTTTGCCCTCGCGCGCCTGCGAGGACGGCGTCTCGTTGAAGGTGGTGTTGAGGAAGCTGCGCGAGGGGCTGGTGGCGAGCCGGAACGGATGGGCCTGGTCGGCATGCTCGATCACGGCCCAATGGTCCGGCAACCCCGGCATCTTGTCGAAATCGCCCATCGTCACGCCGAACGGCGGGTGCGCCCAATCCGCCCTAAAGTGGAATTTCTTGTCGGCATGGGCAAAGCCGTCGAGGAAATGCGAGGTGCGGAAGTCCGGCTGCAGGTCGCGCCAGAGATCCGCTTCGAGGCCGCCGATATCGCCGTGGTTGCTCAGCTTCAGCGTCGCGTCGATCAGTTCGCGCGGCGTCATCTCGAAGCCCTGATGCTTCGCGCCAAGCCGCGGCGCCAGCGCCTGCAGGACCTCATGATTGGAACGGCATTCGCCGGGCGGGTCGATCAGCTTCGGCCCGACCGAGATGTGCTGGTGCCCGCCGCCGTAATAGAGATCGTCGTGCTCCATGAACATGGTCGCCGGCAGCACGATATCGGCCATCAGCGCCGTTTCGGTCATGAACTGCTCGTGCACCGCCACGAACAGATCCTCGCGCGCAAAGCCCTGCCGGACCAGCGCCTGCTCCGGTGCCACCGTCATCGGGTTGGTGTTCTGGATCAGCATCGCCTTGACCGGCCCCTTGCCGAGCTGGGCCTCGGCATCGCCGGTGAGGATGCGGCCGATCTTGGACTGGTCGAGCGCGCGGACGCTATGGTCGACCGCGTCATGGGCTTCGATGATGGATTCGTTGAAGTGCCACAGCGCGTAATTGTTGAAGAATGCGCCGCCGCCTTCATATTGCCAGGCACCGGTCACCGCCGGAATGCAATTCGCCGCATGCATCTGCACGGCGCCGTTGCGGCTGCGCGTAAAACCGTAGCCATAGCGAAAGAACGTCCGCTTGGTCTCGCCGACCGCCTTCGCAAAGGCCTCGATCTCCGCGACCGGCACGCCGCAGATCGCAGACGCCCATTCCGGGGTGCGCGTCCGCAGGTGCGCCTCGAGTTCGGCGGGGCAATCCGTGTACTTGTCCATGTAGGCGCGGTCGGCATACCCGTCGCGGAACAGGACATGCATGACGCCGCAGGCGAACGCGCCGTCGGTGCCCGGACGCAGGATGATCTTGATGTCAGCCTGCTTCATGGTCTCGTTGTCGTAGATGTCGACTGCCGCGATCTTCGCGCCGCGCTCCTTGCGGGCACGCGAGGCGTGCGTCATCACGTTGACCTGGGTGTTGACGGGATTGGTGCCCCAGATCACCACGAGGTCGGACAGCGCCATCTCGCGCGGGTCGACGCCGGCGATCTTGCCGGTGCCGATCGCATAGCCGATGCGCCCCACATTGGCGCAGATGGTCTGATAGAAGCGCGAATACTTTTTCACATGCGTCAGACGGTTGAGCCCGTCGCGCATCACGAGGCCCATCGTCCCGGCGTAGTAATAGGGCCAGATCGATTCCGCGCCGAACTCGCGCTCCGCCTGGTTGAAGCGCTCCGCGATCTCGTCGAGCGCCTCGTCCCACGAGATCCGCGCGAACTGACCGGAGCCCTTCGGCCCAATGCGGCGCATCGGGAACGTCACCCGCTCAGGGTGATGGATGCGCTCGGCGTAGCGGGCGACCTTGGCGCAGACGACGCCGGCCGTATAAGTCTGCTTTTTCGAACCGCGGACGCGGCCGATGCTGCGACCCTCGACCACCTCGACATCGAGGGCACAGGCCGAGGGACAATCGTGCGGGCAGGTCGAATGGCGGATTTCGATCTTGGCGTGCTGGTTCATGTCTCAGTTCGTAACACCAAAATACCAGCCAGCCGAGCGCATTTATCCGGCAATGCCCATGCGATTTGCTCAATCCGCGTGTGCAGCCGGTTCCCGCCGCAAGCGCGAAATGGGCCGCAGCCACACCGAAAACCGCCCGATATTCCCTGACGCCATCGACTTTCTGAGGCGTCGACAGTCCGCATTGCCTGCCGCTAGAGTGCCGGCCAACAAGAACGACATCAGGGAGGTGGGCATGACAGCCCGAAGCTTCATGCTGGCGCTGGCCGCCGGCCTGCTCGGCGCATTCGCCGGGGCCCCCTCATCGGCGCAAGACTATCCCACGCGGGCGGTCCGGATCGTCGTCCCCTTCGGGGCGGGCGGGCCGGCCGATGTGGCGGCCCGGCTGATCGGCAACGCCTTCCAGGAGAGCTTTGGCCAGCCCTTCGTCGTCGAGAACCGCACCGGCGCGGGCGGCGTCATCGGCACGGTGGAAGCTGCGAAGTCGCCGGCCGACGGCTACACGCTGCTGATGATGTCCAACACCCAGACCGCGAATGAATCGCTGCTGACACCGGACAAGCGCAAATACGAACTGATGCGCGACCTCGCGCCGATCGCGCCGGTCAACTATTCCGATCTCGTCATCGTGGTGAACCCGCAAGTCCCGGTGAAGACGCTTGCCGAGTTCATCGCGCTCGCCAAATCGCAGCCCGGAAAGCTCAACTACGCCTCCTCCGGTCAGGGCACTCCGTATCACATGGCCGGCGAGTTGTTCAAAGCGATGGCCGGCATCGACATCGTCCATGTCCCCTACCGCAACAGCGGCGAAGCCCGCAGCGGCGTGATCGGCGGACAGGTGCAGATGATGATCGACGCGGTGCCGGCAATGGCGCCGAACATCGCCGAGAACCAGGTTCGTCCGCTCGCCACCACAGGCAAGCAGCGCTCCGCGGTGCTGCCGAACGCTCCGACCGCGATCGAAGCCGGCGTTCCCGGCTATGAGGCCACGATCTGGCTCGGCCTGATGGCGCCCGCGGGCACACCCAAGCCTGTCATCGAGAAGCTCAATGCTGCCGTGAACGCAATGGTGAAGAGGCCAGACATCGTAAAACTCTGGACCGAACAGGGTGCCGTCCCCATGTCCATGACGCCGGAGCAATTCGACAAGTTCCTGCGCGGCGACATCGAGAAATGGGCCGATGTCGTCAAGAAGTTCGACAAGTCCTGAGGCCGCGCTGCTCATGCCCTCCGTTCAATTCCGGCTCAACGGCACAGCGATCGCCGTGGACGCCGATCCGGACCAGATGCTGCTCGACGTGCTGCGCGGCCGGCTCGGCATCACCGGAGCGCATTTCGGTTGCGGAGCCGGTGAGTGCGGCGCCTGTCATGTCATAGTCGGTGACCGCGCGATGACCTCCTGCGACATGCCGATGTGGTCGGTCGCGGACAAGGATGTCGTCACGCTGGAAGGCCTCGGCACGGCAGAGCAGCCGCATCCGCTGCAACGCGCCTTCATCGCCGAACAGGCGATGCAGTGCGGCTATTGCGTCTCGGGAATCCTGATCAGCGCAGCGGCGCTGCTGAAACACAATCCGTCGCCGACGGAGGCTGAGGTCAGAGAGGCGCTCGATCGCAACCTCTGCCGGTGCGGATCCCATAATCGCATGGTGCGCGCGGTGTTGCGCGCCGCTTCGGAGATGGCCGCCTCATGACCTCTCCTGCCCCGAAACTGCCGATGAGTCTCGCAGCCAATCCAAGGCTGTCGTCCTGGGTGAAATTCAGCGGCGACGGCCGCGTGGCGATCTCGCCCGGCAAGGTCGAGATCGGCCAGGGCATCGTCACGGCGCTGGCGCAGATCGCAGCGGACGAGCTCGACGTCGATATCTCCAAGGTCGAGATGATCCGCGCCTCGACGGCAGCCAGCCCGAACGAAGGTGTCACCTCGGGCAGCCTGTCGATCCAGCAATCCGGCCGCGCGCTGCGCCAGGTCTGTGCCGAAGTGCGCCAGCGCTTCCTGTTTGCGGCATCCGAGCGCCTCGGTGTCGATGAGGCGTTACTCGATGTCGATGACGGCACGATCTCCGGTCCCGGCAATATCAGCACCAGCTATTGGGAGCTTGCCGGCGATGTTTCGCTCGACCACGACGCCACACTAGGCGTGACAGCGAAGCTTGCGACCAAGCGCGCCATCGCCGGACATTCCATCCAACGCATGGATATTCCCGACAAGGTGTTCGCTCAGCCGCGTTTCATCCATGACTGGGCATTGCCTGGATTGCTGCACGGACGCGTACTGCGGCCGGACATCTCGGGTGCCAGGCTGATTGCGCTCGACGAAACAGCCGCACGCGCCGTCCCCGGCCTCGTCGCGATCGCCCGCGACGGCGGCTTTGCCGGCGTCGTCGCTGACGGGGAGGCAGCGGCGGAAGTCGCACTCAAGGCCCTGCGCAAGGGCGCGACCTGGTCGGCCGGCGAGCCGCTGCCCGATCAAGATGATCTCGCGGGCTTCCTGAAAGGCCAGCCGGTCGAGACAACCATCATCGACACCAGGCCGGCCTCGTCGCCGCGCGAGCCCGCCCAGACTCTTCGCCGGCAATACACCCGCCCCTACATCGCCCATGCCTCGATCGCGCCCTCCTGCGCGATGGCCCAATGGGACGGCGATCGTGTCCACGTCTGGACGCACAGCCAGGGCGTCTATCTGCTGCGCGCCGATCTCGCGATCGTGCTCAAGCTGCCGGCCGACAACATCGTCGTCGAGCACATGGAGGGCGCCGGCTGCTACGGGCACAACGCGGCCGACGACGTCGCACTCGATGCCGTGCTGCTGGCGAAAGCCGCCGGCGGCCGACCGGTCCGGGTCCAGTGGTCGCGCCACGACGAGATGAGCCACGCGCCGTTTGGCGCGGCCATGGCCATCGAGATCGAGGCCGACCTCGATGCGGACAACGAGATCGTCGGCTGGCGCCATGCGATCTGGAGCAACGGCCACGCCGCAAGGCCGGGGCGCGCGGCGCAGCCGGCGCTGCTCGCAGCGACCGAGATCGCGAACCCTCACCCGCGCATGATCTCGACCAATCCGCCTGCCGCCAATGGCGGTGGCGGCGATCGTAACTCCGTTCCGCTCTACGACTTCACGGCCTGGACGATCACGAGCCATCGGCTGCTGACGATGCCGGTGCGCACCTCGGCGCTGCGGACGCTGGGCGGACAAGGCAATGTGTTCGCCATCGAGTCCCTGCTCGACGAGATCGCCGCGCTGCGCGGCGAGGACCCGATCGCATTCCGCCTGCGCCATCTCCGCGACGAGCGGGCGCGCGACGTCGTCTCCGCAGCAGCCCGACGCGCGCAATGGAAACCGCAGAAGCAGGCCGGCATCGGCCACGGCGTCGGCTTTGCCCGCTACAAGAACACGGGCGCCTATTGCGCCGCGATTGCGGAGATCGAAGGCGCCGACGACATCCGCGTCAAACGGCTGACGCTTGCCGTCGATGTCGGCGAGGCCATCAACCCGGACGGCGTCATCAACCAGATCGAGGGCGGCGCCATCCAGGCGACGAGCTGGGTGCTGAAAGAGCGCGTTCGCTTCGACCGGTCGCGTATCACCTCGACCTCGTGGACGGACTATCCGATCCTGACGTTCAGCGAGGTGCCGGCGGTGGATGTCGAGATCATCCAGCGGCCGGAGATCGAGCCGGTCGGCGCCGGCGAAGCCGCGCACGGCCCGGTGACGGCGGCAATCGCGAACGCCGTGTTCGATTGCCTCGGCGTGCGCGTGCGCGACCTGCCGATCACGCGCGAAAGGATCATTGCAGCCATGGAGCTTGCATCGTGACGACAGTGAACATCTTGAGCGGCGGCGCGGCGCAGGGCCTGGTGCGCGGCCTCACTGAAGCCTTCAAGGCGCAGACCGGCTTCGGCATTGACGGCGAATTCGGCGCGGTCGGCATCATGGCCGACAAGCTGCGCGCGGGAGCGCCGGCCGATCTCGTGATCCTGACGCAGGCCCTGCTTGCGAAGCTTGCCGGGGAGAAACTCGTCGTTCCCTCCTCGATCGCGGATGTCGGACGGGTCGAGACCGCGCTGGCGGTCCGCAACCGTGATCCCAGGGTGACGGCGAAGACCGAAGCCGATTTGCGCGAGGTGCTGCGTTCCGCGGACGCTATCTACGTCCCTGATATCAAGGCGTCCACGGCGGGACAACATTTCGCAAAAGTGCTGGATCAGCTCGGCATCGCCTACGAGGTCGCCTCGCGCCTCAAGATATTTCCAAACGGCGCGACTGCGATGCGGGAGCTTGCGGCCTCCACCGCCACGCGGCCGATCGGCTGCACGCAGGCGACCGAGATCGTCGCCACCGACGGCATCGCGCTGTCGGGGGCGTTGCCGCCGGGCTGCGAGCTCGTGACGATGTACACGGCGGGCGTCACCGCGCGAGCCGCACATTCGAACGAGGCCGCCGCGCTGATTGCGTTGCTGACTGGCGCAGACCGGAAGGAACTGCGCCAGCGCGTGGGCTTCGCCAGCTAGACAGCCGTCCTATTTGTGCAATTGGGTGAGGCCGGTCGGCGGCCCGTCGACCGCGGTCCAGCCGCCGTCGACGAACAGCGTGCTGCCGCTGACATAGCTCGCGGCGTCCGAGGCGAGATAAGCGACAGCGGTCGCGACCTCGTCGGCGCTGCTCCAGCGGTTGAACACGGTGTGGCCGGCATAGAGATTGTAGATGTCGGGGCGCTGCTTGAACGGGCCGGTCAGCGCGGTCTCGGCGATGCTCGGAGCAATGGCATTGACGCGCACGCCGG
The DNA here is from genome assembly GCF_018130825.1 of Bradyrhizobium liaoningense. Classification (GTDB taxonomy): domain Bacteria; phylum Pseudomonadota; class Alphaproteobacteria; order Rhizobiales; family Xanthobacteraceae; genus Bradyrhizobium; species Bradyrhizobium liaoningense_B. The sequence goes on along the minus strand of NZ_JAFCJS010000005.1, from coordinate 121,740 downwards.
CATGGCCGACCTCGGAGGCAAAGCCCTTCACCAAGAGGCCAATCGCCGCCTTGGTCGATCCGTAGATGCCAAGGCCGGGCTCGATGGTGACAGCGCGCACCGAGGAGCAGGCGATGATGCTGCCGCCCTTTTGTTCGACCATGATGCGGCCGAAGGCCTGGAAGAACCAGACCGTGCCCTTGACGTTGAGGTTGAGGACGCGGTCGAGATCCTCCTCGGTGTAGTCGAGGATGGTCTTGCGGATGTTGAGCCCGGGCGTCGTCACGGCGATGTCGAGCCGCGGAAATTTCTGCATCACGATTTTGGCGAGCGCATTGACGTCCGCGGCAATTGCAGCGTCACAGCTAGCTGCTTCGGCCCAACCACCCTTGTCGCGGATGCCGGCGGCGGTCGCCTCCGCCGCGTCAAGCGCCCGATCGGCGCAGACGACTCGGGCGCCGAGCCCGGCAAGCGCCTCGGCCGACGATTTGCCGATCCCTGAGGCGGCGCCGAGCACCACGGCCGTCTTGCCGGTGAGATCGAAGAGCTTGCGATAGTCGGTCACAGACAGATTCTCCCTGTTGTTGTGACGCAAACTACGCAAGGCGAGCGCGCCGGCCAAGTGCCGGCGCACGCACGGCAGCTATCCCTTGTATCCCATCAAGAGGCGCGGCAGCCACAGCGAGAAGGCGGGAACGTAGGTGACGAACATCAGCGCTGCGATCAGCGCGGCATAGAACGGCAGGATGGTGCGCATCACCGCGCCCACGGAAATGCCGCCGATGGCGCAGCCGACGAACTGCGTCGTTCCGACCGGCGGGGTGTTCAGCCCGAGCGCGCAGTTGATCAGCATCAGCATGCCGAACTGCACGGGATCCATGCCCGCCTTCATCGCGATCGGCAGGAAGATCGGGGTGCAGATCAGGATGGTCGCCGCCATGTCCATGAACGTGCCGAGCACGAACAGGATGACGTTGATGAGCAGGAAGATCATCCAGGGCTGCGTGGAGACCTTGCTCATGAGGTCGCCGGCGAAGTCGGCCACCTCGTAGAGACCCATCAGGTACTGGAACATGGTGGAGACGCCGATCAGCAGCAGCACCACGCCCGTCGTCTTCACTGCCTTGGCCGCGGCCCGCAGGAAGTTCCGCAAGGTCATGGTGCGGTAGATGAAGAAGGTCAGCAGGATCGTGTAGGTGACCGCAACGGCTGCGGATTCGGTGGCCGTGAAGACGCCGGACAAGATGCCGGCAAGGATGATGCCGACGATCAGCAGGCCGGGCAACGCGGCAGCGAGCGAACGGAACACTTCGGCCCAGCCCGGGAACTTGCCTGCGGGATAACCGCGCTTCACCGCGACCGCGTAGGCAGCGACCAGCATACACACCATCAGCACCAGCGCCGGCAGGAGGCCGGCGGCGATCAGCGCGCCGATCGAGACCTTGCCGCCGGCGGCTAGCGCATAGATGATCATGTTGTGGCTGGTCGGCATCAAGGCTCCGACCAGCGAGGCATGGGTGGTGACGTTGACGGCGTAGTCGGTGTCGAACCCTTCCTTCTTCATCATCGGGATCATCACCGCGCCCATCGCCGACACATCGGCCACGGGCGAGCCGGAGACGCCGCCGAACAAGGTGCAGGCGACCACGTTCGACATGCCGAGGCCGCCGCGGATGTGCCCGACGAGATTCTTGGCGAGCTTCACGATCTTGTCGGCGACGCCGCCGTGCAGCATCAGTTCGCCGCTGAAGACGAAGAACGGGATGGCCAGGAAGGAGAAGATGTTCATCCCCGACATCATCTGCTGGAAGATGACGGCGACCGGCAGGCCTTCGTAGAGGATGGTGCAGATCGCGGAGAGGCCGATCGCGAAGGCGACGGGAACGCCGAGGATCAGGAAGCCGAAGAAGGTGGCGCCGAGGATGATCAGTTCCATGAGGGGACGACCTCTTCGCCGCGCAGGAGAGCAATGATGTGCTCGATTGAAAAGGAGACGATCATGACGCCGGAAGCGATCAGCGGCACGTAGCGGATCACCTCAGGCAGGCCGAGATTGGGGATATGCACGGTCCCGACCGACGCGCCGAGGATCCAGCCGTTGTAAACCATCGCGACGCCGAAAATCGCCACCAGGACGTGGATCACGATCTCGATCTTCTCGCGCACATGATCCGGAAGCATGACCAGCAGACTGTCCATACCGATGTGTCCGGCATCGCGCACGCCGACGGCGGCACCGATCAGCGTGACGTAGAGGATCAGGACCAGCGCAAGGTTCTCGGTCCAGGTCGGGCTGGAATTGAGCACGTAGCGTCCGAACACCTGGTAGAACACGATGGTGACGATGACGAGCAGACCGGTCACCGACAGATACATGCCCAGGCGCGCGATGGGGGCATTGATCCGTGACAACAGGCCGGTGGACGGACGTCCGACTTCCTCCTGCTCGTGATCTGCGACGTGTGGGTCTGTCATCGCGCGCCTCCCTCGCGAGGGTCCGGTGCCACCTTGCGGCGACGCCGGACCCGATCCGCCGTGCTCTTACTTCGTGTCCTGGATACGCTTGACGAGGCCCTGCAGCTTCTCGTCGCCGGCGAACTTCTGGTACACCGGCTTCATCGCGTCGACGAACTCCTGCTTGTTGGCGATCGTGACGACCTGAACGCCGGCCGCCTCGACGGTCTTGCGGGAGGCCTGCTCGCGCTCGTCCCAGAGCTTGCGCATGACCGGCACCGACTCCTTGGCCGCCTTGCGGACCATCGCCTGATCCTCCTTGCTCAGCGTGTCCCAGACCTTTTTGGACATCACGAGAACTTCGGGCGCAAGCGAGTGCTCGGTGACGTTGTAGAACTTGGCCGCCTCGAAATGGCGTGAGGACTCGTAGGAGGGCCAGTTGTTCTCGGCGGCGTCCACGAGGCCGGTCTTGAGCGCGGTGTAGACCTCGCCATAGGGCATCGGCGTCGGGTTGGCACCGAGGCTCTGGATCATGCCGACCCAGAGGTCGGATTGCTGGACGCGGATCTTCAGGCCCTTGAGGTCGGCAAGCGACTTGACCGGGGCCTTGACGGTGTAGATGGACCGGGCGCCGCTGTCGTAATAGGCAAGGCCGACCAGGCCCGCGGGCTCCATCGCCGCCAGGATCTCGTCGCCGATCGGCCCGTCAAGGACGGTGCGCATGTGCTGCGTGTCCCGGAAGACGAAGGGCAGGCACAGGGCGATGGTTTCGGGCACGAAGTTGTTCAGCGGCGATGCGTTGATCCGCATCATGTCGAGCGCGCCGATCTTGAGCTGCTCGATGGTGTCCTTTTCCGAGCCCAGGGCGCCGTTCGGAAACACCTTCACGCCAAGCTTGCCGCCGCTCGCCGTCGCGAGCTGCTTGCCCATGAACTTGACCGCCTCGACGGTCGGATAGTCGGCGGGATGGATGTCGGCGGAGCGGAAATCGCGGGCGGTGGCCAGGGGCGCTGAGACCGCCAGCACGGCGGCTGCGATGATACCGGTGAGTGTCTTCATCTAGGCTTCCTCCTGAGGTGATTATGTCGTTGTCGGGCAGGCTGCGGGCCGTCTTGGGTCGCTCCACTTCAGGCGTGAAGTCAAGCGCCAATGTCGTCCCTAGGGCGGGCGGCATTCTCTGTCCAAGCCAAATCCAGCATCGATCAATGCAAGAGTTGCATCGATCGATTTCTGGCGCAATTCGCACTATGGTGAGTTTGGCGGGCTGGCTGGACGTCGCTGCCACGTGACTTGACGCCTCCAATGGCGCCCTCTCAAGATGTCCCGAACACCGGACTGCCTCGAGGAAATGCCCATGCCGCGGAAGCTGATCGATATTTCCGTGCCACTGCGAAACGACGTGACATCCGATCCGCCCGGCAATCACCCGACGATCCAGTACATCGACCACCGGCAGGGCCTGCCGCGCATGCTGCAGTTCTTCGACGGCCTCAAGGCGGAAGACCTGCCGGACGGCCAGGGCTGGGCCGTGGAGCAGGTCTCGCTGTCGACGCATAACGGCACGCATCTCGACGCGCCCTGGCACTTTCACCCGACCATGAACCGCGGCGAGCGGTCATGGACCATCGACGAGGTGCCGCTGGAGTGGTGCTTTCAGCCCGGCGTGAAGCTCGACTTCCGGCATCTGCCTGACGGCTATGTCGTGACTGCCGGCGACGTCGAGGCGGAGCTCAAGCGCATCGGGCACGCGCTATCGCCGCTCGAGATCGTCGTCGTCAACACCAGCGCCGGCGCCAAATTCGGCGAGGCCAGCTACGTCAACTCGGGTTGCGGCATGGGCTATGAGGCCACCATGTATCTGCTCGAGCGCGGCGTGCGGCTGACCGGCACCGATGGCTGGAGCTGGGACGCGCCGTTCATCTACACCGCAAAGAAATATGCCGAAACGAAAGACGCGGGCCTGATCTGGGAAGGTCACAAGGCGGGACGGCACATCGGCTATTGCCATCTCGAGAAGCTGCACAATCTCGATCAGCTGCCCTCGACCGGATTCACGGTCTCATGCTTCCCGGTGAAGATCGAACGCGCCTCCGCGGGCTGGACCCGCGCGGTCGCCATCATCGACAACTAGACGCGACGCATCACTCGCCGTCGAGGCCGCTCTCGGCGAGTTCGCGCAACGCATCGATATCGAGCACCACGATGGCACCATGCTCGAGACGAACCCAACCGCGACCAGCCCAGGCGCGCAATTGCTTGTTGATGCTCTCGCGCGTCATGCCCACCATCTCGCTGATCTCCTGCTGGGTGATGGCGAGCGTGCCGCTGCCTGAGTCGAGCTTGCGCTCCTCGGTGAGGCCGAGCAGCGCGCTTGCCAGCCGCCCGGGCAGATTTTGCAGGATCACCTGCTCGACCTGCTGGCTGGTCCAGCGCAGGCGCGCGCAGAGCAGTTCGATGAACTTCATCGCCAGCGCCGGCTGACTCTTCACGAACGGCAGGAAGTCGCGGCGGTCGATGATGTAGAGCTCGCAATTGGTGTTGGCGGTCGCATCCGCCGATCGCGGCGCACCGTCGAGAACCGCGATCTCGCCAAAGATCTCGCCGGGGCCGATCAGGTTGAGAATCGCATTCCGCCCGTCGGGCGATGAGGACGATATCTTCACCGTTCCGGTGATCACCGCGAACAGGTTGTTGCCGGGATCACCCTTGGCGGCGATCGTTGCGCCGCGCTTCACGGTGGTGTGCTTGGCGTAGCGGCAAAGCTGATCGAGCGCCTCCGGCTCCAGATCCGCGAAGATCGGGTGCTTGCGCAGGACCGATAATTTGTTGCCCGCTGATTGCCGGGGGTCGCCGGTCTTGTCCTGAGGCACGCCGCTGGGCTCCTAAGACTGCGAGGCACTGGAGTTCCTGCGTAGTCAGTGTTGCCCGGCTTTTCAACCGGAAAGCATGCCCGCGGTTTTAGCCAAATGCGGCGAAATTGCCTCGACCCGGCCGGTCGTCGGCATCCGAAGGATGCGTCAGTGCAGTCGGGTCGATGCAGAGTTGCAGACACCGCAAGTCGCAATTGCGTTGAGGCGCTGCCGAACGTCCCAAAGCCGGCCGGGCTAGAATCGACCGCTAATATATCAAATGGGACCTACGATCAGGAGCTTCAGCGCTTGGAATCAGGGTCAATCCGGCCTGCGCTGGTTTGCCGGTCCGCCCACGCCAGAGCTGCGGCAAAAGTGACGAAGATCGCCACGACGACAATGGTCATCAGCAACGCGTCAGCAGGCATCATGCTCCTCCCGGATTGTTTGAGGGCATTATTTGCGGCGGGTGCCGAGCGTCATTGATCGGGATCAAAAAAACGAGAGCCTTGTGGAAAGCCCGTCAGGCTGCGGCGAGAGCCTCGACTCGTGCCGGGTCGAGCAGGCTGATTCCGCCGTGAATGATCTCGATCGCACCGTGGCGTTCGAGCTTGGTGAAGGTGCGGCTGACGGTTTCGATGGTCAGGCCGAGATAGTCGGCGATGTCCTGGCGGCTCATCGGAAGCGGAACGGTGTCGGACGGCCCCTTGAGCGCCAGCAGCCGTTCCCGCCAGCCGAGCAGGAAAGCCGCGACCTTCTCGTCCGCCGAGCGGCGGCCGAGCAGAACCATATGGTCGCGTGCCTGGCTCAACTCGCGAATAGCCAGCTCGTTGATTCGCCTGAGCAGCTGCGGACGATCCTCGATGAAACGGCCAAAGGGCGCTTTTGCGAACTGGCAGACGGTCACCGCACCGATTGCATCGGCCGAAAAATTGTGACGGCCGGAAAGATTCATCCCTAGGAAATCGCCGGGCAACGCGAAACCCACGATCTGTCGCCGGCCGTCGGGCAGCAGCTTGTACAGCCGCATGACGCCCTCAAGGACGTTGTAGAACGAGGTCGTGATGTCCTCCTCGGAGAACACGGTCTCGCCCGAGGAGAAATGGACGCGGCGTCCGAGATGCTCGAATTCCTTGAGCTCTGCCGCGTCCAGCGACGAACAGACGGCCGATCCACGTACGGCACAATCGCTGCAGAAATGTCCGTTCGGCTCAATCGTGACCACGGAAGGCTTCATCCACCGCTCCAAGCGTCGGCCCAGCTCCGCCCCAGGCCGAGTCCGCCACGCGCGACTGCATTTTACTGCGCTGCCACAAACGCGGTTGACCCAGATCAATTTTGGCCTCCCTCCCCCCCTTTATTCTGTGCCGAGAGTTCGAGGGGACCCCGCCTTCCATGTTTCAGCGCGCACTCCGCCAGGGCCTGGTTGGCCTGCTTCTGATCACGCCTGCACTGGCGGCCCCCACCGCCGAACAACGCGGCAAGGCCTTTGCACGGACCAATTGCGCGCGCTGCCACGCGATCGACCGCGTCTCGGAGAGCCCGCTCAAGATCGCGCCCCCGCTACGTTTCCTGCACCGGCGCTATCCGATCGAGACCCTTGGCGAGGCGCTGGCGGAAGGCATCTACACCGGTCACGCCGACATGCCCGCCTTCGAGCTCAGTCCGGACCAGATCCACGATCTGCTGTCCTACCTGAAGACGCTGGAATAACGAGCTTCACACCGCCTGCACCGTCCAGCCGATCAGTTCCTTGGCGATGCGGGCGAAAGCCGTGTCGAACGCCGCGACGGCGGCCGCCGGCTCGACCTTGTCGAGCTTCTCGCTGGCCTCAATGATGCGGGACGCGACCGCCTTGCCGTTCTTGTCAACGATCCGCGCCGACAGGGCGATCTCGACCCTTATCTCGCCCTCCGTGGCGATCCGGAAGCGCCTGATATCGATCAGAAGCTGGTAGTCCGCTTGGCCAAGGTCGGTGGTGCGCAAGGGCGCATGGGCAATGTCGTAATTTTCAAAGCTGTCGATCAGCCGCGCCTGGACCAGCTTCGGGATGCTGTCGGCCCACAGGAAATCGGCAAAGCCCGGGTTGTCACCCACGGGAGAGAACAGCATGCGCTGGGTCTGGAGCATCGCGACCGCGGTAGGCTCGGGAATGGCCAGCGACGCGGAGAAAGTCTTGCCGGCGGGGCCAAGGTTCTGCGGCGCGCGCAGATCGTAGGTGATCTTCTGCGCGGGCGTCCCGCCACCGGTCATCTTCTCGAGGCCTGCCAGGATGCCGTCGATCTTGCCGGTGTTGCGCGCGAGCCCGTCGGAGAATGTCTTGAGATTGGCGATGGTGTCCTTCAGCGGACCGGAATTATCCTCCAGCACGGTGTCGACCCGCCGCAGCGCGTCGCGCGCGGCCTGCGTCATGCTCTGACCTGCACCGGCCTCGGCGATCAAGGTCAGCGGCTCGCCGGACCTGGCGACGATCATGCCGCCCTCGAGCGTCACCACCGGCACGCCGGTCAAGCCCTGGAAATCGAGCCCGACCCTGGTGTCGGCGCGCACGGGTGTCGCTGAAGCTACCGAGATCGTCGCGTTGACGAAGCGCGGGTTGTCCGGCGCTAGCCCGAGCTGGGTCACCTCACCGACGCGGATGCCGTTGAACAGCACGCCGGCACCGACCAGCAGGCCCGGCACCGGTCCCTGGAATTGCACGTGATAGTTCGTCCGCGGCCCGATGCCGCCGGTGTTGTTGAGCCAATAGACGAAGCCGAACACCGCGACAATCGCGGCCAGCACGAAGCTGCCGATCAGCACGTAGGGAGCGCGGGTTTCCATGTCTCATCTCATCTCGTGTTGCAGCATCTGCGAGCGCTTGCCGTGGAAATAGGCGCGCACCCAGGGATGCTCGGATTGCAGCAGTTCGCGCATCGGCCCGATTGCGACGATCTTGCCGTCGGCGAGCGCGGCGACGCGGTCGCAGACCGTGGTGAGGCTGGCAAGATCATGGGTGACCATGAACACGGTCAGCCCGAGGGTCCTTTGCAGGGTCCTGATCAGCGCGTCGAAATCGCCGGCGGCGATCGGATCGAGGCCGGATGTTGGCTCATCCAGGAACAGGATTGGCGGATCGAGCGCGAGCGCGCGCGCCAGCGCCACGCGCTTGGTCATGCCGCCCGACAGCTCCGACGGATATTTGTCGGCATCCTGCGCCCGCAATCCGACCATCTCGAGCTTGGCGATCGCGATCTCGTCCATCAGCTCCTGCGACAGGACGAGATTTTCGCGCAGCGGAAACTGGACGTTCTGGCGGACGGTCAGCGAGGAGAACAGCGCGCCCTGCTGGAACAGGATGCCCCAGGCCGTGGCCGCGCCTTGCGTGCGGCCGCCGATCGGCTGCCCCATGACCTCGATGGTGCCGCTCCGGCGCGGGATCAAGCCGATGATGGTCCGCATCAGCACCGACTTGCCGCCGCCGGACGCACCCACCAGCCCGAGGATCTCGCCGCGGCGGACGTCGAGCGACAGATCGTCGAGCACGGTCTGGCGGCCGAAGCCGACCACGAGGTCGCGAACCCTGATCGCGAGCTCTTCCTGTTGTTCGCCCATCGTCACATTCCGATCGAGGCGAAGAAGATCGCGAACAGGCCGTCAAGCACGATCACCAGGAAGATCGACTTCACCACCGACGTCGTCGTCTGCCGCCCGAGCGACTCGGCGCTGCCCTTGACGCGCAAGCCCTCGCTGCAGGCGACGATCCCGATCACCAGCGCCATGAACGGCGCTTTCAGGATGCCCACTTCGAAATGGGTGACGGAAATGGCCTCATGCAGCCGTGCGATGTAGATCGCCGGCCCCATGTCGCCATAGAACTGCGCGACCAGGCCGCCGCCATAGAGCGCGGCAATCGATCCGATGAAGGCCAGGATCGGCAGCGCGATGACCAGAGCCGCAACGCGGGGCAGGATCAGAACGTCGACGGGATCGAGCCCCATGGTCGAGAGAGCATCGATCTCCTCGCGCATCTTCATCGAACCGAGCTCGGCGGTGTAGGCGCTGCCCGAACGTCCCGCAACCATGATGGCGACGATCAGCACGCCGAGCTCGCGCAGCACCAGGATGCCGACCATGTCGACGGTGTAGGACTCCGCGCCGAACCTGCGGAAATGGAAGAATCCCTGCTGGGCGATGATGGCGCCGATCAGGAACGTGATCAGAACAACAATGGGGATCGCCTGCCACCCGATGCGGTAGAGCTGGTAGACCAGCGACGTCAGCCGCAGCGTACGCGGCCGGCGCAGCACCCCCGCGACGGCCATGAACAAGGCGCCGAGCATTTGAAGGAAGATCGTGACGTCTTCGCGTGCACCGACCGTGGCCTTGCCGAGATCGTTCAACCTGAGCAGAACCGAATTGGCTGCGGACGTCGGCGCCGACGGATGGCGGTTGACCTGGCGCACCTCCTCCATGAGGCCGCTGAAATGGTCGGCGACACCGACGAATTCCGCCGGCCTGCCCGATGAGGCGGCCCGGCGCGACAGCTTTTCCAGGACCCAAGCGCCGAGCGTGTCCAGCGCGCTGATGCCCGACATGTCCAGGGTCACAACTCTCGACCGATCGACCTCGGCTCCGACCGACCGGGACAGAGTTTCGAGCGTGGCCACATTCGCCGCGGTCCACGGCCCTTCCGGGCGCAATTTCAGCCCATCGCCAGAGGGCGTTGCCAGCAACAGCGGTTCGGTGTTCACGCTTCCACCTCATCGGGACAACTGATCCCCATTCAGCCGCCACTTCTAGGCCAGCGTGTGGCGGCCGGTTTGACTTGTCTCAAGAGCAGAACCTGCCGACGTCTTGACGCAGGTCAAGCGCAGTCGTGCCGGCGGGCCCTAGGTTCGTTCCATTCAATGGAGACATCAAATCCATGTTCGACAGCGACAGGATGAGCGAAGAACTGCGGACTTTGAAGGTGGACGTCACGCGCCTCTTGAGCACGGCCGGCGAGGAGATGTTCGACAGTTCGAAGGAGCGTGCCGAGGCTCTGGCCGATCAGATCAAGGCCGCGCTTGCCGAACTCGGCGAGACCGTCAGCGACGAGCAGGAGCAGCTTCAAGGCCTCATTACGGAGCGCCCGATCACATCGCTCGCCTCGGCCTTCGCGCTCGGCGTGGTCGTCGGCTTCATGCTGAGGAGACACTAGGTGAATAGCGAGAATGTCGTCAAACATCTGCGCCTCTTATGGCGCACCGACAGGATCATCGCGGACATCAGGCTGCGCCACCTCCTGACGGGCCTCGGCCTGCGCGCCTTTGCGGCGCTGATCGCGGCGTTCGGGCTCCTGATGCTGGAGCTGTCGGCCTATTTCGCGCTGGTCCAGATCTGGAGCGCCATCGCCGCGGCCGCCATTCTCGGCGCCGTCAATTTTGCCATTGCGGCGGTCCTCTTCGTCATTGCCGGCCGCGCTCCGTCCGGCCGCGACATCGAGCTCGCCAATGAGATCCATGGCGCCTCCATCGAGGCCCTTCAGCTCGAGGCACGCGCGCTTCAGGCTCAGGTGTCGGGCGCGGTGCATCATCCGCTGAGCACGATTGTGCCGGTGCTGGTGCCCCTGATCGCGATTATCGTCAAGTCTTTGCGAACCACTGCGAAGACATCTGGCAAGACATCCGCCGCTGCAAATTCGGCTGAAGCGCCCTCCTAGCAGAGGCGCTCAGAGCTTGAGCCGGACGTCGCAGATATCAGGCTCGGTCGGATCCGGCTTGACCTCGAAACCGAGTTGCCGGCACATCTCGAGCATCACGGTATTCTCCTGAAGCACATCGCCCGAGATCGCCTTCAGCCCTTCCGACCTCGCGTAGGTGATGATCAGCTGCATCAGGGCCCATCCGAGCCCCCTGCCCTTGAGATCGGATCGCAGCAGGATCGCATATTCGCCGCTCTCGTAGATCGAATCCGAATGGAGCCGGACGACGCCGACCATCTCGCCGGTCGCCTCGTCGAACGCAATGAACGCCATCGCGCGAGCATAGTCGAGCTGGGTCAACCGCGCGATGAATTCGTGGGTGAACTCCTTCATCGGCGCGAAGAAGCGCAGGCGAAGGTCATGAGGCGTCACGTGACGCAGGAACTCGTGGATGGTCGGCTCGTCCTCGGGACGCAACGGCCGCACGAAGATCCGCCAGCCGTCCTTGAGCTTGAGGCGACGCTCCCACTGCGACGGATAGGCGCGAACGGCGAAGTTGGCGGGGCCAGAGCCTACAAATTTCCGCTGCGACGGCGCCACCACGACACGGGCGTCGACCGCCGTCACGCCGGTCTCATCCGCAAGCAGCGGGTTGATGTCGAACTCGCGAATCTCCGGAATATCGGCCGCCATCTGCGCCAGCTTGACCAGCACCATGGCGGCGGCGTCCTGCTTGACGGCAGGCACGTCCCGATAGGCGCGCAGCAGCCGCGAGACCCGCGTGCGATCAATCAAGTCACGGGCAAGCTGCAGATCGAGCGGCGGCAGCGCGAGAGCCTTGTCATTGATGATCTCCACCGCCGTTCCGCCCCGGCCGAACACCACGACAGTGCCGAAGGTGGGATCGTCGGCAAGACCGAGGATCAGCTCGCGCGCCTTCGCCTTGACGACCATCGCCTGGACGATGACGCCGCCGATGCGGGCCTCGGGCCGCAGCTTCCTGGCCCGGGCAAGAATATCGGTAGCGGCCGCGCGCACCGCCTCCGCCGTCGTCAGATTGAGCACGACGCCGCCGACATCGGATTTGTGCACGATGTCGCGCGACATGATCTTCAGCACGACGGTCCCGCCTTGTGCAAAAATCTCGTTCGCGCAGACCACGGCCTGCTCGACATCACCGGCGGCATAGGTCGGCACCATCGCGATGTCGTAGGCTTCGAGCAGGTGCTTGATCTCGACAGGCTCGAGCCATTTGCGGCCGTCGGCGATGGCTGCGGCGACGATCTGCCTGGCAGCCCGGGCGTCGGGTACGAACGTGTCGGGCATCGCGGGGGGAACCTGGCTCAGCTCCTCGACCACTTCGCGATGCCGGACCAGATGCATGAAACCGCGCACGGCATCGTCCTCGGTCGGATAATTCGGCATGCCGGCGTCGGACAGCGCCCGAACAATCTGCTGGTCGGCTCCAACCCAGGCGGCCAACACGGACTTCGACCATCGGCCGTGCTGCTTGCGATATTTGCCGACGAGCTCCGTCACGGTCGTGGCGATGTCGGCGGCCGAAGCGATCGCGGTTTGCACATTGAGGACGAGGACGGCATCATTGTCGGGATCGGCGAGCAGAACCTCCAGCGCCGCGGCGTAGCGCGAGGCATCGGCGTCACCGACGATATCCACGGGATTTGCACCGGACCAGGTCGGCGGCAGCACGTCGTCGAGTTTTCTGCGTCCATCGGCCGAGATGGTCGCAGGGATGCCGCCAAGCTCGACCAGACGATCGATCGCGAGGACGCCGATGCCGCCGCCATTGGTAAGGATGGCCAGCCGCTTTCCGCTCGGCGATTCGACGCGACCGAGCGTCTCGGCGCAGTCGAACAGCTCGCGCAGATCGGAAACCCGCAGGACACCTGCACGGCGGAACGCCGCATCATAGACGGCGTCGGCGCCCGCGAGCGCGCCCGTATGGGTCGCGGCCGCCTTTGCCCCCTGCGCCATGCGGCCGGACTTCACCACGACGACCGGCTTGACGCGCGCCGCAGCACGCGCCGCCGACATGAACTTGCGCGCGTCCTTGATGGACTCGATATAGAGCAGGATCGCGCGGGTCTTGTGATCCAACGCGAAATAGTCGAGCAGGTCGGCAATGTCGACGTCGATCTGATCACCGATCGAGACGATGCCGGAGAAGCCGACGCCGCGCTGCGCGGCCCAATCCACCATGCCGGCGGCGATCGCGCCGGATTGTGAAATCAGCGCGAGATTTCCCGCTCCCGGCATGTGCGCGGCAAAGCTGGCATTGAGGCTCACGCCGGGCATCATGATGCCGAGGCAGTTCGGCCCGATCAGCCGCATGCCGTATTTGCGGGCTGCAGCGATTGCGGCCTCCTGCAGCGATCCCGGCCCATGGCCCAATCCGGCCGAGACGATCAACGCGCCTGCCGAGCCGCGCCGCCCGGCCTGGTCGATGATGCCGGGAACCTCTCGCGCCGGCGCGGTGATGACCACCAGTTCGGGCACAAACTCCAGCCTGTCCAGGCTCTTGACCGAGGCAACGCCGGCGATCTCCGCGTGGCGCGGATTCACCAGGCCGAACTGTCCCGTGAACTCAGACTTGCGAATGTTCTCCAGAACGGCGCGTCCCACGGAGACCGGGCGGGAGCTCGCACCGACAAGCGCGACTGAACGCGGCGACAGCAGATTCTTCAGGCGATAGGTTGACATGAAAGCAAATGCGCCCGGTCGGGGGCGGTTCCGATGGTGATCAGGCTGGAAAGCTGACGGCGAGCCTAGTGCGAGATCATAACCCAGCACGGTGGCTGGCCAATGACGGTCTTTGTCACACCGCCCCAAACGATCTCGTTCAGGCGTGAATGATGGTAGGCCCCCATCACGATCGCATCGATGGCGTTGGAATTCGCCCAGCTTCCGAGCACCTTGCCGACCGAGCTGCCGCCGCCCTTCGCCGTTTCGAACGAGGCGTAGACACCGTGTTCCCTCAAATGCTCGACGAGCGAGGTTCCGGATTGCACGATCTCGTCCGTCTTGTCGTCTGCCACAGTTACCACGCGGACCGAGGCCGCAGCCTGAAGGACAGGCATCGCGTCGCCAACTGCGCGTGCCGCACGCGCGGAGTGATCCCAGGCAATCATGACGTTCTCGAATTCCGGTCGCAGTACCTCCACATGCTGTTCCGGGCACAGCAACAGCGGTCGCCCGGATTCGAACAGGAGCGTCTCGATGATATGCTCCGTTCGGCTGTCATGCGGCTTCACGGGGACCAGGATGAGATCGCTGAAACGCGCATGTTCGGCCAGGATCGGCGCGATCTGATCCGCCGGCACCTTGCCCGACCGGCTTTGGGCCCGAACGTTGGCGCGGGATGCCGCACCGGTGAAGGCGTCCAGCAGACGTTGCACATCGCCGGCTGCAGGCGTCCCCCTCGCCTCGGCGGCCTCGAAATCGTCGGGCAGCAGCACTTTCGGTCGCACGAAGAGATCTTCCTCGAGCGCAAGCGCGGTGATCCTGGCACCGAGATCGGCGGCGACAGAAACGCATTTCTCGATCACTGCAAGGGCCGGTCCACGCGGCTGGCCGACAAGCGGCAGAAAGACGTCCTTGATGGGCATCGGCATTCTCCTTAGCTGCCAGAATAGGCCGGCTTTCGTCAGGATGCTTGATCCTCGTCAAGCCTCGGGAACTGCCCGACCGGCAAGGACGGGCATTGACGGAAGTCAAGGACTGGCCGCGCGCTGCCATTCTATGGATAGTTCGATCGGAGCGGTCTGCCCCGGAGAGACTGATGCGTGCGATGGTGTTGGCGGCCCCGCGAACGCGGCTCCGGATGGAGGAGCGCCCCGATCCAATCCCGGGCGAGGGCCAGATCCGGGTCAGGGTCAGCGCTTGCGGCGTCTGCCGGACCGATCTTCATGTCGTCGATGCCGAACTGCCCGACATCCGCTATCCCATCGTGCCCGGCCATGAAATCGTCGGCCGCGTCGATCTCATCGGCCCCAATGTCACAACCCATGCGCTGGGCGACCGGGTCGGCATTCCCTGGCTCGCCTTCACCTGCGGAAATTGCCAGTTTTGCCGGGAGGGAATGGAAAACCTCTGCGACCGCCCGCTCTTCACCGGCTATACAAGGGACGGCGGCTATGCAACGCACGTGATCGCCGACGCGCGCTACGCCTTTCCGCTCGGCGAGGCCGGCGACGACGTGGCTCTCGCCCCTCTGCTGTGTGCTGGCCTGATCGGCTGGCGTTCGCTGGTCCTGGCCGGCAAGGCCGAGCGGCTCGGCATCTACGGCTTCGGTGCCGCCGGCCACATCGTCGCGCAAGTCGCCGTCTGGCAGGGGCGATCGGTTCATGCGTTTACGCGGCGCGGAGATGTGGCCGCACAGGACCTCGCACGCCGGCTCGGCGCCGTCTGGGCCGGCGCTTCGGACGAGACGCCGGACACGCCGCTCGACGCCGTCATCATCTACGCGCCTGCCGGCGAACTCGTGCCGGCCGCTTTGCGCGCCGTTCGCAAAGGCGGCCGCGTCGTTTGCGCCGGCATCCATATGAGCGACATTCCGAGCTTCCCATATGATCTGCTCTGGCAGGAACGGCAGTTGATCTCCGTTGCCAATCTCACCCGACAAGACGGTCTCGATTTTCTGAGCATCGCCCCGCAAGCCGGCGTGCGCACCGAAACGACCGCGTTCCCGCTCGATCAGGCCAATGAGGTCCTGGACAAGCTGCGGAATGGACAAGTTCTCGGCGCCGCCGTGCTGAAGCCCTGACCGCATCTTGGAACACCAGCTCCGATGACAGACGAAACGGCTGCCCAGGAACGGATCTTCGCGGCGCTCTGCACCCATTCCGGCGTGACGCGGATCGATACCCATGCCGCTTCGGTCTTTCTCGACGGACCGCGGGCGCTGAAGATCAAGCGAGCCGTCCGGTTTCCGTTCCTCGACTATTCGACGCTCGAGAAACGCAAGGCGGCCTGCGAGGAAGAGATCAGGATCAACCGGCCACTGGCGCCGCAGATCTATCATCGCGTCGTGGCGATCACCGAGGAGGCGGACGGATCGCTGAAGGTCGACGGCAGTGGCCGGCCGGTCGAGTATGCGGTCGACATGTCCCGCTTCGATGAAAGCCGGACGCTGGATCATCTGGCGAAGGCCGGTCCGCTCGATGCGAGCCTCGCCTCGGCAACCGCCGACGCCATCGCGGCTTCGCATGCGGCGGCGCCCAGCGCCAACGGCAAGGCATGGGTTGCCTCCATCCCGGGCCTCATCGATGCAAACAGCAATGGCCTGCGGAAGGGCAACCATCTCGAAGCCGAGAAGATCGAGCAGCTCGGCGAGGCCTCGCACGCGATGTTGCTGCGCCTGCAGCCGCTGCTCGAGGAGCGCGGCCGGCAGGGCTTCGTGCGCCGTTGCCATGGCGACCTGCATCTTGCGAACATCGTCTTGATCGGCGAACAGCCCGTCCTGTTCGATGCCATCGAGTTCGATGCGCAGATGGCAACCGTCGACGTGCTCTACGATCTCGCATTCGCCCTGATGGACCTGCTAAGCCATGACCAGGCCGCGGCAGCCAACATCGTGCTGAACCAGTATCTGACCACCTCGCCCGTCGAAACTCTCGATGCGCTGTCCGCCCTGCCCCTGTTCATGTCCATTCGCGCGGCAATTCGTGCGCAGGTGGCATTGGCGCGGCTGACGCGGCCCGATGCCGACCTGAGCGGAATTCTCGGCGAAGCCCGTCGTTATTTCGATCTCGCCCGGGCTCTGATCGCTCCCCCCGCCCCGCGCCTGATTGCAGTCGGCGGACTATCAGGCACCGGCAAATCCGTCCTCGCCCGCGCCCTGGCGCCCTACGTCGCGCCGCAGCCGGGAGCCGTCGTGCTGCGCAGCGACGTCATCCGCAAGCAGCTGTTTCAGGTGGGACACACCGACCGACTGCCGCCGTCCACGTACCGGCCTGAGGTCACCGCGCGCGTCTACGAGCTGCTGGCGCAGCGTGCCGGACGGGCGCTGGCGCAAGGCCATTCCGTCATCATCGATGCGGTCTTTGCACGCGAGTCTGAACGGGACGAACTGGCCGCTCTGGCCAGCGAACGCAATGTGCCGTTGAGCGGACTATTCCTCGTCGCCGACCTTGCGACCCGTCAGGCCCGCATCGGCGGCCGCCATGGCGATGCCTCCGATGCCACGCAGGAGGTTGCCGCGCAGCAAGAGCACTATAATATCGGTCACATCGGGTGGGCGACCATCGATGCATCCGGCACACGGGAGCAGACGCTCCAGAGCTGCCGGGACGCGATCGCAAGGCAAGCAAGGCAATCTGATTGACGCGGGCAAGGATGTCGCGACCCACCAAGAGCTCGACGGCGCCCACCAAGCCGACGACGCGACGAAATGTCCTGCCCGGCCGCCTCAGCCCCGGCATGGCCTGCGACACCGCATTCCGCATCATCGCCCGCCGCCATCTCGATGCCGTGCTAGCTCAGCACGACGGCACATGCCTTGGCGACCCGGAGGCACTGCATCAGATCCGGATCGCGCTGACGCATCTGCGCACCGCCATCCGCTTCTTCTCGCCCATGGTCGACGACGGCCTGCGGCCAAACGTCTGGGCCGAGCTGAAATGGCTGAATAGCCAGCTAGGCATGGTGCGCGACCTCGACGTAGCGATCGACCGGGTGATCGCCGAGAGCGGTGGCGAGCTTGACGTGATTGCCGAGCTCCAGCACTGGGACGAGAAACGCGCCGAGAGCCACCGCTTGCTCGCGCGCGCCCTGCAGTCCGCGCGCTTTCGGCGCCTGGTCGAGCAGACCTCGACCTGGATCGAGAGCGGCCCCTGGTCGACCCGGCGCAGCAAGGAGGCGGTCAGGTTGCGCCGGTGCCCGCTGGCCGACCACGCGACGGCCCGCCTGACCGAATGGGAAGAGACGCTGCTCAGGAAGGCCCGGAAGCTGCGCAAGCTCGACGTCGAGAGGCGTCACAAGCTTCGGCTTCTCAACAAGCGGATGACCTATTCGGTCGAGTCGCTCGCGGACCTGTTCGCCGACGAATCCTTGACGAAGCAGAAGTCGATCCTCAAGCAACTGAAGAAGGCGCAAAAATCCCTGGGACAATTGAACGACGATGCGCGCGGTCAGGCGCTGGCCGCCTCGTTGAACGGCGCCGGCCCCGAGGCCGGCATTCGCTTCCTCGACCGCAAACGGGAAAAGAAGCTGTTGCGGAGTGCCTCGAAAGCGTACCGGAAACTGGACAAGGCCAAGCCGTTCCGCTCGTCAGATCTTGCGCCGAATTCCACGCCTGACGATTAGGTGTGAACGTAGTCGCCCGGCGCGTCGGGCAGTCCGTCAATGTCTCCGCCCCCGATCGACGGTGGGTCGCAAGGCGCGCCTGAGCGCGCCGCCAGCCATTGCGCCCATTCCGGCCACCACGAGCCCTCGACATGCGGCGCCAGCTTCACCCACTCCTCCGGACCGACATAAGGCGCATCCGCGGCCTTGGTCTTGACCTGGTAGCTGTGCCAGGCCTCGTCGGGAGGCGCGACGATGCCGGCGTTATGACCGCCGCTGGTCAACACGAACGTCACGTCGGCGTCGACCTGGTAATGGATCTTGTAGACCGATCGCCAAGGCGCGACATGGTCGGCGAGCGTGCCGACCACGAACATCGGCGTGTGAATGTCGGATAGCGAGACGCTCTTGCATTCGACGCGATAGCGACCTTCGGCCAGATCGTTGTGCAGGAACAGCTTGCGCAGATACTCCGAGTGCATACGATAGGGCAGCCGTGTGGCGTCGGCGTTCCACGCCATCAGGTCGCTCGGCGGCGAGCCGTCGCCCATCAGATAGTCACGCGACAGCCGCGACCAGATCAGCTCGTTGGAGCGCAGCAGCTGGAACGCTCCGGCCATCTGTGTCGTGTCGAGATAGCCGCGCTGCCACATCATGTCTTCGAGGAAGGCAACCTGGCTCTCGTTGATGAAGAGCGTCAATTCGCCGGCCTCCCTGAAATCGGTCTGCGCGGCGAGGAACGTGATGGTGCCGAGACGGCTATCGCCGCCGCGTCCCATGGCCGCAGCGGCAATCGACAGCAAAGTGCCTCCCAGACAGTAGCCGAGCGCGTGAACCTTCCGGCCGGGCACGATCTGACCGATCATGTCCAATGCGGCCATCACGCCCAGCTTGCGATAGTCGTCGAAGGCCACATCCCGGTCGTTCTCATCCGGATTGTGCCAGGAGATCGCGAAGACGGTGAAACCTTGACCGGTCAGATATTTGACCAGGGAATTCTGCGGCGACAGATCGAGGATGTAGTACTTCATGATCCAGGCCGGCACGATCAGGATCGGCTCCGGCCGCACCTGCGCGGTCGTCGGATGGTACTGGATCAGCTCGATCAGGGCGTTGCGGTAGACGACCTTGCCGGGCGAGGCGGCCACCGTTTTGCCGACGACAAACTGATCGTCGCCAGCCGGCTTCGAGACGGAGAGCAGGCGCATCAGGTCGCTGCACCAGTTTTGCCAGCCGAACACAAAATTCTCTCCGCCGCTCTGGAACGCCTTTTCCAGAACCTGCGGATTGGTGGCCGCGAAGTTCGAGGGCGCCAGCATGTCGAGCATCTGGCGCATCGAGAATTCGACGATGGCTTCATTTGCCTGGGACACGCCGCGTATGCCGGTCGTGGCATCGTGCCACCAGCGCTCCGTGAGCAGGAACCCCTGCGCGAGCAGATTGAACGGCGCGGCTTCCCATTGTCGATCTTTGAAGCGGCGATCCCGCCCCTGCGGCCGAATGACGGACCACGGCTCTTGCGACGCCGCGTGCGCGGCAGCTTGCAGGAAGCGGCCGGTATCGCGAAGAATGTTGCGGGAAAGCTCGATCTGGTGCTGTGGCGCCGCCGCAAGATGCGCGGCCCAATCGAGCCAGGCGAGCGACAAGGCGACGGGCGAAATCCCGCCCGTGAACCGCGCCAGCATGGCATGAAACGCGCGGTCGAGCGGATACGAATCTGACGCGGGCGGGCAATCGCAGGCAGCCGGCGTCCCTGCGACCCTTTCGGGAATCGCGACAGAGATCTCGGCAACCGGCTCGACGGAAGGAGCTTGCAGCGGCGCTTCGGCCCGTGGAAAGATCTTCACGACGCTCATAACTGATTGTTCCTGCGGCTTCCGTTCTACGCTTGCAGCAGGATATTGCGACGCTTCCGCCGCGCGTTGAGCTGCATCAAATCCCGGCAGGGATCACGATTGCTCAATCAGGACAAAACGGCTTTGTCCGCTTGACCTGGGTCAAACCGCAGCCCGACGGTCGGGCTAGGTTTTGCGCAGTGAAATTCGACATGCCAGCGGAGTTTTTCCATGCGCGCCCATCAGATCATGACCCGGTCGGTCATCTCGGTCACCCCCAACACCAGCATCGTGGAGGCGGCGAACATCATGCTGAAGCGGCATGTCAGCGGCCTGACGGTGGTCGACGAGGCCGGCCGGCTGGTCGGCGTCGTCTCGGAAGGCGATTTCATCCGCCGCAGCGAAATCGGCACCGGGCGCAAGCGGGGTCGCTGGTTGCGGTTCATCCTGGGTCCGGGAACATCGGCCAGTGACTTCGTCCAGGAACACGGCCGAAAGGTTTCCGAGGTGATGACCCCCTCGCCCGTGACCATCACCGAAGATACGGCACTTGCCGAGATCGTCGATCTCATGGAGCGGAACAACGTGAAGCGCCTGCCGGTGGTGCGCGGCAACGTGGTCGTCGGGATCGTGTCCCGCGCCAATCTGCTGCAGGCAGTCGCAGGGCTGGCCCGCGAAGTGCCGGACCCGACGGCCGACGACGATCACATTCGCAGCCGCATCATCGACACCATGGAAAAGAACGACTGGTGTCCGTTCGGGCTCAACGTCATCGTCCGCGACGGCATCGTCCATCTCAGCGGCGTCATCACCGAGGAACGCGCGCGGCAGGCCGCGGTCGTCGCGGCGGAGAATGTCGAAGGCGTGAAGAAGGTGCACGACCATCTGTGCTGGGTCGACACGATGTCCGGCGTCTATCTGAACTCGCCTGAAGACGACGATCTCGCCAAAGCGAGCTGACAAGACAAGCTGCCAGGGCGAACTGAGGAGTTGGCGCGTCTCAGCGGGGAATGACGGCAGTCGCCTCGATCTCGACGCGAGCCGCCTTCTCGACCAGCCGCACGACCTGGACCAGCGCCATCGCCGGATAATGCGCACCGAAGACGCTGCGGTAGACCTTGCCGAGTTCCTTCAGGTTCGCCAGGTACTCGTCCATATCGACGACATACCAGGTCAGGCGCACGAGGTGTTCGGGGCGTGCGCCGGCCTCGTTCAGGATTGCGGCGATGTTGCTCAGGGTCTGGTGGACCTGCGCGACGAATCCGTCGGCGAGCCGTTCGTCGGCATCCCAGCCGATCACGCCACCGGTGACGACGATCCGCCCTTCGGCAGCCATGCCGTTGGCATAGCCTTTCGGCACCGGCCAACCGGACGGCTGGAGGATCTGCGCCGCCAAACGTGCACCATTCTCGTCGGCGGTCGGCAGCACCGCAAGCTGCGGGCCTTTCGGCGTCGTCACGGACAATTCTCTATCCTTCTCTCATTCTGCCGCGACGCCCGAGGACGTCGCCGCGGCCTGCGCGAGTTGCCGCAGGGCAAAACGTTTCAACTTACCGGTTTCGGTCTTCGGGAGTTGCGTCACGAACTCGATGGCGCGCGGATATTTGTACGGCGCGATCTCGCGTTTGACATGCTCCTGCAATTCGGCTGCGAGCTGAGCGTCCGGCGTCACGCCGGGTGCGGCGATGACATAGGCCTTCACGATCATCCCACGTGCCTCGTCCGGCGCACCAACCACGCCGCACTCGACAACAGAAGGGTGCGTCAGCAGCGCCGCCTCGACGTCGGTGCCTGCGATATTATAGCCCGCCGACACGATCATGTCGTCGGAGCGTGACTGGTACCAGAAATAGCCGTCGCTATCCATCAGATAGGTGTCGCCGGTGATGTTCCAGCCGTTCTGGACATATTTGCGCTGCCGCTCATCGGCGAGGTAGCGGCAGCCGGTCGGCCCGCGCACCGCGAGTCGCCCCATCGTCCCAGGCGGCACGTCGTTGCCTGCATCGTCGACGATCTTCGCCTCATAGCCCGGCACCGGCTTGCCCGTGGCGCCCGGGCGGATCTCGTCCTCGGTCGCGCTGATGAAGATGTGCAGCAGCTCGGTCGAGCCGATACCGTCCATCAGCTTGATGCCTGTGGCCTTGAGCCAGGCGTCGAATGTCGGCTTTGGCAGTGTCTCACCGGCCGAGACGCACTTCCGAAGCGAGGAAATGTCGCGGCCCGCGAGCTTGCCGATCATCGCCCGGTACGCCGTCGGCGCGGTGAAGCAGACCGTTGTCTTGTACTGCTCGATCGCCGTCAGGATGTCGTCCGGCGTCGTCTTCTCCAGCACCACGAAGGAAGCGCCGATATGCATCGGAAACAACACGCCGCCGAAGCCGAAGGTGAAGGCGAGCGGCGCCGAGCCGACGAAGCGATCCTTCTGGTCGGCGCGCAGGATGTTGCGCGCGTATCCATCGCAGACGGCCAGCATGTCGCGATGGAAGTGCATGGTACCCTTGGGATCGCCGGTCGTGCCCGACGTGAAGGCGATCAGGCAGATATCGTCGGACGCGGTATCGACGGCCGTGAACTCGGGGCTGGCATCGGCGATCAGCGCCTCGAGCGAGTCGGGCGCGCCATTGCCCCAATAGACGACCCGCTTGAGACCGGGCGCAGCTTGCTTCGCCTTCTCCATCTCGTCGGCGAGCTTTCCGTCGCAGAGCGCCAGCGCGATTTCCGCCTTCTGGATCGGATAGGACAGCTCCTTGGCGCGCAGCAGCGGCATCGTCGCCACGCAAATTCCGCCGGCCTTGATCACGGCGAGATAGGTCGCGACCATCATCGGATTGTTGGCCGAACGCAGCAGCACGCGTCCGCCGGTGACGAGACCAAGCTTGCCGACCAGCACATTGGCGATGCGGTTCACGAGCGCCTGCAGCTCGCGATAGGTATAGCTCACGGCGGGACTGATGACGCAAGGCGCATCGCCGTGGCCCTGCTCCACCCAGCGATCGACAAAATAGCTGACGCAATTCAACCGCGGTGGATAGTGCAGCTCCGGCCGCGTGAAGATGAATTCGGGCCAGAGCTCGCGCGGCGGCAGATGCTGCCGCGCGAATGTATCGACATGGGCTGTCGCGGCGTTGCCGTCATACGAGCCCGACGCTTGAACCTTGGCGGCGTTGGCCATCGCACGCTCCTTTGCGCATGGAAAGCACCCGGCAGCACTATCTGGGAAACATTTTAGGCTTAAAACAATTTGGCGCAATAGCGGATTTTGGGCATCCCGTGCATTTTGCTGCGGCAAAGTGGATTGGCAGACCGGCCGACGGTGGCCTTAAGGCCGGCGGCGCGCGGCCGATTTCTGCGCCGACGCCTTGGTCTTGGCGAGGAGGCGCATCAGCTCGCGCACGTCCTTCGGCGTCAGGTCGGCGAAGAGATCGGCGATCCAGGTCTCGTGTTCCGCGGCCATCCTGCGAAACTCGGCGCGGCCGAGCTTTGTCAGGCGGATCACCTGGACGCGGCGGTCGGTCTCCGAGGTACGGCGGTCGAGATGGCCCGATTCCACCAGACGTTCGACGAGACCGGTGACGTTGCCGTTGGAGACCATCATGCGCTTGGAGACGTCGGACAGCGTCATGCCGTCGGGCGCCTTGTCGAGCTGCGCCATCAGGTCGAACCGAGGCAGCGTGACGTCGAAGCGCTGCCGCAGCCGGCCGCGGACCTCGCCCTCGATCAGGGTGGTGCAGGTCAGCAAGCGCAGCCATAGCCGAAGCTCTTCGGCATGGTCCTCCGGCGTCTCGACGGCCTTGGTCTCGGAATCAAGCATCTGATGCAGTCATTGACGGCAGGCATTGGCGCCGGCACGGATTCCCCAACGTTTTGAGCTTCAAATAAATTGAGGCCGGCCGCAAGTCCAAAGCTGCAGCAATCGACCGCACGTCGATTTCTTTAGGCTTCAAATAATTGGCGCGCCGCTTGCATGCTCGCTGTGCCCCGGGATGGCGACGTCTTGAGCCTTGCTTGCCGCGGCAGCCATCATCGGCATAAGCTTGGATTGGAGTACGCGGCTTGCTGCGCAGGCCCTGATGTCACGAGGGACAAGAAATGAAAATGCAATTGACCTTGACCGCAGCCGCCTTGCTGCTCGGCACCGCAATGAGCCCCGCCCTCGCCCAGGAGAAGATCAAGCTCGGTGTGATCGTGACTC
The DNA here is from genome assembly GCF_018130825.1 of Bradyrhizobium liaoningense. GTDB lineage: Bacteria > Pseudomonadota > Alphaproteobacteria > Rhizobiales > Xanthobacteraceae > Bradyrhizobium > Bradyrhizobium liaoningense_B. Next base: position 97,464 of record NZ_JAFCJS010000005.1, on the reverse strand, counting down.
TGTCGGGGCCCGCCGCCGCGCTTGGCCAGCAGGTTCGCGACGGCTTTGCACTCGCGGTGAAGGACCTCGGCAGCAAGATGGGCGGCCGCGATGTCGAGGTCGTGGTGGTCGACGACGAGCTCAAGCCGGACGCGGCGGTGACCAAGGTCAAGGGCCTGCTCGAGCGCGACAAGGTCGATTTCGTGGTCGGCCCGATCTTTTCCAACATCCTCCAGGCCATCCACCGGCCCGTCACGGAATCGAAGACCTTCCTGATCAGCCCCAATGCCGGGCCGTCGACTTTTGCCGGCAAGGACTGCAACCCATACTTCTATGTGACGTCGTATCAGAATGACCAGGTGCACGAGATCCTCGGCAAGGTCGCGCAGGATCGCGGCTACAAGCGCATGTACCTGATGGTACCGAACTATCAGGCCGGCAAGGACTCGGTCGCCGGCTTCAAGCTCGACTACAAGGGCGAGATCGTCGAAGAATCCTACATGCCGCTGAACACGCTGGACTTCCAGCCGGAGCTGTCCAAGATCTCCTCGCAGAAGCCCGATGCGCTGTTCACGTTCATGCCGGGCGGCCTCGGCGTCAACCTCGTCAAGCAGTACCGCCAGGCGGGCCTCGCCGACACCATTCCGGTGCTCTCGGCGTTCACGGTCGACGAGTCGACGCTGCCGGCACAGCAGGACGCCGCGGTGGGTATGTTCGGCGGCGCGAACTGGGCACCCAATCTCGACAATCCCCAGAACAAGAAGTTCGTCGCGGCCTATGAGGCCGCCTATAACATCGTGCCCGGCACCTACGCCTTCCAGGCCTATGACGCCGCGATGCTGATCGACAGCGCCATCAGGAGCGTGAAGGGCGACCTCTCGAACAAGGATGCCGTCGGAGCCGCGCTGAAGAAGGCGGATTTCACCTCACTGCGCGGCGCTTTCAAGTTCAACACCAACGGCTATCCGATCCAGGATTTCTACCTGACCAAGGTCGCCAAGCGTCCGGACGGCAAGTTCCAGACCGAGATCGTCCAGAAGGTCTTTGAGAATTACGGCGACCGTTATGCCAAGGATTGCAAGGCGGCCAACTGAGGCCGCGCGTCGCGTTACGGGAGGACTGCAATGAAGAGCGAAATCACCGGCATCACGCGGGCCAACGAAGGGATCCAGGGCATCTCCTGGAACATCCTCGGCCAGACCTATGTGCCCAAGAGCTACGCCGAGAACAGCTTCTCCTGGCACGCGACGCTGCCGCCGGGCACGTTCGTGCCGCCACACATTCATCCCGACCAGGATGAATATCTCTACATGCTGGAGGGCAAGCTCGACTTCGTGCTCGGCAATTCGGAGGCGCAGGCGACCGCCGGCGACCTGATCCGTCTCGGCATGGGCGTGCCGCACGGCATCTTCAACAAATCGGAGCAGACCGCAAAGGTGCTGTTCTGGGTCTCGCCGAGCCGCAAGCTGTTCGATCTGTTCTGGGGCCTTCACAACATGAAGGAACAGAAGCCCGAGGACGTGGTGGCGATGGCCGCCGAGTTCAACATCCACTTCCTGCCGCCGCCTCCCGGCGGCTAGCGACACGCGTCAGGCGCGAACCGCCGCGAGTCCCGGCACGGCGGCGAAGCCTGCCTTGGTAGCGTAGCCGCGCACGATGGCCTCACGCTGGGAATAGCTCAGCACGTTATCAACATTGTCGAAGCCGTCGGGCGCGAGCTGCTCGACGGCATCGATGACGCCCTCGGGGCCGCCGCGGCGGTTTGAGCGGACGATATCTGCGGTCATCGGCAGGCGCTTCTTCTCATATTCGAGCAGGGCCTGGCGCGGATGCTCGGCACGCACCAGCGCATCCGCGAGGCAGCGCGCATCGAGGATCGCCTGCGAGGCGCCGTTGGAGCCGACCGGGTACATGGGATGTGCGGCGTCGCCGAGCAGCGTGACGCGTCCGGACGACCAGTACGGCAAGGGATCGCGGTCGCAGGTCGGGTACTCGTAGAATTCGGGCGTGGCCGAGATCAGGCTCTTGACGTCGATATAGGGCACCGAGAAGCGCGCCACATGCGGCATCAGCTCCTCGCGCCGGCCCGGCCGTGACCAGTCCTCCTTGCGCGGCGGCGGCGCATTGCCCTCGCCGACCTTCACCAGCACCGCCCAATTGGTCAATCGGCTTGCGGGGCTCGATCCCTCCGCGATCGGATAGATCACCACCTTGGCGTTGAGGCCGCCGGCCACGATCATCGACTTGCCGGTGAGGAACAGCGGCCAATCGCGCGCACCGCGCCACAGCATCAGGCCGTTCCAGCACGGCGGCCCCTCGTTCGGGAACAATGTCTCTCGGACGCGTGAATGGATGCCGTCGGCGCCGATCAGGATATCGCCACGCGCAGTATGGATGTGCGCGCCGGCGCGATCGAAGAAATAGGAGGTGACGCCACCCTCGTCCTGCGTGAAGGCGCCGAGCCGACATCCGGTGTGGATCGCGTCCTCGCCGAGCCGCTCCTCGACGGCACGATGGATGACGCCCTGAAGGCGACCGCGATGGATCGAGAATTGCGGCACGTCGTGGCCTGCGTCGATGCCGCGGGCTTCGCGCCACACCTCCTGGCCGTGGCGGTTGAGATAGTAGAGCTGGTCGGTGCGGATCGCGACGTCGTCGAGCTTCTGCAGCAGACCGAGGCCTGCGAGCTCGCGCATCGCATGCGGCAGCGTGTTGATGCCGACACCGAGCTCGCGGATGGTCTCGGCCTGTTCGAAGACCTCGCAATCAATGCCGCGCGAGCGGAACATCAATGCCGTGGTGAGCCCACCGATACCGCCACCGACGATAATCGCCTTCATCGCCCTTACTCCACTCGAAATACGCCAGGCAATGGGGTTAACGTCGCATGGGCGGTCACTCCGCCGCAAGCGGCTTTGTCGCCTCCGCCTTCAGCTCGGCCCGGGTCTTGGGCTTAGCCTTAATTCTAAGCTCCTCGAGATCCTGCCGGTCACGCACGCTGTTCCGGAAAATCTGATCCTTTCCGGGAAGGTATTGCGGCGGGCAGAAGGCGTCGTCCGCGCCGTACCAGGCCGCCGCCTTCATGGTGAAGAAAGGATCGACCAGATGCGGGCGCCCGAGCGCGACGAGATCCGCCCGGCCGGCCGCCAGGATGGTGTTGGCTTGATCTGCCGTCGTGATGTTGCCGACGCACATGGTGGCGACGCGCGCCTCGTTGCGGACCTGGTCCGAGAACGGCGTCTGGAACATGCGCCCATAGACCGGCTGCGCATCGCGCACGGTCTGCCCGGTCGAGACGTCGACGAGATCGACACCGGCCTCAGCGAACGCGCGGGCGATGGCTACCGCGTCGTCACCAATGATGCCGCCATCAGCCCAGTCGGTCGCGGAAATGCGCACCGACATCGGCTTGTGCGACGGCCACACCGCGCGCAATGCCTCGAAGATCTCGAGCGGGAAACGGAGGCGATTTTCGAGCGAGCCGCCGTACTCGTCCGTCCGGGAGTTCGTCAGCGGCGAGATGAAGCTCGCGAGCAGATATCCGTGAGCGCTATGCAGCTCCAACATGTCGAAGCCGCAGCGTTCGCCGCGCTCGGCCGCTGCAACGAAAGAGTCCCTCACCGCGTTCATGCCGGCGCGATCAAGCTCGCGCGGGACCCGGCTATCCGGGAAATAAGGTAGCGGCGATGCCGAGACCACGTCCCAGCCGCCCTCCGCCAGCGGACGGTCCATTCCGTCCCACATCAGCCTGGTCGCACCTTTACGGCCGGCATGCCCGAGTTGCAGGCAGATCTTTGCAGCCGAATTACCGTGAACAAAATCCACGATCCGGCGCCACGCCGTCTCCTGCTCGTCGTTCCACAAGCCGGCGCAGCCGGGCGTGATCCGGGCATCGCGACTGACACATGTCATCTCGGTGAAGATCAACCCGGCGCCGCCGATCGCGCGCGAGCCGTAATGCACGAGGTGGAAATCTGTCGGCACGCCCTCCTTCGCCGAATACATGCACATCGGCGACATCACGGCGCGATTGGCGATCTCCATCTCGCGCAAGCGGAACGGCTGGAACAGCGGCACCATGGGCTTATTGGTGTCGACGTCGAAGCCGCTGCTGCGAACCTGCTTTGCGAAGGATTTTTCGACCTCGGCTACAAAATCGGGCGCACGAAGTTTGAGGTTGTCGTAGGTGATCGCCTTCGAGCGCGTCATCACGCCAAAGGCGAACTGCACGGGATCGAAATCCCAGAAGCGATCGACGTGCTCGAACCAGACCAGCGAGACGTCGGCGGCGTGCTGCGTCTTTTCGACCTCCTCACGGCGGCCGTGCTCGTAAACTTCCAGCGCCGCCTTGATACTGGGAGCGTTCTGCATCGCCTCGGCGAGCGCAATCGCGTCCTCCATTGCGAGCTTGGTGCCCGAGCCGATCGAGAAATGCGCACTCGCCTTGGCGTCGCCGAGCAGGACCATGTTGTCCTTGACCCAGCGCTTGCTGCGGATCATCGGGAAATTGCGCCACATCGAGCGGTTCGTGAGCAGCTTATGGCCGTCGAGGAACCAGCCGAAGATGTCTGCCATCCGCGCGGCGGACTCTTGCTCGTTCAGCCCGGTCAGCCCTGCCCGCTCGAAGGTCTGCGGATCGGTCTCAAAGATCCAGGTCGAGTGCCCAGCCTCGTACTGATAGGCGTGGGCGATGAACGGCCCCCACTCGGTCTCCTGGAAGATGAAGGTGAAGGCATCGAGCGGCCTGGTCGAGCCCATCCAGGCGAACTTGTTGGCGCGGACATCGACCTCCGGCTGGAAATGCTCGACGTATTTCTCGCGGAAGCGGCTGTTGATGCCATCGGCGAGCACGACGAGATCGGCATCGGCGAAGCGGGCTTCATCGTCGATGTCCACCTCGAACAGCAGCACGACGCCAAGCTCGCGCGCGCGCTCCTGGAGGATCAGCAGCAGCTTCTGCCGTGAGCAACCGCAAAAGCCGTTGCCGCCGACCCGATGGACGGTGCCGCGGAAATGCACGGCGATATCGTCCCAATAGGCGAACTCCTGGGTGATGCGGCGATAGCTCGGAAGATCGTGCTTCTCGAAATTGTCGAGCGTCGCATCCGAGAACACCACGCCGAAGCCGAAGGTGTCGTCGGGCCGATTGCGCTCATACACCGTGATGTCGGCGCTTGGCCGCTGCTTCTTCAGCAGGATCGCAGCGTAGAGACCCGCAGGTCCGCCACCGATGATCGCGACTTTCATGGGAGCCTCGCCAATTCACCCGGCCATGAAAACTATTTTAAGCCTAAAATAATTCCACGCAAGTCCCCGTCGCTGGCTTGGCTGCGGATAATAGCTGGCGGCTCAGTCGCCCCTGAAGACCGGCTTGACCTTGTTGGCGAAGGCCTCGAAAGCCCGCTCGAAGTCCGCCGTGGTCATGCACAGCGCCTGGGCAACGGCTTCCGCCTCGATCGCCTCCTCCACCGACATCGCCCATTCCATCGCCAGCATCCGCTTGGTCATGGTGTTGGCGAAGGTCGGCCCTTCCGCGACCTGCTTGGCCAGGATTTGCGCCTGCGGCAGCACCTGCTCCGGCGTGACGATGCGGCTGAAGAAGCCCCAGCGCTCGCCCTCCTCCGCGGTCATGAACCGGCCCGTATAGAGCAACTCGGAGGCGCGGGACTGCCCGATGATCCGCGGCAGGATGGCACAGGCCCCCATGTCGCAGCCGGCAAGGCCAACCTTGTTGAACAGGAATGCGACCTTGGCACCGCTGGCCGCAAGCCTCATATCGGAGGCCATGGCGATGATCGCGCCGGCACCGGCGCAGATGCCTTCGACCGCAGCCACGATCGGCTGCGGACAGGCTCGCATCGCCTTGACGAGATCACCGGTCATCCGCGTGAAGGCCGTCAGCCCCTTGGTGTCCATCTTCACCAGCGGGCCGATGATCTCGAACACATCACCGCCGGACGAGAAATTGCCGCCGGCGCCAGTCACAATGATGGACTTAACCGCGTCGTCGAAGGCGCAGGCGCGGAAAAAATCCGTCAGTTCCCGGTAGCTCTCGAACGTCAGCGGATTCTTCCGCTCGGGACGGTTGAGTGTCACCGTGGCAACACCGTCGACAACGGCCAGCAGGAAGTGCTGCGGCGAATAATCCGCGAGCGGTACGGTCACGGGATTGGCTGGTCTGCTCATATGATCTCCTTGGCCGTCCTGTTCTGAACCCACGTCACGCTAGATCTCACCACCGGCAACCGCGATCGCCTGCCCGGTGATCGCACCGGCGCCCTCGCCGCACAACCAGAGCACGGCGTCCGCCACCTCCTGCGGTGTGATCAGCCGCCCTTGCGGATTGTGCTTGGCGAGGTCCGCAATCGCATGCTCCCGACTCCGGCCCGTCTTCTTCATGATATTTTCGATGCTGCCGGCGACGAGATCCGTGTCGGTGAAACCCGGACACACGGCATTCACCGTCACATTGCTGCCGGCCATTTCGAGGGCGAGCGATCGCACGAGACCGACCACGGCGTGCTTGGCCGCAGTGTACGCGCTGACATAAGCGTACCCCTTGAGTCCGGCCGTCGAGGCAACTGCCACGATGCGTCCATAGGGCCGATCCTTCATCTCCGGCACCACTGCGCGGATAGCATGGACCACGCCCATGAAGTTGACGTCCATCATGCGCGAGAAAAGGGCGCTGTCCGATTTCACGAACGGTGCGGATTCGGCGCTGCCCGCGTTGGCGACCAGGATATCGATCGGCTGGCGCGCAGCCGCTTCCGCGACCGCAGCGTTCAGCGCCACCTCGTCCGAGACGTCGGCGACGGCTGAAAAATGCGCGGCTCCCGCTTTGATCGCCTCTTCGAGAGTTGCGGCGTTCCGGCCGAGCACCGTCACGGTTGCGCCGGCCCCGACGAGAGCGGCTGCAATCGCGCGACCGATGCCGCGGCCGCCACCGGTCACCAGCGCGTGCGGCGATTGCGGCAATGCGGACATGCGCTGGCTCCTCGGGATATTCTGATCGCTCGTTCGGATATATTTTAAACTTCAAATTTTTGCAACGAAAGCGCCGATTGCCCGTAAACGGTTGCGTGTCAGAGACCGGCCCGGAAATTGCTTTAAGTATAAAATTATCTCTTTCCATCCCCCACAGGCCTGTTAGCATCATGGGGCCAAGCAAAAGGATGTCGCGTGTCGCAGTCTGCGCCAATGATAACAAAGGACGGACGCTTCGCCTATGAAGCTGCGGGCGCTTCCGATGCGGTACCCTTGATCTTTCTACACGGCATCGGCGGCGCGGCGCGCGCCTGGCGGCACCAGCTTGCCACATTCGGCCGCCGCTTTCGCGCGATGGCATGGGACATGCCGGGTTATGGCGGGTCCGAACCGCTCGCCAGCGTCAGTATCGCTGCCCTGGCGGATGCGCTCCAGCGATTCATCGAGCAGCTTGGTGCGACCAAGCCAATTCTGGTCGGCCATTCCATTGGCGGCATGATCGTCCAGAAATGGCTGGTGCAATCGCCGAAACTAGCGCGCGCAGTCGTCCTGGCGCAGACCAGCCCGGCTTTCGGCAAGGCCGACGGCGACTGGCAGAAATCGTTCATCGCCGCACGGCTCGGGCCGCTCGACCGCGGCGAGACGATGAGGTCGCTGGCGCCCTCGCTTGTGAAAGAGCTTGTCGGCGACGATCCGGATCCGAGCGGAATTGAGCTTGCGCGCGAGTGCATGGCGAGCGTGCCGGAGGCAAGCTATCGCGCCATGATGCTGGCCCTGATCGGCTTTGATCAGCGCAGCACGCTCAAGGACATTTCCGTGCCGACGCTGCTGCTGTCCGGCTCCAAGGACAACAATGCGCCGGCGCCAATGATGGCGAAGACGGCGACCTACATCCCTTCTGCCGAATATATCGAACTCGCCGGCGTCGGCCACCTAGCCAACCTTGAGCGGCCCGACGCTTTCGATGAGGCACTCGGCCGATTCCTGCATTCCGTCGCGACCAAATCGTAAGGTGACTAGGCAATGACCATGCAAGTCAGCAAGACTATCGGCGCGAGCGACAAGGTCGCGCTGGATGCGCCGATCTTCGACCCTGTCGCATTCCGCCTGAGTGACGAGCAAGCCGGCATCATCACGCGCGCCCGTGAAATCGGCCAGAGCGTGTTCGCCGGCCGCGCGGCGACCTACGATCGCGAGGCGATCTTTCCGACGGAGAATTATCGCGATCTGCACCGGACCGGTCTGCTCGGCATCGCCGTCCCCAAAAAGCATGGCGGGCTTGGCGCGAACTACCAGACTTATGCGCTCGCAGCCGCCGAAATCGGCCGCTATTGCGGCGCGACAGCGCTAACCTGGAACATGCATGTCTGCTCGACCCTGTGGTCGGGGCCCCTCGCCGACGATCTCGACATGGATACGGAAATCCGCGCCGAGCACGAGCGGCGGCGCGCAGTCCATTACAAGCGCATCGTCGAGGACGGCGCGATCTATTCACAGCCCTTCTCCGAGGGCGGCGCGGCGGCTGCGGGCGGCGTTGCCTTCGGCACGGAAGCAAGGCCGGTGGACGGTGGCTGGATCGTCAACGGCAAGAAGATCTTTGCGTCGCTCTCCGGCCACGCCGACTACTACGGCGTGCTTTGCACCGAGATCGAGAAAGGCGAGAAGGCCTCGCGCCGCAACACCCTTTACCTCGCGATCGCCGCGAAATCGGATGGCGTCTCCGTTGTCGGCGATTGGGATCCGCTCGGCATGCGTGGAACGGTCTCGCGAACACTGCTGTTCAAGGATGTGTTCGTCCCGGAGGATTCGGCGCTGATGCCGCGCGGGGTCTATTTTCAGGCTGCGATGCGCTGGCCGCACATGTTTCTGACGCTGTCGCCGACCTATATGGGCCTCGCGCAGGCAGCCTATGACTTCACGGTGCGCTATCTGCGCGGCGAGGTGCCCGGGATGCCGCCGGTCAAGCGACGGATGTATCCGACCAAGCAGATCGCGGTCGCGCAGATGCAGATCAAGCTTGAGCAGATCAAGTCGATCTGGTTCCAGGCGGTCACCGAAGCCCGCGCCAATCCGAGCAAGGAGCAGGTTCTGCGCGCCTACGCCGCACAATATTCGGTGATGGAAGGTGCCAATGAGCTCGCGGCGCTTGCGATCCGCACCTGCGGCGGCCAGGCCATGCTCCGGTCGTTGCCGCTGGAGCGCATCTACCGCGATAGCCGGTGCGGCTCCCTGATGCTGCCCTGGACGGCCGAGCTCTGTCTCGACCGGATCGGGCGCGAGGCGCTGTACGAGGCCGGTGAGACGGACGACTGACGGTGGACCTCTGTAGTCTGATCGACCGCAACGCGGCGTTCGCGCCAGACAAGACAGCGATTGCCTTCGAAGGCGAACGGCTGAGCTACGCGGCACTCGCCGCACGCATCGAGCGAACGGCCACGGCCTTGAAGCAAGAGCTCGGCGTCGGTCGCGGCGACCGCGTTGCGATCCTCAGCCTGAATCGGCCGGACTATCTGGTTCTGCTTTATGCATGCGCGCGACTCGGGGCTATGCTGGTGCCATTGAACTGGCGGCTGGCGGTCGCCGAGCAGCTCTTCATTCTCACCGATGCGGGTGCCAAGGTGCTGGTGCTCGAGCAGGCGTTCGAGGGAATTCTCCCGGAGCTTGCGCAGACTGCGCCGGGTACCGCCGTCATCGGCTTCGATTTCACGCCGCCTCGCGGCACGACATTCGAAAGCCTGCTGACCTGTGGCCAAGGCAACGGTCGCAACCCGCACACCGATCTCTCCTGTCCGCTCCTGATCGTCTACACGTCGGGAACGACCGGAAGGCCGAAAGGCGCCGTGCTGCGCCAGGAAGCGCTGTTCTGGAACGGTGTAATGAGCCAGCACATGCACAACATGACGTCCGACGATCATGTGCTGACGGTGCTGCCGTTCTTCCACGTCGGCGGTCTCAACATCCAGACCACGCCGGCACTTCAGCTCGGCGCGACGGTCACGATACATGCCCGCTTCACGCCCGACACGGCACTAGCTGCCATTGAACAGGAACGTCCAACCCTGACGGTCATGGTACCCGCGATCATCCAGGCCGTGAGCGAGCATCCGGCCTGGTCTTCGACCGATCTCTCATCCCTCAAGGCCGTCGCCACCGGTTCGACCATCGTGCCGCCCCACCTGATCGAGCGCTTCGTCGCGCGCGGCGTCCCGGTGCTTCAGGTGTACGGCTCGACGGAAACCTGCCCCATCGCAGTCTACACGCGGCTTGGCGGCGACCTTTCGCGTGCGGGATCGACGGGACTTGCCGGCCTGTACTGCGAGGCGAAGGTGATCGACCAAGCCGGCGCTGAAGTGCCGGCCGGCACGCCGGGGGAAATCGCGGTGCGCGGCCCGAATGTGTTTTTCGAATATTGGGGCAATGCGGATGCCACACGCGATGCGCTGCACGACGGCTGGTATCGCACCGGCGATATCGGCCTGTGCGACACCGACGGCTATCTCTGGGTCCGCGACCGCAAGAAGAACATGATCATATCCGGCGGCGAGAACGTCTATCCGGCCGAGGTCGAACGTGTGCTGCTCGAACACCCCGATGTCAGCGAATGCGCCGTGATCGGCCGGCCCGACCCGCGCTGGGACGAGGTGCCGATCGCCTATGTCATCCGGCGGTCAGGCTGCCGGCTCGAAGCGGACGAACTGAGAGTGCATCTTCAGACGCAGCTCGCGCGTTATAAGGTGCCGCGTGACATCGTCTTCGTCACCGACCTGCCACGTACGGCGCTGGGCAAGGTCCAGCATTTCCTGCTGAAACAGCTTGATGCGCGCTCGCGCGCGCAAGGAGAAGCATCTTGAAGATTGCGGTCCTGGGTGGGGGAAACGGCTCTTTCGCGGCCGCAGGCGATTTTGCCCTGTCTGGGCACGAGGTCCGGCTCTGGCGCCGCGACGCAGACCAGGTGGCAGCACATCGTGACGCCGGCTCTCGCATCGTGGTGAAGGATCATCACGGCCGGCACGACGTCAAACTGGCGCTGGTTACGACCGAAATTGCCGAGGCGGCAAGCGGCGCCGAACTGATCCTGTGCCCTGCCCCGGCTTTCGCTCAGCCGGACATTGCCCGGCTCCTCGCGCCACATCTGCGGGACGGTCAGGTCGTATTCCTGCCGCCGGCGACATTCGGCTCGATGATCTTCGCACAGGCCGCACGGGATGTCGGCAACCACGCTCAGGTGAGCTTTGCCGAGACCGGCACGCTGCCCTGGCTCACCCGCAAGCATGGGCCGTTCGAAGTCGCGATCACCATCCGCGCAAAGCGGCTGCCGGTCGGGGTGTTCCCGCTGGACCAGGCGCCGCATGCGCTCGAAGTGATCGGACGTGCCTTCCCTGGTGCAATCGAGCCGTGCGGCGACGCGCTATCCGGCGCGCTGATGAATGCGGGCCCGATCATCCATCCACCACTGATCGTGATGAACGCCGGCCCGATCGAGCATTTCGAGCGATGGGACATCCACAAGGAAGGAACACAAGCCGCGATCCGCCGGGTGACCGACGCACTCGACGCGGAGCGGATCGCGGTACGCGAGGCGCTCGGCTACGGCGCGCCGCATTTCCCGCTCGCCCATCACTACGCGAAGGAGGGTGAGATCTGGATGTACGGCCGCGGCTCGCATGACCGCCTGACCGATTCCGGCGATTGGCGCGAACGCATCGTGCTGACCGAGCATCGCTACATGCGTGAGGATCTGCGGCTTGGGCTAGCGCTGCTGGTCTCCGTCGCCGGCCTGGCGGGCGTGGCCACGCCGCTGGCCAACGCTTTCCTGGCGATCGGTGGCGCGATCTGCGGCGAGGACTTCGCACAAGGCGGCCGAACGCTCGATACGCTTGGCCTTGGCAACCTCAGCAAGGCCGAATTGCAGACACTTCTTCGCAATGGATTCTGATCGATGACCCGTCGCGCCAACATCGCCTGTCTCGGGGCCGGCCGCATGGGGCGCGGCATAGCCGTCGCGTTCGCCTATGCCGGGCATACGGTCACGATGGTCGACGTCAAGGCTCGCTCACCGCAGGATTTCGACAAGCTGGAGGCGGACGCGCTCGGGGAAGTCAGGAAGACTTTTTCCAGCCTATCAAGCTTGGGGCTGCTTACCGAGGCAGATGTCGATCCCCTCATCGCTCGTGTGTCGGTGGTGCCGGCCAGCCAGAGCGGCGCAGCATTGACCGAAGCCGGAATGGTCTTCGAAGGTGTTCCAGAAGTCGTTGAACTCAAGCGAGAGGTGCTGGGGACAGCCTCAAGGCAAGTCAAGCCGGACACGATCATCGCATCGACGACATCAACCATTCTCGTCGACGACCTCTCCGACGCGATCGTGAACCCTCGTCGCTTTCTCAATGTGCACTGGCTCAACCCGGCCTATCTGATTCCGCTGGTCGAGGTTTCGCCGGGCAAAGCCACCGATCCCGCCATCGTCGACGAGGTCAAGGCGCTGCTCGAAGGCATTGGCAAGGTGCCAGTGGTCTGCGCGGCGACGCCCGGCTTCATCGTCCCGCGCATCCAGGCGTTGGCAATGAACGAGGCCGCACGCATGGTGGAGGAAGGCGTCGCCAGCGCCGAGGAGATCGACAAGGCGATCCGCTACGGCTTCGGCTTCCGCTACGCCGTGCTCGGGCTGCTCGAATTCATCGACTGGGGCGGCGGCGACATTTTGTACTACGCCAGCCGCTATCTCGAGGGCGCGCTCGGCAGCGACCGCTATCGCGCGCCCGAGGTGATTTCGAAGAACATGCACGAAGGCCGGATCGGTCTCCGCACGGGGGCCGGCTTTCTCGATTATTCAGACATGGACGTCGATGCCTATCGCGTCAAGCGGCTGCAGGCCATGGTGGACCTGCTTCGGCACTTCGACCTGGCTCGCCCGCCCGTGATCGACCGCGGCTAGCCGAAGACATCCTGCAGGACGCCCTCCCGGACCACCGCGACGCCATCGAGCTCGATGGTCGTCCCCATCATCGGTAGATCGAAATGCCCTGCCGTGTAGCGGCCGGCGAACTCGTTCGCTCCGGTCGAGAAGAGGAAATTGCCGGAGACGGCGCGGATCTCCGTGCCATTGGTGTCGCGCTGATCGTACATGGACAGCGCCTCGTAACGCGCGCCCGGATTCATGCCGAAGCCGACATGCGACACGGCGTAGGCCTCGCGGTCGCCCCAGGCGGCGAGATAGGCGCGCATCATAGCGGCATCTGTACCCTCGCCTTCCAGTTCGACGACATAATCGTCCTTCAACGTCATCTTCACCGGCGAGGCCAGGTAACGCTTGAAGGTCAGATTGATGTCACCGGGTGCCATCACCAGCGTGCCGTTGATCGTTCCGCTCTTGGGAAAGCTGACGACGATACCGCCGGGCCAATGCGCCAGCGTGCCGGGCTTATCGGTCCAGCCCCACACGCCGACGGTTGAAGCACCAACCATATCGACGTCGAGCGCCGTGCCAGCCTTCGAGGTCACCCGCATGCGCTTGGTTCCTCGTAGCATCTTGGCTGCGGCGCGGACGCGCTTCTCCAATGCCGGATCCGGCACCATCCGTTCCAGCGCCTCGGGATGCTCATTGGAGATCACCAGAATTCGTGCGCCAGCTTTCAGGATTTCAGGCGTTTCCACCGCGTGCATCAAGCCCTCGATGGTGCAATCCACCACAAAGCCGGCCTGTTGAAGTGCGGTGACGACCGGACCAAGCTTTTGGATCGCCTCGCTCGCCCCGGTCGAACGAACCGGAACGATGTTCCGGTTGCGGGGCGTCGGCATCACCACGTGGAACGGCCGCGCGCCCATGCGCAGCAGCGCGAGTTCTGCCAGATGAACATTCAATGCGCGCGATTGGGTCTCCGAGAGGATCGCCGCGGTATCGCCGGCCTTGACGGCGCATCGCTCAAAAATCTCGCAGAATGCGTCGATCCACTTTGCCTCGATGCGATCGGCCAGCATGGTTCACTCCCGGTATCGTGGTTTCTTGGTCAGTCAGATCACGCTTCGGGGAAGCCCCGCAAGAGGTACGATCGCACGACGCCCAACAGGGCGTTCAGGATCAACCCCAGCAGCGAGATCGTGATCAACGGCACGAACATGTCGACGGCCTGGAACGTCCGGGCTGCCGTGACGAGAGCATGGCCCAGCCCGTCCGTCGACGTGATCATCTCGGCCAGAAACACCACGATGCAGGAAATGACAAGGCCGATCCGGCAGCCGGTCAGGACTGAGGGCATCGCCGCCGGTAATACCACCTTGAACAGGATCTCGTAGCGCGGCGTTCCCGCCGCCATAGCCGACCAGATCAGCTTCTGCTCAACCGTCGATGCGCCGTAATAGGTAGACAGCAAGATGGGAAAAAGTGCGTCTGCTGCGACCAACGTGATCTTCGATCCGTGACCGAACCCGAGCAGCAGCAACAGCGCCGGATAGAGCGCGACCTTGGGCAACGGCGCCAGCACGCGCACGATCGGCCGAACGACAGCGTTGATTGTGGGACTAGCGGCCGCCGCAATGCCGAAGCCGACGCCGAGCACGACCGCGATCGCAAAGCCGGCAAACAGCCGGATCAGGGTCGCCGCGATCTCCTGCTGAAACGTCCATGTCACGAACTGCTGCAGGAGGCGGCCAAAGACGTAGCCCGGGGGCGGCAGCAAGGTCGCGGGTGCAAAGCCGAACGAGACGAGGCCCTGCCAAACGGCGATCACCAACGCGATCGGCGCGAGGCCAAGGAGGAGGTTTGCTGAGACGAGGCGCGACATCATGAGAAGCTCAGCGGCATGTCGAACTGAGGCTCGGACCAGCGCACCAGCCTGGCGCGAATCCCCTCGAAGATCGCATCGAGGCAGATGCCCATTGCTCCCACGATGATGATCATCGCAAAGACTGTGTCGTATTGCCCCATGTCGAGCGCATTGAACAGGATGTTGCCTGCACCGGACTGGCGGGCGATCATCTCGCTGGTGATCATGGTGATCAGCGCCAGCACCAATCCTGTGCGGCATCCGGTCAGGATCTCCGGCAGCGCGGCAGGCAGTACAATCCGGATCAGACGTTGCACGGACGAGAGACCCATCGCAGCACCCGACCACAGCATCTTCTCTTCGACGGCCTTGGCGCCCTCGAAGCTGTGATAGATCACGGGCAGGCTGACGCCGAGGAAGATCACCAGCGTCTTTGTGATATCGCCGACGCCCAGCCACAACATGATGATGGGCATCAACGCTGCCTTCGGGACCGGATAGATCACCATTAAAAGCGGATTGAAGAAGGCTGCGACGGCCCGGCTGCGCCCCATCAACAGGCCAAGTGGAATCGAAAAAAGCACGGCTACACCGAACCCCAACGCCATGCGACGAAGCGAGGCCAGGATATTGACGAGGGATTCCTTGTCGCCAAGGATATCCGGGATCGCGCGGATCGCCTCGATCGCCGTTGGAAAGCTGTCGTTCTTCAGCACCAGCGCAGCGGCCTGCCATATGGCCAATAACCCGACGCAGGCAAGCACCGGGGCGGCACGCTTGAGCACGGCAGCCGGCGACATCATGAGGGTGCCCCGCCCTCGTCGCTTTCGTCGAACATGCGTTCGATGTCCACGACGTATTTCTGGTAACGCGGATCGAGGAGCAATTCGTTACGGCGACGTGGCCGCGGCAGATCGATGTCGATGACTTGCCGGATGCGCCCGGGCGATCTCGACATCATCACCACCTTGTCCGAGAGAAAGACAGCTTCGTCGACCGAGTGGGTGACGAACAACACCGTCTTGCGATCACGCTCCCAGATGTTCAGGAGATCGTTCTGCAAGCGCGTCCTGGTATGAGCGTCGAGCGCTCCAAACGGTTCGTCCATCAACAGGACTTCGGGATGGTAGGCAAGCGTCCGGGCGAGCGCCACGCGCTGCTTCATGCCGCCCGAGAGCTCCTTGGGATAGAAATTCTCATAGCCCTTGAGGCCGACCATCTCGATCAGCGATCGGCTCTGCGCCTCGGCCTCGCTCGTCCGCACACCCTGCTGGCGCGGCCCGTACATCACATTGCCCAACACCGTCTTCCAGGGAAACAGCGCGAACTCCTGGAAAACGGGTCCGCGATCAGGGCCGGGTCCCGTGATCGCCTGCCCCTTAATCTTCGCCGCGCCGCTGGTTGGGGTGACAAAGCCCCCGACGATGTAGAGCAGTGTCGACTTGCCGCAGCCGGACGGCCCGAGAATGGAGACGAAGGCCCCTTCGTCGATCGTCAGCGAGATGTCCGAAAGTGCCAAATGGTCCTTGCGCGCCGAGGTCTGAAAAACCTGCGAGACGCGATCGATCTCTATGATCGCAGAAGCCGGCTTTTGTGACGTCACCGGTCCCACCCATTCGCTCGATCTCGAAGGCACTACCTTCATCCTACTCTCACTTCACGCATCCGCGAACATCACGCAATCGACTGCTGAAAGTCGTCCACCTGCGGCACGAGCTTAGCAAGAAGTCTGCCAGACGGACGATTACCTTCGGCACCCCCGCGGCTCGTCACTCGAACCAGGGCCATTCCGCCGGGCCCTCGTGCGTGACCGCTCCGCCCGGCGCTTGGCCAACCAAACGCGCATATTTCGCCAGTGCGCCGGCTCGATGCCGAGGCGGTCGCGGCTTCCAGTCGCGTCGCCGCGCGGCGAGCTCCTGCTCGTCGATCAACACATCCATGCGGCGGCCAGCCGCATCAATCCGGATCTTGTCGCCGTCGCGAACGAGCGCCAGCGGACCGCCCACGAACGCTTCTGGCGAGACATAGCCGATGCACATGCCGCGGGTGGCACCGGAGAACCGGCCATCGGTGATCAGGGCCACCTTCTCGCCCATGCCCTGCCCGTAGATCAGCGCGGTGACGCCGAGCATCTCGCGCATGCCGGGGCCGCCGACCGGCCCCTCATTACGGATAACAAGGACCTCGCCGGCCTTGTAGCTGCGGTCACGCACAGCCGCGACACAGCCCTCCTCGTCTTCGAAAACGCGTGCGATACCCTCAAAGACAAGGCTCTTGAGACCGGCGACCTTGATGACCGCTCCGTCTGGACAAAGATTGCCCTTCAGTACTGCCACTCCGCCATCCGGCATGATCGGCGCGCGCGCCGCGTAAACGATCTCCCCATCGGGCGCGTTAGCCGTGCCGTATTCTTCGGCGAGCGTGCGGCCCGTGATGGTGATGCAACTGCCATCAATGTGGCCGCTCTGGATCAGCTCGCGAATGACCACGGCCGCGCCGCCGATGTCATAGACGTCCTTCGCCGTGTACTTCCCCCCTGGGCGCAGATTTCCGATCAGCGGTGTTCGGACGAAGACCTCACCGACATCGTCGATCGTGAATGCGATGCCTGCCTCGTTCGCAATCGCGGGCAAATGCAGCGCGGCGTTGGTCGACCCACCTGTCGCGGCCACGATGGCCGCGCCATTCTCAAGGGATTTCCGCGTCACGATGTCGCGCGGGAGCGGCCCGCCTCGTTCCAGCATTTCCATGATCAGTCGCCCGGCGCGGCGCGATATCTGCGCGCGTTCAGCATAGACACCGGGCACCATCGAAACGTTTGGAATGGTCAGGCCCATTGCCTCCGACACCATCCCCATGGTGTTCGCCGTGAACTGGCCGGCGCACGCGCCGATGGTCGGAAGGCATGCGCGCTCAATCCGTTCGAGCGTGGCTCCGTCGATCTCGCCCGTCATGAAACTGCCGACGGCCTCATAGGAATCGAGCACCGTCAGCGTCCGCCCGTCCACGCGCCCAGGCAGCGAACTGCCGCCGTAGATGAAAATGGACGGCACGTTGCAACGAACCATGCCCATCATCACGCCGGGCAGCGTCTTGTCGCATCCACCGTATCCGATCAGCGCATCGTAGGCGAGGCCATGGACGACCGCTTCGATCGAGTCGGCAATCAGCTCGCGCGAAAACAGGGAAAACTTCATTCCCTCGTGATTCATGCTGATGCCATCGGAGACCGACACGGTCGAGAATTCGCGCGGCGTCCCGCCGGCCTCCTCGATTCCCGTCTTGGCCGCGGCCACCTGGAAATCATGGGTCATGTTGCAGGGCGTTTGCTCGCCCTTCATGCTGACGACGCCAACCATAGGCTTGGCGATCGCGGCGTCGTCAAGGCCCATCGCCCGCATGAAAGCGCGGTGCGGGGCCCGGTCAAGCCCGTCCGTCGTCACCCGTGATCGCAACTTCTTCATGCGTGCATCTTCTTCATGCAACATCCCGGCTGACCGGGATACTGCTATCTGACTGTTCGGATATCTCGTTCTACCGCCTATTGCAGCGGAGCGACGATCGTCGGATGCTTGAACTGCGCAACGTCGAGCTTCGGTAGCATTCCCGTCTCTGCGTAGATGTCGAGCATCTTCTGAATGGCGGGGAAGTTCGGCGCAGCTCCGGGGTCACGGCCGAAGTCGTTCTCCTTGAGCAGGTAGGTCTCGAGCACCGGAACGGGAGCCTTCAGCACCTCGGACACGACCTTCAAGGTCTCTTCGCGGTTCGCCAGAGCCTTCTTCATGCCCGACGTGATGTCACGGACATAGGCTTTGACCAGTTCCGGGTTCTTGTCGACGAAATCGGCACGGCAGGCTTCAAGAATGTGCACGATGTTCGGCATGGCCTGCGACAGCGAGAACAGCTTGCGGGTGCCACCCTTCGCTTCCGCGCGCGCGGCAAACGGCTGGTTCATGTTGACCGCGTCGACGCGGCCCTGGCGCAACGCGTCTTCCGAGACAGCGAAGCCGACTTCGACCAGCTTGATATCCTTGGCCGGATCGACACCATTCTGCTTCAGCAGCAGGTTGAACGGTCCCTGCGTGCCGCCGCCGATCACGGAAATGCCAACGGTCTTGCCCTTGAGGTCGGCGATGGTCTTGATCGGCGAGTCATCCATCACCGCCCAATAGACCGAAAAGCCGCCGGGCTTCTCGAAGACATGTTGCGCGACGATATAGGCCTTGAGATTGCCGCCAACAACGCCGTTGGAGAGCGACAGCGGCGCCTGGGTTGCACAATCCAGAGCGCCCGCCGCCAATGCCTGAGTCATAGGCGCCGTGCCCTGAAACTGGGTCCATTCAATGTTGTAGGTCTTGCCGATATTGGGGAATTCAGCCGGGCGACGCATCATCCAGTACTTGGACTCCTCGGCCGGGATCGTCCAACCGACGCGGATCGTCTGCTGCGCCCGTGAGGGACCTGCGATCGCAATCACGACCGCCACCGCCCCCATTGCCAGCATCAACCTCGAAACCGTTCGCATCGCGCCCACTCCGTTGCTCCGGCGCCGATCGGCGCCACCCAACCCGACCGGCCCAAATGTTTCATGGTTCAAACAATCAGGCAAGCCATGCAAGCCGGCCGGTTTCGCCGGAGAGCGCGCAATGTATGGTAGGGCGGCGGTCGTGCGCAATTGCGCTGCGACAGGAGGAGGCAACCTATGGCTGATACGAGCGAGACAAACCCGCAGCGCGCCGAGCGGCTTGGCTATGTCGGCCTCGGACTGATGGGAACACCCATGACCCACCGCCTGCTCAAGGCCGGCTATCAGGTCACCGTCTGGAACCGTTCGGAGGGCAAGGTCGCTCCGCTCGTCGAAGCTGGTGCACGGCGCGCAATGACCCCCCGCGACCTTTTGAGGGACGCCGACATCGTCTTCATGTGCGTGACGGACGCCGCTGCGGTTGAGGAAGTGATATTCGGAGCTGAAGGTCTTTCGGCCGCGGACGGCGCCCGCAAGCTCGTCGTCGACTTCTCGTCGATCCATCCTGACGCGGCGCGCGACCTCGCGAGTCGATTGAGGGATACCAACGGCGCAGGCTGGATCGATGCACCAGTGTCCGGCGGCACCAAGGGCGCCGAGGAAGGCACGCTTGCGATCATGGCCGGCGGAGAGGCCGCCGACATCGAGAGGGTGCGCCCCTACGTCCTCGCGATGGCACGCAGGTTCACCCATATGGGACCTACCGGCGCAGGTCAGACGACAAAGCTGTGCAATCAAGTGATCGTCGGATGTGCGATGGCCGTCCTCGCTGAAGCAACTCGCCTTGCCGTGAACGCTGGGATTGATGCCGCCCGGTTGCCCGAAGCGCTCGCCGGCGGCTTTGCGGATTCGATTCCGCTTCAGCTGTTTGTGCCACGGATGGTCCAGGGCATTCACTCGCCGCCACTCGGTCACATCGCCACGATGCTCAAGGACCTCGATACGGTCGCCGCCGTCGCGCAGACGACGTCGACCCCGGTGCCGATGGCATCGCTTGCGGGTCAACTTTTCAGGTTGGCCAAAGCAGCGCGCGGCGCGGATGCGGACGCGCTGGAGATCTACAAGCTTTCAGCGGCAGAGCATTGAACTATCGAGTTCATCCAGAAGCGCGTTATGGCGACTTCTTGCGTTCATCGTCGGCCAAGAACCGGCCATATGTTCCCCGCGCGAACAGCAGAGCTGCCCCGGCATTGTAGGCATAAGCCTCGACTGCTCCGAGAAAAATCACGTGATCGCCGCCATAATAGCGGTTGACGGAGCGGCATTGAAAACTGGCAACGCTTTCGGCGAGCACCGGGGCATTGCCGAGACCCGGCGTCCAGTCGACACCAGCGAACTTGTCTTCGGACGACCTCGCAAATTTGTTCGCAAGCGCCTGCTGCGACGTGCCGAGGACATGCACGACGAAGTGGCTGGCGTTCTGAAACACCGGCAGGCTAGAGGAGTAGACCCCAAGGCTCCAGAGGACTAGAGGAGGATTCAGGGAGACCGATGCGAACGAATTGCAGGTGATGCCATAAGGTTTTCCGTCCGCCGCCGTGGCGGTGATGATCGTTACGCCCGTTCCGTATGTGCCGAGCGCATTTCGAAAATCACGGGGATCGATCGGCGAGCTGTCGCTCGCAAGTTCGTTGGCTGGGTCGGGAACGGCCGGCTGCTTCGGCAGATCATTCATCGGCCGGCCTCACAGCGTGAGATTCTCGGACGGCAGGCCGAGCGCCACACGTCCATAGTTGGTTCCAGCCGCATCAAAATTGAAGGCGAGATGTGAGTTGATCGCGTGTGCATCGCGGAATTGCCGTTGCAAAACCCCTGTCGTGAACAAGCCGCGCGCTCCGCTCGCCGCAAACAGCATGGAGACCGCATCCGTACACAAGTTCACTGAAAAGGCCCCGTCACGTCGATACCGAGTTTTGATTGGCATATCGGGAACATGACCACGCCTTGCGTTCTCCATGGCATCGATGCAAGCCGAACGCATGATCAGGCGCGCAGCGTCGATCTTGGCGGAAGCCTCCGCGATCTTGATCTGCGTGCTCTGAAAGTCGCTCAGCTTGGCACGGTTGTAGGTGGAAATGCGATGACGGGCGACCTCGATATAGTCGTTCAGGCATGCCTGGGCATTCCCCAGCGCGACGCCGGACAAGACGTAAGGAAACAGCGAGAACACAGGTAACGTATACAGCGGATTGAGATTGACCTTGCTTCCCGGTGGCCGGCCGCCGGTAAGTTCGCCAACCGCGACAGTCATAGCGTCGGCCACGAAGGCGTCCCGGACTTCCACGTCGCAAGAACCCGTGCCTCGCAGCCCGGCGACATTCCAGGTGTCGAGGACCCTATAGTCGCCCTTCGGAAGCAGAAATATCCGATACTCGATGCCATCTGCCTCATCTTCGGAGGAGACCACGCTTGCAAGCATATTCCATTCGCACGACGCGACGCCGGAAGAAAATGGCCAGCTTCCGTGCAACTGGTATCCGCCCTTGACCCTCGTGGCGCGTCCGGCTGGAAAGATGAACGAGGAGGCGATCAGGGTATCCGGATCACGGCCCCAGACCAGATCCTGCGCCCTTTGCTCGAACATGCCGAGCATCCAGTGATGGCTCGCCAGGTTGGCGAGATTCCAGGCCACCGACGCGTCGGCCTGTCCCAGCAGATCGGCGCAGTCAATCAGAGCGACATAATCGAGCTCAGCACCGCCAAAGCGCTTGGGCTGAAGCATCCGGAACAGGCCGGCGTCGTGCAGATCCCGTTCGGTCTCGGCCGGGAGGTGTCGCAGCTCTTCGGTTCGGGCAGATCGCTCTCGCAGTCGTGGCAAGAGCGCCCGAGCCTTCGCGATCATTGCCGCATAGGCGCGTCCGCCGGATCCCGGCTCCTCAGGCTGGCCCACACTCGGCTCTTGACCAGGCGCCATTCCGCATCCCTCGCTTTCCTACATTTATGCGGCGGGAATATCGCCAAATCAAGCCAATCGCCCAGAACCTGGCCGTCGGGCAGGAGGCGACAGGGCGAACCGGTATCGTGAAGCAGCGATCTGGAAGCCGCCCCACGAGGTCAACCGCTCGGGGCTCAAACCGAGGGCTTACCTGATCCGAAGACGCCCCTTTGGACGAATTCTGCGATCTGGCGCTGGTCATAACCAAGCGTGTCACGCAAGACGTCCAAAGTATGCTCGCCCAATAGAGGCGCAGCCACGGGATCAATCGCACCGGTTAGACTCATGTTAATCGGGGTCTCGATGTTGGGGACCCAGTCCGCCGTAGGATGCCGAATTCGGCTCAAACGATGGCGGTCGCGGGCCTCAGGTGCGTTAAAGCCCTCTTCGACGGTGCGGAGATAGCCGACCGGGATATTGGCCAGCTTCATCTTCGCCATCCAGTTCTCCAGGGTGTCGCTGGCAAAGACTTCCGCGATTGCCGTTCGCAAAAGCTCCTTGTTCTCGGAACGCGCTTTGCGCGTTGCGAATTGCGGATCGGTGATGAGATCAGGCCGGTTCAGCACCTCGACGACCAGGCGGCGATAGAGCCGGTCGTTGGCGCAGGCCATATAGAGCGGCCCATCGGAAGCTTCATAGACGCCGACGGTGGGAGACCCACTCGGTGAATTTCCAAACCGGCCGGGATTTTGGCCATTGATCAGATAGGCCATGCCGTAAAAGCCAGTCATCGCCATTGCAATGTCGAACAAGGCGACTTCGACACGCTGGCCGCGACCAAGCCGATCCCGTGCCAGCAGGGCGAGAAGGATGGCGTTACAGGCCGTCATCCCCGTCGCAATATCCACGATGGGCGGACCGGTGCGAACGGGAGGACCGTCGGCAAATCCGTTGAGCGACATGAAGCCGCTTTCCGCCTGGGTGATGGGATCGAAGCCGGGACGCGAGGCGAACGGTCCGGAACGCCCATAGGCCGAGATCGAGCAATAGACCAGCCGAGGGTTGAGCGGCGCGACCGCTTCATAGTCGAGGCCGAATTTCTTCATGACCCCGCTCGAAAAATTCTCGACGACCACGTCGGCCTTACGGATCAGATCCAGTGCGATCCCGCGGGCTTCGGGCACAGCGAGGTCCAGCGCGATGCCGCGCTTGTTGCGGTTGAGGCTGAGATAAGCAGCGCTCTCACCACCGATTTCGGCGTGCTCATATGCGCGTGTGTCGTCACCGCCATCCGGGTTCTCGATCTTGATGACGCGTGCACCGAAATCAGCCAGCGTCTGCGTGCAGGCCGGGCCGGCAACCACGCGCGTAAAATCGACGACCAGCAGACCATCGAGCGCCGCAGGCCCTTCCGTTGCTCGCGAGGGGCGTTCCGGCAATTGAGGCTTGGTGGACATCGATGACGCTCCCTTACATCGGCTTGTGGTCGCCGAATTTCCTGCAAGAGCAAACTTAAAGCCCGGTCGAGCCGACTCCGCAAGTGCTTCAACGACATTCCTGAAAACGCAAAAGGAGCCCGGCAGCCGTCGAGCTGCCGGGCCTCTCGACACATCGGGCATACAAGGCTGCGCCGGGCTTCGTTGCAAGTCGTTCTACCCACCGAAGGCCACGTTCCGCATCACGGGAAACCGCCGCCCCTCAGCGCAAGCATTTTCGCCAGTACAGCGTATGCGACCAGGCCCAGGGCACCTCAGGCACGTAGAGCCGATAGCCAGCCTGGATGAAATTATTGGCGGAGACTGGATTGTCCGTTGTATCCGACACGATATTATCCCACCCGACGCGCCGTCCCCTCGCCTCGATCGCCCGCATCAGCCTGAGTTGAAGACCGCGTCCCCAATGCCGCGGCAGGACTCCGACCCGGCAGAAGTAGCCGCTGTTTCGTGCATACGTTGACGCCACGACGCCGGCGAAGGCCACCGGATCATCATTGTGATAAGCAAGCCACCATGTACCCAACTCGAATTGCGGCATTGCGGCGCCATCGAAGAACGTCAGCCGGTGCAGATCGTCGAGGGTCTCGACGATCTCCTCGTCGTCCGCATCGACGACACCAATTCTGTACATGGGATGGTTCATTGACGGAAACAATTCCGGGTCGAGCGACGGCGACTTGGTCGCCACCGCGGTTCATTTGCCCAACATGACTTTGACGCCGAGCCAGGCAGCGCCCACAAGGCCGGTCGCAATGACCGTGATCACCGCCTTGAATGTATAGCTCTGCGCCTGCTCCACGCTCTTTCGCCAGCGCCGCAGATGCTGGAAGTCCGCCCTGACTTCCTTTCGGTCATCATCTTCGATTCCAAACGAGGCCATCACCGACGCCACCGCCTTCAATACGATCGCGTCGATGCTATCCTGCTGGAGCCTGTGCTGCTCAGCCAGCGTTTCGGCAACGATAGCCCTGATCTCGTCCTCTGGCATCCTCACCGCTTGATGATCCTTGCGACATTCTCAAACCCGCGCTTGGCAAAGTAGAAGGAGACAACGAGATTGGCAGTGATCGCCGCAAATCCCGCCAGGGCATCCGTGGTGCCGAGGCCGAGAACCTTGTCCCAAACAAGGAGCTTAATCGAGTCGGCCGTATGGTCCTGCAGCCCCCGAAAGATGATTAGTCCGTCTCCGGGCGTCTCGATCTTGTCGCTGAACAGCTTGAAACCGTGGCCGAGCCCGAGGCTCGCAATCTTGCCTTCGATCAAACGCTTCGACGATTGCGCCAGCGTCCGCTGCGCCTCGCGAATGCAGACCGCGAGCGTGCCACGCTCGGCCTGGCAGGTCTCGACAAGAAGCTCGCCGAAGAAATGCGATTTGCCCGAGCCGCGTCCCCCATAGACGCCCTTGTAGCGGGCGGGTTGCAGCAACGGCTCGAAGATCTTGGCCGTCGGAATTTTCAGGATGGACAATGGATGCGCTCGCTCGCCTTACGGCAGGCCGGTGCGCCTGCGCCACATCGCCGACCAGTCTTCGGTGTCTGGGGTGTCGGATGGTCGTTGCGGAGCTTGATTGAAACCAGCAAAGACGCCACCTCCGGAAGGCGAAGGCCAGGTTTTGTATCGTTCCTGTCAAGAAATTCGCGCGCAAAAGCGGCAGAGCCAACCATCCTCGATGAAAGGCGCCGTTCTTGCAGCGACCACGTGCAGCGCCTAAGCGCCGGGCCGGTAAGCCGGCCAGGAATTAGCCGGGGGCATCAAGACGAAAAACCCGCGCCGGACTGCGTCCGCGCGGGCAACACCAACTTCTGTCGATGATGCCATTCTGCCAGTGTTTTGCCCGACGGGTCAACGATCAATCGAGGCAAGATTGCAGATTGGGATCTCCGCTGCTTCAAGCGTCGTGACGGCGTCACCGCTGTTCGAGCTCCCCGGGTGCACGATGATCCGCTCGATCCGGTGAATCAATTCCAGCACCCCGTCTTCACCGTTCTCCACCGGCTGGGCCGCCTTGCCCCAGCCGCGATCGAGGATCGCATTGGCGGCCGAGACGCGGGCGGCCGGTGTTGCATCCTCGCTGCGCATGACGCCGACGAGCACCCTGACGGCCGTTCTGGTGTGGCTGCGTGCAAGCGAGCGAATTTCGGTCAGGGTGCGCGCCCTGGACGTCTTGCCCCGCGCGGGCAAACGGACCGGTGCACGCGCGGGCTCATATTCGATCTCCTCGCTCACGAAAACATCTCCCACAGCGCGATTGCAACGAGGCCTGCGAGGGCCAGCGATATCAGATAGGCGGTCATCATCTCTCCACGAAAAGAAATGCGCGGCAGATCGCGCAATGAGGCGCGATCGTTTCGGGCGCGAACCCTATCTCCGGTCCCGGAGACCGCAGCGGCGCGAGCAACGAGCCCGGCGCCGCGGGCCGGCACGTTCGCGCGTGCACGGCCAGCAATGGTTCGGACGACGGCGCGCCGATCGGCGCTCCCTAAACGCGTATCAAGCGAGTGCGTGGCCGCAATGCGCCGCCGCCGTCCGATCTCGAAACCGAGACGAAAAAACCCGCGGCGGATCTCTCCGCGCGGGTGAACCAAACTCGTCTCGATGATGTCATTCTGCCGGTGTTTTGCCCGACGTGTCAAACCCCGTGTTGCGCGCGATTGTCGTCACAGCAAGCGGACAAGGAAAAGCCCGCTGGCGGATTGCTCCGCGCGGGCTGAACTATACTCGCTTCGATGACGCCATTCTGCCAGTGTTTTGCCCGACGTGTCAAACCTCGTGTCGGGCGTGATCGTCGTCGCATCAGGCGGCCATGAAAAAGCCCGCCAGCGGATTGCGCCGCGCGGGCTGAACCAAACTCTTTTCGATGATGCCATTATGCCGGTGTTTTGCCCGACGTGTCAAACGAACGAATTCGCGCAAGCCGCGTTAGGCGATCAGGAGGACCCGCCATGGCGCTTCAGACGACTTCACCCGGGACGTCACGAAATCGTCCAGGGCCAAAGCCGCGCATCGACAAGGGACGAAAGGTGCGGGAGGCGATCATCGAAGACGCCGGCGAGACGGAGGACAAGAACCGCGATCTCGTACATGGCGATGGCGGTACCATCGATCTGTCCGCAAAACCCGGCGATTTGTCGAAGGACGACTAGGCCGTTTGACGCGCGGCGCGCATCTCCCCTCCTCCCAGCTCAATATGTGGTGCGCAAGGGGCTTGCTTCAAGCCCCCGTTGATCGCGTAGAACCCTCGACCCGAACACCAAGTCGAGGGGTCACGACATGCCTGTACTGCTTCCGACATCCCGCTCCCGGCCGAACGCGGCAGACACCGGCCATGCGGTCGTCGTCGCCGGCGGCGGCCCGACCGGGTTGATGCTGGCCGCAGAACTCGCGCTAGCGCAGGTCGACGTCGCCGTGGTCGAGCGGCGTGCGAGCCAGGACATCGTCGGCACGCGCGCCGGCGGACTGCACGCGCGCAGCATCGAGATCCTCGATCAGCGCGGCGTCGCGGACCGCTTCCTGCGCGAAGGGCAGATCGTCCAGCTCGCCGGCTTCGCATGGACCAGGCTCGACATCAGCGATCTCCCGACCCGCCACGCTTACGGGCTCGCGCTGCGGCAGAGCCACATCGAACGCATCTTGGCCGATTGGGTCGCGGAGCTCGCGGTGCCGGTCTATCGGAATCGCGAGGTGACGGGCTTCGCGCAGGACGAGACCGGCATCGACATCGCGCTATCGGGCGGCGGCACGTTGCGCGCAAATTATCTGGTCGGCTGCGACGGTGGCCGCAGCCTGGTGCGCAAGACGGCCGGCATCGACTTCGCCGGCTCCGATCCAACGCTGAGCAACCTCATGGCCGAGGTCGAGATGGCGCAAGAGCCCGCATGGGGCCTGCGTCACGACGCGCTGGGCTTTCACGGCCTCAGCAAGGCGGAGAGCGGGCGCGTGCTGGTCGTCGTGACCGAAGCGACGCTCACGCGCACCGGCGAGCCCACCTTGCGCGATCTCAGCGACGCGCTCGTCGCCGTGTACGGCACCGATTTCGGCGCGCACAGTCCCGCCTGGATCTCCCGCTTCACCGATGCGGCGCGGCAGGCCGCTTCCTATCGCAGAGGACGCGTGCTGCTCGCCGGCGATGCCGCGCATATCCATCACTCCGTGGGCGGGCAAGGCCTCAACACCGGTCTGCAGGACGCGGTCAATCTCGGCTGGAAGCTGGCGCAGGTCGTCAGGGGCATCTCGCCCGAAAACCTGCTCGACAGCTACCGCACTGAGCGTCATCCCGTGGCCGCGCGCGTGCTGCGCAACACCCGGGCACAGATCGCCCTGCTCCGCCGCGCCGAGGACGGCCTCATCGCCGCGCGCGAGGTCATGTCCGAGCTGCTCGGCATGGACGAGCCGCGCAGGCGTTTCGGCGCCATGATGAGCGGGCTCGACATCCGCTACGATCTCGGCGAAGGGCACGCGCTGCTCGGACACCGCATGCCCGATCTCGATGTGATGATCGATGGCCGGCCGCGGAGATTGTTCACACTGATGCACGGCGCGCGGGCGCTGCTGCTGAGCTTCGGCGAGGCGCCGGACTCCCACATGGTGCCCTGGGCGGATCGCGTCAGTCTCGTCCGCGCCGGTTACGACGGCGCGTGGGAGCTTCCGGCGATCGGGCAAGTCGTTGCGCCAAAAGCCGTGCTGGTGCGGCCCGACGGGCACGTGGCCTGGGTCGGAGACGAGAGCCGGCGCGGACTTGCGGAGGCGTTGACGTCCTGGCTTGGACCGGCCGCGGCGTAGCGGACGAACGGCTCACTCGCCATCGAAACAAACAAGCCCGCGGCATCCCGCAGGCTTGATCCGAATTCTTCGATGATGCCATTCTGCCAGTGTTTTGCCCGACGTGTCAAACGATCGGCCTTGAGCGGCATGCGAAGAGCTCAATGAACTTTCTTCACTCTCGCCCAAGCATCGGCCGTATCCAGCGGGAGAACCACTCCTCAGCTTCATTGTGCGGATTGCCTGGACTATCCACTCCGAAGATCGGTGGCGGAATAAGATAGCTGGGCTCATCCGCGAATACACCTATCGGCCTGCTCGTCTGCGTTGGCCGGCCGTCCACGGTCGACGCGGTCCAGTTGCCAAACCGATCGTTGAATTCCGTCGGCGGGAGATAGGGGACCGGCGCACTCCCGGACGTGAACACGCTGGCCGAGTTCGCCTCATTCACACGGGTGAGACGCCGGACATCGTCTGGCGCGACTGATCCTGCGGCAGACGTGGGCGTAGCTTCTGGCAGATCTTTCGCAGGCATGGTGCCGGCTGGCGTGGTAGCCCACTCGCCGAAGCGACCTGCAAAGGTGCTAGCGGTGGCGTCCGAATCAAGCGAGGAAGCTCCGCCTAGCTGGGGCCAGAAGGCCGATGAAACCGAAGAGCCGCTGCGATCGGCCGTGCTGTCGACGTTAAGCCCATCGCCGTTGGTGTTGTGCGCCGGCGCTCCTGTCGAGAACACTCCTCCGCCGGAAGTGGAAGGACCCGGCGTCGCACCGTCTGGGCTAACCTGCGCGTTGGCAGCGCGCGTAAGCGCTAAGATGCCTCCAATGCCAAGCAGCCAAGCAGGAATGAAGGGAGCCGCTGCACCGACCGCGGCTGCTCCTGCCAACCAAGGAAGAAGAGCACTATCCGCCAGAGATGTCCCGCCGGCTAACGAATTGTCGTAGAATGGAAGCGGCGTTCCGGTGTGCGGATCGGATCGGAGGACCAGCGGGTCCGTCGGGGCGGCCGTAGTGGGCGGCAATTGTCCAAAGCCTTGCGGATTGGCCGCTGGGAAGCCAGGTGATCCATAGTTCGGTAGCGGGTTCGGCGTGAATCCTTCCGGTCGATTCAAATCTCCAGGCGAAGGCGGAATAAAGGGGGGAAGCCGCGTATCGACAAAGGGCGGCACGAGGCCAGGCGGATCGGGAACAGGTCCAACAGCTGTGAAGTGCTGTGAAATAGGTGAGCCTTTGGGATATCTCGCTAGTATCGCTATCTTGTCCGCGAGACTGCGAGTGCCGTCCGGAAGGAGGATGGGGGCGCGCAAAGCGTGTTCCCATTGGCTAGCGGCATGAAGTTGATCGACGGTGTCCTGCATCTGCTGAATGCTGTCTCGATGCTCTTCAGCATACGCTTTCCAGTTTGCGTACCAATCTTCAGTACGCTTGTTCGCGTCCTCGCTCGTCATTCCCGAAGGTGTATTGGTAAGCAAATGCCCCCTCGCCAGCGCATGCTTGGCAGCGGCCAGAAAGCTGCTCATCTCGGCATCCAGTTGATCAACAGCAGCGGTATCGCCTTCCTGAGCAGCGGCGAAGGATGGATGCGACTGGAGTACACCGAGAAACTTGCAAAATATCTTGTTATAGCTCGCGAGATGACCTCCCGTGTGAGGGCTTGATCCTAGCTCTCGAGCTGCTTGCTGATCTGATGGCAAAGCCATCAAATTCTTGATGCCATTGAGGTTGAAACGATTACCCAAGACCTTGAGTGCGAAGTGGCCAGCAAGGCTCTGCGGCAAGATGTGATGAATCTGGATCATGCTAGCCTCTTGCGTTGCGCCAAGGCATCGATCGGCGCGGCCCCAAGACGTTGGGTGCCCGCATGCAAGTGAAGGAAAATGAACTGTGAGTTTTGATCGCTTGTCTTTGCTGTCGAGCGAAGCGGCAGCTAGCGACTAATAGGGCCTTCGAGATTCATGACAGCTCGCGCCACGCAATTGCCCGAAGCGAGGTATTCGCATGAGCCGCCAAGAGACGCCCGCCGGCTGCGAAGAACAGGCAACAAAAAAGGCCCGCGACATCGTCGCGAGCCTACCTTTTTCTAGATCATACCACTCTGCCAGTGTTTTGCCCGACGTGTCAACGAGCAGCCCCGACAGCATTCCGCGCGATGAGCTCGCGGAAAGAGAGCGAGGCTTTTCCCGCCCAATCGGCGGACTTCCATGCGACAGGATTTCAAGATCGGCAGCAGCTGCGCATCAGCTCAATACTTCGTCGCATCGGTGAATCCGATGCCCCTCATGCCCGCTTCTTTGCATGCATCCTTGAAGACCTGGTCGCAGACGGTCATGGGATAGAAGAGCAGCCTGAAGATATGAGCCGTTCCAACAGCGTCCTCCTTGAAGAGAAGGCAACTTCTTCTATTCAGGTTGTAAACCTTTCGATCGGGCGTGGGATACTCGATCTCGAGAACGGAGTTCGCTTCGTCGACGGCATCGAGAACTCTGACGATGTCGCAGAGCCAATACGTTGGCGCCGGGCGACCGTCGCGATACCATGTTTCGCATCTGACAAAACGAACTCCCTCCAAATCCAACACCTCAAGAAGGCTCTTCATCCGGTCGGACACGAGCCGGTAGTCGTGAAAGAGCTCCCAGTCCGTGGGAGCCCGGCCGAGAGATTTGTCGATGACAAGTCGCGGTGGTTCAGGGAAGGCCACGAAGCCCCGCCCCGGTGGCGGAATGAGTACCTTGCGCTCGCCGGCGAGAGCAACGAGATTCTCCATCTCCCATCCCGGCGCCGTTTGAAACCTGAAGTCCAGACCTACGACATAGAACCTTCGGACTTTTGCTTTGCTCTGGCGCTTCTCTGGAAGGGAACGAACCATCCGTCTTCTCTCGTTTACACAACAGGTCTAATGCACTCTAGAGCATCGTGATGACGATGCCCACTGCCGGTGTTCTACCCGACGCGTCAGACGACCTATCTGAACGCGACGCCCTCTATCATCCCGCCTATTGCACCGAACCGTCGCTGCAGAAGAACACGGGCAGGCCCCCGAACTGATCGGAGTTCTTGTATCTGACCGCGAAGCGCTCGCGTTCGTCGCGGCCGAACGTATCGCCGTCTTTGACCACACGCCCGTTTTCAACCAGATAGACGGCAAGCCCATCCACCTTGGACATCAAGGTTGCAAGTGTCAGCTTGTCGGTCTCGAACTGAATTTCACGCTCGGCAAATGCCGACAGCCCCATCGTCACTGCGCCGATGCCGGCCGCTGATCGGAACGGCAGTATGTCGACCCACAGCGCGGACGGATAGTCGGGGAAAGGCGCGAACGATTGGATGGACATGTCCAGCCATAGATCGGCAGAACGCGCGACCTTGCCATTCCAGACCACGCCGCAACATTGCGGCATGGTCGCAATCAACGCGCCGATGACAGCCGTCGTCAGACGCGCAGCGGACAATGGTTGCTGGTTTTGGCCGAGTACCGAGACGATCAGATGGCCTCGGTGCCGTGCCGCAACTGCCTTGCCCTCCGGCCATGTCGTGGCAGCACGCGACCACAGACTTGAATCGTCTGGAATGGGCGCCGGCATCGACATCACCGCAACGAATTCGTTGCCACAGCGTAGCAGCGGCGAGCCCTGGCGCGTGCTCCCCTCGCCGCCTCCGTCCGCCTCCATCGGCAGCTCGGGATGTCGCGCTCGAAGAGCTTCAGCAAGCGCAACCATGTCTGGCGTCGCAGGTGTTTCCAGCAAGACCAGGGCAAGAAAAGACTTACTCATCGGTCGCCTCACGGAAGCTTTGCGGCGTGATGTGGCCCGATCACAGCTCGCTTACAGGTTGAGTTCTCGTTCAATAGAACAAAAAGGGAACATTGTCAAATTGTGCCCCGTGCTTGCAGGCTCCGCGAGAGTCCGCATTGCCGCGCGAAGCTCTCCACGTGAAGAGCTATGCTGCAGCAAGGAGGCTAACAGCGGCACTCCGAACGCTTATCGCGCCCGCGGGCTCCAATCAGGAACCACCGGCAGCATGCAATGTTCGCTTCTTGTGCAAGGCACAACACCGGATCCGCTCCAGGCGCGCGCCGACGCTGCGCTGGAGGAGGCAAGGCAGCTTCGACTCGCGCTGATGCGCAATGCTGCAGCCGCCCAGGCCATCTGCAGCCATGCGAGGCAAGCCCGTCTGCTGCAATCCGGCCTGCTGCCGGTCATCGCCATTGCGCTGACGGTCAGCGATCGTCCTCCCGGGGGATCGCCAGGCTCCGCCAGGAATGGCTCGCTGGTCGTACGACCGAGAAACGTGTCGGGCGGCGGCTGCGTCAAGAGGCCAAGCCATTCACGCGCAAGCTGGCGCATCTGTTCGAGCTGCTCATGATCCGCCGGTAACGGCCGATAGACCTTCATCGTCATGCTCCCTTGCTTGTCAGGCGGGAGCACGCTCGGTCTCTCAGCCACCGGCGCCTACGGACGAGCCTCGGCCGGTGATGTCCTGCAAACTACCCGGAGTCGCTTTGGTTCAAAAGTGAACTTTGGAAGCGCGCCTCGCGCCAAGTGAGTAAGTCGCTCAAAAAGCACAATATTTGCGCGAAATAAGTGCCTCGCAGCATATCAAATGTTGTGTCCCCCCTGCGCCAGAAGCGTAGGGTTAACCCATCACCGCAAGGCCCGTGGCAACGACCGGTGATGAGAACGCCAATTGCGCTCCCGCCCACTCCAACCGAGGGAGCAGCGCCATGCTGACGCGGCGGCGTTACAAGCAGACCAGGACACTCGACCAGCGGCTTGCCGAGGAAGCGGCACGCCTTCGCGACGAGGCACGCGCGCTGCCGGCCGGGCGCGAGCGCGAGATACTGCTGCGCAGGGCGCGGCAGGACGAGACTGCGATGCAGATCGAAGCCTGGCTTCGCTCGCCCGGCCTGAGGGCGCCGACATGATGCAGCAATACCGCGCCTATCTCGTCGGGGAGAACGGGGTGTTTCAGTCCGCCGAAGCCTTCGAGGCGCGGTCCGATGCGTCCGCGCTTCTGTTCGCGCGGCGTTTCACGCGCCGGGGCGACGTCGAGGTCTGGCAGCTCGGCCGCAGGATCGGCCTGCTGAAGGCGGCGCAGTCTGCCGAAGCCTCGCCCGAAGACACGGGCCCCGACAACCGCCCGCCTCACTCCTCAGCGAGCTTCCGCTCGATGTAGGCATCCACCGTTTCGGCAAACGAGCGCTGCACGCCGACCGCAGCAACATGCAGGTCGAGCGCATCGCGCTGCAGCACGCGCAGGCCGCGCCCGCGGGCGCTGACCGGCGCCGTGTTCAGATACTGGTCGATGGCGCCCTTGGCTTGCGGGATCGCCTTCGGATCGCCCCTTGCGATCAGAAGGCGCAAGAGGCTCTGGCATTCGGCCAAGCCGGGCATGGGTTCGTCCTCAGCCTTGCCGCGACTTCGGCTTCGGCGGCTTGACCGGCTGGGTGTGGGTGCCGAACAGCATCAGCAGAAACGCGACTTCTTCCTTCGAACCGACCTGGATCATGATGATCTCCTTTTCGCTTGGTTGGTCGAGACGAGCGGAAAAGGCGTTCAGGACAATCGGGTTTCGGGATTGTTTCAGGACTGTTTCGTCGTCGGCTATGGACTAGCAGACCATGGCTGATCCGCGCCCTGGAGATGTTTGATCCAAGCTGGGCGCTTTCTCCGAAATTCAAGCAGGCTAGATCTTAAGATTCCGTGCGCCTGGCGATGTCAGGATTCTATGCAATCGCTCGGCTTGTTCCCTCGTTAGATTTGCGGCCATATCGGTTCCGATCAACGCCGGTCCCCTACGGTCTCGATCGTAAACCATCCAACCTTTGCCACCCATCCGAATGAAAAATCTGCTCTGTGACGGCTCACTGTCAGTCAAGGATCACACTCCAATCGCCTGCTTGATCAGCGACAAATGGAGGCGGCCGATTGTTCGGCTGCATTAGCTTATGTGAATCAAGTCGGGAAAAATAGGTAAGGCCTCTGTTCAAAAGTGAACATAAAAAGAGTCCGGGACTATTTTAAGCTTGATCCGCCTGGTGCATTTGGCCGGGCAACCTCCGACGGCCCCGGCATTTAGGGTTGTGCTGGGGCCGTTTCTAACTGTGCGACCGCGGCGCTTGACGATGTTCAACGATGCCATCCTGGACCAGCTGAGGCAGCTGGAACGTGAGGTGATTGAAGGGGAGCGGCGGCTGGCCCAGCAGGAGGCGATGATCGTCGACCTGAAACGGCAACATCAAGATCCGAGTGACGCCGAGGCCGAGCTTGAAATCATGCGAGCGAACCAGCGACAGCGCCAGCAAGACCGGCAACGACTGCTCTCATTGATGCAGCGCTAGGAAGCGAAATAATCTCCAGGCAGCCGCGTATGTATCCTGCCGCTGTTTTGCCCGACGGCGCAAACTTTAATCAAATCCGGCAAATCGGATTTGGCGGAATGAAATCTGTTCGCGCCAAGCTGAGACATGCCGCCCACGAGGGCGAGGATCGAAGAGCTTCGGAGAGACCGTCGATGTACTACGTCGCCGCCGCATTGCTGGTGCTGTCGGGTCTGTTCTACTCCGCGGGCCATCACGAGCTCGGCCAGTTCGGCGCGAACGTGTGCCGTTATGGCGGCACGTTCTGCGACAACCCGGTGGTCGTCTTCACCGGCGCGGCGCTGGCCGCCGCCTGGGGCAAGTTCGTCAGCATCAAGTAGAGGACCGCGCCTCGTCGTCGCGCGCGCTGGTCACCGCCAGCTCCTTGCGCACGGCGGCGGCGGAATTGCCGACCTTGTCGACGGCCCTTTGCAGCTGCTCCTTCGACACGCCCAGCGCGTGGGTCCAGTACTTGACCTCGAAGGCCTCGTGCATGTTGATCTTGCTGCGGTCCGGCTGCGCGCGCTTCGTCAGGTTGTCCATGCGCTGATCCTCCTTGCCGCGGGAAAACGCGGCAACGGAGCTGCCGTTCCCAAGCGCACCGAACATACAAGCGTTCGCGCGGTCCGCGCTCGCTTCACACGCTCAGCCACAGCATCGAGGCGAGCACCGCCGAGAACGCGAACAAGGCGATGATGGCGACTTTGAAAATCAGATCGGCTGCCAAGCGAGTCCCCTTTTCACGTCCAACACCCGCGCCCGAAACATGGATGGTCCCTGTCTCTGGCCTTGCGGAAGGACGGCAAGCGGCGTGACACGCTTTGGCCACGACCATGAAACGGCAGCGCAACGGCTCCATCGCCGTTTGGTTCCTATTTCCGGGCGCGCAGCCTGTCGAATATTCAGGCGTTGTTGCCGGCGGCACGGCCCATGACTTAACATTTGTTATGATCACCCATTTTGGAAACGCATCGTCCACAGTGTTGCGAAGTGGCGGCGGCTCAATTTAACCTTTGTTATCAACATCAAGGCCGGGTTCGTGCTCTCTGCCCCCGACGCGCTCTGTCGCGTGGGGATGGGTTGACGTGACAAGCGACAGGATTTGGGCATCGTTGTTCGAGCGCCTGAAAACAACGACGGGCGCCGATGACAAGAAACTGCTTTTCCTGGCAGCGCTGCCGGTCTCCTTGCGCGATTTCCGCGAGAACCAGACCGTGCTGCGCGACGGCGAGGAGCCGAGCGAGTGCTGCCTGATCGTCGACGGCTTCTGCGTCCGCTCCAAGACGATTCCAGACGGCAGGCGCCAGATCCTGTCGATCCACATTCCCGGCGACCTGCCGAACCTCCAGAACCTGCACTATGCGACTGTGGATCACGACCTCGTCGCGCTGTCCGACTGCACCCTCGCCTTCATCGGTCACAGGGCGCTGAAGGAGCTCATCAGGGAGCGGCCTGGCGTCGGCGAGATGTTCTGGCGCGACACGCTGGTGGACGCCGCCATCTCCCGGGAGTGGCTCGTCAATGTCGGCCAGCGCTCGACCTACAACCGCCTGGCGCATCTGATCGTCGAGCTACGCGAGCGGCTTCGCCTGGTCGGCCGCGTCATCGACAACACCTTCGCCATACCGCTGACGCAGGAGCAGCTCGGCGAGGCTATGGGCGTGACCAGTGTTCACACCAACCGCATCCTGCGCGATCTCCGTATCGACGGGGTTCTGGAGCTCCAGCGCGGCACCGTACACATTCTCAACGAGCACAAGCTCCAGGAGCTGGCGCAGTTCGACGGGCGCTATCTGCATTTGTCGCCATCGTCCTGAGCGCGCGCAATCAAGCGGTTACACGAACTTCACTGAGGAGGAATTGGCAAAGAGCAGCGGGCGGCGCCGCATCGCATCGACTGCTCTTGCGATGATCTACTTATACAGCTGTTTTGCCCGACGGGTCAAACCGAACTTCGATTAATCGGAATTACACCACCGGTGCTGCTTTTTCCTGCCCAGGAACCATTGTTCCCCCGCCGGGTTTTTTCCGGACTTCCCCCTTTCGCAAACGGTACGCCGGAAAGGCCCGAGACCCTTCATGAGCGACAGCGCCCTCGCCCCGCCGAAATCCACGTCGACATTCCTGAAAAGGCTGGGGCCGGGTCTCATCACCGGGGCGGCCGACGACGATCCCTCTGGCATCGCCACCTATTCGCAGGCCGGCGCGCAATTCGGCTATGGGCTGCTCTGGACGGTGTTTCTGACCACGCCGTTCATGATCGCCATTCAGCTCGTCAGCGCGCAGATCGGCCGGGTCACCGGACAGGGGCTGGCCGCCAACGTGATGCGGGTCGCGCCGCGCTGGGCGGTGCTGGCGCTCGTCTTCATGCTCGTCGCCGCGAACACCTTCAACATCGCCGCCGACATCGCCGCGATGGCCGAGGCGCTCTCCCTCGTCATCGGCGGCCTCAACCACGAGCACGCCCTGATCTTCGCGGCCGGCTCGACCCTGCTCCAGGTGTTCGTGCCCTATCGCCGCTATTCACCGGTGCTGAAGTTTCTCACTTTGGCGCTGTTCGCCTATGTCGCGACCGCCTTCACCGTGAAGATCCCGTGGAGCACGGCGCTGCTCGCCGCGGTATGGCCGGAGGCGAATGTCAGTGCCGGCTATTTCATGATGGTGGTAGCCGTGCTCGGGACCACCATCAGCCCCTATCTCTTCTTCTGGCAAGCCTCGCAGGAGGTCGAGGAGATGAACCAGGGCACGCGCGACCAGCCGCTTCGCGAACTGAAGCACGGCGGCAGTCCGGAGCTCGCGCGCATCAGGGCCGATACCATTGCAGGGATGCTGCTCTCCAACGGCATCGCCTTCTTCATCATCCTCACCACGGCATCGGTGCTGCACGCCAACGGCGTGACCAACGTCAATTCGGCGACCGACGCCGCCGAGGCGCTGCGGCCGCTCGCCGGCGATTTCACCTTTGCCCTGTTCGCGCTCGGCATCATCGGCACGGGCCTGCTCGCGATCCCGGTGCTGGCGGGCTCGGCTGCTTACGGCGTCGCGGAGATTTTCCGCTGGCACGCCACGCTCGAGGCGAAACCCGACGAGGCCGTCGGCTTCTACACCATCATCGCGACCGCGACCGCGATCGGCTTCGGGCTGGGATTCACTGGCATCGATTCCATGCACATGCTGGTCTGGAGCGCCGTGCTCAACGGCATCGTCGCGGTGCCGATCATGGCGATGATGATGCTCATCGTATCGAGCCGCACGATCATGGGCCGTTTCAGGGCGCGGTCGTGGTTGATCGCGCTGGGCTGGCTCGGCACCGCGCTGATGGCGCTGGCCGTCCTCGCGCTGCTCGGCTCCTCAGTGATCGGCTGACAATCTTGCGACAGTGCCGTCGTCTACAGGCTCCTCGCCGAGGTCGGCGCAAGGCGCCTCCCGGCGCGCTGCAGCGGGCTTCACACCGGTCCGCTCTTGGCCTAACAGTTGCAACCAGAGCGCGGCTCTTTCGACCACGCCACGACAAAAACAAAGTCCCGACCGGGCAACAGGGAGCAACATGACCAAATCATCAAAAGCAACAAGCCTCGAAATCCTCGCCTGTGATGCCGGCTGGAGAAACTACCACTTCGTCAAACTCACCACCGAAGACGGCGTGGTCGGCTGGAGCGAGTTCGACGAAGGCTTTGGCTCGCCCGGGGTCGGCGCCGCGATCCAGCGCCTGTCCGCCCGCGTCATCGGGCAGAACGTCTTCCAGCACGAGCGCATTTACGCCGAGCTGTTCGCAGCCACCCGCCCCGCCGCCGGCGGCGTGGTGGCGCAGGCACTCGGAGCGATCGAGAACGCGCTGCTCGACGCCAAAGCGAAATGTCTCGGCGTGCCCTGCTACGAACTGCTCGGCGGCAAGATCCGCGACCGTGTCCGGGTGTACTGGTCCCATTGCGCGACGTGGCGGATCAATCATCCCTCCTGGTACAAGCCGCCGATCGAAAGCCTCGACGGCGTCAAGGCGATGGGGCACGAGGTGCGCGAGAAGAGGTTCACCGCGCTCAAGACCAACATTTTCTCCTACGACGACGGCAAGCCGACCGGCTGGCGGCCGGGCTTCGGCTCGCCCTTTGCGCCGGAGATCAATGTCGACAGGAAAATCCTGCGCGACCTGCGCATGCATCTCGAAGCGATCCGCGAGGGCGCGGGCCCTGACGTCGACATCCTGCTCGACTGCAACTTCAACGCCAAAACCGAGGGCTACCTGAAGATACTTCGCACCATCGCGGACCTCGACATGTTCTGGATCGAGATTGACAGTTTCAATCCGGAGGCGCTCGGCTACATCCGCAGGCAAAGCCCGCATCCGATCTCGTCCTGCGAGACGCTGCTGGGCTTGCGGGAATTCCTGCCCTATTTCCATCAGCAGGCGATGGACGTCGCGATCATCGACACGCCTTGGAACGGCGTCTGGCAATCGATGAAGATTGCGGCCGCGGCCGAGGCGTTCGAGGTCAACGTCGCCCCGCACAATTTCTACGGCCATCTCTGCTCGATGATGAACGCGCATTTCTGCGCCGCCGTACCGAACCTGCGCATCATGGAGATCGACATCGATCGTCTGTCCTGGGACCGCGAGCTCTTCACGCACGAGCCCGAGATCCAGAATGGCCATCTGGTTATCCCGGACCGGCCCGGCTGGGGCACTGAGCCGAACGAGGAAGCATTGCGCGCGCACCCGCCGAGAACGAGCGGCGGCCTTCTCAACTACGGTCGCAAGAGCTGACGCGGATTACGGCGTCACCGGATTGACGGTCGGGGATGTCTTCGGCCCCGGCCGCGCGGGCTCGATCGGCGACTTTGGTTCGGTCGGAAGCACTGCAGCGCCTGCGGCGCGCGCAGCTTCCCCTGTCGTCGCATACATCGCGACATGGGCCGGCTGGGTCTTGGCGCGACTCCACGGTCCGTGGTCGACGATCAGCATGGCGGCAATCGTCAAGCCAGCCACGATCAGCGCAATCACGCCGGGATGACGGAGCGCCGTGGAGATGGAGTTCGCGAAACGATCAGTCGTCATTGAGGGATCCGCTATTTTCCTATCGCAGGTTAATTCAATTGCGCCCCTCGGAGTTCCCCGCTTGACTTAAGCAAGTTCCGCGCCAACCCTCGGAACTTGATCCGTTCATCGTTTCACATCCGGGCGAGCATCGCCGACGAAACTGTCGCGGTTTGGCATTTTCACGGCGGCCAAGGATTTCGCGTCGAGAATCGCATCCGCTCCCACCAGCCCGTTCAGGTTCAGGATAAAGGCGGACACCGCATAGACGTCCTCATCGCTCAGCGACTGCGGCGCGTTCTGCGGCATGGCGCGACGGATGTAGTCGAACAATGTCGGCGCGTAGGGCCAGTAGCTGCCGACGGTGCGGATCGGTTTGGGCGTTCCGACCGTGCCTTGTCCGCCGGCGAGCCGGTCGCCCAAACCACCCTCACCTCTCCCCCCGTGACACGAAGCGCATTGCTGGGCGAACACCTCGCGCCCATGGCTGACCGAGCCGTTTCCCTCCGGCAGATTGCTGCCGTCGCGTCAGATATCGATATTCCAGCCCGCAATCTCAGCGGCTGTCGCCGGTCGCCCGATGCCGTACGGGCTCTGCGCCAGCGCTCCATTCGAGAATGGCATACAGGCCAATTGCGATGCCGATCCCATAGGTCTCACGCCAGCGCATTGGTCACCTCGCCATCGGCCGCGATGCGCCAAGGCCAGATCGCGTTGTTGTGGTAGAAATAGTTTTCTCCGCGCACGGCAAGCAACTCGGCCAATGTCGGCTGCACGTAGCCGGTCTCATCAATGGCGCGGCTCTGAATCACGGCGGGCTTGCTGTCCCATCGCCACGGCAGGCGGAAGCGCGTCAGGGCGCGCGTCAGCACCGGCTCCTGCAAGCGGGCGTCCTGCCAGCTCTTCCCATCGTCGACGGACACCTCGACGCGCGCGATCTTGCCATGCCCGCTCCAGGCGATACCCGTGATCTCATGAAAGCCAGGTGCGCTCAGACGCTGACCGCCGGAGGGACGGGTGATGATCGACTTGGCTTCCATGTAGAAGGAGAATTCTCGCGCCGTGCCGTCGGGCAGGAGGTCGGTATATTTCGAAGTTTCCTCGCGCGAATAAGCCGGCTCCGCGGTCACGTGCAGGCGGCGCAGCCATTTCACGCTCATGTTGCCTTCGAAACCCGGCAGGAGCAGACGCAGCGGATAGCCTTGCTGCGGACGGAGCCGCTCGCCGTTCTGGCTGTAGACCAGCATCGCATCCTCGAGACATTTCGCGATCGGAATGCTTCGCGTCAGCGCGGCCGCGTCGGCCCCTTCCGCGACCACCCATTTGGCTTCGGGCTTCAGCCCCGCTTCCTGAAGCACCAACTTCAGGCTCACGCCGGTCCATTCGGCACAACTCACAAGACCGACGAGGTCAGATGCCGTCTTGCCATAGGGTTTGGCGTAACCGGGGTTGCCGGAGCATTCGAGGAAGTGGATACGCGACTCCGACGGGAAGCGCCGGAGATCGTCCATCGTGAAGACCAAGGGGCGTTCGACCAGCCCATGCAGCATCAGCCGGTGCTGCGCGGGATCGATGGCCGGAACACCGCCATGATGTCGCTCGTAGAACAGCCCGTTCGGCGTGATGATGCCGTCGAGCTCCTGCAAGGGCGTTCGGCTCGACGCGGAGATGTATTGCTTGAGAGTTTTCGAGATGTTCCTGACGACGCCCTTCTCGAACGGTGATGGCGTGCCATAGGGCTGGCCTCCGGTCGGCTCGCCCGGCACCTTCATCCATTCAGGAACGTTGGGCGGGAGGTTGTCCGCCTCTACGGCAGCGGAAGCGCCCGTGCCGAGAACCGCGCCTCCCACCGCTGCGGTGCCGGCAGTCAGGAAGCGACGGCGTGTGGTTCCCACGGAATCATCGTCGATATCTGTCGTACTGCTCATTGCGGCCCCTCGGCTGGCTCTGAGCCTGCATGAAACAGTCCGACGGCGGCATTTGCAATTCGCAGCCGTTTCAAAAGCAGGCGATTTCGATCAGGGCTGATCTAAATCGGCCGGCTGCGAGAGCAGTTCCTTTCCTTGCAGCGCACAAACATCGCTAGCACCGATTCACTCCCCCGGAGCGATCGCGTTGCTTGGAGTCGGTCGATCGGTGATCTGCTGGCCGAACAGGCTGCCGATCAGTTCGACCGCGGTGCGCGCGGTCCGGCCACGTTCGTCGAGGAAAGGATTGAGCTCGACGATGTCGACCGATCCAACCACGCCGGAATCGTGCAGGAGCTCCATAATCAGATGTGCCTCACGATAGGTCGCCCCGCCCGGCACTGTGGTCCCGACGCCCGGCGCCACGCAGGGGTCGAGGAAGTCGACGTCGAAGCTGACATGCAGCACGCCGTTGCACGCCTTGACGCGCTCGATGACACGCCGGATCAGCACGGCGACACCGAATTCGTCGATCTGGCGCATGTCGACAACCCTGATCCGGCGCGAGCGCATCAGCTCCTTTTCAAGCTTGTCGATCGAACGCGCGCCGAACAGGTCAAGTCTATCGGGGTCGATTGACGCACGGGGGTCATTGCCGAGCAGGCCGTCGAGACCCGGCTCACCGCACAGGAACGCCGCCGACATGCCGTGCATGTTCGCCGTGATCGTCGTCTCCGGCGTATTGTAGTCGGCATGCGCGTCGAGCCAGAGCACGAAAAGCTCGCGTCCGCGCTCCTGCCAGTGGCGTGCCATGGCATTGACGGAGCCCATCGACAGCGTGTGATCGCCGCCGAGGAAGATCGGCAGCGCACCGGTGTTCGCGATCTCATAGCCTCTGCGGCTCAGCACGCGAGTCCAGCGCTGGATTTCGCGGTAGTGGTTGGCTTTTTCGGGCGGTTTGTCGCTGAGATCCCCCACCTCGGTCACGGAGAGATCGCCGTAATCGACGACTTCAAGATCCAGGCTCTCGAGCACTGTCGCAAGGCCCGCGGTGCGCAGCGCAGCGGGGCCCATCAGGGTGCCACGCTGCGAAGCTCCCATGTCGATGGGAGCACCGAGCAAGGCGATGTGCCGGGCTCGATCCGTCATGGTCCGATCGGTCACGGCGATCTCCTGTGATCAGCAAGGCTGCCGTCAGCCTAACAGAGATTCGTACCCGTCGTTTCACGGGGATCGTCCGCCTCCCGGCCGGAACAAAACCCCGCGCGCCGAATTGCCCTTCCAAGGCCGGTGCCCGCCGTCAGTTACGGCGCCTGTCGCGGATAGCCAAAGGTCGTCAGACCCGCTGTTCAAAACGAGCGCTCGCGAGGATAGCCAAAGGTGCCGGCCTCCATCGCTTCGTCGGGTTTTGGAGGTCGCAAGCTTGAGCACGGAGATACCGCACCCCGATCCCCAGCCCGGCGTGGCCGAGCGCGCTATCGATGCCGCGACCGACGTATCCCGCACGATCGGCGAGGTCGCAGGCGGCCTGCACGCCGCGGTCGATCGCCTCACCGCCACAATCGACGAAGCTCGAAAGCCCGGCCGGCCCCTCGCGACGGTTGCGGCCATCACGCGCGAGGCACCGTTAGCAAGCCTGTTCGTCGCTTTCCTGTTTGGCATCGCTGTCGCGCGCCGGCGTTAGACAAGAGCCCGTTCAGGCAGCGCTGACGGCTTCGTACCCAGGCTGGAATTGCTTCTCGAATGCCTCAACAGGCATCGGGCGGCCGAAGAAATACCCCTGCCCTTCCTCGCACCCCATGCTAACGAGGAAATCGGCTGTAGCCCGATTTTCGATGCCTTCGGCCACGACCGTGAGCCCGAGCTGCTTGCTGAGGCCGATGGTCGAGCCGACGATCGCGGCATCGTCGGAATCAGCAAGCAGATCGAGCACGAATGAACGGTCGATCTTGAGCCCGTCGAGCGGAAACTTCTTCAGATAGCTCAGGCTCGCGTAACCGGTGCCGAAATCGTCGAACAGCACGCGGACGCCGAGCTGTTGGATCCGCTTGAACATGTCGAGCACGCGGCGTTCGTCGTGCAGCAGGATATCTTCGGTGACCTCGAGCTCGAGCAGCGAGGGCGTGAGCCCCGTCGCCTCGAGCAGCTCCGCAACCGAATGCGCGAGATCGCCGGCCTCGAGCTGAGAGGGCGAGAGGTTGATAGCAACACGCACGCTGTTGCCCGACAATTCCCACGTACGCGCCTGCCGACAGGCGGTTTCCATCACCCAGTTCGCGATCCGCTCTGATAGCGCCGAGGTATTGACCACCGGCATGAACTCGCCGGGCGAAACGTAACCGCGTACGGGATGCCGCCAACGGATGAGCGC
Source organism: Bradyrhizobium liaoningense (assembly GCF_018130825.1). GTDB lineage: Bacteria > Pseudomonadota > Alphaproteobacteria > Rhizobiales > Xanthobacteraceae > Bradyrhizobium > Bradyrhizobium liaoningense_B. The sequence continues at coordinate 53,423 of NZ_JAFCJS010000005.1, read as the reverse complement.
TTCGGCTCCGAGCAGGCTGCCGTCGACCAGCCGGACCTGGGGCTGATAGAACAGCTCGAACTCGCCGCGATCCGCGGCAAGTGCCAATTCGCTCTCCAGCGTCAGCCGGTTCTCCAGTTCCTGCCTGATTGCGCCCTCGAAGATCACGTGGCTGCCGCGCCGCGTCGCCTTCGCGCGGCTCAGCGCCAGATGGCCGTTGCCCAGGAGGTCGTCCGCGGTGTGTCCACCGTCGGGATAGACGGCAACGCCGATGCTGATCCGAACGCGATGCTGACGCGTGCCCGTGACGAGCGGCGCTTCGAACGCGCGCGCGATCCGCTCGGCGAATTCTGCAATCGGCTCGCCGACTTCCGCACAGTCGAGCGCGATGGCGAATTCGTCACCGCTCAGACGGGCGACGATCGCCTTGCCATCGACTTCGTTGCGGAGACGCTCGGCAACGGCCCGCAGCACGAGGTCGCCGGCCGAATGTCCGAGCATGTCGTTGATCTGCTGGAAGCCATCGAGCCCGAGCACGAGCAGCGCGACGTCGGAAGACCGCCGCTCCGCCGCGGTGATCAGGCCGGTGAGGCCCGAGTGCAGCATGTTGCGATTGGCAAGCCCCGTCAGCGCGTCATGCTCGGCCAGATACCTGACACGTTCGGCCTCGCGCTTGCGGACCGAGATGTCGCGCAGGATCGCGCCATACTGGAAGCCGTCCGCTCCCTGCCAGCCGGAGAAGCTCGCCTCGACCGGGAAGGTCTCACCATTCTTGCGCCGGCCTTCGAACTCGACGACGACGGCCCCGCCGGGGACCAGCAGCGCCTGGCGGGCGGCGTCGCCCATGGACGGTCTCGCGGCGCCGTCCGCCGGCGCGGCACAGAGTGTTTCGAAGGGACGACCGATGATCTCGGCAGGCATGTAGCCGAAGATCGCGCTCGCGCCGGGATTCCAGACCGTGATCCGGTGGTCCGCATCGGTGCAGACGAGACCGTCGCCGAGCGACATCGCGATGCGATGAAAGCGGCTTTCGGCGATGCGTCCCAACAGGCTGCGGAAATCGATCTCGTCGAGCGCAATCGCGGTCAGGTAGGCGACGATCGCGATGTGGAACAGCGACGTGTCGATGACCAGGGGCCATCTTGTCTGCATGAGAACCGCGATCAGTTCGACCGCCGCGCCGGCTGCGACGAGGATCGCGACGCGAACGCCCGGTGCGGAGCGGCGCCACGAATACATCATCATCAGGCAGATTGCACCGAGGCCCAGGATCATGCCGATGTCAGAGGTCCAGCGCAGCGTCCGATTTTGCAGGATCGATTCTGCCGCCAATGCCTGAAGAACGGGCCCCGAAACGATGCCGCCGTTCGGAACGCTGAACCGGTCGCCGAGTTCGAGCGCCGTGGCGCCGACGATGATCTTCTTGTCCCTGAGCTTGTCGAGAGTCGAAGTGTCGCCGCGCAGCACGTCGACATAGGAGACGCGCTGTATGGACGCCGCCCGGATGCTGAAGTCGATCAGGAAAGGCGGCCGCCGGCTGGCGTCCTGTCCGGCGAGCACGACGGCCATGGACGGGATCGTGGCATCGCCGAGTTTCTCACTGAAGGGATAACGACGAACAAGTCCATCGGCTTCGACCCCGACATTGACGAGGGCTGGCCATGACTGGTTACTGAACGGCTTCAGCGGCCGATTGACGTGAATCGCACCACCATTCGGCGTCGGTTGCCTGAAGGACGGCAGGATCGTGGAGCCGCCGACGTCCCGAAGTGCCTTGACGAAGGCCTCGTCGGAGACCGGATCCGACGGCGTGCTGAAATCGACGTCGAAGGCGACGTCCTGCGCACCGGCCGCTTCGAGCCTGTGCAATAGTTCGGCGTGGAGCCGGCGCGGCCAGGGCCACACTCCGATCTGCTCGATCGAGGGCGCGTCGATGGCGACGACGACGACATTGCCGCTGGCCGCACGCGACTGCCAGGCGAACCTCAGATCGGTGAGCGCATTGCGAAGCGAAGCATGCCACCCCGTGGACAGCACGACCGCAAGCGCGATCGCGACAAGAATATGCGGCCGATAGCGTTTCACTTTGCTCCCCTGCACCGGCGGTGCTTGCCGCCGAGTGCTCCCCCTATGCCGACTGCATGGTCCTAATGGTGGCCTCTGCCCCAGTACCAACCGTAGTGGTGGCCGTTGTTGCCATTATTGCCGCTGTTACCATTGTTACCGGTGCCGCCGCTTCCGTTGCCGGTCGCACCCGTCCCACTGCTTCCGGTCCCGGAAGTTCCGGTGGACACATTGCTGCTCGACCCGGCGGTGGTCGCAACGGTCGTCGTCGCACTCGACGACGTCGATGCGGCGCTAGCCGTTGATGCGCTGCTGCTCGCGGCGACCGCCGTCACGGTGGAGCTGTTGGAGGCTGTGGTGGTGGTGGTCGTCGAGCTATCGCTCCACACCGTAGCTGCGCCGATACCTGTGCTGGCATTCGCGTTGCGCACGCGTCCCGTTGCCACGGCTCCGTGAGCGAGGCCATTCGTCACCTTGTGGACATTCAGCTTGACCTCGCCGAGCGAGATCGAGATGCGCACGACGCCGGCCTTGGGCGCATGAGCTCCGCCCACCTGCTGAGCTTGCTTCAGCGCACCGGCGACCTTGTTGCCCCTATCGATCGGACCAAGCGCATGGATCGCATGGCCGTTTGCTGCATTGCGCGGCGCGGACAGGCCGGACTTCGGCACGGGGACACGCTCGATCGTCGAGGCACGTGGTTTGCCCTGCTCGATCGGACTGAAGGTGCCGGTGCCGCTCAGGCTGAGGCCAGGCTTGCCGTGCTCGAAGGCGGCGGCCGCTTGTCCCGGCATGACCTGGGCGATCTGGCCGGTCTTGAAATCGGAGACCTCGACCTGGCCGCGCAGCACGCCGACCTTGGTGCTGCCCGCGCCCACCGTGACGCTGAACTGCGTTCCCTTGACCACGGCTGCGAGATAGGGCGTCTCGACCTCGAAATGCTTGACGTTGCGCTTCTCGACCTCGAGCAGGATCGAGCCCGCCTGCTGGATGATGGTGGTCGAAAGCCCGTCCTTCTTCTCGGCCGGCAAGCCGACCACCGAATTGGGGGAGATCAGGATCGTCTCCTCACCGCGGACGAGCAGCACCCGGCCATTGCGTCCGGTGCGAATGGTATTGCCGGGCTTGAGGGTCTCTTCCTGGTTCAGCGAGACCTGTTGGGCGCCATCGGTCGCGACCCAGACCTCGCCGCTGGCCTTGCTCACCGACCAGACGCCATCGTCCGCCGCGAACGCGCCGGAAACCGTTCCCAGGGTCAGCGCCGCCACGAAGGCACACCGCATTCCAATTCTGCCGCGCATGACGATCCTCAGTCCGCGTTACGTCCGGACCTGAGGCGTATCCGAAATCACTCAAGAGAGGATTAGCGGGAACCCGATGGTGAAGCGGGCGCATTAACCAATCGTTGACCATAAAAACCTATGAAAAATCATGCAGCTAACGATCCCTTACCGCGCCGCGGCCATCGCTCCGTCAAACTACGGAGACAGGTTTGTTGCGCGCGTTGAGAAACGGCATCTCGTTACCGCATTGGCGCTGTTGGTACCGATTTTTGCGGGAATCCCGCAGACATTCGCACAACAGGCGAACCAGCCAGGCTTTGATCCGCGCCAGCCCGAGAAATACTTTGAAAACCAAACCGAGCGGGAAACGCTGAACCGTCCCCCGGTCAAGCTTCCGACCGTCGGCCAGCCCAACACCGGCGGCGACACCAAGCCTCAATTCGTGCTGCGCGGCATTAACGTCACCGGTGCTCAAGCCGTCCCTCGCGATCGTATCACCGCGCTCTATCAACCCTATCTCGGCAAGAAGGTCTCACAGGCGGATCTCGCCGCGATCGCCGGCGCGATCAGCGACCTCTACCGCGCCGACGGTTTCCATCTGAGCCGGGCCATCGTGCCGCCGCAGGACATTGCCGATGGCCGCGTTCGGATCCAGGTGATCGAAGGCGCCATCGTGCAGGCCGAGCTGAAAGGCGACGGCGCCGAGCAGTTCGGCGTGAGGCCGATGCTTGGGCCGGTTCTGGCCGAGCAGCCGTCGCGGCTGGCAACGCTCGAACGCCAGCTCTTCCTCATCAACGGCAGGCCCGGCGTCCGGATCGCCGACACCGCGCTGGAGGAGATCGGCGGTACGACCGGCCGTTTCCGCCTCATCGTTTATTTGAAGACCTGGCACGTCTTCACGTCGTTCGGTCTGGACAATCTCGGCTCGTCCTCGGTCGGCCCGTGGCAGACCTACGCAACGGGCGCGTTCAACTCCTACCTCACGCCTGGCGATACGCTGGCGGTCAACCTGTCGACCATTGCCAACGACCCGCGCCAGCTCGGCTTTGCCCGGCTATCCTATGATGCGCCCATCGGCGTCGACGGTATGCGGCTCGGCGCGTCCGTCCTCTACAGCGCGGTCCGGCCAGGCGACGCCCGCCGCCTCGACAGCGACATCACCACGACCGAGGCTTTCGAGGTGCGGGCGAGCACGGTCCCCTTCATGTCGCAATCCTCCGCGCTGACACTGACTGTGGCAGGGACCTTCAGCAACGTTTCGGAGCACGACCTGTATGGCCCCTGGTACAACGACCACATCAGGACCGCGAGCCTGACCGCCGACTACCGGCTCCAGGATCGCTTCGGCGGCACCAACTTCGCGACGCTGACCTACCGCCAGGGCCTCGACGTCTTCGGCGCCTCACATTTCGACGACGATTTGCTGTCGCGCGACGGCGCCTCGTCGAACTTCTCGGTGCTGAACCTCTGGTTCACGCGCTACCAGGCGCTCAACGACGCCTGGTCGCTCAAGCTCTCCGCAGCGAGCCAGACGGCATCGCGGCCGCTATTCACCTCGCAGCAATTCTACCTGGGCGGCGTTGCCTTCGGCCGGGGCTATGGCGCAGCCGAGATCAGCGGCGACAACGGTCTTGCCGGCTCGCTCGAGCTGCGGTTCGACCAGAAGCTCAATTTCCGCTACTGGAGCGGCTATCAGCTCTACGCCTTCGGCGACGCCGGCGCAGTCTGGAACGACGGCTACAAGCTGACCGATGGCCTGTCGCTGACGTCGGCCGGAGCCGGCGTGCGCTTCTTCCTGTGGGACGACCTGCAGGCGGATCTCGGCGTGGCCGTCCCCTTGAGCTACCGGGCGCCGGACAATGAACGCCGCAGCCCGCTCTTCCTCTTCACGCTGTCGAGCGCGTTTCGGCTCTGCCCCGAGCACGGCCGGGGCGGCTGCCTGTAGCTCATTTCCTTCGTAGCGGACCCGGCATGCGGCCGTTTTGCGGTCTTGCGCACAGACTTGCCTAAATTTAATCCCTTAACCTGCTCACGATCGCTCGATCGGGGGGCTTCCAATGACCATTTTTCAGCCGAAAGTGATTGGGACGGAATCATGAAGAGGGTGCTTGCGATCCTGGCGTTTTTTTGCGTGCTCGGGATCGGCGAATATTTCATCGTCAGCCGGTTCGCGATCCGCCACGAGACTTTGACCCTGTTCGACGCCTCGCGCCAGCGGCCGATCTCGGTCGAGATCGCGGTGCGACGCGATTACGAGACCAAGGCCAATCTCGGTCTCTGGAAGCTGCCGCTTGCCATCATCAGCAACGGCAACACCGTCAAGGCCACCGAGTATTCCTTCCTCGCCAACGTGCTCGCAGCGCGTGGCTATCTCGTTGCCAGCATCCAGCAGGACCTGCCGAGCGACCCGCCGCTGATGACCCATGTCGGCCAGCAATATGTCGGCCGACGTGAAGTCTACATCCGCTGCGAGGCGAATATCCTCTTCACGCTGGGCGAGCTGAAGCGGCGGCAGGAGAACGCGGACTACGACCACATCACCCTCGTTGGACATTCCAACGGCGGCGATGTCTCGATGTATGTCGCCCATCAGCACCCGGAGCTGGTGTCGAGAGTCATCACGCTCGATAATCTGCGGGTGCCTTTCGTCCTCAGCGACAACATGAAGATCCTGTCGTTCCGCTCGAAGGATCCGCATTTCCTCGCCGACTCGGGCGTGCTGCCGACCGCGGAAGAGGCCAAGGCACGCGGCATCGACATCGTCCACACCGGTGCGCAGCATAACGAAATGAGCGACCGCGGTCCCGACGCGGTCAAGGAGAAGATCCAGGCGACGCTCGATCGATTCCTGCGCGACAGCGCCAGCAGCGCGCTCGCCCCGGCCGATACAGGAAGCCCGATGATCATGAACCCCGGCGACTATTAGCCGGAAGCACCTTTGCGGCAGATCAAGGCAGCTCCGGGCCGACAGGCTAGAAAGGCCATGTAGCGCCGGAGAGGCACGTGTCGCACTATACTGAAAGTCTTGATACGAAAGGCCTCGGCCTGCCCGCGACGAGAACGCCGTCGTTCGTGCGGCACCTCTATCGTGCGACCCGCAGGCTGCTGCGGTCGATCATCGCCCGCATCGATCTCTCGCAATTTCCGGGATCGTGCTGTGGATGAGCATGGCCGCAGGCGAACGCATCAAGGTTGCCCCATGCACCAGCATTTGAGACGAATTTGCCTGCTGCTCGTAGTGACCTCGGGCGCAGGCACGTCCTCTGCTCTGGCCGCCGATGCCGGTCACGGTGCCGACCTCGCCAAGCGCTGGTGCGCAAGCTGCCACGTCGTGGCCAATGGCCAGACGGCAGCCAGCGCCGATGTCCCCTCCTTTGCATCCATTGCGCGGCGGCCGGATTTCAGTTCGGAGAAGCTCGCCTTCTTCCTGCTCGACCCGCATCCGAAGATGCCGAACTTTCCCTTGAGCCGGAGCGAAGCCGGCGACATCGCGGCCTATATCGGATCACTGCGTCCTTAGAGGCGGCCGATCGCGAAACCTGCCACAAATGCAAATCCCTGCCGGAGGACCGACAGGGATCAGCAGAAAGGATGATGGACGGCGAATGAGACATCATTCGGTGGCCCATCATGGACCTGCGCCAGCATCGAAATGCGGATCTTCATGCCGCGCAAGATCAATTTGTAGGCAGCTGGCACACAGGCCAGGAATCACGATTTGCCCTTGCCCGACTGCATGAGACTGCCGGTCATCTGGCGCATGTGATCTCCCGCGCTGGTGAACTGGCTGCGCAGGAAATCGGACTGGATCCGCATCGCTTCCTGAAGATCGGTGGCATGCACGAGCTTGCGTGCATGCTCGAATGCCGACTTCATGTTCTGCTCGGTGAAAGCGAGCGCCTGCTTCGACACCTCCGTCCCGGCTCCCGGAACGGTCGTCATGGATTTCGTGGCGGCTTCGAAAAACATTCCGAATGCTTTTTCTGCCTGGTCAATTGTCTTTTCGGCCAGGTCGCGCAGTTCGGCCGGAACTTCGAGCTTCGGTTCGATCATGGTCGCACTCCTCCCTTTTTCCTGACTGAATACCACACTTGCCCGACCGCCTTCCAGCAGCGAACGCCGGGGCAAAACCCCGCGGGAGGCGGGCTTGGGCGGAAAGGGAGGGAAAAAGGCGCGAAACGCGCGGTCCGGCTCAGGACAGGGGGTGCTCGGGAAGGGCTTCTTCGGTGGCGAGGTCTTCAACGAGCTTGATCACCTCGAAACGCTGTCGAGGCGCGAGCTTCAGAAAAGCGCGGAGCAGGCGCAGGCTTTCGACAGTTCCGGTCGCAGGCGCCCCGAGCTTGAGGTGCAGTTCAGCCGCGAAGTTGAGGTTCTTCATCTCGCACCTATGACAAGCATCGGCCTTCCTGACATCGGGGTCCACGCGAGAGCCGAACACCACAACCGGACACCATGGCGAGCACGAACTCTCGGCCGGAGGGCCCGGCAGGTTAGCACCCTCAACGACACATCCGGGGCTCAACCGAAGAGGTTGCAATTATGCCAAGGAACAACCCATCCGGCAAGCCCGACCACCGGCTTGGCGATGCTTCGCCTGCATCGCTCCACCGCAATTCCGGATAACAGGAATATGAGCCGTCGTCACCCACCTGCGTCAAGAAGCTGCATTAAATCACGCACGCAGCACCGATTGCTGTCAACCCGCACTGCATTTCGCCTTGTTTCAGGTGTGAATGGGCATTGATGGAGATGCCTAGCGCTTCTTCAGCGTATACACGTAATTGTTGAGTCCCACCTCGGCGGTTGTATCATCGACGAAATGAACGTCGATCTCACAGCCGGTTTCCAGGGTCTTGATTGACGCGCCGGCAAAGCCGAGCGAGGCGGCAAGCGTCTTCGGATCGGCCTTCTTGTCGACACGTTGCATCTCGTCGAATGCGCCCTGGAAGATCATGTCGGGGCCATAATCGGCCACCTTGTACTGCGGCCTGGCGCAGGCAAAGGGGCGCGGCCCCGAGATCTCTTTCGGCTTCAGGACGACTGCCTTGCCCATCAGCCGCTCCCGCTCGGTGCCGTCGGGCTTGCGCTGCGAATCGGCCCACGGCGCGACCACGGCGGCCGTGAGTGTCCAGGTGCCGATGTAGAAGGGATCTGCGGCCGCAGCAGTGTCCGCGGCGCCGACAGAGACGAGAAGGCAAACAGTTCCGGCGAATTTCATCCAAGTATCCCCTCGAGTCTTCGGCTTGGACTCGCCTTTTCGCTTCAAGGTTCATCGCTTCCGATGATGTCTCCGCCCGTGAACCGTTGTTCAAGATCGAGCGACCAAGCGTTTGCGAAACGGCCACGCAGATCACGGGCGCCATGGCTGATGAACTGATCGATTCGGGCGCGCCTCAGCACAAGGACGACGGCATGCTTTCTCGCTGCGATCTCATCAAGGGCGCCGCGGTCGCGCTTCTCACCCTCTCGATACAAGGCGCATGGGCGCAGGAGACCAGGATGAACCTGTTCAAGATCATCACCATCAAGGACGAAATCGTCGTCGGATTGTCGACCGAGGAGCTGCAGGCGCTCGGCGGCACCGATGCGAGCGCCGTTGCGCATGCGCTGGCACAGAAGGGCGACCTCACCGTCTGGCAATACAACGTGCATCGCGGCCCGAACGGTGAATTGCAGCAGGCGCCGACCGCCAAAATCGGGCTTCTGGCCAACGCCTCACTGCGTGTCGAGCCCTACACCACGCCCTACCAGATTGTTCCCCATCCTTAACGAACGCAACGGCGCGTCAGCGGTCGAACCGCCGGCGCGCCGCAGTCATCTGCGCCGCTCCGCACGCCCCGTCTCCGTCGCAAAGCCGTAGACCAGCGCCAGGCGATCCAGGCATTCGCGAAACCGCCGCGCGAAATAATCGTTCCAGCGCTGCGTACGGACGGCACGACGCTCCCCGACCTGATCCATGGTCAGACCCAGCACCAGCACGTCGTGCACCAGCGCGGCGCCGTCGGTGCCGAGTTCGCGCTCGACCCGGTTCAACCGCAGCACCGCCTGTCGCTGGCTCTCGGTGACAGGCTCGCGCGTGCCGGTCCCATCGACATATTCACGGGTCGTATCCACCGCTTGAGGGCCTCGCTCAGCCCGCTCCCAATCGTTTTGAAAGGCGCGCCCACCGCGGTATTGCGCCTCGTCGATCTGGTGGTGCGCGTGCAGCCGGCCGAGCGGATCGCTGCGAACCGACCGGATGGCCAGGATCTTCTCGCCGGAATCGAGCGCGAGCGGATTGTCGACCTCCACCTCCGCGACCTCGGCATTGAACGGCACCTCCCGCGACCGCCGGTCGTAGATCTGCGCCAATTTGTAGGATTTGTTACGTCGGGCATGTGCCACTCGGATGCTCCTTGCGAGACTGACCATTGAACGGACGGCGAAGCTTCAGGCCGGGGAGACCAGCCTCAGCACGACAGGAGCTGCAATGCGGGCGGACGCAGGCCCGGAACGGCGCGTCAGGCGCGCATGCGGTGCGCAATAGCTGGAGCCCGGCTGACGCGGATGGCCGCAGAAGGTGATTTCCTCCCCGTCCTTGTCGCCGCCGTAGGGATAGCGGCAGTCGGCCGCCTCGAGTTCGACCAGCTCGATCAGGCGCGGCTGGACGCCGACGCAGCGCAGCTTGACCAGCGCAGCGGGCTTCATTGCCGACTTCGGCGGCAGATTCAGGTTCGGCAATGCCGACCGGCGCGGCGAAAGCAGACCGGCCTCGCCCGGCAAAACCGGCGCGATCGACGGGCTCGTCATCCATTCCGGTACGACAAGCCCGAGCCGCTTGGCGCGACCGACCACCGCGTTGCGCGTGTAAGCCGTTCCAAATCTTGCGTTAATCTGCCTTCCGATCTCCGCATAAGACATTCCCTTGAGAAAATAGTCGCGAAGCGCGTCGGAGTGCTCCGACGGCCAATGGCCCGGTTCCATGATGCTGTCCTGTGATGCGCCTCCTCCGACCGCACGATCCGGAGGCGGGACACACATTCCGGTATTCCGAAGCGAGTGTCAAGCGGAAATTCTGATATTCATAATTGCATCAATTCCGAATTTCGGATTACAAGAGAGGGCACGATGGGCAATCGAGGGAATCACCATGTTGGACGTTGCAATGATCGAGCGGGGCCTGGAGAAGACGGGCAAGAGCAAGGGCGGCCTGGCAGCTGCCATGGGCGTGCGACCCGGCGCAGTGTCGGAGATCCTTGGCGGCGAGCGCTTGGTGAAGGCGTCGGAAATCATTCCGATCATGGAATATCTCGAGCTCAATCTCGCGCCGATCATGGGCCGCGTCGGGGCCGGCGCTGTGATCGAACCTGACTATGAGCAGGTTCCGCCGGAAGGTCTCGGTGACATCACGCTGCCCTTCCCGATCATGGAAGAGACCGTCGCCTTCGAGATCGTCGGCGATTCGATGCTGCCCAAATACGAAAGCGGCGACGTGATCGTGGTCTACAAGGACCAGCGCCATCCGCTGTCGAGCTTTTACGGTGAAGAGGCGGTGGTCCGGCTCAAGACCGGCGAACGCTATCTGAAGACCATCGAGCGGGGCAAATCCCCCTCCGTCGTCAATCTCACCAGCTTCAACGCCAAGCCGATCGTCGGCGTCAAGCTCGACTGGGTCGGTGAGATCTGCCTGTCCATGCCCAAGGGGCAGCTCGAGCGGCTGCGTGCCAAGTCGGCGCGTCCCCGCAAGAAGGGCAAGTAGGCGCCCGAGGATTTCCGATTTTTGGAAATCAAGCTTGACTTAGTTCCGTTTTTCAGAAATACTCTGCCGCGCCCCGACCATGGGCGCGGCAGGATCATTTCATGCAGTATTTCGTCGTGATGATCGACTACGGGCGGCGCGGCCGCGAGGCGGTCGTCGATCCCGACATCACCAGGCGCGAGGTCATCTCCCGCCTCGCCTCGGGTGAGTATCGGAACGTCTCGTTCATCCACGAGATCGTGGACAGCTCGGTCGAAGACGTCACCGAGGCCATCCTGGCCGAGGCAGCCCTCCCACAGATCGAGCCCGAGGACGTCGATCTCCAGGCGATCCGCCTCGATCACGTCCGTGACCTGCGCAAGCACGAACGGACGTGATGCAGGCCGCGGCCGCCTGCATCCGCGTCCGGACGAATGTTACACCAGCAGAACGGTCGATCCCGTCGTCTTGCGCGCGGCGAGATCGGCATGCGCCTTGGCCGCGTCCTTCAGCGGATAGGTTTGGTGAACCTCGATCTTCACCGCACCGGACTTGACGACGTCGAACAACTCGCCCGCCATCGTCACCAGGTTCTCGCGCTTGGCAGCGTAGGTGAACAGCGTCGGCCGGGTGACGTAGAGCGAGCCCTTCTGGGCGAGCAGGCCGAGATTGAGTGGCTCGACCGCGCCCGAGGACTGGCCGAACAGCGCAGCGACGCCGAGCGGCGCGAGGCAATCCAGCGATTTCAGGAAGGTGTCCTTGCCGACGGAATCGTACACAACCGGCACCTTCTTGCCGCCGGTGATCTCGTCGACCCGCTTCGCGAAATCCTCGCGGGTGTAGATGATCACATGGTCGCAGCCATGTGCCTTGGCGAGCTTCGCCTTCTCGTCGTTGCTGACCGTGCCGATCACGGTCGCGCCGAGATGCTTGGCCCACTGGCTGAGGATCAGGCCGACACCGCCGGCCGCGGCATGGAGCAGGATGGTGTCACCGGCCTTCACCCGGTAGGTCTGCCGGATCAAGTACTGCGTCGTCAGTCCCTTCAGCATCATCGCCGCCGCGGTCTTGTCATCGACGCCATCGGGCAGCTTCAAGAGACGGTCGGCGGGAATCAGCCGCGCCTCGGAATAGGCACCGAGCGGCGAAGCGCCATAAGCGACGCGATCGCCCGGCTTCAGATCGGTGACACCTGGACCGACCTCCTCGACAACTCCGGCGGCCTCGCTGCCGAGCCCGCTCGGCAATTGCGCGGGATAGAGACCTGAACGGTTGTAGATGTCGACGAAGTTGAGGCCGACGGCCGTGTGGCGAATGCGCGCCTCGCCTGGTCCGGGCTTGCCGACACTGACCTCTTCCCAGACCAGGACTTCCGGTCCGCCTGTCTTGTGAAAACGAATGGCGTGCGTCATGGGCGTTGCTCCCTTATCGTTGCAGTGAGGTCCGTGAAAAGCGGATCGGCCGGAGAAATAGGCATTTGGTCCGCCCGTTACAGTACAGATGCGTAACAAGAATGTCACAGCAAACGACAAACGCCCGCCGTTCCGCCTCTGTTCGAAAGAGTTGATGACGGCTCCGGGGCAACCGGCAGTAGCCTTTGCGCGGGGATTGGTGGTCGCCTGCGAAGGAGAGCCGAGATGCCAGCTTATGTACAGCATCATCAGGATATCGAAATCGCGCCTGTAAATTGCCCGACGTGCATGGGGTTCCTGCCAATGTATGTGCGCGAGGTCGAGCCGCACTGGAGCCTTGCCAAGATCGACTTCGTCTACGAATGCGCCGATTGCGGCGCCGAGGTCCGGCAGACCATCCGCAAGCCGGAGCTGCTGCGCCACTGAGCGCCATCGAAGAACCGCTCAACTATTTGCGCTGAACGGAAAAAACGCCGTTCACGCGGATCTGATGTCTCCCAAACGAGGCTTGTTCTTTGCCGGGAACGCAGGCAGAACAAGCCTCAAAGCAGGATCCTTGGGAGCGCCATTTCGTGGCAGAACAGAAGGCCTCGACATCGATCGAGGCAGTGGAGAGCGGCCTCGCCGCGCAGGGCTATATCGCGAGCCGGCAGATCGCGACCGCCGTCTATTTGTCGCAACAGATCGAGAAGCCGATCCTGGTCGAGGGCCCGGCGGGCGTCGGCAAGACCGAACTCGCCAAGGCGATCGCGGCCTGGCGCGGCATGAAGATGATCCGTCTGCAATGCTATGAGGGTCTCGACGAAGCCAAGGCGCTCTATGAATGGAAGTACGCCAAGCAGCTTCTCTACACGCAGATCCTCAAGGACAAGCTCGGCGAAGTGCTCGGCGGCGCGCAGACGCTGCCCGCCGCGCTCGACCAGTTGCATGATTTCGGCGACGTGTTCTTCTCCAAGGAGTTCGTCGAACCGCGGCCGCTGCTCCAGGCGCTGGAGCAGCCGGGCGGCTGCGTCCTGCTGATCGACGAGATCGACAAGTCGGACGCGGAATTCGAATCGCTGCTGCTGGAAATCCTGTCCGACTTCCAGGTCACCATTCCCGAGCTCGGCACCGTCTCTGCGATCACGCCGCCGACGGTGATCCTCACGTCCAATAGCGAACGCGACCTGGGCGATGCCTTGAAGCGGCGCTGCCTGCATCTGCACATCGGCTTCCCCGAGCAGCGGCTGGAGGAGCGCATCGTCGAAAGCCGCGTGCCCGGCATCTCGCAGACGCTGCGCCGGCAGATGGTCGGCTTCATCCACGAAATCCGCTCGCTGGATCTGAAGAAGCTTCCTTCCGTCAGCGAGACCATCGACTGGGCACGCGTGCTGGTGCTGCTCCAGGCTTCCGAGCTCGACACCGACATCGTCAAGGACACCCTCAACGTGCTCCTGAAATACGAGGCCGACATCGAGGCGGCAGCGCCGCAGGTGACGACCTTCATTGCCAAGGCAGCCCGGTCCAACGTCTTCGGTTGACGCCGATGCGCGAGAATCTTCATCGTTTCTTTCGGGCGGCGCGCGGTGTGGGCGTCCACGTCTCGCCTGCCGAAAGCATCGATGCGATGCGCGCCGTGTCGCAGGTCGGCTTTGCCGACCGGGCCGTCCTGCGCGACGCGCTGCTGCTGACGCTTGCCAAATCGCAGGACGAGAAGCTCGCGCTCGGCGACTGCTTTGATCTGTTCTTCAGCCAGCCGGAACCGCGACAGGAGCAGCCCGAGGGCGCCGACCAGGACACCGCACAGGACGCAGATCAAGCGCCCTCTTCCGGCGCACCCAGTGATGCCGGTAGCGGTTCGCCGCAGCAGGAACTCGGGCCGCTGGCGCAGATGCTGCTGTCGCAGGATCGTAATGCCATCGCAGCCGCGATTGCCAGCGCGGCCGGCGCCGCCTCCCTGTCCGACATCCGCTACTCGACCCAGCGCGGCATCTTCTCCAGCCGCATCCTCGACGCCATGGGCCTCCAGCGGCTGCGCGACGATCTCGACCAGCTGACCGCAAACAACCCGTCACTGGCCGAGCGCCTTCGCGCCGCGCTGGACGCCTTGCGCGAGGCGGTGCGCGACACGGTCTCGCAGGGGCTTGCGCTCTATGCCCGCGAGGAGGCCGAAAACCTCCGCAACGAGATCCTGCGCAACGCGCCGCTTGCCCGTATCGAGCGGCGCCAGGTCGCCGAAATGCGCGCGCTGATCCGCCAGATCGCGCGCCGGCTGCGCGAGCGCTATTCCAAGCCGCGCAAACGCCAGCGCCGCGGCCATCTCGACGTCCGCCGCACGCTGCGCCGCAACGCGGCCTGGGGCGGCGTGCCCTTCCTCACGGCGTGGAAGCGCAAGCACCGCGACCGGCCGAAGATCGTGGCGCTCTGCGACGTCTCGGGCTCGGTTGCACAGGTGTCCGATTTCTTCCTGCTGCTGATCCACTCCCTGCACGAGGTCGTCGACGACGTCCGCTCCTTCGCCTTCTCCTCGCATCTCATCGAGGTCAGCGAAATTCTGGAATCGAAGTCACCGGAAGAGGCGATGGCCGAGATCATGTCCAAGGTCGGCTTCGGCTCGTCCGACTACGGCTCTTCGCTGGTCGATTTCGAGAAGGACTTCATGAGCACGCTGACACCGCAGACCACGGTGATCGTGCTCGGCGATGCCCGCAGCAACAACCTCGACCCGCGCGCCGACATCCTGCGCCGCATCTCCGAGCGCTCAAAGCGGCTGGTCTGGCTCAATCCCGAGGGGCGGCTTGCCTGGGGCTTTGGCGATTCCGAGATGCCGCGCTACGCGACCTTTTGCAGCGTCGTGCGCCAATGCGCCACCGCACAACAGCTCGAGCGCGCGGTGTCCGACATCGTGGCGACCTATCAGTAGGCGGCCACGCCCTCTCTGGCGTCAGGCGGCGGTCAACTCGGCCGGAACGAGGTTGCACTCGCGAAAGTGATGCGCAATTTCGTCGAGCGCGCGCTGCTCCCACTCCTGGGCCTGCGCAAGCCAAAACATCCGACGCTCCGAGTCCAGCGCAGCGCGCTCCCGGCACAGGGATTCCTGACTGCGAATTTCCACCAGCCTGTTCATGCACTCCACTCCTGCCGTGTGAAGCCATTCCCGGAGAATCAACGTAACAGAGTCCTGAACCCCTCGCCTCATGATTTCTGTGCATATCGCGACGCAGAATGGGACAGCGATGCTTCCCGTGCACCGCGACAATTCGCAGCGCAACATCAAATGCGGATCATCAATTAGTGATCGTCTGGACGATATTCGTGCGCAAACGATCTTAACTCCTGTGGCCGCAACGAAGTGCCGCAATTTGTGAAGAGGCGTTCTAAACAGCTGACCGAATTCCCGACTCATTGTCGTCGCACGGTCTTCATGCGGCGCCGCTAACAGGGGCACGCGAACCGGACTATCGCCCGAGGCAACATGAGCAACGATTTCGACTTCGATCTTTCATCCGACCAGTGGGAAGCACTGAAGGCGCTTCGCAACCCGGTGTCGAACGGTCGCCTCGCGAAGGCCTATGTCGTCGGAAGACTGGTCGAGCTCGGCCTTGTCGTGGTCAAGGACGGCGTGCCTGCAATGACACCAGCCGGGCGCAAGGCGCTAGTGCGCGGATCTTGCAGGCTGCTGGACCTCGCGGCCTGACGCACACGTCAAAAGATCTGTGCGATCACTATCGCGTAAGCAACGAACACGACTCCAAGTCCCCACACCATCGCCGTAATCTGCGCCCGCCGGCCGACGGCCACTTCCAGGGCGATGTAGCTCAGCATGCCCAAGGCCATTCCGTTGATAAGGTTGTTGGTCAGCACGGTGACGAGTAGCGTCAGCACGATCGGAACCGCATTGACGAGATCGGTCATGTCGATGCGGGCGAGCCCCTGCATCATCAGCACGCCCACGAGCACCAGCGCGGGCGCGGTCGCTTGCGGCGGGATGATGACGAAGATCGGCCAGAAGAACAGCGCGAGGAAAAAGAACCCCGCGACCGTCAGCGAGGTCAGGCCGGTGCGGCCGCCGGCCTGCACGCCGGTGATGGATTCGATATAGGCCGTGACAACGGACGTCCCGAGCAGCGGTCCCACCACCGAAGCCGTCGCATCGGTCGCAAATGCGGCGGTGGCGTTCGGGATCGAGCCGTCGGGCTTGCGCAGATTGGCGGCCCCCGTCACGCCGATCAGCGTGCCCAGTGTCGAAAAGAATTCGGCGCACAGGAAATAGAACAGCAGCGGCAGCGCCACGACGAAGTGGCTGAAGAGATAGCCGATGTCGAGCGCCATGAAAGTGCTGGTCGGCCAGCGCGGCCACGCCATGATGGCTGATGGCACCGACGTCACCATCTTGCCGTTGGCACCCGGAACGAAGAAGCCGATCAGGGTCAGCACTGCGATCGAAAGGATCAGCGCTGCCGGCACCCGGCGCGCCACCAGTACCGGCGTGAGCAGGAGGCCGAACAGCGTCAGCAGCACCGGCGGGCTGCGCAAGGATCCCATGGCAATGTAGGTCGACGGGTTCTGGACGACGAAGCCAGCGCCCCGTAGTGCAATGAAGACGATCAGCGTGCCGACCGCCGCCTGGATGCCGATCTTCAGCGCTTCCGGCACGTCCTTGGCGACTTTCTCGCGCAGCTTCGACAGGCTGAGGATCAGGAACAGAACGCCGGTGAAAGCGACCATCGCGAGCGCGCCCTGCCAGGGCATGCCCATCTGCTTGACGATGACATAGGTGAAGATGACGTTCGATCCCATCGCGGGCGCAACCGCGAGCGGCAGGTTGGCCCACAGCCCCATCATGACAGAGCCGAAGATCGCGGCGAGCGCTGTGGCGCTGACGAGATCGGCGCGATCCATCCCGGCGTTGGACATGATCGCCGGGTTGACGGCGATGATATAGGCCATGGCTGCGAACGTCGTTGCTCCGGCCATCACCTCGCGGCCAATGCTCGTGCCTCGTTCGGTGAGGCCAAAGGTGCGATCGAGCAGCCCCGAGGCTGCACGCGGTGCCGGCTCGGCGGGAGCGGCTTGCGGCTTCGTCATCTCGTTCATCGCAGTCTCCCCTACCAGACCACCGGATGCGCTTCGCCGGTCTGCACGTTGATGAAGCCGAGCGGCGCCTGCTCGCACGGCGCCACCAGCACCCAGCTCCAGGGCGCACAGGTCAGCGTTGCAAACATGAGCCGCTCCGGGAATCCCGGATACCAGCGCGGACGGAACGTCGGCTCGTACATCCAGTCGACCTTGCTGCCTTCCGCATAGAGTGCCTGCATCTCGGCATCGAGCGCTTGCGCGGAACGACAGCTCATCAGTCCACCGACCTCGAAGCGTACGGTGGCAACGAGCTCACCCTCGCGCACCAGCGCCCATCCGCCCTGAAGCTCGATCAGCGCGTTGACTGCCTTTGCCATCGCCGCGTCGGACGAGCCGACCACCCAGATATTGTGCTTGTCGTGCGCCACCGAACAGGCAACTGCCGTCTCCGGGGTACGCGGTCCGCAGCCGCGCCAAAACATCTTGGCCACGCGCCCGTCGCCGGAGAAGCGATCGACGATGGCAAATTTGGTGATCGCCTCGCTCTCGTCGCGCTGCACGGCGCCGTCGCGCACCGGCAGCTCGAGCGTGTAGAACTCGGGATGCCAATGGAACGGACGGATCACGGCCGCGTTCATCGAGCTGCGGCCGGGCTCGGCCCGCAGTTCGAAATCCTGAGGCTTGATCGTGCGCTTGATGTTGACGGTCTTCGTGGCCCACTCCGGCCACTGGATTTCAGGCACCCTGCCGAGATAGCGCTTGCCGTCGGAAACCTGCGCGCCATCGGCCCACACCTCGGCGATCGTGAGCTTGGACACATCCGAGAGCAACACGACGTCGCCGAAACGCCCCGGCGCCAGGCTGCCGACGAACGGCGTAAGACGCATGTGCCGCGCCGGATTGATGGTGAGGCATTGGATTGCGATCTCGGGCGCAAGGCCGGCCTCGATCGCGACCCGCGCATTGTGATCGCTGGCGCCGAGCTCGAGCGTGTGGCTGGCGCTGCGGTCGTCCGTGGTGAACGCGATCTGCGACCAGTCCTGAAGGCCCTTCGCGAGCAGCCATTTGACGATCTCGTCCATAGCGTAGACGCGCAGCTCGACGAACAGGCCGCGGGTGAGCTTGTCCCAGGTTTCCTCCGGAGTCTGCACTTCGTGGTCGGAGGCAAGCCCGGCCGCAGCAAAGGCGTTGATGGAGGGCAGATCGCGCAAGCCGGAGGCATGACCTTCAACGACGCCGCGCGCCGCAAACGTCGCCTCGATCATGCCCCAGAGCCGCTTGTAGGAGGGATTGTCGGGATTCCACACCGCCGGCCAGTCCATGACTTCGTCGAGCCCGGTGACCATCAGGCTCTCGCCCATGAAGCGCGCCTGCTCGTCGTGGCCATACCAGCCGCCGCCCCACTCATAGGCTGTCGGCGGCACGGCCGAACCCGGCTGCGGAAATATCTTGAGCGGCGAGCCGCGGCGGCGTGCCTCGAACCAGAATTCGAGATTGCGCGCGCCGTTGACATTCGAGAATTCGTGGCTCGCCTCGCAGGTCCAGGTATTGCCATGCGGCAGCACCAGCGCCGCCTCCCATTCCGGCGTCAGATGCGAGCTTTCGATATGCTTGTGTACCTCGCCGAAGCCGGGCACGGCCGCAAGATCCGGCCGATGCACGCGCTCGCGCACCTCGCCGGGGTAGCCGCCCGCAGGCCCGACCCAGGCGATACGCCGACCCTTGAAAACGATCTCCTGATCCTCGCTCCAGGTGCGGCTGTGCACGTCGAGCAATTTGCCGACCCGCAAGGCGCGATCGGCCGGGCGGCGACCGAGCGCCGTCAGCACCAGGTCCTGGCGGATGCGAACCTCGTCGGGCGCGTTGATCAGGAGATCGTCGGGTATCGCATTCATGGCCTGCCTCACTCTACGCCGGTGCTTTCGCGCGCCGCGGTGCGCTTGCGCGGCGATTTTACGGCCTTGCCGGCGCGCGCCGCGGCTGCATCGCGCTGACGGACATCCTTCAAAAGCGTCGTAAGCGCCCATTCGATCGCGTCGGCGATCTCGGCGCTGGACATGCCGAAGTCCTCGCGCATCGCATTCCAGGCCAGCACGTTGTTGAGATAAGACGCGAGTGCCTCGGCCTGGCGGACTTCCTTGGCGGGAAGATGCCGCACCAGCGGCGCCATCGCCTTGCGATGCTGGTCGATCAGGTGCCGCCGGAAGCCGGCGCGCACCCTCCGGCCCGCCCGCGTCATCGCAATGGCACGCGCCAGATGCGGATGACGGTCGAACCGCTTGCACAGCTTGCGAAAAATATCCGGCAATTCGTCGGGCGAGGTGAAGGGAATATAGCTGAAGACGTTGTCCTCGATCCACTCGCCGGCCGCCGCGAACAGCTCCGCGCGGGTCTTGAAGTGGCGATAGATGGTTCGCTCGGCCACCTTCGCGCGCTTGGCCACCGCGGCCATGGAAACGTCGTCGGCCGCCTCGTCCTCCAGCGTCTCGACAAAGGCGGCGACGATACGCTGCCGCGTCATCTCGGCATATTCGTCGCGAAGGCTGGCAATATGTCGCTTTGCTGTACTCATGTCATAAGTCTGACATCAGGCAAATTGGAGGGTCAAGCCGAGAGTTGAGGCAGGCCGCGCCGCAACAATGGGCGTCGGCCTGCGCGTGGGGGCCGCGCCCCACGCGAGCACATCGATCGCCCGCCGCCTGAAAAATGGACTTTTGCGCGCCGCCAAAATCGGATTTGCTCAGCCGAGAACTGCGCGCAACGGCGCCGCGCGGACGGCAAGGGAGCTGATCATGAACGGGCTTGGCGGGTTGAACAAATCTCCCAACGGCGTGGTCATCGGACTGATTCAATTGCAGCTGCCGAACGTCGTGACCAAGGCCGATCTGGCCAGGCAGACCGAGCGCATCGTCTGGATGGTCGGCAAGGCGCGCCGCAATCTCTCCACCATGGATCTGGTGGTTTTCCCCGAATACTCGCTGCACGGTCTCTCGATGGACACCAATCCCGAGATCATGTGCCGGCTCGACGGACCGGAAGTCGCAGCCTTCAAGAAGGCCTGCGTCGACAACAAGATCTGGGGCTGCTTCTCCATCATGGAGTACAACCCGCATGGCAATCCCTACAATTCCGGCCTGATCATCGACGATCACGGCGAGATCAAGCTCTATTACCGAAAACTCCATCCCTGGATTCCGGTCGAGCCATGGGAGCCCGGCGATATCGGCATCCCGGTGATCGAAGGGCCGAAGGGCGCCAGAATCGCGCTCATCATCTGCCATGACGGCATGTTCCCGGAGATGGCGCGGGAATGCGCCTACAAGGGCGCCGAGATCATGATCCGCACCGCCGGCTACACCGCACCGATCAGAGACGCCTGGCGCTTCACCAACCAGGCCAATTCGTTCCAGAACCTGATGGTCACAGCGAATGTGTGCATGTGCGGCTCGGACGGCTCGTTCGATTCCATGGGCGAAGGCATGATCGTCAATTTCGACGGCACCGTGCTGGCGCACGGCACCACCGGCCGCGCCGACGAGATCATCACCGCCGAGGTCCGGCCGGACCTCGTGCGCGAGGCCCGCATCAACTGGGGCGTCGAGAACAACATCTACCAGCTCTGGCACCGCGGCTATGTCGCGGTGAAGGGCGGCGCGATGGACTGCCCCTACACCTTCATGCAGGACATGGTCGCCGGCACCTTCCGCCTGCCATGGGAAGACCAGGTCAAGGTGACCGACGGCACCTCCTGCGGCTTCCTCGCCCCGACGCGGATGTTCGGCAAGACGGCGAAGGCGGCGGAATGACTCCGGTCCCAACGGACCGCGCGTCCTAGGCAGCCGGCCTGAAGACGATACAAACGGGGCTTCCGACTTTCACGGTCTGATCCGTCCGAACGAGGCGGCCGGTGTCGGAGTTGCGGCTGAAGAGAACGGCCGTGTCGCTGTCTTCATTCGCCGCAAACAGGAATCTGCCTGAAGCATCCAGCGCGAAGAAGCGCGGCGTCTTGCCGCCACTCGCGGTCCAGTCAACGGGCCTCAATCGTCCGGTCGCGGCATCGACGGCAAAGGTCGCGATGCTGTCGTCGCCGCGATTCGAGGCATAGACGAAGCGTCCGTCCGCTGACACGGCGATCTCGGCGGCGCGGCTATTGCCCGTGAAGGCATCCGGAACCGCAGAGACGATCTGGAACGGGGCAAGCGCGCCGGTCGCCGGATCAAAATGGTAAGCCGTAACGGTCGAGTCCAATTCGTTGACGACATAAGCAAGCTTGCCGCCCGGATGAAACGCGACGTGGCGCGGTCCCGCGCCCTCGCGCGTCTGCACCGGCTTAGTCGCCTGCACGAGCTTTCCGGTGCCGGCTTCGATCCGATAGGTGAAAACCAGATCCAGCCCCTTGTCCGGCACGACAATGAATGCGCCCGACGGATCGAACTCGACCTGATGCGGCTTGGCGAAGGGCTGCTCGACCCGGTGGGGCCCGATCTTGCCCTCCAGCTTGACGAGATCGATGACGGCACCGAGCGAGCCGTCGTCCCCGCGCGGCAATAGCGCGAGGGTGGAGGTAATGTGATTGGCGACCACGACGAACCGGTTGCCCGGGTCAACTGCGAGATGGACGGGGTTCTTTCCCTCCGTACTCTGGCGGTTGATCACGCTGAGCTTGCCGCTCGCAGGGTCGATCGCCATCGCGGTGATGTCACTGAGATCGCCATGCACCGTGTAGAGAAACCGACGCGTCCTGTCGAAGGCGAGGAACGAGGGATTGACGAGATCACCGAGCAATTGGACGTGGCGCCAGGCTCCGGTCGCATTGTCCATCGCATAGACGTTGAGCCCGTCGCCGCGGGCATTGCGCTCCTTCGTGGTGCGCGCGCCGACATAGACGAATGAGCGAGAGCCTTCGAGCATGGTGTCCTCCGTGTGGGCTCCCAGTGTTTGCGCATGTGCAGCGGTCAATGCAGAGGTCACGGCGCCGGCGGCAATGAGCTGGGTGAACACGCGCCGCGACAGGGTCGCCCCATCGGGGCCGACAGACGAGGCGTCGCGTACAACAGAATGTCCAGGCGTCATGGCCCTCCCCGTATTGCTTTTTATTTTTTAAAACACAATTATTCCGAAGGCGCAAGGAGGACCTCCGCGGCCGCTTGTGCCTCGCCTGCGGTTAGGCGACATCTCGTCAATCAGGACCAGCCCGAGTCGCCAATGCCCCGCCCCAATCTCGCGACCCAGATGACCGCGCGGATTCTCGATTACATCCGCACCAACGGCTTGCAGGCCGAACAGCATCTGCCGAGCCAGACGCTCGCGGACGCGCTGCGGGTGTCGCGCGCGCCGATCAACGCGGCGCTCCAGATCCTCGAAGACATGAAGGTCGTGCGATCCGAGCCCAACCGCGGCTTCTTCCTGGTCAAGGGTGCCGGCGAGCTTCCCGATCTGCCCGATGTGGAGGATACCGAGCCTGAGCGCGAGGACGAATGGTATTTCGCGATCGCAGAGGATCGCCTTGCGGGAAAGCTTCCGGACAAGGTCAGCGAGAACGAGCTGATGCGCCGCTACGGCCTCTCGCGCACCCGCCTGCTGAAGATTCTCACGAAAATCGCCGATGAAGGCTGGATCGAACGCCTGCCCGGCAATGGCTGGGCATTCGGCCCTCTCCTCACCTCACGCGAGAGCTACCAGCAAGGCTATCAACTGCGCGTCGCGCTCGAGCCACAGGCATTGCTGCTGCCGAGCTTCGAGATCGATCGCGGGGCCTTCGCGGCCGCACGGGAGCAGCAGCAATGGCTGCTCGATGGCGCCTATAAGCGTGCATCGCGCTCGGAGATCTTCGCCGCCAACGCCGAGTTCCACGAGATGCTGGTCGGCTGCGCGCGCAATCCGTTCTTCCTCGACGCGGTCAAGCGGGTGAACCGGCTGCGCCGGCTGGTGGAGTACCGCATCACGGTGGACCGCAGCCGTCTTCCGCTCCAGTGCCGCGAGCACATCAACATCCTGACTTTGCTGGAAAAAGGGCTGCGACAGGAGGCGTCCGATTTCCTCCGCGTCCACATCGAGGGCGCCGGCCTGATCAAGGTCCCCAAGGTCTGATCCGGAAGGTCTGATCCAGACGCTATTGCATTTTATATTATAAAATGCATTAGTGCCCTGCAAGGCGCCCGCCTGCGGGGAAGGTTGGCGTTGCCCGACAAGCCCCAGAAACGCAGCCAGGGAACGCGCCAATGACCGCCACCACAGCGACCATCGAGCAATCCACCATGCGCAAAGTGCTTTGGCGCATCGTGCCCTATTGCTTTGGGCTCTACGTCATCTCCTATCTCGACCGCGCCAATATCGGCTATGCAGCGCTCCAGATGAACAAGGAGCTTGCACTGACGAGCGAAGCCTTCGGCTTTGCCGCCGGCATCTTCTTCATCGGCTATTTCCTGTTCGAGGTGCCAAGCAACGTCGCGCTCAACAAATACGGCGCGCGCATCTGGATATCCCGCATCCTGATCAGCTGGGGCATCGTCGCCACCGCAACCGCTTTCGTGCAGAGCCCGATGCAGCTCTACATCCTGCGCTTCCTGCTCGGCGTCGCTGAAGCAGGCTTCTTCCCCGGCATCATCATCTATCTGACCTACTGGTTCCGCGCCAAGGAGCAGGCCACGACGGTGGCCCTGTTCACCGCCGCCATTCCAGTCTCCTACCTGATCGGCGCGCCCCTCAGCACCTGGATCATGGACCATGTCGGAGGCCTGGGCCTCAGCGGCTGGCGCTGGATGCTGCTGCTCGAAGGCGGTCCCGCCATCATCGCCGGCATCCTCAACTATTTCATCATGACCGATCGTCCCGAGCAGGCGAAGTGGCTGACGCCGCAGGAGCGCGACTGGCTTGTTGACGAGCTGCGCAAGGACCAGGCCGGCCGGCGCAATGTGCAACATCTCGGAATCATCGCCGCCATCACCAACCCGAAAGTGCTGTTCCTGTCGGTGATTTACTTCATCTACCAGGTCGGCAATCTCGGCATCGGATTGTGGATGCCGCAGATCATCAAGAGCCTGTCGTCCACGCTGACGAATTTCGAGGTCGGGCTCATTGCCATGCTGCCCTACGCCTTTGCGACCGTGGTCATGGTGCTGTGGTCGCGCAACTCCGATCGCACCGGCGAGCGGCAGAAGCATTCGGCGATCCCGCTGCTCTGGGGCGCAGCCGCGCTCGCGCTCACGGGGCTCGTGGTTCAGCCCGCGATCGCCATGACGCTAATCTCGCTGTCGCTCGCCGGCATCTACGCCTTCAAGTCACCATTTTGGTCGTTGCCCGGCCTGTTCCTGACGCGCTCGACGGCGGCGGTGTCTATCGCGGCGATCAATTCGATCGGCAATCTCGGCGGTTTCGTCGGCCCCTACGCCATCGGCGCCATCAAGGACTGGACCG
Organism: Bradyrhizobium liaoningense; assembly: GCF_018130825.1. GTDB lineage: Bacteria > Pseudomonadota > Alphaproteobacteria > Rhizobiales > Xanthobacteraceae > Bradyrhizobium > Bradyrhizobium liaoningense_B. The sequence goes on along the minus strand of NZ_JAFCJS010000005.1, from coordinate 28,494 downwards.
GCAGCACCTATGGCGGGCTCCTGTTCCTCAGCGGCTTGCTGTTCGTGTCGTTCCTGATGACCTGGTTCGCGCGGATGGAGAACGCGGACGAGACCCAAAGGCAACCGGCCGAACAGCACGCCTGATCTCGCAGCCAGGATGGAACGATGACCGCCTTCGCAATGCTTCTCAGTGGATCGCAGACCTACCGCATCGCCGATATCACGGCCGTGGCAGGCGAGAACCTGCTTCGCCTGCCCATGATCCTGCGGATCCTGCTCGAGAACGTGTTGCGTAACGGCGGCCAAGAACAGGATGCATCGGTCGCTGCCATTCTCGGCTGGCTCGCCGACGGGCGCAGCGACCGCGAGATCGCGTTCCAGCCCTCACGCGTTCTCATGCACGACACCACCTGCGGCCCGGCACTGGTCGATATCGCGGGCCTGCGCGCTTCGCTCGCGGAAGCAGGCGGCGATCCCAACCGCCTCAATCCGGTCCTTCCCGTCGACGTCTCGACCGATCACTCGCTTGGCGTCGACGTGTTCGCCCGCCCGGATGCGATGGCAATGAACATGGCGCACGAGCTCAAGCGCAACGGCGAGCGCTATCGCTTCATGAAATGGGCGAGCCAGGCGCTCGACGGCGTGCGCGTGCATCCGCCGGGCACCGGCATCATGCACACGCTGAACCTCGAGCGCCTCGCGAGCGTCGTGACGATCATGCCCCGCGACAGCCAGCTCTGGGCCGTGCCCGACACGCTGATCGGCACCGACAGCCACACGCCCATGATCAACGGCATCGGTGTGCTCGCCTGGGGCGTCGGCGGGCTCGAGGCCGAAAGCGTGATGTTCGGCATGCCCGTGACGATGCGGGTCCCCGACGTGGTCGGCGTCCGACTGACGGGACGCTTGCGCGAGGGCGTGCTGGCAACCGATCTCGCACTGACCGTCACCGAACGCTTGCGCCGGATCGATCTCGCGGACCGCTTCGTCGAGTTCTTCGGCCCCGGAGTCTCCGCGCTCTCGGCCGGCGACCGTGCCGTCGTCGCCAATATGACGCCGGAGTTCGGCGGCAATTCCGGCTACTTCCCCATCGACGCCCGGACGCTCGACTATCTCGGGCAGACCGGCCGGTCGCGCGAGCAGCTCGCCCTGGTCGAAGCCTATGCGCGCCGCCAACAGCTCTGGTTCGACCCGGCCGCCGAGCCCCGCTACACCGAGACGATCACCATCGACCTCGATGAGGTCGAGGTGAGTCTCGCCGGCCCGCGCCGCCCGCAGGATCGCATTGCGGCCGGCAGGACGGCCGAGACACTCGGCCTGGAGCGCCCCGCTGCAACCGCAGACACGGATCGCGCGAGCCCACCGCCCGACGGCGCGGTCGCGATCGCCGCGATCACGAGCTGCACCAACACGTCCGACACACGCCTCTTGATTGCCGCCGGCCTCCTTGCCCGCAAAGCGCGCCAGCACGGGCTCAAGCCGCCTTGCTGGGTCAAGACCTCGCTCGCGCCGGGCTCGCCGACGGCTGAGCGCTATCTGAAGCGCGCCGGTCTGCTCGACGATCTCGAAGCGTTGGGCTTTGGCATCGTCGGCTATGGCTGCACGACCTGCATCGGCAATTCGGGACCGCTGGCGCCGGCCATGGCAGGCCCGGTCGCCGCGAAGCAAGTAAGGCCAGTGGCCGCGCTGTCGGGAAACCGCAACTTTCCGGGCCGGGTGCATTCGCAGATCGAGCTCGCCTTTCTCGCATCGCCCCCGCTCGTCATCGCCTTTGCGCTCGCCGGCGACGTCAACCGCAACATCATGCAAGACCCGATCGCGCGTGATGATGCCGGCGCGGACGTGCGCCTTGCCGATCTCTGGCCGACCGGCCCTGAGATCGATGCTGCACTTGCCCGCGCCCGCGAAACAAGCGATTGCAGCCGCGCCTATGATGCGGCCGAAGCGAGCGCCGACTGGGCCGCCTTCGAGGCCCCCGGCACGGCGCTGTTCCCTTGGGATGAGGCCTCCACCTACATTCGCCGCCCACCCTTCGCTGATTTCGGCCAGGGCACGCGCCTCGGACATTATGCGGCAACGCCGCTGCTTGTGCTCGGCGACGACATCACGACAGACCACATCTCCCCGGCGGGCGCGATCGGAGCGAACAGCGAGGCGGCCCGTTATCTCGTCGCGCGTGGCGAGGATCCGCAAGACCTCAACGTCTTCGCCTCGCGCCGCGGCAACTGGGAGGTGATGCTGCGCGGGCTCTTCACCAACAAGAGTGTGCGCAACCTGCTTGATCCCGGCCTGCCGCCGGGACAGACGATTCTCGCAAGCTCCGGCGAACGCCTGCCGCTACGTCTCGCGGCCGACCGCTATGCACAGGAGGGACGTCCGGTCGTCATCGTGGCCGGTGAACGCTACGGCATGGGCTCCTCGCGCGATTGGGCAGCGAAGGGCGTCGCCCTGCTCGGCGCGCGCGCGGTACTGGCGCTCAGCTTCGAGCGCATTCATCGTTCCAATCTGATCGGCATGGGCATCCTGCCGCTGCGCCTGCCCGCGGATCGTCGGCCGCAATCGCTCGGGCTCAAAGCGGACGACAGGATCGAGATCGACGCCTCCGCCGAAGCTCTCGCGCCGCGCGCCGCGATCGACGTTCGGATCCTGCGGGACGGCACCGAGATCGACCGCTTCACGGCGGTCGCCGCGGTCGAAACCAATCTGGAATGCGAGACGTTGCGGGTCGGCGGACTGCTGCCGCTGATCCTGCGTCGGCATTCGACTGAGCCTACCGGGCAGACTCGCAAACCGGCTTCCTTACGGCCCGCTGGCGCGCCGGTTTAGGCCGCCTGAAGGGCAAATTCCCGGTTTCCAAGGAGTAACCGCGACATTCTGGCACGGTTGTTGCTCCCTTTTTGACGTCCAAGACGCGCCCAAAGGGGAGTTCTCATGTCGACAATTGCCGCGGCACCCGCCGTCGAGCCCAAGCCGCTTTACACCTCGCTGTTCGTCCAGGTCCTGGCTGCGCTGGTGCTTGGCGTCATCCTGGGAATGGCCGTCCCGGACTTCGCGATCGCGCTCAAGATCCTCAGCGACGCCTTCCTGAAGCTGATCTCGATGATCGTGGCGCCGATCGTGTTCTGCGTCGTCGTCCACGGCATTGCCGGTGCCGGCGACCTCAAGAAGGTCGGCCGCGTCGGCGTCAAGGCGCTGGTCTATTTCGAGGTCATGACGACCGTGGCGCTCGTGGTCGGCCTGCTGCTCGCCTATCTCTTCGGCCCCGGCCACGGCATGAACATCGATCCGTCGACGCTCGATGCCAAGGCGCTCAACACCTATGCCGACAACGCCCACAAGCTGTCCGGCGGCGGCATCGGCGCCTTCCTGATGAACGTGATCCCGACCACCTCCTTCGATGCGCTGTCGCGCAACGACGTGCTCCAGGTGCTGTTCTTCGCGGTGCTGTTCGGCGTCGGCCTCGCGCTCGTCGGCGGCGAGAAGGGTGTGCTCGTCACCTCCATCATCGATGCGGCTTCCACGGTGCTGTTCCGTGTCATGGGGCTGATCGTCCGAGTCGCGCCGCTTGGCGTGCTCGGCGCGGTCGCCTACACCGTCGGCAAATACGGCGTCGGCTCCTTGAAGCAGCTCGTATCGCTGGTGATGCTGTTCTACGTCTCGGTCGGCATCTTCGTGCTGGGCGTGCTCGGCGGCGTCATGGCGCTCGCGGGCATCAACATCCTCAAATTCCTCGCCTACCTGCGCGAGGAACTGACGATCGTGCTCGCAACGGCGTCCTCGGACGCCGTGCTGCCCCAGATCATGAAGAAGCTGGAGCGTATGGGCGTGAAGGATTCCGTGGTCGGCCTCGTCATCCCGACCGGCTATTCCTTCAATCTCGACGCCTTCTCGATCTACCTGACCCTTGCCGTCGTCTTCATCGCGCAGGCCACCAACACGCCGCTATCGTTCGGGGATCTCCTGCTGGTGCTCGGTGTCTCGCTCATCACATCGAAGGGCGCGCACGGCGTGCCCGGCTCGGCCATCGTGATCCTGGCCGCGACCTTGAACGCGGTGCCGAGCATCCCTGCAATCGGCCTCGTGCTGGTTCTCTCGGTCGACTGGTTCATCGGCATGGCCCGCGCGCTCGGCAACCTCGTCGGCAACTGCGTCGCGACCGTCGTGGTCGCCGCATGGGAAGGCGATCTCGACCGCGCCAAGGCGGCCAAGGTGCTCGAAGGCGGCGAACTCGTGGACGTGACGGCGGGATAACCCGCGGATCAGTCATTCCACTGGAGGAGCGGCGTTCCGTACGCCCTCCTCCAGACCGACAGGAAGCGCGGAAACCAGGAGTGGGCCACCGCGCCCTTGTAGGCCCAGGTGCGATATTTCAGCCCCTGCTCCGAGATCAGCTCCTGATAGCCGCCGTGGACCTCGGTCGCGGTGCGAATGTCCTTCAATATCCCTTGCGCGCAGGCCCGGTAGGTATCGCTGCCTGAGGCCTCATCAAAGTCCAGCATGCGATCCGCAAACTCGACGTTGAACGTCGGCCAGGACGAACGCCCCTGATAGGCTGGCGCTGCGATCTTGTGGATCATCTTGTTGCGCGGATTATCCGCCGACACCAGGAAGTGGAACGTGCTGGGGATGCGAAACCGTGGTTCGGCGATGATCAGATCCGTCGTAGCCGCGAACAACGCGCGTTCGCTCGTCTCGCTCATATCCCAGAAGCCGCGATGCACGCTGACGAAATCCAGCGCCACCGAGGACGCCGGCGAGCACGCGGGACCATCCAGGGAATGCCTGATATAGCCGTCCTTCCCGAACAGGCGAAGCAGATCTCTCTTGTACTGCGCGAGGTTGCGCCCGAGCAGCCGTTTCAGCTCGTTCTCGTCGACGATCCCAAGCTGCACGCCCCACACGAAGGTCGTGTAGACACAGGCATTGGTGACGAAACGCCGGCGCTCGGCACGGGTATCCGTTGCTGCGGAGCGAGGCCCGCTGGCGTCGCACAGCAAATATCTGGTGCCGTCAGCGTCGAATGACTCCAGCTCGCTCGCGAGCTTCACGATCGCACGCTTGAGGTCCCCGCCATACTCGCTCAGCAACAAACGGCCGGCATGCGCGCATTGCGACATCGCCAGATAGGACGACGTCCTCTCCTCGGCAGAGAGCATCTGTCGGAGGCCGGCGATAATACCGAGCAGCGTGTCCGAGGGCCGCGAGAAATAATTCACGCCGAGATACCGGCCGCGTCCCGCCGGCACGATGGTCGTCGTGACGACGTCGGCGCGAACCGCCTCCAGCAACAGGCGAACGCTCTTCTCGAGCAAACGAGCCCGTCGAACCGCGTCCTGTGCATCCATGATGGTCTCGGGGTCGAGGACATCGGGGTAGAACCAGGCGAAGTCGCGGGGGTAATAGGCAGATGCGTGCGGTGCGCCGGTGACGAGGAAGGCCTCGGTCACCGAAAAGGCGCTGTCCATCGAGTGCCGGTAGAGGTCCTCGATGGCCGACAACGAGTGATGCGACTTCCTCAGAAATCGATCACCGAGAAAATTGACCGCCTGAAGGGCGTTGGCGACGAAGGTCGCGGCCATGCCCTGGTAAAACCGATTTCCGTGGTGTGATGGCAAGGAAATGTCGCCGCTCATATGCCCCTGGTGTCTCATGATCCCGGCGATGGCCGGTCACCATTCCAAGCATGACCGATTCGTGTCTCACCCCGATGACGTCCGCCCCCCGGCAGTCAGTTCGCGCCGGCGCGGTCCTCCCGCGGCCTGAAATTCTCGATTACCCTGAGCAGCACCCGCGCGCCGGCGTCGGCATCGGCAAGCTCGACATGCTCGTCCGGGTGATGGCTGATACCGCCGCGGCAGCGGACGAAGATCATGCCGACGTCGGCGATATCGATCATGGCCATGCCGTCGTGCCCGGCCCCGCTCGGCAGCTCGAACACGGAGAGACCTTCCGCAGCGATCGCCTGCGCGATCTGCTGCTTCAGCCCGGGTGCGCAGGGCGCGGTGCGATTCTCATGGGTGACATCGAGCTGGAGCGTCAATTGCCTGCGCTTTGCGATCGCCTCGATCTGACGAACGACGTCGGCAACCGCGCGCTTGCGGTGCATGTCGGTCGGCGCGCGCATGTCGATGGTGAACGACACTTCGCCCGGAATGACGTTGGTCGCGCCGGGCCTCGCCTGGATGTAGCCAACGGTGCCGACGAGGCCGGCCTCGTCGGTTCGGCAGAACTGCTCGATCGCGCCGATGCATTCGGCCGCGCCAGTGAGTGCGTCGCGCCGGAGCGCCATCGGCACGGTGCCGGCGTGACCGGCCATGCCGGTCAGCCGCGCGGCAAGCCGCGTCGCGCCTGCAATCGCGGTGACCACGCCGACGGGCAAGTTCTGAGCCTCCAGCACCGGGCCCTGCTCGATGTGCAGTTCGAGATAGGCGAGCAGCTCGCGCCGGGCCCGCGCGGCCGCACCGATGTGATCGGGATCAAGGCCAAATTTCACGAGCGCATCGCGCATCGACACGCCGTCACGGTCACGCGTGTTCAACACGCTCTCGTCGAAGGTGCCCGCCACCGCACGGCTGCCGAGCAGGGTCGAGGCGAAGCGCACTCCCTCCTCGTCGGCGAAGCCGATGACCTCGATCGCAAACGGCAGGCGCTTGCCGCGGCGGTTGAGATCGGCGACGCAGGAGATCGCGGTGATCACGCCCAGCGGCCCGTCCCATTTGCCGGCATCGCGCACGGTGTCGTAATGCGAGCCGAGCATCAGGCAGGGTGCCCCCGGCCGCTCGCCTTCATACCGGCCGCAGACATTGCCGATCGCATCGAGATGCGCGCTCATGCCGGCCTCGCGCATCCAGCTCAAGATGAGGTCCGCGGCCTTGCGCAGCTCCTTGCTGAGGAAGATGCGGGTGAGTTTTTCGGGCTCTTCCGAGATCGCGCCGAGCTCGTTGATGCGGCGAACGATCTCCTTGCCGAGTGATGCTTCGTGAACGGTACCAGCGCCCATCTCGGCGAGCTTTCCATCTTCTGAGGACCCGGCGGTCCTGACGACAATCGATACAAGTTCGGTGCCAGCGAAAATCCTCCGGCACCGTCCAGTCAGCGCGTGGTTAGCATGAATGCGCCTTGTCGGCCGACCGTCCGAAGCTGGTCATGCACATCTGGAGCCGGTTAAGACTGCTTAACTCCACTGCATACAATGACGGAATATTGCCCATAAATTAATCTGCCACTTTCCTCGCCAAGTTCTCGATAATTATTATATCCATTATATTACAGATACTTAGTTGATGTTGCACTCTTCATAATCTCTGGCACGAAGCTTGCGACACTTGATCCCGGCTCCGCCAGGCTGGCGCAGCCGCGAGATCAAGGCGGGGCATCCGCCAAGGGGAGCGAGCAATGGATTCTGGCAGGATTTCACGACGTCATTTGTTGCAGGGCGGCGCGGCCCTCACCCTCGGCGCGGCAGCGGGCCTCCGCCCGGCCTTCGCGGCCGAGACCACCATCGGCTTCATCTATGTCGGCTCGCGCGACGACTATGGCTACAACCAGGCCCACGCGCAGGGCGCGGCGGCGCTGAAGAAGATTCCAGGCCTCAAGGTGGTCGAGGAGGAGAAGGTGCCGGAGACCGACGCGGTCGAGAAGACGATCGAGTCCATGATCAATCTCGACGGCGCCACCCTGCTCTTCCCGACCTCGTTCGGCTACTACAATCCGCACATGATCAAGATGGCCAACAAGTACCCGAAGCTGCGCTTCGAGCACTGCGGCGGCCTCTGGAGCGACAAGGATCCCAAGAACGCCGGCAGCTATTTCGGCTACATCGACGAAGCCCAGTACATCTCGGGCATCGTTGCCGGCCTGACGTCGAAGAGCGGCAAGCTCGGCTTCGTCGCGGCCAAGCCGATCCCGCAAGTGCTGCGCAACATCAACGCCTTCACGCTCGGCGCCAAGTCCGTCAATCCAAAGGCCACCACGCAGGTGATCTTCACCGGCGACTGGTCGATGCCGGTCAAGGAGGCCGAAGCCACCAACAGCCTGATCGATCAGGGCGTGGACGTGCTCACCTGTCACGTCGATGGCCCCAAGACCATGGTCGAGAACGCCGCGCGGCGCGGCGCCTTCGTCTGCGGCTATCACACCAACCAGTCGGCACTGGCACCCAAGGCCTATCTCACCGGCGCCGAGTGGAACTGGGAAGCGCTCTATCCGAAGTTCGTGAAGATGATCGCCGCCGGCGAAGGCATCCCGAATTTCTACCGCGGCGGCCTGAAGGAAGAGATCGTGAAGGTCTCGCCCTATGGCGAAGCGGTCTCGGTCGAAGCGCGCAAGGCGGCCGACGAGGCCAAGGCAAAATTCCTGTCGGCAGAAGGCTACGCCATCTTCAAGGGCGGCCTCGTCGACAACAAGGGCAAGACGGTGATCCCCGCCGGTACCGACCGAGGCCAGAAGGATCCTGAACTGGAAAAGATGGACTATCTGGTCGAGGGCGTGATCGGAGCCACTTCGTGACCGCGGAAACGGCGGAATCCACTGACGCGGCCGGGACAGTTGCCCCGGCCGCCGATTCCGGCTTCCTCCAGCGTTACGGCGGCACGATCGAATATGTCCTGATCCCGGGCGCGGCGCTCGTCGGCGCGCTCGCGGTATTCGGCATCTTCGTCGCGATGTTCGGCAAGAACCCGCTCGACCTCTATTTCTACATGTACTACGGCGCGTTCGGCACCTGGTTCTCCTGGCAGAACACGCTGACGCGCGCAGCCCCCCTGATCCTCACCGCACTCTGCACGGCGCTGCCGGCGCAGCTCGGCATGGTCATCATCGGCGGCGAAGGCGCGCTGCTGATCGGCGCGCTGTCGGCGACCAGCGCCGCGCTCGTGCTTCAGGGCATGCCGCCGCTCGTCGTGCAGATCGCCATGGTCTGCGCCGGCGTGATCGGCGGCGGCCTGTGGATCATGCTCTCCGGCGCGCTCCGGCAATATCGCGGCGTCAACGAGACCATCTCGAGCTTGCTGCTGGTCTACATCGCGCTCGCGATCCTCAACCATCTCGTCGAGGGGCTGATGCGCGATCCCGCCAGCCTCAACAAACCGTCGACCCGCGAGATCGGCGCCGCCAACATGATCGGTTCCATTCCGGGCACCGACGTGCATTGGGGCCTCGTCTTCGGCCTGATCGCCGCGATCGCCTCTTACATTCTGATCTATCACACCGTGTTCGGCTTCGCCGCGCGTGTCGCGGGCGGCAACATCCGTGCTGCGAAGATCGTCGGCCTCGGCGTCAGCAAGCTGATCCTGACCGTCTGCTTCCTCGCCGGCGGCGCGGCGGGTCTTGCCGGCATGGTCGAGGTCGCCGCCGTGCAGGGTCGCACCAACGCCAATCTCGCGGCCGGCTACGGCTTCACCGGCATCCTCGTCGCCTTCCTCGCACGGCAAAATCCGCTCGCGATCATTCCGGTCGCGATCCTGCTCGGCGGCATCAGTGCCAGCGGCGGCCTGCTGCAACGCCGACTGGGACTACCCGATGCGTCCGTGCTGGTGCTTCAGGGCATCATCTTCGTCTTCGTGCTCGCCAGCGATGCGCTCTACGGCCGCATCGGATTCCTGAAGGGAAAATCCTGAGATGGCAGACGGATCGATCGGCCTCTGGACCGTCCCGCTCGCCGTGCTCGGCGGCGCCATTCGCGTCTCCACCCCGTTCCTGTTCGTAAGCCTGGGCGAATGCATCACCGAGCGCTCGGGCCGCATCAATCTCGGCCTCGAAGGCACGCTGGTGATGGGCGCGATGAGCGCCTATGGCATCTCCTATGTCACCGGCTCCCCGTGGCTCGGCGTGCTTGCCGCCGGCATCACTGGTGCGCTGCTGGGCGCGCTGCATGCCGGCATCTGCTCGCTGCCGCGCGTCAACGACGTTGCCGTCGGTATCGCCTTGATGCTGTTCGGCACCGGCCTTGCCTTCTATCTCGGCAAGCCATTGATCGAACCCACCGCGCCGCGGCTGCCCGCGATCGATTTCGGCTGGTGGAGCGACATCCCTCAGGTGCGCGCCGCGCTGCGCATCAACGTGCTGTTCCTGATCGGAGTCGCGCTGGCGCCGATCCTCTATTGGGCCTTCCGCACCACGCGCTGGGGCCTTCTCATCCGCACCGCCGGCGAGAGCTCGGATGCCGCGCGCGCGATGGGCCATTCCGTGCTGCTGATCCGCCTGCGCGCCACCATGGTCGGCGGCTTCCTCGCCGGCATCGGCGGCTCGTTCCTGTCGCTGTTCTATCCCGGCAGCTGGAACGAGGGCCTTTCCTCGGGCCAGGGCATCACTGCCGTGGCGCTCGTGATCTTCGCGCGCTGGGATCCCCTGCTCTGCCTGTGGGCCTCACTCGCCTTCGGCGGCGCCGCGGCGCTGGGACCTGCGCTGCAATCGGTCGGCGTCACCTCCGGCTATCACCTCTTCAACGCTGCGCCCTACATCCTGACGCTGGCGATCATGATCATCACCTGCTCGCCGAAGCGAACCCTGACCGGCGCGCCCGCCGAACTCTCGATCACACGGTAACACGCACGAGGTCGTCCATGCCCGAGCGCTACATCAAGTCCGAGCCCTATGCCTGGCCCTACAATGGTGATCTCCGCCCCGAGAATACGGCGCTGATCATCATCGACATGCAGACCGATTTCTGCGGCGTCGGCGGCTATGTCGACAAGATGGGCTACGACCTCTCCCTGACGCGGGCGCCGATCGAGCCGATCAAGAGGCTGCTCGCCGCGATGCGTGCCCAAGGCTTTCACATCATCCATACCCGCGAGGGCCACCGCCCCGATCTCTCCGACCTGCCCGCCAACAAGCGCTGGCGCTCGCGCCAAATCGGCGCCGGCATCGGCGATCCCGGCCCCTGCGGCCGCATCCTGGTACGCGGCGAGCCCGGCTGGGACATCATCGAGGAACTGGCGCCGCTGCCGGGCGAGCCGATCATCGACAAGCCCGGCAAGGGTTCGTTCTGCGCCACCGATCTGGAGCTGATCCTGCGCGTACGTGGCATCGAGAACATCGTGCTGACCGGCATCACCACCGACGTCTGCGTCCACACCACCATGCGCGAGGCCAACGACCGCGGCTTCGAATGCGTGCTGCTGCATGATTGCTGCGGCGCCACCGACAAGAGCAACCACGACCACGCGCTGAAGATGATCAAGATGCAAGGCGGCGTGTTCGGCGCGGTCTCGACCTCCGACGCCTTCATCGGAGCCATTTCGTGATCATCGGCGAAACGCCTCCGCCGTCGGGCGCCTTCGGCGTCGATGCCATCGCCATGACCATGCGCTTCGGCGACTTCCTGGCGCTCGACAATGTCGAGTTGAAGGTGCGGCCGGGCTCGTTCCATGCGCTGCTCGGCGAGAATGGCGCCGGCAAGTCGACACTCGTCAAATGCATCATGGGCTACTATCACGCGACCGAAGGCGACATCCTCGTCGGAGGTCGCGAGCAGGCCATCGCCAACCCGAAGGACGCTCACGCGCTCGGCCTCGGCATGGTGTACCAGCACTTTACGCTGGTGCCGGCCATGACGGTTGCCGAAAACCTCGTGCTGGCGCGCGACGACGTGCCGGCCGTGGTGAACTGGCCAAAGGAGATGAAGGAGCTGGAGACGTTCCTTGCTCGGATGCCTTTCAAGGTGCCGCTCGGCGCAAAGGTCTCCGACATCTCCGCCGGCGAGCGCCAAAAGTGCGAGATCCTCAAGCAGCTCTATCTGAAGCGCCGCTTCCTGATCCTGGACGAGCCGACCTCGGTGCTGACGCCGGCGGAAGCGGACGAGGTGCTCGGCATGCTCCGCGACATGGTCGTCAGGGGCGAGCTGACCATCCTGATGATCACGCACAAGTTTCGCGAAGTCATGGCCTTCGCCGACGAGGTCACGATCCTGCGCCGCGGCAAGCTCGCCGGAGCCGGCAAGGTCACCGAGCTGACGCCCGACGCGATGGCCCGCACCATGATCGGAGCCGAGGAACTGACCGTGCAGCCGCCGCGCACCGGCGAAGCCGGTCAGCCGAGGCTCGAACTGCAGAAGCTCCGCGCCCTCGACGACGCCGGCGCCGTTGCCGTGCACGACGTTTCCCTGACGGTGCGCGCCGGCGAGATCGTCGGCATCGCCGGCGTCTCCGGCAACGGCCAGCGCCAGCTCGTCGAAGTCTTGGCCGGCCAGCGCGAGGCCGAGAGCGGCGATATCCGCGTCGCCGGCGATCCCTATCACGCCAGCCGCGAGGAGATGCGGCGCCACAGGATGTCGCTGCTGCCCGAGGAGCCGCTGAAGAACGCCTGCGTCGGCGGCATGAGCGTCGCCGACAACATCGCCTTCCGCGAATTCGACCGCACGCCCTTCGCAAGCGGCGGCTGGTGGCTCAATCGCGGCGCCTTCCGCGACGACGCCAGGAAGAAGATCGGGCAATACAAGATCAAAACCCGCACGCCGGACACGCCGATCTCGTCGCTGTCAGGCGGCAACGTGCAGCGCGCCGTGCTCGCCCGCGAGCTTGCGGGCGACGTCGAGGTGCTGATCGCGGCCAATCCCTGCTTCGGCCTCGACTTCGCGGCGGTGGCGCAGATCCACGCCGAGATCATGGCGGCCCGCAATCGCGGCGCCGCGGTGCTGCTCGTCAGCGAGGACCTCGACGAATTGCTCGAACTGTCGGACCGTCTGGTGGTGATGTTCCACGGCGAATTCGTGTATGAAGCACGGACCAGCGAAGCCGATCTCACCGTGGTCGGCCGGCACATGGCGGGGCACTGACCGCGGAGGAGCGATGAGCGAGGCAACCGAACGCGACAAGCAGTTCTTGCGTTTGTCCTTCGCAATTGCCCGGCGCTCGCTCACCCATGGCAACCACCCCTTCGGCTGCATCGTCGTCGATGCGGACGGCAAAGTGCTGATCGAGAGCGAGAACGGCTACATGCCGGACCGCGACGGCACCGCCCATGCCGAGCGCCTCGCGGCCACCCAGGCCTGCCGCACGTTCAGCCGCGAGGTGCTGGCGAGGGCCACGCTCTATTCCTCGGCCGAGCCGTGCGCGATGTGCGCCGGCGCAATTTATTGGGCCGGCATCGGCCGCGTCGTCTATGGCCTCAGTGAGGAGCGCCTGCGCGGCGTCACCGGCAACCATCCGGAGAACCCGACGCTGGACCTGCCCTGCCGTGAGGTGTTTGCCAGCGGCCAGCGACCGACGGAGGTCGTCGGGCCGCTGCTCGAAGACGAAGCCGAATCGCTGCACGCCGGCGTGTGGACGAAATAGGCCGCCCCAAACTCCGATCCGTAGGGTGGGTTAGTTGGCGGATGCGCGAAGCGCATCCGCTGGCGTAACCCACCACGCGCTTCCGCGCTCGCCAAACGAAGTTGGTGGGTTACATCTTCGGCTAACCCACCCTACGAAAACGGAATGACGCCGCGCATACCTGCGCGGCGCCATCCGAACCTGGAGATCGTCAACCGATCAGAACTTCACAGTGACGCCACCATAGACCGTCGACTCGGTGCAGCTGTTGGTGCTCTGGCCGGTCGCGGCGACGGTGCAGACGCCGGGCATGGCGTTGTGGTCGAGGCCGAACTTGTTCTGCCAGTAGCGGTAGGCGACCCAGAGATCGACGAAGTGCGAGTACTTGTCACCCCAGACCGCCTTCGAGGCATCGAAGGTCAGGCGGATCGGCTCGCTGTTCAGCTCCGTCTTCGAAGCGGTGGAGAAACGGCCGACGCCCGAGAGCGCAGGCAGGCCGTTGGAGTCGCCCTTCGGGCCATACCAGCCGGCGCGGCCGCTAATCGAGAAGTACTGCATGCTCGGCGGCAGGAAGCCGAGATCCATGTAGTAGTTGATTTCGACGGCCCAGGTCGGACGATAGCTGACATTGCCGTCCGAGTTACAGGTCACGCCCGCCACCCCCGGTCCGAACAGACCGCACTGGGTGAAGGCGTTGTGGTTCAGGAACTCGTAGTACATCAAGGGCGCGACGTTGAAATAGCCCTTGTAGGGAAGGTCGAAGGCGAACTGGAGACCGGCAACGACGTCGCGCTTGGCCGGCGCGAGGAAGTTGTTCTCGGTGTTGGCGTCCATACCGACTTCGAACGAGATGTTATGCAGCGGCCCCATGGTGAAGGCCTTGGTGTTGAACAGTTCGTTCCAGCCGAAGGTCGAACGGAACAGGCCGTAAATCTCGGTTGCGCCGGCGCAGTCGGCGGCGCCGCCGGTGATGGTCACGCCCGGCGCGGTGCAGGGATTGGCAGGGTCGTTCTTCCCCGACTTGAACATCGAGATGGTGAAGAAGTTGGTGCCGTAGGCCCAGAGGTCGAAGTGGGTGAAGGAGTAGACCTGCTTGGCGGTGGTGCCGTTGATGCTGCCGTCGGGACGGACGCTCCACATGCCGGGATCGGTGCCCTTGGGCATGTAGGAGAACGACACGCGGTTGTCGATCACCAGGAAGAACGGGAGGTCAGGCGCCTTCTTGGCGGCCTTGACCGGCAAGTCCGCCGCCTGAGCCAGGCCACTTGTGGCAAGCGTAGCAAGTGACAGCGCAGCGGCTGCAACTGCCTTGAAACGAAACGACATCCTGAATACCCCCAAGTTTGGACACGTAAAAATGAACGTCCCTTGGGTGCGACACTTGCGCCGATCTCCCGGAGTGAGAAGCCTCAACTTTTTTCAAGGCATGCCGCTTGTTTTGGCAGCAGGCGACGTCTCCCTTCGAGATTTTGAGTGCATTTGCGGGGCGTGCGCCTTGTCACGCGGCGATGAGAGGCTGGCCATTGCCAGACATTCCCGTTTGATTTTGTTCGCATTTCGCGTCGAACGAACGAGGCAGCCAGGATTGCCGAGGGCGCATGATGCCGCGATCCGACATTGCATACGCGTCTTGGCGCGATTTTGCTCAGCTTCAGGTCGAGGCTGCACAGTGGGTTCCGATTTGGTTTGAACCGTCACAAATTTACAACAGGCGCCGCGCCCGAGCGGTACCCGCAAGGACGACCCTGGAGCGCGCGAGCGCCATCCGCGCCTGGCGAGAGCCACGACTCGCCGACACCACGCGCCTGCCGAAGCGTTGAGCAAGGGATGACGCTTTTTCACACCTTACGCGGCGGTTCAAACTAGCCCACTATTGAGGCACTTCACCCCATGCAAGCGCATCAGCGAATGTTAGATCCGACGCCTAACGGCCTGCATTCCGGCGAGTCCCCGTTGCTGACGACGATCGGGCTCACCAAGCGCTATGGCGATTTCCTCGCCAACGATTCCATCGACATCGACATCTGGCCCAAGGAGATCCACGCCCTGCTCGGCGAGAACGGCGCCGGCAAGTCGACGCTAGTCAAGGCGATCTACGGGCTGATCCAGCCCAGCGCCGGCGAGATCCGCTGGCAGGGCGAGCGAATCGTACTGTCAGGCCCGTCCGAAGCGCGCAGCCGCGGTATCGGCATGGTGTTCCAGCACTTCTCGCTGTTCGACAACCTCACCGTCGCCGAGAACGTCGCGCTCGGCCTCGACGGACGAGAATCCTTCAAGGACATGTCGGCGCGGCTGGAGCAGGTGTCGAAGACCTACGGTCTGCCGCTCGATCCCAGGCGCGAGGTCTGGCAATTGTCGGTCGGCGAGCGCCAGCGCATCGAGATCGTCCGCGCCCTGATGCAGGACCCGAAATTCCTGATCCTGGACGAGCCCACCGCGGTGCTGACGCCGCAGGAGGCCGACCAGCTCTTCATCGTGCTGGAGCGCCTCAAGGCCGAAGGCCGCGCCATCCTCTATATCAGCCACAAGCTGGAAGAGGTGAAGCGCCTCTGCGACACTGCGACGATCCTGCGTGGCGGCAAGAAGGTCGAGACCTGCAATCCCAGGCTGGAGACCGCAGCTTCGCTCGCCCGCATGATGGTCGGCGGCGAGATCAAGGAAGTGAAGGCGCCGGCCGGTCGAAAGACCACCGTGCCGCGCCTCGTCGTCAACGATCTCTCGCTTGCGCCGGGCGAAGCGCACGGCGTGCGGCTCGAGCACATCTCGTTCGAGCTGAAGGGCGGCGAGATCCTCGGCATCGCCGGCGTCGCCGGCAACGGCCAGGACGAGCTCTTTGCCGCGCTCTCCGGCGAGCGGCTGTCCAAGGATCCCGGCACCGTGGTGATCGAAGGCATCGCTGCCGGCCATCTCTCGATCACGCAGCGGCGCAAGCTGGGCGCGGCTTTCGTGCCTGAGGAGCGGCTCGGCCACGGTACCGCGCCGCGCATGAAGCTCTCGGAGAACGCTCTGCTCACGGGGCACGCAGCGAGCGGCATGGTCCATCACGGCTTCATCGACACCGCGGCGACGCTGAAGACCGTCGACCGCGCGACCGAAACCTTTGATGTACGCAAGGCCAAGCGCGATCCCGAGGCCGCGAGCCTGTCCGGCGGCAATCTGCAAAAATTCATCGTGGGACGCGAAATCCTGCGCAATCCGGCGGTGCTGGTGGTAAGCCAGCCGACCTGGGGCGTCGATGCGGGCGCCGCCGCGGTGATCCGCCAGGCGCTGCTCGATCTCGCCACCGCGGGCGCCGCCGTGCTGGTGACCAGCCAGGATCTCGACGAGCTCGCCGAGATCGCCGACCGCATCGCTGTGATGTTCCACGGCCGGCTCTCGGCCCCGCTCGCAACGAGTGAAGCGACCCGCGAAAAGCTCGGCCTTCTCATGGGCGGTAGCAGCCTGGAGCCGAAGGAGGCCGCGCATGCAGTTGGTGCTTGAGAAGCGCGCCGAGCGCTCTGGCACGATCGCGCTGGTCTCGCCGCTGATCGCGATCGGCCTGACGATCGTCACCATGACCATCCTGTTCTCGATCCTCGGCAAGAATCCGCTGCTCGCGCTGCATGCCTATTTCGTCGCGCCCTTGACCGACGGCTATTCGCTGCAGGAGATCGCTGTGAAGGCGACGCCGCTGGTGATGATCGCGATCGGCCTGTCACTCTGTTATCTCGCCAACGCCTGGAACATCGGCGCCGAAGGGCAATTCCTGATCGGCGCGGTCGCCGGAAGCTGGATCGCCGTGAAGACGCAAGGCACCGATGCCGGCGCCTGGGTGCTGCCGGCGATGCTCGTACTCGCAGCCGCCGCAGGCGCGCTCTATGCGCTGATCCCTGCGATCTGCAAGGTGAAGTTCGGCGCCAGTGAGATCCTGACCAGCCTAATGCTGGTCTATGTCGCCGATCTCTTTCTCGACTATCTCGTGCGCGGCCCCTGGCGCGATCCGCACGGCTTCAATTTCCCGACCACCGCGGAGTTCGATCCGGTCGCAACCGTTCCGCTGCTGATCGAAGGCGGGCGGCTACATCTCGGCTCGATCATCGCGCTGCTCGTCGTCGCGGCGGCCGCGATCCTGCTCGGGCGCACCATCAAGGGTTTCGAGATCCGCGTGGTCGGCGCCGCCCCGCGCGCAGCGCGGTTCGGCGGCTTCAATGCCAACCAGCTGATCATCCTGACCTTCGCGGTTTCCGGCGCGCTGGCGGGCCTTGCCGGCATCATCGAGGTCGCCGGTCCCGTCGGGCATCTCCAGCCCGGCATTTCGCCGGGCTACGGCTTCACCGCGATCATCGTCGCGTTTCTCGGCCGGCTGAACCCGCTTGGAATATTAATTGCAGGCCTTTTTCTCGCACTGACCTTTATCGGCGGCGAGCAGGCGCAGATCGCGATGAAGATCCCGTTGGATGTCACCAAGGTGTTTCAGGGCATTCTGCTGTTCTACGTGCTCGCCTGCGACTCCCTCATTCTCTACCGCTTCAAGCTGGTGTTCCCGAACCGACAGGTGACCCGTGGAGCTGGTTGAAGCCATCATCCTCGCGGTGCTCGCCGCGTCGACGCCGCTCTTGATCGCCGCGACCGGCGAGCTCGTGACCGAGCGCTCCGGCGTGCTCAATCTCGGCGTCGAAGGCATGATGATCGTCGGGGCGGCCTGTGGCTTCGCCGGTGCGTGGCTGACCGGATCGATCTTCATCGGCGCACTGTTCGGCATCATCGCGGGCACGCTGATGTCGCTGGTCTTCGCGCTGATGGCGCTCGGGCTCGCCGTGAACCAGGTCGCGACGGGTCTCGCGCTGACCATCCTCGGCATCGGACTGTCGGGTTTGATCGGCGCCGGGTTCGTCGGCGAGCGCATCACGCCGGCCGTGCACCTTTATATTCCTGGCCTCACCGACATTCCGCTGATCGGCCGCGTGCTGTTCGGCGAGGACGGCTTCGTCTATTTCTCCGTCGCGCTGATCATCGGCGTCTGGTGGTTTCTGTACCGCACGCGAGCGGGTTTGATCCTGCGTGCCTGCGGTGACAACCACGTCTCCGCGCATGCGCTCGGCTATCCCGTGCTGCGCATCCGCACTTTCGCCGTGATGTTCGGCGGCGCCTGCGCTGGCCTTGCCGGCGCTTATCTGCCGCTCGCCTATACGCCGTTCTTCATTCCCGGCATGACTGCCGGCCGCGGCTGGATCGCGCTGGCGCTGGTGGTGTTCGCGTCCTGGCGGCCGGGCCGGCTCGTGGTCGGCGCCTATCTGTTCGGTGCGGTGACAATCCTGCAACTGCACGCGCAGGGCTGGGGCGTCGGCATTCCCTCGCAATTCATGTCGGCGCTGCCTTACCTCGCGACCGTCATCGTGCTGGTTCTGCTCTCCCGCGCGCGCACCGGCGGCTCGACCGCGCCGGCCGCGCTCGGCACCGTGTTCGTGCCTGACCGCTGAGTTTCATTTCCGCGGCGTGTGCGATGGGGCGCGCACGTTGCGGATCGTGGCTTTCCCCTGATGTTTGGAGATTGATGATGAGGAAATCACTTCTTGCGCTGGCTTCCGGCCTTTTGCTTGCCGGGAGCATCAGCGCAGCCTCCGCCGCCGACAAGCTGAAGGTCGGCTTCATTTACCTGGGCCCGATCGGAGACCTCGGCTGGACCTACCAGCATGACGTCGGCCGCCAGGCGCTGGTGAAGGAATTGGGCGACAAGATCGAGACCACCTATCTCGAGAACGTGCCCGAAGGCCCCGACGCCGAGCGCGCCATCGAGCAGCTCGTCCGCGCCGGCAACAAGCTGATCTTCACGACGTCGTTCGGCTACATGGACCCGACGCTGAAGGTCGCCAAGAAGTATCCGAACGTGCATTTCGAGCACGCCACCGGCTACAAGCGCGACAAGAACATGTCGACCTACTCGGCCAAATGGTACCAGGGCCGCTACATCCAGGGCCTGATCGCGGCCAAGATGTCGAAGTCGGGCGTGCTCGGCTATATCGGCTCGTTCCCGATCCCCGAGGTGGTCTCCGGCATCAACGCGACGATCCTGGCGGCGCAGACCATCAACCCGAACATCAAGGTCAAGATCATCTGGGCCAACACCTGGTTCGACCCGGGCAAGGAGGCCGACGCCGCCAAGGCGCTGATCGACCAGGGCGCCGACGTCATCATGCAGCACACGGACTCGCCGGCAGCGATGCAGATCGCCAGCGAGCGCGGCAAGCTCGCCTTCGGCCAGGATTCCGAGATGATCAAGTTCGGGCCCAAGACCCAGCTGACCTCGATCCTCGACACCTGGGGCCCCTACTACATCGAACGCGTCAAGGCCGAGCTCGCCGGAACCTGGAAGTCCGAGGACACCTGGGGCGGCCTCGACAGCCACATGTTCGCGATGGCGCCCTACACCAACATGCCTGACGACGTGAAAAAGATGGCCGAGGATGCCCAGGCCGCGATCACCGCGGGCAAGCTGCATCCGTTCAAGTGCCCGGTCATTGGGCAGGACGGCAAGGAGATCGAGTGCAAGGGCGGCGCCAATCTCGCCGACGGCCAGATCCTCGGGATGAATTTCTACGTCAAGGGCATCGACGACAAGCTAGCTGGCAAGTAGCACGCTTCTTGCATTGCCTAAATCACCTGCTCCTCCCGGAGGAGGTTCGGAGGGGGTGGCCAGAAGCACCCGGCACTTGTGGTCGCCCCCTCTTTCAATTTTCGGTCCGATTATCCCGCCTGCATGGCCCGCGCCGCCGAACTGTGGCGGCGGATGAGATTTGCGACATCCAGGCCCGGGATCGCGCCGTCGATCACCGCCCATTGCCCCGCCACCATGACCCGGTCGGCCCGATGCGCCCCGCACAGCACCAGCGCGGCCAGGGGATCGCCATGGCCGGAGAAGCGCAGCTCGTCGAGCTTGAACAGCGCCAGGTCCGCTGCCTTGCCGACCGCGATCTCGCCGAGCTCGGGACGGCCGACGCAGGCTGCCGAGCCCCTGGTCGCCCAGCGCAGCGCATCCTTGTGGCTGACTTTCGTCACCCCGTAGCGCGCCCGCTGCAGCAGGAAGGCCGCACGCACCTCCTGCATCAGGTTCGATCCGTCGTTCGAGGCCGAGCCGTCGACCCCGATGCCGATGCCGACGCCGGCCTCCTCCATCTCGCACACCGGGCAGCAGCCGGACGCCAGCAGCTGGTTGCTGCAGGCACAATGGCTGACGGTCGTCCCGGCCTTGCCGAGCCGCCTCATCTCGTCCGGATTGAAGAAGATTCCGTGAGCGAGCCAGGTCCGCGCATTGAGCCAGCCGCATTGCTCGAGATAGTCGAGCGGACGGCAGCCATACATCTCTTGACAGAATCTGTTCTCGTCCTCGGTCTCCGCGAGATGGGTGTGCAGGCGCACGTCGAGCTTGTCGGCGAGATCGGCGGTGGCGCGCATCAACGACGTCGTCACCGAGAACGGCGAGCACGGCGCCAGCGCGATCTGCACCATCGCATCCGCGCCGCGCTGGTGATGTTTTGCGACCACGCGCGCGCTGTCGGCGAGGATGGTGTCCTCGTCCTGCACGACGCTATCGGGCGGCAGCCCGCCGTCGCGCTGCGACAGGTTCATCGAGCCGCGCGTGAGCAGCACGCGCATGCCGAGCCGCTTTGCGACGCCGACCTCGATATCGACGGACTCCTCGAGCCCCGCCGGGAAGACATAGTGATGATCGGTCGTGGTGGTGCAGCCCGACAGCAGCAGCTCGGACATCGCCACGGTGACGCCGAGTTCCAGCCGCTCCGGCGTCAGCGTCGCCCACACCGGATAGAGCGCCTGGAGCCAGGGAAACAGCTCGCGGTCCATCGCCGCCGGCAGCGCCCGCGTCAGCGTCTGGTAGAAGTGATGATGGGTGTTGATGAGGCCCGGCAGGACGACGTGCTCGCCCGCGCCGAACACCGCGACATCCGTGGTTGCAGGCGTGCCGCCGGCCGGCACGAGCTCGACGATCCGCCCATCCCTGACCACAACTCCGCGCTCGGCGCCGTCGGCGAGGATGGCCAGCGGATCCCTGATCCAGATTGGCTTTGCATCGCTCATGAGCCTGCTTCTCCTCACATCTGCTGACGACAAGCCTGCAAGCTAGACGCCAGTCCGAACGCGTTCATACTACGACTTTGCTTGTTGCGACTTGGCTCCGGTCTTGCAAGACTCTATCGCACGATTCACCGGCGGAAGCTCTTGGCGCAGCCATGGATTTGAATACCATCACAGCGGTCGCCCATCCGCAAACGCGCGCGCAGCTGCCCGTTTGGACGCCAGGTGATGCTTGGCTCGCAGGCGGCACCTGGCTGTTCTCGGAGCCGCAAGCGCACCTCACGCGGCTCATTGATCTCGCCGATCTGAAATGGCCTGCGCTGACGATCACGGATAGCCACCTCTCCATCGCCGCCACCTGCACCGTCGCGCAGATCGATGGGCTCACCTGTCCGCCCGACTGGCTCGCTGCGCCGCTGATCAACCAGTGCTGCCGCGCCTTCCTTGCATCGTTCAAGATCTGGAAGACGGCGACCGTCGGCGGCAATCTCTGCATGTCGTTGCCGGCTGGACCGATGATTTCCCTCACCTCCGCGCTCGACGGCGTCTGCACCATCTGGAAGGCCGGCGGCGGCGAGCAGAAGATTCCGGTCATCGATTTCGTCACCGGCAACCAGCGCAATCGCCTGACGCCGGGCGACCTGCTCAGGCAGATCGACATCCCGATCGCGGCCTTGAGGCGCCGCACGGCGTTTCGCCAGATCTCGCTGGCGCCGGTCGGCCGCTCGGCGGTGCTCCTCATCGGCAGCCTCGATGGCGATGGCACGCTGGCGCTAACGGTCACCGCATCGACGGTGCGACCGATCCGATTGTCGTTCCCCACGCCGCCCGATGCGAACGCGCTGCGCGATTCGATCATGCAGCAGATCACCGATGACCTCTACCACACCGACATCCACGGCAAGCCGCTCTGGCGCAAGCACATGACGTTGCGGCTCGCCGAGGAGATCCGCGGCGAGCTCCTGGGGGCAACATCATGAGCTTCGAGGTCAATGGAACGAGGTTCGCGCAGGAGCCGCGCGCCGGTCAGTGCCTGCGCACGTTCCTGCGCGAGCTCGGCCATTTCGGCGTGAAAAAGGGCTGCGACGCCGGCGATTGCGGCGCCTGCACCGTTCTGCTCGACGGCGAGCCGGTGCATAGCTGCCTGATCCCGGCCTTCCGCGCCGAGGGCCGCGCCGTGACCACGATCGAAGGCCTCGCCGGCGACCATGGCGCGCATCCGATGCAGCAGGCTTTCCTCGACGCGCAGGGCTTTCAATGCGGCTTTTGCACCGCCGGCATGATCCTGACCTGCGCCTCGCTGAACCAGGCACAACGCACCGACCTCGGCGCGGCGCTGAAGGGCAATATCTGCCGCTGCACCGGCTATCGCTCGATCGAGGACGCGCTGCTCGGCAAGTCCAATGTCGAGGAGAGTGTCGAGGCCGGCGCCGCCTTCGGCCGCAGCCTGCCGGCTCCCGCAGGTCCGGATGTCGTGCGCGGCAAAGCGCGCTACACGTTCGACACGCAGATCGATGGACTGCTGCATATCAAGCTGCTGCGCTCGCCTCACGCGCACGCGAGAATCGTCGCGATCGACAAGTCTGCGGCCCTGAGCGTTCCCGGTGTGCACGCGGTGCTGACGCATGAGGACGCGCCGTCCGTCCTGATCTCGACCGCGCGACACGAGAAGGACTGGATGGACCCCGAGGACACCCGCGTCCTCGACGACGTCGTGCGCTTCATCGGACAGAGAGTCGCCGCGGTCGTGGCCGAGAGCGAGGGCGCGGCCGAGGAAGCTTGCCGCCGGCTCAAGGTCGAGTACGAGATCCTACCTGCGCTGATCGATCCGGAGCAGGCGATGGCGCCGGGTGCGCCGATCATTCATCCCGACCGCACCACGGCGAACCGCATCGCCGACGCCCAGCGCAATCTGGCGGCCGAGACACACGGCGAGTACGGCGATGTCGCGGCGGCGCTCGCGACATCCGCCGTCACCTTTGAGGCCACCTTCCACAGCCATCGCGTGCAGCATGCCGCGCTGGAGACCCATGGCGGTCTCGCCTGGCTCGACGACGCCGGCATTCTCAATGTCCGTACCTCGACACAGGTGCCGTTCCTGACCCGGCGCGCGCTGTCCGACATCTTCGAGCTTCCGATGGACAAGGTCCGCGTGTTCTGCGAACGCGTCGGCGGCGGGTTTGGAGGCAAGCAGGAGATGTTCGTCGAGGACATCCTTGCGCTCGCCGCGCTCAGGACCGGGCGGGCGGTGAAGCTGGAGCTCACCCGCGAGGAGCAGTTCATCGCGACCTCGACGCGACATCCGATGCGGGTCCACATCAAGGCCGGCGCCGATGCCGACGGCAAGCTCACCGCGCTTCAGCTCGACGTGCTCTCCAACACCGGCGCTTACGGCAATCACGCCGGTCCGGTCATGTTCCACTCGCTGTCCGAATCCATCGCAGTCTACAATTGCCCGAACAAGCGGGTGGACGGCTACGCCGTCTACACCAACACGGTGCCGGCCGGCGCGTTTCGCGGCTATGGCCTGCCGCAGACGCTGATCGCGATCGAGGCCGCGATCGACGAGCTGGCGAAGCAGCTCGGCATCACCCCCTACGAGATGCGCCGACGCAACATCGTCAGGCTGGGCGATCCCATGCTGTCGCCGCCGCCGTCCGAATTTCACGACGTGCTCTATGGCTCCTATGGGCTCGACCAATGCATCGACCTCGTCGAGCGCGCGATGCAGGCGGATGGCCCGCAGCCGGAGCTGTCGCCGGAATGGCTGATCGGCGACGGCGTCGCGCTGACCATGATCGACACCGTGCCCCCGGCCGGCCACATCGCGGACGCCATGATCGCCCTCAACGACGACGGCGGCTTTGATCTCACCGTCGGCACCGCCGAGTTCGGCAACGGCACCAGCACCGTCCACCGCCAGATCGCGGCGACGATTCTGGCGACCACCGTCGACAGGATTCGCCTCCGCCAGTCCGACACCGCCCATGGCGGCCACGACACCGGCGCCTATGGCAGCGCCGGCACCTTCGTCGCCGGCAAGGCGACGCAGGCCGCCGCCACGCAGCTTGCAACCGAGCTGAAGGCGGCCGCCGCAGAGGCCTGGCTGTGCGACGTCGGTGGTTGCGCACTCGAGGGCGAGACAGTCGTCAGCGGCGTGCGACGCATGTCCTTTGTTGAACTGGCCAAGCTTGCCCGCGAGAGCGGCCAGCCGTTCGCAGGCAGCGGCAATTCCGGCGGCACGCCGCGTTCGGTCGGCTTCAACGTGCAGGGCTTTCGCGTCGCGGTGAACAAGGGCACCGGCGAGCTGAGGATTCTCAGGAGCGTGCAGGCCGCGGACGCCGGAATCGTCGCCAACCCCATGCAATGTCGCGGTCAGGTCGAAGGCGGCGTCGCACAGGCCCTTGGTGCTGCGCTCTATGAGGAGATGGTGATCGACGCGACCGGCCGCGTCACCAATCCGAAGTTCCGCGACTACCACCTTCCCTCCTTCGCCGACGTGCCGCGCACCGAAGTGCTGTTCGCGGAGACGTCGGATACGATCGGCCCGCTTGGCGCCAAGTCGATGAGCGAGAGTCCGTACAATCCGGTCGCTGCGGCACTCGGCAATGCGATCGCGGACGCCACCGGCATCCGCTTCACCGCGCCGCCCTTCAAGCCGGACCGGTTGTTTCCGGCGCTACACGAGAAGTTCGGCAGCTAGCTGCCGCGATAGGTCGCGTAGCTCCAGGGCGTCACCAGCAGCGGCACGTGGTAGTGATTTTCCGGCTCGCTGACGGCGAAGCGCAGCGGGATCTCGT
Source organism: Bradyrhizobium liaoningense (assembly GCF_018130825.1). Classification (GTDB taxonomy): domain Bacteria; phylum Pseudomonadota; class Alphaproteobacteria; order Rhizobiales; family Xanthobacteraceae; genus Bradyrhizobium; species Bradyrhizobium liaoningense_B. The sequence continues at coordinate 3,390 of NZ_JAFCJS010000005.1, read as the reverse complement.
CGAGGAACGGCGGGTCCGACAGCGGCACGTTGCGCTCGGCGTAATATTTGGCGACGCTGAAGCGAAGCTCGTAGCGGCCGATCGGCAATGGACGCCCGCCGATCAGCGGCTGGTCGGTGCGACCGTCTGCGTTCGTGACGGTCCGCGCGATGATGCGGTTTTCGCCGAGCGCGGAGAGCTCGACGAGCTCCACCGGGATGCCGGGCGCGGGCTTGCCGGCGTGGTTGTCCAGCACATGCGTGGAGAGGCGCCCGTGCACCTTCAGCCTGTCGTCGGCGACGACGAGCTGATCGAGCCGCAGCGCCGAGATACGGCCAATCTCCTCGATCGCGCGACGCGTCTCGGTCTTGGCGATGTTGAGGAGCCGCGTCTCGAAATCGCGCAGCACGGAATCCTTGGTGTGACGCCGCACGCAGACGATATAGGGGAAGCCGAACTTCTCGCGGTACGCGTTGTTGACGCGCTCGAACGCGGCGTATTCGGCATCCGACAGCCGGTCGAGGCCGGCGCTGTTCTGCTCGTCGGTCGATTCCGCCGTGAGGCCCGCCGCGCGCTGGGTCTTGTTGGCGAGATCCGGATGCGCGCGGATCAGCGCGAGCTGCACGTCGGGCTCGGCAGCCTGGATCGCCGCCATCAGCGCGGCGTGCAATTGATTGATGCCGGTGAACGGTCGCTGCGCCGCGATTTTCTCGGCGATCCACGGCGAGTATTCGACGACGTTGGCGAGGGCGGCGACGAAATCTGCCTTGCTTGCAGCATTGAGATCGGCGAGCGAAATCTGCGACATCACACCTTCATCCGATCTCGAACGCATCGGCGGCAAGATGCGCATGCTTGTCGTGCCAATGCTGCGCGATCTGCAGCCGGGTCGGCACCCAGACGCGCTCATGCTTGCCGATGTAATCCAGGAAGCGGATCAGCCCCGCAGCACGGCCGGGCCGACCGGCGAGACGGCAATGCAGGCCGACCGACATCATCTTCGGCGCGGTCTGCCCTTCCGCATAGAGCACGTCGAAGGCGTCCTTCAGGTAGGTGTAGAACTGCTCGCCTTCGGCAAAGCCCTGCGGGTTGATGAACCGCATGTCGTTGGCATCTAGCGTATAGGGAATGATGAGCTGCTTGCCCTTCGCACCCTTGACCCAATAGGGCAGATCGTCGGCATAGGAGTCGCAGAGATAGAGGAAGCCGCCTTCCTCCATCAGCAGCCGATTGGTGTTGATCGAGGAGCGCCCGGTGTACCAGCCGAGCGGCCGTGCGCCGGTCGCTTCGGTGTGGACGCGAATGGACTCGACGATCTCGGCGCGCTCCTGCGCCTTCGTCATGTCCTTGTGCTCGATCCATTTCAGGCTGTGGCTGGCGATGTCCCAGCCCGCCTCCTTCATGGCAGCTACGATTTCCGGATTGCGCTTGAGCGCAGTGGCGACGCCGAACACGGTGGTCGGCCACTTCCGTTCATTGAACATCCGCCACAGCCGCCAGAAGCCGGCGCGCGAGCCATATTCGAACATGGATTCGATGTTGGCGTGGCGCTGACCCGGCCAGGGCTGTGCGCCGAGCACGTCGGACAGGAACGCTTCCGAGGCGCGGTCGCCGTGTAGAATGTTGTTCTCGCCGCCTTCCTCGAAATTGACGACGAACTGCACCGCGACCCGCGCGTTATCAGGCCATTGCGGATGCGGCGGGTTGCGGCCGTAACCGCGGAGATCGCGCGGGTAGCGGGCGTCAGTCACTCAGACTTCCTCGAAGCGGATCGGCAGCGCGCCCTTCCACAGCACGCTCTTGCCCAGCGTCGCCAGGTTCTCCAGCCCCGAGGTCACGGTGATGAAGTGGTTGCCGGCGAGCTGGCCCATCTTGCTGGCGAAGCTCACGCCGCCATAGGCCATCAGGATCTCGGTCTCGCTGATGCCGCCGGGATAGAGGATGATCTGGCCCGGCGCGGGATAGCTGGTGTGGTTCTCGTAGCCGACGCCGAAATCGAGGTCGCCGAGCGGCATCCAGACCGCCTCGCCGCTCCAGCGCACATGGATGATGTGGCTTTCGAACGGCATGGCCTTGCGGAACGCGGCAACGGTCTTGGGTGCTGCCTGCTCCTCGAAGCGGGCATCGAAGGTGTAGTCGCCTGCGCGGATAACGAGTTTGCTCATCTCATCTCTCTGGATCGGGGGCGATGCGCCCCGCGGGGAACTTTCAGCAAAAAGCACTCCATCGGGCTTCGCGCAAGGGCGAAGCCGCATCACCTGCGGTCGTAGGACCAGCCGAAAATGCCGCTCCGCCGCACCTCCGGCTCCGGCTCGGCGGCTGCCGCGGGCGGCGCCTCCTTCAGTTCCGCCTGAGGCGGTGGCGGAGGCGGTGCCGGCAGGTTCTCGCATTTCATGGAATAGACCAGCTTGCCGTCCGCGGTCCGCCCGATCGGAGCGCAGGGATCCGGATGCGCCGCCGAACTCTTCGGCGAGGGTTTGACCTGCGCCGCCGCCGGCGCGGCGATCAGGAGAAGGACCAGCAGATATTTCGACATCGTTGTCGCCTGGAAAGCCAATTCACCCCATTGAACCGGATTGCGGCGGGCAAGTCCATCGGCGCCGTGGACCGGCTGCCGAATATTTAGCCGGGACCAAAAAATTTGCTCGCTCCAACGTGATGGCGGCGCCGCTGATATTCGGCAAACCACATCGCCATGTCAGCCGCGACGACGACAACATCTCTCACAGCCGGAGCGTCGTCACGGGAGAAACAACGATGCAAAAGTCCTTCGCTTTTCTCGGCGCCATACTGATTGCCGCCGCCACCGTCCAGACCGCCGCCGCAAGCGACCGCCACCACGCTCGCAAAGCGCAACCCGCTCCCATCACTCAATCGGTACGCGACTCCAATGCCGCACTCTGGCCGTCGCAGCCGACCGCGCCCGACTGGTCGCGCTATTCCAATGGCGCGATGTCGGCACCGGCGGGACGGTGATACGCGAAGCGTAGAGCACAACGGCTTCGACATCGTCATTGCTGGACCGTCATCCTGAGGTGCGAGTGATGGGGCGCGGAGTGCCCCATCGGGAGCCTCGAAGGATGCACGGCCGAGATGCAGCCGGGCCGTCGCCCTTCGAGGCTTGCTCTGCAGCGCTACGCGCAGCAGAGCGCGCACCTCAGGGTGACGGTTCATGGCGCGTTGAACTCTCGAACAAGAGACACGCCTCCGCATCCTCGCGGCTGATTTCGCCCGAGCTTTGCTTCATCTTTCCACCCTCTTGTCCAAGAGGGCGCAGGGAAGGCCGGGTGCCGGCTGGCACCCGCGGTCCGCTGCGCAAAAATGTAGCGCAAAGGAACCGCACAGCAGCATACAGGTGAAGCCCAACACACGGCCTTCCCTGCGCGATGGTCGGACGGCTTATGCCGTGCT
>NZ_JAFCJS010000004.1 GCF_018130825.1 Bradyrhizobium liaoningense | reverse complement strand
ACCATGGCGCAGCCCGTCGTCGTCGACCTCCGCAACATCTACCGCCCCGAAGAGATGGCGGCCGCCGGCTTCACCTATGAGAGCGTTGGCCGTCCGTCGGCGCAGGGCTGATCGTTACACATTGTTGTCATACCCCGCGAAGGCGGGGTATCCAGTACACACGGATTTCGGAGTGGCCGGGATCTGCATTGACTGGATCGTCCGCCCCACGCAGTTGCGCGCAAGGCGGACGATGACGGACCGAGACTATTGCCCCGCAATTTCGACACGCCCCTCCCGATCGATGCCGTGCTCGACGACCTCTCGCGCACGCTGGATCAGCATAACGCGGCCGTGCTGGTGGCTCCGCCCGGCGCCGGCAAGACCACGCGCGTGCCGCTGGCGCTGCTCGATGCGCCCTGGGCCAAGGGCAAAAAGATCATCGTGCTGGAGCCGCGGCGCATCGCGGCGCGCGCCAGTGCCGACCGCATGGCTAAATCGCTCGGCGAGCGCGCCGGAGAGACCGTCGGCTATCGCGTCCGTTTCGGCTCGAAGATTTCGCGCGCGACCCGTATCGAGGTGGTGACCGAAGGCATTTTTACCCGCCAGATCCTCGACGATCCCGAACTCTCCGGCGTTGCCGCCATCCTGTTCGATGAATTCCACGAGCGTTCGCTCGACGCCGACATGGGCCTTGCGCTTGCGCGCGATGCGCAAACCGGTTTGCGCGAGGACCTGCGTATCCTCGTGATGTCGGCCACGCTCGATGGCGCCCGCGTGGCAAAACTGCTCGGCGATGCCCCCGTCGTCGAGAGCGAGGGCCGCGCCTTTCCGGTCGAGACGCGCTATCTCGGTCGCAAGGCGGATGCGCCGATCGAGCGGCAGATGGCGGATGCGATTGCCTCCGCGCTGCGCGCCGACAGCGGCTCGGTGCTGGCGTTCCTGCCGGGCGCCGCCGAGATTCGTCGCACCCAGAATTTTCTGGCCGAGCGCGTGCAGGACGCCAGCATCGAGATCGTGCCGCTGTTCGGCGCGCTCGATGCCGCCGTGCAGGACCGCGCTATTGCGCCCGCGCCGAAGGGCACCCGAAAAGTGGTGCTGGCGACCTCGATCGCGGAGACCTCGCTGACCATCGAGGGCGTGCGCATCGTGGTCGATTCCGGTCTCGCCCGCGTGCCGCGCTACGAGCCCGACATCGGCCTGACCCGGCTCGAGACCGTGCGCGCCGCGCGCGCGGCGGTGGACCAGCGCCGCGGCCGCGCCGGCCGCACCGAGCCCGGCGTCTGTTACCGGCTCTGGGACGAACCGCAGACGGCCTCGCTTGCGCCTTACACCCAGCCGGAAATTTTGAGCGCCGACCTGTCCTCGCTGGTGCTCGATCTCGCGCAATGGGGCGTCGGCGATCCCGCCGCGCTGTCGTTCCTCGATCCGCCGCCGCAACCGGCCTGGAAGGAGGCAAAAAGCCTGCTGTCCGAGCTCAACGCGCTCGATGGCGACGGCCGTATTACCGCCGAGGGCAACAGCCTGCGCGCGCTGGCGCTGCCGCCACGGCTGGCGCGCATGATCGTGGATTCGCATCGCGCCGGCGAGGGCGAGGCCGCTGCCGAGATCGCGGCCATCATCACCGAGCGCGGGCTCGGGGGCGACAGTGTCGACCTCGAGCACCGGCGCGACCAGTTTCGCCGCGACCGCTCGCCGCGTGCCGCGAGCGCACGTGATCTGGCGCGACGCTGGGCCTCGCAGGTGGCAGCGTCCGAGAAAGCGGGACAGCAGGAGGATCTCTCCACCGGCCTGATGCTGGCCTACGCCTTCCCGGACCGTGTCGCGCGCAATCGCGGCAATGGCAGCTTCGTGCTCGCCAATGGCCGCGGCGCCGCCGTGGAGCAGACCTCCTCTCTCGCCCGTGCGCCCTATATCGCGATCGGCGAGATGACGGGAACGGCGGCGAGCGGCCGCATCCTGCTCGCGGCGCAAATCACCCAGGACGAGATCGAACGTCATTTCGCCGAGCATATCGAGGGCGTCGACGAGATCTCCTTCGATCGCGGTGCGATGGCGCTGCGCGCGCGGCGCAAGCGCGCGCTGCATGCGATCACCCTGTCCGAGGCGACGCTGGCCGTGTCGCCTTCGGAAGATACCGCGCGCATTTTTGCCGACGGGCTGATCGCGGCGGGCCTCGATCGGCTGCCCTGGTCGAAAGCCGCAAAGCAATGGCGCGACCGCGTCATGTTCCTGCGCAAGCCCGAGGGCGACAGCTGGCCGGATCTCTCCGATGACGGTCTGATCGCGCGGCGCGATGATTGGCTGGTGCCGGCGCTCTACGACAAGATCGCGCTCAAGGACATCTCCGCCGGCGATCTCTCCGATGCGCTGATGGCTTTGTTGCCCTGGGAGATGCGCGCGCGGCTCGACCGCGAGGCGCCGACCCATTTCGAGGCGCCGACAGGAAGCGTGCTCGCGATCGATTACGAGGCCGAGCAGGGGCCGACCATCGCGGTGCGGCTGCAGGAATTGTTCGGTCTCAACACCCATCCCTCGATTGCGGCCGGCAAGGTGCCCTTGGTGCTGGAGCTTTTGTCGCCGGCGCAGCGCCCGGTGCAGGTGACGCGCGACCTGCCCGGCTTCTGGCGCGGCAGCTACGCCGCCGTGCGCTCTGACCTGCGCGGTCGCTATCCGCGCCATCCCTGGCCGGACGATCCCGCGAGCGCGCTGCCGACCCGGCGGGCGAAGCCGCGCGGGACGTGAGATTTGTAAGCCGGCATTAACCGCCCGCTCATCCTTTTCGCCAAAATGGCGAAGTTCTGGCCGCCGCATTGCTCGCGGGTAGAGGGATTGCGTGGTGAAATCGGGCGTTCCGGCTCGGAAGTGGTGTGATGCGTAACATTATGATCTTCGCGGCCATCATGATCGGCCTCGGCACCTTCATGGCGCAGATGGCGGACAGGGTGAGCTCGGCGTCCGCCACGTCAGTGCCGCGCACGACGGTCGCGGTTGCCGCCGCAGCTCCGGCCGGAGGCCGCAGCCTCGCCATTTCCCGCGACGGCCGCGGGCACTTCCAGACCGAAGGCCGGATCGACGGCCAGCGCATCGGCTTCATGGTCGATACCGGCGCCTCCGTCGTCGCGCTGAACGAGACCTCGGCCGCCCGCTTCGGCCTGCGTCCCTCGCGCAGCGAATACAACGCCACCGTCTCCACCGCCAACGGCACCATCAAGGCTGCCCGCACCCGCATCGCGATGCTCGATGTCGGCGGCCTCATCGTGCGCGACGTCGATGCCATGGTGCTGCCCGACGAGGCATTGTCGGAGAACCTGCTCGGCCTGTCCTTCCTGTCCCGCCTCAAGCGTTTTGAATACGCCAACGGGCAGATGGTGCTGGAGCAGTAAGCCACCTCATGCGCTCCCTAGCGCGCTGACGAACGACCATTCGCACCAAATTTTTGAACGGAACGAGCGCAAGTCCCGCGCAAGATCGCGTTTTCCCGTTACCAAACTGCCGCAATTATCGGCCATAAGCCTTCATTCCCGCCTTCCGCTGCGGCCCGGCATTCGCTAAGGCTGCACCAATTCCTGCCCCTTTTCACGAGACCGTCTCAATGTTTCCCAAGCCGAAACCCGTCTTGCTGCCCAACACCTACGCCTTCGAATCCGAGCCGATGGTGAAGCCCACCGGTTTTCGCGAATACGACGCGCGCTGGTTGTTCCAGAAGGAAATCAACCTGATGGGCGTGCAGGCGCTCGGCATGGGCCTGGGCGCGCTGATCGCCGAGCTCGGCGTCAAGCAGGAGATCGTCACGGGGCATGACTTCCGCGGCTATTCGGCCTCGATCAAATACGCGCTGATCTCCGGCCTGATGGCGGCGGGGTGCAAGGTGCATGACATCGGCCTCGCGGTGACGCCGATGGCCTATTTCGCGCAGTTCGATCTCGACGTGCCCTGCGTCGCCATGGTCACCGCCTCGCACAATGACAATGGCTGGACCGGCGTGAAGATGGGCGCCAACCGTCCGCTGACCTTCGGCCCCGACGAGATGACGCGGCTGAAGGAGATCGTCCTCAGCGCAGAGTTCAAGAACAAGGCCGGCGGCGCCTACCAGTTCCACGAGAACTATCCGGCGCGCTACATCGCCGATCTCACAAATCGCCCGAAGCTTAAGCGCAAGCTGAAGGTCGTCGCCGCCTGCGGCAACGGCACCGCCGGCGCGTTCGCGCCGCAGGTGCTGGAAGCGATCGGCTGCGAGGTGATCCCGCTCGACACCGAGCTCGATCACACCTTCCCGAAATACAATCCGAATCCGGAAGACATGGAGATGCTGCACGCCATCCGCGACGCGGTGCTGCATCACAAGGCCGATGTCGGTCTCGGCTTCGACGGTGACGGCGACCGTTGCGGCGTCGTCGACAACACCGGTGAGGAGATCTTTGCCGACAAGGTCGGCGTGATGCTGGCGCGCGACATGTCGGCGATCCACAAGGACGCGCAGTTCATCGTCGACGTGAAGTCCACCGGCCTCTTCATCACCGATCCCGTCTTGCAGAAGCAGGGTGCCAAGACCGCCTATTGGAAGACCGGCCATTCCTACATGAAGCGCCGCACCAACGAGACCGGCGCGCTCGCCGGCTTCGAGAAGTCCGGCCACTTCTTCTTCAACAAGCCCTATGGGCGCGGCTACGACGACGGCCTCGTCTCCGCGATCGCAATCTGCGACATGCTCGATCGCGCGCCCGGCAAGTCGATGGCCGACCTGAAGAACGCGCTGCCAAAGACCTGGTCGTCGCCGACCATGTCGCCGCATTGCGCCGACGAGGTCAAATACGGCGTGATCGACAAGGTGGTGAAGCATTTCGAGGGCTTGCGGACCAAGGGCGCCAAGATCGGCGATCAGTCGATCCGCGACCTCGTCACCGTCAACGGCGTGCGCGTCACGGTCGAGGACGGCAGCTGGGGCCTGGTGCGCGCCTCCTCCAACAAGCCCGAGCTCGTTGTCGTGGTCGAGAGCCCGGTCTCCGAGCAGCGCATGCACGACATGTTCGAGATGGTGAACAGCGTGCTGCGCACGCATCCCGAGGTCGGCGAGTACAATCAGACGATTTGAGGTAAGCGGCTCGCCGCGGCGGCAGTGCGCCCTCTCGCTCGCCCTGAGAGGGTTGAGGTGAGGGGCCTGTCTCCGCGCATCCGGGGAGAGGTGAGAGCGCCGTAGCCCGGATGGAGCGCAGCGCAATCCGGGACAGTCTCACCGAAGCGAGAGATCCCGGATTACACTGCGCTCCATCCGGGCTACGAAGATTGCAGCGTGAAAGCTAAGCCGCCACCACCGCCGGGATCGGCAGCGCCGTGACCGACTTGATCTTCTCCATCGCGAAGCGCGAGGTGACGTTCTTCAGCGGCACCGCGCTGATCAGCTTCTTGTAGAAGATGTCGTAAGCCTGCATGTCCGCGACCACGACGCGCAGCATGTAATCGACGTCGCCGGCCATGCGGTAAAACTCCATCACCTCCGGCATGGCGCTGACGGCCTCGGCGAATTTCTTGAGCCAGGCATCGGAATGGTCGGAGCTTTCCACCGACACGAACACGGAGATGCCGAGCCCGATCTTGTTCTGGTCGACGAGGGCGACCCGCTTCAGGATCACGCCATCGGCCTCCAGGCGCTGGATGCGCTTCCAGCAGGGGGTCGAGGACAGCCCGACGCGGTCGCCGATCTCGGCGACGGACAGGGAAGCATCTTCCTGGAGTACCATCAGAATCTTGCGGTCGATGGCGTCGAGGCGGCGGCTGGTCTCGGGGATCTGGACGGCGACATCAGTCATTTGAAGAACTTTGTTCCATTTCAGGGGCTGATTTCCCTGATATAGAGAAAATCTTTCCACAGCAAGCCCATAATCTCGGCGCTCCGGTGGAATCGCTCTAGGGTTGGCTGCGTAAAAACTCTTCAACTTCAATGCGTTGCGGGGCAGCCGGGCCCCCGCCGTGGCGGGTGCATTTCAGCGCTGCGGCGGCCGCGGCGAATCGCAGCGCCTCCCGCACCCCCTTACCCTCGGCGAGGCGAAGCGCGAATGCACCGTGGAAGACGTCGCCGGCGCCGAGCGTATCGACGGCCTGGACCGGGAAGGCCGCCGTCTCCTCCAGCTCGCCCGCCTCGTTCAGCCAGATCGTGCCGAGGGGGCCGCGGGTGGCGGCGAGGAAGGCCGGCGTCAGGGTGGAGAGGCGCTTCAATGCCTCGCCGTCCTCAGTGATGCCGGCCGTCTCCTGCACCTGCTCGCTGGCGAACAGCAGATGCGAGGCGGCGGTGAGCAGCTCGTCCTGCAACGACATCGCGCGGTCGACGCCGACGATGACGGGAATGCTGCGCCGGCGCGCCTCGGTGCAGAGATCGATGCAGAAGGTGCCGCAGCGGCTCTCGATCAAAACCGCCTGGCAATCGGCGAGCAGCTTGTCGGCGTCGGGCAGCTTCACGGTCCACAGGCCCGGATCGCGATAGATCGTGAGCGTCCGCTCGCCGGAGGGCTCGATCATGATGGCGGAGACCGGCGTGGTCAGACCCGGCATGCGCACGATGTGCGTGGTGTCGATGCCTTCCTGCGCCATCTGCGCGAGGATGAACTCACTCGACCTCTCCCGCGCATCGCCCATGGGACCTGCGAACGCGACGCGGCCGCTAAGTCGCGCCATCGCGATGGCGGCGTTGAGCGCATTGCCGCCGCAGATCTCGGCGAGATGGCTGGCATTCGCCTTGCTGCCGCGCGCGGGCACGGCCTCGACGCGAAAGGTGAGATCGCGCACGGGAATGCCGATGCAGAGGATGCGCGGCGCGGTCGCAGGTAGCGCCATCGGCGGTCAGCTCTTGTCGTGCACCCAGCGGCCGAGCAAATGATGGGCGATGGCGAATGGGTGCGGGCCGGCGAGCCCGTCCGGATGCGTCCGCGTCAGCATCAGCGCGGCCTCTTCGCGCGTGAACCAGCGCGCGTCTTCCAGCTCGGAATGGTCGACGACGATGTCCTCGCTCACGGCCCGCGCGCTGCAGCCGATCATCAGCGACGACGGATACGGCCAGGGCTGTGTCATGTAATACTGCACGTCGGTGCAACGTATGCCGGATTCTTCGAGGATCTCGCGGCGTACCGCGTCCTCGATCGTCTCGGCCGCCTCGACGAAGCCGGCGAGGCACGAAAACATGCCCGGCGGAAACTGCTTCTGGCGGCCCAGCAGACACTTGTCGCCGGAAGAGACATGCATGATCACGACCGGATCGGTGCGCGGAAAATGCTCGGCCTTGCAAGCAGGGCATTCGCGCTTCCAGCCGCCTTCCTTCATCGCGCTGCGCGCGCCGCAATTGGCACAATAGCCGTGGCGCTGATGCCAGCCCACCATCGACTTCGCCATCGCGACGGCCGACAGCTCGTCGGGCGGGATCGCGCCCTGCATCGCCATGCCCCGCAGCTCGGTCACGGTGTAATCCTCACGGCCGATCAGCTTCTCGGCGGCGGCCTGCGACAGGCCCATGCCGAACATTGCTGCGCCGTCGCGCAAGCCCAGAAAGATCGTGCCGGGATTGGCGCCGCATTTCAGCGCCTCGTCGATTCCTAGCAGCGCGCGGACCTTGTCGCCCTCGCGCTTCACCAGCAGCGAGTCGCGGTACACGACATAGGCGCGGGATGACGATTTCTGCTCCAGCGCGAACAGCTTTTCGTCGTCGCGGCGCAGATGTGCGGCGCGGTCGAGGACGTTGGTGACGAAGGCCGGCTGCCCCAGCGGAAATGCGTCGAATGCTGACATTGTTATTCTTTCAACCCAACCAGATTTTTCGGCGAAGCGCGCTGATGAAATTCTGAACCTCTGCGGCGTCATGCGCGAGGGGCGGCATCACGCCCCACACCGGTCGCGGCCAGGCCGCGTCACTGGTGCGCCGCGCAATGATGTGGACGTGCAGCTGCGGCACGAGGTTGCCGAGCGCGGCGACGTTGAGCTTGTCGCATTTGGTGATCTCCTTCAGCGCGCGCGAGACGCGGGAGATCTCGGTCATCAACTGCGCCTGCTGCACCTCGTCGAGATCGATGATCTCGACCGCGTCGGGCCGCCGCGGCACCAGCAGCAGCCAGGGATAATGCGCATCCTTGATGACCAGCACCTTGGACAGCGGCAGGTCGCCGATGTCGATGGTGTCCTCTTTCAGGCGAGAGTGCAGCGACCAGGCGGGTTCGGGCATATGCGTTTCCGGATGGCCCGATGGGGAACGGGCTTGTTTGGTGCGACCATACGATAGGGAGTTGGGGAGGGGAAGGATGGGGCTCCGCAGGTCCCGCATGCTCAGTTGTCGTCCCGGCGAAGGCCGGGACCCATACCGCGAGGTCTATCGACTGCGGTTGGTGCTAATCCCGAACGACCAATCTTCGCAAAACATCTCCCTGTGGTTATGGGTCCCGGCCTTCGCCGGGACGACAGCGAATTTGCAGCGTCCTCTTACGCCTCCGCCAGCACCCGCGCATTGGCGCGGACGGAGGCTTCGCTCACGCGAATGCCGAGGCCGGGGCCATCGGGGACCACGACATGGCCCGCGCGGTTGGCGACGCGCTCTTCCAGGACGTCCTCGGTCAGCACATGATGCGGCATGTAGAATTCGCAGCCGAGCGAGATGCCCGGCGTTGCCGCGATCAGCTGCGTGCCGGCGGCAAGGCCAATGCCGCCCTCCCACAGCGTGCCGCCATAGCCGGGCAGGCCGGCGATGTCGGCGATCGCCATGATCGCCTGCGCTTCGAACAGGCCACCGGCCTTCATCAGCTTGATCGAGACCGCATCGGCCGCCTCGCGGCGCACCACCTCCATCATGTCGCGGCGATCGAAGCAGCTTTCGTCGGCGAGCACGGGGGTCTCCAGCGCCGCGGTGAGCTGCGCCATCACGTCGAGATATTTCCGCGGCACCGGCTGCTCGATGAAGGTCGGCGCGAACTCTTCGACGTCGCGCAGGATCTTGATGGCGCCGAACGGCGCCAGCGCCTGGTTGTAGTCGACGCGCAGATCGACCTTGTCGCCGAATTCCTTTCGGATCGCCTCGAGATGGTCGAGGTCCTCGCGATGCGGTTTTACGCCGGTCTTGACCTTGTAGATGACGTTCCCTTCGGGAACCATCTTGCGCATGCGCTCGAGGTCGGCGGCGAAATCGGGATCGGCGATCGAGAAGGACAGCGGGATCGTGTCGCGCACGCGGCCGCCGAGCAGGTCGGCGACTGACAGTCCCGACGACTTGCCGACGATGTCGAGCAGCGCCATCTCGATGCCAACCTTAGCCTCGGCATGTCCGACCAGCGCGCGGTCGAGCTCGGCCATCAGCGCTCGGATGCGGCGCACGGATTTGCCGAGCACGATGGGACGCAGATAGATATCGAGCGCCGAGAACGCAGCTTCAGGCGTTCCCGTAAAGACCTCCCACGGAGCCGCCTCGCCCCAGCCAACCACGCCATCGCTGGAGGTGAGCTCGATCAGCACGCGCTTCACGGTACCCTTGACGTTGCCGACGCCCTGCAGGCGCGCCATCTTGATCGGGCTTTCGATCAGGAACAGCCTGATGCGTTCGACGGTTGCTTCGGTCATGTCAGGCCTCCATTGACGTGCCAGACCTGGCCGGTGACGTAGGACGCCTTCGGTGACGCCAGGAAGGCGATGATTTCGGCGACTTCCTCCGGCCGCCCGCGACGGCGCATCGGGATCAGTGCTTCGGTTGCGGCGATCTGCTCCGGTGAGAGCCGGCTCTCACTCGGCTTGTCCTTGACGATCAGGCCGGGTGAAACCGCGTTGACGGTGATGCCGTCTTTCGCAAGCTCCATCGCGGTGAGGCGTACCAGCGCTTCGAGCGCGGAGCGGCTCGCGGCGGTCGCGGCGAAGGGCGCGAATTCGGGCCGGATCGCATGCGCGACAAAGGACGACACTGCGACGATCCGGGCATCTTGCCCGGTCCGCAACAATGGCAGCGCGGCGTTGACGAGGCGCGTAAAAGCCAGTGCGGATTCGTCCATCGCTTGCCGGAATTGATCGGCGGGCGTGCCGATGGCGCTGCCGCGGCGGGCATGGCCGCCGATGAGAACCAGTCCGTCGAGCCGACCGAAGGCGCGTTGCGCGGCGGCGATGGCGTCGGTGGCCGCAGTCTCCTCGGCGAGATCGCCGAGGCATTTTGCGACAACAGCGCCATTGGCTTCGGCTTCCGCCGCGGTGGCGTCGAGACCCGCCGCGTTGGAGCGCGTGTGCAGCAGCAGCCCGGTGCCGGGCGCCGCGAGCAGTTTTGCGGTGGCGCGGCCGATGCCGCTGGCGGCGCCGGTGACGAGATAGGCGCGATCGATATTGGGCATCAGGGTGTTGCGTTGGCCGGCGGCAATGCGCCGGTGCGGTGGAAATGGCTGAGGAAGGCGCGCGTCGCGGCTTGCTGCGGATTGTCGATCACCTGCCGCGCCGGGCCTTCCTCGACGACGACGCCGTCGCGCATGAAGATCAGGCGATCGGCGACCTCGCGGGCAAAGGCGATCTCATGGGTCACGATCACCATGGTCATGCCTTCGGAGGCGAGGCGCTGCATCACGTTCAGCACCTCGCCGACGAGCTCCGGATCGAGCGCGGAGGTGGCCTCGTCGAACAGCATGACGTCAGGCTCCATGGCGAGCGCGCGCGCGATCGCGACGCGCTGCTTCTGTCCGCCGGAGAGCGTTGCCGGATACTGGTCGGCCTTCTCGGCAAGGCCCACTTTTGCAAGCTGTGCCCGCGCGAGTTTCTCGGCGTCGGCCTTGGCCATGCGCCGCACCGTGACCGGTCCCTCCATGACGTTCTGAAGCGTCGTCATGTGCGGGAACAGATTGAAATGCTGGAACACCATGCCGGTGGTCGCACGGAACTTTGCCAGCGTCTTCACATCGGGAAGCTTTGTGCCCTCGCCGAACGCAAAGCTTGTGTCGCCGACGCGGACGCTGCCGCCGTCGGGCACGACCAGGAGATTGATGCAGCGGAGCAGCGTCGATTTGCCGGAGCCCGACGGCCCGATCAGCGCGACGACGCCGCCCTTGGCGACGTCGAGATTGATGTTCTTCAGGACCTCGTTGCTGCCAAAACTCTTGCGCAGGCCCCGGATCTCGATTTTCGAAGTGTTCTTTGACGTGTCGCTCATTCGCTCACCGCCAGTCGCTTCTCGCCACGCCGGACGATGATGGTGAGCGGGATCAGGATCGCCGCATAGGCGAGGGCAACCGCAGTGTAGGTCTCCAGCGGCCGGTAGCTGTCATGGGCTGCGACCTGGCTCTGATAGACCAGGTCCGGCACCGCGAGCACCGAGACCAGCGAGGTGTTCTTGAACTGGATGATCGACTGATTCATGAGCGCCGGGATCATGCGCTTGATCGCCTGCGGCAGCACGATGCGCCGCATGGCCTGGCTCGGCGTCATGCCGAGCGCGGCGCCGGCTTCCGACTGGCCGCTGTCGATCGAGACGATGCCGCCGCGGATGATCTCGGAATAGAACGAGCCGCCATAGAGCGAGAGCGCAAGCGCGGATGCCGTGATCGGCGTCATCTCGACGCCGGCCAGGATCGGCAGCGCGTAATAGAACCAGATCAGCTGCACCAGGATCGGCGTGCAGCGGAACGCCTCGATGAAGGCCAGCGCGGTCAGCCGCAGCGCCCTGAAGCGCGACAGGCTGCCGAATGCGCCGAGCAGGCCGAACAGCAGCCCGCAAACGACGATGATCACGGTGAAGCCGACGGTGACGCCGAGCCCGTTGAGAAAGAGCCAGCGATAGCTCCAGAGGATGCCGAAGTCCCACTGATACATGCGTGTCTAAACTCGTCGTACGCCTCGTACTGTCATTCCGGGGCGCCCGAAGGGCGAACCCGGAATCTCGAGATTCCGGGTTCGATGCTGCGCATCGCCCCGGATTGACGGCGTTGCTCTTACAGCGACACACCCGGCGGAATGTCCGCCTCGGTCACGCCCACCAGCTCCATATTCGTGATGATGGCGTTGCGGATGAAGCCGAGGCCCTTGTTGAAGTCGATCCAGGTGTTGACGTAGTCGCGCCAGGTCTTGTCGGCCTCGCGGCGGAAGCCGGCGTTCGACGTCGTCGCGAAGATCGGCGTCGGCAGTACGAACTGGCCGAGCGACGGGTTCTTCTTCAGCACGGTGAGCGAAAGCATGGTGATGAGGCACTGCGCATCGACGCGGCCGGTCTGCAGCGCGGCGGTGGCATCGTCTGCGGTCTTCAGGCGCGTGATCTGCGCCTTCGGCGTCAGGCGGCTGACGACCTGGTCGTGCGAGGAGCCCTGGTCGACCGCGATCTTGATGTCGGGCGAGTTCAGTTCGGCCCAGCTCTTCGGCTTGAAGTCCTTCTTGCAGAGGATACCGAAGGCGTTGTTGAAGACCGGCACCGAGAAGTCGATCACCAGCGCGCGCTTCGGCGTCGGGTTGAGACCGAAGAAGATGTCGATCTTGTTGGACTGCAGGTCGAGCACCGAATTGCCCCAGGTGGTCTCGGTGATCTCGAGCTCGGCCTCCATGTCGTCGGCAAGCCCCTTGGCAATGTCGATGTAGAAGCCCTTCCACTGGCCGGTGGCGAGATCCTTCATGTAGTAGGGCGCGCCGCCGCCGACCGCGCCGATCCGCATCTTCTTGGTCCGACGGATGCGGGCGAAGGTCGATTCGTTCGGATCGGCGGTCTGGGCCACGGCCGGCGCGGCCAGCGCGGCCGCGGTCACAGCGCCAAGTCCGACAATCGATGCAACATCACGACGTGTAACCATTGGGATCAATCGCTTTTCTGGTTGGATGGAGTTCCGGCCGCGTTCTTACCAAGGCGGCGCCAGCAGTGAAAGCACAGCCTATCGGCTGGGCAGGCCCGGGATTGCCCGGATGCTGGGCAAACTCGATCCGTTCGCGCCGATACCCGCTTGCTTTCCGCTCCCTTTGGCCCCAAATAGGGACCGGGAGATTGGCGGTGGACGAGCCACTCGCCAACCGGGTCAGGTCCGGAAGGAAGCAGCCCTAACGAGGTCCGGATCGGGTCGCTCGTCAGTCTCCTACCTGTTTTTCCGAGCGAATTGCGCCGGCGGGCCCCCCGCCAGCGCGCTCCTTTCCGCAAAAGCCGGCCGAGAGAGATTTCATTGCGGATCGACCGATGACCGACGCTGGCGCCCCTCCCAATCCTGATAGCGCCGGCCCGGCCGGCAATGCGCCTTACCGGGTCCTGGCGCGGAAATACCGTCCCTCCAGCTTCGACGACCTGATCGGCCAGGAGGCCGTGGTCCGCACCGTCTCCAATGCGTTCGAGACCGGCCGCATTCCGCAGGCCTGGATCCTCACCGGCGTCCGCGGCGTCGGCAAGACCACCACTGCGCGCATCCTTGCCCGGGCGCTCAACTATGAGATGCCGGACGGCTCGGTGAAGGGGCCGACCATCCACATGCCGACCTTGGGCGTGCATTGCCAGGCGATCATGGAAAGCCGGCACATGGACGTGCTGGAGATGGACGCGGCCTCGCACACCGGCGTCGACGACGTCCGCCAGATCAATGACAGCGTGCGCTATGCGCCGGCCAGCGCCCGCCACAAGGTCTACATCATCGACGAAGTCCACATGCTGTCGACGGCGGCGTTCAACGCCTTCCTGAAGACGCTGGAGGAGCCGCCGGAGCACGCCAAGTTCGTGTTCGCGACGACCGAGATCCGCAAGGTTCCGGTCACCGTGCTGTCGCGCTGCCAGCGTTTTGATCTCCGCCGCGTCGAGGCCGATGTGCTGATGAAGCATCTCGCCAATATCGCGACCAAGGAAAGCGTCGAGATCGAGCCCGAGGCACTCGGCATCATCGCGCGCGCCGCGGAGGGCTCGGTGCGCGACTCTCTGTCGCTGCTCGACCAGGCGATCGCGCATGCGGCGGGGCAGGTGAAGGCGGACGCCGTCAGGCAGATGCTGGGTCTTGCCGACCGCACCCGCGTCATCGACCTCTTCGATTCGCTGGCGCGCGGCGATATCGCGAGCGCCTTCAAGGAGTTCCGAGACCAGTACGATGTCGGCGCCGATCCGATCGTCGTGCTCTCCGACCTCGCCGAATTCGTCAATTTCGTCACCCGCGTGAAGATCGTGCCGGCGACCGCCGACAATGTCGCCTATGGCGAGACCGAGCGTGTGCGCGCGAAGGATTTCGCCTCGAAGATCTCGATGCGCGTGCTGTCGCGGATGTGGCAGATGCTGCTCAAGGGCATCACCGAGGTGCAGGCCGCGACGCGCCCCGCCGCGGCCGCCGAGATGGTGCTGGTGCGCATCGCCTATGTCGCCGACCTGCCGACGCCGGACGAAGCGATCAGGATGCTGGAGCAGAACGGCGGCGGCTCGCCGGTGGTGAACGGCGGCGGTGCTGCGCGCAGCGGTGCGCCGGCGGCACCGATGGCCTCCGCAGCGCCGGTTGCGTCTGCCGCGCCCGTTCGCATGCCGACATCGTCGCCGACCGCATTCGGCGGCGCTGCCCGTCCGCAGATGGCGGCGCCCGCGCCCGATCCGCAAGGCGCCGCGCCCCAGCTGCGCATCACCAGCTTCACCCAACTCGTGGCGCTCGCCGGCCAGAAGCGCGACCTCATGACCAAGGGCGCGCTCGAAGGCGACATGCGCCTCGTCCGTTTCGAGGAGGGCCGGCTCGAGGTCGCGCTCGAGCCGAACGCCTCCAAGACCATGATCTCGGAGCTTGCGAAAAAATTCGAGCTATGGACCGGCCGGCGCTGGACCGTGATCGTCTCGAACGAAGCGGGCCAGCCGACGCTGCGCTCGGTGAACCAGGCCGCCAAGCAGGAGCATGCGCGTACCGCCGAGGCCGATCCGCGCGTGCAGGAGGTGCTGTCGCGCTTCCCCGGATCGAAGGTCGTCGAGGTCCGCAGGCTTGCCCCCGAGGCGCCGGAATCCAATATTAATGCGGACTATGGCAGTGACGATCCGCCCGACGGTTCCGACGGCGACGACGATCTCTGAGCCGACCTTTCCAAGGATACACACCGATGGCTGATTTTCTCGGCATGATGAAGCAGGCGGCGCAACTGCAATCCAAGATGCAGGAGATGCAGGAGCAACTCGCCAATGTGGAGGTTGAAGGCATCTCCGGCGGTGGTCTCGTCGCCGTGCGCATGACCGCCAAGATGGACGTCAAGGGCATCAAGATCGATCCCTCGCTGATGAAGCCGGAGGAGCGCGAGGTGCTGGAAGACCTGCTCGTCACCGCGCTCGGCGATGCCCGCCGCAAGGCGGAGACGGCGGTGCAGGACAAGATGCAGTCGCTCACCGGCGGGCTTGGCCTGCCGCCGGGGCTGTTCGGCCAGTAACATGGGCGCGGTTGCAGGTCCCGAGATCGAGCGGCTGGTCCAGCTTCTCGCGCGGCTGCCGGGCCTCGGTCCGCGCTCCGCGCGGCGCGCGGCGCTGCATTTGATCAAGAAGCGCGAAGCGCTGATGATGCCGCTGTCGTCCGCGTTGCAGGTCGCGCTGGACAAGGTCCAGGTCTGCAAGACTTGCGGCAACATCGACACGCAAAATCCCTGCACGGTCTGCACCGATCCGAAGCGTGATCCCGCCATCATCGTCGTTGTCGCCGACGTCGCCGATCTCTGGGCGCTGGAGCGGGCCAATGCGACGCAAGGCCGCTATCATGTGCTGGGCGCGACATTGTCGCCGCTCGACGGCGTCGGCCCGCAGGACCTCACCATCGACGCGCTGGTGGCGCGTGCGCATGCACCGGAAGTGCACGAAATCATCCTGGCGCTGAATGCCACCGTCGACGGCCAGACCACGGCGCATTACATCACCGACCTGCTTCAGGACGCCAACGTAAAAGTAACCCGACTCGCGCATGGTGTGCCGGTCGGTGGCGAGCTTGATTATCTCGACGAGGGGACGCTATCGGCCGCCATGCGGCAGCGGACTCTGTTCTAGCTATCCAGAACTTACGGAACGGACGATATGACGAAACTTTTCGCCACACGCTTGGCTTTGGCCGCGACGATGATGCTGCTGGTGACCCCGGCCATCTCCGCGCAGCAGGACGATACGGCGCCGCCGCCGTCCAAGCCCGGCAAGCCGATCAACACCGGCGACGTGCTCTCGGGCGAGCTGAACGCAATGAAGGTGCGGGACGTCAAGAACGCCGGGAAGCGGATCGCGACCTACCAGATCACCTCCGAGCCGCGTCGCCTGCCGCCGCCGAGCGGGCTGTGCAATCTCGAGACCGGCCCCGAGACGTTCCAGCTCGTCACCTCCAGCGACGCGCAGGCCGCGCAGCTGAAGTCGTTCGTCGGCAAGGAGATCTCGGTCAAGGTCGACGAGGTCGCCTGCGCCAGCGATCCCGGCCAGATGAGCGAGGCCGTGATCACGAAGTGGAGCCTGATCAAGAAGCAGTAAGGGCGCCCGAGGTGAGTAGGGTGGGTTAGCCGAAGGCGTAACCCACCCTACGGCATCGTCATACCCTCACCGGCCCCAGCGCCTCAAAGTGCCCGCGCCTCTGCAGCCAGGCCAGCAGCACCAGGCTCGGGATCGCCACCAGCACGCAGATCACGAAGAACAGCGCCCAGCCCGTCGTTTCCGCGACGTATCCGGCGCCTGACGAGAGATACGTCCGCCCCACCGCCGCAAGCGCGGTGAGCAGCGCGTATTGCGTCGCCGTGTGCAGCGGATTCTGGCACAGCGCCGAGAGATAGGCGACGAAGATCACGGTGCCGATGGCGCTGGTGAAGTTCTCGGCGCAGATGGCGAGCGCCAGCGCCCATTGATTGGTGCCGACCACGGCGAGCCAGGAGAAGGACAGATTGGCGAGCGCCTGCACCACGCCGCCGATCCAGAGCGACGTCGCCAGCGAATAGCGCCGCGCGACGAACCCGCCGGCAAAGCCGCCGATCAGCGTTGCGGCAAGGCCCACGCCCTTCACGATCGCCGCATAGTCGTTGCGGGTGAAGCCGAGGTCGATCACGAACGGCGCCGTCATCGTGCCCGAGAAGGCGTCGGTGAACTTGAACAGCACCACGAAGGAAAGTGCGGCGAGTGCGTCCTTGCGCGACAGAAATTCCGAGAACGCGCCGATCGCCGCATGCAGCACGCGCGTGAACGCGCTCTCTTCTTGCGTCGCGGCCTCGGCCCGCATCGATTGTTCGGGCTCGGTCGCGACCAGCGCCGTGATCGTCCCGATCAGCACCATCGCCGCCATCACCACATAGCCCCACATCCAGGCTGATTGGCGCGGAATGCCGGTGCCCTCGAAACCGGAGACGATGAACAGCGCACCCGCGGTCGAGACCAGCATGCCGATGCGATAGGCTGCGACGTAGGCCGCCATGCCGGCGGCCTGCTCGCTCTCGGGCAGGCTCTCAACGCGGAAGGCATCGACCACGATGTCCTGCGTCGACGACGTCGTCGCCACCAGCAGCGCGCCGAGCGCAACGTAGAACGGCGAGCGTGCGGGGTCGGTCAGCGCCAGCAGCACGATCGAGACGATCAGCAGCAATTGCGAGAACACCAGCCAGCCGCGCCGCCGCCCGAAGGCGCGGGTGAACAGCGGCACATGCAGCGCATCCACCAGCGGCGCCCACAGGAACTTCAGCGTGTAGGGCGTGCCGACCAGCGCGAACAGACCGATGGTCTTGAGATCAACCCCGGCCTCGCGCATCCAAACCAGCAGCGTCGAGCCCGATAGCGCCAGCGGCAGCCCCGAGGAAAAGCCGAGGAACAGCACGATCAGCACCCGCGGTTGCAGGTAGACGGCAAGGCTCTCGCGCCAAGAGGTCGCGGGGGCGGCGGTCACGGCGGAGGAGGTCGCGTCGGGAGCGGTCATGGGGTGGTGTTAGCAGATTCTGGGGGCGGCTTGGGAGGTGTCGTCGCCCGGTCAAGCCGGGCGACGACAGTGTGCCTTAAGCTCACTCCCCCGCCTGGAGCTTCCGCGGAAACAGTTCCGGCCCTGCCGTCGCCACCAGCCTTGGCCCATCCGGCGCGTCGCTCTTGCTGAAATCGAGCTCCTCGATCCGGCCTGCGCGCTTCTCGATCTTGTCGGCGGAGATCAGGATCTGGCGGACGTCCTCGTTCGCGTCGGAAAAATGCTTCTGCAGTTTGACCACGCGGTCGCGCAGGCGGCCGAGATCGTCGCCGAGCTTGATCACCTCGGTCTGGATCTGGTCGGCGGCATCGCGCATGCGCGCGTCCTTCATGATCTGCTGCATCACCTGGATCGCGAGCATCAGCAGCGAAGGCGACACCAGCACGACGCGAGCGCGATAGGCTTTCTGGATCACATCGTCGAAGCCGTCATGGATCTCCGCGTAGACCGATTCCGACGGCACGAACATCAGCGCCATCTCCTGGGTCTCGCCGGTGACGAGGTATTTTTCGGCGATGTCGCTGACATGCTTCATCACGTCGCCGCGCAGCCGCTGCGTGGCAATGCGCCGCTCCTCGTCGGTGCGGGCGTCGTGCAGCGCCGTCATCGCCTCCAGCGGGAATTTGGCGTCGATGCAGAGCGGGCGTTGGTCGGGCAGGAACACGACGCAGTCGGGCCTTTTGCCCGTCGATAGCGTGAATTGGAACTCGTAGGAGCCTTTGGGAAGACCGTCCTGGACGATCGCCTCCATCCGCGCCTGGCCGAAGGCGCCGCGCGACTGCTTGTTGGCGAGCACGTCGCGCAGGGTCGTCACCTGCGTTGTGAGGTCGGTGAGGTTCTTGTGCGCGCTGTCGATGATGCCGAGCCGCTCGTGCAGGGCGCGCAGGCTCTCCATGGTGTTGCGGGTCGAATGTTCCATGGACTGGCCGACGCGGTGGGTGACCGAATCCAGCCGCTCGTTGACGGCCCGGGCCATCTCGGCCTGCCGGCCGGCCAGCGCCTGGGTCATGGCGTCGACCCGCCCCGAGGCCTCGCTCTGGGCGCGCAGCACTTGAGCGAGGCGTTCCTCGAGCTCGTCGGCCCGGATCGCGTGCGCCATGGCGAGTTCCGCGCCGCGCTGCCCCGAGCGGGCGATGACGACGGCGATCACAACCAGCAGGATGAGGACAACCGCGCCGAAGCCGATCAGCGCGTCGATGGTGCGCACCGGCCAGTCGCCGAGCATGAAAATGATCTCGTTCATGCAAGCCCTTCTAACCGATTCGCAGTCTGACGCGAACGAAGAGGGAACGTTGGCGGTTAACCGCCCCCTAATTTTTATGGTTAACAAAACCTGAAGTTTTATGGTTAGCGGAGGGTTAACGGGGTTCCTCACCGCATTGACCGCATCCGGCATGGGGCTTAAATCGCGGCCATGGCCCTACGAGAAATCATCATCCTGCCCGACAAGCAACTGCGCCTGGTCTCCAAGCCGATCGAGAAGGTCACTTCGGAGATCCGCAAGCTTGCCGACGACATGTTCGAGACCATGTACGACGCGCCTGGCATTGGCCTCGCCGCGATCCAGGTTGCGCAGCCGCTGCGGCTGATCACCATGGATCTCGCCAAGCGCGACGAGAGCGGCGAGACCAAGCACGAGCCGCGGGTGTTCATCAATCCCGAGATCCTGGCTTCCTCCGAAGAGCTCTCGGTCTACGAGGAAGGCTGCCTCTCGATCCCCGAATATTACGAGGAGGTCGAACGTCCCGCGAAGGTGCGCGTGCGCTTCACCGATCTCGACGGCAAGGTGCACGAGGAGGACGCCGAAGGCCTCTACGCCACCTGCATCCAGCACGAGATCGACCATCTCAACGGCGTGCTGTTCGTCGACTATCTGTCGAAGCTCAAGCGCGACCGCGTGATGAAGAAGTTCGAGAAAGCCGCCAAGCGCGCGGGCGAGTAGGGTTCTCCGTCGATGCCCCTCCGCCTCATCTTCATGGGCACGCCCGATTTCTCCGTGCCGACGCTCCTGGAGCTGGTCTCGCACGGCCACGAGATCGTGGCCGTCTACACCCGCGCGCCGAAGCCGGGCGGGCGGCGCGGCCTGCAGTTGCAGCCGACGCCGGTCGAGGAAGCCGCGCGAAAACTCGGCGTTCCCGTGCTGACACCAAAAACGCTGAAGACGCCGGAAGCGCTGGAAGAGTTTCGCGCGTTCGATGCGGATGCAGCCGTGGTCGTCGCCTACGGCATGATCCTGCCGCAGGCGATCCTCGATGCGCCAAAACTCGGCTGCTACAATCTGCACGCATCGCTGCTGCCGCGCTGGCGCGGCGCCGCGCCCATCAATCGCGCGATCATGGCGGGCGACGCCGAGAGCGGCGTCATGGTGATGAAGATGGATGTCGGCCTCGACACCGGCGACGTCGCTATGGCCGAGCGCCTTCCGATCACGGACAATATGACCGCGGTCGATCTGCACGATCGCCTCTCGCGCCTTGGCGCGGATCTGATGGTGCGTGCCATGGCCGCGCTCGCTCGCGGCGGGCTCCAGCTCAAAAAGCAGAGCGAGGACGGCGTCACTTACGCCGCCAAGATCGACAAGGCCGAGGCGCGGATCGACTGGAGCAAGCCCGCCCGCGCGGTGCTGCGCCATATTCACGGCCTGTCGCCGTTTCCCGGCGCCTGGGCCGAGCTTGAGAATGCGCGCGTCAAGATCCTGCGCTGCGAGCTGGCGAAAGGATCGGGCGAGCCCGGCGCGGTGCTGGATGAGCAGCTCACGATCGCCTGCGGCGAGGATGCCATTCGCATCATCGAGCTTCAGCGCGAGGGCAAGGGCCGGATGCAGGCCGCGGACTTCCTGCGCGGCGTGCCTGTGAAGCCGCCGATGCGGCTGGCCTGATGCCCCGCTACAAGCTCACCATCGAATATGACGGCGCGCCGTTCTTCGGCTGGCAGGTGCAGGACACGCTGCCGTCGGTGCAGGGTGCGCTGGAAGCGGCGGTGAAGGCGATGACCGGCGCGGATTTGCGGGTGCATGGCGCCGGCCGCACCGATGCCGGCGTGCATGCCCGCGGCCAGGTCGCGCATGTCGACGTCGAGAAGCAGTTTCCGCCCGGCCGCTTTCGCGACGGGCTCAATGCGCATCTGCGCCCGCATCCGATCGCGGTGCTCGAGGCCGAGATTGTGCCTGATACGTTCGAGGCGCGCTTCTCGGCGCTCAAGCGCCACTACCGCTACCGCGTCGTCAACACCCGCGCCAATCTCGCGCTCGACGTCGGCCATGCCTGGCGCGTGCCGCGCCGGCTCGATGCCGAGGCGATGCACGCGGCGGCGCAGCGCCTGCTCGGCAAGCACGATTTCACCACCTTCCGCGACACCGAGTGCCAGGCCAAATCGCCGGAGAAGACGCTCGACCAGCTCGACGTCATCCGCGACGGCCGCGAGATCACCGTCATCACCTCGGCGCGCTCGTTCCTGCACAGCCAGGTGCGCTCGATGGTGGGATCGCTGGTCTGGGTCGGCGAGGGCCGCTGGACCGCGGACGATCTCTCCGCAGCGCTTGCCGCTCGCAACCGCACCGCCTGCGGCATCGTCGCTCCGCCGGACGGGTTGTATCTGATGAAGGTGGACTACGAGTGAGGCGCGTTGCGGAAACGCTCTCGGACCAACAAAAAAGCCGGCGCTCGCGCGCCGGCTTTTTGATTGATGAAGGCAAGGCCCTCAGTTCAGCTTCTGCCGAACCTCGTTGATGCCCTTGGCGAGCAGGTCGTCGGCGACCTGGCCCTTGACCGACTGCGACAGGATCGTGGAGGCGGCCTGGACGGCGGCTTCCGCGGCTGCGGCGCGGACATCGGCCAGCGCCTGGGCCTCGGCGAGCGCGATCTTGCTCTCCGCGGTCTTGGTGCGGCGGGCGACGAAGTCTTCCATCTTCGCCTTGGCGTCGGCCGCGATGCGCTCGGCTTCGGCCTTGGCGTTGGCGATGATGTCGGCAGCCTCGCGCTCGGCGGTGGCACTGCGCGCTTTGTAGTCGGCGAGCACCTTGGCCGCCTCCTGCTTGAGGCGCGCGGCGTCGTCGAGCTCGGCCTTGATGCGCTCGGCGCGATGATCGAGCGCGGTCATCGCCGACTTGAAGACCCCGAGATAGCCGAACACGACCATCAGGATCACGAAGGCGACGGCGACCCAGGTTTCAGGATCGAAGAACATCTCGACTAACCCTTCAAGGACGCATCAACGGCGGCATTGACCGACGCCGCATCCGGAACGACGCCGGTGAGCTGCTGCACGATCTGGCCCGCTGCATCGGCCGCGATGCCGCGGACGTTGGTCATGGCGGTCGTGCGGGTCGAGGCGATGGTCTTCTCCGCCTCGGCGAGCTTGGCCGCCAGCTGCTCTTCCAGCGTCTTGCGCTCGGCTTCCGCCTGCGCATTCGCCTTGTCGCGGGATTCGTTGCCGATCGCCTGCGCGCGCGAACGCGCCGAAGCGAGCTCGCCTTCATAGGCCTTCAGCGCCGCCTCGGACTGGTCCTTCAGCGCCTGCGCCTCGGTGAGGTCGCCCTCGATCTTGTTCTGGCGCGCCTCGATCGCACCGCCGACCTTCGGCAGAGCGAGCTTGGACACGATCACATAAAGCAGGACGAAGAAGATCGCGAGCGACACCAGCTGTGAAGCGAAGGTGCTGCTCTCGAACGGCGGAAACCCGCCGCTGTGATGACCGCCATCGGCTTCGGTGTGGGCGCCCGCCGCCGGTCCTTTTGCCCCGCCATGACTCTCGGCCATGGAGTACTCCTGTTGCTGTCACGCGCCGCTTCGGATGAAGCGGCGCGAAAGAAGTCGTTCTTTAGAAAACGAACAGCAGAAGCAGCGCGATCAGCAGCGAGAAGATGCCGAGCGCTTCGGTCACGGCGAAGCCGAAGATCAGGTTGCCGAACTGGCCCTGAGCGGCCGACGGATTGCGGACGGCTGCGGCGAGGTAGTTGCCGAAGATCACGCCCACGCCGACGCCCGCACCGCCCATGCCGATGCACGCGATGCCCGCGCCGATAAGTTTTGCTGCTGCCGGATCCATTTTAGACTCCTTGGAAGAAAGATTGGGTTGTGGGTGG
The DNA here is from genome assembly GCF_018130825.1 of Bradyrhizobium liaoningense. Lineage (GTDB taxonomy): Bacteria > Pseudomonadota > Alphaproteobacteria > Rhizobiales > Xanthobacteraceae > Bradyrhizobium > Bradyrhizobium liaoningense_B. The sequence continues at coordinate 662,451 of NZ_JAFCJS010000004.1, read as the reverse complement.
AAATTCCCCGGACCGCTCAGTGTCCCGGATGAATGGCGTCGTTGAGGTAGATGCAGGTCAGGATCGCAAACACATAGGCTTGCAGGAACGCGACCAGAATCTCGAGGGCGTACAGCGCGACCGTGAGCGCCAGCGGCAGCACGCCGCCGACCCAGCCGATGGCGCCGAGCGAGAAGCCGAGCATGGCGACGAAGCCCGCGAACACCTTCAGCGCGATGTGGCCGGCCAGCATGTTGGCGAACAGACGAATGCTGTGCGAGACCGGCCGCAGGAAGAACGACAGGATCTCGATGAACATGACCAGCGGCAGGATGTAGCCCGGGACGCCGTGAGGAACGAAAATCGAGAAGAATTTCAGGCCGTTCTTGGCGACGCCGTAGATCAGCACGGTGAAGAAGACCAGCAGCGCCAGTCCTACGGTGACGATCAGGTGGCTCGAGACCGTAAAGGTGTAGGGGATGATGCCGACCAGGTTCGAGACGCAGATGAACATGAACAGCGAGAAGATCAGCGGGAAGAACTTCATGCCTTCCGCACCGGCCGTCGAACGGATGGTCGAGGCAACGAACTCGTAGGAGATCTCGGCGACCGACTGCAGACGCCCGGGAATCAGCTGCGTGCCGCTGGCGAGCATCAGGAGCGAGATGATCGCAACTGCCACCAGCATGTAGAGCGATGAATTGGTGAAGGCGATCGTGTGATTGCCGATATGGCCGATCGTGAAGAGAGGCTCGATGTTGAACTGGTGGATCGGATCGATTTTCATCGGCGCGGCATCTCTTGGTCTGCCGGGCAATGCCGGCGGGTCTCGGTCTGCCGGCCGGGCCGGCCCGTACCGGCAAGGCCGGCACGATCATTCCTCTCCTGTGTGGATCGCCTTACGAACCACCGCGCCTGTTTTGACCCGCGCCCGCCGATCTCACCACATTCACCACGCCGGCCACGAAGCCCAGCAGCAGGAACACGATAAATCCGAAAGGCGACGTCGACAGCAAGCGGTCGAACCCCCAGCCAATCCCCGCCCCGACAGCGACACCGGCGACCAACTCGGAGGATAACCGAAAACCAAGCGCCATCGCCGAGGCTCTGGCCGCTCTGTCCTCACCGTTACCTGCGGGTTGCTCGGTCTTGGTGCGGCGGTCGCGAAGTTCGGACAACCGCTGATCAAGATTTCCGAGCCGATCGGAAAGCGCAGCTTCCTCGGGCGATCTATCGCGATCTCCATTCTCGCCGTGTCCCGTGCCCTGTGTCATGCAACGAAGACCCGAAACGCACCGGCTGAATGGAAATTACGCCCGCCACCCTCAAAAGCCGCGCGGACCATACTGATGGCCCATAATCAAGTCAAGCCAAGTCACGATTGCGTCGCTTTCTATTATGTATTTGATTTTCCTGATGATATTGCCGCGCGCGGCAACGCTGCACACAGCGTGACGCCGCACCGCAGCAGCTCTCCTCATGATCGGTGGATGTGGCCGCTATTTCGCCGCGCTGCCGGGATCAAACGGGCCGCCGGCACCGTTGATTTCGGACGGGTGTTTTTGGCGGCAAATCGCTGCGCCGCGGTGTAGAATTGCGGACGTGCCACCTGGGCGTGGTGGCGGAGAGTGCGATGAGACCAGTGACGTCATCCACAGCATCATGGCTCGCGGCGTCGTGCGTCGCCGTGATGGTCGTCAGTGGCAGCCTGGTGGCCGCGCAATCGGCGCCAGACAGCGAAAACGGCCGCTACACCATGACGCCGATCCCCGAGGGGGTGCTGCGGCTCGACACCCGCACAGGAACGATGTCGACCTGCACCAGGAACGGTACCGGCTGGGCCTGCTATGCGGTGCCCGACGAGCGCGCCGCGTTCGACGCCGAGATCGGCCGGCTCCAGGCCGAGGTCGAGAAGCTGAAGGGACAGCTCGCGGCCGGGCCGACCGTGTCGGGCAAGATCGAGGAAGCGCTGCCGAAATCCGACCCGCTGAAGAAGGCGGAGCCGAAGGTCGCCGAAGGCGATCGCAAGATCGAGATCCCGCTGCCGAGCGATCAGGACCTCGATCGCGTGATGTCGTTCCTGGAAAAGGCCTGGCGGAGGCTGATCGACATGGCCAACCGGGTGCAAAAGGACGTGTCGGGGAAGATTTGAGGCCCTTCGCGCGATCCATGCGTTGAGATGCCGTAGGGTGGGCAAAGGCGTTCTTACGCCGTGCCCACCATGTTTCTACAATGATGAAAAGAAGACGTGGGCACGGCGCTTTGCGCCTTTGCCCACCCTACGGCAGTGTTCGATCAGTCGAGACCCTCTATGACATCAGCCAAATCCGTAACCCGCTCGGCGCCGTCGACGGTGCAAGCCGCCACCATCTCCTCGTCACTGCTGACCGTGCAGACGCCGGGCCGCGGCTTCACCGACCTCACCAGCGAAGCCGCAAGATTCATCGCCGAGGCGCGCGCAGGCGAGGGCGCATTGACGCTGTTCGTTCGCCACACCTCGGCGTCGCTGACGATCCAGGAGAACGCCGATCCTTCCGTGCTCGTCGATCTCACCACCGCGCTGTCCCGGCTCGCGCCGGAGAATGCGGGGTGGACGCATGATACCGAGGGACCGGACGACATGCCCGCGCACGTCAAGACCATGCTGACGCAGACCTCGCTGCAGGTCCCGGTCCTGAACGGCAGGCTTGCGCTCGGCACCTGGCAGGCGATCTACCTGATCGAGCACCGCGCCCGCCCGCACCGGCGCGAGGTGGTGCTGCAATTCATCGGCAGCAATCAGTAGGGACAAAACAAAACCGGCCGCGGAGACCGCGGCCGGTTCGTGTCGTTTGGGTTCGCTGGCTTCCGATCAGGTCGCCTTGATGTCGACGTCCTTGGTCTCGGGCAAGAAGAAGAAGCCGATCACAACGGTGATAGCCGCGAACGTAACCGGGTACCAAAGGCCCGCATAGATATCGCCCGTCGAAGCCACGATGGCGAAGGCGGTCGCCGGCAGCAGGCCGCCGAACCAGCCGTTGCCGATGTGGTAGGGCAGCGACATCGAGGTGTAGCGGATGCGGGTCGGGAACAGTTCAACCAGCATCGCGGCGATCGGGCCGTAGACCATGGTGACGAAGATCACCAGGATGAACAGCAGCCCGATGGTCGCGGCCACCTGCGGACGGAAGATGTCGAACGGATGGGCCATCTTCACGATGCCCGCATCGCCGACCTTGGGATAGCCGGCTGCCTGCACCGCGGCGAGGACGGCCGGGTTGCTGTCCTTGGCGTTCGCGTACGGCACTTCCTTGCCGTTGACGACGACCTTCACGCCGGAGCCGGCCGCGCCTGGCGTCGTCGAGTACTTGACCGACGACTGCGACAGGTAGGCGCGCGCGGTGTCGCAAGGCGCGGTGAAGACGCGGGTGCCGACCGGGTTGAACAGGTCGCCGCAGCCCGCGGGATCCGCCACCACGTCGACCTTGACCGACTCGATCGCCTTTTCCAGCGCCGGGTTGGCGTTGGTGGTGATCATCTTGAAGATCGGGAAGAAGGTCAGTGCCGCGATCAGGCAGCCGCCGAGGATGATCGGCTTGCGGCCGATCTTGTCGGACAGCACGCCGAACACGATAAAGAAGCCGGTGCCGAGCAACAGCGACCAGGCGATCAGCAGGTTGGCGGTGTAGCCGTCGACCTTCAGGATCGATTGCAGGAAGAACAGCGCATAGAACTGGCCGGTGTACCAGACCACGCCCTGGCCCATCACGCCGCCGAGCAGCGCGAGCAGCACGAGCTTGCCGTTCTGCCAGTTGCCGAAGGCTTCCGTCAGCGGCGCCTTCGAGCTCTTTCCTTCGTCCTTCATCTTCTGGAAGATCGGCGATTCATTGAGGCGCAGCCGGATCCAGACCGAGATGCCGAGCAGCAGCACCGACACCAGGAACGGGATGCGCCAGCCCCACTTCGCGAAATCGGCTTCGCCGGTCGCGGTGCGGGTGAACAGGATCACCAGCAGCGACAGGAACAGGCCGAGCGTCGCCGTGGTCTGGATGAAGGAGGTGTAGTAGCCGCGCTTGCCGTTCGGCGCGTGCTCCGCGACATAGGTCGCCGCACCGCCATACTCGCCGCCGAGCGCCAGGCCCTGGGCGAGGCGCAGCGCGATCAGGATGATCGGGGCCGCGATACCGATGGTGGCCGCGTTGGGCAGCAGGCCGACGATGAAGGTCGACAGACCCATGATCAGGATGGTGACGAGGAAGGTGTACTTGCGGCCGACGATGTCGCCGATGCGGCCGAACACGATCGCGCCGAACGGACGCACCAGGAAGCCGGCGGCGAATGCCAGCAGCGCGAAGATGTCGCGTGTGGCCGGCGGATAATCCGAGAAGAACTGCACGCCGATGATCGAGGCGAGCGAACCGTAGAGGTAAAAATCGTACCACTCGAAGACGGTACCGAGCGAGGAGGCGAGAATGACGAAACGTTCGTCCTTCGTCATCCCTCCCGCGCCTGCTTGAGACACAGCCATTGTCGACATATTGGGTCGCTCCCCGAAATGCGTTTCCTCGCGCCCCGGGTGTCCGGATGTGCCGGATCGACCCAGGTCTTGCCCGCAAGGTAACATCGGCGTGAAACCCGCCCCAATACGACTTTCGGCCTTGCGCACTGACGCGCACCTGACTGCCCGGTATCGGGCGCCGGCACGGCAGCGAAGGCTTGTGGATTAACCCCTTTGCAGCAAAGGGATAATGGGCACTTGCATGCCACGGCCGGGCAGGGAAGAATTGACCTGCCGCGGCATCGACTCGCCGGCCGGTTGCGAACGATAGCAAGAGAACGATGAACGCTCCCTCGACCCATCTCGTCATTGCCGATGACCATCCCCTGTTCCGCGACGCGCTGCGGCAGGCTGTGGCGAGCGTCCTGACCTCGGCCAGGATCGACGAGGCCGGATCGTTCGAGGATCTGACCAAGCTCCTCGAACAGACCTCCGACGTCGACCTGATCCTGCTCGACCTCTCGATGCCCGGGATCTCCGGCTTCTCCGGCCTGATCTATCTGCGCGCGCAATATCCGGCGGTCCCGGTGGTGATCGTCTCGGCCTCTGACGACAGCGCCACGATCCGCCGCTCGCTTGATTTCGGCGCCTCCGGGTTCATCCCCAAGCGGTTCGGCGTCGAGACGCTGCGCGATGCCATTCTCAAGGTGATGGAAGGCGACGTCTGGGTTCCCGCCGACACCGACCTGTCCGCCGCCGCCGACCCCGACATGACGCGCCTGCGTGACCGTCTGGTGACGCTGACCCCGCAGCAGGTCCGGGTCCTGATGATGCTGTCCGAGGGCCTCCTCAACAAGCAGATCGCCTACGAGCTCGGCGTCTCCGAAGCCACCATCAAGGCGCATGTCTCGGCGATCCTGCAAAAGCTCGGGGTCGAGAGCCGTACCCAGGCGGTGATTGCGGCCGCGAAAATCGCCGGCGGCCAGTGGAAGCAGGGCACGCCGACGGGGTAGCCTCGCTCCGTCATCCTTCGAGGCTCCCGGCGCAATGCTTTGCTTCGCGCCACTCGCACCTCAGGATAACGGAGTTGACAATGTCCGTAGCAGTTCGTTGGCGACCCTAAGATCCGCCGTATCGGAACCTTCAGCAAAGCCATCAAGAGCCGCTTGAAGCAATCGTGTCGCTTCCTCGCACCGATCGCGCTCCGCGAGAAATTCGGCAAGATCGATCGCGGCCCGCAGTTCCCAGGCTTTTGCGCTCTTGCGGCGGCTCAAATCCAGTGACTGCATGAAGTGGGCTTCTGCTTGCTCAGCCTTGGACTCCGGCAGCGACAACAGAACTCTGGCCTTCATCCGCAGCAACTCGGGCATGTAGAGATGATCGCCGCTTTGTTCGACGAGGCGGATCGCATCGTCGATCAGGTGCGCGCTCTGCTCGATCTGCCCGAGCGCCAGAAGCCCCTGCACCAGCGCGATGTTGAACGTCGTGGTGAGCAGCTCGTAACCGGCATCGTGGAGCTCGCGCAGGCAGGCTCTTATCGTCTCGCCGCCGCCGGCGGCGTCGCCGCGCCGGATCGCGAGCTCGCCTTTGACGCCCCGGCCGACCGCGAGATAAGGCCCCATCGAGCGCGACTCGGCATGCGCGATGAAGCGGTCGATGTTCTCTTCCGCATCGTCGAGCTCTCCGCTCCAGAGATCGATCGAAACCGCCCAGATCAGCGCAATGCAGAGCGTGATCGGATGATCCATCTGCGCGGCTTCGGTGACCGTCTGCCGCGCCAACTGCCGCGCATCCGCAGGCCGGCCCTGCAGCCAGAGCTCCCGGGCCAGCGAGATGCCGGCCCGGTTGCGATGATCGAAGCCGTGGACGGTGCTGATCCGCTCCGTGCCCGGCCCCTGCCAGGCAGCCTGCAGCATGTTCAGCGCGTCACGATGCTCACCGGCCAGATGCAGCGAGACGCCCAGGAGGGAGTGGGCGAGGGCGATGGATGCGGCATCGCCCAGCGTCTCGGCAACCGTGAGGCTCTGCCGCGCGTAACCAAGCGCGGCGTCGAACTGTCCCATCCGCTCGTGGAAGATGTGCATCCGGCCGAGCAGCTGAAGCTGGTTCGGCGCATCGCCGCGCGCCTGTGCGATCGCGAGGCCCCGGCTCAAGGCCGTGTGCGCCGCCTCACTGCCCCCGCGCGTGAACATCAAGGTCAGGCCGAGGGCGGCCTGGATGTGCATCTCCTCGGCGCTGCCGCGCGAGGATGCATCGATTGCAAGCAGCGCCCGTTCCGACCAGCGCCGGCATTCGATCAGCAGCGACATCGCGAGAAAGATCGGAGCTGCCGCCGCGGCGAGTGCAATGCCGATGCCCGCTTCGCCGTTTGCACCGAAGCACCAATCCAGCGCGGCGCGCACATTGTGCAGCGCTGAAAAATGGATGGCACGTTCGTCGGCGCTCGGCACCGTCTCCCATGTCGGGCCGGCCTGCTCCAGCCATCGCCGGTAGTAGGTCGCGTGGCGGGCCGAGAGCGCCGCGTCGCTTGGCTCGCTCTCGAGCAGATAGGCGCGCGTCGTGTCGAGCAGACGGTAACGCATCATGGCGCCGACCGGTCGCGGCGCGACCATCGATTTGGCGACGAGGCTGTCGATGGCGTCGAACAGCCGGGCGCGGTCGACGTGTTCGTCCGGCACGACCTCGAGCGCGGCGTCGATGGTGAAATGCCCGGCGAAGACCGCGAGCCTGCGCAGCACGAGGCGCTCGATGCCGGACAGGAGCCCGTAGCTCCAGTCCAGCGTCGCCTGCAACGTCTTCTGCCGCGGCGGCGCGGTGCGCTGACCCTGCCAGAGCAGATTGAGGCGCTCGTCGAGCAGCGCCGCCGTCTGCTCCAGCCCGTAGGCCTCGACCCGGCCGGCTGCGAGCTCGATCGCCAGGGCCATGCCGTCGAGCTTGCGGCAGATGCCGGCGACGATCGCGGCATTGCCGTCGTCGAGTGCGATCTGCGCGCCGCCGGCGGTCGCCCGTTCGATGAAGAGCTGAAGCGCGGGATAGGTCTGCGCGGCCGCCGCAGTCAGTCGGGCGTCGTCTGGCGGAACGGCGAGGGGCGCCAATCGATAGACCTGCTCGCCTTCGACACGCAGGGCTTCGCGGCTCGTTGCGAGGATATGGACATGCGGCGCGGCGTGGAAGATCTCCGCCGCCAGCGGTGCCGCCGCGGCGATGACGTGCTCGCAATTGTCGAGGATCAGCAGCATCCGCTTGTCCCTGAGGTGCGCGAGCAGCGCGGGCAGGGGATCGTCGGCCTCGGCCGGTAGACCCAGCATCAGCAGGATCGACGTGATCACGAGATCGGGATCGCTCAGCGCGGCAAGATCGACAAAGTGTGCGGCGTCGGAGAACGTCTCAAGCAGGTCGTGAGCGATCGCCACGGCAACGGCCGTCTTGCCGACGCCGCCCGGGCCGGCGATCGTGACGAAGCGGGCGGTGGTGAGCTTGTCCGAGATGGCGGCGACCGCATCGTCGCGTCCGACCATGCGTTGCAGCCGATTCGGCAGCTTTACCGGCGGCAGCCCCATCCGCGGTGCGGAACGCGGTTTCGCCGCAATCTCCGTTTGCGAGATCGGCGCCACGAAGCAATAGCCGCGGCCCGAGAGCGTGGTGATGTAGCGGGCGCCGTCCTTGCCGTCGCCGAGGACCTTGCGAAGCGCCGCGATGTGAAAGCGTAAGTTGGCCTCCTCGACGGCCATGCCGGGCCAGACCCGCGCCATCAGCTCCCACTTGCTGACGACCTCGTTCGGCCGCGCCATCAGTGCGATCAGCGTATCGAAGCTCTTGGCACCCATCGGCAGCGCGATGCCGTCGCGCATCACGAGCCTCTCATGCGGCCTCACGGTGAATGGCCCGAACGACAGCGTTGTTGCCGCGGGCGCGGCCGGTTCAGTCATCGCGAAATCTTGCTCATTTGAAAGACCGGATAGCCAGCGGGCGCCGATCCGGCAAGACCGGCCTTGCATCGGCATCAGACCGCGTTTGCAGGCCTCCTGACCGGGTTCCCTGCCGGCCTCACAACATCTCACAAGTCCCAACGGGTGTCCTGCCGAGGCGGCTGGTAGTCAGTTGCGCGACGGCAAGGAGACCTTTCATGACCAAAGCGGCAAAGTTGCTCTACACGGCCAGGACCCGCACCAGCGGCGGGCGACAGGACGGCATGTCCCGCAGCTCCGATGGTCGCCTGGATGTCAAATTGTCGTCGCCGGGCAGTGTCGGCATCGGCACCAATCCCGAGCAATTGTTCGCGGCCGGCTGGTCGGCCTGCTTCGAAGGCGCGATGGAGATTGCGGCGCGCAAGCGCAAAATCGTGCTTCCGAGAAAAAGCGCGATCGATGCGGAAATCGATCTTCTTCTCGATGAAGGCGCTTACGCCCTCCGGGCGCGACTCAATGTCAGCCTGCCGGGCCTCGATCGCGAGGTCGCGCGCGACATCGTCGATGAGGCGCACCAGACCTGCCCCTACTCCAAGGCCGTCCGCGGCAACATCGACGTCGCGGTCGCGCTGATCTGACGCCCATTACCAACCATCAACGAGGTAGCAACACATGAAGCAGCTCATCGACAAGCATCGCCGCACGTTCCTTGGCGCCGCCGCGGGAACCGTCGCCGTCGGTCTCGGCGTGATCGATCTCGCCCGCGCCGAGACGGAAGCGCCGCGCGCCTCCGCATCGAATGCGTCCTTCGGCGCGATCAAGCAGATCGAGGCCGGTGTCCTCAATGTCGGCTATGCGGAGGCAGGCCCATCGAATGGTCCGGTGGCGATCCTGCTGCACGGCTGGCCCTACGACATCCACGCTTTCGTCGATGTCGCACCGATCCTCGCCAAGGCCGGCTATCGCGTGATCATTCCTTATTTGCGCGGCCACGGCACGACGCAGTTCCTCTCCAGCGAAACGCCGCGCAACGGCGAGCCGGCGGCAATGGCCGCCGACATCATCGCGCTGATGGACAAGCTCGACATCAAGAAGGCCGTCGTTGCCGGTTTCGACTGGGGTGCGCGCACCGCCGACATCATCGCGGCGCTGTGGCCGGATCGCTGCCGCGCACTGGTGTCGGTCAGCGGCTATCTGATCTCCAGTCAGGCCGCCGGCGGCGCCCCGTTGCCGCCATCGGCCGAGCTGCAATGGTGGTACCAGTTCTATTTCGCGACCGAGCGCGGCCGCGCCGGCTACGAGAAGTACACGCATGATTTCGCGAAACTGATCTGGAAGCTCGCCTCGCCGCAATGGAAGTTCGACGACGCCACCTTCGCCCGCAGCGCGGCGGCGCTCGACAACAAGGATCATGTCGCGATCACGATCCACAATTACCGCTGGCGGCTTGGGCTTGCCCAGGGCGAGACGAAATATGAGGAGCTCGAAAAGAAGCTCGCGGCAGCTCCCGTCATCAGCGTGCCGACGATCACGATGGAAGGCGACGCCAACGGCGCGCCGCATCCTGATCCCAGCGCCTATGCCAAGAAGTTCTCCGGCCGCTACGACTTTCGCCTGATCACCGGCGGCATCGGCCACAACTTGCCGCAGGAAGCCCCGCAGGCCTTCGCCAAGGCCGTCATCGACGCCGACGGCGCCTGAAGATTTCGTCAGCGTCTCGGCCCGGTCAGGCTGGGCCGAGATGCACATTTTGATTCCAGCTTGATGAAGCCTCATGACGCCGACTGAACCTGAAAAGAAGAAATTCTCATTCTCCACTGCCCTCGTGCTCGCCGTGGTCCTGCTGGTCGTTTTGCTGACTTGCGTGCCGTACCTGGTCACGATTGCGCTCGCCGAAGGTCCTGCGCCGGCCAATGCCTCGCCGATCTTCGGCGTCACGATTCCTGCGGGCTACAAGCAGTGGGAGCTGATCGCACCGGCCGAAGAGGCGGCGCCGCTCGACGAGCTTCGCGCTGTCCTCGGCAACCAGACGGCCGTCGACGCCTATCAGGCCGGCAAGCTTCCGTTTCCGGACGGCACCATTCTGGTCAAGCGCGCCTGGAAGCGGAAACAGTCACCGGAGTTTGCATCAGCGACGATTCCCGGCGCCGCCACCACGGTCCAGGTGATGGTCAAGGATTCCAAGAAATATGCCTCAACCGGCGGCTGGGGTTTTGGCCGGTTCATCGACGGCAAGCCGGTCGACGAGGCCCAGCACCGCACCTGCTGGGGCTGTCACGAAGCCCGCGCCAGGAGCCGCGATTATGTCTTCACGCGGCTGGCGCCGTGAGACCATGCGGAGGATAGTTTGAAGACCTGGTTCATCAGCGGCAGCTCTCGCGGGCTTGGGCGTGCTATCACGGAAGCGGCACTCGCCGCGGGCGACCAGGTGGTTGCCACTGCGCGGACGCTCGGACCGCTCGAATCGTTGCGGGAACGTTTCGGCGAAAGACTGCGGCTCGCAACGCTCGACGTCACGGATGAAGCTGCCGCGCAAGCAGCCATCGCGCTCGCTGTGACGACGTTCGGTGGCCTCGATGTGGTCGTGAACAACGCCGGCTATGGTGACCTCGGATCGGTCGAGGACACGAGCCTCGTTTCGTTCCGACGGCAGATCGAGGCCAACTTGATGGGTACCATCATCGTCACCAAGGCGGCGATTCCCGTACTGCGCCGGCAACGTCGCGGGCATATTGTGCAGGTCTCGTCCGTCGGCGGCCGGATCGGCGCTCCGGCGCGCGCAGCCTATTCGGCCGCGAAATGGGGAATCGAGGGCTTTTCGGAATCGCTTGCGCGCGAGATGGCCCTGATCGGCGTGCATGTGACGATTGTCGAGCCCGGCGGCTTCCGGACGGGCTTCGCCCAGGCCGCACATGAAACTGATGAAGGTCGTCCGGAGTATGACGCGGTCGTCGGCGCCGCCGTCAGGATGCAGCGTGATTACGATGGCCGCCAGCCGGGCGACCCGGGCAAGGCGGCTGACGTCGTGTTGAAGCTTGCGAACATGGATCGACCGCCTCTGCGCATCGCGCTCGGGAGCGACGCGGTCAACGCTATCGCAACGACGGACCGGCAACGTCTCGAAGAGTTGGAGAGGTGGCGCGCACTCAGCGTCTCCACGGACTTCTGAACGTCGGTGCGCTTCACTCCGCCGCCACCATCTGCTGCGTGCGCCACTGGCCGAGCAGGGCGCGCAGCGAGGCCGGCTTCACCGGCTTGTTGAGCACCGCGATCTTTTCCTCGCGCGCGGCCTGTTGCACGGCGGGGCTGCGGTCGGCGGTGATCAGGATCGCTGGAATGGCATCGCCGAAGCGGCGGCGGACGTCGCGGATCGCGGCGATGCCGTTGCCGCGGTCGAGGTGATAGTCGACGAGCAGGCCGGTGACGCGCTTGCCGGCGGCCTCGATCGCGGCGATCGCGGCTTCGGGATCGGCGACCGCAATCACCTCGGCGTCCCAGGCCTTCAGGAGCGTGCGCATGCCGTCGAGGATCGCGGCATCGTTCTCGATGCAGACGATCAGCGCGCCCGCGATCGGCGTGCGCGCCAGCGGCGTGGCGCTGGTGACGGCGGCGGTGAGGGTGATCGCTTTCGCCGTCGGCACCGTCACCGAGAAGACCGAGCCGCCGCCGGTATTGGAGCCGATCGCGATGCTGTGGTTGAGCACGCGCGCCAGACGTTCGACGATCGACAGCCCGAGGCCGAGGCCGCGCGCGATCCGCGCGCCTTGCTCCAGGCGGTGGAATTCCTTGAAGATCTCGCCGCGCTTGACCGGCGGGATGCCGACGCCGGTGTCGTAGACGCAGATCTTGAGCGAGGCGCCCTGGCGGCGACAGCCGACCAGCACGCGGCCGCGCGGGGTGTATTTGATCGCGTTGGAAATCAGGTTCTGGAGCAGGCGCCGCAGCAGCAGCCGATCCGACTGCACCGGCAGCGAGCAGGGCACGAAGGCGAGGTTTAGGCCCTTGGCGCGCGCGATCGGCGCGAACTCGATCTCCAGCGAGCGCATCAGATCGGCCATCTTGAAGCTCGAGATCGAGGTCGCCATCGCGCCGGCATCCAGCCGGGAGATGTCGAGCAGTGCGCCGAGGATCTCCTCGATGGCCTGGAGCGACTCGTCGATGTTCTCGACCAGCCGCGTCTCCTCGCCGCTGTGCTGGCGCTCGACCAGGCTCGTGACATAGAGCCGGGCCGCGTTCAGCGGCTGGAGAATGTCGTGGCTGGCGGCGGCGAGGAAGCGCGTCTTGGAGATGCTGGCATCTTCCGCCGTGCTCTTGGCCAGCGCGAGTTCCGAGTTCAGCCGGGTCAATTCCTCGGTGCGGTCGCGCACGCGCTTTTCCAGCGTCGCGTTGGCGCGCTCCAGCGCTTCCGCCGCCTCGAAGGTCGGCGTGACGTCGGTGAAGGTGATGACGAAGCCGCCGCCGGGCATGCGGTTGGTGAGCACCTCGATCACCATGTGGCGTTCCGGCAAGCGCTCGAGATAGGGCTCGCTGTCGGTGGTGTAGGCCACGAGCCGCTGCTCGATCATCGCCTCGCGGTCGGCCTGGTTGTCCGGATCGCTTACGCCCATGAATTCCAGGATTTCACGCAAGGGCGTGCCGAACTGGATGAAATGCGGGGGGACGTTGAGGAGGTCGCCGAACTGGCGGTTGGAGCAGATCAGCTGCAGGTCGGCATCGAACACCGCGATGCCCTGGCGGACATGATTGAGCGCGGTCTGGAGGATCTCGCGGTTGAAATGCAGCGCCGCATGGGAATCGTCGAGCAGCTTCAGCGCGGCTTTCGCGGAGACGGTCCGTTTGCGCAGCAGCAGCGACATCACGAGGCGCGAGGAGGCCGCGCCGATCGACGAGGCGATCAGGTGCTCGGCGTGCTGCAACAGCTCGAAATCGGCGGGTGCCCCGGGCTCGAGCCGCACATTGCGCCGCGCCGAGAAGGCATCGAAGGAATGCCGGGCGCGGTCGGGCCCGAGATATTGCGCCACCGTGCTCTGGATGTCCTGCACCGTGACGGTGGTGCGCCAGCGGCGGAAGCTCGGGGAGATCGGGGCGAGCGTGTTGGGCACGAACAGATCGGCCTGCACCAGCTCGATCGACGACGGCCGTCGCGCCAGCGAGAGCAGCACATAGGTGAGGATGTTGAGCGATAGCGACCAGATCACGCCGTGCATCAGCGGCGGCAGGTCGGCGCCGAACAGCGCCTGCGGCCGCAGCGCCTCGATGCCGAACGGACCGTGCTGGAGCCACAGGATGCCGGTCGTGGAGGAATCCATGAAGCTCGGCATGAACAGCGTGTAGAGCCACACCGCAAAGCCGACCAGCATGCCGCCGATCGCGCCGCGCGCGGTCGCGCGCCGCCACAACAGCCCGCCGAAGAAGCTCGGCGCGAGCTGGGCGATGGCGGCAAAGGACAGCAGGCCGATCGCGGCGAGCTGGGTGTTGCCGAGCGCGCGATAGTAGAAATAGGCCATCACCATGATGGTGAAGATCGCGAGCCGGCGCGAGCGCAGCAGGAAGTCGCTGAAATCGGCGCCGCCGGTGCGTCCCTCCGGCCGCCGCTGCAGCACCAGGGGCACCACGAGGTCGTTCGAGACCATGATGGAGAGCGCGACGCATTCGACGATGACCATCGCGGTCGCTGCCGACAGGCCGCCGACGAAGACGGCGACGCTGAGCAGATCCGCGCCGCCCTCCATCGGCAGCGCCAGCACGTACATGTCGGGCTCGGCCGCGCCGAACGGGAAGGTGACGAGGCCGGCGAGCGCGATCGGGATCACGAACAGGTTGATGGCGACGAGGTAGAGCGGGAACAGCCAGCGCGCGCGGCCGACCTCGGCATCGCTGGAATTCTCCACCACGCTGACGTGGAACTGGCGCGGCAGCAGCATGACCGCGCACAGCGACAGCAGCGTCATGGTCAGGAAGTTACCGATCGACGGTGAATAGTTGATCGCGCGCACCGCCTCCGGCGTCTTCATCGCCCGTTCGAACAATTCATGCGGCGAGAACATCCAGAAGGTGACGAAGATGCCGGCGGCGAGGAAGGCGACCAGCTTGACGATGGATTCGGTCGCCACCGCCAGCATCAATCCGTGCTGGTGCTCGGTCGCATCGGTCTGCCGCGTGCCGAACAGTACCGCGAAGGCCGCCATCGCCAGCGTCACCATCAGTGCCATGTCGCCGAGGATCGGGATGTGGGAGAAAGCCTGGTCCTCGCTCAGGATCGTCTCCAGCGAGGAGGCGACCGCCTTGAGCTGGAGCGCGATGTAGGGCACCGAGCCGATGATCGCGATCAGCGCCACGGTCGCCGCCACCGCCTGGCTCTTGCCGTAGCGCGCGCCGATGAAGTCGGCGATCGAGGTGATGTTGTGGGCTTTCGCAAGCTGGATCACGCGGCGGAGCACACCGGCGCCGAGCCCGATCATCAGGATCGGGCCGACATAGATCGCAAGAAAGTCGGTCGAGGTGCGGGTGGCGAAGCCGACCGAGCCGAAGAAGGTCCAGGAGGTGCAGTAGATCGCCAGCGACAGCGGATAGATCAGCCCTGACGCGCGGCCGGGTCCGGCGAGCGAGCGGCGGTCGCCATGGCTCGCCACCAGGAACAGAAAGCCGATATAGCCGAAGGCGGCGGCGATCACGCCCCAGTCGTGCAGCATGGCGAGCGCGCTTCTCCCTGGGCGCGGATGCGCCCGGTCTCATTTTCCCTGTAAATCTAGCGCGTTGCAGGGACGCAAGCGACAGCGAAATGCCGTGCGGGGGGAGGAACTGGGGTTGTCGTTAAGGTGCCAACCCTAACGTCGTCCTGGCGAAAGCCAGGACCCATAACCACAGGACGTGGTTATGGGCACGCAGGCGCCACAGCGAGCTACAACAATCCGCAGTTGGGGTAACGGGTCCTGGCTTTCGCCAGGAGGACGATCACTCCGCGGCCAGCGACTTCTGCTGCAGCGGCAGGCCGAGGCGGTCCCACACCTGCAACAGGGCCTCGGCGAGCTGATCGATCAGGCCGTCATCGTGATAGGGCGAGGGCGTGATGCGCAGGCGTTCGGTGCCCTTGGGCACGGTCGGGTAGTTGATCGGCTGGATGTAGATGCCGTGCTCTTCGAGCAGGAGGTCGGAGGCCTGCTTGCACTTCTCGGGATCGCCGACGAACAGCGGCACGATGTGGGTGTCGGTCGACATCACCGGCAGGCCGGCGGCGCTGAGGATCGCCTTGACGCGGGCGGCGCGGTCCTGGTGGCGCTCGCGCTCCCAGTTCGAGGTCTTCAGATGCTTGATTGCGGCGGTCGCGGCCGAGCAGATTGCCGGCGGCAGCGCGGTGGTGAAGATGAAGCCCGGCGCGTAGGAGCGCACGGCGTCGATGATCTGGCCGTTGGCGGCGATGTAGCCGCCGAGGCAGCCGAATGCCTTGGCGAGCGTGCCTTCGAGGATGTCGATGCGATGCATGACGCCATCACGCTCGGCGATACCGCCGCCGCGCGGGCCGTACATGCCGACCGCGTGAACCTCGTCGACATAGGTCATCGCGCCGTATTTCTCGGCGAGATCGCAGATCTTGGCGAGCGGAGCGACGTCGCCGTCCATGGAATAGAGGCTCTCGCAGGCGATCAGCTTCGGCCGGCTCGGGCCCGCAGCCTTCAACTGCGCTTCGAGGTCGGCGAGGTCGTTGTGGCGGAACACGACGCGCTCGCAGCCGGACTGGCGGATGCCCTCGATCATCGAATTGTGGTTGAGCTCGTCCGACAGGATCAGGCAGTTCGGAATGAGCTTGGCGATGGTCGCGATGCCGGTCTGGTTCGAGACATAGCCCGAGGTGAACAGCAGCGCGGCTTCCTTGCCGTGGAGGTCGGCGAGCTCGGCCTCGAGCTGCACCAGCGGATGATGCGTTCCGGCGATGTTGCGGGTGCCGCCGGCGCCGGTGCCGACGCGGGTCGCGGTCTCGACCATGGCGCCGACCACCTTCGGGTGCTGGCCCATGCCGAGATAGTCGTTGGAGCACCAGATCACGACGTCGCGCTTGCCCTTCGGCGAATGCCAGACCGCGTGCGGGAACCGGCCCGCCGTGCGCTCCAGATCGGCAAACACGCGATAGCGCCGCTCGGAGTGGAGACGATCGAGGGCGGAATTGAAGAACTGGCTGTAATCCATCGGCAAAACCTGAGACGGAACTGACCAAAAGGGCCGCATCTTCTTAGAGCTTTTCCAGCTCCAATGTCTATGCGCTATCCCACATTTGGCCGTGTGGGGCATTTGGGCAAAATGCCCTATCGTGCGATTTCAAACTTGATCCGGATCAAGCTCGCGCGAGAGGTAATGTTGCTTTGCACCATGCGCCGAGGCCCCCGGTCTATCCGGCCTTCGCCTTCTTGCGCGGCTCGCTGCGCACGTCCTTGGCCGTAACGGGCTTCAACCAATCCGAATTGCGCAAGGCGTGCGTCACGCAATCGTGGATGTGGGTGTGCAGCACCTTGTTCGCGCCCATGGCATCGCGCTTCAGCGCCAGCTCCTTGAGCTCGCGATGTTCGGCGGCCGCCATCTCGCCGCGAAACACCACGGCGATCATCTGGTAGCGCAGATAGCGGTCGTAGACCGCGGCGTGCGCATCGAGCAGCACCCTGGAGCCGCAGGCCGCGACGAGCGCGCGGTGAAACTGGAAATCGCACTGTTTCCAGCTCTCGGCGTCGGACCGCTCGCCTGACAGCAGCATCCGCTCCATCGCGGCAAGCTTGTGATGCGCCGAGACGATGTGCGCCTCCCAATCGAGATCGCCGGCCGCAAATGACTTCTCGATCATGTGGCCTTCGAGCAGCTCGCGCAGCTCGGCGATCTCCTGGAATTCCGCCGCCGAGATCGGCGCCACTTCGAAGCCGCGCTGGCCTTCGGCGACGACGAATCCTTCCGAGCACAGCCGGTTCAGCGTCTCGCGCAGTGTCGAGATGCTGGTGCCGTAGGCGCTGCTCATCCGCTCAAGCTTGAGCTTCTGACCCGGCGTCAGCTTGCCGAAGATCAGGTCGGTGCGGATCCGGCGATAGGCGCTGTCGCCCACGGTCTCGGCGGTCGTGTCGGGAAGGGTGTCCATGCCTCATCCTAGCGCTTTGGCCCCGCGTTTTGACAAATTTCCAAGCTTTATCAAGCGTTTCTTTTAATATCATACAAAACAAAAAATATCAGTTGATTTATATTTCGTCATATAACAGTTTCCCGCTCCTAAGAACGAGATCAAACAGGGAGGGGGCGATGCCCGTTCGGTTCAAAGGTCTGGCTTTCGTGGCGGCGATCGGCCCGGTCGCCCTGGGCGTAATGGCGCCGGCGTCTGGGCAGGCCATTCAGGAGCGCACCATCCGCTGGGGGCACCTCAACAACACCGACCATCCCGTCAGCAAAGGCGTGCAGAAATTCGCCGAGATCGTCGCGGCCAGGAGCGGCGGCAAGATCAAGGTGCGCGAATACCCCGCCAACCAGCTCGGCAGCGAGATGCAGCAGCAATCGGCGCTGCGCGCCGGCACCCAGGAGATGCAATCGCCTGCGACAACCTCGCTGGTCGGAATCGTCAAGGATTACGGGCTGATCGATTTCCCCTTCATCGTCTCGACCCCGCAGCAGGCCGATGCGCTGCTCGACGGTCCGCTCGGTGCGGCGCTGCTGGCAAAACTGCCGGAGAAGGGGCTGGTCGGTCTCGCCTATTGGGATCTCGGCTTCCGCAACGTCACCAACAGCCGGCGTCCGATCGCCAAGGGCGAGGACCTCGACGGCATCAAGATCCGCGTGATCCCGAACCCGGTCTATCTGGAGACCTTCAAGGCGTTCAACGCCAACCCGGTGCCGATGAGCTTTTCCGAGCTCTACAGCGCGCTGGAGACCCGCACCGTCGACGGCCAGGAGAATCCATTCTCGGTGATCCTGTCGAACAAGTTCTACGAGGTGCAGAAGTATCTCAGCGTCACCAACCACACCTATTCGACCAACATCATCCTGATCTCCAAGAAGTTCTGGGATGGGCTCTCGCCCGACGAGCAGAAGATCCTGCAGGACGCCGCGATCGAGGCCCGTGACTACCAGCGCAAGGTCAGCCGCGAGCAGGCCAAGGCCGCGATCGACGAGCTCAAGGCCAAGGGCATGGAGATCAACGAGATCGCGCCGGCCGAGCTCGAGCGCATGCGCGTGAAGACGAAGCCGATCGCGGAGAAATTCTCCGCCGACTACGATCCCGCGCTCGTCAAGCTGTTCAACGGCGAGCTCGACCGCGTGCATGCGCTCAAACCTTGAGCGCGGCGGGCCGGGCGTGATGAAGACGATCGTCGATGCCTATTTCTGGCTGCTGCGTGCCGTCATTGCCGTACTGCTTGCCGCCATGGTCGTGCTGGTGTTCGGCAACGTGGTGCTGCGCTACGGATTCAACTCCGGCATCGCCGTCTCGGAGGAGCTGTCGCGCTGGCTGTTCGTCTGGATGGTGTTCCTGGGCGCGATCATCGGCATGAAGGAGCATGCCCATCTCGGCGTCGACAGCCTCGTCAAGGTGCTGCCGCCGCTCGGCCGCAAGGTCTGTTACGGCCTCAGCCATGCGCTGATGCTCTACGCTTCCATCCTGCTGACGGAGGGCTCGTGGAAGCAGACGGTGCTGAACTGGGACACGGTGGCGCCGGCCTCGGGCCTCTCGGTCGGCCTGTTCTATGCCGCGGGCATCGTGTTCGGCGCCTCCTCCTGCGTGATCATCGTGTACGAGCTGTACCGGCTCCTGACCGGGCAGATCGCCGATGCCGATCTCATCGCCATCAGCGAGTCCGAGGAGCTCGCGCATTCTCCCGACGCCGCCGGCGGAAAGCTCCAGGGATGACCGTCGCCGTCTTCACCTTCTCGCTGCTCGGCGCCATGGCGATCGGCATGCCGATCGCGTTCGCGCTGATCGTCTGCGGTATCGCGCTGATGACGTATCTGGCGATGTTCGATTCCCAGATCATCGCGCAGAACGTCGTCAACGGCGTCGATTCCTTCCCGCTGATGGCGGTGCCGTTCTTCATCCTCGCCGGCGAGGTGATGAACACTGGCGGTCTCGCGCGCCGGATCCTCAATTTCGCCATCGCGCTGGTCGGGCATTTCCGCGGCGGCCTCGGCTATGTCGCGATCCTCACCTCCTGCATCCTGGCCTCGCTGTCGGGGTCGGCGGTCGCGGACGCCGCGGCGCTCGGCGCGCTGCTGGTGCCGATGATGGCCGCGGCCGGCCACAACCGCGCCAGTGCGGCCGGGCTCGTCGCGGCTGGCGGGATCATCGCTCCCGTGATTCCGCCCTCGATCGGCTTCGTCATCTTCGGCGTCGCCGCCAACGTCTCGATCTCGAAACTGTTTCTGGCCGGCATCGTGCCCGGCCTGCTGCTAGGCGTCGGCCTGTGCGTCGCCTGGTGGTGGGTGGTGCGCAAGGAGAACCCGGTGCGCCTGCCACGCAAGAGCGTCGCCGAGGTCTGGCGCGCGCTGATCGACGGATTCTGGGCCTTGATGCTGCCGATGATCATCATCTTCGGCCTGCGTTTCGGCATCTTCACGCCGACGGAAGCCGCCGTCGTCGTCGCGGTCTATTCGCTCGTCGTGGCGATGGGCGTCTATCGCGAGCTCAGGCCGGCGCAATTGCCGGCGCTGCTGGTCTCGACCGCGCAGACCACGGCCGTCGTGATGTTCCTGGTCGCCGCCGCGCTGGTGTCGTCCTGGTTGATCACGGTCGCGGAAATCTCCGACCAGATCGTCGCGCTGGTCAAGCCGTTCGCGGGCAACCAGACGCTCCTCACCATCGTCCTGATGATCATCGTGGTCATAGTCGGCACCGCGCTCGACATGACGCCGACGATCCTGATCCTGACGCCGATCCTGATGCCGATCGTCAAGCAGGCCGGCATCGACCCCGTCTATTTCGGCGTGCTCTTCATCATCAACAACGCAATCGGCCTGATCACGCCGCCGGTCGGCGTCGTGCTCAACGTGGTCGCCGGTGTCTCCCGCGTCTCGATGGACGATCTGATTCGCGGCGTCTGGCCCTTCATGATCGCGCAGCTGGCTGTGCTAGCCTTGCTGACGCTGTTTCCCGTTCTCGTCACCGGCCCGGCCAAGTGGTTCGGCGGCTAACCCTCAAAAGGACCTTCCATGAAGCGCGTGATGATCCTCAACGGTCCCAACCTCAACATGCTCGGCATCCGCGAGCCGCACATCTACGGCACGACGACGCTCGCAGAGGTCAATGCGAGCTGCGAGGACGCCGCCGCCAAGCTTGGGCTCAAGCTCGCCTTCCACCAGTCCAACCATGAAGGTGTGCTCGTTGATCTGATCCAGTCGGCGCGGCAGGATGCCGATGCGATCGTCATCAATCCGGCGGGCCTGTCGTTCACCTCGGTCTCGATCATGGACGCGATCAAGATATTCGAGGGGCCGGTGCTGGAAGTGCACATCTCCAACATCCACGCCCGCGACGAGTATCATCGCCACTCGAAGATCTCGTTCGTGGCAACGGGCGTGATCTGCGGTCTCGGGCCGTTCGGCTACATCGCGGCGCTGCACGCGATCGCGAATATGAAGTGAGATGTTAGCCGCGACGGCGGCGCGCTCCCTCGCCCCGTTCTTACGGGGAGAGGGTTGGGGTGAGGGGCTGTTTCGGCAATGATGGTGAGAGTTGGACTCGTGGAGAGTCCCCCTCACCCGGTCGCTTCGCGACCGACCTCTCCCCGCAAGCGGGGCGAGGTGAAGCACCGCTCACGTCGTCCGGAACTGCAGCACGCCGTCCTTCGTCTCGGCCGTCAGCCGGCCCTCGACGATCATGTAGTTGACATGGGCGACCAGCTCGCCGGCGGCAAAGCCCATCTGGTGTTCGTCAAGCACGTGCTTGTTGAACACCACGGGCACCAGTTCTCGCGAGGTCTTCGGCACCTCGCGGCAGGCGTCCGCGATCAGGCGGCAGCGCTCCTCATGGTGGTCGGCGAGCTGCTTGATGCGGGTCTTGAGGCCGTAAAACGGTACGCCATGGCCGGGCAGCACTAGCAGATCATAGGGCAGGGTGGTGGTGAGGCTCGCGAGCGAGGCCAGATATTCGCCGAGCGAGTTCTGGTCGGGCTCGACCGCCCAGACGCTGACGTTCGGCGAGATCTTGCTCAGCACCTGGTCGGCGGAGAGGAACAGCTTGTCGTCGGCGCAATACAGCATCACCTGGTCGAGCGCGTGGCCGCCGCCGGTGATCACCTTGAAGCGGCGCGGCCCGATCACGATCTCGTCGCCATGCGAGATGCGGCGGTAGGATGGCGGCAGCACCGACACCTGCTTGAGATAATCCTGGCCGCGGCCGAGCAGCTTTTCGGTGAGCGACTCGTCCATGCCGTGACGGCGGAAGAACAGGCGCTGCGCGTTGCGACGCTCCTCGGTGCCGCGGTTCTGGTGATAGACCGATTGCAGATATTCGACCTGCGACATCACCAGCGGGCAGTTGAAGCGCTCCACGATCCAGCCCGCAAGCCCGACATGATCGGGGTGCGAATGGGTGACGATCAGGCGCGTGATGTTGACGCCCTTCAGGGGGCCGTCGAACAGTTTCGTCCAGGCCTCGATCGTCTCCTCGTTGCCGAAACCGGCATCGACCATCGCATAGCCGTCGCCATCGGCGAGCAGATAGATGTTCACGTGGTTGAGGCGGAACGGCAGTTTCAGCCGCGCCCACAACACGCCGGGCCTGATCTCCACGACCTCTTCGGGGCCGGGATGCTGTTCCCAGGGATAGCGCAGGGCCTCGGCGGAGGACTGCACGGTGTCGGTTTTCGAATGCATGCACTATCGGTACCCGCACATGGGGCGGGACGCCAGCCGAAAAAAGGCGGGCCGTGGTCTCCGCATGGCCGGCATACCGGACGGATTTTTCCGCGTGCCGGTTGAAGCCTGCCAAAACGCAGTCATTCCGGGGCGCGCGAGCGCGAACCCGGAATCCGGAGATTGTCGCGCGAGATTCCGGGTTCGGCGCTACGCGCCGCCCCGGAATGACGATCACGCCGCCCGCATGTTGTTGAGGAACGCGTCGATCTCTCCGCGCAGCATGTCGGCTTCGCGGCGGAGTGCGTCGGAGGCGCCCAGCACTTCGCTTGCCGCCGCGCCGGCTTCGGCGGAGGCGGTGGAGACGCCGACGATGTTGCTGGAGACCTCGCTGGTGCCGCCGGCCGCATGCTGGATGTTGCGGGCGATCTCGCGGGTGGCCGCGCCCTGTTCCTCGACCGCCGCCGCGATCGTGGTGGTGACGTCGTTGATCTCGCCGATGATCCGGCCGATGCCCTGGATGGCGCCGACCGCAGAGGTCGTGACCTGCTGCATGCTGGCGATCTGGGTGCGGATTTCTTCCGTCGCCTTGGCGGTCTGGCTCGCGAGGCTCTTCACCTCGGAGGCGACCACCGCAAAGCCGCGGCCGGCCTCGCCCGCGCGGGCCGCCTCGATGGTGGCGTTCAGCGCGAGCAAATTGGTCTGCGAGGCAATGGTCTGGATCAGGTCGACGACGACGCTGATGCGGCTGGCGCTGTCGGCGAGGCTCTGCACGGTGGTGTCGGTGGCGCCGGCCTCGTCGACCGCCTTCTTGGCGATCGCGGCCGAGGTCACCACCTGCTTGCTGATCTCCTCGATCGAGGACGAGAGCTGCTCGGTGCCTGACGACACGGTCTGCACGTTGACCGAGGTCTCCTCCGCGGCGGAGGCGACCGCGTTCACCAGCGCGTTGGACTGGTCGGCGGTGGTCGACATGCTCTGCGCGGTTGACTGCATCGAATTGGCCGATTGCGCCAGATTGTCGAGCGCGGTGCGCACCGTGCCCTCGAAGTCGGCGATCCTGGATTCCATGCGGGCGGCACGCTCGGCCTTGGCCGCGCGGTCCTTGTCCTGCTCGCCGGCGAGCGCGCGGGCTTCGACCATGCTGTCGCGGAACACGGTCAGCGTGTCGGTCATCGCGCCGATCTCGTCATTGTGCTTCGAGCGCGCGATCTCCGTGCCGAGGTCGCCGGCCGAGAGCTGCTGCATGGCGCGCTGCAGACCGGTGATACGGCGCAGGATGTTGCGGCCGACATAGAGCCAGACGAACAGGGCCGAGCCGACCAGCATCAGCGCGCCCAGCGCCAGCATGACCGTTGTGGCGAGCGAAATCTCCTGCCGCGCCTGGGAGGTCGAGGCGTTGGTTTCCTTCTGCACGCCGTCGACGAGCTGCTGCACGCTGATGCCGAGGCCGACATTGAGCTTGCGCGTCTCGTCCAGGATGGTCTGGCCGTAGTCGATGGAGTCGAGCTCCTTCTCACGCAGATTGAACACGCCGGTCTTGCCGTTGCCGAGCGCGAGCAGCTTTTCCGCCGTCGCGCGCAGCATCTTGTTGCCCTCATTGTCCGGCAACAGATCGAGGTTCGAGCGCAGGCGTCCCTGTGCTGTCTTGAACTCCTTCTGGATGTCGTCGAGCTTGTCGCTGGTGTTCGCCGACAGCGCCGCGCTCATGTTGGCGGCTGCGAGATTGCCGCTGGCAACGACGTTGCCGAGCTGGCCGACGGTCTGCGCAGCTTCGGTGGCATCTTCGGCCGACAGGTTGGCCGAGCCGAGAATGGCGTTGACCCGGGTCTGCGCCTCCAGCATCGCCGGACTGGCCGCGCCGACGAACGCGCCCTGCGCGCTGCGCAGCGCGTCATATTGCTTGTCATGAAGGGCCGCGATGTCCAGCCGTTCGCGGGCGGCCTTGGCCAGGCTCTGGGCCGCCTCGTTGATGCTCTTCATGGTCTCGCTGAGTCCGGCGACGACCGCCTTGTCGCCGCCGAGCTCGATGATCTCGTTGAGCTTCTGCTGCGTCTGCTCCTGCAATTCCCTGAGCTTCTTGGTGCGCTCGTTCAGGGCTTCCTCACTCTGAGCCGCGAGCAGGGCCGGTCCCTGCGCCGCAAGGCTCGCGCTCAAGGCCGACAATTGCAGGCTGGCGGCGAGGCGCGGAATGTCCCGCCCGCTCAGCTCAATCATGCGCCCGCCGAGATTCTGCAGCGCGAGGCCCGCGCCGGCCGCGATCACGAGGCCCATGCCCGCGATCACCGCGAAGGCGGTGAACAGGCTGCCGCGCACGCCCCATTGTGGCTTTTTGAAACCAGGCTTGAATCGACCAAGCAAACGGCCAGCGCCCAGACGGATCGCCATCGAAATTCCCCCACGCTCTTGCTTCTGTTTTGTGGCGGGCAGTATCGGCAGGGCCGGTTAAAAAATCGCAATTGGCGCAATTGCTTGCATTGGTTGCGCGGTTCCGCACAGCGAAAAAGGAAGGGCCGGCGAGATCGCCGGCCCTTGGTCGGATTGAGGTTCTGTCAGCCGATCAGTAGCGCGCGACGGCGGGGCTCGCCCAGTTGAAGCGGTAGTTGAGGCCGGCCTTGACCGTGTGGTCGTCGGTGGTGAAGTTGCCGGTACCCGCCAGCGGGCCGCCGGTGAAGTGCGCGTCGCCGAAATTGTAATACTGGTACTCGGCCTTGGCCGACCAGTTCGGGGCGAACATGTATTCGAGGCCGGCGCCGATGGTGTAGCCGTTGCGGTGATCGCCATCGATGACGAAGGCGGTCGGCACGCCGCCGACGGTCACCTTCTCGTTGTTGTCGGAATAGGCGTAGCCGCCCTTCACGTAGACGAGGCCCGGGCCCCAGGTGTAGCCGACGCGGCCGGTGATCGAGCCGAGGCCACGCTGGTCGTTGGTGTAGGCGACGCCGCCCGGGAACACCGCACCGACGCTGCCGGACAGCCAGGAATACTGGCCTTCGACGCCGACCACGAAGTTCGGGTTGAGCTGCCAGTCCGCACCGACCTGCACGCCGCCGAGGAAACGGCCGTTGCCGTTGTTGCCGGTGGAAAGGCCGTTGAAATTGTTGTCGCTGGAGAAGGCGCCGCCGAGGTGGCCGCCGATGTAGAAGCCGGTCCAGTTGTAGATCGGCGCGGCGTAGGCCGGCGCGGGCGTCTTGTAATAGTTGCGGTTACCGAGATCGGCACCGATCGCCGGCGCGGCAGCGCCCGCCACCAGCAGCGCCACGGTCGCAAACAGAATCTTCTTCATAGTCTTGAACTCCAACACGTAAGGTCCCCGGCTGGCGCGTTCAGCGCCGTCGTTGGTTTTGCAGATAGCTCGCTTTTGACGAAAATGCTGTCACATCCGTGGCACTGCGGCAGCCAACCTAACTTATTGGGTTGCAATTGATTTTTGTGCTTAATGCCAGCTTAAGAAATGCTGAAGGAAGGCTTAATTTTGCGCAAGCCGGTGAGCTTGCGTGCGCCTTTCGTTAACCAAGGCGCCGCAGCACTTCGTCGCGCATTTGCGCGCGGAACGCTGCGCGCTTGGCCGGCCGGTCCTGCTCGCGCACGTCGTGGCGATCGAAGATGTCGAACTTCTCCAGGATCGGATAGCGCTCGCTCGCCATCGCGAGCACGCGCAGCACCTTGGTCGCCGACGGCGTCGGGCCGCTCACCTCCCAGCGCCGGATGGTGTCGGCCCCGCCCTTCTCCGGCAACCCGCAGAGCTTGGCCATGTCGGCTGCCGTCAGCTTGCGCTCGATGACGTCGGAAAGGTCGCTGCGAAGCTGCTTCAGTTCGGGGCCGGTCATGTCACTCGCGTCCAGGAAGTCGTCCAGGCAATGCACTAGCGCTGATTCGGGTCCATCCGAAGGCCGCGCGCCCGGCTGCGGCACCTTCGCGCGCGCACGGAGTTATGAACGGGAGGCCTATGGAAATCGTCCGACGTATGGTCAGATGAGCAAAGGGGCATCCCAACGACTGAGGGATCAGCCATGACCAGTATCAGGCTCGCCATCACCGCATTCATCACCGCCGGACTGCTTGCCGCGCCCTTCGCGGCTGAAGCGAAGAAGGCCCGCTCGAGCAGACATTACAGCACAACCGTGGTGGGTCCGACCTATAGCGGTGCCGGGGCGCCAATTGCGCAGCCCAGGGCGGCTTACGGCTCATCTGGACAGACGGTCGGCACGGTCACGGCGCCATCGATCGGAACGTATAATTGGCCGTCGGTCGGCGTGACCAACGCGGTTCCGACCTGGAGCAATACCACGAGATAAGCGCGCCCATGCGGGTCAACGTGTCCCGGTCGCCAGACCGGAGAGCAGGTACAGCGCGACCAGCAAGGTGACGACAGACAGCATCGTCGTCACCGAAACCGTCGCCGCGACCAGTTTCTCCTCGACCTTGTGCTCGTGCGCCAGGACGTACACGGTCTTCGCCGTCGGCACGGCGGCGCATATCACGGCGGCGACGGTGTAGAGCGCGTTGAGGCCGGTGATCACACAAAGTCCGTAGACGATCAGCGGCATGACCACGAGCTTCACGGCCGCGAGCGCGAACGATGCCTTCAGGCTGGACCGCAGGCCTTCGACCGACAGGCCGAGCCCGATGGCAAACAGTGCGCAGGGCGTCAGCGCGGCCGCGATCATGTTGAGATAGGCCGCGACCGGCGCCGGAATCGGCAGGCCCGTGATCGCCCAGACGAGACCGATAAGCGTCGACAGCACCATCGGATTGAGCAGGATCTGCCTCGCGAGGCCCGCGGACTGCGCGGACGAGCCGCGCGCGTCCCTTTCCAGCAGGATGACCGTGATCGGAAACATCACGGCCGCGACGAACACCGTCGCCACCGCAGCCGGCAGCACGGCGGGCTGGCCGTAGATCGCGTGCAGGATCGGCAGCGCCACGAAGCCGGTATTGGTCATCGCCGCCGCCATGCCATGGATCGTGCTGCTGGCGAGATCGTGCTTTCCGCCGGCGCGGACCGCCAGGAAGACCAGCGCGAAGCAGACGAGGGAGCCGCCGCCGAAGGCGAGCAGGAAACGCCATTCCAGCAGATTGCGCGCCGGCTCCTGCGCGATCGTGACGACCAGCAGCGCCGGCATCGCCACGTTGTAGGCGAAGTGCACCAGCGCGTCTGCCAGCGATCGTGAGAGATAGCCGAGCTCGCCCGCAAGCCAGCCGGTGACGATGATTGCGAATACGGGAAGAACGAGGCTCGCGACTTCCATCCGGCTCCCCCTTGCTGCCAATGGCCGCAACGAGAGGTTACCCCGGCGATGGAGTGCCGTCACTGCCTTGCGCGAGCCGCTTCCGGCACGAAAGTCCTTGGGGGTAGCGGGCCGCCGGCCCTAGATGCCCCTGCCGCCCTGCTGACCGATCACGCAGCGCCATCCGGCCAGGCGCTCGGCCGGATGCTGGTTCATCCATTCGGCGAGCTGCGGCGCACCCATCAGACAAGACTGCATCGACACATTGGCGAAGTCCGACGTTGTGACGATCTGCTCGTGGCAGTTTCCCGGAGCGGCGAGGCTACACAGAACCGCGATGATCTTGATCACGCCAGGTTTCCCGCATCGCCGCTGGCGGTCGCGCGGCTGATCGTCGCCTTGTCGTGCCGCTCGCCGGCCGGATCAGCCGGGAAGATGCTGTCATAGATCGCGCGTGCCTCCTGGATGAGGCGAACGCGTTCGCGCTCGGATCGCGAGACAAACTGAATAACCTGGCCCATGTCGGCTCCAAATAGATCGGCAAATCCATCATCAGATGATGGAAATCATTCCATGCGCATATGGGGTGCAGGCTTCAGGTTTGCAGCTGTGCGGGCGGTCACGAGGGATAAAAAGCCCGTGACTGCTTCGTTGCGGGAGCGGAACGGGATACCGGAGCGAAGCACCCCGCTCTCACGCCGCCGGCGCGCGCTCCTTCCGCCCGGGCACTGCCGCGAGCAGCTCGCGCGTATAGGCATGCTCGGGCGCGGCGAAGAGCTGCGCAGTCGGCTTCAACTCGACGATGGCACCGCGCTGCATCACCGCGATGCGGTCGCAGATCTGCGCTGCGACCCGCAGATCGTGGGTGATGAACAGCATCGACAGACCGAGGCGCGCCTTGAGATCTTCGAGCAGCTTCAACACCTGCGCCTGCACGGAGACGTCGAGCGCGGAGACGGCTTCGTCGGCGACGATGATCTCGGGCTCGAGCGCGAGTGCGCGGGCGATGCCGATGCGCTGGCGCTGGCCGCCGGAGAATTCGTGCGGATAGCGTTCGAGTGCGCCGGCATCCAGGCCCACCATCTTCAGCAGATCGCGGGCGCGGTCGAACGCCACCTTCGGATCGGTGCCGGCCGCGATCGGGCCATCGGCGATGATATGGCCGACCTTGCGCCGCGGATTGAGCGAGGCGAACGGATCCTGGAAGATCATCTGGATGCGATGACGCTCGGCGCGCAGCGCCTTGCCCGAAAGCTGCGTAAGATCGGTCTCGCCGATCCGCACCGTGCCGCGGTCGGCCTCGATCAGCCGCATCACGAGACGCGCCACCGACGACTTGCCGGAGCCGGATTCGCCGACGAGGCCGAGCGTCTCGCCCTTGAGGATGTTGAAGTTGACCTCGCGCGCGGCATCGACGCGGCGGTCCTCGCGAAACCAGCCGCCGGAGGTGACATAGGTCTTGTCCAGCCCGATCACTTCGACCGCTCTGGCTTGGTCGTCCAGCGGCGCGCGCGCCGGCGGGTCCATCGACGGCACGGCGGCGAGCAATGCCTTGGTGTAGTCGTGCTGCGGCTCGCTGAAGACAGTCGCGGCGGGGCCCTCCTCGACGACCTTGCCGTGGCGGAGCACCACGACCTGATCGGCGATGTCGGCGACGACGCCAAAGTCATGGGTGATGAACATCACCGCCATGTTGCGGTTGCGCTGCAGGTTGCGGATCAGTTTAAGGATCTGCGCCTGCGTGGTGACGTCGAGCGCAGTGGTCGGCTCGTCCGCGACCAGCACCGCGGGCTCGAGTGCGAGCGCCATCGCGATCATGGCGCGCTGGCGCTGGCCGCCGGAGAGCTGATGCGGATAGGCGCGCACGATTCTTTCAGGGTCGGGCAGGCCCACCTCGCGCGCCAGCGACAGCGCCTTGGCGCGCCGCTCCTTCGGCGTCAGCAGGCCGTGGGCCTCGAACATCTCTGCCATCTGGTCGCCGATCCGCATCAACGGATTGAGCGCGGTCATCGGCTCCTGGAAGATCATCGCCAGACGGCGGCCGCGCAGGTCGCGCCAGCCGTCGTCGTCGAGCTTGAGCAGGTCGCGGCCCTCGAACTGGATCTCGCCGGAGGCGACCGACACCGTGTCCGGCAACAGCCCCATCAGCGCATGGGCGCACATCGACTTGCCGGAGCCGGACTCGCCGACGACGCAGACGATCTTGCCGGGCCGCAGATCCAGCGAGACGCCGTCGACGGCGAACGGACGCTCGGCGCCTTTCGGCAGCGCGATTCGCAGATTCTTGATGGAGACGGCGGGCGGGGCGGTCATCATCAGCGGCCCTCCCGCGACAGGCGCGGGTTGAGCGCGTCGTTGAGGCCTTCGCCGATCAGGTTCAGCCCGAGCACGGAGATCAGGATGGCGACGCCGGGGAATACGGTGATCCACCAGGCCTGACGGATCACGGTGCGGCCGGCGCCGACCATGTAGCCCCATGAGATCAGGTTGGGATCGCCGAGGCCGAGGAAGGCCAGCGAGGATTCCAGGAGGATCGCGGTCGCCACCATCAGCGAGGCCAGCACGATCACCGGTGACAACGCGTTGGGCAGGATCTCGCGCAGGATGATCCAGGTGTTGCTCTGGCCGGTGACGATTGCGGCCTGGACATATTCGCGCGTACGCAACGACAGCACCTCGCCGCGCACGAGACGAGCGACCGGCGGCCAGCTCACCACCGCGATCGAGGCCACGATCGAATAGATCGAGGGCTGCAGGATCGCGACCAGCACAATGGCGAGCGCGAAGCTCGGAATGGTCTGGAAGAACTCGGTGAAGCGCATCAGGGCGTCGTCGACCTTGCCGCCGAAATAACCGGCCATGGCGCCGATGGGGACGCCGACCACCAGCGCGACCAGCGTCGAGACGAGGCCAACGAGGAGTGACACGCGGGCGCCAAAAATCATGCCGGCGAACACGTCGCGGCCGAGCGCGTCGGTGCCGAGCGGCACGGTCGAAAGCGTGAACGGCGGCAGGAACGGCCGCTGCACCATGCGCCAGGGCGAGTTCGGGAACAGCATCGGTCCGAATACCGCGACCGAGATCGCGAGGAGGAGGATGACGAGCCCGATGACGCCGCTGGGGCTCTTCAGCATCGATTTCCAGAACTGTTTCATGTGGCGTATTCGATGCGCGGATCGACCAGTCGATAGACGAGGTCGGTGATGAGGTTGAAGATCAGGACCATGGCCGAGCAGATCACGAACACGCCGAGCAGCAGATTGTAGTCGCGCTGCAGCAGTGCGTCGTACATCAGCCGCCCGATGCCCGGCCAGGCGAACACGGTCTCGGTGATGACTGCGCCGCCGATCAGCGTGCCGGAATGCACGCCGGCAAGCGTCACGACCGGCAGCAGCGCGTTGCGCAGCACGTGGCGACGCTGGATCACGGCATCGGAGAGGCCCTTCGCGCGCGCCGTCTTGACGAAGTCGAGCCGCTTCACCTCGAGCATCGAGGCGCGGGTCATGCGGGTGTAGGTCGCCATGAAGAACAGGCCGAGCGTCATCGCCGGCATGATCAGGTGCTTTGCGACGTCCACGGCGTGGGCGAGGCCGGTGAGGTTGGCGCCGACCGTCTCGTAACCGAAGCTCGGCAGCCAATCCATGGTGACCGAGAACAGGAGGATGCCCATCAGCGCCACCCAGAAGATCGGCATGGCGTAGAAGATCAGCGCGAACACGGTGATGCCGGTGTCGAGGAACGTTCCGGCGAAGCGCGCGGCGAATGTGCCGAACAGGATGCCGAGCATCAGCGAGATCGCGAAGGCGGTCAGCGTCAGCAGCAGCGTCGCCGGCAGCCGTTCGCCGATCAGCCTGGCGACCGGCGCCTGCTGGCGGAAGGAGAAGCCGAGGTCGAGGGTGGCGACGCCCTTGACGTAGATGAAGAGCTGCTCGGGCAGCGGCTTGTCGAGGCCGAACTTCTCCCGGAGCTGCTTGACGAAGACCTGGTCGCTGGCGCCGGCCTCGCCCGCCATTACGATCGCGGGGTCGCCGGGCGCCAGCCGGATCAGGAAGAAATTGAGGACGACGATCGCGAGCAGGACGATCACGCCCTTCACGACACGCTGAGCGACGAAGGAGAGCATCTAGTGAGTCATATTGGTGATGTGACCTGGAGCCACGGAGAGGGTTGAGGTGAGGGGGACTCTCCGCGAGCGTATCAGCAGTTGGACTCGTGGAGACTCCCCCTCACCCGAATGTGCGCTATGCGCACATTCGACCTCTCCCCGCAGGCGGGGAGAGGTGAAGAAGGAAGGGCTCACTTGTCGAGCCATGCGTCCTTGAAGCCGTCGTTGACCCCGATCCCCGTGGTGATCAGGTTCTTGACCTTGCAGCGCGTGATGGTCGGGAATTGCAGCTCCAGCATCCAGGCCACCGGCACGTCTTCGACCAGGATCTTCTGCGCCTTGTCGTAGATCTCCTTGCGCTTGGAATCCGGGGTCGCGGTCGCGCCGTCGGCGAACAGCTTGTCGATCTCCGGGTTGGAGTAGCCCTCGACGTTGTTGAAGACCTGTCCCTTCGCGATGTTGCTGGAGATATAATTGCGGCCGACGCCGAGCGCGGGATCGCCATACTGGTAGAGATAGGTGAAGGCGATGTCGTAGTCCCAGTCGCCGATCTTCTGATTGCCGCCGGCAACGTCGGTGGCGATCGTCTCGATGTTCATGCCGACGTCCCGGAGGTTCTGCTTCACCGCTTCACCCCAGCGCTGCCAGGTCTCGCCATAGGCGAGCGGCAGCAGGCGGATCTTCTCGCCCTTGTAGCCGGCTTCCTTCAGCAGCGCCTTGGCCTTGGCCGGATCGTAAGGGTATTTTTTCACGTCATCGGTGTAGAACTTGATGGTCGAGGCGGACGGGCCGGTCGCAACCTTGCCGAGTCCGTTCCAGATCACGTCCTTGGCGAAATCGCGGTCGATCGCGTACATGACCGCCTGCCGCACCCGCTTGTCGGCGAGCGGACCCTGGCGGTTGTTCAGCCATAGCCAGGAGAGCGGCGAGAAGAACTCCCAGCCGGCGCCGGTGACGCAGGTGTCCTTCAGCTTGGACAGCCGCGGCACGTCGAAATTCTCGACCGAGCCGCCGGGCAGCACGTCGACCTTGCCGGTCTCATACGCCACCGAGCGCGCGGCCGCGTCGGGGATGATCTGCCAGTAGATCTCGTCGAGATAGGGCTTGCCTTTTTCGTGGTAGTTCGGGTTCTTGACCAGGCGGATGAACGAGCCCTTCTGCCACTCCTTGAACATGAAGGGGCCGGTTCCGACGGGCGCGTTGTTGTAGGGGTTGGTCTTCCAGTCGGTGCCTTCATAGAGATGCTTCGGCACCATCGGCATCGAGCCGACCTCGAAGATGCCGAGGAACGGGCCGAACGGCTGCTTCAGCGTGAAGACCACCGTATAGTCGTCCGGTGTCTCGATCTTGTCGACCTGCGCCAAATTGGTGCGGGCACGCGCATGCGTCTGCTTCAGCATCTCCATCGAGAACAGGACGTCGGCGGCGGTGAAGGGTTTGCCGTCATGCCAGGTCACGCCCTTCTTGAGCTTGAAGGTGTAGGTCTTGGCGTCCTCGCTGACGCTCCAGCTTTCGGCAAGCTCCGGCAGCGGCTCGAGCTTGGGGCTGTAGCGCAAGAGGCCCTCGAAGATGTTGCCCGACACCATCTGGGTCGGGCCGTTCTGGACCTGCGCAAGCATCAGGCCGGGCGGCTCGGGCTGGATCACGGCATTGATCACGCCCCCCGTCTTCGGCTCTTGCGCCAGCGCCGGGGCCGTGAGGCCGCAAGCGAGGAGGAGACCAAGCAACACGCGTTTTGGCATATCGTATCTTTCTCAAGCGCGGTCAGCCGTAAACGCTTCGCGACGTCCTCGCGCGCAAAGCGACGGCCGGCCCATCCCAGTCCCCATCCACGAACGAGGCTCACACAGTCTCATTCGGCGCCGCAAGATGAAAGTCTCGACAGGGTTCGCACAAAAAATGTACAGCGCGTCCTGTTTTCACTTGATTCATCCTCCTGTCACGGAGACAAGTCCGCCATGGACAACGCCACGCGCTCCGAACGGTCCCGCAACGCTGCGCTCGAAGCGGCCATCGCCATCATCGCGCGCGACGGGCCTGGCCGACTGACGCTCGATGCGATCGCGCGCGAGAGCGGCCTCAGCAAGGGCGGGGTGATGCACCAGTTCCGCACCAAGGAGGCTGTGCTCAAGGCATTGCTCGAGCGGCAGATGGCGCATTTCGAGGAGTTCTCGACTCATTATATGGCGAAGGTGCGCGCGACCTCGGCCAATCCCAATCTGGCGACCCAGCTTGCCACGATCAGGGAAGCGGCGACTACGCCGAATTCCGCCGCGCTGGCCCTGGTTGCGGCCATGGTCGAAAATCCCAGCCTGATGGCGCTGCCGCGCGAACTCGAGATGAAGAGGATGGCGGCGATCAAGGAAGAAGCCGCCGACCCGGATCTCGCGATGTTGCGCTGGGCCGGCGCGCTCGGACTGCTGCTGAGCTCGTTGTTCGGCATGTCACCGCTCAGCAAGGACGAGCACCAGCGGCTGTTCGCGCGCCTGCTCGACGACGGGCAGTGGACCGGCCTCGAACGGCCGGCCACGAAGCGTGCCGCAAAATCCGGAGCGGCATCGGCGGCAAAGGCTGCAACCCCGCGCAAGCGCGCCTGATTCATCGTTAACGAATTCCAACCGGACGCTGCCCAAAACCGCGCCTGCGGCCAAATGTGTCAGGTCGCCGTTTTGCGACTTTACAAACCAACTGGTCGGTTTTATAACTGGAAACACTGAGACGGCCCGAGGGATCCGAAAAGGCCCCGGACGATGCCTTGGGCCGGCAATGGTGAGCGCCGCAGCCGTGTCTGGTCCCAAGCGCGGCTGCGGTCGTCATTGCAATTTCAAAGGTTGGCCTTCCAAAGAAGCCGCAAGAGGAGTCTGGAATGGATCGCTCGATCGCCCTGCGCGGTCTGGGAACGCTGGTGCTTTGCGTCGCCTCGGCCGGCTGCGCCACGGTCGCGCCCGTGCCCTATTCGGAGATGGCGTCCTCGGCCTACATGGCGCCGGACAAGTCGGACAGCTCCGGCCGCGTGCCCTACCGCTATTCCACGCCGGTCGATTGGCGCTCATATAATAAAGTGATCCTCGATCCCGTCGTGGTCTATCGCGGCAAGGATCATCAGTTCGGCGACATGTCCGACAAGGACAAGGCGACACTCGCCGCCTACATGCAGAATTGTTTCGCCGAGCGGCTGCGCGGCCGCTTCGCCCTGGTGCGCGAGCGCGGGCCGAACACGCTGCGCATCCGGCTGACGCTGACCGGCGCCGTCACCAACACGCCGGTGCTCGGCACGCTCTCCCGCTTCGACATGGCCGGCGCGGTCTACAACGGCGTGCAGGCGGCACGCGACGGCGAGGGCATGCTGACCGGCTCGGTCATCTACGGTGTCGAGATCTTCGACGCTTCGACCTCACGCCTGATCAGCGCCTACGTCACCAAGCAATACCCCGGCGCCTACGACATCAAGGCCAGCGTCGGCGCGCTCGCGGCTGCCACCGCAGGCCTCGACAAGGGCGCCGACGCGCTGATGGCGCAACTGAACTGACGCGCCCCCCTGCTCAACGAAAGGCATGCAGATGAACCTTCTCCTTCGCTTCGTGCTGCGCGTCGCGATCACCGTCGTGATGATGATCATCGGTGGGCGCGCCGGCGCGGCCGCCCCGACCGATCCCAGCGGCACATGGCTCGTCGAGGACGGCCGCGCCCGCATCCGGCTCGAGCGCTGCGGCCCGGCGCGCGACCGCATCTGCGGCTTCATCGTCTGGATGAAGGAGCCGGCCGACAAGCGCGGCCAGCCCTATCGCGACAAGGAAAACCCTGACGCCGACAAGCGCGCCCGCACGCTGCTCGGCCACCAGCTCATCATGGGACTGCAGGCGACGCCCGAGGGACGGTTTGCCGGCGACATCTACAATGCCGAGGACGGCAAGTCTTATTCGGTCTCGCTTTGGCGCGAATCCGCCGATCGCTTGAAGCTGAAGGGCTGCCTCATAAAATTCCTGTGCCAGACCCAGACCTGGCAGCAGACCCTCGACGTGCTGCCCGGCCAGCTCGTCGGGCTGACCGGCGATCTCAACGGCCCGCGTGCCGACAAGGAATGGGCGGCCGCGCCGGCCCCGAAGCCGATCCAGGTGAAAGCGAAATAGCTTTCAGGGCGTCCGCAGCGCCTTTCGCAATTCGTCGAGCGCGTCAGCGAGCTGCTCGCGGTGCGCGATGTCGTCCTTGGGGATGGCCGCGACGCTGCCGGCTAGCTCCCGCAGGATGCCGGCCAGCAGTCCGAAGTTGATATGCAGATGCACCGATTTGCGTTCATCGGCCGCGCCCGGATGCTGCAGCACGAGCGCAACGCCGCTGCCGTCGAGCCGCGCCTCGAAGCGCGATGAATGCTCGAAGGTGCCGACATAGAACTTGTCGGGATATTCGAGCGCGACCTCTGCCTTGTCGGGAACCGGCCTGGACATGTGAGCCTCATCGATGCCTGGAGCATGATCCGGAAAAGTGTGAAGCGGTTTTCCGAAAGATCATGCTCCAACAAAGAGATAAAGCGCGATGATGGTTCATCATCGCGCTTTAGCCATTCTGGCCGGGAATAAATCCGTCCGCCTTGCGATAGGTCGGAGGCGGGTCGGCGCCAAATTTGATCCGGATCAAAGCCGGGCCGCCGCTTCTGCGATCCAATAGCAACTGGCGGGATGTCGTGTTGCGCGTCCTGGTTCTTGCAGACGTGAGACGATCGATGGACATGCACGCCGCGAATATCCATGCGGGCGACGACAACGAGCCTGACGTCGTGGGACCCGAGGTCGATGAGGGCCTGCAGCACTGCCTGCAATTGCTCGTCGATGCCGGTCTGCGGCCAACCCGCCAGCGCCTGGCGCTCGGCCAGTTGCTGTTCCTGCGCGGCCACCGTCACGTCACCGCGGAGAGCCTTTATGAAGAGGCGATGGCCGCGAACGCCTATCTGTCGCTCGCGACCGTCTACAACACCCTGAACCAGTTCACGGAAGCCGGCCTGTTGCGCCGGATCGCCGCCGACGGCATCAAGTCGTTCTTCGATACCGACACATCGGTGCATCCGCACTTCTACCTCGAAGGCGAGGATGTGCTGGTCGATGTCGCCGATGGCCTCGCCTTCACCAGGATGCCCGAGGCGCTTCCCGGCCACGAGATCGCGCGGCTCGACGTCATCGTCCATTTGCGCCGGAAGCGCGTGGCGTAGCATCGCCGCGCTCTTACCCCTCCAGGGGAGGTAAGAGCAGCGTCGCGCCTCACCGCAATCCCGCCCGCCGGAATCCCTCGAGATAGTGCTCGCGATCGGCGTCGCTGGCCCACGGCAGTTTCGTCGCAATCCACTGCAGCGAGATGTTCGGCTGGGTGCGGCGGAGCTCGCCGAGTGCCATCTCCGCCAGCGCGCCATCGCCGATCATGCCGGCCGAAACGGCGAGAACGCGGTAGGCGCCGGTGAGGTCGCCGCGGTGGCGGATCGCCTCGCGCGCGAGCGCGATGGCTTCGTCATACTGCCGCTCGGTGAAGCGCGCATAGCCGGCGATGCCGTGATAGATCGCCAGCGACGGATCGCGCGGTGAGAGCCGGATCGCCTTCTGCGCCGCCGCAAACGCCTGCTTCGACCGTCCGGCATAGGACAGCGCCAGCGCGTGGTAGCCTTGCACCAGCGAGAAGTTCGGGTTGAGCGCGAGGGCCTGCTCGAACTCGGATAATGCGTCCGCAAGCCTCCGTGTCGAGAAGTAGACGCTGCCGAGCGCGGCATGCGCCCAGGCATCCTCGTGGTCGCAGCGCACCGCTTTGAGCGCGGCGGCTTCCGCGACCGGGGCAACCGCGGCCAGCTCGGTCCAGCCGAGATGCACGCCGAACATGTCATTCACGGCCAGCACCGACAGCGCCTGGCCGTAATTCGGATCGATTGCGATCGCGCGCTCGAGCAGCGCCTTGGCGGCCGCGTGGTCCTGCCGGGTCACGCGCCAGTAATGTGACAGCGCGCGCATCAAGAGGTCCCAGGCGTCCAGGCTCGCGGGCGGCTTGCGATGGCTGCGAAAATTCTCCGCCGCGTGGATGTGCGGCTCGATCGCCGCGACGATCGCGTTGGTGATCTCGTCCTGCACGGCGAAGACATCGACGAGCTCGCGGTCGTAGCGCTCGGCCCAGAGATGGCTGCCTGACGTGGCGTCGTTGAGCTGCGCGGTGATGCGCACCCGGTTGTCCGCCTTGCGCACGCTGCCTTCGACGATGTAGCGAACGCCGAGCTCCTCGGCGATCTGTCTGATGTGGACCGCGCGACCCTTGTAGGTGAAGGACGAGTTGCGGGCGATCACCATGAACCAGCGCTGCTTCGACAGCGCGGTGAGGATGTCCTCGCTGATGCCGTCGCCAAAATAATCCTGTGCGGGATCGCCGCTCATGTTCTCGAAGGCGAGCACCGCGATCGCCGGACGGTCGGTCACTGCGCGCGCCGTTGCGGGTTCAGCGGGCGCCGGCGCGGCGGCCCCGTCTTCCCGGACGTCGCCGACGAAACGAAAGCCCTTGCGCGGAATGGTCTTGATCAGCCGCTGGGTCGCGCCGTCGTCGCCCAGCGCCTTGCGCGCGGCGTTGATGCGGCTGTTCAGGGCGGAATCCGAGACGATGCGGTCGCTCCAGATCTGGCTGATCAGGTCATCCTTGCTGACCACTCGGGTGCGCTCCGCGACGAGGTAAAGCAGCAGATCGAACACCTGCGGCTGCAACGGCACGGCCACTCCGGAGCAAGTGAGCTCCCGCAGATCGCCGTCCAGCACGTTGTTTTCAAAGAAAAATCGCACGTTTCCGTCGTCTCAAGCAAAAATCAAAGTCGTCTCAGGCGAAAATCAACCCTCCGCGAAAGTCGGAGGACCTCCGATCCGGCATGGTGCGAAGACCAAACAGTGCCGATGTCTCGGCACAACGGAGCGTTCTATGACCCAACTTGATCACCAGGTTCATTCCATCGGCCCGGAGGTTGCGGGCTCGCGCATTTTCAGGTTCATCGCCTTTCTGTACGGAATTGCGGCATATCTCGTCTTTTTCGTCACCGTTCTCTACGCCATCGGCTTCGTCATGGGGGTGATGGTGCCGAAGACCATCGACACCGGAGCCGAAGCGCCCGTCGTCCGCGCGGTCATCGTCAATCTGCTGCTGATGTCGCTGTTCGCGGTTCAACATAGCGTGATGGCGCGCCAACAATTCAAGGCGTGGTGGACGCAGTTCGTCCCCAAGCCGGTCGAGCGCTCGACCTACGTGTTGTTCGCGAGCCTGTCATTGCTCCTCCTGTTCTGGCAGTGGCGTCCGCTGCCCACGGTCATATGGGAGGTCGAGAACCCCGATCTTGCCGTGACGGTGGTCACGCTGTCCTTCGCGGGCTGGGTGCTGGTGTTCACCTCGACCTTCATCATCAATCACTTCGAGTTGTTCGGCCTGTCTCAGGTGACCGATCATCTAGTCGGCCGGGAAGCCGCGCCGCCGCGTTTCAAGACGCCGCTGCTCTACAAGTTCGTCCGTCATCCGATCTATCTCGGTTTCATCATCGCGTTCTGGGCGGCGCCGGTCATGACTGTGGGCCATCTGCTGTTCGCGGCCGTGACCACGCTCTACATCTTCGTCGGCATCGCGCTGGAGGAGCACGACCTCATCGAGCTCTTCGGCGACGACTACCGGCAGTACAAACAACGGGTGTCGATGCTTATTCCCTGGCGCAGATCAGTATAGTCTTAGCCTCGCGCCACGCGTCCACCGAATGGAGGACGCGTGGCGCGCCGACACGCGATATCGATCCTTCATCATGGAGACGACCCAAATGAAACATGTCGGAAACTGCTTCTGCGGCGCTGTCACGGTCGAGGTCACGGGCGCGCCGGAGGCGATGGGCTATTGCCATTGCCGTTCCTGCCGGTCCTGGTCCGGCGGACCGGTGAACGCCTTCAGCCTGTGGAAGCCCGAAGCCGTGCGCATCACCGAGGGCGCCCAGCATGTCGAGACCTTCGCCAAGACGCCGCTCAGCCAGCGCAAATATTGCAGGAAGTGCGGCGGCCATCTGATGACCAATCACCCCCCGCTCGGCCTTATCGACGTTTTCACCGCCACCATCCCCACGCTCGCGTTCACGCCCGGCGTCCACGTCAATTACGCCGAGACCGTGCTGCCGATGCGCGACGGTCTGCCCAAGCTGAAGGATTTCCCGGCCGAGTTCGGCGGCAGCGGCGAGATGATGCAGGAGTAGCTTTTCCCTGACCCTCCCCTGAAGGGGGAGGGTCGATCGCGCGCAGCGCGAGCGGGGTGGGGTGATCTCTCCGCACGGGCAGTGTCCGTCGTGGAGAGACCGTCACCCCACCCCGTCTCTCATCTTCGCTACGCTCAGATGCGAGCCGACCCTCCCCCTCCAGGGGAGGGTGAACGGCTACCTCATCCCCGCGCGCCGAAATCCTTCCAGATAATGCGCGCGATCTTCTTCCCGCAGCATCGGCAATTCGCGCGTGATCCAGGCGAGCGAGATCCCGGGCTGGGCGCGGCGCAGGCCTTCCAGCGCGGACGCCGCGAATGCGGGATCCCCCGACATGCCGGCGGCGGCGGTCAGCACACGATGGGCACCGACGAAATCGGCGCGCTGCCGCATCGATTCCCGCGCCATCTGCATGGACTGCTCGTAGTTGCGGCCGATGAACTGGGCATACGCCGCAACGCCGCAATAGATCGCCGCGAGCGGATCGCGCGGGCTCAGCCGCAGCGCGCGCCGCGCAGCGGCATCGCCGTCCTGCCATCGTCCCGCGTAGCACAGCGTCACGCCGTGGAAGGCGTGCGCCATCGCGAAGTTCGGATTGAGCATCAAGGCCTGCTCGAACTCCGCCAGCGCATCGTCGAAACGGCGGCGGAACAGATAGGTATAGGCGAGGCCGTGATGGGCGAAGGCGTCCTCGCGATCGGCCTCCACCGCGGCAAGCGCCGCGCGTTCGGCGACCGGCACGGTCGCGGCCATGTCGGCCCAGCCCATATGCGCGCCGAAGATGTGACTGGTCGCGAGCAGGCCCAGCGCCTTGCCATAGGCCGGGTCGATCGCGACGGCCTTCTCGAGCAGTCCTTGCGCCGTCGCATTGTCCTCGCGGGTGATGCGCCAGTAATGCGACAGCCCTCGCATCAACAGGCCCCAGGCATCGAGGCTGCCCGGCGGCTTCTGCTGGGCGCGAAAGCTCTCGGCGGCATAGAGCTGCGGCTCGATCGCGGCGACGATCGCGTCGGTGATCTCGTCCTGCACCGCGAAGATGTCGGCAAGCTCGCGGTCGTAGCGCTCGGCCCAGAGATGGCTGCCGGTCGAGACGTCGTTGAGCTGGGCCGAGACGCGCAGGCGGTCGCCGCTCCGTCGCACGCTGCCTTCGACCACGTAGCGCACGCCGAGCTCGCGCGCGACCTCGTGGATGTGCACGGCGCGGCCCTTGTAGACGAAGGAGGAATTGCGCGCGATGACGAAGAACCAGCGCAGCTTCGACAGCGCCGTGATGATGTCTTCGCTGATGCCGTCGGAGAAATAATCCTGTTCGCGGTCGCCGCTCATGTTGGTGAAGGGCAGCACGGCGATCGCGGGCCGATCGGGCAGCGCGAGCACGGCCTGCGGCGCCGGGGTGAGGCGACCGAGCTCCGGCGGAACCGTGCCAAGCTGTGTCTGCACGTCGCCGACGAAGCGAAATCCCTTGCGCGCGATGGTACGGATCAGCGCCTGGTTCGCGCCATTGTCGCCGATCGCCTTGCGGGCCGCGTTGATCCGGCTGGTCAGGGTGGATTCCGAGACGCTGCGCCCATGCCAGATCTTGTCGATCAGCTCGTCCTTGCTGACCACCCGGTCGCGGTTCTCCATGAGATGGACGACGAGATCGAAAACCTGCGGTTCCACGGCAACGGGAACCTGCTCGCGGCTCAGCTCGCGCAGGTCAGTGTCGAGAAGATGATCCCGGAATAGAAACTGCACGTCGAGACTCAGATCTCACAGCGGTATCAGCAATAAAAAAATCAAAATGGATTTCGACTTGAAGTCTGTGAGTCCGCCGAACGGTCTCTCCGGTTCACCACGATCGCGTGATGGCAGCCATGCGATTTTTGAGGACGAATACGACCTGAAATGACAATCTGGCCGTTCCGGCCAGATTGTCGCGGGCATTCATGGGTCGAGCACTGACGGGCTACACGGCTACGAGAGCAGAATCCCTACGGGCAGGGATGGCGCCTGCCGTCATTGCCGAGATAGGTGCCGGTGTTCGGATTGTAGGATTTGTAGCGCTGCATGCAGTACTGCACGTCGCCTTCCGGCGGCGGTCCATAGGCGGCGGGCGGGGGCGGATAGCCCGGCTCATAATAATATGGCGAGCCGTAATAATAGGGCGCGGCCACAGCGCCGCCGATGATCGCACCGGCCGCGAGGCCGCCGACGAACGCGCCGCCGCCCCAGCCCCAGCCGCGGCGTCCATACCAGCGCACTTGTTCGATCTGGTCCTGGTCCGCGTGCGTCATCGCCAGCGGTTGTCCGATCGGCGCCGCCGACGCATGCGTCAGTGTTGCCGCCGACAGGCTCGCAAGCAGACAAGCTCCGGCAACGAAGCGAAACGATTTCAACATTGTGGTCTCCTCGTCATGCGGCATCTCGCGCGCCGCACGTCAGTGATAGTGCAGCTGGCGAAGTGCGCTGAATTAAAGTTTGGATAGGAACATGACTCCCGCCGCCGTCATTGCGAGCGCAGCGAAGCAAATCAGAATCTCTCCACGGAGGCAGCCTGGATTGCTTCGTCGCAAGAGCTCCTCGCAATGACGGCGCTCGGACAGCGCGAGACATAAGTCCCGCATCGTACTGGCTTCCGCTCGGGCGAAGCTGAGAACATGTGACGAACTGCGAATGTCCATTTGCCGAACATTGCGACGTCGTTAAGCTGCCCGCAGACAGAACAACAGCCACAAAGAAACGCCCATGTCCGCCTTTCACGCCTCGACCACCGTGCTCGATTCCATGCTGTTCCGCGACGCGTTCGGCACGCCGGAGATGCGCGAGGTGTTTTCCGACCTCGCGCTGGTCGGCCGTTATGCCGAGGTCGAGGTGGCACTTGCGAAGGCGGAAGCGGCATGCGGCGTGATCCCGCAGGACGCCGCCGATCAGATCGCGGCGCGGACCGATGTCGCCGCGCTCGATTTCGATCTGCTCAGGCAGGAGACCGACATCGTCGGCTATCCCATCCTTCCTTTGGTGCACCAGATGGTGAAGCAGTGCGGCGAGGCCGGCCGCTACGTGCATTGGGGCGCGACCACGCAGGACATCATGGACACCGCCGTGGTGCTGCAATTGCGCGCCGCGCTCGAGATCGTCGAGCGGGATATCGCCGAGCTGCGCAAGATCCTTGCCGATCTCTCGCAGCGATATCGCGACACGCCGATGGCAGGCCGCACCCATCTGCAGCAGGCGCTGCCGGTCACCTTCGGCTACAAGACCGCGATCTGGCTCGCGATGTTCGACCGCCACGCCGAGCGCCTGGCGCAATTGAAGCCGCGCGTCCTGGTCGGACAGTTCGCCGGCGCGGCCGGCACGCTGGCCTCGCTCGGCGACAAGGGGTTCGAGGTGCAGGAGGCGCTCTGCGCCGAACTCGAGCTCGGCGTTCCCGCCTCGACCTGGCACGTCGCGCGCGACGGCTTTTCCGAGGCGGTGAACTTCCTCGCGCTCGTCACCGGCTCGCTCGGCAAGATCGCG
This sequence comes from Bradyrhizobium liaoningense, assembly GCF_018130825.1. Lineage (GTDB taxonomy): Bacteria > Pseudomonadota > Alphaproteobacteria > Rhizobiales > Xanthobacteraceae > Bradyrhizobium > Bradyrhizobium liaoningense_B. The sequence continues at coordinate 619,214 of NZ_JAFCJS010000004.1, read as the reverse complement.
CTCGACATCATGATCATGGCCTCGACCGAGTTCGCCGAGGTCTACGAGCCCTTCGTCAAGGGCCGCGGCGCCTCCTCGACCATGCCGCAGAAGCGCAACCCGATTTCTTCGGAGCTGATGCTTGCGGCGTCCAAGGCGGTGCGCCAGCACGCCGGCCTGATGCTGGACGCGATGGTGCAGGATTTCGAGCGCGCCACCGGTCCCTGGCACGCCGAATGGATGGCGATCCCGGAAAGCTTCGTGCTGACGGCCGGCGCGCTGCACCAGGCGAAGTTCGCGCTCGCAGGCCTGATCGTGGACGACAGGAAGATGAACGACAATCTCGCCGTCAGCCGCGGCCTGATTGTGGCCGAAGCGGTCATGATGGGGCTCGCGCCGCAGATCGGGCGGCAGGAGGCGCATGACGTGGTCTATGACGCCTGCCGCGAGGCCAACGACAAGGGGATCAGCCTTGCCGACGCGCTCTCCGCAGATTCACGGATATCGAGCCGCATCGACCGTGCCACAATCGAGGCGCTCACCTCACCGAAAAATTACCTGGGGCTTGCGCCCGCCATGGTCGATCGGGTGCTGAAATCTTCAACACGTTGAAAACCAAGATGCGTGAAACTGCGTATCTTTCATGTGTCGCAAGGCGCTCGCATACTTGTGTCCGGCGATGCTAGACTTAGATTGAACGAGAGACTTTCGGCAGAGGACCCGGCATGACCGATCAACGCATCACCGCCACTCCCATCGATCCCGCGAAACTCGACCGGCTTGCCGAGGTGGCGGTGAAGGTGGGCCTGGGTTTGCGGCCGGGACAGGATCTGCTGCTGACGGCGCCGGCGATCGCGCTGCCGCTGGTGCGGCGGATCGCGGTGCATGCCTACAAGGCCGGCGCCGGGATCGTCACGCCGATCCTGTCGGACGAGGAGATGACGCTGGCGCGCTACCGCCACGGTCACGACAACAGCTTCGATCGTGCCGCCGGCTGGCTGTATGAGGGCATGGCCAAGGCATTCTCCGACAACACCGCGCGGCTCGCCATCGTCGGCGACAATCCGATGCTGCTGTCGGGCGAGGACCCGTCCAAGGTCGCACGCGCCAGCAAGGCCAATTCCATGGCCTATCAGCCGGCGCTGGAAAAGATCGTCAATTTCGACACCAACTGGAACATCATCGCCTATCCGAGCCCGTCCTGGGCCAAGCAGGTATTCCCTGGGGATCCCGAGGACGTCGCCGTCGGCAAGCTCGCGGATGCGATCTTCGCCGCGTCCCGCGTCGATCGCGAGGACGCGATGGGCAACTGGGCGAGCCACAATGCGGTGCTGCGCGAGCGCACCAACTGGCTCAACGGCCAGCGTTTTCGCGCGCTGCAGTACTCGGGACCGGGGACGGACCTCACCATCGGGCTCGCCGACGGCCATGAATGGGAGGGCGGCGCCTCGCTGTCCAAGAACGGCATCAGCTGCAATGCCAACATTCCGACCGAAGAGGTCTTCACCACGCCGCATTGCCGCCGCGTCTATGGCCATGTCGTGAGCTCGAAGCCGCTGTCCTACCAGGGCACGCTGATCGACAACATCGCGGTGCGCTTCGAGGACGGCAAGATCGTCGACGCCAAGGCCTCGCGCGGCGCGGAGGTGCTCAACAAGGTACTCGACACCGACGAGGGCGCCCGCCGGCTCGGCGAAGTGGCGCTGGTGCCGCATTCCTCGCCGATCTCGCAGAGTGGATTGTTGTTCTACAACACGCTGTTCGACGAGAACGCCGCCTCGCACATCGCGCTCGGCCAGTGCTATTCCAAGTGCTTCGTCAACGGCGCGCAGCTCACCCCGCAACAGATCTCCGCGCAAGGCGGCAACCAGAGCCTGATCCATATCGACTGGATGATCGGCTCGGCCGAGACCGACATCGACGGCATTCTGGCCGACGGCAGCAAGGTCCCGGTGTTCCGCAAGGGCGAGTGGGCCAAGTAACGCGCTTCGCATATAGAAGTGGCTTCCCTGCGGCCATCCTTCGAGACGCCTGCTTAAGGCGGACTCCTCAGGATGAGGACGGAGTGCGCGGCAATCGCGTCAGGGAGAGGTGAACCTCCTCGCGACAGTGACTCCCGACTCTCACGCCGCCGCGTTGCGCAGCATCGGGTTGTTGTCGATGCTGAAACGGTTGAACAGCGTCGTGAACGGGCTGCCGTCGGTCGCCCGCACGATGGCGTCTGAAGTAGCCACCGCCTCGTAGAGCGCGCCGACCGGATCGTCCGCCTCTGGCAGGTCGAGACCCCTGCGGATGTCCTCGCGGGCCTCGTTGATCCCGTCCTCGTCGTCCAGTGTCGCCTCCAGCGCATCTGCCGCGCGCCGCATCTCCGAGAGGTCGCCGCCGGTGGAAAATTTGAGGATGTCGAGCCAGTAGGGGCGGGCGACGACGAGCTGGATGAATGCCTCGAAGCTCTCCGCGATGATTCCCGCGCGGCCCTCGGATGACACGTAGAGCACATTCCGTGACGGCAGCAGCACGAACGCGCCGCCGGAGCCGTCACTGCCGATCTGCCGCGGGCTTTCGATGCCGTCGATGGTGAACCAGGGCTCTTCGTCCGGCGCGAGGGAGATATCGAAGTCGCCAAGCCGGGCGACCATTTCGCCTTTGGCTGTCAGAACCTCTGGGCTGAGGGGCATCGGCGTGGCTCCTTCCTGATACTTCGCGCACTTTGTCGCACCCCGGAAAAGATGGGTTCATCTGCGCGGATTCGCAGGGAAATCCTGACGTTAACCGCTTCGCACCTGCAACTTGCAGCTGATTGTCGGGGCCTGCGTAAGGAAGAATTAAAAACCGGCTACTAGCGTTCCCAATATCTTTCGAAACAATCCGGGCCGAGACCCGGCCATACATATTAATATTCCCCGGGGAAGTAGATGTCGCGCGCATTGATTGAAATCGGTAGTAGCAATGTGGAGCTCGAGCTGCGGCCGATCGAGCCGTCCTGGATCATCGAAGGCAATCCGGTGTCGCGCTCGCGCGTCCTGTCGACCAGCGCCGACGGCACCGCCCAGACAATCATCTGGCATTGCACCGAAGGGCGCTTCAACTGGTACTACGACATCGACGAGACCATCATGATTATGGAAGGATCGATCGTGCTCGAGAGCGAAGGCATGCCGCCGAAGCGCTATGGCCCCGGCGACGTCATCTTCTTCCGCGACGGCGCGCATGCCAAATGGCATGTCGAAGGCCACGTCAAGAAGATCGCCTTCTGCCGCAAGACCAATCCGGTGATGATCGGTTTCCTGGTCCGCGTCGTCAACAAGCTCAAGCGGATGTTCGTCTCCACCGGCGAGCGCCGTCCCGCCTCGCTGATGGGCGCCGGCTAGTCATCTCATAACGCTTTCAAGGACGCTTCCCAGCGGCCACGACGAAGAGGGGTCGGGATCAACATCCCGGCCCCTCTTCTCGTCAGGGCGCAGATCCTGTCACGACGGCAAATCGAGCCGATAGAATTCGGTCGCGGTCTGCGAGAACAGAGCCGTCTTCTCGGCCTCGCTCAAGGGCGCGGCGATACGCTTGAAGGCATTGAAGATCACCTGGTAGCTGCACTGGCCCTTGTCCGGCGGAAAATTGCTCTCGAACATCGCGCGCCTCACGCCGAACGCCTCGATGCAGGTCTCGACATAGGGCCGCCAGGCCGCGGCAAGCTCCTCGGATGACGGCGGCCTCTCGCGCAGATGGAAATCGTAACCGAGCAGGCACATCGCAAGGCCTCCGAGCTTCACCACCACGTTCTCGCATGTTGCGATCTCCCGGATCGAGGCGCGCCACTGCGGGAACACCTCCTCGCGCCGTCCCGCAAAGCGGCCGACGCCCGCCGGTCCGCCGCAATGGTCGAGCACGATCCTGGTGTCGGGGAAGGCGCGCGCCAGCTCGGTCAGCTCGCCGATCTGCGGATGAAACAGCCAGGCATCGAAGCTGAGGTTCAGCGGGGCGAGATGGGCAAACCCTTTGCGGAAGGCCGGGTCCTGCAACAGGCCTTTCGGCCGGTTGGCATACATGCCGGCGACGACGGGGTCTTCGTCCCAGGCGGAGGAATGCCGGATGCCGCGGAAGCGGCCGTTGCCGGCGGCGATCTCCGTTTCCAGCACGGGTCTTGCGGCGTCACCCAGCAGCAGATTGGCATGGCTGACGATGCCGGCGCAGATCGCGGCCTTGCCGTAACCACCGCTCGCGCTCATCGCCGCGACGCCGTTGGCGAACTCGACCTCGCCGACGGGCCGGAACGCCTCAGGCCCATGCGCGCGATACATCGAGCGGCAGTCGACATAGACGGTGGCGATGACGTTGTGGCCGGAGGCGATGTCGGAGGCCATCTCCTCGATCAGATAGCGGTGCCCGCGATTCCAGAGATGGTGGTGAGGATCGACGATCGGCCGCAAGGGATCGATGATCTCTTCCTGATGCAGCGCGAGCCAGTCCTCGCGCGGCTCGACGAATAGCCCGCTCGTGTTGGCGGGCAGACCGCTTGCAGCCATCGGCGTTCGCTCCCTTTATATTTTGTGGCGGGAGCCTAGCAGTTCGTCCTTGCATGCAGCAGCGCGCGGCGCGCAACCGCGCCCTTCGTCTCGAGCACAGCGGCGCTGTCGTCAGGCCTTGCGCCGTTTCGCCTTCACGTCGACGACGAGCCGCCAATCGGCTGCGGTCGCAGGCTTGACCTCGCCGAGCCAGTGGAAGGAATCGTCGGTGATCTCGGTAAAGCTCCAGCGCGTCCTCTCGCCTGCGTCGGTCGTGCCTTCCTGCACGATGTCATCGCCGCGCGGACGGCCGATCTGCTGGCGGAACACGCAGCGCGCGGGATCGAACCAGGAAATCCGCCACGCATCGATGGAGGGATCATAGACCCGCAGCGTCGTGCCGTACCAATTGCCGGCGATCGGCAAGGCCGGCGCGCCCGCAGGGCGGGGAATGATCCAGACGTCCTGCACCGCGCGGCCTTCCAGAACCCAGCCGAAATGGATTTCGCCGGGCGCTGTGTGCTTCGTTCCATCGGGGCCGTGAGCGGTAATCTCGGCCTCCCAATCGCCGACGAAGCGGCCGTAAAGCTGGAGTGCCGCGGCATGCTCCGGGTTCGGTCCATCGGCGTGCAACAGTCGCGCAAAGTCGGTCATGTCGATCTCCTCTTGCAGGAGATCAGCACCAAAGGACGGCAGCCGGCTTGGAGAAAATTGCGCCTCAGACCCCGTCGAGGATGATCACCGTCGGCTTGGTCGGCAGCGTATCTCGCGACATCCGGAACGAGCGATCGATGCGATGGTCGATCTCGAACTGCTGGCCGATCCGGCGCATGAAGTCGTCGAGCGGGGTGGCGAAGCGGTGCATCGGCAGCACCACCGAAGCACGCAGCCGCCTGGTGATCTCGGAGACGCCGTCGAGCGACATGGTGTAGGTGCCGTCGATCGGCACCATCACGATGTCGAGCCGTCCGATCTGAGCGAAATGACTGTCGTCGAGCTTGTGGTGGAGGTGGCCGAGATGGCCGATGCAGAGGCCGGCGACCTCGAAGATGAAGATCGAGTTGCCGTCGCGGATCATGTCGGTGCCGGCATCGTCGCCGAAATAGCGGCGGATGTCGGTGGTGACGTTGCGAATGAAGGTGTCGCCGATGCGCTCGGAGATAATGGCCGGCTTGCCGTCCTCGCCCCAGCCATGCAGCACATGGGGAATGCGCTTGTCCGGATATAAAGAATAGTGCGTGCTGTGCGCCCGGTTCATGGTGACGACGTCGGGCAGCCGCCCCACCTGATAGGCACCGCTATAATCGGTGGCGATGCGCAGGCCGCCGGGCGTGTCGATGAAATAGGTGGAGTGGCCGGCATAAGTGATCTCGACCTCCGCGGCCGCCGCCACCTGTTTGAAGACGACCGGCATGACCCGCGGCGCGGCATTGGCCATCGCCAGGCATTCGCTGCGCTGGGGCTGCTGGGCGAGGGCAGGGGTGAGGAATGCGCCGAACAGCGCCAGAGCCGCCGAAACCAGTCGCCGCATGAATCCGTCCCCGATGACTTCAGGGGAAAGTCTAGCGTGCAATGCAGCGCGCCGCCAACAGTTGGCGATCAACAGCGCGTCAGTGTCGCACCTGTCATTCCCGCCATCTAGTCGCGCTTTGGGCTGAACTTCCAGGTGATGGCGACGAGGCCTGCGGTGATCAGACCGCTGATCAGGCCGGCCAGCGGCAGGGCGAGCAGCAGGGCGGCGCTGGCGGCCCAGCCGATCGAGGAGAAGGCTTCGGCAAAGGTCGCGAGCCGCGACGAGGTCTGGCGGCGGCGAAATTGGCTGCGCCGCGCCTGGACGCGGAACCAGAGCTGGATCGCGGTCGCGGACGCCGCGCTGACGATGATGGCTCCGGCACTCACCGCGGCCTGGAATGGCGAGGCGAAGGCGAGCGCAGCGACCAGCGGGCAGAAGATGGCGGCGATTGCGATCAGCACCACCTCGATCTTGGCGCGGATGACGCTCGACGGCATCAACGGCGCGGTTGCGACCAGGTCGGGGGCGTCCTCGCCGGAGATCGTCAGCCAGGCGAGCCCGCCGGCGAGCTGTCCCGCCGCCATCACGATCACGGGCGTGATCAGCGTCAGGGCCGCGGAGCTTTCGGCGAAATTGCGCCAGAGCAGCAGCGCCGGCGGCACCAGGTAGAGTAGCTGCATCAGCGTCTGCGAGATCAGCCAGGGATCGCGCCAGAGCAGCGAGAATTCCTTGCGCCGCAGCGCCTGCTGCCGCGATCCGCCGCGGAACGCGCGCTGCTTCGCGCTGCGGCGGCCGGACCTGCCGTAAGCGGCGGCATCGATCGCGGTGTCGGCAAAGCGGCCCGAGAAGATCGCCATGACGCTTCCGAGCAGCACGAGCGCAAGCGCCAGAAGCAGCAAAAGCGCCTCGTTGTCGCCCATCGTCGCGCGCGCCGGCCACCACCAGATGCTGTCGATCTCGGGGGCGTGGGCGGCCATGCTGCCGGAGGTCAGGATGGTGAAGCGCGACAGCGTGCCGTAGGACATGATCGCGGCGACCTGCAGTGCGATCACGAAGCCGGCGCCGATGATGGCGGCGAGGATCTGCGCCACGAGGCGCGTCCGCGCTGGGCCGATCAGGCGGAACAGGAGGATGGTGACGGCGATCGCGATCGCCGCGGCCGACAGGCCCATCGCGATCACGATGCCGTACGCCGCGAGCCAGCGCGGTCCGCCGCCGATCACGAGAACGTCGATGAAGGGCGTCGAGAACAGCAGCGCCATCGCGGTGACGGTGAGCGCGATCGCGGCGATGCGGACCGAGAAGAGATTGGCCAGCGTCGCGGGCGAGGACATGATCAGGTCGAGATCGGCGCGGGCGTAGAACACCCGCGTCACCGATTCGATCGCCTGCGACAGCATCAAGGTCCAGGCGAGAAAGATGGTCGCCGTGATCACGATCAGCGAGGATTTGTCGAGCGGCAGCTGCAGATCGGCGAAGCGGCCGATCACGGCCCAGGCCGGCACGTGCAGCAGCGCAGCAAAGAACAGCAGGCCGATGACGGCGGCGCGCGCCCGCGTGCGCCTTCCGCCAGTCATCATGGCGAACCATTCGCGCCAGGCGAGCCTGAGCTCGTGCCGGGCGAACCAGGACAGCGCGGTCGCCGAGCTCATGCGGCTTCCTGCAGCGTCACCAGCGCGATGAAGAGATCTTCCAGGCTGGTGTCGGCATGGCCGTTTTGCTGGCGTAACTCGGTGAGCGTGCCCTCGGCGACGAGGCGGCCCGAGGCGATCACGCCGATGCGGTCGGCCATGCGCTCGGCGACCTCGAGGATGTGCGTGGTCATGATGACGGTGCAGCCGGCGCGGACGCGCTCGCTGAGCAGGCCCTTCACGTGGCGGGCGGAGACGGCATCCAGTCCCGTCAGCGGCTCATCGAGAATGATGAGACGGGGATCGTGCACCAGCGCGCCGGCCAGCGCCACCTTCTGGCGCATGCCCTTGGAAAAGCCCTCGCAGCGCTCGTGCCGGTGCGGCTCGAGCCCCAGCGAGCTCAGCAGTTCCTCCGCGACCGGTTCCGAGATCGACGGCGCGATGCCCCAGAGCCCGGCGACGAATTCGAGATATTCGAGCGGGGTCAGCTTGTCGTAGATCATGGGCTCGTCGGAGACCCACGCCATCACCTGCTTGGCGGCGACGGGGTTTGCCAGCGCATCGATGCCGAAGATCGAGACCGCGCCGGCGTCGGGCCTGAGCAGGCCCGCAACCATGCGCAAAGTGGTGGTCTTGCCGGCCCCGTTGGGACCGACCAGGGCGTAGAATTCGCCGGCGTGAATGGTGAGATCGAGGCCGTCGACCGCCAGACGGTCAAAACGCTTCGTTAACCCTCGGACTTCCAGTGCCGAGTTGTCCGGCTTCATGACGGCCATACCATCCGGTTTTGCATCGCCCGCGACCATGACCCGAAGATGTTTCGGCGCGGTGAATCGCATTGCCGCAAATTCCGTCATCCGTCTTGGACTAAAGGCAAGTCACCGTTTGTTGACAGTGCGCGGGCGTTCAGGCTGAATTGGCGCCGGGACAAATGGAGCTAACGCAGCGAAACGACTGCGTAGCGACTGGACACAAGATGCGGCGAGGCGGAAAAAAGCTCCGCCGGTTGCGTCGGGAGGAAGCGCGGCGATGCTGGATTTCGTTCAGCAGCTGGTCAGCGGTGTTGCGCTCGGCTGCGTCTACGGCCTGATCGCGCTCGGCTTCGTGCTCGTCTACAAGGCCACCGAGGTCGTCAATTTCGCCCAGGGCGATCTGATGATGCTGGGCGGCTTCTTCGCCTTCACCTTCATCGGCATGATGGGCCTGAACTACTGGATCGGCTTTGCCGGTGCGGTGGCGGCCATGGCGCTGTTCGGCATGCTGGCCGAGCGCGTGGTGGTGCGGCCGATCCTCGGCTATCCGCAATTCTCCATCATCATGGCCACGATCGGCCTCGGCTATTTCCTGCGTTCGATCGCGGGCATGATCTGGGGCACCGACGATCTGAAGATCGAGACGCCGTTCAGCCAGGGCGTGCTGCGGATCGGCTCGCTCGTCCTCGCCTACGACAAGCTCTCGGTGATCGCGGCGACGATGATCCTGTGCACGCTGCTCTATCTGTTCTTCAACAAGACCACGCTCGGCACCGCGATGCGTGCCAGCTCCGAGAACATGCTCGCAGCCTATTACATGGGCATTCCGGTCAAGCGCGTGGTGTCGATCGTGTGGGCGATCAGCGCGGCGGTGGCGACCTGCGCCGGCGTGCTGCTGGCGCCGATCACCTTCATCCATTCCAATGTCGGCCTCGTGCTCGGCCTCAAGGCCTTTCCGGCCGCCGTGCTCGGCGGCTTCGGCTCGATCCCGGGCGCCGTGGTCGGCGGCATCCTGATCGGCGTGATCGAGAGCATGGCCGGCTTCTATCTCGCCGAGGGCTGGAAGGACGTCGCCCCCTATATCGTGCTGCTCACCGTGCTGCTCTTGAAGCCCGAAGGCCTGTTCGGCCTTCACGTCCGCAAGAAGGTCTGAACGCATGCGCTTCCTGTTCAAGACCGACTACGAGGACGACATCAAGCTGTTTCCGCATTCGGGCTATTACGTCTCCTACGGCATCCTGATCGCACTGCTGTTGATCGTGCCCTACGTGCTCTCCAGCTATCTGATGAGCCAGCTCGTCTTCGTCTGCATCTATGCAACCGTCGGCGTGGCGCTGCTGATCCTGACCGGCTTCACCGGCCAGGCTTCGCTCGGCCATGCCGCGTTCCTCGCGATCGGGGCCTACACGGCGGCTTACTTGCAGAAATACAACGTGCCGTTCCCGGTCTATTTTCTCGCCGCCGGTGCCCTGACCGGGTTGATCGGCGCGCTGGTCGGCTTTCCCGCGCTGCGCCTGACCGGCATCTACCTCGTCATCGCCACCATCTCCTTTGCCCTCATCGTGGAGGAGATCCTGGCGCGGTGGGAGAGCGTGACCCACGGGAACGAGGGCATGCGGGTCAAGACGCTGTCGCTGCTCGGCGTCACCGTGCCGCGCGACAGTCCGACCTTCTATTACCTGTGCCTTGCCGTGCTGGTGCTGACCATCGTCGGCACGCTCAATTTGCTGCGCTCTCCGACGGGCCGCGCCTTCGTCGCGATCCGCGACTCCGAGACCGCGGCGCGCAGCATGGGCGTCAATGTCGCGCTGTACAAGGTGAAGTCGTTTGCGATCTCGGCCGCGATCACCGGCTTTGCCGGCGTGCTGTTCGCGCACAAGCTCTCCTTCATCTCGCCGGAGATGTTCACGCTCCAGCTTTCGATCGAGTTCATCATCGTGATCCTGATCGGCGGCACCTTCTCTCTGCACGGCGCGGTGCTGGGGGCGATCTTCATCGTGATGATCGATCCGTTCCTCACATACTTGAAGGACGACATGCCCGGCATCATCGCCGGCGTCGCCGCGACATTCGGGGCGAGCTCGGCGACGGCAGGCAATATCCAGTCGAAAGTCGCGGCCTTCGCCTCGCTCAACGGGTTGAAGGGCGCGATCTACGGCATCATCATCGTGCTGTTCGTGCTGTTCGAGCCGCTCGGGCTCTACGGCCGCTGGCTGAAGATCAAGCTCTTCTTCCAGCTGTTCCCGCTCTACAAGCGCGCCACCTTCAAGCGGCAGAAGATCTACGTGAAGTCGGAGCGCAACCGATGAGCTATTTCCGCGCCGAGAACCTGTCGCTGCATTTCGGAGGCCTGAAGGCGGTCGATGCGGTGTCGTTCGCGGTGGAGAAGGGCGAGATCCTCTCGATCATCGGGCCGAACGGTGCCGGCAAGAGCTCGATCTTCAACCTGATCTCGCGCATCTACCGGCCCACCTCGGGCCGCATCTTCTTCGAGGACCAGGACATCACCGAGCAGCCGCCCTACGACATCGCCAAGCTCGGCATCGCCCGCACCTTCCAGAACATCGAGCTGTTCGAGAATGCGACCGTGCTGTCGAACCTCCTGGTCGGCCGCCACCGCCATTCCACCACCCAGCTCTGGCAGGAGCTGCTGTTCCTGCCCAGCGTGCGCGCCAGCGAGAAGGTGCACCGCCGCCGGGTCGAGCAGGTCATCGAGCTCCTCGATCTCGAACCCTATCGCGACAAGCTGATCTCGGGCCTGCCCTACGGCGTCCGCAAGGTGATCGAGCTGGCGCGGGCGCTGTGCTCCGAGCCGAAGCTGATCCTGCTCGACGAGCCGTCCTCCGGCCTCAATGTCGAGGAGACCGACGACATGTCGTTCTGGATCCGCGACATGAAGAGCGAGCTCGGCGTCACCGTGCTGATGGTCGAGCACGACATGTCGCTGGTCAACCGCGTCTCCGACCGCGTCATTGCGCTGAACTATGGCCGCGTGCTGGCGATGGGCTCGCCCGCCGAGGTGCAGCAGCACCCCGACGTCGTCGCCGCGTATCTCGGAGCCTGACGCGATGGATGCCGCCGTTACACCCGAGATCATCCTCAAGCTCTCCAACATCGAGAGCTATTACGGGCCGATCATGGCGATCCGCGGCATCTCGCTGGAGGTGCCGCGCGGCCGCATCGTCACGCTGCTGGGAGCCAACGGCGCCGGCAAGACCACGGTGCTGAAGACCATCTCCGGCATCCTCGATCCGCAGAAGGGCGCGATCGAGTTCATGGGCAAGTCGATCCAGCGCATGGAAGCCGACCGGATCGTCCGGCTCGGCCTCAGCCACGTGCCTGAAGGACGTGAGGTGTTCCCGTTCCTCTCGGTGCGGGAGAACCTGATGATGGGCGCCTATCCGCGCAAGGATCGCGACGGCGTCGCGGAGGATCTGGAGCGCGTCTACGGCTATTTCCCGCGCCTGAAGGAGCGCATCAACCAGCCGGCCGGCCAGCTTTCCGGCGGCGAGCAGCAGATGCTCGCGATCGGCCGCGCCCTGATGAACCGGCCGACGCTGCTGCTGCTCGACGAGCCCTCGCTCGGCCTGTCGCCGCTGCTGGTGAAGGAGATTTTCACCATCATCCGCCGCGTCAACGAGGAGCAGGGCATGTCGATCCTGCTGGTCGAGCAGAATGCCAAGGTGGCGCTGGAGACCGCGCATTACGGCTATGTGCTCGAGATCGGCCGCATCGTGATGAACGACAGCTGCGACCGCTTGATGCATTCCCAGGACATCCAGGAGTTTTACCTTGGCGCCAAGGAAGCCGGCGCGCGAGGCGAACGGCGCTGGAAAAAGAAGAAAACGTGGCGTTAGATGGGTAACCCCTCCAGCGCATAGACCGCCGGCAAGGCAGGCAGCGGAGGGAGAAGGCGACAAGGAGGAGACGTGCATGGCCCGACCGGCGGTGCTGACGGTCGCTGATACGATCGCAAAGAGCTTTTTGCGAGCTGCGGAGACGCGGGGCGAGCGGGCGGCGATCCGTGAGAAGAAGTTCGGCATCTGGCAGCCGACCAGCTGGCGCCAATGGCTGGAGATCTCGAAGGAGATCGCCTACGCGCTCCGCGCCATCGGCTTCATGCCCGGCGACGTCGCCTCCATCATCGCCAATGCCGTGCCCGAATGGGTCTATACCGACATGGGCATCCTCTGCGCCGGCGGCGTCTCTAGCGGAATCTATCCGACCGATTCCTCGTCCCAGGTCGAGTATCTCGTCAACGATTCCGCGACCCGGGTGATCTTCGCCGAGGACGAGGAGCAGCTCGACAAGATCCTCACATGCCGCGCGCGCTGCCCGTCCCTGCAGAAGATCATCGTGTTCGACATGGAGGGCCTCGGCGGCTTCTCCGACGACATGGTGATGTCGTTCGACGAGTTCCGCGCGCTCGGGCGCAACCACATGGTCGGCCGCGAGGCGCTGTGGCAGGAGATGATCGACAGCCGCAGCGCCGGCGATCTCGCTGTTCTCGTCTATACCTCGGGCACGACGGGCCCGCCCAAGGGCGCGATGCACGCCAACCGCAGCGTCACGCACCAGATGCGGTACGCCAACGACTTCATCCCGGCGCGGGAGGACGAGGACCGGCTGATCTTCCTGCCGCTCTGCCACGTCGCCGAGCGCATCGGCGGCTATTACATCTCGGTCGCACTCGGCTCGGTGATGAATTTCGCCGAAAGCCCGGAGACCGTGCCGGACAATCTGCGCGAGGTGCAGCCGACCGTCTTCCTCGCAGTCCCCCGCATCTGGGAGAAATTCTATTCCGCCATCACCATCGCGCTGAAGGACGCGACGCCGCTGCAGCAATGGGTCTACCGCCGCGCCATCGAGGTCGGCTATCGCATGGTCGATTGCCGCATCGAGGGCAGGGCGCCGCCGCTGTCGCTGCGCATCGCCAACCGATTTGCCTACCAGTTCGCGTTCCGCAACATTCGCCGCATGATCGGGCTCGACCGCTGCCGCATCGCCTTTACGGGCGCAGCGCCGATCGCGCCGGAACTGATCCGCTGGTATCTCGCGCTCGGCATCGACATGCATGAGCTCTACGGCCAGACCGAGAATTGCGGCGTCGCCACCATGATGCCGGCGGAGCGGATCAAGCTGGGCTCGGTCGGCACCGCCGTGCCCTGGGGCGAGGTCACGCTGTCGCCCGACGGCGAGATCCTGATCAAGGGCGACTTCCTGTTCATGGGCTATCTCAACCAGCCGGAGAAGACCGCGGAGACGATCGATCCTCGCGGCTGGCTGCACACCGGTGACGTCGGCACCATCGACAACGAGGGCTTCGTCCGCATCACCGATCGGATGAAGGACATCATCATCACCTCCGGCGGCAAGAACATCACGCCGTCCGAGATCGAGAACCAGCTCAAATTCTCGCCTTATATCTCCGATGCCGTCGTGGTCGGCGACAAGCGGCCGTACCTGACCTGCCTCGTGATGATCGATCAGGAGAACGTCGAGAAGTTCGCCCAGGACCACGACATTCCCTTCACCAATTACGCCAGCCTGTGCCGCGCGACGGAGATCCAGGACTTGATCTGGCGCGAGATCGAACAGGTCAACGGCAACTTCGCCCGTGTCGAGACCGTCAAGAGATTTTACCTGATCGAGCGCCAGCTCACCCCGGAAGACGAGGAGCTGACGCCGACCATGAAGTTGAAGCGCAGCTTCGTGAACAAGCGCTACGCCGCCGAGATCGACGCGATGTATCGCGAGCGCGCGGTGGCGTGAGGCGCATGCCGATTTGAGAAAGCGAAGGAGCTGTGGCCCCCGCCCTTCGTACAATACGGGCCCAAAGGAGAGGAGACGTCAATGTCGAGATCGTTCGGAACGTTCGGCCTTGCTGTGAGCACTCTTGCGCTCACCTGTCTGCCGGCCGTCGCGCAAACCAAGATCACCAATGAAGGCATCTCGGCAACCGAGATCGTCATCGGCACCCATCAGGATCTGTCGGGTCCGATCAAGGGCTGGGGCGTGCCCGTCTCCAACGGCATGAAGATGGCCGTCGAGGAGGTCAACGCCGGCGGCGGTGTCCAGGGCCGCAAGATCCGCCTGGTGGTCGAGGACAGCGGCTACGATCCGAAGAAGGCCGTGCTGGCCTCGCAGAAATTAATTGAGCGCGACAAGATCTTCGCGATGGTGGGGCCGATGGGATCGCCCACCGTGCTCGCCGCGCAGGATATCCTGCTCGATGCCGGCGTGCTGCAGCTGTTTCCGCTGACGGCGGCCGAGTTCACCTTCAAGTTCGATCCGGCCAAGCCGCAGGAGCGGCTGAAGTTCAACAACCTGCTGCCCTATGTCGAGAGCACGCGCGCAGCGCTCAAATACATGATCGAGGCAAAGAATTTCAAGAAGCCGTGCATCATGCATCAGGACGACGAGTACGGAAAGAACGTGCTCGACGGCTTCAACCAGCAGCTCGCCGCCATGAAGGTGCAGCCGGCCTCGATCACGAGCTACAAGCGCGGCGCCTCCGACTTCTCGGCGCAGGTCGCCAAGATGAAGTCCGACGGCTGCGACCTCGTTGTGCTCGGCGCGGTCCTCCGTGAGCCGATCGGCACGATGACCGAAGCGAAGAAGCTCGGCTGGGACGTCACCTTCCTCGGCGCCACCCCCGTCAACGTGCTCGAAGTGCCGGCGCTCGGCAAGGACGCGGTGGAAGGCTTGTATGCCGCTTCGAACTTCGAAATTCCCTACGAAGACACCGCGAAAGGAAAGGCGAAGGACTGGCTCGTCAATTACAAGAAGATGTTCAACGCCGACGCCAACACCCAGGCGATCATTGGCTACAATGCGGTGATGACGTTCGCGCATTATGCCAACAAGGCTGGCAAGGATCTCACTGGCCAGAAGATGCTCGACGCGCTGGAGTCCGGCGACAAGTTCCAGGACATCTTCAATTCGCCGCCGACGGTGTTCTCGAAGACCAACCATCTCGCCACCACCGTCACACAGGTCCAGCAGGTCAAGAACGGCCGCTGGGTGCTGGTGAAGGACAATCTGATGTTTTGATCTTCGCTTTCACCCTCCCCTGGAGGGGGAGGGTCGATCGCGCGCAGCGCGAGCGGGTGGGGTGATCTCTCGACACGGGCGCTGTCCGTTGTGGAGAGACTGTCACCCCACCCCGTCTCACATTTCGCTGCACTCAGTGTGAGCCGACCCACGGGCGAGCTACGCCCGTCCCGGACCCCTCCAGGGGAGGGTAAGAGCTACGATCCCCCGCCCGCGTTGCCCGAATTCACCGGGGCCAGCTCGTCTTCCCGGCAGCGCCAGCCGTCGGCGGCTTTCACGAAGGCGAAGGTTCGCTGGATTCTCAGCCGGCGCGTGACGTTGAAGGCGTCTGCGGAGCGCTCCTTGTTGCCGGCGCCCGGCTGCGGACGGCCTGTCCTGGCGTCCCAGCAGGTGCCGGTGCAGCCGGAGGCGACCTTGCTGCAGGTGGTGAAGGGGGCCAGCACCACCATCTCGATCTCGCCCGTGACTTGCGCCTCCTGGTCGGTCACCTGGCTGTCGACGGCGTAGACGCGGTTGATGCGCAGGAAATTGCCGCAGGAATTGGCGGCGTGAATCCGCGCGGCGCAGAAATCGACGGCGTCGGTATCGGGGATGCGGGCCGCGACCTGACGGCCGAACACCTTTTTCGGATCGCCCTTGGCCGTGCGGATCTCGTCGGTCTTGCGTGTGAGGTAGTCGGCGAGACAATCCTCCGCGGACTCGAGCTCTTGCAGCGGCACATTCTCCTTGCCCACGAGATTGCACTTGCGATCGCGCTCTCGCGTCCACCTGCCGTATTCGGCGAAGGCAAAGCGCGCCGCGGTCGGGTCGAGCTTGCCGATCAGGCCAAGCACCTGGCCGTTGAGCTCGGTTTCCGCAAGCGCCAGCGACGGATCCGCGCAGATCACCGCGCCCGCCGCCGTATTCGCGGCGAGACAGTCGAAATCGGGATCACGCAGGATCGCGGCGCGTTCCTCGGTCACCTTGAGCAGGCACGCCTTGACCCAGTCGAAATCGTCGGCGCGGATCTCAGCCTGGCCGACGATGCCGCAACTGAGATTGCGCTGGCGGCCCCAGATCGCGTTCTCCTCGATCGCGGGCAGGCGATCGGGCAGGCGCGCGAGCCGCGCTTCGACCGCCGTGCTCAGCTTCGCGGCGGCGGCGGCAAGCTCGGTGTCACCGCAGAACAATTGATTGCCGGGATCGCGGATCTGCTGGCAGTTGTTCTTTGCGAACAGCGGCAGCCTGTCGGCGATGGCGCGGTCGGATTGCGCGGACGCGGGCGCCGCCGCAAACGCCAGCAGCGCAAGCACGGACAGCACGATGAACCGCATTCCAGTCGCCCCCGCAAAGCCTGGGGCCATGCTAGCGTCCCGGATCGCGCGGTGGAATGGGTTTTTGGTGGGGACGGACCTGCGTGACTCGCTTCGTAGCCCGGATGGAGCGCAAGCGTAATCCGGGGCCGGTGCCAGTGGTCAGAGTCCCGGATTTCGCGGAGCCTGTCATCGGGCGGCGCTTTGCGCCGACCCGTTGGCTCCATCCGGGCTACAAAAGGATCAATGCGCCTCGGCGGGCGCCATCGACAGCCGCACCGGCTCGTCGACATATTTCATCACGGCCGACTGGTAGAGCACGAACAACGGCTGGTAGCCGCGCACAACGTCGTCCTCGACCATCGCCATGCGACGGTTGTCGAGCATCAGCCAGTGGCCGTCCAGCTTTGCGGCCACGACCGCATGCTCTTCGCCGACGCGGGTGTCGCGCACCACGACGATGCGGAGGTCTTCGGTGGCGACGCCCGCAAGCCGCAGCGCGGCCAGCTTGGCGATGGCATAGTCCTCGCAATCGCCGGCGCCGCGCGCGAAGGTCGCAAGCGGCGAGCTCCAGACGTCGTCGGCGCCGTCATTGGCGGCGTGGATGGCGAGATTGATGGCGCGGTTGGTCTCGCCCAGTCGGGCGCGGCCGTCGCGGGCACGGGCCTGGTCGACGATGGCGAGCAGCTTGAGGGCCGCGGGCGACGCGCAATTGTCGCGGTCGCCGTCGCACAGCGCGAGCTGCACCATGTCGTCGTCGAGCCTGGACTTCAGCGCGGACCATTTCTGCTGGAGGCCGCCGGACGAGATGGCGAAAGCGAACACGCCGAACGGCTCGGCGGATTTGCGCACGAGCATGCCGGCACCCGGCGACAGCAGTGTGCCGGCGCGAAGCTCGGCGGCCGACCCGAACAGGACCAGTCCGCACAGGACTAGGATTGCGCGCCAGGCGCGCGAGCGAGCAGCGGTCTCCATCTGACATCCCCTTCCGGCTTCGCCCAGGTCTCTCTCGACCTCGACGTGCCGGGCTTTGTTGCTTTCGCGGAGATAGTGCGAGAGGGGCCGTTTTGTTCTGCTTAACGCGCCCGGCAGGGGTCCCAAAACCGTGGGACAGGCTGAAACAAGCCCGCCCAAATTGCGTAAAATTTTACGAATCGGCAGCTAGGAAATGTCCGGCGACGGCGAAATGCAGCCGATTGCAAGTTAGGGTTGTGGGGCTGGCGATTCTGCGTCCTATGGCTAGCGAGCCCGCGATTTCACGGGGTCTGTTAGTTAGGTCACAGATTTAGACCCGTATTTGCCGCAGGATGCCGCGGGGAACCCCTGGGAAAAGATGACATGAGTATCTGCTGTCCAATCTATACAGCGGGTTACTTTGGATGCTTGGAAATGTCCGCAAAAAAGCCGAATTCGACTTCAGAATACTGCAAGTATTACCTCGGTTCCTTGCTGGAACCGTAGTTTCCTAGGCGTCCGCAGGGCCAAGTGATGCGAAATCACACAAGCAATAGATGGTTTCGCTAAGGACTTGGTAATGCTAAGCAAGCTTAGGCGGTCGATACTTTCATAATTATTAACCCTTTTACGGTGCCCCGTTGAATTACGCTGGCAAATTTGACGCCGCGATTCCCTTCCACGGCGAGGGTTCCCACTCGCCCGCCTATGTCCACGTCGATTCCTTTACCGCCAAGGCGCACGGTCACGTGCCCGCCGGGGCTGTCGTTGTTCCCGACCCGAACCTGATCTTCAACGGCGACTTCAAGCGCTCAGGTCTCGACCTCGTGCTGTCCCATGAGGGGCGGGACTTCGTCGTTCACGATTATTTTAGGGGTGAGAAGCGTGCCGCACTCGCCTCGTCCGATGGCGCCCACCTCACCGGCGACGTCGTCAACGCGCTGACGGGGCACGTCCAGGTTGCCCAGGCCGCGCCGGGCACTGCTGCGGCCCAGGTCATCGGCCACGTCACAAAGCTCTCCGGCAGCGCGACCGCGATCCGCAACGGCGTTTCGGTCATCCTCAACAACGGCGACAATGTCGAGAAGGGCGACGTGGTGTCGACCGGTGCGGATTCGACGCTCGGCATCACCTTCATCGACGGCACCGTGTTCGGCCTGTCCTCCAATGCGCGGATGGTGCTGAACGAGATGGTCTACGACCCCAACGGGTCGAACAACTCCTCGCTGCTGAGCCTGGTCGCAGGCACCATCACCTTCGTCGCCGGCGAAACCGCCAAGCACGGCGACATGAAGGTCGACACGCCGGTCGCGACCATGGGCATCCGCGGCACCGCGGTGCTGACCCAGATCAACTTCGTCGTTCCCGCCGGCGGCGGCGACCCGCAGCCGCAGGCGAGCTTCCAGGTGCTGGTCGAGCCGAACGGCACTACGGGCTCCTACATCCTGTTCGACAAGATCACGCTGCTGCCGATCGCGACGGTCAACCAGGCCGGCCAGATGATCCAGATCAGCGGCGGCAACGTCTCGATCAGCAACGCGCTGATGTCGCCGGACGTGCAGAAGCTGATCACGGACGTGTTCACGCTGAAGTTCACCGACAACAACAGCAACACCAAGCTGACGAACTTCACCGACACGATCACGCCGATCACCCAGGATGTCGTGTTCAAGTCGGGGGCGGGCGACGTCGCGATCGCGACCTTCACGAACCTCAATCGCGCGGGATCGGAGGAGTCGGGCGGATCCACGTCGACCGCGACCCGTATTCCCGGCCAGCCACTGGCGCGGAGCCTCGATCTCAGCGGCAATGTGAACACGGCGTTCTCGCTGAGCGAGCGCGCGGGCACGACCGGCGACACCACGCATTCCGACACGATCTCCGGCCGGATCACCTTCGTCGATCAGAATCTCGGCGACCGGCCGACGGTGAGCATAAGCCTCGCCGAGGCACCGAACTACGTCTACAAGAACGCCGGCCAGCAGGACGTCACCGGCTCGCTCAGCGCTCTCCAGAAGCAGGACATCGCGGCAACGCTGATCGATATCAGCGTGGTCCCCGCCGGCGGCAACAACAACAACGGCTCGGCGGTCTGGACCTACACGATCCCCGACAACGTCTTCGATTTCCTCGCGGCCGGCGAAACGCTGACGCTGACCTACATGGTCCGCGTCGACACCAATTTCCTGGTCAACCCAGAATCCGCGTTCATCCCGATCACCATCACGATCACGGGCACCAACGACAAGCCGGTGATCACCAGCAGCGTTCCGACCATCACTTTCGAAGGCGGCACCAGCGTGCCGGGCGGCCCGCTTATCAGCGATGAGGCGACCTCGGGCACGCTGAACTTCAACGACGTCGATCTGACCGACACGCATACCGTGTCGGTGGCGCTGACCAGTGCGACGCTGCCTGATGGCAGCACCGTTCCGCCGGGCCCGCTCGCGGCATTCCAGAGCGCGATGTCGGTTGCGATCGTGTCGGGGGCCGACAGCACCGGCGATGGCACCGGCACCATCAACTGGTCGCTGGCCGACCTTCCGGTCTACCTCGCCGATTTCATTCCGAAGGGCGAGGTGCTGACGCTGGTCTACACCGTGACGGTCACGGACGCGCAAGGCGCGACCGCGCAACAGACCATCACCGTCACGATCACCGGCACCGATGCGCCCGCCGTGGTGTGGATCGCGACCGAGAAGCCCGGCGCTCCCTCCGGCGGCTTCTGGAAAGACGCCGCGAACTGGGCGACCGGCACCGTCCCGACCATCGACGACGACGTCATCGTCATCACCGACCAACTGCACGGCCTGACGCCGTCTTTCCCGGCCACGATCGACGCGCCGGCTTATGCCAAGTCGATCACGATGAATGATTTCGGCGGTCCGCCGCCGCAGCTGATCAACCAGAGCTCGCTGACCATCGCGGGCTCGCTCGACATGCGCGCGGACTCGATCTTCACCAACGCCGCGACCGGCACGGCGTCGGTCGGCGGCCTGGCCGAGATCCTGGACACCAGCGTATTGACCAATGCCGGGCACCTGACGCTCAAGGCCGGCGGCGATTTCGCCGTCGGCACCACGATCACCAATTCCGGCACGCTCGAAGTATTCGGCGGCACGCTGAAGACGTTGGCCGAGATCCACAATGCCGGCGGCACGCTGAAGACCGATGCCGGCGCGACGCTGATCGTCGATGGCACGACGGTCGACGGCGGCACCGTCACCATTCTCGGCACGCTGGAGCTCGACGGCGTCAGCCTGATCGAGAACGGCACGCTGAACAATTCCGGCACGGTCAACGTCAAGGGCTTCGCCGAGTTCGCCGGCCAGACCGTGGACAACACGTCGAGCGGTGTGATCGAGGTGCTGGCAAATGGCTGGCTGACGATCCATCAGGGGTCCGGCGTCACCAATGCCGGCCAGATCACCATCGACTCCTCCGGCAGGCTGGTCGTCAACAACGCGACGATCGGCGGAGCCGGTGAGGTGATCGGCACCCTGAACGGCGAGGACGAGGGTGGCCCGATCTTCAACGCCGGTCTCCAGGGCGCCGGCACGATCACCAACAATGGTGAGATGGATCTCACCGGCGACGCCGTCCTGAGCTGCGGCATCCTGAACAACAACGCCCTCTTCAACGTCAGCGGCACCGGCAATGCGCTGAGCGACGAGACCGTCACCAATGCCGGCCTCATCGAGGTGCTGGCTGGCGGTGCGCTGGTGATCGATCAGGGCTCGACGGTCGACAATTCGAGCGGCAACGTCGTCGTCGACGGCAATGCTGCGCTGACGCTCGACGACGCCACGATCAGCGGCGGCGCGATCAAGGGTGCGGGCACGATCGACGTCACCGGCGCCAGCCGCATCGACGGCGGGGCGACGCTGAGCGTTGCGGCGATCACCGTCGATGGCGATCTGACGTTGTCGGGCGTGAGTCTGACCGGCGGCGCGCTCACCATCCAGGGCACGCTGGAATCGACTGGCGCGACCACGATTTCCGACGCCTCCATCACCAACAACGGCCTGATCGAGGCGATCGGCGGCGTGCTGACGCTCGCCGCCATGACCTCGGCCAGCATCGCCAATGCCGGCACGCTTCGGGCCAATGGCGCCGAGCTCGACATCGACCACCAGGCCGTCACCAATACCGGCACGCTGGCCGCGACCGACGGCGGCACGCTGAAGCTGATCTCGACGACGGTGACCAACGGGACCGGCGCGGTTTCGGTCGCCCTCGGCTCGGCGCTCGATCTCGTCGGTACGGTCATCGACGGCGGCACGCTCACGATCGCGGGTACGCTGGAATCGACCGGCACCAGCGCGATCGACAATGCCGATATCACCAACACCGGTACGATCGCCGTCACCGGCGGCACGCTGACGATCGATCCGGCCACGATCCACGCCGTCACCAATCAGGGCCTGATCGAGGCGGTGACCGGCGGCACGCTGAAGCTGACGGCCGCCACCATCACCAATACCGGCGGCACGATCTCGGTTGACGGCACATCGAAGCTCTATCTGACCGGCGTGTCGATCAATGGCGGCAGCCTGAGCAATGCCGGCAATCTCTACAGCGTCTCGGGCTCCAACACGATCGCGGCCGGCGTCACCAACACCGGCGGCAGCATCGAAGTCCAGGCCGGCACGCTCAACCTCGCCGGCGGCATCACCGGCGCCGGCGCCCTGATCATCGCCGACGGCGCGACGCTCGAGCTCGGCGGCGCTGATGCGCAAACTGTCACCTTCGCCGGCGGCACCGGCACGCTGCAGCTCGACAAGGTCGCCGGCCAGAGTTTCACCGGGACCATCACGGGCGAGGCGGCGGCCGACGGCACAATCACCGTCACCGGCGATGCCGACATCGCGGCGTCGGTTGGCGACGCGCTCGACGTCTCGATGTCGAAGGGGACGCATGCCAGCGTCGCGCTCACGCTGAGCGGCACGCTCACGGGCGCGAGCAACGGCATCGACGTCACCCAGAACGGTGCCGGCGACGTCTCGCTGACCGCGACCGGGGACATCACCGGCTCCGCCGGCCACGGCATCTGGCTGAGCGACGGGTCGACCGCTACCGGCAACATCACGGTCAACGATCTCACCGGCAAGGCGACCGGCATCGGGGCCGATTCGGCCGGCGTGCTCGTCGAGAATTCGAATGCCGCCAATGGCGGCGACATGTCGATCACCCAGCTTGGCGGCGCCGTCGGCGGTGCCTACGGCATCGATGCCCTCACCTGGGGCAGCGGCGACATCACCATCGATGCCGGCGGGACCATCACCGGCAGCGCGATCTACGGCATCCGGTCGCGCAGCTATGGCACCGGCAGCCAGACCGTCACGACCGAGGCCGGCAGCGTTCTCACCTCGGGCAGCTCCGGCATCGTGGCGGTCAATTTCGCGGCTGCGATCGACGACGATGTCGGCAGCACGATCTCGGTCGAAGCGCACGGCACGATCCATTCCGGCTCGGCGCTGAACAACGACCTGACCACGCCGGGCGCGATCATCGCCGGCTACAAGCCCGGCGGCAACGGGGCCTTCTCGGGCGCGGTCAATGGCGACGTCATCGTCACCAGCGATGCGGCGATCACCGCGGATGCCGGCTACGGCATCGAGGCGTTCACCTGGGGCGTCGGCGACATCACCGTCACGACTGGCGCGATCTCGCAGATCACCGCCGCAGGTACCGCGATCGCCGCTTTCGATCACGGCGGCGGCGACGTGACCGTTACCAACAATGGCTCCGCCAGCGGCGCCGTCGGTCTGTCGGCGTTGGCGGCGGGCGCGGGCGATGTCACCATCGTCAATCACGGCAGCATCACCGGCACGAGCTCTGCCGGCATCAGGGTCACGCAGAACGACGCCAATGAGCTGGGCGATCCGGTCGCGTCCGGCTCGACGCATATCACCAACACCGGCTCGATCGTGGGCGCGACCGGCCATGCCGCGATCTTCATCCAGGAAAACGCCACCGGCTCGGCGACGATCGACAATTCCGGCACGATCGGGCCGGCCGCCGCCTCGAGCGTGACCGCGGCGACCTACGCGATCGTCGAGACCGGCGGCGCCGTCACCATCAACAATAGCGGCCATATCAACGGCAACATCTCGGTCGCGAGCGCGACCTTCAACAACCTGGCGACTGGCATCTGGACGGTGTCCGGAACGAGCGTCTTCGGCAACGTGTCCTCGATCGTCAACGGCGGCGAGATCGATCTGCTCAACGGCGCCTCGATTTCCGTGGCCGGCCTCGGCATCACCAATACGAACGAGATCGAAAGCTGGGGCACGGCGTCGATCACGGGCACCATCACCAACAACCACTCCATCGAGGTCCACACCGGCACGCTGACGCTGTTCGGCTCGCTGTCCGGCTCCGGCTCGGTCACGATCGATGCCGGCGCGACGCTCGAGATCAAGAACGCGGTGGCCCAGACCATCACCTTCGCGGGTGACGGTGCCGGGCTCGAGATCGACACCGCGACCTTCGGCGGCTCGATCGCCGGCTTTGCCGCCAACGAGAAGATCGACCTGTCGACCATCACCTGGGACAGCGGGACCGCGACCGTCTACGATTCCGCGACCGGCAATCTCGTCGTGAGCGATGCGTACGGCCACAGCATCTCGCTGAAGCTGATCGGCGACTACAGCGACACGCATTTCATCACCAGCAGCGACGGCGCCGGCGGCACCATCGTCGAGATCGCTCCGGTCGATGAATGGACCAATCCGGCCGGCGGCGACTGGAACACGGCGTCGAACTGGAGCCTGGGCGTGCCGGCGGCCAGCTACGACGTGAAGCTGCTCGCCGGGGGCGAACCTATCACCGTCGACAGCGCGACCAACGTCACGATCCATGACCTGACCGTCGCTTCCGGCGTGACGCTGCTGACCGAGCCCGGCACCGTGTTCACCGTGAATGGCGCGGTCGTCCTCGACGGCCTGGTCGAGGCCGGCCCGTTCTCCGGCAACGACGTGTCGACGATCGACATCAAGGGCAACGTCACCGGCACCGGCGCGATCGAGATCTCCAACAAGGCCGTCGTGGAGATCGAGGGCTCGGTTGCGGGCACGCTGGTCAACGGAGAGTTCTCGGGCATAACCGTCTACTACGACAACGGGCTCGGCACCCTGATCCTGGACGATTCCAAGGATTTCCACGGGCTGATCTCGGGGTCTCCGGCCGGAGCCCCGCTCTCGTCCAACAATCTGATCGACCTGAAGGACCTCGCCTGGACGTCCACGATGTCGGCGCAGGCCGACTACAACGCGGATACGAACATCACCACGGTCGGCTTCTACAACGGCACGACCACCGTCACGCTGTTGTTCCTCGGCAGGGACGTGAACTGGCACCTTCAGAGCGACGGTCAAGGCGGTACCACCGTCTATGATCCGCTCGCCGACACGCCCATGACGATCGAGAGCGGCACGGTGCTGAACCTCAGCGAGGCTTCGTCGCAGGACGTGACCTTCGCCAACGACAGCGGAACCACCGGCACGCTCGCGATCGAGCACGCCGCCGATTTCACCGGCACCATCAACGGCTTTGCCGGCGACGGCACCGTCGCCAATTCGGATCTGATCGACCTCAAGGACATCGACTTCGCGCATCTGACCGGGGTGGTCTACACCGAAAACGCCGACCATCTCGGCGGCGTGCTGACGCTGAGCGACGGCACCGAAACCGCGAACATCAAGTTCGCCGGCAGCTACAGCATCGACAGCTTCGAGTTCGTCAGCGACGGCAACGGCGGCACGCTGGTCGTCGATCCGCCCACGGGACCGACCCTGGTCGGGACCAGCGGGCAGGACCAGTTCGCCTTCACGAATTCGACGCTTCCGGTCCAGAGCACGATCGTCGATTTCGAGCTGGGCCAGGACAAGATCGACCTGCGCGAGTTCGCCGGCATCAAGTCCTTCAGCGACATCGTCATCACGCAGCAGGCGGGTGGCGCGCTGGTCACGCTCGACGATCACCAGTCGATCCTGCTGAAGAATCTGGCCGCGGGCAGCCTGCACGCCAGCGATTTCATCGTTGCGACCCACGCCTGACGGGCATTCGCCGGGATCGGCGGCGGCACCCTGTCCGCGGCGGATTCCAGTACCAAAGGCATAGCTGATTGCGTATTGTCGGCCCTGTTACGGCCGAAGGCGGGCTCCGGGAAACTCGACCAGCATGAGACGTCTCAGGATCTTGCGGCGGTGGTTTGCGCAGAAGTTAGGCTTCGCGCGGCTGATGTGCCTTGCGCTGCTGGTCATATTCGCCGGCGCCCGCGTCTGGGACCCGCCGCCGATCCAGGAATTGCGGCTGCGCACCTTCGATATGTTTCAATTGATCGATCCGCGCCACAAGACGGTGCGGCCGGTCGCCATCGTCGACATCGACGACAAGAGCCTCGCCAAGCTCGGCCAGTGGCCGTGGCCGCGGACGCGGATCGCCGACCTGATCCAGAACCTCACCAGCAATGGTGCGGTCGCGATCGGCTTCGACGTGGTGTTCTCGGAACCCGACCGGCTCAACCCGGACCTGGTCGCGGGACAGATGCGCTATCTGGACGATGCCACGCGTGCCAAGCTGCGCGAGCTGCCGACCAACGACCAGATCCTCTCCGACGCGATCAGGCGCTCGCGCGTGGTGCTGGGCGAGACCGGGCAGTCGCACATCACGTCGGAGATCGACAAGACGCTTCCCTTCACAGGGGTGGCGACGGTCGGCGAGGCGGATGCCGAGAAGTTTCTGTTCGAGTTTCCCGGCCTGTTGCGCAACGTGCCCGTGATCGAGAAGGTCGCCGCCGGTCGCGGCCTGTTCACGATCAGGACCGAGCGCGACGGCCTGATCCGCCGCGTGCCGATGGTGATGCGCGCCCAGGGCAACATCATGCCCTCGCTCAGCCTGGAGATCCTGCGGGTCGTCACCAGCACGCCGACGCTGCTGGTCCGGACCGACAAGTCCGGCGTGCGCGCCATCCGCCTCAAGGGCGTCGAGATCCCGACCGACAGGAACGGCCAGCTCTGGGTGCACTACGCCCGCTATGATCCCTCGATCTACGTCTCGGCCGCAGACGTGCTCGACAACACGGTGTCGCCGAGCAAGATCGCCGGCAAGCTGGTGCTGGTCGGCACCTCCGCGGTCGGCCTGAACGACATCAAGACCACACCGGTATCCCGGGCCATGCCGGGTGTCGAGATCCACGCCCAGGTGCTGGAGAGCGTTCTGACCGGCGCGATGATCTCGCAGCCGAACTATGCGCTCGGTATCGAGCTGCTCGCCGCGCTGTTCATCGGCCTACTCGTCATCATCTTCACGCCGAATCTCGGTCCCGTCCGCCTGGTGCTGGCGGGTGCGATGTTCGCCGCGATCCTGGTCGGCACGTCCTGGTTCTTCTACGCGCAGCACCGCCAGCTCATCGACTTCACTTACCCGCTGCTCTCGACCACCGCGATCTACCTGACGCTGATCTTCGGCAGCTTCGTGCGCGAGCAGCGGCAGCGCAAGGAGATCCGCGGCATGTTCGCGCAATATCTGTCGCCGGAGCTGGTCGAGCAGCTCACGCCGGAGAAACTCAAGCTTGGTGGCGAGGAGCGCGAGATCACGATCATGTTCTCGGACGTGCGCGGCTTCACCACGATCTCCGAGAGCTACAAGCACGATCCGCAAGGTCTCACCGCGCTGATGAACCGTTTCCTGACGCCGCTGACCAACGTGATCACCAAGCGGAAGGGCTACGTCGACAAATATATGGGCGATGCCATCATGGCGTTCTGGAACGCGCCGCTCGACGATGCCGAGCACGAGGTCAACGCCTGCGCGGCGGCGATCGGCATGCTTGAGAAGATCGACGAGGTCAACAAGGAGCGCGAGCAGGAGGCTGCCGAGGGCGGCCATGTCTACATCCCGCTCAATGTCGGCATCGGCCTCAACACCGGCATCGGCGTGGTCGGTAACATGGGCTCCGATCTGCGGAAGAACTACACAGCGCTCGGCGACTGCGTGAACCTCGCCTCGCGCCTGGAAGGGCAGACCAAGGAATACGGCTTCCCGATCATCGTCGGCTCCAGGACGGCGCTCGCCGCCAAGGACAAGTTCGCGATCCTCGAGCTCGACTTCATCATGGTCAAGGGCAAGACCGAGCCGGAGGTGATCTACGCCATCGCCGGCCGCGAGGACGTGATGCATTCGGCCGCCTTCCAGCGCCTGCGCAACATCACCATCGAGATGCTCGGCTGCTACCGCAACCGCGACTGGCAGGGCGCAATGAACGCGATCGAGCGTGGCCGCCGCAGCGAAGACGCCGACACGCTGGAAAAGCTGTTCAAGCTCTACGAAGCGAGGATCAAGGAATTCCAGCTCAATCCGCCGCCGGAGGACTGGACCGGCGCGTATGCGCTGCTGACGAAGTAGCGGATGTGTGATTTGTAGGGTGGGTTAGCCAAGCGATCGCGCGAAGCGCAATCGATTGGCGTAACCCACCACTTCCGTTTCTGCGGACGCGAACAGTGGTGGGTTACGCCTTCGGCTAACCCACCCTACGATTACTGCTGACGAAGTGGCGTGCCACAGCTCCCGTAGGGGGGGGCAAAGGCGCGAAGCGCCGTGCCCACGTCTTTCTCTCGTCGCATCATGGTGGGCACGCTTCGCTTTGCCCACCCTACGACAGCGCGTTCGCCGCCCTTCACTCCACCCCGATCGTCGTCAGGTCCTGGAACCAGTGCTGCGCCTGCACGAACTGCTTGATCTTCGGCGACAGCGCATGCGGGTTGGTGTCGTGGACGACCCAGACCAGCACGGCATCGTCGACGATCAGCGCATGCGCCTGCGCCAGCAGCTCGTCCTGCTTGGCGCTGTCGAAGGTCTGCTTGGCCTCGTCGATCAGCGCGTCGACTTTCGGGTTCTTGTAGCCGCCCCAATTGACGCCAACCGGCGCGATCTGGCCGGAGTGGAAGAAGCGGACGATGGCGTAGAGCGGGTCTGAGGTGACATAGGCGATGTTGTTGGCGGTGATGCCGGCGTTCATCTCGTCGGCCGCACCCTTGCGCCAATGCGTGTAGAGCGTCTCGAGCTCGACCACCTTGAAGTCGATGTCGATGCCGATCTCTTTGAAACTCTGCTGCAGGAATTCGTTCATCGGCAGCGACAGCATCTGGCCGGTGCCGCCCTGCGCGATGATGAACGTGGTCTTCAGCGGCTTTGCTTTCGAATAGCCCGCTTCCTCCACCAGCTTCTTGGCGGCGGCGAGATCATACTTCAGCTCGAAGCTGGGCTTGCCGAACCACGGGCTCGACGGGTCGACCTGGCCCTTGGCGGGCTTGGCGAGGCCGTTCATCAGCCCGACGACTTCGTCGCGGTTGATCGCGAGGTTCAGCGCCTTGCGCAGGCGGATGTCGGTCCAGGGCGAGCCGGGCAGCACGCTGAGGTGATAATTCCAGACATGCGGGGTGACGTTGTCGACCAGCTTCATGCCGGCCGCTTTCAGCTGCGGCACGGCATCCGGCGCCGGCGTCTCGATCAGGTCCACTTGGCCGGCGAGCAGCGCGTTGGTGCGCGTGAGCGCTTCCGGCATCGGCACCAGCACGATCTTGTCGACCTTGGGAATGCGCTTCTTGTTCCAGTAGTCCGGATTCTTGCTGAGCTCGGCGAGCTCGCGCGGCACCAGCTTTGTCAGCTTGAACGGGCCGGTACCGGAGGGCTGGCTCGCGAACTTGTCCCAATCCTTGCCGAGCTTTTCATACTGCGCCGGGCTCGACACCAGGAACCACAGCATCTGATAGGGGAAGAAGGAGTCGACGGTCTTGGTGGTGATCTCCACCGTGAAGTCGTCGATCCTGGCATAGCTGGCGACGGAGGGAAGGCGCGTCTTCACCTGCGCGCTCTGCCGCTTGTCGAATTGCGGCGCCTTGTCGTTGAGCACCTTGTCCAGATTCCAGATCACCGCATCGGCGTTGAACTCGCTGCCGTCGTGAAACTTCACGCCCTTGCGAAGCGTGAAGCGCCATTTGGTCTTGTCGGCATCGTCGACCTTCCATTCGGTGGCGAGGCCCGGCACCAGCTTGCCGGGGCGATCGGCGACGTCCATCTCCCACGCCACCAGCGGATCGTAGATCGTGTAGGCCGTGAACTGATAGGCGCCGGCGCCGCGATCGGGCTGGCCCGTCGTCAGCGGAATGTCCGCCATCGAGATGCCGTAGCGCACCACCGTTTCGGCGCGCGCCGAGATTACGGAAGCTGCCAGCGCAAGCACGGCGAGACAGGTCGATAGACGAATACGCATGGCCCAAACTCCCAGGGGATTTCGGGGCCAAACCTGCAATCTTGATGCCAGAATAGGCAGCCGGGCTGCTTTGTCTTCAATTGATCACAAGGACTTGTCGTCGCAGGGGCAATTTGCAGAATAAGTTTCTCCTTGGCATAGCCATTGCATACGATTGCATCAAAATTAATCATCGAAAGCCGAAGAAGGATCGAGGCGATGCTTATCAAGAACAAGAAGACACGGGCGGCGCTGATCGCGCTCTTGGCGCTTGGCAGCGCGGCCGCATGGCCGCGTGTAGCGAGTGCGGAAACTGTGCTGCGCATCGGCATGACTGCTGCCGATATTCCGCGCACCCTCGGCCAGCCCGATCAGGGTTTTGAAGGCAACCGCTTCACCGGCCTCACCATGTATGACGCGCTGACCGGCTGGGATCTGTCCTCTGCCGACAAGCCGAGCGTGGTGATCCCCGGCCTTGCCACCGAGTGGAAGGTCGACGATGCCGACAAGACCAAATGGACCTTCAAGCTGCGTCCCGGCGTCACCTTCCATGACGGCTCGCCGTTCAATGCCGACGCCGTGGTGTGGAATGTCGAGAAGGTGCTGAAGCAGGACGCGCCGCAATTCGACGCCAGCCAGGTCGGCGTCACGGCCTCGCGCATGCCGACGCTGGCCTCCGCGAAGAAGATCGACGACATGACGGTCGAGCTCACCACCAAGGAGCCCGACAGCTTCCTGCCGATCAATCTCACCAATTTGTTCATGGCGAGCCCGGCGAAGTGGCAGGCCTTCTACGACAAGGCGGAAGGCGCCGACGCCAAGGCGAAGTCGCAGGCGGCATGGACCGCGTTCGCCAAGGACGCTTCGGGCACCGGCCCGTGGAAGATGGCGAGCTTCACCCCGCGCGAGCGGCTCGAGCTGGTGAAGAACGCGAGCTACTGGAACAAGGATCGCGTACCCAAGGTCGACAAGATGGTGCTCTTGCCGATGCCGGAAGCCAATGCACGCACCGCGGCGCTGCTGTCCGGTCAGGTCGATTGGGTCGAAGCACCGGCGCCGGACGCGCTGCCCGAGCTCAAGCAGCGCGGCTTCAAGCTCTACGC
This sequence comes from Bradyrhizobium liaoningense, assembly GCF_018130825.1. Taxonomy (GTDB): domain Bacteria; phylum Pseudomonadota; class Alphaproteobacteria; order Rhizobiales; family Xanthobacteraceae; genus Bradyrhizobium; species Bradyrhizobium liaoningense_B. The sequence goes on along the minus strand of NZ_JAFCJS010000004.1, from coordinate 588,179 downwards.
CAACGAGCAGCCGCATGTCTGGCCGTGGCAGTTCTCGCGCGTCGAGGGCTCGCCCTGGAACGACATCCGCGTGCGCAAGGCGGCGAACCTCTGCGTCGATCGCGAAGGCCTCAAGGACGGCCTGCTTGCGGGGCTGATGGTGCCGGCGTCCGGCACTTTCGAGCCCGGCCATCCCTGGCGCGGCAAGCCCACCTTCGAGATCAAGTACGACAAGACTGCTGCGCAAAAACTGATGCAGGAAGCGGGCTTTGGCCCGAACAAGAAGCTGGCGGTGAAGATCCAGACCTCGGCGTCGGGCTCGGGCCAGATGCAGCCGCTGCCGATGAACGAATATCTCCAGCAGGCGCTCGCCGAATGCTATTTCGACGTGAAGCTCGACGTCATCGAGTGGAACACGCTGTTCACCAACTGGCGTCGCGGCGCCAAGGACCCCAGCGCCAACGGCTCGAACGCGACCAACGTCACCTATGCGGCGATGGACCCGTTCTTCGCGCTGGTGCGCTTCCTGCAGTCGAGCATGGCGCCGCCGGTCTCGAACAATTGGGGCTTCATCAACGATCCCAAGTTCGACGAACTGGTGAAGAAGGCGCGCCAGACCTTCGATCCCGCCGCGCGCGACGCCGCGCTCGCCGAGCTGCACGCGGCCTCCGTCGATGACGCCGCCTTCCTCTACGTCGCACACGACGTCGGCCCGCGTGCGATGAGCCCGAAGGTCACAGGCGTCGTGCAGCCGAAGAGCTGGTTCATCGACTTCTCGCCGGTGTCGATCGCGCAGTAATCCACCGGCTTGCTCGGTGCACCCTCTCCCCTTGTGGGAGAGGGTGGCTTCGCGACGGCGAAGCCGGGTGAGGGGTCTCTCTCCGCGGAGAGACCCTCTCTCATTCGATAATGCTGTAACCGCGGATAGATACCCCTCATCCGGCGCTTGCGCGCCACCTTCTCCCACAAGGGGAGAAGGAAGAAAGAACCAAACGTGCTCGCCTATACCGCCAGACGCATTGTCTATGTCGTCCCGATCGTCATCAGCGTGGCGCTGGTGTGTTTCCTGCTCGTGCACATCACGCCGGGCGATCCGCTCGTCGCGGTGCTGCCGGCCGATGCGTCGCAGGAGCTCGCGGCGCAGCTGCGCGCCGCCTATGGCTTCGACCGGCCGCTGCCGGTGCAGTTCGGGCTTTGGCTGCTCCGTGCCCTTCATGGCGATCTCGGCAATTCCATCGCGACGGGACGCCCGGTGCTGGCCGAGGTCATGCGCGCGGTCGGCAACACCGTCACGCTCGCGATCGCCGCCGCCGTCATCGGCTTCACCATGGGCATCCTGCTCGGCCTGATCGCCGGTTATTTCCGCGAGACCTGGATCGACAAGGTCGCGACCTCCTTTGCCATCGCCGGCGTGTCGGTGCCGCATTACTGGCTCGGCATGCTGCTCGTCATCATCTTCTCGGTGCAGCTGAACTGGCTGCCCGCGGTCGGCGCCGGTCCCAGCGGCTCCAATTCCTGGGCGTGGGATTGGGCGCACCTCAAATATCTCGTGCTGCCGGCGATCACGACTTCGGTGATTCCCATGGGCATCGTCACCCGCACGGTGCGCGCGCTCACCGGCGATATCCTCAGCCAGGACTTCGTCGAGGCGCTACGCGCAAAAGGCCTGCGCGAAACCGGCGTGTTCCGCCACGTTATCAAGAACGCCGCGCCCACCGCGCTCGCGGTGATGGGGCTTCAGCTCGGCTACATGCTCGGCGGCTCGATCCTGATCGAGACCGTGTTCTCCTGGCCGGGCTCGGGTTTCCTGCTCAATTCGGCGATCTTCCAGCGCGACCTGCCGCTGCTGCAGGGCACGATCCTGATCCTGGCGCTGTTCTTCGTCTTCCTCAACCTGCTGGTCGACATCGCGCAAGCCGCGATCGACCCGCGCATCAAGCGGGGCTAGCGATGAGCGAGCTTCCGTTGTCCGCCACCGCCGACGCCGCGCTGCAGGCTGCGCCCGCCACCAAGGCACGCGGCTATTGGGCGACTGTCGGCCGCCGCATCATGCGCGACAAGGTCAGCATGGCCTGCGCGCTGGTGCTGCTGCTGATCTTCCTGTCCGCGATCCTCGCGCCGTGGCTCGGTCTCGAAGATCCCTACAAAGGCTCGATGATCCGCCGCCTCCGTCACATCGGCACGGCAGGCTATCCGCTCGGCACCGACGAGCTCGGCCGCGACATGCTGGCGCGGCTGATCTATGGCGGGCGGCTGTCGCTGGTGATCGGCATCCTGCCGGTCATTCTCGCCTTCTGCATCGGCACCTCTCTCGGCATCGTCGCCGGCTATGTCGGCGGCAAGCTCAACACCGCGATCATGCGCACGGTCGACGTGTTTTACGCCTTCCCGTCCGTGCTGCTGGCGATCGCGATCTCCGGTGCGCTCGGCGCCGGCATCCTCAACTCCATCGTGGCGCTGACGATCGTGTTCGTACCGCAGATCACCCGCGTCGCCGAAAGCGTCACCACAGGCGTGCGCAACATGGACTTCGTCGAGGCCGCACGTGCCTCCGGCGCCGGCGCCTTCACCATCATGCGCGTGCACATCCTCGGCAACGTGCTGGGCGCGATCTTCGTCTATGCCACGAGCCTGATCTCGGTCTCGATGATCCTCGCGGCCGGTCTGTCCTTCCTCGGCCTCGGTACAAAACCGCCGGAGCCGGAATGGGGCCTGATGCTGAACACGCTGCGCACCGCGATCTACGTCAATCCCTGGGTCGCGGCACTTCCCGGAGCGATGATCTTCGCGGTCTCCATCTGCTTCAATCTGCTCTCGGACGGCCTGCGCAGCGCCATGGACATCAGGAACTAGGCCATGAGCGAAACGAACACTTCCGTCGCCATGCTGGAGCAGGTCGAGGACCGCGGCGGCGTTGCGCAGCCGCTGCTCCAGGTCAACGGCCTGACCAAGCATTTCCCGGTTCGCGGTGGGCTGTTCGCCGCCAAGCGGACCGTACGTGCCGTCGACAATGTCTCCTTCTCCGTCGCCAAGGGCGAGACGGTCGGCATCGTCGGCGAGTCCGGTTGCGGCAAGTCCACCACCGCGCGGCTCTTGATGCATCTGATGCCGCGCGATGACGGCGACATCATCTATGACGGCATGACCGTCGGCCAATCCTTGTCGCTGCGCGAGCTGCGCCGCGGCATGCAGATGGTGTTCCAGGATTCCTACGCCTCGCTCAATCCACGTCTCACTATCGAAGAGTCGATCGCCTTTGGTCCAAAAGTCCACGGCATGGCCGATGGTACGGCCCGCGCGCTGGCGCGCGAGCTGCTCGGCAAGGTGGGCCTGCGCCCCGAAAACTTCGCCAACCGCTATCCGCACGAGATCTCCGGCGGCCAGCGCCAGCGCGTCAACATCGCCCGTGCGCTGGCGCTGTCGCCGCGGCTGGTGATCCTGGATGAGGCCGTCTCCGCGCTCGACAAGTCGGTCGAGGCGCAGGTGCTCAATCTGCTCGCCGATCTCAAGCGCGAGTTCGGCCTGACTTATCTGTTCATCAGCCACGACCTCAACGTGGTCCGCTACATCTCGGACCGCGTGCTGGTGATGTATCTCGGCGAGGTCGTCGAGCTCGGCCCGGTCGACCAGGTCTGGGATAGTCCTACGCATCCCTACACGCGCGCGCTGCTCGCCGCGATGCCGTCCTCAGATCCTGACAGGCGCACCGAGAAGCCGCCGATCACGGGCGATCCGCCCAACCCGATCGATCCGCCCCCGGGTTGCCGCTTCCACACCCGCTGCGCGTTTGCGGAGCCGCTCTGCGCAAATGCCGCACCAAAGCTCACGGCCGTCGATACAATGGGCCACGAGGCCGCGTGCTACATGGCGATTCCGGGTTCGGGCCATAGCCGCGCGCCCGCAGGGGAAACAGCATGACAAGACCGACACCAAAAGAGATCAAGCCCATCGCGCAAGTCTCGGGCATTCCCGTCGACGATGAGATCGCAACGCGCATCTCCAACGCCATCGGGCCCGCCTTCGAGGGTTTTGCCGCGATCGCCGGCACGCTGCCTTTCGACCTCGAGCCCGCGTCCTACGTGGTTGCGCAGTCGCAGAAGGTGTCGAAATGAGCCTCGAACCTGCCTTGATGACGCTCACCGAGGTCGCGCGCGCGATCGCGATGAAGCAGCTGTCTTCGCATGAGGTGACGCGTGCACTGCTGCACCGCATCGCGCAATGGCAGCCGCATCTCAACGCCTTCATGTCGATCGAGGCGGAAGCCGCGCTGAAGGCGGCCGACGCTGCCGACGCCGAGCTCGCCAAGGGCAACGCGCGCGGACCGCTGCACGGCGTGCCGCTCGCGCACAAGGACATGTATTACGACGCCGGCCACGTCGCGACCTGCGGCTCGCTGATTCGCCGCGACTTCGTCGCGACCACGACGTCCACGGCTCTGCAACGGCTGAAGGACGCCGGCCAAATCCGCCTCGGCACGCTGCATCTTGCCGAGTTCGCCTATGGTGCGACCGGGCACAACAGCCATTATGGTCCGGTGCGCAATCCCTGGAACGTGGCGCACATCACCGGCGGCTCGTCCTCGGGCTCCGGCTCGGCGGTCGCAGCGCGCCTGACCTATGCCGCGCTCGGCTCCGACACCGGCGGCTCGATCCGCATGCCCTCGCATTTCTGTGGTGTCACGGGGCTCAAGACCACCTGGAGCCGCGTCAGCCGCGCCGGCGCGATGCCGCTTTCGCAATCGCTCGACACGGTCGGCCCGCTCGCGCGTACCGCGGAGGATTGCGCGCTGCTGCTGGCATTGACGGCCGGCCCGGATCCGGAGGATCCGACCGCGAGCCGCGAGCCTCTCTCGGACTACGTCGCCGCGACCAAGGGCTCCCTGAACGGCCTCAAGATCGGTGTGCCCGCGACCTACTATGTCGACGATCTCGACAGCGAGGTCGCGCGCGTGCTCGACGAGACCATTGCGGTGCTCAAGCGCGAGGGCGCCGACATCGTCAAGGTCGAGCTGCCGGACCAGCGGCAATTGCAGGCGGCGAGCCAGCTCGTGCTGGCCGCTGAAGCCGCCGCCTTCCACAAGCGCTGGCTGATCGAGCGTTCGCAGGATTACGGCGCGCAGACATTGATGCGCCTCCAGAACGGCCTGGCCGTTCCCGCCGTCACCTATCTCGAAGCGATGCGCTGGCGTGGCCCGGCGCTAGCTGCGCACAATGCGGCGACTGCGGGCGTCGATGCGGTGATCGCACCGGCGTCCCCGGTGCCGGCGCCGTCGATCGAGGAGAGCGATGTCGGTGGCGGCCCGAACGCGCCGGCGCTGTTGCAGCGGTTGACGCTGTTCACCCGCCCGGTGAACTTTTTGGGCCTGCCGTCGCTGACCATTCCCTCGGGCTTCACCAAGAGCGGTCTGCCTGTCGGCATGCAGCTGATCGGCCGCTCCTTCGATGAAGCGACCCTGCTCACCATCGGCGCCGCCTTCCAGCGCGCCACCGACTACCACGACCGGATCCCCAAACTGCCGTCATGACAAAACTCGTCGAGATCTCAGGCCTCAACATCCGCTTCACCGGCGAGCGCACGGTCTATGCCGTGAACGACCTCAATCTCTCGCTCGGCAACAGTGAGGTGCTCGGCCTGCTCGGCGAATCCGGTTCGGGCAAGAGCGTGACCCTGCGTGCCCTAATGCGGCTGTTGCCGAAGAAGCGCACGCAGATTTCGGGCACGGTCAACGTGATGGGACAGGACGTGCTCGCCATGAACGACGAGCAGCTGTCGTCGTTCCGCGGCCAGACTGTCTCGATGATCTTCCAGGAGCCCGCGCTCGCGCTTGACCCCGTCTACACCATCGGTGCGCAAATCGCCGAAAGCGTCGTGCGCCACGAAGGCAAGTCTTATGCGGAGGGTCGCGCGAGAGCGCTGGAGATGCTCGAGGTCGTGCGCATTCCCTCGGCAAAACGCCGGCTCGACGCCTATCCGCACGAGATGTCCGGCGGCATGCGCCAGCGTGCGATGATCGCACTCGCGCTCGCCTGCCGTCCCAAGATCTTGCTGGCTGACGAGCCGACCACGGCGCTCGATGCCACCGTGCAGATCCAGATCCTGCTGCTGCTGCGCGAGCTGCAGCGCGAGTTCGGCATGTCCGTCATCTTCGTCACCCACGATATCGGCGTCGCCATCGAGATCTGCGACCGTGTCGCGGTGATGTATGCCGGCCAGATCGTGGAGCAGGGCAGTCTGCGCGACATCGTCCGCAGCCCCGTGCATCCCTATGCCAAGGGCCTGCTTGCCTCGACCATTCATGGTGCGAAGCGGGGGCAGCGGCTCGAGACCATCCCCGGCACCCCGCCTTCGCTGGCCGAGAAACCCCACAATTGCTCCTTCGCCCCCCGCTGCCCCGTGGCGCAGCCGCGCTGCCTGGAGCAACTGCCCGACAATGTGGAGGTTGGGCCGGGAAGGGCGGCCAGGTGCGTGCTGGCGGAGCCGGTGGTGGCGACGTAGGCGGTGCGCTCCCTCGCCCCGTTCTCACGGGGAGAGGGCTGGGGTGAGGGGCCTCTCTCCCCACGAGAGACTGTCGAGAGACCTGTACCCCCTCACCCGGATCGCGCCGGACGATGCTTCGCATCGCCGGGGGCGATCCGACCTCTCCCCACAACAAGTGGGGAGAGGTGAAGAGCAGTGTGCGCGCTTCTCCAAAATTCCCCTACGACAACACCGACTTGTCACAGTTCGCCGCCCGCATTCCGGCCAAGCGCGCTCTACTGTGCATGGGGTTGTTTTCGCCTTTTTTGTTGGCGCCGCCTTTCGGCGCGAGCCTGCGGAACCCATTCAGACCTCATTCATCCCGGTTCCGGTTCCATGCGCCCGTTCACGGAGAGGGACTTCAACTTATGTACATTTCTGGCCAAAGCATCATCGTCATCCTGTTCGTCGGCCTGGTCGCCGGCTGGCTTGCGGGCAAGGTGGTCCGCGGCGCCGGGTTCGGCATCATCGGCGACATCGTGATCGGCATCGCCGGCGCGTTCGTCGCCAGCTTCCTGTTCCCGAAGCTCGGCATCCATCTTGGCGTCGGGCTGGTCTCGGAGATCATCTATTCCGCGATCGGCGCCATCATCCTGCTGCTGGTGGTCCGCCTGGTGCGCGGCGGCGGGCGGCTCTAGCGCCGCAATCCAACCTGGCGCCTCCCCGTCTTGGGAAAGGCGTCAGGTCCGCAAGAAAAAGCCGCAAGCCTGTGAGATTCCGGGCTTGCGCGCGGGGCCATCAAGGGTAGAGATGTGGCAACCAGGGGTTCGGATTGAATCAACCGCGTTGACGAAGGGGCGAGAACGCGATGTTAATCCGGGTCAATTACTCCTGAAATTGCCTTTGAAATCAGGGGCCTTGCCCCATACCCGAAAGAGATCAGACTGATGGCAGCCGTACCCGGCGTTCGCCGTTCAGAGCTCGCTGACGCGCTGCGCGCCTGTCGCACGGCGTTTGTCGGCGTCGGCCTGATGAGCTGCGTGATCAACCTGCTCTATCTGACCGGGTCGATCTTCATGCTGGAGGTCTACGACCGGGTGCTGCCGAGCCGCAGTGTTCCAACCCTGGTCGGCCTCATCATCCTCGCCAGCTTCCTCTACATGGCGCAGGGCGTGCTCGACATGATCCGCAACCGGATCCTGGGGCGGATCGGAACCGCGCTCGATGATGCCCTCAACAAGCGCGTGTTCGACACCATCGTGCGCCTGCCGCTCTTGGTCGGGAGCCGCAACGAGGGCCTGCAGCCGCTGCGCGACCTCGACAATGTCCGCTCCTTCCTCGGCGGCATGGGCCCGAGCGCGTTCTTCGACCTGCCCTGGCTGCCGCTCTACCTCGCCATCTGCTTCGCCTTCCACGTCCTGATCGGGGTGACCGCCCTGGTCGGCGCCATCATCCTGGTGGGCCTGACGCTGGTCACCGAATTCATGTCCCGCCAGCCGGCGAAGGAGGCGATGGGCCTTGCCGCGCAGCGCAACGATCTCGCCCAGTCCAGCCGCCGCAACGCCGAGGTGATGGTGGCGATGGGCATGACGGGCCGGATGAACCAGCGCTGGAGCGAGGCCAACGAAAAATATCTCGCCGGCAATCAGCGTGCGAGCGACGTCGCCGGCGGCCTGGGGGCGGTCGCAAAGGTGCTGCGCATGATGCTGCAATCGGCGGTGCTCGCCGTCGGCGCCTATCTCGTCATCCACCAGGAGGCGACCGCGGGCATTATCATCGCCGGCTCGATCCTCTCGGCCCGTGCGCTGGCGCCGGTCGATCTCGCCATCGCGCATTGGAAATCCTTCGTCGCGGCCCGTCAGAGCTGGCAGCGCCTCACGCGCCTTCTGGAACAGATGCCGGCGCAGACCATGCCGACCCAGCTGCAGGCGCCGACCAGCCGCCTCTCGGTCGAGGGTGTCGCCATGGTGCCGCCGGGCGACCAGCGTCTCATCGTGCAGGACGTCAGCTTCGCGCTCGCCGCCGGCAATGGTCTCGGCGTGATCGGGCCGAGCGGTTCCGGCAAATCCTCGCTGATCCGCGCGCTCGTCGGCGTCTGGCAGCCGGTGCGCGGCAAGGTGCGGCTCGACGGCGCGGCGCTCGATCAATGGTCAAGCGACGTGCTCGGCCGCCATATCGGCTATCTGCCGCAGGACGTCGAACTGTTCGGCGGCACCATCGCGCAGAACATCAGCCGGTTCGATCCCGAAGCGACGTCTGACGGCATCATCGCCGCCGCCAAGGAGGCCGGCGTGCACGAGATGATCATCAAGATGCGCGAAGGCTACAACACGCAGGTCGGCGAGCAGGGCACCGCGCTGTCCGCAGGCCAGGCGCAGCGCGTGGCGCTGGCGCGCGCGCTCTACGGCAGTCCGTTCCTGATCGTGCTCGACGAGCCCAATTCCAACCTCGATACCGAAGGCGACGAGGCGCTGACCCGCGCGATCCGCTCGGCGCGCGAGCGCGGTGCCATCGTCATCGTGGTGGCGCATCGCCCCATCGGCGTCGAGGCGGTCGACCAGATCCTGGTGCTGCGCGATGGTCGCATGCAGGCCTTCGGCCCGAAGGAGCAGGTGCTCGCCCAGGTGCTCCAGCCGCGGGTGACGCCGCCGGCCCCGATCAAGGTCGTCAGTGAAGGCGGAGTGGCCAAGTCATGAGCACAAAGTCATGAGCACGATGGCGATCGGCGGCGCGAAGCCCGCCGCCAAGAAGACCGTGCGTGATTCCATCAAGTTTCACCTGATGCTCGGTCTCGGCATCGTGCTGGTTCTCGTCGTCGGCCTCGGCGGCTGGGCATCGACGGTGCTGATCTCGGGCGCGTTGATCGCGCCGGGCCAGGTCGTGGTCGAATCCAACGTCAAGAAGGTGCAGCATCCGACCGGCGGTGTGGTCGGCGAGCTGCGCGCCCGCGACGGCGATCTGGTCAAGGCCGGCGACATCGTGGTGCGGCTCGACGACACCGTGACCAGGGCAAACCTCTCCATCGTCGTCAAGAATCTCGATGCCGCGCAGGCGCGCACGGCGCGGCTGCAGGCCGAGCAGCGCGGTCTCGACAAGATCGAGTTTCCGCAATCCCTGCTCGATCGCAGCAGCGATCCCGACGTCAAGGCGCTGCTCTCCGCCGAGACCAAGCTGTTCGAGGTCCGCGTCAACGGCCGCGCCGGCCAGAAGGCGCAGCTCCGCGAGCGCGTCCTGCAGCTCAACGAGGAAATCGAGGGCCTGTCCGCGCAAGAGACCGCCAAGGACAAGGAGATCGCGCTGGTCCAGAACGAGCTGACCGGCGTCCGCGATCTCTACGACAAGCGTCTGGTTCAGATCTCGCGACTGACCCAGCTCGAGCGCGACAGTGCCCGCCTCAACGGCGAGCGTGCGCAGTACATCGCCTCGCGCGCACAGGCCAAGGGCAAGATCACCGAGACCGAGCTCCAGATCATCCAGGTCGACAAGGACATGGTCAGCGAGGTCTCCAAGGATCTGCGCGAGACCAATGACAAGATCGGCGAGCTGATCGAGCGCAAGGTCGCCGCCGAGGACCAGCTTCGCCGCGTCGACATCCGCGCGCCGCAGGACGGCATGGTGCTGCAATCGACGGTGCACACCGTGGGCGGCGTCGTCACCGCCGGCGACACATTGATGCTGATCGTGCCGCAGGCCGACGATCTCCAGGTCGAGGCGAAGGTCAATCCGGTCGACATCGACAAGCTCCAGATCGGACAGAAGACGCTGCTGCGCCTGTCCGCCTTCAACCAGCGCACCACGCCGGAGCTCAATGGCGTCGTCAGCCGCGTCTCGCCCGACGTCACCACCGAGCAGCGCACCGGCCAGAGCTACTACACCATCCGCGTCTCGATGCCGCCGGAGGAGATTGCCCGCCTCGGTGACGTCAAGATCATCCCCGGCATGCCCGTGGAAGCCTTCGTCCAGACCGGCGACCGCACCATGCTGTCCTACCTGATGAAGCCGCTGCACGACCAGCTGATGCGGGCCTTCCGCGAGAAGTGAGCGCGAAAGCGCGTCATCCCGGAGCGCGCTTGGCGCGCATCCGCGAGCCCCATTCGCGATCTCGTAGGGTGGGCAAAGGCGCAAAGCGCCGTGCCCACCATCTTTCGCACAATTGGCATAGGGTGGGCACGCTTCGCTTTGCCCACCCTACAGCATTCGATCTCGTAGGGTGGGTTAGGCGAAGCCGTAACCCACCGCTTCTCTATCCGCAGCAGCGGAAGTGGTGGGTTACGCTGCGCTAACCCGCCCTACGACACCTTCTTCTTTGCTATAGTTCGACTCAATCGCAAATAACCCGGCGGTCGAACATGCAGTCCCCTCCGTCCATCGCCACCAAATCCTTCTCCGATGCGTCTCTTGCCGTCGCCCGGCTCGAAGAGATCTACGAGCGCAACACAAAGTTCCTGCGCGACCGGTTCGAAGCCTATGTCGGCGGCGAAGCCGTCACCACGCGGGTGCGGGCCTACTATCCCTTCGTCCGCCTCACCACCGCGACGCATGCGCGGCTGGATTCCCGGCTGTCCTACGGCTTCGTCGCCGGACCCGGTGTGCATGAGACCAGCGTCACGCGGCCGGATCTGTTCCGCGCCTATCTCACCGAGCAGATCGGTCTGTTGATCCAGAACCATGGCGTGCCCGTGGAAATCGGCGAGTCTGCCGAGCCGATCCCGATCCACTTCGCCTATCGCCGCGACATCAACATCGAGGCCGCCATCACCACCAGCGAGAACTCGCCCGTCACGCGCTCGCTGCGCGATGCGTTCGATGTGCCTGACCTCGCCACCATGGACGATGCCATCGCCGACGGCACCTTCGAGCTGCAGCCGGGCGCGCCCGAGCCGCTCTCCTTGTTTCGCGCCGCCCGCGTCGACTACTCGCTGCGCCGGCTCTACCACTACACCGGCACCGATCCCGAGCATTTCCAGAACTTCGTGATCTTCACCAACTACCAGTTCTATATCGACGCCTTCGCGCAGCTCTGCCAGCAGCGGCTCCAGGCTGGCGAAGCCGGCCTCGAAGCCTTTGTCGCGCCCGGCAACGTCATCACGCACGCAGGTGGCGCGACGACCGGCGTCGCACCCGTGCGCACGCCGCAGATGCCGGCCTACCACCTGGTCGAACCCGATTACCGCGGCATCAGCCTCATCAATATCGGCACCGGCCCGTCGAATGCGCGCAATGTCACCGACCACGTCGCGGTGCTGCGGCCGCACGCCTGGCTGATGCTTGGTCATTGCGCGGGCCTGCGCAATACGCAGCGGCTCGGCGACTACGTGCTCGCGCACGGCTATGTGCGCGAGGACCACGTGCTCGACCGCGAGCTGCCGCTCTGGGTCCCTATCCCGGCGCTGGCCGAGATGCAGGTCGCGCTCGAGGAGGCGGTCGAGGACGTCACCGGCCTCGAAGGTTTCGAGCTCAAGCGCCTGATGCGCACGGGGACCGTCGCGAGCGTCGACAACCGCAACTGGGAGATTTCGGGGCCCGAGGTGATCCGCCGCATGTCGCAGTCGCGCGCCGTGGCGCTCGACATGGAATCGGCAGCGATCGCCGCCAACGGTTACCGCTTCCGCGTTCCCTACGGCACGTTGCTGTGCGTTTCCGACAAGCCGCTGCATGGCGAGATCAAGCTTGCCGGCATGGCGAGCGAGTTCTACCGCCGCCGCGTCGGCCAGCATCTCGAGATCGGCCTGAAAGCGCTGGAGCGGATCAAGCAGCAGGAATCCGAACGCCTGCATTCGCGAAAGCTGAGAAGCTTTGCCGAAGTGGCATTCCAGTAAGGGACAACAGAACTGTCGTACGAACGCTGACGTTTCTGTGAGCGCAGCGTCCTGGAATATCGCTGCCGAGGCAGGGTTATCGATTCGTCCGGGGCCGCTTGAAGCAGGACAGGAGACGAAGATGTTCACAGGGATGATCAGGCTCGTCGCGCTGGGTGCATTTGCGGCAGCCCAGTTGAGCTCGCCGGCGTTCGCGGCGGGCGGTGGTGGAGGAGGCGGTGGCGGTTCCGGTTCTACCGATCCTTATGGCGGCGCCTATTCGGATCAGAAGCCGCAGCCAACCTATCCGAAGCGGCCGGGCACAAAGGCAACCCAGAAGGGCAAGAAGCAAGGCAACCAGTCCAGCATCGGCGATCCCGCTTTCGCCGCCGGCTACCGCGTCGCCTATGACACCATCTACGAGCGCAACGACTATGCAGCCGCGATCGCGCAGTTGAAGTCGCTCGGCCAGGACGACCATCCGAACGTCGCCAATCTCATCGGCTATGCGTACCGCAAGCTCGGCGACTACGAACAGTCGCAGGTCTGGTACGAGCGCGCCTTGCAGGCAGATCCGAACCACGTGCTGACGTGGCAATATTATGGACTGTGGCAGCTCGAGCGGGGCAACCGCGAGCAAGCGCTCTATCATCTCGGTCGGATCGCATCCATCTGCGGGACCGACTGCGAGGAATATCGATCGCTGGCCGCGGCACTGGACAAGCCGGCTGGAACAGCGCTCGTCTATTGAGGTCGGAGCGCGGCGGGGCTGACGCGAGTGCTGTTGACGCGCGTCGTATGACCGCCATGTCCCCTAAAGCATGATCCGGAAAAGTGCGAAGCGGCTTTCCGGAAAGATCATGCGTAAACAACAACCTAAAGCGCGATGACGATTCATCCAAATCTCATCGCGCTTCAGTGCGGGTGGTGACAACGCGTCAGATTTTCAGCATTGTCCGGCGCGGGGCTCGACCGGGACGACTTGATGCCACTTTTGCGCGACAAGATCATTGGCCATGATCTGGAACGGCTGGCCTTTCGCTTCACCATGCTGGACGATGGCGAGGTCGTGCAGTGCCAGATCTCCGACGCCGCGATGGACGAACTCGCGGGCATGCAGGGCACCGAAAGCAGCGCGCGACAGGCGCAGTTCCTGTCCCTGCGCGAGACCATCGAGCGCATCGCGTCGGACCTCTACGACGAGGCGCCGAGGGTGCAGGGCTATGTGGTGCGGATCTTCATGCGGCATTTGGGGCGGTAGCGAGGACCTGCCCAACCTGTCATGGCCGCGAAAGGATTCATTAAGAGCATCCTGTAGTTGCATTGGATGAGGGCGGCTCGGCGTGAGATGATGGCGCCACGGTAGCTCAGCCATGTTTCTCGCGTGACCAAAAGATCCATCCTGTTGCTCCTGGCCGTCGCCCTGCTGGCCGGAAACCTGGTGTATGCGTACCTCGCCGGGCCGAGCGCGTTTGCGCGCGATTTCGATCAGAACATCGCGCGGTTTCCTTTGGCCGCTTCGATTGCCCGCAGCGATCGAAGTCTCAGGGACGTCTTCCTCCGGGAGACCGAAGAGGTGTTCAACAGAGGCGGATGGCCCGCGGCCAATGGTACGCTCAACATGATCCTGGCTTCCGAGATGGAAGCCTATGCCGACGACGAGCACATCAATGCCCTGGATCGTGCGGTGCTCGCGGTCCTTTTGAAGCTCGCGAGCGACCCATTGGCATGCAAATCCTACCTTTTGGCTGGTTTCCAACGTGGCGAGTTTCCGGACGCAGCGCTAGAGTTTGCAGATCTTGGGTCGGCAACTGGGGCGGCGATCGCAAACGGCTTCGAGCGCAAGACGAATGGCGTTGTCCGGCCGCAGGCCAGCGACGCGGAGATTGCAGCGATCGAATCGCAATTGCGTCTGGGGCCATTCGCGGAGCTCACCCGACAAGAGCTTGGAGCCCAGGCGAGATATCTCGATGGCAACCCTGGTCTGATGTGCAGTGCGGCCATCAAGAAGCAGCTCAATCTTCTTGCAGCAGATCGTGCCGACGCGGCTTACGTCTCGCGCGTGTGGAGAGCCAGGGACTGCAAGATCGATATTGTCGAGGTTCGCGCGAAGCTATGCCGCGAGCCCGGCAACGGCTTGTCCTGCCCTTAGCCGGGCACGGCGACGCGGCGGGCCAAGGGCGGCCTCAGGCCGACGGCTTATCGCGCAGCATCCCCATGTGTGGGCATTCATCTCTCCAAATTCCGTAACAACAACCTCAGCGCCGTCGCAGCAAACACCTGCATGTTCGCGAACCGGTCATTGCTATCCGTCTCCAGCGTCATCACCTCTGCCGCGGGGCCTGCGACGGCCATGCAGCTATGGCCGGCGGCATCACCGTAGCGGTTGCCGGTGGGACCGGCGGCGCCGGTCTCGGACAGGCCCCAGTCGCAGCCAAAGCGGCTGCGCATCTGTTCGGCCAAGAGTTTCGCATAGGGCTCCGATGAGGATCGAAAGCCCTTCATTCCTTCATCCGAAATATCCATCAGCACGCGCCTGGCATCGCGGGTGTAGACCACGGCGCCGCCGAGGAAATAGGCGGAGGCGCCGGGCACCGCGAGCAGGCTGGCGGCGATCAGACCGCCTGCCGATGATTCCGCAACCGCAATGGTCTGTTTGCGCGCGATCAGTTTCGCCGCGACCTGTTCCGCAATGCCGACGAGCTCTTTCATCCTGTACCCCTTATCCCTTCGCAACCGAGCTCAGCCTTCCTAGCATATGACAGCAGGCTTGGCCGAGTTGCGGGCGACGGGCAGGCCTGCTTGAATGGTGGGTAGAAGAAGAGACATGCGAGGAAACGTGAGAAGGGAGACGTCATGGCGTCCCTGATCGCCGGCGGCGTCGATTGCGACGTGCATCCGGCCGTGCCGCATCTGACCAGCCTGCTGCCGTACCTGAACGATTATTGGCGCGATCAGGTGACGACGCGCGGCATGGTCGACCTCGTCTCGCAATCCTATCCGCAGAACTCGCCGATCACGGCGCGACCCGACTGGCGTCCTGAAAGCGGCAAGCCGGGCGAGAGCCTTGCGGACATGCAGCGCCATGTGCTCGATCCATTCCAGCTTGAATACGCCATCTGCAATCCGCTCTATGGCGTGCAGATGGTGTTTTCCGAGGACATGCAGGCCGCCTTCTGCCGCGCGCTGAACGACTGGCTGGTGAAGGAATGGCTCGATCGCGACAAGCGACTGCGCGGCTCGATCGTGATCCCCACGCAAAGCATCGAGAAGGCCGTCGCCGAGATCGAGCGCTGCGCGCCAGATCGTCGCTTCGTGCAGGTCTTGATGCTTGTCATGGGTGACACGCCGCTCGGCAAGCGCGCACTGTGGCCGATCTATGAAGCCGCGGAACGGCTCGGCCTGCCGATCGGCGTCCACGCAGGTTCCGCCTATCATAATCCGCCGACTGCGGTGGGATGGGGCTCCTATCACATCGAGGATTATGTCGGTCAGGCCCAGGCGTTCCAGACCCAGCTCACCGGCCTGATCGTCGAAGGCGTGTTCGCAAAGTATCCGCGGCTGAAAATGGTGATGCTGGAGTCAGGCGTCTCCTGGATCGCGCCCTATCTCTGGCGACTGCACAAGTTCTGGCGCGGCGTGCGGATGGAGACGCCGTGGGTCGATCGCGCGCCGCTGGAACTTGTGCGCAGCAACATCCGCTTCTCGTTACAGCCATTTGATGCACCGCCGGAACCCGAGACATTAATTCGCCTGTTTGAGCATATGCAGTCGGACGAATTGGTCTTATTCTCTACCGACTATCCGCACTGGCAGTTCGACGACCAGGACGCGCTGCCCAAAGGTCTGTCCCCCGATCTCGTGCGCAAGATCATGATCGACAATCCGCATGCAACCTATCCCCGCCTGACGTGAGCCCGCTGCCAAAGGAGGCAAGGCGATGAATATCCAGTTCCGCGAGAACCAAGAAGCCGCTTCCCCACTGACCGTCAAAACCGCGATCGCGGACTGCGACATCCATCCGGCACGCGCCACCCGCACCGAGCTCTATCCCTACCTTGCCAAGCGCTGGCAGCATCATCTCGAGATCTACGGCGTCCATGCCTATCAGGGCATGATGGAAGGCCCGCCCTATCCGAAGGCGCAACCCAACGCCTCGCGCCGCGATGCCTATCCGCCGGAGGGCGGCCCGCAGGGCTCCTCGCTCGCCTTCATGCAGAAGCAATTGCTCGATCCCAACAATGTGCAGCTTGGCGTGCTCAATCCGCTCAACACCGGGCAGGGCATCCGCAATCACGAGCTCTCGGCCGCGCTCTGCTCGGCGATCAACGATTGGCAGATCGACAAATGGACCAGCAAGGACAAGCGGCTGAAGGCCTCGATCGTCGTCGGCAATGAGGACGGCCTGTCGGCCGCCGCAGAGATCCGCGAGCGCGCCGGCGACAAGAATTTCGTGCAGGTGCTCTTGCTCAGTCGTAACGTCGAGCCGCTCGGCCAGCGCCGCTACTGGCCGATCTATCAGGCCGCGGAAGAGGCCGGCCTTCCCGTCGGCGTCCACGCCTTCGGCTTCGGCGGCAACCCGATCACGCCGTCGGGCTGGCCGAGTTACTACATCGAGGAGATGGTGGGGCATTCGCAATGCCAGCAATCGGCGCTGGCGAGCCTCGTGCTGGAGGGCGTGTTCGAGCGCTTCCCGAAACTGAAGATGGTGATGATCGAGGCCGGCTTCGGCTGGGCGCCCTCGCTGGCGTGGCGGCTGGACAAGGCCTGGCAGCGGCTCCGAAGCGAGGTGCCGCACGTGAAGCGGCCGCCGTCGGAATATATCCGCGAGCAGGTGTGGTGGACGACGCAGCCGATGGAGGATCCTGAAAGGCGCGAGGATCTGTTCGACGTGATCAAATGGATCGGCTGGGACCGCTTGCTGTTCGCGACCGACTACCCGCATTGGGACTATGACGAGCCGTCGCGCGTGCTGCCGGCGGGTGTCAGCGAAGCCAACCGCGAGGCGTTCTATCTAAGCAATGCGAAGAAGCTGTACGGCATTTCCTGATGGCAAGACACGTCATTGCGCCAGTGGATGAGCTTCCGCCGGGCACGCGAAAATTCCTGGAGATCGACGGACGGCCGATCGCGATCTTCAACATCAAGGGCGAGTATTTCGGCCTGATGAACCGCTGCCCGCATCAGGGCGCGGCGCTGTGCGAGGGGCCGCTGATCGGCCTGGCACAGTCGAAGAATCCCGGCGAGATCGAATACACCAAGTTAGGCGAGATCATCCGCTGCCCCTGGCACGGCTGGGAGTTCGACATCCGCACCGGCCAGTCCTACTGCGACCCCCGCCGCTTCCGCGTGAAGGCCTATCCGGCCCATGTCGAGCCGGGCGCGAGCGTGGTGAAGGGCCCGTATGTCGCGGAGACGATTCCCGTGACGGTCGAGAGCGATTACGTGGTGGTGGAGCTGTAGGCTTACCCTCCCCTGGAGGGGGAGGGTCGATCGCGCGAAGCGCGAGCGGGGTGGGGTGATCTCTCCCCACGGGCAGCGCTCGATGCGGAGAGACCGTCACCCCACCCCGCTTCGCATTTCGCTTCGCTGCATGCGAAGCGACCCTCCCCCTCAAGGGGAGGGTTAAGAGGCAGCGATGATTGACGTGACCCTCAATGCCCCGCAACCGGTTCCGCCGCCGCATCATACGTCGGCACCGCCTTGCCGCCGTCGCGATAGACGATCGACGCCGCGATGATGCCGAGCAGTGCGGCAAACATCAGCCAGGCGCCCGGCGCGGCCTTGTTGCCGGTGTAGTCGATCAGCCAGGTCGAGGCGAACGGCGTGAACGTGCCGAACAGCGCGGCGGCGAGCGCGAAGGCGAGCGAGAAGCAGGTGGTGCGCACATGCGCAGGCACGATCTCGACGAGGGCGCCGAGCATGGTGCCGCTGTACATGCCGAAATAGAACGAGAACATCATCTCGACCGCGAGCAGCTTGCCGAAGGTCGGCGCGGCCACCAGCCATGACAGCGCCGGATAGGCGGTGACAAGCGAAAGACCCGCGATCCCGATCAGCACGGGCTTGCGCCCGATCCGGTCGGACAGCGCGCCGCCGACAGGATTCCAGATGAAGTTGGTGACCGCCACCAGCAGCGTCACGAGCAGCGCATCCTGCGTCGACAGCTTCAGCACCGTCTTGCCGAAGGTCGGCGTGTAGACGGTGACGAAGTAGAACGTCGTCGTGGTCAGGATCGCGATCATCATGCCGAGGATGACGATGCGCCAGTTGGCGAGCGCGGAGGCGAACACTTCGCTCGCGGTCGGGTGCTTCTTCATCGCGAGGAACGCCGGCGTCTCTTCCAGCGTGCGCCGCAGGAAGAAGATCAAGGGAATGATCAGGCAGCCGACGAAGAACGGAATCCGCCAGCCCCACGCGGCCACCGTGTCGGCCGGCATCACCTCGGACAGGAGATAGCCGAGGATCGAGGCGACGAAGATCGCGACCTGCTGGCTCGATGACTGGAACGAGGTGTAGAAGCCGCGATTGCCGGGCGTTGCGATCTCAGCGAGATACACCGACACGCCGCCGAGCTCGACGCCGGCGGAGAAGCCCTGCAGCAGGCGGCCGATCAGCACGATGACCGGCGCCGCGATGCCGATGGTCGCGTAGCTCGGGCAGAATGCGATGACGACGGTGCCGATGGCCATGATGCCGAGCGTGACGATCAGGCCCTGGCGGCGGCCGATGCGGTCGATATAGGCCCCGAGCACAATCGCGCCGACAGGGCGCATCAAGGCGCCGAGCCAGAACACGCCGAAGGTGTTGAGCAGCGAGGCCGTCTCGTTGGTCGAGGGGAAGAACGCCTTGCCGATCGCGGCGGCGTAGAAGCCGAACAGGAAGAAATCGAACTGCTCGAGGAAATTGCCGCTGGTTGCGCGCAGGATCGCGCCGATGCGCGATTTGATCACGGGCGGATTGGTTGAAGTGGCTGGTCCAGCCATGGCGTTGCTCCCCTTGGAAAGACGTGGCCGGACCGGAACTCATTTCACGGCAAGGCGACAGATTGAAGCTGCGACAATCTGTCATCCCCTTCCCGCGCGGGGACGAGGGAGTCAACCGGTTTTCCGGAGGAAGCTGATGATTTTTCAGGCTTTATTTTGCGTTGCAGCGAGGATCCATTGGCGGAACGCGGTGAGCTTCGGCGCCTCCCGACGGCCGTCGGGAGAGACCAGGTAAAACCCTGCATCCGCCGGCAGCGCGATCTTGAACGGGACCACCAGCCGTCCCTTGGCGATGTCGTCCTGGACGTAGGAGGTCCGTCCCATCGCCACGCCCATGCCGTCGATCGCCGCCTGCACAGTCATCAAGGTCATGTCGAAGGTGATGCCGGGCTGCCGGGAGATGCCGGCCGAAAGGCCCGCCGCCGTCAGCCACAGCCGCCAGTCGTCACTGACGTTGGTGTGCAGCAGCACGTGGTCCTTCAGATCCTCCGGACGACGTAGCGGCTTGTCACCGCGCAGCAGCGAGGGGCTGCACACCGGGAACAACTCGTCCGCCATCAGCCAGTCGGCGCGCAGGCCCGGCCATTGGCCGCGCCCGTAGCGGATCGCGACATCGACATTGTCGCGCTGGAAATCGACCAGGCTGGTCGAGGTGGTGATGCGGACGTCGATGCCGGGATGGCTCTCCTGGAAATCGGTCAGTCGCGGCAGCAGCCACTTTGCGGCAAGCGAGGCGATCGTCGACACCGTCAGCACCTTGTCATCGTCCTTGCGCAGCAGGCGATCGGTGGCAAGGCGCAGGTCGTTGAAGGCGGCGCGCACGCCCGGGAGATAGTCCCGCGCCTCCGGAGTCAACGCCAGCGCGCGATTCTGCCGGATGAACAGGCGGATGCCGAGCTCCTCCTCGAGCCTGCGGATCTGATGGCTGATCGCGGTCTGGGTCACGTTCAGCTCGCTGGCGGCCAGCGTGAAGCTGAGATGGCGCGCGGCGGCCTCGAACGCCCGCAGACCATTCAGGGAGGGCAATCTGGCAGTCATCTGGCAGCAGGATGCATGACGTTATTTCATGCGAAAGGGTACAAATTGTCGTTTGTCGCGGCGCACTTGGAAGCAGATATTAGCGGTCAACTTAGCTCCAGGAGCTGAAAATGTCTACTTTGACCGACAATTCGATGACAAATCATCATGCGCACGGCCTGCTCTACCAGATCGGTGAGACCCTGCACGTCTGGCACGAGCGCTACCGGACCCGGCGCGAGCTGACCCACTGGACCGCCCGCGATCTCCATGACGTCGGGCTGTCCTGGTCCGATATCGCCTACGAGGCCGACAAACCCTTCTGGCGGGCCTGATTGGCCGCCAGGCCGGCGCCGCCTGCTCACAGGGGCGCCGGCGGTCCCTTTTTGTGAAGGGCAAATTTCTTAAAGGCTCGTGTCATGAGCATCCTCCGCCTCGAAGACCTGAAGCAATATTCGGATACGCTGCGCACCCGCGACGGCACGACGCTCAACGTTCGCTTCGTCGAGCCGCGCGACACCGACGAACTGCAGCACTATTTCCGCTCGCTCTCGACCCGCTCCCGCTACAACCGTTTCTTCGGCGCTATCAGCGAATTGCCGAAGGGCCTGCTGCACGACTTCCTCGAGGTCGGCGCACGCGAGCGTTTCACTGTCGTCGCGACCATGATGGTCGACGGCTTCGAGACCATCGTCGCCGAGGCGCGCTATGCGTTGCATGCGGAAACCGCGACGCTCGAGTTCGGCCTCTCGGTCGGTGACCGCTGGCACGGCCACGGCATCGCCACTGCGCTGATGAGGAATCTCGAATGCCGCGCGGCTGCGCTTGGAGCCGAGCGCATGTTCGGCGACACGCTGCGCTCCAACGAGGCCATGATCTCGCTGGCGCGCAAGTCCGGCTTCGCCTTCGTCAACCATCCCGATGACTGGAAGCTGGTGCGCTTCGACAAGGAGATCAGCGTCGCACCGAAAGACATTCCCTGCGCGAGCTGGCGTCTCGCCGCCCTTTCCCGTCAGGCCGACAGCCCCTCAGCCTCGGCCTTACACCACTGCAAGCCCGGCCTGGTCATCCAGCGCCGGGCATTTTTTTGCCCTCATTTGGCATCGTCATCGGTGAAGTCGGTCGAGGTCGCGACCGTCCGCCAGCCCGCCAGCTCGCGCGCGACGAGGATGTTCTTCGCCTCGATCCGGTCCACGGTATCGCTGCCGAGCGGCAGCCGCAGCGGCGGGTTTTTCGCATCGACCAGCTTCAGGAAGGCCTGCGCCAGCTTGCGCGGGTCTCCGCGCTGTCCACCGTTGACGTCGGCAGCATGCGCGCGAGTCTTGCCGACGCTGTCACGGTAATCCTCGATCTGCACGGCCGTGCGCGACAGCGAGCTTTCGTCGAGGAAGTTGGTACGAAAGAAGCCCGGCTCGACCACGGTCACCTTGATGCCGAGCGGCGCGACTTCGCCTGATAGCGCCTCGCTGATTCCCTCGACCGCGAATTTGGTCGCGCCATAGACGCCCCAACCGGGAAAACCTGCGTAGCCGCCGACCGACGAGATGTTGATGACGTGGCCGGAACGCTGGCGGCGCATATGGGGCAGCACCGCGCGGGTGACACTGAGCAGGCCGAACACGTTCGTGCCGAACAGCTTTTGCGTTTCCGCGTCGCTGGCTTCCTCGATCGCGCCCAGAAGGCCGTAGCCGGCATTGTTGACGAGGATGTCGATGCGGCCGAACTTCTTCACGGCCTGTCCGGCGGCTTCGTGCGCTTCTGCTTCGCTGGTGACGTCGAGCCGGGTGGCCAGCAGCCGCTCGTGCGCGCCGAGGCGGGCCGTGACGGTCGAGGGTTCGCGTGCGGTTGCGACCACGGCATCTCCCGCCTTCAATGCCGCTTCAGCGATCAACGCACCAAATCCGCGGGACGCTCCTGTGATGAACCAGACACGCATGGTGTTGCCCTTTCCATTTGGGCCCGGCGATGTGCCGAAGCCGATGGGCAAGGTGTAGCTTCTCGCCATAGCTGAGATAATCCGCTATATGTTCCACAAACTACTGAGAATAGTTCATCAATGCGGATCGACCCGTCCGACCTCGCGACCTTCCTCGCCATCGCCCGTCACCGCAGTTTTCGCGCGGCGGCCACGGAGCTTGGCGTCACGCCCTCGGCGCTGTCCCATGGCCTGCGCACTATCGAGGAGCGGCTGGGCCTGAGGCTCGTCAACCGCACCACCCGCAGCGTGGCGCTCACCGAAGCGGGCGAGCTTCTGTTCGCCCGCATCACGCCGGCCTTCCGCGACATCGACGATGCGCTCGAGGATCTCAACAATTTTCGCGGCAAGCCCGCCGGCACGCTGCGCTTCACCGCCGCGCGCCAGTCCGCCCAGCTGGTGCTGCTGCCGGTCGTGACGCGCTTCCTGAAAGAATTTCCCGATGTCAGCGTCGAGATCGTCATCAACGATTCCCTGATCGACATGGTCGCGGCCGGCTTCGACGCCGGCGTGCGCTTCGGTGAGACCATTGCCGCCGACATGATCGCCGTGCCGATCGGCCCGCGGCACCGTTTTGCCGTGGTCAGCTCGCCAGCCTTCTTCAAATCGCACAAGCAGCCAGCCACGCCGCACGACCTGAAGGGCCTGCCCTGCATCCGCTATCGCTTCACGTCAGGCGCGCTCTACCACTGGGAGTTCGAGCGCGGCGGCATCGAGCTCGCGATCGATGTCACGGGGCCACTGACCATGAACGACCAGGATTTGATGGTCGATGCCGCGTTGGATGGTGTCGGCCTTGCCTACGTCTTCGAGCAGCAGGTCGAAGCGCTGCTGGCCAAACGCAAGCTGGTGCGCGTGCTCGCCGACTGGTGTCCTGCCTATCCCGGCTTCTTCCTGTACTACCCCAGCCGGAGGCAACTGCCGGCCGCACTAAGGGCGTTCGTGGATTTTGCGCGGGCGCCAGCCAAGTAGCGAGCTGCGTAGCCCGATGGAGCGCAGCGCAATCTGGGCTACGATAAGGCCTATTCTTCCTCGATCCAGATACCCCGCTCGCTTAAAGCGGTGAGTATGGCCTCGATGTCCTCCGGTTCCGCCTCAGTCGACGGCACCAACTCGTTGAGTTGATCGAACGTAACATAGCCCGTCTTCTCCGCCAGGATGGCGGCCTTCCGGACCACCTCAGACCAATCCATTCAGCACTCCCAAAAATAGGGTCCCTACTATATGGAATGATCGAATGGTTCGGCCCGCGCAGCGCATGGAGCACAGCGTAATCTGGGATTCTTTCTGCACTCGCATCCCGTCATCCCCGCGCGACCGCGAAGCGGTCGTCGCTGGAGGTGCGAGGCATGGGACGCAACGCGTCCCATGGGGAGCCTCGAAGGATGCACGGCCCCGCTGCTCGTGAAACGCGACTCGCAGCGACAGCCGGGCTGTCGCCCTTCGAGGGCCGCGAAGGCGCGGCCACCTCAGGGTGACGGTCAGAGATTGCCGAATCTTGCTACTTCCTCGCAAACACCGCCTTCCGCTTCTCGATAAACGCCTGCACCGCCTCCTTGTGGTCCGCCGTCGTGGTCAGGCGCACCAGTCGCTCGGCTTCATGGTCCCTGGCGGTTTCGAAGTCGAACAGCAGGGCCTCGTCGAGATTGTCCTTCATGTAGCGCAATGCCAGGCGCGGGCCTTCGGCGAGTGACTTTGCCAGCGCGAACGCCTCAGTCTGCAGCTTGTCGTCGGGCACGACGCGGTTGACGAGGCCGATGGCTTCGCAGCGCGCGGCGTCGACGCGGTCGCCGGTGAACATCAATTCGCGCGCCCGCGCGGTGCCAACGAGGCGGGTGAGCAGCCAGGCGATGCCGTAGTCGCCGCTGAGCGCGATGCGGGCATAGCCGGTGGCGACGAAGGTTGATTGTGCGGCGATGCGGATGTCGCAGGCCATGGCGATGGCAAGCCCGGCGCCGACCGCGGGGCCGGGGAGTGCGGCGATGGTCGGCTTGCGTACCGACACCAGCGCGCCGGTCAGCAGCCGCTGCCGCTCCTGCAGATCGGCGATGCGGTCGTCCAGCGACATCTCCAGCTTTTTGGGGTCGCGATGCGCGCCCATGCCCTTGACGTTGCCGCCGGCGCAGAACGCTTCGCCCGCGCCGGTGAGCAGCAGCGCGCCGACGTTCGGATCCTCGGCGCAGGTCCGGATCATGGTGCGCAGCGCCGGGGTCAGCGCGTCCGACAGCGAATTGCGTGCCTCCGGCCGGTTCAGCGTGATGACGGCGACGCGGTCGCGGATGGTGCAGAGGAGTTCACTGGTGCCGGTGTCGATCGTGGTCTCGCTGCTCATTGTTCCTCCCTGCTCTCGTAGGGTGGGCAAAGCGAAGCGTGCCCACCATTGCCTATCGTGCCCGAGATGGTGGGCACGGCGCTTTGCGCCTTTGCCCACCCTACGGCAGCTCGACTTCAAAACTTCTCCACCCAGGGCCGCAGCTCCAGCTCCCAGCTCCAGGCGCTGCGCGGCTGCTGCAACACGTTCCAGTAGCTCTGCGCGATGGCATCGGGATCGAGCATCGAATCCGGCTTGTCGGCAGGTTCCGTGCGCGCCGCGCTGCGGATGCCGCCGTCGATCACGAAATGCGCGACATGGATGCCTTGCGGCGAGAGTTCGCGCGCCAGGCTCTGGGCGAGGCCGCGCAGCGCGAACTTGCCCATCGCAAAGGAGGCCGACTGCGCATACCCCTTGACGCTGGCGGAAGCGCCGGTGAACAGGATCGCGCCGTGCTGGTTCGGCAGCATGCGCTTGGCGGCCTGCTGCGCCACCAGGAAGCCGCCATAGGCGCTGACCGCGATCGCCTGCGCCACGTCGGCCGGGATCAGATCGACGAACGGTCCGCGCGTGCGGCCGCTGGCATTGTAGACGACGAGGTCGGGCGTGCCGATCTCGCGCTCGACGAGGCCGAACAGCCGCTCGACCTCCCCCGGCTCGGTGGCGTTGCAGGCATAGGCCTTCGCGCCGGTCTCGCTGCAGAGAGCGCCCAGCTTCTCGACCTTGCGCGCCGCCAGCGCGACGCGGATGCCTTGTGCGGCGAGCAGTCGCGCCAGCGAGGCACTCAGGCCTTCACCGGCACCAACGATGAGCGCGATCTTGTATTTCGGATGTTCCATGGCGTGATCTCTCAGGACGGGAAGCCGCTGATCTATGCATCCGCCGCGCGGACGACCAGCCGGGTCGATCACAATTCCGCAGAGCGAATTGCTCCTTCACGGCGATCATGCCTCCCTGACAATTTGCGGCTTTATCGTGCTTCGTGGCTGGAGCATGATCGACATCATCCAAAGCGGCAAGCGCCAAAACAGCGCAAAATGTCCGCGGGACGGAAACGAAGAGGACGATCATGCACAAGCCGGTCACAGCGCAGCCGAAACATGTCGCGGCCGAGCCATCCGGCCTGCTGGCGCCTGATACGTCAGGCATGAATTTCTATCGTGCCGATCAGGCGCTGACGGATCTGCTCCGCATCCATCTGCCGGATAATCTGTTCCGCCATATCGAACCGCATCTCGACCGTCTCGGCGAGATGGCCGGCGGCGTGCTCGACGAGTGCGCGCGGCTCGCCGACCGGCATACGCCGGTGCTGCACCAGCGCGACAAGTTCGGGCGCGACGTGCAGTCGATCGAATATCACCCGGCCTATCGCGAATTGGAGAACGCCGCGTTCGGCCAGTTCGGCATCCACGCGCTCTCGATCCGCAAGGGCATCATGGGCTGGCCGGACAAGTACCCGGTCGTGGCCAAGCACGCCTTCACCTTCCTGTTCAACCAGACCGAATTCGGCATGGGCTGCCCGATCAACGTCACCGACGGCTGTGCGAAGCTGCTGGCGAATTTCGGCAGCGAGGCGCTGAAGGAAAAATATCTGGACGGACTGACCTCGACCGACATGAGCAAGCTGACGCAAGGCGGCCAGTTCATGACCGAGAAGGAGGGCGGCTCCGACGTCGGCACACTGACCACGCGCGCGGTGCAGGAGGGCGACCATTGGCGCCTCTATGGCGAAAAATGGTTCTGCTCGAATGCCGACGCGAAAGTCGTGATGCTGCTGGCGCGCCCCGAAGGCGCCGGTCCCGGCACGCGCGGCGTCGGCCTGTTCCTGATGCCGCGCTTCCTCGATGACGGCGCGCAGAACCACTACCGGATCGTGCGGCTCAAGGACAAGCTCGGCACGCGCTCGATGGCCTCGGGCGAGATCAAGCTCGAAGGCGCGATTGCCTATGCGGTCGGCAAGCTCGATCGCGGCTTCGTGCAGATGGCCGAGATGGTGAACTCGTCGCGGCTGTCGAACGGCGTCAAGTCGGCCGCGTTGATGCGCCGCGCTTATCACGATGCGATGACTGTGGCGAAGAACCGCGTGGTGTTCGGTCAGCGCATCATCGATCTGCCGCTCGGGCGGCGGCAGATGCTGAAGATCATGCTGCCGGTCGAGCAGGCGCTGTCGATGAGCTTCCTCACCGCCGAGGCGCTCGACCGTGCCGAGGCCGGCAGCCAGGATGCGGCGGCGCTGCTGCGCATCCTGACCCCGACGCTGAAATTCCGTGCCACCCGCGATGCACGCAAGGTCTGCGGCGATGCGCTCGAGATGCGTGGCGGCATCGGCTACATCGAGGAATTCGCGACCCCACGCCTGCTGCGGGATGCGCATCTCGGCTCGGTCTGGGAGGGCACCGGCAACATCGTCGCGATCGACGCGCTTCGGCGCGCGGTCGGCCGTCACGGCGCCGAATCCGCGCTCGCCGCGGATCTGCATGCGCGGCTCGACGACAGCGCCTCCGTGCCGCAGGCCTGGCGCGACAATTTGCGCGGCCTGGTCGATCGTGCAGTGGGTTTCGCGCGCGAGGTCGCGGGTAAGTCGGAGAATGAGGCCGATGCGCGCCGCGCCACCAGCGTGCTCTATCATGTCGCCAGTGCAGTGGCGCTCGCCTGGGAGGCGCATCGCATTCACGAGATGCGCGGGGACGCACGACGCCTGCTGCTGTCGCGCCTCGTCATCGACCATCGCGTGTCGCCGAGCGATCCGTTCCGGCTGACGGAAAATGCCGCGCAAGCGAAGATCGCCGCGCTGCTGCTCGGTGATCGCGATGCCGGCATGAGCGAGGTTGGCGAACTGGTTCTGGCAGCGTAGGCTGCGCGCCGCGATCAAACAAAAAACGCGATAGGGAGTGCTCGATGAAGGCCGCCGTCCTCTATGAAGTCAACCAGCCGCTGGTCATCGAGGATGTCAGCCTGCCGAAGCCGGGGCCGCGAGAGGTCCTGATCCGCACCGCGGTCGCCGGCCTCTGCCACTCCGATCTGCACTTCATGGAAGGCCTCTATCCGCATCCGCTGCCCGCGGTGCTCGGACATGAGTCGGCCGGCGTGGTCGAGCAGGTCGGCTCCGATGTCACCTATGTGAAACCGGGCGATCACGTCGTCACCTGCCTGTCGGTGTTCTGCGGCACCTGCGACAATTGCACCACCGGCCGCACCGTGCTTTGCACCGACGCGACGGTGAAGATGCTGCCGGGCGTCTCCAACCGCATGCAGTGGTCGAAGCCGGAGAAGCTGCACCAGTTCCTCAATCTCTCCTCCTTCGCCGAGCAGATGCTGGTGCACGAGAACGCCATCGTGAAGATCCGCAAGGACATGCCGCTCGATCTCGCCGCTTTGATCGGCTGCGGCGTCATCACCGGCTATGGCGCGGTGGTGAACACGGCGAAGGTGACGGCGGGCGAGACCGTGGCGGTGATCGGCTGCGGCGGGGTCGGCATGGCCGCGATCAACGGCGCGCAGATCGCCGGCGCCGGCCGCATCATCGCCATCGACACCAATCCGGTAAAACTCCAGCTCGCGACCAAGCTCGGCGCCACCGACATCATCAATCCCGCCGACGGCGACGTCGTGAAGCAGGTCCGCGACCTCACCAATGGCGGCGTGCATCACGCCTTCGAGGTGCTCGGCCGCAAGGAGACCGCGGAGCAGGCGTTCGGCATGCTCGCCGCCGGCGGCGCCGCCACCATCGTCGGCATGATCCCGTTCGGCCAGAAGATCGAGCTGCACGGCTTTGACTTTTTGCGCGAACGCCGGATCCAGGGCTCCTCGATGGGCTCGAACCATTTCCGCGTCGACATGCCGAGGCTGGTGGATTTCTATTTGCGCGGCCGGCTGCACCTGGAGGACTGGATCTCGGCGAAGCTGAAGCTCAGCGAGATCAACGAGGGTTTTGCCAACATGAAAGCCGGCAAGACGCTGCGCAGCGTGATCGTGTTCGACAGCTGAGCGCTGGCGTTCACCAGCGCAGCTACAAAACAGGTGTCATCGCCCGCGAAGGCGGGCGATCCAGTACTCCGCGGCGGTCGTTCGTTTACATTGCCGCCGCGGAGTACTGGATGCCCCGGTCAAGCCGGGGCATGACCGTGGAGGGTGTGGAGCAATGGGCTCACCTCACCGCGACACGTGCGCGGACACCGCCAGCCACGTCCCGTTCTTCTTCGCCCAGCAATCGGTATACCGCCCCGTCGCCTGCTGGCCGTCGGCCGTGGTGTAGCTGGTCGCCGCGTGGATGATGGCGAAATCGCCCATGATGCGGATGATGATGTCGTAAGCATGCAGATTGCGGATCGCGATCGGCTGCGCCGTCTGCTGCAGGAAGGCGGCGCGATCGACCAGCGTCTTGTCGGGATTGGAGCAGTAGAACTCCGACGCAAGGATCTCGTCGAAGCGCCTGACGTCGCAGGCCTGCACGGCGGCGACATAGTCGCGGTTGAGCGCGGTGAGCTGTTCGAGGTCCTGGCTCATGGTGCTTCCTCCCTCCCTGTCATCCCAGGGCGCGCGGAGCGCGAGCCCGGAATCTCGAAGTCATGTTACTCCATCCGGGCTACGGAAATCCTCGAAAGCATCAGTCGTCAAACATCTTCGGCGGCACGAACCCGCCGAACTCCCGCTCGATCAGTTCGGCGAGCTTCAGCGGCGTGCGGTCCTCCAGCCACGGGCCGACGATCTGGACGCCGACGGGCAGTCCGTCTTTCGACAGGCCGAGCGGAACGGCCGTCGCGGGCAGGCCCGGAAGCGTCGCGATGCCCGGCCAGGCGAGCTGGTCGGAATAGGGGTAATCCGTGCCGTCGATGCTGATGCGTCGCAGGCTCTGTTCCGGCAGATGATCATGCGGATAAGCCGGCGTCGGCATGATCGGGCAGATCACCGCGTCGAAATTGTTGAACAGCGCGCGCCATTTCGCCCGCAGGCCGGCGCGGTGACCCGCGTCGAGGACCCAGGCGCGGTGGCTTGCGATCGTGCCGCGCAGCCGCTCGGCGCCGAGGCTGCGGTCCTCCGGCGACAATTGGCTTGCCCGTGCCCGCGAATCCGCCAGCACCTCGGGCAGGAAGAACGCGCCGAGGAAGCCCAGCAGCATGCGCATGTAGAGCCGCGAGGTCTCCGCGAAATCCGGCAGCAGCGCGCTCTCGCGCGCGACCGTGACGCCGGCCTTCGCGAGATCGGTTGCGAGCGTGTCGATCGCGCCGCGGACATCCCGGTCGGTCGGCAGCAGCGGATGGCTGTCGATCACCAGGACACGAAAGTCCCGCAGCGACTGATGTCGCGCAGCAGGCAGGTCGAGCTTGTAGGCGACGCCGGCTTCCAGCGGATCCGGTCCGGCCATGACGTCGAGCAGCAAGGAGAGATCCGCAGCGGTGCGCGCCATCGGGCCGATGACGGCGAGGTCGCCTTCGCGTGGAAGGGCTGGAAACGGCGGCGGGGTCTCACCGCGTGCCGGGCAGAGATTGATGGTCGGCTTGTGCGCGAAGATGCCGCAATGAAATGCCGGCACGCGCAGGGAGCCGCCGATGTCGGAGCCGGTGGCGAGCGCGCAATAGCCCGCGGCGAGGGCTGCCGACGATCCCCCGGACGATCCGCCCGGCGTGCGGCCGAGATCATAGGGGTTGTTGGTGGTGCCGTAGATGTCGTTGTAGCTCTGCCAGTCGGCGAGGCCGACCGGCACGTTGGTCTTGCCGAGGATCACGCCGCCGGCCTCTTTGATGCGGGCCACCGGCAGTGCGTCTTCCACAGGCCTGAAATCCTTCTGCGGCACGAATCCCCAGGTCGTCGGCAGGCCGGCGACGTTGAAGGATTCCTTGATCATCACGGGCAGGCCGAGCAGCGGCTTGCGCTCGCCGCGGGCCAATGCGGCGTCTGCCTCGCGCGCGGCGCCGAGCGCGCGATCGAAATCCCGGACGCAGATCGCGTTGATCTTGCCGTCGTGACGCTCGATACGGGCGATCGCATCCTGCGTGAGCTCGACCGCCGAGACCTTCTTCGCGCTCAATGCGGCTGACAGCCCGACCGCACTCTTGAAACTCCATTCCGATTTGGCCACGCGCGTCTCCCGCTCTGGTTGTTAGAGGATGATGCGCAGTTTGGCCGAACGCCGCAACCGCTGTTTGATGGTGATTGATGTGTGGGCGGGACGGACGATCCAGTACGCCGCGGCGGGAGTTGTGTGAACGAACTGCTGCCGCAGCGTACTGGATGCCCCGGTCAAGCCGGGGCATGACAGCGAGTGTGTGGCCGCTACGCTGCTCCGATCAATATCCCCACTGCCAGCACGATGGCGCCGCCGAGAACGATCTGGAACACGGCCTGGAGGAACGGCGTGTCCATGTAGCGCGAGCGGATGAAGGCGATCGCCCACAATTCGAAGAACACGACGACGCAGGCGATTCCCGTCGCGATCCAGAACGCATTGGCCCATGTGTCGGGCACGAGATACGGCGCGGTATGGCCGAGCCCGCCGAGCGTCGTCATCGCGCCGCAGGTGACGCCGCGCAGCCAGGGCGAGCCGCGTCCCGTCAGCGAGCCGTCGTCGGACAAGGCTTCCGCAAAGCCCATGCTGATGCCGGCACCGATCGAGGCGGCGAGGCCGACCAGGAACGTCTGCCAGTTCTGATGTGTGGCGAAGGCGGCCGCGAACAGCGGCGCCAGCGTCGAGACCGAGCCGTCCATCAGGCCGGCGAGGCCCGGCTGCACATATTGCAGCACGAACATGCGCCGGCGCGTGCGGTCTTCCTCGGCGCGCACGTCGGGCTTGAGGATCTCGTCGGTTAGCCTGGCGGCGGTATGCTCGTGGCTCTTCTCGGCCTCGGCGAGGTCGCCGAGCAGCCGGCGTACATTGACATCCTCGGCCTGCTCGGCGGCCTTGGCGTAGAAGCGCTCGGCCTCGAGCTCCATGGTCTCGACTTCCTTGCGGATGGTGTCGAGCGGCAGGTTCTTGGTGAGCCAGATCGGACGGCGCTTCAGGAATCCCTTGACGTCCTCGCGGCGGATTGGCGGCAGATGCTGGCCGAAGCGCTGCTCGTACATTTCCAGCAGCATGTGGCGATGGCCGCGCTCCTCCTCGGCCATCTGCTCGAACAGTTTTGCCGAGTCGGGATAACGCTCCTTCAGGTCCTCGGCGAAGGTCATGTAGATGCGGCTGTCCTCCTCCTCGGAGGAGATCGCGACCGCCAGCACCTCGCGCTCGGTCAGATCGGCAAAATTCTTCACGGCGGCCCTGTTTTCTTAGTTTAGAATTATTCTAAACTATATAGGCTGCGGTGGTTCCGAGGTCAAATCAGGCCTTGCCGGCCTTTGCGAGGAAGTCGAGCAGCAACCGGCTCACCTCGGCCGGCTGCTCCTGCTGCACCCAATGGCCGGCGCCGTCGACGAGATGGCAGCCGAGCATTTTTGTGCAGCCGCGCCCCTGCATCGCCTCGAACACGCCGGGGCGCTGATAGGTGCCCCAGTCTTGCTTGCCGGAGATGAAGCAGGAAGGCACGTCGATGCTGCGGCCCGCAAACAGCTGCATCTCGCTGTTGAGCATGCCCGACGTGCCGTAGCGATACCATTGCAAGCCGCCCTGGAATCCGGTGCGGCCATATTCGGCGCTGTAATAGGCGAGGTCGCTGTCCGGCAGCCATTGGTTGGAGGCGATCGCGGCGGGCGAGGGCATCTCCTTCGCGACCGTCTCCGCCATGGTCTCGCCGGCGTCCATCACGTAATAGGTCGGCAGCTTTGCAAGCTCGCCCGCGGACCAGGACTTGAGCGGATATGGCTTGTTGTCGGTCCAGTCCGCGCTCTTGTGATGATAATAGGCGCGCAGCAAATCATGCACGCCCTGCGGCGCGTGTTGCATGTCCGCGTTGGCCGGACGTGTCGAATAGTACCATTGATAATGTTTGCGCGGACGCGGCAGCGCGGCGAGCTCGCGATGAACGGGGTCTTCGGCCGCCGGCTTTGCAGGACTATCAACCGTGTTGAAGGGACGAGGCGGCGCTCCGCCGAAAGGCGCGCTCATCAGCGTCACCGAACGAAACACGTCGGGCCGGATCAGCGCGCACCACGCCGCGACCGGACTGCCGAAATCATGCCCTGCGAGATCGACCTGCCTGTAGCCGAACGCCGACACCAAAGCGAGCACATCGCGCACCAGGTTCGGAAGCGAGAACGGCGCGAGGTCGCCGTCATAGTCCGCGGTCCATCCCGTGGTGCGGCCATAGCCGCGCTGGTCCGGCGCGATCACGTGATAGCCGGCCTCCGCGAGCGCCGGCATCACCTTGCGCCAGGAGAAGGCCAGCTCCGGAAAGCCGTGCAGCAGCAGGATGCAGGGACGGCCTCTGGTCTCGAAACCGGCCTCGAGCACATGCATGCGCAAGCCGTTGATGCCGTCGACATAGCGCGAGCGGATACCGGCGGGCAGGGGGATTGGGGGGAGATCGGGCATCGTTTCCTCCACTCGGGTGGAATCGTAGGGCGGGCAAAGGCGCAAAGCGCCGTGCCCACCATTTTTCAACGCGAGAGCATCGTGGGCACGCTTCGCTTTGCCCACCCTACGGCATCTCGCTAAACCGACTCACACACGAACGCGTTGCCCTTGCGCCGGATCTTCCCCACCGACGGTGACGGAAAATGTGCCGTGCAGCACAGCGTATCGGTGTCGCAATAGCGCTCCAGGAAGCTGCGGCGCGTTTTCGCTGCCGCGGCCGGGTCGACGTCGAACTTGATCGACAGCTCCGGATAGAGCGTCTGCAGCGGCGAATGCATGAGGTCGCCGGAGAATACCGCGTCGTCCTTGCCGCGCCCCATCGTAACAGCGATATGGCCCGGCGTGTGACCGGGCGTCGGCAGGATGCGGACGTGATCGCCGATCTGATGGTCGTTGCCGACCAGCTCGTGGCGCTTGGCCTCGACCACCGGCAGCACACTATCGGCGAAAGGCGGAATCTCCGCCTTCGCATTCTGCTCGGACCAGTGGTCGAATTCCTGCCTGGCGAAGACGTAGCGCGCCTTGGGGAAGGTCGGCACCCAGCGGCCGTTCTCCAGCCGCGTGTTCCAGCCGACGTGATCGACGTGCAGATGGGTGCACATCACGAAGTCGATGTCGTCGACCGCAAATCCAGCGGCGTTCAGCGCACGCAGATAGGTGTCGTCGGTCTTCATGTTCCATTTCGGCCGATTGGGCCGCGGCTTGTCGTTGCCGATGCAGCTGTCGATCAAGATGGTGTGGTGCGGCGTCTTCACCACATAGGACTGGAAGCACAGCAGCAGCACGTCCTGCTCGTCCAGCGCCTTCGCTTCACGCATCCACGCCCGGTTCTCGGCCAGCACCTCCGCCGTCAGTCCCGGCAGCATCTCCAGTGCCGGGACGAACGAGGTCTCCTGCTCGATGACGCGATGGATGGTGAGATCGCCGACCGAGAACTTAAGGCTCATGAGAACTCCGCTCTTACGCCGCCGGCGGCACCGAGATCTTCACGGAGGGCCGCTCCAGCATCTTCTGGTGGAAGGCGTCGAGCTTCGGATAGGCCTTGCGCCAGCCGCAATCGGCGAAGCGGAAATCGGCATAGCCGAGCACGCAGACGAGGCCGATCTGCGAGATGTCGAACGGGCCGTTGAGCACCTCGGGCATGTTCTCGAAGCGCGCCATGCCGGTCCAGGCCCGGTTCCAGTGATCGTCCGACCACGCCTGCCATTGCAGGCCCTGCGGCCGCACCATCTTCTCGTAGCGGCACAGCAGCATGGAATCGAGCATGCCGTTGATCAGCGAGTGATTGGTCTTGGCCTTCCAGCGCCGCGGACCGTAGTCCGGGATCAGGCCGCCGCCGGCCATCTCGTTGAGATACTCGACGATGACGTAGGAGTCCAAAATGACGTCGCCGTCATTGGTGATCAGCACCGGCAGCTTCTTCAGCGGCGTAATGCGCGAATAGTCCTCGTTGACCGTGCCCGGCGCGACGGTCGCGGGCGTCAGCTCGATCTTGTCGATCAGCCCGAGCTCGATCGCGGCGATGCGCACCTTGCGGGCGAAGGGCGAAGCTTGGGAGAAGGAGAGTTTCATGGGAAATAACCTCTATCCAGACATACGGTCCTCATCCCTAGGGAGCGCGCCCCTTGGCGCGCGTCTCGAAGGATGGACAGCGAGGGAGGGTCTCTCGTCACCCGGCGCGAACGTCGGGCGACTGTGCTTGTGGCGCATCCTTCGAGACGCGCGCGTTGCGCGCTCCTCAGGATGAGGGCGGAGGCCTTACGCCGCCACGATCTCCTGGCGCTGCTCGCCGAGGCCCTCGATGCCGAGCGTCACGACGTCGCCGACATTGAGGAAGGTCGGCGGCTTCATGCCGAGGCCGACGCCGGGCGGGGTGCCCGTGGTGATGATGTCGCCCGGCAGCAGCGTCATGAACTGCGAGACATAGGAGACGCACTTGGCCATGGAGAAGATCATGGTCTTGGTCGAGCCGGTCTGGCGGCGCTGGCCGTTGACGTCGAGCCACATCGACAGGTTCTGCACGTCCTTGATCTCGTCCTTGGTGGCGAGCCAGGGGCCGACCGGGCCGAAGGTGTCGTGGGACTTGCCCTTGGTCCACTGGCCCAGGCGCTCGATCTGGAAGGCGCGCTCGGAGACGTCGTTGCAGACGCAATAGCCGGCGACATAGTTCAGCGCGTCGGCTTCGGAAACGTACTTGGCCCGCGTGCCGATGATGGCGGCGATCTCGACCTCCCAGTCGAGCTTGGTCGAGCCGCGCGGCT
Organism: Bradyrhizobium liaoningense; assembly: GCF_018130825.1. Taxonomy (GTDB): domain Bacteria; phylum Pseudomonadota; class Alphaproteobacteria; order Rhizobiales; family Xanthobacteraceae; genus Bradyrhizobium; species Bradyrhizobium liaoningense_B. The sequence goes on along the minus strand of NZ_JAFCJS010000004.1, from coordinate 552,893 downwards.
TCTCCACCGCGTCGTTCGGGCCGGAGAGCGAGGTGTTGGCCTTCATGAAGATGATCGGCTCGGTCGGGATCGCAGCGCCCGTTTCCTTGGCGTGGTCGCTGTAATTGAGGCCGATGGCGACGAATTTCGAGATGCCGGTGACGGGCGCGCCGAACCGCGGCTTGCCGGAGACGGCGGGCAGCGAGGCGGGGTCGAGGGCCGCCAGCTTCTTCAGGGACTCCGGCGAATAAGCCTCGCCCGTGAGGTCCTTCACATGCGCCGACAGGTCGCGCAACTGGCCGGATTTGTCGATCAGGCCGGGCTTTTCCGCACCCTTTTCGCCATAACGAACAAGCTTCATTCTCGTTTCTCCCTGGAGATTGGACCGATCGGTTAAGAGCTTCATGGAACAGGGCGGCGGGAAATTCAACCGCTCAAAACGAGGTGCATTGCAGCCCTTACTTTGTAGGGTGGGTTAGGCCGCGGCTGCGCGAAGCGCAGTTCGGGCGTAACCCACCGCTTCTCTCTCCAAGGATGCAGACGTGGTGGGTTACGCCTTCGGCTAACCACCCTACGACCGCGTCATTGCAGCGCCACGAACCTGAACGCGTCCCCGTCGCGCCTGATGTGCCCGGCCGAAAAATGCCCGCCGATCACCAGCGTCTCCGTTTCGGCAAAGCGGCCGAACAGCTCGGCCCGCGTCGCCGCGGATTGCGCCTGGTCGGAATCGGCGGTCGAGGACCAGTTCAGATGCGCCATCTGGCAGGGATGGTGGGCGACGTCTCCGGTGAGCAGGCCCTGCTCGCCGCCGGATTTGATCAGGATGCTCATATGGCCGGGACTGTGGCCCGGGGTCGGGATCATGCTGATCTCGTCGCACAGCTGATGATCGCTCGGAATCAGATCGGCCCTGCCGGCGTCGACGATCGGCTGCACGGAATCGCCAAACACGGCGGCCTTGTCCGGCTCGGTGGAATGGTCGCGCCAGTGCTCGTATTCGGTGCGGCCGAAGACGTAGCGCGCCTTCGGGAAGGTCGGCACCCATTGGCCATCGACCAGCTTCGTGTTCCAGCCGACGTGATCGACATGAAGATGCGTGCACAGCACCGTGTCGATGCTGTCAGGCGCAAAGCCCGCCGCAATCATGGTCTCCAGGAATGGCGTGGTGCGGTTGTTCCAGGTCGGGACGTTGCGGCCCTGCTTGTCGTTGCCGAGACCCGTGTCGACCACGATGCGCCGGTTCGGCGTTTCCACCACCAGCGAATGGATCGACATTTTCAGCCGGCCCTCCTCGGTGGCGAAATGCGGGATCAGCCAGGGCAGCTTGCGGATTTCATCGTTGCTCGCCAGCGGCAGGATGAAGCGGGTCGAGCCGACCGTCTCCAATTCCACCACCTCAGTGATTTTGACCCTGCCCACTTTCCACCGCATCGGGCGCCTTCCCCATGTTCTTGTTTTGGTGCCGAAACATGCGGTTTTCCGCCGTCAAGTGCAATGGATCATCTGGTGCGATGCGGCGTTATCGCGGGAACCCAAGAGGACGCGACGCCAAGAGAGGCTGCCATGCCAGAGCTTGCAATTTCCGCCGAGAAAGTCGCCTTCATCATCGAGAAGGCGCGCGAATTCGACGTCAAGGAAGGGGATGCCGATCCCGATTCGGGCTCGAATCCGAGCGATGACGATGCGGTCGATGTGCTGGGGGATGACGGCTCCGATCCCGTCGCCAGCGAGCTCGGCGGCTTCATCGTTGCGCTGAACGAGGACGAGCAGGTCGATCTCGTCGCGCTGACCTGGCTCGGTCGCGGCGACGGCACGATCGACGATTGGGACGATTTACGTGCCCGCGCGGTGGAGGCGCGGTCCGAGTATCGTAAGCCCCGGCATGAAACGGTGCAGTACCTGCTCGGCGAGCCGATGCTGGGCGATCTGCTCGCCGACGGTCTCGATGCCTTCGGCATCGACTGGACCGACGAGCGCCTCAGCGCCGATTCCTCCGATCCCAGCGAGCGGGACGAGGACGAACCGACGAAGCAGCGGTGATGTTGCGAGGCGCTCTCTCCCCGCAGGAGCGGGGAGAGAGCAAAGGGGCGTTACAGCGTGCCCGGGAACGCACCACCGTCCAGCAGAATGTTCTGCCCGGTGATGAAGCCGGCCTTGGCGCCGCAGAGGAAGGCGCAGGCATAGCCGAACTCGTCGGGCTGGCCGAAGCGCCCCGCGGGGTTGAGCTTGGCGCGCTCGGCCAGGATCTGCTCCGGCGTCGTGCCGCGCTTGTCGGCTTCGGCCTTCGCGGTGCCGGTCAGGCGGTCGGTCTCGAACGGGCCGGGCAAGAGGCCGTTGATGGTGACGTTGTTGATCACCGTCTTGCGCGACAGGCCGGCGATGAAGCCGGTGAGGCCGGCGCGCGCGCCGTTGGAGAGGCCGAGGATGTCGATCGGCGCCTTTACCGCGGCCGAGGTGATGTTGACGATGCGGCCGAACTTGCGCGCCATCATGCCGTCGACGGTCGCCTTGATCAGCTCGATCGGGGTCAGCATGTTGGCGTCGATCGCCTTGATCCAGTCGTCGCGGGTCCAGTTGCGGAAATCGCCGGGCGGCGGGCCGCCGGCATTGTTGATCAGGATATCGGGATCCGGGCAGGCCTTCAGCACCGCCTCGCGCCCCGCCGGCGTCGTGATGTCGCCGACGATCTCGGTGACCTTCACGCCAGGATAGGCCTTCCGGATCTCGTCCGCGGTCTTCTTCAAAGCTTCGGCGCCGCGCGCGGTCAGCGTGACGTCAACGCCGGCTTCCGCCAGCGAGATGGCGCAGGCGCGCCCCAGGCCCTTGCTGGATGCGCAGACGATGGCGCGGCGACCTTTGATCCCAAGATCCACTGTATCACTCCGTAATGTCAGGCAGGTTTTGGATGGGCCGCACTCTAGCCAACTGTGACGCGGCTGATAAGGGAGGGAGCCGCGTCAAAATGCATGGCGCGGCCCGCGGCGATGCAAACGGGCATGATCCGGAAAAGTGTGTAGCGGTTTTCCGAAAAGATCATGCCCAGACAATAAGCTAGAGCGCGATCCGATCGCGCTCTAGATGCGACGCTCCTGCTTGAGGCGGTCGATTACGGACGCCGCCTCCGGCGGCAGTGACTTGAAGCCCATCTGGCCGACCGTGGAGAACAACGGCCGCAGATGCGAGCCGGCGAGGAATGGCGGCTGGAGGTTCGCCGGCACGATCCGGTCGAACACCAGCACCAGCGTGGTGGCGACGAGGCTGACCCTGACGGCGCCGAGCGCGGCGCCGCCGAGCCGGTCGCCGATGCCGGCTTCGCCGATGGTGTCGTTCAGCGCGACGCGGCCGATATGGCCGAACAGCATGCCGACGACGACGAAGATGCCGAAGAACCAGATCCAGTTCTGCAGCAGCGGCGAGTTCGGATTGGCTGCAATCTGCGGCGCGATCAGCGGCATCAGCGCGACCGCGATCGGCGCGGCGATGAGATAGGCGAGGATGGTCATGGCGCTGCGGAGCAGGCCGGTCCTGAAACCGAGGCCCACCGCGACGGCGAGCGCGGCATAGACGGCGAAATCGAAACTGTTCATGAGCACAACCCTGCCTTGATGGAACGAATGAACGCCGAGCCGGTCATTCCGGTTTCAGATCGCTAAAATCGTCTGTATTGATTGGCTCCAAAGGATCAGGGGGCACGCGCAAGGACATTGTCATGTCAGGCCTATTCGACGTCAGTAAAGAAACCATCCTCGTCACGGGCGCGAGCCAGGGGCTGGGGCGGCAATTTGCCCGGGTGCTGGCCGCGCATGGCGCGGCCGTCGCGCTCGCCGCGCGGCAGACGGACAAATTGAAGAGCCTGGAAGAAGAAATCCGCGGCAAGGGCGGCCGCGCCGCCGCCGTCGCGCTCGACGTCACCGACACGGCCTCGATCGCGAAGGCCGTCGATGCCGCGGAAGCCGCGCTCGGTCCGGTCACGGTGCTGATCAACAATGCCGGCATCGCCATCGAGAAGCTGGCGACCGAGCAGACCGAGGCGGATTGGGATGCCGTGATCGGCGCCAATCTCAAGGGCGCCTATTTCCTTGCGACCGAAATCGCCCGCCGCATGATCGCGCGCAAGCAGGAAGGCAACATCGTCAACATCGCCTCCGTGCTCGGCACCGGCGTGCTCAAGGCAGTCTCGCCTTACGCGATCTCCAAGGCGGGCATCCTCCAGGCGACCAAAGCGATGGCGCTGGAGCTCGCCGGGCAGAACATTCGCATCAACGCGCTCGCGCCCGGCTACATCGACACCGAGATGAACCACGCCTTCTGGTCGACGCCCGCCGGCGAGCGCCTCGCCAAACGCATCCCCCAGCGCCGCGTCGGCGCCGAATCCGATCTCGACGGCGCGATCCTGCTGCTGGCGTCGAAGGCGTCGCGGTACATGACGGGGAGCGTGGTGACGGTGGACGGCGGATTCTTGCTGAGTTGAGCAAGGCCGTATGGCTTGGAAGGCGCCATTTACTCCGTCGTCGTCCCGGCGAAGGCCGGGACCCACAGCCACCAAACGTATTCTGGCGAAGATTCGGAGTTACCGGCTCGCCGCGCAACTTCCCGCGTGAGTATGGGTCCCGGCCTTCGCCGGGACGACAGCGGAGAATTGGGCGACCGCATCGCCTAACTCGCCCGCATCTCTCCCCTGATCATATCCGCCGCCTTCTCCCCGATCATGATCGTCGGCGCATTGGTGTTGCCGCCGATCAGCGTCGGCATGATCGAGGCGTCGACGACGCGCAGTCCCTCGACGCCGTGCACCTTCAGCGCGGGATCGACCACGGCCATCGCATCCGTGCCCATCTTGCAGGTGCCGACGGGGTGATAGACGGTGTCGACGCGCGCGCGCAGAACGCTGCGTATGTCGTCGTCGGTTCGCACATCGGATGTGAACATGTCCTTCTTCTGCAGCGCGCGCAGTGCCGGCGTCTCCATCAGGCGCCGCGTGGTCTTGAAGCCGGCGACCATCGCCTCGAGATCCTCCGCCTCACCCAGAAAGTTCGGATCGATCATGGGGGCTGCGAGCGGATCGGCGCTTTTCAGCCATACGCTGCCGCGGCTCTTCGGTCTGAGCAGGCAGAAATGGCATGAGAAGCCCGCCTCCTTGTGCTTCTTGCGGCCGTGGTCGTCGAGCATCGCGATGACGAAGTGCAGTTGAATGTCTGATACGTCGAGGTCGGGCCTGGTCTTCAGGAAGCCGCCACACTCGGCGAAATTGGTGGTCATCAGGCCGCGTCGCTCCCTGCGGTACCGCTGGATCGCGCGCAGCAGGGATGGAAGCCGTCCCAGTGACGAGTGAACGAAGTGCGGATAGTCGGAGGCGTAGACGAACACGAAATCCGGATGGTCCTGCAGATTGCGTCCGACGCCCGGCAGGTGATGGGTGATGCCAATGCCATGCTTGCCAAGTGCCTCGCCATCGCCGATGCCCGACAGCATCAATAGCTGCGGCGATTGGAACGCGCCGCCGGCGAGGATCACCTCGCGGCGGGCGCGCAGCTGCTTTTTCTGCTTGCCCTGCACATATTCGATGCCGACTGCGCGCCCACCCTCGAACAGGATTTTCGTGGCGTGCGCCCCCGTCTCGACGCGCAGATTCGCGCGCTTGTCCACGTGGGGCTGCACATAGGCGCGCGCCGCGCTCCAGCGCTCGCCATTGCGCTGCGTCACCTGGTAGCTGCCGAGCCCTTCATGGTCCTCTTCATTGAAGTCCTCGCGGATGCGGAACTGCGCCTCGCGCGCAGCCTGATGGAAGACGTCGTGGATTGGATTCTCCGAGCGCAGTCTGTTGACATGCAGCGGGCCGCCCTTGCCATGATACGCGCCGTCGAAATCGGCGTTGTGCTCCGAGCGCTTGAAGTAGGGCAGCACGTCCGCATACGACCAGCCGGAATTGCCGAGCGCGGCCCAGTGGTCGTAGTCCCATTTGTTGCCGCGGATGTAGACCATCGCGTTGATCGCCGAGGAACCGCCGAGGCCCTTGCCGCGCGGTTGATAGCCGATACGGCCGTTCAATCCCTTCTGCGGCACGGTATCGAACGCCCAGTTGGCCGCGCGGTACGGCAAAGCGAGCCCGAACGGCGTGGTGATCCGCCAATTGTCGTTCCGCCCGCCCGCATCGAGCAGCGCCACCGATGTCGCCGCATCCTCCGACAGCCGGCCTGCGACGGTGCAGCCGCCGGAGCCCGCGCCCACGACGACGAAATCGAATGTGTCGGCCAATGTTGTTTCCCCCTTTGCATTTCTTATCGTCATTGCGAGCGGAGCGAAGCAATCCAGACTGTCGCCGCGGAGAGATTCTGGATTGCTTCGCTGCGCTCGCAATGACGGTGTTTGTGTCAGCTACGACATCAACCGCATCAGCTTCTCCAGCCGCGCGATCTTGCCGCCATAGGGCGGATAGAGATCGGCGAGGCGGTTGAACTTCGAGCGATAAAACACCGGCTTCAGCTTGCTGAACGTGCGAAAGCCCCATTCGCCGTGATAGACGCCGGTGCCGGACGCGCCGACGCCGCCCATCGGCTGGTTGATCTGCGCAAAATGAAACAGGCAGTCGTTGACGGTGACGCCGCCGGAGACCGTGCGCGCCAGCACCTCGTCGCGCACGCTGCGGTCCTTGCCGAACCAGTACAGCGCCAGCGGCCGCTCGCGCGCGTTGACGAAGGCGATCGCCTCCGCCGGCTCGCGATAGCCAAGCACCGGCAGCACGGGGCCAAAGATCTCCTCCTGCATCACCGCCATCGCTTCGGTCGCGCCGATGATGAGCGTCGGCGGAAACTTGCGGTGCGCCTTCCAGTTGGGATCGTCCGCCTTCGCCGGTTGCAGGATCTTTGCGCCGCGCTGTGCGGCATCGGCGACGAGCCCCTCCAGCCGGGCATAATGCCGGTCGGAGATCACGGAGGTGTAGTCCTTGTTTGCGGGATCGGTGCCGAACATGCGCCGCATCTGCGCGCGCACCTTCTCGGCGAAGGCCTGCACCGAATTTTCCGGCACCAGCACGTAATCCGGCGCGATGCAGGTCTGGCCGGCATTGAGCAGCTTTCCGTAGGCGATGCGCTCGGCCGCCTCCTCGAGATCGGCGGATGCGTCGATGATCGCGGGCGACTTGCCGCCGAGCTCGAGCGTGACAGGCGTCAGATTGCGTCCCGCGGCTTCCGCGACCAGCCGCCCGACCCGCGTCGAGCCGGTGAAGACCAGATGGTCGAAGGGGAGGCCGGCGAAGGCTTTCGCCACGTCGTCCTCGGTGCCGGTGACCAGCAGCTCGGTCGCATCGAACTTCGCGGCCACCGTCTCCTTCAGCAGCGCGGAAAAGTGCGGCGCGAGCTCGCTCGGCTTGATGATGACCAGGTTGCCGGCCGCGAGCGCGCCGATCGCCGGCGCGAGCGTCAGCTGCAGCGGATAATTCCAGGGCGCGATGATGCCGACGACACCGAGCGGCTGCGCCATCAGCCGGTTGCGCGCCGGCAGGAATTGCAGCGCGGTGGCGATGCGCTGCGGCGCCATCCAGCCCTTCAGGTGCTTTGTCGCATGCCGGATCTCGCTGTAGACCATCATGGCCTCGGCGATGGTGGTCTCGACCGAAGAGCGGTGGCCGAAATCGGCCGAGATCGCCTGCCGGAAGCGTTCTTCGTTGTCGGCGACGACGCTGCGCAACCGCGCCAGCCGGTCGAGCCGCCCGGCCAGATCGGGCGCTGGCCCCGTCCGCGACCGCGCGACCATGGCATGGAAGCCATCCTCCAGCGCTCCGACCGCAGCGCTTGTCAGGGATCGGTCCAAGGAACGATCCAAGGGACGATCCAAGGCGTGGTCCATGGCGTTCTCCCCTCAAAGGCGTTTGTCCCGCTTTTTGTTGCCGCAAGCTGGCCCTTTGCGGAACTTCTGGCAAGTCTACGGCAAATCGACCGGAATCCGGTCCATCTGCCTGTCATAAAGTCGAAAAAAACGTCCCCGCAGCCCTTTCCAAAGGCAGCCCGCCTTGATACATACCCCCCGCACCCGACGGGCTTTGCCCCGGGGTTGTCTTCCAAGGAAGCCTTTGGACCGGAAGAGGAAAGCCACGCGAACAGCGCCGGCCCTCATCCACCGTCCCCGGCATTTTGAAGAAGGCTAGGCAACGGTTTAACGCGGGGTGGAGCAGCCCGGTAGCTCGTCAGGCTCATAACCTGAAGGTCATAGGTTCAAATCCTATCCCCGCAACCAAATTCGGATTTCACCGGATCCGATATGAAAACGGCCCGCTTGATGCGGGCCGTTTTTGTTTTGGGGAGTGATGGGGCAATGGGAGGTGAGCTATCCAATGACCGAGGTCGAACTCGTCAATGTGTTCACGCATATGGGGCGTGGCGGCAACCCCTGTCCGATCGTCATCAACGCCTCGAACCTACAGCCTGCAGGAATGCAGTCGGTGGCTCAGCACTTCGGTCACGAATCGGGATTCGTCCTGCCGGCGCCGAGCCTCGACTCCGACTATGTCTTTCGCTTCTGGGTTCCGCGACACGAGATGGAGATGTGCGGTCACGCGACGATCGGCGCGCTGTGGCTGCTCGCGGCCAAGGGCCTGTTGTCCGGTGACCAGGTTCGCATCGAGACGCGCAGCGGAGCGGTGACAGGTTATGTCGATCGTGGCAGCTCTGGCGAGCCGTCCGTCGAGATCAGCCAGCCTGTCGGCAAGGTTGTCGATCTCTCGCGTGCTGAAGAGGATGACGTTCTGTCGGTGCTCAAGCTGTCGCGCCGCGATCTGCTTGACCTGCCGATACAGAACGCCGTCACGTCGCGGGTGAAGACGCTCATCCCGATGAAGGGCGTCCGCGAGCTCAACGAACTGGTGCCGGACCCGGCGCAGATTGAAGCGTGTTGCGGGCGGATCGGGTCCACCGGTCTTTATCCCTACGCCGTGGACCATCAGGGCGAACGGCGCTTCGAGGCGCGGCAGTTTCCGAAATCGTCGGGCTACCCGGAGGACGCTGCCACCGGCATTGCCGCGGCGGCGCTCGCGTTCGGGCTGCTCAAGAACGGACTTGTCGAACGCGACAGCGGGCGGATCACCATCATGCAGGGGCGGGCCATGGGAGCCTTGTCCGAGATCCGGGTGCGCATCGGCTTCGCCGGCAGCAGGCCCGTCGGCTGCCTGCTCGGAGGGTCTGTGGCGCACGTGGAGTCGCATGTCCTGCAGCTCTAGTCGCGATGAAGCGCGGGCGGTTCGTGACCTAGCCCGCCGCGGCTTCTCTCAAAACTCCTTGACGGCCTTCCCGTCCGCCCCATCAGCGTCGACGGCGCCTCGCCGAACACCAGCCCCTCCGGCTGAAACTTGATGTCGACCTTTTCGCCCGCGCTCCCTGTCCAACGCGCGCGACGGTCGTCCTCTTCGGAGGTGACTCGCGCATGCACGGAAGAGCAGCGGATCATGTTCGTGCGACAGAGCCGTGACGGGAGGTAGGACGGGCGCGACGCGGCGCGGCGCCTGCAAACAAAACGCCCGCGCGCTTGTCGCGCACGGGCGTCGATGATTCTCTTGACGACGCAGAATGCTTCTAATCAGGACCTGTGCGGGCAGACCATCGTCAGGTTGAGTAGCGTCGGCGCCTTGTCCTCGCCATTGCGATATTCCCACTCCAGCCGGATCTCATGCCGGTGAGCATAGGCATCGCTCGCTGCATGGGTGATGATCTTGGTCTTCATCGGGATCGGCGGCTCGGAGTTGAAGCACTTGCGGACGCAGGCATCGAGCAGATCGCAGCGGGTCAGAGGAATGACGCCGGACTCATCCTTGGACAGGGGGACCGTGTTCGGCTGGGTGCTGAGGTCGACGCGGGCCCGGCCCTTCTCCTTGTGCCAGTACTTGGCGCTTCCCTGCGGCCACTTCGATGGCGGCGTCAAGATCAGGTGGTACTGGCCGTATTCCAGGGTCGGCAGGTCGATATCCTCCGAGGCCTTGAGCTTGGCGACGCTCTTTTTCATGTTCGCCAGGGGATAGTAATTGCTGTTCATCAAGTCTCGAAATGCCTTGCCGCTATATACCAGTCCGGCCATCGCCTCTTTCCCCGATATGTCTGTTTGTCAAAACCTGTCGCTGGCTGCCCGAAATGCGCAGCGCGTCGCGACCGATCACACAATTTGTTGTGTGCAGTCACGCTACCACCCAAGACTGCACTTCGTCCAGCAAGCCACCATCCAGTAACATCGCGTATCCCGCAAGCCCAATTGCCATGCATTCCTCTATGGGTAATGTACGTTCAAACGCCTTGCGGGCGTTGGAGCGGGACTGCCGAGGCAGTTCGTTGAAGGCGCTGGAATGCATTGCTTCGCGTGTCAGTCGGCGATTGGTCCAGGCGATAGCTGGTGCTCCAAATGCGGGGCGGCGGTCCGCGAGCGCGTCGACCCAGACAGCGAACGACGGTTCGTGACGATCCTTCGCGCCGACGTCGTCGATTCCACAGGTCTTGTTGCCGAACTGGAGCCGGAGGAGGCGGTGTCGCGTCTCGAGCCGGCTCTTGCAGCGATGCGAGGCGCGGTGCGCCAGTTCGGCGGCATCGTCAGCAAGGAGCTGGGCGACGGAGTGGCCGCCGTATTCGGCGCCCCGATCGCCGACGACAATCATGCACCGCTGGCCTGCCACGCGGCGATCGAGCTTGTCCGGCGTGTCGGCAGCCTGGGCGATCCCGGACTTCAGGTTCGGGTCGGCCTCCACTCCGGCCATGTGGTGGCCTACATGGTCGCCAACGAATTCTCCAAGGTCTACGAGATCGGTGGTGCCGCCCAGCATCTGGCCGCGCGGCTCGAGGCGGCGGCCGAGGCGAACCAGATCTACGTCTCCCAAGCCTGCCAGGAGCTCGCGGACGGGCACGTCCGCTTCGAGTTTCTGGGTCGCAAGGCACTCCGTGGTTTTGGCGAGCCCTTGCCGGTGTACCGCGTCATGGGGGCCAGCGATCTTTCGAGCTGGCGAGTCAGGCGTGCGCGCAGTGTCTCCCGATTCGTCGATCGCACGACGGAGCGGGCATTGCTATGGCGTGCTGCGGAAAGGGTCGCCGCTGGCCGGCAGACGGTGCTGTTGATGGGGGACGCCGGCATCGGGAAGTCGCGCCTTGCGCATGAGTTCGCGCAGGACCTTCGGGCCAGCGGCTGGCGGCTGATCGATGCCGAGTGCAGCCCGAATCTCCAGGGCGCACCATACAGCACCCTCAAGCGCCTGATGCTGTCGATCCTCGATCAGAGCAAGGTGGACGATCCCAGAGACGCGCTGCCCGTGGTGCAGCAGCGAGCCGTCGACGCGATTCTGGACCTGCCGATTTCCGATCCGCACTGGGACGAACTGGAGCCTCACGCGCGCGGCCGAGCGATGTCGGACGCGAGCTGCGCGATCGTCGAGAGTGTCGCCCGTCGCCAGCGCACGATCCTGCTGATCGAGGATGTGCACTGGATCGACCGGACCAGCGATTCGGTTGTGGCCACTCTGTCCACGCTGCAATGCCCCGATTTGCTTGTGCTACTGACGACGCGGCCCAATGGAATGCCGGTATGGATCGCGCGCTGTCACGCGGAAATCGTGGCGATGCGGCCTCTCGACGACGATTCGGGTCTGGCCATGCTGACGGAGATGCTCGGCCCCGCCACGACGAACTCAGAGCTGAAGAACCAGATCATCTCTCATACGGCCAATGTCCCACTGTTCATCGAGGAAGTCTGCCGCAGTCTGAAGGACAGCGGCATGCTTCTCGGCCAGTGGGGCGACCTGTCTCTGGCGCGTCCCGTCGACGAGCTCGGTATCCCCAGCAGCATTCAAGGTGTGATCGCGGCACGGCTGGATCGCGTGTCACGACAGGAGCGATCGCTTCTGCAGATCGCCGCGGCGCTCGGACCCCGGGCAAACCAGGCCATGCTGCGGAAAGTCGCGGCCTTGCCGGAAGACGTCCTGCAGGATTGCCTCACCACGCTCGACCGGGCCGAATTGCTCGTCAGGATCGATAGCGAGCTGGAGGACTCGCTCGAATTCCGGCACGAGATGGTCAGGCAGGTCACCTACGATTCGATGGTCGAAAAAGTGCGCGAAGGCATCCATGCCAGTATTCTCGCGGCTCTTGAGGGCGACGAAGCATGGACCGACGGGCCGGACGCGCTCTGCTATCACGCCACGAGGGCGAAGGATTGGCAGAAGGCATTTCACCATGGCAGGAGCGCCGCTCGAAGATGCCTGGCTCGCTCAGCCTATGCCGACGCGGTCGATTATTTCGAGACCGCGATGGAATCGCTCGACAAGACCCCTGTGACGCACGCGAGAGAGACGAATGCCATTGACCTCCGGATGGAGGCTCGTTTGGCCTTTGCCGGATCAGGGCGCGTTGCCGAAGCTCTGGATCTGGGAAGCGAGGCCGAACGGCGAGCCGATGCGATCAACGACATCGGACGCAAGGTTGCGGCCATGACCATGAGGGCGGGTGCGCAGAATTTCTATGGAACGCCGGTCGAAGCTGTCGCGATCGGTGAAGACGTCGTGCACCTGGCGGAAAGCTCGGGCAATCCTGGCTGGCGCAATCTCGCGCAATATGGGCTTGGGCAGGCGTATTTTCTTTCCGGCCGCTACCGTGGCGCCGAGAAGATGCTGGCTGCGGCGCGAGGCCATCTCGCGGGCTCGGCAGCAAGTGCTCCGATCGGCACGACCCCGCAATCCCTGCTCCTCCTCTGCTGCATGATGAACAGCATCACCCACACCGTCATGGGTGAGCTCGATGCCGCCGAACAGCTCCAGCGCGAAGCGGCTGCGATCGCGGAGGAGACTGGCCGCCCCTACGACCGCGTTGCCGCCGCCTATAGCGGTGGGTGGTTGAAGCTCGGGCGGAACGATCCGGCGGCGGCCGCTGCGATTCTGGAGGAAGGCTTCGTGCTGGCGCAGAAGCATGGCATCCGGCTGTTCGTGCCGGTGCTCGCCTGCCACCTCGGCATCGCCTATCTCGAGCAGGGGCTGTTCGACCGGGCGCGCGGCATGCTGAGCGAGGCGCGCGAGGAGGCGAAGGCGGTCGGCTACACCTCGGCGGTGCTGCGCAGCTCGATCTATCTTGCGCTCGCGACCCACCGCCTCGGCGATGTCCAGGCCGCGCAGAACATGCTGCGCGAGGCCCGCAACACCGCCCGCCAGCAGGGCTTTTCCGGCCTCGAGGCCGAGGCCCTGTTCGGCGAGGCCGTGGTGACGCCGCCCTCGGGCGAGGCGAACAAGGCCGCGATCCTGACGGCCTTGCGCGCCGCGATCGCGATCGCCTCCGACAGCGGCGCGCGGCCGCTCAAGCAGAAGGCCGAGGCGATGCTGAACGAGATGCTCGCCCGCGGCGACGAGCAGACCTGACAGAATGGCAGCCGTGCGATGCAGGTCACGCGATGCAGGTCACGGGTGTGCAGCCCGCCGGCGGCACAGCTCTGGGCACATCTGGAAATGATCACGGCCGCGCACTAGGTATCGGGACACTGGTTCGTAAGCGGTGAAGGGGAAGTCAGGTGCAGGGGGCGGACGACAACGCGGCAGATCAATCGCCGCTTCCTCATTTCATACTTGATACGCAGGGCACGCCGCACAAGCAGGCTTTGGCGATCTGGCACGAGCAGGTCGGCCTCCTCGGCCAGACCCGGCTCAAGAACCCCGAGCGCTTCCACGCCCGGGTCGAATATTATCAGCTCGGCGCGCTCGTGCTCGGCACGGCGAAGACGCAGGCGCAGTCGTTCGACCGCTCGCGCTACCAGATCGGGCGTGACGGCGTCAGCCATTATGTCCTGCAGTTCTATGTGGACGGCGGCTGCCGCCCGCGGTTCGGCGCGCAGACGGCGTCGAGCGCATCCGGCGATTTCATGACGTTCGATTGCGCGCAGCCGCAGATGACGGAGACGCCGGACTATGCCAGCATCCACCTCTTCGTGCCGCGGCCGCTGCTGGCGCCGCTGCTGAGCGCGCCGGACGAGCAGAACATGCGCATCTTCGCCGGCGGTGGCGCGCTGGTCGGCATGTTCCGGGATCATTTGATGGCGCTGTGGCGCCGGGCGCCCCTCCTCACTGTGCGCGAGGGCGAGGCGCTGGCGAAGCCGACGCTGGAGCTGGCGGCAACGGTGATCAACGGCTCGGTGCGCGAGGATGCCGCCGGCGGCGTGCAGCTCGCGCTGTTCGACATGATCTGCCGCCATGTCATCGACCATGCGCTGAACCCCGAACTGACGCCGGAGAGCATTGCGGCGCACTTCGCCATCTCCCCGCGAAAACTGTCTTATCTGTTCGAGAATGCGGGCGGCATCGCAAGCTATATCCAGGAGCAGCGCATGCATCGCGCCCGGATGGCGCTCGCCGATTCGGCGCAACGGCACAAATCGATCTCGGACATCGCGGAAGCGCATGGCTTCGTGCATCCGCAGAGCTTCACCCGCGCCTTCCAGCGTCTGCACGGGCTGACGCCGCGCGAGTTCCGGGCCCTGGCGCGCGATCAGCGCTCCTGGGACCCGCAACTCATCACGCGGCAGATGTGGTGGAAGTGGATGACCAGCATCCCCTCGTAACAGGCCCGAACCGGATCGGGCGGTTTGCGCGCAGGGCGAAATTCATGCGGAGCTTTTGCGCGCAATGAGAAATCGAGACACCGCCTCGCAGTTTCGCTGGCGGGTTGCATAAAGCCCGTGGCATGCCCGTTGCGGGCGCGCCCAAAGCCATCACAAGGGGACACTGCAAGCGATGTAATTCGCTGATGTTGTTGCCTAATTGCCTGAAGGCCGTGCCCGTGGAAGTGAAGCGGGTTGTCGGATGGGAATGGGACGGTGCCGGGCGGTCTGGGCGGCGATGCTGATGGTGGGCGCCGCGGTCCCGGCCGCTGCGCAGGATGCCGGATCGCTGCTGCGCGAGATGCAGCGGCAGCAGGAATTTCAGCGGCAGGAAAGGTTGCCGGCCCCTGACGGGATAAGTCCGCAACAGGCGCCCGCGGCGATTCCTGATCGGGGAGAACGCATCACCGTGAAGGGGGTGCGCTTCACCGGCAAGGTGGAGCTGCTGCCGGACGACGCGCGCGAGCAGCTCGTCGCTGCGGTGCGCGGCAAGCGCCTCGGCATCAAGGGACTCTATGCGCTGGCCGATCAGGTCACCGCCGTGCTCCAGGGCCGGGGCCGGCTGCTGGCGCGCGCGCTGCTGCCGCCTCAGGACGTCACCAACGGCATCGTCACGATCGAGATCGTCGAGGGCGCGCTCAAGACCATCACGCTCGATCGCGCCAAGGGCGTGCGCGTGCGCGAGGATCTCCTGCGCGCCATCATCGAGGGCCGGCTCAAGCCGGATGGCGTGACGCGGCAGGATCTGGAAAACGCGCTGCTGCGCATGAACGACCTGCCGGGCGTATCGGTGCACGCCAGGCTCGCACCGGGCGAGGCGCCGAACACCAGCAAGCTCGTGGTCGGCGTCGCCCAAGTGCCCATTCTCGGCGGCGGCATCTGGGCCGACAATTACGGCAGCTCCAGCGTCGGCAAGGCGCAAGCCAACGGGCTAGTGACGTTCACCGACGTGTCCGGATATGGCGACCTGACGCGGCTGTCCGGCACGGTGTCGCAGGGCCAGGAGTACGGCACGCTGGCGACGAGCGCACCGCTCGGTGCCAGCGGCCTCATCGCCAATGCGAGCTACGGCTATCTCGGCTATCGTAACATCGACGCCATCGGCCGCGCGCTTGGTCTCACCGGCTTTGCCCATTTCGCCAATGGCGGGGTCGACTACGGCTTGATTCGTTCGCGTGATCTCAACCTCCAGCTCGGTGGCGCGGTGACCTGGAAGGCGTTGGTCGACGACAGCATCGCCGGAAAGCTCGATGACAAGCGCTCCATTTCGGGCACGCTCAGCTTCAGTGGTGACCGGCGCGATGGTTTGCTCGGCGGCGGCATCACCAACTGGTCGGTGAGCTGGACGTTCGGCGATCTCGATCTCGGACGCGTGCCGGGCGCGCTTGCGGCGGATCAGGCCGGGCTGAAGACGCAAGGGCAGTTCAACCGGATCAATGCCGCGGTCGCGCGGCTTCAAGCGTTGCCCGGTGACTTCGCGCTGTTCGGCCGGCTCTATGGGCAATGGGCCAACAAGAACCTCGATTCCTCGGAAGATTTTGCGCTGGGCGGCCCGTTCGGTGTGCGCGGCTATCCGGTCGGCGAAGCCCGGGGCGACATGGGCGTGCTCGGCACGCTCGAGCTCCGCTACAACGCCCCGATACCTCCGCGCTTCGGCGGCCTGCAGCTCGCGAGCTTCGTGGACGGCGGCTACGTCAAGCTCAACGTGTCGCCGAACGGCATCCCGCCGCTCAATGTCTGCGGCTGCAATGATTACGGGCTTGCCAGCGCCGGTCTTGCCGCGCGCTGGACGCGCGAGTGGCTGAACGTGTCGGCAAGCTGGGCCCATACGCTGGGCGACAATCCCGGCCGCTCCATCATCACCGGCGCGAATGCCGACGGCGTCAAGGCCAGCGACCAGTTCTGGCTGCAGGCCGGCATTCGCTTCTGACGTTTCGAGAGGGCACGCCATGACATCGATCCTGCCGAAGACGCGCCTCGCAATCGCCCTGTCCGCGACCACGATGCTGACGCCGCCGGCGCTGGCCCAGACCTTGCCCACCGGCGGCCAGGTCGTGTCGGGGCAGGCCACGATCAGCCAGTCCGGCAATGCGATGACCGTCAACCAGTCGAGTGACCGGATGATCGCGAACTGGCAGAGCTTTTCGATCGGTGCCGGCAATTCCGTGACCTTCAATCAACCCGGCGCATCCTCTGTCGCGCTCAATCGCGTCGTCGGACAGGACCCCTCCAGGATCCTCGGCAATCTCAGCGCCAACGGGCAGGTGTTCCTGATCAATCCGAACGGCATCGCCGTCGGCAAGACCGGCAGCGTGCAGACCGGCGGCTTCGTCGCCTCCACGCTCGGCATCAGCAACGCGGATTTTCTGGCCGGCCGTTACAATTTCACCGGCAGCAGCGGTGCAATCAGCAACGAGGGCAGCATCTCCGGCAAGGTGGTGGCGTTGATCTCGCCGAGCGTCAGCAATTCCGGCACCATCATTGGCAGCACGGCGCTCGCGGCCGGCACCGACGTTCTGCTCGATTTCAACGGCGACGGTCTGCTCTCGGTCGAGGTCAAGGCCTCCACGGTCAAGACCCTGGTCGAGAACAAAGGACTGATCCGCGCCGATGGCGGTGTCGCCATCCTCACCGCCAAGGGCGCCAGCGACGCCATGAAGGGTGTCGTCAACAACACCGGCATGGTGCAGGCCGCGAGCATCGGCAGCCGCAACGGCCGCATCCTGCTGCTCGGCGACGCCAGGCATGGCGAGGTCAATGCCGGCGGCACGCTGCGCGCCCGATCGGTCGAGACCTCCGCCGCCAAGGTCAATCTCGCCGCCGACCTGAAGGTCGACACGCTGGGCGGGCACTGGCTGATCGACCCCGTCAACATCACCATCGACGCCAGTTATGCGCAGGCCTTGCAAACCGCGCTTGCGAGCGGCGACGTCACCGTGACGACTTCCGGCAGCGGCACGGATGCGGGCAACATCGCCGTCAACGCGCCGATCAGCTGGGCATCGCACATCCTCACGCTCAGGGCCGACAACGCCATCAGCATCAACGCGTCGCTGACCTCGACCGGCACGACCGGCCTCGACGGGCTCGTGCTGCAATATGCGCAGACCACCGCGACGGGCACCTACAACGTCAACGCGCCGGTCAACCTCGCGGCGGGCAGCCTGTTTCAGACCCAGAGCGGCAGCGCCGCGCCGATCACCTACACGGTGATCACGGATCTCAACGCCTTGCAGAACATCAATGCGAATCTCACCGGCAACTATGTGCTGGGCACGAACATCGATGCGAGCGCCACGGCCGGCTGGAATGGCGGCGCGGGCTTCACGCCGATCGGTGGCAATGGCGGTTCCAGCTCTTTTTCCGGAATTTTCGACGGGCTCGGCCATGTCATCGGAAATCTGACGATCTATCGGCCGACCGCCGACAATGTTGGCTTGTTCGGCGCTGCCACGGGCGCCACCATCCGCAACGTCGGGCTGGAAGGCGGCAGCGTGACGGGCAACAATTCCGTCGGCGGGCTGGTGGGGCAGGCTGGTTACTACGGCAACGGCGGCTTGGATTACAACACCATCAGCAACGTATACAACACCGGCAATGTGACCGGCGGCAGCGCTCTCGTCGGCGGGCTGCTCGGGGACTCCTACCTCACCACGATCGTCAATTCGTATGCCACCGGCACGATTGCGGGCTACAACGCCGTCGGCGGGTTGGCAGGTCGCATGATCGCCGGCTCCGTATCCAACTCACATGCCACCGGCAATGTGTCCGCAATCTACGAAGGTGCGGGTGGGCTGGTGGGAATTGCGTCAGGCTGGGAGGTGGCGCCGATGAATTACGTCCTGGCCACGGTGAGCAACTCCTACGCCACAGGTGCGGTGACGGGCGTCAGCAACACGGGCGGGCTGGTCGGCGGGGGCACCCTCCTTAACGTCAGCGACACGTACGCCACCGGAAATGTCACGGCGACCGGCGCATTTGTCGGTGGACTGCTGGGATACGTCTCGTACGGCAATGTGATCCGCTCCTACGCCACCGGCAACGTGTCCAGCAACAGCGAAGTCGGCGGATTGCTGGGAGCTACCTTCGAAGGTGGCAACGTGAGCCAGTCTTACGCAACCGGTAACGTGTCCGGGGACCATAGCGTTGGCGGGCTGGTGGGGATGAACTACGACACCAGCTCAATAACGAACTCCTACGCCACGGGAGCGGTTTCAGGAGTTCACGAGGTCGGCGGGCTGGTGGGGATGAACTGGTTCATCAGCACAGTGAGCCGCAGTTACGCCACGGGCGCGGTTTCCGGCACCACCAATGTCGGCGGGGTCGTGGGAGTCAACGGCGACGGAAGCTCGGTTTCCCAAAGCTACGCGAACAGCGAGACGACGGGGCAGAGTTCCGCCTGCGGCTACAACTACGTTGGCAACATCTGTGGGGGCAACATGCTCACCACGGCCCAGATGCGCGATCCCTTCACCTTCATCAACAACGGTTTTGATTTCGCCGGCATCTGGGGCAAGTCCGTCAGCGGCGCCAACAACGGTCAGCCGGTGCTGCGCGCGTTTGGCGACACCGTCTACGATGCCTATGTGAATGTGTCGGGGTCGGCGAGCACGACCTATGGCACGTTGGCATCGCTCGGCGGATTGACCGCGACCGGCGTGAATGCCGATCGCGTCACGCTCGGCTGGGGCAGCGCAGTGACGACCTCGCTGGGCGCAGGCAGCTACAATCTCAGCGGCCCCGATATTCTCCGCGCGACCGGTTCGGGCGGCCCGGTCTATATCGGATCGACCGCGGTGGGCCTCACCGTCAACAAGGCGCCGCTCACCATCACCGCCAACGCGTCCAAGACCTATGACGGCCTCGCCTTCTCCGGCGGCAGCGTCACATATTCCGGCTTCATGAACGGCGAGACCGCGTCCGTGCTGTCGGGTGCGCTTCTCTATGGCGGCACGGCACAGGGCGCGGTGAATGCGGGGCACTACAGCCTGACCGCGTCGGGCCTCTCCTCGGCCAATTACGTCATCACCTATGTCGACGGCGGGTTGACCGTCAACAAGGCGGCCCTCGCCGTCAAGGCGGGCGACGTCACCAGGATGTACGACGGTGTGCCGTTCTCGGGAGGCAGCGTGGCCTATTCCGGTTTCGTCAACGGGGAGGGGCCGGCCGCGCTGTCCGGCACGCTCGCCTATGGCGGCTCGGCGCAGGGAGCGCGCAATCCCGGGGTCTACGGCATCGTCGCCTCGGGTCTGACGTCCGTGAACTACGACATCAGCTATGTCGACGGCCATCTCTTGATCATTTCGCGCGATGTGGGCGGCTGCTCTCTCGGAGCCGGCGGCAGCCCGGTCTGCGGCGCCACGTCGCCCGATCCCGCCGCTCCGCTTGGCCCGAGCGTTCTGGCGCCGATCGAGATCGTGCCGCCTCCGCCGCCGACGATCGCTGATGCCGGCAAGATTACGTTTGGCCCCGCCTGTCGCGCTGGCGACGGGAAGCAATGCCCGGCCGTATCGCAATGAGAAGCGAGCCCTGTATTTTCTTACCATCCGGGCCGTGGTTTCTTGCCGGACGGAGCATTTGAATTTCCCAAATCGAGCAATGCCTTGGCGGTAAGCGTCTACTGTGCATGGGGTTGTTTTCGATGTTTTTTTGAGCCGGCCGCCGCTTCGGCGCGGCCCGGCGATGGTCGGCGTCGTCGCGATCACAAAGTCCCTTGCGCAGACACGGAGGTCGGCTACCGTGGGCGGGCAGCTGGCCACGAGGTCAGGTGACTTTTGATGCGCATTTTTTAGCATTCCATTTTGCCGGCGCCGCCGTGGCGCGACGCCCACCCGAAGAGGCGGGGCCATGAACATACGGGACCAGTCAGCACTCCTTGCGCCGATCGAGCGCGACCTGCGGCTCGATCTCTTCCGCGGCCTCGGCCTGTGGATGATCTTCCTCGACCACATCCCGCACGACGTCGTGGCGTGGCTGACGCTGCGCAATTACGGCTTCAGCGACGCCGCCGAGTTCTTCGTCTTCATCTCCGGCTATCTGGTCGGCTGGATCTACGGACCGATCGTCGCGGGGGGGTGGTTTCTCGCCGCGCTGAAGCGGCTGTGGCGGCGGGCGGCCGAACTGTATGTCGCCCACATCATGCTGTTCCTGCTGTTCACGGCGCAGATCGCGCGAACCGTGCGACGCTTCGACAATCCGATGTACGCGCACGAGTTCAACGTCTTCAATTTCCTGGCGCATCCGGACGAGCTGATCGGGCAGGCGATCCTGCTCAAATACAAGCCGGTCAATCTCGACGTCCTGCCGCTCTACATCGCCTTGGTGGTTGCTTCGCCGTTCGTGGTGTGGTGCCTGGTGCGCCGGCCGAACCTGACGCTGGCCGGCTCCGTCGTGCTCTACGTGCTCTCGCGCTGGTTCGACTGGAACATCGCCTCCTATCCGCCCGGCACGAAATGGTACTTCAACCCGTTCTGCTGGCAGCTGATGTTCGTGTTCGCGGCCTGGTGCGGCATCGGCCAGATCGACAAGGTCGCCAAATGGGTCTGGTCGAAGCCGGCGATGTGGCTCGCTGCAGCGTGGATCATCTTTGCTTTGCTGATCGTGATGACCTGGCACATCCACGCGCTCGAGGCCCTGATCCCGAAATGGATGATCAAGCTGATCTACCCGATCGACAAGACCGACCTCGACATGCTGCGCTTCACGCATTTCCTGGCGCTGGCGATCTGGGTGACCTATTTCATCTCGCGCAAATGGCGGGCGCTGCATGCGATCTGGCTGCGGCCCGTGATCCTCTGCGGCCAGCATTCGCTGCCGATCTTCTGCCTCGGCGTATTCCTGTCGTTCTCGGCGCACTGGATCCTGACGCAGTACACCAAGGGAATCTGGGAGCAGCTCGCCGTCTCCATCGCCGGCATCGTCATCATGGTCGGCGCCGCCTGGCTGCTCGATCGGGCCGATCGCGTGCCGAACCTGTTCGTGAAGGTGACGGAGGTCGAGCAGCCCGAGATGGCGGCCGAGAGCGCGGCGGCCGCAACCGCTGCCTCTGCGAGCCGCTGAAGCATCGCGCCGCCTGTCGTTCACGGAGAGGTCCAACGGAGAGCTCAATGTCCAGACGTTTGTTGACGATCGCCGGCACTCTCCTGTTTCTCGTCTGCGGCGCAGCGGCACAGGCGCCGTCGCCGGAGGCGATGAGCGCGGCGCGCAAGCTCGTCGCCACCTTGAAGGTCGCGGACCAGTATCGCGCATTGTTGCCGCAGCTCCTGCTCAAGCTGCGGCCCGTGGTCGCGCAGGACAGGCCGGAGATCGAGCGCGACTACGATGCGGTGACGGCGCCCGGCGCCGAGATCTATGCCCCGCTCGTTGCGTCCCTGACCGACCAGATCGCGGCGCTCTATGCCCAAACTTTCACGGTGGACGAGCTGCATCAGATCGACACCTTCTACGCCGGGCCCGCGGGCCGAAAGTTCCTGGAGAAGTCGGACGCGCTGGCGCAGGCGAGCGCGCAGATCAGCCAGGACGTCGGCCAGAAGGCCGCCGACGAATTGAAGCAGCGCCTCATCGAGGCGCTGCGCCAGAAGGGGCACAAGCTCTGAGATCGGCTCCGGGAGACCAGGCACGCGATTGATTGCCCGCGTGCCTGCCTGGCTCACTTCACCAGCGGGCAGCCGCCATCCTTCAGCGGCCGGAACGCCTGGTCGGCAGGGACCTCGGCGAGCAGCTTGTAGTAATCCCACGGCCCCTTCGATTCCTCGGGCTTCTTCACCTGGAACAGATACATGCTGTGCACCATGCGGCCGTCCTCACGGAGCGTGCCGTTGTCGGTGAAGGCATCCTTGACCGGCAGCTCGCGCATCTTGGCCATCACCGTCTTGGTGTCCCTGGTGCCGGCGGCCTGCACCGCCTTGAGGTAATGCAGCGTGGCGCTGTAGGTCGCGGCCTGGTTCATCGTCGGCATGCGCTTGACGCGCTCGATGAAGCGCTTGCCGAAGGCGCGGGTCTTGTCGT
Source organism: Bradyrhizobium liaoningense (assembly GCF_018130825.1). Classification (GTDB taxonomy): domain Bacteria; phylum Pseudomonadota; class Alphaproteobacteria; order Rhizobiales; family Xanthobacteraceae; genus Bradyrhizobium; species Bradyrhizobium liaoningense_B. The sequence continues at coordinate 530,309 of NZ_JAFCJS010000004.1, read as the reverse complement.
TGAGATCCCAGTAATAGGCCTCGGTGATGATCAGCCCCTGCGCGAGCTTCAGCCCCAGGCTGTGCACGTCGGAGATGAACATCACGATCGCGGCCAGGTTCTGGCCGCCGGCGACGATGCCGAACTCGCCGGCCTGCTTGATGGCGTTGATGGTGTCGCCGCCGCCATTGGCGAGCCCGATGATCTTGGCCTTGGAAGCCTGGGCCTGCAGCAGGAAGGAGGAGAAGTCTGCCGTGTTGAGCGGATGCTTGACGCTGCCGACCACCTTGCCGCCGGCGGCCTTCACGACGTCGCCGGTGTCGCGCTCGACCGAATGGCCGAACACGTAATCGGCGGTGAGAAAGAACCAGGTGTCGCCGCCGTTCTTGACGATGGCGCTGCCGACGGTGTGGGCGTTGGCATAGGTGTCGTAGGTCCAGTGCGCCGTATAGGGCGAGCACGATTTGCCGGTGATGTCGGAGCTGGCCGCATCCGTCACGATCATGATCTTCTCGTACTGCTTCGACAGCTCCATCACCGCGAGCGCGGTGGCCGAGGTCGGCAGGTCGATGATCATGTCGACGCCCTCGGTCTCCCACCATTTGCGCGCAATGGTCGAGGCGACGTCGGGCTTGTTGAGCACGTCGGCCGAGACCATGTCGATCGGCTTGCCGAACATCTGCCCGCCGAAATCCTCGATCGCCATCTTGGTGGCCTCGACATTCCCCATGCCGCCGATGTCGGAATAGACCGAGGAGAAGTCGGAGAGCACGCCGATCTTGAGCGGGGTCTGCTGGGCCGAGGCGGAGATGATCAGGGCAGCCGACAGCAGGCCGGCCGCAGACACGAGGGCTGCGATAGGTCTCATGGATACGTTTCCTCTTATGCGGGACTATTCTGTCCCTTTGTCCGACAAAGTTAGAGTGGGGTTCCGCAGGAGTCAATTTGCTGCATCTGCGGTACAAATGACGCAGTTTGACGCGGTTTCAGACCGATCCTATAGTTTGTCCGACAAACGCCATTAGGAGCTATCGTGCCCGTCGCGCCGCTGTTCCGTCCGATCGATGTCGCGCCCGCCTATCAGAAGGTCGCCGACGCCATCGAGCGCGAGATCGTCAATGGTCGCATCAAGCCGGGCGATCCCATCGGCACCGAGCACGACCTGGTCCGCCAGTTCGGCGTCAATCGTTCGACCATTCGCGAAGGCATCCGCGTGCTGGAGGAGGGCGGGCTGATCCGCCGCGATTCATCGCGCCGCCTGCATGCCTGCCTGCCGCGCTACAGCAAGCTCGCAAGCCGCCTCAGCCGCGCGCTGGTGCTGCACGAGGTCACCTTCCGCGAACTCTACGAGGCCTCGATGACGCTGGAGGTCGCCAGCATCGAGGGCGCGGTGGAGCGGGCGAGCGAGGAGAACGTCGCCGAGCTCGCCGACAATCTCGCGCGCAGCGAGGCCGTCGTTGGTAATCCCGCGATGCTTGCCGAATGCGATGCCGAATTCCATGTGCTGGTCGCAAAAGCCTCGCAGAACCGCGTGCTCCAGCTGGCGCGCGAGCCGGCGGCGCAACTGTTCTATCCGACCACCGAGATGATCGTGACCGGCGTCGCCGAAGGCGGCCCGCGCCTGGTCGCGGCGCATCGCCATCTCATCGACGCGATCCGCCGCCGTGACCGCGAAGCTGGGGTGCTGTGGACCCGCCGGCACTTGCAGGACTGGCGGCGCGGTTTCGAGAAGATCGCCTCGCTCGATCGGTCGGTCGAGCACATGTACATGGAACACGCGCAGGCGGCCCGGCGCAGATGACGCAAGATTTCAAGCAATAAACCTAACAAACAAAGACATCACACGGAGGAACACATGACCGGCGACACCGCAGCCACCATCTCGAAAGCGCGCGAGCATTCCATCGGCGATCTCTTGCGCCGCTCGGCAGGCCGCGAGCCGGCCAAGCTCGCGGTGAGCTGCGGCAATGTCAGCTGGAGCTTTGCCGAGATGGACGCGATCTGCAACCGGCTCGGCCGCGGCCTGCTTGGCCTCGGCGTGAAGAAGGGCGACCGCCTCGCCGTGCTCTCGCGCAACTCGCACGCCTTCGCGGCGCTGCGCTTCGCACTGGCGCGGATCGGCGCGGTGCTGGTGCCGATCAACTTCATGCTCAATCCGGAGGAGATCAATTTCATCCTGAAGAGCTCCGGCGCCAAGCTGCTCGCGACCGGTCCCGATTTTGTCGAGCCCGCGAAGGCCGCGAGCGCGAAGGACTGCGCCGTCGAGAAGATGATCTGGCTGCCGGGCGAGGATCCCGCGGCTGCTCCGGCCGGCCTCACCACCTTCGACGATCTTCTTGATGCTGACGGCTCGTTCCTGGATGCGTCGGTCGACAGCCGCGATCTCGCGCAGATCGTCTACACCAGCGGCACGGAGTCCCTGCCCAAGGGCGCGATGCTGACCCATGAAGCCGTCATGTGGCAGTATGTCAGCTGCGTCATCGACGGCGGCATGAGCGCGGAGGACAAGTTCCTGCATGCGCTGCCGCTCTATCACTGCGCGCAGTTAGATGTGTTCCTGGGGCCGCAAATCTATCTCGGCGCCTCCGGAGTGATCACGGGCAAGCCGACGGCCGACAACATCCTGGCGCTGATCCAGGCGCACAGGATCACGTCCTTCTTCGCGCCGCCGACGATCTGGATCGCGATGCTGCGCTCGCCGAACTTCGACAAGACCGACCTGTCGACGCTGCAGAAGGGCTATTACGGCGCCTCGATCATGCCGGTGGAAGTCTTGCTTGAACTTCAGCGCCGCTTGCCCGCCGTAAAATTCTGGAATTTCTACGGCCAGACCGAGATCGCGCCGCTGGCGACCGTGTTGCGTCCCGAGGATCAGCTGCGCAAGGCCGGCTCGGCCGGCAAGCCGGTGCTCAATGTCGAGACGCGCGTCGTCAATACTTCGATGGAAGACGTCAAGGTCGGCGAAGTCGGCGAGATCGTACATCGCTCGCCGCATCTGCTCTCCGGCTATTACAACGATCCGTTGAAGACCGCGGCGGCGTTTGCCGGCGGCTGGTTTCACTCCGGCGATCTCGCCACCGTCGATGACGAAGGCCACATCACCGTGGTCGACCGCGTCAAGGACATGATCAAGACCGGCGGCGAGAATGTCGCGAGCCGCGAGGTCGAGGAGATGGTCTATCGCATTCCCGCCGTCTCCGAGGTCGCCGTGGTCGGCCTGCCCGATCCGCGCTGGATCGAGGCGGTCACCGCCATCGTCGTGGTCAAGAGCGGGGAAAAGCTCGACGAAGACACCGTCATCAAGCACTGCGCCGGCCAGATGGCGCATTTCAAGGTGCCCAAGCGCGTGATCTTCGTGGATAGCCTGCCGAAGAATCCGAGCGGCAAGCTGCTCAAGCGCGAGCTGCGCCAGCGCTTCGTCGGCGGCGAGACGCTCGACAAGGCGGTCCAGAAGAGTTTTGGGGCATAGCAGGCGCCGTTCCGGCGCCGTCGCGGCGGGGCCCGCCTAAAGCGCGATGAGATTCGGATGAATCGTCATCGCGCTACGGGTTGTTGTTTACGCATGATCTTTCCGGAAAGCCGCTTCGCACTTTTCCGGATCATGCTTTAATCGGCCTCGCCAGCCAGCTTCCTGACGTCGTCGGGCGTCGCTCCGAAACGGCGGCGAAACGCGCGATGGAAGTAGGAGATGTCGTGAAATCCCGCGAGATGCGCGATCTCGATGATCTTGCGCGAGCGCAGGCCCGGGTTCCGAAGCAGCCGCTCGGCGCGCAGCAGGCGCTGCTCGAGCACGAAGCCGCTATAGGTGATGCCGGCCTTCTCGAACAGCAATTGGATCGTGCGCGGGCTGATGCGGTGCGCGGTCGCAAGGTCGGACAGCGACAGTGCGGCTTTGTCCAGCTGCGCCAGAATGTCGGCCTTGATGGCTTCGAAACGCGCTGCCGCAAGGCCGCGTAGCCGCGCCTCCTCGGCGACATCGCCGCGTGCTCCGATCATCAGCACGGAGAGGTCGAACAGGTGCTGCGAGACCGCATCGAGCTCCGCGGGCGCGAGCTTGTCGGCATGCGCATGCGCGAGGTCGTAATACCGCAGGAACATCGACGTGATCGGATTGGCGCCGGAGATCGACCGCGCAATCAGGTCCTCGGCATTCGGGCAGGCGCGCAGCAGGGCCTTGCGTGGCAGCAGCGCGGTCTGGAAATTGCCGTGCTTGATCTGCGTGATGCAGGCGCCCTTGATCGAGGGGTCGCCGATCGTGATGTCGCCGGCCGCGATCTCCAGCGGGCGCTTGCCCATGGCCCCGCTTAAAGCCGAATTGGGCGACATCGTAATGATCAATTCGTCGTTCGTCCCCAATGACACGAAAGACATCGGCGTGCCGAACGAGGCCGAGAGCCTGATGCGGGGTAGAATCGCCGGCGCAATGGTCCGGTGAACTCGCCCTTCGCCGACCGGCACGAAATCGACGTTCGCCACCTGACGGCAAAACTGCTCGCGCCATCTTTCATAGGCCGGACCGTTGGGGTCGCCATCGAATGAGAGTTGCGGCTGGATCATCGGTCGAGTGGGGATCGTTCGCTGAGCGATTTTCTGCAGCCAGTATCCTCGCCGCCGGGCCAGGGCGCCGCAACGAGAAAAGCGCTGGATTGCGTGATAAGCCACTCGCAACGGCGCGTTGAGACCGTGACCAGGTGCCGCAGTCTGATGGTTGCCCGGATTGACGCGTAAATTGTGCCGGTATTTCCCGCGACGATTGGTCTCAATACTTCCTCACGGTCGTCCCGAAGGCCAGCCACAGCGCGATCGACGCAAGGCCAAAGCCGCCGAGCAGCAGGAAGGTCGGGCCGTAGCCGATCCATTGCGCGATCCAGCCGCCGAGCGCGGGACTGAGGCTGGCGCCGATACCCTGCACCGTGATCACGGCACCCTGGCCGAGATTGATGCGGCCGGTGCCATTGAGCGAACGCGCGATCATGCCGGGGACCGCGACCGTTTGCAGTCCGGTACCGATGCCGTCGAGCACCTGCATCGGCACGACGCCCCACCATCCCGTGACGAAGAAGGCGAGCACGCCGCGGACGGGCAAGAACATGAAGGAGACCAGGATCACCGGCCAGTAGTTGCGCTTGCCGGCGACCTGCATCGCGATCAGCGAGGTCACGATCATCACGCCTTGCGCGATCACGACAGTGGTCGCGACGAAGCTCGGTCCGTTGGCCTGTTCCTCGGCCACGGCCGCGAGCCCGTAGAGCGGCACGATCGCGGCATTGCCGAGATGGAACAGCGCCAGCGCCAATGCCAGCACCAGAAGCGGCTTGTGCTTGAGGAGGACGGACATGCCGTCCGGCGGAGCCTTGCTGTCGTCCTCCCTGCTGCCGCGTGCGGCGCGATCATCGATCGATTTCGCCGGGATCATCATCACGCAGGCGATCGCGATGGCGCCGAACACCGCCGCCAGCACGAACACGGCGACATAGCCGAACTTGTAGCCGAGATAGCCCGACAATGCTGCGCCGACCATGTTGCCGGCGTGGTTGAAGGCCTGGTTGCGGCCGTTCAGCGCGTTGAAGCCTTTCTGCCTGGCAATGCCGAGCGTGATTCCGGTGACCGCCGGCACGATGGCGGCGCTCGCAAGCGATTGGGCGATTTGGGAGAAAGTGACGGCCCAGAAATTTTGCGAGATGAGGATGATCGCGGAGGCCGCGACCACGCAGATGCCGGGGATGACGACCCACATGCGCTTGTTGCGGCTTGCATCGATGAAGCCACCGACCGGCGTCGTGATCAGCATGCCGGCGATGTTGCCGATCGTCAGGGCCGTGCCGATCAGCCCGCTCGCCCAGCCGCGCTCCTGCAGGAACACGCCGACGAAGGGGCCGATGCCGGACTGCATGTCGGCCATGAAGAAATTGACTGCAAACAGCGGCCAGATGCGGGATGGTGAGGGGCGCGATGTCATCGAGACGCTGAAATGTTCCTGCCGGTCGAGTTGGGTCTCGTGCAAAGCTGATCGTGATGACCGGCCAATTGCGCCGGCATGGACCAGAACGTAACCTGCGCTGACAGCGTTGGTTCCTCGCCGCTTGCGTCGGCGGGACGATGTCGCGTCACGCCGTTCCGGCCTCTTTCGGATCCTGACCATGCCCCTCTGGACCTGCGAAACCTGCGGCGCGCAATTTTCGGACAGCGGACGTCCGCCCGCATCTTGTCCGATCTGCGAGGACGAACGGCAATTCGTGAACTGGAAAGGACAGAGCTTCCTGACGCGCGAAGCGCTGGCGGAACGTCACCGCGTGGTCTGGCGCGACGATCTGGGCCTCGCCGGTCTCGGGCTCGAGCCGAGCTTTGCCATCGGCCAGCGCGCGCTGCTGGTGCCGCTCAGCGAGGGATGCATGATGTGGGACTGCGTGCCGCTGGCGATGCCGGATGCAATCGCGCATGTGCGCTCGCTCGGCGGATTGAAAGCGATCGCGATCTCGCATCCGCATTATTATGGCGCGCTCGCCGACTGGAGCGATGCGTTCGGCGGTGTGCCGGTCTACCTGCATGCCGACGATCGCCAATGGGTGACGCGTTCCCATCCATCGATCGTGCACTGGACCGGCGATCGGCACCTTATCTCCGACGATGTGCTGCTGCTGCGCACCGGCGGCCATTTCGCCGGCGCCACCATGCTGCACTGGGCACGTGGCGCGGAGGGCAGGGGCGCGCTGCTCACCGGAGACATCGCGCAGGTGACGATGGACCGCCGCTTCGTCAGCTTCATGTACTCCTATCCGAACTACATGCCGCTCAACGCGGCCGCGGTGCGGCGGATCGCTGCTGCAGTCGAGCCCCTCGCGTTCGATCGCATCTACGGCGCCTGGTGGGGACGCAACATCGCCGGCGATGCCAAGGCCGCGTTCGCGGCATCGGTGGCGCGATATATCGCGGCCATCGCCTGAGACGCTTCGATCGGATTTATCTTGCCGCTCTACAATAAATGTACTAAACGTACAGTTATTTAGGGTGGCGCAATGGTGCGTCTGCGGGCCGGCATGATCGATGCATTGCCGTTACCGCGGCGCGTTGTGGCGGCCGCGTGAGCGAGGGCGGATGCATGGTGGCTGAGCGCGACTACGAGATCTTCGAGGCCGGCGACGTCGCGCTCCAGTCCGGCGCCGTCTTCCCCCAGCTGAAGCTCGCCTACAAGACCTACGGCACGCTGAGCCCGGCAAGGGACAACGTCATCCTCTATCCGACCTCGTTCAGCGCGCAGCATGTCGACACCGAGTGGCTGGTTGGGCCCGATGGCGTGCTCGATCCCGTGCGCTATTTCATCGTCATCCCAAACCTGTTCGGCAACGGCCTGTCGTCCTCGCCCTCGAATTCTGCCGCGCCGTTTCCGCAAGTCACCTATCACGACGCGATCGCCGTTCAGCACCGCCTTCTCGTCGAGCGCTTCGGCATCACAAAGCTCGCGCTGGTCTATGGTTGGTCGATGGGCGGCATGCAGGCCTATCACTGGGCGGCGCTGCACCCTGATATGGTCGAGCGTGCCGCGGTCGTCTGCGGCAGCGCGCGGTGCGCGCCCTACAATCACGTCTTCCTGGAGAGCGTGAAGGCGGCGCTCACGACCGATCCCGCTTTCCGCGACGGCCGCTTCATCGAAAGGCCCGTCGCCGGCTATCGCGCCATGGGGCGCGTCTATGCCGGCTGGGCGATGTCGCATGGCTTCTATCGCGACGAACTCTGGCGCGAGGCCGGCTTCACCTCGCTGGAGGATTATCTCGTCCGCGCATGGGACGCGACCTTCGCGCGGCGTGATGCCAACGATCTGCTGGCGCAGATCGGCATCTGGCAGCGCGGTGACATCAGCCGCTGCGAGACTTTCGGCGGCGATCTCGATCGTGCGCTCGCGGCGATCACGGCGGATATGCTGCTGATGCCGGGCGCGACCGATCGCTATTTCGACGTCCGCGACAACGAGGACGAACTCGGCAAGCTGGTCAATGCAAAGTCAGCCGTGTTGCATCCGATCCCGTCGCTGCACGGCCATCGCGCCGGCAATCCCGTCAACAACCCGCGCGACCAGGCCTTCATCAAGGCCGAGATCGCAGCGCTCCTCGCCAAATAACGCAGGCATCCGATCATGACCGACGCGACCGTTTCAGAGCCCGGCCATCGCCTGAAACCGCTGAGCCCGGCGATGCTGCGTGAATTGTCGGTGCGCTCGAATCTCAGGGGCGCGGCGCAGAGCCTCGGCCATTACGGCGTGATTGCGCTGGTCGGTGCGCTGATCTGGATGGTGACCTCGCGCTATGGCGTGCTCTGGGCGCTGCCGCTGATGGCGGTGCAGGGCTATCTCGTCGCCTTCCTGTTCATGGCGGTGCACGAGACCGCGCACAAGACCGCGTTCAAAAGCCGCAGCCTTAATCTCGCGGTCGGCTATCTCTCGGCCTTCATCATCGGATTGCCTTACGAATATTACTGCCTGTTCCACTGGGACCATCACCGCTACACCCAGGATCCAGAGAAGGACCCGGAGCTGATCGTCGGCGTGAAGCCGACGTCCGACACGCAACTTGCGATCGCCTATAGTGGCCTGCTCCAGGTCGCCGGCCGCCTGCGGCTGATGCTCGGCCATGCCGTTACCGGCAAGGTCGTCGTGCCCTGGATTCCCGAGAACAGGCGCGGCACCATCGTGGCCGAGGCGCGCGCCTATGTCGCACTCTATGCGTTGCTGTTTGCGCTCTCGCTGTGGTTCTCCTCAGCGCTGCTGCTCTGGGTCTGGATCGTGCCGCTCGTGATCGGGCAGTTCTTCCTGCGGCCCTATCTCTATGCCGAGCACACCGGTTGCGACCGCACCCGCAGCGCCTTCCAGAACACCCGCACCACCTATACCGGTGCCATCGTCAAATGGTTCGCGTGGAACATGCCCTACCATGTCGAGCATCACGCCTATCCCTCGATTCCCTTTCATGCCCTGCCGAAGCTGAACGGGATCGTCGACGGCGAGATCGTCTATCGCGGCCGCGGCTACATCAGGACGACGCGCGAGACCTGGGCCTGGTTTCGCCGGCAGCGGCAAGCCAGCTCACCAAAGGCTTGAGCAAACGCAAAACTCCGGCCGCGATGCGACCGGAGCTTTGTCGTGACGGCGATATCAGTAGATCCCGTAAGCGCAGACGTTCACGACGCGGACACGCAGGCCGTGACGGGTCTGGACGACGCGCTCCTGGTAGCAGTTGCTGACGCCGGTGTTGACGTAGATGCCGCCGAAGCCATAGCCCGGGCCCCAGCCGTGACCCCAGTGATGATGATGGAAACCGCCGGCCGAGGCGGCGGTGGGGGCGAGCGCGGCAACGCCGAGCGAGCCGGCAGCGATCAGACCAAGAGCAAGCTTACGAAACATCTTCATTCTCCAATATGGCGCGAGGCCGTTGTTGTGTCCCTGCATCTCGGTCGGCCTGAATCGCGAATGCGTTCACGGCCTGACCTGAGAATCGTGTTTCAGGATTGTTTCGTCGGCCGCGGGAGGGTGCGCCGCGATCAGGCTTTCTGCGCCGCGCCATAACGCGCGGCCATGGCGCGGGTCATCTCGGCCATCTTCTCGCGCAGATCGGCCGGCTCCAGCACTTCGGCCTCGGGGCCGAGCCGCAGCAATTCGGCCGCGGCGTGCCATGACGTCTTGCCGGTCGGCACCCGCGCGATGCGCCAGCCGTCTGCGTCAGTGGTCTCTTCGATCTCGGTGCGCGCCTTGACGTAAGGCTGGCTCAACGCGTCCAGCAGCTTGACGCCGAATGGCGACAGCCGGACGACCGCGACATTGGGATGCATCTCCGCTTCGAGGCGAAGTGTCGCAGCCTGCCAATAGGCCGCGAGATCGAAATCGGCAGGACGATCGAAGCGGTCGTCGAGCGCGGTGCAGTCGAGCACGCGCGCCACGCGATAGGTGCGTACGCTGCCGTCGACTTGCCCCGCGAGGTACCAGCTGCCGCCCTTCAGCACGAGGCCGAGCGGAGCGACACGGCGCTGCTTCTCCGCGCGCCAGCTCCGGTAGCGGATCTTGATCAGCGTCCCGCGCAGCACCGCGCCGGCGATGATGCGCAGATGCTTCGGCTCTTCCGCCTCGCCGAACCAGCCCGGTGCGTCCAGGTGAAAGCGCTCCTGCATCCGCCCGGCGTCCTCGCGCAGATTCGCGGGCAGCGCGGCCATCAGCTTGTTCTGCGCGGCGAGCATGGCCGCATCGAGCCCGAGGGCCGCGGCCGGGCCGGGGAGTCCGGAAAGGAACAGCGCTTCCGCCTCGTTCTGCGACAGGCCGTTGAGCCGGACGCGATAGCCGTCGAGCAGGCGATAGCCGCCCTCCGCACCGCGGTCGGCATAGACAGGAACGCCGGAGGCCGCGAGCGCGTCGATGTCGCGATAGATCGTACGCACCGACACCTCGCAAGTCTCCGCGAGCTCGGGCGCGGTGACCTGCCCCCTGGCCTGGAGGGTGGTGAGGATCGACAGCATCCGGCTCGCGCGCATGATGCCTTAAAGCATACCTGACACAGGATGTCAGGTATGGGCCGCTACAAGATGCGCCTCGCCAGACGGCACCCGAGGAGACCCCCATGACCGCTTCGAACCGCATCACGCTGTATTATTCGCCCCAGACGCGCGCCACCGGCACGCGGGTGCTGCTGGAGGAACTGGGCGCGCCTTACGATCTCCAAATCCTCAACATGAAGGCCGGCGAGCAACGCCAGCCCGCTTATCTCGCCGTCAATCCGCTCGGCAAGGTGCCGGCGGTCCGCTACCACGGGGAGCTCGTGACCGAGCAGGTCGCGATCACCATCTTTCTCGCCGATCTCTTCCCGCAGGCGGGGCTGACGCCCGGGCTGGACGATCCGCTGCGTGGTCCGTACCTGCGCTGGATCGCCTATTACGGCGCCTCGTTCGAGCCGGCCTTGATCGACAAATTCATGCAGCGCGAGCCGGCCCCGGTCACGCAATCGCCCTATGCCGATTACGACACCATGCTCGGTGCGCTGGAGACGCAATTGTCGAAGGGCCCGTATCTGCTCGGCGAGCGCATGACGGCTGCGGACGTGTTGTGGGGCGTCGCCTTCAGCTGGACCATGATGTTCGGCATCGTGCCGAAAAAAGATGTATTCGTTCGCTATGCCGAGCGCATGACGTCGCGTCCCGCGTTCCAGCGGATCAATGCGGCGGATGACGAGATGGCGGCGCAGCATGCTGCGGCTGTTGGGGGGTGAATGAACCAGGCTTGTAGATGACGAAGACGACGCACACGACCAACTGCTTCAACACCTTTATCCGGGTTGCTGAGGACTGTCCCGCGCGCACTGGCGAGGAGCCGCCGCTGCGCGCGGGGAAGCCGACGGTGGCATGCCTGCAATATGGAATGATCGCCAAGGCACCCTACACATACACGTCCGACGACGTGATCTTCGCGACGTCAGCCGCGGGACGCGCCCTCGATGTGAAGGCGACGACAGCGGAGAAGCATGCGGCCCGTGAAGCGTTCTTCTCCCGCGGGCAGGCGTGCATGAGGGCGTCGAGCCTGGGCAAGCGCTTCGGCTGGGGCGTTCATGCCGACGGTGAGGGGCGGATCGCGATCTATGCCATCGACAGCAAACGCTACCGGGCGCTCGTCCGCGATCCCAAGCTCACGCAGGTGCGCGCGATGCGGTCGAGGCGGGCGTGATCAGAATTTTGGCGGCCGCTTCTCCGCGAACGCCTTGATGCCCTCCTTGATCTCGTCGCCGCGCATGCTGTCGCGGTGGCGCTGGTCGGCCGCCGCTTCGTCCAGCTCGCCGCGGGCGAATTCGTTGATGGCGCGCTTCATGCCGCGCATCGCCTGCGGCGCGTTGCCGGCGAGGATATTGGCGAGCCTGTCGACCTCCTCGTCGAGCGTCTCTTCCGGCACCATGGCGGTGAGATAGCCGATGCGCAGCATCTCGGGAGCGCTGATCTTCTGCGCGGTCAAAAACAGCTTCTTTGCATTGTCGAGGCCGAGGCGGGTGACGTAGCGTTTGATGCCGCTCGGGTAATAATGCAGCCCGAGCCGCGCCGCCGGCATGAACATCTCGGCGGTATCGACGCCGATGCGGAAATCGCAGGCGAGCGCGAGGTCGGTCGAGCCGCCATAGACGCCGCCGTTGAGCCGGCAGATCGTCGGCACGCCCAGATCCTCGAGCCGGTTGACGACCACCTCGAAGGCGGAGCCCGCGCTCTGCTGCTCGTTCGCGCTCACCGCGCGCTCGGCGACCGAATTGAGATCGTAGCCGGCGGAGAAGGCGCGGCCCGTGCCGGTCAGCACCAGCACGCGGATGGCAGGGTTGGCCTCGATGGCATCAAATAGCTTGACCAGCTCGCCGAGATCTTCCGCTTGAAGCCGGTTGAGATGTTTGGGCCGGTTGAGGCGGATGGTGGCGCGTGCAGCTGTGATCTCGAGCACGGGGCCCGATGCCGCGTCGGCTGTATCCGACATTCTTGTCTCCTTTTATTTGTTTTCGAGCGCGCGCCGTTTTGCTTCGGCATCGATGGTCTCGGCGAGATCGGGATGCCGTGCCATCAGCACGCGGAAGTCGACGAGGTCGAGCACCAAGAGCCGCGACACCTTCGTGGTCGAGACGTTGGCGCCGCGCATGTTGTTGCCGAGCAGCGCCATCTCGCCGAAGAAGGCGCCCTCGCCGAGCTGCACCTTCTTGCCGGGCAGGTCGACCTCGACCTCGCCGGCGGCGATGAAATACATGCAGTCGCCCTGAGCGCCCTTGCGGATGATCATGGTGCGCGCCGGCAGCTCCATGGTGCGGAGCATGTGGGTGACGTCGGCGATGGCGGCAGGTCCGAGCGCTGCGAAGAACGGCACCTTGCTGACCGATTCCCAGGTCTTGAGGAAATTGTCGCGCCGCGTCTCCGCGGCAAAGCCGGTCGCCAGAATACCGGTCCAGAGGCCGAACACGCCGAGGCCGGAGATCATCACCAGCGCCGCCACGATGCGCCCCAGCGGTGTGACCGGGACGACGTCGCCGTACCCCGTCGTGGTGAGGGTTACGACGGCCCACCACAGTGCGGCCGGGACGCTGCCGAACGTCTGCGGCTGCACGTCCCGCTCCAGGAAATATTCGGCGACGGAGGCGAGGAAGACCACCATCAGGAAGATCACGAGCACGCTGAGCAGCGGTCCCGATTCCAGCACCAGCACGCGACGGAGCTGCCGCAGGCCTGGAATGCCCGGCACCACCTTCAGCACCCAGAGCACGCTGAGCAGCCAGGCCGTCTTCGGCGCGACGCCGAGAACCAGCGCAACGGGCACGGCCAGCGCCCCGACCGCGTCGACGATGCCGGCGGAGGAGGACATGTAGAGCGCAAGGCGCCCCGTTCGCGCCATGTGGCGCAGCCGGACCAGCCATTCGAACACGAAGTAGACGAGACAGGCCCAGAGCAGGCCGTGGACCCAGCTGCTCGCCTCATTGGCCCGGTTGTCCGTCAGCAGCACCATGCTGAGTACGCCGACGCCGACGGCCGCATAGGCCGCCTTGGTCATGTTGCGGCCGGCTGTGGCGGCCACGAACTGGGCCAGTGCGGAGATCAGCGGCTTCGACATGTGGGAAGGCGGCTCGGTTTTGGCTTTTGCGGTCCCGGCTGGAACCTCCGCGCCAAAGTGCCTCCCCGGGCCGGGGCCGTCAACGACGGGCGCTGGCTGAAGCATCGGCGAATCGGAGCGACGAAGGCGGGGGCGATGGTTGGCCGAGGCGTTACCTGAAATGCGGCGGCTCGTCGTAGCCGCGGCGGCTGCTGAAGAACAGCAGGACCATCAATCCGATGCCGACGATGACGGAAAATCCGGCTCCCAGGGCGAGGGCCACATAGCCTTCCGTCGGGATCGGCTCGCCTTCGACCGCCATCGCGGAATAAGCGAAATAGCCAACGGCCGCCAGCATTCCCAGGAGGAAGCTCACGAGGAGTATACGCATGGCGCGTTTCTCCAGTTGTATCGGGTAACCAACGGTTGCGGATCGGACCGGTTCCTGGCGTGGAGCCCGCCAAAGCGGGCGTTTCGAGGGATGCCGGCAAGGAAAATCCGCCTAGCCCCTTGAGGGGGCAACGCTGCGATCAAGCGCTCTGCGCGGTCTTCACCACCACGACATTGCTGTCGTCGTGCGGGGATGCTGCGGCGTCGCGGGCGGCCTTCTCGGCTTCGCCGGCGTGGCGCTTGAGGTAGTCGCGGCGCATGCCGATCTCGTCGCGGACGAATTCGTAGCCGAGCTTGAATGTGTCGAGCCCGTCGGTACTGATGGTGCCGTCTCTGAGGCCGATGACGGCGCCGCGTAAAATGCCTTCCAGCTCGTCCTGCAGGCATTCGAGCTGATCCAGCGAATGGGCGTGCTCGATGCGCTCGCCGATGTCGAGGATGGCGGTGGCGAGCTCGCTGGCCTTCTCCGGCGCGATCCTCGTGATCTTGGCGTAGATCGCGGCGAAGATCGAGCCGATGACGCTGAGCGCGGCGGCGCCCAGATACATCAGGTCGCTGTACTTATCCATGAACGACTTGGTGTCGTCGTTGATGTAGTCGGCCGCACCCTGATGCGCCATCACGAAGGCGTCCTTCTCGACGGAAGCCGGCTCGATCCTGCTGGCGAAGCCGCTGTCGAGCCTGAGGGCGGACTTGTTCTCGTAGATGGTACGCGCCAGCTCGCCCGCCGTGCTCACCGACATCCGGGATTGCGTGACCAGCAGCCATTCGAGCCCGATCGTATCGAGATCGTCGTCGGGAATTTCAGGCGAGGCCGACAGCGTTCCTGCCGTCAGCGTCTCTTCGGAAATGCCGGGGAATTTGCGCGCGAGCGCCTTGGCTTCGTCGATGGCATTGAGCGTGAAGCCGCCGCGTTTGGCGACCTGCTCATAGCTCTTGTCGCGCACCGCTTTCGAGGCGTGGACGATGGCGATCACCGCACCGAAGCCGTTTGCCGGCGCAAACAGCTTGTCGAGCGTTGCGCCCTGCGGCGCCATCTGGATCTTCGCGGCATCGGGCCCCTCGGGAATGTCGAGGATGCCGCGGACGAAGGCGAGCGAGGATTCGTTCTCGGCGATGACCGCGACCTTTTTCTTCTTCAGCTCGGCGAGCGACTTGATCTTCTTGTTGCCGGGTCCGAGCAGGAGCACGAGGTCGTGCTCGAGAATTGCGAGCGTGCGCGCCCGTAGCGGCACCTTGGCGTCGGTGCGCAGCACGGCGAGGTCGGCCTGCCTGCGGTCGAACTGCGCCAGCGCCTTGGTGTTATCAGGGTTGTTGACGATCTTGATTCGGAAGCGCGAGGCGTTGTTCTTCAGCACCGCGGCGAGCTTGGCCGCGAACAGCGCCTCGTCGCTGTTGGGGGCGCCGACGGCAAAGGTCAGCGTCTCCGAATTGTGCAGCATGGCGCGGCCGCCCCAGACGGTGGCGAGCGACAGCAGCAGGGTCAGCACGACGTAGAGCAACACCTGTTGCTGGTTGGTCTTGATCACCTTGGGGCGCCGCGGCGGCGGTTCGGTCGGTGACGAATTGGGGCCTTCAGTACTCATGGCAGCACTCTTGGCCTTATTCTTTGGTGGCGGGCGGCTCGCTGGTGTGATCACCGCGGACGCCCTGTAATTCGTAAACGCCTGAAAAAAGAACGATATTCCCTGTCGTCGATGATACCGCGAAGGTCGCGGAATGCAAATTTCGAGCCGGAGGTAACCTTACTCGACGCGGGCGCGGCGATTGGTCATCCTATCACCAGTTAGCCACAGTTTGCGATTTTCCGGTTCCCCCCGGCTGCATTCCGCCGCGGGAGATGTCATAAATTGCCCGTCCCGGCGATTTGACCGGTCCAAGAAGAAGTTGCGCTGAACGCTCCAATCTTTCTTGTCACGTCAATGAGGGCGTCAGCTTTGTCGTTTCCATCCCTGTCATCGGCGGTTCCGGTCGAAGCGCTCATTGGCTGGATGCTGCTGCTCACCTTCAAGCACATCATCGCCGATTTCGTCCTCCAGACCGCCTGGATGGCGCATGGCAAGGACCAGAAGCACGGCTGGGCCCTGCCGCTGCTGGTGCATTGCCTGGTTCACCTTGCGGTCGCGCTGCCGCTGATCGTGATCGTCGCGCCGAAATTCTGGTTCGTGGCCTTCATCGATTTCGCGATCCACATCACGATCGACCGCGCCAAGGGATTCGTCTCCGCCAATTTCGGCGTCGACCTTGCGCATCCCTGGTTCTGGACCCTGATCGGCGTCGACCAGGCGCTGCACCACCTGACCGGCTTCGGCCTCTCCATCTTCATGGCGGCGAACTGAGGCTCGCCACGGCTGGCTGCTCGGCCTTCATGGTTCGAGACGCGCCGTAAGGCGGCGCTCCTCACCATGAGGGTCTGGCATTTCGCTGCGCACCAAGTCCTCATCCTGAGGGCCCGCCGAAGGCGGGCGTCTCGAAGGATGGCCGCAGGGAAGCTGCCTGCCGGGCCCCTCTGATTCGCGGGCAGCGCGCAAGGACCCCGGGTGACTACCGCCCAGCGTGGTTAACCTTTCATTAGAGAATTGCGCTGCATCTTCCGCACACGAGGGAGAACTGCAATGTTTTCAAGCCGCGACGCCTTTGAAAGCGATTTCTGCCCGGTTCGCGACGAACTCCTTGGCGAGATGTATCGCGCCAGCGAGAGCGGCCTGCCGAGGCTGGTTGAGAGTGTTTCCCCTGACGCGCGCGCCAGGCTGGCGCTGTTCTGCTACCGCCGCAGCCATCTGCACTCGCTGGCGGTCGCGATCGCAGCAAGCTGCAGCGAGCGCGACCTGATCGAGAACGGCGGCCGCGTCGGCTCGACGCTCTACGCGCTGTCGCGTGCGAGCTCGGCCAAATCATCGCCGTCGCTGTCGGGGGGCCGCAAGCCGATCACGCTGTCGACCAAGCCATTGTCGGTGCTCGCACCGCTCGATGATGAGATCGACGACGAGATCAGCGAAGCCGTCCTGGCCTAAGCAGACTGTATAACTGGCAGCCCGAACTTCCGCCGCGCCATCGCGCATTCGGCGTCGCCAGGCATGCAGGTGCGGCACACTTCCGGCCGTACCGCATAGATGCCGCACGCGGTCGCCTTGCCGATCTCTCCCTGCAATGCCACGCAGCGATCGCCCTCGCAACGCATGCCGGACTGGCGGTCGTTGACCAGCGCTTCGGGAATCGCGGCAAGCTCCTCGTCGCTCTCGATCGAAAAGCGCGGCCAGTTCTGCGAATAGCCGCAGCAGGCGCCGCAACTCTGGCAGTAGGCCGAGAGATCGATTTCCTCCATCGCGCTCACGTGTCCTTCGGCGGGCCCCAGACCAGGCTCTGCCGCCACCTCGCGCGCAGCACGTCGCGCCGCTCCGGATATCGTTCGTCGAGATAGGTCGCGTCCACCACGCGGTCGGTGCGGAAGCTGCGGAAATCGCTGCGCAGCTCGCACCAGGCCGCGAGCAGGCGCACGGCTTCGAGATAGCCGACCGAGATCGGCCAGATCATGCGTTCGCTGGCGCGGCCCTGCTCGTCGCGATAGCGCAGCATGATCTTCTTGCCCTCATGGATCTGGGTGCGCGTGCGCACCATGTCGAGGCGATCGGGCTCCCTGTTCCAGCTAGGCCGCGCCCGGCTGGCGGGCTCCAGCACGAACGGGCGCAGGCGCTCGGGGACGGTGTCGGCGATCTTGGCCATCAGGTCTTCGGCCGCGCGCGCGAGCGCCGAATCGGCATGGCCCGCGACCCATTGCGCGCCCAGCACCGCCGCCTCGATCTCGTCGGGCGTCAGCATCAAAGGCGGCAGGTCAAATCCCTTTTCCAGGATGTAGCCCATGCCGGCCTCGCCGCGGATCGGCACGCGCTGGCCGATCAGCGTCGCGATATCGCGGTAGATCGTGCGCTTCGAGGTCTCGAGCTCGGCCGCAATCGCGTCCGCCGTCAGCGGCTTCCGCGTGCGCCGGAGCACCTGGATGATCTGAAACAGCCGGTCGGCGCGTCTCATGACAATTCTCTTATCGGGGGCGGTTCAGAAAGCGGCGCGTTGCTGCTGACAGGATGTTGGCAGCAGGGGGGTTCTATACCGGGACAACACATCGACTGAAGAGGATTTGTCCATGATCGTTCCAACCCATTTCGGCCCGGTTGTCCCGATGTTGCGGGCGCAACTGTGGTCCGCCCAGGCGTTCGGCCGCCTTGTTTCGCTCGATCTCATGGCCGTTGATCTCCGATTTGCGCTCGCCAGCGTGGCGGCACGCTCGCTGACCCAGGCCGCGGACGCGCTGGTCCGTCATGTGATGGGCCGCGCCTGGCGGGGGGCCCGCTTCGCAGAAGATATCACGGCTGCTGCCACCATGGTGGCAGCAGCCCGGCACTAGGTTCCGTCAAGTTTTCGGCAGACCAGGAGAACGCGCATGATGATCACGCTTTACGGCTTTGGCACCGGCTTCGGCCTGCCGGAAATCAGCCCCTTCGTCACCAAGACCGAGGTGCAGCTCAAGATGGCGGGGCTGCCCTACCGCAAGGAGCGCGCAATGCCGCCCGCCTCCCCAAAGGGGCAATTGCCGTTCATCGACGATGGCGGCGAGGCGGTGGCTGATTCCACCTTCATCCGCGCCCATATCGAGCGCCGCTACGGCTTCGATTTCGACGCCGGCCTCTCCTTGGCTGAGCGTGCGCAGGCCTGGGCGTTCGAGCGGATGATCGAGCATCATGTCTATTGGGCGCTGGTCGGCGCGCGCTGGGTCGATCCGGTCAACTTCGCCAAGGGGCCCGCGCATTTCTTCGACGGCGCACCGGAGCACAACCGCGAAAAGCTGCGCGAGGACGCGCAGTTCCGCGTCGCCGAGAACTATCTGCTCTCCGGCCTCGGCCGCCATGCGCCCGATGACGACGTCGATCTCGCGGTGCGCTCGCTGCTCGCGCTGTCGGTGCAGCTCGGCGACAAGGCCTACCTGATGGGCAACAAGCCCTGCGGCGTCGATGCGACAGCTTTCGGCGCGCTCGCAGGGATTTTGACGCCGTTCTTCGAATCCGGGCTGCGACAGCGGGCCGAGGGATTTCCGAACCTCACGGCGTATGTCGACCGCATGATGGATAGCTATTATCCGGAGTTCGCCTGGACCCCGCTGCGGCAGGCGGCTTAGGCGCTCACGCGGATTGCAAATGAAAAGAGCCGGCCCATCGGGCCGGCTCTCGTCGTGTCAAATCTCTCGCTGCGCCTACTTCACCAGCGTGTACTTGCCGTTCTTCACGGTGAGCAGGATGCGCGAGCGCTCGTCGAGGCCGTAGCGGTCCTTTTCGGTGAAGTTGTAGACGCCCTGGCTCGCCGCCAGCTCCTTCTCCGTCAGCAGAGCCTGACGGATCGCTTCGCGGAATTCCGGCGTGCCGGGTTTTGCGGTTTTCAGCGCGGTCGGGATGATGCGCTTGAGGATCTCGAACGCATCGTAGGAGTGGCCGGCGAACTGGCTGCGGCTGTTCGGGCCATACTTGGCTTCATAGGCGGTGTTGAGCGCAAGGCCCGGTTTCTTGGTGGCGGCCTCGTCCGGCTGGTCCTCGGGGTCCATGACGGGACCGGAGGCCATCAGCACGCCCTCGGCCGCTTTGCCGGCGATGCGGATGAAGTCCATGCTGGCGGCACCGTGGGTCTGGTAGATCAGGCCCTGATAGCCGCGCTCGCGCAGCTCGGTCTGCGGCAGCGCGGCCGCGGTGCCGGAGGCGCCGACCAGGATCGCGTCGGGATTGGCGGCGACGAGCTTGAGCACCTGGCCGGTCACCGACGTATCCGGACGGGCAAAGCGCTCCTCGTCGACGATGGTCATGCCCATCGGCACCGCCTGTGCCTTCAGATCGTTGAACCAGAGGTCGCCATAGGAGTCGGAATAGCCGATATAGCCGAGGGTCTTGATGCCCTTCGACTTCATGTGGTCGTACAGCACCTTGCCGACGATCGGGATCGGCTGCGGCATCGCAACCGACCACTTCATGCGCTCCGGCGTGATCGGGAAGGGCGCCAGACCAAAGTGCGGGATGCCGGCTTCGTTGGCGACGTTGGAGACCGCGATGGTCGGCGGCGTCAGCGCCGAACCCATGATGATGTCGGCCTTGGATTCAGTCACGAAGCGGCGGGCGTTGGTGGTCGCGGTGGTGGGATCGCCGCCGTCGTCGAGCACGATCACCTTCAGCGGCACGCCGCCGATCTCCTTCGGCACGAATTCCAGCGCGTTGCGCTCGGGAATGCCGAGGGCCGCGCCCGGGCCGGTCGTGGTGGTGGTGATGCCGATGGTGATTTCGCTGGTCTGGGCCAGCGCGGGCAGCGCCGGCAGTGCAAGCGTCGCCGCGGCAATGGCGGCGGTCAGGTAAAAGCGTTTCATCTATTCCTCCCTTGACGTGTTTTCTTTGAAAGCAGAAATCGGACGTGAATTCAGCCCCGTCTTTTGGTGATGCGGCGATTTAGCTTCCCGTGAATTTGGCGACCATTTCCTGCGGAAACGGTGCCGATTTCAGCTTGTCGGGGTTGGCAGGATCGCGGCCGACCAGGACGCGGGTCTCGAAACCCTCGATCGCCAGCGCCTCGCCCTTGTAGACGTTGTGCTTCACCTCGAAGCTCGAGCGCTTGATGCTCTCGATCTTCGTTTCGATGGTGATCCAGTCGCCATAAGTCGAGGGGATGTAGAACTTGGCCCGCGTGTCGACCATGGGGATTCCCACCAGGCCGTATCTGCGGACCAGGTCCTGCTTGGAGAAGCCGGCGACCTCGAACAGGGTCGAGGTCGAATCGTCGAACATCGCGAAGTAGCGCGGGTAGTAGACGATATTGGCGGGGTCGCAATCACCCCACTGGATCTGGACCTCGCGCCGGTTCACGAACATGTGGCGCGCTCTACTTCGGCGCCATGCGCAGCGAGCCGTCGAGGCGGACCACTTCGCCGTTCAGGTAGGCGTTCTCGACCATGTGCAGCGCGAGCGCGGCGAACTCGTCGGCCTGGCCGAGCCGGCGCGGGAAGGGGATCGCTGCGGCGAGCGAGTCCTGTGCTTCCTGCGGCAGGTTCGCGAGCAGCGGCGTCAGGAACAGGCCGGGCGCGATGGTCAGCACGCGGACGCCGAACTGCGCGAGCTCGCGCGCGATCGGCAGCGTCATGCCGACGATGCCGCCCTTGGACGCCGAATAGGCCGACTGGCCGATCTGGCCGTCATAGGCGGCGACGGAGGCGGTGTTGATGATGACGCCGCGCTCGCCGGTCGCCTGCGGCTCGAGCTTGGACATCTCGGTCGCGGCAAGGCGCAGCATGTTGAAGGTGCCGATCAAATTGACCCTGATCACCTTGTCGAAATCGGCGAGCGCCATCGGACCGTCGCGGCCGACGACGCGCTTGGCAACGCCGATGCCGGCGCAATTGACCAACACGCGCGCCGGGCCATGGGCCTTGGTCGCCTGCGCGATCGCGGCCTCCGCGGAAGCGGCGTCGGAGACGTCGCAGGTCACGGCGACGCCCTTGATCTCGGCGGCAACGGTTTCAGCGAGCTTGGCATTGAGGTCGCACACCGCGACCCTGGCGCCCTGCGCCGCCAGCTTTCGCGCGGTGGCAGCGCCCAGTCCCGATGCGCCGCCGGTGACGATGGCTGCCTGATCCTTCAACAACATGGCGTTCTCCTTTGGCGATGGTTTCTTAGCCGACCGATATCACACGGTCCGACGGATTGGCAGCGTAGAGCTCGTCGATCAAGGCGGTACGATGCTCCAGCACCGCGCGCTGGTTGATCGAGCCCTTGTCGGTGACCTCGCCCTTGTCGATCGACAGCGGCGTATCCATCAGGATCGCGCGCGTGATCCTCGTCGAGGATCCCGTGGCCTGGCTGAGGAAGCGGGTCAGGCGCTCGCGAAAGGCCTCGCGCACCAGGCGGTCGCGCGTGGCGACGACGAGATCGTCCGCCGGCAGCGTCGGGTTGATCAGGCGACAGCCGTCGAGATCGAGCACGATCAGCGCGGAGACCTCGTCGCGGTTGATGCCGGCGATGACGACGTCGCGCACCAGCGGCGCGCAGGCCGCGGTGAGGCGCGCGCGCAGGGGGCCGACGCTGACCCAGGTGCCGCTGGCGAGCTTGAAGTCCTCGCTGACGCGGCCGTCGAAATCGAAGCCGGCGTTGAAATCGTCAGGGTCGGACGGCTTCAGCGCGTCGCCCATCTTGTAAAATCCTTCCTCGTCGAAGGATTTCGCGGTGATGTCGGGTTGGCGCCAGTAGCCGGGCATCACGTTCGGCCCCTTGGCGCGGACCTCGAGCTTGCCGTTGTTCGGCACCAGCTTGGCGTCGTTGCCCGAGACCGGCAGGCCGACATGGCCGGAGCGGCTGGTGCGCGGATTGACCGACATGAAGAATGGCGAGGTCTCGGTCGCGCCAAGGCCGGTCAGCATCGGCACGCGATAGCCCTTCTCCTTCACCGCGAGCTCGTCGAGGCTGTTCCAGACGAACGGCGACAGCGCCGCGCCCGAGAAGAACATCGCATGCAGCCGGTCGAAGAACTTCGCGCGCAGGCCCTGATCGTCGCGCAAGTATGGCAGCAGCGATTCATAGCCCTTGGGCACGTTGAAATAGACCGTCGGCGAAATCTCCTGGAGATTGCGTACGGTCTCCTCGATGCCTCCAGGCACCGGCTTGCCGGCGTCGAGATACATCGAGCCGCCATTGTAGAGCGTCAGGCCGATATTGTGGTTGCCGCCAAAGGTGTGGTTCCAGGGCAGCCAGTCGATGATGACGGGCGGCTCGTCCTTGAGGAAGGCGAGCGTCTCGCGCAGCATCACCTGGTTGGCGCAGATCATGCGCTGGGTATTGATGACGGCCTTGGGATTGCCGGTCGACCCGGAGGTCAGCAGGAATTTTGCGATGGTATCAGGGCCGATCTTGCCGTGCACCGCGTCGAGATCGCCGTGGATCGGCGTCGCCATGAGATCGGCGAGCAGGGTGACGTCGCGGCCCGGCACGGTGCCCCAGGATACCGCGATCTCGGTGCCGAGCGCGACATTGGCCGCGAGCGCGTCGGCGAACTTGCCGGCGTCCTCGGCGAAGACGAGGCCCGGCGTCAGCAGCTTCATCAGGTAAGACAGCTTGCCGTAATCCTTCGACACCAGCGAATAGGCCGGCGACACCGGGCAGAACGGAACGCCGGCGTAGAACGCGCCGAAGGCTAGCAGCGCATGGTCGATCGAATTGCCTGAGAGGATCACGACAGGCCGCTCGGCCGACAGGCCGCGCGCGATCAGGCTCGATGCAATGTGCCGGCTCGCCGTGAGCAGCTCGGCATAGGTGATCTTGCGCCAGCCGCGGCCGCCCTCGCGCTCGGCCATGAAGACGCGGTCCGGCGTCGTCGTCGCCCAATGATGCAGGCGGTCGGTGATGCGGACCGGATAGTCGCCGAGCGGCTGCTTCGGCCGCAGGTAGATCGTGCCGTCGTCGCGTCGCTCGACATTGACGACGGGATCGCCGAACGAAATGGGCCGCAGCGGAGAATTGCTCGCGCCGCGCTCCATGCTGGAAGAGGACGGCTGCGCGCTCATGATTTGGGCTTCACCTTGGCGGTCTTGTGCTCGAGGAATTCGCGGATCCTGCGCTTGGCTTCCTTGTCGCTCTGCGCGACGGTGGCCATCAGCGATTCCATCAGAAGGCCGGTCTGCGGATTGGCTTCCGCGATCATCGGCAGCGCCTGGAGCACGGCGAAATTCGTCAGCGGCGCATTGGAGGCGATCTTGGTCGCAAGCTCCAGCGCCTTGCCGAGCCCGTTGCCGGCCTCCGTCAGATATTGCGCGAAGCCGTAGGAAGCGCCTTCGGTCGCGCTGTAGACGCGGCCGGTCAGCATCATGTCCATCATCCTGGCAACGCCGATCAGCCGCGGCAGCCGCACCGAGCCACCGCCGCCGACGAAGATGCCACGCTGCCCCTCCGGCAGTGCGAAATAGGTCGAGGGCTCGGCGACGCGGATATGCGCCGCGCAGGCAAGCTCCAGCCCGCCGCCGATCACCGCGCCCCTGAGCGCCGCGATGACAGGCACGCGGCTGTACTGGATGCGGTCGAACACCCGGTGCCACATCTGGGAATGAAGGAGGCCGCCGGTGGCGTCGTGCTCGGTCAGTTCGGACAGGTCGAGGCCTGAGGAGAAATGGTCGCCGATGCCGTGGATGACGACCGCGCCGATGTCCTCGGGCAGGGAGGCAAAACACTCGCCGATTTCCAGGATGATACCGTCATTGAGCGCATTGCGCTTGGCCGGCCGGTTCAGACCCACGGTCAGAACCCGGTCCGCCCGCTCGATCCTCAAAAGCCCGGAGGCGCCCGCAGCAGCGGTCTCGGCGTTTCCCTGTGTCATTTGCGTCCTTATCAGAATAGTTATGTTGTATAACGAATTTTGGAGGAGTCAAGGAGGGGGCTGAGGTCAGGTGGGCAAAAGCCGTCCTCCAAATTGGGTGTCGTCCCGGCGAAGGCCGGGACCCATACCCCCAGGGAGAAGTTTGGCGAAGGCCCGTCGTTCGGTATTCCGACCGACCGCAATCGATAGATCACGCGGTATGGGTCCCGGCCTTCGCCGGGACTACGGCCCGCCCCCTCACACCACCTGATGCACGTCGATCACGACGCGATCCGCATGCCGCGCCGCTGAGCCAACGAAAATGTGCTGCATCAGCCAGCGATACCTCTCGTGCCCCGTCTCGAACTTCGGCACCGTGCGGAAATAGATCAGCTTGGGATCGACCGGCTCGCCGCGCTTGAGCTTTTGCAGGAGCTCGACAGGCCCGAAGCGCATGCCCTTGTTCTCGACATAGACGACGGCGCCGTCGTCGGTCTCGAAGGCGTACTTCGCTTCGAGGTCGATCAGCTCGTTGGGGCGGATGGTCTGGAAGTCGGCGCCGAACGGCAGCACCTTGCCGGTGATCGCACCCGTCACTTCGCCGCCGATGATCGGAATGATGCGGCGAACGCCAATGCCGGTTTCGCCGGCGGTGATGACCTCGCCGATGCGCGCGGTGATGGTGAAGACGTATCTGGTTTCGAGGGTCGGTGTCATCGGTCACCTCTTAACTGACTATGACGAACGATACTGCGACTTACCCTCCCTGGAGGGGGAGGGTAAGTGGCGGTCTTCGATCAGCTAATGCGCCATCATCCGCGTCGGCAGCCAGGTCGCCAGCAGCGGGAAGGCGATCAGGATCACGAGGCGCACGAGGTCCGTTGCCACGAACGGGATCACGCCCTTGAAGATGGTGGAGAACGACACGTCCTTCACCACACTCTTGATGACGAAGACGTTCATGCCCACCGGCGGATGGATCAGGCCGAGCTCGACCGTCATCACGATGATGACGCCGAACCAGATCGGATCGAAGCCCAGATGCGTGATGACGGGGAAGATGATCGGCACGGTCAGGATGATCATCGCCATGGCGTCCATCAGGCAGCCGAGCACGAGATACATCACCATGATCAGCGCGAGCACGCCGTAGGGGCCGAGGCCGAGGCCGGTCAAGAATTCCGTCACCTTCTGCGGCGTCTGCGTCACCGTGAGGAAGTAGCCGAAGATCAGCGCGCCGATCAGCACGGTGAACACCGCGGCCGCGGTGCGCGTCGCCTGCAGCAGCGACGCCAGGATCTTCTCGCGGTCGAGCCGCCCGGTGACCACGCCGATGATGAACGCGCCGGCGGCGCCGACGCCGCCGGCTTCGGTCGGGGTGAAGCGCGGCAGGAAGGGCAGGCCATAGAGGCCGCCGATCACGAAGATGAACAGCAGCACCGGCGCCCAGATGTCCTTGAGGCCGGCAAAGCGCTCGCGCCACGGCAGCACCTTGCCCTTGGGCAGAAAATCAGGGCGGAAATAGCCGATCAGGAAGATCGTGATCATGTACATGGTCATCGCCAGGAGGCCCGGGATGATACCGGCGATGAAGAGCTTGCCGATGTCCTGCTCGGTGATGATGCCGTAGACCGCGAGCACGGTGGAGGGCGGCAGCATCGCCCCCAGCGTGCCGCCGGCCGCGATCACGCCGGTGGCGAAGGACTGCGGATAACCGAAGCGGCGCATCTCTGGGTAAGCGACGGCGGAGAAGGTCGCGGCGGTCGCGACCGACGAGCCGCAGATCGCGGCAAAGCCGCCGCAGGCGCCGACGGTGGCGATGCCGAGCCCGCCGCGCAAGTGGCCGACAAAACCGTTGGCGGCGCGGAACAGCTCGCGGCTCATGCCGGAATTGGAAACGAACGAGCCCATCAGCAGAAACATCGGGATGACGCCGAACGTGTAGTCGGTGACCGTGCGCATCGAGGTCTGGCCGACCAGCTTCAGCGCGGCCGTCCCGTTGACGAGATAGGCGAAGCCGGACACGCCAACGAGGCCCATCGCCATGCCGACGGGCACGCGCAGCAGCATCAGGACGAACAGGGAAACGAAGCCGATTAAGGCGACGGCATCGGTGCTCATGATTACTCCGTCGCCTTCAATTTGGGATCGTGCATGTCTTCGGGATGGAAGATCAGGCGGTAGGTGCGGATCGCGATCAGCAGCACGGCCGCGGCGTCGCCGATCCAGGCGACCGCGAAGAACGGCCAGGTCGGCATGTGCATGTCAAAGGTCTGGACGTTGTCGTTGTAGGTGCCGCGGACCTTGTCGAACAGCGTCCAGGTCTGCACGGTGACGACGAACAGCAGCACCAGGGTCGCGAACACGTCGATCCAGCGCTGGTAGCGCGGCCCGACATTGCCCCAGACCAGGTCGACCGTGATGTGGGTGCCGCGATAGGAGGTCGCCGCGATGCCCCAGAAGATCAGGATGCCGAGCAGCATGCGGCCGATGTCGAAAGAGTCGGGGATCGAATAGTTCAGCGTGTTGCGCAAGAGCACCGACAGGAAGATGTCGAGCGCGACGATGCCGACGAAGCCGGCCGCGATCCATTCGATCGTGTCGATAAAGCGATCCATCCAGGCGCGCTTCATGGGAGTTTCCTACGTAATGGCATTGATAGATCCCGGTCTCGCTGCGCACTCCGCCTCTCCCCGCGTGCGGGGAGAGGCCGGATTGCATCGGAGATGCAATCCGGGTGAGGGGGACTCTCCGCGAGCCCGTCTGTCAGCAACTTTGCGGACGCAGCCCCTCACCCCAACCCTCTTCCCGTAGGAACGGGGCGAGGGGGAGAGAGAGCCTGCCATCGCCTCACTCCGCCAGCGCGTTGTACTTCTTCAGCGACGCCTTCAGCTCGCTAAGCGCCGCATCGGGATCGGCGCCGGCCTTCTTGGCGCCCTCACCCCAGGTCTTGACCAGCGGCTCGGCCGCCTTCTTCCAGGCGGCGATCTGCTCCGGCGTCAGCTTGTAGACCTCGTGGCCGGATTCCGCCTTGATCTTGTCGATGCCGCCGTCCTCGAACTTGCCCCAGTGCTCGCCGACCGCGCCGGCCATCTCGACCGTGCAATTTTTGTCGATCGCGGCCTTCTGCTTGTCGGACATCGCGTTGTACTTGTCCTTGTTGATCACGAAGACGAAGGTCGTGGTGTAGAGCGGCGCCTCCATGTCGTACTTCGTCACCTTGTCGATGCCGAACAGCACGAGGGAGCCCCAGGGGAAGGTGACACCGTCGGCGACGCCGCGTTCGATGATGTCGCGGACTTCGGGCGCGGAAGACTGCACATTGGTGCCGCCGAGCGAGGTGACGAAGTTGGCCATGGTGGCGTGGGCGGGACGGATCTTCAGGCCCTTCACGTCCTCCGGCATCACGATCTTCTTGGTCTTGGAATGGAAGGAGGACGGCGAGTGGACGAAGGCGAGGCAATATTTGACGTCCTTCATCTCCTTCTCGGCATATTTGCGATACCAGGCATCGAGCCCCATCGAGCCGCCCTTGGCATCCGAGATCAGGAACGGCAATTCGCCGGCGCCGATGATCGGGAAACGGCCGGGCTGGTAGCCGGGATTGACGTAGGTGACGTCGGCGATGCCGTCGCGCGCCATGTCGTAATGGTCGAACGCCTTGCCGAGCTGCTGGGCCGGAAACACCTTGCCGGTAATGGTGCCGCCGGAATCCTTGTTCACCGCGGCCACCCAGTCTTCCAGCGATTTTTGCAGCGGGTGCGACGCCGGCACCCAGTGCGAGACCTTCAGGTCGAAAGTCTTGTCCTGCGCAAATGCAGGCGTCACGCTTGCTGCCAGCAGCAAAGCCAGACAGGCTTTTCTCATCACGCGTCTCTCCCTCTTTTCAAAGCCGGGCTTCGTTGGCCCGGGCTCATTATTTAACATGTTATATAATTGGTCGGCACGTTCAAGCCGGAACTGACACGACATCTACGTCAGCCATGTTGCATGGATTTGTCGCTGCCCGCGCGACGCGCTCTCCCCTTTTGCCCAACAATTATATGATATAATTATCGTCTGCGGATCGGCGCGACAAGCGCGTCCGCGAATCGGGAGGAGCAAGTATTGCGGACAAAAGTCGCAATCATCGGGGCCGGGCCGGCTGGATTGTTGCTTGGGCAACTGCTGCATCGATACGGCATCGACAATGTCATCCTGGAGCGGCAGAGCCCCGATTACGTGCTTGGCCGCATCCGCGCCGGCCTCCTGGAGGAGGGAACCGTCGCGCTGCTCGACCAGGTCGGCGCCGGCACGCGGGCGCATGCCGAAGGCCTCGTGCATGAAGGCATCGAGCTCGCCTTTTCCGGCCGCCGCCACCGCATCGACATGAAGGCTGCGACCGGCAAGACGGTGATGATCTACGGCCAGACCGAGGTCACGCTCGACCTGATGAACGCGCGCAAGGCCGCCGGTCTCGTCTCGGTGTACGAGGCGAGGGACGTGCAGCCGCATGATTTCGACGGCAGTCACCCGCGCGTAACCTATGTGAAGGACGGCGTCACCCACACCCTCGATTGCGATTTCATCGCCGGCTGCGACGGCTTCCACGGCGTCAGCCGCGCCAGCGTGCCGGCCTCGGCGATCGAGGAGTTCGAGCGGATCTATCCGTTCGGCTGGCTCGGTATCCTCTCCGAGACGCCGCCGGTCAGCCACGAGCTGATCTACTCCAACCATGCGAGAGGCTTTGCGCTCTGCACCATGCGCTCGATGAAGCGCAGCCGCTACTATGTGCAGTGCTCGCTCGACGACCATGTCGACCAGTGGCCGGACGATCGCTTCTGGGACGAACTGAAGCGCCGGCTCGATCAGGAGGCCGCCGACAGCCTCGTCACGGGACCGTCGATCGAGAAGAGCATCGCCCCCTTGCGCAGCTTCGTCGCCGAGCCGATGCGCTTCGGCAAAATGTTCCTGTGCGGCGATGCCGCCCACATCGTGCCGCCGACCGGCGCCAAGGGGCTGAACTTAGCTGCCAGCGATGCGCATTATCTGTCGAGCGCGCTGCGCGAGTTCTACGACGAGAAGTCCAGCGCCGGCATCGACGCTTACTCCACCAGGGCGCTGGCCCGTGTCTGGAAAGCCGTGCGCTTCTCCTGGTGGATGACCTCGATGCTGCACAAATTCCCTGACACCGGCACCATCGGCGCCCGCATCCAGCTCGCCGAGCTCGACTACGTCACGCAGTCCCAGGCCGCGATGACGTCGCTGTCGGAGAATTATGTGGGGTTGCCGTTCTAGGGCGGCACCGTCGGTGCCGTAGGGTGGGCAAAGGCGCAAAGCGCCGTGCCCACGATCTTCCTATGATCGCGAAAGCTCGTGGGCACGCTTCGCTTTGCCCACCCTACGGCGCTGGCGTTTTAGGGCGGCAACGACGGTCCTGTAGGGTGGGTTAGCCGCGCGGCTGCGCGAAGCGCAGCTGCTCGGCGTAACCCACCTCTTCTGCTTCCGCGGATACAGACGGTGGTGGGTTACGCCTTCGGCTAACCCACCCTACGGCCTCTGCTTGCGATAGCGCCGCCGCCCATTTCAAACGCCCGCGCAAATTCCGTTTAAAACTTTGTAGGCGGTGAAACTGTCATCCACATCGCGTTCAATGCCGGCGACACAGCAACGCGAGACAGCCATGACGTCCACCGACATCCCCGACGGCTTCGAGCCGCTCTTTCGCAAGAGCCCACTCACCGAGCCCTGGGAGCCGCTCTACGCGAAGAACACCGACAAGGCCGTCATCATCGGCCTCCGGCTGGCCAGGCCCCATACCAACGGCCGCGGCCTGATCCATGGCGGCCTCATCGCCGCGCTCGCCGACAATGCCATGGGCTATAGCTGCGCGCAGGCGACGGGCTGGACCACGTCGTTCGTGACGGTCTCGCTCTCGGTCGATTTCGTCGGCTCCGCGGAGATCGGCCAGTGGTGTTCGATCGAGAGCGACGTGATCAAGACCGGCAAGACGATCTGTTTCGCGCAGTGCCTGATCAAGGCCGACGACATCGTGATCGCGCGCGCGAGCGGCACGTTCCGCGTAGTGCCGAAGAAAGGGTGATGCTCTCTCGTGTCCCGGACGCGGTGCGGCGCGAAGTGCCGCTCCGCAGAGCCGGGACCCATGCGTCTACATGGTACTCTGCTGCCTTCTGGCTCCCGGCTCTGCGCAGCAGCGTTGCACGCTGCAGCGCGTCCGGGACACGAGATCCTCACCCAAACCGCCACTCCGCCGTCTCCACCACGAGGTCGATGAACGCGCGCACCTTGGCCGAGAGCAGGCGCGAGGTCGGGTAGACGATGTGGATCGGCAGCGCCGGCTGCTCGTATTTCGCCAGCACGATTTTCAGCCGTCCGCGCTTCAGGCTCTCCGCGGCCTGATAGGCCAGCACGCGCGTCACGCCGCCGCCGGCCTCGGCATATTGCAGCGCTGCGTCGGCGCTGTTGCTGGTGAAGCGCGGTGACGGCGTCACCTCGATATCGCGGCCGTCCTGCACGAAATGCCAGCTGGCGGTGGGACCGAACTGGATGGTCTGGTGATCGACCAGCGCCTCCGGCGTCTTCGGCTCGCCATGGCGCTTCAGGTAGCCTGGTGTCGCCACCACTATCCGCCGCATCTCGCCGACCTGGCGCGCCACCAGCGAGGAATCGGCGAGATGGCCGATCCGCACGGCGGCATCGACGGCATCCTCCACGAGATTGACGAGGTTGTCCGACAGCCTGAGCTCGGCGGCGACGTCGGGATAGCGCTTGAGATAGGCGGTCATGACCGGCCCGACATGCAGCCGGCCGAAGCCGACCGGTGCCGACACCACCAGCCGCCCGCTCGGCCGGTTGCGCTCCTGCCGCGCCGAGCCATCGGCCTCCTCGACATCGGCGAGAATGCGCCGCGCGCGCTCGAGGTACCGCGTGCCGACATCGGTCAGCCTCACCTGCCGCGTGGTCCGCTGCAGCAGCCGCGCGCCGAGATGCTCCTCCAGTGCCGCGATCAGCCGCGTCACCGCCGACGGCGACAGCCGCAGTTTGCGCGCCGCCGGCGCGAAGCCGCGCAGATCGGCGACGGTGACGAAGACGTGCATGGCTTCCAGGCGGTCCATGGACATTATTGCATATATCGCAACGATGAAGTGTCAAGGCGGTCGATTGTTTTAAGAGCCGAAAGGTCCATCTCTGCAACCGAAGACGCAGAGATGCGCCGGAATTTCAGGAGATGTTCCGATGACTGCCGTACATACCTATGCCAGCGACGTTGCCTTCTCGCCGGCGGTGAAATCGATCCAGACCCGAAAGGGATCGCGCGAGGGCTATGCTCATGCCGAGCAGCGGGGATGGCGCACCGAGGTCGACGAGAACCTCGCGGCGTTCCTGGCCGACGCCAACAGCTTCTACTTTGCGACGGCCTCGGCCGATGGGCAGCCCTACATCCAGCACCGCGGCGGCCCGAAGGGGTTCTTGAAGGTACTGGACAAGCAGACGCTCGCCTTCACCGACTATTCCGGCAACCGGCAATACATCACCCAGGGAAATCTGTCCGAGAACCCCAAGGCCTACATCTTCGTGATGGACTACGCCCATCGCCGCCGGGTCAAGATCTGGGGCGAGGCCCATGTGGTCGAGGACGACGAGGCGCTGACGACGTCGCTGATGCCGAAGGGATATCGCGCCCGGCCGGAGCAGGTCATCCTCTTCAAGATCGCGGCCTGGGACACCAACTGCCCGCAGCACATTCCGCAGAAGTTCGACGCCCCGGATGTCGCCGCGGCGCTGGCGGCGCGGGATCAGCGGATCGCAGAGCTGGAAGCGGAGGTCGCGTCGTTGAAGGGTGAGAAGGGAACGACAAAGGTTACGACATAAGCCGCTGCTCGCTTACCCTCCCCTGGAGGGGGAGGGTCGATCGCGCGAAGCGCGAGCGGGGTGGGGTGATCTCTCAACACGGGAACTGTGCGCGGGGAGAGACCTTCACCCCACCCCGCTTCGCATTTCGCTTCGCTCCATGCGAAGCGACCCTCCCCCTCCAGGGGAGGGTAAGAGAAATCAGATCACGCTCGCGCCTTCGTGCTGGAAGCCGAGATAGCTCGCCGCAACCCGCTCGTTCGCGGCGATGTCGCTGGCCTTGCCGCTGAGCACGAACTCGCCGAGCTCCATCACATAGGCCTGGTCCGCGATCTTCAGCGCGGCCTGCGCGTTCTGCTCGACCAGCAGCACGGAGACGCCGGCGGCGCGGAGCTCGGTGATGATGCGGAAGATGTCGGCGACGATGATCGGGGCGAGGCCTAGGCTCGGCTCGTCCAGCATCAGGAGCTTCGGCTCGCCCATCAGCGCGCGGCCCATCGCCAGCATCTGCTGCTCGCCGCCGGAGAGCGTGCCGGCGAGCTGCTTGCGCCGCTCCTTGAGCCGCGGAAACAGCGCATAGACCCGCTCGATCGAGGACTTCGCCCGGCTCCGCTCGATGCGGAAGGCGCCGAGCTCGAGATTGTCCTCGACATTCATGGTCACGAACAATTCGCGGTGCTCGGGGACGAGGCCGAGGCCCATCGCGACGCGATCCTCGATGTCGAGCCGGGCGAGATCCTGCCCGGCAAAGGCGACGCGGCCCTTCAGTGGCAGGATGCCCATGATGGCCGAGAGCAGCGTGGTCTTGCCGGCGCCGTTGGCGCCGACGATGGTGACGATCTGGTTGGCGCCGACCTCCAGCGAGACCGAGCGCACGGCCTCGACCTTGCCATAGGCGACGTGGGCATCGGTGACGGACAACAGCGCGCTCATGCCGCCACTCCGAGATAGGCCTTGATCACTTCGGGATTGGTCTTGATCGTCGCGGGCGTGCCTTCCGCGATCTTGGTGCCGAAATCGAGCACCACGATGCGGTCGGCGAGGTTCATCACGAAACCCATGTCGTGCTCGACCAAAAGGACGGACATGCCGCCGTCGCGGAGCTCGCGGAGCAGCGCGGCGAGGCGCTGCTTCTCCATGTGGCGCAGGCCCGCGGCCGGCTCGTCGAGCAGCAGCAGCATCGGATCGACGCAGAGCGCGCGGGCGATCTCGACGATGCGCTGCTGGCCCAGCGAGAGCGAACCTGCGAGCTGATGCATCTGCTCGGCGAGGCCGACGCGCTCGATCTGCCGTGCGGCTTCCGCGAGCAGCTTGGCTTCGTCAGCGCGGTCGAGCCGCAGCATCGACGCGATGGGGCCGGAATGGCCGCGCAGATGCGCGCCGATCGCGACGTTCTCCAGCACCGTCATGTCGGGGACCAGCTTGACGTGCTGGAAGGTCCTGCTGATGCCGAGCTTGACGATCTCCTGCGGCGGCGCCTTGTCGACCTTCTTGCCGAGCACCGAGATCGAGCCTGATGTGGCCGACAGCACGCCGGTGATCAGGTTGAAGGTTGTGCTCTTGCCGGCGCCGTTCGGCCCGATCAGCGCGACGATCTCCTTGGCCTGGACGTCGAAGGAGACGTTGTTGACCGCGACCACGCCGCCGAATTGCTTGCGCGCTTTTTCGACCTGAAGCAGCACGCCGGCCTCGGCGGGCGCGCGGCTGCGCTGCTCGAGCTTCAGCGAGGTGTCGGGCTTCTTGCCGCTGGTGCGCTCGGGCAGGAAGGAGATCAGCCAGGGCCAGAGGCCGCCGGGGGCGAGCTGCAGCAGCGCCACCAGCATGATGCCGAACACGATGGTCTCGACCTGGCCGGAGCCGGGCAGGATCAGCGGCAGATAGCTTTGCAGCACCTCTTTCAGGATCACGACGATCGCCGCGCCGAGCACGCCGCCCCAGACATAGCCGGCGCCGCCGACCACCGCGATGAAGAGATATTCGATGCCCATATGCGCGCCGAACGGCGTCGGGTTCACCGCGCGCTGAAGATGCGCGTAGAGCCACCCCGAAAGCCCGGCCAGCACCGCGGCATGGATGAACACCAGCAGCTTGGCCCGCGGCGTGTGCACGCCGAAGGCTTCCGCGGCGACATGGCCGCGCCGCAGCGCGCGGATGGCGCGGCCGGTGCGGGAGTCCAGCAGGTTCATCGTGAGCAGAGCCGAGAGGATCACAGCGACCCAGATCGCGTAATAGATCGAGCCGGGCGAGAGCATCTTGAACGTGCCGATCGACAGCGGCGGGATCGCCGAGATGCCGTCGTTGCGCCCTAAGAACTCCAGCTTGCTGAAGAGGTAGAACAGCCCCAACCCCCAGGCGAGCGTGCCGAGCGGCAGATAATGGCCCGACAGGCGGACCGTGATCAGCCCGAGCAGCACCGCCAGCGATCCGCTGACCACGAGCGACAGCGGCAGCGTCAGCCAGGGCGACAGGCCGTAGGCCGTCGAGAGCACTGCGGTGGTGTAGGCGCCGAAGCCGACAAAGGCGGCCTGCCCGAACGAGGTGAGGCCGCCGACGCCGGTCAGCAGCACGAGGCCCATCGCGACCAGCGCGGCAAGGCCGATATTGTCGAGCAGCACGATCCAGAACGGCGGCATGCCCGGGACAAACGGGATCGCCGCCATGACGAGTGCGAAGACGAGGATGGGAAGCCGGCTCTGCATCTTGGCGTCAGTCCTTCTCTTCCTCGACCGCGGGCGCGGCGAGCGAGCGCAGCAGCAGCACGGGGATCAGCAGCATGAAGACGATCACCTCCTTGTAGTTGGAGGCATAGAAGGACGAGAACGCCTCGACGATGCCGACGACCAGCGCCGCCACGGCGGTGAGGGGATAGCTGACGAGGCCGCCGATGATCGCGGCAACGAAGCCTTTCAGGCCGATCAGGAAGCCCGAGTCATAGTAGAGCGTCGTGATCGGCACGATCATGATGCCCGACAGCGCGCCGATGACCGAGGCCAGCAGGAACGCGATCTGCCCCGACAGCGTGGTGCGGATGCCGGCAAGCCGCGCGCCGAGCCGGTTCACCGCGGTCGCGCGCAGCGCCTTGCCGTAGAGCGTCAGGCCGAAGAACAGCCAGAGCCCGACGATGAAGGCGATGGTGATGGCGTAGACGGTGATGCTCTGGCCGGTGAAGCGCAGCGCGCCGGCGGTGAAGGCGCCGGACAGCACGGCAGGCCCGCGCTGGCCTTCGGCGCCGAAGAACAACAGGCCGAGGCCCTGCAGCGCGAGGTGCACGCCGACGGAGGCGATCAGCAGCACCAGCACGGAGGTGTGCGCCAGCGGCTGGAAGGCGATGCGGTAGAGATAAAGGCCGATCATGGCGACGATCACCAGCGACAGCGCGATGCAGATGGCGACCGGCGGCTTCTGGGCGGCGAAATAGATGGTCAGCGCCAGCACGATGGAAGGCAGCACGATGTTGGTGACGAAGCTGCGGACGACCAGCCGCCCGTGCAGCGCCTTGCGCGCCACGAACAGGTCGAAGGCGAAGGCGCCGATGCCGAGGGCCAGCGCGAGCTTCGCCGTTCCCGGCATCTGGCCGGCCGCCAGCGAGGCGTAGGTCAGCGCGCCGTAGGTGACGAATTCGCCCTGGGGAATGAGGATGACGCGGGTGACGGCGAACACCAGCACCAGCGCCAGGCCGAGCAGCGCGTAGATTGCGCCATTGGTGATGCCGTCCTGCACCAGGAACAGCATGATAGTGGTGTTCAAGACCGGACGCTCCCCCTCAAGATCGGGGACCGGCCTCCGCAATTGCGGTGGATGGTCCCCTCACAGCCATTGAAATACGCTGACGATATTTGATATGGTCCATAACAATTATCAAATATAACATCAAGGGTGAGGAACGACCCGTCCCGAACTTAGCGGGATTACGAGCACGAGGCGATGACCGTTTCCAAAACCGCTGAAAAGTCTTCCGAAAAGCCTGCCGACGCGGCCAAGGGCCGCAAGGACATTGGCGAGCCGCTGGCCGAAGCCCTCCAGCTAGGCGAGTTGTCCGAACAGCTCGGCTATGTCCTGAAGCGGGCACAGCTCAAGGTGTTCGAGAACTTTTTGCGCTGCATGGCCTCGCTCCAGCTGACGCCGGCGCAGTTCTCCGTGCTGCTGCTGGTGGAGAAGAACCCGGGCCGTAACCAGACCGAGATCGCCTCCACCCTCGGCATCCTCAGGCCCAACTTCGTGGCCATGCTCGACAATCTCGAAAGCCGCGACCTTTGCGCGCGGATCCGCTCCACCAACGACCGCCGCTCGCACATCCTGGTCTTGACCGACAAGGGCAAGGCCGTGCTGGCCCGGGCGAAGAAGCTCGTCGCCACCAAGCACGAGGCGCGGCTGAACGATCTGCTCGGCCAGGCCAACCGCGAAGCTCTGATCGGGATGCTCTCGAAGATCGCCAACGAGTTTTGAGCCTGCCCCTCCCCTGGAGGGGGAGGGTCGCTGCGCATGAGCGAAGCGAAATGCGTAGCGGGGTGGGGTGACGGTCTCTCCTCGCGAACACTGCCCGAATGGAGAGATCACCCCACCCCGCTCGCGCTTCGCGCGATCGACCCTCCCCCTCCAGGGGAGGGTAAGGGCGCCTCAATCCACCAAAATCACCCGGATATCATTCACGTTCGTCAGCGTCGGGCCCGGCTGCAGCAGATCGCCCGTGGCCTCGAAGAACGTCGTCGCGTCGTTGTTGTCGAGATAGGCCTGCGGCTGCAGCCCGTGCGCCTTCATCTTCGCAAAGGTCGCAGCGTCGATCAGCGCGCCGGCGGGGTCGGTCGGGTGGCCGGCGCCGCCATCGGCGCCGTCGGTGTCGCCGGCGAGTGCCGAGATATCGGGCGTATCCTTCAACAGCTCCGCGAGCGCCAGCGCGTATTCCTGGTTCGGCCCGCCGCGCCCATTGCCGCGCACGGTCACCGTGAGCTCGCCGCCGGAGAGGATCGCGATGCGCTTGCCCTGCACGCGCGCCTGCAGCGCCAGCTTCGCATGATTGGCCGCGACCTCGCGCGCCTCGCCTTCGAGATCGGCGCCGAGATCGATGGTCTCGTAGCCGGCGTCCTTGGCAAGCTTCACCGCGGCGTCGAGCGATTGCTTGGGCCGCGCGATCAATTCGAACGACGCCCGCGCAAAGGCGGCATCGCCGGGCTTGCAGCTCTCGTTATTGGGATCGTCGAGCGCGCGGCGCACGGCATCGTCGACGTCGAGCCGGTACTTCGCGACGATCGCGCGCGCGTCGGCCAGCGTGGTCGGATCGGGTACAGTGGGACCGGAGGCGATCGCGGAAGGATCGTCATGCGGCACGTCGGAGATCGCGAGCGTGACGATCTCGGCCGCGTTCCTGCCGGCGCGCGCGAGCCGCCCGCCCTTGATCCGCGAAAGGTGCTTGCGCACGACGTTCATCTCGCCGATCGGCGCGCCCGAGCGCAGCAGCGCCTTGTTGACCGCCTGCTTCTGCGCGAAGCTGATGCCGTCCACGGGCGCGATCCAGTTCGCCGAGCCGCCGCCGGTGAGCAGCACCAGCAAGAGATCGTCGGGACCGGCCTCGCCTGCGAGCGCGAGCGTGTCGGCGGCGCCCTTCAGGCCGGCCTCGTCAGGTACGGGATGGCCGGCCTCGACCACGCGGATGCGGCGCGTCGGCACGCCATAGCCATGGCGCGTGGTGGCGATGCCGACCAGCCGCTCCGGCGCGAGTTTCAGCGTGTCGAGATAATGCCGCTCCGCGGCCGCGGCCATTGCGCCGGCGCCCTTGCCGGCGGCAAGGCAGATCACGCGTCCCTTGGGCGCTGGCCGCAAATGCGGCGCCAGAATTGTATTCGGATGGGCGGCGGCAACGGCGGCGTCGTAGAGTGCGCGGAGCAGCGGACGGCGGTCGGTCATGACGAAGGCCTTCGGCGAACAGGAGAGATCGGCGGCGAGCGCCAGTCACATGCCTACCGCATCAGGCGCAAAAGCGTAAGCAGGCTTTCCTGTCATTCGATTGTGCAATCGCGTGATCATAATCGGAAGGGAAAACAAAAGCCCCCTGCGTGAGGCCGCAGGGGGCTTGCTTTGCGTGCTTTCTTGCGGCTAGCCGCCGGCGTCGGCGCTGATCACGTCGCCGAACAGATCCCATTTGTCGCCCTTGAACTTCATGAGCTGGAGCGAACTGATCGGTGCGAAGTCGTTGGCGCCGGTGTTGACCTTGATGCCGGGCAGCAGCACTTCGGTGCGGAAATCCTTCAGGCTCGCCGCCTGCTTCATGACGTTCTCGCGCGTGAGATTGTCGCCGCACTTCTTCAGCACTTCGACCAGCGTCTGTGCCACGCCGTAGCCGACGATGGTGCCGCCGTCGAGCTTGTCGCCCTCCGGGAAGTATTTCGTCATGAAGTCAAGGAAGCCCTTCATGCCGGCGTCGTCCTTCCACTGCGGATCGGAAACGTCCTTCAGATAGGCGGCCGAGATGATGTCCTGAGAGTTCTCGAAGCCGGCGGGCTTGATCACGCTGCCGACCGAGGCCGAGACGTTGTTGAGGAAGTGAGTCGGTTTCCAGCCGATTTCGGAGATCTTCTTGATCGCCTGTGCCGCGAACTTCGGCGTGGTGATGTTGATGAAGACGTCGGCACCGGTCGCCTTCAGCTTGACGATGTGATTGTCGATGGTCGGCTCTGAAGTCTCGTAGCTTTCCTCCAGCACGATCATGCTTGCGCCCTTGGCGCCGAGGCCGTCCTTCAGGCCCTTGAGGTAGTCCTTGCCGTAATCGTCGTTCTGGTAAAGGACGCCGATCTTGGCGTTCGGCATGGTCTTCAGGATGTATTTCGCGTAGATCTGCGTCTCGCTCTGGTAATTGGGCTGCCAGCCCATCGTCCACGGGAAGTTCTGCGGATCGTTCCACTTGGTGGCGCCGGTGGCGACGAACAGCTGCGGCACCTTCTTCGAATTCATGTATTTCTGGATCGCCGAGTTCGGCGGCGTGCCGAGCGAGTTGAAGATGAACAGCACCTCGTCGCTTTCGACCAGCTTGCGCGCCTGCTCCACCGTCTTCGGCGGCGAATAGGCGTCGTCGTAGGAAACGAAATTGATCTTGCGGCCGTTGATGCCGCCCTCGTCATTGATCTTCTTGAAATAGGCGGCTTCGGTCCGCCCGATGATGCCGTAGGCGGAGGCCGGTCCGCTGTAGGGCATGATGTTGCCGATCTTGATTTCGGTGTCGGTGGCGCCGGTATCGTATTTCTTCTGGGCCGATGCAGTGGAGGCCGAGGCCGCAATGAGCGCGAGCGCCAGTGACGCGGCCGCAAGCTTGCCGGTGACAGCGGGCATTCCTATCTCCCTATTTTCTTGATGTGTGCGTCCCTTTTCTTGGCTTGATTGTTCTTGGTAACGCTGCCGCAATTCAATACGATTTGTCCGGGAGCTTCAAGGAAAAGCCCCTGCGGCAAGGCCGCAGGGGCTTCGTCTTTAGTCGATCGAGGCTACATCTTCAGCGATTGGTCAAAGTCAGCTGTCGCAGCGGGACGCTCTTTTTTCGAGACGATGGGGAATATTCCGGCGTGCGAGATGGATGCGCCGCTCAATCCGTTGCGCGGAAGTTGTTCTGTGAAACATGAGCTATTTTGAATTGCGCGCTTGCGGCGCTCAATGTCCGATCTCGCTCGAGATGACGTCGCCGAACAGCTCCCATTTCCTGCCCTTGAAGCGCATCATCTGGAGCTGCTCGATCGGGGCGAAATTATCCGGCGCAGTGTTGATCTTGATGCCCGGCAGCAGCGTGTCGGGCTCGAAATCCCTGATGCTGGCGGCCTGCTTCATGACGTTCTCGCGGGTGAGATCGTCGCCGCACATCTGCAGCACCTTCACCATGGTCTGGGCCGCGGCATAGCCGAACACCACGCCGGCATCGAGCTTGTTGGCCTTGGGCGCGTACTGCGCGAGGAAATTGTAGAACTTCTTCATGCCGTCGTCGGCATTCCATTGCGGATCGGAGCCGTCCTTGGTGTAGGTGGCCGACAGGATGCCTTGCGAGATCTCGAGGCCCGCCGGCTCCAGCACGCCGCCGACCGAGGCCGAGACGTTGGAGATGATGTGGACCGGATGCCAGTTGATCTCGGCCGCCTTCTTGATCGCTTGCGCTGCAAATTTCGGGGTGGCGATGCTGATCAAGACGTCGGCGCCCGAGGCTTTCAGTTTCACGACGTGCTCGTCGATCGCGGGCTCCGAGGTGTCGTAGCTGTCTTCCAACACGATCATCGCGGCCTTGGGCCCCAGGCCCTCCTTCAGTCCCTTCAGATAGTCCTTGCCGAAATCGTCGTTCTGAAAGAGCACGCCGATCTTGGCGTCCGGCTTCTCCTTCATGATGTACTTGGCGTAGATGCGCGCTTCGCTCGCGTAGCTCGGCTGCCAGCCCATGGTCCAGGGATATTGCTTCGGGTCGTTCCATTTCGAGGCGCCGCTCGCCACGAACAATTGCGGGACCTTCTTCTCGTTCATGT
This sequence comes from Bradyrhizobium liaoningense, assembly GCF_018130825.1. Lineage (GTDB taxonomy): Bacteria > Pseudomonadota > Alphaproteobacteria > Rhizobiales > Xanthobacteraceae > Bradyrhizobium > Bradyrhizobium liaoningense_B. Next base: position 489,659 of record NZ_JAFCJS010000004.1, on the reverse strand, counting down.
ATTTGCGGATCGCACCATTGGTGGAGGTACCGAGCGAGCCGAAGATCAGCAGCACTCCGTCGCTCTCGACCAGCTTGCGCGCCTGCTCCACCGTCTTCGGCGGCGAATAGCCGTCATCGTAAGAGATGAACTTGATCTTGCGGCCGTTGATGCCGCCCTCGGCGTTGATCTTGTTGAAATAGGCTTCCTCGGTCCTGCCGATCACGGCGTAGGCCGAGGCCGGCCCGCTATAGGGCATGATGTTGCCTATTCTGATCTCGGAATCGGAAGCGCCGCTGTCGTATTTCTTTTGCGCCAGCACCGGGCTCGTCATCGCGGTGCACAATGCGAGGGCGGCCGAGACGGCCACAACCTGAAAACGAACGGCAGTCATTGTTCTCCTACCCCGGGCTGGATCGGCCGCATTGAACAAGATTGACGCCCGACGTCAACAAAAAGCCCCCGCAATCGCTCGCGGGGGCTTTTCGATGCCAGGACTATGGCGTCAGCGTGTCACTCGGAGGCGACGTCGCCGCTGATGATCTCGCCGAACAGTTCCCACTTCTCGCCCTTGAAGCGCTGCATCTGCAGCTGCGCGATCGGAGCGAAGTCGGTGGCGCTGGTGTTGATCTTGACGCCGGGCAGCAGGGTGTCCGGGGCAAAATCCTTCAGCGAGGCCGCCTGCTTCATCAGGTTGGCGCGGGTGAGGTCGTCACCGCACATCTCCAGGACCTTGGCCAGCGTCGAAGCCGCGCCATAGCCGTAGACCATGCCGGTGTCGGTCTTGTCGGCGCCGGGCATGTACTTGTCGACGAACTCGTTCCACTTCTTCATGCCGGGGTCGTTGTTCCACTGCGGATCCGTGGAGTCCTTGGCATAAGCCGCCGACAGCACGTCCTGCGAGGCCTCGAAGCCGGCCGGCTTCATCACGCTGCCGACCGAGATCGAGACGTTGGTCAGGATCTGCAGCGGCTTCCAGGTGAGCTCGGCGGTCTTCTTGATGGTCTGCGCCGCGAATTTCGGCGTCGCGTAGATCAGCAGCACGTCGGGATTGGCGGCCTTGATCTTGACGATGTGGCCGTCGATCGACGGCTCGGACACCTCATAGCTCTCTTCCATGATGATCATGGACGAGGCCTTGGCGCCGAGGCCGTCCTTGGTGCCCTTGAGGTAGTCTTTGCCGAAATCGTCGTTCTGGTAGAGGATCGCGATCTTGGCGTTCGGCTTCTCCTTCATCAGCCATTTCGCGTAGATCTGCGCTTCGCTCTGGTAGGAAGGCTGCCAGCCCATGGTCCAGGGGAAGTTCTTCGGGTCGTTCCACTTGGTGGCGCCGGTGGCGACGAACAGCTGCGGGATCTTCTTGGCGTTCAGGTATTTCTGGATCGCGGTGTTCGAGGGCGTGCCGAGCGGGTTGAACACGGCCAGCACCTCGTCGCTCTCGACCAGCTTGCGGACCTGCTCGACCGCCTTTGGCGGCGAATAGGCGTCGTCATAGGTGACGAAGTTGACCTTGCGGCCGTTGATGCCGCCCTTGTCGTTGATCATCTTGAAATAGGCTTCTTCGGTCTTGCCGATGATGCCATAGGCCGACGCCGGACCGCTGTACGGCATGATGTTGCCGATCTTGATCTCGGTGTCGGAAGCGCCGGTATCATATTTCTTTTGGGCAAATGCCGCGCCGGAGTTGAAAGTGATGGCCGCCGTTGCCGTGACCAGCGCGGCGGCTCGCAGTGTTCTTCCAAAAGACAATTCGGGTCTCCTTCTTACGACTAACGGGTTCAATTCTTTCTGAGCTTTCCAGCGAGTTGCTGGCCCAGGATTGCGATCTGCCTTGCGCCATGCGGCACGAGGTAGATGACCAGGAACAACAGCACGCCGAACACGGCGCCGGAGAGGCCCTTGGAGATGCTCTCCGCCATGTTCGGCACGAAGATGATGAAGGCCGCGCCGACGAACGAGCCGGGCAGCCAGCCGACGCCGCCGACCACCATGCCGAGGAACAGCGAGATCGCGAGCGTGATGGTGTAGCTGTCGGGGGCCACGAACTGCACCGCGATGGCGCCGAGCGAGCCGGCGATACCGGTGATCGCCGCGGACACGCCGAAGGCCAGCGTCTTGTAGAGCGCGACGTTGACACCCATCGAGGAGGCCGCGATCTCGTTGTCGCGGATCGCCATGAAGGCGCGACCCGACCTCGAGCGCAACAGGTTCACCGAGAAGATGTAGATCGCGATCGTCACGACGAGCGTGAAATAGTACAGCCACATGTCCTGCGACATCGGCAGGCCGAACGGTGCGTCGGGCTTGGTGACGACGAGGCCCTGCACGCCGCCGGTCCAGTGCTCGAGGAAGTTCAGCTTCAGGAGCTGCGGCATCGCGGTGGCGAGCGCGAAGGTCGCGAGCGCGAGATAGACGCCTGACAGCCGCAGGGCCGGTTTGCCGAAGAGGTAACCGAATCCGAAGCAGACCACGGCGGAAATCGGAATGGTAAGTGCGTAGTTGATGTTGGCGTGCTCCATCAGCACTGCCGAAGTATAGGCGCCGACCGCGTAGAACGCGCTCTGGCCGAGCGAGAACTGGCCCGAGCCGCCGGTCAGGATGTTCAGCGCCAGCACGGCGAGCCCGTAGATCAGGAGCATCGTCATCTGGAAGATGACGAAATTCTTGACGAAGACGGGGACGATCACGAGCGCGGCGAGCACCACCAGCGAGGTGCCGGTGCCCAGCGTCATGGCCCGCTTCGGAACGGCCTCGACCGCCTGGTGGCCTTCTGCAACGACTTCTTCTGCAGCGCTCATGATCAAACTCGCTTGACGATGTGCCGGCCGAACAGGCCAGCGGGTTTGACGACCAGGACGGAGATGATCAGCGCAAGCGCGATCGGGAGCTTCAGCTCGTTGCCGACGCCGGGGATGTAGGTGCCGGCGAGGTTCTCGAAGACGCCGACCAGGAAGCCGCCGACCACGGCGCCGAACGGGCTGGTGAGGCCGCCGAGCACGGCCGCGGCGAAGCCGTAGATCAGCACGCCGCCCATCATGTTGGGCTCGAGGAACACGACGGGAGCGATCAGCATGCCGGCGATCGAGCCGATCGCGGTTGCCATGCCCCAGCCCAGCGCGATCATCCAGGAGGTGTTGATGCCGACGAGGCGCGCCGATTCAGGCACCGAGGCGGCCGCGCGCATCGCAAGGCCGATGCGGGTGTACTGGAAGAAGAAGTAGAGGCCGAGCAGCAGCAGCACCGTGACCCCGATCATGCCGGCCTGGTGGGTCGAGATCAGCTGGCTGCCGAGGAACGGCGCGGAGCCGAACGGGGTCGGGTACTGCTTGATGGTGAAGTCCCAGATCAGGCCGGCCGAGGAGTTGATGATCGCGAACAGCGCGATGAAGCCGGCGACGTTGGTCAGCACCGGCGCCTTGGCGAGCGGCTTGAACAGGATGCGCTCGATCGCGATGCCGCCGACGAAGGAGAACGCCAGCGTGATGACGAAGGCGGCCCAGTAGGGCACGCCCCACTGCATCAACTGCCAGGAGATGAAGGTCGAGAACATCGCCATCTCGCCCTGCGCGAAGTTGAGATGGTCGATGGCCTGGTAGATCATGACCACGGCGAGCGCCATGCAGGCGTAGATCGCGCCCGTGGCGATGCCGGCCAGGACCTGGTTGGTAAACAGCTCCATTGTCCCGGCTCCCTCAGTAACCCAGATAGGATTTGCGGATTTCTTCGTTGTTCGCGATGTCCTTGGCATTGCCCGACATCACGATGCGGCCGGTCTCGATCACGTAGGCCTGGTCGGCGAGCTCGAGCGCGAGCTGGGCGTTCTGCTCGACCACCAGGATCGACACCTTGTCCTCGCGGTTGATCTTGCCGAGGATGCCGAACAGGTCGCGCACCACCAGCGGCGCGAGGCCAAAGGACGGCTCGTCGAGCAGCATCAGCCGCGGCCGCAGCATCAGCGCACGCGCGACCGCGAGCATCTGCTGCTCGCCGCCGGAGAGCGTGCCGGCCTGCTGGGTGTGGCGCTGCTTCAGCACCGGGAAATGCGCATACATGCGCTCGATGTCGGAGACGATGCCGGCGCTGTCCTTGCGGGTGATGGCCCCGAGCTGGAGGTTTTCCTCCACCGTCATGGTGGTGAAGGTGCCGCGGCCCTGCGGCACATGGGCGATGCCGAACCGCACGATGTTCTCGGTCGAGCGGTTGCTCAGCGGCTTGCCGTCGAATTCGATCGCGCCGGTGGAGCGCACCATGTTGCAGATCGCGCGCAGCGTGGTGGTCTTGCCGGCGCCGTTGGCCCCGAGCAGCGTCGTCAGCGAGCCCTCGTTGAGGGAGAAGGACAGGCCGTGGAGCGCCTGGACCTGGCCGTAATAGGCGCGCAGGTCCTTGACGTTGAGCAGAGTCGTCATTGGTCCTTGCTCCCGAGATAGGCCTTGATGACGTCGGGGTCCGCCTGCACCTGGGCGGGCGTGCCTTCCGCGAGCTTCTTGCCGAAATTGAGCGCGACGACGTGGTTGGCGATCGACATCACGAGGCCCATGTGATGCTCGACCAGCAGCACGGTCATGTGGCGTTCGTCACGGATTTTGCGGATGAGGTCGCCGAGCACATAGACTTCCTCGTGGTTGAGGCCGCCGGCAGGCTCGTCGAGCAGCAGGATCTTCGGATCGGCGGCCAGCGCGCGCGCCAGCTCGACGCGCTTCTGCGTGCCGAAGGGCAGGCCGGACACGGTGGTGTGGGCGACGTCTTCGAGGTCGAGATAGGCGAGGATCTCGTGCACCTTCTTGTTGACGTCGTTCTCGCTGCGCCGAACCCAGGCGAGCTTCAAGGAGTCGCTGATGATGTCGCTGGAGGTTTTCGAATGGGCGCCGACGCGGACATTGTCCATCACCGACAAATTCGGAAACAGGGCCACGTTCTGGAAGGTGCGGCCGATGCCGATCTCGGCGATCCGGTGCGGCGGGCGCGACAGGATGCTGACGCCTTCCATCAGGATGTCGCCGGACGACGGCTGATACAGCCGCGAGAGGCAGTTGAAGAGCGTGGTCTTGCCGGCGCCGTTGGGGCCGATCAACCCGAGGATCTGGCCCTTGTGCATGTCGAAGGACACGCCATTGAGCGCGATGATGCCGCCGAACACGACGCTGACGTCGCGAACCGCGAGCAGGGGCGATGTCCCCTGCGCGAGCTGTGCCTGCGTCATCTCGTCTCGCCCACGATGTTCAGTGGGCGAAGGGGCGATGCGAACCGCTCCCTGTCATGACAAAGGCTATCTGATCCCCTCGGCCACACGCGCAACTTTTCCTCCTGATTTCAGCTTTTTGCTGACTTCTTTTTTGGAATGCGGCATCAGACCACCGAGTGCCGCTTCGATGTTCCTTACCATCGCAAGCAGACGCGGTCCAATGTCGTTGATCAAACGCTCTTCCGTGAAACGGAATGCGGGCGCACCGCAATTGAATGCGTAAGGTCCGGTTCCGTCGTTGAGCTTGAGCGCGACGCCGGCGGCGCCGATGTCGTCGTGCCAATCGCCGACGGAGATCGCAAAGCCGTATTTCGCGACGGTCTCGCCGGAACGTTCGAGGCCATCGCGCATCTTGGGCCAGCGGCTGCCGTAATGTTCGCGCAGGATGCGCGACACTTCAGTGCGGTTGTCTTCGTCGAGCGCCCAGAAATAGGCGCGGCCCATCGCGCTGGTTGCAATCGGCACGCGCGAGCCGACGTCAAGTTGAACGCCGACCGTCTCGCTGCCGCGGCTCTGCCCGAAATAGATCATGCTGTGACGGTCGCGGCCGCCGACGGCGACGGCGCCGCCGGTGGCGCGCATCACCTCCTCGCGAAACGGCTCGGACAAATGCCGAACACCGAGATTGGCGAGCGCGGCGTAGCCGAGCGACATCGCGGCGGGCGCGAGCTGGTACTTCTCGAAACGGGGAACCGGCGTCAGATAGCCGAGCTTGGTCAGCGTATAGGTCAGCCGCGATACGGTCGGCTTCGGCAGATTGGTCCGCGCCGCGATCTCCTGATTGCCGAGCAGGCCGTCATTGGGTTGGAATGCGCGCAATACGTCCAGTCCGCGGGAAAGCGCGACGACGAAATTCCGATCGGTCGCAGTCTTCTTTCCTGTACGCTTCATCCCTGATCTGCTTCTTGCGCGGAGTCGTTGACAACGTCCGTGCTTCAAAATAACCCTGCCGTCAAGATGCGGAATTAAATTCCGCACCGCGAAATCGAACAAAAGTAAATCCCCACCAAGGAGGGAAACCGTGAGCGAAGTGGTCAAGCTTGAGCGTCATGACGAAGTCGGGATCGTCACGGTCAATAGCCCTCCGGTCAATGCGCTGAGTGCCGCAGTGCGCGGCGGCATCCTGGAATGCATCAAGGCAGCGGTCGCCGATCCCGCCATCAATGGCATCGTGCTGACCTGCGCCGGCCGGACCTTCATCGCGGGCGCCGACATCACGGAATTCGGCAAGCCGCCGAAGCCGCCGGCCCTCAACGACGTCCTCGCCGAGATCGAGAATTCGCCGAAGCCGGTCGTTGCCGCGATCCACGGCACCGCGCTCGGCGGCGGCCTCGAGGTCGCGCTGGCCTGTCATTTCCGCGTTGCGGTGAAGGAAGCCAAGCTCGGCCTGCCAGAGGTCAAGCTGGGCCTCCTGCCCGGCGCCGGTGGAACCCAGCGCCTGCCGCGCGCGGTTGGGCCTGAGCTTGCAGTCAAGATGATCGTGGGCGGCGACCCCATTGGCGCGGCGGAAGCGCTCAAGAACGGCCTGATCGAGGAGATCATCGAGGGACCGGCCTCCGGCGGCGAGGCTTTCGTCCGCAAGCTCATCGCGGAGAAGCGTCCGCTGCGGCGCCTCCGCGACGACGATTCCAAGATCGCGGCCGCCAAGGCCGATCGCTCGATCTTCACCAATGCGGTCGCCGCCATGACCAAGAAGTCGCGCGGCCTGGAAGCGCCGTTCGCGGCCGCCGACGCCGTCGGTTACGCCATCGACCTGCCGTTCGACGAAGGTCTGAAGAAGGAGCGCGAAGGCTTCCTCAAGCTCGTCGCCAGCGACCAGTCCAAGGCGCAGCGCTACGCCTTCTTTGCCGAGCGCGAGGCCGCCAAGATCGCGGGCGTGCCCGAGGGCACCAAGTCGCGCCCCGTTAACCGTGTCGCCATTCTCGGCGCCGGCACCATGGGCGGCGGCATCGCGATGTCCTTCGCCAATGCCGGCGTTCCCGTCACCCTGATCGAGACCGGCGAGGAGCAGCTCAAGCGAGGCCTCGGCATCATGCAGAAGAACTGGGAAGCGACCGCCGCGCGCGGCGGCATCCCGGCGGACGCGCCCGCCAAGCGCATGGCGCTGATCAACGGCGTCGTCGGCATCGAGAATGTCGGCGATGCCGACCTCGTCATCGAAGCCGTGTTCGAGACCATGGCGGTGAAGAAGGAGGTGTTCGGCAAGCTCGACCAGTTCGCCAAGCCCGGCGCCGTGCTCGCCTCCAACACCTCGTATCTGAACATCGACGAGATCGCGAAGTCGACCAAGCGTCCGCAGGACGTTTTGGGCATGCACTTCTTCTCGCCGGCCAACGTCATGAAGCTGTGCGAGATCGTGCGCGCCGACAAGACCGCGCCGGACGCTCTCGTGACGGCTGTCACGATCGCGCGCAAAATTGCAAAAGTGCCGGCCGTGGTCGGTGTCTGCGACGGCTTCGTCGGCAACCGCATGCTGGCCCAGCGCGGCAGGCAGTCCGAGAAGCTCTTGTTCGAAGGCGCGCTGCCGCAGCAGGTCGACGCGGTGGTGACGAAGTTCGGCATGCCGATGGGGCCGTTCGCGATGGGCGACCTCGCCGGTCTCGACATCGGCTGGCGCTCGCGCAAGGACCGCGGCATCAAGTCGGAGATCGCGGACGCGCTCTGCGAAGCCGGCCGCTTCGGCCAGAAGACCGGCAAGGGCTATTACAAGTACGAGCAAGGTTCGCGCGCGCCGCTGCCCGATCCGGAGGTCGAGAAGCTGATCGACGAGACGCTGCTGCGTCTCGGCCGCAAGAAGCGCGCCGTCAGCGACGAGGAGATCCTCGAGCGCATGATGTATCCGATGATCAACGAGGGCGCGAAGATCCTCGAAGAGGGCATCGCGGCGCGCCCGTCCGACATCGACGTGGTCTGGCTCTACGGCTATGGCTGGCCGATCTACCGCGGCGGCCCGATGTTCTGGGCCGACACCGTCGGCCTCAAGCACATCGCCGATCGCCTGGCCTTCTACGCCAAGGAGACCAACGACCCGAGCCTCGAGCCCGCGCCGCTGCTGAAGAAGCTCGCGGCGGAAGGCAAGACGTTCGCCTCGCTGGCTGCGGCGTCGAAGGCGGCGTGATGGGGGCCTGCACTCTCGGCGTCATTCCGGGAGGGCCCGCAGGGCCAGGCCCGGAATCCATTTCGCCTCTGAGTGCGCTGCCTGATGGATTCCGGGCTCGCGACTTCGTCGCGTCCCGGAATGACCACTGAGTGTGATGCAGAAAATGACCCATCCCGGCGAACAGTTTTACCCCGAGGGCGTGCGGTGGGACGACACCATCGTCCAGGGCGCGCTCCCTGACCTCCTGTCGAAAGCTGCCGCCGAGTACGGCCCGCGCACCGCGCTGGAATTCCGGGACCGGCCGATCAGCTATACCGAGCTCGCAGCTCAGGCCGAGCGCGCGGCCGCGGCGTTCCTGCGCGAAGGCATCGGCAAAAACAGCTCCGTCGCGCTGTTCCTCGGCAACACGCCGGACCACCCCGTCAATTTCTTCGGTGCGCTGAAGGCAGGCGCCCGCGTCGCGCATCTCTCCCCGCTCGACGGCGAGATCGCGCTGACGCACAAGGTCTCCGACTCCGGCTCGCGTCTGCTCGTCACCTCGAACCTCCAGGCCTTGCTGCCGACCGCGCTGAAGTTTCTGGAAAAAGGCCTGATCGACAAGCTCGTCGTCTGCGAGGACGACAATTGGGGCAAGGTCGGCACGCCGCAGGCGGCGATCCCAAGCGATCCCCGCATCGTCACCTTCATGACCTTCGTCGAGGGCGCGACCGCGCCGGGGAAGTGGCCTTCCGTCACGGCCGACGACGTCGCGCTGCTGCAATATACCGGCGGCACCACGGGCCTGCCCAAGGGCGCGATGCTCTCGCACGGCAATCTCACCTCGGCGGTGTCGATCTACGACGTCTGGGGCAAGCCGGCCCGCGCCGCGCGCGGCGACGTGGTCGAGCGCGTCATCTGCGTGCTGCCGCTGTTCCACATCTATGCACTCACGGTCGTGCTCTTGTCCTCGCTCAGCCGCGGCAATCTGATCTCGATCCACCAGCGCTTCGACGTCGAGGCCGTGATGCGCGATATCGAGGTCAAGCGCGCGACCTATTTCCCGGGCGTGCCGACGATGTGGATCGCGATCGCCGCGCTGCCCGATCTCGACAAGCGCGACTTCTCCTCGCTGGCGACCATCGGCTCCGGCGGCGCGCCGCTGCCGGTCGAGATCGCCAACTTCTTCGAGCGCAAGGTCGGCAAGAAGCTGCGCAGCGGCTGGGGCATGACCGAGACCTGCTCGCCCGGCACCGGCCATCCGCCCATGGGTCCCGACAAGCCCGGCTCGATCGGCCTGATGCTGCCCGGCATCGAGCTCGACGTCGTCTCGCTGGAAGATCCGACAAAGGTGCTGCCGCCGGGCGAAGTCGGCGAGATCCGCATCAAGGGCCCGAACGTCACCAGGGGTTACTGGAACAAGCCGGCGGGATCCGCGGATGCCTTCATCGATGGCCGCTTCCTGACCGGCGATATCGGCTATGTCGACACCGATGGCTATTTCTTCCTGGTCGACCGCAAGAAGGACATGATCATCTCCGGCGGCTTCAACGTCTATCCGCAGATGATCGAGCAGGCGATCTACACCATTCCGGGCGTGCACGAGGTGATCGTGCTCGGCATTCCCGACCAGTACCGCGGCGAAGCCGCGAAAGCCTTCATCAAGCTCAAGCCCGACGCAAAGCCGTTCTCGCTCGACGAGCTGCGCTCCCAGCTTGCCGGCAAGCTCGGCAAGCACGAGCTGCCGGCCGAGGTCGAGTTCGTCGCCGATCTGCCGCGCACGCCGGTCGGAAAATTGTCGCGCCACGAATTGCGCCAGCAGCAGAAACCGTCACAATCCACCCAAACTGCATCAGGAGGTCGTTCTTGACCGACGCCGTCATCGTTTCCACCGCCCGCACCCCGATCGGCAAGGCCTATCGCGGCATGCTCAACGCCACCGAGGGCGCAACCCTGCTCGGCCACGCCATCGGCGAAGCGGTCGCCCGCGCCAAGGTCGATCCGAAGGAGATCGAGGACGTCGTGATGGGCGCAGCGCTCCAGCAGGGCGCCACCGGCGGCAACATCGCGCGCAAGGCGCTGCTCCGCGCCGGCCTTCCCGTGACTGTCGCCGGCACCACTATCGACCGCCAGTGCGCCTCGGGCCTGCAGGCGATCGCGCTTGCCGCGCGCTCGGTGATTTTCGACGGCGTCGAGATCGCCGTTGGCGGTGGCGGCGAGTCGATCTCGCTCGTCCAGAACGACAAGATGAACGGCTTCCACGCCCAGGACCCGGCGCTGCTCAAGATCAAGGGCGAGGTCTACATGCCCATGATCGACACGGCGGAGATCGTCGCCAAGCGCTACGGCATCTCGCGCGAGAAGCAGGACGAATATTCGCTGGAGAGCCAGCGCCGCACCGCGGCCGCACAGCAGGGCGGCAAGTTCAAGGACGAGCTCGCGCCGATCACGACGCAGATGGCGGTCACCGACAAGGCGACCGGCACTGTCTCGATGAAGGAAGTCACGCTGTCGCAGGACGAGGGTCCGCGCCCCGAGACCACGATCGAAGGTCTCGCCGGCCTCAAGCCCGTGCGCGGCGAAGGTTTCTCCATCACCGCCGGCAATGCCAGCCAGCTCTCCGACGGCGCCAGCGCCTCGGTGATCATGAGCGACAAGGAAGCTTCAAAGCGCGGTCTTGCGCCGCTCGGCATCTTCCGCGGCTTCGTCTCCGCCGGTTGCGAGCCGGACGAGATGGGCATCGGCCCGGTCTTCGCCGTGCCGCGCCTGCTCAAGCGCCACGGCCTCACCGTCGACGACATCGGCCTCTGGGAGCTCAACGAAGCCTTCGCCGTGCAGGTGCTGTATTGCCGCGACAAGCTCGGCATCGACCCCGAGAAGATCAACGTCAACGGCGGCGCGATCTCGGTCGGCCATCCCTACGGCATGTCGGGCGCGCGCCTCACCGGCCATGCTTTGATCGAAGGCCGCCGCCGCAAGGCCAAGTACGCGGTCGTCACCATGTGCGTCGGCGGCGGCATGGGCGCGGCGGGACTGTTCGAGGTGTTGCAGTAACTCACCGTCGTCCTGGCCTAGTGCGCAATTGCGCACGGGAGCCAGGACCCATACTCCGCGGCCGGGGTAAGGGGCACAGACGGCAATTGCCTTCGCAAAACGAAGGCCGGTGGTAATGGGTCCTGGCTTTCGCCAGGACGACGAGGAAACAGGAGGATCCGATGGATCTCGCATTCACGAAAGAAGAGCAGGCGTTTCGCGAGGAAGTGCGGTCGTTCTTCCGCGACAACGTGCCGCCGGATACGCGGCGCAAGCTGGTCGAGGGCCGTCATCTCACCAAGGACGAGATGGTGACGTGGTGGCGCATCCTCAACAAGAAGGGCTGGGGCGTCAGCCACTGGCCCAAGCAGTTCGGCGGCACGGGCTGGACCAGCGTGCAGCACTACATCTTCAACGAGGAGCTGCAGTCCTATCCGGCGCCGCAGCCGCTCGCCTTCGGCGTCAGCATGGTCGGCCCGGTCATCTACACCTTCGGCAACGAGGAGCAGAAGAAGAAGTACCTGCCGCGCATCGCCAATGTCGACGATTGGTGGTGCCAGGGTTTTTCGGAGCCCGGTTCGGGATCTGACCTTGCCTCGCTCAAGACCAAGGCCGAGCGCAAGGGCGACAAGTGGATCATCAACGGCCAGAAGACCTGGACCACGCTGGCCCAGCACGCCGACATGATCTTCTGCCTCTGCCGCACCGATCCCGGCGCCAAGAAGCAGATGGGCATCTCCTTCATCGTGTTCTCGATGAAGTCGAAGGGCGTCACGGTACGCCCGATCCAGACCATCGACGGCGGCGTCGAGGTCAACGAGGTCTTCTTCGACGACGTCGAGGTGCCCTACGAGAACCTGATCGGCGAAGAGAACAAGGGCTGGGACTACGCAAAATTCCTGCTCGGTAACGAGCGCACCGGCATTGCCCGCGTCGGCGTCTCCAAGGAGCGGCTGCGCCGCATCCGCGACTTGGCCTCCAAGGTTGAATCCGGCGGCAAGCCGATCATCCAGGACGCCGCCTTCCGCGAGAAGCTCGCGGCGTGCGAGATCGAGCTGAAGGCGCTCGAGTTGACGCAGCTGCGCGTCGTCGCCGACGAGGGCAAGCACGGCAAGGGCAAGCCCAATCCGGCCTCCTCGGTGCTGAAGATCAAGGGCTCCGAGATCCAGCAGACCACCACCGAGCTGCTCATGGAAGTGATCGGCCCGTTCGCCGCGCCTTACGACGTGCATGGCGACGACGGCTCGAACGAGGCCATGGAATGGACCGCCCAGATCGCGCCGAGCTACTTCAACAACCGCAAGGTCTCGATCTACGGCGGCTCCAACGAGATCCAGCGCAACATCATCGCCAAGGCGGTGCTGGGGCTCTAAACGTCATTCCGGGGCGCGCGTCAGCGCGAACCCGGAATCTCGCGCCGCAACCTCTGGATTCCGGGTCCCCGCGCTATCGCGCGTGTCCCGGAATGACGAAGCAAAAATTCCGGGTACGAGGAACCAAAGAACATGGATTTTGACCTGAACGAGGAGCAGCGGCTTCTCAAGGAAAGCATCGACGGCCTGCTGACCGATTCCTACGATTTCGAGCAGCGCAAGAAGTACATGAAGGAGAAGGGCGGCTGGAGCAAAACGGTCTGGCTCAAGCTTGCCGAGCAGGGCCTGCTCGGCCTGCCCTTCAGCGAGGCCGATGGCGGCTTCGGCGGCGGCGGCGTCGAGACCATGATCGTGATGGAGGCGCTCGGCAAGGCGCTGGTGCTGGAGCCGTATCTGGCCACGGTCGTGATCGGCGGCGGCTTCCTGCGCCATGCCGGCAGCGATGCGCAGAAGGCTGCGCACGTGCCCGGGATCATCGACGGCAGCAAGACGCTGGCCTTCGCCCAGCTCGAGAAGAACTCGCGCTATGATCTGTTCGACGTCTCGACCACCGCGAAGAAGAAGGGCGACGGCTGGGTCATCGACGGCGAGAAGTTCGTGGTGCTCAACGGCGAGAACGCCGACACGCTTGTCGTCACCGCGCGCACCAAGGGCGACCGCCGCGACAAGACCGGCATCGGCGTCTTCCTGGTCCCGGCGAACGCCAAGGGCGTCACCAAGAAGTCCTACCCGACCCAGGACGGCCTGCACGCCGCCGACATCACGCTCACCGGCGTCGAGGTCGGCGCCGATGCGGCGATCGGCAATCCCGAGGACTCACTCGCCCTGATCGAGCGCGTGGTCGACGAGGCCCGAATCGCGCTCTGCGCCGAAGCGGTCGGTCTGATGGACGAGTCGCTGAAGACCACCGTCGAGTACATCAAGACGCGAAAACAGTTCGGCGTCGCGATCGGCTCGTTCCAGTCGCTTCAGCACCGCGCCTCCGACATGTTCGTCGCGGCCGAGCAGGCGCGCTCGATGTCGATGTTCGCCACCATGGCGAACGACTTCGAGAACGCCAAGGAGCGCTCCAACGCGATCGCCGCGGCCAAGGTGCAGATCGGCAAGTCGCTGAAGTTCGTGGGACAGCAGTCGATCCAGCTCCACGGCGGCATCGGCATGACCATGGAGGCGAAGATCGGCCACTACTTCAAGCGCCTCACCATGATCGAGAACAGCTTTGGCGACACCGACTATCACCAGCGTCGTGTCGCCGACGCCGGCGGGTTGATCTAGCCAAACGGCAACTGTCATCCCCGCGAAAGCGGGACAATCCAAAACAAAAAGCCCCGGAGACATCTCCGGGGCTTTCTTCGTTTGATTTTGCCCGTTCCACCACAGCCACCGCTGTCATGCCCCGGCTTGACCGGGGCATCCAGTACGCCGCGGCGGACGTGATGAGAGCGTGCTCTCCAACGTCGGCCTCTGGGATACTGGATCGCCCGGCCAAGCCGGGCGATGACAGCCTCAGTGTGGTTCGACCTACCGGCTCACCGCCTCACGTCCGCGTGCGCATCCGCATCATGAAGCTGTCGTAGCTGAGCTCGGCGACCTGCATCCAGGCCAGCGATTCGTTTCGGAAGGCCGACAGGCTCGCATACATCTTCTTGAAGTGCGGGTTGCTCTTGGAAAGATCGGCGTAGATTTCGTTCGCGGCACCGTAGCAGGCCTCGAGCACCTCCTGCGGGAACGGCTTGAGGATCGCGCCGGCCACCAAGAGGCGCTTCAGCGCCGACGGGTTGACGTAGTCGTATTTGCCGGTGACCCAGGTGAAGGTGTCGCGCGAGGCCATCTCGATCGCGGCCTGGTAGTGCTTGGGCAGCGCGTTCCACCTGTCGAGATTCATGATGTTGTGGCCCTGGCCGGTGCCTTCCCACCAGCCCGGATAGTAGTAGTACTTCGCGACCTTCACGAAGCCGAGCTTCTCGTCGTCATAGGGGCCGACCCATTCGGCCGCGTCGATCGTGCCCTTCTCCAGAGCCGGATAGATGTCGCCGCCCGCGATCTGCTGCGGCACGCCGCCGACCTTCGCGATGATCGTGCCGGCGAAGCCGCCGACGCGGAATTTCAGCCCCTTGAAATCCTCCATCGACTTGATCTCTTTCCGGAACCAGCCGCCCATCTGGGCGCCGGTCGAGCCGGTCGGAATGCCGATCGCGTTGTATTCCTTCAGGAGGTCGTTGAGCATCTCGGTGCCGCCGCCGAAATGCAGCCAGGAAATATGCGCCCGCGTGTTCAGCCCGAACGGCAGCGACGTGCCGAAGGTGAAGGCGGGGTTCTTGCCCCAATAGTAATACAGCGCGGTGTTGCCCATCTCGACGGTACCGTTCGACACGGCGTCTAGCACCTGCAGGCCCGGGACGATCTCGCCGGCTGCGAACGGCTGGATCTGGAACTTGTTGTCGGTGACCTCGGCCACGCGCTTGCAGAAATATTCGCAGCCGCCATAGAGCGTATCGAGCGCCTTGGGCCAGCTCGCGGCCAGCCGCCATCTCGTTTCCGGCGAGCCTTCCGCGATCGCCGGCGCGGCAATCGCTGTGCTTGCCGCCAGCCCTGCACCTGTCACTTTCAGGAATTCACGACGTTTCATGCGTATTCCTCCGTTGCGCCGATGTCTTCGACGAGGGGAAACGATCTTGATGTCGTCTTGGCTTCGCCGGTGATCGACGTGGTGTTGTGACGATTTTTGGTGTTTCCGAAGGCCCTTCAGGGCTCTTTGTGAATCCCGCGCGTTGCGGTTTAGCGGTCAGGATGACTGCTCGCCTCGCGATAAGCAAGCGCCGTCGGGATGCTCGCAGTTGCGAAGGCCGAGCGCGACCTCTCGCCGAACTCCGCAGCCGTAGGGTGGGCAAAGGCGCCATAGCGCCGTGCCCACGATCTTCTTCTCTCGGGCAAATTGGTGGGCACGCTTCGCTTTGCCCACCCTACGATAGCTGGGGTCGACAAGAAGAACCCCGGAGATGTCGCCATCTCCGGGGCTTCTCATTCTTTAGTCGTGTGCGCCGCTCAGCGTCTCACGTCTTGATCCGCATCCGCATCATGAAGCTGTCGAAGCTCAGCTCGGCGACCTGGAACCAGGGCAGGGCCTCACCGCGGAAGGCGGTCAGGCTCGCATACATCTTGCCGAAGTGCGGATTGCTCTTGGAGAGATCGGCATAGATCTCGTTGGCGGCACCGTAGCAGGCCTCGAGCACCTCCTGCGGGAACGCCTTCAGGATCGCGCCCGACACCAGGAGCCGCTTCAGCGCCGGCGCGTTCAGCGCGTCGTACTTGCCGGTGACCCAGGTGTAGGTGTCGCGCGAGGCCGCATCGACCGCCGCCTGATAGTGCTTCGGCAGCGCGTTCCACTTGTCGAGGTTGAAGACGTTGTGGCCCTGGCTCGTGCCCTCCCACCAGCCGGGATAGTAGTAATATTTGGCGACCTTCACGAAGCCGAGCTTCTCGTCGTCGTAGGGGCCGACCCATTCGGCGGCATCGATCGTGCCTTTCTCCAGCGCCGGATAGATGTCGCCGCCGGCGATCTGCTGCGGCACCGCGCCGAGCTTGGCCATGATCGTGCCGGCAAAGCCGCCGATGCGCATTTTGAGGCCCTTGACGTCGTCGAGAGACTTGATCTCCTTCCGGAACCAGCCGCCCATCTGCGCGCCGGTGGCACCGGTCGGAATGCCGTAGACGTTGTGCTCCTTCAGTAGGTCGTTCACGAGATCCTGTCCGCCGCCCCACAGCAGCCACGAGATCTGCTGACGCGTGTTCAATCCAAAGGGAAGGGCGGTGCCGAAGGTGAAGGCGGGGTTCTTGCCCCAGTAATAGTAGAGCGCGGTGTTGCCCATCTCGACGGTGCCGTTCGAGACGGCATCCAGCACCTGCAGGCCCGGCACGATCTCGCCGGCGGCGAACGGCTGGATCTGGAAGCGGTTGTCGGTGATCTCGGCGACGCGCTTGCAGAAATATTCGCAGCCGCCGTAGAGCGTATCGAGTGCCTTCGGCCAGCTCGCGGCGAGCCGCCATCTGACTTCGGGCATCGATTGCGCGATAGCCGGCGCAGCAACAGCGCTCGCGGCCAGGCCCAATCCGCCTGCCGTCAGGAATTTACGACGTTCCATGCACTTCCCTCCGTAATGCCGATGCTTCGACTTAAGGGGAACGATCTTTGGGGTCGTCTTGTCTTGGTCGAGATCGACGTTGTTTTGTTGAGACTTGTGAGGCGTTTCCGAAGGCCCTGACGGGCTCTTGTTATTGGAATTCCGATCGTTGCGGTTCCGTCAGCAAGGATGACCTGTCAGCCAGCGACAATCAAGCCTCATGCCGCGCTCGCAACTGCGAATGCGGGACAGACGAAAGTCGGAAGGGCCTGCGATCTGCTGCATGATTGGGCAATCGCGGCGGTGCGCTTGCGGAGAGTAGTGAAGGCGCTCGTCGTTGAGACCGGATTCACTGTCGTCAACGGAGGTACGTTCCCTCCCCCCTTGCGGGGGAGGGCTAGGGAGAGGGGTAGCCCAGCAAAAGGTGCCGGTTGTTGACTAATGCAAGAGCGCGATGTGCGACGGATAGAATCCCCGTGCGGCACCCCTCTCCCTGACCCTCCCCCGCAAGGGGGAGGGAACGGAGAGAGCGCTGGCGTCGGCCGAACAATCCATCACGCCGCTATCCCTCGTTCGCGAACGCCGCCTCCATCGCCTTCCTTGTCCTGATCGTCTCGTTGTTCGCGTCGAACTCGACATCGCTCCAGCGCACGATCTCGCCATGGGCGACGTCGTGCTTCAGCTTGAGGCGGTGCGCGAGGCCGATCGGCAGGGCGCCCGCTTTCAGGCTCGCGGCGGCCGGTACCAGCTTGCCCCACACGGTGTAGCCGCCTTCGCCGTCCAGCATCTCGCCGGCGCGTAAGTTGCGTTTGGCCACCGCGGCGACATCGCCGCGGAAGCCGAAAGCCTGGCCGGTCGCCTCGCCGCGCAGCGCGGCCGACAGGATCGAGATGTTCAGCTCGAGCCCGATCAGATGATAGGGCTTGTACATCGCGGCGAAGCGTCCGCTGGCGTCGGTCTTCAGGCCGTATTGCCTGAAGCAGTCTGCAGCGTAGTCGTTCGGCGCCTCCAGCACGACATAGACGCCCCAGCGCAGGTCGCGAAACACCGGCCGTCCGTCGCGTTCGAGCGAGGAGACGACTTCCACCACGCCGGACCGCTCCAGCACGCCGCCGCGCGAGCGCGGCCGCATGATGTGCGGCAAATCGTCGACGCCGCAGGGCGGAAACAACAGGCCTTCCGCGTGCACGTCGAGGCCGCAGGCGTTGGCAATCGCGGCCATCTCGATCGCCGATTTGGTGCCGTCGAGGAAGGAGTTGAACATCTGCGGGTTCATGCCGGCCGACTGCGCTTCGCCCGCGGTCAGGCCGTAATGCTGCCAGACGCCGTCGGGCGTCACGTCGTGATACGCCGGCAGGTACTTTGTGCCTTTGCCCGCGGCGACGACGCGAAAGCCGGTGGCGCGGGCCCAGTCGACCATCTCCGCCGTCAATGCCGGCTGGTCGCCATAGGCAAGCGAATAGACCACGCCTGCTTTGCGCGCCTCCTCGGCGAGCAGCGGTCCCGCCAGCACGTCGGCCTCGACATTGACCATCACGATATGCTTGCCCGCCGCGATCGCGGCACGCGCATGGCGGATGCCGACGGCGGGATTGCCGGTCGCCTCCACCACCACATCCATCGCGCCGCCGGCGATGGCGCGAGCGCCGTCGTCGGTGAAGACGGTGGCGGCGATCCGCTCGGCGCTCCAGCCCACGGTGCGGCACGCCTCGCGCGCGCGATCGCGGTCGATGTCGACGATGATGGGCACCTCCAGTCCCGGCGTGTGCGGCACCTGTGCGAGGAACATCGAGCCGAACTTGCCCGCGCCGATCAGCGCGACGCGAACGGGTTTGCCGGCGGACGCGCGGGCTTGCAGGAGGCGGAAGAGGTTCATGGGGGATGTCCTGGTGCAACAATCAAAGCTCGTCATTCCGGGGCGCGACGAAGTCGCGAGCCCGGAATCCATTGATCGACTGTCTCTGCGGCTCGATGGATTCCGGGCTCGCGCTACGCGCGCCCCGGAATGACAGGGAGAGCCTACTCCGCCGCCTGCCGCGGCGCACGGGCAAGCCGCACCAGCGCATCATCATCCACCGTCTTGATGGGCGAAAAATCGCGATGCGCGATGTACTCCGGCCGCGTCGGTGTGCGGATGTAGTTCGAGACCGCGTTCAGCGTCAGGTACACGATCTTGCGCGGGTAGGGTGTGATGTTGCCGCTCGAGCCATGCACGAGATTGCCGTGGAACATCAGCATGCCACCGGGCTTGCCGGTGGGCGCGACGATGCCGCCCTGCTTGACGAGGCGCGTCACCGTGTCCTCGTCCAGCGTCCACAGCGGATAGGAGGTGGTGGCGAGGTCGTGCGAGGCCTCGAGATCGCCGGCGTTCTGGCTGCGTGGCACCAGCATCAGGGGGCCGTTGATCGGCATCACCTCGTCGAGGAAGATCGCGATGTTCATCGCGCGCGGCTCCGGCATGCCGTCGTCGCGCTTCCAGGTGCCGTAATCCTGGTGCCACTGCCAGACGTCGCCGGTGAAGGCCGATTTCGCGTTGATCTTGAACTGGTGCATGTAGACGGGCTCGCCGAACAATTGCTCGACCGGGTCGATCATGCGCGGATGCGCACCGAGGATGCGGAAGGCCTCGTTGTAGAGATGCGCGGCGAAGGCCGTGCGCGGTGCGCCGCTCTTCTCGCGCCAGACCTCGGGCCGGTT
The DNA here is from genome assembly GCF_018130825.1 of Bradyrhizobium liaoningense. Taxonomy (GTDB): domain Bacteria; phylum Pseudomonadota; class Alphaproteobacteria; order Rhizobiales; family Xanthobacteraceae; genus Bradyrhizobium; species Bradyrhizobium liaoningense_B. The sequence goes on along the minus strand of NZ_JAFCJS010000004.1, from coordinate 470,138 downwards.
GGCGTCGTAGATACCGACCGCCTCGCGCGCGAGCAAATCGACCTCCTCCTGGCTGAACAGCTCGGGCAGGAACAGCCAGCCCTCGCGGTGGAAGAACTCCAGTTGCTCCTGGGACAGTTTCATGGGTCGTCCTCCTTGTGTTGTTTTTTGTTGTCATTCCGGGGCACGCGAAGCGTGAACCCGGAATCTCGAGATTCCGGGTCTGGTCCTTCGGACCATCCCGGAATGACGGCGTGCTTTTGTCGCTACGCCGCCACCTCGTCCGTCGCCCTCAATCTCTCCTCCGTCAATCGTCCTGCCGTCTGCGCGTGCGCCAGCGCGGCGCGTTCGGCCGCCTTCGCAGCGCCGCTGAGAACGTGTCCGGCAATATCGGCATGCTCTGTCCAGGCGCTGTCGCGATAGTCGAGCTCGGAGAGCACGGTCGCCATCGATCGGCGCATATGCGGCCATTGCGGCGCCATCGTCTCCTCGATCACGGGGTTGCCGGCGAGTTGATAGATCGCGCGGTGAAAATCGACATCGAGTGCGATGAGCTCGGCAAGCGATGTGTTGCGGTCGATGCCGCGCCCGGCGGCGAGCGCCGCCTCCAGTCGCGCGCGTCCCACTGCGTCGGCGCCGACGCGCACCGCGGCAAGCCGGGCGGCCAGCGCATCGATGGCGCCGCGCACCTCGTAGAGCTGACGGATCCGTGAGGGATCGAGCTGGGTGACTTCAAAGCCGCGCTTGCCGCTCTCGGCGACGAGACCCTGCCGGTGCAACAGATGCAGCGCATGCGACACCGGCTGGCGCGACACGCCGAGCTTGTCGGCAAGCTCGTTCTGCCGGATGCGCTGGCCGGGCTCGAGCGTGCGATCGGAGATCGCCTCCAGGATGCGCGCATAGACCTGGTCGATCAGGTTCGGGAGCGGGTCGAGAGGGATCACGCCGGCGGCTCCAACATGGAATACGGAATTCCGTATTCGAAGCTACTCCCGGCACTGGCAGGGCGTCAAGCACGGCCGGGGCGCGCCAGACGCCCTCTTGGGTGCCGCCTAAGCTATTGATATTGCTTGGTCCGTCTACTGTGCATGGGGTTGTTTTCGAGGAAAAGACCGGGTGAGGCCCGGTGCCTATTTCTTCTTCCCCTGCTCGATCAGCATCCGGCTCATCAGATAGAGCCGCGGCACGATCGAGTTGGTGTCGATGAACTCGTCGCGGGCGTGATAGCCGAAGCCGGCGAGGCCGAAGCTCTCGACCACCACCGCCTTGCCGCTGCGGTTGGCATAGCCGGCGTCAGTGGCGCCGCCGGTCATCTCGGCGATGTCGAGCTTGCGGTCGATCTCGGCATAGATCGCCTGTCCCTCTTGCGCCACCGCGCGGCCGCGGTCGCTGGCGACGAAGGGCGGACGGCCGGCCACGATCTTCATGGTGGTCTCGGTGTCCGGCACGAGGCGGTTCTTGATCTTCTCGTCCAGCGCCGCCTGGAGCTTGGCGATGCCGTCGGGAATGGTGAGGCGGATGTCGGCGCCGGCCTCAGCTTCTTCCGGAATCTGATTGCGCACCGTGCCGGCCTTCGCCGTCGTCCAGCTGAGCTGGGTGCCCGGGATCGACTTGGCGACGTCCTGCGTCTGCAGCAGTTGATGCGAGAGCTCGATCAGCGCGTTGCGGCCGAGATCGGGCGCTGCACCCGCATGTGAGGCGCGGCCCTTCACCTTGATGATGCCCGTCGCGGTGCCGCTGGCACCCAATAGCAGCGAGTCGTTCTTGGCCGGCGGCGAGGCCACCGTCGGCTCGCAGGAGAGCACGACGTCATGCTGGTCGGCGAGCTCGGCGATGATCTCGCCGGATCCAATCGAGCCGACCTCCTCGTCCGGATTGAATGACACGGTGAGCGTGGCGTAGTCGTTCCAGCCAGCGTCCTTGAGCATCTTGAGCGCATGCAGCACCACGGCGATGCCGCCCTTGTCGTCGGCGATGCCGGGGCCATAGATGCGGTTGCCGTCGACGCGGTACGGCTCGCTTGCAAGGATGCCGCGCTGATAGACCGTGTCCATATGCGCGATCAGCATCAGCTTCCGCGAGCCCGTGCCCTTGAACGTCGCGATCACCATGTCGGCGCCGGCGCCTGCCGTGGTCTTGCGCCGCTCGGTGGCGGCGCCGAGCGCCTTCAGGCGTCCTTCCGTGAAGTCGGCCATCTTCTTCAGGCCCTCGACGTCGCTGCTGCCGCTCTCGATCATCACCATGTCGCGCAATGTCTCGATCAGTGGCGCCTTCTCCTGCTCGGCGGCGGCCTTCAGCTTCTCGTCAGTGGCCGCGAGCGCGGACGTGGCACCGGCGGCAAGGCCGAGCAGCGACAAAGCGAGCAGGGGCGTGAAGCGGAAGGTCATGACTTGCGTCCTTTTGCATCTTGCGCGCGGGCACCGCGCGATTGAGCGGAAAGCCTAGCACCCGCAACCGCACGATGCCACGCCGGCCTAGCGCTCCAGCACCTCCACATCCATCGCGGCGATTTCGTCTGCGTCGGCCACCGCCTCGATCACCGCGATCCGGTCGCCGCTGAAGCCCACGCGCAGTGCGATGCGCAGACGACCGCCGAGGATGACGGCCACACCCATCTCGCCATCGACCAGCGCCGTGCGTGCGGCCTGGGCGCGGCCCTTGTAGAGCTGCGCGACTGCGTCCGCGCCGCGGATCTCCGGCAGCGTGCCGAGCCGTACCGCGGCCTGGTCGGCGCGAAACACGACGTCAGGATCCAGCACGGCGAGCAGGCCTTCGAAATCGCCTTCGCGCGATGCCTTGAGGAACGCATCGACGATCTTGCGTTGATGCGACATGTTCGCATCGGGCACCGGCGCGCCCTGCACGCGCCGCCGCGCGCGGCTCGCCAGCTGGCGCGAGGCGTCGACCGAGCGCCCGACAATCGGTGCGATCTCCTCGAACGGCACGGCGAACATGTCGTGCAGCACGAAAGCGAGCCGCTCCGCCGGCTGCAAGGTCTCCAGCACCACCAGCAGCGCCGCGCCGACGGAATCGGCCATCTCCGCCTCGCGCTGCCGCGTGTCGTCGACCGGCTCCGGCACATGCGGGCCCATCGGGTCCTCGCGGCGCGACTTTCGGGCGCGCAGCATGTCGAGGCAGATGCGTGCGACCACGGTCGTCAGCCAGCCGCGCAAGTTCGCAACATCCGACATGTCGTAGCGGCTGACCCGCAGCCAGGCCTCCTGTACGGCGTCGTCGACCTCGGCGCGGGACCCCAGCATCCGGTAGGCGACCGCGCGCAAATGGTCCCTGCTGGCCTCGAACTGGTGGCTGAGAAAATTCTCTTCAAGATTTTTTTCGGTCATCGGTCACATTCCCTCATCGCGATCCGTCATGCCCATGACGAAGCCAATCCGGCCGATGTGACCGGAACCTTCGAAATTCGACAGACGGAGACGAAAATGATGCACGCCCGCATGAACCACCCGGTCATGATCCTGCCCGAGGCCATGAACCACCTTCAATCCATTGGCAACCTGACCAAGCAGGGCCTGCCGGAAAAGCTCCTGGAACTGGTGCATTTGCGCGCCAGCCAGATCAATGGCTGCAGCGTCTGTGTCGACATGCATCCCAAGATCGCCCGCAAGCTGGGCGAGACCGACGAACGCCTGTTCGCCGTGTCGGCCTGGCGCGATGCGCCCTATTTCACCGAAGCCGAGCGCGCCGCGCTGGCGCTGACCGAAGCCGTCACGCGCATTGCCGATCGTGCGGACCCGGTGCCCGATACGATCTGGAACGAGGCCGCCAAGCATTTCGACGAGCGTGAGCTGGCAACGCTGATTCTCTCGATCGCAACGATCAATGTCTGGAACCGCCTCAACGCGACGATCAAGATGCCGGTGGGTGTGTGGAAGGTGTGAGTTTCTTCGCCTCTCCCCGCATGCGGGGAGAGGCCGGAATTTGCATCGCAAATTCCGGGTGAGGGGGAGCCTCCGCGAGTCTCACTTTCACCGTCCGCGCGGAGGCTCCCCCTCACCCCACCCTCTCCCCGCAAGCGGGGCGAGGGAGATCACCGGCGCTGCCCGCCTCACATGCGCTCATTCCGCCAGAAACGCGTTCACCGCCTCGCCGAACTCCAGCGGCGCCTGCTCGAACATCCAGTGGCCCGCATTTTCGATCACCGCCGTCTTGGCTCCTGCGATGTGCTCCGCCAGCACGCGCCACATCACTGACAGGCTTCCGGTCGTCGCACCGCCGCCGATCAGCAGCGTTGGCGTCCTGATCGCCTGTGCATCGCTGAGCGTGTAGGGCCGGCGCTGCTCGTTGATCTGGCCGAGGAAGGTCAGCGCGTTGTCGCGCAATTGCTGCTTCGCCGCAGCAGGCACGCGCCGCCAGGAGCCGTCGCCCTCGATGCCTTCGTAGAAGTTCTGCAGTGCGCCTTCGATATCGCCGGCGCGGATCATCTCGACCGAGCGCACTGTCCGCGCGGCGAGCGGCGGATGCGCGGGCGTGCCTTCGGGTAGCGGCAGGCTGGCATCGAGATCGCCGCCGGGCTCGGCCAGCACCAGCTTTCGCAGCAGATCCGGCCGCGCCTGCGCCACGCGAAACGCGATGTGCCCGCCGCGCGAATGGCCCATCAGATCGACCGGGCCGGGCTTGATCTGCTCGATGAAGGCGATCGTATCAGCGACGTGCTGCGCCATCTTGTAGTCGTCGCCGACGGCGTCCCAATGCTCGGGAAAGAAATGCCGCAGGCTCACCGAGATCACCCGATGGCTCTTCGACAGCGGGCCCAGCACCGAATACCAGGTGCGGAAATCCCCGAGCGTGCCGTGCACGCAGACCAGCGGATGGCCTTCTCCCACTTCGAGATAGGCCATGTCGTAACCGTTGACGCGGAGTGTCTGCATGATCAGCTCGCCAGAAAATCCAGCACCACTTCGGAATATTTCTGCGGCGCCTGCTCGAACATCGGATGCGTCGCGTTCGGGATGATCGCCGTCTTCGAATAGGACACATGCGCGGCGAGCGCATGCAGCACCTTCGGCAAGAGGCCCTTGGTCCGTGCCCCCAGGATGAACAGCGTCGGCATCTTGATCGCTTCCGCATCCGCCTTCGAGAACGGCGGGCGGTTGTCGCGGACCTGGCCGATCAGTGTGTAGGCGTTATCGCGCAGATTCTGCTTCACCATCGCCGGCAGTCGCGGCCAGGTACCGGCGCCTTCCAGCGTGTCGACGAACACGGCGAGGCCGCCGTCGACATCACCGGCCGCGATCTTCTCGGCCGAAGCCTTGAAGCGCGCCAGCAGCGGCGAGGGGCCGCCGACATAATCGGGGTCGAGGCTGGCATCGAGCTCGCCGCCGGGCTCGGCCAGGACCAGCCGGCGAAGAAGATCGGGGCGCCGCTGCGCCACGCGGAAGCAGATGTGCCCGCCGCGGGAATGGCCCATCAGGTCGACAGGGCCGAGATCGAGCTTTTCGATGAAGGCGATGACGTCGTCGACGTGCTGGGCGATCGAATAGGTGTCACCGACGCCGTCCCAGCGCTCCGGAAAGAAGTGCCGCAGGCTGACCGCGATCACCTGGTGCCGCTGCGTCAGCGGCCCCAGCACGCAGCCCCAGATGCGGAAGTCGGAGAGAGAGCCGTGCACACAGACCAGCGGCGGACGGCCTTTGTCTTCGCCCACGTCGAGATAGGGCATGTCGTATCCATTGACGTGGAGGCTTTGCATTCTGGGCTCGCGAGAGGACTGGAACTCCTGTGCAAGATTCCCGGAAACCGGGTGGATCGCAACTATTTCCAAGCCTAGATTTAGGCCGAGATCACATTGGGGGCATGCGACAAGGACGCAAGCTCAGGAACCAAGCCATGACCGACCAGCATTTTGCCCTGTTCGACACCAGGATCGGCCTCTGCGCCATCGCCTGGGGCCCGCGCGGCATCAACGGCACGCAATTGCCGATGGGCGGCGAGCAGAAGATCCGCACCCGCATCAGCCAGCGCCACACTGATGCCACCGAAGCCGAGCCGCCCCCCGAGGTGCAGCACGCGATCGACCGCATGACAAAACTGCTCGCGGGCGAGCCCGACGACCTCACCGACATCCCGCTCGATCTCGATGACGTGCCTGCCTTCAACCGCGGCGTCTACGAGATCGCCCGCGCCATTCCGCCCGGCAAGACCATCACCTATGGCGACATCGCCAAGCAGCTCGGCGGCGTCCAGCTGTCGCGCGACGTCGGCCAGGCGCTCGGCCGCAACCCGTGCCCGATCGTCGTGCCCTGCCACCGCGTGCTGGCGGCCGGCAACAAGCCCGGCGGCTTCTCGGCGAATGGTGGCGTGGTGACGAAGCTGAAGATGCTCGAGATCGAGGGCGCGCTGGTGAACCACACGCCGAGTCTGTTTGATTGAGGTTGAGGAAGCGTAGGGTGGGTTAGCCGAAGGCGTAACCCACCACCTATGTCTCCGCAGAAGCAGAAGAGGTGGGTTACGCTTCGCTAACCCACCCTACGCATCCCGCCCTAAATCTTCGCCGCCGTCTTCGGCCAATACTTATCGCGCAGGTGCCGCTTCACCAGCTTGCCGGTCGGCGTGCGCGGCAGCTCGGCTTCGAAATCGATCGAGCGCGGACACTTGATCGCTGAAAGCCGCGTCTTGCAGAACGCGATCAGCTCGGCCTCGAGCTCCTTGCCGGCGCGCCTCATATCGTGCGGCTGCACCACCGCCTTCACCTCTTCGCCCATCTCCTCGTTCGGCACGCCGAACACCGCGACGTCGGCGACCTCGGGGTGGGTGATCAGCACGTCCTCGGTTTCCTGCGGGTAGATGTTCACGCCGCCCGAGATGATCATGTAGGACTTGCGGTCGGTGAGGAAGAGGAAGCCGTCCTTGTCGAGATAACCGACATCGCCGAGCGTCGACCAGCCCTTGGCGTTGTAGGCCTTCTTCGTCTTCTCGGGGTCGTTGTGATAGGTAAAGGCGGGCGCATCGGCGAAATAGACCGTGCCGATCTCGCCTGTCGGCTGCTCCTCGTCGTTCTCGTCGAGGATCTTGATCTTGCCGACCACGGCGCGGCCAACGCTGCCGCGGTGCTCGAGCCATTGTTGCGAGTTGCAGACGGTGACGCCGTTACCTTCGGAGCCCGCGTAATACTCGATCAGGATCGGGCCCCACCACTCGATCATCTTTGCCTTGACGTCGACCGGGCAGGGCGCGGCGGCGTGGATGGCGCCCTTCAGCGTCGAGACATTGTACTTGGTTCGCACATCGTCCGACAGCTTCAGCATGCGCACGAACATGGTCGGCACCAGCTGCGACTGCGTGACCTTGTATTTCTCGACCAGCTTCAAGAACTCTTCAGCGTCAAAATGCTCCATGATGATGGAGGTGCCGCCGAGCACGATCGCCATCATGTTGAAGCGCAGGGGAGCGGCGTGATAGAGCGGCGCCGGCGACAGATAGGTGCTTTCGGCATTCATGCCGCACATGTCGGCGCAGAGCACGCGCAGGAAGGCGTTCGGCACGTCGATCCTGTTGCCCTCGAACGCCTTCTTGATCCCCTTGGGCCGGCCGGTGGTGCCCGACGAGTACAGCATGTCGTAGCCGGCGACCTCGTCGGGAATCGGCGTTATCGGCTGCGCCGCGGCTTCCTTGTCGTAGGAGCGGAAGCCGGGCAGCGGCTCGTCCATCATGTAGAAGATCGGCTCGCCGGGCGCGCCCTTGATCAGGGCCTTGATCTGGTCGGCGCATTTCGGCGTGGTGATCACGACCTTGGCGCCGCAATCGGCGATGATGTAGTCGATCTCGTCCTGCTTCAGATAGCGGCTGATCGCGGTGTAATACAGCCCGCTGCGCTGTGCGGCCCAGCAGAGCTCCATGAAAGCGAGGCGGTTCTCCATCAGCAGCGCGATGTGGTCGCCGGCCTTGAGGCCAAGCGAGCGAAAGAGGTTTGCGCCCTGGTTCGAGAGCTCGTCGAGCTCGCGATAGGTGATCGCCTTGCCGGTGCCTGCCATCTGGTAGGCGATCTTGTCGGGTGTGGTCTTGGCGTAGATGGACGGATGGGTCATCTCAGGTCCCGAGGCAAACACCGTGGTCGTCCCGGCCTAGTGCGCAATTGCGCACGGGGGCCGGGACCCATAACCACCAATCGCAGTTGTCGAAATGCCGTGTCGCCCCAGCCCGGCATAACCACACACTCCGTGGCTATGGGTCCCCCTTCGCCGGGACGACACCTTTAGTGTGGCAACGCCTGAGCGGTGCAACGGCGACTACAGCCGCTCCACGATCGTCACGTTCGCCATGCCGCCGCCTTCGCACATGGTCTGCAGGCCGTAGCGCTTGCCGCGCTGGTGCAGGGCGTGGACCAGCGTGGTCATCAGCTTGGTGCCGGAGCCGCCGAGCGGATGGCCGAGCGCAATGGCGCCGCCGTTGACGTTGAGACGCTCCGGATCGGCGCCGGTGGTCTTCAGCCACGCGGTCGGCACCGAGGCGAAGGCCTCGTTGACCTCGAACAAATCGATGTCACCAATCTTCATGCCGGCCTTCTCCAGCGCACGCTTGGTGGCGTGCAACGGCGCATCCAGCATGATGACGGGATCGCCGCCCATCATGGTCATGTGATGGATACGCGCCAGCGGCTTGACGCCGAGCTGCTTCAGGCCCTTCTCGTTCACCACCATGACGCCGGAGGCGCCGTCGCAGATCTGGCTGGCGCTGGCCGCGGTCAGCTTGCCGTTCTCGGCAATGAGCTTGACACCCTTGATGCCTTCGATCGTGGCGTCGAAGCGGATGCCTTCGTCGATGTGGTGGGTGTCCTTGCTGCCGTCGGCGCGGGTGATCTCGAGCGGCACGATCTCCTTCTTGAAGTGACCGGCTTGCGTCGCGGCGATCGCGCGCTGATGGCTGCCAAAGGAGTACTCGTCGAGCTCGTCCTTGGAGAGGCCGTACCGCTCCGCCATCATCTCCGCGCCGGTGAACTGGCTGAACACGATGTTCGGATACTTCGCCTCGATGCCCGGGCTCTTGTAATTGCCGAAGCCGTTCTTGGCCGGGAGCTGCGACGACAGGCCCATCGGCACGCGCGTCATGGATTCCACGCCGGCGGCGATCACCACGTCCATGGTGCCGGACATCACGGCCTGCGCTGCGAAGTGTAGCGCCTGCTGCGAGGAGCCGCACTGACGGTCGATCGAGGTGCCCGGCACGCTCTCCGGCAGCTTCGAGGCCATGATCGCGTTGCGCGCGACGTTGTTGGATTGCTCGCCGACCTGCATGACGCAGCCCATGATCACGTCCTCGACCAGGGCGGGATCGACCTTGGTGCGGTCGACCAGCTCGTCCAGCACTTTTGCGGCGAGATCGGCCGGATGCCAGCCGGCGAGGCGGCCCCCCTTGCGCCCGCCGGCGGTACGCGCAGCGGCGACGATGTAAGCCTCGGCCATATCGGTTTCTCCCTGAATTTCTTCTGGATGGTTGGTTGTCGGGGGCGGATTAAACGGGCGCGCGATCATTTAGTCAATCGATCAATTAACTCTTGTGATGAGGCGCTGCTTGCGCTTATCTGCGCCCCGCTTCCAGCGGCCAAACAGGGATCTCCGTGGCTACCAGCGTACCGAACAAGCTCCCCGGCGGAAAAAATTCCACGGCAGAGAAATTGCTCGTGGCCGCCAGCGAGCTGATGATCGAACGCTCCTCGATCGAGATCTCGCTGTCCGACATCGCCCAGAAATCCGGCGCCAACGCCGCGCTGGTCAAATATCATTTCGGCAACAAGGATGGCCTGTTGCTGGCGCTGCTTGAGCGCAACGCGGCAACCGAGCTGTCCAATCTCGAATATCTGCTGGCGCAGCCGATTACGGCGACGGCGAAGCTGAAGCTGCATATCGGCGGCATCATCCGAGCCTATTACCGGTTCCCCTACATGAACCGGCTGATCCATTATCTCCTGCACGAAACCAGTGCGGGCTCCGCCGACGAAGTCTCGAAATTCTTCGTCGCGCCGCTGCTCGATTTTCACCGCCGCCTGCTCGCCGAAGGCGAGAGCAGCGGCGAATTCCGCAAGACCGATCCGGTGCTGTTCTACACCAGCCTGATCGGCGCCTGCGATCACCTGTTCTTCGGCCGGCACGCGATGTCCCGCGCGACCGGCGTCGGCCCGGTCACCGACGAAGTCTGCCGGCAATACATCAAGCACATGGAAACGCTGATCTGCGGCGGCATCCTCACGCAAGCCGGGGAAGCTGCCGCGGCCGGATAATCCGGCCATCACTCTCAAGTCTAGAGAAGAAACGCCCAAGGAAAGGTAGCTTACGATGCAGTTGAAAGACGTAGCCGTTCTCATCACCGGCGGTGGTTCGGGCCTTGGTGCCGCGACCGCCCGCGCCATGGCCGCCAAGGGCGCCAAGATCGGCGTGATCGACCAGAGCAAGGAGAACGCCGAGAAGGTCGCCGCCGAAGTCAAGGGCGTCGCGCTGCACGCCGACGTCACCAGCGAGGAGCAGATCAAGGCGGCGATCGCGAAAGCAGAAGCGGCGCATGGCGTTGCGCGCGTGCTGATGAACTGCGCCGGCATCGGCGGTTCGCAGCGTATCGTCGGCCGCGACGGCGTCTATCCGCTCGAAAAGTTCGCGCGCATCATCAACGTCAACCTGATCGGCACCTTCAACTGCCTGCGGCTGTTCGCCGAGCGCCTCGTCACCATCGAGCCGGTCGGCGAGGAGCGCGGCGTCATCATCAACACCGCCTCGGTTGCGGCATACGAAGGTCAGATCGGCCAGATCGCCTATTCGGCCTCGAAGGGCGGCGTCGTCGGCCTCACGTTGCCGGCCGCGCGCGACCTCGCCAGCCAGAAGATTCGCGTCAACACCGTCGCGCCCGGCCTGTTCTTCACGCCGCTGCTGATGGGTCTCAACGAAGAAGCCCGCAAGAGCCTCGGCGCCCAGGTGCCGCATCCATCGCGCCTCGGCGATGCGAACGAGTACGGCATGCTCGCGGTGCACATCGTCGAGAACCCGATGCTGAATGGCGAAACCATCCGTCTCGACGGCGCCATCCGCATGGCGCCAAGGTAAGCGGTGCCCTTCTGACCCTCCCCTGGAGGGGGAGGGTCGATCGCGCGCAGCGCGAGCGGGGTGGGGTGATCTCTCCTCTCGGGCAGTGTGGATGTGGAGAGACTGTCACCCCACCCCGTCTCACATTTCGCTGCGCGCAATGTGAGCCGACCCTCCCCCTCCAGGGGAGGGTGGGAGACGGTCCCCGTGTGACACAAAAGTGCGAGGCTCCCATGTCCCAACCGCTGCTGATCGAGCACCACGACGGCGTCGACCGGGTGACGCTCAATCGTCCGGAAAACCTCAACGCGCTCGATCCTGCGCTGATCGACGCGCTCAACGTCTATTTCCAGGGCCTGCAGCGTAACCGCGACACGCGCGTCGTCGTGCTCAGGGGCGCCGGCAAGAATTTCTGCGCGGGCCTCGATCTCAAGGCCGCGATGGCGCGCCGGGCCGGCCAGCAGGAGCCGCCGGGCGTCACGGAATCCCTGGACTCGCAGCGGCGCATCGCCGACATCGTGATGCTGATGCGGCGCTGCCCGCAGCCGATCCTTGCGCTGGTGCAGGGTGCGGCGGCCGGTGGCGGCTTTGCCCTGGCGCTGGCCTCCGACATCCGCATCGCAACGAAGTCGGCGCGGATGAACTGCGCCTTCATCAAGCTCGGCCTCGGCGGCTGCGACATCGGCACCAGCTATTTTCTGCCGCGCCTCGTCGGTGTCTCCGTAGCGTCGGAACTAATCCTCACTGGGCGCTTCATCGGTGCCGAGCGCGCGCTTGCGGTCGGGCTCGTCTCCGAGGTTGTCGATGAAGACAAGCTCGATGCCGCGGCCGAGCCCTATGTCGATGCGATGACGACCGCCTCGCCCGTCGGGCTGCGCCTGTCCAAGGAATGTCTCAACATGAGCGTCGATGCCGGATCGCTGGAAGCTGCGATCGCGATGGAGGACCGCAATCAGGTCCTGTGCAGCCGCTCCGAGGAATTTTCGGAGGGCATCAGGGCCTTCCTTGAGAAGCGAAAGCCTGTCTATATCAGGCGCTGAAGCACGAAGATCCGTAAAGGACAGTAATTCCGGGAGACGCAAAATGAGTGGGAGCGCGGCGGCGGTGATGACGAAGCCCGCCTTTCGCAAGGTCGAGTGGCTCAAGCGCGACATCGACGTCGAGCGGCGCGCCGACGGCACGGTGGTGCTGAAGTCGCGCATTCCGCTGCAAGCCCACGAGACACACATCCCGGCCTCGTTGGCGAAATGGGCGAAGGAAGCGCCCGAGCGCATCTGGCTCGCGCAGCGCGGCGGTTCCAATCGCGAATGGCGCAAGGTGTCCTATGGCGAAGCCAAGCGCACGGTCGATGCGCTGACGCAAGGCCTGCTCAACCTCAAGCTCGAGGGACGTCCGGTCACGATCCTCTCCGGCAACTCGATCGAGCATGCGCTGATGACGCAGGCCGCGATGCAGGCGCGTTCTCCGGCTGCTCCCGTGTCGCCGGCCTACTCGCTGATGAGCCACGATCACGTCAAGCTGAAATATTTGTTCGACCTGATCAAGCCGGCCGTGGTGATGGTGCAGGACGGCCCGACCTTCGAGAAGGCGTTGAAAGCGCTGGACCTCAGCGATGTCACCGTGGTTCACGTCGCGCGGCCCTGCGACGGCACCAAGAGCGTCAGCTTCGCCGAGCTCGCCGCGACGCCTGTGACGCCTGACGTCGATGCGTCGATCGCAAAAATCACGCCGCAGACTGTCGGCAAGCTGCTGTTCACATCAGGCTCGACCGGTATGCCCAAGGCCGTCATCAACACGCAGGAGATGATGTGCGCCAATGCCGCGATGATGATGCAGGTGCGGCCGCGCACACCTGACGGTCCGATCTCGACCATGCTGGACTGGATGCCGTGGAATCACACGATGGGCGGCAACGCGGCGTTCCACCCTGTGCTGGTCGATGGCGGCACGCTCTATATCGACGACGGCCGGCCGATGCCGGGCCAGTTCGAGGAGACGCTGCGCAATTTGCGCGAGATCTCGCCGACCTATTACGCAAACGTTCCCGCCGGCTATGCCGCGCTTGCGGCTGCGATGGAGAAGGATGACGCGCTGTGCCGCTCCTTCTTCAAGAACCTCTCGATCATGGCCTATGGCGGCGCGCGGCTGCCGGACGATCTCTACGAGCGCATGCAGGCCCTCGCCGTGAAGACCACGGGCGAGCGCATCGTGTTCTACACCGGCTGGGGCTCGACCGAGACCGCGCCGACCTCGACCGGCACCTATTGGGATACCGAGCGCGTCGGTCTGATCGGCCTGCCGTTTCCCGGCGTCGAACTGAAGATGGTGCCGTGCGGCTCGAAATACGAGCTGCGCCTGCGCGGCGTCAACGTCACGCCCGGCTATTTCGGCCAGCCGGATCTCACCAAGAAGGTGTTCGACGAAGAAGGCTTTTACTGCATCGGCGATGCCGGCATTTTCGTCGACGATGCCGATCCGGTGAAGGGCATCATCTTCGCCGGCCGTGTGGTCGAGGACTTCAAGCTCACCACAGGCACTTTCGTCCATGTCGGCTCGCTCCGCACCGATACGATCGCGGCGGCGACGCCCGTCGTGCATGACGCGCTGGTCGCAGGTCAGGATCGCGCCTTCATCGGCCTGCTGGCCTGGCCCAATTTGCATGCCTGCCGCCAGCTCGTCGGCAATCCCGATCTGAGCTTTGCGGATGCGGTGAGGCACCCCGAGGTGATCGCCTGCTTCAGGCGCGGGCTGGAGACTCACAACCGGGAGTGCGAAGGCGCCAGCAGCCGCATCATCGCCCGCGCGATGCTGATGGTCGAGCCGCCCTCGATCGACGGCAACGAGCTCACCGACAAGGGCTACATCAACCAGCGCGCCGGCCTCGAACGCCGCGCCGCGCTGGTGGAGCGGCTCTATGCGGACAAGCCGGATGAAGATGTGATCGTGCTGAAATGAAGACGACGCTCTTTCCATTCGTCATTCCGGGGCTCGCGACTTCGTCGCGCCCCGGAATGACGGTCTGAATAACAATGAATAAGAGGTAGCCCGCCATGAACTTCGATTTCTCCGACGACCAGAAACAGCTCCGCGACCAGGCGCGCAAATTCCTCGCGGAAAAATGCTCGCCCAAGGCGGTGCGCGTCGTGCTCGACGGCAAGGCGCCCTACGGCAAGGAGCTGTGGAAGGGCCTTGCCGAGATGGGCTTTCTTGGCGTTGCGATCCCGGAAGAGTTCGGCGGCGCCGGTGCCGGCCATCTCGAGCTCTGTGTGATCGCGGAGGAGATGGGGCGGGCCAACGCGCCGGTGCCGTTCTCCTCGACCGTCTATCTTGCCGCCGAAGCGCTGCTGATCGCAGGCAGCGACGCGCAGAAGAAGAAATGGCTGCCCGCGATCGCCGCAGGCGAGGCGATCGGCACGCTGGCGCTGTTCGAGGGCAAGGGCAATCCGGCGCCGAAGAACGTCAAGGTCGCGGCTGCGAACGGCGTGCTCAACGGCGTCAAGAAGCCGGTCGCCGATGGCGCGATCGCCGACTTCGCGGTGGTTGCCGCGCGCACGGGATCGAGCGGTCGCGAGAACGACATCTCGCTGTTCCTGGTCGATCTCAAGGCGGGCGGCGTCGAGGTCAAAAGCCTCACCAATCTCGATCCGACCCGTGGGCAGGCGGAGATCACCTTCAAAGACTGCAAGGCCGAGCCGCTCGGTGGGGCCGGTGAGGGCTGGAGCATCCTGACTCAGGTGCTCGATCGCGCCGCGGTGCTGTGCGCCTTCGAGCAGGTCGGCGGCTCCGACCGCGCGCTGGAGATGGGCCGTGACTACGCGCTCGACCGCATCGCCTTCGGCCGTCCGATCGGCTCGTTCCAGGCCGTCAAGCACATGCTGGCCGACATGTATGTCTCGGCGACGCTGGCGCGCTCCAACAGCTATTACGGCGCCTGGGCGCTCTCGACCAATGCGGCCGAATTGCCGGAAGCCGCCGCGGCCGCGCGCATCAGCGCGACGCAGGCGTTCCAGCACTGCGCCAAGAACAACATCCAGGTTCACGGCGGCATGGGTTTCACCTGGGAGTTCGACTGCCACATGTACTACCGCCGCGCCAACGCGATGGCGCTGGGACTCGGCAGCCTGTCCTATTGGGAAGACCAGTTGATCGACCGCATGCGCAAGAAGAACGCGGCGTAACGACAGGTGCGTAGGGTGGGTTAGCCGAAGGCGTAACCCACCATCCGCCGGCAATGCTCGACAGAATTGGTGGATTACGCCTTCGGCTAATCCACCCTACGAAGAAGAGAAGCGTCATGAACTTCGACGACACCCCGCAGGAAGCCGAATTCCGCGCCACCGCCCGCGCCTGGATTGGCGCGAACGCACCGAAGCAATACGAAGAAGAGCTGCGCAAATCCTCGCTCGGCCGCACCGTGCTCAAGAACGCCAACATTCTCGAGGTCGCAAAGGCCTGGCAGAAGAAGAAGGCCGATGCCGGCTGGGCCTGTCTGCACTGGCCGAAGGAATATGGCGGTCGCGGTTCATCGCCGATCGAGCGCGTGATCTGGCAGCAGGAAGAAGGACCGTTCGGCCAGCTGTCCCGCATGTTCATCATCGGCCACGGCATGTGCGGACCGACCATGATGGCGTTCGCGCGCGAGGAGCATAAGCGCACCTATCTGCCGCCGCTCGCCTCCGGCGAGAAGGTCTGGTGCCAGCTGTTCTCCGAACCCGCAGGTGGCTCCGACGTCGCCGGCCTGCGAACCCGCGCGGAAAAGGACGGCGACGACTGGATCATCAACGGCCAGAAGATCTGGACCTCGGGCGCGCATTATTCCGACTACGGCATCCTGCTCACCCGCACCGATCCGACCGTGCCCAAGCACAAGGGCCTCACCATGTTCTTCCTGGACATGAAGAGCCCGGGCGTCGAGGTGCGGCCGATCAAGCAGGCGAGCGGCGCCTCCGACTTCAACGAGGTCTATTTCACCAATGTCCGCATCCCCGATCATCAGCGCCTCGGCGAGGTCGGCGACGGCTGGAACGTTTCGCTGACCACGCTGATGAACGAGCGCAGCGCGATCGGCGCGGCCGTCTCGACCGGTTTCCCGGAGCTGTTCGAATATTGCTCCAGCCTGATGCTCGACGACGGTCCGGCGATCGAGGATCGCGCGGTGCGCTCGAAGCTGGCGAACTGGGCGGTGAAGGCGAGCGGGCTGAAATACACCAGCATGCGCGCGATCTCGGCGCTGTCGAAGGGCGAGCGGCCGGGGCCGGAAAACTCCATCGGCAAGCTGGTGGCGGGCTCGATGATCCAGGACGTCGCGACCTATGCGCTGGACTTGCAGGGCGCGAGCGGCGTGGTCAGCGGCGAGGATGCCGAGCTGGCCGGTCGTTTCCAGGCGATGCTGTTGCGTGCGCCGGGCACACGCGTCGAAGGCGGCACCGACGAGATCATGCGCAACATCATCGCCGAGCGGGTGCTGGGCCTGCCCGGCGATATCCGTGTCGACAAGGACGTGCCGTTCAACAAGATCCCGACCAAGGGAAGAGGCTAGCCGCGTCCCGGACGCGATGCAGCGCGCGGCGCTGCTTCGCAGAGCCGGGACCCAGAAAGCCACAATGGGCCCCGGCTCTGCAGCGCAACGCTTCGCGCTGCGCAGCGTCCGGGGCACGAGAGAGGAGAGTTCGAAGATGAATTTCGACGACACCCCGCAGGAAGCCGCATTCCGCGAGACCGCGCGCAAATGGGTCGAGGCCAACGCGCCGAAGGAGTTTTTGGCCGAACTGTCAAAGTCCTCGCTCGGCCGCATTCGGCTTGCCAAGCACGACATCGTCGATGTCGGCAAGGCTTGGCAGAAGAAGAAGTTCGAGGGCAACTGGTCCTGCCTGCACTGGCCGAAGGAATATGGCGGCCGCGGCGCGAGTCCGATCGAGCGGGTGATCTGGCAGCAGGAGGAAGGCGTCTACGGCAAGCTGACGCAGCCGTTCCAGATCGGCGAGGGCATGTGCGGGCCGACCGTGATGGCCTTCGGCAGCGAGGATGCCAAGCGTCGCTACTTGCCGAAGCTCGCTTCGGGCGAGGAGATCTGGTGCCAGCTGTTCTCCGAGCCCTCCGCCGGCTCCGACGTCGCCGGCCTGCGCACCCGCGCCGAGAAGAAGGGCGACAACTGGGTCGTCAACGGCCAGAAGATCTGGACCTCGGGCGCGCATTATTCCGATTATGGTCTTCTGATCGCACGCACCGATCCGAATGTGCCCAAGCACAAGGGCCTCACCATGTTCTTCCTGGACATGAAGAGCCCGGGCGTCGAGGTACGGCCGATCAAGCAGGCCAACGGCATGCAGGAGTTCAACGAGGTCTACTTCACCGACGTCGTGATCCCCGACAGCCAGCGGCTCGGCGCGGTCGGCGAGGGCTGGAGCGTGTCGCTGACCACGCTGATGAACGAGCGCATGTCGATCGGCGCACGGCTTGCGACCGGCGTGCCTGAGATGTTCGAGTTCTGCTCCAGCCTGATGCTGGAGGACGGGCTCGCCATCGACGATCCCGCCGTGCGCTCCAAGCTGGCGGGCTGGGCGGCGAAGTCGAGCGGGCTGAAATACACCAGCTACCGCACCATCTCGGCGCTGTCGAAGGGCGAGCGGCCGGGGCCGGAGAACTCGATCGGCAAGCTGGTGTCGGGCATGATGCTGCAGGACATCGCGACCTATGCCATGGACCTGCAGGGCGCGGCCGGTGTTCTGACCGGCAGCGACGAGGAGACGGTGCAGGGCCAATTCCAGCAGATGCTGCTATCCTCGCCCTCGATGCGCATCGCCGGCGGTACCGACGAGATCCTGCGCAACATCATCGCCGAGCGCGTGCTGGGCCTGCCGGGCGATATCCGCGTCGACAAGGACGTGCCGTATAACAAGATCCCGACCAAGGGACGGTGATATGGTCTTGTAGGGTGGGTTAGCCCCGCGGATTGCGCGAAGCGCAAACCGCTGGGCGTAACCCACCTCTTCTGCCGAAGCGGAAACAAAAGAGGTGGGTTACGCTAGCGGACTGTGCTTCGCACAGCCGCGAGCTAACCCACCCTACGAAGAATGCGAGCTGATTCATGGACGCACAAGTGAAACAAAACGATCGTATCGGCGTGCTCGAAGAGCTCCTCAACGAGCGCTACTCCGTTCGCGCCTTCCTGCCCAAGGAGGTCGACCGCGCCACCATCGAGCATGTGCTGACCACCGCACAGCGCACCGCGTCCTGGTGCAACAGCCAGCCCTGGCAGGTCATCATCGCCAGCGGCGAGGCCAAGGAGCGTTTTCGCAAGGCGATCTACGCGGAGGCTTCGAAGGGGCTCGGCGACGATTACGATTTCACCCCGCCGCGCGAATATGTCGGGGTCTATCTCGAGCGCCGCCGCGAGAGCGGCTTTCAGCTCTACAACACGCTCGGCATCGCCCGCGGCGACAGAAGCGCCTACGCAAAGCAGGCGCTGGAGAACTACAATTTCTTCGGTGCGCCGCATATCGCGATCATTCACACCAACGAGCCGCTCGGCATCTACGGCGCGATCGATTGCGGTGCCTATGTCTCGAATTTCATGCTGGCCGCGCAGGCGCTCGGGCTCGGCACGATTCCGCAGGCGGCGCTGGCGCGCCATTCCGGCCTGATCCGCCGCCATTTCAATCTGCCCGACGACCGCCGCGTCGTCTGCGGCATCTCGTTCGGCTATGCCGACCACGCCCACAAGGTCAACAGCTACCGCACCTCGCGCGCGAGCGTGCCTGATACGGTGACGTTCGTGGAAGAGTGAGGACGTACGCGAAGGCGGCCGCGCGAACGGCCGCCTTCACACGTCTGCTGAGGACCCGATGGCTACGCTATCCGCCGCTGCCGCCGATCACGGCACGCACGGTCTCGTCGGGCCCGAAGTCTTCGGCGCCGTCGACATAGAGCAGCGCGGCGAGCTTCGAGCGCGCGCGATTGACGCGGCTCTTGATCGTGCCGACCGCGCAGCCGCAGATCGAGGCCGCGTCCTCATAGGAGAAGCCGGAGGCGCCGACCAGGATCAAGGCCTCGCGCTGGTCCTGCGGAAGCTTCTCGAGCGCGCCGCGAAACTCCTCGAACTCGAGATGCGCATTCTGCGAGGGCTGCGTCTTCAGCGTCTTCGCATAATTGCCCTCGGCATCCTCGACCTCGCGCCGCCGCTTGCGATAGTCGGAGCGAAACAGGTTGCGCAGGATCGTGAACAGCCAGGCCGGCAGGTTGGACCCGGGCTGGAAGGAGTCGATGTTGGCGAGCGCGCGCAACAGCGTTTCCTGAACCAGATCGTCGGCCCGGTCGGCATTGCCGCTGAGCGAGATCGCGAACGCGCGCAGACTTGGCACGGCCGCAAGGATGTCGTTACGCAGGGATTCCGTGAGAGGCATTAATCCCTCCCATTGTTGTTGTCGTTGGAGCCCCCATCCGTTTCCACTTGGGGTGCGCCTCCCGGCGCATCAAGTTTCTTGATCAGTTCCGCGAACCGGTCCGGAACCCCTTGCCGCACGACATCGTCGTACATGGCGCGCAGTTGATGCCCGATCCGGGATTGGATCTCCGGAGTAAGGCCTCCCTTGCCGGGGGTCGTGCTTTTGCTGGCTTGAGACTTGAGATCTTTCATGACCTGTTCCACGTTTCCCCGAGTTAAGTTACTGTAAATTCGAGAAGTTTTCTCAACCGGGAGCCGTTCCCTGGATAGGCACAATTCCAGGTTCGTCAAAAAGTTCCCCCTCTCGCGGAACTTTTCTTGTCCTGAGGCGTAGTCAGCCCTGCAGGGGAACCCGGGCCTCCCCTCGTTGTTCCTGTTTCTCTAAGATTGGCCCGAAGATGAATGGAGTGGGGATGTCCCGTTCACAGCTTGTCGCTGAACACTTGCCGTTGCTGCGCCGGTACGCACGCGCCCTGACGGGCAGCCAGGCCTCCGGTGACGCCTATGTCGCAGCCATGTTGGAAGCCATGCTGGGAGATCCGTCGGTGCTCGACGAGAGCCACGGGCCGCGCGCGGGCCTGTTCCGGCTGTTCACCCAGATCTGGAATTCGGTTTCCGTCAACGATGATGCCGAGGTGACGCCTCTGCCGATGCCACCCGAGCGGCGGCTGTCGAACATCACGCCGTTGCCGCGGCAGGCGTTCCTGCTGCTGTCGCTGGAGGGATTTTCGGAGGAGGAAGTCGCCTTCATCCTCAGCACTGACGTTTCCGAGACGCGGCGGCTCGCTGACGCCGCAGGGCGCGAGATGGCGGCCGAGATCGCCACCGACGTGCTGATCATCGAGGACGAGACCTTCATCGCCATGGACCTCGAGAGCCTGGTGAAGAATCTCGGCCATAATGTCGTCGGCGTTGCGCGCACCCATGCCGACGCGGTGGCGCTTGCCAAGAACAAGCGACCCGGCCTGATCCTTGCCGACATCCAGCTCGCCGACGGCTCGTCGGGGCTCGATGCCGTCAACGAATTGCTGCGCACCTTCGAGGTGCCGGTGGTGTTCATCACCGCCTATCCGGAGCGCTTCCTCACCGGCGAACGCCCGGAGCCGGCGTTCCTGATCTCAAAACCGTTCCAGCCGGCGATGGTGTCGGCGGTGGCGAGCCAGGCGCTGTTCTTCCAGCGCAACTCCCGCAACCGCGCGCCGAAGGTGCCGGCGGCGTAAGGAAGTATCTATCGGACAAGAAGACGGCGCGTCGCGAGGCGCGCCGTTTCCATGTGTGGCGGAGAGTTGGTTTGCTCTTGCCTCAGCAACCTCGGCAGATGCTGCGAAGCATGGAATTTAGCTTGGTGTCGTCTGGCCCAGGGGATTTTGCATTCAGCTTGGCTTGGTCCTCGACCCAGGATTGGAGCTTTTTTTCTCGTTCCGGCGACGGCGCCAGATTCGGCCCGATCCCGTCGAAAGTCATGAGGACGGTCACTCTCTGCAGATCGTCCTTCGCGTCAGCGGGCGGTTTCGGGAATGGCCTGGATCGTTCGATCATCGCGAGCGCCTCGGCATCCAGCGGTGGGAAGCTCGAACTTTCTATCAGTGCGTTCGAGATCAGTTTTCCCGAACGGTCGACAACGAATATGACGCCGGCATCACCCCTCCGGCCGATCGCCTGTGGAGGAAATACCCTGTTGCGCCAGACGTGCTCGGTGACCGCCTTGCGCCACGCGGCCATAGCCTCGGACTCCGCAAAGCCGGAAGCCGGCGTGCTCAGCACTAGCCCGTTGGTCGGCACCTGGAATTGACGGCCGTCGAAGACAATCGGCACTACGAAATAGAAAGTCTCTTCCTTCAGCTCCGAAGGCGGCACCGGAAACGGTTGGGCACGGACGACGATCTCCAGCGCAGCATCGTCGAGCAGTCGCGAGCCTGTGCTCGCAGCCAGTGCCCGCGAGACCAGTTTGCCGGACCGGTCGATGACGAAGCCTACCCTGGCCTCCCCGGTTTGCCCCAGTGCCTGGGCTGGAAATAGCCTGCTCTTGGCGATGTGCGCCGACAGCTTCGCTTTCCAGGCCTGGGCACTTTCGCTCTGCGTATCAGTCTGCGCGTGAGAGGGGAAAGCCGCGAGCAATCCGAGAAACGCGGCCAGCAAGGGGAATTTCATCTGCATCGCTGCGGATATTAATCGCGGTCCGGTTGATTGCAAGGCTCGCTGCTCGTATCGCGTTTCTCTCGCTGTGGGCAATTCGAACGGCCCCGAGGCATCGAACGCTTGACGCCAACCTCATTGCCCCGTTGATATTTCGGGCCGATGACATTCATCGCAGCCTCAAGCCGCCGGGAGAAGCGCACCATGGACCAGCAACTCCTCGATCGCCTCGCCATCCGCGACCTCGTCGAGAACTGGGCGGTCTGGCGCGACGCCGGGGACTGGGAGCGTTTTGCGACCGTCTGGCACGAGGAGGGGTGGATGTCCGCCACCTGGTTTCAGGGGCCGGCGCGGGATTTCATGCGCGTCAGCCAGGAGGGGTTCGCCAGGGGCGTGCGCATCCTGCATTTCCTCGGCGGCACCAGCATCGATCTGTCCGGCGAACGCGCCATCGCCCAGACCAAGATGACGATCTCGCAGCGCGCACCTGTGCACGACGTGCTCTGCGACGTCGTCTGCACCGGGCGCTTCTACGATTTCCTGGAGAAGCGGCACGGGAAATGGGGCATCGTCCGCCGCCAGCCGATCTACGAGAAGGACCGGATCGACCCGGTCGATCCCGCCGCGACGCTCCGCCTCGATCAAAAGGCGCTCGCCGCACTTCCCGAAGGCTACCGCCACCTCGCCTACATGCAGGAGCTGATCGGCTACAAGGTGAAGCGCGACATGCCTGGCCTCACCGGTGCGGAGGTCGAGAAGCTCTACGGCGAGGGGCGGGACTGGCTGGCGGGGAAAGCGAAGTGAGCCCCAGACAAAAGTAAGGCGCGACTGGCATCACCACAGTCGCGCCCTACGTCGCCGGCTTATGGGGCAGGGGGGAATAGCCGGCTGCAGAGACGACTCCCGACTACCGGACTCGTTCCAGGCGGTTGCGAATTTTTTTGCATGGGCGCCCCGAGCTTTTCGCACACGGTTAAGTGATCGTGACGGCCGAGAACCGCCGGTCCTCCGCTCGCGTTGTTCCCTCGATCGCCATGGGGCGAGGGATTGACAACCATGTCACAGATTCAAAAGGTATTTTTGGGTGCCTTCGCGATTGCCGCAACGCTTGGCGCCGTGCAATTCGCCTCCGGCCACGATCTGGCCGACCGCTGGCAGGCGGTCGCCGACAAGTCTGACAAGCCGGGACACAACGTCAATCGGGCCGGCAAGACCGACCGGCTGGCCGAGATCAAGCAGCCAGCAGTTCCCACCCGCACCGTGTCGATGCGGCTGAACGACCTCGCCGATACCTCGGTGCTGCTGCGGGTCCCCGCGGTGATCGAGACCGGCAACGCCAAGCCGCCGGTGCTGCTCCAGAACCAGAAGAAGCAGCAGGGCCGCAACAAGCCGACGATCGCCTGCGAGCCGATGGTCAGCTCGCTGACCGAGGTCGCCAAGCTGCTCCAGCCCGGCCGTTGCGTGACCTGAGCGCCCAGCGTCCATGGGCAGGATCGCGTCCGCCCCAGGCAGGGGCTCACCGCTTCACGTCCTCTTGATCCGCCCTCCCATCGCGTTATATCCGGGCTTTCCCCTCTGATTTGACCGGATAAACGCATGACGACGTCAGATACGGCTGTGCATATGCAGCCCTTCCAGGCCGAGGTTTCCGAGCTTCTGCACCTCATGGTGCATTCCGTCTATTCGGAGACCGACATCTTCCTGCGCGAGCTCGTCTCGAATGCCTCGGATGCCTGCGACAAGCTGCGCTACGAGGCGATCGCAAATCCGGCGCTGCTGGGCGAGGGCGACGCGCTCAAGATCCGCATCATCCCGAACAAGACGGCCGGAACGCTCACGATCGCCGACAACGGCATCGGCATGGAGCGGCAGGAGCTGATCGACCATCTCGGCACCATCGCCCGTTCCGGCACCAAGGCGTTCGTGTCCAGGCTGAAGGAAGCCAAGGACGGTCTCGGCCTGATCGGCCAGTTCGGCGTCGGCTTCTATTCCGCCTTCATGGTCGCCGACAGGATCGTCGTCATCAGCCGCCGTGCCGGCGAGAGCGACGTCTGGACCTGGACGTCTTCCGGCGGCTCCGGCTTCGAGATCGCCCGGGCGAGCGAGGAGGACGCCTCGCGCCTCGTGCGCGGGACCGAGATCGTCCTGCATCTCAAGGACGACGCCAAGAAATACCTCGAAACCTACGAGATCGAGCGTATCGTCGGCGCTTACTCCGACAACATCCTGTTCCCCATCGAGCTGGTGCCGGAAGAGGGCGAGCCACGCCAGATCAACTCGGCGAGCGCGCTGTGGCAGCGTTCGAAATCCGAGCTCACGCCGGAGGACTACAAGAAGGCCTATCAGCAGATCGCCTCGGCCTTCGACGATCCCGCGATGACGCTGCACTACCGCGCCGAAGGGCGCTACTCCTACGCCGTGCTGCTGTTCGCGCCCTCGGCCAAGCCGTTCGACCTGTTCGAGCCGAACCGCAAGGGCCGGGTGAAGCTCTACGTCCGCCGCGTCTTCATCACCGATGATGCCGATCTCTTGCCCGGGTACCTGCGCTTCATCCGCGGCGTCGTCGACAGCGAGGATCTCCCGCTCAACATCTCGCGCGAGATGCTTCAGAACAATCCGCAGTTGGCGCAGATACGCAAGGCCGTGGCGACCCGCGTCGTGTCCGAGCTCGAAAGCCTCGCCGACAAGGATGCCGAGAACTTCGCCAGGATCTGGGACGCCTTCGGCGCGGTGCTGAAGGAAGGCATCTACGAGGATTTCGAGCGGCGCGAGAAGCTGCTGGCGCTGTCGCGATTCACCACGACCTCGGGCGAGAAGCGGTCGCTGAAAGAGGTCGTCGCCGATTTCAAGCCGAACCAGACCGAGATCTATTATCTCGTCGGCGACAGCATCGAGCGGCTGAAGTCCAACCCGCGGCTGGAAGCTGCGACCGCGCGCGGCATCGAGGTGCTGCTGCTGTCCGATCCGGTCGATGCCTTCTGGACCTCGATGCCGACGGAGTTCGAGGGCAAGCCGCTGAAGTCGCTGAGCCAGGGCGATCTCAATCTCGACCTGATCCCACGCCTCGACGACAAGGACGAGGCGAAGAAGGACGAGCCCGTCGCCGATGAAGCGGCCACCATCGCCGTGATCAAGGCCGCGCTCGGCGAGCGCGTCAGCGACGTCAAGGCCTCGACGCGCCTCACCAGCTCGGCCTCCTGCCTCGTTGCGGACAGCCAGGGCCCGAGCCGCGAGCTCGAGCGCATCCTGTCGCAGCAGAACCGCGGCATGCGCACCAAGCCGGTGCTCGAGATCAACCTGCGCCATCCGATGGTGGGAGCGATCACCAGGGCCCAGGCCGGCTCCGGGGACGTCGACGATCTCAGCCTGCTCCTGCTCGAGCAGGCGCAGATCCTGGACGGCGAGTTGCCGGAAGACCCCGCGGCGTTTGCGGCGAGGTTGAACCGGCTGGTGCTGCAGGGGCTGGGCTAGCTTGGCGCGGGGTCGTTGCTCGTCATGCCCGGGTCACGTCCGGCCATGACGACGCGCGTCGCGACAAGCCCACCTCACCTTGCCGTCATATGTCCCTGGGAACAGTCGCCTCCGCGGCGGTGTTATGTCATAGGAGGGCGTCGGCATCCGATCTGCCGACGCCACCGATTCGAGGATGTCTCCATGCGTTTGCCGATCCTGACCCTCACCGCGATTGCCACGCTGTTTGTCGCGGCGGATGCCAGCGCGCAGACCTATGATCCGCGCTATCCGGTGTGCATGCACGTCTATACGCTGGGCGGCCGCGGAGGCGGCGGCGACTATTACGACTGCTCCTTCACCTCGCTGCCGCAGTGCCGCGCCACGGCGTCAGGCCGCTCTGCGAGCTGCGACCTCAATCCCTATTATGCCTTCGACGAACCGCCGCCGCCTCCGCGCAAGCGTCACAAGAGGGTATATTGAGCAATCCGGAGCGCAGGAGGGTTCTTCATGCGTTTCTCATTCGGCCTAGTCATGATCGTCGGCGCGGCGCTTGCGACCGTGCCGTCGCACGCGCAGACCTTCGACCCCAATTTTCCCGTCTGCATGCATGTCTATTCCGGCGCGAATGGCGGTGGTGGGGAGTGGTACGACTGCTCCTTCGCGTCGCTGCCGCAGTGCCGCGCCACCGCTTCAGGCCGCGCCGCGACCTGCGATCTCAATCCGTATTATCCGGTCAACGCACCACCGCCACGTCTGCGCCGCGGCAGAATCGGCTAAAGCGCGATGAGATTTGGATGAATCGTCATCGCGCTTTAGGCTGTTGTTGACGCGCGATCTTTCCGGAAACCCGCTTCGCACTTTTCCGGATCATGCTTGAGGTGCCGTGAGGCGCCTTGCTGGTCGCGGCGGCGATCGCATCGGCCAATTGCCAGGTCATCTTGTCCGTGGTCCAGTCGCTGGCATGCAGCCTGGTATCGTCGCCCGGGTCCACCAGGCGGTCGAACGAGATCTTGGCGACCTCATTCCAGCCCTTCATCAGCGAGAAGCGGCGGAAGACGTTGACGCGTTTCTTGTGCGCGATCTGGCTGATCGCCGCGACCATGGCGTCCGCCTTCTTGCGCTTGGCCGGTGTCAGCACCGCCGGCACATATTGCAGGTCCATCAGGGTCACGTCGATCCGCTCGGCGCCGAGCAGTCGGTCGACACCTTCACGGATGGCCTTCGTGGTGGCCGCGAACGAGGGACCGTCGGCCTGCCACACCGAATTGGTGCCGACCTGCCAGATGACGAGATCGGGTTTCAGATCGAAGACGTCGTGGTCGAACCGCTTCAGCTCCAAAGGCGCGTCTTCGCCGCCGACGCCCCGATTGATCACCTCGATTGCGACATTTGGAAATTTGATCCGCAGAGCCGCCAGCAGCCGCTGCGGATAGGGAGCGATGCCGCCTTCGCCCGCCGTGGTCGACGAGCCGATTGCGACCACCCTGGCCTGCCCATCTTTCACGCGGCTGGCAAAATTCGTCAGTGGTTGCTCGAACGGCGCGACCTGGACAGGAAATTCCGACGGATCGAGAGCCACGGGTCGCCTCCCTTTCAACTCCGACAACGCAGGGTAGAAGAGAGTAGCCGGTTTGCCAGGGATCGCCTAGCCGCGGCGAGGCCGGATCGCTATTCCTTCCTGATCCCCGACAACGCGACCACCTTGCGCCAGCGCTCGGTCTCCGCCGTCAGCATGCCGCCGAACGCGCCGGCACTGCCGTGCAGCGGGATCGCGCCGAGCTCGGCGATGCGAGCCTTGATCTCGGCGTCGGAAAGGGCGGTGTCGATCTCGCGGTTGAGGAGGTCGACGATTTCGAGCGGCGTGTCGTGCGGCGCGCCGACGCCGTAGAACGAGCTCGTCTCATAGCCGGCTAGCGTGTCCGCGATCGGCGGCACGTCCGGCAAAATCTCCGAGCGTTCGCGCGTGGTGACGCCGAGCGCGCGCAGTTTGCCGGCGCGCACCAGCTCGAAGGACGAGGTGACGTTGTCGAACATGCCCTGGATCTGGCCGCTCATCACGTCGGTCAGGCCCGGCGCCGAGCCGCGATAGGGCACGTGGGTGAACTGCACGCCGGCCAGCGACTTGAACAGCTCACCGGACAGATGCAGCGAGGTGCCGATGCCGGAGGAGGCGATCGACATCTTGCCGGGATTGGCCTTGGCGTAGGCGATGAAGTCGGCAATGCTCTTCACCGGCAGATCGTTATTGACGACCAGCACCAGCGGGATCCGCGCGACGCCTGCGACCGGCGCGATGCCCTTGGCGAAATCATACGGCAGCGCCGGATCGAACGAGGCATTGATCGCGTTCGCGGTCGAGGTCAGCAGCAGCGTGTAGCCGTCGGGAGCCGAGGCGATCACGGCCTGCGTCCCGATATTGCTGCCGGCGCCGGGTTTGTTCTCGACCACAAAGGTCTGGCCGAGCCGGTCGGACAGGCGCTGGCAGAGCAGTCGTGACAGCACGTCGGTCGCGCCGCCCGGCGCGTAGGGCACCACCCATTTCACGCTGCGCGAGGGATAAGAGGGGTTGCCGAGCGCAAACGCACGCGGCGCAGCGAGCGCGGCTGCGGTACAAGCGGCGGTCCGGAGGAAATGTCGTCTGGTGATCATGATTGCCTCCAGTTCGCCTCTCCCCGCAAGCGGGCGCGGGGATGCGCGCAGCGCGCCCGAATGACTGGACCTGCTATCGCAAGAATCGCCCCGGGCCGCACGCCGTTCCCGCCGGCTTGGTAAAGGATGACTAGAGTTAATCGCGCACTAACCGGCTTTTACCTTGTCTCTTAACGCCTGGGCAGGACGCGCGAGCTAAGCTGCCGGCAACAGCAGACACGTTCCGAAAGAATGAACGGCATGACCACCGGGGTCACCGAGCAACCGAAAGCCGCGCGCGCGCCGTCGGCATCCAAGATCTGGCTGAAGGCCATCGAGCTCACCGCGCGGATCGAGGCGCTGCCGGGCCGCCTGTTCGCCGACGTCGTCGACGATTGGGCGCAGCGCCAGCCCGACCGCGTTGCGCTGATCGCCGATGACGCAACGCTTGATTACGAAGGCCTGGCGAAACGCGTTACCAGCTATGCGCGCTGGGCGCGCTCGGTCGGCGTTGCCAAGGGCGATACCGTTGCGCTGATCATGCCGAACGGCATCGACTATGTCGCGGCGTGGCTCGGCATCAGCCGGATCGGCGGTGTGGTTGCGCTGATCAACACCAGGCTCGTCGGCCAATCGCTCGCGCATTGCCTCGATGTCGCAAGTCCCCTGCACATCATCGTCGCGCACGATCTGGTGGCGATGCTGGAGAGCGCGAAGCCGTATCTGAAGACGGACGCGAAGGTCTGGACCCATGGCGATGCCCGCAGCGAGCGTGCTATCGACGTGGCGCTCGCCGCGCTCGACGACGGTCCGCTGCTGGCGGAGGAACGTGGCGACGTCACCATCGACGACCGTGCGCTGCTGATCTACACCTCCGGCACCACGGGCCTGCCGAAGGCGGCCAGCATCAGCCACCGCCGCATCCTCAATTGGGGTTTCTGGTTCGCCGGCCTCACCGGCGCCACGCCGCAGGACCGGCTCTACGACTGCCTGCCGCTGTTTCACTCGGTCGGCGGCATCGTCGCGCCCTGCAGCATGTTGGCTGCCGGCGGCTCGGTGGCGATCGCCGAAAAATTCTCGGCCTCGCAGTTCTGGCCCGACATCGTCAGGCACGACTGCACGCTGTTCCAGTATATCGGCGAGCTTTGCCGCTATCTGCTCAAGGCACCGCCGTCGGAATACGAGAACCGGCATCGGCTGCGGCTCGTCTGCGGCAACGGCCTGCGCGGCGACATCTGGGAAGATTTTCAGGGCCGCTTCGCCATTCCCCGCATCCTCGAATTCTATGCGGCCACCGAAGGCAATTTCTCGCTATTCAACGTCGAGGGACAGGTGGGCGCGATCGGACGCATTCCGCCGCTGCTTGCGCATCGCTTTCCCGCCGGCATCGTCAAGCTCGACCCTGACAGTGGCGCGCCGCTGCGCAATGAAGACGGCTTCTGCCTCGCCTGCGCCCGCGGCGAGGCCGGCGAAGCGATCGGCCGCATCGGCACCGCGGACCAGGGCGGCGGCCGCTTCGAGGGCTATACCGATGCCGGCGAGACCGAGAAGAAGATTTTGCGCGACGTCTTCGCCAAGGGCGATGCCTGGTTCCGCACCGGCGACTTAATGCGGCTCGACGACAAGGGCTTCTTTCATTTCGTCGACCGCATCGGCGACACCTTCCGCTGGAAGGGCGAGAACGTCGCGACCTCGGAGGTGAACGATGCCGTGCGCGATTTCACCGGCGTGGTCGACGCCACCACCTATGGCGTCAGCATTCCCGGTACCGACGGCCGCGCCGGCATGAGCGCGATCGTCGTGAACGAGGGCTTTGAGATCACCGCACTGCCTGCGCATCTCA
Source organism: Bradyrhizobium liaoningense (assembly GCF_018130825.1). Taxonomy (GTDB): domain Bacteria; phylum Pseudomonadota; class Alphaproteobacteria; order Rhizobiales; family Xanthobacteraceae; genus Bradyrhizobium; species Bradyrhizobium liaoningense_B. The sequence goes on along the minus strand of NZ_JAFCJS010000004.1, from coordinate 440,629 downwards.
GCCAGCGCCTGCCGGCTTACGCCTGCCCGGTCTTCATCCGCATCTCGCGCGAGCTCGATGCCACCGAGACCTTCAAGCAGAAGAAGGGCGAGCTGGCCCGCGAGGGCTTTGACCCGGCCGCGGTCTCCGATCCGCTGTTCATGCTCGAGCCCAAGTCCGGCGCTTATGTTGCGCTCGATTCCAATACCTATGCCGAGATCGTCGACGGTACGATCCGGCTCTAACCGCAACCAAAATCCGGCAGATAGGTCCAATTTTCTCTGAATTGTCCAAGAAGCCATTTACTTCTGTCGGGTAAACAGACGGCCATGGGGAGGCGGTCATCAAGAGCCGCCGCAACACTGCGATCGACAACAAAAGAGAGCCAGCCATGTCGGTAAGGTCTAAGGTCATCGAAGCGATCCAGCAGATCGCCAAGGAGCAGCACGTCACGCTGCCCGCGCTTTCGGACGATCTGTCCCTGCACGAGACGGGCTTCGACTCGCTCGCCTTCGCCATCCTGGTCGCCCGCCTCGAGGATGAGACCGGTGTCGATCCCTTCACCATTTCCGAGGACGCAGCGTTCCCCGCCACGGTGGGCGATTTCGTGCGGGCCTACGAAAATGTCCCCGCGTGAAATCTTTGCGCTCCGCGACCATCTCGGCGCGGAGCTGAAGGGCCGCACGATCTCCGATGCGCATGATGTCGTGTCGCTGACCGACATCCTGTCGCAGACGGTCCTGGCCGGCCGGCTGCACGAATTGTCCGGCCGCGCCGTGCTGCTCAAGCTGTCCGACCAGCTCCGGTCGGGCCTTGCCATGATCGAGCTCGACGGTATCGCCCGTCGCATGCTGCTGTGTCCGCCGGACCTCAACCCGGCGCATCTCGACACGCTGATCGCCGATGCCGGGATCGATGCCGTCGTCACCGACGAGCCCGATCACTGGGCGGAGACCGGCGTGCCGCTCATCGTCACCGCACAATTGCCGCTTCAAGCCACGGCGCCGGCAAGGACCGAGCGCGCCACCGAATGGCTGATGCTCACCTCGGGCACCTCCGGTGTACCCAAGATCGCCGGCCACACCCTGGAAGCGCTGACCGGCGCCATCGTCGCCGAAGGCCCCGCGCGCGGACCTGCGCCGGTCTGGGCCACGTTCTACGACATCCGCCGCTATGGCGGCCTGCAGATCTTCCTCCGCGCCGTTCTCTCCGGCGGCTCGATGGTGCTGTCCGATCCGCATGAGGCGCTCGCCGATCACGTCGCGCGGCTGAATGCGCGCGGCGTCTCGCACATCTCCGGCACGCCCTCGCATTGGCGCAAGCTCCTGATGAGCGGTTCGGCGGCGCACTTCGCGCCGCGCTACGTCCGTCTCTCCGGCGAGATCGCCGACCAGGCCGTGCTCGACGGCCTCAAGGCGGCGTTCCCCAATTCCTCCGTCGGCCATGCCTATGCCTCGACCGAGGCCGGCGTCGGCTTCGCCGTCAATGACGGGCTCGAGGGTTTTCCGGCCGACTATCTCGGCAACCGCAACGGCGTCGAGATGAAGGTCGTGGACGGCTCGCTGCGGATCCGCTCGGCGCGCACGGCCCATGCTTACATCGGCCGCAATGCGGCCGCGCTCGCCGACGAGGACGGGTTTGTCGACAGCGGCGACATTGTCGAATTGCGCGGCGACCGCTATTATTTTGTCGGCCGCCGTGGCGGCATCATCAATATTGGCGGACTGAAGGTCCATCCTGAAGAGATCGAAGCGGTGATCAATCGTCACGCGGATGTGCGGATGTCGCGGGCCAAATCGCGCAAGAGCCCGATTACCGGCGGCATCGTCGTTGCGGACGTGATCCTCACCGAGGGCACCGATCAGGCCCGGGTGAAGGAGATCCGCGACCAGATCCTGGAGCAGTGCCGCGCTCAGCTCGCGTCCCACAAGGTGCCGGCGGTGATCCGCTTCGTCGAAGCGCTCGACGTCACCCCGGCCGGAAAACTGGCGCGCACCGATGCATAACGTTCTCGTCACCGGCGGCAGCCGCGGCATTGGACTGGCGATCGGCGAGCGCCTGGTCGCTGCCGGCTTCAACGTGATCGCGGCGGCGCGCCGCGAGAGCGACGAGCTCAAGGCGGCCATCGCCGCCTCCGACGGCCGCCTGCATTTCCGCGCCTGCGATCTCGCCGTGATCGACGCGATCCCCGCTTTCGCAAAACTCGTGCGCGACGAGTTCGGCCCGATCTACGGCCTCGTCAACAATGCCGGCCTCGGCACCGAAGGCCTGCTCGCCACCATGCACAATTCCGAGATCGAGGCGCTGGTGCAGCTCAACGTGCTGTCGCCGATCATCCTCACCAAATATGTGGCGCGGCAGATGATGGCCGACGGCGCCGGCCGCATCATCAACATCTCATCGATCATCGCGACCACCGGCTACAACGGCCTCTCCGTCTATGGGGCGACCAAGGCGGCCGCGACCGGCTTCACCCGGTCGCTTGCGCGCGAGGTCGGCAAGCTCGGCATCACCGTGAACGCGATCGCGCCTGGTTTCATCGACACCGAGCTCACGCACAATCTCTCTGACGAAGGCCGCAAGCGCATCGCGGGACGCAGCGCGCTGCGCCGTCTGCCGGAGACGGATGACGTCGCACGCATGGTGGAATATCTCCTGGGCGAGGGCGGCCGCAACGTCACCGGTACCGTGTTCACGGTCGACGCAGGGAATACGGCGTAAGCGGAACCGAGCTGCCACAATTGCGTTGATCCGGCGCAATGACAGCACGCCGGATTTGGTCTTAAGATACCCCGCAATCGATTGGGTTACGTCAATCGATCTGCCCTAATCGAAGGGGAGCAGTCGATGGCCACTTCAAACATGACCGCTTCAAGTCAGGCTCTGACCGAGCCATCGCGCGCGAAGCCGGATGACGCCCGCTGTCCGCCGATGTCGCATCAGAATTCCGGCGATCACGGCTACGAGATGTACCCGCAGCAATTCGTGCGTCTGGTCGGTTGCCACGACGTCCCGGCATCCAAGCTGCGCAAGCGCCAGGACGAGAAGCTGCATTAAGCCTTCAGGTCCGATGCTGCTTCGGCAGGTCAATCCGTTGATGTAAGAATTCCGGCGGCCCCTCGGTGAGGCGGCGGATACGGCGATCGCGTTCGTCCTCCGGCAAGGCGGGATCGAGCAGCCCCTCGATCTCATGCACCGCCAGCTCCTCGATCCGGGTGGCGTCCGATGCGACCGAATGCGCTGATGCCGGCGCGGCGGGCGCGATCTTCAGGCCAAGCTCGACCAGCTTGCAGATCGCATCCGAGCGCGACAGTTGATGGACCTCGGCCCAGGCATCCACGGCGGCGGTGAGCATCTCCGGCATTTTGACCGCACTGATCGCATCGAGCCCGGTGCGCCGGCGAACCGGCGAGGCGGAGTCCTTGCTGCCGAAATCAGACACCCCGATCATCCCCGCGCGACCGTTTCAGATGGACCAACCGTAAACGTCATTCGCGGCCGGCTGTTTGATGCCGATCAATGACCATCTGCGGCATTGCGGCGCGCTGCGATCTTGTTGTCCGGCTCCGTTTCGGCCAATGATCGGGAAGCGAACCCTGATCGACCCTGCCACGTATCTGATTTCGGACGCTCCCAACCATCCGGCCTCACCCGATGACATCAGGCGAATCCTTCTACGGCGGCATTCCCGTCTTCCGCGGCTTCACCAGCCTGATGGATCCCTCGCTCTATGCGCCGCTGCCGGACGATTGGAGCATCGGTGTCGCCGACATCGTCGATTCCACCAAGGCGATTGCGGCGCAGCGCTACAAGGCGGTCAACATGGCCGGTGCGGCCGTGATCGCGGCGGTGACCAATGCGCTGGAGGGGCGGGAATTCCCCTTCGTGTTCGGCGGCGACGGCGCGAGCTTTGCGGTCGCGCCCGGCGATCTCGACCGCGCCCGCGATGCGCTGGCGGCGACGGCAACCTGGGTGCGGGAGGATCTCGATCTGAAGATGCGCATCGCGCTGGTGCCGGTGAGCGCCATCCGGGCGCAGGGCCTCGATGTGCGTGTCGCGCGTTTCGGTCCGTCGCCGAACCTGTCCTACGCGATGTTCTCCGGCGGCGGGCTCGCCTGGGCCGATGCCGCGATGAAGCGCGGCGAGTTCGCCGTGTCGGAAGCGCCCGCCGGGACGCAACCTGACCTCTCCGGCCTGTCGTGCCGCTTCGAGGTGATGCCGGCTGCGCGCGGCCTGATCCTGTCGGTGCTGGTGATGCCGGTGCGCGGCGTCGATCCGCAGGCGTTCCGCAAGGTGATCGAGGACATCATCCATCTCGTCGAGCGCAGCCCGGAGGGCGGCCGCCCGGTACCGCCGCAGGGGCCGCCGCTGAAATGGCCGCCGCAGGGGCTGGACTTCGAAGCCCGCACCAGGCGCGGCGGTCCATTGATCGCGCGCAGAGCCACCGTGCTGGCCTATACATTGTTCGCCTATCTGATCATGCGCTTCGACATCAAGATCGGCGGTTTCGTGCCCAGCCTCTACAAACGCCAGGTCGTCGAGAATTCCGACTTCCGCAAATATGACGACGGCCTGCGCATGATTCTCGACTGCACGCCGCAGCTCGAGCGCGCGTTGAGCGATCGTCTCGCGGCCGCCGCGCGCGACGGCGTCGTGCGCTACGGCCTCTATCAGCAGGATGCCGCGATGATGACCTGCTTCACGCCGTCGGCGCTGCGCAGCGATCACGTACACTTCATCGACGGCGCGCGGGGCGGTTACGCCTCGGCGGCGACGGCGCTGAAGGCGATGATGGCGGCGGCGAGCTAGCGCCCCGCGCGCGTCCAGGTCTCGCCGCCGCAGAGCGCGCCGACGCAGCCTTCGACCCGCAATGAATCCGCGCCCGTGACCGTGACGCTGCTCGCATAGGTGCTGCCGTCATCGGCATTGTAGATCTGGCCGGACCATTTGTTCGGAGCTGACGGCTGCATGCCGCTGAACAGCGGCAGGCCGATCATCGGGCGCTTTGCGAGCGCGGGATTGGGATTCTTGCTGTCGGTGGCGGGCTGACCGGTCGCGGTGTCCATGGGCTCGCGCAGCCAGACGATGTGGCCGCAGATGCCGCCGCCGCACTTGCCGATCTTCACGCGGGCATCGCCGGCCTGGGTGAGCCAGGTCCCGTCGGCGCTCTGCGCATGCGCGGCCGTCGCGCCAAGCAGCGCAGTCAGGATGACGGAGAGGATGGCGAATCTGCTGAACATGGAGAGGCCCCGAAAATGGAGGCGCCTCCATAGCAGTCCGGCAGGATAGTGCAACGCCGGATTGAATCACATTCCTGCGCGCGATTTGCCTGCGCTCATTTGCCCCAGCGGGCGAACGCGACCGACGCGGCCGTCAAGAGCCCGAACACGACCATGGCGCCGCCGACCAGCGCGAACAAGGTCCAGGCCGGCGCCTGCGCGATCATGAGGCCGATGCCGCCGATTGCGACGATCAGCAGCCGCGCTGTGGAGGCCAGCACCGGACCGCCGACGCGCGCGGCGCCTTGCGAGGAGAAATACAGCGACACGCCCATGCCGAAAAACACGAAGGCCGGACCTGCAAAGTGGAAGTAGCTGTGCGCCGCCGCCGTGACGCCGGGATCGCGCGTGAACAGCGACACCCACAGTGCGGGATCGAGCGCGACGACGAGGCCGATCGTATCGACGGTGAGGCCGGAGGCCGCTGCCGCCGTCCAGGCCACGCGCCGCGCGCGTTTCACTTGTCCGGCACCCATCGCCATGCCGACCATCGGCACCGAGGCGATGCCGAAGGCGAAGGTGATCGGGATCAGCAAGAATTCCAGCCGCGAGCCGATGCCGTAACCGGCCAGCATCTCGGTGCCGAAGGTCGCGAGGATTCTCGTGAAGATCAGGATGGTGAGTACGGTCTGGAGCGGCGACAGGCAGGCGACCGCGCCCACTTTAAGGATGTCCAGGAACATCGCGCGCTCGAAATGGAACGCGCGGAGGTCGAGTTGCAGCCGGCTGCGGCCGGAGAGGAGATACCAGAGAAAGAAGATCGCGGCGCAGCTGAACGCGATCAGCTGGCCGCTCGCAACGCCGGGCATGCCAAATTGCGGTGCGCCGAACAGGCCGAGCCCCAGCGTGCCGCCGAGCGCGATCTGGAGCACGCTCGCCCCGATCAGAATCATCGACGGCAGGCGCATGTCGCCGGTGCCGCGGATCACGGACGCGAGCGTGTTGACGAGCCAGATCGCGACCGCGCCGGAGAACAGCACCTGCGAATAGCCGCTGGCTTCCTCGAGCACGCGCTCCCGGCCGCCGAGCAGCGTGAAGAACGAGCGGCCGAACGCCAGCATCATCACCGTGAAGAACAGCCCGCCGCAGAGGCCGATGATGGCGGCGTGCAGCGCCAGTGTCGCGGCGCGGTCGCGATTTCCCGCGCCGAGCGCGCGGCTGATCGCCGAGGAGACACCGCCGCCCATCGCGCCCGCACTCATCATCTGCGTCAGCATCGCAAACGGAAACACCAGCGCGATCGCAGCCAGCGGAATGGTGCCGAGCCGGCCGATATAGGAGGTCTCGGCAATCGCGACCAGCGTGCTGCCGACCATCGCGATCATGTTGGGGATCGCGAGCCGCAACAGCGTCGGCAGGATCGGCGCCGTCAGCAGGCCGGCGATGGGGGAGGCGGCGGCCGGGGTTCGGGGCGGCACGGCGTCTATCGGGGCGTCGATCGTCATGTGCCACGGTGCGGAATATTGGATGATGATCGACATATTATAGAGCCGGCGCGGCCCGCGCCAGCCCCCATCTCACGCAGGGCTCACCACGGCAGACCGCATAGGTCGATGGTGCCCAGCGTCGGGGCCCGAACGATGTTGAAGACGTAGGGGGCCATGTAGTCGAAGCGGATTCGCCCCTCCGGCTGCTCGCAATAGACCTCGCCCTTGAAGGGCAGCCAGCTGCGGGCCTCGTAAAACGCGAAATTGTGCGGCTCGCAGAACAGCAGCCCGAAGCGGACCGCCTCGTTGGCGCGCATGGTATGCACCGCGGCGTCGATCGCGATGGTCGCGTAGCCGCGGCCGCGCCGGTCCTCGCGCGTGCAGACGCCGCCGATGCCGCCGACATGAACCTTCTGTCCGTTCCAGGTGACGGTGCGGAAGTAGACGCCGACATGGCAGACGAGGCCGTCCTCGGGCGTCTCGAGCAGCACGCGCAGATCGGCATTGGCCCATTTGACGTGGCTCCAGGCTGGCTTCTCCGCGGCGTCTTGGCCCCAGACCGCGCTGAGCAGCGGCTTTGCAATCGGCCACGAGGCGTCGCCGTTCAAAATGTCGATCTCGATGCTCATGGCGTCGTCCTTCACAGCTCCGGCTTCGTGGCGCGCTTGTTCTGTCTTAAGCGCTTCAAAGGCAATGATATTTTATTGCGAACCGCCGGCTTGATCGACGGCGGCCCGTTGCGACGAATTTGTGCATTCGGGGAAGGCCCCCCATCACGCCTTTTCGCAAATTCTGAGGTATTTAATGGCGGCGGAACCTTCTATAAGGGGTGACCGTTAGAACGTTCCCCACCAGTTGCGGACAAGAACCCATGACCTTTACGCTGCCCCCACTCCCTTACGCCTATGACGCCCTCGGCCAGTACATGTCGAAGGAGACGCTGGAATATCACCACGACAAGCATCATCAGGCCTACGTCACCAACGGCAACAACGCGCTCAAGGGGACCGAATGGGAAGGCAAGTCCCTTGAGGAGATCGTCAAGGGCTCGTTCGGCAAGAACCCCGCCGTGTTCAACAATGCCGGCCAGCACTACAACCACATCCACTTCTGGAGCTGGATGAAGCCCAATGGCGGCGGCACCAAGCTCCCGGGCAAGCTCGAGAAGAAGATCAACGAGGACCTCGGCGGCTTCGAGAAGTTCAAGACCGACTTCCAGGCGGCCGGCGTCGGCCAGTTCGGCTCCGGCTGGTGCTGGCTCCAGGTCAAGAACGGCAAGCTCGAGATCTCCAAGACCCCGAACGGCGAGAATCCGCTGGTGCACGGCGCCACCCCGATCCTCGGTTGCGACGTCTGGGAGCACTCCTACTACATCGACTACCGCAACCGTCGTCCCGACTATCTCAAGGCGTTCGTCGAGAACCTCGTGAATTGGGAATACGTCGAGTCCCTGTTCGACAAGGCCTGAGCCCTCACCTCGTCATTCCGGGACGCGCGAAGCGCGAACCCGGAATCTCGAGATTCCGGGTTCGGCTCTTCGAGCCGCCCCGGAATGACGGAAGTGACAAAGGCGGCCGCCTTTTTGCTGTGCGGAATTCGCCGAACGAGTCCTGCGCGGCGCGCGTATCGGCCTGTGATCCTACCGTTTGCATCGCGTTGGCGGCGCCCTTAATCAGGATGGGCATCACCCTCGATACGACCGAGCCCGTTGTCAGAACTTTCCCCGAAAGCCCCGGCGCCTGCCGAGGACGCAGAGTCCGAGCCGCGGCCGGGACGCGTGCGCAAGCCGATCGGCTGGTCGACCATCATCATCGCGGCCCTGGTGGCGGTGAGCGCGACGCTGGTCTGGCGGCGTGACGGCACCGACGGTGTTCTCGACATCCTCACCCATGACCTGTCGCTGTTCGGCGGCATCCTGCCGCGCGTGCTGGCCGGCTGCCTGCTCGGGGCCTTCATCTCTGAGATCCTGCCGCACGAAAGAGTCTCGCGCTCGCTCGGGCCGAAATCCGGCCTGATGGGCCTTCTGATCGGCACCGCCTTCGGTGCGATCCTGCCCGGCGGTCCCTTCACCGCCTATCCGGTGGCGAGCGCGCTACTCGCGGTCGGCGCCGATTTCGGCGCCACCATCGCCATGGTCGTGAGCTGGACGCTGATCGGCTACGGCCGGGCGGTCGCCTGGGAAATCCCGATCATGGGCACCGATTTCACGCTGTGGCGGATCGTGATCTCGTTGCCGCTGCCGGTGCTCGCAGGCGCCCTCGGCCGCTTCGTCTATGTCCGGCTCTATCCGAAGCCGCTCGCGAAGGATGACGAGAGTTGAGCGCAGCGCTCCTGATCGACATCCTGCTGTGGGGCTCGGTGCTCGGCGTCGGGCTGATCGCCTTCCGCCGCGGCCCGCCGGTGTTCAAGGCCTCCTTGCGCGAAGGTTCGATGGACTTCATCAACATCGTGCCGCGGATTGCGCTGGGCGTGATCGGCTCCGGCTACATCGCCGCGATCATCCCGCAGGAGGTGATCACCGGCTGGCTCGGACCGGACAGCGGCTGGCTCGGTGTTGCCACCGCCGTGGTCGCCGGCGCGGCAACCCCCGGCGGCCCGGTGATCGGCTTCTCTATCGGGACTGTCGCGCTGAAGTCGGGCGGCGGGGTACCGCAGGTGGTCGCCTATGTCGTGGCCTGGGCGCTGTTTGCCTTCCAGCGGGTCATTTTGTGGGAAATCCCGTTTATGCCGGCCCGCTTCGTCTGGTTCCGCTGCGCCGTCTCCGTGCCGTTCCCGTTCGTCGCCGCTGCCATCGCCATGGTGATCGGTAAGCCCTGACCCCGGCGTGGACAGGCGTAATGTTATAATATAACGTTCTCGGATGGTTCCCGCCGCGTCCCACGCCCACCAGCACGACCATGCTCATGGCCACTCTCACGGCCATTCCCATGATCACGCGCACGGGCACGACCACACCCACGCTCATGTTCATGACGCGGCCTCGCCGCATCCGGCCCAGGCGGCGCCCTGGTCGATCCTGCGCATGACCATGGCGGGCCGCCTCGCGGCTGCGCTCGCCGTCTGCGCCGTGCTCTGGGGCGTGGTCTTCCTGGCGATGAGGTGAGGATGGCGGCGCTGCATTTCCATAACGTCACGCTGGGCTATGACCGGCATCCGGCCGTGCATCATCTCGGCGGCGAGGTCGCCCCGGGCGCGCTGGTCGCGGTGATCGGCCCGAACGGCGCCGGCAAGTCGACCTTGCTGCGCGGCATCGTCGGCATCCTCAAGCCGCTCGACGGCAGCATCCATCTCGGCGGGCTCGATGCCCGCGACATCGCCTATCTGCCGCAGAGCGCGGAGATCGACCGCAGCTTCCCGATCTCGGTGTTCGATTTCGTCGGCACCGGGCTGTGGCGCGGCACCGGCCTGTTCGGCGGCATCGGCAAGGCCGCGCGCGAAAAGATTCTCCGCGCGATCGCGTCGGTGGGCCTCAATGGTTTCGAGAACCGGCCGATCGGCACGCTCTCCGGCGGCCAGATGCAGCGCGTGCTGTTCGCGCGCGTGCTGCTTCAGGACGCCAGCCTGATCGTGCTCGACGAGCCTTTCAACGCCATCGACAGCAAGACCACCGCCGACCTGCTCGCGCTGGTGAAGCACTGGCATAGCGAGGGCCGCACCGTGCTCGCCGCCCTCCACGACATGGAGATGGTGCGCAACCATTTCAGCGAGACGCTGGTGCTGGCGCGCGGTCCCGTGGCCTGGGGGCCGACGGCGGAGGTGCTGACGCCGGAGAACCTGATGGTCGCGATGCGGATGTGCGAGGCCTTCGACGACACCGCCGCGGCCTGTGGCGAAGATGGGCGCTCGCAGGCGGCGTGACACCAGATGATCTATGACGCGCTGATCGGCCCGTTCACCGAGTTCGAGTTCATGCGGCGGGCGCTTGCCGCGGTGATCGCGCTGTCGCTGGCGGGCGCGCCGATCGGCGTGTTCCTGATGCTGCGGCGGATGAGCCTCGTCGGCGACGCCATGGCGCATGCGATCCTGCCCGGCGCCGCCATCGGCTTCCTGCTCTCCGGCCTCAATTTGTTCGCGATGACGGCCGGCGGCCTGATCGCCGGCTTTGCCGTGGCGATCCTCGCAGGCGTCGTCGCGCGCTCGACCGGGTTGAAGGAGGATGCTTCGCTCGCAACCTTCTACCTGGCCTCGCTGGCGCTCGGTGTCACCATCGTCTCGATCAAGGGCACCAATATCGACCTGCTCCACGTCTTGTTCGGCAACATCCTCGCGATGGACGACCAGACGCTGCTGGTGGTGGCCTTCAATGCCACGGTCACGCTGCTGGTGCTCGCGGTGATCTACCGCCCGCTGGTGATCGAGAGTGTCGATCCGCTGTTCCTGCGCACCGTGAGCCGGGCCGGTGGACCTGCGCATCTCGCCTTCCTGGCGCTGGTCGTCATCAACCTCGTCAACGGCTTTCAGGCGCTGGGCACGCTGCTCGCGGTGGGGCTCATGATCCTGCCCGCGGGTATCGCAAGGTTCTGGTCGCGCGATCTCACCGCGATGATCTGCATCGCCGTGGTGGCCGCCGCTGTCTCCGGCTATGCCGGCCTCGTACTCTCGTTCCAGACCCGCGTGCCCTCGGGCCCGGCGATCATTCTGGTGGCGACGGTGCTTTACGTCATCTCCGTCCTGTTCGGCCGCGTCGGCGGCATTGTCCGCCAGCTGTTTCCCGGCCGGCATCTGGAAGCCTGACGATGCGGCGTATCCTGCTTTGCGTGTTCCTGCTGATCGCCTCGCCGCTGCACGCCGCGGAGCGGCTCAACGTCGTTGCGAGCTTCTCGATCCTCGGCGATTTCGTCCGCAACGTTGGCGGCGACCGGGTCAGCGTCACGACGCTGGTCGGCCCCGACAGCGACGTCCATGTCTACACGCCGGCGCCGAGCGACGCGAAGCGCGTCGCGGAGGCGAAGCTCGTCATCGTCAACGGGCTTGGGCTGGAGGGCTGGCTGCCGCGCCTCGTGCAGTCCGCAGGCAGCAAGGCGCAAGTGGTCACCGCGAGCGCCGGCATTGCGCCGCTGAAACTCGGCTCGGCTGCGGATCCCCATGCCTGGCAGTCGGTCCCCAATGCCCGGATCTACGTGACCGACATCGCCAACGCGCTGGCCGCGTCCGCTCCTGAGGACGCGGAGTTCTTCCGTGCCCAGGCAAAAGCCTATCTGGAAAAGCTCGAAACGCTGGATCGCGAGGTCCGCGAGGTCGTTGGCAAAGTCCCGCCGGAGCGGCGCAAGGTGATCTCCACCCACGACGCCTTCGGCTATTTCGCCGCCGAATACGGCATCCAGTTCATCGCTCCCCTGGGCGTCTCCACGGAAACCGAGCCCAGCGCGCGGGACATCGCGGCCATCATCGGCCAGATCAAGGCCGCGAGGATCCCGGCCGTGTTCCTGGAAAATATCAGCGACGACCGCCTGATCCGGCGGATCGCGGCCGAGACCGGGGCCAAGGTCGGCGGGACCCTGATTTCGGACGGTTTGACCGGCGAAAAGGGCCCTGCACCCACTTACATTGACATGGTCAGGCACAATATAAAGGCCCTGACCAGCGCGCTTGACCATTAGGGCAGGGGCCACCCCGCCTCGCGTCGCGCGAAAAAGCCTAATAGTCCGGAGTTGTTATGTCTGAAGCGACCGCCCAGAAAATTCCCGTGACCGTGCTGACCGGCTATCTCGGTGCCGGCAAGACCACGCTTTTGAACCGCATCCTGTCGGAGAACCACGGCAAGAAATACGCCGTCATCGTCAACGAATTCGGCGAGATCGGCATCGACAACGACCTCATCATCGGCGCCGATGAGGAAGTGTTCGAGATGAACAACGGCTGCATCTGCTGCACCGTGCGCGGCGACCTCGTCCGCATCATGGACGGGTTGATGAAGCGCAAGGGCAAGTTCGACGCCATCATCGTCGAGACCACCGGTCTTGCCGATCCCGCGCCGGTCGCCCAGACCTTCTTCGTCGACGAGGACGTCCAGAAGAACGCCCGGCTCGATGCGGTAGTCACCGTCGCCGACGCCAAATGGCTGTCCGACCGGCTCAAGGACGCGCCCGAGGCCAAGAACCAGATCGCCTTTGCCGACGTCATCGTGCTGAACAAGACCGATCTCGTCACCAAGCCCGAGCTTGCCGAGGTCGAGGCCCGCATCCGCGGCATCAATCCCTATGCCAAGCTGCATCGCACCGAGCGCTGCTCGGTGGCGCTGGCCGACGTGCTCGACCGCGGCGCCTTCGATCTCGACCGCATCCTCGACATCGAGCCGGATTTCCTGGAGGCCGATGATCATGACCACGACCATGATCATCACCACCATCACGGCCACGACCATCACCACCATGATCATGGCCACGGCCTGAAGCACTATCACGACGAGGACATGCAGTCGCTCTCGCTCAAGACCGACAAGCCGCTCGATCCCAACATGTTCATGCCCTGGCTGCAGAACCTGGTGCAGGTCGAGGGCGGCAAGATCCTGCGCTCCAAGGGCATCCTCGCCTTCCACGATGACGACGATCGCTACGTCTTCCAGGGCGTCCACATGATGCTGGAGGGCAACCACCAGCGGAAGTGGAAGGAGGGCGAGCCGCGCGAGAGCCGCCTCGTCTTCATCGGCCGCGAATTGCCGGAAGAAGCGATCCGCAAGGGTTTCGAGAGCTGCATCGTCTCGTGATGAAAGAGTTTTCGCCGCCCCCCGATTCCGCCTCGATCGTCTCCGTCACCGACCGCGTCAAACCGGTCGCGCTCGGGATGGCCGTGACGTCCGTGCATTTTCTTGGGCCTCGCGCCGCTTTCGTTGGCGGCGAGGAGAACGTCGCGTTCGTCGACGCCAAGGGGGAGATCACCACCGTTGCCGTGCACAGCGGCGGCATTCTCTCCACCGCCTCCGACGGCAAGCGCATCGTGATGGGCGGTGACGACGGCAAGGTGGTCTCGCTCGATGCCAAGGGCGAGGTGACGCTGCTCGCCACCGACCCCAAGCGGCGCTGGATCGACGCGGTGGCGCTGCACGCCGACGGCGCGTTCGCCTGGTCGGCCGGCAAGACGGCGACCGTCAAGAGCGGCAAGAGCGAGGAGAAGTCGCTCGACGTGCCCTCGACCGTCGGCGGGCTCGCGTTCGCGCCGAAGGGATTGCGGCTCGCGATCGCGCATTACAATGGCGCGACGCTGTGGTTTCCGAACATGGAAGGCTCGGCCGAATTCCTGCCCTGGGCCGGCTCGCATCACGCGGTCACCTTCAGCCCCGACAACAAGTTTCTGGTCACCGCGATGCACGAGCCGGCGCTGCATGGCTGGCGGCTCGCCGATAACCGCCACATGCGCATGACCGGCTATCCCGGCCGCGTCCGCTCGATGTCCTGGAGCGCGGGCGGCAAGGGCCTGGCGACCTCCGGCGCCGACACCGTCATCATCTGGCCGTTCGCCAGCAAGGACGGCCCGATGGGCAAGGAGCCCGCGATGCTCGCGCCGCTGCAGGCGCGCGTGTCGGTCGTGGCCTGCCATCCGAAGAACGACATCCTCGCTTGCGGCTACAGCGACGGCACCGTGCTGATGGTGCGGCTCGAGGACGGCGCCGAGATCCTCGTTCGCCGCAACGGCACCCCGCCGGTGGCCGCGATTGCCTGGAACGTCAAGGGCACGCTGCTGGCGTTCGCGGACGAAAATGGGGATGGCGGCCTGCTGGAGCTTTAAACTGTCATCCTTCAGGCCGTAGGGTGGGTAAAGGCGCGCTTGCGCCGTGCCCACGATCTTTCTGCGTTGACGGGAGCCGTGGGCACGCTTCCGCCTTCGCTCTTCGAGCTACGGCGGACAAGTCGCTTTGCCCACCCTACGGCAGCTCACATCCATGCGCTTTCTGACGACCTTCCAGCTGGCCGATTTCGCCGACACGCTGGTCAGCCTGACCACGGCCTTTGTGCTGGGCACGCTGATCGGCGCCGAACGGCAATATCGCCAGCGTACCGCGGGCCTGCGCACCAACGTGCTGGTCGCGGTGGGCGCGGCCGCCTTTGTCGATCTCGCCATGCATCTGACCGGCGCCGACGGCGCAGTGCGGGTGATCTCCTACGTCGTCTCCGGCATCGGCTTCCTGGGCGCCGGCGTCATCATGAAGCAGGGCATGGACGTGCGCGGGCTCAACACCGCGGCAACGCTGTGGGCCTCGGCCGCGGTCGGCTCCTGCGCCGGCGCCGACCTCGTCGCCCAGGCCGCGGTGCTGACCGTGTTCGTCATCGCCGGCAACACCATGCTGCGCCCGCTGGTCAACGCCATCAACCGCATCCCGCTGAACGAGAAGGCACTGGAGGCGACCTACTACTTCAAGCTGGCGGTCGCGACCGACGCATTGCCTGATATGCGCGACCGCCTCGTCGACAAGCTCGAGGCCGCGAAATACCCGGTCGCCGATATCGATGTCGCCGAGATCGGCGAGGACATCATGGAAATCGCCGCCAAGCTGGTCGCGACCGCGGTCGACCCGAACGAGCTGAACGCAGTGGCGACCGATCTCCAGCATCTGCCGGGCGTGCGCCACGCCACCTGGGAAGTCAGCACGACCGAGTGAGCGCGGCCTCTTGGTGCGTGATGAGGCGGTTCCCGCCTTCGCGGTCTCGGAACCGGCGCGCCCCAGCTTCGTTGATTCCGCGGACAAAGGCGGTGATCGACATGCCCGGCCCAGATGACAAGCGCAGACTGAAGCTCGACCTGACAATTGCCGGCTCGCTGTTCGCAGCAGGCGTCGTGGTGTCGGTGATGTCGCTGGCACAAATCCGCGCCGAAAGCCGGGCGGAGCTGGCGCAGGCGACGCAGCCGCTCCAGGGTACGCCGTCCGACGAGCAGGACAAGACGCCCGCGGAAGCCAAGCCCGGCGGCGACCGGCCGACCACCCCGGCCCCCGAGCCCGCGCGGCCCGAGCCGCAGACGCAGGGCACGGCGACCAAGCCGGCACTGCCGCCGGCGCCGGCCGAAAAGATCGCGCCGCCGATTGAGAAGAAGTAGCTGGCGGCCGCTCTCCCAGCCACGCGCTCGGTGTCATCCCCCGCGAAGGCGGGGGATCCAGTATTCCAGAGACAGCGATGGGATACGGAGAGGCCGCGGCGTACTGGATGCCCCGGTCAAGCCGGGGCATGACAGTCGCGTTTGGGGCGAGACACTACGCATCGTCCCGCCCCGGAATGACGGGCGGACAGAGGCTGGGCCTCACCGCACCAGGATATTCCGGAACTGCCAGGGATCGCTGGTGTCGATGTCCTCCGGGAACAGTCCCGGACGACCCGTCAGCGGCGTCCAGTCGGTGTAGAAACCCTTGACCGGGCCGAGATAGGGCAGCTGGATTTCCAGCAGGCGATCGAAATCCATCTCGTCGGCTTCGACGATGCCTTCGTTCGGGTTTTCCAGCGCCCACACCATGCCGCCGAGCACGGCGGAGGTCACCTGCAGGCCGGTGGCGTTCTGGTAGGGCGCGAGCTCGCGGGTCTCCTCGATGGAGAGCTGCGAGCCGTACCAGTAGGCATTGTTGTCGTGGCCGAACAGCAGCACGCCGAGCTCGTCGATGCCGTCGACGATCTCGTTCTCGTCGAGGATGTGGTGCTTCTCCTGCATCTTGGCGGCGCGGCCGAACATCTCGTGCAGCGACAGCACGGCATCGTCGGCGGGGTGGTAAGCATAATGGCAGGTCGGCCGGTAGACCGCCTTGCCGGAGGCGTCACGCACCGTGAAGTAATCGGAGATCGAGATCGACTCGTTGTGGGTGACAAGGAAGCCGTATTGCGCGCCGCGGGTCGGGCACCAGGTGCGCACGCGCGTGTTGGCGCCGGGCTGCATCAGATAGATGGCAGCGCCGCAGCCGGCCTCGTGGGTGCGCGCATTCTCCGGCATCCATTTCTCATGGGTGCCCCAGCCGAGCTCGGACGGCTGCACGCCTTCCGACAGAAAACCTTCCACCGACCACGTGTTGACGAAGACGTCAGGCTCCTTCGGCTTCTTCGAGCGCTGGGTGTCGCGCTCGGCGATGTGGATGCCCTTGATGCCGGCCTGCCGCATCAGGTCAGCCCATTCCGCCTTGGTCTTCGGCCGGGGCGCATTGAGCTTCAGATCGGCGGCGACATTGAGCAGCGCCTGCTTGACGAAGAAGGAGACCATGCCGGGATTGGCGCCGCAGCAGGAGACGGCCGTGGTCGAGCCCGCCGGGCGCGCCTTCTTGGCGGCCAGCGTCACTTCGCGCAGCGCGTAGTTGGAGCGCGCCTCCGGGCCCTTCGAGGAATCGAAATAGAAGCCGAGCCAGGGCTCGTTGACGGTGTCGATGTAGAGCGCGCCGAGCTCGTTGCAGAGCTCCATGATGTCGGTCGAGCCGGTATCGACCGACAGATTGACGCAAAAGCCCTGGCCGCCGCCTTCGGTGAGCAACGGGGTGAGCAATTCGCGGTAATTGTCTTTGGTCAGGCCCTTCTGGATGAAACGGACATTGTGCTTCTCGCAGAGCGCCTTGCGACCCTCGTCCTTGGGATCGAGCACGGTGATGCGCGACTTGTCGTAGTCGAGATGCCGCTCGATCAGCGGCAGCGTGCCTTTGCCGATGGAGCCGAAGCCGACCATGACGATGGGACCGGTGATCTTCGCGTAGATCTGCGAGGGAGGGCTCATGGGATCGTTTCTCCGGAACGTGCTGGCGGACAAAGGGTGGGTTGGCTCAGGCGCTGCGGGGCGCTTGTTAGACGCTGCGGCGCTTGGCGGTGACTTCGATCTCGACCTTCATCTCGGGCTTGGCGAGAGCGGATACGACAAGCAACGTCGCAGCCGGCCTGATGTCGCCGAGAACCTCGCCGCACACGGCGAAGTGGGCATCGATGTAGCTGGCGTCGGTGACGTAGTAGGTCGCACGGACGATATCGGCCATCTCGAATCCACCCTCCTTCAGGGCGGCTTCGATGGTCTTGAAGCAGTTGCGTGACTGGCTCGTGACATCGGCCGGCATCGTCATCGTGGTGTAGTCATAGCCGGTGGTTCCCGCGACGAAGGCGAACTCGCCATCGACCACGGCGCGGCTGTAGCCGGCGGTCTTCTCGAACGGGGAGCCGGTGGAGATCAGGCGACGGGACATGGTCATGGGCCTCGACTGAAGGGGTGTTTCGCGGGGTTAAAGGGCGTTTCCGGCGCCTGCGCAACCCCAAAGGAACGGGCATGGCACAGGCGGCCGGGCGTTGCCGCTCGATGCGGCTTCGGTCTTCGCTATGAGAGCGATCCGTTAGGCCGCGTGCGCCTGGAGGGGACGAACCGACCTCCGTTTGGACAGGGCCGCGCCGGTCGGGACGATCATCCCCTCGGCGCCATCGAGTGCACCTTCGGCGAACTCGATCGCCAGCAGGCGGTCGCGCTCGAACGGGCCGGGCAGAGACAGCTCGCCGGTCTTCGCCGCCGAGAAGCCGAAGCGGGCGTAATAGGGGGCATCGCCGAGCAGGATCACGGCTTCATGCCCGCGCGCCCGGGCGGCGGCCAGCGCTTGTTGCATCAGCGCGGCGCCAATCCCGAGCTCGCGGCAGGCAGGGTCCACCGCCAGCGGTCCGAGGACCAGAGCGGGCCTGCCTCCGGCGCTGACGTGCCACAGCCGCACGGTTCCCACGAGTGTCCCCTCGCGCACAGCCGACAGGGCAAGGCCTGCAGCAGGTGCGCGTCCGTCGCGCAGGCGCTGGCAGGTGCGATCATGGCGGTTCTCGCCAAAGCAGGCATCCAGCAGCGCTTCACGGGCGGCGACGTCGACAGCACGTTCCGCACGGATCGCGAACGGAGCGGCTTTCGAAGTGAGGGCGACTTGTGGCTTCCGAAAAGCAGTCATGGCGCGTCAGTCCCCGCTTGAACCGGCGTGCGAAAAGCACGCCTGTCCAAGGCGTCGTCAGAGATCAGAGATGTCAGGGAGGAGCCGGCAAGCCGGCTCCCGGGTTCGTCAGGCCTCTGAAAAAGAGAGGCTGCTTAGATGTGGTAGGTCTTCAGCGGCGGGATGCCGTTGAACGCCACCGACGAGTAGGTCGACGTATAGGCCCCGGTGCCCTCGATCAGCACCTTGTCGCCGATCTCGAGCGTGACGGGGAGCGGATACGGGTTCTTCTCGTACAGCACGTCGGCGCTGTCGCAGGTCGGACCCGCGAGCACGCACGGCGTCATGTCCGCGCCGTCGTGACGGGTGCGGATGGCGTAACGGATCGACTCGTCCATGGTCTCGGCGAGACCGCCGAACTTGCCGATGTCGAGATACACCCAGCGCACCTCGTCCTCGTCGCTCTTCTTCGAGATGAGCACGACCTCGGATTCGATGACGCCGGCGTTGCCCACCATGCCGCGGCCCGGCTCGATGATGGTCTCCGGAATCTGGTTGCCGAAGTGCTTGCGCAGCGCGCGGAAGATCGAACGGCCGTAGGTCACGACCGGCGGGACGTCCTTCAGGTACTTGGTCGGGAAGCCGCCGCCCATGTTGACCATGGAGAGGTTGATGCCGCGCTCGGCGCAGTCGCGGAACACCTGCGAGGCCATCGCCAGCGCACGGTCCCACGCCTTCACCTTGCGCTGCTGCGAGCCGACATGGAAGGAGATGCCGCACGGCTCCAGCCGGAGGCGCTTGGCGAGGTCGAGCACCTCGACCGCCATCTCCGGGTCGCAGCCGAACTTGCGCGACAGCGGCCACTCGGCGCCGGCGCAGTCATAGAGGATGCGGCAGAACACCTTCGCGCCGGGGGCGGCGCGGGCGACCTTCTCGACCTCGGCGGCGCAGTCGACCGCGAACAGGCGGATGCCGAGCGCGAAGGCGCGCGCGATGTCGCGCTCCTTCTTGATCGTGTTGCCGAACGAGATGCGGTCCGGCGTCGCACCGGCAGCCAGCGCCATCTCGATCTCGGCGACGGTCGCGGTGTCGAAGCAGGAGCCCATGGACGCCAGCAGCGCCAGCACTTCCGGCGCCGGGTTCGCCTTGACGGCATAGAACACGCGGCTGTCGGGCAGCGCCTTGGCGAAGCTCTGGTAATTGTCGCGCACGACCTCGAGGTCGACGACGAGGCACGGCTCGGTGTCGAGGCCTTCGTTGCGGCGGTTGCGCAGGAATTCCTGGATACGTTCGGTCATGGCACTCTCCAACGGTCCCAGCGACGGGAGCCGTATCAACGTGACGCCTGATGAGAGTGCTTCGGCCACATCGCGCGATGGAGGCGCGTTGAAGCCAAAAAACTCAAACCAGACTGTGCTGCCGTGGATTGGTTGGGAGAGATTCCCGCCCGCACACCTGGCAATGAAGGACAAGCCTTTTCAGTAGCCCGCGCCGGCGTTGGACTGCCGGTAGAGACCAAAAAAGCCCGATCCGTCGTTGCTTTAAGTCGCGTCCCCCGTTGAGAGCGGGGTGCGCCGGTTCGCCTCCGGCTGCCAGTCACGGTTGCAAAGAGCGAAGTCACCTTCGACATGGCATCTCTTTGAGAGAGATGCTGGACGCTCCGGGTTTGCTTCGGTCGCTCGACTTTTCAGTCCTCGACTTCCGCACTTCCGAAGAGCCCCTCGGCTTCTTCACCCCTTGGCGGCTGTCCGGCCTCTTGTCCGGATACCTACCGACTGACACACGACCACAGGCACGTGCGAAATTGGGCAAGTCCGCACATAAGCGTTTTGACTCTGCTTCGCAAGAATTTTTTTAGGCTGAGAACAGAATTGCCTAACGTCTGCTTGCGCGCTGTTGCGCGAGCGACGCTGAAGATGAACGAGCGTTAAGTTTTCGCTGCGCTGCGCGTGATGCTCACGCGCGTGAAGCGTCAGCCGCGCTTCGTGAAAGGCTCGACGCGTTGAGCGGCGCGGATGAAGGCGGTCATCACGAGCACGCCGAGTGCGAACAGCACGGCCTGCAGGATGTGGGCGCCTTGATCGCCGAGCCCGAACAGGATCGCGAGCGCCCAGCCGCCGGCAAAGGCCGCGCCGAACACCTCCGCGCCGATCAGGATGGCGGCGCTGATGACGGTGATGACGCTGGGCCAGACGATCTGGCGGGACGAGGAGGAAGGCGCGTTCATGAGGCTCAGGGGTCCTGTCTTCGAGGGCCGCAATCTCCCCGAAAAGGCGGCCGGGAGCAAGGCCAAATGGCCCAAAAAAGCCCCATGGCGTGCTATAGCTGGCCGCAACAATTGAGCCACAAAGATCGGGACTTGCGATGTCAGAAACCCGCCAGACTACGGACTCCGGGATCAATCCGCTGCTGAAGGCCTGGGTGACGCCGTTTGCGACCCCGCCCTTCGACGAGATCAGGCCGGAGCACTTCCTCCCGGCCTTCGAGCAGGCTTTCGCGGATCATTCCGCCGAGATCGCGGCGATCACCAACGATCCCGCGGCGCCCGACTTCGCCAACACCATCACGGCGCTGGAGCGCTCCGGCAAGCTGCTGAGCAAGGTCGCGGCGGTGTTCTATGACCTCGTCTCGGCGCATTCCAACCCGGCCATCCTGGAGATCGACAAGGAGGTCTCCTTGCGGATGGCGCGGCACTGGAATCCGATCATGATGAACGCCGTGCTGTTTGGTCGCATCGCCCATCTGCACGAGAACCGCACCTCGCTCGGTCTGTCGCCCGAGCAGCTCCGCCTGCTGGAGCGCACCTACACCCGTTTCCATCGCGCCGGCGCCGGTCTCTCGGAAGAAGCCAAGGTGCGGATGGCCGAGATCAATGAGAGGCTGGCCCAGCTCGGCACCGGCTTCAGCCATCATCTGCTCGGCGACGAGCAGGACTGGTTCATGGAGCTCGGGGAAGCCGATCGCCAGGGCCTGCCGGAGAGCTTTGTCGCCGCCGCCAAGGCTGCGGCGGAAGAGCGCGGCATGGCCGGCAAGGCCATCGTCACGCTGTCGCGCTCCTCGGTCGAGACGTTCCTGAAGAGCTCGGCACGGCGCGACCTGCGCGAGAAGGTCTACAAGGCCTTCATCGCCCGCGGCGACAACGGCAATGCCAACGACAACAACGCGACCATCGTCGAGATCCTGAAGCTGCGCGAGGAGAGCGCCAACCTCCTGGGCTACCCGACCTACGCCGCCTACCGGCTCGAGGATTCCATGGCCAAGACGCCGGAGGCGGTGCGGAGCCTGTTGGAGCGGGTCTGGAAGCCGGCCCGCGCCCGCGCGCTCGCCGACCGCGACGAGATGCAGGCGCTGATCACGGAAGAGGGCGGTAATTTCAGTCTCGCCCCCTGGGACTGGCGCTACTACGCCGAGAAGCTGCGCCTGCAGCGCGCCAATTTCGACGATTCCGCGATCAAGCCGTATCTCGGCCTCGACCACATGATCGCCGCCGCCTTCGACTGCGCCACGCGCCTGTTCGGCGTCACCTTCGAGGAGCGCAAGGACGTCCCGGTCTGGCACCCCGACGTCCGGGTCTGGGAGGTGAAGGGGCCGGACGGCAGGCACAAGGCGCTGTTCTATGGCGACTACTTCGCCCGGCCGTCGAAGCGCTCGGGTGCCTGGATGACCTCGCTGCGCGACCAGCAGAAGCTCGACGGCGACGTCGCCCCGCTGGTCCTCAACATCTGCAATTTCGCCAAGGGGGCTGACGGCGAGCCCGCGCTGCTGTCGCCCGACGACGCCCGCACCCTGTTCCACGAGTTCGGCCACGGCCTGCACGGCATGCTCTCCAACGTGACCTATCCCTCGCTGTCGGGCACGTCGGTGTTCACCGACTTCGTCGAGCTGCCGTCCCAGCTCTACGAGCACTGGCAGGAGCGGCCCGAGGTGCTGCAGCAGTTCGCCCGCCACCACCAGACCGGCGAGCCGCTGCCCGACGACCTGCTGCAGCGCTTCCTGGCCGCGCGAAAGTTCAACCAGGGCTTTGCCACGGTCGAGTTCGTCTCCTCGGCGCTGGTCGATCTCGAGTTCCACACCCAGCCGGCGGCCGCCGCGCAGGATGTCCGTGCCTTCGAGAAGACGGAGCTGGAGAAGATCGGCATGCCCGAGGAGATCGCGCTGCGTCACCGGCCCACGCAGTTCGGTCACATCTTTACCGGCGATCACTATGCCGCGGGCTATTACAGCTACATGTGGTCCGAGGTGATGGACGCCGACGCCTTCGGCGCGTTCGAGGAGGCCGGCAACATCTTCGATCCCACCGTGGCCAAGCGCCTGCACGACGACATCTATTCGAGCGGCGGATCGGTCGATCCGGAAGCCGCCTACGAAGCCTTCCGCGGCCGTCCGCCGGAGCCCGACGCGCTGCTCCGCCGCCGCGGCCTGCTCGACGACGCCAAGGCGGCCTGATGCGCATGCGTCGCCTGTTCGGATGGCTGCTCGCCGTCGGCCTCACGCTCGCGGCGGGCGCGGCGAGCGCGCATCCGCATGTCTGGATCACCGCAACCAGCGAGCTGCTCTATGCGGCGGACGGCAGCATCACCGGCGTGCGCCACGCCTGGACCTTCGACGACATGTTCTCGGCCTATGCAGTGCAGGGGCTCGAGAGCAAGACCAAGGGCGCCTTTACGCGCGAGGAGCTCGGGCCGCTGGCGCAGACCAATGTCGAGTCGCTGAAGGAATATGCCTATTTCACTTTCGCCAAGGCCGACGGCAAGAAGGAGCGCTTCAATGAGCCGGTCGACTATTTCCTCGACTACAAGGACACGGTGCTGACCCTGCACTTCACGCTGCCGCTGAAGAACCCGGTCAAGCCGAGGCAGCTGGTGCTCGAAGTGTTCGACCGCTCCTTCTTCATCGACTTCCAGATGGCCAAGGACAACCCGGTCAAGCTGGTCGGCGCGCCCGCGGGCTGCCAGATGAAGCTGGACCGTCCCAGCGACGGCTCGGCCACCGCCCGGAAGCTCAACGAGCAGACCTTCCTGAACGGCGAGAACAGCAATTTCGGCATGATGTTCGCCAACAAGATCACGGTGGATTGCCCTTGAAGCAGCATCTTTCCCCGCTCACCCGCGGGCTTCTCGCCTGCATGGCCGTTCTGCTGGTCGTGATCGCGGCCGATGCCGCGCTCCACGATCTCCTCGCGCAGAATCCGTTCGGCGCACCGCGACCCACGCAGGCGGCCGAGCC
Organism: Bradyrhizobium liaoningense; assembly: GCF_018130825.1. Classification (GTDB taxonomy): domain Bacteria; phylum Pseudomonadota; class Alphaproteobacteria; order Rhizobiales; family Xanthobacteraceae; genus Bradyrhizobium; species Bradyrhizobium liaoningense_B. The sequence goes on along the minus strand of NZ_JAFCJS010000004.1, from coordinate 416,876 downwards.
CGAGGCCGGCGGCCTCATCGGCTGGCTGCTGGCCAAGCAGTCGGAATTCTATCGGCAGATGTCGTCGACCATCCGCGCCGCCAAGTCCGACGGCTCGGCGGTGTGGACGCTGCTGTTCATCTCGTTCGCCTATGGCATCTTCCATGCCGCAGGTCCCGGCCACGGCAAGGCGGTGATCGCCTCCTATCTCGTCGCCAACCGCGAGACCGCGCGGCGCGGCATCGCGCTGTCCTTTGCCTCGGCGCTGATGCAGTCGGTGGTGGCGATCCTCATTGTCGGCATCTCGGCCTGGATCCTGAACGCGACCGCCAAGACCATGTGCAAGGCGGAAGGGGTGATCGAGATCGCGAGCTACGCCCTGATCGCGCTGTTCGGCCTGCGGCTCGTCTGGGTCAAGGGACGCACCTTCCTCCGCGCGCTGCAGGCGGCCCAGCCGGTGCCGGCAATGGCGGGCGTGCCGCATCACCACGATCACGGCCATCATCATCATCACGATGCGCATGATCATCATGAGCACGATCATCATCACCACGATCATGCTCATGCCCATGCGCACGACCATAGCCACCACGCCCACGACCACGTCCATGACGAGCATTGCGGCCATTCCCACGGGCCCACGCCGAGCGAGCTTGCCGGGCCCGGCGGCTGGCGGCGCGGCTTTGCCGCGATCCTCACCGTCGGCATCCGTCCCTGCTCGGGTGCGATCCTGGTGCTGGTGTTCGCGCTGGCCCAGGGCCTGTTCTGGGCCGGCATCGCCGCGACCTTTCTGATGGGGCTCGGCACCGCGATCACGGTCGCGGCCATCGCCGTTATCGCCGTCTCCGCCAAGGACGTCGCCGCACGCCTCAGCGCCGGCCGCGATGGCGGCGGCGCGCTGTTCATGCGCGGCATCGAATTCGGCGCCGCCGCCCTCGTGCTGCTGTTCGGCGTCGGCCTCCTGTTCGGCTACATCGCGGCCGAACGGACCACGTGTTTTTGAGGCGATAGTCTCGTAGCCCGGATGGAGCGAAGCGCAATCCGGGACAGCATCAGCGCGGATAGTCTCCCCGGATTACGCTTCGCTCCATCCGGGCTACGGCTCTGGCTTTGCGAACTCCCTCCGGTCGGATATTCAGTCGGTCAAACCAACAAGAACGTCTCGGGGGATGCCATGTCGCGTGAACAATTCTGGTTCTTTCACCCGTTCCGGGTGCGCTATTCCGAGATCGACGGGCAGGGCGTCGTCTTCAACGCGCATTACCTGACCTATTTCGACACCACCATCACCGAATATTTCCGCGCACTGGGCTACGACCAGTATGCGGACGCCAAGGCGACCGGCATCGATTTCCATGTCGTGAAGTCGCTGATCGAGTACAAGGCGCCTGTTAGGTTCGACTGGGAGCTCGACGTCGGTGCACGCGTGGCGCGGATCGGCAATTCGAGCCTCGTCTTCGAGCTTGCCATTTTCCGGAAAGGCGGCGCTGATGCGCTGGTGACCGGCGAGATCGTGTGGGTCTACACCAACCAGGAGACCCATCGGCCGGTGCCGATCCCGGCATGGATCCGCGACCTCATCGCCACGCGGGAGCGCATTCTACCGGCGTGAAGCCGTCTCACACCGGCAAGAACCGCTTCAGCATCGGCATGAAGAAGATCCCGAGATTGATCGCAAAGCCGATGCTCCAGAGGATCGAGCGCAGCGTCGGGCGGTTGCCGAGATAGGTCAGCACATAGGCGATCCGCACGATCAGGAACAGCGCGGCGAGCTCGTCGATCAGCCGCTGCGGCGAGTCCCTGAATTCGGCGAGCAGCACCGCGAAGGCGAAGAACGGGAAGGTCTCGATGCCGTTCTGGTGGGCGCCCAGGGCGCGCTGCGCGATGGCATCCTCGTAGAAGGCGGGATCGCGCGGCCGGGAATTGTCGAAGCTGCGAAACCTGATCCATTTGATCGAGGCGATCGTGGACAGGTAAAGCAGCAGCGCTCCGAATACGCACCATTCCGCGAGCGTCATCGTCCCTCCCCCCGCTTGGGTGCGACCCTAGCGAAACCGCCCTCATCTTGACAAGTTCGGACCAACGCGCGACCCAACCAGCCATGAACAGCGTCGTCCCCCTCGAGACTGCGAAACCGGCCACCCGGTCCGCCCTGCCGCGCGTCGGCGTGCTCCTGGTCAATCTCGGCACGCCGGATACGGCCGACGCGCCCGGCGTCCGGGTCTACCTGAAGGAGTTCCTCTCGGATGCCCGCGTGATCGAGGACCAGGGCCTGATCTGGAAGCTGGTGCTGAACGGGATCATCCTGCGCAGCCGTCCCCGCACCAAGGCGCTCGACTACCGCAAGATCTGGAACAATGAGAAGAACGAGTCGCCGTTGAAGACCATCACGCGCTCGCAAGCCGACAAGCTCGCGGCCGTGCTGTCGGATCGCCGCAACGTCGTCGTGGACTGGGCGATGCGCTACGGCAACCCATCGATCAAGTCGGGCATCGACGCGCTGATCGCTGAGGGTTGCGAGCGCATCCTCGCCGTCCCGCTCTATCCGCAATATTCCGCCTCGACCTCGGCCACCGTCTGCGACGAAGTGTTCCGCGTGCTCGCGCAGCTGCGCAACCAGCCGACGCTGCGGGTGACGCCGCCTTATTATGAGGACGAAGCCTATATCGAGGCGCTCGCGACCTCGATCGAAACGCATCTGGCAACGCTCCCGTTCAAGCCCGAGCTGATCGTCGCCTCGTTCCACGGCATGCCGAAATCCTATGTCGACAAGGGCGATCCCTATCAGAGCCACTGCATCGCCACGACCGAGGCGCTGCGCCGCCGGCTCGGCATGGACGAGACAAAGCTCCTGCTGACCTTCCAGTCCCGCTTCGGCAATGACGAGTGGCTCCAGCCCTATACCGACAAGACCATGGAGCGGCTGGCGAAAGAGGGCGTGCGCCGCATTGCGGTGGTGACGCCGGGCTTTTCCGCCGATTGCCTGGAGACGCTGGAGGAGATCGCGCAGGAGAACGCCGAGATCTTCAGGCACAATGGCGGCGAGCAGTTTTCCGCGATCCCGTGCCTGAACGACAGCGAACAGGGCATGGATGTGATCCGCTCGCTGGTGCTGCGCGAGCTTCAGGGCTGGATCTGATGGTGTCTCCCATGAACCGCCGCGAGCTTCTGGCGCTTCTTGGGATGATCGCGGCAATGCCGTCATCAGTGCAGGCCCAGCAGCCGGATGCCGCGCGGCGGCTCGGCGTGCTCTCGGTCACGGCCGCCGACGATGCGATCGGGCAGACGCGCAGCGCCGTTCTGGTCGAGGCGCTTGCGGCCCACGGCTGGAAGGAGCGTGACAATCTCAGAATCTATTGGCGCAGCGGGGCGGGCGACCGGACACGAATCGCACGGCTCGCCGACGAGCTGGTCGCGCTGAAGCCGGACATCCTGCTCGCGGTCGGCACGCCCTCGGTCGAAGAGCTGCGCCGGCGCACCACGACGATCCCGATCGTGTTCGCCGTGGTCACCGATCCCGTCAGCCAGGGCTTTGTCCAGAACCTCGCGCATCCTGGCGGCAACATCACCGGCTTCACCGATTATGACGGCCCGCTGGCCGGCAAATGGCTGGAGATGCTGACGCAGGTCACGCCAAAAGTGTCCCGCGTCTTCGTCGTCTACAATCCCGCCACCGCGCCGTTCGCGCCCCTGATGCTGCGCACGATCGAGGACGCCGGACGGGCGCTTCACGTGACGGTCGAACCCGCGCCGGTGAATGACGCCGCTTCGATCGCGGCGCTGGCCTCGCGGCAGGACGGTGGCCTGCTGATCCTGCCGGACTTCTTCACCATGGCCAACCGCGTGCATCTGCTGGCAGCGATCAATGAAGCCCATGTGCCGGCGGTGTTCTGGAGCCGCACCTTCGTCGAGGAGGGCGGGCTGATGTCCTACAGCACCGACAGCGCCGAGCAGCTCCGGCGCGCGGCGGGCTACATCGATCGCATCCTCAAGGGCGCGCAGGCGGCCGACCTGCCGGTCCAGAACCCCACCAAGTTCGAGCTGGCGGTCAACCTCAAGGCGGCGAGGGCGCTCGGCGTCACGCTTTCCCCGGGCCTGCTCGCAATCGCGAATGAGGTCATCGAGTGACGCCGTCCGTGGCGGACGCCTGGGGCCGAATTCGTTAATTTCCGCCGCTAGGTTTGCGTCCGCGCGCTTTCAAGAGCCGCCTGCAAATACATATCGCGATCGTTCTCTCCCCCCAACGTCTTGTGTGGAATTGCGCCGATACCGACGTGAATTGCGACCGCTGAACCGGTAGGGTCGTGATCCCGACCAATGACAGCGCCGGAAAGGGCCCTTCCCGGCTTCTTTCCACCTTGGAGGAGCTATGAGCGGTTTCGACATTTTCGCGATTGTTCTGGTCTTGCTCGTCATCGTCACGCTGATTTCCGGCGTGAAGACGGTGCCGCAGGGCTATGACTGGACCATCGAGCGGTTCGGCAAATACACCCAGACGCTGAGCCCCGGGCTCAACCTGATCGTGCCCTATTTCGATCGCGTCGGGCGCAAGATCAACATGATGGAGCAGGTGATCGACATTCCCGAGCAGGAGGTCATCACCAAGGACAACGCCACGGTGACGGTGGACGGCGTCGCCTTCTTCCAGGTGTTCGATGCCGCGAAGGCGAGCTACGAGGTCGCCAACCTCAACCAGGCCATCACGGTCCTGACCATGACCAACATCCGCTCGGTGATGGGCTCGATGGATCTCGACCAGGTGCTGTCGCACCGTGACGAGATCAACGAGCGTCTCTTGCGCGTGGTCGATGCCGCGGTCTCGCCCTGGGGCGTCAAGGTCAACCGTATCGAGATCAAGGACATCGTGCCGCCGGCCGACCTCGTCGAGGCCATGGGCCGGCAGATGAAGGCCGAGCGTGTCAAGCGCGCCGACATTCTCGCCGCCGAGGGCCAGCGCCAGTCCGAAATCCTGCGCGCCGAGGGCGCCAAGCAGGGCCAGATCCTCCAGGCCGAAGGCCGCCGCGAGGCCGCCTTCCGCGATGCCGAGGCGCGCGAGCGTCTGGCCGAGGCCGAAGCCAAGGCGACGCAGGCGGTGTCGGAAGCCATTTCCAAGGGCGACGTCGCCGCGTTGAACTATTTCATCGCCGACAAATATATCAAGGCATTCGGCCAGTTCGCGGAGGCGCCGAACCAGAAGATCATCATGCTGCCGATGGAGGCCACGAGCATGCTCGGCTCGCTCGCCGGCATCGGCGAGATCGCGAAGGCAACGTTCGGCGAAAGCGCAGCGTCTGCGGCTGCCGCCGCGCGCCGCACCGGATCGGTGCCGCCGACCGGCGGCACGCCCCCGACGGTACCGCCGCGGCAGGGATAAAGTCACCGGCGCATGCCTTGCGACAAGGGCATGCGCCAATATTCAGAGGTCGTGTCATGACCGACATGTTCGTATCGCTCGGCACCTGGAATTGGCTGATCTTCGGCTTCATCCTGATGGCGCTGGAGACGATCGCGCCGGGCGTGTTCCTGTTCTGGCTTGGGCTCGCTGCTTTGCTGGTGGGCCTGCTCTCGTTCGCCATCCATCTGTCCTGGCAGATCCAGCTTGTGATGTTCGCAGTGTTCGCGGCAGCAGCCGTCCCGGTCTGGCGCCGGCTAGCCCGGCCGAAGCCCGACGAAAGCGCAAGCCCGTTCCTCAACAAGCGCACCGAGGCGCTCTTGGGCCGCGAGTTCACGCTGGAGAAACCGATCATCGACGGCAGCGGCACGGTGCGCATCGGCGACACGGTCTGGCGCGTCGCCGGCCCCGATACGCCGGCGGGGACGCGGGTGAGGGTGGTGCAGGTCGACGGTGCCAACCTGACGGTCGCGGCGGCGTAGGATTCTTCGCCTCTCCCCGCTTGCGGGGAGAGGCCGGATTGCATCGCAGATGCAATCCGGGTGAGGGGGACTCTCCGCGAGTCCATCTTTCACCGTTTGCGCGGAGACTCCCCCTCACCCCGACCCTCTCCCCGCAAGCGGGGCGAGGGAGAAGACTTCCACCTCTCCGCAAACCGGTGTAGCGGCATGAACGTCTCGCACAATTCGCGCCCCAGCGCCGTCAGCCCGTAGCCTCCACCGTCGCCGAGCTCCACGAATCCCGCCTCGCGCAGCTCCGTCAGCCGCGCTTGCAGCACCGTGGGCGAAGCCTCGTCGCAAGCGGTGCGCAGGGCGCGCGAGGTGAGGGGCTCTTCGCGCAACTCCCATAATATCCGCAAGGTCCAGCGCCGTCCGAGCAGGTCGAGCAGCACCATGATCGGCCGGCCCGTGCGCGAGCCGCGGACGCTGCGTGTCTTTGAGTCGGCCTGTTTCGCCATCGTCGGTCCCTTGCGTATTGCTACAAATAGTGTAGCGTACTGCTATGATAATTGTAGCAACGGAGACCGCCCATGTCTTCCGCCATGTCCGAGGCTTCGCCGCGCATCGCGCCGCTCACGCCGCCTTATCCCCCGGAGATCCAGGCGCAGTTCGACCGCATCATGCGTGGCGCGTCGCCGCTGCTGCTGTTCCGGGTGATGGCGGGCCACCCCCGCGCCTGGGACAAGTTCCGCGCCGGCGGACTGCTCGATCCCGGGCCGCTGTCGCTGCGCGACCGCGAGATCGTCATCGATCGCACCTGCGCGCTCAACACATGCGAATATGAATGGGGCGTGCATGTCGCTGTCTTTGCCGGACCGGCGAAGCTCACCGAGGACGAGGTCCGCGCCACAATCCTGGGCGATGCGACGTCCGCCTGCTGGTCGCCGGCCGAGCAGGCGCTGATCGCCGCCGTCGACGCGCTGCATCACCGCGCGACGTTGAGCGACGAGGAATTCGCCGCGCTCTCCGCGCATTACGACGAGCCGCAGATCCTGGAGATTATGCTCCTGTGCGGCTTCTATCGCACGGTGTCGTATCTGGCGAACGGGCTGCGGATGCCGCTGGAGGAGACGGCGGCGCGGTTTCCGGTCTAGCGTTCAATTCCTCATCCTGAGGAGCGCGTCTTCGCGCGTCTCGAAGGATGAAGGCCCGGCTGGTGGCCTCGCCCTTCGAGACGCGCGCGAAGGGGCGCGCTCCTCAGGGTGAGGGTCTTCTGGATTGCTTCGCTGCGCTCGCAATGACGGTGGAGAGAGTAGCGCGCGCCTTACGCCACGCCCGCGCGCAGCAGATCGTGCAGGTGCACGATGCCCACCACCCTGTTCGCCTCGGTCACGAGCAGGGTCGTGATCTTCCGCGTGTTCAGCACCTCGATCATCTCGCTCGCCAGCATCGAGGGCGGCACGGACTTCGGCTGCCTGGTCATGATCTCATCGACCGTCGCGGTCAAAAGATCGGGCCGCATGTGGCGGCGCAAATCGCCGTCGGTGATGATGCCGACGGCTTCACCCGCATCGTTGACGATGCAGACGCAGCCGAGCCCCTTGGCGGACATCTCGACCACGGCGTCCGACATCTTGGTGCCTTCAGGCTTGAGCGGGATCTCGGCACCGGTGCGCATGTAGTCGCGGACGAATTTCAGCATCGCGCCGAGCTTGCCGCCGGGGTGGAAATGCGCGAACTCCAGCGCGGTGAAGCCGCGGCCTTCGAGCAGCGCGATCGCGATGGCATCGCCGATCGCGACCTGCATCATGGTCGAGGTGGTCGGCGCCAGATTGTGCGGGCAGGCTTCGCGCGCCTTGGGCAGCTCGATCACGATGTCGGCGGCTTGTCCGAGGGAGGACGAAGCGTTCGAGGTCACCGCGATCATGGGGATCGCAAAGCGCGCCGAATAGTTCACCAGCGTCTTCATCTCCGGCTGCTCGCCGGACCAGGACAGCGCCATGATGACGTCGTCGGTGGTGATCATGCCGAGGTCGCCATGGGCGGCTTCCGCGGTGTGGACGAAGAAGGCGGGCGTACCGGTCGAGGCCAGCGTCGCCGCGATCTTGCGCGCCATGTGGCCGGATTTGCCGAGCCCGGTGACAATGACGCGGCCCTTGGCGTTGCGGATCAGGTCGACCGCCCTGGCGAAGGTCGCGCCGAGCGGGCCGCGCAGCGCCGCGGCGAGGGCGTTGATGCCGCCGCTCTCCGTCTCCAGCGTGCGGAGCGCGGATTCGATGCTATCGGGGATGGAGCCGGATGATTGGGTCATCAGCGGTTTCGAACTCGGCATGCTCAGGTCCAGGGAGGAGGGGCGTTCGCCCGTTGGTGCCTGCTTAGCATGCCGCCGCTTTGGAGGCGACGAGAGCCCTTATGCCCTCAACCGGTCATTAACCATAATTGTTTTAACTCCATTAACGATGGGTTCCCGCCAGCCGGTTGGAGGCCGTCTTGAAAGTGTTTGATTTCGTTGGAGTTATTCCATCGTGGGGTCGTCTCCAGGCATGGGCCGGAGCAAACGCGCGTATTTCCTGCGCGCCGCTTTGCCGTGCCTGGCGCTGACGGTCCTCGGCAGCGCCCCGGCGGCCGCCCAGAGCCTTACGCCCGACCTGTTCAATCCCAACCGCGGCGGCTTTGCCTCGCCCGACACGCTGCCGACACGCCGCACGGCGGCCATGCCGCAGGCGCCCTCGGATGCGCTGCCGACGCTGCCTGATCCCAATGCCGATCCGCGCAGGAGCCAGCAGGCACCGGCGACCTCCCGTGTCGGCCAGGTCCCGACCTACGGCTTGCCGGCCGCCAACGGCGCCAGCGGCTCCGGCTACGACTCGCTCAACCGCAAGCGGCAGCAGCCAAAGCTCTATCCCGGTCAGGCCAAGCCGAAGCGCCCGCTCGGCCCCGGCTCGTCGCCGCCGCCGGCAACGCCGGTCAGGACGCTGGGTCCGCCGCGCATCGCGCCGCCGCCGTCCGAGAATGCGCACAAGACACCGGTACCCCCGGCGATGGCCGGCAACGTGCCCGGCCAGCCGCTGCGTCGCCGCCTCAAGGCCGATGACGACGCGTTCGGCGCGGTCGGCGATTACGCCGGCAGCTTCCTGATCAAGGGCGGGCTCGAACTCTCCGCCGGCTACGACACCAACCCGGCGCGCCTGAACAAGCCGGTGGGATCGCCGGCCTATGTCGTCGCGCCCGATCTCCTCGTGGTGTCCGACTGGGAGCGTCACGCGCTGGTCGCGGATTTGCGCGGCTCGTTCTCGGGCTACACCAACAACATGCCGGCGACGATCGACGGCTTCGCCTCGCCCTCGCCGGTCGAGATCAACCGCCCGGACTTCACCGGCCATGTCGACGGCCGCGTCGACGTCAGCCGCGATCTCAAGCTGACCTCGCAGCTCCGTCTGCGGCTCGCCACCGACAATCCCGGCAGCCCCAACGTGCAGGCCGGCCTGCAGAAGTATCCGGTCTACGCCACCTACGGCACGACGCTCGGCTTCGACCAGACCTTCAACCGCTTCCAGGTCGCCGCCGGCGCCACCGTCGACCGCACCGCCTACACGGATTCGAAGCTCACCGACGGCTCGACGTTCAGCAACAACGACCGCGACTTCAACCAGTATGGCGGCGTCGGCCGCTTCTCCTACGATCTGAAGCCGGGGCTGAAGCCGTTCGTCGAGATCCAGGGCGACACCCGCGTCCACGACCAGCCCGCCGACCGCAACGGCTATTTCCGCGATTCAAACGGCGGCTATGCCAAGGTCGGCTCGTCCTTCGAGTTCTCGCGTATCCTCACCGGCGAGATCTCGGTCGGCTATTCCGCGCGCAACTATGTCGATCCGCGCCTCAGCCAGCTCTCCGGCTTCCTCACCGCGGGCTCGCTGATCTGGAATGCGAGCGGCCTCACCACGGTGAAGTTCTTCACCGACACGCAGATCAACGAGACCACGGTCCCCGGGTCATCCGGCGTGCTCGTGCACACCTATGCCGCCGAAGTCGACCACGACTTCCGCCGCTGGCTCACCGCCGTCGGCAAGTTCACCTACGGCACGTACGACTACCAGAACCAGAACCGCAACGACAAAACCTACTCGCTCGAAGGCAATTTGATCTACAAGCTCAACCGCAACATCTGGATCAAGGGCACGCTGCGCCACGACATCCTGGATTCGAACCAGGCGGGGTCAAGCTCGCAGGGGACCGTGGTGATGGTGGGGGTGAGGCTGCAGAATTAATTGGCCAGAAGCGGTCTCGCTTGTATTCTCAAAAACATGTATCTCTGACTGCTCAACTTTGGCGAGCAAAAAGAGAAGCGGGATGATAACCACAAGGCTCACGGTCAAGAATTACCGGGGGTTTTCCGACCAAAATCCTGCAACAATCGAATTTGGAACAGGGCTGACGGCCCTTCTAGGTCCAAACAACGCTGGCAAGTCTTCTCTAAAGCTGCTGATTTACGAGATGCGCTCGCTGTTTGATGTTCTGGCGCGCCCCTTTCACATAAATCCAAATCTTGTCGTCGCGTCGAATGGCGGATCGTTCTCAATATCAGGTTACCCGGGAACGTCCGATCCGGAAGAGGTGTTCAACAACACCAACGACCGCGGCATCTCTCTAGAGATTGAAGCCATAGGCCTGCGAGCGAATGAGAGAGTGACGCACACCGTAAGCAGGGTTGTCGCGAGTTGTAGCCGGAGCTCTCCGCTTGAGTGGCAGGTTCAAGTATTCTCCGTTGAAGGCGGGGCCAGTCCAGTTACCTCGCCCTCAGGCTACGGCCCAATTGGTGGAGACATCTACAGCGCTGCTGGTGGTTCGGGGCGGTTCGACTTTAGCCACGTACTCAAAATACTTCGTATGCTCTTGGATGCGAAGTACTATGGTCCATTTCGAAACGCTATCAACCAAGGCTCCGCGCAACATTTTGATCTGCTGATTGGTACGGCATTTATCGATCTCTGGAATACGTGGAAGACTTCGGGAAACAAGGCGCAATCTCGGGCCATAGGTAGGATAACTGACGAGATTCGTAGGCTTTTTGAATTTGATCAGTTGGAAATCAATGCCTCAGAAGCGCTCAAGACGTTGTTGGTGTCGATTGACAAGCAGCCCTATCGGCTGGGGGAGCTTGGAGCTGGGATAAGTCAATTCATAATTGCGCTTGGAAATGCTGCGACAGCAAGGCCATCCCTAATATTGGTGGATGAGCCAGAGACTAATCTACATCCCGCCCTTCAAATTGATTTCCTTTTAGCGCTTGCTCAATACGCCAAGGTCGGCTGTGTCTTCTCGACTCACAGTGTTGGCCTAGCGCGTTCGGTCGCTGAGAGAATCTACTCAGTGCAAAAGAGTGGTGCTGGTCCAATTGTGCGTCCGTTTGAAGCTACGCCTAGCTATAGTCAATTCTTGGGCGAACTGAGCTTTTCCAGCTTCCAAGAAATGGGATGCAGCCGAGTTCTCCTGGTTGAAGGCGTCAACGACGTTAAGACCGTCCAGCAGTTTCTTCGTTTGTTCGGCAAAGAGCATATGGTCGTGATTGTCCCGCTTGGTGGTGATCAAATGGTTACAGGCAAACGTGAGCTGGAATTGTTGGAACTCAAGCGTATCACGAATGAACTGTTCGCATTGATCGATAGCGAGCGCCCGGCGCCTGCCAATCCTGCGGCAGATCGGAGAATCCAGTTCGAGGAGCTGTGCAAAGGGAACGGCATACAAATCTGTTTGACTGAATTTAGGGCTCTCGAAAATTACCTCCCTGACCGAGCCGTTAAGGCCGCCTTCGGTTCGAGCTTTTCACAACTCACGCCTTACGAAAGGATGGATCAGCATCCTAACGGGTGGAGCAAGGCGGATAGTTGGCGGATTGCTCGCCACATGACGAGGGAGGAGCTGTTAGCAACGGATGTCGGTCAGTTTCTGGAACGGATATGAGGTCTACTCTCGGTGTAGGTTTGTTCTGACCGTGTCCCAAGCGTTTGATCGCCGACCGATTTTTAAATCGCCCGCTTTCGCGGGCGATGACCTTTAAATCTAGCAGCAAGCCGAGCGCCTACCGCGGCAGATCCGTCTTCCCCATCAGGAACGTGTCGATCGACCTTGCGCACAGGCGTCCCTCGCGGATCGCCCAGACCACCAGCGATTGCCCACGCCGCATGTCGCCGGCGGTGAACACGTTCGGACGCGAGGTCTGGTAGTCCAGCGTGTTGGCCTTGACGTTGCCGCGCGGGTCGAGCTCGACCGAGAGCAGCTTGAGCAGGCCCTCGTGCACGGGATGGACGAAGCCCATGGCGAGCAGGACGAGCTCGGCGTCGAGCTCGAACTCGGTGCCGGCAATCGGCTTGAACTTGTCGTCGACGTGGACGCAGTGCAGCTTTTTGACCTGGCCGTTCTCGCCCGTGAACTTCTGGGTCAGCACGGCGTATTCGCGGACCGCGCCTTCGGCCTGGCTGGAGGAGGTGCGCATCTTGAGCGGCCAGTTCGGCCACGTGAGACCCTTGTTCTCGCGCTCGGGCGGGGCGGGCATGATCTCGAGCTGGGTCACCGACAGCGCGCCCTGGCGCAGCGAGGTGCCGATGCAGTCCGAGCCGGTGTCGCCGCCGCCGATGACGACGACATGCTTGCCGCCGGCCAGGATCTCCTGGACGCCGTTCAAGGGCTCGCTGGAGACGCGGCGGTTCTGCTGCGGCAGGAAATCCATGGCGTAGTGAATCCCCGCGAGGTCGCGGCCGGGGATCGGCAGGTCGCGCGGGGCTTCCGCGCCGCCGGTCAGCGCCACGGCGTCGTATTCGTTGAGCATCTCGCGCGGATCGACATTGCCGTCAGCGCCGACATGGCTGTTGTAGTGGAAGGTGACGCCTTCGCCTTCCATCTGCTTGACGCGGCGGTCGATGACGCCCTTCTCCATCTTGAAGTCGGGGATGCCGTAGCGCAGCAGGCCGCCGGCCTTGGCGTACTTCTCGTAGACGTGCACGTCGTGGCCGGCGCGCGCGAGCTGCTGCGCGCAGGCCATGCCGGCCGGGCCCGATCCGATCACGGCGACCTTCTTGCCGGTCTTCTCCGCGGCCACTTCCGGCTTCAGCCAGCCATTGTCCCAGGCGCGGTCGACGATCGCGCATTCGATGGTCTTGATGGTGACGGGGTTGTCGTCGATGTTGAGCGTGCAGGACGCTTCGCACGGCGCAGGGCAGATGCGCCCGGTGAACTCAGGGAAATTGTTGGTCGAGTGCAGATTGCGCGAGGCCTCTTCCCAGTTGCCCTGGTAGACGAGGTCGTTCCAGTCGGGGATCTGGTTGTTGACCGGGCAGCCGGGCGTGCCGGGCGCAACCGAGCCGGTGCCGTGGCAATAGGGAATGCCGCAGTTCATGCAGCGCGCGGCCTGGTCGCGCACTTCCCTCTCGCTCAAGGGAACGACGAACTCGTTGTAGTGCTTCACGCGCTCGGCGACCGGGGTGTACTTGCGGTCGTGCCGTTCGATTTCCAGAAAACCCGTGATCTTGCCCATTAAACCCGAAGTCCCTGCCGCTTAATTCGTTTGTTCTCTCACCCCTCATCCTGAGGAGCGGCGCGCTTTTCGCGCCGCGTCTCGAAGGATGGAGGCCCGGATGGTGGTCTCATGGATCGAGACGGCGCTACGCGCCTCCTCACCATGAGGCTTCTTCCTACGCCCCGATCGCGATTTTCGGCTCGGCGTCCGCGTTGGCGGCCATTTCGCGCAGCGCGCGCCGGTACTCGACCGGCATCACCTTGCGGAATTTGGGCAGCCAGTCCTTCCAGTTGGCAAGGATCTCGGCGGCGCGCTTGGAGCCGGTCGCCTTGGCGTGGCGCGAGATCAGGACGTGCAGCCGCTCGACGTCGGAGGCGAGCAGATTCTTGAACACGTCGACCCGGCCATGCGCCTCGAGGTCACCGGAGTGATTGTATGTGCCGGCGTTGATCAGCTCTTCCGACAGCACCGGCTCGAGCTCGACCATCGCCATGTTGCACAGCTTGTCGAAGTCGCCGGTCTCGTCGAGTACGTAGGCGATGCCGCCCGACATGCCGGCCGCGAAGTTGCGCCCGGTCTTGCCGAGCACGACCACGATGCCGCCGGTCATGTATTCGCAGCAATGATCGCCCGCGCCCTCGACGACGGCGACCGCGCCCGAGTTGCGCACGGCAAAGCGTTCGCCGGCGATGCCGCGGAAGTAGCACTCGCCCTGGATCGCGCCGTACATCACGGTGTTGCCGACGATGATGCTCTCTTCGGGCACGATAGCCGAGTTCGCCGGCGGCTTGACGATGATCTTGCCGCCCGACAGGCCCTTGCCGACATAGTCGTTGCCTTCACCCTCGAGCTCGAAGGTGACGCCATTGGCAAGCCACGCGCCGAAGGCCTGGCCGGCTGTACCCTTGAGGCTGACATGGATGGTGTCCTGCGGCAGGCCGGCATGGCCGTAGATCTTGGCGACCGCGCCCGACAGCATCGCACCAGCGGAGCGGTTGGTGCTGTTGATCGCAGCCTCGATCTTCACCGGCGCGCCGCGGTCGAGGGCGGGGGTCGCCTTCTCGATCAGCGCGCGGTCGAGCACCGCCTCCAGATGATGGTTCTGGCGCTCGGAGTGATAGATCTTCTGGCCCTTCTCTTCCTTCTGCTTGACGAACAGCTTCGAGAAATCGAGGCCCTTGGCCTTCCAGTGCGCGACCAGGCGGGTCTGGTCGAGCAGCTGCACCTGGCCGACCATCTCGTTGAAGGTGCGGAAGCCGAGCGAAGCCATGATCTCGCGCACTTCCTCCGCGACGAAGAAGAAGTAGTTGATGACGTGCTCGGGCTGGCCGGTGAAGCGCTTGCGCAGGACGGGGTCCTGGGTGGCGACGCCGACCGGGCAGGTGTTGAGATGGCACTTGCGCATCATGATGCAGCCGGCCGCGATCAGCGGCGCGGTGGCGAAGCCGAACTCGTCGGCGCCGAGCAGCGCGCCGATCACGACGTCACGGCCGGTGCGGAAGCCGCCGTCGACCTGGACCACGATGCGGCTGCGCAGCCGCTCGCGCACCAGTGTCTGGTGGGTTTCGGCGAGGCCGATCTCCCACGGCGAGCCGGCATGCTTGATCGAGGTCAGCGGCGAAGCACCGGTGCCGCCCTCGAAGCCCGCGATGGTGACATGGTCGGCGCGTGCTTTCGCGACGCCCGCGGCGACCGTGCCGACGCCGATCTCGGAGACGAGCTTGACCGAGACGTCGCCCGTCGGGTTGACGTTCTTGAGGTCGTAGATGAGCTGCGCCAGGTCCTCGATCGAGTAGATGTCGTGGTGCGGCGGCGGCGAGATCAGGCCGACGCCCGGCGTCGAGTGACGCACCTTGGCGATGGTCGCGTCGACCTTGTGGCCGGGCAGCTGGCCGCCTTCGCCGGGCTTGGCGCCCTGCGCCATCTTGATCTGCATCATGTCGGAGTTGACGAGATACTCCGTGGTGACGCCGAAACGGCCCGAGGCGACCTGCTTGATCGCCGAACGCATGGAATCGCCGTTCGGCATCGGCTTGAAGCGGTCGGCTTCCTCGCCGCCTTCGCCGGTGTTCGACTTGCCGCCGATCCGGTTCATGGCGATCGCGAGCGTGGTGTGCGCCTCGCGCGAGATCGAGCCGAAGCTCATCGCGCCAGTGGCGAAGCGCTTGACGATGTCCTTGGCCGGTTCGACCTGGTCGAGGGCTACAGGCTTGCGCTTCTCTTCGTCCGCGTTCTTGATCCGGAACAGGCCGCGCAGCGTCAGAAGCCGCTCCGACTGCTCGTTGAGGATCTTCGCGAAGGCGCGGTAGCGCTCCTGCGAGTTGCCGCGCGCGGCGTGCTGGAGCAGCGAGACCGACTCGGCGGTCCAGGCATGGTCCTCGCCGCGGCTGCGATAGGCATATTCGCCGCCGACGTCGAGCGAGCTCTTGTAGACCTGCGCCTCGCCGAACGCGTCGGCATGGCGGCGCACGGCCTCTTCCGCGATCTCGGCAAGACCGACGCCCTCGACGCGGGTATGCGTGCCCGCGAAGAACTTCGAGACGAAGTCGGCCTTGAGGCCGACCGCGTCGAAGATCTGCGCGCCGCAATAGGACTGGTAGGTCGAGATGCCCATCTTGGACATCACCTTGAGCAGGCCCTTGCCGATCGACTTGATGTAGCGCTTGACGATCTCGTAGTCGTCGAGCGAGCCGGGCAGGCGGTCCTTCATCGCGATGATGGTCTCGAACGCGAGGTACGGATTGATCGCTTCGGCGCCGTAGCCGGCGAGGCAGGCGAAGTGATGCACTTCGCGCGGCTCGCCGGATTCGACGACGAGACCGACCGACGTGCGCAGTCCGACGCGGATCAGATGATGATGCACGGCGGCGCAGGCCAGCAGTGCCGGGATCGGCACGCGGTCGGTACCGACCATGCGGTCGGACAGGATGATGATGTTGACGCCCTCGCGCACCGCGCTTTCAGCGCGCGCGCAGAGCTCGTCGAGCACCTGGTCCATGCCGGCCGCGCCGAGGCCGGCGTGGAAGGTGGTGTCCAGCGTGCGCGACTTGAAGTGCGACTCGGCGACGTCGGAGATCGAGCGGATCTTTTCCAGGTCCGCGTCGGTCAGGATCGGCTGGCGCACTTCGAGGCGCTTGGTGGTGGCGAGGCCCTGCAGGTCGAACAGGTTCGGCCGCGGTCCGATGATGGACACGAGGCTCATCACCAGCTCCTCGCGGATCGGGTCGATCGGCGGGTTGGTGACCTGCGCGAAGTTCTGCTTGAAGTAGGTGAACAGCGGCTTGGCCTTGTCCGACAGCGCCGAGATCGGCGTGTCGTTGCCCATCGAGCCCGCGGCTTCCTCGCCGGTGGCCGCCATCGGCGTCATCAGGATGGTGATGTCTTCCTGGCTGTAGCCGAACGCCTGCTGGCGATCGAGCAGCGACAGGTTGGAGCGCACGCCGGTGGTCGGCACCTTCGGCAGCTCTTCCAGCACGATCTGGGTCCGCTCCAGCCACTCCTTGTAGGGATGGCTCTTGGCGAGCTCGGCCTTGATCTCGTCGTCGGGGATCAGGCGGCCCTGCTCGAGGTCGACCAGCAGCATCTTGCCGGGCTGCAGGCGCCACTTAGTGATGATCTGGTCCTCGGGGATCGTCAGCACGCCCATCTCGGACGCCATCACGATGCGGTCGTCCTTGGTCACGAGATAGCGCGCCGGCCTGAGGCCGTTGCGGTCGAGCGTGGCGCCGATCTGGCGGCCGTCGGTGAAGGCGATCGCGGCGGGGCCGTCCCACGGCTCCATCAGCGCGGCATGATATTCGTAGAAGGCGCGGCGCTTCTCATCCATCAGGGGATTGCCGGCCCATGCCTCCGGAATCATCATCATGACGGCGTGCGGCAGCGAGTAGCCGCCCTGTACCAGGAATTCGAGCGCGTTGTCGAAGCAGGCGGTGTCCGACTGGCCTTCGTACGAGATGGGCCAGAGCCGGTTGATGTCCTTGCCGTAGAGCTCGGAGCTCACCGAGGCCTGGCGCGCCGCCATCCAGTTGACGTTGCCGCGCAGCGTGTTGATCTCGCCGTTATGCGCGATCATGCGATAGGGATGCGCCAGCGACCAGGCCGGGAAGGTGTTGGTCGAGAAGCGTTGATGCACCAGCGCGAGCGCGCTCTCGAAGTCCTTCTCGTGCAGGTCGGGATAGTACTTGCCGAGCTGGTCGGCGAGGAACATGCCCTTGTAGATCACGGTACGGCAGGACATCGAGCACGGGTAATAGCCGGCGAGGCCGCGGTCGCGGCGCTGGTAGATCGCCTGCGAGATCGACTTGCGCAGGATGTAGAGCCGGCGCTCGAACTCGTCCTCGGTCTTGGCGACGCCGTTGCGGCCGATGAACACCTGCATGCAGGCGGGCTCGGTCGGCTTCACGGTGACGCCGAGCGAGGAGTTGTCGGTCGGCACGTCGCGCCAGCCGAGCAGGGTGAGGCCCTCTTCCTTGATCTGGTCGGCGATGATGCTCTTGATGACGTTACGCCAGGCGGTGTCGCGCGGCATGAACAGCGCGCCGATGGCGTATTCGCCGGGCGCGGGCAGCGTAAAGCCGATCTCCTTGGCCTTGCGGCTGAAGAAGGCGTGCGGGATCTGCACCAGGATGCCGGCGCCGTCACCGGCGCGCGGGTCGGCGCCGACGGCGCCGCGATGCTCGAGGTTGCAGAGGATGCTCAGCGCGTCCGAGACGATCTCGTGCGACTTCTTGCCCTTGATGTTGGCGATGAAGCCGACGCCGCAAGAGTCTTTCTCCAGGCTCGGATCGTAGAGGCCTTCGGCTTTGGGCCGCGAATTGTGCTCCTGAATCGGATCGGTCGTTTTCGAGGCGACCGTCGCCGACAGCTCTTCTGCCACGATGTTTGCGCGCTCGAATTGCGACCCGTTCATTGTTCCAATCCTCTCCATGCGGCAAGCTGTCTCACCGCCATCTTCGGCGCACCTTGGGCGTTCCGCGGCACCCGCCTCTGGGTCACCGCTCGTCCGCTGCGAGCCGCATTTTCTTAAATTCAGGCCTAGGCGTTCTTCGTCCCCGAGAACGGCTTTGCCTGTTGCCTTCTTGGCGCTCGGAAGCACCGACTTTCGTTGCAATCCCTATGCCGGAACCGCAAGCAAAATTGAGACAGCTTTCCTGTCCTAACCATCACTGTGCCAAATTTTTGTCTAGCACACAAGCGCGTGGAAGTCCCGATTCCCGATATGTCAATCAATCGCTTTCCGAAAGTTGCGCAGCCCCGGTTTTGAAGCAAACGCGCCCTGATCCGGCCCTGTGGACGCCGAAATCCCCGATAAAGCTTCGGATCGGCCATTCGGACGGCGCGTCACGCCGCAAGAAGCGAAAGAGCGCACTCCGTTCGGGGCCTGACAGGAGCGTCTCGACCATGAAGTTTTTCACAGGATGTGTCGCCGCCGCCGCGCTGGCACTGGCCGCTAGCACGGCTCAAGCGCAAGTTCCCGCGAACGGTATTGCGGGAGGGGCCATGATCGCGGTCTCGGATTTCGACGGGCCCTATGCGCCGCCGGAAGCCGCACCGCCCCCGCCGCCGCGCTACGGTTACGGTTATGGCTACGAAGAGCGTGGCCCGGCCCCGGCATTGCTGCCGTCGACCGAGGTTTACGCGGTGTTGCGCGACAACGGCTTCTCGCCGCTCGGCATCCCGCGGCTGCGCGGCAGCGTCTATACCATCGCCGTGATCGACCGCCGCGGCGACGACGGCCGGCTGGTGATCGATGCCCGCGACGGCCGGATCATCCGCTTCATGCCGGCGGCCGATGCCTACGGCATGGCGCCGCCCTATGAGGAGCGCGCGGTCGGCTCTTACGGCCCGCAAAGCGCGCTGCCGCCGCCCACCATGATCCGCAGCGGCCCGCCGCGCCCGCCCGCTCCAATCCCGCATGTTGCCAAGCGCACCGTGCCGCTGCCCAAGGCGGCCCCGCCGCGCGGTGAGGCGCCGGTCGCGTCGGTGAAGCCGGCCGAGCCGGCGCCGCAGGCCCGGGCGCAGCCTGCACAGGCACAAGCTCCGCAGCAGACCGCCGCCGTGCAGGCAAAGCCCGCCGAGGCCGCGCCGCAGGCCCCGGCGCCAGCTGTCGGCGAGGCAAAGCCTGCTCCGACGATCCAGCCGACGCAGGAGATGCCGGCCGCGCAGGGGCTGGATTAGCGTTTCGGTGCGTTCGCCATTTGACGCGATCACGCGACCACACCAACGGTGTCGTCCTGGCGAAAGCCAGGACCCATACCGCGAGGTCTATCGAGTGGGTCGGGTGCGAGTACCGAACTCCGAGTCTTCGCTAAACCACTCCCTGGGGTAATGGGTCCTGGCTTTCGCCAGGACGACATTGGAGCAAAACAAAAGGCGCCCGAGCAACTCAGGCGCCTTTTGCATTCACGCAACCATCCTCAGCTCCGCGGATATCCCGCAGCCTCCAGGATCAGATTCGCCACCTCCTTCGGATGCGACACCAGCGAGAGGTGGCCGGCATCGAGCTCGATCGTGGTGGCGTTCATGCGCTTGGCGAGGAAGCGTTCGAGATCGGGGTTGATGGTGTAGTCGTTCTTCGACACCGCGTACCAGCTCGGCTTGCTATGCCATGCCGCTTCCGTGGTGCGGCCGGCGAAGATCGAGGCCGCCGTCGGCCACTGCACCGCGTAGAGCTCCTTGGCCTGCTCCGGCTTCACGCCATTGGCGAAATACTTCAGGAAGGACTCCTCCGACAGCTTGGTGTAGCCGTCGCGCTCGACGATGCCGGCGCGCACGGGGCCGGTCGGAAACTGCTTCGACAGCGCGACGAAATCCTCGTCGGCATCGGGCGCACGTGCGGCGACGTAAACGAGGCCGGTGACCTTCGGGTCGGTGCCGACCTGACTGATCACCGTGCCGCCCCAGGAATGCGCGACCAGCACGGTCGGTCCATCCTGCTCGGCCAGCGCACGCTTGGTGGCTTCGACGGAGTCGGCGAGCGACGACAGCGGATTCTGCACGGCGGTGACATGCAGGCCTGCCGCCTGGAGGATCGGGATCACTTCCGACCAGCTCGAGCCGTCGGCCCAGGCGCCGTGCACCAGCACGACGTTCTTCGCCTTCACGGCCTGCGGTGTCTGCGCGTGAGCAAGGCTGAGGGGGGCCGCCAGCAGGCTCGCGGCGACGAAAAGGCTGCGCCAAAGTGACATGATCGTTCTCCGTCTCGTTTTGTGTTCGATGTCCAAAGGACGGAGCGCGGGGCAGCGGCGTTACGCTCAGTCACTTACCTGTGAGAAGCGTCTTGGTCGGGCATGTGCGGGACGCGTGGGCGAACTTACGCAGTGTGCGGGGTAACGTAGAATGACAGGTCCAACCTGTATTTCCATTTCAACCGAAAACTGCCGCTGGATTCTGCGGCACTGACAAGACAGCTGGTCGGTAGGAAATATATCGACGGAGGAGTAGCCGCGGGGCTACTCGCGGCGTTTCACGAGCACAGCTGGACAAATAAAAAAACGCCCCGGGGCACCGGGGCGTTTTCTCAAACCTGGAAGTGGCGTGCCGTGCTTAGGCGGCGACCGAGCTCTCGATCACCTGCGCCTTCGGAGCGCTGGTGTTGATCGCGATCTGGCGCGGCTTCTTGGCTTCGGGAATTTCGCGGACGAGATCGACGTGAAGCAGGCCGTTCTCGAGCGAGGCGTCCTTCACCTGCACGAAGTCGGCAAGCTGGAAGGCGCGCTCGAAGGCACGCGCGGCGATGCCGCGATAGAGCACTTCGGATTTCGAGTTCTCGTTGGCGACCTTCTCGCCCTTGATCGTCAGCGTGTTTTCCTTCGCGACGATGGAGAGCTCATCCTTGGCGAAGCCCGAGACCGCGACGGTGATGCGGTAGGCGTTATCGCCGGTGCGCTCGATGTTGTAGGGGGGATAGCCGGGGCTGCCGTCAGAGCTGGCCTGGTCGAGCAGGTTGAACAGACGGTCGAAGCCGACGGTGGAACGATAGAAGGGGGTGAGATCGTAGGTACGCATGGTCAAGTCCTCCATTGAGCGACTGTTGGGTAACCCGCCCGCCATCGGGCCGGGCTTTAGTCTGTGTGCAGCCTGATGTTCCGGTTCCGAAACACTGGTAGCGGCCTGCACGAAGGTGATATGGGTGGGGTGAGACGGCGTTCAAGAGGGCGGCAACAGCGCCTTTTCGGCGCTCCCGCCCCTTGATTTGCAGCACTTCGCGCCCAGCCCTCCCAATCATGACGCTGCTCTCGATACCGTCCAACCCCGTTCCCGAAAACGTCGTCAGCGGCACCATCAAGACCCCCGACGGCGCCGAGCTGCGCTTTGCGCGCTGGGCGCCGCCGGCGGGCCGCAAGGGCACGGTCTGCGTCTTCACCGGCCGCAGCGAGCAGATCGAGAAATATTTCGAGACCGTGCGCGATTTGCGCGATCGCGGCTTTGCGGTGGCGATGATCGACTGGCGCGGGCAGGGCCATTCCTCGCGGCGCCTGCGCGATCCGCGCAAGGGCTATGTGCGCGACTTCTCCGATTTCGAGATCGACGTCGAGACCTTCGTGCAGCAGGTGGTGCTGCCGGACTGCCCGCCGCCCTTCTTCGCGCTTGCCCACTCCATGGGCGGCACGGTGATGCTGCGGGTCGCGCATGCGGGCAAGCGCTGGTTCGACCGCATGGTGCTGTCGGCGCCGATGATCGACCTGCCTGGCCGCGCCACCTCGTTGCCGGCGCGGACGCTGCTGAAGACGATGCGCCTGATGGGCATGGGCGGCCGCTATGTCCCCGGCGGCAGCGATCACATCACCGGGCTCAATCCCTTCATCAACAATCCGCTGACCAGCGATCCCGTCCGCTATGCGCGCAATGCCGCGATCCTGGAGGAGGATCCGACGCTGGGACTGGCGTCACCGACGGTCGCCTGGGCCGACACCGCGTTCCGCGCGATGAACACCTTCAAGGGCATGAACTACCCCTCCGAGATCCGCCAGCCGATCCTGATGCTGGCGGCCTCCAACGACACCGTGGTCTCGACCGCGGCGATCGAGGAGTTCGCCTACCATCTGCGCGCCGGCTCGCATCTCGTGATCGCAGGGGCCAAGCACGAGATCCTCCAGGAGCAGGATCGCTACCGCTCCCAGTTCTGGGCCGCCTTCGACGCCTTCGTGCCGGGCACGCCGCTATTCAAGTGAGGCGGGACGACGGTGCGCTCCCTCGCCCCGCTTCGTCGCAAGCCCCTCATGGTGAGGAGCGCGGAACGCGCGTCTCGAACCATGAAGGCCCGGATCTCGCCCGCGGCCATCCTTCGAGACGCCCGCTTTCAGCGGGCTCCTCAGGATGAGGAGCCGGGCGCGTAAGAACCAGCGCGCTACAGCGTCTTCAGATACTCGATCAGGTCGTAGCGCTCCTGCTCTTTGAGCACGCGGCCGATGGTGCCGTCCTTGCCGGGCCCCGGCGTGCCGTCGAACGAGTGGCCGGCATTGCTGTTGCCATACATGTCGGTGCCATCAGACGCCCGCGTCGAGAAGCGCGACTGCCCGGTCTTGCAGCTCTCGCCGTCGGAGACCGCGAAGCCGACCTGTTTCGGATCGTAGTCGCGGCCACCACCCATGCAGAACGATTTCGGCCGCTCGGCCGCGGGGCTCAGCATCCAGTACAGCGAGGGGACCGATCCATTGTGCAGGTAGGGCGCTGTGGCCCAGACGCCGTTGAGCGGGCGCGCGCGATACCAGGGCCCCGGCTCGTTCTTCTCGGCCGGCTGCGGACCGGGATTCGGGCAGTTCTTGCGCTTGCCCCACCAGGCATCCTGAATCTTCGGGTCGATCTTCGCATCGTCCATCGCCTTGCGGGCGACGATGTCAACGAGCACCATCAGGCCAAGCGAGTACGGCATGTCGGTCGAAGAAATATCCGGCAGATTGCAGTTCCACCAGGCATTGAGGTTCTGCGTGGGGTTGAGCTGGAGGAAGCCCGGTACCTGAACCGTCCGCGTCGCCAGCACGCCGGCCTGGGCGGGGTCGGTCCCCATGCCTTTGACGCTCTTCTGGACCTCGTTCAGGAATTTGTCGTTGCCGATGGTCTCCCAGCGGGGCGATGACCAGATGCTCTGGGCCGGAAATTCGTCGTCGAACTTGCGATCGTTGACCGGACCGAGATGGCATTCGACGCAGATCTCCGCATAGAGCCTGCGGCCGCGTTTGACGCGCTCGTCATCGATCTTCCAGGCAGCATCGCCGAAGATGTCCGACGGCCATTTCGGCGATGTCAGTCCGGAGAGTTGCTTCTTCGGATAGGGCGGCGAGCCCTTCAGCAGGTCCTCGATCCAGTTCAGATTCTTGACGTCCATCGACGAGCTGAACAGCCTGTCCTTGGGGGTGTTGTCGGACAGGTTGAGCAGCGCGGTCACGCCCAGCGCTTCGCCGGCGTTGCGGATCAGCGGTTGTTCGATGGACGCATCATATTGCGCGTATTTGAGCCAGGGTACGGTCCAGATCGGCGGGAAGCTGACCGGCGCGTCCTGGGCATGCAGGTTCTTTTCGAAGCCGCTGAGGCCGCTGAGCGTCATGTCCTGGGCGAAGACCTGATTGCCGATGCGGTTGAGCGCGTCGAGACGGCCGTATCCTTCCTCGGTATTCTCTTGCGGCTCTTCCCGCTTTGTCTTCGGATTGAGCCTCGTCTTGCCGGCGATGGTTTTCGCGTAGGTCTTCTCCCAGTCGACCAGGAACGTGCCGATCGCGCTCAGCTTCTGCTTCAGCGCATCGCGGTCCGCATCGCTGGCGGAGGAGCCGAGCACACGGTCGGCGAAGCGCGTGAAGCGACCCGGGACGTAGAGCGTGTAGGCGATCGACAGGCCGGTCGTGACCTCGAGCTTCCTCAAATCGGTCATCGCCGGACCGCCGTCGAAACGGATGTCGATGCCTTTGTAATGGATCTGGCCGGTGTGGCAGGCGGCGCAGGTCAGGCCGATCCGGTCCTCGCCGAGCTGGCCGGTTGCGGGATCGGCGACGCCGGTCATGCGCGCAAAGCCGACGGGCAGGCCGTCGACGTTTTCGGCCTGGGCGCCCCAGTTCACCGGCGGATCCCAGAGTCGCGCCGGCACCGGCTTCGTCTTGTCGTAGACGTTGGCATAGCCGAACCGGCGCAGTGTGGCGTCGTCGGTGTTGATCGTCTGCGGGCTCGGGATGAAGCCGAAGCGCTGCAGATGGTCGCTGTCGTGCAGCATCCCGGGCTTGGCGAAGAAATGAAGCCGCGGCTGCTCGAGCGCCATAAACCAGCTATAGGGCACAGGGAAGGTCGCGGTGCCCTGGCTGGCGTGATGAAACCAGTGCCGGTCCTCCAGCGCCCAGTTCTGCTCGAGCCAGTACGCGGCTCGCGGTTCGACTTGCGTGGGCAATGGCGGCGCTACGAGGTCCCCGAGGATGCCGGGCAGCATTGGCTGGAATTGATCGGGAAAGCGCAGCGCCACGATGCCGAAGACGAGAAGCGCGGCGACCAGTCCGCCGGCAGCGCGCAAGATCAGCGAGGGCGGAGTGACCGGCTGGCTGACGACCCGCTGGGTGATCCTGTCAGGGAATTTGCGCTCGTTGAACAATGTCCTCACCTCGGCCACGCTGAGATAGCGGTCGTCACCCTGGCCCTTGCCCATGATCTTGAGCAGGATCGGCCATTCGAACTTCATCAGGATCGGGTAGTACCAGCGCGCTTGCTTGCCGGCGCGCTTGAGGTTGTCCTTCATGAAGGTCTGGATTTGCGAGGCGTTGAGCCCGGTCTCTGTGCCGCCATCGGGATCGGCATAGGTGCTGCCGAAACCGGCGAGCCGCGCGATCTCCTCCTCGTTGACACACCCGTCGACGCCGAGGATGCGCGAGCCGGCACCGAGCTTGTCGAGCGGGCCGCCGCGCAAGCCATTGAGCTGCGCGCCCCAGAAGATGCTCTGCAGGATGTGACAGGCGCCGTTGGCGATCAGCGCGACGCCGCGGACCTGGATGCGGGCCGAGGTCTTCTTCAGCCCCGTCTCGCCGCTTGCATTCGCGATGGTTTGTGACAGCGTCCGGAGCGGCACTGTCCCGCCATCGAC
This sequence comes from Bradyrhizobium liaoningense, assembly GCF_018130825.1. Classification (GTDB taxonomy): domain Bacteria; phylum Pseudomonadota; class Alphaproteobacteria; order Rhizobiales; family Xanthobacteraceae; genus Bradyrhizobium; species Bradyrhizobium liaoningense_B. Next base: position 391,494 of record NZ_JAFCJS010000004.1, on the reverse strand, counting down.
GAAGCCTTCGCCGACGAGGCCGCGCAGGAATGGACAGGGATTGTTCGGCGAGACCTGGATCGAAGGGTCGAAGGGCGGCTTCGAAGAGCGGTCATGCATGGCCCGAATCCTGAAAACGGCGAATCGCAAAAAAGGACGCGCCGATCAAGCGCGGAAAGTCCTAACAAACCGACAGCAGACTATACTACTTCAACGTGCAATGAAGTGTGGCTGATTTCACTGTCCTGTCAACAACAGCGGGCGCGCGCAGCTTGCCGTGAAGGGCGGGACCGCGGCCGTCAGGACTCGGCGGCGCGTTTGAGGTCGCTCTGGACCAGGGTCAGCTTGCCGAGCGGCACGCCGGCCTTCAGCAGACCCTCGCGATAATGGGCGAGGTCTTCGGGCCGCTTCCAGTGGAAATTGCGCAGGTGACGGTCGACGTTCAGGGTCGGGTAATTGCCCATGAGCACATGGGTCGCCTCGCTTGCCTCATCGTCCCGCCCCAACTGTGCCAGCGCTGCGGCGCGGATCGCCAGCGCCTGCATGTGGTTCGGGTTGATGTAGAGCTGCTCGCGGGCCCACGACAGGGTCGCGTCATATTGTCTTAGGAGATAATGGCTGAAGGCGTTCAGCGCGGCCCATTGATAGCGCGGGTCGCTGTTGTCGCGCTGCGAGGCCATCGAGAACAGCTCGATCGCCTCGCGATGCTCGCCGATGATGAAATGGCAGATGCCGAGTACCCCGCGCGCGCCGTTGTCATAGGGGTTGAGCGCGACCGCACGCTTGGCGGCGTCCATCGCGGCCTCGTAATGGCCTTCCATGCCGTGGGCCCAGGACAGGATCGAGAACGCGAAGGAGGAGCGCGGATCGAGCCGGACGCTGGTCTCGGCGAGATGCATCGCCTCGGCCCACATCTCCCGCGTGCCCTTGACCCAGCCGAACTGGATACTCTGGATCTGGATCGTGGCGAGATAGGCATGCGCGATCGATAGCTTGGGATCGAGCCTGATGGCTTCCCGGAACAGGTCGACCGCGGTGGCCAGGTCTTCCTTGGTCTGCCGGTAGTAATGGGACAGTCCCTTGAGGAAGCGGTCCCATGCGGTGACGTCGGTCGAGAGCCGCGCCGGCGCCGAGGCTTCGGCACGGACGATCTCGGTGGCGATGGCGGCGGACAGATTGGTGGTGATCTCGTCCTGCATCGCGAACAGATCGCCGATGTCGCGGTCGTAGCGCCCGGTCCAGAGCTGCTCGCCGGTTTCCGGCGCGATCAGCTCGGCGGTGACGCGGATCTTGGCGCCGGCGCGGCGCACCGAGCCCTGGATCAGATAGGTGGCGTCGATCTCGCGCGCGATCAGGCGCGTGCTCAAATTCTTGCCCTTGAAGGCGAAGGTCGAGTTGCGGCTCAGCACACGATAGAAGGATTGCAGCGACAGCGCGTGGATCAGATCCTCGGTGAGGCCGTCGGAGAAATATTCGTCCTGGGCGTCGCTGAGATTGGCGAAGGGCAGCACGCCGACGATCGCCGTGCGGTACTGCTGCGAGAGGGCGGATGCCTCTCGCAGCTCGGGTGCGAGCGCCGGCGCGCCCTCGGGCGTCCAGGTAAAGACCCCGACCGCATCCTTGATGTTCTTGAAGCGGTGGTTGCCGGCATCGGTCAGGGGCACGGTGAGATGCTTGCTCGCCTCCCGGTAGGCCTTGGCCGAGATGGCGAAGCCGCCGGGGCTCGCCACGGATTCGAGGCGGACGGCGATGTTGACATCGTCACCGAAGACCTCGTCCTCGTCGGCGATGACGTCGCCCATGTGGATGCCGAGCCGGAACTGCATGGCGCGATCGGCCGGCAGATGATGGTTGCGCTCCGCCATCAGCGTCTGCATCGCGACCGCCGCCTCGGTGGCGCCGACGATGGAGGCGAACTCCAGCAGGAAGCCGTCGCCGGTGTTCTTCACGACGCGGCCGCCGTGATTGAGGATGATGGGGTGAATCGCGGCGCGATGGGCCTTGAAGGCGGCATGGGTGCCGGCTTCGTCGCTGCCCATCATGCGCGAATAGCCGGCGACATCGGCGCAGACGATGGCTGCCAGACGTCTTTCCATATCCTCGGAGCTCCAAGGGAGGGGGGACCGGCCACGGCGTGGCAGTCGCCTCGAATCCCGCATTTCAAGAACCCTGCCTTTATAAAGCAGATGGGGCCGAGCGGAAGTATGATCGCATTGCAAATTCAAGGTAAATCCTACGCAATCCCGGTGGTGGACGGGGAGGAGCGAACCGAATAAGCCGGCTTCTCAAGGCTGACCTGGGTACCTCACGCATGCTGGGCATTCACGAAATCTGGCTCTTCATCCTGTCGGGCATACTGCTCAACATCACGCCGGGGCCGGATTCGGTCTATGTGATCGGCCGCAGCATGCAGATGGGCTGGCGGGGCGGGGCCGCCGCCGCCCTGGGCATCAGTTGCGGCTGCTTTTTCCATGTCGCGGGCGCGGCGATCGGGCTTTCGGCCCTGCTGATGGCCTCGTCGACCGCCTTCTCGATCCTGAAGCTGGTCGGGGCGGCCTATCTGGTCGTCACCGGCCTCCAGATGCTGTGGTCGCGCCCGGTGCTGGCGGCGGTCCGGGACCAGGGCGAGCGGAGCTCGCTGCGCCGGGTCTTCCTTCAGGGCGTCTTCACCAACGCGCTCAATCCCAAGGTCGCGCTGTTCTTCCTGGCGTTCCTGCCGCAATTCGTCGCAGCCGATGCGCCGCACAAGCCGCTCGCCTTCCTGACGCTCGGCCTGATCTTCATCTTTACGGGGACGCTGTGGTGCCTGGTGCTCGCCGCGTTCGCGGCCAAGGCCGCCAACCGGCTGCGGCAGTCCGAGGGCGCCATCGCCTGGATCAACCGTGCGCTCGGCGGCCTCTTCATCTATCTCGGCATCCGCGTCGCCATGCTGGAGACGCGGTAGCTCGTTCGAACGGATGACGTGACCCTGCGTAGGGTGGGTTAGCCGTAGGCGTAACCCACCGTGCCTCCTCGAATGCCGAACGAAGTTGGTGGGTTACGCCTCACGGTTTGCGCTGCGCGCAATCCGCGATGCTAACCCACCCTACGTTCGTCCTACGCGAACTCCTTCGCCAGCGCGGTGCCGGCGAGATAGAGGCCGAGCAGGATCATCGCGATCAGGAACCAGCGGCGGAACGCTTCGGCCGGCATCCGCGCGCGCACCGACTGGCCGATGAACATGCCGGCAAAGGCCATGGCGAGGCCCACGGCGCCGGGCACGGCATTGGCCGGCGTCAGCAATCCGCCGGCGGTGAGGTTGAAGGCGAGCGCCAGCGTCGCGGTGGTGAAGAACACGCCGAGCGCCTGCACCAGCTCGTCCTTCTCCATGCCGATCGCCTGCATGAACGGCATCGACGGGATCACCTGCACACCGGTCGAGGCCGAGATCACGCCGGTGATGACGCCGACCACGCCGCCGACCCATTTCTCGTTGCCAGGCGCGACGCGAAACTGGAATTTGCTGAGGCCAATGATCGCGTAAATCACCAGCAGGATGCCGAGCACCACGGTGCCGTAGCGCGCATGCGGGCCGGTCAGCGCGCCGGCATTGAGCCAGCAGCCGATCACGGTGCCGATCATCAGCGGCCACAATCGTTTGAGAATGTCGCGCAAATACGGGCCGACGAAGGTCTGCCAGATGTTGGTGACGATGGCCGGCACGATCACGATGGCGATGGCGCGGCTCGGCGCCATGCTCACCGCGAGCAAGCCCATGGAGACGGTCGGCAGGCCGAGCCCGACCACGCCCTTGACGAATCCGGCGATCAGGAACACGGCGGCGATAATGATGAGAAGAAGCGGATCGATCATGCCGGCACATTGACCGAAGCCGCGCCCGGGCACAATCTGAAGGTTACGGAGACAGCCTTCGTATAGGGCGAAGGCTGAGGAGAAATCTGCCATGCGCTTCGATCTCGTCGATCTCCAGCTCTTCATCGCGGTCGCCGACCAGCGCAGCATCACGCGCGGCGCGGAGCGGTCGCATCTGGCGCTGGCCTCGGCCAGCGCGCGCATCAAGGGGCTCGAGGACGCGCTCGGCGTCGCGCTGCTCAAGCGCGGGCGCCGCGGCGTCGAGTTGACCGCGGCCGGCGAGAGCCTGCTCGATCATGCCAGGCTCGTGCTTCACCAGATCGACGCCATGCGCGGCGATCTCGCCGGCTTTGCCAGCGGCGTGCGCGCCAGCGTGCATTTTCTCGTCAACACCTCCGGCCTGTCGGAGCACCTGCCGAAGGCACTGGCCGGCTTCCTGCGCGAGCATCGCGACGTCGCCATCGACATCGAGGAGCGCGAGAGCACCGACATCGCGGCCGCGATCACCGCAGGGGCCGCCGATCTCGGTTTCGCCGCCGAGCACGCGCTGCCCGACCATATCGAGCGCTTCGTGTTCAGCGAGGATCACCTGACATTGGTGACGTCGCGCCGCGGCCCGTTCGCCGGCCGCCGCCAGATCGATTTCCAGGAGACGGGCGCTTGCGACTTCGTCGGGCTCACCAGCGCCACTGCGCTCCAGATGCACATTTCGAAGCACGCCGCCCGGCTCGGCATGCGCCCGCATTACCGCGCGCGCCTGCGCGACTTCGACGCGATCTGCCAGATGGTCGCCGCTGACGTCGGCATCGCGCTGGTGCCGATATCCGCCGCCCGCCGCTGCGCCAGGCTGATGCCGCTCGCCATGGTCCGCCTGCGCGACGCCTGGGCCAACCGCAAGCTCGTGATCTGCGCGCGCAGCTTCAAGACGCTGCCGCGGCCGGCCAAGATGCTGGTGGAGCATCTAAGGGCAGAGGCGGTGTGAGCTCTTCGCTTATCCTCCCTCCAGGGGAGGGTAAGAGAGTTACCTCGCCGTCTCGACCCCGGCGTCCTTGATCACCTTCGCCCACTTCCTGGTCTCATCGGCGATGAATGAGCGAAAATGCTCCGGCTCGTCGCCGATCAGCGTCGCGCCTTGCGCAGCGAGCTTCTCCTTCACCGCCGGATCCGCCATCGCCTTGGTCGCGAGGGCATGCAGCGCGGTGACGATCTCCTTCGGCGTGCCCTTCGGTGCCACCATGCCGTACCAGTTCTCGACGCGCAGATCGGGAAAACCTGCTTCCGAAAGAGTCGGCACATCGGGCGCGGTCGGTGCACGTTCGGCAGAGCCGACCGCGATCGGCTTCAGCGCGCCGGCCTTGACCTGCGGCAGCAGCACCGGGAGATCGAGGAAGGTCATCTGCACCTGCTGGCCCAGCAGGTCGTTCACCGCAGGAGCTGCGCCGCGATAGGGCACGTGCACGATGTCGATCTTGGCCGTCAGCTTGAACAATTCGCCGGCGAGATGCGGCAGGCTGCCGGGGCCGGAGGAGGCGAAGTTGAGCTTTCCCGGCTGCGCTTTCGCCAGCGCGATCAGCTCGCCGATGTCCTTCGCGGGCACATTGGTGGCGACCACCAGCATCTCCGGCACGGTCGCAACCAGCGTCACCGGCGTGAGATCGACCTGCGTGTCATAGGCGACCCGCTCCATGCTCGGGCTGATCGCGAGCGCGCCGGCCGAGGAGATCGCGATGGTGTAGCCGTCGGGCGGGGCCTTCGAGACCGCGTCGGTGCCGAGCACGCCGCCCTGGCCGCCGCGATTGTCGATCAGCACCGGCTGCCCGGATAGTTCCGACATGCGCTGCCCGATCACCCGCGCGATGATGTCGTTGGGCCCGCCGGCCGGGAACGGCACGATCAGCTTGATCGGTTTTGCAGGAAAATTCTGCGCCGCCACCGCTGAAGGCAGCAGCAGAAACAATCCGAGTAGAAGCCTGCGTGAGATGGTCATGCAAGCCTCCCGCTCGCGTTTGTTATTGGTTGAGCAGCTTCAGTGCTTCTTCGTGAACTCTGGCATCGCCGGCGGCAACGATGCGGCCGCCGCCCTGGGCCGGCTTGCCTTCCCAGGTGGTGACGACGCCGCCGGCGCCGGTCACGATCGGGATCAGGGCCGCGATATCGTAAGGCTTCAGCTCGGTCTCGACCACGAGATCGACGTGGCCGGCCGCCAGCATGCAATAGGAGTAGCAGTCGCCGCCATAGCGCGACAGCCGCGCGCCCTGCTCGATCCGGCCGAAGATGGCGCGGTCGCGCTCGTTCATGAGCAGCGGCGAGGTGGTGTAGGTCGTCGCCTCCGACAGCGAGGCGCAGCGGCGGACCTGGAGCCGGCGCTCGCCGGAGGGGCCCTTGTAATTGGCCGAGCCGTTGTCGCCGGAGAAGCGCTCGCCGATGAAGGGCTGGTGCATCATGCCGTACACCGGCGTGCCTTTGTGCAGCAGCGCGATCAGCGTGCCCCAGATCGGGAAGCCGCCGATGAAGGACTTGGTGCCGTCGATGGGATCGAGCACCCAGACATAGTCGGCGTCCTCGCGCTCATTGCCGAATTCCTCGCCGACGATGCCGTGCTGGGGGAAGCTCGCCTTGATCAGCCGCCGCATCACCGCCTCGGCGGCGCGGTCGGCCTCCGTCACCGGGTCGAAATCCTTGGTCTTGCTCTTGTCGTCGATCGACAGCGAGGTGCGGAAGAACGGCAGGATGGTTTCGCCGGAGGCGGTGGCGAGCCGTCCGATGAAGGCGGAGAAGTCGATCACCGTCACGGTGAGTTCCTCAAAACGAAAGTCAGTGTGAAGCTCGCTCCTGCCTAGCTCAAATCGCCTCCGGCGTGCAGCGCTGTCTTGATTTGCACCCTGGTATTTTGGATGCCGGACGTGGCTGCCCCAGGTCAGTCATATGCTGGCCAAATATCGATCACAGAGTTGAAAACTTAGTTCCGAATATGCCTTGTTCGTATGCAAATGACTATCAACCCATTGAATTTCCTTATCAAAGAAACTGAATCTAGGTTTCTCTTATAGCAATTGAGCCATGTGCATATTGCATGGGAATCGGCGCAAAAGCCCTTGCACTTTGTGCGTCGCGGCCGCATATTGTTGCGGTGCGGTAGCGCTCTGCGTTACCGCTGCCCTCCTTGGGCGTTTCCTCCCTAGACTTGGGCCGCTTCTTCATCAGAAGCGGCCCTTTTTTCTTTGGGCCTCTGCTTTCGATTCAATGCGCATAGCGACGCGAAGCGCAAATGCGTTCGCGCTCGATACGCGCGCCGGGCGCGCGAAGAAAAATCTGTCGCCTATTCCGCCGCGGCCTGGAACGGGCCGAGATCTCCGAACGGGATCGTGGTGGCCAGCACGTCGGCGAGCACCGCGAAGTCGGTGGCGACTTGCGCAAAGCGGGGACCGCGTTCGCGCCGCCGCTCGTCCATGTAGATCGCGCGGTTGAGCTCGAGCTGCACCGCGTGCAGGCCGCTCGCGGGGTTGCCGTAATGCTCGGTGATGAAGCCGCCGGCATAGGGCTTGTTGCGGCCGATCGAATAGCCGAGCCCGCCCATGGTCTCCTCGACCCTGTCGGGCAGCAGCGGCGTGCAGCTGGTGCCGTAGCGGTCGCCGATCACGACGTCGGGCCGCCGCGGCTCGTCCCTGCTGACGCCGACCGATGGCATCGAATGGCAGTCGACCAGCACCACGGTGCCGAACATCTGGTGCACCTTGTTGATGAGCCGGCGCAGCGCGCGATGGTAGGGCTTGTAGAGCGTCTCGATCCGCTCCAGCGCATCGTCGACCAGGATGCGCTCGCGATAGATCTCCTGGCCGTCGCCGACCACGCGCGGAATGGTGCCGAGGCCGCCGGCAACCCGCATCGAGCGGGTATTGGCAAAGCTCGGCAGGCGCCCGCTGAACATGCGGGGGTCGAGCTCATAGGGCTCGCGATTGACGTCGACATAGGAGCGCGGGAAGTTGACCCGCACGGTCGGAAAGCCGCGTGCGCTCAAATGGCCGATCAGCTCGTCCATGAAGGAATCTTCGGACCGGCGCAGCTGCGGCAGGTCGATCCGCGAGGCCGCCAAAAATTCGTCCGGATAGGTCGAGCCGGAATGGGGCGAGTTGAAGATGACAGGCGCGCGCCATTCGGCGGGCTCGAAGATCTCGAACGCTGGCGACATCTCGCCGTCAAACCGGGTCATCTTCTCAGGCTTCGTCCCTTACTCAGGCTTCGCCCCCTTTGGCGCCGCACGATCCGGCATGGGCTCCGGATCGAAATGATTCGGCCGGTTCGAGCGGCTCTTATGTGTCGTCATTGTCCGGAATCGCAACCATTCTGCCAAGCGAAAAGATGTGATGGACGTTGGAACCAGTCTTAACCGTGCGGACATCGGGGTGGGGACCGGCTCGTCCGGCTCGATTGATTCGGAGCCCGTTCGGGTCCACAAAGAGCCGGCAGCGCAGCCGGCCCATGGTAAAGATTTTCACCCCAAATTTACCCTCTGTCGGGCTTAGTAACCTCTGCTGATATCCTCTGGGGATTCGACGTTTCCTGCCATGCCAAAGATCCTGCTCGCCGAAGACGACAACGACATGCGCCGTTTCCTGGTCAAGGCGCTGGAAAACGCCGGTTTTCAGGTCTCGTCCCATGACAACGGCATGGCCGCCTATCAGCGGCTGCGGGAAGAGCCGTTCGAGATGCTGCTGACCGACATCGTGATGCCGGAAATGGACGGCATCGAGCTCGCCCGCCGGGCCTCGGAACTCGACCCCGACATCAAGATCATGTTCATCACCGGCTTTGCCGCAGTGGCCCTGAACTCGGATTCGGACGCCCCCAAGAACGCCAAGGTGCTGTCCAAGCCCGTGCATCTGCGCGAATTGGTCAGCGAAGTGAACAAGATGCTGGCGGCCTAAATCGGTCCCGTTCCGTCCTTGCGCCGGGTCCCCTGAGCCGTTATAGGGACCCCACCGATGAAATGACCTCTAGGGCACGTAGCTCAGCGGGAGAGCACTACCTTGACATGGTAGGGGTCACAGGTTCGATCCCTGTCGTGCCCACCATCCTTCGCTCGCGATAGCGAGAGAAGGATGCCGCGCCGAAGCCCAAAGGGCGCAGGCGGGCTTGCAGCCGCGAGCTTCGGCTGGGCAAGCCATGATCTGACTTTTCGATAGCCGCCCGTAGCCCGGATGAAGCGTAGCGCAATCCGGGGTGTATCCTCACGGGCGTCTTCCCGGATTACGCTTGCGCTCCATCCGGGCTACGATCTCCCTTTCAGACACGAGGCCGCCCATGAGCGTGTCCGTCATCGAACAGGCAAAAATCCAGGCCCAGGTGCTGGTGCCGCTGGTCAAGGCATTGCAGGCCGAGCTCGGCGAGGCCCGCGCCAATGCGCTGGTCCGCAAGGCGCTTGGCGATCTCTATCGCGGCTTCGGCGAGGAATTCTGGAAGGCGAAGAACAGAGACAAGCACGATCCCGATCTCGGCAAAGCCGTCTCGTCGGCCTTCAGGACCTATGGAAGCGACGACGCGCTCGCCTATGACGTCATCGAGCAGACGGCGGACGCCTTTGCGGTCGACGTCACGCATTGCGCCTATGCCGAGTTCTACAAGGCGCTCGGCGAGCCGGAGCTCGGCTTCCTCCTGGTCTGCACCTCGGACTTCGCAGTCGTGGAAGGGTTCGGTCCAGATATCAAGCTCACGCGCACGCAGACGATCATGCAGGGCGCGTCGCATTGCGACTTCCGCTACCGGCGTAATGACGGGGGAGCGTGATGAAGGGAATGCGGATGCGAACGAGCTGCCTTGCCATGGTGGTGCTGGTACTGATGGCATCGCGCGCCGATGCCGCGATCATCGACTGGCAGGCTGAGCTCCAGCGCTGCCGCACGCTTCGCGAAAACGTGGCGCCGCTGCTTCAGGCCGGCGAGGGGATATCCGCCGTCGGCCGCTCCAACAGATCCGTCCGCCGCTGCATCTGGATCCAGCGCATCGCGGTCCGGAAGAAAATCCCGGGCGCGGAGTTATGGTAGACAGCGACCGTCAAACGAACTGTCTCGCTGGTCGGAGCAGCAAGTCTTTCAGCCCGGTTGGATAGAGGCTCGGCCCGCCATCCACGTCGAGCTCGGCAAGGTCGAACCAGCGCGCGACGATCTCTTCTCCGTTGTCCTCGCGGAAATCGATGCGGTCCCGGCCGGCGAAAGCGCCGTCCGGAAAGGCGACCTCCGCGATGAACATCACCTCGTGGCCGGTCGATCCCTCGTGCACGAAGATGTTCTCCAGCATCAGCGGCGCGCTTGTGATGGTGACGTCGATGCCGAGCTCCTCGTTGAATTCCCGCAGCAGCGCGGCCCGCCAGCTCTCGCCGAACTCGATCTCGCCGCCGAGCGGACGCACGCCCTTGATGCGCCCCGCATCGTCGCGAACCTCGGCCGCCAGCAGCCGCTCGTCCCGCCAGTGCAGGCCGATCGCGACGACGCGGATGTGGGGATGAGGGCGCCAGGTGGTCATGGGAGATCGTTATCGCGCGCGCCGCCGCTGTGCAATGCGCGCAGGCGCGGTCTCGTGCGACTGGATCGACACAGTCTTCGGTATGCAAAAGCCTCGCAACCTTGATCCGAGACTCGCCGCCTGCCATTGTCCGCTCATCCGCCCCGGCGACGCGCCTGGCACGATCGGGGTTGCGGCGTTCGGCGAGATGTGTCGCTTTGCCGGATGCAAAAGGAAGACAGGTTGGCGAGATGAGCAGCGTGAACAAGCCCGGCGGCAACTACCTGCCGGTGATCATCCATGGCGGGATTGCGTATGTCAGCGGTCAGCTTCCGCGTCGCGGCGAAGACCTGATGTATGCGGGCAAGGTCGGCGCAGGCGTCGATATCGCGGCCGCGCAAGAGGCTGCGGCGCTCTGCGCCGATCTCTGTATTGCGGCCATTAACCACGCAACGGGCGGAGAGGACAGGATCGTCCAGGTCTTGCAGGTCGTGGGATACGTCGCTTCAGCGCCTGGATTTACCCAACAGTCGCAGGTCATGAATGGTGCCTCCGACCGGCTGATCGAACGCCTCGGCGATCGCGGCCGTCACACGCGCACGTCCGTCGGCGTCGCCGAGTTGCCGCGGGGAGCGCCGGTCGAGCTGAGCATGATGGCCGCTGTTCGGTCGTAGGCCCGTCGATCGGGGATCGACGCTGCGACAGGCGGCCTTATGTCACGAGATATTTGGCGACCGCCGCCTCGTCCCACGCGATCCCGTTCCCGGGCTCCTCGCTCGGCAGCGCAAAGCCGTCCTTGATCGTCAGCCGGCTCGCCAGCACTGCGTCGGCCCAGTCGACATATTCCAGCCAGTGCGCGGTCGGCGTCACGCAGAGCAGATGCGCGCTGACTTCCGAGAACAGGTGCGTCGACATCTCGATGCCGGCGGCGTGCGCCAGCGCGGCGGCGCGGAGCCAGCCGGTGACGCCGCCGATGCGCTGCACGTCGGGCATGACGTAGTCGCAGGCTTCCGCCGATAGCGCGGACTGCATCGCGAACGCGCTGTCGAAATTCTCGCCGATCTGGACCGGCGTGCGCAGCGCATCCGCGATGCGGGCGTTTCCGGCGTAGTCGTCGTGGCGGATCGGCTCCTCGATCCAGCTCAGGCCCTCATCGTCGAGCATCTCGCCGCGGCGGATCGCCTCGGTGACCGTGAGCGCCTGGTTGTAGTCGCACATCAGCGTGACGTCGTCGCCGACGGCCTTGCGCACCGCCCGCACCACGGCGAGATCCTCGCGCGCATCGCTCCGGCCGACGCGGATTTTTGCGGCGTGAAAACCCTCGGCCAGCAGCTTGTGCGCCTCCTCAACTGCGGCCCCCGCTGGCATGATGCCGAGGCCCTTCGAATTGTAGGCCCTGACCGGTTTCGGCGCGCCGCCGAGCAGACGCGCCAGCGGCCGGCCGCGTGTGCGCGCCAGCGCATCCCACGCGGCCATGTCGATACCGGATTGCGCCAGCCGCTGCAGGCCGGCGAGGCCGAGCAGGGTGAAGCGCTGGGTCAGCTTGCGTTCGATCTCGAACGGCAGCAGCTCGTCGCCGGCGACGAGCTCCGACATTTCGGTGACCATCGCCGTCAGCGGCTTCAAGGCCGATGGCGTGATCGAGAACAGGTAGGCATGCCCCACCGCCCCCTGGTCGGTCTCGCAGTCGATCAGCACCAGCGGCGCCCTGGCGACCGCCCCGGTCGAGGTCTGGAGCGGCAGGTTCATCGGCACGATCACGGGGCGCGCGACAAAGCGCTTGATGCGGATGGTCTCGGTCATATCCAGGCTCCCGGCGGAGTGAATGCAGGTTCGTCTCGATCTTAAACATTCGTCATGAAACGAAAAGGCACCTGGAGTGACCACCATAAAATGGGGTTGCGCGGGCCTGCTTTTATTGGCTCTGTGCCGCCGCAGGCTGTGCCGCAAATCCGAGGGATCTGCGACAAGATCGGACACAACGGAGCCACAGGGTGAAACAAGAGATCTCCGAAGAACAGCGCAAGAGCGGCGTCCTGACCGGTGCCGCGATCGCTTTCCTGCTGCTCGCTTTGCCGCTCGCGGTGTGGCTGGACCTGACCGAGCTCTCCAAGACCGCGCTGCGCCGGCAGGCCGCCGATCTCAATTCGGTGATCACGAGCGTGCGCAGCTATTACGCGACCAATGTGGTCGGGCGGGTGCTGGCCAATCCCAACGGCACCACCAGGGTGGTGCACAATTACGAATCCGTTCCCGGCGCGATCCCGATCCCGGCGACGCTGTCGCTCGAGCTCGGACGGGTGATCGGCGCGCAGCAGGAGAACATCACCTACCGCTTCGTCTCGGACTTCCCGTTCCAGAACCGCGCCCCGCACCAGCTCGACAAGTTCGAGAAGGACGCGCTGGATGCGCTGCGCAAGGACCCCGAGCAGAAGATCGTGGAGACCGAGACTTCGCTGTTCAACGACAAGGTCCGCCTGGTTGCGCCGGTGACCATGGGGCCGGCCTGCGTCAGTTGCCACAACAGCCACCCCGAAAGCCCGAAGAAGGACTGGAAGGTCGGCGATGTCAGGGGCATCCAGGAGGTGATCATCGCCCAGCCGATCGCCGCCAACATCTTCTCGTTCAAGTTCCTGCTGGCCTATTTCCTGATCGCCGCCGGCAGCGGGCTGTCGTTCCTGTCGTTGCAGCGCCGCCAGGCGCGCCGCATCAAGACCATGAACAAGGAGCTGGAATCCGCCAACGACTTCCTGGCTTCGCTGTCGATGAAGATCTCGCGCTACATCCCGCCGCAGGTCTACAAGAGCATCTTCTCCGGCCAGAAGGACGTCACCATCCACACCGAGCGCAAGAAGCTCACCATCTTCTTCTCCGACATCCAGAATTTCACCGCCACTGCCGAGCGGCTGCAGCCGGAGCAGTTGACCCAGCTGCTCAACGAATATTTCACCGAGATGTCGGCGATCGCCCACGAATATGGCGGCACCATCGACAAGTTCATCGGCGACGCCATGCTGATCTTCTTCGGCGATCCCGAGACCAAGGGCGATCGCGCGGACGCGGAGGCCTGCCTGCAGATGGCCTGGCGCATGCAGCAGCGCCTTGCCGAGCTCAACGCGAAATGGCGCGCGTCCGGCATCGAGCAGCCGTTCCGCTCGCGCATGGGCATCAATTCCGGCTATTGCAATGTCGGCAATTTCGGCAGCACCGACCGCATGGACTACACCATCATCGGTGCCGAAGCGAACCTCGCCGCGCGCCTGCAATCCATCGCCGAGCCCGGCGGCATCGTGCTGAGCTACGAGACTTTCGCGCTGGTCAGCGACATCGTCCGCGCCCACGCGCTGCCCGCCATCACGATGAAGGGCATCAGCCGCGAGGTGATTCCCTACTCAGTGGACGCGTTGAACGATGCCGCGGCAGAGAAGAGCGGCATCATCACCGAGCGCGCGCCGGGGCTCGAGCTCTATCTCGATCCGGCCGTGGTGAAGTCCGGCGACGCCGCCCGCGTGCGCTCGCTGCTGGAGAATGCTCTGGCCTCGCTGAAGCCGGCGTGAGGGTGTGGGCTCACGTCGCCGCTTTCTGATCGAGAGAGTTCCCGTGTGGTACCCCTCTCCCTAGCCCTCCCCCGCAAGGGGGGAGGGAACGCACCTTGGTCGTGGCGCGAGTTCGTTCTAATCAATTGCGACGATGCTGAATGCGACGCTGCAGTGAGGCACATCGTAGCGGCACACTCCGCTGCGCTCCCTCCCCCCTTGCGGGGGAGGGCGGGGGAGAGGGGTAGCCCAGCAAAAGGTGCGCGTGAGACACCTCGCCGCTGTACGCCCTCATCACCTCACCGCGCCGCCCCCTCCGTAAACGCCGTCTCGATCACATCGCCGAACGGCTGCCAGGAACGGCCGTCGAACTGGACCAGCCGCATCTGCCTGATCGGCAGATAGCGCTCGGGCGAGGTGTTCATCCTGATATTGGGCAAGGCGACCGAAGGCTGATAATCCCTCAGCGAGGCCGCCTGGCGCATGATGTTCTCGCGCGAGACATCGTCGCCGCATTGCTTCAGCACCTGCGTCAGCGCCTCGGCCGCGGCGTAACCGTAGACCGCCGCGCTGCTGTTGGTGCTCTCGACCTGATGATACCTGTCCATGAAGGTGAACCATTCCCTCATGGCGGGATCGTCTTTCCAGGCGGGATCGCTCGGATCCTTCAGGAAGGCCGCCGAGATCACGCCGGCCGAATTCTCCAGGCCCGCCGGCGCCATCGCATTGGCGATCGTGGCCGAGGCATCGTTCACGATGAAGACCGGGCGCCATTTGAGCGACGCCGCCAGCTTGATCACCTTGGACGCGGTCGAGGGAACGCCGAGAAAGACGAAGATGTCGGCGCCCGCGCGCTTGAGGATCGAGACGTGTCCTTCGAGATGCTCGTCGTTGATGTCGAAGGCGATGTCGACGAGGACATGACGGTTCAGGTCACCGAGGCCTTCCTGAATGCCCTTGTAGAGCTGACGCCCGAACTGGTCGTTCTGCCAGAGCACGACGATCTTCTTCCGCGGGTAATAAGCCTGGATGTAGTTGGCGTAGATGCGTCCCTCCGACCGGAACGACGGCTGCCAGCCCATGGTCCAGGGAAACGCCCTCGCCTGGCTCAGCTCCTCGTCGCCGGAGGCGACGAACAGCTGCGGGATCTTCTTCTCGTTCAGGTACCAGCGCGTGGCGAGATTGCCGGGCGTGCCGAACGAGCCGAACATCACATGCACGTCGTCCTTCTCGACCAGATTGCGCGTCAGCTCCAGCGCGCTCGCCGGATCGGAATTGTCGTCGCGCGTGATGAAGCGGATCCTGCGGCCGTTGATGCCGCCACGCGCGTTGATCATGTCGAAATAGGCGGCCTCCGCCTGCCCGATCGCGCCGAACTCGGACAGCGGTCCCGAATACGGCATGACATTGCCGATGCGGATTTCCTTGTCGCTCGGCTGTTGCTCCGAGTGTTGCTGCTGCTGCGACATCGCGCCGAGCGATGCGACGGCAATCACGGAAACGAACAGCATCCTGCCGATGACGCGCATGCTCGAACCCTTGTCGTTGGCCCCCAACGAGGTCGGCTCAATCCGCACCAAGGCCGCTTGATCTAGGTCAAGCGTTTGGCAATCGTGTGGCTGGGCGCCCGCTTCAAAGCGGCGCGGCCGAAAGCGGCAGACGTGCTGACGCGCCGACGATCGCTCGTGACTTCTGGCAACGCCCGACCGCACGCCTCGTCGTGCGACCCTACGGCAGCCCTCGCGCCTCCAACTGATGCACCAGCAGCAGCGTCGGCTCGGCAAGACTGTCGCCGGAACCGTCGAGGCCGAACGCGGCGGCGATGCCGTCGCGACTGCGGAGCATTGCGCTGCGCGGACAGTGGCCGGCGCCGCAGAGCGTCTTCTTCAGCGTCTCGCCTTGCGCCACGAGGCCGGCGGAATCGTCCGCGGCCCAGGCCAGGACGATTGGCACATCGACGTTGAGGATACCGGGAAAGACCGATCGCTTGTCGTATTGGGTCGCGTCCGTGCCGAGATAGGCTTTCTCGCTGTCGCTGGCGTCCTTGCCGACGCGGTAGATCCCGGACACCAGCACGACACCGGCGACGTCGGCACGGTCGGTCTGCAACTCCGGATGCGCCAGCAGGGTGGCGACGTGAAAGGCGCCGGCGCCGTAGCCGACCGCGACGATCTCGCGGGCATCGCCGTTGAACAGGTCGATATTGCCGTGGATCCAGGATAGCGCCGCCGCCACGTCGGTTGCCCCGGTGGGCCAGGTGGCCGCCGGCGCCAGGCGATAGTTGACCCGGACCCCGATCATGTCGTTGCGCGCGGCAAAGCACATGGCCTGGTCCTGGATCTGGCGCGCCAGCTCCGGCGCGCCGCGGTCGCCGGTAAAGGTATCGCCGGTCACGAAGAGCAGCACCGGCCGCGGCGTGTCCGCCTTGGTCGTGCTGGTGGCGACATCGAGCACATTGGCCTCGTTCTCGCCGTAACGCAGGCCGCGCGAGAAGCTGACCTGCTCGCACAGCCGCGCGGTGCCGCCCGCGGTGGTGTCGGAATCGGTGAGGCCTGCCGGGACAAGGTCGGACGGCGCCGTCAGCCGGGCCGGCAGCGGGCCATGCGCGGAGGCGGCAGTCACGGTCAAAAGCAGGAAAAATGCGAGGTAATTCTTCATCATGGTGCCGGCCTCGCGCGCCTGTTATTGGCTCGCTCCCTGGGCCTGTCTTCTCAATTCGCCTTATTAGTTGGCTCGCCTTGAGGCGATTTCACGGCACCTGCGCCTCGCGTGCCCGGCCGCAATCAATTCCCCGGCAGGAACGTGCAATCCGCCCCGCTGCCGTCCTTCCGCCTGATCGCGTTGGGATCGATCGTGCAACTCAGCTTGGAGAGGCTCTCGAAGTTCGATCCCGCCGCGCCGTCGGGCGGCACGCCGGCCAGCGCTTCGGTGGCGAAGATCTCGTTGGCGGTGGAGCCGTTCACGGTCTTCACCTTCTTGCCGAAGGTCACCTCGCAATTGCGAATGGTGATGTCGACATTGCCGGTGCGGCAGACGATCCGGTCCGCCGTCACCACGATGGCCTTCTTGTAGGGAATGTCGGCATTGGCGGCGAACAGCATTGCCACCGCCTTCCTCTCGGCGCCGGTCAGGTCCGGTGACAGCGGCGCGATCACCCCCGCGAGCGCCAGCGCGGTCGCGCCCGAGACCTTTGCGGGCGTGGCTGCGGAGGCACCGGGGAGGTGGGATGCCCCGGCAAGAACGAGAGCGCAGGCGAGGATCGCTGGACCGGATCTCATCCCTTTCCCCCGGGCTCTCAGGCGGCCTTCTTGCGCTTGACGGTCTTCTTCGCGGTCTTCTTGACGGCCTTCTTGGCTTTCTTCGCCGCCTTCTGGGCCGCGAGGTAGGCCTCGACCTTCTTGGCGGAATGGCCGGCCGCGTCCACGGCGGCCTTCAGCCTGGCCGGGGTGATCTTGAATTTCTTCGACCAGTAGCGGACCTCGTAGGCCTCGCTGAGCGCGATCCGGCTCTTGTCGGACGCGCGGTGCTTCTGGAGCTGGATGTATTCCTCGACCTTCCTAGCGGAGCGGCCGACCTTCTTGACCGCGTATTTCAGCTTCGCGGGGGGCACCTTGAACTTCTTCGACCAGTAGGCGACTTCGTATTTTTCGGTGAGCGCGATCAGGGCGCGATCGGCGCCGCCGCGCTTCGCCTTGTTGTCGGCCATGCTTCCCTCCTGCCGTGGATGGCATCCAGTCTAGCATGCAACCGGATTTGGAAGGCAAGACGCCACCCGCCCGACGATTGCGCGAAGCGGCCGTTTTGCACCGGTGTGTCAAACCGTTGCGTCGCGCGTCCCCGCCTCACGCAGCAAAGCGGTTTCTACTGTGCATGGGGTTGTTTTCGCAGTTTTTGTTTGGAGGGCCTGCCTACCGCTGCTTCATCGTCCGGAAGGTGATGGAGTAGCGCTGTGCCTCGACCGGCGGGATGCTGTGCTCCCATTGCGAGCGCGCCTCGCCGTCCATCAGGTACAGCGAGCGCGGCAGGGCCTCGAGCGTGTGGCGCTCCCATCTATCGCCGCTGCGGCGGCGGAAGCGGAATTTGCAAGGCGAGCCCAGCGACAGGCCGAGCACCTTGTCGAAATGCGGCTTGTCGCGGTGCCAGCCGATGCCGACGCCGACCTCGTATTCGGTGCACAGCACCTGGCGCACGCTGCCCTCGGTGAGCCCCGCCCAGGCCTCGACCTCGCGCGCGACCGGCAGCACCCACACGGGGATCGGCTCGGCCTCGGTGAGCCGTTGCAGCGAATAGTCATAGCGGTAGCCGAAGGAGGCCACGCGCCGGTTGCCCTCGAACGCGCCGAACTGGAATCGTTGAAGCGGCAATGCTGCGATGCGGCCGATCAGCTCCTGCTCGGCGGCGGCATCGATAAAATTGTCCGCATAGCGAAGGCCGGTCGGGCCTTCCTGCGGATCGGCGAACAAACCTAGCTGCGTCATGCCTCGCATTTCCGTGATGGAACCTAATGGCGGCTGGTGCGACTTATCTATGACGCGGGAAGAAACGTGCGAGGCTGTCATGGCAGAGAAGCATACCGCCGATCCGGCAGAGATCATGCGGGCCACCGGTCATCCCGAACTGGAATACGCCGCCGGCTGGACCATCGCTGGTCTCGTCACCATCGGCACCATCGTCGCCGCCTGGGTGTTCGCGATCTAGGCGACTGGAAACTGGAGTTCGAAGGCGGCCCCTTGGTCAGTGGGCTTCAGCCTGATCGAGCCGCCATGGCTCGCCATCACCGCACGTGCGATCACCAGCCCCATCCCGGTACCGCCCTGGTCGCGGCGGGTGGTGAAGAACGCATCGAAGATCCTGTCGCGGTTCGGCGCCGAGATCGGCTCGCCGTCATTGCTCATCGTCAGCAGCAGGGTCGTCCGCTCGTCCACCGCTTCCAGCCGGATCGACTTCGCCTTGTGCCGTACCGCGTTATCAGCGAGGTGTGACAGCACGATCAGCGCCTTCTCCGAGGACATGCCGATCGCCCGGTCGAGGCTGCCGCTGGCCTCGATCGAGCTTGCCGGAAACTTGTTCCTGAGATCGGCGATCACGGGCGCAAGCTCGGTGCGCTCGTTCTGCGGCAGGCTCTCGGCGCGAGCGAGCTCGCGCAACCGCTGCGCCATCGCCTCCAGCCGCTGCGTATCGGACAGGATGTTGGCGATGAACGTATTCTGCTCGGCCGGCGTCAGGCTGCCGGCCTTGCCCTGCACCGAGTCCTGCAACAGCTCGGCCGCGCCCTTGATCGAGGTCAGCGGCGATTTCAGCTCGTGGGTGAGGTGGGCCGAGAACGTCGCGATATAGTCGGAGCGCCTTGCGAGCTGCTCGGCCATGCCGAGGAAGCTGTGCGAGAGCTGCGCGAACTCGCGCGTGCCGTAATGCCGGAGCGGCCTGAACGCCTCGCGGTCGCCGCGGCCGATCCGCGTGGCCCGGTCGATCAGCTCGCGCATCGGCAGCGTGATGGTGCGCGAGAACACGAGGCCAATCGCGATGGTGCCGAGGATCACGGCGAGCCCGGCCAGCACGAACTTGCCGCGCTCCTGGTAGAGATGGTCGAAGATATTGCTCGGCGTTCGCGTGGTGTAGATCACCCCCGCGACGCGGTTGTTGACGATGACGGGCATCGCCGAGAACACGTGCACGCCGAGGCCGCGGCTGAAGGAATAGATCGGCGGCGGTGGCTTGTCCGGTACGCGGTTGCGCAAGGTCGCCCGGTACTGCCCGTGCAGCGCATCCGCGACCTCCTCGATATGGGCGAGCGATTGCCCGACCTCCTGCCGCCCGGCGATCACCACGCCCTGCGGATCGAGGATGCGAAAGCCCGCCAGTGTCACCTTCTGGGTCTCGCGGATGATCGGCGTCAGCCTGGCGCCGATCTCGACATAGGCTGCTTGCGCCGGCCGGGGCGCGGGCAGCGCATCGGGCCGCCGCCGCAAGAGGTCGTTGGCGGTGAGGTCGAGCGCGGGGCGGATCGGCGTCACCTGGTCGCCGGGATCGGGCAGCACGTTCGGCGGCACCTCGGGGCCAAGCACCAGGCCCCTGTCGAGCCGTGCCGTGACCTCCTGCGCATAGATCGTCGCGAGCACGCGGCTCTGCGCGATCAGCTCGGCCTGGGTCTGGCGGATCAGCTGGTTGTCGTAGAGGCGGAAGAAGAACAGGCCGACCAGCGGCAGCACCGCGACGGTCGCCAGCACCGCGAAGATCACCAGCCCCAGCGACGGCCGCCATTTGTCGGGCGCCGCGCTCATGCCTCTTTCTCGCAGCGGCCGAGCTTGAAGCCGACGCCGTGGATGGTCTCGATGACGTTGTCGCAGGCCAGCGCCGCGAGCTTGGCGCGGATGTTGCGGATGTGGCTGTCGATGGTGCGATCGGAGACCTGGATGTTGAGCTGATAGGCCGCCCGCATCAGCTGCTCGCGGTTGAACACCGAGGTCGGTCGGGTCAGGAACGCGCGCAGAATGCCGAACTCGATCGCGGTGAGTTTCAGCGGCGTGCCGGCGAACGACGCCACGTGCTGTTCGGGATCGATGAGGAGGCCGCCTTGCACCAGCGCGGCCGGACTTGTTTTGGCCTCGCCGTTGCGCGGGCTGAGGCGGCGCAGGATGACATTGACCCGCGCCACCAGCTCGCGCGGGCTGAACGGCTTGGTCACGTAATCGTCGCCGCCGATCTCGAGGCCGAGGATGCGGTCGATCTCCTCGTCGCGGGCCGACAGGAACAGGATCGGCACGTCCGAACTCTTGCGAATCTCGCGGCAGACGTCGAGACCGTCGAACTCGGGCATGCCGATGTCGAGCACGATGAGATCGGGCCTGTCGGCGGCAAAGCGGCTGAGCGCCTCCTTGCCGTCGCGCGCCTCGATCACGTCCATGCCGGCCTTCTTCAGGGCGACGCGGATGACCTCGCGGATGTGGCCTTCGTCGTCGACGATGAGAATGCGATGCGCCAAGAAACTCTCCGCTTCCTCGTCAGCCTGCCGATTGGCCGCTGGTCCGATCTTTCGCCTGTGCGTTCAGTCGACGCTGGAGCCGCCAGTTCCGAAAGCCCCAGCTCCGCCACGCCAGATCCTGACGCTGCTGTTCTACAAGGCGGTCGCGGCGCGACACAAGGCAGCTCTCGGGGGTGCCGGGCCGGAGCAAAATCGCCTTGTCGATGGCGGGGAGCGCCTGCGGCCCAAGGGTCAGGAGATAGTTGATGTCGATCTGCACGCCATTGCCCGATGCTTCCCGGCTGTGGGCAACATTGTAGTCGGCAATGAACGCATCGAAGTTCACCAGCGAAACGCTGTAAAGCACGATCGTTAACGCGATCAGGTTGGCGCCGACGAGCCAGCGGTTGGAGCGGTCGAGTGCGATGCGGGCGACGATCAGGATCAGCCCCAGTGCCACCAGCCCCATCCAGATGAAGGCCGCGATGCGCCAATAGGTCAGCATGTAGATGCCGACGTAAAGATCGAGCCGCAGGATGGAGGAGGCGACCAGCAGGACGTTCTGGCCGACCCAGAGATAGACCAGCGGCCGGATCACCTTCGATTTCTCCGCCGGGCCGCCCGGACGCATCGCCACCAGCACGAAGGCGGCGGCGAGCAGAGCAGTGACGATCAGCGGATAGGCACCGCGATGGGCGTAGGTCGCATAAGTCATGTTATCGGGCAGGGCCACATGGCCCCAGAGATAGATCCCGTCGAGGATGGACTGCGCCGCGAACAGCAGATTGAACAGGATCAGCGAGCGCAGGATCGTCGAGGGACCGAGAAACTCCGCTGAGACCATCGGCGGCAGCGGCGGCGGTACGGGGCCATCGGCGACATCAGTGGTGACAATCGTCTTGCGCCGCCAACGCACATGGATGAACGGCCAGACCAGCGTCAGCATCATGGTCCAGAACAGCACGCGCGGGATGCTGATATATTCGAGGATGATTTTTGGATTGAGCAGGGACACCCACTGCTCGATCACCGGATTGGCCGCGGCGAACAGCGCGACGAAGACGGTGCTCAGCGCCGCAGGCATCAGCCAGAGCGCGATGCCGCGGGTGAACGCCGACATGTTGAACACCTGGAGCGCATCAAGGAAGAACCTGAAGGGACCGAGCAGGAAGAAATTGCGCAGCGCACGGGCGCGCTCGGTCAGCTCGGTCGCATCAGGATTGGTCGCGACCAGGAGCGCAATGGCCAGCGCCATGATGAGGATCAGGAAGGACAGCATGTTGAGCTCCTCGACGGCCGGCGCGAGGCCGGCGACGAAAATGGCCCCGCTGATCATCGCGCGCCGCAGATCCAGGGCGGCATGATTGAACAGCACCGACACGCAAGCCATCGCGATCGCAAAGAGCGTCAGCGACAGTCCGATCCGCGGGCCGTAGAACAGCCAGTCGGCGAGCGCGGCCAGCACCAGCGCAAGCCCGACCTTGGCTGGGATCGAGGAGTGACTGGTCGGCTTGATTTCCGCTACGATCGTCGAAGCCAGGCTCGTCATGTGCAGAAGACCTTTCGTGATGGGTGGCATCACGAAATCTGAACGGCACTTGTGCAGACGGCGGGATCATCGTCTGCATGGTTTCAGGAGTCTTTTGCAGATTTCGTGCAGGCGCGCTTTTGCCTCTCGCGCAGCGCAGATCGCCTTGATAGGTGCGAAGCATTCATCACCATCGCATGTGGCGCATCATGCAATTCCTTCGCCGTATCGGTCTCATCCTGCTCTGGTTGGCCGCGCCTATCGTCGCATTCGCGGCCGCGAACAAGAACGATCCCTATCTGGTCCCGCTGCGCGGCGCCGGAAACTTTGTGCTTGTCGCTGCAAGCATCGCGATCGTCATCCTTCTGCTGCGCCGAGGTCGTTGGCGCAGCATCGCGGGCAAGCTGCTCGTCATGCTGTGGTGCCTGCCGCCGCTCTTGATGTCGGCGGCGCATCTGAAATTCGAGCTGCGCAAGCGCGATGTCCTTGCCGCCAGCGCCGCCGAGACGCGGCAGCTCGGGCCCCACTTCATGGTCGGCTATTCCTCCTTTCCCGAGGTCACGCGCCTTGCCGAGCAGGGCCTGATCGGCGGCATCTATGTCACCCGCCACAACATCCGGGGCCGGACCATCGAGGCGCTGCGGGCCGAGATCGCGGCGCTCCAGGACAAGCGCCGTGCGGCTGGCCTGCCGCCGCTGGTCGTGGCGGCGGACCAGGAGGGCGGCATCGTCGGACATCTCGCGCCGCCGCTGACGAAGGTGCCGGCGCTGGCGACGCTCACCGGGCTCGCTCCGGACGAGCAGCAAGCCAAGGCGGAAGAGTTCGGCCGCATCCACGGCCGCGAACTCGCGGGGCTCGGCGTCAACCTCAACCTTGCGCCGGTGCTCGACCTCAAGCCGCCGCAGCGGCGCAACCGCCTCGATTTCCACACGCTGATCGGCCAGCGCGCGATTGCGACCGATCCCGTCGTCGTCAGCACGATCGCGAGCGCCTATGTCCGCGGACTGGAAGGGTCAGGCGTCGGCGCCACGCTCAAGCATTTTCCCGGCATCGGCCGCGTGCGCACCGATACGCATCATTTCAGCGCCAGTCTCAACACGCCGGTGAAGGAGCTGGAGGCGACCGACTGGCTCCCGTTCCGCGAAGTGCTGTCGCATTCGCGCAGCGCCCTCATGGTTGGCCATGTCACGCTCACCGCCGTCGATCCCGATCGCGCCGCCTCGCATTCCAAGCGCGTCGTCGACGGGATTGTCCGCGGCAAATGGGGCTACCAGGGCATGGTGATGACCGACGATCTCGTGATGGGCGCGATCTACCAGAACGACGTCTGCAAGGCCGTCGTCGAGGCGATCAATGCAGGCGTCGATTTGCTGCTGGTCGCCTATGACGGTGCACAGTTCTATCGGGTGTTTGCCTGCGCCCTGGAGGGATCGCGGCAGGGCAGGCTCGATGCGGCGATGTTGCATGCGAGCGCGGCGCGGCTGGAGCGTGGCTTTCCGACCGCGCAGGCGCGCGCCTCTTCGGGCGCAATCAACGTCGCTCGCCGGAACTAGCCCTTCGCGAACTGGCGGTAGTCCGGCTCGCGGTGAAACCAGAATTCGTAGCCGCTGACGCTCTTCTGCATGGCAACGTCGTGGATCGGCTGGTTAAGCGGAATGACGGGGACGTCGCGCATGCAGAGCGCGATGAAAGCCTTCACGCATCTGTCGTACTCCGCGGCATCCGTGGTGAAGCGTGCCTTGTCGATCAGCGCGTCCATCTCCTTGTTCTGGTAGGAGGAGATGTTGAAGATCGAGTTGTTGCCGTGGAAATTCCAGTAGAAGTAATACTCGGGATAATCCAGCCAGCCGCTGAAGCGGTTGAGCGCGAGCGGCAGCTCCTTCTTGTTCAGCGTCGTGCGCCAGTTCGCGCCGGGGATCTTTTCGATTCCCGCCTTGATGCCGATCTTGGCGAGGTTCTCCTGGATCAGGATGGCGGTCGGCTCGCCGACCGTGGCCGTGCCTGTGTCCAGCGACAGCGTCGTCTCCAGGCCGGATTCGAATCCTGCTTCCTTCATCAAGGTCTTGGCCTTGTCGAGATCGGTGACATAGGGAAACGGCTGTGGCCAGACCGGTTTTGAGACCTCCGCCGCGCCGCCATACATCGGAACGGCACGGCCGAAGAAGGCGCTGGTCTGGATCTGCTCATACGGCATCGCCCAGGCGATGGCCTGGCGCAGCTTGGCATTGTCGAACGGCGGCTTCGCCGTGTTCAGCGCCACGTACCAGAGCGCATTCGGGATCGGCACGCCGGAGACCTTGACCTTGCCCTCCCTGATGATCTGCTCGAAATCACGCGGCGCAAAGCCGCTGGAAATATCCGCATCGCCCCGCTCCAGCATGGCGCGGCGGGTGCCGGCGGAGGGGACGTCGCGCGCGATGACGCGCTTGACCTTTGGCAGCGGTCCGCTCTTCCAGTCGTCGAACCGCGCCAGCACGGTCTCGCTGCCGGGCTTCCAGCTCTCGATCTTGTAGGCGCCGCCGCCGGCCTCGTTGTTCCTGAGCCACGCCAGCGCCCACGGGTCTTCCGCCGTCGCGTTCTTCCTGGCGAGCTCGGAGTTGATGATGAAGGGCACGACGACGGCGACGTTGAACAGCAGCATCTTGTCCTTGCGGACATAGTCGATGCGGAAGGTGTAATCGTCGACCACCACGAACTGCTCGGGCTTCTCCAGCGATCCCGCCGACATCTGGAAGGTCGGGAAGCCGCCGACCTTCACGGCGCGGTCGAACGACCATTTGACGTCCTTGGCGGTGACAGGCGTGCCGTCGTGGAATTTCGCGTCCTTGCGAAGCCTGAAGGTACAGGACATGCCGTCGGCCGCGACCTCCCAGCTCTCGGCGAGCTCAGGCGCGAGCTTCTCGCGATCGTACGAAGTCGTCCCATCGGGCAGCGTCTTGGAAGCGTAGGTCAGCAGGCGGTCGTAGCAATTCCAGGAGAGGCCATTGACCGTCTGGTTGGAGCCGACGCCCTGCATGTCCAGCGAATTCGGCCCGAGCTCCTGCACCACCAGCAGCGTCTCGGCTCGGCTCTGCGCCCAGGCGGAGGGAGGCGCGAGCATGGTCGTCGTCGCGATACCGAGACCGCCAAGCAGAACGCTACGACGATCCATATGGGATGATGACATGCTCATGAGGGTCTCCTGACAGCGCTTCTTGCGGGAAGAGGCAAGGCACATGCCATGAGGCTGCGGCAGCGCACCGTGTTACTGGCGATGGTGGCGTTGTCGCTGTGCTGAGATCACGCAGCCTACTCGTCGATGTAGCCCTTTGGCCACACGTCCACACAATAATCAACCGGAGGGATGCGTCCGCCTGTCGCGGCAACCGGTTTCCTGTAACAAGAGCGTCGTTGTTTTTGGAATTGGCGGGGACTGGGAATGCGTCGTCTTGCGGCGGTTGGCGTTGGGTTGGTTTCGATTTTGGGATTTGGAAGCGCGGCAGGTGCCGCCGATCTGGCGGTCAAGGCTCCGGTGGCGACGAAGCAATTCAGCTGGACCGGCTGCTTCATCGGCGTTCATGCCGGAGGCGATTTCAGCTACGACAAGATCAGAAGCTCGGGCGATTTCAGCTCCGCCGGGTTCATCGGCGGCGGACAGATCGGGTGCGACTATCAGTTTGCCTCGGCCTGGGTTATCGGTGTCGAAGGTCGAGCCGCGTGGTCAAGCCTGACAAGCAAGACGCCCGGCACCGCCACCTTCAACCCCGTCTTCGGTGGTGTGGTCGTTCCCTTGACCGTCCCGACGCAATTCACGGTCAGCAACGACTTCCTGGCATCGGCGACCGCACGGCTCGGCTACAGCTTCGCCGGCAACTGGCTTGCTTATGGCCGCGGCGGCGTCGCCTGGACGCGGGAAAAGGCGGACATCGTTCTCACGCCTCCGCTTCTGGGAGTTCCTGTCGATCCCAAGGGGACCATCACGCGGACCGGCTGGACTGCTGGCGTCGGTCTCGACTGGGCATTCGCGGCGCATTGGTCGGCGAACTTTGCGTACGACTATTACGATTTCGGCGCCAACGATTTCGTTCTGACCAATTCCATCCCCCCGGTGACCGTCAGCGGCAGCCTGAAGGACAGGGTCCACACCGTGACCGCCGGTGTGAACTATCGCTTCTGACCGAGGTGGGAGCGGCGTTACGGCGTCACTGCTCCGCGGCTGACGGCCCGCGGGGCCGTCAATTCCTTCCACGTCGAATTCGCCACATGCACCGGCGAGAATGCCGGCCGCTCGACGTAGCGGCCATCGCCTGCTTCGGCGCGCAGATCGCCAGCCTTCCAGACGATGCGGCCGCGCGACAAAGTTGCCGCGGGCCCGCCGGTGCAGGAAAAGCCTTCGAACACGTTGTAATCGATCTTGCTCATCTGCCGCTTGGCGCTGATGGTCTTGCTCGCCTTGGGATCCCACACCACGCAATCGGCATCCGAGCCGACGGCGACCGCGCCCTTACGCGGATAGATGTTGAGGATGCGGGCGATGTTCGCCGAGGTCACCGCGACAAACTCTTCCTTGGTCAGCCGTCCCGTGGCGACGCCCGCGGTCCACAATAACGCAAGGCGGTCTTCGAGGCCGCCGGTGCCGTTCGGGATTTTTCTGAAATCGCCGAGCCCGAACCGCTTCTGCTCGGTGGTGAAGGCGCAGTGGTCGGTCGCGACCACCTGGAGCGAGCCGGCTTGCAGGCCGGCCCAGAGGCTGTCCTGATGCTGTTTGTCGCGGAACGGCGGCGACATCACGCGCTGGGCGGAATGATCCCAGTCCTTGTTCTGGTATTCACCGGCATCGAGCAGCAGATGCTGGATCAGCGGCTCGCCATAGACGCGCTTGCCGGCGGCGCGTGCCCGCGCGATCGCCTCATGCGCCTCGCGGCAGCTGGTGTGCACGATATAGACCGGCGTGCCCGTCATGTCGGCGATCATGATGGCGCGGTTGGTGGCTTCGCCCTCGACCTCCGGCGGCCGCGAATAGGCGTGGCCCTCCGGGCCGGTGACGCCGCGCGCGATCAGCGCCTCCTGCATCAGGGCGACGACGTCGCCGTTCTCCGCATGGACGACAGGCATGGCGCCGAGATGGGCGCATCGCGCGAACGAGTTGTAGAGCTCGTCGTCGTTCACCATCAGCGCGCCCTTGTAGGCCATGAAATGCTTGAAGGTGTTGATGCCGTAGGTTTTGACCACGGTCTCCATCTCGTCATAGATCTGCTTCGACCACGACGTCACCGCCATGTGGAAGCCGTAGTCGCTGGCCGCCTTCTCGGATTTGTGCCGCCACTCCTGATAGGCCGCGAGCATGGACTGGCCGGGATCGGGCAGGCAGAAATCCACCACCATGGTGGTGCCACCGCTCAGCGCCGCCTTGGTTCCCGATTCGAAATTGTCCGCGGTCACGGTGCCCATGAACGGCATTTCGAGATGGGTGTGCGGATCGATCCCGCCTGGGATGACGTAGGCGCCGCCGGCATCGACGATCTCGGTGCCCGCCGGCGCCTCGATCGACGGGCCCACGGCCACGATGGTCTCGCCCTCGATCAGCACGTCCGCGCGGCGCGAATGATCGTGATTGACGACGGTGCCGCCGCGGATGAGGAGGGGCATGAGAGGCTCCGGGGGGAGGTGGGGGGACGTTTCGCCGTGAAGCTAAGCGCACCACCCGCGATGCGACAGGCGAAATTTTAGTCAGTCGCCGCCGATCCTTCTTACTTCGTGCGCGCGACCAGCCCGTCGATCATCGCGCGTACGAGGTTCGCGATCTCCTTGCGCAGCGCCGGCAGCGGCACCGCGACCAGCCTCTGCTCCAGCCCCAGCGCCACCATGCCGTGCACGGCCGAGAACAGGCTGCGTGCGGTGACGCCGAGCTCCTCCTGGCTGCGCTTGGGAAACAGCTGCGCCAGCGGATGATAGATGTGGCGGAACAGCTGCAGCTGGTCGTTGACCGACCAGTCGGGGAGGACCTTGTCGGCCGCCATGCGGTGCTCGAACAGCGCGCGCCAGAGCTCGAGATTTTCGGCGGCGAAATCGCAATAGGCGATGGCGATGCGGACCAGCGTCTCCTGTGGCGAAGATTCACCCGCGCTTTCCGCCGCGCTGAGTGCCTCGTCGAGGCGATGCAGCGTGCGCGAGCCGACGCGTAGAACCAGCTCGTCCACATCAGTGACGAGATTGTAGACCGCGCCATTGGCGCAGCCGATCTCGCGGGCCAGATCGCGGGTTTTAAGACCCGCCAACCCCCGCTCAGCGATCATCTGCTCGGCCGCCCGGATCAGGTCGACCCGCAATTTCTCTCGACGTTCCAGGGTCTTAGTCATTCTTAACCACATTTTTGAGCGTCGCTCAAAAATTCATTGAACGTTGTTCAAGTTTCCTGCTACAAAGCATTTGTGAGCAACGCTCATAAACAGGGAGCAGACCATGTTCAAGACCGTCGTGACGCTTTTCCGCGGCAGCGTGGCCGCCGCGGGCGAGGAGCTGGAGGACCGTACGGCCCTGCTGATCCTCGACCAGCAGATGCGCGATGCCGCCACCGCCCTCGAGCGCAGCAAGCGCACGCTGGCGCTGGCGATTGCGCAGGACCAGCAGGAGGGCCGCAAGCTCGAGGCGACCTGCGCCCGCATCACCGATCTCGAAACTCGCGCAGTTGCCGCGCTCGATGGCGGCCGCGAGGACCTCGCGAAGGAGGCCGCCGAGGCCATCGCAGGCCTCGAAGCCGACCGTGATGCGGCGATGACGGCACGCGCGCTGTTCGCGACCGAGATCGCGCGGCTGAAGCGGCACGTGACCAACGCGCAAGCCCGCATCACCGAGCTCGATCGCGGCCGGCGCCTCGCCCGTGCCTCGGAAGCGGTGCGCTCGCTCCGCCGCAGCGGCATCGAGGCGGTGCGTCCCTACGAATCCACGCTGCCGGAAGCCGAGAGCACCTTGAAGCGTCTGCGCGAGCGGCAGGTGGAAGCCCAGGCCGCCGACGACGCGCTGGTCGAGCTCGATGCGGCGACCGGACCGCTCGCCACCGCCGAGAGACTTGCCGAGCAGGGCTTTGGCCCCCGGCTCAAGACGACCGCGGACGACGTGCTGGCGCGGTTGAAGTCCAAGCGCACCCAGCCGGCCTGAACTCGGATTTCATCATCATTCGAACCAACAGGAGACCATCATGAACCAGAACGGCCAGCCCCATAGCAGTGCCTGGGTGAGCTTCACTTATGCGTCCTTCGCAGCCTCCGCCTTCCTCGTCGCCATCGGCGTCTTCTTCCTGCCGATCGACCTCTGGATGAAAGGTTATCTCGCGATGGGCATCGTGATGCTGATCCAGACCTGCATCACGCTGACCAAGACCGTGCGCGACAATCACGAGAGCAGCCGGTTGGTGAACCGCATCGAGGATGCCAAGGCCGAGCGTCTGCTGATGGAGGTTTCCAAGGCGGCTTGAGGCGCAGCGGCTTGCAGTCTGACGCGGTGGGTGCCGGAGCATCCACCGCATCTGATCCGCATATCGCGCCTGCGAAATGCAACCGAGCCATGACGGATCGCGCGGGCGCGCACCCTTGCGTGGTGGCGGCGACCGGCGCACTCTGCCCAGGCGGCGCGAAGAACGCCGCCAATAAAGACTGTGCGAGGAAACCTGCATGGCGGCGACGCGGATCGACTGCGACATCCATC
The DNA here is from genome assembly GCF_018130825.1 of Bradyrhizobium liaoningense. GTDB lineage: Bacteria > Pseudomonadota > Alphaproteobacteria > Rhizobiales > Xanthobacteraceae > Bradyrhizobium > Bradyrhizobium liaoningense_B. Next base: position 361,457 of record NZ_JAFCJS010000004.1, on the reverse strand, counting down.
CTGCGGTTGGTGGCACCCGCACGACGCTGCTTCCCTATCTCGGCGATCACTGGAAAGAGCAGGTGGTGAGCCGCGCCATCGACGGGCTCGATCTCACCTCCTATCCGCCGAACATGCCCCTTTCGGGCCGCGCCGACTGGCGGCCGGCGAATGGTTCGAAACCCGGCTCCGATCTCGCGATGGTGCAAAGGGGCGCGTTCGATCAGCTGGGTGCGAGCCACGCCATCCTGAACGTGCTCTACGGCGCACAGGCCGTGTTCGACGCCTACATGGCGGCCGACTTCTGCAAGGCCATCAATGACTGGATCGCCGCCGAGTGGCTGTCGCGCGATCCGCGCCTGCGTGCGTCCATCGTGGTGCCGATGCAGGCGCCGGATCTGGCGATCGAGGAGATCGAGCGCCGCGCCGGCGACAATCGCTTCGTCTCCATCCTGGTGCTGGCGCAGGGCGAGACGCTGCTGGGGCGGCGGCATTTCTGGCCGGTCTACCAGCTCGCGGAGAAGTACAAGCTGCCGCTCGCGATCCACGCCGGCACGCAATACCGGCAGGCGCCGAGCTCGGCCGGCTGGCCGTCGCATCGCTACGAATATTACTTCGTCGAGGCGCAGGCCTTTCAGGCGCAGATCCTCAGCCTGATCTACGAGGGCGTATTCGGCAAGTTCCCGGACCTCAAGGTCGTGCTGATGGAGTCAGGCGTGAGCTGGCTGCCGGCCTTCATGTGGCGCGCCAACAAGACCTGGCGCGGCGTGCGCGTCGAGGTGCCCTGGGTCGAGCGCGAGCCGGCCGCGTTCATCCGCGAGAATTTTCGCGTGACCATGCAGCCGTTCGATGCACCCGGGGATGCCAGGAGCGTCGAGGAGATCATCGACCAGATCGGCTCGGACAAGATGTTCCTGTTCGCGTCCGACTATCCGCACTGGCAGTTCGATGGCGACGATCCGATCCCGCCGAACCTGCCGAAGAGCATCATCGAGAAGATGTGCGTCGACAATCCACTGGAGACGTTTGCGCGGTTGTCAGTCAACTAATTCTGGAGGTTCGCATGAGTGAGGTCATCGACCGTCCGCTGCGTGACGACGAGAAGCCCGCCGCATCGCGGCTGCGCATCGTCGATTGCGACGTGCATCCGAGCCTGCACTCGGTCGAGGATCTCAACGCGTTCCTGCCAAAGCGCTGGCAGCAGCATCTGAAGGAATATGGCAGCCATCTGCGCACGCCCTATCTCTTCACCACGCCCTATCCGCGTTCATCGCCGCTGATCGCGCGACGTGATGCCTGGCCGCCAACCGGCGGGCCGCCCGGCTCCGATCTCGCCTTCATGCAGAAGCAGCATCTCGATCCGCTCGACGTCGAGTTCGGTATCCTGCAGGTGCTCGATCTCTTCATCTTCTCGCAGCAGAACCTGGAATTCGGCGCGGCGATCCAGCGCGCCATCAACGACTGGCAGCTGGCGTTCTGGTCGCATCGCGATCCGCGCCTGAAGGCCTCGATCCTGGTCGGGCAGGACGGGGTGGACCTCGCGATCGCCGAGATCGAGCGCTGCGCCAAAATCGGCGAGTACATCCAGATCAACGTCTCGCCGCGCGCCAACGAGCCGCTCGGCCGCCGCCGCTACTGGCCGATCTATGAGCGTGCCCAGGAGCTCGACCTGCCGCTCGGCATCCATGTCGGCGGCTATGGTGGGCATGCGCCGACCGGCGGCGGCTGGCCGTCTTATTATGTCGAGGAGCACCAGTCCAACGCGCACACCATCGCGGCGCAGCTTGCGAGCCTCGTCATCGAAGGCGTGCCGGAGCGGTTTCCAAAACTGAAGATCGTCTTCATCGAGGGCGGCTTCGGCTGGATCCCGTCGGCGGTGTGGCGCATGGACCAGCATTTCGAGCGCTTCCGCAGCGAGGTGCCGCACCTCAAGCGCAAGCCGTCCGAATACGTCCGCGAACACTTCTGGTTCACGACGCAGCCGATCGACGAGCCGGACGAGGCGCGGCATCTGCGCGCGCTGATCGAATGGGTCGGCATCGACCGTCTGTTGTTCTCGTCGGACTATCCGCACTGGGACTTCGACGATCCGCGCTTCGCCTTCAAGACGCCGCTGACCGAGGCAGAGCGGAAGAAGATCTTCAGCACCAACGCCCGCGCGGTCTACAAGTTCTGAGACCAGTATGGCCCGTCACATCGTCGCCACCATCTCGGAGATCCCGCCCGGCGGTAACAAGGTCGTCGCTATCGCCGGCCGCGACATCGTCGTGTTCCACGTCAATGGCGAGTTCTTCGCGCTTCTGAACCGTTGCCCGCATGAAGGCGCGCCGCTGGAGAAGGCGGCCTGCGTGGCGCGGCTGACCTCGCCCGAGCCCGGCGTCTACGAGCGTTCGCGCGTCGGCGAGATGCTGCGCTGTCCCTGGCACGGCTGGGAGTTCGACATGCGCAACGGCCAATCCTGGTTCGATCCCAATCGCGTCAGGATCCGGTCATATCCGGTTGCGGTGGAGCGCGGCGAGGAATTGCAGAAGGGCCCCTATGTTGCCGAGACGTTTCCGGTGCATGTCGAGGACAGTTATGTGATCGTCGAGGTCTGAGCGGGCTTTGCGCATTGAGATTCCAACGCAGGTGCGATATGGCTCTCGCGCTTTCAGAGGCGGAGACGAGCTTTGTCGAAACAATCCCTGCGTGAAGAGGCCGAGCGCCTGATCCGCGAATCGATGGAAAAGAAGACCATCGTCGTCAAGCAGGGCACGACCCGCATCGAGGCCGTCTGCGGCAAGTGCGGCGCGCCGAACCGGGTGCAGGCGGAAAAAGGCCAAACCCGGGTCAAGTTCGCCTGCAAGAATTGCGGGCACCAGCAAGAGACGCTGTAACTCCTCATCCTGAGGAGCCCGCTGAAAGCGGGCGTCTCGAAGGATCGAGGCCCGAGACGGGCCTGCGTGGTTCGAGACGCGCGCAAGGGCGCGCTCCTCACCATGAGGGTCAAATAGTCACTCCCCCTTCACGAACCGCGCGAACGCATCCGCATAGTCCGGATGCCAGCGCGACAGCGGCGGGCGGTTCTCGACGATGTCGCCGGCCGCCCAGAGCATGCGCTTTTCGTCCAGCGCGCGCGGTACGTCATTGTCGGGGCACAGGATGTAGAAGTCGCCGGCCTCCAGCCGTGCCAGCATGAAATCCACGGTCTGCTCCGGCGTCCAGGCGCCGGCCGGCTTTTCGGTGCGGCCCTTTGCGGTGAGGCCGGTGAAGACGAAACCTGGAATCAGCAGATGTGCGGTGACGTGACAATCGCCGGTATTGCGCAGATCGTGCTGCAGCGCCTCAGTGAAGGCCTTCACGCCGGCCTTGGAGACGTTGTAGGCGGGATCGCCCGGCGGGGTGGTGATGCCCTGTTTCGAGCCGGTGTTGATGATGAGACCGGCTTTGCCGCGTGCGATCATGCTCGGCGCGAAGATTCGGGAGCCGTTGATGATGCCCCACATGTTGACGCCGATGATGCGCTGCCAATTGTCTGATACGCCAAACAGCGTGCTGCCGGGCTGGATCCCGGCATTGTTCATGAGCACGTCGGTGCCGCCGTAATGCGCGCCCACGGCGCGTTCCAGTTCCATCACGCTTTCGGCACGGCTGACGTCGACGGCGAACGTCATCACATGTGTGGCAGACGCGACGGATGACAGTTTTGTTGCGGCCTCCGCCAGCCGCGCCTCGTCGACGTCAGCGATGCATACCTTCATGCCGGCACGCGCGAAAGCCATGGCGGCGGCAAATCCGATGCCGGACGCGCCGCCGGTGATCACGGCAACATTGTCCTTGATGATGGCTGGATGTGACATGGCTCGTCTCCGCAGGATGGGGCTCGGTCGAGCTATAGCATGGCGCTGGCGCGACCCTGCACAAGTCGGCATGGGAGGTCTTCGTTCCACGCCGCCTTTACGCCCCTCCGGCACCGCTGTATTCTTCCAGGCCTAACGGTCCCACCGAGATCGAACCAATCAATGACCTGACAGGGAGTGCAGCCATGGCTGTGTCGCAGGCTATTCCGATCACGCGCCACCCGTTCGCCAACGGGTCCTACAAGCAGATGCTGATCGACGGGAAGTGGGGCGACGCCGCCTCGGGCAAGCGCTTCGAGACCCGCAATCCCGCGACCGGCGAGCTGCTCGCGACGGTCGCCGAGGGCGACAAGGAAGACATCGACCGTGCGGTCGCCGCCGCCCGCCGCGCCTTCGAGGGTCCCTGGAGCAAGGTGAAACCGTTCGAGCGGCAGAACCTCTTGCTCAGGCTCGCCGACCTCGTCGAGAAGAATTTTGACGAATTGTCGCAGCTCGACACGCTCGACATGGGCGCGCCGCTCAGCCGCACCCGCGCCTATCGCCTGCGCGCCATCGGCATGCTGCGCTACTATGCCGGCCAGACCACGGCGATCCATGGCGAGACCATCGAGAACTCGCTGCCCGGCGAAATCTTCTCCTATACGCTGAAAGAGCCGATAGGCGTCGTCGGCGCCATCATTCCCTGGAACGGTCCGCTCAGCGCGACGATCTGGAAGATCGGGCCTGCGATCGCGACCGGCTGCACCGTCGTGCTCAAGCCCGCCGAAGAGGCGCCGCTGACCTCGCTGCGCATCGCCGAGCTGGCTATGGAGGCCGGCATTCCGCCCGGCGTCGTCAATGTCGTGCCCGGCTATGGCGAGACCGCGGGCGCCGCGCTCGCCTCGCACCACGACGTCGACAAGGTCGCCTTCACCGGCTCGCATATCACGGGGCAGTCGATCATCCGGGCCTCGGCCGGCAACCTCAAGCGCGTCTCGCTCGAACTCGGCGGCAAGTCGCCGGACATCGTGTTCGCGGATGCCGATCTCGACGCCGCCGTGCCGGGTGCCGCGATGGCGGTGTTCGCCAACTCGGGTCAGATCTGCAGCGCCGGCACGCGCCTGTTCGTCGAGCAGGCGATCTACGAGGAGTTCGTCGGCCGCGTCGCCGAGTTCGGCAAGAAGCTGCAGGTCGGCAACGGCCTCGATCCCAACGTGCAGATCGGCCCGCTGGTGTCCGAGCAGCAGCTCGAGCGCGTCACCGGCTATCTCGACATCGGCCAGAAGGAAGGTGCGCGTGCTCTCGCCGGCGGCGGCCGCGTCACCGAAGGCGCGCTATCGAAGGGCTTCTTCGTCTCGCCCACCGTGTTCGCCGGCGTCCAGGACAACATGCGCATCGCGCAGGAGGAGATCTTCGGTCCCGTCATCTCCGCGATCGCGTTCAAGGACATGGATGAGCTGGTCAAGCGTGCCAACAACACCACGTTCGGCCTCGGCTCCGGCCTGTGGACGCGCGACGTCACCAAGGCGCATGCGGTCGCGAAGCGCCTGCGCGCCGGCTCGGTGTGGGTCAATTGCTACCAGGCGATGGACCCGGCCGTGCCGTTCGGCGGCTACAAGATGAGCGGCTACGGCCGCGAGTCCGGCAAGCAGCACGTCGAGGAATATCTCAACGTGAAGGCCGTCTGGATCAAGACGGCGTAACATCTATTTCCTCCTGCGTTCCGCGAGAGGGAATATCTACTTTTTGCAGGGGCGGCGTCTTTTCCAGGGGCCGCCCCTCGCTATATGATCCGCATCCTTCCATAGCCATCCGGGGTCCGCATGAAATTCGAGGCGTTGTTCAAGCCGTTGCAGGTCGGTCCGTACAAGCTCGCGCATCGCGTCGCGATGGCGCCGTTGACGCGCATGCGCGCCGAGCGCGAGAGCTTTTCGCCGCGCCCGCTCAACGCCGAGTATTACGGCCAGCGCGCCACGAAGGGCGGCCTGATCATCGCCGAAGCCTCGCCGGTGCTCTCGCACGGCCGCGGCAATCCGGCGACGCCCGGCATCTATTCGGAGGCGCAGATCGCCGGCTGGCGCAAGGTGACGGATGCCGTGCACGCCAAGGGCGGCATCATTTTCCTCCAGCTCTGGCATGTCGGCCGCGTCTCGCATTCCTCCTTCCATAGCGGTGAGCTGCCGGTCTCGGCCTCGGCGATCGCGATCAAGGCCGAGGGCATGAAGGCGATGACCGCCGACGGCAAGATCACCGATTACGAGACGCCGCGCGCGCTGGAGACGGAGGAGGTCAAGGACATCATCGAGGCCTTCAGGCAGGGCGCGAAGAACGCGCTCGCCGCCGGCTTCGACGGCGTCGAGATCCACGGCGCCAACGGCTATCTGCTCGAGCAGTTCCTGCAATCGCGCAGCAACCAGCGCACCGATCAATATGGCGGCGGAATCGAGAACCGCGCGCGGCTGCTGCTCGAGGTCACGCGGGCCGCGATCGATGTCTGGGGCGCCAACCGCGTCGCTGTGCGGCTGTCGCCCCACGGCATCGCCAATGATTCCGGCGAGCCCGATCCGATGCCGCTCTACACCCACGTGGTGAAGGCGCTCGACAAGCTCAGTCTCGCCTATCTGCATTTCATCGAGCCGCGCTCCAGCGGCGCCGGCCGCGCCGACGTCCACTGGGAGAACGTGCCCTCCGCGATGGTGCTGTTCCGCCCGCACTACAGCGGCGTGCTGATGACCGCCGGCGGTTTCACCGGCGAGACCGCGAATGCGGCGATTGCCGAGGGACACGCCGACATCATCGCGTTCGGCCGCATCTTCATCTCCAACCCCGATCTGCCGCGGCGCCTGGAGCACGACTATCCGATCACGCCGTACAACCGCGCGACGTTCTACGGCGGCGAGGAGAAGGGGTATACGGATTATCCGGTGTATGACGAACTGACGCCGGCCTGACCTCTCCCGTCATTCCGGGGCGATGCGCAGCATCGAACCCGGAATCCATCTCACGTCTTCGCTTGCCGCCCAATGGATTCCGGGCTCGCGACTTCGTCGCGCCCCGGAATGACAATCGTGTATGGTCGCTCCTCGCAATGACGACGGAGAGACTTCCATGGCCAAAGCCGCAGCCGCCGCAGGAACAGCCACCGGCCAGTGCCTCTGCGGCAAGGTCACGTTCGAAATCGACGTCCCCGCGCGCTGGGCGTGGCATGATCATTCTGCCGGTAGCCGCCGCGCCCACGGCGCGGCTTACGCGACCTATATCGGCAGCTGGAAGAAGCGCTTTCGCATCACCTCCGGCAAGACCGCGCTGACCCGCTACGAGGACAAGGCGACGAAGACCGCGCGCAGCTTCTGCTCGCATTGCGGCACGCCGGTCATGTACGAACGCCCGCGCGGCCCGCACATGGTCAACATCCCGCGTGCCTTATTCAAAGAACGCACCGGTCGCCAGCCGCTCTATCACATCGCGATCGAGGAGCTGCAGGAATGGGCCTATACCGGCGAGCCCCTGGTGCCGCTGAAGGGCTTTCCCGGCGTGGTCTGGCAGCGCTCGAAAAAGAAGAAGCGCGGAAGCGGCGAGGACCCGTTCGAGCTCGGGCGCGAGGAGATGTAGCTCCGCTCCCGCGCAACGCAGCCATGACCGCGCTTCCTTGCGCGCATCCTCCCACTTCGGCCATCATGCTTTCAGTCCTTGCGGCAACGTCCGCTCCTGGAGGAAACATGAAGAACAAGATCACCGGCCGCTCTGCCTTTCTCGCGCTGCTCAAGGACGAGGGCATCACGCACCTGTTCGGCAATCCCGGCACCACCGAGCTGCCGATCATGCATGCGCTGGAGGATCATCCCGATCTCACCTATGTGATGGCGATGCAGGAGAGCCTGGTGGTCGCGATCGCCGATGGCTACAGCCGCGCCTCGGGAAAGCTCGTCGCCTGCAACGTCCATGTCGCGCCCGGCCTCGGCAATGCCATGGGCTCGCTCTACAACGCCCAGTTCACGGGAACGCCGATGATCCTGACCGCGGGCCAGCAGGAGCAGGGCCACGGCCTGATGGAGCCGGTGCTCTATGGCCCCTTGGTGCGCATGGCCGAGCCGCTGGTGAAATGGGCGGTCGAGGTGACGCGGCTGGAGGACCTGCCGCGCATCGTGCGCCGCGCCGCCAAGGTCGCGATGACGCCGCCGACCGGGCCGGTGTTCATCTCGCTGCCCGGCGACATCCTCAACAGCGAAGCCGGGATCGATCTCGGCCGGTCCACTCGCATCGATGCGCGCACCAAACCATCGGACGAAGCGCTCCGGGCTTTCGCCGCACGGCTGCTTAGGGCGGAGCGCCCCGTGGTCGTCACCATGGACGAGGTGGTGAAGAGCGACGCGCTGAAGGAGGCCGCTGAACTGGCCGAGCTGCTCGGCGCGGACGCCTATCAATCCTCGACGCCCTATGGCTCGCATTTCCTCTCGGAGAGCCCGAGCTTCGTCGGCACGCTGGCGCGCGTGCAGAAGGCGGCGCGCGATACGCTCGCGCCTTACGATCTCCTGATTGCGCTGGGTGGCGATCCCTTGCGGATGTCGGTCTATAGCGAGGTCGACGCGCTGCCTGACGGGCTCGGCATCGTGCAGATCGGCCTCGTCGATTGGGAGATCGCCAAGAATTACGGCGCCGAGATCGCGCTGAAGGCTGACGTTAAGGAAACGCTGCGCGCATTGATTCCGGTGCTGAAGGAGATGGGCGGCACAACACTTACGAGCCGCGCGAGACAGCGACTCGCCGAGCTTGCGCCGAAGAACTGGAGCGCGCGCCGCGCCGCACTGGTCGAGCAGATCGGCAAGAGTGCGGGCCGCAACCCCATCGATCCCGACTTTCTGGTGCTGCAAATGGTCGAGGCCATGCCCGACCATGCCATCCTCGTCGACGAAGGGCTCACCTCCAGCCGCCAGGTCACGAACCTGCGTCCGCACCGTGATCGCTACGGCTATCACGGGCTTGCTTCCGGCGGCATCGGCTGGGGCCTGCCGGCCTCCGTCGGTGCCAGCATCGCCAATCCGGATCGTCCCGTGGTGTGCTTCTCCGGCGACGGCAGCGCGATGTATTCGATCCAGTCGCTGTGGACCGCGGCGCATCACAAGCTGCCGCTCAACGTCGTCATTGCCAACAATGGCGGCTACCGCATCATCAAGCAGCGCCTCCTCGCCTTCCATGGCGATGACAATTACGTCGGCATGGACTTCGTCGATCCACCCGTGGATTTTGCCGGCGTCGCCAAGGCGCTCGGCTGCGAGGCGATCAAGGTGAGTGATCCTCGCGAGCTGAGGGCGACGCTGTCATCGGCGTTCAATCGGCCGGGGACGAAGCTGATTGAGGTGATGGTGGACGGGAAGGTGTAGGGCGCCGCGCGCTCCGCTCTGCTCCCTCCCCCCTTGCGGGGGAGGGCGGGGGAGAGGGGTAGCCCAGGAGGCGGTGTCGCCGTCGTCGAGAACAGGTCGTGCGCTGCAGAGAGAGTCCCCGTGTGGCACCCCTCTCCCTAACCCTCCCCCGCAAGGGGGGAGGGAACGCAGCGGTGTCCGCGGGTGCAGTTCGGCAGATCGCGCAATGAAGCGCAGCTCGCAGCGACGATCCGGAAAAGCGGCAAGCAGCAGCTACCCCGTCTTCCCCACGCGATACCCCGCCGCCGGATGCGGCGCATCGAGCCGCGCGCGTCCGCCGCCGAACAGCTTCTCCCGCAGCGTGCCCTTCGCATATTCCGGCTTATACCGTCCGCGCTTGGTCAGCTCCGGCACCAGCATGTCGGCGATGTCCTCGAAATCGCCGGGCGAGATCGCGAAGGCGACGTTGAGGCCGTCGACGTCGGTGGCCTCGAACCATTGCTCGATCTTGTCCGCGACCATCTCGGGCGTGCCGACCACGACAGGACCGGCGCCGCCGATGCCGACATGCTCGATGACGTCGCGCACGGTCCAGACCCGATCGGGGTCGGCGCGGGTGACGTTGTCCATCGCGCTGCGGCCGGCATCGTTCTGGACGTGACGCACCTGCTGGTCGAGGTCGTAGCCGGAGAAGTCGACGCCGGTCCAACCCGACATAAGCGCCAGCGCCCCTTCAGCGCTGATATGGCGGCGATAGTCGGCGTATTTTTCCTTTGCCTCGGCTTCCGTCCGTCCGAGGATGATCGTCATCATCGAGAACATCAGGATCTCGGCCGGGTTGCGGCCGAGCGCGGCGGCTTCCTGGCGGATCGCGGAGACTCGCGGCGCGATCACCTTGGCCGATGGGCCCGACATGAACACGCATTCGGCGTGGCGCGCGGCGAACTGCCGGCCGCGCGGCGAGGTGCCGGCCTGGTACAGCACGGGCGTGCGCTGCGGCGACGGCTCGCTGAGGTGAATGGTGTTGTTGATGCGGTAGTTCGCGCCCTCATGATTGACGCGATGGACTTTTGCGGGATCGGTGAAGATGCCGCGTTTGCGGTCGCGCAGCGCGGCGTCGTCTTCCCAGCTGCCTTCCCAGAGCTTGTAGACGACCTCCATATATTCGTCGGCGATGTCGTAGCGATCGTCATGTCCGGTCTGCTTGTCCTTGCCGGCGCCGCGCGCGGCGCTGTCGAGATAGCCGGTGACGACGTTCCAGCCGATCCGCCCCTCGGTGAGATGATCCAGCGTCGACATCCGCCGCGCGAACGGGTAGGGCGGCTCGAACGACAGATTGCTGGTGACGCCGAAGCCGAGATTTTTCGTCACCGCGGCCATTGCCGACAGCAGCAGCAGCGGCTCGTTCGACGGCGTCTGTGCTGCATTGCGCAAGGCTGCGTCAGGGCTGTTGCCATAGACGTCGTAGACGCCGAGCACGTCGGCCAGGAACAACCCGTCGAAGCGGCCGCGCTCCAGCGTCCTGGCCAGATCGATCCAGTAGGGCAGGCGGTTATATTCGGCTGTGCGGTCGCGAGGATGGGTCCAAAGGCCCGGTGACTGGTGTGCGACGCAATTCATCGCAAACGCGTTGAGCCTGATCTCTTTGGCCATGCTGGTCCCTCGGCGCCCTGTACTGAGCGCTCTTCGAATGATAGATGTGCGCCCCAATCTGGCGAAGTTCTTGCATATGTTGGGATATTGGCAAGGTCAAAATCAGCGGTGCTGCCGCGCTTGGCAAGCCAATCTCAAGAGAGCAAGAACGAAATCACAAGAACTACCCAAGAACGATCCAACTCCCCGCCACTTTCGACGGCCTATGTAGCCCGCTACGTTCGCCCGCGTCGAAACCTTGAAAATGAAAGCAATGACCAGAGCCGACGCCATCGCCCGCGCCCGCGACGATTTCAAATCCGGCGCGTTCCTCGCTGAACTCGACCGTCGCGTCGCCTACAAGACCGAGAGCCAGAATCCCTCGCGTGGCCCTGAGCTGCGCGCCTATCTGGAACAGGAGATGCAGCCGGCGTTCGCTGCGCTCGATTTCACCAGCCGTATCGTCGAATCCCCGAGCGGCAAGGCGCCGTTCCTGTTCGCCGAGCACCACGAAAGCGCGCCCGCGCCGACCGTGCTGGTCTACGGCCATGGCGACGTTGTCGACGGCATGGAAGGCGAATGGCGCGAGGGGCGCGATCCCTGGCGCACGACGGTTGCGGGTACGCGCCTCTATGGCCGCGGCACCGCCGACAACAAGGGCCAGCACAGCATCAACATGGCAGCGCTGCGTGCGGTACGCGACGCGCGCGGCGGCAAGCTCGGCTTCAATGCCAAGTTCATCGTCGAGATGGGTGAGGAGATCGGCTCGCCCGATCTCGGCAAGGTCTGCGATCTCAATCGCGACGCGCTCAAGGCCGACCTGTTCATGGCCTCCGACGGCCCGCGCTTGTCCGCAGATCGCCCCACACTCTTCCTCGGCTGCCGCGGCGGCATCCGCATCCACCTCGACGCGAACTTACGCGATGGCGGCCACCATTCCGGCAATTGGGGCGGCGTGCTCGCCAACCCCGCGACCATCCTGGTCAACGCGATCTCGACGCTGGTCGACGGTCACGGCCGCCTCCAGCTCGAGGCCCTGAAGCCGCCGCGGCTCACCAACCAGATCCGCAGCTATCTTGCCGACGTCGAGGTGGTGCCGACCGCGGACGAGCCGGCGCTGGCCGAGAACTGGGGCGAGGAGGGGCTGTCGGCGGCCGAGCGGCTCTACGCCTGGAACACGCTCGAAGTGCTGGCGATGTCCTCGGGCAATATCGAGAAGCCGGCCAACGCCATTCCCGGCCATGCCAATGCCGTGCTGCAACTGCGTTTCGTGGTCGGCACCAAGATCGACGGCCTGATCGACGCCATCCGTGCGCATCTGGTCGGACGCGGCTTTCCGATGGTCGAGGTTCGGGCGGCCCAGAGCTTTGCCGCCTCACGCACCGATTTCGACAGCCCCTGGATCAAATGGGCCGCGGATTCGGTGCAGGAGACCACCGGCAAGGCGCCGGCGGTTTTGCCGAATTTCGGCGGCTCGCTGCCCAACGACGTCTTTTCCGAGATCCTGGGCCTGCCGACGATCTGGGTCCCGCACTCCTATCCCGGCTGCTCCCAGCATGCGCCCAATGAGCACATCCTGCTGCCATTGACCGAAGAGGCCTTGACGGTGATGGCCGGGCTGTTCTGGGATCTCGGGGAATTGCCAAAGCCACTGGCCTGAGCCGTTAACCTGAGCCGCCATCCAGCCGAAAGTCACATTCTAATCCGGCCCGATTTGTGCTTGCATCCGGCCGCATCATCCTGAAAGGGGAAGAAAAAAGTGAAACATTTCCGTCACATCGGGCTCGCGCTTGTCGCGACCTTCGCCGTCAGCCAGGCCGGGGCCCAGGAGCTGACCGGGACGCTGAAGAACATCAAGGACACCGGCGCCATCACGCTGGGCTTCCGCGACTCCTCGATCCCGTTCTCCTATCTGGACGACAACCAGAAGCCGGTCGGGTTCGCGATGGACATCTGCTACAAGATCGTCGACGCCGTGAAGAAGGAGCTCAAGCTCGACAAGCTCGAGGTCAAGCTCAACCCGGTGACCTCCGCGACGCGCATCCCGCTGATGGCCAACGGCACGATCGATCTCGAATGCGGCTCGACCACCAACAATGCCGAGCGCCAGAAGCAGGTCGCCTTCACCAACACCCACTTCCTGACCGCCAGCCGCTACGTCTTCAAGAAGTCGAGCGGCCTGAAGTCGATCGACGACCTCAAGGGCAAGACGGTGGTCTCGACCGCCGGCACCACCAACATCAAGCAGCTCACCGAAGCCAATGTCGCGAAGGGTCTCGGCGCCAACATCATCCCGGCCAAGGACCACGCCGAAGCCTTCCTGATGGTCGAGACCGACCGCGCGGTCGCCTTCGTCATGGACGACATCCTGCTCGCCAGCCTCGTCGCCGGCTCCAAGTCGCCGGATGACTATGCGATCTCCAAGGACGCGTTCTCCAAGCCGGAGCCCTACGGCATCATGCTGCGCAAGGACGACGCGCCGTTCAAGAAGGTGGTCGATGCGGCGACCGCTGCGGTCTATACCTCCGGCGAGGGCGAGAAGATCTACGCCAAGTGGTTCACGACCAAGATCCCGCCGAAGGGGCTGAACCTGAGCACGCCGATCTCGGCCGAGCTGAAGAACGAGTTCGCCAAGCCGACGGATTCGCCGAATCCGGACGACTACAAGTAAGATATGCTCTTCCCTCTCCCCGCTTGCGGGGAGAGGGAAGAATTCCAGCCATTCTGGAGGGAGTGGCCGGACATTTGCATAGGCGCCCGGGACAATATGGGCGCGTTCGCGCGGGGGACACGTGAACTACCACTGGAACTGGGGAATTTTCTTCGAGCCGAACCCGATGGGGACCGGCACCTATCTCGACATGCTGCTGTCGGGACTGGCGCTGACCATCAAGACGGCGCTGCTCGCCTGGGTCATCGCGCTGATCTTCGGCTCGATCGTCGGCGTCATGCGCACGCTGCCGTCGCGGGGCGCCTATTGGTTCGGCTTCTGCTGGGTCGAGTTCTTCCGCAACATGCCGCTGCTGGTGCAGCTCTTCCTGTGGTTCTTCGTGCTGCCGGAACTGCTGCCGAGGGCCGCCGGCCTGTGGCTGAAGCAATTGCCGAACGCGCCGTTCTGGACGGCGGCGATCGGCGTCGGCTTCTTCATGTCGGCGCGCGTCGCGGTGCAATTGCAGGCGGGCATCGGTTCGCTGCCGCGCGGGCAGAAGATGGCCGCGACCGCGCTCGGGCTCACCACCGTGCAGGGCTATCGCTACGTGCTGCTGCCGATGGCGTTCCGCATCATCCTGCCGCCGCTGACCTCCGAGTTCCTCAACACCATCAAGAACACGGCGGTCGCCATCACCATCGGCCTGATCGAGCTGACCGGACAGGCGCGCTCGATGCAGGAATTCTCGTTCCAGGTGTTCGAGGCCTTCACGGCCGCGACGCTCCTCTATCTCCTCGTCAACGCCATTGTCGTGACCGCGATGCGCTATCTCGAGCGCTACGTCGCGATCCCCGGCTACATCACGGGGAAATAGCGCCATGCTCGGGAGTTTCGATTTCGACGTCATCCGCCGGTCGCTGCCCTATCTGTTCTACGAGGGCATGACCTTCACGCTGACGCTGACCGCGCTCGCCGCGCTCGGCGGCCTGATCTTCGGCACGGCGATCGCACTGATGCGGCTGTCCGGCTACAAGACGCTCGGGCGCATCGCCGGCCTCTATGTCGACTTCATGCGCTCGCTGCCGCTGGTGCTGGTGATCTTCTGGTTCTACTTCCTGGTGCCCTATATCGGGCAGTGGGTGACCGGCGCCTCGCGTCCGATCAGCGTCGGCGCGTTCGCCTCCTCGCTCATCACCTTCATCATGTTCGAGGCGGCGTATTTCTCCGAGATCATGCGCGCCGGCATCCAGTCGATCTCGCGCGGCCAGCCGGCAGCGGCCAGCGCGCTCGGATTGAGCTACGCCCAGACCATGCGCTACGTCGTGCTGCCGCAGGCGTTCCGCAACATGCTCCCCGTGCTGCTGACCCAGACCATCGTGCTGTTCCAGGACACCTCGCTGGTCTACGTGCTGTCGATCCCGGATTTCCTGGGCGCGGCCAGCAAGGTCGCGCAGCGCGACGGGCGTCTCGTTGAAATGTATCTGTTCGCCGCCGTCGTCTACTTCACCATTTCCTGTATCGCGTCTTTCGGCGTTCGTCGCCTGCAGTCGCGCATCGCCATCATTCGCTAGAGCGTGTCGGTCATGATCGAAATCAGCCACGTCAACAAATGGTACAGCCCGACCTTCCAGGTGCTGACCGACTGTACCACCAGCGTCACCAAGGGCGAGGTCGTCGTCGTTTGCGGCCCCTCGGGCTCGGGCAAGTCGACGCTGATCAAATGCGTCAACGCGCTGGAGCCGTTCCAGAGCGGCGACATCTCGGTCGACGGCACCAAGGTCAACGATCCCAAGACCAATCTGCCGAAGCTGCGCTCGCGCGTCGGCATGGTGTTCCAGCACTTCGAGCTGTTTCCGCACCTCAAGATCATCGATAATCTCTGCCTCGCGCAGGAGAAGGTGCTGGGCCGTGGGCACGACAAATCCGTCACCAAGGGCATGCAGCTGCTGGAGCGCGTCGGCCTGAAGGAGCAGGCGCAAAAATTCCCCGCGCAGCTCTCCGGCGGCCAGCAGCAGCGCGTTGCCATTGCACGCGCGCTCGCGATGGATCCGATCGTCATGCTGTTCGACGAGCCGACCTCGGCGCTCGACCCGGAAATGGTCAGCGAGGTGCTCGACGTCATGGTCGACCTCGCCCGCGAAGGCATGACCATGATGGTCGTCACCCACGAAATGGGCTTCGCCCGCAAGGTCGCCAACCGCGTGATCTTCATGGACCGCGGCGAGATCGTCGAGGACGCCCCGAAGGACGACTTCTTCGGCAAGCCCCGCAGCGACCGCGCGCAGAAGTTCTTGTCGAAGATTCTGTCGCACTAGCTCCTCTGTCATTCCGGGATGCGCCTCTTGGCGCGGGCCCGGAATCCATCGGGCGGCGTACGCGGGGCGAAATGGATTCCGGGCTCGTCGCTTTGCGCCGCCCCGGAATGACGGATCGAGGGTTTATTGGGCGCACCAAATCCCGTATAGGGACGGCTAAATCCTTTTCCTCCCAGGAGACCTGCCTTGGACCCGCTCGCCTATGTCAACGGCTCATTCGTCCCGCTCTCGGAAGCCAAGATCTCGGTCCTCGACCGCGGCTTCCTGTTCGCCGACGGCATCTACGAGGTCTCGGCGGTGCTGGACGGCAAGCTGGTCGACAACGCCTCGCACCTGGCGCGGCTGGAGCGGTCGGTCGGCGAGATCAGCTTGAGGCTGCCGGAGACGATCGAACGCATCACCGAGATCCAGAAAGAGCTGATCGCGCGCAACAAGGTCGTGAGCGGCCTCGTCTACCTCCAGGTGACGCGCGGCGCCGACAAGGGCCGCGACTTCCCGTTCCCCAAGGGTGACGTCAAGTCGAGCCTGGTGATGTTCACCTCGGAGAAGGACATCATCAACGCCCCCGTGGCAAAGACCGGCATCAACGTGATCACGGTGCCCGACATCCGCTGGGAGCGCCGCGACATCAAGAGCGTGGCGCTGCTGGCGCAGGTGCTGGCGAAGCAGGCCGCGGCGCAAGCCGGCGCCGGCGAAGCCTGGATGCTGCAGGATGGCTACGTCACCGAAGGCGGCTCGTCCACGGCGTTCATCCTGACCAAGGACGACGTCATCGTCACCCGCCAGAACTCCAACGCCATCCTGCCGGGCTGCACCCGCAAGGCCGTGATCGCGCTCGCGGAGGAGCGCCAGCTCCGTGTCGAGGAGCGTTCCTTCACCGTCGCCGAAGCGCTTTCCGCCAAGGAAGCGTTCATCACCAGCGCATCTTCGTTCGTGCAGCCGGTGGTCGCGCTCGACGGTAAGAAGATCGGCGACGGCAAGCCCGGCCCGATGGCGACGCGGCTCCGCGAGATCTATGTGGAGTTCGCCAAGGCGACGGCGGTCTGAGCGTCATACTCCGCTATCGTAGGGTGGGCAAAGCGAAGCGTGCCCACCATTCCTTCAGCGAATGCGTGAGAAGACGTGGGCACGGCGCAAGTGCGCCTTTGCCCACCCTACGAGGCTGTGCGTAAGGCGATACTGTGGCCTACGCCACCGACGCCTTCACCTTCACCGGATGCACGGCGCGGAACGCAATCGCGATCCGGTTCCAGGCATTGATGGCGCCGATCAGCATGGTCAGGTTCACCGTGTCCGCGTCGGAGAATTGCGCGCGAACCTGTTCGTAGACATCGTCCGGCGCGTGCGTCTCTGAGATCAGCGTCACGGCTTCCGTCCAGGCCAGCGCGGCGCGCTCGCGGTCGGAATAGAGCGGGGATTCGCGCCAGGCGTTGAGCAGGTAAATGCGCTGCTCGGTCTCGCCGCGCTTGCGGGCGTCCTCGGTGTGCATGTTGATGCAGAAGGCGCAGCCGTTGATCTGCGATGCCCGGATCTTGACCAGCTCGATCAGCGATTTCTCCAGGCCCGTCGACTGGATCTGCTCTTCCAGCGCCATCAGCGCCTTCATGGTGTCGGGAGCGGCTTGGTAGAAATTCATGCGGGGCTTCATGGTCGTTCTCCTTTTCTCCGGTTGGGATCAGTGGGCTCCGCCGGCCGAGACCTGGCCGGGCTTCTTCAGAAAGAATACGGCGATGAGAGCGACGATCAGTGCCATGCCGAGCAGATAGAAGGTGTCGCTGAAGGCGAAGATATAGGCTTGCTTCTGCACGATGTGGCCGATCGCAACATAGGCGCGATGTGAGGCATCTGCACGGTCGAGGATGCCGTGATTGATGAAATATTGCGTGAGCTGCTCGAGCCGCGCGCGGGTGGCCTGCTCGAACACCGAGACCGACTGCATCAGCACGTTGGAGTGATATTGCTCGCGCTTGGTCAGCACCGTCTGCAACAGCGCGATGCCGATGGCGCCGCCGAGATTGCGCATCATGTTGAACAGGCCGGAGGCCGAGCCGGCGTTCTCCGCCTCGATGCCAGCCGTTGCGACCGCCGACAATGGTGCCATCACCAGCGCCTGGCCGATGGCGCGAACGACGTTGGGCCACAACAGCTGGTCTGCGGCGTAGTCGTTGGTCATGTAGATGTTCATGAAGTTCGAGGCCGCGAACAGCACGAAGCCGATGCCGATGATGATCCGCGCGTCGAATTTCTGCATCAGGCGCGGCACCAGCGGGATCAGCAGGAGCTGCGGCAGTCCGGTCCAGGCCAGCACCATGCCGATCTGCTCGGCATTGTAGCCCTGGATGCGCGCCAGATATTGCGGCAGGATGAACACCGAGCCGTACAGCGCGATGCCGAGCAGCAAGTTCGCGAGCATGCCGAAGCCGAAATTGCGGCGGACCAGCAGGCGCAGATTGAGCAGCGGCTTCTTCACCGTGAGCTCGATGACCAGGAAGGCGGTCAGCGTCACGGCTGCGATGATCGAGAGCTTGACGATGAAGGGCGAGCCGAACCAGTCGTCCTTGTTGCCTTCCTCCAGCACGGTCTGGAGCGCCGAGAGCCCGATCGCCATGGTGACGATGCCGGCCCAGTCGCCTTCGCGCAGCAGCGAAAGCTTCATCGGCCTCGCCTCGAGCGCGTACCAGAGCATGCCGACCATGATCGCGCCGGGCACGAGGTTGACGTAGAAGATGTATTGCCAGCCGAAATTCTCGGTGAGATAGCCGCCGATGGTCGGTCCGATCGCCGGCGCGAACGTCGCCGACAGTGCGAACAGCGCCAGGCCGACCGGCTGCTTTGCGCGCGGCAGCAGCGTGATGATCAGCGTGAAGGCCATCGGGATCAGCACGCCGCCGGTAAAGCCCTGCACCGCGCGCAGCACGATCATCTGCGGCAGGTCCTGCGCTAGCGCGCAGGCGGCCGACAGAAGCAGGAACAGGACCGCATTGGTCAGCAGATAGATGCGGATCGAGAACACCTGCGCCAGCCAGCCCGAGAGCGGGATCACCACGATTTCCGCGATCAGGTAGGACGTCGAGATCCAGCCGCCGTCGTCGATGCCGGCGCCGATCGCGCCCTGGATGTCCGCGAGCGAGGCGTTGACGATCTGGATGTTCAGCACCGCCATGAAAGCGCCGAGCGTCGCGCCGATCACCGCGATCCAGGTTTTGGCGGGCACCGCCGGTGCTGCGGCGGGCGCGGGGATGTCGGCGGCGGATGCGGCGGTGAGGGCGGGTTGGAGCGTGCTCATGGAAGCCTCGTCTCAATTACGGAGACAGGATGTATTGGGCGGACGGTCTTGATAATCGAGGAAGTCCTGGGAGGATCATCCGGTGGGATTTGACAATCCCGGCGGAGGCTTGCCGGCCTCAGCCGCCGTTCGGGCGCGTCGTATTGTCGGCGAGGCGCTTGGCCGTCTCGCGTTCGGCCAGCACCGTCGCCTTCGTGTCGACCGTCGGCACCGCGGACATGCCGGGCCGCAGCAAGCCGGTGAGGCTGTGATCGTCGAGCACGATCTTCACGGGCACGCGCTGCACGATCTTGGTGAAGTTGCCGGTGGCGTTGTCCGGCGGCAGCAGTGCGAATTCAAGTCCGCTGGCCGGCGAAAGACTATCGACATGGCCGCGCAGGGTCTGGTTGCGAAAACTGTCGACGTGCAGCTCGACCGGCTGGCCGGGACGCACATGGGTCAGCTGCGTCTCCTTGAAGTTGGCGACGACATAGACCGCATCGAGCGGCACCACCGCCATCAACTGCGTGCCGGCCTGCACATATTGGCCGACGCGCAAGGAGCGGGCGCCGACCGTGCCGTCCACCGGCGCGGTGATTTCGGTATAGGACTGGTTCAGTGCCGCCTGCTGCGCGACCGCGCGGGCGCGTTCGAGCTGGGCGGTGGCCTGGGCGCGCTGGGTGGTGAGCACGTCGACCTTGCGCTGCGCGGCCACGAGGCCAGATTTCGCGTGCTGCAATTGCGCGTTGCTGGCGCGCAGCGCCGCATCGGTCTGCTGCGCGCGCTGGATCGTGCCGGAGCCCGACTTCATGAGGTCGTCGTAGCGGGCGCGCTCCTCCTGCGCGAATTTGAGATTGGCGTCTGCGGCCGCGACATCGGCGGTGCTCTGTTCGATGACCGGCTGCTGCAGCTCGAGCTGAGCATCGATGTTGCGCACCGAGGCTTCGCCGGCGGCGACGTCGGCGCGAGCCTGATCCAGCGCCGCCTTGAAGTCGCGGTCGTCGATCCTGGCGAGGAGCTGGCCCGCCCTGACCTTCTCGTTGTCGCCGACCAGCACTTTGGCGATGTAGCCGGAGACTTTTGGCGCGATGATCGTGGAGTCCGCCTTCACATAGGCGTCGTCGGTGGTCTCGAGGTAGCGGCCGTAGGTCCAGTAATCGTGGCCGTAGTAGACCATGGTGGCCGTGCCTGCGAGGAGGGCGAGCACCAGGGCCGCGCGCCGGACCATGTTCCGGGCCGGGACAGCCGGCGCCTTGGCGTAATCGCGAGTGATTTCAGTTGCTTGCTGGAAGGTCTCGGTGCGGGGCATCTCGGACATTGCGGTCTCCTGTCGGCTCGCTGAGACTATCGGTCTTGCCGGCTTCAGTGATAATTGGCTAAATTCTGGAAGGATTATCCATTGGAGGTGGATAATCGGAGCCGTCACTTTGGTTCGTGATGTCTACCGGGCCGAGGCCGCGGCTGCCCCAGAGCGATTGCCGCCTCTGTCGCGCGATTGCTGCCGAGACGTGCGTCCTCTGCCAGGCCAAGCTGCAAGCGGGACGCGCCATGTGTGTGAACTGATGATCCGGGACGAATGTCTCGCGATTATCGATCCGAAGCGGATAATCAGGCGGCCATGGATCGATTGACGAGCCTCGAAGTGTTCAGCCGGGTGGTCGAGACCGGCGGCTTCTCCGCAGCAGCCCGCAAGCTCAACATGTCGACCACCATGGTGAGCAATCACGTTCAGGCGCTGGAAGACCGGCTCGGGGTCAGGCTGCTTCACCGCACCACGCGCAAGGTCAACCTGACCGAAATCGGCAAGGCCTATTACGATCGCTGCGTCCAGATCCTCGCCGATCTCGAACAGGCCGACGACATCGCGAGCGAGTTGCAGTCGGTGCCCCGAGGCACGCTGTGCATTCACGTTGCCACCCACATGGTGCCGTTCGTGGCGCCGGTGGTGGCGAAACTGCTGTCGGCCTATCCGGAGCTCAAGATCGATCTGCGCATGGGCGAGGCCGATGTCGATCTCATCGAGGAAGGCTACGATGTTGCCCTGCGCATGACGCCGCCGCCGGATTCGAGCCTGATCGTGCGGAGTCTCGCCACCTGGCGTCACGTGCTGTGCTGCTCCCATGATTACATCGAGAAGCACGGCCGGGTGCAGAAGCTCGACGAGCTCACCGCGCATAATTGCGGTCGTCACCTGAACTATCCGTTTGGCGACGAATGGCGTTTCCTCGATCGCAAGGGCGCGCCGGCTTCGGTACGCATCTCCGGCAGCTTCGTCACCAACAGCGGTGAAGCGCTGCGGAAGGTCGCGCTGGAGGGGGCGGCCGTGTGCCTGATGGCGGGGTTTCTCATTCAGGACGACCTCGAAGCCGGCCGCCTCGTGCGCCTGTTGCCGGAATATCGGACGGTCGAGCTGTCCATGAATGCGGTCTATCCGCACCGCCATCATCTGTCGGCGAAGGTCAGGACCTTCATCGACATGCTCGCGCACCACAGCGCCGAGCAGCAGAAGCTGATCAACCCGTATTCGTGAGCGGCGCCGCGGCGGCACGACCGTAGGGTGGGTTAGCCTTGCGGACTGCGCGAAGCGCAGACCGCAGGGCGTAACCCACCACTGTCTCTCTCCGCGGCAGCAGAAGAGGTGGATTACGCCTTCGGCTAATCCACCCTACGATCTCATCAGTCGCGGCGGCGGCAATCTTCCAAACACTCCGTCGAGCGCCATTCCGATCGCGAGCAGCTGGCGATCACTGCCCGCGGGGCCATCCAGTTCGAGCCCGATCGGCAATCTGCTGCTGGCACCGAGCGCGATCGGGATCTGGATGCCGGGAATGCCGGCATTGCTGCCTGGATCGGTGTTCTGGATGAACAGGCCGAAATTCTCGAGGCTGCTGGACTCGGGGTTGGAGGGAATGGCGACGCGCGGCGTGGTCGGGAAGACGATCGCATCGAGCCGGTTGTCGGCAAAGCTCCTGGCGTACAACGCCTGGAGCGCGGGCCGAGCGGTCTTGATCGCGGCATCATAGATCGGCTTGGCGTCAACCAGCGAGCCATCGGGCGCGGGCAGCTTGCGCGGGATCACCAGGCCATCATAGGTGCCCTTGACGTCGGCGCTGGCGATTTTCTCCGCCACTGCCTCGATGGTGAGGCCGGTGCCGGTGTGCTTGAGATAGGCGACCAGATCGTCATAGGCTTCGTACAGCGCGACGGGAAAGCTGGCCTGGCCGTCGAGCTCGGCCAGCCGTGGCATCTCGATCTCGATGACCGTGACGCCTTGCGCCTTCACTTTTGCGACCGCCGTCTGAAAGGCGGCCTCGGTGTCGGCATCGAGATTGGCCAGCATCGATTTCACGATGCCGACGCGGACCTGCCTCAGATCGGCCGGCGCAAGCGCATCGCCACCCGCGATCACGCGATCGAGCAGGGCGACGTCGGCCATGGTCGCGGCCATCGGACCTGCGGTATCGCGGGTGTGCGAGATCGGCGCGATCCCCTCTTGCGGATAGCGGCCGACCGTCGGACGCAGCGAGGCGCATCCGTTCAGCGCGGCGGGCACCCGCACCGATCCGCCGGTGTCGGTGCCGAGCCCGCCCGCGACGATCCGCGCGCCGATCGCCGCGCCCGTGCCTGACGAGGAGCCGCCGGCGATCAGGGCGCGATCATAGGCATTGCGCACGCCGTATTCGGCACCGCTCTTGAATGCGGTGTTGTAGCCGGAGATGCCGAAGGCCAGCTCGTGCATGCTGGTCTTGCCGATGATGACGGCGCCCGCGGCGCGCAGCTTGGCCACAACAGGCGCGTCGGCCTTCGGAACGTAATCCCTCAGCGCCGGGGTGCCGGCGCTGCAGGGCAGCCCGGCCACCTCGATATTGTCCTTGATCACGATCGGTACGCCGCCGAGCGGTTTTGTCTTATCACCCGTCGCGTCGAACGCCGCTGCCGCCTTCAAGGCACCGGCCTCGTCCAGGGTGACGAAGGCATTGAGCTCGGCGTTGGACTTGGCGCGGGCCAGGGCTTCTGTCGTGAGCGCGGTGCTCGTGATTGTCCCGGCGCTGAGGCCGGCCGCGGCCTCGGTCAGCGTCAACTGGTCGAAATCCATGATGCGTCACCCGCGATTGCAGGGGCGCCATCAGGGCGCCTCTCGGGTTCAGAGGCTGAAGCCTCGGCGGCGCCACGTCAACCGTAGGCGTGCATTCTTGCCGGCGAGGGCGTGTCGAGTTCAGCGAACTGCCGCTCGATGTCGGCCTTCACCTTCCCGATCGCGGCGTCCTTCACCGGGCCGTAGCCGCGGATCTCCATCGGACCTTTGGCTATCGCCACGAGATTTGGCAGATGCGTCGCGTCGAGGTCCCGGAGCATCCGTTCGATCAGGCCCTCATACCAGGCGATCAGCTCCCGTTCGGCGCGCCGTTCCGCAGTGTAGCCGAACGGATCGAACGGCGTCCCACGCAATCCCTTCAAACGAGAGAGCACAGCGAGCGGCATCTGAATCCACTGGCCGAAGGCGCGCTTGTGCGGCCGGCCGCGGGCGTCGTGCTTGGACGGCAGGAACGGTGGGGCAAGGTGATACTGGACGCTGAAGCCGTCCTCGAACTCGCGCTTCAACGCGTCGAGAAAGCCGCTTCGCATGTGCAGACGCGCCACCTCGTACTCGTCCTTGTAGGCCATCAGCTTGAACAGCGCGCGGGCAACCGCCTCGGTCAGCGCCTCGCTGTTCAGGCCGGCTTCGGCATTGCGGACTCTTGCGACCATCGCCCGGTAACGCGTCGCATAGGCCTCGTTCTGATAGGCCGTGAGGAACTCGCCGCGCCGGGCAATGAGCTGGTCGAGCGTCTCGGCTTCCGGCGCATCGTCCGCCTTCGGCAGAAAGTCCGGATCGGCGGCGGCGATCCGGCCCCAGGCAAAGGCCTGCTTGTTGCGTTCGACCGCGACGCCATTGAGCTCGATCGCACGTAGCAGCGCCGACAGCGAGACCGGAACCAGTCCGTGCTGCCAGGCAAAACCCAGCATGATGATGTTGGCAAAGACGGCATCGCCGAGCAGCCGGTCGGCCAGCGCGTTGGCGTTGATGGTGTCGAGATTGCCGTCGCCGATGACCTGACGGATCGCGCGCAGGCGGGCTGGGGAGGCGAGATCGGCGTCGCGGAAGCGAACGACGTCGCCGGTCGGCATCTCCGCAGTGTTGACGGCGGCACGCGTGGCGCGACGATAGGTGCCGGACGCCTTTGGCGAGGAGCTGACGACGAGATCGCAGCCGATCAGCGCGTCGGCCGCGCCCTGGTCGATGCGGATCTGATGCAGCGCTTCAGGGCTCGCGGCGAGGCGGATATAGCTCAGCACAGGCCCAAACTTCTGCGCGAAGCCCGTAAAGTCCAGCACCGAGACGCCAAAGCGTTCGAGATGCGCGGCCATGCCGATCAGCGCGCCGACCGTGATCACGCCGGTGCCGCCGACGCCGGTCACCAGCAGGTCGTAAGGCCGGTCAAGCGTGGCGGGCGTGGGCAACGGAAGCGTGGCGGCGCGGCCGGCCGCATCGATCTGGCTCGCGCTCTTCTTCCGCCGCGTCGCGCCTTCGACCGTCACGAAACTCGGGCAAAAGCCGTTGAGGCAGGAAAAATCCTTGTTGCACGCCGACAGGTTGATCTGCCGCTTGCGGCCGAACGGCGTTTCCTTCGGCTCGACGCTGAG
This sequence comes from Bradyrhizobium liaoningense, assembly GCF_018130825.1. GTDB lineage: Bacteria > Pseudomonadota > Alphaproteobacteria > Rhizobiales > Xanthobacteraceae > Bradyrhizobium > Bradyrhizobium liaoningense_B. Next base: position 336,753 of record NZ_JAFCJS010000004.1, on the reverse strand, counting down.
GCAGTTGGATTCCACCGAGCAGTCGCCGCAGCCCTCGCAGACGAGGTCGTTGATGTAGGCAAAGCGTTTCGGGTCGGCCATCTGGCCGCGCTTGCGCCGGCGCCGCTTCTCGGTAGCGCAGGTCTGCTGGTAGATCAGGACGGAGACGCCGGAGACCTCGCGCAGCTCGCGCTGCACGGTATCCATCTCCTCGCGGGGGTGGATGGTGACGCCGCCGGGCAGGTCCGCCGGGTTGAAATGCGCGGGATCGTCCGAGACGAGGGCGATGCGCTCAACGCCTTCGGCGCGGACGCTGTGCGCGATGGCGTGCACGCTGACCGGACCGTCGACCGGCTGGCCGCCGGTCATCGCGACGGCGTCGTTGTACAGGATCTTGTAGGTGATGTTGGCCTTGGCGGCGATCGCCTGCCGGATCGCCATCGAGCCCGAATGATAATAGGTGCCTTCGCCGAGATTCTGGAAAACATGCTTGTGGCCGGTGAAGCGTGATGACGCCGCCCAGTTCACGCCCTCGCCGCCCATCTGGATCAGCGACGAGGTCTCGCGGTCCATCCAGCTCGCCATGAAATGGCAGCCGATGCCGGCCAGCGCCTTCGATCCCTCCGGCACCTTTGTCGAGGTGTTGTGCGGACAACCGGAGCAGAAATAGGGCGTGCGCGTTGCGCCCGCGACGTTGATCGTGCGCGCGGCCTCCGGCATCAAGGCGGCTACGCGGGCGGCAAGATTGAGTCCCGGAAACATCGGATCAAGCCTGCGCGCCAGCACGTTCGCCAGCGCGCGCGGCGACAATTCGCCGATCCAGGAGATCAGCCGAGCGCCGGTTTCGTCATGCTTGCCCACCATGCGCTCCGGCTTGCTGCCGGGATAATCGTAAAAATATTCCTTGAACTGGCTCTCGATGATGCCGCGCTTCTCCTCGACCACGAGGATCTCGCGCTTGCCCTTCACGAAGTCCATGGCGTCATGCAACGCCAGCGGCCAGACCATGCCGACCTTGTAGACGTCGATGCCGATGCTGCGGCAGGCCGTTTCATCGAGGCCCATCAGCCGCAGCGCTTCCATCAGATCGAGATGCGCCTTGCCGGTCGTGACGATGCCGTAGGTCGCGCCGGGGATGTCGTAGATGTGGCGATCGATCGGGTTGGCCTTTGCAAAGGCGTAGACGGCGTGCTTCTTCGCCTCCAGCCGCTCCTCGATCTGCGGACCCGGCAGATCGGGCCAGCGATAATGCAGGCCGCCCGGCGGCGGCGTGAAGTCGGGCGCGCGGAAGGGGCGTGGCGGGCGCAGCGCGACGGATGCGCCCGATTCCACAATCTCCGAGATCGCCTTGAAGCCGACCCACATACCGGAGAAGCGGCTCAGCGCGTAGCCATATTCGCCGAACGCCAGATATTCGCCGACATCGGCTGGGTGCAGCGTCGGCATGAACCAGCTCATGAAGGCGACGTCGGACTGGTGCGGCATCGACGATGACACGCAGCCGTGGTCGTCGCCGGCGACCACCAGCACGCCACCGTGCGGCGAGGAGCCGTAGGCATTGCCGTGCTTGAGCGCATCGCCGGAACGATCGACGCCGGGGCCCTTGCCGTACCAGAGGCCGAACACGCCATCGACCTCGCGGTCGGCTTGCGTTTCGACCTGCTGTGAGCCGAGCACCGCCGTGGCCGCGAGGTCCTCGTTCACTGCGGGGAGGAATTCGATGCGGTCCCGCTTCAACCGCTCCTGGATGCGCCACAGCTCGAGATCGACGCCGCCGAGCGGCGAGCCGCGATAGCCGGAGATGAAGCCCGCGGTGTTGAGTCCGTTCGCCCGGTCGCGCCTCGCCTGGTCGAGCGCGATGCGGACGATGGCCTGCGTGCCCGTGAGGAACACGCGGCCCTCCTCGCGATCATAGCGATCGGAGAGATCGTAAGTGTCGAGTGACGGAATGACGTCCATGGCGGACCTCGCGCGGCATCCTGCCCTAATGATGGAAGGTTATGCCTGTGAGGCTGGTAGGTCTTACCTATTTATCCCGTGAGGATCACGAATTCGGTAGAATTTTGCGCGAGACGATCAAATCTGGTAGAGGTTCCCGACTTGGGAGGCTTCCATGATCGAAGAGCAGGACACGCGGATTCTCGCCCACCTCCAGAAGGACGGCCGCGCCACCAACCAGCAACTCGCAGACGAGGTCGGCATGTCCACCTCGGCCTGCTGGCGCCGGGTGCGGGCGCTGGAGGAGAGCGGTGTCATCCAGGGCTACGCGGCGCTGGTCGCGCGCGAGCAGGCGGGATTTACGATGTCGGCCATCCTCCACGTCTCGCTGGAGCGGCACGATGCGAAGTTCGTCGACGAATTCGTGGCCAGGGTCACGACGCGCCGCGAGGTGCTGGAGTGTTTCGCGACCACGGGCGATGCCGACTATCATTTGCGCGTCGTGGTGCAGGACATGGCGGCCTACAACCGCTTCCTCGACGAGTTCATGTTCCGCATTCCCGGCATCCGCTACGTCCGCAGCAACGTGGTGCTGAAGGAGATCAAGACGAGCGTGGCGCTGCCGTTTTGAGGCACGGGAAGTGCCGTGTGCTCGCACCGCTCTCGTAGGGTGGGCAAAGCGAAGCGTGCCCACGATTTCTTTCACGACGTCGGAAAGATGGTGGGCAAAGGCGCTCTTGCGCCGTGTCCACCATCTCGCTCGATCTGCGAAGGTTGGTGGGCACGCTACGCTTTGCCCACCCTACGGCACTTTTGTCACCGCTGCTCCCGCACGAACCTGTTCCGCAACGTGCCGACACCGGTGATGTCGATCTCCACGACATCGCCGTGCTTGATATCCGGCGAGGCACCGTCGGTGCCCATCCAGATCACGTCGCCGGGCCATAGCGTGAAATATTTGGTCAACTCGACCAGGAACGGCACCACGCCGAAGATCATGTCGTTGGTGTAGAAGCGGTTGGTCTCCTTGCCGTTGACCCGGACGATGGTCTCCATCCTGGCAAGATTCGCCTCGGTCTCGATCCACGGGCCCATCGGCTTGAAGGTGTCGGCGTTTTTCGAGCGCCACAGGCTGCGATCTGCCTTCTGCCAGCTGCGTTCGCTGACGTCGTTGCCGATGGTGTAGCCGAACACGCAATCCATCGCGTTTTCTTTGGTGAGATGCTTCACCTTCTTGCCGATGACGACGACGAGCTCGCCTTCATAGTGAATCTTGTCCGTCGCCAGGGACGGGATCACGACCTCCTCGTCATGCGCGATCAGCGCGTTCTGCGCGCGATAGCCGATCTCGGGACGGTCGGGCACGGCCGGCACCTCGCCGCGCTTGTCGGCGGCTTCCTTCAGGTGCTTGAGGTAATTCAGGCCGACACAATAGAAGGTGCGCGGGATCAGCGGCAGCTCGATCTTGACCTCGCCAAGCGGATGCGTGCGCGAGCTGCGTTGCCATTCGCCAAAGGGATCGCCGTCGATCGCGATGACCTGATCGCCCTCAACGATCCCCCAGGAGGTCTTGCCCGCGGTGGTGAATTTCAGCCAGCGCATAATGTGTCCTCGTCGTTATTCCGCGGCATCGCGCGGCTGCACCTTCCAGGCCCCGGCGGCCGGCCGCTTCAGCCCGAGATTTTCGCGCAGCGTCTTGCCGCGATAGTCCTTCTGGAACAGGCCGCGACGCTGCAATTCCGGCACGACGTGTTGCACGAAGTCGGCATAGGACCCGGGCACATAGGTTGCGGCGATGACGAAGCCGTCGCAGCCGCGCTCGACGAACATTTCCTCCAGCTTGTCGGCGATCTCCTTGGGCCCGCCGACCATGGCGTCCTGCACCTGGCCGCGGCCGGAGAAGGTGACGAAGTCGCGCGCACTCGGGTTGCTCTTGCCTGAATTCTTCAGCACGCCGTCGCGAATGCCCAGAATGCCTTGCATACTTTTCAAGTCCTCCGTCGTCAGGGGCTCGTCGAGATCCTTGGAGGCGAAGTCGTAGTTGAGCGCTTCGGCGAGTAGCGACAGCGCGTCGATCTGCAGCGGCAGCTTGTTGATCAGTGCCATCTTGTCCTCGGCCTCCGCCTTGGTCGCAGCGCAGACCGGCGTCGTCAGATTGCAGAGAAACATCTGGTCGGGATCGCGGCCAGCCTTGGCGGCCTCATTGCGCACGGAAGCATAGCCTTCCTTGGCGGCGGCGAGGTTGCGCGCGGCGGTGAAGATCACCTCGCCCCAGCGGCCGGCAAAGCGCTGGCCGCGGCCGGAGGCGCCGGCCTGGATGATCACGGGATGGCCCTGTTGCGACCGCGGCACGGTGAACGGCCCGCGCGACTTGAACGCCTGCCCCTTGTGATCGAGCCGCTTCACCTTGCTGGGATCGGCAAAGCGGCCGCTTGTCTTGTCCATGATGATCGCGCCGTCCTCCCAGGTGTCCCAATGGCCGAGCACGACCTCCATGAACTCGTCGGCCTTGTCGTAGCGGGAATCATGTTCGGGATGGGAGTCGCGTCCCATGTTGAGCGCCTCGCCGTCGTTGAGCGAGGTCACGACGTTCCACCCCGCGCGCCCGCCCGACATCAGGTCGAGCGTCGCGAAGCGGCGGGCGACGTCGAAGGGCTCGTAGTAGGTGGTCGAGCAGGTTGCGCCGAGGCCGAGTCTCTCGGTGACCATGCCCATCGTCGTCAGCACGATCAGCGGGTCCATCTTCACGCAGCGGATGCCGTATTCGACGGTGTGGGCGTGGTCGTTGCCATAGCGGTCCGGCATCGCCAGGCGATCGTCAAAGAAGGCCATGTGAAACTTGCCGGCTTCGAGGATTTTTGCGATCTCCTGATAGTAATCCGCGGACATGGAGTCGTCGCGCGAGTCCGGATGCCGCCAGGAGCTCGGCAAGTTGGTGCAGTTTTGCGCCTGGAGGAAGCCGACCAATACCATCTGCCGATTCATGCTGCTGTTCTCCTGATAGCGTCAGGCGAGGCAAAGGACGGTGTCGAGCCGGTACTCGCGCGCCAGTGTGCGCAGCTTGTCCCAGGTCGCATCCTCGACCACGATACCGTCGCGCAGGCGCTGCTGCTCGCGCACGCCCTCGATCTCGCCGGGATAGTAGACGCCTGCGCTGCCCTCGGACGGCGGGGTCGACTTCAGATAGCATGCGAACTCGGCGACTTCGCGCTTGAACTCCTCGAGCGGGCGGAACGCTGCGACGTTGAACACGGCCATGAAGCAGCCGTCATTGTGCCGCCCCGTGGGCTCGACGCCGAAACCGAGACCGGTGAGCAGGCCGCACAGCACCTCGACCATGGCGGCGAGGCCGCTACCCTTGTAGCCCTCGGTGCCGCCGAGCGGCAGCAGCGCGCCGCCCTTGCGATATTGGGTCGGATCGGTGGTGTGCCGTCCTTCGGCGTCGATGATCCAGCCGGTGGGAATTTCCTCGCCTCGCGCGACCGCGAGCTGGATCTTGCCGGCAGCGACCGCCGAGGTCGCCATGTCCAGATAGAACGGCGCATCGAGGTCGGACGGCACCGCGATCGAGATCGGGTTGGTGCCGAGCCTCGCCTCCTTGCCGCCGAACGGTGCCACGTGCTTCGGCGAGCGGCCGGAATCCGCCGTCGCAATCCCGATCATGCCTTCGCGCATCGCCATCAAGGGATAGGCGGCGAGGCGGCCGACATGGCTCTGCCGGAACACGGTGCAGGCGGCGACGTTCGCCGTCTTCGCCTTCTCGATCGTCAGCGCCATCGCCTTGGCGTTGACGTGGAAGCCGAACCCCCAATGGCCGTCGATCACGGTCGTGGTCGGCGATTCCTGGACGATGGTCCATTTCGCGCCGGGAACGATGTGCCCTGCCTTGATGCGGTCGATATAGGTGGGAACGGCGATCACGCCGTGGGAGTCGTGGCCGGCGAGATTGGCGTTGACGCAGCCGGTCGCGACGGCGTCGGCTTCCTCCTCGGAAGCCCCGGCCGCCTGGAGCAGCGCGGCGCTGATGCGCGTGAGGCGGTCGGCCCTGACGAGCGGCATGGCGTTTCCCCGGCTTGGTGCCCTTAACAGGCTGCTTGTTGGGGGCCATCGTCTCAAAGCAGAGCCGCGATATCAATCTCCCGTAAACCAATACAGGGCTGCAAATTCGTAAACGGAACACGCCTTTCGTCGAAGCTTCGTCCCGTGCGGCGGTATTCCCGACAGTTTTGCGGAGGCCGTTCGCAGCTCGTTCACTTTGATCGACGGTTTGCCCGGCGGAATAACGACCACTTAGGCGATCGCCGTTCATAAAGGCACCGGGAGAAATAGGCAGAAATGCCCGGGAGCTGAGATCGTGCCGACGACACTCGCGCGCACCTTTGCGGCGCTGAGCGCCATCAATGAAGCGATCCTCTACGCGAGATCGCCGGACGAGCTGTACCAGAAGGTCTGCGACGCCGGATTTTCGAGCGGGGACTTTTTGGCCGTGGCCGTGTTCCTGGTGGGCCCGGATGGCCGGCGGCTGCGCTTTGCGGCCGGCTGTGGCGACGATATCCCGCGGCTGCGCTCGATCGAGATCACGACGGACGCCGGCACGCCGGAAGGATCGGGCGTCGGCGGCGAGGCATTTCGCGATCAGAAGCTGTGCGTCAGCAACGACTATCTGAACGATCCGCGCTCGCTGGCGTGGCGTGAGGGAGCCACCAAGGCGCATATCGGCGCGGCGGCGGCGTTGCCGCTGCTCTGCAACGGCAAGAGCGTCGGCGTGCTGTACGTGACGCGGAGCGAAGCCAATTCGCTGAATGACCAGATGGTATCGCTGTTCGAGCGCATGTCGGCGAACATCTCCTACGCGCTGGACAATTTCGCGCGCGAGACCGCGCGGCAGACCAGCGAACGGGCGACACGCCGGCTCAACCGCATGTTCGGCGCCATCAGCGCCACCAACGAAGCGATCCTGCGGGCCAAGACCGAGCAGGAGCTGTACCAGCTCGTCTGCGACGCCTCCGTGCACAGCGGCAAGTCGCTGGCGACCATCGTGCTGCTCCGCGAAGCGGATTCGCACTGGATGAAGCCTGTCGCGGCCACCGGGCAGAACCTCGAGCTCGTGACCCAGGCGCGCTACTCGGTCGACCCGGAAAATCCCTACGGCAAGGGCATCTCCGGCGAGGTGTTCCGGACGCAGAAAGCCATCGTCGAGGACGATCTCGCCAGCCGCACCAAGGGCTCGCCGTGGGAGCAGGCCAACGTCAACACCGGCGTCGCCGCCTGCGTGGTCGCGCCGCTGATCAAGCGCGGCGAAAGCGTCGGCGTGCTCCTGTTCTTCATCAGCCGCTCCTGGGCCAAGGACGAGGAGATCGTCGCGCTGCTGCTGCGCATGGCCGAGAACGTCTCGTTCGCGATCGAGAATTTCGGCCGGGAGGCCGAGAAGGCCAGGATCGCGGCGGAGGAAGAGCGCCTGGCGCGCATGTATGCGGCGCTCAGCGCCACCAACGAAGCGATCCTGCGCGCGCGGTCGCGCTCCGAGCTGTTCGACCTCGTCTGCGAGGCGACGGCCAAAGGCGCCAAGTTCACCTCGGCCAGCATCGCGCTGGTCGACCAGCGCGCCGAGCTGCTGCGCGTGGTCGCGAGCTACGGACCGAATGCCGACCAGGTTCGCAACTTCAAGTTCTCGATCTCCGAGCAGGTGGCGGAAGGACGCGGGCTGACCGGCACCGCGTTCCGCACGCGCCAGCCTGCCGTCAGCAACGACGTGCTCGCCGACGACCGCATCGTGCCCTGGCAGGCCAGCGCCCGCCGCAACGGCATCGCGGCCTCCGCGGCGCTGCCGCTGTTCAACGGCGACCGGGTCGAGGGCGTATTCCTGTTCAACTCCCCGGAGTGCGGCACCTTCACGCCCGAACTCGTCGAGCTGCTGTGCAAGCTCCAGGCCAACGTCTCCTTTGCGCTGGAGAATTTCGACCGTGCCGAGGCGAAGGCCAAGGCCGAGATGCAGCGCAATCGCCTCAGGGGCATGCTCGAGGCGCTGAGCGCGACCAACGAGGCGATCATGCGGGTGAAGACCCGCGCCGAATTGTTCGAGGTGGTCTGCGAGGCGGCGGTGCTCGGCGGTACCTTCTCCTCCGCGACCATCGCCATGGTGGATGCAACGAGACACTATCTCGACATTGCCATGACCAAGGGCGAGAGCTGCGGCCTCGTCAAGGAATGGCGCTTCTCGACCTCGGCCGATGACCCGGAGGGACGCGGGCTCACCGGCACCTCCTTCCGTACGCGCACGCCCTGCATCGCCAACGATCTTCTCACCGACATCCGCACCGCGCACTGGCACCGGATCGCACGCACGCAAGGGACGAAATCGGGTGCCTGCTTCCCGTTGCTCAGCAACGGCGGCGAGGCCGTCGGCGTGTTGCTGTTCCTCTCGCCGGACGAGGGCGCCTTCACCCAGGATCTCATCCAGCTGCTGGGGCGGCTTGCCGAGAACGTCTCGTTCGCGCTCGACAATTTCGATCGCGCCGAGGAAAAGGCCCGGACCGAGGCGCAGAAGGAACGTCTGACGCGCATGTTCGCGGCGCTGAGCGCCACCAACGAGGCGATCATGCGGGCCAAGTCGCGCGCCGAGCTGTTCGACCTCGTCTGCCTCGCCGCGTCGAATGGCGCGAAATTCACCTCGACGACGATCGCGCTGGCAACGGAAGGCAGCGATCAGCTCGAGATCGTGGCGGCGGCCGGACCGTCCGCGGACACCACGCGCAACGTCCGTCTTTCCATCGACCCCGAGCGCCCCGAGGGGCGCGGCATGAGCGGCACGGCGTTCCGCACGCGCCAGCCCTGCATCAGCAACGACTATCTCAACGACGATCGCGTCCGGGTCTTCCATGCCATCGTGCGCGGCGACGGCGCGCGGTCGGGCGCGGCGTTTCCGCTCATCGCGCACGACCGCGCCGTCGGCGTCATGATCTACATGTCGACCGAGCCCGAAGCCTTCACGGAAGAGTTCGTCGAACTGCTGCAACGCCTGGCCGACAACGTCTCCTTCGCGATGGAGAATTTCGATCGGGCCGACGAGAAGAACCAGGCGGACGAGCGGATCGAGTATCTCGCCTCGCACGACAGCCTGACCGACCTGCCGAACCGCGAGACCTTCAACGGGCTGCTGCGCGCAGCAATCGACACAGCGCAGCGCCACGACCACCGCTTTGCGGTGCTGTTCATCGATCTCGACCGCTTCAAGGTCATCAACGATTCGCTGGGGCACGAGGCCGGCGATCTGCTGCTGCTCGAGGTGGCGAATCGCCTGCGCGGCGCGCTGCGGGCCAGCGACGTGGTGGCGCGGCTCGGCGGCGACGAGTTCGTGGTCATTCTCGACCAGTGCGGCGAGATCGACGACGTCCAGCGCATCGCGACCGGGCTGCTCACGGCGCTCGCCGAGCCCATGGAGCTCGCCGGTCACGAGTGCCACACCACGGCCTCGATCGGCATCGCGATCTATCCGGCCAACGGCTCCGACGCGCAGACGCTGACCAAGAACGCCGACATGGCGATGTATCTCGCCAAGGAGGACGGCAAGAACGGCTACCGCTTCTTCTCCAAGGAAGTGAAGACCCAGTCGATCGAGCGGCTGTCGCTGGAAAGCGCTCTGCGCCGGGCGCTGGAGCGCGAGCAGTTCTCGCTGAACTATCAGCCCAAGGTGGACATGGAGACCGGCCAGATCACCGGCGTGGAAGCGCTGCTGCGCTGGACTCATCCCGATCTCGGCAGCGTCTCGCCCGCCCAGTTCATTCCGCTCGCGGAGGAAACCGGGCTGATCGTGCCGATCGGCCGCTGGGTGCTCAACGAGGCCTGCGCGCAGGCCATGGCCTGGCAGCGCCGTGGCCTGCTGCCGCTGTCGATGGCGGTCAACCTGTCGCCGCGGCAGTTTGCCGACGAGCATCTGTTGCAGGACGTCGACGAGGCGCTGGCGGCTTCCGGCATGTCGCCGGTGCTGCTCCAGCTGGAGGTCACCGAGAGCATGATGATGCGCAATGTCGGACGTGCGCTCAAGGTGCTCGACGCCATCCAGAGCCGCGGCATCCGCCTTGCGATCGACGATTTCGGCACCGGCTATTCGTCGATGTCGCTGATGAAGCACTTCCCGATCGACACGATCAAGATCGACCGCTCCTTCGTGCGCGACCTGCCGCAGGATTCGGAGGATCAGGCGATCGCGCAGGCGATCATCAGCATGGGCAAGGCGCTCGGCATGACCGTCGTCGCCGAAGGTGTCGAGAATGCCGAGCAGGAGGCGTTCCTGCGCAGCCACGGCTGCGACGAGATGCAGGGCTTCCTGATCTCGAAGCCGCTGCCGGCGAAGCAGATGGCCGAGCTGCTGCGGCCGATGGTGCTGCCGGTCGCGCCACCGCTCCAGCCCGAGCCGGATCCGGTTGCCACCGCGGCTGCGGCGCTACGGCTGAAACGCGCTGTCGTCTGACGGCTGCGGGTGCAGCTCGCGGACCTCGTGATCGGCGCCCTCGGCAATGCTCGGAAAGTCCTGCGGTCCCGTCAGCGAGGTCTGCTCGACGAACAGCGCCAGGATCGTGCGCGCGCCGTCGGCGAAGCCCGCGCCCTCGTTCAGGCCGAACTCGGCGCACCATGCGCGGCTCATCGGCTCCTGATCGTCGACCACCGCCATCGCAGGCCCCCACCACCAGGCCGGCGCAGGCGAGCGCTCGTCCGCGGGCACGACATGCCAGCGGACGAACTCATCCATCACGCGCTCGAACTCCAGGCGTGCAGCCTGATGCATTGGATCGATACTCCTTTGAATCCGCGCCTGATGACAGGCCGTCACGCAGATTCGATTGTGGTCCTGACATCAGGAAAAATCGGCTCGCGCAACAGGCGGGAGCCATGCATCCCGACCTCATCGTCGGTGATGCCCAAAAATGCGGCCGTCGGCGATACGCCAACGGCGGCAGCGTGCCTCCATTCTAGCCGTTTGGAGGCACGGCAGGCAAGGTACGGATGTTACGGTTGCTTAACGCGCCTTAAGCGGATGGGCCTTCTGGTGCCAGGCCCAGGCGGTGCGGATCACCGTCGGCAGGTCGGAGTGCCGCGGCACGAAGTTAAGAACTTTTCGCGCGGCGGAGGGATCGGCGACCAGGTAGGTGGGATCGCCGGCGCGGCGCGGCTTGACGGTGTGCGGCACCTCGCGCCCGGTCTCCTGCCTGATCGCGTCGAGGATCTGGCGCACCGAGAAGCCCGCGCCGGTGCCGAGGTTGAAGCTGCCGCCGGCATGTCCGGTTTCCAGAAGCTTCAGCGCCGCGACATGCGCGGCGGCAAGGTCCGTGACATGGATGTAGTCGCGGATCGCGGTGCCGTCGGGCGTGTCGTAATCGTCGCCGAACACGGCGAAGTCGACATGGCCCTGCAGCGCCATCATCGCGCGGGGAATGAGATGGGTCTCGTTGTCGCGCAATTCGCCGATGCCGCCGGCGGGATCGGCACCGCTGGCGTTGAAATAGCGCAGGCAGAATGCACCGAAGCCATAGGCCGCACGATAATCGGCGAGCATGCGCTCGATCATCCATTTCGATGCGCCGTAGGGGTTGATCGGCGCGCAGGGGAAATCTTCCGGGAGCTCCTTGGAATCGGCATTGCCGTAGACGGCGCCGGTCGAGGAGAACACGATGCGATGGCAGCCGGCGTTGCGCATCGCCTGCAGCAGCGACAACGTGCCCTGTACGTTGTTGATGTAATATTTCTGCGGGTCGGTCATGGATTCGCCGACGAGGCTGGCGGCCGCGAAATGCATCACCGCGCCGACCTTGTGCTCGGCGAAGGCGCGCGCCAGCGCCGCGCCGTCGAGCAGATCGCCCGTCACGAGCGGCCCGGTGACGAAGCTGCGGTGACCTGTCGAGAGATTGTCATAAACGACGGGCTGATAGCCGGCGGCGGTCAGTGCGCGGCAGGCATGCGAGCCAATATAGCCTGCGCCTCCTGTGACGAGGACAGTCGGTCGATCGGTCATGTCGTATGCTACTCTTCTCTCAGCGATTGAAGGGCCGTTTGCGGCTGAAGAGAAGATAGAGCGCGCGGGGGTTGGTGGTCAAATAGCGCCAGAACAGGCGGCGTGGCTCGAGCCATGTGCGCCAGGCCCATTCGAGTCCGAATTTCTGCATCCATTGCGGCGCGCGGGACCGGCTGCCCGACAAAAAGTTGAATAAGCCACCGGATGTCTTGATAACGCCAACATTGGTGAGCAGCGGCGTGTATTCCTCGACGAATGCCTGCTCGTTGGGCACGCCGAGCGCGACCCAGAGATAATCGGGGGCGAGCGCGTTGATCTCCTCGACTTTCGCGCGCAGGGCTTCGCCGCGCAGATAGCCGTGGCTGTGTCCGACGATCTTCAGGTTCGGATACAGGCTGCGGACGTTCGCGACCGCCGTGGCGTTCTCGGCCTCGCTGGCGCCGAACATGTAGAAGGTGCGGCCGATAGCTTCGGCCTTGCGCGCGACGACGTGGAACAGGTCTGTGGTCGCGACGCGTTCGGGCAGCGGGAACCAGGATTGCAGTCTTGAAGCCGCCACCAGCGGCTGGCCGTCGGCATTGATCATATCGGCCGCGCGGAACAGGCGCTCGGTCTGCGGCTCGGTCGAGCAGCGCGCCAGCACCTCGCCATTGGCCGAGGTCAGGTACAGCGGACGGCCGATGCGATGTTGCGGATCGGTGGCCTCGATCATGAAATCGGCGGTCGCTTCCAGGTCGAGCGCGGCCATGCGAAGGCCGCCGACGGTGATCCGCGGCACCTCGGCGGTTGCGGCCCGTCCGTCCAGGTTGACGCGGCGCTCAAGCATATTGTCTGCCTCGCTGGCGCGCTTGGGTTGCGGGGGTGAGCTCGTCGAGCACGACGCCGACGAGCTTGCGCTCGGCGCGGCCGAGCGTGCTCAGGATCTCTTCGAGGCCGTCGTTGATGTCCATGCTGGTCGGCAGCACCGCCACCAGCGCATCGACGTCATCGAGCAGCTTGCGGCCCGCGCTCGCGAGCGGCGTCACCGGCCCGTCGAGGATCACGAGGTCGTAGCCGCCGGCGGAGCGCGCCTGCGCGATCGCCTTGCGGATGGCCTCGGTCGCCTTGCCGGAATCGCCCTCAGCGGCGGGCAGCACCGAGATGCCGTTGACCGTCTTGATCTCGCGTGCGGCCTTGCTGCCGTTCGAGAGCCAGCCGAGCTTGCTCGGTTCGCTCTTGCCGTTGCGGTTGACCTTGTTCGAGAGCGAATGCGCCAGATGGTCGGCGTCGATCATCAGCACGCGGGCGCCGTCGCGCGCGGCTGCGAGCGCGAAATTCAGCGCGGTCACGCTGCGTCCGGTGGTCTCGCCGGGACCGAGCAACGCGACCACCGGCAGCGCCTTGCCGCCGGCGCGCCGGGCCACCGCCGCGCGCATGTCGCGCCAGGCGTTGAGCAGGCTCGTCAGGGGGAAGCCGGGGCGCAGCGTCGGCCAGCCCAGCCGTGTCAGGTCGACGCCGCCGCCGGTGGCGAGAATGGCACCGAGCGTGTGGATGACGTCGGCCTCCTGGAGGCGCGCGATCAGCGGCTTTTCGATCAGGGGTCTTTCGACCATTGAAGGTTGCAGCGGTGGCGCAGCGACTTCCGGCGGAGCTTGCGCAACCTCCGGAGCTCGCGAGACCTGCTGCGGCTGCTCGGTCTCTGGAGTTCGTGCCACCTGCGGCGCTCGCGCAGGATCCGGGGCCGGCGTGCGCTGGGGGCGGGCCGGAGCCGGCGCCGGTGCGGTCGCGCCGGCGAACAACAGCTCGGCCGCGACGAACCAGCCCGACGCAGCGATGGCGCCGAAGATGAAGCCGATCATGGCGAACAGGCTCATGGCCGGCGGGAACGAACGCCGCTGCGGCACGGTTGCCTCGCCGATGACGCGGGCGGCCGAGGTGTTCAGCGTCTCCTGCTCCTCGGTCTCGCGCGAGCGCTTGAGGAAGGATTGATAGACGTCGCGGCTGGCATCGGCCTCGCGCTCGAGCTCGCGCAGGCGGACAGCCGCCTGGCTGAGCTGGACGCTCTGCCGCTTCTGCGCTTCCAGCGCCCGGTTCAGCGACGCCTCGTAATCCCGGGCCCGCGTCAGATCGTTCTTGGCCGACTGGGCGAAGCGATCGATCTCCTCGCTGATGGTGCGCTTGAGATCCTCGACCTGCTTCTCGGTCTGGCGCAGCGCCGGATGGCGCGGGCCGAGCTCGCCGGCCTGCTCCGCATATTTCTTGCGGGCATCGGCATATTGCGCGCGCAGATTGGCGATGGTCGGCGATTGCAGCGCTTCGGGAATTGCGCCGGCATCGGCCGCCGTGCGGCGGCTTGCCTCGATCTGGTCGAGCCGGGCCTGCGAATCCATGGTCGCCGCGCGGGCTGCGGAAAGCCGCTGGTTGCTGGCGGAGAGCTGCTGGTCGCTGATCAGCGAGTCCTGGGTACCGACGAAATTGTTCTGGGCCTTGTAGGTGGCAAGCGCGGTCTCGGCATTGCGCAGCCGCTCGCGCAGCTCCTTCAGCCGGCCGGAGAGATCGTTGGTAGCGCGCCGCGCGGCCGAAGCCTGCGAGTTGCGGGACTCCGTGAGGTACGCGTTCGTCAGCGTGTTGGCGAGCATCGCCGCCTTCGCCGGATCGGTCGACCACACTTCGATGTCGACGATGAAGCTCTTCTCGGTCTTGCGGATCGTGATGTGTCGGTTCAGCGCGTCGAGCGCCGCGAGCTGCACTTCCTTCGTCTCGGCGGCGGAGGGCGCGCGGGGCTGGAGGCCGATCAGGCCGAGCAGCGACGACATCAGGCTCTTGGCGTCGCCGCCGCCGAATTCGGGATCCTTGTCGAGACCCGCCTGCTGGATCACATGGAGCAGCACGCTGTTGGAAGTGATCAGGCGCGCCTGGCTCTCCACCACCATGGACATGCCGGAGACATCCTGCGCGCGGGGCGTGAGCTCGCGATCGACGAGCTGGAGCTCGCGCGGGTCGACATAGAGCTGGGCAGTGGCGGTGTAGCGGGGTGTCAGGCTCTTGCCGACCGTGACCGCGAGCGTCGCGCCGAGCAGGGCGGCGGCCGCAATCGCGACCTTGCGCCGCCAAAGCAGGTTGACCAGTTCCAGCACGTTGAAGCCGGTCTGGGGTGTCTGTTGCGGGGCCTCTGGTCTCGCCCGATTGATCGGCTGGTTATAGTCCAGCATAGTCCCCAGCTTTCATTCCAACGGCCGCGGGCTGAGGAGTTACTCTTCGCTTTACGCCACGCACCCGGGATATAGGTGCCCAATCAACGCAACAGGGAAAATTAACCATACTCATTGAGGGACTATTCACCGAAATGGCAAACAAAGCGTTTAAGCGCAGGCCGCCGTTCGGCGCGTCGCAGTGACGCCGAGGTCCCTCAGAGATTAACGGTTCGTTACCGCGCGCAACGAGGCCGCGAGACTGCGCGTTGCCCGCGGTGCATTGCGCGCGCATGGTCGTCAGCTTTTCCGCAGGATGACGTGATAATCGCCACGGCGGACGTCGGTGCCGCGCGGGAGCATGGCGTTCAGCACGGCGGCGCCGGCATCGACGAGCGCGGCGAACAGCGGCTTGCGCCGGCGCATCTCGGGATAGCGCGGACTCTCGACCTCACGGCGATAGATCATCTCGAGGCCGTTGGCAGCTGCGAATGCTTCGAGCCGCGGCAGCGTCACCAGCGGATGAAAGAAGGTGGGGAACGGCGGCTCGCCAGGCAGGCCGGCGTCCTTGATGCCGCGGATGTGCCGGTAGAACCAGACGTGGAACCAGTGCGGCGAATATTTGGTGACGACGCCGGACAGCGAGCGCGGATTGGGCGCGCCGATCAGGATCATCCCGCCGCGCTTGAGCGCATCGCGGAAGTTCAGGAGTGCCGCATCGACATGGGGCAGATGCTCGATCACGTTGTAGCAGATCACGAGATCGAAGGTTTCGCTCCCGAAGCTGTAGGTCTGCACATCGCCGAGGATCGCCTCGTCTGCGTAGGTGTTGTTGCGGACCTGGTCCTCGTCGATGTCGACGACGCTGACCTTGCTGCGGCTCAGCAATTCCGGCGGCAGAACGCTGCACGAGCCGCCGCCCGCTTCATAGATGGCGAGCCGGCCCCGTGGCAGCTCGCGGCGCAGCAGGTTGTGAACGGCGAGCAGGCTGTCGCGGGCTTCGCCGGGGACCAGATCATGCAGCGCCTGGACGAGTGTGGTCGCGGGGGCGTCGATCGCCGTGGCTGTCGCGAAATCGATCGTGGCTGGCTTGTTCATATTTTCTGACCGCGCTTGTTCTATTCAAATTTACAGGAAAAAACCCGCATGCCCGAAGAGCAAATCCGATGCCGCGCCGTTTCACCGGTCGCGGTGCTTACGGTCGGGTTAATGCGGATGGGCGTTAACTACGGCATTGTCCATGTTGGCCCGTTCGCAGCGTAGTGGACTGCGAATTGCACTATCATGTTCGCGAGGATTTACAGCAGAAACGCGCGAAAGCGGTTAAGTGCATGTATGCGAGCCGATCGGCGACTTGTTGCCGTCCTGCGCTTCCAGGCCGGTCGTTCATTTTGGGACGCATCTGTCCCGCGGTGATGTGCCGTCACAGAACAACGCTGATCCACGCGGTTGATGCAGGGCTTTTTCAATAAATCTCGGACATCTAGAACGTCATGACGCTGATCCCGACAGACCTTTCCGCCAGCCGGATCTCGGATGCCGTGCGCGATCCCAATCGGGAGATCGCGGCGAGCTCCCGCGTCATCGACCTGTCGGTCGGCATCGTCGTCTGCATTCCCTGCTTCCGCCGCCCGCAGCATCTGCGGCTGACGCTGGACTCGCTCGTGAACCAGCGCACCCCGCGTTCCTTTGCCGTCGTCATGGTCGAGAATGACGCGGCAAAGCGCGAGAGCGCGCCGGTCGCCGCGGAATATCTCGCCGACGGCAGGCTCCAGGGCATCTGCCTCGTCGAGCAGCGGCAGGGCAACTGTCAGGCGATCAACGCCGCGTTCGAGACGGCGCAGGCGCTGTTTCCCGCCGCGACCCGCTTCCTGATGATCGACGACGACGAGATCGCCTCGCCCGACTGGCTCGAGCTGATGGTCCGCACCGCGGAAGCGACCGGCGCCGACGTGGTCGGCGGCCCGGTGCTGCCGGTCTTCGACGACGACAGCAAGCCGTGGCTCGCGCGTCATCCCGCCTTCTGCCCGGCTTATGATTACAGCGGCGCCGTACCGCTGATCTATGGCTGCGGCAATTGCCTGATCACCCGCGCGGCGTTCGAGCGGTTCGACAAGCCTGCGTTCGATCTGCGCTTCAACTTCCTCGGCGGCGGCGATTGCGATTTCTTCGTACGGTGCCGCGACGCCGGCATGCTGTTTCACTGGACGGCGGAAGCGGTCATCACTGAGACCGTACCGCAGAGCCGCACCAGCCTCGGTTGGATCGCCAAGCGGGGCTTGCGCATCGGTGCGATCAATTATCGTGTGCAGTACAAGGCTGCGCAGAGCGTGGCGGCGCGGCTGCGTGTGTTCGCGCAGATGCTCGGTCGCCTGCCACTGTCGTTGCTGCGTACGGCGCGTCTGCTGGCGACGTCGAAGGCGGTCGTCGCCATGCATCCTGCGCTGGTTGCGTTCGGTTCCATGCTGGCAGCATTCGGCATCGAGCCGAAGCCCTATGAGGCCTCGAAGATCGTATCCTGACGCTGCAGAGCAGAGTTAGATGCCGAAGCGGGCGAGAGCTGTCCTGGCCGCGGCGCGCGGCAGCGCCTTGAGCGAGCGCCTGCCAACCATTGCGAGATAGCCGAGAGCGTCGCGATATCTGCCGAAGCGGACCGCCTGCATCGCCGAATAGGTGACGAGATGAATCTCCGCGGCGAGGCGCAGCCCGGCGGCCGTGCCTTCGGGCAATCTCGCCAGGATCAGGCCGTCGTCGAAGACACGCGCGATCGCGGGAAAGAAATCCTTCGGCGTCCGCACCGCCGCGTTCATGGTGTTGGCCGTGTGCAGGCGATAATCAAGCAGCAGCTTCGGCGCGAACTCGAACTCGCCGATCGCGGCGAGGCGGCACCAGCAATGCCAGTCCTCGCAATATCTGAGTGAGGTGTCGAAGCCGCCGGTGGCGCGGAAGGCCTCGGCACGTGCGAGCGCGATGCCGCCATTGACGAGGAAGTTGCCGCTGGCGAGCCGTGCCAGCACGTCGCCGGAGGGCTTGCGGCGTCCTTTCAGCAGGCCCCGCCGGCCGATCTGCCGTCCCTCGCTGTCGATCGTGTTGTAGTCGCCATAGACGAGGACCGCGCGCGGAGCGTCGCGCGCCGTTGCGAGCAGCGCCGCCACCGCGCCGGGGCGCAGGCGGTCGTCGGCATCGAGGAACAGCAGCCACTCGCCGCTCGCATGTCGCGCGCCGAGATTGCGCGCCGCCGACACGCCGGCGGAGTCGTTGCTCATCAGGTGCAGTCGCGGGTCACGGATGGCGTGAACGATCGCGACGGTCTCGTCGATCGAGCCGTCGTCGACGACGATCACCTCGGTCACCTCCGCCTGCGTCAGCGCGCTGGCAAGGGTTTCGCCGATATAGGCGGCGACGTTCTTGGCGGGAATGACGACGGATACCGACCCGGGCGAGCCGGGTTGCAGCGGGAGACGCGGCGCCACCGCCACGCGTGAGCTGGCCGGCAATTCGAGAACGTCTTCGGCGATAATCAAGCGGCGGCTCGTCTTTAATGATCTGTTAACCGGGGCGCATCTGGCGAGCTGCCAGTGCTCAGCGATCGCAAACTTGGCGGCGGATGATACTCGCATTACCGGCGAATCGTTGCCGACAAGGCCTGCGCGGTGCCGGTTTCGTCGAGTAACGTTAAGTCGTCGGCATCGAGCCTTGCAGAAATATGGAGGAGTGCGACAGGGCCGCGCGGCCGCAGAGCTGCGTGCTGGTTGACGGACGGTTAACGGGGATGAGCTAGGAGCTGAGGCTTCGGCTTCACCACCTGCCTTGAGCCATGGATCGCAGCGCCGCTGACACGACTGACGTCGAGGCCCCATCGCTCGGCCACATCGTGCGCGACGGCCTTGCCGGGTTGAATGCCGTGCGGGCGGCGCGCTGTCTCGTCGCGATTGCGGCCCTGCTTCTCATCCTGGTGACGCTCGATCCGTTTCCCGACCTGCGCAGCGAGGACGCGGCGACCGTGGTCGGCGGACGCATGGCGCTCACCTACGTCGCCTGGGGCCTGCTGGCTGCGGTCGCGGTGCTGCTCGTCGCGGTCACGGATGCACCCGCGCTGAAGAGCTTGGTGACGCCGCTGCATGTGTGTCTGGTCGGCTGGTTGATGATCAACATCGTCTTCTCCGAGAGCCGCGGCGTCTCGATCCAGCGTTTCGTGCTCGCGGCCAGCGTGACCTCGCTCGCCGTGCTGCTGCCGCTCCTGCCGCCGACGCAGCGCAGCTTCAATTTATGTCTCGGCGCCGCCGCACTCGCACTGCTCGCGCTGTGCTATCTCGGTGTTGTCCTCGCCCCGCAATATTCGATCCACACCGCGCTCGACGTCAGCGAGCCGCAGCTCGCCGGCGACTGGCGCGGCAGCTTCGGCCACAAGAACGTGGCTTCGCCTGTCATGACCATCCTGGTCTATGTCGGCATCTACCTGTCCGCCGTCGGGTCGTTTGTGATGGGACCGGCGATCGCCGCGCTCGCCGGCATCTTCCTGATCTTTACCGGCGGCAAGACCTCCTCGGTGCTGTGTCTTGCGATCTACGCGCTGGCCTCGCTGGTCTATGTCACGCGAAGCCTGTGGCTGAAGCGGCTCATCTGCTTCGTGCCGCTGATCGTGATGAACCTGCTGACGGTCGGCAGCGTGCTGAGCCCGGCGCTCGGAGCGATGACGCGGCTGCTTCCGCTCGATCCCACCTTCACCGGCCGTTCCGCCATCTGGGAGTTCGCGCTCGCGGCGGTCGCCGAAAAGCCGATCATCGGCCACGGCTATGCGGCGTTCTGGGACGACGTCTCCGCGCGGCAGACCGCCCAGGGCTCCGAATGGGCGACGTCAGCGGCGCACAGCCACAACTCCTATCTCGACCTCGCGGTCACCATCGGCCTTCCGGGGCTGGCGTTGGTGATCCTCGTCTTCGTGCTTGCACCGCTCGGCAATTTCCAGTCGGCCCAGGCTCACAATCGCAGCGGCGCGCTGGCAAAGCTGTTCCTGACCGTCTGGCTGTTCGGCCTGTACTACGGCGCCACCGAGACCTTCCTGCTCGAACGGCAGAATCCGATCTGGTTCATGTTCGCCCTCGCGGTCGCCGGCCTGCACTTCCTCGCCAGGTTCCAGTGCGTTGACCAGACGGAACCCCAGTGCTGACAGCTTGTCGCAGTCGCGGCGCCGTGGTTGCACGTGCTTAACGATAAGCAGCGACGTCACTTGTGGTCTGCGGCAAAACATAATCTATCTCGAAACATTCGGTAATCATATGTTCTCGGGATGACGTTTCTCAGCGTCGAGCAACCAGATGGTCTTGTGTCCAGCACGTCGGGAATCGCAGTCGATTTCGTGCGTGACTGGCGGCAGGCCGCATCGCGCCTGAGTGCCGGCCATCGCACCGCTTTCCAGCATGGTTACTGGCTCGGTGCCTGGTACGAAGCGTTTGGCGACGTCGCGCCGCTGATCGCCGTGATCTCCGATGTCGCGACCGGCAAGGACCTCGCGGTCGTGCCGATGATCAGCCATGTCAGGCGCGGCATCCGCATCGTCGAGTTCGCCGATCTCGGTGTCTCCGACAACAACGCGCCGATCCTGGCGCTCGATGCAGCGCCGATGGATGCGATCGGCAGGGCGCTGGTCGAGGCGTTGCGCGCCTTGCCCGACGGCTTCGACCTGCTGCGGCTGAAGAAGATGCCGGCGCAGGTCGCCGGCAGGCCGAACCCGCTGGTGTCGCTCGGCCGCGCGGGATCCTGCTCGGTCAACGGCAACCTCGTGCTCATCGGCGACGACTATGAAGCCTATCGGGCCTCGATCAGGCGTCTGCAAATGCCGCGGTGCTGGCGCGTCTTCAGCCGCCTTGGCAATGCGCGGTTCGAGATCGCCACCGATGCCGGGCGTGCGCACGAATTCCTCGATGTGATGGACCTGCAGCAGGCGGAGCGGATGAGACAGCTTGGCTCGCCGTTCGTCCTGAACGACGATGTTCACGCCCGATTCTATCGCGAGGTGGCACGCCGGGGTGTCGCTGAAGGCTACGCCGTCATCTCGGCCCTGGTCTGTGACAAGGGCATCGCGGCGACCACGCTCGGCGTCCGCCATGGCGCGACCTATTTCCTGCTGCGCATCAGTCATACCGGCAAAACCTGGGCGAACTTTTCTCCGGGGCTGCTCGTGACCGAGCGCACCATGGCAGCGCTGCATGCGCTGGGCGCGCGCCGCTTCGATCTCAGCGTCGGCAATCAGGACTACAAGCGCCGGTTTGGCGCCGAGCAGGTGCCGTTGACCGATGCCAGCGTGGCGCTGTCCTGGCGCGGACGACCCTTTGCCTGGCGCGATCACGCTGCGCAGGGCCTGCGCCGTCACCCCAGGCTCGCCGCTCTTGCGGCGCGGGCGATGGGCAAGGGGGCGCGCTGACGGGCGTCGCCCGTTTCGCCGTTACTTCGAAAGGCCCACGCGAAAGGCGTCGAGCAACGCGCATCCTTGCGGCCAGTCGCCGAGCGCGCTCGTGGCATTGATGTGGCCGAGGGCGCCCGCCACGATCAGGCCGGACTGCCAGGCCTGCGCTCGCCGCCGTGTTACCTCGAGCGCTCCATAGGGATCATTCGTGCTCGCGACGATCAGCGAGGGAAAGCGCAGCGGATGGTCCGGCACCGGCTTGAACGCCACGGCCTCCGCGGGAAAATTGCCGCCATCCGGATCGGGCAGGGCGACCAGAAAGGCGCCGGCAATCGCGGAGGGGAAGCGCGCGGCCCAGTGCGCCACCAGCAGGCAGGCGAGGCTATGGGCGACCACAACAGGCGGCTTCGCGCAGCGCGCGACCGCGCGCTCCAGGGCCTGCTCCCAGTCGTCGAGATCCGGCTGATCCCAGCTCGCCGGCTGGAAGCGCGTGAAGCGCGCATCAGTGCGCTCCCACAGCGTCTGCCAATGGGTGTCTCCCGAGCCGCCGAGCCCCGGCAATGTGATGATGTCGTGCATGAACGTCCCGTGATATCTGAGGTGACGTCGCAGTGTGACCGATCGCGGTCCTGCATCACATGGCAAGTCATCGGCGGAATCGACCATCTGCCGATGATCTCAAGGCGGAAGGGAGAGTTTTGTTGGATCGCTTCGGAAGCATCGATGCCAAGGATCTGAAGATCCTCGAGGCGCTGCAGGCCAATGCGCGCGTGCCGCTGTCCGAGCTCGGCCGCTCCGTCGGATTGTCCCAGCCGGCTGTGTCCGAACGCGTCAAGCGGCTCGAGGAAGCCGGCATCATCGAAGGCTACGGCGCCCGGATCAATCCGCGCGCCCTCGGGCTGGGCCTGATGGCGTTGGTGCGCCTGCGCACCTCGCACGAGCACATCAAGACCTGCCTCAAACGGTTCAGCGAGATTCCTCACATCATCGAAGTCCATCGCGTCACCGGCGACGACTGCTTCGTGCTCAAGGTGCTCGTTCCTGCCCCGGAGGACCTCGAGACGATCGTGGATCGCATCGCTGGCTTTGGCGCGGTCACGACCTCGCTGGTGCTGCGGAGCGAACCGGCGCGGCCGATCGGCAAAGACCTCGTCAGGAGGAAAATCGAGCGCAGTTGAGGCGAGGCCACCTCACCGCGCCGTCACAAAGCCCGCGATTGCGTAGTTTCCGGTTGTCGCGCACGTTGTGTTATCGTCGCCTTGGTTTCCCGGAGGCGACATGGACAATCGTTCGGCAAAGTATCGCGCATTCTTTGCGCAGTTGATCTGCACCGCGGCGAAAGCTGCGGATCCGCGTCTTGAGGAGGCCTTCCGGACCGTCAGGCGCGAGCCTTTCGTCGGACCAGGGCCGTGGTCGATCTGTCTCGGCGGTCATCCCTATGTGGTCACGCCTGACGATGATCCCGCCTTCCTCTATCAGAACGCGCTGCTCGCGCTGGATCCGGCGCGCGGCCTCAATATAGGCATGCCCAGTGCACATGCTTATTGGCTCACCGGCTGCGCCGTCAGGGAAGGTGAGACCGTGATCCAGATCGGCGCGGGCAGCGGCTATTACACCGCGATCCTCGCGCATCTCGTCGGCCCCGGGGGCCGCGTTCATGCCTACGAGATCGACGAGCGCCTGGCGGGACTTGCGCGCGACAATCTCAAGGATGTCGCTCATGTCGACGTGCGCGACCGTTCGGGAATCGCCTCCGATCTGCCGGCTGCGGACGTGATCTATGTCTGCGCGGGCGCGGCGCAGCCGGCTGCGGAATGGCTCGAGGCGCTGCGGCCCGGCGGACGGCTGGTGTTTCCGCTCGCGCCCGAAGGCACGCTCGGCGGCATGTTGATGATCACGCGCCCGGATGACGGCGCGATCTGGCCCGCGAAATTCCTCAGCCGCGCCCAGTTCATCGGCTGCGCGGGATTGCAGGATGAAGATGCCGCCCGGCGACTGGCCGAGGCGTTCGCAAAGGGATGGGAAAGCGTGCAGTCGCTGCGGCGAGACGGCGCTCTCGACGAGACATGCTGGTTTGCCGGCGAGGGCTGGTGGCTGTCGACGGCGCCGGCGCCCATGCCGACGGGGCTAGTTCAGCCTCACGCCGACATCACGCAAGTGTAATGGGGAACGCGTCTCACGATCCCGTGCACCCCGCGCAGTGAAACCGGCCGCGCGAGGCGCGGAACAGGCTGCGGCAATACCATCGCCGCGCCAGCGCCTGCGCAGGCTTGCGGATCATCTGCGCGATCAACAAGAGTTCGAAAGCCATTCGTATCGCTTCAGGTGAAATATTCCGTGCACGAAAGATGGGGCGGCATTCCCGAATGAGAATGCCGCCCGTGTCGCATCAGCCATGCAGCTCAGCCATGAAGTTTCCTGGCGGTCTCCGCGATCTGGCGGCCCTGATAGCGCGCGCCGGCGAGCTCGTTCGCGCTGGGCTGGCGGCTGCCGTCGCCGCCGGTGATCGTGGTGGCGCCGTAGGGCGCACCGCCCGTAACCTCGTCGAGCTTCATCTGGCCGGCAAAGCCGTAGTTCAGGCCGACCACGACCATGCCGAAATGCAGCAGGTTGGTGATGATCGAGAACAACGTCGTCTCCTGGCCGCCATGCTGGGTCGCGCTGGAGGTGAAGGCGCCGCCGACCTTGCCGTGCAGCGCGCCCTTGGCCCAGAGCCCGCCGGCCTGGTCCAAGAAGTTAGCCATCTGCGAGGACATGCGGCCGAAGCGGGTGCCGGTGCCGACGATGATCGCGTCGTAATTGGCGAGGTCCTCGACCTTGGCGACCGGCGCAGCTTGGTCAACCTTGTAGTAGGAGGCTTTTGCGACCTCGGCCGGCACCAGCTCGGGCACGCGCTTGATGTCGACGGTGGCGCCGGCCTCGCGCGCACCTTCGGCGACGGCATTGGCCATCGCCTCGATGTGGCCATAAGCGGAATAATAGAGGACGAGAACTTTGGTCATGTGTGGTTTCCGTTGGGATTGCTAAGGTGATTGGTCGTTTGGATCGTTAAGCCGCGTCGACGAGCACGAGCTCGGAGTCTTCGAGCGCGGTGATCTTCAGCCGATCCTCGTCGCGGATCGCAGCGCCATCGCGGGCGTTGACGCGCACGCCGTTGATCTCGACGGAACCCGCCGCGGGCACCAGATAAAGGTGCCGCGACTTCTGCGGCTCGTACTCCGCGCTCTCGCCCGCCTTCAGCGTGGTGGCGAGCACCCGCGCGTCGGCGCGGATCGGCAGTGCGTCGGTGTCGCCTTCGATGCCGCTCGCGATGGTGACGAGCTTGCCGGAGCGGTCGGCCCTCGGGAAAGGCTTTGAGCCCCACGTCGGCTGGCCCCCGCGCGTGGTCGGCTCGATCCAGATCTGGAAGATCCGCGTCTGGGTCGGCTCGAGATTGTACTCGGAGTGGCGGATGCCGCTGCCGGCGCTCATCACCTGCACGTCGCCCGCTTCAGTCCGCCCCTCATTGCCGAGGCTGTCCTGGTGGGTGATCGCGCCCTCGCGCACATAGGTGATGATCTCCATGTTGGCGTGGGGATGGGCGGGAAAGCCGGTGTTCGGCGCGATCTCGTCGTCGTTCCACACCCGCAAGGCGCCATGACCCATGTTGTTCGGGTCATAATGGCTTGCGAAGGAGAAATGGTGCTTGGCCTTGAGCCAGCCGTGGTCGGCGCCGCCGAGTTTATTGAAAGGTCTGAGTTCGATCATCTTCGTGATTCCCTGGGTTGGACGAGTGGCGCCTTGTTCAGGCGCCGAACCCGCCGTCGACATTGAGCACCGTGCCGGTGACGAAGGAGGCTTCCGGGCTTGCGAGGAAGACCACGCCTGCGGCGACTTCCTCTGGGCGGCCGAAGCGCTGCAGCGCGTGCTGCTTGCGCTGGGCTTCCGCGAAGTCGCGGTCGTCGTCCGGGTTCATGTCGGTGTTGATCGAGCCGGGCTGCACCACGTTGACCGTGATGCCGCGCGGTCCGAGGTCGCGCGCCGCACCCTTGGTGTAGCCGACGACGGCCGCCTTGGTGGCGACGTAGTCGGCAAGGCCCGGGAACGAGGCGCGGTCTGCGAGCATCGAGCCCACGGTAACGATGCGGCCGCCTTCACCCATCAACTGCGAGGCCGCGCGGATCGCCGCGATCACGCCATGCACGTTGACCTGGTCCTGGCGCGCCAGCGCGTCTGTATCTGCATTGGCATCGTCGGTCGCGCCGCCGGCGGCGACGCCGGCATTGTTGACGAGGATGTCGAGATGGCCGAATTCCCTGGCGACATCGTTGACGAGCTGCGTCACATCCTTTGCCGAAGCCTGGTCAGCCCTAAACGCGCGCGCCTTGACGCCCTTCGCCTTCAGCTCGGCGACGACGGCCTCCGCCTTGTCGGGCGAGGCGACATAGCTGATCGCGACATCAGCGCCTTGATCGGCGAGTGCGCGGGCGGAGGCCGCGCCGATGCCGCGCGAGCCGCCGGTGACGAGGGCAACCTTGCCTGAAAGCTTCTTGGTCATTGGATTTCTCCATTCCGTGGGTTTGCGATTGACCCTTGGATAAGCCTCCGCCTGTGGTATAGAAATAGAAACTGTTGAAACGCATTGTTTCCTTAAATACCCCGATTGGATCGGCTCCCATGGCAAAACTCCCCGATTTCGAGGCGCTCGCGATCTTCGCAAAAGTCGTGGAATTACGGTCGTTTGCGGGGGCCGCGAGCGAGCTGACGATGTCCAAGGCGACGGTCTCGAAGGCAGTGACCCGGCTGGAGGAGCGGCTCGGCGCCCGCCTGTTCAACCGCACCTCGCGCCGCCTCGCGCTGACCGATGCCGGCCACAAGCTTGCCGACCGCGCGACGCGCCTGCTCGCCGACGGCGAGGCGGCCGAGAACGAGGCGCTGGCGCAGTCGGTGGCGCCGCGCGGCCTGGTGCGGCTCGCCGTGCCCATGACATTCGGCATCAAGGCCGTGGCGCCGCTGCTGCCGGAGTTCTTCGAGGCCTATCCGGAAGTCTCGGTCGATCTGCATCTGAGCGATGCGACCGTGGATCTGATCGGCGAGGGGTTCGACATGGCGGTGCGGATCGCGCGGCTGCCGGACTCCTCGCTGATCGCGCGCCGGCTGTTCACCATGCCGCGCTTCACGGTGGCCGCGCCGTCCTATCTCAAGCGTCACGGCCGCCCGACGCATCCGATGCATCTGGCCGAGCACAGATGCTTCAGCTACGCCTACATGTCGACGCCCAACATCTGGCACTACACCAATTCGGCCGGCGAGCAGGCGAGCGTGCGTCCGGGCGGCCCGCTCCGCGTCAACAACGGCGAAGCCGTGATGCCGTCATTGATCGCCGGCCTCGGCATCGCCGAGCTGCCCGAATTCATCGTCGGCGAAGCGATCTCCTCCGGCGCCGTCGAAGTGATCCTGAAGGACTGGAAGCAGGCCGAAGGCGCCGTGCACCTGGTGACGCCACCTGGCGGCCCGCGCCCCGCGCGCGTCGAAGCGCTCGGCGATTTCCTCGCGGCAAAGCTGCCGGGCACCTGCAAGCGGCGGCCGAAGAAGGGTTTGAAGATGTCGTGACTATGTTTGGTGAGCACGGCGCAAGAGCGCCTTTGCCCACCCTACGAGACCTCGCTAGTCTATCCTAAACGCAGCTATCGTAGGGTGGGCAAAGCGAAGCGTGCCCACGTCTTCGCCTGAGGGGATACCAAGTGTCTCGATATCGGCGCGCACAGGGCAGGATGTTCTTCTTCACCGTTGTGCTCGCTGATCGGTCGAGCACGCTGCTCGTCGATCAAGCTGATCGCCTGAGACGAATCTACCGAGCCGTCTTTGAGCGCCAGCCATTCGAGACGGTCGCGATTTGTATCTTACCAGATCACCTCCACGCGATTTGGACGTTGCCGGAGGGCGACATCGACTTCTCATCGCGTTGGAATGTGATCAAGGGCGGATTTTCGCGTGGCTTGGAGGCTGGGCCGCCTTCAATGAGCAAATTGAAGAAGCGCGAGAAGGGCATCTGGCAGCGCCGCTACTGGGAGCACGCCATTCGCGATGACGCGGATTTGGAGCGGCACGTTGACTACATACATTTCAATCCCGTGAAGCATGGGCTCGTCACCCGGGTGCGCGATTGGTCTCTCAGCAGCTTCCATCGTTATGTGGAGCAGGGGGCCCTTCCGTTGGATTGGGGAGGGGATATGCGGGACATCGCGGGGCATTTCGGCGAATGATGGTGGGCACGGCGCGCGAAGAGCGCGCCTTTGCCCACCCTACGAGATCTTGCGTTGTATTTGGCCACGTTCGCAAAGACTATCGTAGGGTGGGCAAAGCGAAGCGTGCCCACCGCATCTGCGTTCGCGGAGACGAGCTCGACTACTGCACTCTGGCACCGTTGATCGCGACGATGCGCAGGCTCGGCTTCAGCGTTCCCTCCAGCCGCGTCTTCAACTCGTGGACGCGCGGGTCGGTCGAATGGGCCGCGCAAACCGCGTATTGATGGACGGATTTCGCCAGGGCCCGCCGCGCTTCCGGTGTTCGCGTCACGTCCGGCTCCGAAAGCCGCAACACGATCGCGGCGAGATTGACCAGCATCTCGTCCAGGGCGACGTCGATAGTCCGAAGATTGTGCATCACTCCCTCCCGGGAAGGGCAACCCGCGGGTCCGGGGATGCGTTCCGCACCTGGCCGGACATGGTTAAGGCTTGGTTAAACGACTTGTTCTTGCCGGCGGCCAAGCTAGGCTGGCCGGAGAAACAAAGAAAATCAGGGGGAGGCTCCACCATGGATCGACGCGATCTCTTGCGCGCCGCTGCGGCATTGCCGTTGTTGCGGGCTGCCTGGCCGGACAGGGCCTTCGCGCAGGCCTATCCGGCGCGCAACATCACCATGATTGTGCCGTTCCCGGCCGGAGGCCAGGCCGATCTCGCGGCGCGCCCGGTGGCGATGGCGCTGGAGCGGGTCCTCGGCAAGCCCGTCATCGTCGACAACCGTGCCGGCGGCGGCGGTGGGTCGGTCGGCAATGCCGCAGCGGCGCGCGCCGAGCCCGACGGCTACACGCTGCTGATGACGTTGTCTTCGCTCGCGGTGCTCCCCGAGGCCGACCGGCTGTTCGACCGTCCCGTCGCCTACGAGGTCTCGCAGTTCATGCCGATCGCGCGCGTGCTGGCCGATCCCACGCTGCTCGCGGTGCCGGCCTCGGCACCATGGAAGACCGCGCAGGATTTCGTCGAGGATGCGAGGAAGCGGCCGGGCCAGATCACCTACGGCTCGTCGGGTCCCTATGGCACGCTCCACGTCGCGATGGAGATGTTTGCGAACAGCGCCGGCATCAAGCTCATGCACGTGCCGTTTCGCGGCGCCGGCCCCGCGCTCACCGCGTTGCTCAGCGGCACCGTGCAGGCGATCGCCGCAGCTCCAGGGACGCTGAAGCCGCAGGTCGAGGACGGCAAGCTGCGTGTGCTCGGCAATTGCGGCGCGCAGCGCATCGCGAGCTTCCCTGACGTGCCGACCTTCCAGGAGCTCGGCTACAAGGACGTCGAGATGTACATCTGGGCCGGCCTCTTTGCGCAGAGCTCTCTTCCCGCGCCGATCGCGGCGCGCCTGCGCGAGGCGATGGCGCAGGTGATGACGAGCCCCGACGTGCTCAAGGCCTTCGAGACATCAGGCAGTCTCGTCGCCTATCAGGACGCGCCGGCCTTCTCCGAATTCGTCGCGGCTGACAGCGCGCGGCTGATTGCGGCGGTGAAGAAGATCGGCAAGGTGGAGTAGGTTCCAGCTCCGCCTTCACATTTTGTTGTTGGTTCAGAACCGGCTCGCGCCTCATTGATTGATGAGAATTCGAGGGAATCGAGAAGGATCTGGACATGCGAGCAAAGCGGATTGCGCTGGGTGTGGCGCTCACGATCGGCGGCATCTTCGCGCAGAGCGCTGCCTCCGCCCAGGAATATCGCGGAACAATGGAACAGCAGATGGCCTGCACACCGGATGTATGGCGCCTGTGCAGCGACCAGATTCCGGACGTGAGCCGCATCACGGCCTGCTTGCAGCAGAACACGCCGCTGCTCTCAAGCGGCTGTCGCGCCGTGTTCCAGTCCAACAACCAGATGCAGCCGCAGCAGGTGCCGCGCAATCGCGTTGTGCCGCCCCCGCGCTACAATGCTCCGCCGCCTCCGCCGCGGCCTTATGACGACGACTGAAGCATGATCCGGAAAAGCGCGCAGCAGCAGGCGCGACGATGCGGTCACCGCTTCGTTCAGCGCTCCCCCTTGCTGTCCGACTGAGGTCGATGTCGGAGCGCTGTCCGCAGGACAACTGCGAAGAGCAGTGCTGCGACTGGCCAATGGAACCAGATCTTGTGCATGCCGGTGAAGACATTGATCAGAATCAGAAAGGCCGACACTGTGAGGGCCGCTGCAACCGGGCGGGGCAGCCTTGCCAGCCCATCCAAGACGGCATGCATCCACGAGGATGGCTCGCGCCTGTCGCCAACCTGGAGGTGACCGGCTTCCTCCCGGCGAGTTGGGCTTTCGTCGACTGCGACGCTCCGTCCCTGGCCGGTCCGGCCGCTCATGGTCACCCGATAACTGGTCATGGGCGCAACGTTCTTCATTGGCCGCTGGCCGAGACAGTCGAAGCCAACGGATAATTTGTTGTGCACCTGATCGTAGACGGAGCTCGAGATCACGACGCCGCCGGGGTCGGCGAGTTCTTGCAGTCGTGACGCGATATTGACCCCGTCGCCATAGATGTCGGAACCGTCCACCATCACGTCTCCGAGGTTGATGCCGATGCGAAACCGCATCGGGGGCGCGTGAGGTGGGTCCGAATCCTGGTTGGAAATTTCCTGCTGAATCTCGACCGCACATTGCACGGCCTCGACGACGCTGGCGAACTCGGCGATGACGGCATCGCCCCAGGTATTGACGATGCGGCCGTCGTGACGTTCCACCAACCCCGCAATGGCAGTGCGGTAGCGGCGGAGCGTCTCCAGCGTTCCGGTCTCGTCTGCTTCCATGAGGCGAGAATAGCCGTGCACGTCAGCGCACAGGACGGTGGTCAGTCGTCGCTTCACCTTGTCGTCGGTCATGGCCCCCATGGTAGCCTCCCTGACCGGCAAATGCATCAGGCAGTCGGGGCCATGGCAGGCATCAAATGCGCTCGATCTGCGCGCCGCGGTCGGTGACGACGCGCCGTAGCCGCCTTACGGCCTGTGCTCGCAGACATCGACCCATTCGGCCGCGGTCAGCTCGGCCATACGGTCGGGCGTGATGCGCACGGCGCTGTGGGTCGAGCCCGCAGCCGGCACCACCACGTCGAACGCCTTCAGCGAGACGTCGCAATAGACCGGCAGCGGCGCCTTCAGTCCGAACGGACAGACGCCGCCGACCTCGTGGCCGGTGATCTCGGCGACCTCTTCCAGTCCCAGCATCTTCGGCTTGCCGCCGAACTGCGCCTTCACCTTCTTGTTGTCCATGCGCGAGGTGCCCGCGGCGACGATCAGGATGACGCGCTCGCCGATCCGCAAGGACAGTGTCTTGGCGATCCGCCCGGGCTCGACGCCATAGGCCTCGGCCGCCAGCGCCACGGTCGCGGAGCTGATCGGGGATTCCATGACGGAGATGTCGGGGGCGTTCTCGGCGAAGAAGGCACGAACGGATTGCAGGCTCATTCCAGTCTCACGGGCGGGCGGCGATACCTGGGTGATCCCTAGATGATATTTGGCAGCTCGGAGAGCGAGCGGACACGGTGGTCCGGCGCAAAGCCAAGCTCGTCCATCTGGGTGCGGATCGCCTTGAACATCGTCAGCGGTGCCACGAGTTCGTTCTCGACGCAAGCCAGCGCCATCGCTTCCGGCGTCACCCGTTCGATCCAGGCGACGTCGAGGCCGAAGGACTTCGCGCCGGCGACGTCCCAGGGGTTGGAGGAGACGAACAGAACCTCGTCCGGCGCGGTGCCGAGTACCTCGCCGATCAGCTGATAGGCCTGCGGGCTCGGCTTGAAGATCTTGTTCGCATCGACGCTGATGGTGGCATCGAGCAGGCGGTCGAGCCCAGAGTTGCGCACCAGCGCGTTCAGCATGTCCGGACTGCCGTTGGAGAGGATGGCGAGCTTTCGCGGCCTCAAGGCTGCAAGCGCGCTTGTTGCATCCGGATAGAGATCGAGATGCAGATACTTGTCGATCACGCGCTCGAAGGCCTCGCCGTCATGGGCGAGGCCGAGCATGCGCAGCGTATAGGCGAGCGAGTCGCGCGTGACAACGGCAAAATCCTGGTAGCGCTGCATCAGCGAGCGCAGCCAGGTGTATTCGAGCTGCTTGATGCGCCAGACCTGCGTGATGATCTCGCCATAGCCCGGAAACGCATCCTCGGTGACGTCAGCGACAGACTGGATGTCGTAGAGCGTTCCGTAGGCGTCGAAGACGACGGCTTTGATGCTCATTGGTTGTCCTTCCGGGCCGTTGTGGTTCGCAAGAACTCCGATTGGGGAGTGCGCATCATCGTCAGCTTACCAGAGCAAAGCGGAAGTCTGCCACTGCAAGAATGATCGGCGGCTTGTGACCCGAAGCGGACTCCGCTCGCGTCAAATTCGCCTGTTCAGTCTCTATTTGCTTCCTCGATAGAAGTCGTATGCATTCAGCTCATTCGCGAACGATCCACCAGTGTAGAGATGACTGCCATCGAGCTGACCCTGAATGGTCTTCAGCCACGGCAGCTTTGTTTCGACCGCGCGACTAATTGGGTCTTCTGTCACCTCGATGGTCACATCGCGGAGCACGACTTCGGCTCCAAACGTTGCTTGGAGATTTGCTGGATCAACCTGCACCACCGACTTCGGATCATTGGGGTCGCTGAAGTGAACCAACATTGGAATGTCATCGAGCTGCAACACGCGATAAGGGCGTCGCTCTATCAACAGCCGCACTTTTGGAAGAGGATCGATCTCGCCCTTGAGCAGGTCGGCAAAAACATGAAACAGCATCCAAGCAGGGCCACCTAGATCTCCAAATCCAGTCTTCGGTCCTCGCAGAAGCGCGAAGACAGTGCCGCGAGAGCCGAGGTCAACCATCACAGCTTCGCCGCTGATCTCATTTCCAGCGCCGCCCATAGACCCAAAGATGGGTCTCATGTCAGACTGCTTGACTTGGATGACGCCAGAACCAACGACGAGCCTGCCATCAACGTCTACATTAACCGTTAGTCGGTATCTGATTGTTTCGCTCAGGCTGCCACAGCCTGTTAGAGCGCTCACAAAAATGCAGAGCGCAGCCAGCCGTCTCGCAAGCAGTAGAGCCATTGCCTTACCAATACCACGCCGCAAATCTGGTCGAGCTTGCTGGCGCCCCAACAAGCTTTGGTTGTGCATGGCAACGGGCTAAAGTTCAGTAAATGTCGCGTTTGGGCGAAGCGGCGGCCTTGATAACCTCTAACAGGCGTGCTCTACCTAAAGTCGATTATTTTGAGGATAGCCCATGACGTTTGGCAGAGCGATTTCTCTTGCAAGTGCAGCCTTTGCGCTCGGCGCCGTTCTGATTGCAGCCGATGCTCGTGCGCAGACTGTAGGACAGAATGTACCGGCGCCCGTCATTAGAAACGGCGTCCTCGTTTACCCCAATCTGCAAAGACCGCCAAACCAGGCCCCGACATTGCAGAATCTCGGCAATCAGCCGCCGCGGGATCTTGCTGTGGGCGGTCCCTCTATCGGGCTTAGGTACCAAGGAAACGTGCGGTAAGGGCCCGTCTATCGGCTTGGTCTCCTGCTGCGGACATCGCGCCTATCCTGCCGCTTTCTCGTCGTAAGTGGCCTGCTCGACCCTGCACGGACTTGGTGTTGCGTCCGCTGCGGAGCCGCTGCAAGCGAGCAAGCGACTCCGTCGATTTACGCGAACGCGCCTAGATCCCCAGCAGCTTGCGCGCGTTGGCCTTGAGCACCTTCGGCCGGATCTCGTCGCGGATGTCGATCTTGGCGAAGTCCGACAGCCAGCGGTCCGGCGTGATCACCGGCCAGTCCGAGCCGAACAGCATCTTGTCCTGCAAAATCGAGTTGATGTAGCGCACCAGGATCGGCGGGAAATACTTCGGCGACCAGCCCGAGAGATCGATGTAGACGTTGGGCTTGTGGGTCGCGACCGACAGCGCCTCTTCCTGCCAGGGGAAGGAGGGGTGGGCGAGGATGATCTTGAGGTCGGGGAAATCGGCCGCGACGTCGTCCATGTACATCGGGTTGGAATATTTCAGCCGCATCCCCATGCCGCCGGGCATGCCCGAGCCGACGCCGGTCTGGCCGGTGTGGAACAGCGCGATCGCGCCGCCATTGTTGATCTCTTCGTAGAGCGGATAGGCCATGCGGTCGTTGGCGTAGAAGCCTTGCATGGTCGGGTGGAATTTGAAGCCGCGCACGCCGTATTCCTCGATCAGCTTGCGCGCTTCGCGTGCCCCGAGCTTGCCCTTGTGCGGGTCGATCGAGACGAAAGGGATGAGGACGTCGAGATGATCGGAGGCGACCTCCAGCATCTCGTAATTGTTGTAGCGGCGGAAGCCGGTCTCGCGCTCGGCATCGACCGGGAAGATCACGGCGGCGATGTTCTTGGAGCGGTAGTAGGCCGCGGTCTCCGGCACCGTCGGCGGATGCTTGTTCGGCGACTTGAAGTATTCCGCCATCTGCGCCTGGAAGTCGTCATAGCCGTCATCGGCGTGACAGCCGCAGGGCTCCTCGGCATGGGTGTGGATGTCGATGGCGACGACATCGTCGATATTGGGCAGCTTCAGCTTCGGCATTGGTTTCCTCCCGAGGGTTGCCAAATTGATTATATGATATAACGAATTTGGCAAGGCGTCGCTGGAGGCAAAACCGCTGCCTGCAAAAGTCGTTGCTGTGCCTGGCCTCTGAGGAGGGGATCCGGCCGATCCGGCCCCTTCTACTGTGCATGGGGTTGTTTTCGCGAAATTGCCGGTTCGGAACCGGGCAGTTAACATTGACATGACCTCCCGCCATGCCTTAAGAACCGCCCCGTCCCGGGCGGTCGGTCTGCCAGCGGGAAAGATCTCATTTTGCCACATTCGCGCGTGCCGAAACGGTAGTGCCGAAAACGGCCTTTCGAACGTTCAGGATTCTGCCATGAAGGTCCGTAACTCGCTGAAATCGCTGCGCGGTCGCCATCGCGCCAACCGCCTGGTCCGCCGCAAGGGCCGGGTCTATGTGATCAACAAGGTGCAGCGCCGCTTCAAGGCTCGCCAGGGCTGATACTGCCCTCGCGGTCGCCTTCGCGCGCCCCGCAAGACCACGGTCTCACACGAGTTTGACGCCGCCTTTGCTTTGCAAGGGCGGCTTTGCGCGTTTAGACTTTCACCATGGCAGTGAGATTCCCTTTCGTGCGCACGCTGTGCCTGGCTCTTGTCCTGAGCGCCACCGGCCTCGCTCCGGCGCTGGCGCAGCAGATTGAGCCGCCGCCCCCGCCCGGCAAGCAGAAGAAGCTGCCGGAGGCGCCGCCCAAGCTGCCCAAGGTCGACCGCAGCAAGAATCTCGATTTCCTGTTCGGCGCGCTGAAGGCGGCGCCTGATGAGGCCAGCGCCAAGCATGTCGAGGCGCGGATCTGGGCGATCTGGCTGCAGACCCCGAGCGACACCGCGGCGCTCTTGATGTCGCGGGCCAAGACCGCGGTCGATGCGCAGAAGATCGAGATCGCGATCAAGCTGCTGGATTCGGTGATCAAGCTCAGGCCCGATTACATCGAGGCCTGGAACCGCCGCGCCACGCTCCATTACATGCAGAACGATTACGGCCGCTCGCTCGCCGACATCCGCGAGGTGCTGATCCGGGAGCCCCGCCATTTCGGCGCGCTCGCAGGGCTCGGTATGATCATGCAGGAGGTCGGCGACGAGAAGCGTGCGCTCGAGGCCTACCGCAAGGCGCTCGCCGTCAATCCGCACCTCGAGAAGATCCCCGATCAGGTCAAGGCGCTGACCGAGAAGGTCGAAGGTCGCGACATCTAGCCGAGAACTCGATCATTTCTTGAGGGAACGCGGCGTCTTTGGATTAACCAAGATCGCATGCGCGGCGTTTTGAGGTCTATTGCCGGCACGGCCATAGGCTTACCTGCATCGCAGGAGCAAAGCCATGAAGCGTTTGATCTTTGCGGGTAGCTTGCTGCTCGCGTCGGGAACGATGAGTCTCGCCGACGGACTGTTCTGGGTGGTCGGCAATCGCGCCACCGGCAGATGCGACATCGTGACCAGCAATCCGGTCATCATCGGCGATATCTGGTTCGGCGACGGTCCCTACAAGTCCAGGGCCGATGCCAAGCTTGCCCGCTCTACGATTCGCGCCTGTCCGGCGCTCGCCCCCGACGAGGAAAAGGCCGAGGACGGTACGAACCAGGGCTAATGCAGGACGCTGCCGCCGCGCTCGGCGAGGCCGCGATCGGCCGCCGCGGCGTAGGCCTTGGCAAGCTCCGCCTCGAGATGCTCGTTGATCAGGAGCAGCGCCCGCACGGCACCGCGCAGGTCGCCGTTGCAGCTCGCCACGATCTCGTCGATCGCAGTATCGTTCGATCTGAAGCTCATCGAAAATCCTCCGGTTCAAACCAGGACAAAATCCTGCCGGTCTTTCCCGCAGCTCCCTGGCTGCGAGGAGGATCGGCGCCCACCCGCGCCTAAATGGCGGAACCGACCGTGGCGATTATATGGAAGCCGCGATGACGGTCGCATGAAGCTGGTCCGAAGCTCGCGTGTCGCAGGGCAACAACATTGATTCCATTTGTTTTTTTATGTTTGGCAATTGTGGACATATCCACAGCCCCTTAATTTCTGTGGAAGTGCCGAAGGGCCCGGGGCGAAACTGCCACGTGCCACGCTCGTAATTGTGAAGTGCCCTGGATCGCCCGGATTCTCTCCATGATCGTGATGTCAGTCGTGACGGCGCTGGTCCTGCTGGCGCTGGTCACGCAAGCCGGTGTCGTCGCCGTGCAGCGCGCCTTTCCGCCGCAGGGCCGCATGATCGAGGTCGACGGCGCAGTGCTTCACGTCGTCGACATCGGCCCGCACGAGGCTGGCCTGCCGATCGTGATGCTGCATGGCGCGAGCTCCAATCTCGAAGTGATGCGGCGTCCGCTCGGCGATCTGCTCGCGAAAAACCATCGCGTCATCCTGGTCGACCGTCCCGGCCACGGCTGGAGCACGCGCGCGCGGCGGCAGGATTCGACGCCGCAGGTTCAGGCGCGGATGATCGACGAGGCGCTTCAAAAGCTCGGAATCGAGCGCGCGGTCTTCGTCGTGCATTCCTGGAGCGGCGCGCTCGGCGCGCGGATCGCACTCGATCATCCGGCCCGCGTCGCCGGCCTCGTGATGCTGGCACCCGTCACGCATCCCTGGCGCGGCGGCGTCGGGCGCTACAACGAGATCATCGCAACGCCGGTGATCGGCCCGCTGCTCGCCTACACCATCACGCTGCCGCTCGGCTATTTCGTCACTGAGTCCGGCGCGCGCAACGTGTTCTTGCCGCAAGTTATGCCGGATGGTTTCGTGCAGGATTCCGCGACGCCGCTATTGCTGCGCCCGCGCGAATTCGTCGCCAATGCCTATGATCTGGTGACGCTGAAGGAGTCGGTCGCCGCGCAAGTCGCGCGCTATGGCGAGATCAAGGCGCCGGTCACGATCATCGCGGGCGAGCCCGACAAGACTGTGAAAACCGAGATCCACGCGCGCCCCTTCGCAGCATTGGTGCCGAACGCGAAGCTGATCGTGCTGCCTGATCTCGGCCACATGGTGCAGAACGCCGTGCCGGATTTGGTGAAGGCGGAGATCGAGACGATGATCGGAAACATCGTCCCGGCGCAGGCCGTCGCCGATTAAAGCGTTTTCGAGCGAAGGGGATACCGGTTCGCGTGAAGAAACCTGCCAAAACAAAAAGCCGGAGCTTCGGTTCTGATTCGATCAGAACCGAAGCTCCGGCGGTCGCCGTTCGCGCGCTTACTGCTTGATCTTCCCGTCCTTGTCGTACTGCGCGATGAAGGTCCAGAGATTGTTGATCTCGGTCTCGTTCTTGATGCCCGCGAATGCCATCTTGGTGCCGGGGATCTTGGCCTTGGGGTCCTTGATGTATTCCTTGAAGGTCGCTTCGTCCCAGGTGATGCCGGAATTCTTGTTCGCATCCGAATAGCTGTAGTCCGGCGCAGTTCCCGATTTGCGGCCGTTGAGGCCGTTGAGCTCGGGGCCGACCTTGTTCTTGGCGCCTTCGCCGATGGCGTGGCACGCCAGGCACTTGTTGAACGACGTCTTGCCTGCAGCGGCGTCCTGCGCCATCGCTTTGGAAGATATGGCAGTGGACGCTGCGGCCGTCATGGCGAGGGCAACCAGCGCGCCGAAAGTCAGTTTTGTCATAAGGGTGCTCTTCGTCTCTTCCCGGGTCAGATGGAGGGTCGTGGTTTTGGCAGGTCCGATGCAGGTGGACAAGCCGCGAAACTTTGACAGGTTTCCTGATAGCCGACTTGCCCCAGAGAGAACTTGCGCTGCAACAAAGCAATGCGACCTTCGGAGGACCCTACCCAAAGAGGGCAAGACATGATTGATTTGGCGGGACAATTTCCTCCATCGGACGAAGGCTTCGTAATATGGCCATCATGATGCCCGCGAGCGACCAGAAAGTGCTGGCGCGCCGCAGCGAGATCGTCGCCGCCTTGCGCGCGATCGTGCCAGGCGAGGGCGTGATCGACAGTGCCGCCGAGATGCGGGCCTATGAATCCGACGGGCTGACCGCCTATCGGCAGCCGCCGATGGTCGTGGTGCTGCCCGACACGACCGAGCAGGTCTCGCTCGTCCTGAAATATTGTGCCGAGCACGGTATCAAGGTGGTGCCGCGCGGCTCCGGCACGTCGCTATCAGGCGGCGCGCTGCCGCTTGAAGACGGCGTGCTGCTCGGCCTCGGCAAGTTCAAGCGCATCCGCGAGATCGATTTCGACAACCGCGTCGTCGTCACCGAGCCTGGCGTCACCAATCTCGCCATCAGCCAGGCGGTCGCGCATGCCGGCTTCTATTACGCACCCGATCCGTCCTCGCAGATCGCCTGCTCGATCGGCGGCAATGTCGCGGAGAATTCCGGCGGCGTGCACTGCCTGAAATACGGCATGACCACCAACAACGTGCTCGGTTGCGAGATTGTCCTGATGAGCGGTGAGATCCTGCGCATCGGCGGCAAGGGGTGCGAGAACGCCGGCTACGATCTGATGGGCGTCATCACCGGCTCCGAAGGCCTGCTCGGCGTCATCACCGAGATCACGGTGCGCATCCTGCAAAAGCCGGAAACGGCGCGCGCGCTGATGGTCGGCTTTGCGCAGGTCGAGGCCGCCGGCGAATGCGTGGCGCGCATCATCGGCGCCGGCATCATTCCCGGCGGCATGGAAATGATGGACAGGCCCGCGATCCACGCCGCCGAAGCTTTCGTCCATGCCGGCTATCCGCTCGATGTCGAAGCGCTGCTGATCATCGAGCTCGACGGTCCGAAGATCGAAGTCGACGAGCTGATCACGCGCGTCGAGACCATCGCCAATGCCTGCGGCTCGACCACCTGCCAGATCTCGACCTCGGAAGCCGAGCGCAACCTGTTCTGGGCCGGCCGCAAGGCTGCATTCCCGGCCGTCGGCCGCATCTCGCCCGACTATCTCTGCATGGACGGCACCATCCCGCGCGGCGCGCTGCCGAAGGCGCTGGCGCGTATCCGCGAGCTCGGCGAAAAATACCAGCTCGGCTGCGCCAACGTGTTCCACGCCGGCGACGGCAATCTGCACCCGCTGATCCTCTACGATGCCAACAAGCCCGGCGAGATCGAGCGCGCCGAGGCGTTCGGCGCCGACATCCTGCGCGCCTGCGTCGAGTTCGGCGGCGTGCTGACCGGCGAGCACGGCGTCGGCATCGAGAAACGCGATCTCATGGGCGACATGTTCACCGAGATCGACCTCAATCAGCAGCAGCGCCTGAAATGCGCCTTCGACGCGCAGGGCCTGCTCAATCCCGGAAAAGTGTTCCCGACGCTGCACCGCTGCGCCGAGCTCGGCCGCATGCATGTGCACGCGGGCAAGCTGGCGTTTCCGGACATTCCGCGGTTCTAGGCGCTCGTGAAAGGAAGGGCCCGCGGTGCGGGCCCTTCTCCGCGAGCCTCACAGCAGCCCGTATTGCGCCCGCTCGCGCTTCGCCAATAGCGGCAGCGCCTGGCCGGCGATGTAGCTCTTGAAATGCGCGCTCTCCTGGTGCGCCTTGAAGGCGGCCTCGTCGCGGAACAGCTCGTAGAACAGGAATTGGGCCGGATTGTCCTTCGCCCGCGAGATCAGGAACAGCTTGACGCCGTCCTCGCGCTGCGCCTCCGGCAGGAAACGGTCGAGGATCCCTGCGACCGTGTCGGCCTCGCCGGGCTTCGCCTCCCATTGCGCGACGACCAGCAGGCCGCCGCCGTCGACGGCGTCGCTGAGAGATTTCTGCGTGGCATAGTGGTTCATGGTCCTTCCTCCTTGCTGCTGGGCTTGAGATGACGCCGCCGTCCATGGCGAGAGGTAGATCGCCAGCACGGCACCGAAGGCGCGGACGACCGACCTGCGGCTGAACGCTTCGTTGGCGCGCGGCACCAGCCGCTCATCTGTCGATCGCTTCATGTCTGCCTCCATCGGTTGATCGCGACTGCGATCGGCGCAGATTCGTAGCGATGGCCCGCCGGCTTTGGTTCGCCGATGATCGAAGTGTCGATGTCGTGAACGTATCGATGATGATCGAAGCGTCGATGTTGGCGTCCGGCAGGATTCCAATCGCACGGCGGTGGCCGCTGGCGTCACGCCGCATTTGATTTTGGCGGCGAATTTCGCTACCGCCTTTTCCCGTGGATACGCTCAGGGTCAGAGACGCCAAAGACGTCGAAGAGGTGGTGCGCGCGGCGATTGCCAACGAGCAGCCGCTCGAGATCATCGGCCATGGCTCCAAGCGCAGCATCGGCCACGCCATGGCGACCAACGCCGTGCTCGACGTCTCCGCGCTGAATGCCGTCACCTCCTACGAGCCCAACGAATTGATCGTGACGCTCCAGGCCGGCGCGCCGCTGGCCGACGTGCTGTCGCTGATCGATGCCAAGAACCAGCAATTCGCCTTCGAGCCGATGAACACCGCTCCGCTGCTCGGCACGCCGGTATCAGGCACCATCGGCGGCATGATTGCGGCCGGGCTCGCCGGGCCGCGGCGCATCCGGGCGGGCGGGGCGCGCGATCACCTGCTCGGCGCGCATGCCGTTTCCGGTTTCGGCGACAGCTTCAAGACCGGCGGCAAGGTGGTGAAGAACGTCACCGGCTACGACCTCTGCAAGCTGCTCGCGGGGTCCTGGGGCACGCTGTCGGTGATGACCGAGGTCACGCTCAAGGTGATGCCGAAGCCCGAGGCCGAGCGGACGCTGCTGCTGCGCGGGTTAGATGATGCCGCCGCCAACAAGGCGATGACCGCGGCGCTGGGCTCGCCCTTTGACGTCTCCGGTGCCGCGCACCTGCCGAAATCGGCGTTTCGGGCCAGGACCGACGGGCTTGGCGACATTGCAGGCGAGGGCGAGGCGCTGACCGCACTGCGGCTCGAGGGCATCACCGCCTCCGCCGCCCACCGCGCCGGCTCGCTGCGTGAACTGCTGGCGCCCTTCGGAACCGCAACTCTGATCGAGGACGCGGCGTCGTCCGCGCTATGGGCCACGCTGCGCGACGTCCTGCCGTTTGCGGCCGGCGGCGCGCTGGGGGCCTGGCCGGTCTGGCGGATCGTCTGCCCGCCGGCATCGGGTGCGGCGCTCGGGACGCGATTGGCGCGCGAGACCGGCGGCGACGTGATCTATGATTGGGGCGGCGGATTGATCTGGGCCGCATTGCCGCCGAAGGGCGACGCGCATGCCCCGGTCGTGCGTGCGTGCGCGAATGCGGTTGGAGGGCACGCCACGCTGATCCGGGCGGCCGAGGACGTCAGGCGCGATGTCGATGTGTTCCATCCGCAGGCGCCCGGCATCGCGGCCCTGAGCGAGCGGGTGCGCGCCAGTTTCGATCCGAAGACGATCTTGAACCGGGGACGGTTGACGCGGGGCGCTGCGGCATCATGAAGACCGAATTCTCACTCGCGCAGCTCGCCGACCCCGATATCGCGGAAGCCGACAAGATCCTGCGCGCCTGTGTCCATTGCGGCTTCTGCACTGCAACCTGTCCGACCTATGTGCTGCTCGGCGACGAGCTCGATAGCCCCCGCGGCCGCATCTATCTGATCAAGGAGATGCTGGAGAAGGACCAGACCCCGACGGCGGAGGTGGTCAAGCATGTCGACCGCTGCCTGTCGTGCCTGGCCTGCATGACGA
This sequence comes from Bradyrhizobium liaoningense, assembly GCF_018130825.1. GTDB lineage: Bacteria > Pseudomonadota > Alphaproteobacteria > Rhizobiales > Xanthobacteraceae > Bradyrhizobium > Bradyrhizobium liaoningense_B. Next base: position 294,890 of record NZ_JAFCJS010000004.1, on the reverse strand, counting down.
CCTGTCCCTCCGGGGTGAATTACATGCATCTCGTCGACCAGGCCCGGGTCAGGATCGAGCAGCGCTATCAGCGGCCGCTGACTGAGCGCCTGCTGCGCCAGGTTCTGGCCTTCGTCCTGCCGGACCCGCAGCGTTTTCGCTGGAGCATGATGCTGGCGCGGCTGGCCCGTCCGCTCGCCGTGTTCCTGCCGACGCCGCGGCCCTCGGCGACGCCCGGACTGATCCAGCGCATCAAGGCGATGCTGGCGCTGGCGCCGAACCGGCTGCCGTCACCGGGGCCGCTCCCGGGCAGCGTGTTCGCAGCCCTCGGCAAGAAGCGCGGCCGGGTCGCGCTGCTCCAGGGCTGCGCCCAGCAGGTGCTGGCGCCGCGCATCAACCAGGCCGCCATCAGCCTGCTCACCCGTCACGGCATCGAGGTCGTCCTGGTCAGGGACGAGCAGTGCTGCGGCGCGCTGACCCATCACCTCGGCAACGACCACGATGCATTGGCGCGGGCGCGTGCCAACGTCACGGCGTGGAGCGCCGAGGCGGCAGGCGAGGGGCTCGATGCCATCCTGGTGACGACCTCCGGCTGCGGCACGGTCATCAAGGACTATGGCTATCTGCTGCGCGAGGACGCTGCGTTTGCCGCCGATGCTGCGAAGGTGTCCGCGCTCGCCAAGGACATCACCGAGTACGTCGCCGGCCTCAGCCTCGCGACGACCGAGCGAGGCGACAACATCGTCGTCGCCTATCACTCCGCATGTTCGTTGCAGCACGGACAGAAAATCACGGGGCTTCCGAAAGAATTGCTTTCCAAGAATGGATTCGTGGTGAAAGATGTACCCGAGAGCCATTTGTGTTGCGGCTCGGCGGGGACCTACAACATTCTCCAGCCCGAGCTTGCGGGCCGGTTGCGCGATCGCAAGGTCGCCAACATCGCAAGCGTCAAGCCGGACATGATTGCCGCGGGCAATATCGGCTGCATGGTGCAGATTGCCAGTGGCACGTCAGTTCCGGTCGTACACACGATTGAGCTTCTCGATTGGGCTACGGGCGGGTCGCGGCCGGCACTGAACGCGTCGAGCTGAGCTTTCCTCCCGAGGTGACGACTGAAGGCGCCCGATCGACCATTGTTCGGCGGCAACAGGAGGACCACGATGGCGAAAGCGAAGAAGAAGAAAAGCAAGAAGGCCAAAAAGGCCAAGAAGGCTGTAGCGGCGAAGAAGTCTGCCAAGAAGGCGACGAAGAAGAAGGCCGCCAAGAAGTCCGCGAAGAAATCTGCCAAGAAATCTGCAAAGAAGGCCGCCCCGAAGAAAGCTGCCAAGAAGACGGCAAAGAAGGCGGCAGCCAAGAAGGCTGCACCGAAGAAGGCCGCCAAGAAGACTGCAAAGAAAGCGGCACCGAAGAAGGCGAAGGCAGCTCCCGCGCCGAAGCCGTCAGCGCCGGCGGCAGCTCCGGCTCCCGAGCCTGTCGCCGAGACAAGCTGGGCGATGCCTTCGTCTTCTGCGGAACCGACGCCGGCCGAGGGGCAGGGCTAGGCTGAAGGCCGGGTCCAATGCCCCGGCCATGATCGAACACCGGGAAGGCCGCAGCGGCGACGCTGCGGCCTTTTTGCATCGCCCTGTGAAAGGCGGGTGCTGCCGATTCTTTGGGGAAGGTTGATTCGTTGCGTCGGCACCACGGAGCCAAAGGCATCCGTACTTGCACGGCCCCCTTATGCACTCTGACGTGCAAATGATGTGGTCGAGAAGCCACACAGGCCCACAACCTTTCCTGGAAACGTTAAAACGCCTAAAAAGTCGGCAGATGCCCGCGCTTTTTGCTTCACCGTTCGCATCCCTCGCTCCAGATTGTCGCAGTAACGCAATTTTGCAGATTGGTCGCATGCCCCGGGGGGCTTCCGGGTGCCGACTGGTAAGTAAGAACGGGTAGATGGGGATCGAAATGAAAAAAGTGGCTTTGTTGGCAACGGCGCTGGCAATGGTGACGACGGGTTCGGCTTTTGCAGCGGACATGGCAGTGAAGGCCAAGAAGGCCCCGCCGGTGGTTGCTTTCGATCCCTGGGATATCGCCTTCGGCGGCGCGATCATGAGCGACTACATCTTCCGCGGTATCACCCAGTCGAACCACAAGCCGTCGGTCGCGGCCTATTTCGAGCCGCGCTACAACGTCACCAAGGACCTGCAGCTCTATGTCGGCGTGGCCGGTGAGAGCATTTCCTTCCCGAACCGCGCTGCGGCCGAGATCGACGTCTACGGCGGTATCCGCCCGACCTTCGGCGCGTTCGCCTTCGACATCGGCGTGTGGGGCTACCTGTATCCGGGCGGCACCTGCTACTTCGGCGGCACCGGCATCGACAACGCCGGCGTCTTCCAGGGCGCCGAGTGCGCCGAGAAGGCCCTGCTCAACACCAACGTGATCAAGAAGGACCTGAGCTTCTTCGAAGTCTACGGCAAGTTCACCTACACCGTGAACGACAACTGGTCGTTCGGCCTGAACGAATACTACACCCCGAGCTATCTGAACTCGGGCGCCTGGGGCAACTACACCTCGATCGTCGGCAAGTATACCGCGCCCAGCACGGTGTTCGGCTCGAGCGGCGTCGGCATGTATGTGTCGGGTGAGTTCGGTCGTCAGTGGCTCGGCACCTCCGATAGCTTCTACGGCGTGCCGGCCTTCCCGAACGGCATCAAATATGCCGACTACAACACCTGGAACATCGGCATCGGCTTCACCTACAAGGTCATGACGCTGGATCTGCGCTACTCGGATACGGACCTGTCGAAGGGTGACTGTAACGCCTTCACCAGCGACTGGTCGGCTCGCGGCAACCTGAGCGCCTCGACCGGCACCTTCGTGACGCCGATCAATCCGTCGGGCGTCGGCTCCAACTGGTGCGGCGCGGCCGGCATCGCCAAGCTGTCGTTCGACCTGACGGCGATGACCAACCTGAAGTAAGTTTCTTCTCGGGACTACTCACGAGGGCGGCGGGGCAACCTGCCGCCCTTTTGCTTTGCGTCGTACTTCTGTGGGAGCGCTCGGCCTGCATGGTTCGAGACGCGCCGGAAGGCGGCGCTCCTCACCAAGAGGGTCTAGAGCATGATCCGGAAAAGTGCGCAGCGGTTTTCCGAAAAGATCATGCTCAAACAATAACCTAAAGCGCGATGACGATTCATCGCAACTCATCGCGCTTTAGGATCTTGCCGCGAGGACAGCCCTCATCCTGAGGGCCCGCCGGAGGCGGGCGTCTCGAAGGATGGCTGCAAAGAAGGTCCAGTCGAGGTCACAATGGCCTCCGGCCTGGTTGTGTCGCCTCAGCGCGCGGCGGTCGGCTCCGTCTCGGCGAGCTTGCCGGCGTTGCCGAGGACGTGGATCTCGCCGTCCTGCACCATCGCCACCTTGCGGGTGTGGAAGACGTCGAGCGTCGAGCGGTGGCCGATCGAGACGATGGTGGCCTGCGGCAGCTTCTCCGCCAGCAGCCGGTACAGCCGCGCCTCGGACGGCTCGTCCAGCGACGCCGTCGCCTCGTCCAGGAAGAGATAGTCGGGGGCATGCAGCAGGGCGCGGGCGAGCCCGAGGCGCTGCTGCTCGCCCAGCGACAGCGTCCGGTTCCAGTGACCGTCCTCGTCGAGCCGTCCGGCGAGGTTGGGCAGCCCGACCGCGAGCACGGCTTCGCTGATCTGGACGGATGTGAACGCCCCTCCTGGGGCCGGGTAGATGATGGCGTCGCCGAGGCGCCCGATCGGGAAATAGGGGCGCTGCGGCAGCATCATCAGCTTGGCTTTCTCGGGTACCGCCACGGCGCCCTTTCCGAATGGCCATATGCCGGCGATGGCGCGGAATAGCGTCGATTTGCCCGCACCGGAGGGGCCGGTCACCAGCACGCGCTCGGAGGCGCGAAGGTGGAAGCCGTCGGCTGCGACCAGCGGCTCCCCGTTCGGCAGACTGACGAGGAGTTGGCGCAATTCGATCTCGCGCGCGGGTGCCTGCGTGATCCGGATCGAGGCCGGATCGATGGCAAGCGTCTCTGCGCTTCTGATCGACGATTCGAACCCGTCGAGACGTGCGACCACGGCCCGCCACTCCGCCATGGTGCGATAGACCGAGACGAAGAAAGATAGAGCGTCCTGCACCTTGCCGAACGCTTCCGAGATCTGGATCAGCGCGCCGAGCTGAATCTTGTCGGCGAGATAGGCAGGCGTGACGAGCGCGAAAGGAAACACCACTGCGGCCTGGGAGTAGCTTTGCGTGAAGGCGGTCAGCCGCTTGGTCCGGCTCATGATGCCGTACCAATTGCCGACCACGCGACTGAATCGCTCGGACAGCCGCTCGCGCTCGGCGCTCTCGCCCTTGAGGAGGGCGATCTGTTCGGAATTTTCGCGCACGCGCACCAGATTGTAGCGGAAATCGGCCTCGAGGCGCTGCTGATGGAAATCCAGATTGACCAGCGGGGAGCCGATCCACTGCGTGAAAGCCGTGCCGAAAATGGCGTAGATCAGTGCAGCCCACACCAGATATCCGGGAATCGCGATCTCGCTGCCGGACAGCAGGAGCGGCGCCGCCGCCGACAAGCCCCACAGGATGATGACGAAAGACGCCAGCGTCACGATCGAGCTCAGCAGCCCGACGCCGATTCCCAGCGTCTGGCTGACGAACAGCTTGACGTCGTCGCTCATGCGCTGATCGGGGTTGTCGGCCGCATCACCGGCGAGTTGCATGCGATAGTGGTTCGCGTCGTGCATCCAGCTGGAGAGGTATTGGTTCGTCATCCAGTTGCGCCAGCGGATCTGGAGCCATTGGTTGAGATAGAGCTGGTAGACGCCGAGCGCGACGCTGACGGTCGCCAGTACGCAGAACACCAGCATCTCGCGTTTGAAGCCGTCCCAGTTCTTGTCTTGCAGCGCGTTGTAAAAACGGCTGCGCCATTGGTTGAGCAGCACGTCGTTTCCGACCAGGGCCAACTCGATCGCGATGACGGCGCCGAGCAGGCCGCGGCCGGCCCATTTGTCCTCGGATCGGAAATACGGGATGGCGATTCGCCAGACGGTCGCGAGCGTGGCGCGGATGTTCTTCACAGAGCTCTGTCTCCTCGAGGGGATGTGCACAAATGCCCTGAGCCAAAGACTTGAGGCAATGGCGGAAACGGGCGCGCTTAGACTAAAGTCGCAAGTTCTGCAAATTGCGTTGGATTGTCGCAGCCTGCAACCCTAGCATGGGCGCGATGGCGCGGGGCGGGGTGCCCCGGGATTTCGCGAGCTTGTGAGCGGACGGGAACCGCCGCATTCGCGAGGAATTCGCGTCCAATTCGGGGGTTATCGCTTCCGGCGAAAAGCAGGCTCGGCTCTCCACGCGGGCCGTCTGCCGCAAACATGCGTGGGGAGGAAGACCATGTGGAATCAAGTCTATGATCCGCTGAACAGCCCGGTGCTGTCGACGATCGCGGCGGCCGTGCCCGTCGTCACGCTGCTGGTCCTGATCGCGAGCGGCCGCGTTCAGGCTCACATCGCGGCCGTCATCGCCGTGATCGTGACCAACCTGATCACCATTCGGGTGTTTGGCATGCCCACGGGCATGTCGATCCGCGCTTCGGTGCTGGGCATCGTCACCGGCTTCTTCCCGATCGGCTGGATCGTCCTCAACGTCATCTTCCTCTACCAGGTGACGGTGAGCACCGGGCGCTTCGAATTGCTCAAGCGCGCCATCGGCGGCGTCACCGAGGACCGGCGGCTGCAGCTGCTGCTGATCGCGTTCTCGTTCGGCGCGTTCTTCGAGGGCGCCTCGGGCTTCGGTACGCCGGTCGCGATCACGGGCGCGGTGCTGATCGGGCTCGGCTTCTCGCCGCTCGCGGCCTCGGGCCTCTCACTCATCGCCAACACCGCGCCGGTCGCCTATGGCGCGCTCGGCACGCCGATCCAGGGCCTTGCCTCGGTCACCGGGCTCGATCCCTACATCCTCGGCGCGATGGTCGGCCGGCAGTTGCCGTTCTTCTCGCTGATTGTCCCGTTCTGGGTGGTGTGGGCGTTTGCGGGCTGGAGGGGCATGAAGGACGTCTGGCCGGCGATCCTCGTCACCGGTGTGTCGTTCGCGATCCCGCAATTCGTGATCTCGAACTTCATCAATCCGTGGATCGTCGACATCGGGGCGTCGCTGATCTCGATGGGGGCGCTGATCCTGTTCCTGAAGGTGTGGCAGCCGAAGCAGCTCTGGTTGTCGCCGGAGCTGCGCGGGCACGATGAATCGGCGGCGACCATGGCGCCGGCGAAGCCGCTCGACAAAACCCCGCTCACGCAAGCGGAGCTCTGGAGCGCGCTGCTGCCGTGGATCATCGTCTGCATCGTGATGCTGATCTGGGGCAATGGTGCGTTCAAGACTTGGGCGAACTCGATCTTCGTCTGGAACTATCCTGTGCCCGAGCTGCACCAGATGATCAACAAGATGCCGCCGGTGGCGCCGGCGCCGACCAAGGAAGCCGCGGTGTTCGGCTTCACCTATCTCTCGTTCACCGGCACCGGCATGCTGATCGCGGCGATCATCTCGGGCTTCCTGATGGGCGTCGGTCCCGGACGGTTACTGACCGAGTACGGCCGCACCATCCGCCTGTGCGCGATCTCGCTGATCACGATCTCGGCGATGCTCGCGATCGGCACGCTGACGCGGCTGTCCGGCGTCGACGCCACGCTCGGTCTCGCCTTCGCCGCGACCGGCGTGCTCTATCCCTTCTTCGGCACGCTGCTCGGCTGGCTGGGTGTGGCGCTGACGGGATCGGATACGTCGTCGAACATCCTGTTCGGCAACCTCCAGAAGATCACCTCCGAGCAGCTCGGCCTGTCGCCGATCCTGATGGCTGCTGCGAACTCCTCCGGCGGCGTGATGGGCAAGATGATCGACGCGCAGTCGATCGTGGTCGCCTCCACCGCCACCAACTGGTACGGCCACGAGGGCACCATCCTGCGCTTCGTGTTCTGGCACTCGATCGTGCTGGCCTGTCTGGTCGGTGTGCTCGTGACGTTGCAGGCCTATGTCTGGCCGTTCACGGCAATGGTCCTGAAGTAGCAATCGGCGTCTCGCTTCGACGCAAATCCCCGCGAGGTTCGCCCCCGCGGGGATTTTTGCATCCTGCGCAGGCGAACCTTCTCAATGACGCCGCCGTCTTATAGAAGGTGCGGCAAATCAGGTCGGTCGAGAGGTGTCATGGTTTCGCTCAGGCAGATGGTGTGCGCTGTGGTTGCAATGCTCGCGATGTCCACGCTCGCGCGCGCCGAGGAGGGTTTTCCGTTCGGCACCGAGATGACGCTGGAGGCGTTGCCGCAAGCAGGCTCGAAGCGGATTCCGAACATCGAGATCGGCGACAATGGCGAGGTCGTGCTCGAGCTCTGGTGCAAGGGCGGCAAGGGCCAGTTCTCGGTCGCCGGCAACACAGTGATCTTCGTCCCCGGCCAGATCCAGGACCGGTCCTGTCCGCCGGCCAGGGCCCAGGCCGACGATGAGCTGGTCGCAGCGCTCGGCAGCATCGAGACCTGGAAACGCCAGGGCGACGTGCTGACGCTGATCGGCCCCAAGCCGCTGCGCTTTCGCGTGAACGGGAATTGACCGTCAGGTCATTCCGGGGCGCGCGAAGCGCGAACCCGGAATCTCGAGATTCCGGGTTCGACGCTGACGCGTCGCCCCGGAATGGCTACGCCTACTTCCACACCGACTTGTCCGCGTCCCAGCGCTGGCCCTTCAACTCCCTGGCGAGCGCCTCGACCGAGCCGTTGTCGTCGGGCAGATCGCCTTCCTCGTCGGCCGAAGCGTCGTCCGAGAGGTTGAGCTTGGCACCGCTGCTCTCGTCGGCGGTCGTGGTCGCGGGGCTGCCGATCCAGAGCATCAGCTTGTCGGTGGTGCCGGGCTTGTCCGGCGAGACGAGGCCTGCGACCTCGATCGTGTCGGTGAGCTCGAGCGCCGGATGATCCTGGTTCGGCCGCTTGAACACCAGCTTGAGCTTGCCGGTCGCCGGGTTGAAGCTTTGCGACACCGGCTTTGCCGCGAGCGTCCTGCTCAGCACGCCGGCAACGGCGGCCGCGAGCTTGTCGCGGTTGATCTTGTCGCCGTCGCGCCAGTCGGCGGCGGGGAAACGGATGGTGCGGTCCATCTCGGTCATGCCCGCGGTCCAGCCTGCCGCGGTGACGCCCGGCATCGCTTTGAATTTTGCCAGCAGCGCGGCTGCTCGCTCCGGGTCGACCGACATGTTGACGGTCTGCTCGCCGGCGCGCAGCGCGTCGCAGCCGACATTGAGGCTCGCCAGCGTCACCTCGACCGCCTGGCCCTTCAGGCTCTTCAGGAACTCGGTCGCCGCGTCCAGCTTGACCTTCACCGCGATCGCCTCGGGCGAGACGTCGGTGAAATCCTTCGGCTGCGACGTGATGCCGTCATCGGAGGTCTGGTTGTCCTGAAACTCCTTCTCGCTGAGATCGGAATTGTCGGGCGAGGTGACCTCGGTCACCGCCTGGCCGATGCTGATCTGGCCGCGGAATTCGAACGTGTCTCCGCTCTGCTTGCGCTGCAGCTTGACGCTGACGGGCGACTTCTCACTGATGCTCTGCGTCGTGCCGGTCAGCGTCTGGCCGGCGACCTGGAGATTGACGACGAAGCGGTCCTTGCGCTCGGAATTCTTCGCGACGGGGTAACAGACGTCGAGCACGGCCGCGGTGACCGTCTTGCCCTGCCGCGTCTCCTTCAGGATCACGTCGGCATTGCCGTCCATCAGCCCGTCGATCGAGGTGAAATAGCGCGTCTCGGTTCCGCCCGGCGCCGCGGCCTTGGGCGACAATTTCATCTGGGCGGAGGCGACTTCGGGCGAGACGGCGAGCAGAGCCGCCAGGAGGGCAGTCGAACAAACCAGGAGCGCGCGCATCGACGAAATCCTCGGGCAGTGGGGCATGATCCGGAAAAGTGTGAAGCGGTTTTCCGAGCGGATCATGCCCAAACAATCAGAATCGGCGCCACCGTAGTGAGTTTTGGCCGCCGGTTGAATCGGAAAAGCTTGGGGCAACGTCGGCAAAAAGAAGGCCGCCCGGAGGCGGCCTTCGTTGGTGCTGTAAGATCAGGATGGGCTCAGAAGCCGCCCATGCCGCCGCCGGCGGGCATCGCGGGCGGAGCGTCCTTCTTCGGCAGCTCGGCGACCATGGCTTCGGTGGTCACCAAGAGGCCGGCCACGGAGGAAGCGTCCTGCAGCGCGGTGCGCACCACCTTGGCGGGATCGATGATGCCCTTCTCGACCATGTCGACATAGTCCTCGTTCTGGGCGTCGAAGCCGAAGGTCTCGGACTTGTTCTCCAGGATCTTGCCGACCACGATCGAGCCTTCCACGCCGGCGTTCTCGGAGATCTGGCGGATCGGGGCTTCCAGCGCCTTCAGCACGATGTTGATGCCGGCCTGGACGTCGTCATTGGCGTTGGACAGACGGCCCACCGCCTTCTTGGCGCGCAGCAGCGCGACGCCGCCGCCGGGGACGATGCCTTCCTGCACCGCGGCGCGGGTGGCGTTGAGCGCGTCCTCGACGCGGTCCTTCTTCTCCTTGACCTCGATCTCGGTGGCGCCACCGACGCGGATCACCGCGACGCCGCCGGCGAGCTTGGCGAGGCGCTCCTGCAGCTTCTCGCGGTCGTAGTCCGAGGTGGTCTCCTCGATCTGCGCCTTGATCTGGCCGACGCGGGCCTCGATGTCGGGCTTCTTGCCGGCGCCGTTGACGATCGTGGTGTTCTCCTTGTCGATCACCACCTTCTTGGCGCGGCCGAGCATCTTCACCGTGACGTTCTCGAGCTTGATGCCGAGCTCCTCGGAGATCAGCTGGCCGCCGGTGAGGATCGCGATGTCCTCGAGCATGGCCTTGCGGCGGTCACCGAAGCCCGGCGCCTTCACGGCGGCAACCTTGAGGCCGCCGCGCAGGCGGTTGACGACCAGGGTGGCCAGCGCCTCGCCCTCGACGTCCTCGGCGATGATGACGAGCGGCTTGCCCGACTGCACCACGGCTTCGAGCACCGGCAGCATGGCCTGCAGGCCCGACAGCTTCTTCTCGTGCAGGAGGATGTAGGCGTCCTCGAGCTCGGCGGTCATCTTCTCGGCGTTGGTGACGAAGTAGGGGCTGAGATAGCCGCGGTCGAACTTCATGCCCTCGACGATGTCGACCTCGGTGTCGAGCGACTTGTTCTCCTCGACGGTGATGACGCCCTCGTTGCCGACCTTCTGCATCGCCTGGGCGATCATCTTGCCGATGGCGGCATCGCCGTTGGCCGAGATGGTGCCGACCTGGGCGACCTCGGAGGAGGCGGCAACGGGCTTGGCGCGCTTCTCGATGTCCTTGACGACCGCGGCCACCGCGGTGTCGATGCCGCGCTTGAGGTCCATCGGGTTCATGCCGGCGGCAACCGCCTTGGCGCCTTCGCGCACGATGGCCTGGGCCAGCACGGTCGCGGTGGTGGTGCCGTCGCCGGCGAGGTCGTTGGTCTTGGAGGCGACCTCACGCACCATCTGGGCGCCCATGTTCTCGAACTTGTCCTCGAGCTCGATCTCCTTGGCGACGGTGACGCCGTCCTTGGTGATGCGGGGCGCGCCGAAGCTCTTCTCGATGACGACGTTGCGGCCCTTCGGGCCGAGCGTCACCTTGACGGCGTTGGCGAGAATGTCGACGCCGCGCAGCATGCGATCGCGCGCGTCTCCGGAAAACTTGACGTCTTTGGCAGCCATGGTCTGCAATCCCTCGTGTTTCGTAATGTGTCTTGTTTGGTGCTGTGCGGCGGAATGATGGATGCCCGGACCTCCGCGATCCGGGCATGACATTCAGCGGCCGTTCAGGCGGATGGCCTTAGGCCAGAACGCCCATGATGTCCGACTCCTTCATGATCAGGAGCTCTTCGTTGTCGATCTTGACCTCGGTGCCCGACCACTTGCCGAACAGCACGCGGTCGCCGACCTTGAGGTCGATCGGGATCAGCTTGCCGGTCTCGTCACGGCCGCCCGGGCCGACGGCGACAACCTCGCCCTGGGACGGCTTTTCCTTGGCGGTGTCCGGAATGATAATGCCACCCTTGGTCTTTTCCTCGGCGTCGATACGTTTGACCACGACACGGTCATGCAGCGGACGAAATTTGGATTTAGCCATGACGTTTCCCTTTGGAGGCTCGCTTCGGAAGTAGTGGAAGTGGGTGGGGCGGCGCTGCCATTCCCCCTCGTCCCGAGGATCGAACGGCGCGCTTAGCAATCGGGCTTTCCGAGTGCTAATAGTGCGCCCGGGAATATGGCTTGGCCGCGATCCTGTCAAGCAAAGGTGGTTAAGCGATTGGTGAGGCGGATATAGGATGGTGGCATTGGAAACTTGTTCGGGGCGCCGGCGTGTCAAAGGACGTCATTGCTCCGGCAGCGGTTTTGCGCTTGGCTGCGGGAGGGGTGCGGCCATGGTCTTGTTCGGGGGAATGCCATGATCAGTTCAGCTCGCGCGCGCACGGTTGCCAATCTGGCGGCCGCTTCTGGCTTGGCGCTGCTGCTTGGCGCCTGCGGCGGCGGTATGAGCCTGCCGTCCTTCTCATCGTCGCCGCCGCCGCCCGAGGCGGAGCCCGGCGTCGCTCCGGAAATGCCGGCGACCATCCGCGCCGACGAGATCGTCGGCCGCTGGGGTCTTGCCTCGTTCCAGAACCCGGCCGACCGCGCCCGCACCGAAGCCGCGGCGAGGTCCCAGTGCAAGAATCCTTACGTGATCACCGCCGGCTCCTCCGGCGGCGTGATCATGCATCTGGCCGACCAGGCGACGCCGCAGGAGCTGCGGCTGAAGGGCTCGCCTAGCGGCAAGAACTATATCGGGCCGGCGGGTCCGACCCCTGGCGACCAGGACCGCGAGATCGTCTCCTTCGACGGCCGTGTCCTGATCACCCGCTTCATCGACAAGGACGCCGCCACCCGCTACGGCAACATGGTCTACGTCCGCTGCGCGCCGAGGGCGTGATTTTCTGATTGTCGTTCCGGGGCGGTCCGCAGGACCGAACCCGGAACCTCGAGATTCTCAGGTGCGCAAGTGCGCACCATAGTTCACGCTTCGCGTGCCCCGGAATGACAATGTGAGTCCCAAAACAAAAACGCCGGCCTCAAGGGCCGGCGTTTTGCTGTTTCCTATGCCGCGTCCGCTCAGTCGAACAGCGCGTCGATGTCGTCCTGCGAGGCGTGGCCGACGTCGCCGGCGAGCTTGGGGCCGTTGAGGAGCTTCTCGTCCTCGCTGCGCTGGTCGACCGGCGCCGGCACATGGGCCTTGATCGCGTCGACGCCGCCCCAGATCTCCATCATCGCATTGATGTGCTGCTCGATGAACTTCATCGTGCTCATGACCTTGCTGATGCGCTGGCCGGTCAGGTCCTGGAAGTTGCAGGCTTCGAAAATCGAGATGACGCGTTCCTGGATGTCGTCGGCGAGCCGCTTCTGCTGGTCGGCCGAGTCCACCTTGGACATCGCGCTGGCGGCCTGGTCGATCGACTCGGCCGCTTCGAGGATCTGCTGGGTCGCCTGCTCGGTGCCGCCGACCACCGCGCCGAGCTCGCCATTGACCTTGGCCATCTCGCCGCCGTCGAAGCTCTTGCCGTGCAGGGTCGCGATCTCGCGCTTGGTGCGGTCGATGGCGTCGTGGATGAGGTCGAGCTCGACCTTCAGCTTCTCGCACTGCTCGATCTGCGCCCGGTAGGTCTCGAGCATGGTGCGCGCTTCGGACAGCTCATGCGCCGTCGACGCGTCGATCGCCGCCATCGCGGCGCTGCCGGACAGCGGGGCAGCCGTAATGCCCTTCGCCATCTGGGCGCGGATCGCGCGCAACTCGGCCATGATCTCGCTGTGCATCGGCCCTGCCTCTTCAGTTACGTCTAGAATGGGCATCTCGCCACCGGCGATATCCTCGACACGAAAACGTTTGCGGTGAACAGCCATCAGGACACTCCCCCCACCTCACTCACGCGTCTTTGTAGGCAGAAGCGATTTAACACGAAGTTCACAGCAGGAACTGTCGTTGCGGCTGCGCGCGACGGCGCGCAAAGAAGCGATTAACCATCACCGCACCGCGTTCATCGAAAATAAACGCTGATCGCCAAATTGCGGGCCCGCTTGCGACGTGGTGAATCGAAACGCCGCTTCTGTTTACCAAACAAAACGGCTTTTGCTTTTTATTGACCACGTCGCGGGCGCGGATCAGTCATCAGCCCTGCACGACGCATGTGATCTAGACGAAACAGTACAGAGTACGTCGATGTTCAAGAAAATGTCTGTCGCGCTGCTCGGCAGCGCTTGCACCTTCATTGCCGGCACCAGCGGCGCCGGCGCCTTCGACAACACGGTGCCGAACGATCCGCCCGCGGTGATCTACCAGCCGCGCGTGCCGCCGGCGCCGGTACGCGTCGCCTCCAATGCGAACATGGGCGGCGGCTTCATCGAGTTTCTGTTCGGCGACGGTCCGGGCCGCGGCCCCGCCTATGCGCCGGAGCGCCCGGTATATCAGCAGCAGCCCGGCTACTACGATCAGCGCCGCCTGCCGCCGATGGGCGAGCCGCAGATGCAAGGTGGATATCAGCAAGGCGCAAGTCTGCAGCAGGAGATGGTCGACCCGCGGCAGCGCCCGTTCGATCCGAGATTCGAGAAACAGCTTGTTGACTATAGCGGCAAGGAAGGCGCCGGCACGATCGTGGTCGATACGCCCAACAAGTTCCTCTATCTCGTCGAGGGCAACGGCAAGGCGATGCGCTACGGCATCGGCGTCGGGCGTCCCGGCTTCACCTGGTCGGGCGTGAAGTCGATCACGGCCAAGCGCGAATGGCCGGACTGGACCCCGCCCGCGGAAATGATCGCGCGCCGGCCCGATCTGCCCCGGCACATGGAAGGCGGCCCGGAAAATCCGCTCGGCGCCCGTGCGATGTATCTCGGCTCCACGCTCTACCGCATCCACGGCTCCAACGAGCCCTGGACCATCGGCACCAACGTCTCCTCCGGCTGCATCCGCATGCGCAACGAGGACGTCATCGACCTCTACGGCCGCGTCAATGTCGGCACCAAGGTCGTGGTGATGTAGCCAAGCGCTCGCTGTTCACCCTCTCCCCTTGCAAGGGGAGAAGTGAAGGGGCCAGAGCGCCAGACGATTCAAATGAAAACGGCCGCCTCCTCGGCGGCCGTTCTTGTTTGCAATGTTATGGAGCAGCCTCACGCGTAGTCGCTGCCGCCGTCGTCGTCGCCGAAATCGCTGTCGTCGGCCATGTCCATGCTGTCGTCGTGATCGTCGTCGTAGTTCTGGTCGTTGTTGTCCCGGTCGTTCGAGGCCTGGTCGGAGAAGCTCTGACGCGAGTCGTCGCGGCGGTTAGAGCCGATGTCGCCGAGGCCGGCATCGCGCGCGAGCGAGCCGCCGGACTGGTCACTGCCGCCCCAAGGACTTCCACCAGAGCTGCGGTCGCCGAGCGCGTTGGTGTCGCCGAAGGCCTGCTGGTGCGAGCCGCCCATCATGCCGCGGATGCTCGAGAGCAGCAGCGAGCCGCCGACCACGCCGGCCGCGGCCGCCGCGGCCGTGCCGAGGAACGAGCCGCCGCCACCGCCGGCCGGCGGGGCGCCATAACCTTGTCCCGGAGCCTGGCCGTAAGGCGGCTGGCCGTAGCCCGGCTGGGACTGCTGCATCGCCTGGCCGGTGTTCCAGACCGGCCGCTGCTCACGCGGCGGCACGTTCGGAACCGAGCCACGCGACGGGCTCGACCCGAACAGCGAGTCGCGCATGGTATCGAGGAAGCCGCCGGACTGGGCCGGCTCGGGCGCATGGGCCGCTTCCAGTTCCTGGATCCGGGTATTGGCGCGCTTCAGCGCTTCATCCTGTAGCAGCACGGTCTGCACCAGCGCGTAGACCGCGCTGGGCGCCTTGCGCAGGCCGTCGGAGATCGCGGCGATCGCGTCGGGATCGCGCGGGGCATTTTCCAGCTTTGAAAGCCGGTCGAAAAGGTCGTCGACGAGCTGGCGTTCCTGCGGCGTCATGATCTGTCTCCTTCGCGCAAAATCAAGCGCGCAGGAGATGTAGGGTTCCATTGTGGCCCCAACAGTGCCGGCCGGATTAAATTTCGGTATGCGACAAGCTGCCCCTTAGCTGCCCCTTGGCCGGCGTTTCGCCGGTTTCATCCCAGTGTCACGTTGCTGTCCGCCAGCAGGCGCGCGAAGGCATCGCTCTTGAGATAGGCGTGCTCGCGCTCGCGGACGTTGGTCATCGGATCGAGGCTGGTGAGGATGTCGTCGACGAAGCCGGGATGGCACATCACGAGGCCGCCATCCGGCAGGCCGTCCAGAAACTGCCGCATCAGCTCGCCGAAATCGGCGGCGCGCGTGAAGTCGTAGGCACCGGCAAAGCCGGGATTGAAGCCGAGACCGGCGCCGCCGGCGCGGCGGCGGAATTGCGCGCTGAGGATGTCGAGCACCATGGCTTTGGGCGAGGCCAGCCGCTGTGCCAGTGGCAGGTTACGGCCGCCCTGGCGCACCCACGCCTGTGGCGCAGCCTCAGCGACCGCATCGACAAAGCCGTCGCGCACCTGCGGATAGAGCTGCACATGCTGATGGCCGTCGACGAAATCAGGCGCGCGGCCGAAGGCGTCCACGAAGGCCGCGAGCTGCGCCTTCACCTCGGCGCGAAAGAATTCGCGGTCGAGCCGCCGTGCAAGGCCGGCGCGCAACAGCTTCGGAAAGGGCATGAACATATCGCCGTCGAGGGGACGGAAATGCATGGTGAGCGGCCGGAACGGCGCCGACAGCGTGACGTGCAATCCGATCGCGCAGCGCGGGCTCGCTTTGGCCGAGGCCTGCAGCGCCTCGGCCTCGCTGCGCTCGATCGCAGCTCCCACCATCATCACCGAGGTGGCGTTGAGACGCCCGCGTTCGATCAGGTCGCGGATGGCGCGGTTGACGCCCGGGCTGATGCCGTAATCGTCGGCGCAGAGCCAGATTCGCCGCGGGCTCGCGGCGCTGCTCATTCGGCCGCCGTCCTGCTCGAGGCGTCCTGGCTTGAAGCGTCCTGGGTTGAAGCGTCCTGGGCCTTGCCGGCCTCGAAATGCTTCTGGCTGTGCTCGGCGACGAAGTAGATCGGGCGCGCCTTCAGCTCGGAAAGGATCTTGCCGATATATTCGCCGACGATGCCGATCATGATGAGCTGGACGCCGCCGATGGTCATCAGGCCGACCACGAGCGAGGGATAGCCGGGCACCTGCTTGCCGGTGGTCCAGACCTCCCAGAGGATCGACAGGCCGAACAGGAAGGCGCCGCCGGCGAGCACCACGCCGAGCAGGCTGGCGAAACGCAGCGGCGCCACCGAGAACGAGGTCAGGCCCTCGATGGACAGACCGAGCAATCGCGCGGCGTTGAAGGTGGTGACGCCATGGGCGCGTGCCGCCGGTTCGTAGTCGACGCGGATCTGGCGGAAGCCGATCCAGCTGGCGAGGCCCTTGAAGAAACGGTTGCGCTCGGGCAGCTGCCTGAGCGCTGCGACCGCGCGCGGCGACAGCAGGCGGAAGTCGCCGGCGTCCTCGGGGATCTTCTGGCGCGCGCCCCAATTGATCAGCGCGTAGAAACCGTGCACGGCGAGCCGGCGCAGGAAGGGTTCGTTGTCGCGATGCGCCTTGGCGGTATAGACGACGTCATAGCCGTCATCGATCCAGTGCCGTACCAGCTGCTCGACCAGGGCCGGCGGGTGCTGGCCGTCGCCGTCCATGAACATCACGGCGCCGAGGCGGGCGTGGTCGAGGCCGGCCATCAGCGCCGCCTCCTTGCCGAAATTGCGCGACAGCGACACCACCTGGACGTCGATGGCGTCGGCCGGCAGGTTGCGTGCGATCGACAGCGTCGCGTCCGCGCTGCCGTCGTCGACATAGACGACCTCGCAACCGAGGCGGTGGCGCTCGCGCAAGGTTTTTGCGAGCTCGCAGATGCGCTGATGCAGCGCGGCGAGACCCGCCGCCTCGTTATAGACGGGGACGACAATCGACAATCCCTTCGCGGCGGAGTTCGCCGCGGTGGTCGTCAGGGCGGAAACGTCAGAGCCCAGCGTCATCGATTAGGGTTCCAAAGGCGATCAAGGTCATCTCAACAGCATATGATAGCTGCCGTTAGCTGTCGCTACGCTGAACGGACCTGGGGCTCACCGCCGCAGGAACGCCTCGAGCTTGGCGAACAGCGGGTTCTGCTGGTCGAACACGTAGTCGAGCGAGACCACCGAGACGGTCTCGGCGCCGTGCTCGCGCAGGAAGCTCGCCAGCGCATAGAGCTGCCCCGGTGGGCAGTGCAGCGTCAGCATGCCGGACGAGGTCGGCCCGCCAAATGGGGCCTCGACGCCGAACCGGCTGTGGGCTTCGCCGAGCAGGGCGGCGTCGCACTGCCGGAAGCGGGTGCGGACCTCGCGGTATTTGTTGGCGCGCGCCCTTGCTGCGATGTGATCGAGGATGACTCGCGCGGTCTCGCGCGCCTGCGGCGACCAGTCGGCTTCCCGGGAGGCGACCAGATTGGCCTGGCTGCGCAGGATCACGCCGTCGTCGAGCACGCGGAGGCCGTTGGCGGCGAGCGTCGCGCCCGTGGTGGTGATGTCGACGATCAGTTCGGCGCTGCCGGCCGCCGGCGCGCCTTCGGTTGCGCCCGCGCTCTCGACGATGCGGTAATCGGTGATGCCGTGGCTCTGGAAGAACGCGCGGGTGAGGTTGACGAACTTGGTCGCCACCCGCATGCGCATGTGATGCTGCTCGCGGAAGCCGGTGGTGACGTCGTCGAGATCGGCCATGGTGCGGACGTCGATCCAGGCCTGCGGCACCGCGACCACGACGTCGGCATAGCCGAAGCCGAGCCCCTCGATCAGGGACACGCGCTTGTCGGCATCGGCAATGTTCTCGCGCACCAGGTCTTCACCGGTGACGCCGAGATGGGCGAAGCCGCGCGACAGCTGCGATGCGATCTCGCTCGCCGAGAGATAGGCGACCTCGACATTGTCCAGCCCTGCGATGGTGCCGCGATAGTCGCGGGCGCCGCCGGCCTTCGACAGCTTGAGGCCGGCACGGGCAAAGAAGCCTTCGGCGTTTTCCTGCAGGCGGCCCTTGGAGGGAACGGCCAGAACGAATGGCGCGCTCATGACTTAAGCTCCCACCTTGCGGCCGATCCGGTTCAGCGCGTCCACCCAGACCGAGAAGCCGACCGCGGCGATCGGCTCGCTCGATCCGAGCTGGGTCATCAGCCCGTCATAGCGGCCGCCGGCGACCAGCGGCTCGGCGCCGTTGCCCCTGTGATGCAGCTCGAATTCGAAGCCGGTGTAATAGTCGAGGCCGCGCCCGAACGCGGTCGAAAAGCGCGTCTGCTTCACGTCGATGCCGCGCGCGGCCATGAAGCCGACCCGGCTCTCGAACTGGTCGATCGCAGCAGCAAGATCGAGCTTCGCGTCAGTCGTCAGCGCGCGCAGCTCGGCGATGGCATCGTCCGGATTGCCCGCGATCGACAGGAAGCGCTTGAGCACGGCGATGGCCTCGCGCGGCAGCGCGCCGCCCTTCAGCGTCGATTGCTCGAGGAAACGGTCGGCGATCTCGGCCGTGGTGCGGCCGCCGACATTGGTGGTGCCGGCGATCGACATCAGATCGGTGACGAAGGCGAGCGCCGCCTTGCGGTCGGAGCCGGCGAGGGCCGCCAGCACGCCCTCATATTCGCTGCGCGTCGCGGTGGCCGCGGCCGCCAGCCGCTCCAGATCCTGCTCGAGGCTGATCTTGCGGTTGAAATCCTTGACCAGGCGGCGGCGCCAGACCGGATAAAGGTTGAGCGCGTCGAGCAGCGCGTTGAACAGCGCGACGTCGCCGGTGCGGATCTCGACGTCGCGGACACCGAAGGCGGCCGTCGCCTCCAGGGCCAGCGCCAGCATCTCGGCGTCGGCCGCGGCGCGGTCCTGACGGCCGAACGATTCGATGCCGGCCTGCAGGAATTCGCTGGCCTGGCCGCTGCGGTAGCGGAACACCGGTCCGAGATAGCTGAACCCGGCCGGCTGGCCGGCCCGGCCCGAGGCGAGATAGTCGCGGGCGACGGGAATGGTCAGGTCCGGGCGCAGGCAGAGCTCTTCGCCGGACAGGTCGCTCGTCAGGTACAGGCTCTTGCGGATGTCCTCGCCGGACAGATCCAGGAACGGCTCGGCCGGCTGCAGGATCGCGGGCTCGGCCCTGACATAGCCGGCCTGCGCGAACGACAAGAGCAGCGTATCCGCCCAGGCGGCGGAGCCGGCAGCATTTGAGGTGGCAGTCGCAGTCATCTCAGGGTCCATCGTCCCGGCGGAACCGGGCAGGGCAAGGGGGAGGCGAATTGGCGCAGCCCTTAGCATGGCCCGACAGCGGTTTCGACCTCCAAAGGATCAATCGCTTAACAGGCGGGCAATGCGAGGGATCAGGCGGTTTGGCCGGCCCAATCGCCCAGCACCGCCTGCACCAGCGCCAGTGCGGCGACGGCGGCGGTGTCGGCCCGCATGATGCGGGGGCCGAGCGCCAGCCGCAGGATCGTGGGCTGCCGCAGCAGCAGCGCCCGTTCTTCCTCGGCAAAACCGCCTTCGGGGCCGATCAGCACGTCGATACCTTGCCCGGCCTCACGCGCGCCTTGCAGGCTCTGAACGGGGTTTTGGACCTCTGCCGCCTCATCGCAGAAGATCAGCAGCCGGTCGGCAGGGCGCTGGCTGAGGTACCGGTCCAGCGGCACCGGCTCGGCCACAGTGGCGATGCTCAGGATCCCGCATTGCTCCGCCGCCTCGACCACATTGGCGCGCATCCGCTCGGTGTTGACGCGGGAAGCCTGGGTGAACCGGGTCAGGACCGGCTGCAGGCTGGCGGCGCCCATCTCGATGGCCTTCTGGACCATATAGTCGAGCCGGGCATGCTTGAGCGGAGCGAAGACATAAGTGAGGTCGGCCAGCCGGTCCTGAGGCCGGGTCTGCTGGAGGATGACGAGGCCGTCGGGCCGCTTGCGGCCTTCGATCGCGGCCTGCCACTCGCCGTCGCGGCCGTTGAAGGCCAGGACCTCGGCCCCGGCGGCCAGCCGCAGCACATTGCCGAGATAATTGCTCTGGTCGCGGTCGAGCGGGACCCTGGCATCCTGGGCGAGGGGGGCATCGACGAACAGGCGGGGGGCGCGAAAATCGTGGGATGGCATCGTTCAAAGGTCCAATTTGGGGCCGTTCTTAACCGAAACCAGTCGTTTTGGGGGTAAATATCGCCGAATCGGTGCGTCCCCGCGCCGCGCTCTTGCCCTATTCGGCGGGTTGTTAAGCGTCGGCGGGAATCGTAAAAACACGAACACGCTGGGTGCGCTTCAATTGGGAAGACGCCGAACCCCGTAAGCTCCTGCCGGAGAGACTGCCTTGATGATCCGTCATCTGATGGTTCCGATCACTGCCGCCATGGTCACCATGGGTGCCGCGGGCGCCTATGCGCAGAGCGCCTTCCCGGCGCCGCTGCCGAACCAGGCCGCGAGCAGCTCGGCGTTTCCGCCCGTGAACGGCTCGGCGCCGACCGCCTCCGTCGGCACGGCGCCGCAATCCTCGTTTCCGGTGAACGGCGCAGCCCCGATCGGCGGCGCCGGCGCTTTCAGTGCGGCCCCGCCGACGCAGGGCCCGGGTGAGGACTGCATGAAGGCGTTCATGCCCCTGCGCGAGGAGGCCGAGAAGCGCGGCAAGGCGATCAAGGCGGCGAGCGACCGTCACGCGCCGCCGGACGAGGCCTGCAAGCTGATCCGCAATTTCAGCCAGGCCGAGTCGAAGATGATCAAGTACATCGAGGCCAATGCCTCGAAGTGCGGAATCCCGCCGCAGGTCGGCGCGCAGATGAAGGACGGCCACAAGAACACCGAGGCCATGCAGACCAAGGTCTGCAACGTCGCGCAGCAGATGCAGAACCAGCCGCGCGGTCCGGCCGGTCCGTCGCTGAGCGAGGTGCTGGGTTCGGGCTCGGCGCCCGAGGCCAATGCCGGCAAGAAGGGCGGCAGCACGTTCGATACGCTCAACGGCAACGTTCTGACCCGATGAGTGATACATCCGCCCGCGTTGCCGACTCCACCGGCAACTGGGTCGATACGCTCGCGCCGCATTGGGCGCGGCCTTACTTGCGCGTGTCCCGCTTCGATCGTCCGATCGGCTCCTGGCTTCTGCTGATGCCGTGCTGGTGGTCGGCGGCGCTCGCCGCCGGCATCGCGCACGATGTCAACCGTCTGCCGCTCACCATCGTGCTGTTCTTCATCGGCGCCTTCGTGATGCGTGGCGCGGGCTGCACCTGGAACGACATCACCGACCGCGACCTCGATGCCAAGGTCGAGCGCACGCGCTCACGGCCGCTGCCCGCGGGGCAGATCACCGTGAAGCAGGCGCTCGCCTTCATGGTCGCGCAGGCCGTGATCGGTCTCGTCGTGCTGCTCCAGTTCAACCGTTTTGCCGTCGCGACCGGCATCGCCTCGCTCGCGGTCGTCGCCATCTATCCCTTCATGAAGCGTGTCACCTGGTGGCCGCAGGTCTTCCTCGGGCTTGCCTTCTCCTGGGGCGCGCTGATGGGCTTTGCCGTCATCCTCGGACGCATCGACCTCACCGCGCTGGTGCTCTATGCGGGGTCGATCGCCTGGGTGATCGGCTATGACACGATCTATGCGCATCAGGACGCCGAGGACGACGCGCTGATCGGCGTCAAGTCCACTGCGCGTTTGTTCGGCGCGCATACGCGTCAGGCGCTGATCCTGTTCTATGGGCTTGCGGTGGTGCTGATCGGCGTCGCGTTGGCCTCCGGCGATGTGCGCTGGCCGGCCTGGCTTGGGCTTGCGGCCTTTGCCGCGCATCTGGCGTCGCAGATCGTGCGCTTGAACATCGCTGATGGCGCGCTCTGCCTGCGCCTGTTCAAATCGAACCGGGATGCAGGGCTGCTACTGTTTGCGGGATTGCTCGCGGACGCCGTGATGCGGGCGGCGTGACTCGTAGGGTGGGTTAGCGAAGCGTAACCCACCACTGTCTCTCTCCACGGAAACAGAAGAGGTGGGTTACGCCTACGGCTAACCCACCCTACGGCACCTTCAGTTCCTCGCGATGATCTCGCGTTCGCCCTGATGAACGGCCAGCTCGCGCACCATGCCGGTGCGGCGGCGCATCAAGAATTTCGGACGGCGGGCGCGGATCGCGTTGGCGCGGCGGCGGCGGGCTGCGGGCTTGCGCGCACCTTCGTCGAGTTGCGGAAGCGCAAAAATCTCGCTCCAGATCGCCCAGGCCTCGGTGAGCTCGTCGGCTTCGGCACCGACCAGCAGCGGAACGGAGAGCGAGGGGTCGCGATGGACGAGGACGAGCGCCTGCGCCTCGTCATTGCCGCGCAGCGCGACGCCGGTGAAATCGCTGACGCGGACGTTGATCGCCATCTGCATGCCGCGGACGGCACGGCGCAGCACGACACGCTCGCGATGAAGCTCGATCTGCCTGGTGTATCCGTCGGCGCGCGGATCATGCGCGTCGAAGCGGACCGGAAGGGAAAGGGGGTCGAGCCGCAAGCTGCGGCTCGACCCGGCGGGAGCGACCCCGCATGCTGATGTTTGACGCCTCACGGCTTTCGTTCTCCCCGCCAGGATTATGTTCCCGGTCGATGCGAGGACCTTAGCGCGGCCGTTTCCGAAACCGCTTAAAAAGGCTGGTTAACCCAGCGTCACCGCGGCTCATGATTGACAAGACCTTGGCGCGCATGATTGACGAGACGTTGCGCCGAAGAAGCGAATCTGAGCTTTTTGCGGGCTGAAAATGCTTGAAGTCCGCACCATTTGGGCACATCTGGTGGGTTCGGCCGTCCCGAGCCCCGACCTCCGCCCCAACAGGATTTCGTTTGTGAACCCTTCACCAAGCTCGACGCTTTCGCCCCAGGATTCTTCCAAGGCCAATCGCGACCTGTTCGATCAGTCCGCGCTGTCCGATCTCGCACAGCGGCTGGTGGAGGCGGCCAAACGCGCAGGCGCCGATGCGGCCGATGCGGTCGCGGTGCGCGGCGTCTCGCAAGGGGTCGAGGTGCGCGACGGCCGCGTCGAGGAATCCGAGCGCTCCGAGGGCGACGATGTCGGCCTGCGCGTGCTGGTCGGCCAGCGCCAGGCGGTGGTCTCGACCAACGACGTCAGCGGCGATGCCGTGACCAAGCTTGCCGAACGCGCGGTGGCGATGGCGAAGGTTGCGCCATCAGACAAATATGTCGGCCTGGCCGATCCCGCGCTGCTGGCGCGCGACTTCCCCGATCTCGATCTGCTCGATCCCGATGTGCCCGCGACCAGCGAGCTCGAGCGCCGTGCGCTCGCCGCTGAAGCTGCCGCACTCGCAGTGAAGGGAGTCACAAAATCCGGCGGCGCCTCGGCCTCCGCCGGCATGGGCGGCATGGTGCTCGTCACCTCGACCGGCTTCCACGGCTCCTACCTGCGCTCCAGCCAGGGCATCTCGGCCACCGCGATATCAGGCGAGGGCACCGGCATGGAGCGCGACTACGATTTCACCTCCGCGCCGCATGGCGCCGATCTGCTGTCGCCGGAAACCGTCGGCCGTTCCGCCGGCGAGCGCACCGTGGCGCGCTACAATCCGCGCAAGGTCGAAACCTGCAAGGTGCCCGTGGTGTTCGACCCGCGCGTCGCGGGCTCGCTGGTCGGCCACGTCGTCGGCGCCATCAACGGCGCCTCGATCGCGCGCAAGACCAGCTTCCTCAAGGACAAGCTCGGCCAGCAGCTCTTCGCCAAGAACATCCGCATCATCGACGATCCCCTGCGCAAGCGCGGCCTGCGCTCGCAGACTTTCGATGCCGAAGGCGTCGCGGTGAAGAAAATCGCCCTCGTCGACGAAGGCGTGCTGACGACCTGGCTGCTCGACTGCGCCACCGCGCGCGAGCTTGGGCTCGCCACCACCGGCCACGCCCATCGCGGCGTCTCGTCCTCGCCCTCGCCGGGGCCGTACAATCTGCATCTCGAAGCCGGCACGCCGACGCCGGCCGAGCTGATCTCCGACATCAAGCAGGGCTTCTACGTCACCGACCTGATCGGCTCCGGCGTCAACGGCGTCACCGGCGATTACAGCCGCGGCGCCTCCGGCTTCTGGATCGAGAACGGCGAGATCACCTATCCCGTCAGCGAGGTCACGATCGCCGGCCATCTGTTCGAGATCTTCAAGTCGATGCAGCCGGCGAACAATCTGGAGTTCCGGTACGGCATCAATGCGCCGACGGTGCGCATCGAGGGCTTGACGCTTGGCGGACGCTGACGCGAACTCCCTCGACGAAACCATCCTGAACCGCGATGCGGCGCTGCTGAAGGACACGGTGCGGGAGGCGGGTGCGCTCGCGCAGTCGATGTTCCGCACCGAGCTGAAGAAGTGGATCAAGGGCGTCTCCTCGCCGGTGTCGGAGGCCGACATCGCCGTCAACGACCTGCTCGAAGCGCGCCTGCGCGCCGCCACGCCGGACTATGGCTGGCTCTCCGAGGAGAGCGCCGACGATTCCACCCGGCTGTCGCGCCGGCTGACGTGGGTGGTCGATCCCATCGACGGCACGCGCAATTATCTGGGCGGCCATGACGAATGGTGCGTCAGCGTCGCGCTGGTCGAGGGCGCCACGCCCGTGCTCGCCGCGGTGTTCGCACCGACCAGCGACGAGTTCTTCTTTGCGGTCCGAGGGCGAGGCACGACACTCAACGGCAGAGCCGTGCAGGCTACTGCCGGATCCGAGCTCGACTTCTCGCGCGTGGCCGGGCCCAAACCCCTGATCGAGCGCCTGAAGCCCTCGCTCGGCGAGATCAAGCTGCACCGGCGAATCGGCTCGCTCGCGCTCCGGCTCTGCCGGGTCGCCCATGGCGCGCTGGATGCGGCTTTTGCGGGCGGCAACAGCCATGATTGGGACCTTGCGGCCGCCGATTTGATCGTGCAGGAAGCGGATGGTAGGATGAGCGACCTCTCCGGAGATCCCATCCTCTATAACCGCCGGGAAGTGGCCCACGGGGTGCTGGTGGCAGCGGGACGCGATCGTCATGCGAGCATTGTCGCGCATTTTCGAGACCGTCCCTTGCCCTGAAGCGCTTTCGCGTGCCTGTCGACCACTGCTTTGCCGGGCAGCCCGTTAGAAAGAGAACCCATGCCAGATAGTGCCCCGCAACAACTGCTTCACCTCGTCATCGGCGGAGAGCTCGTCGATCTCGAGCACAACACCTTCAAGAACCTGGACGACGTCGAGATCGTCGGCCTCTATCCGAACTACGCGACGGCGCACGCCGCCTGGCGCGCCAAGGCGCAGAGCACGGTCGACAATGCGCAGATGCGCTATTTCATCGTCCATCTCCACCGGCTGCTCGACCCCAATCAAGAACCGGCGCGTTGAAAAAACTGCTTCGCAATACGCTGCGAAGCAGCTTCGTTCAGCGTGCCGTCGGGGTCCTGGCGGCCGAATATCTGCGCCTTGTCTGGCGGACCAACAAGTTCACGTTCGATCCGCCCGACGTTTATGACATCGTCGAGCCGCAGATCCCCGCGATCTTCGCCTTCTGGCACGGCCAGCACTTCCTCACCCCCTTCATCAAGAACAAGGACTGGTACAAGGCTAGGGTCCTGATCTCCCGGCACCGCGACGGCGAGTTCAATGCCATCGCCGCCGAGCGGCTCGGCATCGGCACGATCAGAGGTTCCGGCGATCACGGCGGGGCTTTCCACCGCAAAGGTGGTGTCGGCGCCTTCAAGGAAATGGTGCGGACGCTCCAGGACGGTTGTAATGTCGCGCTGACCGCCGATGTCCCCAAGCGCTCGCGCGTGGCCGGGCTCGGCATCATCATGCTGGCACGGGAATCGGGGCGGCCGATCATGCCTTTTGCGATGGCCACGAGCCGCTTCATCCGGCTGAAGAACTGGGACCGCACCACCATCAATTTGCCATTCGGGCGAGGCGCATTGGTCGGCATCAAGGAAATCCACGTTCCCGCAGATGCCGACGCCGCCATGATGGAGACGCTGCGGCAGGAGCTGGAGGACACGCTGAACGAGGCGACCCGGCGCGCCTATGCGCAGCTCGGCCGCCCTGGACCGGAAGATGCCTAAATCGCTGCCCATTGCGCTGCCGATCACGCTGCGGATGTATCGGCGCCTGGCCTCCGGCCTGGTGCCGCTCGCGCCTGCGCTGATCAAGCGGCGGCTGAAGCAGGGCAAGGAAGACCCCGCGCGGGTCGGTGAGCGGCGCGGCCTGTCCCGCGACGTGCGGCCGCACGGCCCGCTGGTCTGGATCCACGGCGCCAGCGTCGGCGAGGTGCTGGCGGCGGCCGCCCTGATCGAGCGCCTGCGCGATCTCAATTTGCGCATCCTGCTCACCTCGGGCACCGTCACCTCGGCGGCGGTCGTCGCAAAACGCTTTCCGCCCGACGTCATCCATCAATACGTGCCGTATGATTCCCCGCGCTACGTTGCGCGCTTCCTCGACCACTGGAAGCCGTCGCTGGCGCTGTTCATCGAATCCGATTTGTGGCCCAACCTGATCCTGGCGGGCGCTGCGCGCCGGGTGCCGATGGTGCTGATCAACGGGCGGATGTCGCCGCGCTCCTTCCCGCGCTGGCGCCGGATGCACGGCACCATCTCGGCGCTGCTGTCGCGGTTCGATATTTGTCTCGCGCAGTCCAGGACCGATGCCGAGCGCTTCTCCGCGCTCGGCGGCCGCGACGTCGTCACCACGGGCAATCTCAAGCTCGACGTGCCCGCACCGCCGGCCGATCCCGCCAAGCTCGAACGGCTGATGGCGATGACGCGCGGGCGGCCGATCATCGTCGCCGCCTCGACCCATCCGGGCGAGGACGAGATGCTGGTCGCCGCGCATCGCAGCCTCGTCGGCTTCTTCCCGCAGCTTCTGACCGTGATCGTGCCCCGCCATCCCGACCGCGGCTCCTCGATCGCAGGCCTCGTCACGGCGTCGGGCCTCAAGCCTGCCCTGCGCTCGCGCGAGGAGCTGCCGACGGCCGCGACCGACGTCTACGTCGCCGACACCATGGGCGAGCTCGGCCTGTTCTACCGCCTCTCGCCGATCGTGTTCATGGGCGGATCGCTGATCCGCCACGGCGGGCAGAATCCGATCGAGGCGATCAAGTTAGGGGCGGCGATCGTCCATGGCCCGCACGTCTTCAACTTCACCGACGTCTACGAGGCGCTCGATGCGAGCGGCGGCGCGCGCCAGGCCGACACGCCGGAAGCGCTGGTCAAGCAGCTCGGCCAGCTGCTGGCCGATCCCACGTTGCGTGACAAGATGCAGCAGGCAGGTGCCGGCGTCGTCGAGCAACTCGGCGGCGCGCTCAACCGCACCATGACCGCGCTGGAGCCCTATCTGCTGCAATTGCGGATCGAGATGGGAGCCGCCAATGCGTGAGCCGGCCTTCTGGTACCGGCCACGTTCCCTTCAATCGCACGCGCTATGGCCGCTCGGTGCGCTCTACGGCGCGATCACCGAACGGCGCATGCTGCGCACGGGCTTTGACGCCGGCATCCCCGTGATCTGCGTCGGCAACTACCATGTCGGCGGCGCCGGCAAGACGCCGACCGTGCTGGCGCTGACCAAGCTTTTGCGCGAGCTCGGCGAGACGCCTGTCGTGCTCAGCCGCGGCTATGGCGGACGCCTGAAGGGCCCTGTCATGGTCGATCGGATGCGTCACACCGCGGCTGATGTCGGCGACGAGCCCTTGATGATGGCGCGCGACGTTCCTGTCGCCGTTGCGCGCGACCGCCTCGACGGCGTCGCACTGACGAAGTCGCAAGGCGCCACCGTGGTCCTGATGGACGACGGCTTCCAGAACCCGCGCCTGCTGAAGGATGCCTCGCTGATCGTGATCGACAGCGAGCGCGGTCTCGGCAACGGCGCGGTGTTTCCGGCCGGCCCCCTGCGCGCGCCGCTGCAGGCGCAGCTCGCGCGCACCGACGCGCTGGTGCTGATCGGCGACGGCCGCGCTGCCAACGATGTCGCGGGCGAGCTCGCCAAGCGCAACAAGCCCGAGCTGCGCGCGCGGTTGAAGCCGGATGCGGCTTCGCTCGCGCAGCTCCTCGGCAAGCGGGTCTTCGCCTTCGCCGGCATCGGCGATCCCGCGCGCTTCTTCCGCACATTGCAGGGCAGTGGCATCGATGTCGCGCGCACGCGCCGCTTCGACGATCATCACATGTTCTCGCGCGAGGAGCTCGCCGCGCTCGCGGCGGAAGCACAGCGCGAGCAACTGACGCTGGTGACGACGGAAAAGGATCTTGCCCGCCTGCATGGCAGCGAAGGCGTGCCCGCCGGCATCGTGCCGTTCGCCGTCCAGCTCGAATTCGACGACCCCGCCAAGCTGCGGCAACTGATCAGCGATCATCTCTACAAGGCGCGCGAGCGGCGGTTCTCCAGACGCTGATCTCGTCGGGTGGGCACGCTTCGCTTTGCCCACTCTACGGCGCTGCCTTGTTGGGTGCCGTGACCATCGGCCGTGCCATGTTCCGACGGAACGTGCTTGCCTGCAAAGCCGGTCACGGTCCGCGATCGCGGTTCAGCAGTCAGTCGTGCTCACCACGCCCCAACGACCATCAATCCGATGATGGTCAGGCACGAGGCGCAGGTCACCATGACGGTATAGCATTCGGGCGTGTTCATCGCTGCCATCCAAACTGATGCCAATTGCCTGGTCACTGCGACGCGGAAGAGATTGCCGGTTTGGGTCGCTTCAATTCGGCGCGCCGCGGCCGGCCTTGCGATGTGCCGCTTTCTCGTCGTCACTTTGATCCGAAAGAAGGTAGTCCGCTTCGAGCGCTTCAAAGCGTTCAGCTGCGATCAGAAGCTGTTTGCGCATTTCGGCGAGGCGGGCGCGGCAATATTCGCGATAGAGCAAGTCCAGTATGATGGGCATGATCACCCCCATCGATTGACTTTGGAATTTACAGATATTCCACCGCGGATTTTCGAGGTGATCGTAGCCCGTCAGATGGCTCTTCGATATGAGCCCGTTCACAGACTGCGCCAATTCCAAAGCTCGACGGCCGTTTGGTTGACTTGATTGTCTGCGCGATAAAAAGAACAGGGCTAATTACCTAACACGCAGTTTAGCAGCGCTCTGTTTCAGCAAGACTTCGTCGAACAACTTAAGGACGCCGGACCGCGACGAAAAATCCAACCACAAAGCGAAATGACTTACCTCGGAGTGTAAGCACGATTCGATGCAACGCGGATCGGGATGACGAGGATCATTTCTCAGTGAGGCGTGAAGGTCGGCAGGTCCCGTAGGGTGGGCAAAGCGCAGCGTGCCCACCAACAATGCTGCCTCACTCGATAATCGAAGCGGTGGGCACGCTTGCGCTTTGCCCACCCTACGGCAGTTCGGCATTCACGCCTCATTCATCGCACCCTCCCTATCGATCTCGGACGATCAGGAGAGTTCGATGAAACTGCCGTCCGCCGCCGTCGCCGCCAGCCTTGTGTGTCTGATTGTTGCGCCCGTGTTCGCGCAGACGGCGACCCCGTCCGCCGCTCCCACTACCGTTCCGGTTCCCGCGGCCAAGCGCGTCACCTGTCTCGCCACCACGCAAAACCTGAAAGGCCAGGACAAGCGCGACCAGATGCAGCTGTGCATGGCGCAGGCGCGGGTCGATTGCCTGAAGCAGGCGATCGATCAGAAGGTGGTCGGGGAGAGCAGGAAGAGTTTCATCAAGACGTGCGTAGGCGGAGATGGTCCAGAGCCGCAATAGCAGAACGATGCCACAAGCGCGGTATCGTAGGGTGGGCAAAGCGACTTGTCCGCCGAAGCTCGGAGAGCGAAGGCGGAAGCGTGCCCACGTTGGTTGTCGCGGTCTTGGAGAGACGGTGGGCACGGCGCTTTGCGCCTTTGCCCACCCTACGAGAGTTACGAGAGCCGAAGGATCACGACTGCTTCAGCGCGCCGGGAAAGTGCCGCTGCAGCACCGCGGCGGGCGTGGCGTAGGCCTCCTGCAGGTCCACGCTCCAGTACTTCAGTTCGTCGAGCGGGATCCGCGTGTCGGTGATGGCGCAACGCACGAAGGTCCCCGGCGAGATCACGCGGAAATCGCCGTCGAGATACTGCACCTGCGCTTCGCCATGGCCGGAAGAGCCGAACTTGTTCAGCACGGTCGAAAGTCTCCGTGGAAGGCCCGTAAGGGCACGATGTGTTGGACGGGATGTAGCATAGATAGGGTGGCTTGTCCGCCCGTTAAACCCACCGGTTTGTGATGTTTTGCCGCCGTTTACGCATGGTACTGCTCCGGGCGAAGGATCGTCCCGCCGCTCGCGGCCGGCACCTGATACGGCAGAGTCCGATGCGCCTTCGACTGATCGCCCTGTTCCTGATGCTCCTGATACCGGCTGCGCACGCGGCGCCGGCACCCGCGCCGCATCAGGTCGAGATTCCTCTGGCGTCCGGAGTGCTGCATGCGCAGCTCTACAAGCCCGAGGGAGAGGGGCCGTTTCCGACCGTGATCGCGCTGCATGGCTGCGGCGGCCTCGGCGGCCATTCCGATCCCGTGCTGCCGCGCTATCGCGACTGGGCCGAGCGCCTGCTCAAGGCTGGCAACGCCGTGCTGATGCCCGACAGCTACGGCTCGCGCGAGCTCGGTCCGCAGTGTCGCGTCAAGGAGAGTCACGTCAAGGCGCGGCGCGAGCGCGTCGCCGACATCGCGGCCTCGCGCGCTTGGCTGATGAATCAGGCCTGGGTGGCGCGCGACCGCATCAGCCTGATGGGCTGGGCCAACGGCGCCAGCGCACTGCTCTGGGCGGTGCGTCCGCAGAGCACGGCGCGCGATCAGGGGCCGGATTTCCGCGCCGCGATTGCGTTCTATCCGGATTGCCGGATCTCGGCGGGTTTGGGATGGAGCGCGCGGGTGCCGACCCTCGTGCTGATCGGCGCCGATGACGACGTCTCCTCGCCGCCGGCCTGCCGCCAGATGGTCGACGGCGCGCGCGGCCGCAGCGCGCTCGCGCGCATCGTGGTCTACCCCGGCGCCTATCACGATTTCGATCGCGCCAACACGCCGCTGCACGCGGCCAGCGGCAGCAGCGACGCCGCCGCGCCTGAGCACGGCCATCTCGGCACGGATGCCGATGCGCGCGCGGAGTCGCAGAAGGAAGTCGCGCAATGGCTGGCGCGGTGAGCGCACTGCCGTAGCCCGGATGGAGCGCAGCGAAATCCGGGACAGTCGAAGTTGCAGCTCGACCCCGGATTACGCTGCGCTCCATCCGGGCTACGGACTTGTCCCGCCGTAGCTCGACAGAGCGAAGGCGGAAGCGGGGCCGCCCGGGGAACAACGTCTGGCGGACAGCCCCGCATCGACCACCGCCCTGCACGGAAAATGGCCGACCGTGAATCTACGGAGCGCGCGCGGCCGTGGTTTCAGCCTGTGGCCGTGCCATCATTCGACCACGATGTCGATTAAACGCATCTCACATGCGCAACCGCATCACGCTCTTCGCCTCCGCCCTGATCGTCTTCACCGTCGCGATCTTCCTGTACGAAGCCCACGCCGGCGCCCCACAGCTGGCGCCGGAACATTGCGGCTTCTGGACCACGATCGACGCGGGATTGTCCTGCCGGTAGGGCGGGAGCCTTGTCGCTGCGTATTAGGTTAGACGTGTGAGGCGTACTTTTTCCTCGCGTCGTCCCGGCGAAGGCCGGGACCCATACCGCGTGATCTATCAATTGCAGGCGGTCGGAGTACCGAACGACGAGTCTTCGCCAAACTCCTTCCTGTGGTTATGGGTCCCGGCCTTCGCCGGGACGACAGCGAGAATGTTGTACGCGTGTCTCCACACATTCACTGTCATCGCCCGGCTTGACCGGGCGATCCAGTACGCCGAGGCGTCTGTGATTCATCGAGAAGCGGCGGCGTACTGGATTCCCCGCTTTCGCGGGGAATGACACCGAGGGCCGAGCGCCGCCCTCCCGCCTCAGAACAAGCTGCCCTGATCCACCGGCTTGCCCACGCGCTTCGGCGCTGGCTTTGTCTCCTGCGCGGCTGGCTTCGCTTGCGCCGGGGCGCGCTTTGCCGCTGGCGCAGGGCGATCCGCATCCGCGGTCGCGCCGACACGGCCGTCCGCAAACTCGATCTCGACGCGCGCGCCGGGGCCGATCGCGTCCGCCGCATGCACGGGATGGCCGGCCTCGTCGCGCACCAGGGCAAAGCCGCGCGCGAGCACGCTGCGATAGGACAGAGCGGAGAGCAGCTTGCCGCTGTTCTCGACGCGGGCCTCCAGCCGCTGCAGCAGCGTGACGAGCGCGCGGCCGGCGCGCTCGGCAAGCCGATGCGTGCGCTCGCGCTGGCGGGCAATCGCATTGCGCTGCGCCTGCGCATTGGAAAGCTTTGAGGCGCGCAGGCGCACCTCCAGCCCGGCAAAGCGGTCGCGCCGCTGCCGCAGCAGCGAGCGCGCCGACAGGCCGAGCCGCTCGCCGCACACGGTGAGGCGATGATCGGCCTGCGAGATCTGGCCGTGCAGCACCCGCAGCGTCAGCTTTGAGCTGGCCGCGGTGAACCTGCGGAAATGCGCATGCGTGTTGGCCTTGAGGCAACGGGGCAGGGCGCTGCCTGCCGAATCCAGCCGCTGCCGCGGGATCGCGAGCAGATCGCCCGCGGCCGGCAATGCGCGTGCTGCGGCGCGCAGCTCGCTGCGGCGGCTCTCCTGCGCGCGTTGCCAATAGGCGCGGGTGCGGCGCCCGAGATCGGCGACCTCGACGAACAATTCGCTGCGCACGGGGACGGCCATCTCGGCGGCCGCGGTCGGCGTCGGCGCGCGCTTGTCGGCGACGAAATCAATCAGCGTGATGTCGGTCTCGTGCCCGACCGCCGAGATCAGCGGGATCATGCTCTCGGCCGCCGCCCGCACCACGATCTCCTCGTTGAACGACCAGAGATCCTCCAGCGAGCCGCCGCCGCGCGCGACGATCAGCACGTCGGGGCGCGGAATCTTGCCACCTTCGGGCAGCGCGTTGAAGCCGCGGATCGCGGCCGCGACCTGCTCGGCCGAGCCTTCGCCCTGCACCTTGACCGGCCACACCAGCACGCGGCGGGGAAAGCGGTCCTCGAGCCGATGCAGGATGTCGCGGATGACCGCGCCGGTCGGCGAGGTCACGACGCCGATCACCTCCGGCAGCCAGGGCAAAAGCTGCTTGCGCGCCTCGTCGAACAGGCCCTCGGCGGCGAGCTTCTTCTTGCGCTCCTCCATCAAGGCCATCAGCGCGCCGATGCCGGCCGGCTCCAGCGCCTCGATCACGATCTGGTATTTCGAGGAGCCCGGATAGGTCGTGAGCTTGCCGGTGGCGATCACCTCGAGCCCCTCCTGGGGCTTGAAGCGCATGCGGCCGTGCACGCCCTTCCAGATCACCGCCTCGATCTTGGCGCTCTCGTCCTTGAGCGCGAAATAGCAATGGCCGGAGGAGTGGGCACCACGGAATCCCGAGATCTCGCCGCGGACCCGGACATGGCCATAGGTGTCCTCCACAGTCCGCTTCAGGGACTGCGAGAGCTCGGAGACGGTGAATTCGAACGCGTTGTTCAGTTGTTCCGCAGGCGGCATCGGCAAACGATTCGGCATTTTGGGGTCAGACCCGACGTTAAGGATTTTCGCCGCGCGGCGCCAATCCGGGGATTGAATGGGAGAGTACTCTGTATTATAGAGTTCTCTATCGAGGATGAATTAGGTGAGAGTTGGCCATGCTGCGAGGTGCTCTGGGCTTGCTGAAATGGGGGCTGTGCGCGGTCGGCGCCGTGGCGCTCCTCCTGACCGCCCTGATCGCGACGCCGCTCGAGCGGCCCGCCGAGATGCGCTCTGTCTCGGACTCCGCCAAAGGCATCGATTGGTCCACGCTGCCGCCGCTCGAGCGCTTCCAGGCCCGCGACGGCACCTGGCTCGGCTTCCGCCACTACGCGCCGAAGGGGGCGGCCACGGATCGCGGCGCCATCTTCATCCATGGCTCCTCGGCCTCGTCCGCTACCGTCAATCACGCGCTGACGGCCGCGCTCGCCGCGCGCGGCGTCGAGACCTGGGCGCTCGACATGCGCGGTCACGGCGCCTCGGGCACCCGCGGCGACATCGGCTATGTCGGTCAACTCGAGGACGATCTCGTCGATTTCGTCGCCCACGTGCGCAAGTCCGCACCTGATTTGCCGCTGACCCTGATCGGTCATTCCGCGGGTGCCGGCTTCTCGCTGCGTGTGGCCGCGACGCCGATCATGCAGGACCTGTTCGTCCGCACCGTGCTGATCGCGCCCTATCTCGGCTACGACGCACCGACCAATAGACCGAATTCCGGTGGCTGGGCCAATCCCGACATCCCGCGCCTTCTTGGTCTCGCCGCGCTGCGCAAGCTCGGCATCGACTGTTGCTCGCAACTCCCGGTGCTGGCGTTCGCTGTGCCGCCGAATTCCGAGCGTATTCTGGTGCCGACCTATTCCGACCGCCTGATGCGCAATTTTGCCACGCGCGGCTATCGGCTCGACCTGCCGGCCGTGACGCATCCGATGACCATCTTCGGCGCCGCCGACGACGAGATGATGATCTCGGACAAATATGCCGAGGCCGTGCAGGCGGTGAAGCCGTCCGTCGACGTCAAGGTCATCGAGGGCGTCAATCACATGGGCATGGTCACCAGCCCGAAAGCGATCTCCGCGATCGCCGAGGACGTCGCTACGCGCGGGGCAGGGCAGTCATGATCGACAGCAAGCAGGCCACAGATGCACTGGCTGACATCGATGATACCGTCCGCCGCGTGCGGCAATCGCTGATCTACCAGCTCTCCGGTCTCATCATGTTGATGTGGGGCGGTCTGGTTTTCGCCGGGAACGTCCTGAGCTGGCTCTGGCCGCGCTATGGCCTCTATATCTGGATCGGCGTCTACGTCTTCGCGACTCTCGGGCTGTTCGCCCTCAGCGCCTACAATTATGCACAATCCCGCATCCGTACCTTCGATCACCGCTATCTGCTGACGTTCCTGTTCATCATTGCATTCGGCATCTTCTGCTGCGTGTTCGGCCAATTCACGCCGCGTCAGCAGACGACGTTCTGGCCGGTCTACATCATGATGTTCTACATGTTGGCAGGCGTGTGGTTCGGCACGGCCTTCATCGTGATTGGCGCCGTGATCATCGCGCTGACGCTGATCGGATATGTCTACATCCCCGGAATGCCGTTCCTGCTGTGGATGGCGGGCGTCAACGGCGGCGGGTTGTTCGTCGGCGGCCTCTGGATGCGTCGGAGCTAGAAGTGGCAGAGCTCGACGACATCATCCACCAGCCGTTGCGCCTGAAGATCATGGCGGCGCTGAACGCGCTGCCTGCGGAGGTCGGGCTGGAATTCGCCCGCCTGAAGAAGCTCACCGGCGCGACCGACGGCAATCTCGGCGCCCATATCGAGACCCTGGCCAAGGCCGGCTACGTCTCGGTCGACAAGGCCTTCGTCGGCAAGAAGCCGCAGACCACGGTCACCGCGACCGTAACCGGCCGAGGCGCCTTCGCGCGGCATGTGGCGACCTTGCAGGAGATCATCGCGGGGAAGCAGGTCTGACTTACCCTCCCCTGGAGGGGGAGGGGCGATCGCGCGCAGCGCGAGCGGGGTGGGGTGATCTCTCCCCACGGGCAGTATCGCGTGCGGAGAGACCGTCACCCCACCCCGCTACGCATTCCGCTTCGCTACATGCGTAGCGACCCTCCCCCTCCAGGGGAGGGTAAGATCGGCTGCACGCCGCGCCCCGGAATGACGGGGGTGATTGAGCACGCCCCCCTTGAGACCGGCGCGGATTCGTGCGACCTCCGCCCCCAGCAAACCCCTTATTTCTGAGCCCTCGATGCACATTCTCCTGCTTGGTTCCGGCGGCCGCGAACATGCCCTGGCGTGGAAGATCGCGGCCTCCCCCCTGGTGACCAAATTCTGGTGCGCACCCGGCAATGCCGGTATCGCGCGCGAGGCCGAATGCGTGGCGCTCGACATCGCCGACCATGCCGCCGTGATCGACTTCTGCAAGAAGAATGCGGTGGAGCTCGTGGTGGTCGGCCCGGAGACGCCGCTGGCGGCCGGCATCGTCGACGACCTCACTGCTGCCGGCATCAAGGCGTTCGGGCCGAGCAGGATCCCGGCCCAGCTCGAAAGCTCCAAGGGCTTTACGAAAGCGCTGTGCACCGAATTCGGCATTCCGACCGGCGCCTACAAGCGCTTCACCAACGCCAATGACGCGCGCGCCTATGTCCAGAGCCAGGGCGCGCCGATCGTGGTCAAGGCCGACGGCCTCGCCGCCGGCAAGGGCGTCGTCGTCGCCAAGACCGTGCGCGAGGCGGAAGATGCCATCGCCATGATGTTCGAGGGCGCCTTTGGCGAGGCCGGCGCCGAGGTCGTGATCGAGGAGTTTCTGCCCGGCCGCGAGATCAGCTTCTTTGCGCTGTGCGACGGCGAGACGGCGATCCCGCTGGCGTCCGCGCAGGACCACAAGCGCGTGTTCGACCACGACGTCGGCCCGAACACCGGCGGCATGGGCGCCTATTCGCCGACGCCGCTGGTGACGCCCGCGATCCACGACGCGATCATGGCCAAGATCATCCTGCCGACGGTTGCCGGCATGAAGCAGCGCGGCACGCCGTTCCGCGGCATTCTCTACGCCGGCATCATGCTGACGACGCAGGGACCAAAGCTGTTCGAGTTCAACGTCCGTTTCGGCGATCCCGAGTGCCAGGTGCTGATGCTGCGCATGATGTCGGACATCGTGCCGGCGTTCATCGCCGCCTGCGACGGGGAGTTGAAGCATTTCGATCTGCGCTGGCATCCGGAATCCGCGATCACCGTGGTGATGGCGGCGAAGGGCTATCCCGGCGACTACCAGAAGGGCACGCGGATCGAGGGGCTCGATGATGCCGCGAAGGTCGACACCGTCGAGATCTTCCACGCCGGAACTGTCGCGAAGGACGGCGCGATCCTTGCCAATGGCGGCCGCGTGCTGAACGTCTGCGCGCTGGGCAAGACCGTGACCGAGGCGCAGGCGCGCGCCTATCAGGCCGTCGACCGCATCAACTGGCCGGACGGCTTCTGCCGCCGCGACATCGGCTGGCAGGCGGTGGAAGCGGAGAAGGCCAAGGGCTGACAGCGGTTTTTCCGCTGCGCGCGCAAAAACCTTGCGCCATCGCGCCGCCACATCGACATTCCAGAAATGCGTAGTCGGCTGTTGGACTTAGCGTCCTTCGCCGAGGACGCGTGCTACTGTGCATGGGGTTGTATTCGACATTTTTTTGTTGGGAGCAGCTCTCAGGACTGACCAGACAAGGATGCAGAAAGATGTCCGATCTCGCCGACCTCTATCCCGGCTTCGCCTCCGAATGGATCAACACCTCGTTCGGTCGCATCTTCGCCCGCGTCGGCGGCAAAGGCCCGCCGCTGCTGCTCTTGCACGGCTTCTCCGAGACCAACGTGATGTGGCACCGCGTCGCGCCGCAACTCGCGGACAAGTTCACGCTGATCGTCGCCGACCTGCCGGGCTATGGCTGGTCCGACATGCCCGAGAGCGATGCGCTGCACATGCCCTACAGCAAGCGCGCGATGGCCAAGGCCATGGTCGAGGCGATGGAGCAGCTCGGCCACGTGCACTTCGCGCTCGCCGGCCACGACCGCGGCGGCCGTGTGTCGTATCGGTTGGCGCTCGACCATCCCGGTCGGCTGTCGAAGCTCGCCGTGCTCGATATCCTGCCGACCTATAATTACTGGGAGCGGATGAACCGCGCCTATGCGCTGAAGATCTATCATTGGACCTTCCTGGCCCAGCCTGCGCCGCTGCCGGAGACGCTGATCTCCGGCAATGGCGAGTTCTTCCTGCGCGTCAAGATGGCGAGCCAGACCAAGTCGAAGACGCTGGATGCGATCGACGAGCGAGCGCTCGAGCACTACATCGCCCCGTTCCGCGATCCCGCCCGCGTGCACGCGATGTGCGAGGACTACCGCGCCGGCGCCTATTTCGACTACGACCTCGACAAGGCCGATTTCGAGGCCGGCAAGAAGATCACGGTGCCGATGCTGGCGCTGTGGGGCAATGCCGGCGTGGCCCAGGCCGCAGCGACCCCGCTCGACACGTGGAAGCAATGGGCGACCAACGTTGACGGCATGCCGGTGGATTCAGGGCACTTCCTGACGGAGGAGAACCCCGATGTGACCGCGAAGGCGCTGCACGAATTCTTCTCCGCGGGTTAACGCCGCTCCCGGAAGAACTCCTTGAGCAGCCGCGCCGCCTCGCTCTCGCCGACGCCGGAATAGACTTCCGGCGCGTGGTGGCAGGTCGGCGAGGCGAAGAAGCGCACGCCTGACTCGACCGCGCCGCCCTTAGGGTCGGCCGCGCCGTAATAGAGCCGGCGGACCCTTGCAAAAGAGATCGCGCCCGCACACATGGTGCAGGGCTCCAGCGTCACGTAGAGGTCGCAGTCGACGAGGCGCTCGCTGCCGATCTTTTTCGCAGCCTCGCGCAGCGCGACGATCTCGGCATGGGCGGTGGGGTCATGGTCGGTCAGCGTCCGGTTCGCCGCGGTGGCGATGACCTCGGAATCGCGGACCACCACACATGCGATCGGAACTTCGCCCGCTTTTCCGGCATTTTCGGCCGCCAGAAGCGCCAAATCCATGAAAGAGGGGGCTTTCAAGCCTCGTATCATCGCCAGAAACCTGCTAGTAGCTCCGCCTTCAGCAAGAGTGAATACCGGTTTTGCCTGAGCATGCGGCTCGGAACGAGCGCGCACACTGCTTTCTGGCCACCCCTGAGTGAGATTATTCATGCCTCGCGACAGCGACAAAGACAACGATTCCCGCGGCCGGCGAGGCCCCTCCAAGGGACCGTCGAAGGGCCGTAGCGGCAAGCCGCGCGGTCCCGAGAAGAAATTCGCCAAGCGCGGCTTCGAGGGCAAGGGCGACCGCGACAGCCGTCCGCCCCGCGAGGGTCGTGAGGGCCGCCCCTTCCGCCGTCGCGAGGACGGCGATGCCCCGCGCCGCGATTTTTCCGACCGTCCGCGCTTCAAGCGCGACGACCGCGGCGCCGAGGGCCGTGGCGAGCGGAGCTTCAAACCGCGTGGCGAC
This sequence comes from Bradyrhizobium liaoningense, assembly GCF_018130825.1. Classification (GTDB taxonomy): domain Bacteria; phylum Pseudomonadota; class Alphaproteobacteria; order Rhizobiales; family Xanthobacteraceae; genus Bradyrhizobium; species Bradyrhizobium liaoningense_B. The sequence goes on along the minus strand of NZ_JAFCJS010000004.1, from coordinate 255,822 downwards.
CGGCCGTTTTCCGACCGCTCCTCGCGCGATGGCGAGAAGCGCTCGTTCAAACCGCGCGGTGATCGCCCGTCCTATGGCCGTGACGACCGCCCGCCGCGCAGCCGGGATCGCGACGAGTCCCGTCCCGCCGACCGGTCCGGTGACAAGAAGTTCGGCGACAAGCGGCCATATTCGCCGCGTGGCGACCGTCCGGAACGCAAGTTCGACGGCGAGCGGAAGTTTTCGCGCGGCGGCGACCGGGATCGCGGGCCGCGTGAGGATCGTGGCGAGCGCAGCTTCAAGCCGCGTGGAGACCGCCCGAATTTCGATCGCGGTGATCGCGCGCCACGCGGTGAGCGTTCCGAACGCAAATTCGAGGACCGGAAGTTTTCGCGGGGTGGACCGGATCGCGGCCCGCGCAAGGATTTTGGCGGCCGCGACCGCGGCGAGGACAAGCCCTGGCAGAAGCGCGACGACCGTCGCGACGGCGGCCGCGGTGAGGACCGTCCGCGCTTCTCGCGTTCGCGCGATGACCGCGCATCTGGCGATCGTCCGTTCCGCGATCGTCCGAAATTCGATCGGCCGCGTGATCGTGACAGCGAACGTGGTGACCGTCCGAAATTCGATCGTCCGCGCCAGCGCCCGGAAGGCCGCATGGATTGGCAGGAGCATCCGCGCAGCGAAGGCCGCTTCCGCGACCGTCCGCGCCGCGACAACGAGGACGAGAGCAGGATCTTCGAGAAGCGCCCCGCCTTCGGCGGCCGCGGCGCCTATCGCGAGCGGGATCGGGATTTCGAGGGACGTCCGCGCCGCGACGAGGCACCGAAGCCGAAGAAGGCCGGCGAGCGCATCGCCAAGGCGCTGGCGCGTGCGGGGCTCGCCTCGCGCCGCGACGCCGAGGAAATGGTCACGCAGGGCCGCGTCACCGTCAACGGCCGCGTCATCAACTCGCCGGCGCTCGACATCACGCCGAACGACGTCGTCCTGGTCGACGGCAAGCCGTTGCCGCCGCGCGAGCGCACGCGGCTGTTCCTCTATCACAAGCCGCGCGGGCTGATGACGACGCATGACGATCCCGAGGGTCGTCCGACCGTGTTCGACAATCTGCCCGAAGGCCTGCCGCGCCTGATCAGTGTCGGCCGGCTCGACTTCAACACCGAGGGCCTCTTGCTGCTCACCAATGACGGCGGCCTCGCGCGCACGCTCGAGCTGCCGGACACCGGCTGGCTGCGCCGCTACCGCGTCCGCGCCCATGGCGACGTCACCCAGGCGCAGCTCGATGAGCTCAAGAGCGGCATCGAGGTCGAGGGCGTCAAATACGGTCCGATCGAGGCGACGCTCGAGCGCGATCAGGGCGCCAATGTCTGGCTGGTGTTCGCGATCCGCGAAGGCAAGAACCGCGAGGTGCGCAACGTCTGCGCCCATCTCGGGCTCGAGGTGAACCGGCTGATCCGCGTCTCCTACGGCCCGTTCCAGCTCGGCGAGATCCCCGAAGGCCAGGTCGACGAGATCAAGTCGCGCGTGCTGCGCGAGCAGCTCGGAGACAAGGTGATCGAGAAGTCGGGCGCCGAGTTCGACGTGCCGTCGAAATCCGCCGGGCGCGGTGACGATGCGCCGAAGACGCCGATGAAGCGTGCCGTCATCAACGACCGCAAGGGCCGCCGCGTGCTGGTGCAGCGCACCGGCAGCGAGGAGGCGCGTGAGCGCAACGAGATGGAGGCGAACGGCTACGGCCCGCCGCGCCGTCCCAAGCGTGGTTATCACGGCAAGCGCGACCTGACGCCGCGGGAGGACTAGCTTGCGCGTCGTCGGCGGCAGGTTGAAGGGGCGCAATCTCGCCTCACCGTCCTCGCGCGACATCCGTCCTACGGCGGACCGCCTGCGCGAGTCCGTGTTCAACATCCTCGTGCACGCCTATGACGATCCGATTCAAGATGCGCGCGTGCTCGATCTCTTCGCCGGCACCGGCGCGCTCGGCATCGAGGCCTCGTCACGCGGCGCGAAGTTCACGCTGTTCGTCGACAACGGGGCGGAGGCACGCGCGCTGCTGCGCAACAATGTCGAGTCGCTCGGCCTCGGCGGCGTCACAAAGGTCTATCGCCGCGATGCGACTGATCTGGGCCCCGCGCATCCCGTCGAGCCGTTCTCGCTGGTGTTCCTCGATCCGCCCTATGGCAAGGGATTTGCCGAGAAGGCGCTCGCGAGCCTGCGCGATGGCGGCTGGCTGACGCCGGGCGCGCTGCTGGTGGTGGAGGAGGCCAAGGCCGCGCAGTTCGTGACGCCGGAAGGGTACGAGGAATTGGAGCGACGGGCTTATGACGATACGGAGTTCGTGTTTTTGAAGAGGCCGTAGGGCCGCGCTGCCGTAGGGTGGGTTAGCCGAAGGCGTAACCCACCACGTCTGTTTCCGCGGAAAAAGAAGAGGTGGGTTACGCCGAGCAGATGCGCTTCGCGCATCTGCAGGGCTAACCCACCCTACGGCGTCAAGGCACCTTCACCGCCGCCCGAACAGCTTCTCCACATCGCTCAGCTTCAGCTCGACATAGGTCGGCCGGCCGTGATTGCACTGGCCGGAGTTCGGCGTCTCCTCCATCTCGCGGAGCAGGGCGTTCATCTCCTCGGGCCGCAGCCTCCGTCCGGCGCGCACCGAGCCGTGGCAGGCCATGGTGGCGGCGACGTGCATCAGGCGGCGTTCGAGCGGAAGCGCCTCGTCCCATTCGGCCATGTGCTCGGAGAGATCGCGGAGCAAGCCGCCCGCATTGGTCTTGCCGAGCAGCGACGGTGTCTCGCGCACCGCGACCGCGCCGGGGCCGAAGGATTCGATGGCGAGGCCGAACGAGGCCAGCTCTTCGCTGCGCTCCAGCAGGCGCTCGACAGTGGCTTCGTCCATCTCGACGATCTCGGGGATCAACAGGATCTGCCGCTGCACGCCGTTCTCGGCCAGCGAGGCCTTCAGCCGCTCATAGACGATGCGCTCATGCGCGGCGTGCTGGTCGACGATAATCAGGCCGTCGCGGGTCTGCGAGACGATGTAGGTCTCGTGGATCTGCGTGCGCGCCGCGCCGAGCGGGCGGTCGACGAGGTCAGCCACCGGCTGCGTCTCGATCCGCACGTCCGCGCTGGGCGCGCCGACATCGAAGGTGGCCTGCGCGCGCTCTGCGAACGCCGGCGCGGCGGAGCCTTCGAATGACGGCATCGGCGCGACCGGAGCGGACGGCGAGGCGCGCCAGTCCCAGCTTGCCGGGCGCTGCGGCGTGAAGGCGGGGCGGAATGCGGACAGCGCGCTCTCGCCGCTGTTGGCGGCGGTACGGCGGCCTTCGCGCGCGAGCGCGTCCTTCAATCCGTGTACGATCAGCGCGCGGACGAGGCCGGCATTGCGGAAGCGTACCTCGGTCTTCGCCGGGTGCACGTTGGCGTCGACCTCGCGCGGATCGAGCGTGACGAACAGCGCCAGCACCGGGTGGCGGTCGCGCGGCAGATAGTCGGAATAGGCCGCGCGCACCGCGCCCAGGATCAGCTTGTCGCGCACCGGGCGGCCGTTGACGAAGAGATATTGCCCGAGCGCATTGGCCTTGGTCAGCGCGGGAGCCGCGGCATAGCCGGCGACGACGACACCCTCGCGCTCGGCATGGACCTCGATGGCGTGGCTGCGGAATTCAGCGCCGAGGATATCGCCGAGCCGCGTCAGGCGCCCGGCCGCGCCGGGTAGCGCGGCGGTCCAGGTCACCGGCGCGCGCTCCTCGCCCGCGAGCGTGAAGGCGACGTCGGGCCGCGCCATGGCAAGGCGCCGCACCACCTCGCGGATGGCTTCCGCCTCGGTGCGGTCGGTCTTCAGAAATTTCAGCCGCGCCGGCGTCGCATAGAAGAGGTCGCCAACCTCGACGCGCGTGCCGTGCGCCAGCGCCGCCGGCATGATCTCGGACTTCTCGCCGCCCTCGACGCTGAGCGCCCAGGCATGCGGCTCGCTGGCGTGCCGCGTCGTGACCGACAGCCGCGCCACCGATCCGATCGAGGGCAGCGCCTCGCCGCGGAACCCGAGGGTGCGGATCTGGAGCAAATCCTCGTCGTCGAGCTTGGAGGTGGCATGGCGCTCGACCGCGAGCGACAGGTCCTTCGCGGTCATGCCGCTGCCGTCGTCGGTGATGCCGATCCGCCGCCGCCCGCCGCCATCGGTGAAGACGTCGATCCGGCTCGCGCCGGCATCGATGGCGTTCTCGACCAGCTCCTTGACCACGCTCGCGGGCCGCTCGACCACCTCGCCGGCGGCGATGCGGTTGACGACCTGTTCTGGAAGCTGGCGGACGGGCATGAGGCTTACGATCTGGATTCGCTGACGGCGCTATTCTAGGCCGTGTTGCGTCAAAAGCATGTGTTGGGCAACAGGGTCGTGGCCGCCTGGGGAAGAGGGTTGCCTATCACATTGAAGACATTGGGCGTTCGAGAAAATCGCGCAACCGGGACGGACGGAGGTTCGGATACCGTCCTGATTGTGGGGTGCCGGGCTGCGGTGTAGCATCGTGAAAAAATGGCAACAGGACGGGAGGACGCCATGTGCCATCTCTTCGCGCACCAGCCCCAACGCGACTACGAATCCCAGACCCGCTCTTTAAGGATCGGCGGGCACTGCACCTCGATCCGGCTCGAGATGGCATTCTGGGACACGCTGGAGGAGATCGCGGCCAAGGAGAGCATGAGCCTCGGCAAGTTCCTGACCACGCTCTACAACGAGGTGCTCGACCATCACGGCGAGGTCAACAATTTCGCTTCGCTCTTGCGCTGCTCGTGTTTGATCTACCGCTCCCGGAGCGTCACGCCGGTCCAGGATTTCAAGGCAACCGTTGCGCCCATTCTCGACGCGGCCGAGTAGCTGTCCCAGGTCCGTAGCCCGGATGGAGCGCAGCGCAATCCGGGATTCGTGCCACAAGCGGCGGCGGCCCCGGATTACGCTGCGCTCCATCCGGGCTACGCGACTCCATCCACACCGTCATTGCGAGGAGCCCTTGCGACGAAGCAATCCAGAGTCTTTCGGCAGAGACATTTCTGGATTGCTTCGCTCCGCTCGCAATGACGCGGGAGAGAGCAGGGCTCAAATCTCCTTCTTCTGCATCGCTCCCGCGATGTAGTCCGCCTGGCGGATCGCCAGCGCGACGATGGTCAGCGTCGGGTTGCAGGCCGCGCCGCTGGTGAACTGGCTGCCGTCGGAGACGAACAGGTTCTTGACGTCGTGGCTCTGCCCGAACTTGTTGACCACGCCGTCGCGCGGCTTCTCGCTCATCCTGTTGGTGCCGAGATTGTGCGTGCTCGGATAGGGCGGGGTCGGATAGGTCACGGTGGCGCCGACGGCGTCGTAGACGGCGGCGCCCTGCTTGTAGGCATGCGCGCGCATCGCGACGTCGTTGGGATGATCGTCGAAATGCACGCTCGCGACCGGCTGGCCGAACTTGTCCTTCACGACCGGGTCGAGCGTGATGCGGTTGGTCTCCTGCGGCATGTCCTCGCCGACCAGCCACATGCCGGCCATCCTGGGATAGCCGTCGAGCGCTGAGGTGAACGAACGGCCCCAGGCGCCGGGATTGAGGAACGCCGCCATGAACGGCAGGCCGATCGACAGCGTCTCCATCTCGTAGCCGCCGACGAAGCCACGCTTCGGGTTGTTGACCGACTCGTCGCGGATGATGCCGGCCATGGTGGTGCCGCGATACATGTGCACCGACTTCTCGAACACGGCATAGACGCTGCCGGTCATGTGCCGCATGTAGTTGCGGCCGACCTGGCCCGATGAATTGGCGAGGCCGTCGGGGAACATGGTCGAGGCGCTGTTGAGCAGCAGCCGCGGGCTCTCGATCGAATTGCCGGCGACCGCGACGATGCGTGCCTTCTGGCGCTGCATGGCGCCGGTCTCGTCGGCATAGACGACGCCGGTCACCTTGCCGCTGGCGTCATGCTCGATCTTGACCGCCATGCTGCTGGGTCTGACTTCGAGATTGCCGGTCGCCTCGCCCTTCGGGATCTCGGTGTAGAGCGTCGACCATTTCGCGCCGGACTTGCAGCCCTGGAAGCAAAAGCCGATCTGCTGGCAGGAGCCGCGCCCGTCGCGCGGCTGGCTGTTGATGGCCATGTTGCCGGTGTGCACGGTCTTGTAGCCGAGCTTCCTGGCGCCGGCCTCCAGAACCTTGAAGTTGTTGTTGCCGGGAAGTCCTGGAATGCCGTTGGTGCGGGTCACGCCCATCTTGTTCTCGGCCTTGGCGTACCACGGCTCCATCTCCGCGAGCGTCACCGGCCAGTCCAAAAGGTTGGCGCCGGGAATGTTGCCGTAGGCGCTCTTCACCCGGAACTCGTGCTCGTCGAAGCGCAGCGAGGCACCGGCCCAATGTGTCGTGGAGCCGCCGACCGCCTTGACGATCCAGGCGGGCAGGCCCGAAAAATCCTTGGCGACGCGCCACGTGCCGGATGTGGTGCGGGCATCGGTCCAGGCGAGCTGGGAAAAACTCTCCCACTCGTCGTTGACGAAGTCCTGGTTCTCGATGCGGGGACCTGCTTCCAGGATGACAACCCTGACGCCCTTTTGCGCGAGCTCGTTGCCCAGCGTGCCGCCGCCGGCACCGGAGCCGACAATCACCACAACGCTGGAGTCGTTCAGATCGAATTTTGCCATATGCGTTCTCCTGAACCGTTGGGTGAGCTTAAGCCTTCGGCAGCCAGTCGATGTCGGCGAAGCCGCGGTTGATGTAGCCGCCATGCTCGGCGGAGGAGCCCTCGTAGCCGAAGCGCGGCCAGACCTCTTTCTGATTGTAGAGCGAGACGACGAGGTCGCCGCGCACCTTCTGGAAGAAGTCGCTTCCCTCGATCTCCTTCAGCAGCACTACGCGATCGGTTTCCCAGGGCACTTCGGCATAAGCGAGCTTGTGGCGATCGCGCGCGTTCTGATCGAGCCGGCCGATGCCGTCGCTGATCAGCGATTTGACGGCGGGATCCTTGGCCGCCTTGGCGTCCCACGGCTTGATCGCGGTGATGTAATAGCTGTCGCCGAGGACATCGTGCGGATAGATGTCGCGCGCGACTTTCAGCAGCGTCTTCATCGTCGCGGGCGAGAGCGCGCTCGCATCATCGGCCCATGCGTCTTCGATGCTGACGGCGACGCTGGTCGCGACTGTTACGACCGGCACGGCGGTCGCCGCGCCCTTGAGAAAGACGCGGCGGCTGTGCTTGCTTCGACGATCGACTTCTCTCATGGCATTCCTCCGTGGATTTTTATGATTTGGATTTTTGTGATGTGATCAGCCGAAGCGTCCGCCCCGCTGGATCACCTCGATCTTGTAGCCATCGGGATCGCTGACGAAGAAGAAGCGCGCCAGCGTTCGGCCGTCATGCTTGAAGTCGCGTAAGGGGCCCGGTGCGAGCTTCTCGCGCTCGAAGCGGGCATGCTCGGCATCGAGATCCTCGACCACCACGGCGAGATGCCCATAGCCGTCGCCGAGCGCGTACGGTTCCTTGCGATCGAAATTCACCGTCAGCTCCACCTCGAAAGGTGAGGACGGGTGACGCAGATAGATCAGGGCAAAGTCGGAAAACTTCAGATGGTCGGCGACCTCCAGGCCGAAGGCGCGCCCGTAGAAGTCGAGCGAGCGCGCTTCGTCGAGCACGCGGATCATGGAATGGACTGGCTTTGCCATTCAGTTCTGCTCCTTGAGAAAGGCGATGATGGCGGCGCGAGTCTCCGGCTTGGCTTGCCGGTACACCATGGTCACGCCGGGAATGACGGCTTGAGGATTGCTCAGCCAGGCATCGAGCCGGGTCTCGTCCCAGGCAAAGTCCGCTTTCGACATCGCCTCCGAGTATTTGAAGCCTTCGGCCTTGCCGGCGGGCCGGCCGACGACCTTGACCAGGGGCGGGCCTTGTCGCATCGGCTCCGACAGGCTCAAGGTGTGACACACCGCGCATTGCTGCTTGAACAATGTGGCGCCATCCGGCGGCTTTGCGGCCGGCAACGGCATCTGCGCATCGGCAACCCGCACCACCAGCACCATTGCGGTGCACAATCCCAGCACGACTACGCGCATCGCCAAGAATCCGCCCATCTGCAACAACGTGCGCAAACACTAGGCGCGGCCAAACATGCGGTGGTAGTAGCGGGCTGTTTCGCTGCGTGCGTGGATGCTTGTGGCGTGTGGTGTTCCGCGCTGCCTTATATGCGGAGCACAATTCCGCGAAACCGCCGCGAAAACCCTAAACGATCACCACACGACGCGGCTTGCATCACCAACGCGCCGTTCGAACTCTCTACGCGATGAACCGGTCCGGTGCAGGCGAACGGCGCAGAAGGCAGCCGATCCGTTCATCGCGAAAAAATCCAGGAGATAATGGATGAAGTTGGTGAAGACCTCTGCAATCGCATGCGCTCTCGCGGCCCTCATTGCGACGCCCGTTCTCGCGCAAGGGACGTCGTCGGGCGCCAGGCCTGGCGGCACCGTGCAAAGCAAGCCCATGCAGGGCGGCGCGGCAGTCGGCGAAGATGAGGAGATGAATGCTCAGCCGGGCGCAGCGGGCGAGAAGGCCGGCATGAAGTCAACCAAGTCTACCCGAGGCGCGGTCGGCACCACGGGCAGCGCTGCGCGCAAGGGAACGGCCGACGATGCCGCGACGGGCGGCGCAGCCCCGTCCAAGCGTTACTAGTCAGCGGGTAAACCGGCAAAGCTCCGGTCGCCTTGCGGCCGGAGTTTTTTGCCGCGCCTGTTAGTCGTCGAAGCGGCCGCCGCGTCCGGCCTTGACGTCACTGCGGCGCTTCTTGCCTTCGAGCCGGCGCTGCTTGGAGGCGAAGGTCGGCCGCGTTGCGCGCCGCGGCGTCGGCCGCACCATCGCTTCCTTGAGGATCTCGACGAGGCGGTCGATGGCGTCCTGGCGGTTGCGCTCCTGGGTGCGGAAGCGCTGGGCGTGGATCACGATGACGCCCTCCTTGGTCATGCGCTGGCCGGCGATGCGGGCGAGGCGCAGCGCCGCATCTTCGGGCAAGGTCAGCTTGCGCGTGTCGAAGCGCAACTGGGCCGAGGTCGCGACCTTGTTGACGTTCTGCCCGCCCGGGCCGGAGGCGCGGACGAAGCCGATCTCGATGTCGTCCTCGTCGATGACGAGATCGCGGGATATCCGCAGCATGATGGCACCATTCGTGATGCCCGGACATATCGCGGACATCCATGTTCGGCAATGGCGCTCATGGAAAACGCAAATGGCCGGGGCGAGCCCGGCCATTTCAGGAAGCGTATGGAGAAGCGGTCAGTTCGACTGCTAATTGGACTTGGGCGCCGTGGCCGCGGGCTGCGCGGCGGCCTGCGGGGCGCGGCCGACGACGACCGTCAGCAGGCCCTGGCCCCAGAGCCGCTTGGCGGCCGCCTTGGCGTCGTCCAGCGTCACCGCATCGACAATGGCATTGCGCCTTTCGATGTAGTCGATCGGCAGCTTGTCCTGCTGGTACTGCAGCAGCGCCTGCGCCTGCTTGGAGGAGGTGTCGAGCGCCAGCATCTGCGAGCCCTTGAGGTAGGATTTGGCCTCGTCGAGCTCCTTCTGCGTCGGGCCCTCCTCGGCGATGCGGCGTACCTCCTTCTCGATGGCGTCGATGGTATCGCCGGCGCGGTCGGCGCGGGTGCCGGTATTGCCGATGAAGACCGCCGAATGCTCCATCCACAGCAGGGATTCGAACACCGAATAGGCGAGGCCTCGCTTCTCGCGGACCTCGCGATAGAGCCGCGAGGACAGTCCGCCGCCGCCCAGGATGTGGTTGACGACATAGGCCGCCATGAAGTTGGGGTCGCTGCGCTTCACGCCGGGGCCGCCGAAGGTGATCACGGTCTGCGGCACGTCGAGCGGCACGAAGGCGCGCTGCGGCGGCTTGGCCGCGTCGACGTCGGGCACCGGCACGAGATTGGCCTTGGCAGGCAGGCTGCCGAACGTGTGGTCGAGCAGCTTGCCGAGCGTCGCCGGATCGACGTCGCCGACAACAGCGACTTTCAGCCCGTCCCTGGCGAGCACGCGGCCGACATAATCCTTGAGGTCGGCGACCGTGATGGTCGGCACGCTGTCCAGCGTGCCGTTGCTCTGCCGGCCATAGGGATGATCGCCGAAGGCGACCTCGAGGAACTTGCGGCTCGCCAGCGATGACGGATTGGTGGTCTCGCGACGCAGGCCGGAGAGAACCTGGGAGCGGATGCGCTCGACGTCGACGGTGTCGAAATGCGGCGAGGTCAACGCCATCCTGAGCAGGTCGAAGGCCTCGTCCTTGTTGTCGCGCAGCATGCGCAGGCTGCCGCGGAAGCTGTCGCGGCTGGCGCTGAAGGAGAGCTCGATGGCGCGGCGGTCGAGCCGCTCGTGGAAGGTCTTGGAGTCGAGATCGCCGGAGCCCTCGTCGAGCAGGTCGCCGACCAGATTGGCGACGCCCGACTTGTCCTTGGGATCCTGGGACGAGCCGCCGGCAAAGGAATATTCCATGGCGATCAGCGGCACGGTCGCGTCCTGCACGAACCAGGCCTCGATGCCGCCGGGCGAGACCAGGCGCTGGATCTTTGCGGCCGCCTGCGACGGCGAGATCGTGGCGAGCGCGAGCGCCGCGCCGGTGGCGAGGGACAGTGCGAAGTGTCTTGCGCGAAGGAAGGGATAGGTCACGAACGCTTCTCCTCGCGCTTGGCGGCTGTAGTGTCCTTGATCAGATAGCCCGTCACCGAGCGCTTCTTCTCGAGCCATTTCTGCGCGACGGCGCGCACCTGCTCGGCGGTGACCGCGCGAATGCGGTCGGGCCAGCTCCTGATGTCCTCGATCGACAGGCCCGTGGTCAGCGCGCCACCATACCAGCGCGCCAGCACGGCCTGATTGTCCTGGGCGTAGATCGCCTCGGCAATGAGCTGGGTCTTCACGCGCTCCAGATCCTCGGCGCGGATCGGGTTCTGCGCGATGTCGGCAATGACGCCGTCGACCGCCTGCTCGACCTCGGCGAAGCTGACGCCGGGTTTGGGCGCGGCCGAGATCGCGAACTGGGTCGGGTCGAGCGAGATGCTCGAATAGCTGGCGCTGGCGGAGACTGCGAGCGGCTTGTCGACGACGAGGGCGCGGTAGAGGTAGGAATTGCTGCCGCTGCCCATCAACTGCGCCAGCACGTCGAGGGCCGCGCTCTCGCCGGCTGCGGCCGTGGTTGCGGAGGGCGCCAGATAATAGCGGCGCAGGCTCGGCTGCTCGACGCGCGGGTCGGCCAGCGTGACGGTGCGCGGGGCGGCCGGCTCCGGCTCCTGCGGGCGGACACGGCGGGCCGGGATCGCGGGCTGGGCCGGGATGGAGCCGAAATTGCGCTCGACCAGCGGGCGAATGTCTGCGGCCTCGACGTCGCCGGCGATCACCAGGATCGCGTTGTTCGGCGCGTAGAAGCGGCGGTAGAAGGCCAGCGCATCCTCGCGATCGAGCTTCTCGATCTCCTGGTGCCAACCGATCACCGGCCGGCCATAGGGATGATTGAGATAGAGCGCGGCCATGATCTGCTCGTTGAGCCGCGCCTCGGGATTGTTGGCGACGCGCATGTTGTACTCTTCGAGCACCACGTCGCGTTCGGGCAGCACGTTCTCGTCCTTGAGGATCAGGCCGGTCATGCGATCGGCCTCGAACTCCATCATGGTCGGCAGCTGCTCTTTCGGCACCCGCTGGTAATAGTTGGTGTAGTCGACCGACGTCGAGGCGTTCTCGTTGCCGCCGACGCGAAGCACGGTCTGGGAGAATTCGCCGACCGGATGCTTCGAGGTGCCCTTGAACATCAGGTGCTCGAGGAAATGCGCGAGCCCGGATTTGCCCGGCGTCTCGTCGGCCGAGCCGACCTTGTACCAGATCATCTCGGTGACCACGGGCGTGCGGTGGTCCGGAATGACCACGACCTGCATGCCATTGCTGAGCGTGAAGCTGGCGGGTGGTGCCGATGTCACCGTGGTCTGGGCAACGGCGGGGCCGGCCGACAGGACACTGGTCGAAAGCAGCACGGCAAGGAGGCAGGCAGCCGATCGGTTAGCGGACATCATGATCCTTATGACAGGCCGAGCCCGGATGTCCGGCTCGGAGGGCACGGCATGGTATACCGTGCGGCTGAGGCTTCGCGTCACGAAGCAGAGAACTCAACGCTTAGGCAAGTTACTGATAGGCAATTTATAGACCGCGTCCGGCGTGCAGCCGCCGCCGGCGCCGGATTGGCGTCTATCGGGATGTTGCGACGGACGAGGAACGCTATTGTTCCTTGTCCTTGCCCGACATGATGTCGAAATAGGTCCGCCGCGACTTGTCCGGCCCGGCGCCATAGGCGTAGTTCGGCGACGGCGTCTGGTAGCCCGGCGGCGGCTCGACCAGCGACTGGCGCGGCGGCTCCGACTCGAACTTCTTTTCTTCGGAGCCGTTGCCGCCCTTCATCATGTTCCACAGACCGCCGGAGAAACCGAGCTGGGCGGGGCTGAGCGAGGGGTTGCCGTTGGTGCCCGGCTGGATCGGGTCATTGCTCGTGCGTTCCGGGGCGGCGACCTGGCCGGCCTTCATCTCGGCGGGCGTCAGCGGCCGGGCAGCCTGCCAGCTCTCCGTCGCCTTGACGGCCTTTTTCCGCTGGGCGATCGCTTCCTTGCGGCGCTTCTCGTCGGGGTCCTTCGGCCAGTTCGGCGCGTTCTTGGCTTCGGTTCCGGCGGGCGGCGGCAGGTCGAGCTTGGGCGGCACCACCAGCGGCGAGCGCTCGCGGTACTCGATACCCTTCTTCTCCATGCTCTTGGCGCCGATGCCGGACATCAGGTTGTCGATGAGCTTCTCTTCGAAGGTCATGTCATCGTCATCGTCGCCGTCGTCGCCGGCGCGGGCCGCGCCTGCCGACATGACGAGACCGATGCCGACCGCGACGGCGGATAATTTCAATGCTCGCCAGAACCCCAACCGGGCATCGCGAACCATCGAACCGCTGGTCTTCGAGCTGCGCATCACTGTACCTGTTCCAAATTGTGGCAGTTTGCCGCTCGCTCGCGGCTTAAACCCTCGCAAAAGCAAGGTTCCACGTGCCGGTCGTATCGGCCGGGATCAGGGCGCTTTTGCGGCGGGTACCCCCAGGAAGGAATCATACAATAGCGCCGCCACCCCAGCAACGATGGCCACGTCCGCGAGATTAAACACGTACCAATTATAGGTATTTCCGCCGATTTCGATGTGAAACAGGGCGAAATCGACCACCGCGCCATAGGCTAGGCGGTCGATGCCGTTGCCGATGGCGCCCCCGATGATCAGCCCGAGCGCGATCGTGGCGAGCACGGTGTGCGACCGGGCCATCCAGATCGCCAGCGCGACCACCGCAATGGCCTTGACCGCCATCAGCGCGATCTGCGCCGCCTGGCCGTCGTTCTGGAGCCAGCCGAAGCTGATGCCGATGTTCCAGGCCAGCACCAGGTCGAAGAACGGCGTCACCTTCACCACGCCGAGCCGGGCGAGGTCGAACACGTTGAGCAGCCAGAGCTTTGAGGCCTGGTCGAGGATGACCGTGACCACGGCCGTGATGATGCCGGCGCGGAGGGGGGTCATGCCAATGCCGTCGCCACATTGTCCGCCGTCGTCCTGGCGAAGGCCAGGACCCATAACCCCAGGCGGTCGTTGTTTGAGGGACTCGTGGTCATCAGCCTTCGTTGCAACTTGCGACGGTGGTTATGGGTCCTGGCTTTCGCCAGGACGACGCTAGATCAAACCCCAACCCCCAGCGCCTTCCATTCGCGCAGCGCCTTCGCGTCGCGCGGGGTGACGTCGGGATATTCGGGGTCTTCGCCGACCGTCGGCGAGATCTTCCAGGAGCGGGCGCATTTTGTGCCGACCGCCTTCTCGACCACGACGGCAACGCCGGGCACCGCATCGAGACGGAACGCCGATGCCGGCGCCTCGCCCTCACGCACCTCGTAGTTCGAGGTGATGCAGACCTCCGCCAGATCGGTGTCGAACAGCGTCATCAGCACGTTCCGGTCGGCGACATAGATCACCGGCGACGCCTCGAGCGAGGAGCCGATGTTCTTGGCGGCGCGTTCGAGCTCGAGCGCGCCGGTGACGACGCGGCGGACGTCGCGGATGATCTCCCATTTCGCGGCGAGCCTGTCGTCGAGGAATGCGTCCATCGCATCGGGGAAAACCGTGAGATGCACCGACGGTTCGGCCTGCGGCCTGTACATCCGCCAGGCCTCCTCGGCGGTGAAGCTCAGAATCGGAGCGAGCCACTTCAGGACGGACTCGCACAACAGATCGATCGTCGTCAGCGCCGCCCTGCGCGCCGGCGAGGACGGCGGATCGCAATACAGCGTATCCTTGCGGATGTCGAAGTAGAAGGCCGACAGCTCGCTGTTCAGGAAAGCGGAGAGCGTGGCGACGACGGTCTTGTAGTCGAACACCGCGTAAGCCGAGCGGATGACGGCGGCCCGCTTGGCAAGCTCGTGCAGCATCAGCCGTTCGAGCTCTGGCATCTCGGCATGAGCGACCTTCTCGCTCGCCTTGAAATGATGCAGCGTTCCGAGCATCCAGCGGACCGTGTTGCGCAGCTTGCGATAGGTCTCGATGGTGTTCTTCAGGATCTCAGGGCCGATGCGCTGGTCGTCGGCATAGTCGGTGGCGCAGACCCAGAGGCGCAGGATGTCCGCGCCCGAATCCTTGATCACCTTCTGCGGCTCGACGGTGTTGCCGATCGACTTCGACATCTTGCGGCCGTTCTCGTCGAGCGTGAAGCCGTGGGTGAGCACGATGTCGTAGGGTGCGCGGCCGCGCGTGCCGGCGCTTTCCAGCAGCGAGGAGTGAAACCAGCCGCGATGCTGGTCGCTGCCTTCGAGATACATCACGGTGTCGTTGCCGCCGTCGACCTTGCGGACGATGTTGCCGAGCTGCGGGAAGTTCTGGCGGTCCTCGAGCACGAAGGCGTGCGTGGAGCCGGAATCGAACCAGACGTCGCAGATGTCGTCGACCTTCTTCCAGTCCTCACCCGCGCGCGATCCCAGGAAGCGCTCACGGGCGCCGTCCATGTACCAGGCATCCGCGCCTTCCTCCATGAAGGCTTCGGTGATGCGCTGGTTGACGATCTCGTCCTGCAGGATCTCGGCCGAGCCGTCCGCCTTCTCGCGCACGAACACGGCGATCGGCACGCCCCAGGCGCGCTGGCGCGAGATCACCCAGTCCGGACGATTGGCGATCATGCCGTTGATGCGGTTCTCGCCCGACGGCGGCACCCATTGCGTGACGGAGATCGCATGCAGCGCGCGGGCACGCAGCGTATCGCCCTTCTTCGCCTGGCCGTCTTCGCTGATGTCCTTGTCCATCGCGATGAACCATTGCGGCGTGTTGCGGAAGATCACCGGCTTCTTGGAGCGCCAGGAATGCGGATATTGGTGCTTGAGGCGGCCGCGCGCGAGCAGCTTGCCGCGCTCGATCAGGGCCTGGATCACGGCCTCGTTGGCATCGCCCTTCTCGCCCTTGTCGTTGAGCACGCGCTTGCCGGTGAAGCCGGGGGCCTGTGCGGTGTAGGCGCCGTTCTCGTCGACGGTGTAGGGGATCGCGGTCGGGATGCCGCGCGCATCGAGCTCGCGGGTGTTGGCCGTCCAGACGTCGAAGTCCTCGCGGCCGTGGCTCGGCGCGGTGTGCACGAAGCCGGTACCGGTGTCGTCGGTGACATGCTCGCCGGCGAGGAGCGGCACGATGAACTCGTAACCGCCGCCGAGGCCACGCAAGGGGTGGGCGCATTCGACGGCATCCAGCGTGTCGCCGGGAATGTCGCGCACCTTCTCGTAAGCCGTGACGCGCGCCTGCTTGAACACGTCCGCGGCCAGCGCCTCGGCCAGGATCAGGAGATCGCCGTTCCTGGCCCAATTGTCCGCCGGTGCATCCGTCACCTTGTAGAGGCCGTAGGCGATCTTCGGCGAGAACGAGATGGCGCGGTTGCCGGGCAGCGTCCACGGCGTGGTGGTCCAGATCACGACGCTGGCGGAAGCCAGCACGCCGTGAGCCGGCGAGGTCACCGGGAATTTCACCCAGACCATGTCGGAGGTGTAGTCCTCGTACTCGACCTCGGCCTCGGCCAGCGCAGTCTTCTCGACCACGCTCCACATCACCGGCTTGGAGCCGCGATAGAGCGTGCCGTTGGCGGCGAACTTCATCAGCTCGCGCGCAATCTGCGCTTCGGCCGGATAGCTCATCGTCTGGTAGGGATGATCCCAGTCGCCGATGATGCCGAGCCGCTTGAACTCCTCGCGCTGCACGTTGATCCAGTGCGTCGCATAGGCGCGGCACTCCTTCCGGAATGCCACCATCGCGGTGGAGTCGCGGAAGTCGGGCTTCTGCTTGCCCTTCTTGCGGTAGTTCTCCTCCTCGATCTTCCATTCGATCGGCAGGCCGTGGCAGTCCCAGCCCGGCACGTAATTGGAGTCGAAACCGAGCATCTGCTGGCTCTTGGTCACGACGTCCTTGAGGATCTTGTTCAGCGCGTGCCCGATATGGATGTTGCCGTTGGCGTAGGGCGGGCCGTCATGCAGCACGAATTTGGCGCGGCCCTCGGCTTCCTTGCGCAGCCTGTCGTAGAGGCCGATGTCGTTCCAGTATTTCAGGATCTCCGGCTCGCGCTGCGGCAGGCCGGCGCGCATCGGGAATTCGGTCTGCGGCAGGAACAGGGTTTTGGAATAGTCGTTGGCTTCGGTCTTTTGGGACTTTTGCGGCTTTTCGGACATGAGGATGACTGGCTCGGAAGGGCGCGGAAACGGATGGCGACTTGGAATCGCGGGGGTGAAACGACGAAATCCCGGTCTTGCGCCGAGCCGAAAGCTCAGGCGGAAGCCGGGCCGCTAATCCCTATGATGCGCCGCGCAAACATGGGCTCTCCATAGCAGGGGGCCAAGGGAAGCGCAAAGGTCCGAAGCGCAAAGGTCCGGCGGGCCGGTTTCGGCCTCAATCGATCGTGCCGAGCCGCGGAAACGCGTCCGGGGCGGCGGCCAGGATCGTGCGGGCGCGGGCGGAATCGTCGTCCATCTGGCGGATCAGGGCCTCCAGACCGTCGAATTTCAGCTCCTCGCGGATGAAGCCAATGAAGGCGCAGTCGAGCGTCTGTCCGTAGAGGTCGCCCTTGAAGTCGAACAGGAAGATTTCGAGCAGCGGTGCGCCATTATCAAAGGTCGGGCGACGGCCGAAGCTGGCCACGCCGTCGAGGCGCCCAGGCCCGCGGCCGACCCGCACTGCGTAGATGCCGTGCTTGAGGCCGCAATTGGCGTCCAGGCGGATGTTGGCGGTGGGGTAACCGAGGTCGCGGCCGCGCTTCTCGCCGTGGATCACCTCGCCGGTGATGAACCAGGGTGCGCCCAGCATGGTCGTGGCTTCGTCGAGCTGGCCTTCGGCGAGCGCGATCCGGATCGCGCTGGAGGAGACCGGCCGCTCGTCGATATCGACATGGGGCTGCACGTCGACCTCGATGCCGAGCCGGGGCGCTTCGTTGACCAGGAGGCTCGGCGAGCCGACCCGCCCCTTGCCGAAATGGAAGTCGTAGCCGACCGCGATGCCGCTGACGCCGAGACGTCCGATCAGGTCTTGGTGAATGAAATCTTGCGCGCTGGTGCCGGCCCTTGCCTTGTCGAAGGTCATGACCACGGCGCCGGCGAGCCCGGTGCCGGCCAGAAGCCGCAGCTTGGCCCGCTCGTCCGTCAGGCGGAATTGCGGGGTGTTGGGGCTGAAAAACCGCCGCGGGTGCGGCTCGAAGGTCAATGCTAGCGCAGGGCGGCCATGCGTCCGGCCCATTTCCAGGGCGGCCGCGATGACGGCCCGGTGGCCGAGATGGACCCCGTCGAAATTGCCCATGGCGACCACGGCGCCCCTGGAAATCAAGGAATCCGGCGTGGTGTCGCGAATAACTGTAAATTGCGGGGCCATCAGGGGAATTTCTCGAACCGGCGGGACCGGCCGGGACCGTGGCTTGAGCCGCCCGATGAAGTCAAGCGGGGGAGGGGGCCCGCATTGAACAGGATTTCAATTCTTCGGGGGCGGCCCCAGTTAACGCGCTGTTTAAAGCCTTGGTGCTAGTCCTTGGAACGTGGAACTGGACGGGCCTTCGGCCTGGCAGGTCCGATCGTAATATTCCTGGGTTTGCGTTGGGGGAGTCGAGATGGCGGTTGATTTGTCGATGTCGGTTCTGGTGGTTGATGACTACAGCACCATGATCCGAATCATCAGGAATCTGCTGAAGCAGCTTGGCTTCGAGAATATCGATGATGCCAGCGACGGTTCGGCGGCGCTGAACAAGATGCGCGGCAAGAAGTACGGGCTCGTGATCTCCGACTGGAACATGGAGCCGATGACGGGTTACGACCTGCTGCGCGAAGTGCGCGCGGATCCGAACCTCGCCACCACGCCCTTCATCATGATCACGGCGGAATCGAAGACCGAGAACGTGATCGCGGCCAAGAAGGCCGGCGTGAACAATTACATCGTCAAGCCGTTCAATGCGGCGACGCTGAAGACCAAGATCGAGGCGGTCTTCCCAGACATGGCGAGCGCGTAAGCGCGCCAGAGCTTTCGGCTGAATTCGCAAGGCCCGGGCGCGTCCCGGGCTTTCTGCGTTGGGTCCGTCATTCCGGGGCAGTGCGCTGCACCGAACTATGGAATGACGATGTCGGCCATCACCACTTCAATTCGCGCATCAGCGCCTTCGGCGGGTGGCCGAACAATTCCATCACCGAGGCCGGGTCGAGCTGGTCGAGGCCTTCGAACTCCTCGGCATGGATGCCGCGGGTGACGAACAGGCAGTCGATGCCGAATGCGCGCGCGCCGGTCAGGTCGGTACGAACGGAATCGCCGATCGCCAGCACCTTCTTGCGGTCGATCATGTGGCCCTGGCGCTCGCCGGCCAGCCGCATGGCGCGCTCGTAGATCGGGCGGTGCGGCTTGCCGTAGAAGATCACCTCGCCGCCGAGCTCGCGATAGAGCTCGGCGATCGCACCGGCGCAATAGATCAGGCGGTCGCCGCGCTCCACCACGATGTCGGGGTTGGCGCAGACCAGCGTCAGATTGCGCTCGCGCGCCTTCAGCATCATGCCGCGATAGTCTTCGGCGGTCTCGGTCTCGTCGTCATAGAGGCCGGTGCAGACGATGTAGTCGGCTTCTTCCAGAGGCGCGGTCGTTGCGTCGAGGCCGCGATAGATCGAATTGTCACGCTCGGGGCCGAGCCAGAACATCTTGCGACCGGGATGCTCGGCGACATAGAGCCGGGTCAGGTCGCCCGATGACACGATCGCGTCATAAGTCTCGTCGGCGACACCGAGCTTGCGCAATTGCCGCTGCACGGAGTCGGCCGGGCGCGGCGCGTTGGTGATTAGGATCACCGTACCGCCGCGGCTGCGATAGGTGTGCAGCGCCTCGCAGGCCTCCGGGAAGGACTCCAGGCCGTTATGGACCACGCCCCAGATGTCGCTGAGCACGACGTCGACCCCGCCCACGAGCTCGCGCAGGCTTTCGGCAAAATGCAGCGTGGTCATGATGCGTGCGGCCGATCAGATGCGGCGCGCGAGCGCCGCGTTACCGGTGAGGCGCTGGGGCGGAGGCGCCGAAGAGGTCGCGCCTGAGCTTTGTGTGCCGGAGCCATTGGGTCCCTGAGTGTCCTGCGCCTGGTTCGGCGAGGCCCCGCCGGTAGCAGATGCCCCCTCCGGCCGCAATGGCCGGGGCGGTGCAAACAGGAACCCCTGGCCGAACCGTACGTCATAATCGAGCAGATCGACCACGGCGCGCTCGCCCTCGATCCGTTCGGCGATCAGGTCGATGCCGAAGCGGCCGAGCAGGTCGGAGAGGTCGGACGGGTGGATGTCGGAGGTCGAGGCCTGCCTGGGGTCGAGCAGCAGCGTGGCCGGCACCTTGATGAAGCGCACGCCGCGGTCGGCGAGCTCGCGCGGCTCGATCCTGAGATCCGTGACATGGTCGATCGAGAAGCGGAAGCCGCGCTGGGCCAGCGCGGCGAGGTTCTCGGTCTCGACCGGACCGAGATTGCGGAAGGTCGACTGTTTGAACTCCAGCACCAGCGACGGTGCCAGCGCCCGGTTGGCTTCCAGGAAGTCGAGGCATTGCGCGAAGGTCGTGGAATTGCCGAGCGTGGAGGCTGCGACGTTGCAGAACACGCCGACATCCTTGTTGCGCACCATCAGGCGCCGCAGCACCTGCACACAGCGCAGCATCACCATGTTGTCGATGCGCCCGATCAGCCCCGAGGCCTCGGCGATGCTGATGAAATCCTCGGCGGCGATCAGCTGGTCTCGCTCGTCGCGCACCCGCGTCACGGCTTCGTAGAACCGCACCTTGCGCTGCGGCAGCGTCACCATCGGCTGGAGGAAGATGTCGATGCGGTTCTCGTCGATCGCGTTGCGCAGCGTCGCCAGCAATTGGGTCTGGTTGCGCCCGTTGGTGGTTTGGACCGCATTGGCGGTCTGGGCCTGAACCGCCGGCCCCGGCTGCACAGCCGCAGGCGGAAGCGGCGGCGGCGCGGCGGGTCGCTCCTCGAACGGCGCGATCAGGTCGATCGGTGCTTCCGGCTCCGGTCGTGCCGCCGGCGCCGCCGCAGGTCCAGGCGCGGCACCCGCCAGCAGGTCCTCATGCGCCGATACGGTGGAAGCGAGCTGCTTGACCAGACCGCCGAGCTCGTTGATCTCGCCGACCACCGACTGGATGCGGTCGGAATTGGTCGAGTTGGACGAGGCGATGCGCCCCTCCATCGCCGCCAGCCGGCGGCCGAACTCGGCCACCTGGCGGGCGAGGTCGGCGGTGCCGCGGGAGAGGTCCGCGATCTGGCCGCCGACGTCGCTGCGGTCGCGCAACCGCATCGACACCGCGTTGTAGAGGATGAGGAAGGTCAGTGCGGTCAGCGCCACAATCGCGGATTCGGTTCCGCTGATGCCGGCGACAGCGTAGAGCACAAGGCCGAGCGAAGCCGCGACCAGAACCATGCAGATGGCGATGAAGATCGTCGAAATGCGAATCATGCCGCGCGTTACGCCTCAAGAGCTGATGCCTCACCCGGGAAAACACGGGTCACTGTGCGAACCCGTCACGCCTCATGCTCCCCCAAGCCGCATGAGCTTAACATCATTGTTGATTCGAGGGGATAGCGGGCTGTTCGGGCTTCAGGTGAGGCCAGCCCGGCGAAAGCCTTCGAGGTAGCGCTCGCGGTCATTGGCGAGCTTGATCGGCATGAACTCGGCGATCCAGGCGAGCGAGACGTTGGGCTGGGCACGGCGCAGTTCCTTCAACGCGGCGGCGGCGATCTCGCGATGCCCGGCCATGCCGGCGGCCGCGGTCAGCACCCGGTGCGCCCCGACGAAGTCGCTGCGCTGGCGCAAGGCCTCCTGCGCCAGGCGGATGGCCTCCTCGTCGTCGCCGCCGAGGAAACGCGCATAGGCGGCGATGCCGAAATAGACCGGGGCATAGGGGTCGCGCGGGCTGAGACGGATCGCCCGCCGCGCCGCCTCGTCGGCCTCCTGCCAGCGACCGCAATAGCCCAGCGCCAGGCCATGATAGCCCTGCGCCAGTGCGAAGTTCGGATTGAGCCGTAGCGCCGTCTCGAACTCGGCCAGCGAGTCCTCGAACCGTCGCGCGAACAGATGGACGTGGCCGAGCGCGTTGTGGGCCCAGGCATCCTCGTCGTCGGCGCGGATCGCGGCACGTGCCGCGCGCTCGGCGGTGGGTATCGCGATGGCCATGTCCATCCAGCCCATATGCGCCGTGAACATGTAGCTGGTGCCGAGCAGGCCGAGCGCCTTGCCGTAGGTGGGGTCGAGCGCGATGGCCTTTTCGAGCAGGGCCTGGGCCACCACGTGATCCTGCCGCGTCACGCGCCAATAGTGCGAGAGCGCGCGCATGACGAGGTCCCAGGCGTCCATGCTGTCGGGCGGCTTGCGCTGGGCGCGAAAATTCTCCGCGGCATAGAGCTGCGGCTCGATCGCGGCGACGATCGCCTCGGTGATCTCGTCCTGGACGGCGAAGACGTCGGCGAGCTCGCGGTCGTAGCGTTCGGCCCAGAGATGGCTGCCGGTGGCGACGTCGTTGAGCTGCGCCGTGATGCGGACGCGCTCGCCATCCTTGCGGACGCCGCCCTCGACGACGTAGCGCACGCCGAGCTCGTCGGCGACCTGCCGCAAATGAACCGTGCGGCCCTTGTAGATGAAGGAGGAGTTGCGAGCGATGACGAAGAACCAGCGCAGCTTCGACAGCGCGGTGATGATGTCCTCGCTGATGCCGTCGGAGAAATAATCCTGCTCGGCCTCGCCGCTCATGTTGGTGAAGGGCAGCACCGCGATCGCGGGGCGATCGGGCAGGGGCAGGCCCGTCGGCGGCGCGGGCGCCTCGTCTGTCCCGGCCGGTCCGGCGGCGCGGGCCAGCTCGGTCACCGCGCCGACGAACCGCACGCCCTTGCGCGCGACGGTACGGATCAGTCGCTGCTCCTCGCCATTGTCGCCGATCGCGCGGCGCGCGGCGTTGATCCGGCTGGTCAATGTCGATTCCGAGACGACGCGGCCGTTCCAGATCGCATCGAGCAGATTGTCCCGCGTCACCACGCGATCGCGGTTGCGGACGAGGTAGGTCAGGAGATCGAACACCTGGGGTTCGAGCGCGACGAGCGCGTCCGCGTGTCGCAATTCGCGGCGCTCGGGGTCGAGCAGGAAATCCTCGAACTGAAATGTCACAGTTCCCCCTCGGCTCCCGTTCGGAAATCAAGGCGCTCTCAGCGTAAAATAACGCCCCTCTCAAGGCCAGCGAGCCGCATGCGCCCTATCGTCCCGGCGTTTTCAACCTTAGGAGATTGCCATGTCGACATCCGCCGCGCTCAAGCCAACCGCAGCCCAACCCGATCTTGCCGCCGTCAAGCAGCGCCAGCACGGCGCCTGGTCGTCGGGCGACTATGCCGTCGTCGGCACCACCTTGCAGATCGTCGGCGAACAGCTCTGTGAGGCACTCGACATACGCGCCGGCAGCAAGGTGCTGGACGTCGCCGCCGGCAACGGCAATGCGACGCTGGCCGCGGCGCGGCGCTGGTGTGACGTCACGTCCACCGACTACGTGCCGGCGCTGCTCAAGCGCGGGCGCGAGCGCGCGGCGGCCGAACATCTCATGATCGAGTTCCGCGAAGCGGATGCCGAAGCGCTGCCGTTTGCCGACGCCAGCTACGACGTCGTGCTCTCGACCTTTGGCGTGATGTTTACGCCGGACCAGGACAAGGCGGCCTCCGAGCTCGCGCGGGTCTGCAAATCCGGCGGCAAGATCGGCCTCGCCAACTGGACGCCGCAGGGTTTCATCGGCCAGCTGTTCAAGACCATCGGCAAGCATCTGCCGCCGCCAGCGGGCGTGAAGTCGCCGGCATTGTGGGGCACACAGGCGCGGCTTGAAGAGATGTTCGCTGGCCAGGCCTCCGAGATCGCCGCCGAGCCGCGCATGTTCGTGTTCCGCTATCGCTCGCCGGAGCACTGGCTCGAGATCTTCAAGACCTTCTACGGACCTACGCTGAAGGCGTTTGCCGCGCTCGACGCGGACGGCCAGGCGGCGCTGAAGCGCGATCTGCTGGCGCTGCTCGGCGAGTTCAACCATGCCGACGACGGCACGATCGTCGTGCACAGCGAATATCTGGAAGCCGTGATCACCAAGCGCTGATCTGCTCGAAATGCGGTCAGGCCGGCTCCCGGCCTGACCGCCCACGTTCAAGCTGGCGCGCTGGCACCGACCGTGTCGGCCGAGACGGCTTCGCGGGTGCCGAGCGGCTTGGGCCGCCCGGTCGTCGTGTCCCGCAGGGTCTGCCGTTCGATCTCCGAGTTCAGCTCGGCGCCGAACATGATGACGATCGCCGACATCCACATCCACATCATCAGGCCGATCGCCGCGCCGAGCGAGCCGTAGGTCGCGTTGTAATTGGCGAATTCCGAGAGATACAAGGACAGCAGCGCCGAGCCGGCGATCCAGAGGATGGCGGCCGTCACCGCCCCGAGGCTCAGCCATTGCCAGCGCGGCGAATCGCGACTGGGAGCGAAGCGGTAGAGGATCGCGAGCGCCACCAGCAGGATGAGGAACAGCAGCGGCCATCGCGCCAGTGCCACGATCAGCTTGCTCTCGGGCGCCATGCCGAGATGGTTGAGTGCGAGCGGGAAGGCGACGACGGCCCCCACCATCAGCAGCAGAGCCACGATGCCGCCGACGGTGAAGGCCAGCGACACCATGTTGAGCTCGATGAAGCTGCGCTTCTCGCGCTCCTCATAGGCGACATTGAGGGCATCGAAGATCGCCTTGACCCCCGCATTGGCGCTCCAGATCGCAAGCAGAAGGCCGAGCAGGAAGGTGGCCCCGAGCGTCGTATTGCCATGCGACACCACGCGCGCGACCTGCTCCTCGACGATCTGGAATGAACCCTCCGGCAGCATGGTCGCGAGCGTCTGCAGATTGGCGCTGATCGTCGAGGGATCGGCGAACAGACCGTAAGAGGAGACAAGTGCGGTGACGGCCGGGAAGATCGCGAGCAGCCCGAAGAACACGACGCCGCCGGCTGTGGCGAGCAGGCGATCCTCGTCGATGCGCTGATAGGTGCGCCAGAAAATATCCTTCCAGCCCGCCCACGGGATCGCGAACGGGCTCTTCGCGTGACGTCCGCGGCCGGGCTGCACGGCCGCGCCCGCCGGGTGGGTTTCCGGTGAATTCGCCTCTTGCTTGCGGTGGTCCGGCGGAGGTCCCGGCCGGATCAGGCTGGAGTCCTGGAAGTAGCGCTCCGCGGTCAGCACGAAGACGGCGGTGGCTGCCACCAGCAGCCAGCTGTCGATTGACTCGGAGCGCCGCACCAGCATGTCACGTCTCCAGCTTTTGCCCGTGGCGTCGCCGGCGCGCCGCCGTCACGCCCAGCAGCCCGACCGCTGCGAGCATCAGGCCAAGCTGCACGGGCCGGTTGGTGCGAGCCGGCCGGCTCCGGCTGCCATGGCCGCGTTCGCCCGGCGCGAGCGGCGCCAATGGAATCGTCGTCGCCACCTCCTTCACGGCCTCCTTGACCGTTCCGCGCGGGATCCGCGGCGTCGCGACCGCCACGCGCAGACGGCTCGCGAGCGGCACGATCGGCTTGGGCTTGCGCCTCATCTGCGCCATCGCCACCCCGGCACAGACCGCGGCCAGCACGAGCAGCACTGCGCCGACGGTACCAAAACCCCAGAACTGCCCGTAGGTGACGGCGATCCAGCGATACAGGGCGATCAGCCCGACGAAGAATGCTGCGACAACGAACAGGCCCGCGACCGCGAACAGTCCGCCGGCCACCGCGTAGGATGTCACCTTGCCGGTGGCTTGGCTGGTCTGGTCACGCAGATAGGATTGAGCAGCCCGTTTGACGTGATTGAGCTTGAGCGCCACACCGGCGCGCAGCAATTCGCCCGATGGCGCGAGCATACGGACATCCTCCGAGAGCGAGACAAT
Organism: Bradyrhizobium liaoningense; assembly: GCF_018130825.1. Taxonomy (GTDB): domain Bacteria; phylum Pseudomonadota; class Alphaproteobacteria; order Rhizobiales; family Xanthobacteraceae; genus Bradyrhizobium; species Bradyrhizobium liaoningense_B. The sequence goes on along the minus strand of NZ_JAFCJS010000004.1, from coordinate 230,376 downwards.
GCATCGGGGGATGAACGTGGCCGAATTTGACTTGTTCCGTCGAAGTCGCGTGGCCGTGGCGGATCAGCCGAGATCGGCGGCCGAAATCCAGAACACCTCGCCCTCGGAGTCCTCCGTGTCCAGCCATAGCAGCGGCAGTTCCGGGAAGGCCTCGTCGACCAATTCGCGGCCGCGGCCGATCTCGCAGATCAGTCCGCCGCCGGGCGTCAGATGATCGGGCGCATCGCGCAGGATCTTCCGCACCACGTCGAGACCGTCGGCGCCGCCGTCGAAGGCGAGTTTTGGCTCGGCCCGGCACTCCGGCGGCAATGCCGCCATGCCTTCGGCATCGACGTAGGGCGGATTGGTGATGATCAGGTCATATCGCGCATCGCCGAGCGGGGCGAACAGGTCGCCGCGATAGAGCGTGATCCGGTCCTCGAGCCCGTAGTCCTCGACATTGCGCGCAGCGACCTCGATCGCGCCCTTGGAGATGTCGACGGCATCGACCGCAGCGTTCGGGAAGTGGTGCGCGGCGAGGATCGCAAGGCATCCCGATCCCGTGCAGAGATCGAGCACGCGATCGACGGCAGTGGGGTCGTCGATCAGCGAGCCGGGGCCGCCCTCGTCGCCGAAATGCGAATCCAGGAGTTCGCCGATGAAGGAGCGCGGAACGATGACGCGCTCGTCGACATAGAAGGGCAGGCCGCGCATGTAGATCTTGTTGACGAGATAGGCGGCCGGTTTGCGGGTGGTGACGCGCTGGTGGATGAGGTCGAGGAGGGTCTTGCCTTCCGCGACGGTGACGCGCGCGTGGGCAAAGCCCTCGAACTGGTCGGGCGTGAGATGCAGCGCCTCGGAGACCAGGAAAACGGCTTCCGCGACCGGGTCGGTCGTGCCATGGGCAAAGGCGAGCTTCGCCTCGACAAAGCGGCTCACCGCATAGCGGACGAAGTCGAGCAGCGTGAGAAGCTCGCCGGGCCCCACCTTCGCAAGCTTCGGCGCGGCGCGGCCGCGCGCGGTCTTTTTCGCAGTTTTTGCCATCAGGATTTGGTCCAGCGTGCGGCGGCCTCGTCGTCACGGGCCTGGGCCTCGACCCAGCCGGTGCCGGTGGCGCTCTCTTCCTTCTTCCAGAACGGGGCGCTGGTCTTGAGGTAATCCATCAGGAACTCGGCCGCCTGGAATGCGGCGTGGCGATGCTGCGAGGCGGTGAGCACCAGCACGATGTTCTGGCCGGCCATGAAGCGACCGACGCGGTGGATCACCGTGACGCCGTTGAGCGGCCAGCGCGAAATGGCCTCGTCGGTATGGCGCCTGATCTCTTCCTCGGCCATGCCGGGATAGTGCTCGAGCGTGAGTGCGGCGATCCTGGCGCTGTCGTCGTCGGCGCGGCAGATGCCGGAGAAGCTCACGACCGCGCCGATGTCGGTGCGGCTCTTGGTCAGGACCGCGATCTCGCGCGCGATGTCGAAATCGTCTTCCTGGATACGGATGGTGACGGGGCAGCTCATGAGCCTAACCGCCGGTCATCGGCGGGAAGAACGCGATCTCGCGTGCGCCCGCGATCACGGCGTCCGACTTGACGTGGGCATGGTCGATTGCGGTACGGATCACCTTCGGCTTCTCGAACGCATACGCATAGGCCTCGCTCCGGCCGGAGAGCCAGGCGATCAGCTCCTCCACGGTGCGCACGGTCGCCGGCGGCTCGATGGTCTCCTCGGCCTTGCCGACGCGCTCGCGCACCCAGGCAAAATACTTCACTTTCATCCCTCATCCTCCTTGATGAGGTGATGGATGCCGGCGCGGAAATAGTCGTAGCCGGTGTAGATGGTCAGAATCGCCGAGGCCCACAGCAGCGCCAGTCCGATCATCGAGACCACGGGCACCACCTCGTCGCCGGCAGGTCCCGCGAGCAGGAAGCCGATGGCGACCAGCTGGACCGTGGTCTTCCACTTCGCAAGCTTGGTCACGGGCACGCTGACGCGGAGCGCGGCGAGGTATTCGCGCAGACCCGAGACCAGGATCTCGCGGCACAGGATCACGATGGCGGCCCACAACGACCAGCCGTGGATGATGCCGTCGGCGGCCAGCATCAGCAGGCAGGAGGCGACCAGCAGCTTGTCGGCGATCGGGTCGAGCATCCGGCCGAACGCCGATTGCTGATTCCAGATCCGCGCGTAATAGCCGTCGAGGTAATCGGTGACCGCGGCCGCGATGAAGATGGCGACCGCGAGCCAGCGCAGCCAGAGCGGCTGATCCAGAATCGACTGCGCATAGATGCATCCGACCACGACCGGGATCGCGGCGATCCGGCCATAGGTCAGGATGTTGGGGAGGGACATCGCGCGGCTGGTTGTCCCTCGTGTCGTGGCGATGTTCATCCGTCCTACCAATACCGCTCAAGGCTGAAGGTCAACCGTCCCGCTCACAAATGCGATGCCGGATGCGACGCCCTTATGACCGCGGTCCCCCTTTAGTTCACCCCGGCTGGGGATGGAAATACTCGAAAATCCTGCGGGCGCTTTCGGCGCTCACCCCCGGAACCTTGCCGAGATCGGCGATCGAGGCCCGTTCGATCTCCTTCAGGGTTCCGAAATGGTGCAGCAAGGCACGTTTGCGTGACGGGCCGATGCCCGGAATCTCCTGCAGGCCGGCCTCGCGGATGTCCTTCTTTCGCAGCTTGCGGTGCGAGCCGATGACGAAGCGGTGGGCCTCGTCGCGCAGGCGCTGGATGAAATAGAGCACGGGATCGCGCGGCTCCAGCTTGATCGCCTCGCGATCCGGCATGAACAGGGTCTCGCGCCCGGCATCCCGGTCCGGCCCCTTGGCGACCGACATCAGCGACACCTGGGTCAGGCCGAGATTGGCAAAGATCTCGCGCACCGCATTGAGCTGGCCGCGGCCGCCGTCGATGATCACGAGGTCGGGCCATTGCGGGAAGTCATCATCCTTGACCTTGGCGCCCTCCTCGGGCGGATTGATCAGGCGCTTGAAGCGGCGCTCCAGCACCTCGCGCATCATGGCGAAGTCGTCGCCCGGCGTGATCCCTTCCGACTTGATGTTGAACTTGCGGTACTGGTTCTTCACGAAGCCGTCGGGGCCGGCGACGATCATAGCGCCGACCGCATTGGTGCCCTGGATGTGGCTGTTGTCGTAGACCTCGATGCGCTTGGGCGCATGCGGCAGGCTGAGCGTCGCGGCCATGGCGTCGAGCAGGCGGCTCTGGGTCGCGGTGTCCGCGAGCTTGCGGCCGAGCGCCTCGCGCGCATTGGTCAGCGCGTGGGCGACGAGCTCCTTCTTCTCGCCGCGCTTGGGCGCGGTGACCTCGACCTTGTGGCCGGCCTTGATCGAGAGCGCGTTGGCGAGCAGCTCGCTCTCCTCGATCTCGTGCGAGAGCAGGATGTTCTTCGGTGGCGGCTTGTCGTCGTAGAACTGGGCGAGGAACGAGCCGAGCACTTCCTCCGGCGTGAAGGTCTTCTCCGCGCGCGGGAAATAGGCGCGGTTGCCCCAGTTCTGGCCGGTGCGGAAGAAGAACACTTCGACGCAGGAGAAGCCGCCCTCCTGGTGGATGGCGAACACGTCGGCTTCCTCCACCGTGCGCGGATTGATGCCCTGCTGCGACTGGATTGCCGACAGCGCGGCGAGGCGGTCGCGGTAAAGCGCGGCGCGCTCGAACTCGAGTTCGCTCGAGGCCTTCTCCATCTCGCCGGCGAGCTCCTGCTTCACCGCGTGGCTCTTGCCGGAGAGGAAATCGCTCGCCTCGCGCACCAGCGTCGAATAGCCGCCGAAATCGATCTCGCGGGTGCAGGGGCCGGCGCAGCGGCGGATCTGATAGAGCAGGCAGGGCCGGGTGCGGCTCTCGAAGAAGGAATCGGTGCAGGAGCGGATCAGGAACGCGCGCTGCAGCGCCGTGATGGTGCGGTTGACCGCTCCGGCGGAGGCGAACGGGCCGAAATAGCGCCCGGGCCGCGTCTGCGCGCCGCGATGTTTCAGGATCTGCGGCGCCCAATGATCGCCGGTGATCAGGATATAGGGAAACGACTTGTCGTCGCGCAGTTGCACGTTGAAGCGCGGCCGCAGCTGCTTGATCAGGTTGGCTTCGAGCAGCAGCGCCTCGGTCTCGGTGTTGGTCGAGACGATCTCCACCGTCACGGTGGCTGCGATCATGCGCAGGATGCGCGCCGGCTGCGGCGCGCTCTGGCGCGCGTAGTTGGACAGGCGCTTTTTGACGTTCTTGGCCTTGCCAACATAGAGCACGTCGGCATTGGCGTTGAGCATGCGGTAGACGCCGGGCGAGGTCGGGGCGAGCCGGACCGCGCGCTCGATCGCTTCGTGGCCGGTCGCCAACGGCTCGTCGCCGACCGCGCCGCTCTCTTCGAGGATATCGGGCAGCAGCGCATCGTCCTCGTCGTCGCCGCCCGTGGTGGCGGGATCGACGTCGGGCGCGGCCAGCCCCCCGGGCGGCACGTCGTTCGCAGCGGCTTGCGGCGATTTGCGCGCGCGGTCGTCCGGATTGTCGGTGGAATCGTGAACCATGATGCGAATTTAGGCGCTGGGGGGACCGATTTGAAGTTCCGGCCGTGCGGCACGCACAGGATGGCGGCGCGGTTCCCGGTAACGCTTGCTTAAGCCTGTTAAGAGCGCGGTAACCCGGCTTAACAGGCCTTTAACTTAAAACTCTCGATAAATCCTACGCGAAAGGTTCTTGGTTCCGTAACCACGCGGTTTCGCCTCGCGCGGCGGCGCGGGCGTTCGCGGGGCGGCAGTTGCGTTGGAGTTAAGTGATGAAGAGGCTCGTTGTGGGCGCGGCCGCGTTGGTTGCCGGCTGGACAGCTTCGGCAGAGGCCGCCGATCTCAATTACGGGCAGCGAGCGCCCTATACCGTCAACCAGCCGCTCAATGCATATAGCTGGGCGGGTCCATATCTCGGCGGCAACATCGGCTACGAATGGGGGTCGGTCGACAACAACCCATCGAAGCCGTCCGGCTTCGTCGGCGGCATCCAGGCCGGCTACAATTTCCAGAACGGCCCGTGGGTGTTCGGCGTCGAGGGCGACATCCAGGCCGCCGGCGCCGACGACACCTTCGCGCCGTGGAAGTTTTCCAATCCGTGGTTCGGCACGCTGCGCGGCCGCGCCGGCTATGCCTTCAGCAACGTGCTGTTCTACGGCACCGCCGGCCTCGCTTTCGGCGAGCTGCGCGCGCAGACCTTCGGCTGGACCGAGTCGCACACCACCGCCGGCTGGACCATCGGTGCTGGTGCGGAAGTGGGCCTCGCTCCGAACTGGAGTGCCAAGCTCGAATATCTCTATATCGACCTGTCGACGAGCCAGTTCGCAATCACCGGCGTGTCGAACGGCTACAGCGCCAGCGTTGTGCGCGCAGGCGTGAACTATCACTTCTGATAGCTGAAGAAGAAAATACCGGACCACAGCCTCCCGGCCGCTCGCGGCCGGGATTTTTTTCAGGGCACGCTAGGAAAGGATGACCAGGTTGACCGCCTTCGGTCCCTTCCCCTTCTTGTCCGGTTCGACTTCGAAAGTAATACGCTGTCCTTCGGCAAGGTCCTTCAATCCCGCCCGCTCAACAGCGGTGATGTGAACGAAGACATCGCGACCGCCGTCGTCGGGCTTGATGAAGCCGTAGCCGCGCTCGCCGTTGAAGAACTTGACCGTTCCCGTCATGGCCATCGGGAAACTCCCCCTCATTGCTCCTCCGTCGCGACGCAGACGCACGTCACGACATGACCGGGCAATACGGAGCCCGGGAGCTGGCCATCCTTGAGCGAGCCTTATCGGCCCGATCGGATCTTTCTTAGGGCCTTCACTCCGCCGCAACCATTCGCGGAAGCGGAACGTAAAGCCAGTCACGCAAACAGCATAATACGGTTCGTTGCGGATTGACTACCGCTACTGCATATTTTTCCCAAGAATGCCGGAGTGTTACGTCGTGGGTACCTCTACGGAGTGTTACGTCTTGGGTACCTCTAATCGGAATCTGGCAGCGCCGCCCTGGCCGAGCGGCATCTCCAGCTCGGGCAGGATGGTTTTGAGCTCGCCGTGCAGCGTGTAGGGCGGATTGACGATCAAGAGCCCGGTGGAGGTGAGGGGGGCGCCGTCGAGTTGCGGTGCGGCGCTGAATTCGAGACGCAGGCATTTGCCCGGTGGTTTTGCTGCGGCTGCGAGCCGCGCCACTGATTGCGCCAGTGTGTCGGTGGCACGGCGGTTCTTTGCGGGATACCAGATTACATAGATACCGGTCGGCCATTTCGCGAAGGCTGCCGAGAAGGCTTCGCCCAGCCGTTCGAACTCGTTCTTTGCCTCGAACGGCGGATCGATCAGCACGAGACCACGGCGCTCTTTCGGCGGCACGAAGGCCGGCAGTGCCACCCAGCCGTCGAGATCGACCACGCGAGCCTGCTCGTCGCGGCGCAGCACATCGATCAGCGCCTTGCGCGCCTTGGGCTCGAGCTCGCAGGCGACGAGACGGTCCTGCGGCCGCAGCAGGCCGCGCGCGATCAGCGGCGAGCCCGGATAGACCTTGAGCTCGCCCTTCGGATTGAAGGCGCGGACGATGTCGAGATAGGGCTTGGTCAGTGCAATGGTCTCGTTCGACAGGCGCGCCTGCATCAGCCGCGCGATGCCGGTCAGCCACTCGCCGCCGCGGCGCGCCTCGTCGCTTTCGAGATCGTAGAGGCCGGCCCCGGCATGGGTGTCGATGACGCGGAACGCGGCCGGCTTGTCCTGCAGATAGGTGATGATGCGCGCCAGCACGATGTGCTTGATGACATCGGCGAAGTTGCCGGCGTGGAAGGCGTGTCGGTAGTTCATGGCGGAGAGTTACGACATCGCGCGATGAAAGTAACTCCCGTCATTTCGGGGCGGTGCGCAGCACCGAGCCTAAAATCCATCTGTCAGCATTGTTTGTGGCGAGATGGATTTCCGGGTTCGCGCTTCCGCGCGAACCGGAATGACGAACTCTATCCACCCCTGATCGGCGGCATCGTCACCTGGTCGCGGCGGCAGGCGCGGCGGTCGATCTCCTCGCAGGCGCGGAATTGCAGGTCCTTGCTGAGGCAGATCCGGACCTCGGACAATCGCGTCCGGTTGCAGGTGACCGAGACGGCGGCGCTGCTGAGGCCCGGATTGGCCTTGATGAAGGCCTCCTCGACGTCACCGGGCGCGACGGTCTTGGCCTGCGACAGATCGAGAAACTCGGCCGGAATCTTGATCGCGGCGCGCGCCTTGCGGATCGTCTCGAAATAGCCGCGGTCGGCGAGACCCGAGCAGGTGCCGTGCTTGTCCCACTCGTTGAAGATCAGGCCCGGCGCCGGCATCAGGTCGAGCATGGAGGAAACGATGCTGCGGCTCAGCCGCGGCGCCGGCCGCTGGCAATATTCCGGAAAGCCGTTCTCATATTGCGGCCACAGCCCGTGCACCACGAAGGCGTAGGGCCGGCCGCTGCACTGAATCTGGGAGCGGCCGCCACGCTCGGCCGCTTCCTCGCAGAACGACGGCGACCATGACAGCGACAGCACATAGAAATCGAATTCGCCGGGCGCGTTCTGCCGCCTGTCCTGGGCTTTCGCGCCGCCGGCGAGCGAAACCAGCCCGGCGGCAAGGGTGAGTGAGATCACAAGACGGGAGAACGAACGCAATCTGGAATGAAACATGGCGACGCCCCTCAACTAGACTGTGCAATCGAGCCTAGCAGGCGATGAGAACATTTCAAGAACAAACTTCGTGCGCCGCTCGTTCGGCCGCTTGATCGGGCCGAATCAGGGCGTTCGAATTACTGCCTCGCGGCGCGGCAGGCCGGGTTGTAGGCCCAGTTGCGATCGAGCCCGACCACGCACCATTCGACGCCGTTGCCGTAACCGGCAAAGCCGCCATCCTCGATGATCGAGAAATGCACCTTGCGCACCTTGCCGTCAGTGAGCATGGCCTCGCCGGTGCAGTAGCGGCGCGGGATGTTGTCGGACTGCCAGGGCCGGAAGGCGACCTCGCGAACGGCCGAGAAGCCCGTGATCTTCAACGAGGAATTCCAGAACGAGCTTTCCTTCTCCCAGAACTGGGTGGCGATCGTCGGCAGCGCCCTGTCGCAATCGGCGACGGCGCCGTCATAGCGCGGCCCGCTCAGCCAGAAGTTCAGCTCCAGCGGATTGGCGGCCCGGGCCTCGCCGAGCGACAGCGCCCCGAACATGAGGCCGAGCATGGCGGCGAAGCGGAGCGATTTCAGGGAGGGGGCGCGCATGGGCAATCCGGACAGCTGGGTCTTCGAAGCTCGAACGGTGCCGCGAAGGCCGGAAGAGGTCAAGTGCAGCGCGGCAACACTTCGCCAGGAGTTGACCAGAACGGCGCGGCCGGCCGGCCTCGGTTCTTTTCACTTTGGCCCCGGCACCGTAAACTAGTGCCAGCCAATTGGAGTGACGGGAATGCGAATCATTGCGGCCGCGGGCCTTCTTGCCCTGGGTATGATGGCGAGCCAGTCGGCGCGCGCCGATATCCTTCCGGTGCCTCCGTTCAAGGGTAACGACACCGGCGGTATCATCGCCTATTCGATGGCGAACCAGGTCGATGCGCGGCAGGTCGCGGTCGATCATTGCGCGCGCTACGGCAAGGTCGTCAAATTCCTGGGCGTGCAGGCCTATGAGGGTGGATACATCTCGTTCTCCTGCCGCTGGGTGCCCTATGGCGCCGCCGACCGGCCGATCCGCACGCTCTACTGAGGCGTCGTAACGTCGCAATCTCTTTGCCGGGAGCTTCCCTCATGACGCGCAAACTCGCTTTGCTCGGCTCGGCCCTTTGCGTTGTGTTGTCGGCAGCCGGCGCCTCTGCCGACGACCTGCCGGTGCGCAAGGCCGGCCTCTGGGAAATGAAGATGGTCAGGACCGGCTCGGCGATGCCCGAGATGACCATGCAGCACTGCACCGACGAGACCGTCGACAAGGAGATGAGCAACAACGTCTCCCCGATGGCCAAGCAGATCTGCGCCAAGCAGGAGATCAAGAAGACCGCGACCGGCTATGTCAGCGATTCCGAGTGCAGCGTCGCCGGCGTCAGCACGACCTCGCATGCCGAGATCACGGGCGACTTCAACTCGGCCTACACGGTGAAGACCACCTCGCATGCGCAAGGCGGCGTCGCCGGCGCTGCGGGGCGCGATACGACGGTGCAGCTCGAAGCGAAGTGGCTCGGGGCCTGCAAGCCCGACCAGAAGCCCGGCGACATCGTCATGCCCGGCGGCTTCAAGATGAACGTGCGCGACATGGACAAGCTGAAGAGCCTGCTGCCGAAGTAGGTGCGGTCGCCGCGCAGTCGGTGCGCTCCCTCGCCCCGTTCTTACGGGGAGAGGTGAAGTACGGCGCCTACACCGGTATCCGCACGCTCGCCCGCAATCCCCCCATCGGGCTGTCACCCAGCGTGATGTCGCCGCCATGGGAGCGGGCGATGTCGCGGGCGATGGCGAGGCCAAGGCCGGTGCCGCCTTCGTCCTGGTTGCGGGCGTTGTCCAGCCGCAGGAACGGCTTGAACACCTCTTCGCGCAAATGCGCCGGGATACCCGGACCGTCGTCGTCGACCGTGACGGTCAAATAACGGTGATCGCGCTGGCCGGTGATGGCGATGCTCTTCCCGTAGCGCGCCGCGTTGGTGACGAGGTTGGCGAGGCAGCGCTTGAACGAGGCCGGTTTCACCGTCACCACGGGCAGGCCGTTGAACGCCACGGTCGCGGTGTGGCCGTGGCGCTCGGCATCGCTGCGCAGCTCCTCGAGCGCCTGCGCCATGTCGGTCGGCTGCGACTGCTCGCCGGAATCGCCGCGGGCAAAAGCGAGGTAGTCCTCCAGCATCATTGACATCTCGTCGACGTCCTTGCGCATGCCTTCGAGCTCGGGGCTGTCGCCGATCAGCGCCAGCTCGAGCTTGAAGCGGGTCAGGATGGTGCGCAGATCGTGGCTGACGCCGGCGAGCATCGCGGTGCGCTGCTCCATCGTGCGCTCGATGCGCGACTTCATCTCGAGGAAGGCGACCGCCGCGCGCCGTACCTCGCGCGCGCCGCGCGGCCGGAAGTTCGGCGCCTCGCGGCCCTTGCCGAAACTCTCGGCGGCATCCGCGAGCCGCAGGATCGGCTTGATCTGGTTCCGCAGGAACAGCACCGCGACGATCAGGAGGATCGAGGACGTGCCGACCATCCAGAATAGGAAGATCTCCGAGTTCGAGGCATAGGCGGCGCTGCGCTGCGCGAACACGCGCATCACGGCATCGTCGAGCTGGATGCGGATCTCGACGAGGTTGGAGCGGCCGACCGTGTCGATCCAGAACGAGCGGCCGATCTGGCGGCCGAGCTGCACCGACAGCGTCTGGTCGAGCAGCGAGAAGAACGGCTTCGGCCCCGGCGGCGGCATGTCGCCGGCGGGCAGGAAGTCGACGACGAGGCCGAGGCGCTGCTGCGCGATGCGGCGGATCTGGTCGCGATCCCGGTCCTGCGGATAGCCCTTGTAGACGTCGATGAGCGCGGCGATGTCCTGCACGACGGCGGCCGACAGGCGGCGCGTCACCGTGTTCCAGTGCCGCTCCATGAACACGAAGGCGACGACCGACTGCAGGATCACCATCGGCACGATCATGATGAGCAGCGCGCGGGCATAGAGGCCGGTCGGCATCCAGCCCTTGAACGCATTGCCCATCCAGCCATTGGCGGCCGAAACGCGGCCGGCGGCGCTCTTCAGAAGCGTCAGGCCGGTATCGATCGTGCTCATCTAGCGTGCTTCACTGAGTTATGGCGAGGCCACCAGCCGGTAGCCGATGCCGCGCACCGCCTGCAGGAACAGCGGATTCGCAGGATCGGTCTCGATCTTGCGCCGGAGGCGGTTGATCTGCACGTCAACGGCACGCTCGTTGACGCTGCCATTGCCGGTCAGCGCGCTGCGCGGCACGGTCTCGCCCGGGGTTTCCGAGAGAATGCGCAGCATCTCCCGCTCGCGATCGGTGAGGTGGATGACCTCCTCGCCCTGGCGCAATTCACCGCGGTCGAGATGGTAGACGTAGGGACCGAACGCGATCTTCTCGACGGTCGTCACCTGCGGCGGCGGCGCGGCGCGCTTGAGGATGTTGTTGATGCGGAGCGCAAGCTCGCGCGGCTCGAACGGCTTTGCGACGTAATCGTCGGCGCCGATCTGCAGGCCCTCGATGCGGGCTTCGGCCTCGTGGCGCGCCGTCAGCATCACGATCGGCACCGAGGAGGAGGTCCGGATGAAGCGGGCAAGGTCGAAGCCGGTCTCGCCGGGCATCATCACGTCGAGGATCAAGAGATCGAAATGCAGCCCCAGCAGCTTCGAGCGCGCATCGCCCGCGCTCGCGGCGGTTGTGACGCGATAGCCCTCGCTGGCGAGAAAGCGCGAGAGCAGATCGCGGATGCGGCGGTCGTCGTCGACCAGCAGCAGATGCGGGGCGTCGTCGGCCGGTTGCACCGGTGGACGCGCGAGCGTGGCTGCGAGCGGCACGGTCACTCCTTCGATTCTTGATTGACCGAGGCGAAGATCGTCTCGAGCACCTTGTCCGGATCGTCGCGGTCGATCATCGCGCGCAGGAAGCGCTTGACCGTCTCGGCGTCCTGCGGACCCATCTCGGCGAGTGCCTTGGTGATCCGCGTGGTCTGGAGCCCGGCGAGCTTCTGCACCAGCGCCTCGCCCTTCGGCGTCGCGTAGAGCAGGCGCTGGCGACGATCATTGTCGCCGGTCTTCTGCACGATGTAGCCCTCGTCCAGGAGCTGCTTGAGCACCCGGCCGAGCGACTGTTTTGTGATGCGCAGGACGTCGAGCAGGTCGGCGACCTTCAGCCCGGGATAGCGGTAGACGAAGTGCATGACGCGGTGATGGGCCCGGCCGAAGCCGAACGCCTCCAGCTCCTGATCGGGATCGCCGACGAAATCGCGATAGGCGAAGAACAGCAGCTCGATGATATCCCAGCGCAAATTGCCTCCATCGCCTGCGGCCGGCCGGGGCACGGCAGCGTCTTGAGGGGAAGTCGCGAAATTTATGTCAGGCATATTGACGTATCTTGGGTTCAATGTTACAAAACGATCGATCCGCACGAAATTTTAGATCGTTTCGCGACGGGTGGCATCGTAGCAGGACGGCCGGAGAGAGCCGGACAGGCGGCGACGGCCGAAGCAGATCTACCGTGCGATTGTCGAGCGGCATTTCGGCAAAACATACTGGACTTCCGCCTTCCGCAAAAGCATGTCCTCAGCGACATGCTGGCCACGGAAACCGGCCGTAACATGGCTGGCGGCGGTCCGGCGAGAAACCCAACCAAGCCAGTCGGGCCCGAAGCGGGCAGGCGGGCGCGAGAAACAGCGCCGCTACCGGCAGCGGGAGGCAAGGACATGAGCATGAAATTCGATATCCAGCCCGCATCCAATCCGACTCCAGAGAAGGACCGTGTCGCCAAGCTGGTGGACCCCGGTTTCGGGCGGGTCTTCACCGACCACATGGCGATCGTTCGCTACAACCAGGCCAAGGGCGGCTGGTACGAGGCACGCGTCGAGGCGCGCGCCAACTTCCAGCTCGATCCGGCCGGCGCCGTCCTGCACTATGCACAGGAGATTTTTGAAGGCCTCAAGGCCTACAAGCGCGACGACGGCGGCGTGAACCTGTTCCGACCCGACGCCAATGCGCGGCGCTTCAAGAATTCCGCCGACCGCATGGCGATGGCGCAATTGCCCGAAGACGTCTTCATCGAGGCGGTCGAGCAGGTCGTGCGCATCGATCGCGCCTGGATGCCGGGCGGCGAGGGCAGCCTTTACTTGCGCCCCTTCATGATCGCGAGCGAGACCTTCCTCGGCGTCAAGCCGTCGTCCGAATACATCTTTGCGGTGATCGCTTCCCCGGTGGGCTCCTACTTCAAGGGCGGGCCTGCGCCGGTCTCGATCTGGGTCTCCGAGAACTACACGCGCGCCGCGATCGGCGGCACCGGCGCGGTCAAATGCGGCGGCAATTATGCTGCGAGCCTCCGCGCGCAGGCCGAAGCGATTCAGCACGGCTGCGATCAGGTCGTCTTCCTCGATGCGGTCGAGCGCCGTTACATCGAGGAGCTCGGCGGCATGAATGTCTTCTTCGTGTTCGACGACGGCTCGCTCTCGACGCCGCCGCTCGGCACGATTCTGCCCGGCATCACCCGCGACTCCATCATCGCGCTCGCCCGCGATGCCGGCAAGACTGTGCGCGAGGAGCCGTATTCGCTCGACCAGTGGCGCAAGGATGCGGCCTCGGGCCGGCTCCAGGAAGCCTTCGCCTGCGGCACCGCCGCCGTGATCTCGCCGATCGGCAAGGTGCGCTCGGTGAGCGGCGATTTCGAGATCTCGGGCGGCGCCGCCGGCCCCGTCGCGATGGGCCTGCGCAAGCAGCTCGTCGACATCCAGTACGGCCGCACCAACGATCCGCACAACTGGATCCGCAAGGTGCTTTGATCTCTTCACCCTCCCCTGGAGGGGGAGGGTCGATCGCGCGTAGCGCGAGCGGGGTGGGGTGATTTCTCCACACGGGCGGTGCGCAGAGTGGAGAGACCGTCACCCCACCCCGTCTCTCATCTTCGCTACGCTCAGATGCGAGCCGACCCTCCCCCTCCAGGGGAGGATAAAACGCGCAACGTTTGTGGCTTATCGCGCTATGAACGTGCTGCTGCCGACACGCGACAAAACCAGGACACAACAAGCATCCTGGAATCGCGAACATGGCATCCAAACTCTCCCAGCCCATGAAATGGGTGGTTCTCGCCGCCATCACCGGCGTCTCCGTTTTCGGCATCCTGACCATCGGCCCCACGCACGAGGTGGCCGCGCAAGACCGCTCGCCGATCGTCGACGTGCGCACCTCCGACCCCGAGATGAACGCCGCGATCGCCCGTGCCCGCGGCACGCTGCCGACCTTCTGGGCCTCCTATGACGCGGCAAAACCGTCGGAGACCGGGCACGCCCTGAAGGTGCGCTTCTCGACCCGCAAGGGCGGCGAGCACATCTGGATCGGCGAGGTCAAGAAGCAGCCCGACGGGAGCTATTCCGGGTTGTTCGCCAACGAGCCGCGCGATCTGCCGGGCAAGCGGGCAGGCGACCAGGTGAAGTTCACCGAAGCCGACATCTCGGACTGGATGTTCATGCGCAACGGCAAGATCGTCGGCGGCGAAACCATCAAGCCGACGCTGAAGTCGCTGCCGAAGGCGGATGCCGATGCCCTCCGGGCCCGGATGGAGCGGCCGTAGGGCGGGGGATTGTCATTCCGGGATGGTCCGAAGGACCAGACCTCAGGTGCGCAATTGCGCACCGGGGAATCTCGAGATTCCGGGTTCGATGCTGCGCATCGCCCCGGAATGACGGCCAGCTTAGCGCTTCCGCGATGCTACAGCGGTTGCCGCCCCGCGCGTCGGCTGGTAAATGCCGCGCATGGCCGACAAACCCAAAAAACCCGAGAAACTGAAGGCGCGCCTGCCGCGCGGGCTCGAGGATCGCGATCCCGCCGCGATCCGGGCGACGCGCGAGATGGTCGAGAAGATCCGCGCCGTCTACGAGCTCTACGGTTTCGAGCCGGTGGAGACGCCGGCGATGGAATTCACCGATGCGCTCGGCAAATTCCTGCCCGACCAGGATCGTCCGAACGAGGGCGTGTTCTCGTTCCAGGACGATGACGAGCAGTGGATCAGCCTGCGCTACGATCTGACCGCGCCGCTCGCCCGTTACGTCGCCGAGAATTTCGACACGCTGCCAAAGCCGTACCGCAGCTACCGCGCCGGCTACGTGTTCCGCAACGAGAAGCCCGGCCCCGGCCGCTTCCGCCAGTTCATGCAGTTCGATGCCGACACGGTCGGCTCGGCGACGCCGGCGGCGGATGCCGAGATCTGCATGATGGCGGCGGACACGATGGAAGCGCTCGGCATTGCGCGCGGCTCCTATGTCGTGAAGGTCAACAACCGCAAGGTGCTCGACGGCGTTCTGGAGGCCATCGGGCTCGCCGGCGACGAGAACGCAGGCCGCAGGCTGACCGTGCTGCGCGCCATCGACAAGCTCGACAAGTTCTCCGCTGACGAAGTGCGCAAGCTGCTTGGTCCCGGACGATGGGATGGCGGCGAGGAAGGCAAGGGCGACTTCACCAAGGGCGCCAACCTCAGCGAAGCTGAAGCCGACGTTGTTCTCGCCATCACCAAGCCGCGCGACGATTGGAAAGAGGCGGTTGCCGCGGCGGAAACCTATCTCGCCAAGAGCGCAGTCGGTCAGGCCGGCGTCAGCGAGCTGGAAGAGATTGCAAAACTGGTCACGGCGTCGGGCTACGGTCCGGATCGCATCAAGATCGATCCGTCCGTGGTGCGCGGTCTCGAATATTACACCGGCCCCGTCTACGAGGTCGAACTGCTGCTGGACACCAAGGACGAGAAGGGCCGCCCGGTGCGCTTCGGCTCGGTCGGCGGCGGCGGCCGCTACGACGGCCTCGTCTCGCGCTTCCGCGGCGAGCCGGTGCCGGCGACCGGTTTCTCGATCGGCGTCTCGCGGCTGCAGGCGGCGCTGACGCTGCTCGGCAAGCTCGACACGCGGCCCGAGTTCGGGCCCGTTGTCGTCACGGTGTTCGATCGCGACCGCGTCGCCGACTATCAGAAGATGGTGGCGTCCTTGCGCACCGCCGGCATCCGCGCCGAGCTCTATCTCGGCAATCCCAAGAACATGGGCAACCAGCTCAAATATGCCGACCGCCGCAACAGTCCCTGCGTCATCATCCAGGGTTCGGACGAGAAGGTTCGCGGCGAGGTGCAGATCAAGGATCTGATCGAGGGCGCGAAGGCAGCCGCGGCGATCGCCTCCAACCAGGAATGGCGCGAGACCCGCCCGGCGCAGTTCTCGTGCGGCGAAGCGGACCTCGTCGCAAAAGTGCGCGAGGTGCTGGCGCGCCATGACGTGAGCTGGGGCTAGCCATTCGCAAGCAGCCTCATGCCCGGGCTTGTCCCGGGCATCCACGTCCTGTTTGATGCGCACGTCATGAATGACCGGGGTGTGCCCGGTCATCGCGAAAGCAGCAGGGAGACAACGATGCCTGAGATCACCGTCAGCATGGCCGAGGGCCGCACCGACGAGCAGAAGGCCGGCATGATGCGCGACATCACCCAGGCGCTGGTGAAGAACCTCGGCGTCGACGCCGATGCCGTCGTCATCCAGATCAACGAAGCCCCGCTCCGCCACAAGATGAAGGGCGGCAAGACCTTCGTGGAGCGCGCAGCAGCGGCGAAGAAGTAGCCAGCGCTGTAGCGGCAAACACAACTGTCGTCCTGGCGAAAGCCAGGACCCATTACCCCAAGCGGCAGTTGTTGCGGCAGGTCGTGGTTTGGACCGCGCCAACGATATGCAGTCGGGGTAATGGGTCCTGGATCGGCGCTCGCTTTGCTCGCTTGTCCAAGACGACGAGGTCAGCACCATGGACGCACGCGATTTCATCAAAATCGGCATGAGCGCCGAGCGCACGCTGGTGGTGCCGGCCGAGCGCACGGTCGGGCATTTCGTGCCCGGCATGCCCTTTGTGTATGCAACGCCGATGATGATCCTGGAGATGGAGATGACGGCGGGCGATGCGATCCGCAGCGCGCTTCAGCCGGGCTGGGTCACGGTCGGCACCGAGGTCGACATCCGCCATCTCGCAGCCGCCCTGGTCGGCGCGACGGTGCGGACCACCGCGAAAGTGGTCGCGGTCGAGCGCCGCGTCATCCGCTTCGAGGTCGAGGCGTTCGAGGGCCCACGCAGGCTCGGTGAGGGCCGCCACGCGCGCGGGCTCGTCAATGTCGAGACGTTCAACAAGCGGCTGGGGGCGTAGCCGCGGACGCGGTGCCGTAGGGTGGGCAAAGCGAAGCGTGCCCACCAACTTCATCGCGGTTTAGGAGAGATGGTGGGCACGGCGCTTTGCGCCTTTGCCCACCCTACGACACCGTCCTACTTCGCCAGTTCCTTCGACCGCTTCGTCGCGGCCGCGATGGCGCGGATCATCAACTCGCGTAGGCCCGGCTCGCCCATCAGCACGCCGAGGGCTGCGGCCGTGGTGCCGCCGGGCGAGGTGACGTTCTGGCGCAGCGTGGCCGAGGGGAGCTCCGACTGGTGCAGCAGCTCGCCGGAGCCGGCGACGGTCTCGCGCGCAAGCTTGGTCGCGAGCGCCTCGGGCAATCCCGCTTCCACGCCGGCCCGCGCGAGCTCCTCGGCGAGCAGGAACACATAGGCCGGGCCCGAGCCGGAGACGGCGGTCACCGCGTCCATCAGGCCTTCGTCCTCGACCCATTCGACCGAGCCGGTGGCGCGCAGCAGCGCATCGGCCACCGCGCGTTGCGCGACGCTGACACTCTTCGCCGCAACGGCGACGGTGATGCCGCGGCCGATCGCAGCCGGCGTGTTCGGCATCGCGCGCACCACGGCGCCGCCGCAGACCTCCTCGAGCGAGGCGATCGTGGTTCCCGCCATGATCGAGACCACCGAGGTCTTGTCGGAGACGAACGCTTTCAATTTGGCGCCGGCCTCGCGGAACATCTGCGGCTTCACCGCGACGACCAGGGTTTCGACCGTGCCTGCCGCCTTCACATCGGGATTGAGCGCAACGCCCTTGGCGGCAAGCGCTGTGATCTCCGGCGAGATGAACGGGTCGACCACCGCGACGCGGCGCGGATCGAGCCCGCCCGAAAGCCATCCGGTCAGCATCGCGCCGCCCATCTTGCCGGCGCCGGCGAGCAGGATGGTGCCGGTGATGTTTTGAAGGGTGTTGTTTGCCACTGTGGTCACCACAAATTCAGTGTCGTCCCGGCGAAGGCCGGGACCCATAACCACGACTGGTTCTAGTGGATGGAGAGCAGAGCAACAAGCCGCGTGCCCTAAGCGATATCACGCGGTATGGGTCCCGGCCTGCGCCGGGACGACGGTGGGGAGGGAGCGGCGGCTCCCTTGCGTCACGAGAAGCCCTACGCCTCGCCCACCGTGTCGAACATCGCTGCGTCCATCGCCTCGGTCGTGGTCTTGCCGGCCCACACCACGAACTGGAACGCCGGAAAGTAGCGCTCGCAGGCGTGGATGGCGCCGGCGAGCATGGCCTCGCATTGCGCGGGCGAGGCGGTGAGGCCGCCCGGCAGCACCAGCGCCTGGCGGTGCATGACCATGCCGGTGTTGGTCCACAGATCGAAATGGCCGACCCACAATTGCTCGTTGACGGCGGCGACGAGCCGCTGCACTTCGCTCCGCCGCGCGAGCGGAATCTTCATGTCGAACGCGCAGGCCAGATGCAGCGCCTCGATCTCGCCCATCCAGGTGAAGGAGATCTGGTAATCGGTCCACTGTCCCTTCGAGACGATCGTGAGCTCGTCTTCGCCGGAGCGTTCGAACGGCCAGTTGTTGTTGGCAGCGATATCCTCGACCACCGCGAGCGGATGGCTTTTGGAATCAATGTTGCCTTCGAGCAGGGACATGCCGTCTCGACCTCTTGCCTTCTTGTTGTCGTTGATACGCACGCGGTCGGCCCGGCACGCTCCCTCAATGTCGCTCTTGCGATCCCTCGGATCAGCGCGGGCCTGTCGCGGATCAAGTGATGTGATTTGCGGAATCTGCGCAACGGGGTCCCGAGTCCGTCCACAACCCAGGACTCGTTCGTCCACAGCTCATCTCCGCCACAATTCTTAACGCGGGAGTCCCGATCCGGATGGAGGAGAACAAATCGGAATCGGACTCGAGCCAACGGACCCCAATCGTTAATTCCGCCCCGTGAGGCCGCTCCCGCCGCGGCGGCATGGGACCATGCGCATTCCCCATGCGGAACACGCTTGCTGCGGCCGCCGGCCGGCGTCATATTTCCGGTCAGGCCGTTCATTCCGGACGGCCGATGTTCTCAGGGCGGGGTGAAAGTCCCCACCGGCGGTAAGGGCCGAAAGGCCCAAGCCCGCGAGCGCCTTCCCCCAAGGACTTTCCTGAAAAGGTCTTGTCCGAAGGGAAGGGTCAGCAGATTCGGTGCAACTCCGAAGCCGACGGTTAAAGTCCGGATGAAAGAGAACGGTCGGTGGCAGACGCATCGCGTGGATGCGGCTGTTTGTCGTTCCGTGTGCCCTGATTCTGGTCCTTAAACCGAGGAAAGCCATGAATCAGATGTTGCAAGATCCCCAAGCCGAAACTTCCGAAGTTACCCAACCGCCGGTTCCACGAGATCCGGTGCCGGAGCATCCGCGCTTCGCCAAACCGCAGCGGGTGGCGTTCGTGCAGGCCTGCTGGCACCGCGACGTGGTCGAGGAGGCCCGCATCGCCTTCATGAAGGAGGCCGAGGCGCGCCACCTCACCCATGTCGACGTGTTCGAGGTGCCGGGCTCGTTCGAGATCCCGCTGCACGCACAAGTGCTCGCCAAGACCCGGCGCTACACCGCCATCGTTGCCGCCGGCCTCGTCGTCGACGGCGGCATCTATCGGCACGAGTTCGTCGCCGACACCGTGATCAAGGCGCTGATGGACGTGCAGCTGCGCACCGAGGTGCCGGTGTTCTCGGCCGTGCTGACGCCGCAGCAATTCCACGAGACCGAGGTGCACTACGACTTCTTCCGCAGGCATTTTGCCATCAAGGGCGTCGAGGTCGCGACTGCTTGTGCGGAGACGTTGCACGGCCTGGAGCGCCTGCGCGGCCAGGTTGCGGCGGGGATCGTGTGACGGAGCGACAAGGCTCTCGCTCCTCATCCTGAGGAGCTTGCGAAGCAAGCGTCTCGAAGGATGAAGGCCCGGATGTTGCGTCTTGGCCTGCACGGTTCGAGGCGGCGCTGCGCGCCTGCTCACCATGAGGGTCTTGCAGCGCGCCAAGCCACCGGCTTCACACGCCGCTGATTGTCAATCCCGCCGCCGTCCCTGTAAAGTCGGCGGCGGGAGGAGGCCGTGCCGTGGAGACGGGGCGGTCGACAAGATCATGTTCGAAGGACACGATCCCTATCTCGTTGCGCTCTCTGTGGCGATCGCGAGTCTGGGTGGCTATACCGGCTTTGCGCTTGCTGCTCGCATCCGCAACACGCCCGGTGTCAGTAACCGCATTTTGCTCGCGGGGGCGGCGGCATTTTTGGCCGTCGGCATCTGGACCATGCATTTCGTCGGCATGCTGGCCGCGCCGCTGCCGCCTGACACGGTCTATCTGGTGCTTCCCACCATCAGCTCGTTCCTGATCTGCGCATTGGTGGTCGGCATCTCTCTCTTCTTTGTCTCGATCGGTGAGCCCACGTTGAAGCGGGTAGCCTCGTCGGCGGTCCTGCTCGGCGTCGGTATCGCCAGCATGCATTATGTCGGCATCCATGGACTGGCCGGGCCGTTCGGCATCGTGCACGACAAGACCATGGTGGCGCTGTCGGTGGTGGTGGCGATCGTCACCGCCTATGGCGGCCTGCGCGCCTTTCTGGCGCAGCAGGAGGGCGTCCGGCTGATCGTCAGCTCGATTGTTTTCGGCATCGCCGTCTCCGGCATGCATTACACCGCGATGCTCGGCATGCATTTCGCGCCGCTGACGAGCGCGGTGCATCACCACGCCGGCGGCAGCCTTGCCGCGTCGCAGCAAATTCTGTCGATCATCGTTGCCGTGCTGTGCTTCGTCATCGCAGCCGGCTTCTTGCTGTCCCTGGTTCCCGATCAACGGCGTCAGACTTTGAACTCTACTGCCGCCGAACCGGTTGCTTCGCCGGTCGCGGCGGCCGCCATTGAGCTGATTGCTGCGCCGGCTGCAGCTCCGCGGCCGATGGCGCCGCTCGGTGGCCTCGGACAGCCGCCGCGGGCGCCGGTTCCCAGGCTGCCGGTCGAGAGCGCCGACGGGACACACTTCATCGAGACGGCCAATGTCCGCAGTGTTCGGGCAGACGCGCACTACACCCGCGTCCATGACGGCACCCGTGAGCGGATGTGCCCCTGGTCGATCTCGGAAGCGGAAGCGCAGCTCGATCCCTCGTTGTTCCTGCGGGTGCACCGCAGCCATATCGTCGCCATCCCCCATGTCGCGCTGGTCCGGAAAGAGGGCGATGGCGCGGTGCTCGAACTCGACGGCCCGTCGCCGCACCGGGTGCCGGTGAGTCGCGCCAAGATCGCCGAGGTAAAGGCGCGGTTGGGACTGGCGAACCGTCGGCAGGCTTAGGAACTCCACTCTCTCACTCCCTCGCCCCGCTCTTGCGGGGAGAGGTGAAGAGCCGCCCCATTCGTCGACACCCCTGACGCAATTCGTGCGTTCAGACCCGCATTTCGTGCAAAATGCCCGCCTTCGTGCCCGAATGATTGCGGCCCGCCCGGTCCAGAGAGACCGTCCCCTCCAACGTCCGCGCCGTCACGCGCCAAGGACGATTGTGGGAGGAGACGATGATCCCGGGCTCATTCAGCTATCACCGGCCGGCGAGTGTCGCCGACGCCGTCAAACTCTTGTCCGACCTCGGCGAGGAGGCACGGCCGCTGGCCGGCGGGCACAGCCTGGTGCCGATGATGAAGCTTCGGCTCGCCACCCCCGCGCATCTGGTCGATTTGCACGGCATCGCCGCCCTCAAGGGCATCCGCCACGACGGCAACACTCTCGTCATCGGGGCGATGACCACCCAGCACGAGCTGCTGGCCTCCGAGGACGTCGCCAAGTCCATGCCGATCCTGCATGAGGCGGCCCTGCTGATCGCCGACCCGCAGGTGCGCTATCGCGGCACGATCGGCGGCAACGTCGCCAATGGTGATCCCGGCAACGACATGCCGGCGCTGATGATGACGCTGGGGGCGATCTACCGCCTCGAAGGCTTGGGCGGCGCCCGCGATGTTCCCGCCGCCGATTTCTACCAGGGCGCCTATTTCACCGCGCTCGAGCCCGGTGAGATCCTGACCGCTGTCTCGGTGCCCGTACCCGCAGCCGGTCACGGTTACGCCTACGAAAAGCTCAAGCGCAAGGTCGGCGACTACGCCACTGCGGCCGCCGCCGTCGTCCTCACCATGGCCGGCGGCAAGGTCGCAACCTGCTCGATCGGGCTGACCAACGTGCACGAGACGCCGCTGCTCGCCACCGACGCGGCGACGGCCGTCATCGGCACCAGCCTCGATGCGGCCACGCTGAGAAAGGCCGCTGCAGCAGCCGAAGCGATCATGGCGCCGGCCGCCGATGCACGCGGTCCGGTCGAATACCGCAAGCATGTCGGCGGCATCATGGTGACGCGGGCGCTTCAGCGCGCAGCTAGCCGGGCGAAGTAAGGGAGGGATCGATGGCCAAAACACACGTCACCATGAAGGTGAACGGCGCCGAGGTCGAAGGCCTCGTCGAGCCGCGCACGCTGCTGGTGCATTTCATCCGCGAAAATCTCGAGATGACCGGCACTCATATCGGCTGCGAGACCACCCATTGCGGTGCCTGCACCGTCGATATCGACGGCATGTCGGTGAAGTCCTGCACCATGTTCGCGGTGCAGGCTGAGGGTAGCGACATCACCACCGTCGAAGGCATGGCCAATGCAGACGGCACGCTGTCCGCGCTGCAGGAAGGCTTCCGCATGATGCACGGCCTGCAATGCGGCTTCTGCACGCCCGGCATGATCATGCGGGCGCATCGGCTTCTGAAGGAAAACGCCTCGCCGAGCGAGCAGGAGATCCGGATGGGCATCTCCGGCAACATCTGCCGCTGCACCGGCTACCAGAACATCGTCAAAGCCATTCAATACGCCGCCGCGAAGATCAACGGCGTGGAATTCCGGGAGGCCGCAGAATGAACGACATGACTCCCACGCGGGAACAACGCGAAGCCGCACTCGAAGGCATGGGCTGCAAGCGCAAGCGCGTCGAGGACATCCGCTTCACGCAGGGCAAGGGCAATTACGTCGACGACGTCAAGCTGCCGGGCATGCTGCACGGCGACTTCGTCCGCTCGCCGCATCCGCATGCGCGCGTCAAGAAGATCGACGACAGCGAAGCGCTGAAAGTGCCGGGCGTGCTCGCTGTCATCACCGCCGAGACGCTGAAGACCGTCAACCTCGCCTGGATGCCGACGCTTGCCGGCGACGTGCAGATGGTGCTGGCCGACGGCAAGGTGCTGTTCCAGAACCAGGAGGTCGCCTTCGTCGTCGCGACCGATCGCTACGCCGCCGACGACGGCATCAACAAGGTGATCGTCGAATACGAGCCGCTGCCGCCGCTGGTCGATCCCTTCAAGTCGATGGACAAGGATGCGCCGGTGCTGCGCGAGGACCTCGTCGGCAAGATGTCCGGTGCGCATGGCCCGCGCAAGCACGACAACCACATTTTCGAGTGGACCGTCGGCGACAAGGAGCTGACCGATGCGGCCTTCAACAAGGCCGAGGTCAAGATCAAGGAGATGATCTCCTATCACCGCACTCATCCATCGCCGCTGGAGACCTGCCAGTGCGTCTGCTCCTTCGACAAGATCAAGGGCGAGCTGACGATCTACGGCACGTTCCAGGCTCCGCATGTGATCCGCACCGTGGTGGCGCTGATCGCAAAGCTGCCTGAGCAGAAGATCCACGTCATTGCGCCGGACATCGGCGGCGGCTTCGGCAACAAGGTCGGCGCCTATCCCGGCTATATCTGTGCGGCGGTGGCCTCCATCGTCACCGGCAAGCCGGTGAAATGGGTCGAGGACCGCATCGAGAACCTGACCGCGACCTCGTTCGCGCGCGACTATCACATGACCACCGAGATCGCTGCGACGAAGGATGGCAAGGTCACGGGGCTGCGCGTGCACGTGCTCGCCGATCACGGTGCGTTCGATGCCTGCGCCGACCCGTCGAAATGGCCGGCCGGCTTCTTCAACATCGTCACGGGATCCTATGACTTCCCGACCGCGCATCTGGCGGTGGATGGCGTCTACACCAACAAGGCGCCCGGTGGCGTCGCTTACCGTTGCTCGTTCCGCGTCACCGAGGCGGCCTATTGCATCGAGCGCGCCATGGATATCCTGGCGCAGAAGCTCAACATGGATCCGGCCGAGCTGCGGCTGAAGAACTTCATCAAGCCGGAGCAGTTCCCGTATCACTCGGCGCTGGGCTGGGAATACGATTCCGGCGACTACCACACCGCCATGCGCAAGATGATGGAGACGACCGGCTACGCCGCGCTCCGGAAGGAGCAAGCCGAGAAGCGCGAAGCCTTCAAGCGCGGCGAGACCCGCGAGATCATGGGGCTGGGAGTCTCCTTCTTCACCGAGATCGTCGGCGCCGGCCCGTCGAAGAATTGCGACATCCTCGGCATTGCCATGTTCGACTCATGCGAGATCCGGATGCATCCGACCGGTGCGGGCATTGCGCGCATGGGCACCAAGAGCCAGGGCCAGGGCCACGAGACCACCTGGGCCCAGATCATCGCCACCGAGATCGGCATTCCCGCCGACAACATCCAGGTCGAGGAGGGCAACACCGACACCGCGCCCTACGGGCTCGGCACCTACGGCTCGCGCTCGACGCCGGTTGCCGGCGCGGCGATCGCGATGGCTGCGCGAAAGATCAAGGCCAAGGCGCAGATGATCGCGGCCTACAAGCTCGAGGTCCACGAGGATGACCTCGAATGGGACATCGATGGCTTCCGGGTCAAGGGCCTGCCGGAAAAATTCATGTCGATGAAGGATATCTGCTGGGCGGCCTACAATTCGGTGCCGCCGGGCATGGAGCCGGGGCTGGAAGCGGTCAGCTATTACGATCCGCCGAACATGACCTATCCGTTCGGCGCCTATCTCTGCGTGATGGACATCGACGTCGACACCGGCGTGTACAAGGTCCGGCGCTTCTATGCGCTCGACGATTGCGGCACCCGCATCAACCCGATGATCATCGAGGGCCAGGTGCATGGCGGCCTCACAGAAGCCTTCGCGATCGCGATGGGCCAGGAGATCCGCTACGACGAAACAGGCAACGTCGTCACCGGATCGTTCATGGACTTCTTCATGCCGACCGCGGTGGAGACGCCGCATTGGGAGACCGACTTTACCGTCACCCCGTCGCCGCATCACCCGATCGGCGCCAAGGGCGTCGGCGAGAGCCCGAATGTCGGCGGCGTGCCGGCCTTCTCCAACGCCGTCAACGATGCGTTCTCGTTCTTAGGCAGCACGCACATCCAGATGCCGCACGACTTCTGGCGCAACTGGAAGGCGGCCAAGGATCTGGGCGCGGTGGCGTAGTGTTGTCGTCATTGCGAGCGAAGCGAAGCAATCCAGCATCCTGCTGCGGAAACAGTCTGGATTGCTTCGTCGCTTCGCTCCTCGTAATGACGAGGAGGTGGTGGAAGCATGAAAGGTCGTGACGAGATCGCGCAAGCATTGGCCGCATCCGGTTACATCGCCGATGCGGACCTCGCGACTGCGATCTCGCTGATGCAATTGCTGCGGCGTCCGCTGCTGCTCGAAGGGGAGGCGGGCGTCGGCAAGACCGAGGTGGCGAAGGCGCTCGCCAAGGTGCGTGCGACCGAGCTGATCCGTCTGCAATGCTATGAGGGGCTCGACCAGTCCTCCGCGCTCTACGAGTGGAACTACCAGCGCCAGTTGCTGGCGATCCAGGCGCATCGTGGCACCGACAGCATCGAGGACCAGATCTTCTCGGAAAAGTACCTGCTCGAGCGTCCGCTGCTCGCCGCGATCCGCCGGCCGCAGGCGCCGGTGCTGCTGATCGACGAGATCGATCGCGCCGACGACGAGTTCGAGGCGTTCCTGCTGGAGCTGCTCTCCGACTTCCAGGTCTCGATCCCCGAGCTCGGCACCATCCCCGCGATCACCATTCCGCACGTCGTTTTGACCTCGAACGGCACCCGCGAGCTTTCCGATGCGCTGCGCCGGCGCTGCCTCTATCACTATGTCGACTATCCCGATGTCGACCGCGAGACCCGCATCATCCTGGCGCGCGTCGCCGGCGCGAGCCCGTCATTATCGCTCCAGATCGCGCGCATGGTCGAGGGCGTGCGCAAGGAGGAACTGCGAAAGGTGCCTGGTGTGGCGGAGACGCTGGACTGGGCGGCGGCCCTCGTCGGCCTCGACGTCCGCGATCTCCACGATGCGCCGGAGACCGTGCACGACACGCTGATCTGCCTGTTGAAGACCCACGAGGATCGCGCCCGCGTCACGCCAGAGGTGACACAGCGCCTGCTGGGGAGGGTCGCATGAGCTGCTGCGGCTCCAGTCCCGAATACGACGATCTCAATGAGGTCTCCAAGCTCGTGTCCGCAAGGCTCGCGGCGTTCCTGCGGACCTTGCGCGATGCCGGTTTTCGCGTCGGGCTCGCCGAGGGGCAGGATGCGGCGACGCTGATGTCGTCTGGCTATGCGGCGCGACCGAACCTGCTTCGGGCGGCGTTCAAGCACCTGTTCTCGGCGCGCAAGTCCGACTGGGACAAGTTCGAAGGGCTGTTCGACGCGTTCTGGCTGGGCAAGCGCGTGCGCTCGCGCTCCCGCACGATCGGCTCGGCACCGGGTGCCAGCAACCCGTCGCTGAAGAGCCTGCAGGACAAGTTGGCCGAGCAGGGGGGCAACCAATCGATCTCGGACCAGCTTCCGTCATCCGGCGATGCGCCGGAAGGCCGCGCCGGCGAGGGCCGCATGGAAGGCGCTTCGCGCGCGGACAATCTTGCGGAGGTCGATTTCAGAAAACTCAGCGATCCCGATCAGGTTGCGCAGGCCCATGAGGCTGCCGCCCAACTCGCCAGGGCAATGCGCTCGCGGCTGACGCGGCGCGATCTGGCGCGCCGGCGCGGCTATCGGCTCGATCTCCGCCGCACCATCCATCGCAACATCAGCCATGGCGGCGTCCCGATCAGCCTCGTCAAGCGCCAACGCAAGGACAAGCCGCTGCGGCTGATCGTGCTGCTCGATGCCTCGGGCTCGATGAACATGTACACCGCCGTCTTCCTGCGCTTCATCCACGGCGTGCTCGACCAGTTCCGTGAGGCCGAGGCGTTCCTGTTCCACACGCGTCTCGCTTACGTCTCCGATGCAATGAAGGAGAAGGACGCCGGCCGCGCGCTCGACAGGCTCTCGATCATGGCGCAGGGCGCGGGCGGCGGCACGAAAATCGGCGAGTCCTTGCAAACGTTCAATCGCTGGTACGCCGCCCGCGTCATCCATTCGCGCAGTTGTGTGATGATCGTGTCCGATGGCTACGAGACCGGCGATGCCGCGCTGCTCGGCCGGGAGATGGCGGCGCTGCACCGGCGCTGCCGCCGTATCGTCTGGCTCAACCCGATGATGGCGTGGGCCGGCTATGCGCCCGAGGCGAGGGGCATCAGGGCCGCGCTGCCGCATGTCGATCTCTATGCGCCGGCGAATTCGCTGCAAAGCTTGCGCGCGCTCGAACCCTATCTGGCGAAGCTCTGAGGAGGCGCCGATGACCACTCATGTCGAAGTGCTGGATCTGGTCGCGCAGATGAAGGCCGCCGAGCGCGCCTTCGTGCTCGCGACGGTGGTGCGGACGGTGTCGGTGACCGCGGCGAAGGCAGGCGCCAAGGCGATCATCGCGGCCGACGGCACCATCGTCGCGGGCTGGATCGGCGGCGGCTGCGCCAGGGGCGCGGTGCTGAAGGCGGCGCGCGAGGCGCTCGCCGACGGCGAGCCGCGCATGGTCTCGGTGCAGCCGGAGAACCTGCTGGCCGAGCTCGGCGTCAGCGCGGGCGAGAGCCGCGACGGCATCCGCTTCGCCAGCAACATGTGTCCGAGCAAGGGCACGATGGACATCTTCGTCGAGCCGGTGCTGCCGCATCCCTCGCTGGTCATTCTCGGCGCGAGCCCGGTGGCGCTGTCGCTTGCCGCGCAAGCGCGCGTGCTCGGCTATCATGTCACGCTCGCCGCACCTTCCGCCGATCTCACGGCGCAGCCGGATGCCGATGCGGTGATCGATGGCTACCAGCTGGGCGAGCTCAACGAGGCCAAACGCTTCGTCGTGGTCTCCACGCAAGGCAAGGGCGACGAAGCCGCCTTGCGCGCGGCAGTCGCGACCAAGGCCTGTTATCACGCCTTCGTCGGCAGTCGCCGCAAGATGGCCTCGTTGCGCGCCAGGCTGATCGCGGAAGGGGCGAGCAGCGCCGTGATCGACGATTTCAAGGCGCCGGCCGGTCTCGACCTCGGCGCCATCACGCCGGAGGAGATCGCGATGTCGATCCTCGCCGAGATCACCGTGGAACGACGGCGCGGCCAGCGCACCACCGATCAGTCAGCAAGCAAAGAGTGAGACACCCGTCATGCAGATGAACGACAGCCAGCGCATCCCCGCTCCACGCGAACAGGTCTGGGCAGCGCTGAACGATCCCGCTGTGCTGAAGCAGTGCATCCCCGGCTGCCAGTCGCTCGAGGTGACCGGTCCGAACGAGATGACCGCGACCGTGATCTTCAAGGTGGGCCCGGTGAAGGCGACGTTCAGCGGCAAGGTGACGCTGTCCGATCTCGATCCGCCGAACTCCTACCGCATCTCGGGCGAGGGCTCCGGTGGTGTGGCCGGCTTCGCCAAGGGCGGCGCCGCGGTGCGGCTGGAATCCGAGAGCGCCGAGGTGACGGTGCTGCACTATGGCGTGGACGCCCAGATCGGTGGAAAGCTCGCCCAGCTCGGCGCCCGGCTGATCAACTCGACCGCGACGAAGCTGGCGGGTGAGTTCTTCAAGTCGTTTGCGGAAGTGGTGAGCGCGAAGGCAGAGGCGAGCTAGGTGCCGTAGGGTGGGCAAAGCGCAAGCGTGCCCACCACCCTCATTGCAAAAAGAAAAGGTGGGCACGGCGCGTCGCGCCTTTGCCCACCCTACGAGACCTTCCGGAACCGGAAAAAACTAGTCGAACAGGCTCGACACCGACTCTTCTGCGGCGGTGCGCGCGATCGCATCCGAGATCAGGCTGGCGATCGGCAGCGTGCGGATGTTCGGCGCCTTGGTCACCGCTTCGGTCGGCAGGATCGAGTCGGTGATCACGAGCTCCTTCAGCCTGGAGCCCGCGATGCGGGCGGCCGCGCCGCCGGAGAGCACGCCATGGGTGATGTAGGCGTAGACGTCCTTGGCACCCTTGGCGATCAGCGCGTCGGCCGCATTCACCAGCGTGCCGCCGGAATCGACGATGTCGTCGACCAGGATACAGCTGTAGCCGGAGACGTCGCCGATCACGTTCATGACTTCGGATTCACCCGGACGCTCGCGGCGCTTGTCGACGATGGCGAGCGGGGTGTTGATGCGCTTGGCGAGGCCGCGGGCACGGGCCACGCCGCCGACGTCGGGCGATACCACCATCACCTTGCCGAGGTCGAAACGTTCGCGGATGTCGCGCACCATCAGGGGGGCGGCGAACAGATTGTCGGTCGGGATATCGAAGAAGCCCTGGATCTGGCCGGCATGAAGGTCGAGCGTCATGACGCGGTCGACGCCGGCATGGGTGATCAGATTGGCGACGAGCTTGGCCGAGATCGGCGTGCGCGAGCCGGAACGGCGGTCCTGCCTGGCATAGCCGAAATAGGGGATCACTGCGGTGATGCGGCGCGCCGAGGAGCGGCGCAGCGCGTCGGTGATGATCAGCAGCTCCATCAGATTGTCGTTCGCCGGAAACGAGGTCGACTGGATGATGAAGGCATCCGAGCCGCGGATGTTCTCCTGGACCTCGACGAAGATTTCCATGTCGGCGAAGCGCCGGACCACCGCCTTGGTCAGCGGCATGTTGAGGCCCTGCGCGATGGCCTGCGCGAGAGCCGGATTGGAGTTGCCGGCGACAAGCTTGATGGAGCCGTTCTTGGCCGACATGGACGCTTCCTCCCGCGCTTTGCTGGATACGACGTTCAACATCAGAAAATACCCACTGGAAGCACGGTTACGACGGGCGAGGAAATATCAGGCCGGGGGCCGCAATGGCAACCCGGGATGCTACGTTTTCCCTTTGAAATCCTGAGTCCGGCCAACGGCTTGGCCGCAAACTGGGCCCGTGGTTTAGCGGGGGTTATCACTCGGCATAGCCGAGCGCCGAGGCCGGCAGGTCAGACACCGGGCCCTCCTTGATCGCGCTCGCCACCGCCGGTCCGCGCAGGCCGGGAGCCGCACCCGGGGCCTCCGGCGTTCCGTTGATCATGTTGGAAAGTCCGCTGAATCCGGCCTGGGCGATCTTCCGCAGCACGAGGTCGTCGGCCGCGGCCCAAGCGTCGCGGCCGCCCTTGGCGGAGGTCGGTTCCTCGCCGGAGAGACGCAGCGCCCGCTGCTGGTTGGCGTCGTAGACGTCCCAGACCCAGGCGATCACGGTCTTGCCGCGCACCACCTGGGCGGAGAGGTAGCTGCGCACGCGGTAGGCAGCCGTTCCCTCGCGGGAGACCACGGACAGGCTGCGCAGCTTGGATTCGCTGTCGAGCACGCCGACCATGCGGTCGAACACCTGCGGCGGGGGGCCATCGATGGATTCGAACGCGACCGTCGCTCCCGAGCCGGTGCTCGGTGCCATCGCATAGGAGTTGGCGGCGTTGCCGCCGCCGGCGCAGCCGCCAAGCGCGGCCGCCGCTGCCAGCAGCATGACCGCCAGCACGCGCGAACCCGCACGGCCCAAGATGAACGACGCGTCCCTCATTATGGAGGGCAGCGATATCGTTAAAACGCATTAACGTCTAGGGCGGAGGCGATACAGACCACTGTCATCCGGTCCGGGGTACGCCCCGGAATGACACGAGGTTGCTCTTGTGTTCACGCTTCAAGCGCGATCGCGTGAACGTGCCGGCCGTAATCCGGCTCCTTGCGATGCACCGAGCGGCGGTAGCTGAAGAAGCGCTCGTCGGCGTAGGTGTCCAGACCGAGGTCGTCGATCATCAGGATGCCGGCCGCCTCTAGCCGCTTGCGAATGAAGCCGGCGAGGTCGAACATCGCGTGGCCCTCGCGCACCGAGGGAATGAAGAACACCGCGTTGTCCGCGTCCGCCTCGATGAAGCGCGCGACGAACTCGTTGCCGACCTCGTAGCTCTCCTGTCGGATCAACGGGCCGATCGCGGCGATGATGCCGCCGCGCGTGGCGCCGAGCTTCTCCATCGCGGAGATCGTGGACTCCAGCACGCCCGTGAGCGCGCCCTTCCAGCCGGCATGCGCACCGCCGATCACGCGCGCGTTGGGATCGACGAACAGCACCGGCCCGCAATCGGCGGTGGAGACGCCGAGCGCGATGCCGGGCGTCTTCGTCACCAGCGCGTCGCCCTTCGGCCGCGGACCGCTCGGCCACGGCATTTCGGCGATGAGCACGTCGGGCGAATGGATCTGGTGCAGGCTGATGAAACGTTCCGGCGCGACACCGACATGCTCGGCCATGCGGCGGCGGTTCTCCGCGACGAGGGCCTGATCGTCATTGGAACCGAGCCCGCCGTTCAGCGCGGCATAGATGCCGCCGGAGACACCGCCCTCGCGGGTGAAGAAGGCATGGCGCAGGCCGGGAACCGCCGACAGCAGCGACGAGGCGAGAGTCATCAATGTCCTCCGGCGTGTTCGAGATCGCTGAGGCCGGCAATGCCCGTCAGCCGCGGCTCGGAGATGCCGAGCACCTTGAACATCGAGCCCATGCCGCTGCGTCCCGTGTCGGTCAGGCGCTTCAGCGCAACCGAAATGTCGGTGGCGACCTCCGGCGTCGCCTTCTGCATCAGGGCGGCGGCCCGAGTGTCGATGCCGACGCGCTTGAGGAAGTCTCCTTGCGTCACCGGGCCGTGCACGCGGGCGCCGACATCCTCCGCTGCCCGCGCCAGCGCCTGGAAGTCGACATGGGCGGTAACGTCGGCCTGGCCCGGCGCCTTCAAGGGATCGGTGAAGGTGTGGCGCGCGATGGCCTGGAAGGTGTCGCCGGCATCGCTGCGAAAATGGCCGTAATCGATGATCAGGGCCGCGCCGTCCTGGTCGCGCACGCGGGTGGCGAGCTTCATGATCTCGCCGTCCGGCCGCCATTCGAACACGGCGCCGACGGGGGCTGCGCGCACCAAGGACGGCAGCAGCACGTCGAAGCGCGGCGTCGGCTCGGACGCCGCGCCGAACTGCAGCTTGCCGTTGGGGTCGATCTCGATCACGCGCTCGTGCCAGCCGTGCTCGCCCTTCACCATCTGGTGGATCGGCAGCACGTCGAAATATTCGTTGGCGAGGATGACGCTCGGTCCTTCCGGCACGTCGTCGATGCTGTCGTGCCAGGCGATGTTGCGCACGCCCGCCAGCGTCGCACTCTGCCGCTCGCGCAGGACCGGATTGACCTCGACCATGTGGATGTGGAGCGCCTGATACAGCGGAGGCAGCACGCGGAGCGCGCGCAGCGCATCCGCCATCATGGTGCCGCGGCCAGGGCCGAGCTCGATCAGCCGCAAAAATTGCGGCGAGCCCATCTGCTTCCATACCGAGGCGGTCCACAGGCCCAGGAGCTCGCCGAACATCTGGCTGACCTCGGGCGCGGTGGTGAAGTCGCCCTCACGTCCCAAAGGATCGCGCGAGACGTAATAGCCATAGCGCGGATGCATCAGGCACAGTTCCATGTACCGCCAGACCGGCATGGGGCCTGAGGATTTGATCAGCGCCTTGATCTCGTTGAGTAGCGGCTGGTCGGTCACGGCGTACTTTCTCGAAATGAATTAACGAACGGCCTCGATCGGCTTCGGCGCACCGCGCCTGACTGCCAATACAATAAGTATGCCGCCGACAATAAGCATCGGGATCGACAACAGCATGCCCATGGTTAATCCACCCCAGAGGTAACCGAGCTGGACGTCCGGTTCGCGGAAATGCTCGCCGACGATCCGGGCCAGGCCGTAGATCAGGATGAAGCTGCCGAGGATGAGCCCCGGCCGCTTCAAGGCGCCGCGGCGGATCATCACGGCGAGCACGATGAACAGCAGCAGCCCCTCCATGCCCGCTTCATAGAGCTGGCTCGGATGGCGCGGCACGTCACCGCCGGTCGGAAAGATCATGGCCCAGGGCAGGCTTGGGTCGGCAGCGCGGCCCCACAATTCGCCGTTGATGAAGTTGGTCAACCGCACCAGGAAGATGCCGATCGGCGCAACGCCGCAGGTGATGTCGCCGAGCGACAGGATCGAGATGCGGTTCTTGCGGGCGAACCACATCACCGCGACGACGCAACCGAGGAAGCCGCCATGGAAGGACATGCCGCCTTCCCACAATCTGAAGATGGCGGCCGGGTGCTCGATGAAGAAGGGCAGATTGTAGAACAGGACGTAACCGGTGCGGCCACCGACGATGATGCCGAGCGTCACCCACAAGATGAAATCGTCGATCTGCACCAGGCTGATCGGCGATGAGCCGGCCCACAGCCTGTCGTTCTTGATCAGCGCGCGGGCATAGAGCCAGCCGAACGTGATCCCGCAGATATAACCGAGCGCATACCAGCGGATCGCAAACGGCCCGATCTGGAGCGCGATTGGGCTGAATGAGGGAAAGTCGATGAGCAGAAAGGGCATCACGCCTTCTATGTCTAGACGAGATTGCGGCGATAGAGCGCCAGCAGCCGCTCCCAGTGCCGCTCGGCGGCGTCGCGGTCGTAGACCGGACGCTTGGGAAAGGCAAAACCGTGATGCGTTCCGGGATAGATCTCGACCTCGGCCTTGGCGCCGTTCTTGGCCGCGCTCATGCCCTGCTTGACCTTTTCGATGATCTCCGTGGGCGCGTAGATGTCGGTCTCGGCGCAGGCGAAATAGAGCTCGGCCCTGGTCTTGCCGGCGGCGAGATGCGGGCTGTCCTCCTGGTCGGTCGCGAGCTGCGTGCCGTAGACCGAGGCCGCGGCCTTGACGCGGTCGGGGAAGTGCGTGGCGGCGTTGATGGCGTAGCGGCCGCTCATGCAATAGCCGACTGCGCCGACGATTTTGGTGTTCGCGGCCGCCTGGCCCTCGGCATAGGTGAGCAGGGCGCGGGTGTCGTCCATGATCATGGGAATGGTAAGCGAGCCCATCAGTGCGAACATGCGCTTGCGCTCGGGCGCGTTCGGGTCGGCCGGCAACGCGCCGAGCTCCATCACGCCGGAGCGGTAATAGAGGTTCGGCAGCATCACGTAATAGCCCGATGTCGCGAGCCGGCGCGCCATGTCGCGCAGCTCTTCGCGGATCGCCGGCGCATCCATGTAGAACAGGATGACCGGGAACGGTCCGCCGCGTTCGGGATGGGTGATGAAGGTTGCGGTGTGGCCGTCCTTGGTGGGGATCGCGATCTGCTGGTCGATCATCTCGTGCGCCTTCTGATTCTTCTTATGCCGGGACGTTGAATACGATTGCAAGGAAACCGGGGCATGACAAGGATACCGCCGCTTCGCTCTTGAACCGGCCCAATCGGATTGCCATTGTCTTTTCGAGTGTTCGCGCAAAGTTTATCGCAAGGCCGCCAGGAGACCGACATGACCCAGACCAGCAACCGGTTTTTCGACGAGATCGGCCGCCTGATGAACGACGCGGCCGGTGCGGCCCAGGGCGTCAAGCGCGAGTTCGACACGGTGATGCGCACCCAAGCCGAAAAATTCCTGCGCGACATGGACCTCGTCAAGCGCGAGGAGTTCGAGGCGGTCAAGGACATGGCGCGCCTCGCCCGCGAGGAGAACGAGGCCCTGAAGGCGCGCATTGCGGCGCTGGAGGCCAAGCTGGGGGCATAGGACGGCCGAACGGCTCTTACCCTCCCCTGGAGGGGGAGGGTCGGCGCGTAGCGCCGGGGTGGGGTGATCTCTCCACTCGGGCACCGCCTCATTGGAGAGACTGTCACCCCACCCCGCTGCGCATTCCGCTTCGCTGCATGCGCATCGACCCTCCCCCTCCAGGGGAGGGTAGGAACCCGGGGCAACCGCCCATTCTCCTTGTCATTTCCGCATCTTCCGGGTAAAAGCCCGCCAGTTCGTGGCCCCCGCACCCCTGGAGGCTTGCTGCGGACTATGCCATGGGCCGCGCTGCGGCCCATTAACTTTTGCAAAAACAAGGACTTAACGACATGGCGACGACCGTCAAGGAATTGAAGGCGACCGCACGTCCGAAGAGCGGCAAGGGGGCCGCCCGGGCTGAGCGTCGCGCCGGGAGAGTGCCCGGAGTGATCTATGGCAACAACCAGCCCCCCGTCACGATCTCGATCGAAGATCGTGAACTGCGCCAGCGTATCCTCGCCGGCCGGTTCCTGACCACGCTGGTCGACATCGATCTCGAGGGCAAGAAGCACCGCGTGATTCCGCGCGACTACCACCTCGATCCGGTCAAGGACTTCCCGATCCATGTCGACTTCATGCGGCTCGGCGAAGGCGCCACCATCCGCATCAGCGTTCCCCTGCACGTCGTGAAGGCGGAAGGCTCCCCGGGCGTGAAGCGCGGCGGCACCGTCAACATCGTCGCCCACGCCATCGAGCTCGAATGCGGCGTCGAGAGCATCCCGCAGTACATCGAGGCCGACGTCGGCTCGCTGGAAATCGGTCACTCGCTGCATCTGTCGGACGTCAAGCTGCCGGCCGGCGTGAAGGCGCTGACCCGCGAGGACGCGACCCTCGTCACCATCGTGCCGCCGTCCGGCTACGCCGAAGAGCAGAAGGCTGCGGCTGCAGCTGCTGCTGGTGGTGCGGCTCCGGCCGCGGGTGCTGCTGCTCCGGCTGCCGCTGCTCCGGCTGCGGGTGCTGCTGCTCCGGCGGCGGCTGCCAAGGCTCCCGCCGGCGGCGACAAGAAGAAGTAATCTCTCAAAGCTGGCGCGCGGTCCCTAGCCGCGCGCCGAGCGAGGGGCGCGCCGCGTCATGCGACTCTTTGTTGGGCTCGGCAATCCCGGCGCGAAATACGCACGTAACCGGCACAATATCGGCTTCATGGCCGTCGACGAAATCGCGCGGCGTCACAGCTTCTCGCCGTGGCGCCGTCGCTTTCAGGGCGAGACCTCTGAGGGCTCGCTGGGCACTGAACGCGTGATCCTGCTCAAGCCCACGACCTACATGAACGACTCCGGTCGCTCGGTGCAGGAGGCGGCAGGCTTCTTCAAGATCGCGCCGGGCGACGTCACCGTGTTTCACGACGAGCTCGAACTGCCGCCGGGCAAGGTACGGGTGAAGATCGGCGGCGGCATCGCCGGCCATAACGGCCTGCGTTCGATCTCGGCGCATATCGGCAACGACTATCGCCGGGTGCGGCTCGGCATCGGTCATCCCGGCGTCAAGGAAATGGTGCACGGCCACGTGCTGTCGGACTTCGCCAAGGCCGACAACGAATGGGTGGCGACGCTCTGCGACGCGGTCGCCGAGCATGCCGCGCTGATCGCCAAGGGCACGGACGCGACCTTTGCCAACAGGGTGCATCTTGCCATGCAGGCGAAGGGATTTTTGACCAAGGACGAGAACGGCAAGGAATAACGCTCGTGGGATTTAAATGCGGGATCGTCGGGTTGCCCAATGTCGGCAAGTCGACCTTGTTCAATGCGCTGACCGAGACGGCCGCTGCGCAGGCCGCGAACTATCCGTTCTGCACCATCGAGCCGAATGTCGGCGAGGTTGCCGTCCCCGATCCGCGGCTCGACAAGCTCGCGGCGATCGCCAAGTCGGGCCAGATCATCCCGACCCGGCTGACCTTCGTCGACATCGCCGGCCTCGTGCGTGGCGCTTCCAAGGGCGAAGGCCTCGGCAACCAGTTCCTCGCCAACATCCGCGAGGTCGACGCCATCGCGCATGTCGTGCGCTGCTTTGAGGATTCCGACATCACTCACGTCGAGGGCAAGATCGCCCCGCTCGCCGACATCGAGACCATCGAGACCGAGCTGATGCTCGCCGACCTCGACAGCCTCGAGAAGCGCGTCGACAACCTCACCAAGAAAGCCAAGGGCAACGACAAGGACGCCAAGGAGCAGCTCGACCTCGTCAACCGCACCCTGGTGCTGCTGCGCGAGGGCAAGCCCGCGCGCCTCGTCGAGCGCAAGGCCGAGGAGGAGCGTACCTTCTCGATGCTCGGCCTGCTCTCGTCCAAGCCCGTGCTCTATGTCTGCAACGTCGAGGAAGGCTCGGCCGCCACCGGCAACGCCTTCTCCAAGGCGGTCGAGGAGCAGGCGGCGAAGGAAGGCGCGGTCGCCGTCGTCATCTCCGCCAAGATCGAATCCGAGATCGCGACGATCTCGCGCGAAGAGCGCGCCGACTTCCTGGAGACGCTGGGCCTCGAAGAAGCCGGCCTCGACCGCCTGATCCGTGCCGGCTACTCGCTGCTCCAGCTCATCACCTACTTCACGGTGGGCCCGAAGGAGGCGCGCGCCTGGACCATCCATCGCGGCACCAAGGCGCCAGGAGCTGCCGGCGTGATCCACACCGACTTCGAGAAGGGTTTTATCCGCGCCGAGACGATCGCGTATGAGGACTACGTCGCGCTCGGCGGCGAAGCCGGCGCCCGCGATGCCGGCAAGCTCCGCCTCGAAGGCAAGGAATACGTCGTCGCCGACGGCGACGTGATGCATTTCCGGTTCAATACGTAAGGCACCAACATCGGTGCCGTAGGGTGGGCAAAGGCGCATCGCGCCGTGCCCACCATCCATCCAAGATCGCGACGGAAGACGTGGGCACGCTTCGCTTTGCCCACCCTACGGCACCTGCTCCGTCCTCACCGCATCCCGCCGCCCTGGTCCCTGATCGCGCCGAGATGCTCGTTGATGCGGAAGACGATCAGGATCAGCTCCGCGACGATGCGCGAGAACACGATCCCGACCACGACGCTCGCGATCGACGACAGCAGCACCAGGAAGCCGCCGAACGGGCTGATCGCCATCGCAGCCAGCCCTGAGAAGATGCCCGAGAGGCCGAACAGGCAGATCAGCGCGATCACCAGCCAGTAGAAGGTCTTGATGATCGTCGGCGTGATGAAGCGGTCCCATTGGAACAGGTCGCTGAATGAAAACATTGCTCTCCCCAAGGCAAACCGGGACTCCAAATCGGGCTTCGGCCGTCGGATTGATCCGACTCAAATCAGGCCGATCCCCCGTATGTAGCACGAGCCATGCGGGCCGGCGGGTTGAGATTGCCGCAAAGTGCGGCCACAATCTGTCATTTCCGCTAGCAATCCCAAGATGACCCTGACCTTCGAAGATTTCCCGCCCGGCCGGTTCGGCACGTTCGGCCCGCGCCATGTCACCCGCGACGAGATCCTGGCCTTCGCCGCCGAGTTCGATCCGCAGCCGATGCACCTCGACGAGGATGCCGCTGCGAAGAGCATGCTGCGCGGCCTGTCCGGCTCGGGCTGGCACCTCTGCTCGCTGATGATGCGGATGATGGCCGACGGTTTCATCACCCGCGCGGCTTCGCTCGGCTCGCCGGGCGTCGACGAGGTGCGCTGGCTCTCGCCGCTCAGGCCGGGTGACGATCTCACGCTCGACGTCGACGTGCTGGAGGCGCGGGTTTCGAAGAGCCGCCCTGGGCTCGGCATCGTCAAGTTCAAATGCACCGCGCGCAACGCTGCGGGTCAGGCGCTCGCCGAGATGACCTCACCGATCCTGATCAAGCAGCGCGAGGGAGCGGTCTGATGCGGTTCTTCGAAGACATCGCGATCGGACAGCGCCGCGAGATCGGCGCCTACACGTTCACGGCGGAGTCCATCAAGACGTTCGCCGCGAAGTTCGACCCGCAGCGCTTTCACCTCGACGAGGAGGAAGGCAAGAACTCGCTGTTCGGCGGGCTCGCCGCCTCGGGCTGGCATGTCGGCTCGGCCTGCATGAGCCTGCTTGTCGCCGATGGCCAACGCCTGGCGCGCGAGGCCACCTCGCGCGGCGAGGAGGTCGCGGTGTGGGGCCCGTCGCCGGGCTTTCGCGACCTGCGCTGGATCAGGCCGGTGCTCGCCGGCGACACGGTTAGTTACGTCAATGTCGTCATCGACAAGCGCACCTCCGCCTCGCGTCCTGGCTGGGGCATTTTGACGGCCTGCACCACCGGCACCAACC
Source organism: Bradyrhizobium liaoningense (assembly GCF_018130825.1). GTDB lineage: Bacteria > Pseudomonadota > Alphaproteobacteria > Rhizobiales > Xanthobacteraceae > Bradyrhizobium > Bradyrhizobium liaoningense_B. The sequence goes on along the minus strand of NZ_JAFCJS010000004.1, from coordinate 191,554 downwards.
AGCGCGGCGAGGAGGTCTACTCCATCACCGCCAGCGCCTTCGTGCCGCTGCGAAAGACGGCTTAGATCAGTTCCAAGATGAACGGGGCAAATGAGTGCGCGAGTGTTGCCCGCGCGCTATGGACGCGTTTCGGACCGGCTGCCATAAGCCTGCGCAACATGGTTACCGCGAAGCAATTGTCGGAACCATCAAGTTGCTAACCAATTATGAACCTGTCGCTGTCTATTTGAACGAATAGACAAAGGACAGGGGACGAGGACCATGGCTGACCGCGGCGCACTCAAGTTTGTTGGATTTATCTTTGCGACCGCGACGCTGGCCGTGATGCTTGTCGCCGGCATGGTGGTGAAGGGCTATGCCGACGGTGGCTACACCCTGGAAGCCTCGACCGTGGAAGCGGACCGGTAACGGTCTGCTAACGTCCCGCGGCCCTCAGCCTCGCCTCAGCGGCTATAGACGAACGCCAGCACCGCGATCGCAACCGCCAGCAATCCGACAAAGCGCAGCATGATCGTGCCGAACTGGTTCGGCGCAGGCCGCAGCGGTATGGGGTCCGTGGTGTCGGGCCGAATGCTTTCCATCTGGAATGTCCCCTGAGCCCGGCCGTGGCGGCACGGGCGCTTGGCATTGGTCGCCGGGGATGGGCGGAGGGTTCAAAGCCTCCGCAGTCATGCCCCGCGAAGACGGGGCATCCAGTACGCCGCGGCCTGTCGGCTCAATCACTGCGGTCTCTGGAATACTGGATCACCCGCTTTCGCGGGTGATGACACCTGTGTTGGTGAGACAGTGTGCGGACACACGCTTCCACGCCCGCACACCCCATGAATCAAAACCGCCGCGCTCCCTTCCGGGAACGCGGCGGCCAATGATGCGTCGTGGCAGCGATCAGCTGTTGCGCAGGCCGTCGGCGGCGCGCTTCCACTGCGCGACGTTGTCGGCGATCATGCGGGTCGACTTCATCGCGGCCTGGCTGAGCTGGGCGTAGCCGGAGATCTCGCGCTGGACGCGCTGGCCTTCGGCATGCAGCAGGTCACGCAGGCTCTCGAGCTCGGAGATCAGATTCTCGATCTCGGCGAGCGAGGTGCCGGCGACGCGCTGGATCAGCGAGTTGACGTTGGTGACGGTGGCCTCCGCGCTCGGATCGAGCGGCGCCGCGTCGGTGGTCGACGCCGGACGGCGCAGATAGGCGATGTCGTTGCGGACGAAATCGCGAATGCCGGCCTCGACCTCGGAGACCGCGGCGAGATTGTTGTCGACCGTCTCGGTCTCGGTGGCTTCGATCTTTTCCGGACGGATGGCGTTCATCGTTGTTCCCCTGTTCGCGTTGAGCGCAGCGCGAGTGTCCCCCGCACGACGATGTCTGTAAGGCAGCTCGCATCAGGGCGTCCGATTTTGACAGCAAAGGGGCCGAGATGCGGCAAGGGGGGACCATTCGGGGGTTTTGACGTGGCGTATGGTTCCGTATGGTTAGGGGAGTGTGAACGCGGCTGCGGCGAGGTAAATGCGCGGCTCGGCCGGTGCTTCGTTCCCTCGCCCCGCTTGCGGGGAGAGGGTGGGGTGAGGGGGAGTCTCCGCGGGGACGGTGAAAGTTGGACTCGCGGGGACTCCCCCTCACCCGGAATTTGCTATCGCAAATTCCGGCCTCTCCCCGCGCGCGGGGAGAGGCGAACTCACACTCACCAGCTCTTCTTGAAGCCCGCCGTCACGCTCTTGTTGATCGCGCCTTGCGAGGTCTCGCCGACCGAGCCGGAGACGGTGACGTTGTCGAACAGTTTTTGCTCGGCACCGAGCTTGCGCAGCCATTTGTCGTCGGTGGTCGACAGGATCTGGCCCGCGGTGATGCTGGTGCCGGTGTCGGTGTTGGTGACCTTGGCCGTCTGATCCGTCTCGTAGTTGCGCGTGATGTGGCCGCCGATGCCGGGGACGGCGGTGGTGCCCTGCTGGTTGACGCTGTAGCCGTTCTGCAGCGTCAGCGACGTATCGCCCGACAGCGGCATCGACTTGGTCAGCGACGCCCCGATCTTGCTCTGCTCGGTGCCGGGATCGACGCGGGCCTCCACCGCGGTCTTGTCCCAGATCACCCCCGCGCCCGGCGCGGTCGCGGTCGCCCAGGCGCTGCCGGAGGATTGCGGCAGGCTGCCGCCATTGGCGGCCTTCTGGGCCAGCAGCTCGGACATGGTCCTGGGCTCGCTCGCCACCGTCATGTCGGCGCCGATCCGCGTGTCCCAGAATTCGAACACCGACTGCTTCACCGTCACCGCCGAGGAGCCGTTGGCATTGGCGTTCGACGACCAGTTCAGTCCGCTGCTGGCCGCGGCCTGCGCGCGCTTCTTGGCGGCGATGATGTCGTTGAGCGTGCCGGCGTCGATGGCGAGCTGGCTCCAGTCGAGCTTGTCGACGTCGATGTCCTTCATGATGTCGGGATCGTTGACGCTGGGGGCCTCCGCTGTCTCGGCCTCTTCGTCGTCGGGCACTGCGGCCGCGGGTGGGGAGAAGGGCGGAATGATCTGCGCCGAGACCGTCAGCACCGATCCCAAGATGAATGCGGCCGCCAGCACCGGCAGCCTGGCCCAGCCAAAACCTGTCGAGAATTCCATCGTCCTGCCCGCGAACCCCAGCGCACGCTGCCGCCAATATAGTGCGGCCATCCGCAATGCGCCATTCCGCAGCGAGGATGCTCACCTATCGTTGCGAAATTGTGGCGACTCGCCTTTGGACGCCTGGAGACGCGAGCCAACGGGCCGCGCGAAGGGCGCGCGCCCGATGACGGCTTGCCTGCGACGGCATCCGGCGGGGCTGGAGGCCAGGACGTCGCGGTCGCCTTGTCACCGGTCCCGGAAAGCGGGGCCCGTTGGCGTCCCCCTCAGCCGACGCTGGTCATCTTCGGAAGATGAATGGCGCGGCCGAGTGCCTGCTCGACCAGGTCGAAGGTGTCGATCAGCACCCGCATGCTGATGAGCTTGCCCGCCCTGAACTGGGCGAACTGAGCGACGCGAAGGGAAATCGGCTTGTTGGAATCAAGCGCCGTCAGCGAATAGCGAAGCATCGAGGCGGCGGAGTCCACGCCCAGCATGATGCTCTCGCGGTCGAAGCGGCGGACCTGGAAATTGTCGGCGAGCTGGCGGATGACGTCCAGCACGGCGTCCTTGCCCTGCCGCGCGCCGAGGAATGGAAACATGTCGATCGGGCCATAGAGCGCCCACTCGACGTCCTCGTCGATCAGGGCCTCGATATCCTCGAAATGCCGGTCGTTGATCGCACGGTGCAATGCGCGCGAGAAACGCCAGAGGCTGTGCTCTGTCATTTGGGCAGTCCTGACGCTGGCTTGCAGAAAAAACGGAAAACAACCCCATGCACCGTAAAGGTGCCCCCGGGGCGCTCAACTCATTTGTATGCGAATGAAATAGCCGATTTCGGCCAAAACGCAATTCACAATTTCGCAATGCACAATTGAGCGTGCTTTGTGAGATTTACAACAAAGCCCCGTAATCTACCGGTCCCCGGGGTCGTCTACCGATCCCCGTGGACCGCGGGTTCCCGCTCGATGGCGATCGTATCGCCCCGCAGCGCCAGCAGGCCGAACAGCACCGCGCCGCCGATTCCGCCGATCGCAGCGCCCAAAGGCATGAAGGTGAAGAACACCAGCATGCCGTTTTGCCCTTCGAAATTCGAGGTTTGCGCGATTTCGACGAAAGCTAGCCCGGCCCCGATGCCGAGCGCCGCCCCGCCCAGCGTCCCCAGGAACAGCCCCAAAACAGCAAGCAAGACAACTTTCATCGGCCCATCACCCAGCCGGCGTGCACAACGCCCCGGGATGGGTCTCGGCGAGGGGGAGGGAGGTTCAAACGGGACCTCTTCACCTCTCCCCGTAAGAACGGGCAGAGGGAGAAGAATCAATCCACCCCCGCCCCCGTGATCAACGGCCCGATCTCGCGCTCCAGCACCTGCTGCACCAGATCGTAGGAATCGATGATCTCGCGGATCTCCGCCACCAGCCCGCCGCGGAAGGTGTAGAACACCGCCATGTCGAACTGCACGATGCGGCCGTTGCTGCGCTTCCTGAAATAGGTCTGGATGTAGGTCGCGACCTCGTCGCCGTCGGCGAGGATATGCGGCACCTTGTAGCGAACTTCCGAATAGCGCGACCAGACCGTCTGCCAGAGATCGCGCAGCTCCTGCTTGCCGTGCCGTGGCACCATGTGCGGCAGCACGTCGATCGGCGCGTGGGTGAGGAAGTCGACGTCGTCGGTGCAGCACGCCAGCGCGGCCTCGATGTCGCCGCGTGCGAAGGCATCGAGCAGATGCACGACGCGCTGCCTGTTCAACGATTCAACCGTCATGCCGCGCCGCCCTCATTGCCCATGACCCGCGAACGCTATCGCGCAGCCCGCGCGTGCTTCAATCCGCAAGAACACAGGGGTGATCGCAGACTATGACGTGCGGGCGCAATGCCCGGTTCATGGGGGGGCAATTGCGGGTTGCGTGCCTGTTTGCCTGCAAGAAACGAGCGGCCTTCGCGTTCCCAGCGATGACGCCGCGTGCATATCGGCCGGCGCGTCCTGCAGGGTTTCACGCAAGGGAACCTGGATCCGTTCACACCCGTTGATGTCAGGACATCGCATCCGGAGACATCGATCCATGAAAGTCCCGCTTTTTACCGTGGCTGCCGCGCTCCTCATGCTCGGCGCCAGCTCCACCGCCAACGCCAAGGGCTGCATCAAGGGCGCCGTCGTCGGCGGTGTCGCCGGCCACTATGCCGGCCATCACGGCGTCCTCGGCGCCGCCGCCGGCTGTCTCTACGGCAGGCACCACGCCAAGGAACAGGAGAGGCAGCGGCAACAGCAGGGCCAGGTGAACGGCCAGGGGAAGCTGTAGAGGCACGGAAAACCCCGTGCCTCACCGTCTTCTGTCCGGCATGCCCCGATGGTAAGTTCCAGCTGCAAACGCTGGGGTTGAGTCGAGCGAGGGGACCATGGACGTCGGGAAGTTCTTGTGGGGCCTTGTCCTCGCAATTCTGTTCCTGTGTTTCCTCGTTCGCTTCATGAGAAACGCGTTCCACTCGCGGGGCGTCAAATACAATTGGCTTGGCGTTCTGCTGTCGTTCTCGACGGTCGGCTTGGCGATCTACCTCGTCTTCTTCCGCCAGCTCTGACGCCATTCATTTGTCCGCGGCCGCAGAGGGGCCCGGCAGGGCGTGACCCATCTCACATCACCCCTCCGGCATCGTCGCTATCGTCATCCCCATGTCATCAGGGAGACGTGCCATGGCCGCCATCGCCGCCGCGAGAAAGTCCCGCCTGCATAACGCGCTCGAAGGCCTCGCGCTGACCGCGACGCTGCAGAGCTTCCCGACCTTCGCGACCGCCGCCTTCCTGCTCAAGCTCGTCGGCAATCACGACCTCGTCGGCGACCCCGGCGTCGCCATCTTCGTCGCCGTCGCCTCGCTCGCCCACGCGATGCTGGCTGTAACCCTCGGCCCGAGCTTCCCCGCCGTCTTCAAGACCGTCTACGAACCAAAGTTCTTCGAAGCCCATCTGTCGCTCTCCGACAAGATCACGGCATGGCGCACCCAGCCCGTCGCCTCGCTCCAACTCGTGACCATCGTGCTGCTGCTGTCGGTGATGGCCGTGGTGACGGCGAGCCTGGGGTGAGGGGGGAGTAATCTCTCGCCGTCATTCCGGGGCGCTGCAAAGCAGCGAGCCAAGCTTCTTCGACCTCAACTTGTCGCTCTCCGAAAAAATCGCTGAATGGCGCACCCACGCCGGCGGCGTCGATGCAGCTCGTGGCAATCGTGTTGATGCTGACGGTGGTGGCGGCGAGTATGGGGTGAGGACAAGCTTCGGTCTCGGCATTATACGATAAGTGAGCGCAAGTGGGGTTTCAAAGCAAAGCGCGGCTCAACAAACGATCGTAGTTGATCTTCGCTTGCCTTTAAGGCTTCCCGCGAGAGTCTTCCGCGGAAGACTTCAAGCAAAAGCCATATGCGATATGTATTGACGACATCCGTTTCGCAATAATCTGCAACCTCCTGAATTCGTCCAGATTCAATATAGCGAGCAACATTAGCACCGGATATTGTTGGCGGCTTACCGCCGAGCCCGAGCGATCTGGAAAGAAGATCTAAGCTGACCTTGGCTCGAGAATTATAAGACGCGAGTATATCACAGAGATCAAGTGCATCTTCTCCATACCGATTAAAATACGCCCTCGCATACAGTCCCGATCCGTCGATCCGATGTAGCATCGCGCGATATCGTAGCACTGGCAGGTCAAAGGTGTCGCCGTTATAGGTAATCAACTGAGGTTTTAAGATTCGGATCCTTTCGATGAAGGAGGAGATCAGTTCCTCCTCCGACCTCTCCCCGATATGAGGGGCGCCAAGACTTTCGACCTTCCACCCCTCATCTGATCGCGAAGCGATAAGTGCCCCAATACAAACGATTCTGTGAATCGGAAGCTTGGGGAATTCGCCGCCTAATGCTTGGCGGACCTGCTCGGGCGACATCTGGTCGCGGCCGTGCACCCGCGCTAAAGCCTCGGCGTCGGGTGCCGTCTCAAGATCCCAGACGATTATTTGGTCAGTCATTTTTTCCCCGTTAGAATATCAGCAACCTATTGCATTCTACAACTTTGAAGTGCACGTTGCGAGGTAGGGCGTAGTATGCCTAGGCGGATGGCCGCAGTAACGGCTGTGGCAACAGCCGTGGAGAAGTGTTGGTCAACCTAACATTTCGACGTCTGGCGAAAGCGGGGCGGACTCCCATAACTCAAAGGCCATCCGCTGCCCTCTCTTTGATTTGTCCATATGCAAAACGCAATAAAGCAGAAGATAAAGAAACTCAGTACGCAAATATTGGAGCGGGGTGAGCTCAATCGGAAGACGGCCGCTGAATATGCGGAAAAATTTGAAAAGAGGACTGGTATTCCCGGCGGGGTCGGCTCCGCAAAAATTTCGTACCCTCACAAACATTTCGATCCGCTTTATTGCAAGCGCAACGCTAATTTTCTTGCCAAGACGATCTGGTTGAAGATCCAGAACGGTCAGTATGCGCCGCAACCTGCCCTGCGATTTGAGGTGCCGAAAGCCTCGGGAGGCAAGCGCCCCATAATGCAGTTTTCCATTCCGGATTCTGCTGTGGCGAGCGTTCTCAATCGCAGGCTAACGTTGCGAAATCTGAAAAATCAGTCTGGCAATTCCTATGCATACCGGCCTGACCGCAACGTTTTTGACGCGATACTGAAAATAAAATCGGCAATATTGAACAAACGAAACTTCGTGATTCAGTTGGATTTCGAGAATTACTTCGACAGCATTCCGCATACTTATCTATTAAAGCTCCTCCGTTCACGTAGCATGGTGACAATATCGGACGCGGAGCGGCAGGTAATCATAAGCTTCTTAACTCACAGGTACGCGAACAAGTCTGCGTATTCGAAGAAGGCTTTTACGCATAGAGACAATGGAACGCCTCAAGGTTCGGCAATTTCTTTGGGCTTGGCGAATCTCGCCAACCATCCGCTCGATTGCGAGCTGGAGGCGCTCAATGGTCAATTTTCAAGATACGCCGATGACACCGTCGTGCTGTGCTACAGCTACGAAGACGCGCTGAAGGCATACCACGCTTTTGTGGCTCACTGTGATAAAAGCGGCCTAAAGATCAATCAAAAGAAGTCGCCCGGCATTTGGATATTGTCGGACGTTCCGGAAGAGTTTCGAACTTTAAAAGAATTCAAGTTCTTAGGTTATGGCATTTCCGCGCGTGGGCTCTTCATGCACGCTGACGTCGTGCTCCGACTGAAGAGAAAGTTATCGCGCCTAATAAATCTATATCTTGTTCACTACATCGAAACGCACGGGCCGAATCTAAATAGGGTGGGTCCGGGCTTTGATTGGGATCTCATCGGTCTCATAAGCGAGATTCGAAATGTACTGTATGGTGGTTTGACCGAGGAGAATCTCGAACAGTTCATCAAGAAGGGGAGCAGGCTTCCCAAAATGAAAGGCCTAATGGGTTTCTATGCCTTGCTTGATGAGAAAGACGCTCTCGCAGAGCTGGATGGATGGCTCGTTTCCACGATAAGACAAGCGTTAGCCAAGCGGTATAAAATTATCGCGGCGCATGGACATAAAGTGTCGCAACCAAACGCTAAGTCGTTGATATTCGGCGATTGGTATTCATCATATGTCTACAACAACAGCACCTTTGCGCCAGATGCGCGCATGCCCAGTTTCGTTCGTGCTTGGTCGGCTGCGCGGAAGTATTACTTCGCGTTTGGCTTGTCGAATGTCGAGGCTCCGCATTATATCGCCTACTATTAGGTAGCCTTATCGCGACCTACCTCTTCTTCCACCCCCCGCGTCTTCCCGGCGCCCCGCCCGTAGACTTCGGCGCCGGCCCGAACTCCGGTCCCGACTGCCGCGAGTCCGTCGGCTGGATGATCCGGCTGGTGCCGCCGAACGGCTTTGACGGCAGCGTCTGCTTTTCGCGATAGGGCAAAGATTCCGGGCCGTGCATCTCGTCGAGATGCGGCTTGTGGACTTTCGAGCCGCTGCCACCGCCGCTGGCCTTCAGTGCGGAGCTCACGGTTTTCTTCTTCATGGCGCTGACCGGCAAATTCGCCGCGTCGCCATACTTCTTCGTGCCCGCATAGGCGCCGGCCTTGCCGGCGACGGCGCGCTGTTTCGCGGTGGGGTCGTCCACCACCGCGAGCTCCGTGGCACGCAGGCGCTTGACTTCGTCGCGCAGGCGGGCGGCTTCCTCGAAGTTCAGATCGGCGGCGGCCTCGCGCATCCTCGTTTCGAGATCGGCGAGCACGGCTTCGAAGTTGTGGCCGATCGAAATGACGTCGTCGGTCATGTCGTGGCCGCCGACCTCGACCAGCACGTGGTCGCGTTCGTAGACCGAGTTGAGGATGTCGCCGATCTGCTTCTTCACGCTCTCCGGCGTGATGCCGTTGGCGTTGTTGTACTCGACCTGCTTTTCGCGGCGCCGGTTGGTCTCGGCAATGGCGCGCTCCATCGACCCCGTCATCTGGTCGGCGTAGAGGATCACCTTGCCGTCGACGTTGCGCGCGGCGCGGCCGATGGTCTGGATCAGCGAGGTCTCGCTGCGCAGAAAGCCTTCCTTGTCGGCGTCGAGGATCGCGACCAGCGCGCATTCGGGAATGTCGAGGCCCTCGCGCAGGAGGTTGATGCCGACCAGCGCGTCGAACGCACCCAAGCGAAGATCGCGGATGATCTCGATGCGCTCGATCGTGTCGATGTCGCTGTGCATGTAGCGGACGCGGATGCCCTGCTCGTGCAGGTATTCGGTGAGGTCCTCGGCCATCCGCTTGGTCAGCACCGTGATCAGCGAGCGATAGCCGGCCTGCGCGGTGGCGCGGACCTCGCCGACGAGATCGTCCACCTGCGTGCGGGCAGGGCGGATGTCGACGGGCGGATCGATCAGTCCGGTCGGGCGAATGACCTGCTCGACGAACACGCCGCCGCTCTCGTTCAGCTCCCAGCCGCTCGGCGTCGCCGACACCGCGACCGTCTGCGGCCGCATCATGTCCCATTCCTCGAAACGGAGCGGGCGATTGTCCATGCAGGACGGCAGGCGGAAGCCATATTCGGCCAGCGTCGCCTTGCGGCGGAAGTCGCCGCGGAACATGGCGCCGATCTGCGGGATGGTGACATGACTCTCGTCGGCGAAGATCAGCGCGTTGTCGGGGACGTATTCGAACAGCGTCGGCGGCGGCTCGCCGGGGCGGCGGCCGGTAAGATAGCGCGAATAGTTCTCGATGCCGGCGCAGCTGCCCGTCGCCTCCATCATCTCCAAGTCGAAGGTGGTGCGTTGCTCCAGCCGCTGCGCTTCGAGCAGGCGCCCCTGGTCGTGCAGCTGATCGAGCCGCTGCTTCAGCTCGAACTTGATCGACTTGATCGCCTGCACCAGCGTCGGGCGCGGCGTCACATAGTGCGAGTTGGCGTACATCTTGATGAATTCGAGCTCGTCCTGCTTGTGGCCGGTGAGCGGATCGAACTCCTCGATGGCCTCGATGGTGTCGCCGAACAGGTTCACGCGCCAGGCGCGGTCTTCATAGTGCGCCGGGAAGATGTCGATGACGTCGCCCCTGACACGAAAGGTGCCGCGGGTAAAATCGGCCTGGGTGCGCTTGTACTGGAGCGCGACGAGATCGGCGATGAGTTGACGCTGGTCGATGCGCTCGCCCTTCTTCAGCGCGAAGGTCATCGCGGTGTAGGTCTCGACCGAGCCGATACCGTAGATGCAGGACACCGACGCCACGATGATGACGTCGTCACGTTCGAGCAGGGCGCGGGTTGCCGAATGGCGCATGCGGTCGATCTGCTCGTTGATCGACGAGTCCTTCTCGATGTAGGTGTCGGTGCGCGGAACGTAGGCTTCCGGCTGGTAGTAGTCGTAATACGAGACGAAATATTCGACCGCGTTATCCGGAAAGAAATTCTTGAACTCGCCATAGAGCTGGGCGGCCAGCGTCTTGTTCGGCGCCAGGATCAGGGCCGGGCGCTGCGTCGCCTCGATCACCTTGGCCATGGTGTAGGTCTTGCCCGAGCCGGTGACGCCGAGCAGCACCTGGCTGCGGTCGTTGCGCTCGATGCCTTCGACCAGCTCCGCGATCGCGGTCGGCTGGTCGCCGCGCGGCTCGTAGGACGACTTGATCTCGAAGCGCACGCCGCCTTCGGACTTCTCCGGGCGCGGCGGCCGGTGCGGCGTCCACACTTTCATGGAGCCGTCGTCCTTGCGGAACTCGGGGCGGCCCTCGCGGATCAGCGACTCCAGCGCCTCCGCGGTCGCCTTGACGCCGAGCGCCTCCATCTTGTTGCGCGGCGGACGCGCCAGCGCTTCCGCATCGTCCTCTTCGGTGGGCAGACCGAGCTGCCGCGCCAGTTCCGGATCGAGCGTCGGGATCGTGGCCGCGGTGCCGTAATTGGCCTGCGGCGCCTCGTCCAGTCCTGCCGGGCGGTCGCTGGGGAAGTCCTTCGGCGTCGAGGCGCGCGCGCGATGCGCGGCGGCCTCGCCGCCGGCACGGCGGTCGCGCGAATTGTCCGGCGGCGGCTGCAGGCCGGTGCCCGAGCCAAGCCCGGCATCGCCGCGGTTGATCGCAGGGTTGAGCAATTCGGCCAGCGCCGGCCCGATCGGCTGCACGTCGGGCCGATGTGCTTTGGATTTGGGAGATTTGCCGGATTTTTCGGAGGATGCGGGTTTCTTCGCCATGAGGCAAATATGGGACGAGTCCGCCCTGCAGGAAAGGGGCACGCTCCGCCTGGCAACAGATGTCAGCAAGGCGGAGCGAGCGATCTCAATGGAGCATGGTCGCGACACATTCCTCGACCTGAGCCCTTCGTCCCGGGATGTCCGGCAGGAACTGGAATCCGGTGAGACGCTCGACCACCTTCACCGTGGTTCGAAAGCCCTTGAGATATTCGAGTGCATCCTTGTCCTCGAACTTCCGGTGGTCGATGTTCGGCATGACATAGGCGTTGGCGCGCTTGTTGATGGGGTCATAGAGGATCTTGAACAGCGCAATGGGAACCGCGACGCCGGCGTCGCACTTCTTCTTCGCACCGCAGATCGCAGGCCGCTTCGGCGCTTCGAACTTGATCTCGATCTTGCATGCATTGTTCTTCTTGTTGACCTCGGGAAGGCTGTCTTCGTCGTCGGCATAGATCGGCCCGGTGATGACGTAGAGCTCGCCGCGATCCTTCGTGAGGTTGCGGACCAGCAGCTCGAATTCCTTCCAGATGCCGCGGTTGAATCCAAGGCCCTGCTGCGGCACGGCATTGGACAGAACGAAGCTCTCGTCCATCCATTCGCCGTTGGAGCTGAAGTCGGCGGAAGCGGCCTGGTGGCCGCGGTCGAGCTTGCTACCGGTGTAGTCTCCGTCCTTGGCCTGCGCCTCGTCGCAGACGCCGCCCTCCGATTTGAACTTCTTGCTCTCCGGTCGCTTGAACTTGCCGCTGACCTGCTTCTTGTTCAGCGGCTCGATCACCCAGAACGGCGTCTTGGCCTCGTTGTTGTGCAGGAGAACGTAGCGCGTGTGACAGACGGGGGTGGCGTCGAGATCGTCACCGCCGGTCGGCAGGCCGATCTTTTCCCAGAGCGCGCGGCAGCTGTCCGGATCGTTCACGGGCTCGGCGGGGGATGGTTCGCAGACGTCGGCCCGGGCCGGCTGGCACAGGCTCAGTCCCAGGCAGATGAGACCGCACAGACGCGAGAGTTTGGACATGGTGGGCCTCCGGGCTCAAGCATTCGGGCCCGGCGGCGGGGTCTTGCGGCCTGTCCTGGACGGTTTGCCTGCGGCGGCGGCCGTCGCCTGCTCTTCCCGGCGCTCCGACGAGCTCACGGTTTTCGACACGACATAGGTGCCGCCGCTGATGCCGAGCAGCGCCAGCACGTTGCCGGGAATCTCGATCAGCGTTCCGGCCTCGATGCACAGCAGAAGATAGAGCCCCGCGATAACGAACGTGAAGATCAGGAACTGGAAGCGGGAGAGGCTGGCTTTCGGCGGCGATGGGTCGTTGGGCGCCTGCGGCTCGGACAGCAGTCCGGTCAGCGCGTCGGAGTCTCGGTACAGTTTCCAGAGAACCAGCGCGGCAAATCCGAGCAGAATGATCGAAATGACGACGAAGCCCCACCATGAAATCCATTGTGCAGTCATGAAAATATCCCGTTTGAAAAAATGTAGCTTCGCTAACTCCTTCGCGCGATCTTGCCGGCCAGATAGAGCCCGTTGCCGCCGGTCAGGAGCGTCAGAAGATTCTCCGGCAGATCGGGCATCGACATTGCCCCCGTCTCCGTCGTGACGATCCCGGTGTTGAGCGCGTGGATCGTGTAGGCGGCGAGGACGGCCGGGACGATGGCGGCTGCCATCACCCGTTCGGGATTGACGCGTTCGTCCCTGGGCTGCCTTTTGGATCTATCTCTGTGCCCGTCGCTGACGAGCAGGCCGCGCGATGCGCCCCTGTCGAGCAGCACGCGGATGAGCACGAGCAGCAGCATCGCGCCGAACCAGGCGATCAAGCAGAATGCCAGAAATTTGCCGACCGTCGTCATCAGCCCGGCGCTCCCCTCGACCAAACTGCCACAGTGTGTGGCCGATTGCAATCAGAGGTCGTGCGACTTGTTGGCGGTTGCAGACCTGCCAGCCCCTTGCCGGACGGAATGTCAGGACACCACAGCCGCTCCGCACGAGGCCTGACAGTCGCGCTCTTCGGCGGACGTCACGCCGCCGGCAGCGGTCCTTCGTCGTCCTCGGTCGCACCGCGCGGCTTCAGGACGTCGAGATGGATGCCGCCGCAATCGGTGCAGCGCATGGTCCAGTATTCGCATCCGGCGCGGCCGCCGATCACGCGCAGAACCGTGAGATCGCCACCGCAGTCCGGGCATTTCGACAGCACCGATCGGGCGTAGGATCGGGCCAGCGGCTGGGTCTCTTCGATCTCGATATACGACATCACCGGTTCCTCGTTGCGCGCCGCGCTGTGCTGAAAGGCCTATTCGTCGTCGCGGTCGGCACGCCGGCGGAAGCGATCGATGTGGTGCTTGGCGTCGGCGATCGCGGCGTCGGGATCGGGCCAGGCGAAGCCGACTTCCATGGCCGGAAACAGCACGCCGTCGATGGCAACCGGGCTGAAATCGGCGCGCCGGATGCGGGCGTGCCACAGCCCCTTGCCAGCTTCGAAGGATTCGATGTCAAAGCCGTCGTAGAGGGTCGTCATTGCTAGTCCCCAAGAGTGGTTCGTAAGTGTCTAGTTGGAGGGTGAGGGGACCACGTTTGCGGATTTGTGGATGTGAAGCCGTTCACAAGATGCCCGGCTTTTTTGCCTGAGCGGCCTCAGTTCCGCGCGGGACTGCGGCCGGCGCGCCGCACGGGGCGGGCCGCGGGCTCCGATGCCGCGCGCATGATCCAGCGGCGGAACGCGGCGAAGTCGCGTTGCTCGGTCTGGAAGCTGCGATAGAGCAGGTACCAGCGCATGCCCTTCGGGACCGAGAGGTCGAACGGCGCAACCAGCCGTCCCGCGGCGAGATCGTCGTCGATATAGGGCCGGATGCCCATGGCGATGCCGAGCCCGTCGGCCGCAGCCTGCAGCGCCTGGCCGTAGAACTGGAACTCCGGCCCGCGCGCGTTGATGCGCGCAAGGCCGGCGGCCTTCAGCCAGATCGGCCAGTCCTCGGGCGAGTGCGCGACGCGGATCAGGCTCGGTCCCTTCAAATCGGCCGGGCGCTTCAATGAGGCGGCGAGGCGCGGCACGCAGACCGGCGTGAGGTCGCCGGCGAACAGGGGCTCGGCGACGAGGCCGGGCCAATCGCCGGTGCCGAGCTTGATGCCGCAATTCCAGTCCTCGCCGAACGGCACCAGCGCGCCGCCAGTGGTGAAGCGCACCTCGATGTCGGGCTCCTCGCTGCGAAACTCCGACAGCCGCGGGATCAGCCAGCGCATCGCAAAGGTGTGGCCGACGCCGATGGTGAGCACGCGCACGCTGGAGGGCGCCGTCACCTGCGCGGTGAGGCTCGCCAGCGCATCGAAGATCGGGGTCAGCCCGCTCTGATAGGCGCGGCCGGCCTGGGTCAGCACCAGACGGTTGGCCTTGCGCTCGAACAGCGCGACGCCGAGCCGTTCTTCCAGGAGATGCACCATGCGGCTGACGGCGGCCGCCGACACGCTCAGCTCGAGCCCGGCCGCAGCAAAGCTGCCGGTCCGCGCCGCCGCCTCGAATGCCTTGATGCCGTTGAGAAACAGCAGCCGCCGCAAATGCCCGACCCTCAGGAAAGCTGATGCCAGGGCAAGATAACTCAGTTTGCGGAGAAGGGGCAAGCGAGGCACAAGAATGAGAGTAATTCCAGGTTGATTTACCGCGAGGCGCCTTCGCCTCTCCCCGCAAGCGGGGCGAGGGAGTGCGAACAGCTTGCGTCCCATACTTGCCACCATCGGAGACCCCCGTGACGCCCATCATGATCGCTGCCCTCGGATTGCTGATGGTCGCCACCGCGTTCCTGTCGGGGCTGTTCGGCATGGCGGGCGGGCTGATCCTGATCGGCGTGCTGCTGGCCCTGATGCCGCTGCCGACCGCGATGGTGCTGCATGCGATCACGCAGATGGCCTCGAACGGCTGGCGCGCGTTTTTGTGGCGGGCGCATATCCGCTGGCGGCCGGTGGCGAACTATATGGTCGGCGCTGCCATCGCGCTCGCCGCCTGGTCGCTCACCCGCTACGTGCCGGACAAGCCGACAGCGCTGCTGCTGCTCGGCGTCACACCGTTCATGGCACGGCTGCTGCCGTCGAACGTCAAGCCGGACCCTGATAGGCTCTGGCAGGGCACGGTCTATGGCACGATCTGCATGGGCCTGATGCTGATGACCGGCGTGTCGGGTCCGCTGCTCGACACCTTCTTCCTCGGCGGCGATTTCGGCCGGCGCGAGAAGGTGGCGACGAAGGCGATGTGCCAGCTCGTCAGCCATTTCACCAAGCTGATCTATTTCGGCGGCGTCATCGACCAGGCCGCGAGCCTCGATCCCGTGCTTGCCGGCGTCGCGATCGCAGCCTCGATGCTCGGCACCACGCTGGCGCGGCGCATCCTCGAAGCCATGACCGACCAGCAATTCATCGCCTGGTCGAATAAGCTGATCACCACCATCGCCTGCTATTACATCGCCTATGGCGCCTGGCTGCTGGTTCGCACCCCTGTGCTGGCCGCCTTCGACAAGGGAGGTTTGCAATGAGCGAGACCGCCGATCCGCTGGTGCTGGATTTCGTCGAATGGGTCGCGCGCGAGCCGCGCGCCTATGCCGAGGTGATTTCGACCTGGAAGACCTCGTGCCCGCGCCTCACGATCTGGGAGGACGCCGCCGAGCGCGGCTATGTCGCGCGCGAGACGTTGCCCGGTGTGGGGCTCGTCATCGCGGTGACGGAGGGCGGCGAGCGGCTGCTGCGCACCAACGGGCGGTGAGCACGTCTCTTCTAGTTTGCTTCCGCCGGAGTGCTACCGCGAAGGCGCCGCAAGCCGTGGCCGGATGATCTCGACCATGCGCTCGGCCGAGGTGCCCGGCGGAAAGAAGCCGAGATATTTTCCGTCGCGGTCCATGAGGTAGATGAAGGAGGTGTGGTCGACCGTGTAGTCGCCGCCCTCCTTGCCGATCGGGATCTTGGCAAAGTAGACCTTGTAGGCCTCTGCCGCGGTCCCGATCGCGGCGAGGCTGCCGGTCAGCCCGAGCAGCCGCGGATGAAACAGCGGCACATATTCGGCAAGATGTTCGGCCGTGTCGCGCTCGGGGTCGAGCGTGATGAAGACCGGCTGGACCGCATCGGCATCCGGCCCGAGCTGCTCGAGCGCCTGTCCGATCGCCATCAAATCGGTCGGGCAGACGTCGGGGCAATAGGTGAAGCCGAAATAGACCAGCATCAGCCGTCCGCGGAAATCGCGGTCGCTGCGCGGCTTGCCGGTCTGGTCGATCAGCTCGAACGGTCCTCCGACCGGCTCCCGATTCCACATCAGGATGTCCATGGTCTCGGCGGCCGAGCGCGCCTGCGCCGCTCCCGCGCAGGCGAGCGCCAGCATCACGCACAGCCAGGCGCCGGCGCCTCGCATCACAGCCCGAAGGTGAGGCGGCTGCCCGTTGTCGTCACCACCACCTTGCCCTCCATCTGGGCATTGGCTTCCTGTGCGAAGTTGAGCCCGCTGCAATGCATGGGCACCACGACGTCAGGATTGAGCGCCTTGATCTCGCTCACGACCTGCGTGAGGTAGTCCTTCGGCGCCGGGCCGAGATGGAAGCCGCCGACGATGGCGTGCACCTTCTGGATGCCCGACACCTCCTGCGCCTGCTTCACCGAATTGACGATGCCGACATGGCCGCAGGACGAGATCACGACGAGACCGAGATCCCGCACGTTGAAGCAGGTGGCGTGCTCGTGGATGTGCTCGTCCGGCACGATCTTGCCCTCCATCTCGGCGGGCAGATAGTGGCCGACATTGCAGCCCAGCCCGTCCTTGATTCCGAACTCGACGAGGGTGTTTGGCAGCACGCGTTCGCCGCTGCGGCGGGTGATCTTGCCGGTGGTGAAAGCATGGTCCGCAATCACGGTCGGCGTTTCGCACAGCACGGTCGTCACTTTCTGCGCCGCAAGCTGCCGGCGGTCGAGGGTGCCGAAATCGGCGAACTGCCCCTGCGTCGGCGTCGGATTGACGCGATGGCAGAAATTGTCCTCGCCGCCCGCATAGAGCTTGAGGTCGGCGGGCAGCTTGTCCCGGAACTTGTCGAGGAAGCCGTTCAGGCCGCCGAAATGATCGTAATGGCCGTGGCTGACGATGAGCGCGTTGAGCTTGGCCGGATCGACGCCGATCAGCGCCATGTTGTTGAGCAGCGCTTCGGGCGTGTAGCCGTAATCCAGCATCAGCGTGCGCTGATTGCCGCCGCCTTCGGATTCCAGCCAGAGCGACAGGCCCCATTCATTGTGCAGCGATTTGCGGAAATCACCGCCGCGCGCGGCCGGCGCAATGGAGACGCCGTTGATTTGCTTGGGGCGGAAGAACATGTCGAAACTCGAATCCACGAGCACGCGGATCGAAAGCTTGTCGACTGTCGGGACGGCGATCGGCGCGGCGCTCGCGATCTCGACACAGGCGAAGGCATTGGCAGCCGCAGCTCCGGCGAGCGCTGCCGAGCCCAGAAGGAAATCGCGTCGTGGAAGGGGCCTGGTCATTGCAGTGCCTCCCGATGTCTGAAATGCCCGATTTTAGGTCCGATCCGGAAGCGGCTCAACAAGCCGCGGCACATCCGCGCCATCAGTTTTGCCCGACAGAGCGCGCTCGTTGATTGACAGCCCGGTAGGATGTTACGAAATTTATGCAACTGCATCCTTGCCTTCCGGACCACACTGTTCGCCAATCGTAGCAACGGGACCAACCATGTCACTCAAACTCTTCGAGCTCGTCGGCACCGACGCCGCGCGCCCCTTCAGCCCGTATTGCTGGCGCACGCGGATGGCGCTGGCGCATAAGGGCCTGTCGGCGGAGACGCTGCCCTGGCGCTTCACCGAGAAGAGCGAGATTGCGCCGCACGGCTCGGAGAGGGTCCCGGTGCTGCTGCATCACGACAAGCCGGTGGTGGATTCCTGGACGATTGCGAATTATCTCGAGGACAATTTCCCGGATCGCCCGTCGCTGTTCGGCGGCGAGGGCGGCCGCGCCATGGCGCGCATGATCAATGCGTGGGGCGACATCGCCATCGTCGGCGGTCTCTCTCCGCTTGTTGTCGCCGATATCCCGAACAACCTCGGCGAGGTCGACGCCGCCTATTTCCGAAAGTCGCGCGAGGCGCGGTTCGGCAAGAGACTCGAAGAGGTCCAGGCGAGCCGCGACACCGGCATCGTCGCATTCCGCAAATCGCTGGAGATCATGCGCCAGACGTTCAAGACACAGCCGTTTCTCGGCGGGCAGGCACCGAACTATGCCGACTACATCGTGTTCGGCGGTTTCCAGTGGGCGCGCGTGGTGAGCCCGTTCAAGCTGCTGGAGACGGACGATCCGGTCTATGCCTGGCGCGAGAAGCTGCTCGATGCGTTCGACGGCATGGCGCGCAAATCGCCGGGGCATCGCGTGTGAGCCTGCGCGCGACTTTCGTCATCCGCAGGCTTTTGCCGTGACTCGCTCGTTCCTGACGAGGGTTTCGACCATCTTGCGTGCGACGCTGTTCAAGTCAGCGAGCGTGAAATAGCCTTGCGCATAGGCTTCCTGAGTCAGGCGCTCGATGCGCCTGTCCTCACCCGTCGACCATTGTGTCGCGATGTAGTCGGCACCGGGCTTGCCGAACGTCTCGGGATAGCGCTCCATCTGGTTCTGGCGCTGATAGTAGTATTCGTCGAGACCGCTGATGAACTGCTTTCGGCCCTCGCCTGTGCAGCGGGCGCCATAAGGCCGTTCCAGCGTGGCGATGGCGCTCTCACGCTGTCTCACTCTGCCGTCCACCGAATATTTTTCGTTGGTGCCGTATCCCGGGCCGTCGATCCGGGCCAGTGGCCGGGTCTTTGGCTCGGGCGCGAACGCCCAGGCCGCGATCTGCCAGATGACGATTGCCCAGACGACAAACCAGATGCGGCTCATTTGCCGCTCGCCGTCGCGCGTTGCCGCGGCAGGCACACCGGTGATGGATCGGACCACAGGCCTGGACCCGCGAACGCCAGAACCGCAAGACGGATGTCCTCGGGGAAATCCTCTTTGACAACGCCCTTCTGTTCGAAGGCCTCCGCGAGCGCGGCCTTGACGCGCACGTCGAGCGGCGTCGAATATGCCGCGTTGGCTTGGTCGCGCTTCTTCTCGCTGCAGAACATTCCCATGGCCGGGTTCGGGCAGTCGTAGATCTCGGCGTAGCCGCGCGCATAGGCCGACGTGGCTGCGATGAGATTCGCTTTCATCGTGCCATCGCAAGGCGACATGGCGTAGGCAGTGCCGGCCTGCAACGCGTCCATGCGCAGCGCGTCGAGCTTCGGATTCTTGTCGCTCATCGCGGTGTGCTGCGCTTCCCACATCTTGCGGTCACGGGCCTTGGAGCTTTCGTCGCCGAATGTTGTGGTGAGAGTCGGCCTCAGCTCGCCGATCGACGAAAAGGAATAGGTGGGAAATCCGCGCAATGCCCAGGAGATCCCGACGAAGGCGGAAACGAAGGCCATGCAGGTCAGGAGAATGAAGCGACTCATGCGCGTACTCGAATTGACGATGCGCAACCTATCCGTGTCTGGTTAAGAGATGTGGTATTTTACGGGTTCCGCCGCGCGAAGGTAAATGGAGCTCTAAGAAGATCCATCTGATCTTGCTTTCACGCGATGCTTGCGTGATCGGTTGGCTGCCCCCGTCGTCAGGCGCCTGACGCGCAACGGTCGACGTCGACTATTTCGCTGCCTCCGCCGCCTTGCGCAGACACTCCCGGCACAGGCAATCCTCGCCCTTGACCGGCATCGGCAGCCGCGCCGTTTCCTCCGCGCACCAGCAATTGCCCGACAGATCGCAGCCGAATTCGGTGCCGCAGTGGGAGCAAATGAGGCGGCGCGGAAGTGCCGGCGCTGACGGCATGTCTTTCGGATTTGTCATGATTTACGCCGAAGCTTCGCCGTCATTTTCATGTCGGGTTCATCTGTCGCTGCGCTATATTATGCGCCGCGCAACGATCAGGAAAGCGGCTGGCAATCCGCGAAGGACAAATCGATGGCCCGCGATTCGCAAGCCGCCCTCGTTGCGCTCAATCGCTTCGGCTTCGGCGCCCGCGGCGGGGCGTTCGGCGATCTCATCAACGCGGCCTCCGATCCCAGAGGCTTTGTGAAGGCGGAACTGGCCCGTCCCAATGGCGTGCTGCTGGAGGCGCCGGGCCTGCAATCGACGCCGCAACTCGGCCAGGCGGTGTTTGCCTATCAGGACCAGGTCAAGCAGGCGCGCGAGGCTGCCAAGGAATCTGCCAAGGCCGCTGCGCCCGCGGAGACGCCGCCGCAGGCGCCCGCCGATCAGAAGCCCGCTTTGCGCCGCAATCTCTCGCTGAACACGGCCGCGACCGAGATCGCCGGCCAGATGGCCGACGCGAAGCCGGCCGATGCGCCGGCCAAGCCCGAGACCATGCAGCCCAACATGGCGACGCCGCCTGCCGCAAAGCCCGCGCCGCCGCCGCTCAACGTGATCCAGAAAACCTTTCGCGCCGAGGCGCTGGCGCGCCTGCAGCGCGCGACGCTGGTCGAGTGCGGCTTCACCGAGCGTCTCGTCGTGTTCTGGTCCAACCATTTCTGCATTTCCGCGAGCAAGGGCGAGCTGGCGCGGATCTGGGCCGGCGCGTTCGAGCGCGAGGCGGTCAGGCCGCACGTGCTCGGGCGCTTCGCCGACATGCTGAAAGCGGCCGAGCAGCATCCGGCCATGCTGTTCTTCCTCGACAACCAGCAATCGCTTGGACCGGACTCGCGCGCCGGGCAAAACCGAAAGCGCGGGCTGAACGAAAATCTCGCGCGCGAGATCATGGAGCTGCACACGCTCGGCGTCGGCGGCGGGTACACGCAGGAGGACGTCACCTCGCTCGCGCGGATCATCACCGGCTGGACTTTTGCCGGACGGCAGGGCCAGCTCGGTACACCCGGCGCGTTCGTGTTCAACACCAATGCGCATCAGCCCGGGCCGCAAATGCTGCTCGGCAAGACCTATGAGCCGACCGGCCTTGCGCAGGGCGAGGCGGCGCTCGCCGACATCGCGCGCCATCCCTCGACCGCGAATTTCATTGCGACCAAATTCGTCCGTCACTTCGTCGCCGACGATCCGCCGCCGGCGCTCGTGGCGCGGCTGCGCGATGTCTTCGTCAGGACCGACGGCGATCTCAAGGCGCTTGCGACGGCGCTGGTCGATTCCGACGAGGCCTGGAAGGCGCCGCTGACCAAGATGCGCAGCCCTTACGATTTCCTGGTCGCGAGCGGCCGGCTGCTTGCGCGGGTGCCCGAGGATCCCGGCGCGTATCTGAGCAATCTCAACCTGCTGGGACAACCGCTGTGGTCACCGGCAGGGCCCAACGGTTTTCCCGACACCAGCGCCGCCTGGGCCGCGCCCGAAGGCATGAAGCTCAGGCTCGACATCGCGGCGCAAATGGGTGCGAGGCTCGGCAACAACATCGATCCGCTCGACCTGCTCGAATTCGCCGCGGCCGATGCGGCCTCGATCGAAACGCGCCGCACCATCGAGCGTGCGGAGTCGCGCCAGCAGGCGCTGGCGCTCTTGCTGATGTCGCCGGAAATGCAGAGGAGATGATGATGATGATCGACTGCGTCGAGAACCGGCTCCTCACCTCGCGCCGCGGCCTGTTGCTCGGCGGCGCCTCCTTCGCGGCGTGGGCTTACCTGCCGAAATTCGCGCGCGCGGCCGGCGGGCGCGATCCCAGATTGGTCGTCGTGATCCTGCGCGGCGCGCTCGACGGGCTCTCGACCGTCGCCCCACTCGGCGACCCCGATTACGCCGGACTGCACGGCTCGATCGCGCTCACGGCGGATGGCGCGCATCCCGCGATCATGCTCGACTCGTTCTTCGCGCTGCATCCGGCGATGCCGGAGTTCGCGCGCATGTATCGCGACCGGCATGCCGCCGTGATCCACGCGGTGGCGACGCCCTATCGCGACCGCTCGCATTTCGATGGCCAGGATGTGCTCGAAAGCGGCTATGCCGGTCCGGGCCGCGTGCAGTCCGGCTGGCTCAATCGCGCGCTCGAAGCGCTGCCGCGCGGCGAGCGCGTGTCGAGCGGGCTTGCGGTCGGTCCGACCACGCCGCTGGTGCTGCGCGGCAATGCGCCGACGGTCGGCTGGGCGCCGGTCGCGCTGCCGCAGGCCGACGACGACACCGCGATGCGGCTCGTCGATCTCTACCGCCACCGCGATCCCGCGCTGGCCGCGGCGCTGTCGCAAGGCCTTCAGCTCGACAAGGTCGCAAGCGGCGACGACATGAAGCCGAAGGGCGGCAATCAGGTCGCGCAGATGCGCCAGGTGGCGCGCGGCGCGGCCAAGCTGATGGCGGCCGACGACGGTCCGCGCATCGCCGCGCTCGCCTTCGACGGTTGGGATACGCATGCCAATGAGGGCGGACCGGTCGGGCGTCTCGCCTTCCTGCTCGGCGGTCTCGACGGTGCGCTCGCCGAATTCGAGAGCGGCCTCGGCGAGCGCTGGCGCGACACCGTCGTCGTCGTCGCCACCGAGTTCGGCCGCACCGCGCGCATCAACGGCACCGACGGCACCGATCACGGCACCGGCACCATCGCGCTGCTCGCCGGCGGCGCCGTGAAAGGCGGCCGCGTCATCTCGGATTGGCCGGGCCTGAAGCTCGCGAACTTGTACGAGGCCCGCGACCTCAGGCCCACCACGGATTTGCGCGCGGTGATCAAGGGCGTGCTGCAGGACCAGTTCGGCCTGTCGGATCGCGTGCTGGCGGAGACGGTGTTTCCGGACAGCGCAAGCGCAAGGGCGATGAAGGGGCTGGTTACCTAACCCTCAAACGCCGTCATTCCGGGCCCGCGCCTTGCGGCGCATCCCGAAATGACGACATGATCGGCGAAACATCAGGAGACCACCGCATGTACATCGCCATGAACCGCTTCCGCGTCGCCAAGGGCTCGGAATCCGCCTTCGAGCAGGTCTGGCTCACCCGCGACACGCATCTGGACAAGGTGCCGGGCTTCGTCGAATTCCATCTGCTGCGTGGCCCCGAGCTTGAGGACCACACGCTCTACGCCTCGCACACGGTGTGGGCGAACCATGCCGCGTTCGAGGCCTGGACCAAGTCGGAGGCTTTCCGGGCCGCGCATCACAAAGCTGGCGACAACAAGCCGCTTTATCTCGGCCATCCCCAGTTCGAGGGTTTTGAGGTGATGCAGACGGTGGGGGGCGGCGCGAAGTAGCGCCACGCCGCAAAGGTCAGTCGTCGCAAAAATCAGCCCAGCGTGATCCTGTCGATCTCGGCCATCTCCTCCGTGCTGAGCTTCCAGGCGATCGCCTTGACGTTCTCCTCGATCTGCTCGACGCGGGTCGCACCGGCGATCACGCTCGAGACTTGCGGGCGTGCCGCGAGCCAGGAGAAGGCGAGCTCCAGCATCGAATGCCCGCGCGCTTTCGCAAAGGCCTGGAGCTTCTCGACGATGTCCTCGTTGCGCGGCGTGACGTAGCGGTCGCGCAGCCGCGGCACCTTGCCGAAGCGGGTGTCGCCGGGCGCGGCCTCGCCCTTCCTGTACTTGCCGGTCAGGAGGCCGCTTGCGAGCGGGAAGAACGGCAACAGGCCGAGCTTGTATTCCGCTGCTGCCGGCAGCAGGTCCTTCTCGATGTCGCGCACGACGAGTGAGTATTCGTCCTGGCAGGAGACGAAGCGGCTGACGTTCATCGCGCGTGCGACGTACTCCGCCTCCGCGATGCGCCAGGCCGGGAAGTTCGAATTGCCGATGTAGCGGACCTTGCCCTGCCGCACGAGATCGTCGAGCGCGCGCAGGCTCTCCTCGATCGGCGTCAGCGGGTCGTAGTCGTGCTGCTGGTAGAGATCGATGTAATCGGTCTTCAGCCGCTTCAGGCTCGCTTCCACGGCCTCCATGATGTAGCGGCGCGAGGCGCCCTGCTTGGTGCCGTCCTCGGCCATGGGCTTGGCGTATTTCGTCGCCAGCACGATGTCC
Organism: Bradyrhizobium liaoningense; assembly: GCF_018130825.1. Classification (GTDB taxonomy): domain Bacteria; phylum Pseudomonadota; class Alphaproteobacteria; order Rhizobiales; family Xanthobacteraceae; genus Bradyrhizobium; species Bradyrhizobium liaoningense_B. The sequence continues at coordinate 167,372 of NZ_JAFCJS010000004.1, read as the reverse complement.
TTGCGGCGATCGCCCAGCACGGTGCCGAGCACGGTCTCCGAGCCGCCCATGTTCGAATAGATGTCGGCGGTGTCGAACAGCGTGATGCCGAGGTCGAGCGCGCGATGGATGACCTTGCGCGAGGTCTCGAGGTCGGTGCGCTGGCCGAAATTGTTGCAGCCGAGCCCGACCGCGGACACGCGAAGGCCGGAGGGGCCGAGATTGCGAATTTCCATGAAAGATCCTGTCGGAGATGAGCGGCGGGCATTCTGACCACCATGCGCCGCAGCAGCAAGCTGCCCGCCGCGCTGCTGCCATGCCGGCAGCGCGGACAAAAAAATGCGGCCCCTGTCAGACGCGGCGACTGACGGGGACCGCTTTGGGGCGCTTGATCGGTGACGGGGGGCCTGATCAGACGCAGGTGCACCCTAGTCCCGCTATGTTACGCGCCGGTGACAGGCCAAGTTATCCACAGGCTGTGCGCGGGGATCAGAACAGCTTGCGATAGACGATGAAGCCGGAGCGCTCCGCGACCTTGTCGTACAGGCTCTGCGCCGTGACGTTGGTCTCGTGGGTCTGCCAGTAGACCCGCGGCGATCCCGCCAGCTTCGCCCGCTCATACACGCCATAGATCAACGCAGACGCGACGCCCTTGCCGCGCGCCGCCTCGAGCGTGAACAGGTCCTGCAGATAGCAGGACGGCTCGATCGCGGTGGTGCTGCGATGAAACAGATAGTGCGTCAGCCCGAGCAGCTTGCCGTCGCTCTCGGCGACCAGCGCATGCACCGGCTCATAGGCATCGAAGAAGCGCTGCCACGTCATCTTCGTGATCTCGGGCGCAAGCGCGGTCGGGCCCGAGCGGCCGTAGAAAGCGTTGTAGCCGTCCCACAGCGGCAGCCACTGATCGTAGTCCTGCCTCGTGACGGAGCGAATGGTGAGCGACATCTGAGAATTCCGCGATCGATGAAGCGTCCTTCATACGTGATGAAGGGCGCTTCGATCAATCGCCAGTCGCGTCACTCCGCGACGCGCAGATACCGGATCAGCTTGCGATTCTGGGGATCGCGCAGTGAGCGGTAGTAGTCGGCACGCGCCGGCGCATCGGTGTGGCGCACGAGGTCGGTGACCGGCGTGTAGCTCAGCATGCGCCCGCCGTCGGGCAGCGCGGCGCAGACGAAGCGCAGCACCTCGCCATTGCGCAATTTGATGTTGATCGGGGTCGCATCGCCGATCCGCACCATCTCCATGCGCTGCGCGATGAAGGTGCTAAGCTCGTCCTCGGGCAGTTCGAACGCGCCGGTGTCGCGGCTGTGATACATCAGCGCGATGAAGGGCGGCTTGCCGTCGGCGATGTCGTCCGGCACCGCAAAATAATCGCGGAAGGCGCGGTTGATGAATTCGGCCCGCGTCTCCGTGTCGAGCAGCACGATGCCGATATCGACCTGGTCGAGCGCGGCCGACAGTCGCGCGGCGGTGGCGTGGCTCTGGCGCTCGGTGGCGAAGGCGGCGAGCAGCCGCTCGCGCATCAGGCCGGTGATGCCTGCGGTGCCGAAGGCCGTCACCGCGAGGAGGCCGACCAGATCCGCGCTGGCATTGAGGGGCACGGCGCGATGGCCGGCGAAGAACAGCGCCGCACCGCCGACCGCGAGGGCCGCACTGGTCATGGCAGAGGCGAAGCCAGCCAGCGCGCCGGCCAGCGCAACGATGCAGACGAAGAGCGGTGCAGGCGAGGGAATGTGAACGGAGCGATCGAGCAGGATCGCCAGCAGCGTGATCGCTACCGTCAGCATCGGACCGGAGATCGCACGCCATCCGAACCGCATCTCGTTCCTCCCTGAACGAGGGAACGCCGCAACTCTGACCGATTGTTGCGCCGGCGCGGTGGGGAATCGTGCGGAGTGCTTAAGGGCGGCTTGCGACGGCGCGCCAAGCTTTCAGATGATTTTAGACCAAATGCGAATGCTTGACGCGCTGCTGCAACGCTGGCGCATTCAGCGTCGAGGAGCCCGAGCTCTTGCGCATGCCGGTGAAAATCAACAGCGACGCCGCGACCAGGATGGCCGCAGTCAGGGTAATTGCAACGACGACCACAGGTGATTTCATCGACGTCCTGTCGCGATGCCGGTCAGCGCGGGGCGCGCGGCACCTTGAAGGCAGGTCCAGGATGAAACGGGATCAGACCGGCAGACCCATCGCCATGGTCGCCTTGGTCGACAGCAGCACTGTCAGGGTGACGATCAGGCACAGCGAGAGCGCGGCGACGGCAAGCGAGGCCGCGACCGCATTGGTCAGCCGGGAAGACGAAACGGTAGCGGGTTGGCCCTGAAAGCCTGCCGTGCCGGACGCCCGAATCATGGTCTAAATCCTTCAACGTGCGAGCGAATCACCCGCGACGCCGAATAACTTCACCATTTCAACCGGCAATATTGCGGCGGCCGTCGCGGCAAACATGGCGGGATTGCGGCAAAGGTTAACGCTGTGCCCGCTATTTCTTAACGCTGCACCGGTTTTCAGACCCCCGCCGCGATGCTGGCGGGGTCGTCGATGTCGGCCGGACGCCAGTCCATCGAAACGAAGCCGGGCGCAGCTTCCACCCGCTTCAGCCAGTCCCGGATCGCCGGGAAGGTGGAGAGGTCGAAGTCGCAGCGATCGGCGAGATGGGTGTAGCCGTAGAGCGCGATGTCGGCGACCGTGAGCTGGCGGGCGGCGAAATAGGAACTGGTCTTGAGGTGGTTCTCCATCACCTGGAGCGCGCCATAGCCGCGCTCCATCCAGTCCTCCAGCGAATGGGTCTGGAGGTCGCGGCCGCCCTTGACCAGCGACAGCCAGAAATAGGCGGCGCCGATATTCGGCTCGAGCGCGTGCTGCTCGAAGAACATCCATTGCAGCGCCTCGGCGCGGTCGATGCGGTTCTCCGGCGCGAGCGGCGTGCCGACGGCGACGTACCAGAGGATGGCGTTGGACTCGGCGAGATAGCGGTCCTCGCCGACCTCGAGCAGCGGCACCTGGCCCGACGGATTCTTGGAGAGGAAGTCCGGCGTGCGGCTCTCGCCGCGCAGAATGTCCACCTCGACCGCTTCGTAGGGCAGGTTCAACAGCGCCAGTGCAAGGCGGACCTTGTAGCTGTTGCCCGAGCGTTGCATCGAATAGAGCTTGTACATTCTGAGAGTTCTGAACCTTGTACGGGGAAGCGCGGCGCATCCTGCCCACGCGCCGCGGCTAGACAATGATGCCGATGCGAATCCGCCGCAAGAGCCGCCCAGTAGAAAAACTCGAAAACCCTACCGCACTGCAATGCCGCGGAAGATCATTTCCACGCGATGCTGCAAATCAGATCACGCTTGCGTCAACGCGCGAACGCGTTGCCCCTGCATCGCGTGAGTCGTTGAGCGGCCGTGATCGAGCCCGGCTTTGACGCTCGGCTGAAGGCTCCCGGACGTCCTCGAAAAACGTCAGCCTCGTGGTCGGTTCTTGGCGGTCCGAACGGCCTGAAATTGCTCCGAGGACAAGCCTTGCCGGATATGAGGGGTTTGCGCGGCAAAGTTACGGAAAATTGCGGGGGATCGCGGCTCGCAGCGCTGGAATTCGTAAACTTTTGCAGGATCGGGCCGAAGTTTCTTGCGGTGCAGCGGCACACGTTTTAGGGTGGCGCCATTCCCACAATCAGAGTCGTGAGGCCAGAGGGTTCACGACGCTTGTCAGGAGATGACGATGTCCTTCCTTGCCGCTGCGCTCGACCGTGTGAAGCCGTCCGCGACCATCGCGGTCACGGATAAAGCACGCGCGCTGAAAGCGGCGGGCCGCAACGTCATCGGCCTCGGCGCCGGTGAGCCCGACTTCGACACGCCCGCCAACATCAAGCTCGCGGCGATCCATGCCATCGAGGCCGGCAAGACCAAGTACACCGCGGTCGACGGCATCCCCGAGCTGAAGGAAGCCATCATCGCGAAGTTCCAGCGCGAGAACGGCGTCGTCTACAAGCCGAACCAGATCATCGTCGGCACCGGCGGCAAGCAGGTGCTCTACAACGCGCTGATGGCGACCATCAATCCGGGCGACGAGGTGATCATCCCCGCGCCCTATTGGGTCAGCTATCCTGAAATGGTGGCGCTCGCCGGCGGCGAGCCGGTGCCGGTGGTCTGCACCGCCGCGGCCGGTTTCAAGCTGCAGCCCGAGGCGCTCGAGCGCGCGATCACGCCGAAGACGAAATGGGTGATCCTGTGCTCGCCGTCGAACCCGACGGGAGCTGCCTACACCAGGTCCGAGCTGAAGGCGCTCACCGACGTGCTGGTCAAGCATCCGCATGTCTGGGTGATGACCGACGACATGTACGAGCACCTCGTCTATGACGACTTCCAGTTCACCACGGTCGCGCAGGTCGAGCCCGGCCTCTACGACCGCACGCTCACGGTGAACGGCGTCTCGAAGGCCTATTGCATGACCGGCTGGCGCATCGGCTATGCTGGCGGCCCGGCCCAGCTCATCAAGGCGATGTCGACCATTCAGTCGCAGTCGACCTCGAATCCGTGCTCGATCGCGCAGTGGGCCTCGGTGGAGGCGCTGAACGGTCCGCAGGAGTTCATCCCCGCCAACAACAAGGTGTTCAAGGAGCGCCGCGACCTCGTCGTCTCCATGCTCAACCAGGCGAACGGCATCGAGTGTCCGCGTCCGGAAGGCGCGTTCTACGTCTATCCGTCCTGCGCCGGCACGATCGGCAAGAAGGCGCCGTCGGGCAACGTGATCGCGAACGATGAGCAGTTCGTCACCGAGCTCTTGGAGACCGAGGGCGTCGCCGTGGTGCAGGGTTCGGCCTTCGGCCTCGGCCCGGCCTTCCGCATCTCCTACGCGACCAAGACCTCCGACCTCGAAGACGCCTGCAAGCGCATCCAGCGCTTCTGCGGCAATCTGCGGTAAGCTTCTCGCGACATTGAAAATTGGAAAGGCCCGCTTCGTGCGGGCCTTTTTATTTGTGTTTCGATAAGCGGAGTCGGATGGACTTTTGCTCTGGTCGGCGGTGTGCCTTGCCCCTCACCCGGATCACATCTGCGATGTGATCCGACCTCTCCCCGCGGAAGTGCGGGGAGAGGTTGAACACTGCCGTGAGGGGCGCAGGCTCTCTCACTCCCTCGCCCCGTTCTTACGGGGAGAGGGTGGGGTGAGGGGCCTCTCTCCGCAAGTTCGATTCTAAACGCGTGCGATCTGGCACCGCCAAGACACTTGTGGCATAGACCATCGCGCGGCGTGTGCCGCGTCCTTCCTGCTCGCATCACACTCATCGCCGGAGACATTCATGCGCCGTTCGTTCATCTTCGCCGGGCTGGCCGCCGCCAGCCTCGTTGCCTCCGTCGCGAGCAGCAGCGCGCAGCAGCAGCGGATGGTGCGGGTCGGCGTGCTCGAATGCCGCGGCGGCGCCAGCGTCGGCTTCATCGTGGGATCGGTGACCAATCTCGGCTGCGTGCTGCGCGCCGACGGCTTGCCCGAAGACCGCTATGTCGCGACGATCCGGAAAGTCGGCCTCGACATCGGCATCACCCAGGAGACCACGCTGGCCTGGGGCGTGTTCGCACCGGTCGACCGGCTCGGTCCCGGCGATCTCTCGGGCAATTACGCCGGTGCGCAGGGCAGCGCCTCGATCGGCGTCGGCTTGGGGGGCAACGTGCTGGTCGGTGGCTCCAACAACTCGATCGCGCTCCAGCCGCTCAGCGTGCAGGGCCAGGTCGGCCTCAACATCGCTGCCGGCCTCGAGAGCCTGGAACTCCGCCCGGGCCGTTAACACTTTTGCGTGTGATCGCGCCGCGCGAAGCGGCGCGATTCTAATGACGACGCACCGCAGCGACGTTTGACGCTTGCCAAATCTAAGGGACGGGCAGAGCATCTGCGTTTGCCGACCCAATCATGGGCCGAGCTCCACACCAAGGAGGCGGCGAAATGGGACAAGACGTCAGAAGTCCCCGAGGTCCACGGTGCATCGCGCTGGTGGGCCCTTTCCAAAGCGGTAAAACCACACTTCTTGAAGCAATATTGGCGCGAACGGGCGCAATCCCGCGCGCCGGCAGCGTCGACGCCGGAACTTCCGTCGGCGACGCCACCCCGGAGGCCCGCCATCACAAGATGACCGTCGGCCTCACTGCCGCCACCACGAGTTTCATGGGCGACAGCTACACCTTCCTGGATTGTCCCGGTTCCGTCGAGTTCGCCCACGACATGCGCGCCGCGCTGCCCGCGGTCGATGCCGCCATCGTGGTCTGCGAGGCCGACGAGAAGAAGCTGCCGCAACTTCAGATCATCCTGCGCGAGCTGGAGGAGCTGAAGATCCCGCGTTTCCTGTTCCTCAACAAGATTGATCGCGCCAATCAGCGCATCCGCGAGACCCTCGCGATGCTGCAGCCCGCCTCCCGCGTGCCGCTGGTGCTGCGCCAGATCCCGATCTGGAAGGGCGAGCTGATCGAGGGCTTCGTCGATCTCGCGCTGGAGCGCGCCTTCATCTATCGCGAGCACAAGGCTTCCGAGGTGGTCGCGCTCGAAGGCGGCGATCTCGACCGCGAGAAGGAAGCCCGCTTCTCGATGCTGGAGAAGCTCGCCGATCACGACGATGCGCTGATGGAGCAACTGCTGGAGGACATCCAGCCGCCCCGCGATGCCGTGTTCGACGACCTCGCACGAGAGTTGCGCGAAGGCTTGATCTGCCCGGTGCTGCTGGGCGCGGCCGCGCGCGAAAACGGCGTGCTGCGTCTGATGAAGGCGCTGCGCCACGAGGCGCCCGGCGTCGCCGAGACCGCAAAACGTCTCGGTGCGCCCGAGAGCAAGGACGCGCTCGGCTACGTCTTCAAGACGCTGCATTCGCAGCACGGCGGAAAGCTGTCGTTGACGCGGCTCGTCGCCGGCCATCTCGACGACGGCGCCACGCTGCAATCCTCCTCCGGCGGCGCGGGGCGTATCTCCGGCATCCTCGCCGTCAACGGCGCCTACGACACCAAGCGTGCCTCGGCGGAAGCCGGTGACACCGTGGCGCTTGCCAAGCTCGATCCGGTCAAGACCGGCGACATGGTCTCGAGCGGCAAGATGCAGCCGGCGGCGCTGGTCGCCGCGGAGCCCACATCGGCCGTGCTCGCGATCTCGGTCGCGGCCACCGACCGCAAGGACGACGTCAAGCTCGGCCAGGCCTTGATGCGACTGCATGAAGAGGATCCTTCGCTCCTGATCGTGCAGAATCCCAAAACCCACGACACCGTGCTGTGGGGCCAGGGCGAGATGCACCTGCGCGTCGCCAGCGAGCGCCTGCGCGATCGCTTCGGCGTCAAGGTCACCTCGCATCCGCCCGCGATCGGCTACCAGGAGACCATCCGCAAGCCGATCACCCAGCGCGGCCGGCACAAGAAGCAGTCCGGCGGCCACGGCCAGTTCGGCGATGTCGTGCTCGACATCAAGCCGCTGCCGCGCGGCGACGGTTTCAAGTTCGCCGAGAAGGTGGTCGGCGGCGCAGTGCCGCGCAACTACATCCCGGCGGTCGAGGAAGGCGTCGTCGACGGGCTCACGCGCGGTCCGCTCGGCTTCCCCGTCACCGACGTGCAGGTGACGCTGACCGACGGATCCTATCACAGCGTCGATAGCTCCGATCTCGCCTTCCGCACGGCAGCGCGGGTCGGGCTCAACGAAGGCCTGCCGCAATGCCAGCCGGTGTTGCTGGAGCCGATCCACGTGGTCGAGATCGTCTGTCCGACCGATGCCACCGCCAAGATCAACGCGATCCTGTCGGCGCGGCGCGGGCAGATCCTCGGCTTCGACACCCGCGACGGCTGGAGCGGCTGGGACTGCGTCCGCGCCATGATGCCGGAAGCCGAGATCGGCGAGCTCATCGTCGAGCTGCGCTCGGCCACGGCCGGCGCCGGCAGCTTCACCCGTCAGTTCGACCACATGGCCGAAGTCACGGGCCGCGCCGCCGACCAGATCATCGCCGCCCATCAGCACGCGGCGTGAGTCTGTTAGGAGCGCGTCACGCTTTCCCTCCTCTCCCCGTTTTCGCGGGGAGAGGAGCAGTAAGGCTGTAGCCTTCTCCACGCGTCACCGCGAACGTAGCAAAGCCGTAACTCCGTCATCCTGAGGTGCGAGTTGCGCAGTGCATTTGCACTGCGCGGCGAGCCTCGAAGGATGCACGGCCCGGCTGCATCGGGGCCGCCCATCCTTCGAGGCTCCCCATGGGACGCGTTGCGTCCCGTGGCTCGCACCTCAGGATGACGGAGCATAGAGTCACAATGACGGACGAGACAGGGCGAGGTGCCTCTTGCGTCTGTCCCTGTATGATGTATTTTACATCATTGTATATGCTCTAGATATCATTTATAACTCCTGACACGTGAGGCCAAGGTGATCACCTCGTTCCAGATGCGGGCGGCCCGCGCGCTGCTCGGCATCGATCAGAAAACCCTGGCCGAGCTCGCCGGCGTGTCGCTGCCGACCATCCAGCGGATGGAGGCCTCGACCGGCAATGTTCGCGGCGTGGTCGAGACCTTGATGAAGGTTGTCGAGGCGTTCGACCGGGCCGGTGTCGAATTGATCGGCGAGCAGGCGCGCAGCGACAGCGGCGGGCGGGGCGTGCGCCTCAAGGAGCCGGGGCCGCCGCGCCGCGTCGGAGCATGATCGCAAGGTTGATCGTGCCCGGGATCAGGATGGGCTAGCGCATCGTCGCACCTCGGCAACACGGGACGCACGATGCTTCGGAGCATTGTGGGGCGGCGGAGCATTTTGCTGACATGAGCATCACAGGCGATCACGCGGGCGGACTGCATCAGCTTCGCAGGCCGACCTTTACCGAACTCTATCTGCCAAAACTCGTCACCGTCTGGCGTGAAGGCTACGGCGTCGTGGACTTTCGCGCCGACGTGTTCGCGGGCCTCACGGTGGCGATCGTCGCATTGCCGCTGTCGATGGCGATCGCGATCGCCTCGGGTGTGACGCCGGACCGCGGCCTCTACACCGCGGTCGTCGGCGGCTTCATCGTCTCGCTGCTCGGCGGCAGCCGCTTCCAGATCGGCGGGCCTGCGGGTGCCTTCATCGTGCTGGTCGCGGTGACCGCGGAGCGGCACGGCGTCGACGGCGTGATCCTCGCCACCATGATGGCGGGCCTGTTTCTGATCGCCGCGGGCCTGTTGCGCGTCGGCACCTACATCAAGTTCATTCCCTATCCGGTCACGGTCGGCTTCACCGCCGGCATCGCGGTGATCATTTTTGTGAGCCAGCTCCGCGACCTCTCGGGCATCACGCTGGCGGGGAAAGAGCCCAGCGAGTTCGTGCCGAAGCTTGCCGCGCTCGCAAACGGCCTGCACACCGTCAATCCGTCGGCAATTGTCGTGGCGCTCGTCAGCATTGCCATCATCGCGGCCTTGCGGATCTGGCGGCCGTCCTGGCCCGGCATCCTGATCGCAGTCGTGTTCGCGGCCGTCATATGTGCGGTGTTCTCGCTGCCGGTCGAAACCATCGGCTCGCGCTTCGGCGGCATTCCGCGCGAATTACCCTCGCCGGCACTGCCCGCGTTCTCGCTGGAGAAGGCGAAAGCGGTGCTCCCCGACGCCATCTCCTTTGCGCTGCTCGCCGCCATCGAATCGCTGCTGTCCGCGGTGGTCGCCGACGGCATGACCGGGCGCCGTCACCGCTCCAATTGCGAGCTGGTGGCGCAAGGCGCGGCCAATATCGGCTCGGCGCTGTTCGGCGGCATCTGCGTCACTGGCCTGATCGCGCGCACCGCCACCAACATCCGCGCCGGCGCGCGCGGGCCGCTGGCGGGCATGCTGCATTCGGTCTTCCTGCTGCTGTTCATGCTGATCGCAGCCCCGCTCGCCAGCTACATCCCGCTTGCCGCGCTCGCCGCCGTGCTCGTGGTGGTCGCCTGGACCATGGCGGAGAAGCAGGAGTTCGCCACGCTCGTGCGCTCCTCCTGGGGCGACGCCGTGGTGCTGCTCGCGACCTTCCTGCTGACGATCTTCCGCGATCTCACCGAAGGCATCCTGGTCGGCTTCGCGCTCGGCGCGGTGCTGTTCATCCATCGCATGGCGGAGATGACCGGCATCGAGGAACGCACGCCGCTGGTGGCGGCCGACCGTCCCGACGACGGCAATGGCGAGCGCGTGCGCTATGACCCCGGGCTCGCGATCGACCGCGACGTGCTGGTCTATCGCATCACCGGCGCGTTCTTCTTCGGTGCGGCCTCGGCGATCGGCGGCGTGCTCGACGGCATCGCCGACAAGCGCAAGGCCTTCGTGGTCGATTTCGCCGCGGTGCCGTTCCTGGACTCCACCGCGGCGAACGTGCTCGGCCGCGTCGCCGCCAAGGCCCATCGCCAGGGCATCCGCCTGTTCATCACCGGGGCCTCGCCCGCGGTCCGCCGCGCGCTGCTGACCCATGGCGTGACGCCGCCGCGCGCGCGCTATCGCACGAGCCTCGAGCGCGCCGTCGCCGACATCAAGAGCCGGGCGGCCGACGAGCCTGCGGCCGGCTGACCGCGCGCACGTCTCGCGCCGGGCGGTTTGATCGGCGCCCGCTGCTGCGTCGCGATGCGGCGCTCGCGCGCTTGACAGCGCCCGCGGGACGCGAAATGGATCGTCACGGAAACGACCTAGGGGAAGGACGACCGTGACCAAGGCTCCCGCAGCCTGCCTGATCGGATGGCCGGCTGCGCATTCGCGCTCACCGCTGATTCATCATTACTGGCTGCGCACGCTCGGCATTGAAGGTGGCTATGTCATCGAGGCGGTTCCGCCCGAGGATCTGCGCGATTTCGTGCTGCGGCTGTCGCTGCGCGGTTTTGTCGGTGCCAACGTCACCATCCCGCACAAGGAGGCCGTCCTCGCGCTATCCTCGCCCGACGCGCGGGCGAAAGCCGTCGGTGCTGCGAACACGCTGTGGTTCGAAGGCGGCGAGCTGCGTTCGACCAACACCGATGTCGAAGGCTTCATCGGCAATCTCGACGCCAGCGCGCCCGGCTGGGACAAGGCGGAAGAGGCGCTGGTGCTGGGGGCGGGCGGTTCCTCCCGCGCGGTCGTGTTCGGCCTGCGCGAGCGCGGCATCAAGCGCATCCATCTCGCCAATCGCACCATCGCGCGGGCCGAGGCTCTTGCAAGCGAGTTCGGTCCGAACGTGCATCCTGTGACGTGGGACGCGGCCAACGACGTGCTGCCGCGTGCAAAACTTCTCGTGAACACCACCTCGCTCGGCATGCACGGCCAGCCGTCACTCGATGTCGACGTATTGCGCCTGCCGCAAGAAGCCGTCGTCGCCGACCTCGTTTATGTCCCGCTGGTGACGCCCCTGCTGGCGGCCGCAAAAGCGCGCGGGCTGAAGACCGCCGACGGGCTCGGCATGCTGCTGCATCAGGCGGTGCGCGGCTTCGAGCTGTGGTTCGGCCGGCGGCCGCAAGTCACGGCCGAGCTGCGCGCATTGGTCGAGGCCGATCTCACAAAGACTTGAGAGAATAGCGGGCGGTCTTCGGAGTTCTCCATCCGTGGGGACAATCGGAGACCGTCATGACTATCCAACGCGTAACTTTCACACGTCCGCTCATCGCCGTCGCGATGGTGGCCGTCTCGACCATCTCAGCCTCCGCGCAGAAGGCGCCGGTGCCGACGCGGGTGCGCGGCACCATCGAAAGCGTGAGCGGCGACACCATGCAGGTCAAGGCGCGCAGCGGCGAGGACGTTAAGCTCCGCATCGCCCCTGACGTCAGTGTGTCAGGAATTACAAAAATTTCACTCGCCGACATCAAGGTCGGCTCCTTCGTCGGCGCCACCACCGTGCCCGGACCGGACGGCGGCCAGAATGCGGTCGAGGTCCACGTGTTTCCAGAGAGCATGCGCGGCACCGGCGAGGGCTCGCGGCCTTACGATCTCAAGCCCAATTCGAGCATGACCAACGCCACGGTCTCGGAGAGCGTGGTCGGCAATGACGGCCATACGCTGCTGGTGAAATACAAGGACGGCGAGAAGAAGGTTTTCGTCGCCGACAACACGCCGGTGGTGACGTTCGTGCCGGGCGACAAGTCCGATTTGAAGGCCGGCGCAAAAGTCATCGCCTTCATGAAGCAGCTGCCGGACGGCTCGTTCGAGACCAACCGCGTCAGCGTCGGTCGCGACGGCCTGACGCCGCCGATGTGAGGGAGGACCGGATCATGCTGAAATCGACAATGACATCCGGCCTGCTCGCGGCTGTGCTCGCCCTCGTATCGTTCGTCGCCTCGGCGCAGCAGGCGCCGACGGTGCGCATCCGCGGCACCATCGAGAGCGTCGACGGCAACACGCTCGGCATCAAGACCCGCGAGGGCAGCGACGTGAAGGTGAAGATGACCGACAACGTCGCTGTCTTTGCCGTGATCAAGACCTCGTTGTCGGAGATCAAGGAAGGCTCCTATATCGGCGTCACCGGCATGCCCGAGCCCGACGGCACCCAGAAGGCGATCGCGGTCCACATCTTCCCGGAGAACCAGCGTGGCGCCGCCGAAGGCTTTCGCCCCTGGGATGCCCGCGCCAACTCGACCATTACCAACGCCACCGTGGCGCAGACGGTGAAGGGCACCGACAGCCAGAACATCACGGTGAAATACAAGGACGGCGAGAAGAAAGTCGTGGTTCCGCCGGACACCCCGATCGTCACCTTCGTCGCCAGCGACAAGTCGGAGGTGAAGCCCGGCGCCAAGCTGATCATCTTCGGCGCGGCGAAGAAGGAGGACGGCTCGCTGGAAGCGAACAGGGTGAATGTGGGCCGGGATGGCGTGACGCCGCCGATGTGAGGCGGCAAGGTGCTGATCTCGTAGGGTGGGTTAGGCGAAGCCGTAACCCACCATGCTTCCGCAAATGCGGATCGAAGTTGGTGGGTTACGCTCAACGGACTGCGCATCGCGCAGCCGCTGAGCTAACCCACCCTACGGCACTGCCGCTGCCGTCACATCGCAATCACGTGATCGTCGATCTCCTCGATCCGGTTGACGCCGCACAGGCCCATGGTGGTGAGCAGCTCCTTCTGGATGATCTCGATCGCCTTGGCGACGCCGGCCTGGCCACCGGCACCCAGCCCATACGCATAGGCGCGGCCGATCATGCAGGACTTTGCGCCGAGCGCGAGCGCGCGCATCACGTCCTGGCCGGAGCGGATGCCGCCGTCGAACATGATCTCCATCTTGTCGCCGACCGCGTCCGCGATCTCCGGCAGCACCTCGATCGAGGACGGCGCGCCGTCGAGCTGACGGCCGCCATGGTTGGAGACGACGAGCGCCTGCGCGCCGGTCTTGGCGGCTTCCTCGGCGTCCTCGACGTCCAGGATGCCCTTGATGATGAGCTTGCCCGGCCAGATGCTGCGGACCCACTCGACGTCCTTCCAGTTCAAGGACGTGTCGAACTGCGAGGCCGTCCACTCGGCGAGGCGGTTGAGATCCTCGGTGTTCTTCACGTGGCCGGCGATGTTGCCGAAGGTGCGGCGCTTGCCCTGCAGCACGCCCGAGACCCAGGCCGGCTTGCTGGCGAAATCCAGCAGCTTCGACAGCGACCATTCGGGCGGCACCGTCATGCCGTTCTTGATGTCGGCGTGGCGCTGGCCGATCACCTGCAGGTCGACGGTCAGCACGAGTGCGCTGCACTTGGCGGCGATGGCGCGCTGGATCAGGTCCTTGATGAAGCCGCGGTCCTTCATCACGTAGAGCTGGAACCAGAACGGCTTCTCGACATTGGCAGCGATATCCTCGATCGAGCAGATCGACATGGTCGACTGCGTGAACGGGATACCGGCGGCCTGTGCGGCGCGGCAGGCGTAAATCTCGCCGTCGCCATGCTGCATGCCGAGCAGGCCGACGGGCGCGAGGATCAGCGGCATGGTCGAGGGCTCGCCGAGGATCATGGTCGAGGTGTCGCGCTTGGAGACGTCGACCAGGATGCGCTGGCGGAACTTGATCGCCTGCATGTCCTCGCGGTTGGCGCGCAGCGTTTCCTCGGCATAGGAGCCGCGGTCGCAATAGTCGAAGAAGGCCTTCGGCACGCGGCGCTTATGCAGCGCGCGAAGATCGTCGATACAGGTGATGTGCTTCATGAACGTTTCCCCGGCCCGTCTTTTAACCAAGAGTCTTGTGTCGGAAGATCGAGGGGTCATCTAGCATGGTTGGATGCACAGCCAAATCGTTTGAGAGGAGGGCGCCATGACGAGGCCGCACGCGAAACCTTCGCCGGAAGAGATCAAGGAGAAGCAGGACCTCGAGGACGCGCTGGAAGAGGGACTCGAAGAGACCTTTCCGGGCTCCGATCCCGTCAACGTCACCCAGCCGGCGCCGAGCCGCGACGACGGCCATGTGAAGCGCTCGGGCTAGGGCGAGTTCCGCCTGATTTCCGCTGGTCACGCCGGAACTATAATGTTAACAATGTGTTACCGGAGCGGCGGCGAGCCTGGTTCCGTAATGATTCATCATATTTTTTGAAGCCAAGTTAGCCGCGATGGCATTATAAGGCCCTCAGCAAATCAGGGATGCGGGGCCTGTTTGGGCAGCCCGTGGTTGTAGAGGGGAGTCCCTGGTTGTTGCTTGGGGGACGATATGAGCCGCAAATATTTCGGGACGGACGGGATTAGGGGCCGCGCCAACGGACTGATCACGCCGGAGCTCGCGCTCAAGGTCGGCCAGGCCGCGGGCCTCGCATTTCAGCGCGGTGACCACCGCCACCGGGTCGTGATCGGCAAGGACACCCGCTTGTCCGGCTACATGATCGAATACGCGATGGTCGCGGGCTTCACCTCGGTCGGCATGGACGTGCTGCTGGTCGGCCCGATGCCGACGCCGGCGGTCGCGATGCTGACCAAGTCGATGCGCGCCGATCTCGGCGTGATGATCTCGGCCTCGCACAATCTGTTCGAGGACAACGGCATCAAGCTGTTCGGGCCGCAGGGCTTCAAGCTCTCCGACGACGTTGAGCGGCAGATCGAGCAGCTGCTCGACGAGCCCATCGACAAGCGCCTTGCACAGAGCGCGAGCCTCGGCCGCGCCCGCCGTATCGACGGCGTGCATGACCGCTACATCGAATTCGCCAAGCGCACGCTGCCGCGCGACCTCTCGCTCGAGGGTCTGCGCGTCGTGATCGACTGCGCCAACGGTGCCGCCTACAAGGTGGTGCCGGAAGCGCTGTGGGAGCTGGGTGCCGACGTGGTGCCGATCGGTGTCGAGCCCGACGGCTTCAACATCAACAAGGATTGCGGCTCGACCTCGCCGGAAGCGCTGTCGAAGAAGGTGCGCGAGATGCGCGCCGATATCGGCATCGCGCTGGACGGCGATGCCGATCGCGTCATCCTGGTCGACGAGCGCGGTCATGTCGTCGACGGCGACCAGCTGCTCGCGGTGATCGCGCAAAGCTGGAAGGAAGACGGACGCCTCTCGCGTCCCGGCATCGTCGCCACCGTGATGTCCAATCTCGGCCTCGAGCGCTTCCTCAAGGGGCAGGGGCTCGATCTCGTGCGCACGCCGGTCGGCGACCGCTACGTGCTCGAGCAGATGCTGAGCGGCGGCTACAATCTCGGCGGCGAGCAGTCGGGCCACATCATCCTGTCCGACTACGCCACCACCGGCGACGGTTTCGTTGCGGCCCTGCAGGTGCTGGCCGTGGTGCAGAAGCTGCGCCGTCCGGTCTCCGAGGTGTGCCATCGCTTCGATCCGCTGCCGCAGATCCTCAAGAACGTCCGCCACAAGGGCGGCAAGCCGCTCGACGATTCCGAGGTCAAGTCGGCGATCTCCGACGGCGAGAAGCGCCTCAACGGCCACGGCCGCCTGCTGATCCGCTCCTCCGGCACCGAGCCGGTGATCCGCGTCATGGGCGAAGGTGAGGACCGCCATCTGGTCGAGGACGTCGTCGATACCATCGTCTCCGCGCTCGGGCAGGCCGCGGCTTAAGGCGTTTCAAACGCGAGTGGGTTGATCTCTCCACTCGGGCAGTATCGTAGGGTGGGCAAAGCGGAGCGTGCCCACGCGTCTGGCGCCGTATCGGAAAGATGGTGGGCACGGCGCAAGGGCGCCTTTGCCCACCCTACGATATCGGACTCGCGGAGAGGGTAAGACCCGCGCATCCCAGCCATTTGCGATTGACGGTGGTTCCACCGCGCGTTGCATCGTAATGAGCGGATGCGGCGGTTCGCCGCGCCTGCCGGGATCGCTGCATTGAACAAGCCTGTCGTCGTCTCAGAGGAAACGCTGACCGAGCCCGTTGTCGTCGCCGACGTGGCGCCCGCCGCTGCAAAATCCGCGGCGACGGCCGCGGGGCCGGCCTATGTCGTGCTGGCCGGCATCAGCTTCTCGCACTTCCTCAACGACACGATGCAGTCGCTGATTGCCTCGGTGTATCCGATCCTGAAGGACACCTACGCGCTCGACTTCGCGCAGATCGGCATGATCACGCTGGCCTTCCAGTTCACGGCCTCGCTGCTGCAGCCGGTGGTCGGGCACTACACCGACAAGAAGGCGCAGCCCTATTCGCTGTCGATCGGCATGGCCTCGACCTTCTTCGGCCTGCTGCTGCTCAGCGCCGCGCATCAATATCTCGTCATTCTCGTCGCCGCCGCGCTGGTCGGCCTCGGCTCGGCGGTGTTTCATCCGGAATCCGCGCGTATCGCGCGGCTCGCCTCCGGCGGGCGCTACGGTTTTGCGCAATCGGTGTTCCAGCTCGGCGGCAGCTTCGGCACGTCGATGGGGCCGGTGCTGGCCGCGCTGATCGTGGTGCCGTTCGGGCAGGGCAGCATCGCCTGGTTCTCCTCGATCGCGTTCCTCGCGATTCTCATCCTCTGGCGCATCGGGCGCTGGTACGCGCCGCAGATCACGACGAAGAAGGCGGCGGCCGTCCACACCCAGCCCGGCGGGCCGAGCTCGCGCCGCGTTGCCGTTGCACTCCTCGTGCTGGTGGCGCTGCTGTTCTCAAAACAGCTCTACGTCTCGAGCCTGTCGAGCTATTACATCTTCTACCTGATCGACCGGTTCGGCGTGTCGACGCAGGCAGCCCAGATCTATCTCTTCATCTTCCTCGCCGCGAATGCGGTCGGCGCGTTCTTCGGCGGCCCCTTGGGCGATCGCTTCGGCCGCAAGATCGTGATCTGGATCTCGATCCTGGGCGCGCTGCCGTTCACGCTGGCGCTGCCCTATGCCGGGCTCTATGCCAGCGCGGTGCTGTCAGTGATCATCGGCCTGATCATCTCCTCGACGACGTCGTCGATCATCGTGTTCGCGCAGGAGCTGGTGCCGCACCGCTTCGGCATGATCTCCGGCGTGTTCTTCGGCGTCGCCTTCGGCATCGGCGGCCTCGGCGCCGCCGTGCTCGGCAAGCTCGCCGACCACACTTCGATCGAGTTCGTCTACCAGGTCTGCGCCTATCTGCCGGCGATCGGGCTGCTCGCGGTATTCCTGCCCAAGCTGCCGCAGCACGCGCGTTAACAAATCTTTCTTCGCTGCATTGCGGCTTCATACATCGTTAGCAATTGCGGCCAGCCGGCGCTGCATTTTTGCAACGCTCGCGCCGCATCCGCGTGTGTAGTGAGAAAAAATCAACCTTAAAAATTAGGGTTAAGTGGCGCTTAAACATTTGCTGCCATCGTCCGGGTCGTGAGTTTCCAGAACGTGGGGCGTCTGCATTTTGCCTCACCGGCCATAAGGACGAAGCCCAATGCGTAGCGTTAAGTCTCTCCTTGCCGCGGGTGCGGCAACCCTGATCTCGTCGATGGCGTTTGCCGCCGATATGCCGATCGCCGCGCCCCCTCCCATGTACGCCCCGCCGGCTCCGCCCGCCGACTTCGGCGGCTGGTATCTGCGCGGCGACGTCGGCATGACCAACCAGCGCGCCAAGAGCATCGATGCCTCCCTGCCGGCCGGCTATACGAAGTCGACGGAAGGTCTCGGCTTCGACTCGTCCCCGCTGTTTGATCTCGGCGTCGGCTATCGCTTCAACAACTGGTTCCGCGCCGACGTGATCGGCCAGTACCGTGGCAAGGCCAATCTGCACGGCAGCGACAACGTCTTCGGACCCGGCTTCGTCGGCGTCAACAACTACACCGGCAGCAAGTCCGAGTGGGTCGTGATGGCCAACGCCTACGTTGACCTCGGCACCTGGTGGTGCATCACCCCGTTCATCGGTGCCGGTGTCGGCGGCTCCTACAACAAGATCAGCGGCTTCCGCGACGACGGCGTTTCATTCAGCGGTGGCGCACTGTCCAACAGCGTCGCTTACTTCGCCGACAACGGAAAGTGGAACTTCGCCTGGGCCGCGCACGCCGGTCTCGCCTACAAGGTCAATCCCGGGTTCACGGTCGAACTGGCCTACAGCTACATGAACCTCGGCGATGCCGCGCCCGGCAACTACCGCCTGTTCGACAACAGTGCCTCCGGCCCGACCTCGATCAAGATCAAGGAGCTCACCTCGCACGACCTGAAGCTCGGCGTGCGCTGGGATCTCAACAGCCCGCCGGCCTACGTGCCGCCGCCGCTCGTCACCAAGGGCTGATCCTCGGAGCCCATCGCTTAACGTCTCTTAACGGCGCGGGATCATCCCGCGCCGTTTTGCTTTGCGGATTTTTCATGGCCTGAGTGCGGCGAAATCGCCGGACGCAACCATTGGTTAAGGTTAACGAGCCATGATCATCGGCGAAAGTTCGAGTCCGATTTGGAGCGTTGCGATGCGTAGGCTTTTGGTGGCAGCGGCGATGTTGGGGACGGTGTCTGCCGCGCACGCGGCCGATATGCCGGATCTGCCGGTCCTGCGCGGCGGCTTCACCGACGGGCTGTCGAAGACGTCCCACAACTGGGACGGCTTCTATGTCGGCGGCAGCGCCGGCTATACCAGCGACGCCACCGATTTCAGCCAGAGCGTGGTCGGCCTGACCAACTATATCTTCCGCGACAGCGTTCTTCAGCAACCGACCTCGACGTGGTCGCTGATGAACAAGACCAACACGCAAGGCGTCAATTTCGGCGGCTTCATCGGCCGCAACTGGCAATGGTATGATGCCATCCTCAGCCTCGAGGGCACCTACAGCTACTTCAACAATCTCGCGACGTCGACGTCGGGCTCGAACTCGCTCATGATCGTCAACCCGGCCGGCGAAACGCGGCCCCCCGGCGTCACCAACAACTATGGTGTGACACTGACCGGTACCGCTGCGGCGCAGGTCAAGGACATGATCACGTTGCGCGGGCGCGTGGGCTGGGACGGCGGCGGCTTCATGCCCTACATGTTCGCCGGCGCGGCCGTCGGTCGCATGGATGTGTCCCGCACGGTGACGAGCAACGTGACATTGCGGCAGGACTCGACCGTCACGGACGCCTTCGGCAACGTCATTACGGTCATCGGCACGACCAACCCCGTTCCGGCACAATCGCAGAGCCAGTCGCAGCACAGAACCAATACGTTTGCGGTGGGCTGGACTGCCGGTCTCGGTCTCGAATACTGCATCTGGGACGGCCTGTTCGCGCGTATCGAATACGAATATGTGAGATTCTCTCCCGTCATGAACACGCAGGTGACGCTGAACAACGCGCGCCTCGGCCTCGGCTACAAGTTCTGAGCGGGCCGCTTCCTGTTGACAGCCTCGCGTCGTCCTGATGCTCTGTCGCTCCGACAGCGGGGTAGCAGTGATGAAGGTCTACGGCGACAGCAATTCGGGCAATTGTCTCAAGGTGAAGTGGGTCTGCGACAAGCTCGCGGTGCCCTATCAGTGGGTCGAGATCGACACACGCAAGGGCGAGACGCGCACGCCGCAATTTCTCAAGATGAACGGCGCCGGCCAGGTGCCGACCGTCGAATTCGACGACGGCCGCACGCTGGCGCAGTCTAACGCCATCATCCGCTATCTCGCCCGCGACAGCGCGCTCATTCCGCGCGATGCCTTCGCTGCGGCCAAGATGGACGAATGGCTGTTCTGGGAGCAGTACAGCCACGAGCCCTATGTTGCAGTGTGCCGCTTCCAGATCGTCTATCTCGGCAAGGACGCCTCCGAGCTCGATCCTGAAAAGGTCAAGCGCGGCTATGCGGCGCTCGACCGCATGGAGCAGCATCTCGCCACCAGCGGCTACTTCGCCGGCGATGCTGTCTCGCTCGCCGACGTCTCGCTGCTCGCCTATACGCGTGTCGCGCATGAAGGCGGTTTCGATCTCGGTCGCTATGCGGCTATCCGCCGCTGGATCGGCGAGGCCGAGGCTTTTCTCGGCCTGCCGCCGGCGCGCTGAGTCTTTACGCTGAGCCTTTACGCTCAGCCTTGGCGCCGAGTTTTTGGAGTTTCCCGTATGAACGATAAGTCCGTCTCGATCCGTCCCGCGCGCCGCGAGGACGTTCCGGCGATCGTGGCGATGCTCGCCGACGATCATCTCGGACGCGCTCGCGAGCGTGTGGAGGATCCGCTGCCTGCGTCCTACTACGCGGCGTTCGAGCGGGTCGAGCGCGATCCAAATCTGACGCTCGTGGTTGCCGAGAGCGAGGGCAGGGTGGTCGGCTGCCTGCAACTCGCTGTTCTCTCAGGCATCAGCTCGCAAGGCGGCATCCGCGGTCTGCTGGAGGACGTGCGCGTTGCCACTGATTGTCGCAGCCGCGGCATCGGCGAGCGATTGGTGCAATGGGCCGGGACGGAAGCAAAGGCGCGCGGCTGCAATCTGGTCGAACTGCTGACGCATCAGACGCGCGTCGATGCACAACGCTTCTACAAGCGGCTGGGATTCACAGCGAGTCATGTCGGCATGACTGTCCGCTTTTGAGGCAACAGGAGCGTTTTCGAGCGAAGTGGATGCCGGTTCGCGAAAAGAAAACGCGTCAATACAAAAATCCAGAGTCCCGTTCCGGTTGTGTCGGAATGGGGCTCTGGCCGCAAGCCTTGCGCGATCAGCGAAATCGGAGCGCGCGTTCGTTCATCTTAAGAGCTGATAAACTACCCGTCCGTCGTTCACGTGGACGCGGGAACGAACGGTGCTAGGCAGCGTCAGACACCGGGCTCGGTCGGTTCGGGGATTTCGATGACAAGCTATTCCATGATCAAGGTCGGCAACGACTACGTTGTGCAGGCCAACGACAAATGCATTTTGAAAGTGAGCAGCCGCCGCCGCGCGGCGCAATTGATCAGCGACGCCACGGACTTGCTGAA
This sequence comes from Bradyrhizobium liaoningense, assembly GCF_018130825.1. Lineage (GTDB taxonomy): Bacteria > Pseudomonadota > Alphaproteobacteria > Rhizobiales > Xanthobacteraceae > Bradyrhizobium > Bradyrhizobium liaoningense_B. The sequence goes on along the minus strand of NZ_JAFCJS010000004.1, from coordinate 146,273 downwards.
CGCGCTCGCCCAGGTGGAATCCCCCGATATTGCACCCGAAGCGCCTTCACTCCAGCGTGAGACGCCTGAACTTCCTTGACGTCTCTTCCCGATTCCCGTATCAGCCGCGGCGGGACACCTCCCCCCAACGGGAGGCTTACTATCTGGAAGGGTAGATCATGACTGTAGCGAAGCCCGCTTCGCGGCCGACCGTGCCGCATTTTTCCTCCGGCCCCTGCGCCAAGCGCCCCGGCTGGAACGCCCAAAATCTCAAGGACGCAGCGCTCGGCCGCTCGCATCGTGCGAAGGTCGGCAAGACCAAGCTCAAGCTCGCGATCGATCTGACGCGCGAAGTGCTTGAAGTCCCGGCCGATTATCGCATCGGCATCGTGCCGGCCTCCGATACCGGCGCGGTCGAGATGGCGCTGTGGTCGCTGCTCGGTGCACGGCCCGTCACCACGCTTGCCTGGGAATCCTTCGGCGAGGGCTGGGTCAGCGACATCGTCAAGGAATTGAAGCTCAAGGACGTCACCAAGCTCAACGCGGCTTACGGTGAGATTCCCGACCTCTCCAAGGTCGATCCCAAGAGCGACGTCGTCTTCACCTGGAACGGCACCACCTCGGGCGTGCGCGTGCCGAACGCCGACTGGATCAGCGCGACCCGCGAAGGCCTGACCATCTGCGACGCGACCTCCGCCGCGTTTGCGCAGCCGCTCGACTGGGCCAAGCTCGACGTCGTCACCTTCTCCTGGCAGAAGGCGCTCGGCGGCGAAGCCGCGCACGGCATGCTGATCCTGTCGCCCCGCGCGGTGGAGCGGCTTGAGACCTACAAGCCGGCCTGGCCGCTGCCGAAGATCTTCCGCATGACCAAGGGCGGCAAGCTCAACGAAGGCATCTTCGTCGGCGAGACCATCAACACGCCGTCGATGCTCTGCGTCGAGGACTATCTCGATGCGCTGAACTGGGCCAAGTCGATCGGCGGCCTCAAGGCGCTGATCGCGCGCGCCGACGCCAACACCAAGGTGCTTGCCGACTGGAAGGCGAAGACGCCCTGGATCGACTTCCTGGCCAAGGACGCCTCGATCCGCTCCAACACCTCGGTGTGCCTGAAGTTCACCGATCCCGCGATCACCTCGCTCTCGGACGACGCGCAGGCGGAGTTCAGCAAGAAGCTGGTCGCGCTGGTCGAGAAGGAAGGCGCCGGCTACGACTTCGCGTACTATCGCGACGCGCCGGCGGGCCTGCGCATCTGGTGCGGCGCCACGGTGGAAGCGAAGGACGTCGAGCTGCTGACGCAGTGGATCGACTGGGCCTTCGCCGAGACCAAGGCCACGCTGGCGAAGGCCGCGTAGTTCGCTCCAACTCATTCTCGTCATGGCCGGGCTTGACCCGGCCATCCATCGATCAAGAGAGATGGGTCCGCGGGGCTCTGGCGCTAAGACGCGCTTCGCGCTTAAGCCCGCGGATGACATTCCGTAAATGCAGCACGCACCACGGATCAATCCCATGACCAAACCCAAAGTTCTCATTTCCGACGCACTGTCTCCCGCCGCCGTACAGATCTTCAAGGACCGCGGTGTCGAGGTCGACTTCCAGCCCAACCTCGGCAAGGACAAGGACAAGCTCGCCGAGATCATCGGCAATTATGACGGCCTTGCGATCCGCTCAGCGACCAAGGCGACCGCCAAGATCCTGGAGAAGGCGGCCAAGCTGAAGGTGATCGGCCGCGCGGGCATCGGCGTCGACAATGTCGAGATCCCGGCCGCCACCGCCAAGGGCATCATCGTGATGAACACGCCGTTCGGCAATTCGATCACGACCGCCGAGCATGCGATTACGCTCATGCTGGCGCTCGCCCGCGAGATCCCGCAGGCCGATGCCTCGACCCAGGCCGGCAAGTGGGAGAAGAACCGCTTCATGGGCGTCGAGATCACCGGCAAGGTGCTCGGCGTGGTCGGCTGCGGCAATATCGGCTCGATCGTCGCCGACCGCGCGCTCGGCCTGCGCATGAAGGTGGTCGCGTTCGATCCGTTCCTGTCGCCCGAGCGCGCCAAGGACATCGGCGTCGAGAAGGTCGATCTCGATGACCTGCTCAAGCGCGCCGACTTCATCACGCTGCACACGCCGCTGACCGAGAAGACCAGGAACATCATCGACGCGGCCGCGATCGCCAAGATGAAGAAGGGCGTGCGCCTGATCAACTGCGCCCGCGGCGGTCTCGTCGACGAGCAGGCCGTGGTCGAGGCGCTCAATTCCAAGCACATCGCCGGCGCCGCCTTCGACGTCTTCGTCGAGGAGCCCGCGACCTCCAACGTGCTGTTCGGCCATCCCAACGTGATCTGCACCCCGCATCTCGGCGCCTCCACCACGGAAGCGCAGGAGAACGTCGCGCTCCAGGTCGCCGAGCAGATGTCGGATTACCTCTTGACCGGCGCGATCTCGAACGCGGTCAACTTCCCCTCGATCACGGCGGAAGAAGCGCCGAAGCTGAAGCCGTTCATCGCGCTCGCCGAGAAGCTCGGCTCGTTCGCCGGCCAGCTCACCGAGAGCGGCATCCTCAAGGTCGAGATCACCTATGAGGGCCACGTCGCCGAGATGAAGATCAAGGCGATCACCTCCGCGGTGCTGTCCGGCCTGCTGCGGCCGATGCTGGGCGAGGTCAACGTCGTCTCCGCGCCGGTCGTCGCCAAGGAGCGCGGCATGGTCGTCGACGAGATCGTGCGCGCCGCCCAGAGCGACTATGAGAGCCTGATCACCGTCACCGTCGCGACCGAACGCCAGGAGCGCTCGGTCTCCGGTACCGTCTATCACGACGGCAAGCCGCGCCTCGTCGACGTCAAGGGCATCCGCGTCGACGCCGAGTTCGGCAAGTCGATGATCTACATCACCAACGAGGACAAGCCGGGCTTCATCGGCAAGTTCGCGAGCCTGCTCGGCGATGCCAAGATCAACATCGCCACCTTCCATCTCGGCCGCGTCGCGCCCGGCAGCGATGCCATTGCGCTGGTCGAGGTCGACGGCGTGGTGCCGGCGGACGTGCTCGCCAAGGTGCAGGCCCTGCCGCAGGTCAAGCAGGCCAAGGCGCTGACGTTCTGAGATGACGTTGTCATTCCGGGTTCTCGCTTCGCGAGCCCCAGAATGACGAGCATCATACCATATATTCCGACACGCGGAACAACGCCGTCTCCATCGCCGGAGGCGGCGTTTTTATTTTCCCCGCACCCTCCAATCTTTGTGTACCAATGGCGTCCAGGACGCCTCGTAACTACGCTCCGTTCAAAATCGTTCGACAAGGGAGAAAACAATGCGTGAAGCCGTCATCGTTTCCTATGCGCGCACGGGCCTGGCGAAATCCGGCCGCGGCGGGTTCAACATCACGCCGCCGATGTCGCTCGCAGCGCACGCCATCCATCACGCGGTCGATCGCGCCGGCGTCGACAAGGACTATGTCGAGGACTGCTATCTCGGCAATTGCGCCCATGGCGCCCCGAACATCGGTCGCCAGGCCGCGCTGCTCGCGGGCCTGCCGAAGACCACGGCCGGCGTGTCCGTGAACCGCTTCTGCTCCTCGGGCCTGCAGACCATCGCGATGGCCGCCAACTCGATCCGCTCGGACGGCGCCGACTGCATCGTCGCCGGCGGCGTCGAGAGCATCTCGATTCCCGGCGGCGGCTCGCCGAAGGAATGGGTCGATCCTGAGCTGCTCAAGGTTGCGCCCGATATCTTCATGGCGATGATCGACACCGCCGACATCGTCGCCGAGCGCTACAAGCTCAGCCGCGAATACCAGGACGAGTTCTCGCTGGAATCGCAGCGCCGCATGGCCGCGGCCCAGCAGGCGAACAAGTTCAAGGACGAGATCGTCCCGATGAAGACCAAGATGAAGGTCGTGGACAAGCAGACCAAGGCGGAGAGCATCGTCGACTACGTCGTCGACCGCGACGAATGCAACCGGCCCGAGACCACGATGGAGGGCCTTGCCAAGCTGGAGCCGGTGAAGGGCCCCGGCAAGTTCGTCACCGCCGGCAATGCCAGCCAGCTCTCCGACGGCGCCGCCGCCGTGGTGCTGATGGAAGCCAAGGACGCCGAGAAGCGCGGGCTGAAGCCGCTCGGCCGCTTCGTCGCCTGGGCGACCGCGGGCTGCGAGCCCGACGAGATGGGCATCGGCCCGGTGTTCGCGATCCCGAAGCTCTTGAAGCGCACCGGCCTCAAGATCGACGACATCGATCTCTGGGAGCTCAACGAGGCCTTCGCCAGCCAGTGCCTGTACTGCCGCGACCAGCTCGAGATCGATCCCGCCAAGTACAACGTCAATGGCGGCTCGATCGCGATCGGCCATCCCTTCGGCATGACCGGCGCCCGTCTCACCGGCCATCTGCTGCAGGAAGGCGCGCGGCGCAAGGCCAAGTGGGGCGTCGTGACGATGTGCATCGGCGGCGGCCAGGGCGGCGCCGGCCTGTTCGAGATCTACAGCTGAGATCGTGCACGATGAATGCAAAAGGGCACGGCGCGCGCCGTGCCCTTTTTGTTTGGGCGGTCTGCAAATCGTCGGCGCATCTGCGTAGCCCGCATGAGCGAAGCGATATGCGGGACCTTCCCGGGTGTCGCTTCGCTCACCCGGGCTACGCAGTCGCTACGCCCGCGCCAGCGCCGGCGCGAACACCACTTCGATCAGCGTGCCGGAATTGCCTGAACTCTTGATGTTGAACTGGGCGCGGTTAGCTTCGACCAGCGCTTTCGTCAGCGACAAATTGAGCGCGGAATTGTCCGCGGCATCCCCGGGCGGCGGGGTGCGGAACGGCTCCATCGCGGCGGCGACCTCGCGCTCCGAGAGGCCATGGCCGGTGTCGCGGATGCGCAGCGCGATCTCGCCGCGGTCGGTCATCGCCGTGGAGACGATGACCTGGCCGCCGGCGCTCGCCAGCCGGATCGAGTTCGAGATCAAATTCATGGTGATCTGCCGCATCGCGCGCGCGTCCACACTCACCTGCGGCAGCGCGTGGGCGAGCGAAGTGCGGATGATGATGCGCTCGCGGTTGGCCTGCGGCTGCATCACCACGACGCAGGCCTCGACCAGATCGTTGAGGTTGAGGTTGGCGAAGGTGAGGTCGAGCTTGCCGGTCTCGATCCGCGACAGCTCCAGCAGATCGTCGATGATGGCGATGACGCGCTCGCCGGAGGCGCGGATGTCCTTCATGTATTCGCCGTAGCGCTCGTTGCCGAGCGTGCCGAAGCGCTCCGAGATCATCACCTCGGCAAAGCCGATGATGGCGTTGAGCGGGGTGCGGACCTCGTGGCTGATGCGCGCCAGCATGTCGGCCTTGGCATTCGCCGCACCGTCGACGAGGCGGCGGGCCTGCGTCAGCTCGCTCTCGCCCTTCTTGCTCTGGGAGAGATCGCGGAACACGGCGAAGAAGTTCGGGCCATCGGGCCGCGTGCGGCCCATGATCATCGCGAGCGGAAGCACGCCGCCCTTCTTCTCGCGTCCCAGCACCTCGCGGCCGTGGTCGAGCAGGCTCGCGATGTCCTGGCTCTTCACGCTGTCGAGATAGTCGGCGACGACCTGCTGGCTCTCGGGCGCGAACAGCGTCACCAGGTTCCGCTCGAGCAGCGCCGCGCCGTCATAGCCGAACAGCGCCTCGGCGCTGCGGTTGCAGGCGTGGATGTTGCCTTCGGCATCGAACATGACGATGCCCTCGGCCGTGGTATCGAGGATAGCGGCGAGATCTTCCGCGTCGGCATCGCCGGCCGCGGGCTCCAGATCAGGCGCGTAGGGAAAGGACTCGGGGACGACGGGCTCGGCGACGTCAGGTGGTGCGGCAATCGCGGGCGCGGCCGTAACAAGTACAGGATTGGGCAGCGCGCAGATCAGCGCATGCGCGCTGTCGCCGTCCCAGTCGATGGTGTGCAGATGCGCGTCAGTCGTCGGCAGCGGCGCTTCGCCATTGGCAAGCGTCGCGCTGATCGTCACCGGCGTGCCGCCTTGCGACGTGCTGCTGGCGGACGACACGCCCGGCTCGACATAGAGCGCGTCGAGCCCGCCGGCATGCTCCAGCGCGCTGACGCTGGCATAGCCCATGCGCGCGAGGAACGCCGGGTTGGCGTAGAGCAGGCGGTCGAGGCGATAGATCAAAATGCCCGTCGGCAACAGGTCGAGCAGCGTGCGATCGCGCAGGCTGGTGCCGCGCGCCGGCGGTGCGGCCTCGGTCAGCCATTCGGCCGGCGCGGGCGGCGGCAGAGGTTCGGGCTCAGGCTCCGACAGCAGCGGCTCGGGCGCGACCTCGGCGGCCGGCGGCTCGGTGCTGTCTGCTGCGATGCTCTCGCGCTCGCGTTCGAGCCGCTCGGACAATTGCCGCGCGAGCTCGTTGAACGCGCTGTTCTCGACCGGCGTCAGCGTCGGCGATCGGGTATCGCCGGGGCTGCGGAACGGCACGACGTTGGGAGGCGTTTCCACGGGCGTTTCCAAATCGGTTGGGTGTGAATTCGCTTCGTTGACGGTTTCGGGCAGTTCAGGTTCAGGTGTTGGCTCAGGCTCAGGTGCAGGCGGCTCGATCGGCGGAGGCGGTGCCTCCGCCACCGGTTCGGGCTCGACGCTGTCGGCAGACGGGCCTTGCGCCGCGTGCGGTTCGACGAACAGCTCGAAGCGGCGCAGCGCATCGAGCCGGTTGAGACCGTCGAGATCGCGGCAGACGCCAAAGCCCCGAAAGCCCGCAAAGTTGCGCTCGCGGTCGTAGACCGGCAGGCCGGCGAGCTCGACCGGCAGATGCTCGCCGCCGTCGGCCGGCCAGTTCACGGTGATGCCGGCCCAGGTGTCGTGGCTTTCGAGCGCCTGCGCGACGCGTCCCTCCGGATCGAGCGAAAACTGGTCGGCGATCTCGCGCCAGGGACGGCCGAAGCCGGCCGCCGTGTGCGCGCCCATCAGGCGGATGAAGTCGCTGGACGCAAGCACGAAGCGGCCGTCCGCATCCATCTGCCAGAGGAAGCGCAGCGGATGCTGGCGCGGTGCGGGCGGCTCTGCGGGACCGGGCGGCGGCTCGACCATGCCACCAGTGGTGGGCACGGCCTGCGGCGACACAATGGCTGCGTGCGGGTTTTCAACCGGAGTCTTTGGCGCGAGGTCGATGGTCGTTTCCGCGGCAGGCTCCTCAGGTGCGACGGCGTCCCGGATCGACACGATCTCCGCGGCCTGCTTGCTTGCGGCAGGCGTCTCGGCCGGCTCGGCAAAGGCATCGAACAGCGGGATGCCGGAGGTAGCCTCGGCCGACCGTGCAGGCTGCACATCATCCGGCACCGCGGCTTCTTCGCGCACAATCTCCTGCACCGCTTCAGGCGCAGCATCCGCGCTCGCAGCCGCCGTCTGCGCAGCGGCCGGCTCGATCAGCGCGACCAGGCCGACATCGGCCCCTAGGCCGACCCGTTGCAGCACCATCTGGCCGATGCCGATCGGCGTCTCGACGCGGCCTTTGGCCAGCGCATCGCTGCGGGCCTGTTCGAGGCCGGCCTCGCCGAGGTCACGGAAGCCGAGCAGGGAACGGGCGGCCTCGCTGGCGCCGACGAAAAGGCCGTCCGGCGCGAACGCCGCCATCGGTACCTTCGCGGCCTCGACCAGGCGATGCAGCCGCTCGACCAGCGGCATGGCTTGCCCGGTCGGGTCCAGCGCGGTGACGAGCACGCCGTTCTTGCCGTCGGCAAAATCGAGCCGCGCGCAGGCGCAGGTCATGAGGGTGCCGAGCCGGGCGCCGAAGCCGCGCAGCCGCTCCAGCCGCACGGCGCCGTTTGCCGGCAGCTGGCGGGCGAGCCGGGCCACCTGGCGGCGATGGCTGTCGGCGGGGCCGAAGATCTTCTCTGCGAGCGCCGCGGCATGGGCCGCGCCGAACAGTCTTGCGCCGACCGGATTGGCCCACAGCACGCGGGTGCCGTCGACCGCGAAGAGCCAGGTGGGGAGCTGCGAGGTCGCATGCACGGCCAGCCGCGGATCGCCCACGCCTCGCAACTGGAAATCCGAACTACTCATCCAACCGGCTTCACGTCTCGTCGGCGTCTCGTGGGGCGGCTGCCGGAATGACAGCCTTAAGAAAGGGTTAGTATTGCCCGCGGGCGCGGGCAGGTCCACGGCCCCGGTCGACGGAGAGCGGCCGAAAGCCGCGATAACCTTAATGATGCCACCCAAGCAAGCCGCAGCCCCGCTGCATCCGCAGGATTCGCAGGGGCGCGGCGACCATCAGGCCGCTGCCGAGGCTGCACGCGGCGCGCGCGGTGCCCACCCTCCCCTGGAGGGGGAGGGTCGATCGCGCGCAGCGCGAGCGGGGTGGGGTGATCTCTCCCCTCGGGCACCGCCGCCGTTGAGGGACTGTCACCCCACCCCGTCTCGCATCGCTACGCGTTGCGAGCCGACCCTCCCCCTCCAGGGGAGGGTAAGAAAAACCCGCTGCCGTCCCCAATCCGCTCGAACCCGCAAGGCGCAGCCCGGCTGCATCCGCAGGACTCGCGGGGAGGGTAAGAAAGCCTGCCGTCTTCACGTGCTCCCCCGCACCCCACTACCTCAACCTCGGGTTCCCTCCCTTAGGAACCTCGCCCTCGCCGGGATTAAATTTCGCGACGCACCCGCCTGATGCATTGCGCTGCACAATGTTGACATGTTAGGCAGCGACAATGCTGGGCGCTGGGCGAGTCACCTCGTTTGTTTCGCGTATCCAGTCTTCGTACCCGCCAACTGAAGGCCCCGGTTGGCCGGCGGGCGCGCCGTAAGGCTCACTCCATTTTTTCAAGATTAGCGTGAGGACAACCATGACAGGTGCGACTGATCCGTTCTCTGCCTCGATCATTCCGTTCGAGGTCCCCGAGCAGATGCGTGCGTTCGCCGAGAAGGGCGTTTCGCAGGCCCGCGAGAGCTACGCCAAGTTCAAGGACGCGGCCGAGACCCACAACGGCACCGTCGAGGCCGTGTTCACCTGCGCCAGCAAGGGCGCGAGCGAATACACCGCCAAGCTGGTCGAGTTCATGAAGGCCAACTCCACGGCCTCGCTGGACTTCGCCCAGGAGCTGCTCGCCGCCAAGTCGCCATCGGACGCGTTCTCGCTCTGGACCGGCCATGCCCGCACCCAGCTCGAGACCTTCCAGGCCCAGGCCAAGGAGCTGGTCGAGATCAGCCAGCGCGTCGCCAATGAGACCGCCGAGCCGATCAAGGCGAGTGCCGCGAAGTTCTACAAGCCCGCCGCCTGATCAGACCGGCGGATCGATCAAGTTAAGAAACCCGGGCCGATAGGCCCGGGTTTTGTTCTGGAATAAGGTGATTTTGGCCGGATTTTAGCCCGGCAGCGGCCTTGCCAAACGGAGCCGTTGCACCTAGTTTCCGCCCCGTCCAGCCCCCTCGGTTGTCGGCCCTAGCAAGGGCGCCCCTCGGGCGGCTCGCAAGGATGCAGTTGTAGCTCAGTTGGTTAGAGCGCCTGTCTGTGGAACAGGAGGTCGGTGGTTCGAGCCCACCCAACTGTACCAATAAAATCAATTTCTTAGCAGAGTTGACCCACCGAGCGGCTGAGGCGGGCAGAAGCGCCGCTCTGTGCTCGCGCATCCGCCGATGCGATGGGGTGCGGACCTTTTCTCCTCAACCATGGCGTGACCCGTTGAATCACACACTATTCAGTTTAGGTTTTGCGCTAAGGTGACGCGCAATGGCCATCGCGCAGAAGAAAGAAAGAGCGCCGTTCAATCGCGACGTCCTTCAATGGGCGCGCAAGCGCGTGCGGCTATCTCTGGATAGCGCTGCGAAAGGCGCCGGAGTAACGCCCGATCATATACAGCGATGGGAGAGTGGCGCAGACGTCCCGACCGTGAAGCAAGCCCGCAAGTTGGCAAACGTCTACGACGTGCCGTTCATGGAGCTTCTTTCGAAGGAGCAGCCGAAGATAAAAGAACTGGAATTGGTTCCGGATTTTCGGCTGCATTCGGACGCCGAGGCACCGAACGAGCAATACGAACTCCTTCTAATCCAGGCGGAAGCCGAAGAGACGCGCCTCAATGCGCTCGATCTCTACGAAATTCTCGGGATCAAACCGCCCGTCCTTGATGACTCGTTTTATTGGGGCCTCGGGAAAAACCACGAAGCAGCAGCGGCGGCCGCTCGTGAAGCGCTGAAGCTACCGATGGACGAGCAGTACTCACGTAAGGGAAACGATAAGGCGAAGTTCATCAGCGCATTCCGGAACTACCTGGAACGCGCAGGCATCATCACTATGAAGAATTCCGGTCTGGCGGCCTTCGGCGCACGAGGCATGTGCCTCTTTGCAAGTCCGCTGCCCGTGCTCGTCTTTAGCAAGGAAGCTCCTACCGCACAGGCCTTCACACTTGCGCATGAGCTTGGACACGTCGTCCTTAAGGAGAGCGGGATCAGCGGTCCGATAGGATCAGCGCCCAGCAAGACTCGTGCGCGACAGGTAGAAGATTGGTGTGATGGATTTGCGGGCGCTTTCCTAATGCCGAAGACCGAAATCGTTCGGATTCTCCAGCCAGTGCCGAGCCGACCAGAGAGAAGCATAGACGACGGAAAGATTTCTGGTGTGGCCAACGCTTTCTGTGTGAGCCGTCACGCTGCACTGGTTCGCCTTGTTGAGCTTGGTTACGTCGATCAAGATTTTTACTGGCGGGTGAAGAGACCTCAGTTCCTTCAGCAAGAGAAGGAATTCAAGGGCGGCGGCCGCCCCGAATACTATGGTTCAAGATTCCGGTCCTCGCGCGGTGACCTTTACACTGGACTGGTCCTTGACGCGTGGTCGAACGGAATGATCACGAACCACAATGCGGCAGAATTCATGGGCATCAAAAATCTTGCCCATCTCGATGATATCCGAAATCATTTCAGAACCTGATGAAGAAATATTGCCTCGATACATCGGGGTTGAGCAACCCTCTGGAGTTCATGCCAGAGGACATCCACCCGACGATCTGGGCGAAGGTTGCTGGGTTGGTCGCGGACGGGACGTTTGCCGTGACAGTCGAGATATACGAGGAGCTCGAACACCTTCCTGGCCCCATTGGAGAGTGCATCAAGGATAATGAAGCCGCGCTCCAGATGGAAATCGAGGAGGAGAACTGGGACTGGAAGACGTACGTGGCGCACTACGAGGAGATGAAGGTCCGACACGCGGCCGTCATCTCTGAGTATAATGGCAATCGCAAGGGGACGATCGGATTGAACGATCTAACGATCATTGCGCTGGCGAAGACTCTTGGACTTCCTGTGGTCAGCAGTGAAAAGAAAACGAACGTTGATCAGGATAGCGCCAAGCGACAAAAAATACCCGACATTTGTGACAAGGAAGGTGTGGTCCACCTCAATTTCAACGACCTGCTTCGTGCGGAGGGGATCAAGAATTAGGTGCCTATGAGCCGCGGTTGTTCGGGTACAGGACACGCAATGATCGCTCGCCGAACTAGCTTACCCGCCACGATCATCACCGCCGGCAGCGTCTCCAGCGCGACCGTGCCTAACATCGCGTTCGGTGACATTCCACTAATCCGGTGCGCTATCTGAAGCGCTGGTCAAGGCCAATTTTGTGCACTGTCACCGTAATCCAAAGGAAACGAAGTCGGGCGATGGCTGGACTTCTCATTCGATGAGAGCGTGGTGCGGTTCGGTGAGCATCAACCGAGCCGTGGATCCTTGCAGTTGTTCGACTGGGAGAATTCCGCGGGTACCCGCTCCTTGCCCCAGATCTTGTTGCCGGCCCTGCGCGGATTCGCCCGGAAATGCTCATTCCTTTCTTCAAAATACCGGTCAATCGCCGCTTTTGCTTCGTCGGGCGACTGGTAGTTGCTGTTGTGAATGATGGCGCGAGCCATGCCGCTGAAGACCGATTCGATGACATTGAGGAATTGCGCCCGCGCGGGCAAAGGTGCGATCACGACTGTTGGTCCGACTATTCGGCTGTTGTGGTGCTCGACCGTTTGGTTCAGCTCCTTTGAGACGTGCCATGAGGCAGCATCCCAGGAGAGATAGATGCAGCTGCGATCCCGGTATTTATCGAGGAGCACCTTCATCATGCGAATCATTTCTGCCGTATTCTTTTTCTCGCTGTAGAAGTGCGTGACTTGATTGGACGAAAGCTCGATTGCGGCCGTCAGCGTGACGGTGCCCCGAGACTTTTGCCATTGCTGCACGAGTGGCCGTTCGCCGGGAGCCGTAAGCGATCTCCCCGGCTGGTGCTTGACGGCAAATGGCCCGAACTCGTCGATCGAGAAGAATGCTTCGTCAGGGGCAAGGTTGCTCAAGATCGACTTGATCCGGTCGACCTTCTGAGCGAATTCCGGGTCGTTCGAGGTCAGCACGATGCGGGCTTTGCGCCACTTATAGCCTGAAGACTTTATGATCTTGCGGACCGTCTCCTCGCTCGCCGCCTGTCCTCTTTGCGCAAGGACGCGCCCAAGATCAGCAACCTTCCATGTGGTGCGGTTGATCCCGAACTCGCTCGGCGGTCGGTGCAGGGTATCAAACAGGGCGTTCCTGAGTTCTTCACTATCGAATTTCCGCGTGGGGCTTCGGCGCCGCGCGAACAGGCTATCTACACCGCCTTCGGCGTAGACGCGAAGACAACGGCGCCAGGTGATAGGACTTAGCCCGATCAGTCCACACAACATGCTCTGCCGAACGCCGAGCCAATGGGTCAGCAGCACCATGGCCCGCCTGCGGTTGAGAACCCGTGCTCTCAGCAAATGCTCGATGACGATGCGGAGATCGGATGCACCGACAGCAGGGGGCATCCTCACCTTGCAGCACGCGGGCAGCTCTCCGGCTGGGTCGGCCGGGATGCTGGTGATTGCCCCCATGGCGTCCGCGGGGCTGAGCGCTCCTCTTCGTGAGAGCATTGTTGTGATTGTCGATGGCGCAGGGATTTTTGCTCTGCCGCGCCTGCGAAGTTCGCCCGCGATCCGCCGGCCGCCCCAGAGCGGATGACTTGCGCGGACCGAAAATACTTCGTTCTCGATTTCTGCTGGCGTTCTCGAAGGATTGTGCCGAGGCCGCCGGGAACGATCCTGATACCCAGCAGGCCCCATTGTACGAACACGCGCGAGCAGCTTGTAGGCCGTCTTGGGGCTGACGTTGAACTTGCGGCAAAGCGCCCGGATGTTTGCGCGGGGCGAACTGGCCAGGGTGACAAACTCCTGCCTCGCCTCAATGACCGTTCTCGATGTCCACGGCATCGCTCATCTCCATCATTCGGCCGCACCACCGGTCCTTCTTTGGACCTTTGGCACCTTCGTCGACTCACGGATGCAAGTGCTGTGCACGCCTCCATTGCGTTTCGGCAGCTGCGTGATGCATCCGCCTCCTCCGGCGCAACGGCTCCCCTAGATCCGTTCAACGGCACCCATCGAGGTTGCTACTTCTCGGAGACGGCATAGGAGCTCTTCAGGAGTCGTTTCATTGAACGTCTCGACGCCATTCCATTCGAGCGGCTGATATAGAAATCCAAGTTTCGGTTGCTCGAGATACGCTGCAACTACTGCTGCACCTCTCCAAAAATTCGCTAGGATTTGGTAGGTGTAATAGTTCATTCCGGTTTGTTGTTCGGCCTGCTGTTCTTCGCCTCTAGCTTTGCCGAATTCCATATCCTGGAGCATCGTCGCCCCTAGTACATGTTGGTAGGTGTGCCCGAACGGCGACGCGAGAACCGTGATCATAAAGCCTCCCACATGGTTACTTAGGAAGCGTGCCGGCTGCGTGGCAATTTTGTTGATTGTACAAGCGAACCGGTGCTCTTCAGGGCTAATGAATGGGATGATGGTGCTATGCGCGAGCGCTGTGGGGGTATCAGCCTCAATGTTCTCGATTGCGGTAACAACGTCGGGCTGTCCTATCCATAGACGGTCATCGTTCTCAGTGATCAGGCCGTCTTTCCAAATCTTGAACATAGCGACTCTGCTGCGGTGCGAGGCCACGAGAAACTCTGTCCGAAATTCTTCACCCCTGGCTGCACTCTCAGCGCTTGCGTTTCTCAAGGGCTTGATCACGTCTTCGATACGACGACCGTCACGCGCAACTGCGGCCGCGTGCTGGATGGCGGGCAGCGCATGTCCCACCGTCCCTGCATAAGCGACCGAGACATCTTCGCATAAGACAATGGCCTTCACTCTCCCAGGAATCAGGTTGCGCTTTGCTGTCGTCTCATCGTGGATCATTGTGTCCGTAGCGATAAGCATGCGATCACCAAATCGACGCGCTAGTCCAACGGTCACCTTCAGTCTCCTTGTCAGTTATCCACGATTCTTGAGGTGGCCCGTAAGGGCGGTCAATCTTCAGGTATTCCGGCAAGATGTCGTCGGATCGGCATCGCCAACCCTACCTCACCCTCGCACCATCACCGGCAACGTCACTGCCGCCAGCAGCGTCCCCTGCGCGACCGCGCCCGACACCGGCTTCACCAGCCGCTGGTCCGCGAAGATGTAGGTGTTCACGCCGGTCGGCATCGTCGCGAACAGCACGATCACGCCGGCCGCAATCTCACCACGCGTCAGGAGATCGCGGCCTTGATCTGCGCCGTATCCGCAAACTCGATCAGCTCGGCGATCTTGCCATCCTGGAATCTGAACAGGTCCAGGATCTCGGTGCTGAAAGTTTTTCCGCTTGGATTGTATCGAACGACAACGCGGGAATGGACTGCGACACGATCCCTGTCGACTAGCTCGGCCAGAATTTCGCGGCTTTCGAAGCCGAAGTCGGCAATGAATTGACCGAAAGCCGCACGCAGGGTCGGGTGTCCCTCCATGCTTCCTGTCAGTGCGAGGGCGCTTTTGTCGCCCGTCAAAGTGAACACGCCCTCGGGATGAAAAGCTGCCACCAAGCTCTCGACGTCGCCGTCGCGGCGCGCGGCGTAAGCGGTCCTGATCAATGCGAGCATCTCTTCGCGCTGTCCCATGTCACCCTCCCTGCAACACGTATCAGGGCAGGATAGCGACCTTTGCGTGCAAAGGCAAAATCGTCGGGACGATGGTGCGAGGGCTCAGCGCGCCACGATCGTTACCGCCACCGCCAGCGTCACCGCCGCCAGCAGCGTGCCCAGAGCCACCGCGCCCGAGACCGGGTTCACCAGCCGCTGATACTGGACCGCGAAGATGTAGGAATTACGGTGATAGTGCACCAAACCCCCGACGCGGTGAGTGCCCCCATCCGCAACGCTCAAAGCCAGTTTTGTGCGCTGTCACCGTAGCTCCTTGGTTCGCAATGCGATATCGGTAGCGATCCAAAGACGTTCATGGAAAAACAAGCCAGGCGGAAAAGATCGTGAGTTTTTTCGAGCGCCTCAAGACAGAAGCATCCGTTGAGTGGCGGGCCTACACCGAACATCCCTTCACGAACGGATTGGCGGACGGCTCGCTCCCCGAAGCGGCGTTTCGTCACTACCTCGTTCAGGACTATTTGTTCCTCATCGAGTTTGCCCGCGCCTACGCGCTCGCGGTCTACAAGTCGCCCAGGCTTGCCGACATGCGTGAAGCAGCGGCCGGCCTTTCGGCCATCCTCGATGTCGAGATGAACCTGCATGTGAAGCTCTGTGCCGGTTGGGGTCTGTCCCCGTCCGACCTTGAACAGGCCCCTCCGGCGGCCGAGATGCTGGCCTATACACGCTACGTGCTCGACGCAGGAATGCGCGGCGACCTGCTCGCACTCAAGGTGGCGCTTGCCCCCTGCGTGATCGGGTACGCGGAGATCGCAACGCGGCTCGCCTCGCGCCCACAAGCGGACGCTGCGACCAACGCCTACCGCGTCTGGATCGCCGAGTACGCCGGCGTGCCGTACCAGGAGGTCGCTGCCAAGGCGCGGGCGCACTTGGAGCATCTCGCTGATCTCTACGCCACGCCGGCCCGCGAGGCTGAGCTGATTGCGATCTTCAAGGAAGCCACCCGCCTCGAGGCAGACTTTTGGGAGATGGCCTGGCGCGCGGGCCAGGGTGTTGAATAGCGGTTTCGGCAATCGTCAGGCGCCGCTACCTCGCCCCCGCCACGATCATCACCACCACCGGCAACGTCACCGCCGCCAGCAGCGTGCCCAGCGCGACCGCGCCCGATACGGGGTTCACCAGCCGCTGATACTGCACCGCGAAGATGTAGGCGTTGGCGCCGGTCGGCATCGCCGCGAACAGCACGATCACGCCGGCAGCATTCGGCGGCAGGCCCAGCAGCTTCGCCAGCACGAACGCGGCCGCCGGCATCGCCAGCAGCTTGAGTGCGCACAGCACAAGGATGCTCAGCTTCTCGCCCTTCACCTCGAAGCGGAACAGGTTGATGCCGAGTGCGATCAACGCGGCCGGCGAGCCCGCCTGCGCCAGCAGCTCGATCGTCCGGTCGACGACGGGGTTGAGGCCGAGGCCCGTAAAACGCCAGACCACGCCGAAACCTATTCCCAGCATCAGCGGATTACGCGAGAGATCGGCGAGCACCGGCCAGATGATCGACAGCGGCGAGCCGGTCCGCTTTTGGCTGACGAGCTCCATCTGCAAAATGCCGCAGAGCCAGAGCAGCGGCGTGTTCACCGACAGGATCAGCGCCATGGGGCCTGCGCCCTCGTTGCCGAGCGCCGAGATCACGAGCGGAATGCCGAGCATCACGATGTTGCCGTAGACCGAGCCGATCGCGAACACGACGCCGTCCTCGCGGTCCTCGCGCCGCGCGCGCAAGAGCGCCGAGAGCATCAGCGCCGCGATCCAGGTCAGCGCGAGCGCGCCGTAATAGCTGCCCCACATCCGCCAGGGGCTGACGTCGGGGAATTCCGACACGACGATGGTGCGGAACAAGAGGGTAGGGATCGCGATGCTGAAGGCGAACTCGGAGATGCCCTTGTGCGCGGTCTCGGAGACGAAGCGAAACAGCACCGCGGCATAGCCCGCCGCGATCAGGGCGAACACCGGTGCGACGATCAGGATGGTGGCCATGCGCCCCTCGACCTCACGGGGATCGGCCGACCACCCCACGCAATTTTCGATGCTGGCATTATGCCCCTGTTTTGCCCGACGTGTCAAAACGGTTTCGTAAAATCCGCAAACGCATCAAGGCCCGGCTACTGTGCATGGGGTTGTTTTCGCAGTTTTTGTTTTGAGGATGCCGGGGCCAGCGGCGCGAACCGATCTCGTTAGTCCCGCCAAGGGGTTAGCTGTGAACCCCGGTCTCTCCCCACCCACAACTGTCATCCTCCGCGAAAGCGGGGGATCCAGTACGCTGCGGCCCCTCGGCTCAATCACAACCGCCTCTGGAATACTGGGTCACCCGGTCAAGCCGGGTGACGACAGCGGAGGTGGTGGCGGACCCTGTCAGCCGCGGCACCTTCGCCGCCCTGTTGCCGAGACCGCACAACTCCCGCCTTTCGCACTCCCCCACGTTGCCAACGAACCGCGGTTCACCCACACTCCGCCCCGGTCAGACATTGGGGGGATCGATGCCGGCGTTTCACTCTGGGAAATCCGTTCTTGCTGCAATGGCCGGGGTCGCCCTGGCCGTGCTGGTCCAGCCGGGTGCAGGCTTTGCCTACACACCGGAGCAGCAGCAGGCCTGCACGCCGGATGCGATGCGGCTGTGCGGCGAGTTCGTTCCGAACGTCGATGCCATTACCGCCTGCATGATCCAGAAGAAGGCGCAGCTGTCGCCGCAGTGCAGGGTGTTCTTCCGCCAGGGCCCCGAGCCCGGCGCGGCCCGCGCCGGCAGGCCGACCAACATCGCGCCCAAGGCTACGTCAAGGAGCGCATCGTCGGCGAAGAAGAGCACCAAGCCGGCGGCGAAGGCGAGCAAGAAAAAGAAGACCGACGAAGGCTGAGCGCGCCACCCGCGCGTTCCTTGTCTGAAACCACCTGATGCCCGGGCCAAGCGCAAAGCGCGTCAATGCCCGGGCATTTGCATGTCCGGCGCCGTCCTTCGGTCGCGGGAGGCGCGAAGCGGTTTCTTCGATCCTCGAACCAGATGATTGCGGCGTCAGCCCTGCGACAGCGCCGGACTCGTTTTGTTCGCGGTTGTCGCGCGCAGACCTGCGGCGATTACCGGCACATGCGATGGAAAAGGGCCACTAAACGGTTTGCGCGGCAAGGTTGCATTCGGTTTTGCCGCCGCGCTGCCTAGGAAACGCACATATGCTCGCTTCAAGCGCGATTCATTGCGGTTTGTGTCGCGTCGCGTGCAGCAGTGTGACTCAAAAGCCAACACGACCTGTTATTTCGTGGCGGCGACGCAACTCCCGGTAAATTTTTCTTTCACGAATCAGCGCGCTGATTCATTTTCGCGGCCTGGGGTCAATCTGGAGGCCAAGGGTATGAACGTTATTGTTTTTGCATCGCGTAAAGGCGGCTCGGGCAAGAGTACCCTGGCTGCACATCTCGCCGCGCAGATCAAGGCGAGCAAGCAGGTGATGCTCGTGGACGCGGATCCACAGGGCTCGCTGACGCTGTGGCACAAGCTGCGCGGCACCAACGAGCCGCCGATCAAGGCCGCCGTGAATTCGGTCAGCGGCATCGTCTCCGCTGCCAAGCGCGACGGTTATGAATGGGTGTTGATCGACACGCCGCCGAACCTCTCGGCCGTCGTCGACGACGCCATCAAGAATGCCACCATGGTGGTCATCCCCGCACGTCCCGGCGTGTTCGACGTCAACGCGGTGCAGGAAACCATCCAGATGTGCCGCGCGGCGCGCAAGCCCTACGCGGTCGTGCTCAACGGTGCGCCGGCCAAGCGCGACGAGGCCGAAAGCCCGATCGTCACCATCGCCCGCGAGGCGCTGGCGAAATTCCGCGCTCCGGTGTGGGGCGGTCAGATCACCAATCGTTCGGATTTGTTGATGGCGCTCAGCCACGGCGAAGGCGCGCGCGAGTATCAGGCCGAGAGCCGCGCGGCTCAGGAAATTGCAAGGCTGTGGGCGGCGATCGAGCGTTCGGTCAAGGCCATTCGCGGCACGGCGTCGGCATCCGGCGCAATGCACAAGCAGGCGGCATAATTTTCATAAATCATTCCCCGGACGGAAAACGCGCGGGACGGTCCGCGCGTTTTGCGTTTCCGGGCTTCACTGTCATTCCGGGATGGCGCGCAAGCGCCAGACCCGGAATCTCGAGATGAAGATCAAGCCACCATCAGCATGTAGAACACGATGACCGGCGACAGGGTCAGGATCACCGACCAGATGCCGACGGCCCAGAGGATGTCTTCGGTGGTGAAGCTCTCCTCGGTGGACAGGCTCTCCTGTCCGGCGCCGAAATGCGACGCCATTTCATTATGACTATTCACAAACGCCCCCGCGATTTCTTCGCTTATGGGCATCACTGCTACGCGGGATGTTTTAAGATTCCGGCTTGCGAGCCCGCTCGTATTTTGAGCGCATTTGTGACGGCCGTTTAACCATCCCGCGCGTCGCCGTCTCAGGCGAGCCAGACCCGAAACACCAGCACCGGCATCAGGCCGAGCACCACCGCCCAGAACCCGAACGACGAGACGACGAGAATTCCCTGCATGAGATCGGCGGGCGCGAATTGCTGCGCGGCCGTAGGCCGGGTGCGATGCCCCATGGTCATTCCCCCTTCGGTAGATTTTGGCGAGAACGATAGGCGCGGTCTCGTAAACGAGACGTGGATGCCCCATGCGGCAGCTGCGAAGCGTGTTCGTTGGCTGTTAACCACGCGGGCTTCTGACCCTCCCCTGGAGGGGGAGGGTCGCTCCACATGAAGCGAAGCGGAATGTGGAGCGGGGTGGGGTGACGGTCTCTCCGCCTGGGACACTGCTCGTGTTGAGAGATCACCCCACCCCGCTCGCGCTGCGC
The DNA here is from genome assembly GCF_018130825.1 of Bradyrhizobium liaoningense. GTDB lineage: Bacteria > Pseudomonadota > Alphaproteobacteria > Rhizobiales > Xanthobacteraceae > Bradyrhizobium > Bradyrhizobium liaoningense_B. Next base: position 126,514 of record NZ_JAFCJS010000004.1, on the reverse strand, counting down.
GCGATCGACCCTCCCCCTCCAGGGAGGGTAAGCGAGCTACGCCGCGACTTTCATCCGTCGCTCGATCTCGCGATCGATCGTCGCGGCGAGCTCGCTGCTCACTTCCACCATCGGCAGGCGCACTTCGGGGCTGTCGATCAGGCCGCTGCGCCACAGCCAATACTTGGCCGGCGCAGGACTCGGCTCGGTGAACAGCAGCCGCGTCAGCTCGGCGACCTCATTCCAGCGTGCCTGCGCTGCGTCGTGGTTGCCGCGCTTCGCCTCCGTGTACACGGCGGCGAATGTCGCGGTCTCGACATGCGCGGACAGCACGATGCCGCCATCGGCGCCGTCGGTGAGCGCCTCGAGATAATTCGCATCCTCGCCGGTGAGCACGCGGAAATTCTTCGGGCGGTCGCGCAGCAGTGCGATCGATTGCTCGCGGCTGGCGCCGCAATCCTTGAGACCGACGATGTTGGGATGCTCGGCAAGGCGCAGCATGGTCTGGTTGGTGATGTTGACCGCGCAGCGATAGGGAATGTTGTAGAGCGCGATCGGCCACGCCGCGTGGTCGGCGAGCGTCTCGAAATGCGCCAGCAGCCCGCGCTGCGACGGCCGCACGTAATACGGGCTCGCGATCAGATAGCCCTCGATCGGCCAGTCCGCTGTTTCATCGAGGCGGTCCTGCAGCCGCGCGGTGTCGGCGCCCGACAGCCCGAGGCAGATCGGCAAGGTGCGGCGGCCGGATGCCATCTCATCACGGACAATCGCGACGAGGCGCTCGAGCTCGCCCTCGCGTAGCGTCATGCCTTCGCCGGAGGTCGCCCCCAGGATGAAGCCGTCGACGGCCTGTCCGGCGTAATGCCGGGTCAGCCGCCGCAGCGAGGTCTCGTCGAGCTTGCCGCTTTGGAACGGCGTCACCAGCGGCAGCCAGAGCCCGTGCAAATGTTCGCGTAGTCCAGTCATGTTCCATCTCCTTCTCGGGAAAAAACCTGAGACGGAGGGCACATGAAAAAACCCCGTCCAGGTGGGCGGGGTTTTCGGGATTTAGCTCGCGATGACGAAGTCAGCCTAGCGCGCGCAACATTCCGAGGTCCCCGGATGGGGGCCTTTTTTCGAAACGAGTGCGCACGACTTCGTGATCATTGGCAAATGATGCGGGGGACGCCGAAAACTGTCAATACACGCGGAGGGCGAAAGCCGTTTTCGGCAGAAAAAAAGCCGGACCCGAGGGCCCGGCTTAGGTATTGGCCACGTGAGGCCGACACAATCACCTTCCAAGAGGGATTACTGAACTCCCGCGCCACTGGAGGAGGGGGACAAATGCGCAACGCGAAGGCTCAGCGTGCAAACAGTATGGGCTTGACGAGCGCCCTGCAGCAACAGCCGAGGCCGCATGTCAGACATGCGGAAATCAGGACGGCCAGCGCTGCGCCTTGCTCACCACGAAGTCGCGGAACACCTGCACGCGCGCAACCGTCTTCAACTCCTCAGGATAGACGAAATAGGTGTCGAGCTGGATCGAATCCGATTCGCCAAACAGTTGCACAAGCTTGCTCTGCTCCTCGACCAGATAGTCGGGCAGCGCCGCGATGCCGAGACCCTGCGCGCAGGCGCGCACGAGGCCGAGGATGTTGTTGACCTTGAAATAGGCCTCGCGCGGACCGGAGCCGTTGCGCCCGGCCTCGATCAGCCAGTTGCGGTTCTGCAGGTGCGGCGCGAAGTTGCCGTCGGAGAGCGTGATGATGCGGTGGGAGTCGAGTTCCTCCAGCGTGCGCGGCGTGCCGAAGCGCTTGATGTATTCCGGCGAGCAATAGGCGTGGAAGCCCATCGCGAACAGCTTGCGCTGGATCAGATCCGGCTGCGTCGGCTTGCGGGTGCGGATCGCGACATCAGCCTCGCGCATCGACAGGTCGAGCTCCTCGTCGGTGACGATCAGCGAGATCCGGATCTCCGGATAGAGCGCGGTGAATTCGCCGAGCCGCGGGATCAGCCAGTTGATGCCGACGCCGGGCGTGGTGGTGATCTTGAGATCGCCGCTCGGCCGCTCGCGGCTGTCGGTGAGCTTGGCGCGCGCCGCCTGCAGCTGCATGAACACGTCATGCGCGGTGCGGAACAACAGGTCGCCCTGCTCGGTGAGGATCAGGCCGCGGGCGTGGCGGTGGAACAGCGAGACCGAAAGCTCCTGCTCCAGCGCCGAGACCTGGCGGGAAACCGCCGATTGCGACAGGCCGAGCTGCTCGCCCGCGTGCGTGAAGCTGCCCGCTTCCGCTGCCGCGTGAAACACCTTCAGCTTGTCCCAGTCCATATCCGTAAATCCGTCGCGTGTTCGAGGCATGATCGTTATTCCGCTGCTGCGCGCTCGCTGGCGCGCAGGGCCAAGAAACGTTCGGCCTCGAGCGCTGCCATGCAGCCGAGGCCTGCGGCCGTCACGGCCTGGCGATAGGTTTCGTCGGCGACGTCGCCGGCGGCGAACAGGCCGGGCACCGACGTGGCGGTCGAGTTCGGGGCGACCTCGACATAGCCCGAGGGTTTGAGCTTGACCTGGTCCTTGACCAGCTCGGTCGCCGGAGCATGGCCGATGGCGATGAAGATGCCGTCGGTCTTCACGTCCGTCAGCGCGCCGGTCCTGACGTTCTTCAGGCGGACATGGGTGACCTTGTTCGGGTTCTCGGTGCCGCAGATCTCGTCGACGGCGGAGTCCCAGATCACTTTGATCTTCGGGTGCTTGAACAGGCGTTCCTGCAGGATGCGCTCGGCGCGGAAGTGATCGCGACGATGCACGATGGTGACCTGCGAGGCATGGTTGGTGAGGTACAGGGCCTCCTCGACCGCGGTATTGCCGCCGCCGACCACCACGACCTCCTTGTTGCGGTAGAAGAAGCCGTCGCAGGTGGCGCAGGCCGATACGCCGCCGCCCTGGAATTTTACTTCCGACGGCAGACCGAGCCAGCGCGCCTGCGCGCCGGTGGCGAGGATGACGGCGTCGGCGAGATAGACGTCGCCGCTGTCGCAGGTGAGGCGGAACGGCCGGTGCGCCGTCTCCAGCTTGACGACCAGGTCGGTGACGATCCTGGTGCCGACATGGATCGCCTGCTTCTCCATCTGCTCCATCAGCCAGGGGCCCTGGATCACGTCGGCGAAGCCCGGATAGTTCTCGACGTCGGTGGTGATGGTGAGCTGGCCGCCCGGCTGGATGCCCTGGATCAGGATCGGCTCGAGCATCGCGCGCGCGGCGTAGATCGCGGCGGTATAGCCGGCGGGGCCGGAGCCAATAATGACGACCTTTGCATGAACAGGAGCGGACATTTCGATGGACGCCTTTCACGGGGGATTTGCAGCGCGGGCGCGGAAGAAGCCAGGAGGCCTCGCGGAGGCGCTGAAATATCAGAGCTAATCTAAGCCTTCTGGTGAGCTATGCAAGAATTGCATTCCCTATCGGCGGATTTTTCCAACAGGGAACAAAAGTCGATTGCGCTGCACGCGCAATAAAATTGCGCTAACCGTGCGGACTGGGCTATGAGGATTGCGACAGACCCACCCAATACCGCCGCAAAGGCCAGGAGTTCCAATCACGTGTCGCGGAGCCTAGACGAGATCGACCTGAAAATTCTCACCGAGATTCAGGCCGACGGGCGAATCACCAATGTCGAGCTGGCCAAGCGCGTCGGCATCTCGCCGCCGCCCTGCCTGCGCCGGGTCCGGGCGCTGGAGGAAGAGGGCTATATCCACGGCTATCGCGGCCTGCTGGACGCGCGAAAGCTCGGTTTCGACGTCACGGTGTTCGCCGCCGTGCATCTGTCCAGCCAGGCCGAGGCGGATCTGCGCGCCTTCGAGGAGTTCGTCCGCGCCGAGCCCCTGGTGCGGGAATGCTGGATGCTGTCGGGCGAGGTCGATTTCATCCTGAAATGCGTCGCGCCCGACATGGCGACCTTCCAGGATTTCGTGACGCACCTGACCGCCGCGCCGCACGTGCGCAACGTGCGTACGTCGCTGGTGCTGCATAATTCGAAATACGAGGCGGCTGTGCCTCTCGAGGTGAAGGGACGACGATAAGTTTCCGGTCTCGTGCCCCGGACGCAGCGCAGCGCCCCCGGCGATGCGAAGCATCGTCCGGTGCGGTGCGCTGCAGAGCCGGGGCCCATCTCGCCGCGCTTTCCCGTGTCGCTTTCTGGGTCCCGGCTCTGCGCAGCAACGCGAAGGGCGTTGCAGCGCGTCCGGGACACGAGAGCTGCGCTCGCAATGACGAGCAGCGACAATGTGCTTCGCGTCACGCGCAAGCAACCCGCAGAAACAAAAAGGCCGCGCATCGCGCGGCCTTTTTAAATCGTCTCAGTGCAGCGGCAAAGACTTACCGCCACTCCACCTTGGTGATCTCATACGCCTTGGCGCCGCCGGGGGCGTTGACCTCGACGGTCGAGCCCTTCTTCTTGCCGATCAGCGCGCGCGCGAGCGGCGAGGTGATGGAGATGCGGCCCTTCTTGGCGTCGGCCTCGACCTCGCCGACGATCTGCCACACCGTCTTCTTCTCGGTGTCCTCGTCGACCAGCGTCACGGTGGCGCCGAACTTGATGGTGTCGCCGGACAGTTTCGAGATGTCGATGATGTCGGCGCGCGCGAGCTTGTCCTCGAGCTCGGCGATGCGGCCCTCATTGTGGGACTGCTCTTCCTTCGCGGCATGATATTCCGCGTTTTCCGACAGGTCTCCGTGCGAGCGCGCCTCGGCGATATGCTCGATGATCCGCGGACGGTCCTCCGACTGGCGCTTCTTCAATTCTTCCCCGAGCGCGACAAAGCCGGCCTGGGTCATCGGAACCTTTTCCATCTCTTCTCTCGTCCTTCGGCCGGCGCGCCCCACCAGACAGAGGGGCGCGGCAACCTTGATTCGTCGATATCTCCGGGGCTGAACACGCCGCCACCGGAACGTTATGTGGGTCTGGCGCCGGAACAGAACAACCACATGGCCGGACAGTTCCTCCGGCCATTGTAGCTTCATTGCCAATCACTTAGCGGCGGGTTCACCGCCGCTTGCGATCAGGTTTCCGAAAAGTAGCTCTGCAGGGTACGAACCTCAAGGTCCCCGCCCAGATAGGCGCGGATGCCCTGCGCGGCCGCCACGGCCCCGGAAAGAGTGGTGTAATACGGCACTTTATGCAAGAGGGCCGCGCGCCGCAGCGAACGGCTGTCGGCGAGCGCCTGCGGGCCTTCCGTGGTGTTGAGGACGAGCTGGACGTCGCCGTTGGTGATGGCGTCGACGATATGCGGTCGGCCCTCCAGCACCTTGTTCACCTTCTCGGCCGGGATGCCCTGGTCGGTCAGGAAGCGCGCCGTGCCCGAGGTCGCCAGCACCTTGAAGCCAAGCGAATGCAGCTGGCGTACGGCCTCGGCGATACGGACCTTGTCGCTTTCGCGCACCGAGACGAACACGGTGCCCTTGCGCGGCACCCGCGTGCCGCCGCCGAGCTGGCTCTTGGCAAAAGCAACTGCAAACGAGCGGTCGATGCCCATGACCTCGCCGGTCGAGCGCATCTCGGGGCCGAGCACCGTGTCGACGCCCGGGAAGCGCGCGAACGGAAACACCGATTCCTTGACGCCGACATGCTTGAGATCGGCCTTCTTCAAGTTGAAGTCGGCAAGCTTCTCGCCGGCCATGATTCGCGCGGCGATCTTGGCGACCGGCGTGCCGATCACCTTGGCGACGAACGGCACCGTGCGCGAGGCGCGCGGATTGACTTCCAGCACGTAGATCTCGCCGTCCTTGATGGCGTATTGCACGTTCATCAGGCCGACGACGTCGAGGCCGAGCGCCAACTCGCGCGTCTGCCGCTCCAGCTCCGCGATCATCTTGGTGTCGAGCGAGTGCGGCGGCAGCGAGCAAGCGCTATCGCCGGAATGGATGCCGGCTTCCTCGATGTGCTCCATGATGCCGACGATGAAGGTGTCCTTGCCGTCGCAGAGGCAGTCGACGTCGATCTCGGTCGCATCCGACAGGTAGCGGTCGAACAGCAGCGGGTTCTTGCCGAGCACGGTGTTGATCTGCCCGGTCTTGTCGTTCGGGTAGCGCGCCTTGACGTCGGCGGGCACCAGCTCCGGCAGCGTGCCGAGCAGATAGTCGTTGAGCTGGTTCTCCTCGCGGATGATCTGCATCGCGCGGCCGCCGAGCACGTAGGACGGACGCACCACCAGCGGCAGGCCGAGATCGGCGGAGACGAGCCGCGCCTGCTCGACCGAATAGGCGATGCCGTTCTTCGGCTGCTTGAGGCGAAGCTTGTCGAGCACGCGCTTGAAGCGGTCGCGGTCTTCCGCGAGGTCGATCGCATCGGGCGAGGTGCCCAGGATCGGCACTTCGGCGGCTTCCAACGCACGCGCCAGCTTCAGCGGGGTCTGGCCGCCGAACTGCACGATCACGCCGTGCAGGGTGCCGTTCGAGCGCTCCTTCGCGATGATCTCCAGCACGTCTTCGGCGGTGAGCGGCTCGAAATAGAGCCGGTCGGCGGTGTCGTAGTCGGTCGACACCGTCTCCGGGTTGCAGTTGACCATGATCGATTCGTAGCCGGCATCATGCAGCGCGAAGCAGGCGTGACAGCAGCAATAGTCGAACTCGATGCCCTGGCCGATGCGGTTCGGGCCGCCGCCGAGGATGATGACCTTCTTCTTGTCCGACGGCGTGCTCTCGTCGGCGGTGCTGCCTGCAAACGGCGACTCGTAGGTCGAGTACATGTAGGCGGTGGGTGAAGCGAATTCAGCCGCGCAAGTGTCGATGCGCTTGTAGACCGGACGGACACCGAGCGCGTGGCGCTTCGCGGTGACCTCGGCCTCCGTCGTCTGTGCGAGCACCGCAAGTCGCGCGTCCGAGAAACCCATGGTCTTGAGCGTGCGCATGCCGAAAGCATTGCCGGGCAGGCCGTGCTTCCTGACCTTCTCCTCCATGTCGACGATGCCGCGCATCTCGCCGAGGAACCACGGATCGATCTTGCAGGAATTGAAGATGTCTTCGTTCGACCAGCCGAGCCGCATCGCCTGCGCGACCTGAAGGATGCGGTTCGGCGTCGGCGTGCCGAGCGCGGCGCGGATCGCGTTCTTGTCGTCGTCGCGGCCGAGACCTTCGATCTCGATCTCGTCGAGACCGGTGAGGCCGGTCTCGAGTCCGCGCAGCGCCTTCTGAAGGCTCTCCTGGAAGGTGCGGCCGATCGCCATGACTTCGCCGACCGACTTCATCGAGGTCGTCAGCGTCGAGGAGGCGCCGGGGAATTTCTCAAAGGCGAAACGGGGGATCTTGGTCACCACGTAATCGATCGTCGGCTCGAACGAGGCCGGCGTCGCGCCGCCGGTGATGTCGTTGGCGATCTCGTCGAGCGTGTAACCGATCGCGAGTTTTGCCGCGACCTTGGCGATCGGGAAGCCGGTGGCCTTCGAGGCCAGCGCGGACGAACGCGACACGCGCGGGTTCATCTCGATGACGACCATGCGGCCGTCTTCCGGATTGACGCCGAATTGCACGTTGGAGCCGCCGGTCTCGACGCCGATCTCGCGCAGCACCGCCAGCGAGGCGTCGCGCATGATCTGGTATTCCTTGTCCGTCAGCGTCAGCGCCGGCGCGACCGTGATGGAGTCGCCGGTGTGCACGCCCATCGGATCGAAATTCTCGATCGAGCAGACGATGATGCAATTATCCTTCTTGTCGCGCACCACCTCCATCTCGAACTCTTTCCAGCCGAGGACGGATTCCTCGATCAGGACTTCGTTGGTCGGGGACGCGTCGAGGCCGCGCTCGATGATGTCGAGAAACTCTTCCTTGTTGTAGGCGATGCCGCCGCCGGTGCCGCCCATGGTGAAGGAGGGACGGATGATCGCGGGCAGGCCGATCTCGGACAGCGCCATCATGGCCTGGCCGAAAGCGTATTCCTGATAGCGCTTGCGGCGGTCGCTCTCGCCGAGGGTCCATTGCCGGTCGAGCTCTTCGAGCGCGGCGCCCGACAGCTTCTCGCGTTCGGCGTGGTATTTGTCGCGGAATGACTTCTTCAGCTCGGACGCATTGGCGAGCCGCGACTTCGGCGTCTCGAGCCCGATCTTGGTCATGGCTTCGCGGAAGAGCTGGCGATCCTCGGCCTTGTCGATCGCATCGGCAGTCGCGCCGATCATCTCGACGTCGAATTTTTCGAGCGTGCCTTGCCGGCGCAGCGACAGCGCGCAGTTCAGCGCGGTCTGGCCGCCCATGGTCGGCAGCAGCGCGAAGCCGCCGGGAATGACGTGACGTTCCTTCTCGATGATCTTGGCGACGATCTCCGGCGTGATCGGCTCGATATAGGTCGCATCGGCCAATTCCGGGTCGGTCATGATCGTGGCCGGGTTGGAATTGACGAGGACGATGCGGTAGCCCTCCTCCTTCAGCGTCTTCACCGCTTGCGTGCCCGAATAGTCGAACTCGCAGGCCTGGCCGATCACGATGGGGCCGGCGCCGATGATCAGGATGGTCGAGATGTCGGTTCGTTTAGGCATCACCGCTCGCGGGCTGGAATTTGGGCACAAAAAAAGGGCGCGCTTGCCGCGCGTCCCTTGAGCGAGAGCGCGGGGGTCTCCCTCGCGCGCGGGTGGGTCTTAGACCAGTTTTCGGGGCGGCGAAACCCCGAAAAACACCCATCAACCGGCAATTTTGACGGGTTTTGGCCGGGCCTGCCAGCCACGGGCGAGGTGCACCAGCAGCGAGGCCGCAACGCTCGATCCGCCGATCCAGCCGAGGTCCGTCGGCGACAGGGCGGCGAGCACCGCGCCGCCGAGGGCCCCGCCAATGGCGAAGCCGAGATACATCGAGGAGGCGTTGAGCGAGAGCGCGATCATCGAGGCCTGCGGCTCGATCCGGATGATGCTGGCGATCTGGGCCGGATAAAACGCCCACCCCGAGATGCCCCAGAGGAAGATCGTGGCCAGCACGGCATAATGCGCCTGTCCGGGCATCAATTTGAGCACCAGCGAATGCAGGATCAGGGCGCTCGCCATGCCGGCGAGCCCGAGCGCGGCGGTGGTCGGCGTGCCGAGCCGGTCGGCCAGGGCGCCGCCGAGCATGTTCCCGATCGCGGCCGCGCCGCCAAACACCAGCAGCGCCAGGCTGATCTGCGAGGCATCGAAGCCGAGGCCGCGCAAGGGAATCGCGAAATAGGTGAACACGGTGAAGCCGCCGAGCGCCCAGAGAATGGTGATCAGCAGCGCGATCAGGACGTTGCTGTGACGCGCCACCGCCAGCCGGTCGCTGAGCGAAGCGGTGTTGCGCGGCAGGCCGCGGGGCAGGCCGAGCAGCAGCCCGGCAAGCGCGACAGCGCCGATCAGCGCGACCATGGCGAAGGTCGCGCGCCAGCCAAAAAGACTGCCGACGAGATTGCCGAGGGGAACGCCGATGACGGTCGCAACGGTGAGTCCGGAGGTGACCAGCGCCACTGCACGGCCGCGCCTTTCAGGCGAGGCGACGGCGACCGACACCGCGAGCGCGGTCGGCATGCACAGGCCGGAGCCCAGCGCCATCAGCATCCGCGAGGCCAGCAGCAGGGCGTAGTTGGAGGCCACCATAGCCGCGATATTTCCGGCGATGAAGGTCGCCAGCGCCAGAGCCAGCACGGTGCGGCGATCGACATTGTTCAGCGCCACCGCCAGGACCGGCGAGCCTACGGCATAGGTGAGGGCGTAGGCGGTGACCAATTGCCCGGCGGCCGAGACCGAAATCGACAGGTCGCCCGCAATCGCAGGCAAAAGCCCAGCAATCACAAACCCTTCGGTGCCGATCGCAAAGGCCCCCAGGGCCAGCCAGAAGACGCTCATTGCAAACAATCCTATGTTCAATGTTTATTGAACTATCGAACGAAGCGGTTTCACTGTCAATTGGTTCAAGAACTATTGAACATTGCGGACGCATCGCTATGATTCCGGGATCATGAGCCGCACGCCGCACCATCCCACCCGCGAGCAGATCGAGCTGCCGATGGTTCTGGATTGCCTGAGCGATCCGATCCGTCTGGCGATCGTCTACCAGCTGGCCCAGCAGGAACGTGTCAGCAGTGAACTCCGCTGCAGCGATTTCAGCGCGCTGAGCGGCAAGTCGAACCTCGCCTATCACTTCGCCAAGCTGCGCGACTGCGGCCTGATGCAGACCCGCGTGGCGGGCACCAACCGCTTCATGCGGCTGCGACGTGAGGATCTGGAGGCGCGCTTCCCGGGCCTGCTCGATGCGGTGCTCAGCTCCGCAGCCAAGGATGCCGACCGGCTGCCGCTGCTGCCGGAGTGCGAATTGGTCGAGGTTGACCGAAAATGAGACGGTTGCGCGTGGGCTGCCTATTTGCCCCGGCGCGCGTTGCCGTCAGTCCGTCTTCGCTTTCGCTTCGCTCCAGCTACGCCGGACACGCTTCGCCCCTGCTGGTCTAGCGTGGCTGCGCCACGCCCGTCTTCGCCCTTCGGGCTTCGCCGAGGCAACCTTCGCACGATGGGGCTTGCCCAGCCGAAGCGGCGTCAGCCGCGAAGGCTGGAGACCCGGCCTGGATTTGAACCAGGATGAAGAGCGTTGCACCGCCCTTGCGTAGACGCTTCCGCCACCGGGCCGGCGCGAACCTTACTGATTGCAGTGCGACAAGCCACAACGACTAATTGTTATGCTTAACGAACCAGCGGTGGCCGCGCGATGAAGGTCATGCGCCAACGATTGTGGCCGATATTGGCGTGAGCGCGCTGGACTGCGAAGCCGGCGGCCTTCAGCTTCGCGGTGATCTCGTCCTCGCTGTAGCGCTGCAGCCCGATCTTCGAGCGCAGCTGACGGTAATCCGACAGCGCGGTGCTGATCAGGCCGATCAGCGCGTCCTTCAGGAAGCCGTGACGCAGACCGAAGCCGAGCAGGGCCATCACGTCCCTGAACATGCCGACCTGGGGCTGAAGGATGTCGCCGAGCACCAGCTTTCCCGAGGGAGTCAGCAATCGCCGGATATTGAGCAGCGCGGCATCGAGCTCCTCGCCCGTCATGTATTGCGCGACCGAGTTCATCACCACGAGGTCGACGGACTGGTCCTGCATCTTGCGGACGTCGTCGAGCGAGCGGACGCGGATCTTGGTGTTGGGGGCAAACCGCGCGATCAGCCGGCCGCGCACGCCCGGCGCCGGTTCGGCCAGGATCAGCTTGCCGCAGGCGGCCGCCACCTGGTTCGCCGACAGCGCTTCGCCACAGGCGTAATCGAGCACAGTCGCCTCGGGCGAGGTGATGTAGCCGATGATGTCCCGCGCAATGATCTGGAAGTGCAAGTCGCGATGCAGCTTGCTGACATAGATCGTATGCGTCGAGTCGTAATAATCGATCCAATCGTCCATGGTATCCGCGGGTCCCAAACGGTTCCTGTCGAGGAACCGGCGCTGCCCGCCTTGCGTTAGGGGTGCGACGGCGCGCCGTCAATGTCCGCGTCCTAACAGGAAGGTTTCCCGTGAGCAAAACCAACAACAAGGTCTCGCCCGATCTCGACACCCCCACCGATCTGTCGCCCGACGGGGTCAAGAAGGTCTCGGAGCAACTGAACGTGCTTCTGGCCGATGCGTTCGCACTGTATCTGAAGACCAAGAATTTCCACTGGCACGTCAGCGGCCGGCACTTCCGGGACTACCATCTGCTGCTCGACGAGCAGTCGGATCAGATCTTCGCCACCACCGACCAGCTCGCCGAGCGCGTCCGCAAGATCGGCGGCACCACGCTGAAGTCGATCGGCCAGGTCGCGAAGCTCCAGACCATCAAGGATAACAACGAGGACTACGTCCCGCCGCGCGAGATGCTGCGCGAGCTGATGCAGGACAACAAGCACGTCGCAGCCGCGATGCGCAAGGCGCACGACGTCTGTGACGAGGCCGGCGACGTCGCCAGCGCCAGCATCCTGGAAATCTTCATCGACGAGACCGAGCGGCGCACCTGGTTCCTGTTCGAGGCGACCCGGCAGGAAGGCAGCAACGCGGCGTAGGCGCGCTGCTGTAGCTGCCGTAGGGTGGGTTAGCGTAGCGTAACCCACCTCTTCTGTTTCCTCGGAGATAGACGGTGGTGGGTTACGCCTTCGGCTAACCCACCCTACGGCACTGCACGCGTAGCTACCCCCACAACCGCATCAACGCCCCATCCTTCCCCGTCACGGGATCGGCCGGCGGCAGTGCGACGTCTGGAATCGTCTTCAGTGCTTTCGCATGGTTCTCCGGCGTTGCCCGCGTGATCTGCATCTTCGCGCCGGGCGGGTAGGCGCCGATGACGCAGAAATCATCGCTCGCCGTGATGCACTGATGCCCCGTGCCGGCGGGCAGGATCGCGACATCACCGGCCTTGATCTCCAGCTCCTGGCCATGGTCGCCGCCGAATCGGACGCGGGCACTGCCGCGCGCCACGCCCAGCACCTCGTGCACCGTCGCATGATAGTGCAGATAGTCGTAGACGCCGTTGCGCCACGTCCCGCCCCATCCGTTCTCCTCGAACAGGTTTTCGACGGTCTCTTCGGGCCGCTCCGGATCGAGCTTCACCGCACCCTGGTAGACCAGGAACGGAAGGATGTTGTTCGGCACGAGCCCGTCATCCTCGAACACGATAGCGAGCGGCTCGGTCTTGTCGCGGACGACGGACATGGCAGGACTCCGGGTAGCGATAGACTAGGAATCAAGACGGCGCGGGTCGCTTGGTTCCTGACACCAGTCCATACCCCGGCTTGACGAAGATCAAGGCGCAGGCGGCCATTGGCGGGCACGCAAGTCAAAGCGAAAGAGAGGGAACGCCATGTACGCATCCGACGTTGCGCAGCGTCATTTCTCGGCGGCCATCGATGAAGCTGAGACGGCCGGCCTCGGGTACGAAGCCGTTTGCCGCGCCTTGCTGAGTCTGGTGATTTCGAAATATCTGGAGACGAGGTCGGTCGCCGACATCCAGGCGGAGCTGCGCTTCGTCGCCGAGAACTGCGATCCCGACACGGACTTCATGTTCATGCGTCCGTGACGGAGCCGGCGGAGTCATCCGCCGGCGATTTTGGCCTTACGCGCTCTTCTTCTGCCGCATCAGATCGGCAAAGCGCTGGAACAGATAGTGCGAGTCGCGCGGACCCGGTGAGGCCTCGGGGTGGTACTGCACCGAGAACACCGGCTTGCCGTCGAGCTGGATGCCGCAATTGGAGCCGTCGAACAGCGAGATGTGGGTTTGCGTCGCGCCCTTCGGCAGGGTCTTCTCGTCCACGGCAAAGCCGTGGTTCATCGAGGTGATCTCGACCTTGCCGGTGGTCTCGTCCTTCACCGGATGATTGGCGCCGTGATGGCCCTGATGCATCTTCTTGGTTTTCGCACCGACAGCGAGGCCGAGCATCTGGTGGCCGAGGCAGATGCCGAAGGTCGGCGTGCCCGACTTGATCACGTCCTGGATGACAGGCACCGCGTACTTGCCGGTCGCGGCCGGATCGCCCGGGCCGTTGGACAGGAACACGCCGTCCGGCTTCATCGCCAGGATGTCTTCGGACGAGGTCGTCGCCGGCACCACCGTCACCTTGCAGCCGACACCGGCGAGCAGGCGCAAGATGTTGCGCTTGATGCCGTAGTCGATGGCGACGACGTTGAACTCGGGCTTCTCCTGCCGGCCAAAGCCCTTGTCCCACAGCCACGGCGTCTCGTCCCAGGTGAAGCGCTGGCCGCTCGTGACCATCGGCACGAGGTCCATGCCCTCGAGGCCGGGCCATTCGCGCGCTTCTTCCTTGAGACCGTGCAGGTCGAACTCGCCGGTCTTGGAGTGCGCGATCACGGCATTGGGCATGCCCTTGCTGCGGATCAGCGCGGTCAGGGCACGGGTGTCGATGCCGGAGAGGCCGATGATGCCGCGCGCCTTCAGCCAAGCGTCGAGATGCTTGGTGGCGCGGTAGTTCGAGGGATCGGTGATCGCGGTACGCAGGATCACGCCGCGCGCGCCGGGCGTCGCGGCCATGTTCACCGTCTCGATGTCTTCCTCGTTGGTACCGACATTGCCGATATGCGGGAAGGTGAAGGTGATGAGCTGGCCGGCATAGGAGGGATCGGTGAGGATCTCCTCATAACCGGTCATCGCGGTGTTGAAGCAGACCTCACCGACGGCATGGCCTTCGGCGCCGAGACCAAAGCCTTCGAGCACCGTGCCATCGGCAAGCACGAGGAGCGCGGTCGGTTTGTGGTCCGGCCAAGCGGGATCATTGTCATGTTGTGTCATGAGCCCGCTTCATAAGCCCCCTGCACGCGCCCGTCAAAGCGGGAGAGGGCCGATTCACATGCGTTTTTGCATATTTGACAGCTCGTCTCGGCCACTTAAGCTCGGCCGCACAATTTCCGGCAATTTGAGGGGCTTGCGAGGCAATAATGGACCAGACCACCCCGCTTTTGCTGGTTCCGGGGCTGGCCTCCTCGGCTCGGATCTACGCCCCGGTTCTCCCCGCTCTGTGGCGGCTCGGCCCGGTGATGATTGCCAACCATATCCGCGACGACAGCATGGCGGCGATCGCCGCCAGGGTGCTGAGCGAGGCGCCGCCGCGCTTCGCGCTCGCCGGCCATTCCATGGGCGGCTACATCGCCCTCGAGATCATGCGCCAGGCGCCCGGGCGGGTGGCAAGGCTGGCGCTGATCAACACTCAGGCACGCCCCGACACGCCGGAGGCGATCGCGCGCCGCCGCGGCCTGATGGAGCGCGCCAGGCGCGGCGAGCTTCGCGCCATCCGCGAGGAGAGCTTTCCGGAGCTCGTGCATCCGTCGCGGCGCGATGATGCCGATATTCTCAAGCTCATACATGCGCAGGATGAGGATGTCGGCGTCGAAGGCTACCTGCGGCAGCAGACCGCGATCATCGCGCGGGTGGATTCGCGCCCGACCCTTGCAGCCATCAAGTGTCCGACATTGGTGCTGACGGGCGACGCAGACAACACGATCCCCAACGCGTTCTCGAAGGAGATGGCGGAGAGCATTGCCGGCGCACGGCTCGTGATCCTCGATCGCTGCGGGCACCTGCCGCAACCGGAACAGCCGGAAGCGACAGTGCGTGCGCTCACCGAATGGCTCGCGAGCTAGGTTGTGTGGAGGCCGCAAACGGCCTAGATCAGGCGTCATATATTCGAAGGGATCACGATCATGCTGCGCGACGACATCAACAATGCGGTCAAGGAGGCCATGAAGGCCAAGGACGAGCGCAAGCTGTCCACGCTGCGCATGGTCAACTCGACCATCAAGAACGCCGACATCGACGCGCGCGGGCAGGGCAAGCCGCCGCTGTCGGATGCCGATCTGCTCGCGGTGCTCCAGAAGATGATCAAGCAGCGCCAGGAAGCGGTCGAGCTCTACGACAAGGGCGGCCGCGCCGAGCTCGCCAAGCAGGAGCGCGAGGAGATCGAGGTGATCTCGGCTTACTTGCCGAAGCAGATGTCCGAGGACGAGGTGAAGAAGGCGATCGCGGACGCGATCGCTGAAACCGGCGCTGCCGGCATGAAGGACATGGGCAAGGTGATCGCCGTGTTGCGCGCGAAATACGCGGGACAGATGGACTTCGGCAAGGCCAGCGGTTTGGTGAAGGCCGCGCTGTCGGGCTAGTGCTGTCCTTACCCTCCCATCGAGGGGTCCGGGACGAGCGTAGCTCGCCCGTGGTCGATCGCGCGCAGCGCGAGCGGGGTGGGGTGATCTCTCCACTCGGGCAGCGCATCGGTGGAGAGACTGTCACCCCACCTCGGTTCGCATGCCGCTTCGCTCCATGCGAACCGATCCTCCCCCTCCAGGGGAGGATGGGCACCTTTGATGCGGCATCAGTTCGGTCTACTCTCCCCATAAGAAGACAGGGGAGGCACGATGACCGGCGCCATCAAACCGTTCCGCATCGCCATCAGCGACGACATCCTCGCTGACCTCAAATGGCGCCTTGCGCGCACGCGCTGGCCGGAGGCGGAGCTGGTCGACGACTGGAGCCAGGGCGCGCCGCTGAAGTGGATCCAGGAGATCTGCACCTACTGGGCTGATGGTTACGACTGGCGCGCCCGCGAAGCAAAGCTCAATCGCTTCGCGCAGTTCACCACCGAGATCGACGGGCTCGACATCCACTTCATCCATGTGCGTTCGAGAGAAGCGAATGCGCTGCCGCTGATCATCACCCATGGCTGGCCCGGCTCGATCGTCGAATTCCAGAAGGTGATCGCGCAGCTGGTCGATCCTGCCGCGCATGACGGCAATCCTGCCGACGCCTTTCACGTGATCTGTCCCTCGCTGCCCGGCTTCGGCTTCTCCGCCAAGCCGAAGTCCACCGGCTGGGGCGTCGACCGCATCGCGGCGACCTGGGCGAAGCTGATGGACCGGCTGAGCTATACGCGCTATGGCGCGCAAGGCGGCGACTGGGGCTCGGCGGTGACGACCTCGCTCGGCGCGCAGGATGTGGAGCATTGCGCCGGCATCCACATCACGCTGTCCTTCAATGCGCCGCCGCGCACCGAGGGCGAGCCGACCGCGGAGGAGAAGCGCGCGCTCGCCGGCCTCAAGCACTATGTCGATCTCGACTCCGGCTACTCCAAGCAGCAGTCGACGCGGCCGCAGACGCTCGGCTATGGCCTGACGGATTCGCCGAGCGGGCAGGCGGCCTGGATCCTCGAAAAATTCTGGGCCTGGACCGATTGCAACGGCCATCCCGAAAACATCTTCAGCAAGGACGAGCTGCTCGACAACGTCATGCTGTACTGGGCGACGGAGACGGCGACCTCGTCGGCGCGTCTCTATTGGGAGAGCTTCGGCAGGCGGCGAACGACGCCGGTGGTGAAGGTGCCGACGGGTGTCGCGGTGTTCCCCAAGGAGATCATCACGCCGGTGCGGCGCTGGATGGAACCGAACTTCCACAACATCACCCATTGGAGCGAGATGGAGAAGGGCGGTCATTTCGCCGCCTTCGAGCAGCCGGAGCTGTTCGTGCGCGATGTCAGGAAGTTCTTTGCGACGGTGCGGGGCTCTTGTCCCGAGCACTCACGGCTCTAGACTGGGCCATAACAACAAGACACCGGGAAAACGACCAAGCCGATGCTCACCGAAGCCAAGACCTATGACGAACTCATCCGCAACTTCCGCTGGGACGTCCCGGCGCGCTTCAACATGGCGGAGGCGTGCTGCGACCGCCATGCCGACGGCACCGGCCGCCTCGCGCTGATCTATGTCGACGAGAACGGCGCCACCAGCCGCACCTCCTTCGACGAGATCGCGGACATGTCGCGCCGGTTCGCCAATGTGCTGAAGGCGGACGGGCTGGTCCGCGGTGATCGTGTCGCGGTGTTCCTGTCACAGTCGCTGGAACTCCCGATCGCGCATATGGCGGCGTTCCGCTCCGCGCTGATCTCGATCCCGCTGTTTGCCCTGTTCGGCGAGGACGCACTCGAATTCCGCCTGTCGAATTCGCAGGCAAGAGCCATCATCACTGATGAGGCTGGCTGGGAGAAGCTCACGAAGATCCGCGATCGGCTGCCCTATTTGCAGGACATCTATGTCACGAGCGGCGCCGTCCACGCCGGCGCAAAGCCGTTCTGGTCCGCGATCGAAACCGCGTCCGAGGATTTTGCAAACGTCGACACCTCGGCCGACGATCCCGCGCTGATCATCTACACCTCGGGCACCACGGGCAATCCGAAGGGTGCGCTGCATGCGCATCGCGTCGTGCTCGGCCATCTGCCGAATGTGGAGATGTGTCACAACTTCCTGCCGCGCCCCGGCGATCTCATGTGGACGCCGGCGGACTGGGCCTGGATCGGCGGCCTCGTCAACGGCCTGCTGGCATTCTGGTATCACGGCATCCCGCTGGTCGGCCATCGCGCGCGAAAATTCGAGCCGCAGGCGGCGATGCAGATGATGGCCGATCTCTCCGTGCGCAACGTCTTCCTGCCGCCGACGGCGCTCAAGCTGATGCGGCAGGCCGGTGTGAAGCACCCCGGCGTCAGGCTGCGCAGCATCTTCACCGGCGGTGAATCCCTCGGCGGCGAACTCTTGGGCTGGGTGCGCGAGACTTTTGGCATCGACGCGCACGAAGTGTTCGGCCAGACCGAGTGCAATCTCGTGATCGGCAGCAACTCGAATCTCTTTCCGATCCGGCCGGGTTCGATGGGCAAGGCGACGCCGGGCTTCGATGTCCGCATCGTCAACGACAAGGGCGAGGAATTGCCGCGCGGTCAGCGCGGCATCATCGGCGTGCGCCAGCCGTGTCCGGTTACCATGCTCGAATACTGGCGCAATCCGGAGGCGACGGCGAAGAAATATGCCGGCGAATTCCTGCTCACCGGCGATCTCGGCGTGCAGGACGAGGACGGCTATTTCTGGTACGTCAGCCGCGAGGACGATGTCATCACCACGGCCGGCTACCGCGTCGGCCCGTCCGAGATCGAGCATACGCTGATGAAACACCCCTCGGTGGCGATGGCCGCCGTGGTCGGCATCCCCGATCCGATCCGCACCGAGTCGATCAAGGCCTGGATCGTGCTGCGCCCGGGCTTTACCGGCAGCGACGCGCTCGCGCGCGAGATCCAGGAGTTCGTGAAGGTGCAGCTCGCCGCGCACGAATATCCGCGCTATGTGGAGTTCGCCGAGACGCTGCCGATGACGGCCACGGGCAAGGTGCTGCGGCGCGAGTTGCGGGCGAGGGGTTAGGCTTTTCCATGTCGAAGACGTCTCAGGCCGCGGGGCTGCATCGCGCCTCGCTTGCGAAGCTGCACGAGCTCGATGCGGCGCTGGAGCTGATGTATTACGGCTGGCGCGGGATGACGCTGGAGGCCGACGACTATCTCGCCAAGCAGGGCCTGTCGCGCCCGCACCATCGTATCCTCTACGTCGTGGCGCGCCGGCCCGATATCGCGATCGGCGCGCTGATCGAGGTCCTCGGCATTTCCAAGCAGGCCCTGAACCGGCCGCTTAATTTGCTGCTCGAGCGCAAGCTCCTGACGTCGAAGCGCGCGCCCGAGCAGCATCGCTCGAAGCTGCTGCGCCTGACGGCCGCGGGGCAGCGCATCGAGCAAAGGGCGTCGGACCACGAGCGCAAGGTCATGCGCCAGGCGTTCGAGCGCGCCGGGGCGTCTGGCACGGCGGCCTGGATGGCCGTCATGGAGGCGATCGCCGACAACAACTGACGGCTTCTCAAGTCAACATAGTTGACATGAGAGCGCGGCTTTGCCACTTTCCCGGCCAACGGGCCAGGGGAGGGCTCTGCCATGAGCGCAGGGAAGATGGATCGCGCGGCGGCCGAACGTTTCGTCGCCGCATGGCATGCGAGCTGGTGCAAGGTCGACATCGACGCGGTCGTCGCGCATTTCGCCGATGATGCGCAGATGCGCAGTCCGCTGGCGCTCGAACTGACAGGCTCCCCCGTTGTCGCGGGCGCGGAGAACATCCGCGCCTATTGGCGGCAGGCCTATGGCCACATCGAAAGCGCGGACCTGAAGATCCTGGGCTGGAGCTGGGACGAGGTGATCGCGCGGCTGACCGTGTGGTGGCAATTGGGCGGCACGCGCGCCAGCGAGTTCATGGACTTCGACGCCGCGGGCCGTGTGATCCGCAGCGAAGCCTTTTACGGAAAATAGCCATGCGTCTTTCGGATATCGTTCTGCTTCTCAACTCGCTCTGGTTCGTCGGAGCCTTCATCCAGTTCAGCATCGCCCAACGCAACACGCTGAAGATATTGCTGCCGCGGGAAGAGCGCGGCAATCCGATCGCGCCGACGCTGGCGGCGAGCGTCGCGTTTCTCGGCGGGATGAACCTGCCGATCGGGCTGTTGTCGTTCTATCTTCTGGCCGCGCGGCCGGTTTTCTTCCAGCCCGTGCAGGCGCAGCTCGTGCTGTTCCTGTTCTTCTCCGCCTGCCATTTCAGCCAGTTCGCCTATAACCTTCCGGTCTTGATGCGCGGCGGACGCGTCGGGGTGGCCTACTGGCCGGTGTTGAAGGGGCCGATGCTCCGGATCTTCGTCATCGACGCGGCGCTGTTCGCGGCCAATCTCGGCGTGGCGCTCCAGCTCGCCTTCTCGTCCTGATTATCGCGACGGCGCCGACAGGGCGGCACGCAGCATCGCGGCGAGATCCTTGCGCCGGAACGGCTTTGTCAGGATGCGGGCGTCGCCGATTCCGTCGGGCGTCTTGACGGGATCCTGCGTGTAGCCGGAGGTGAAGAGCACCTTGAGCCCGGGCCGCAGCGCCGTTGCTTGCCGCGCAAGCTCTGGCCCGAACATGCCGCCGGGCATCACGACGTCGGTGAACAGCAAATCGATGTCCCCGCGCTGGCGCAACAGGTCCAGTGCCGCGGGACCATTCGACCGCGCGATGACGCGGTAGCCCAGCGCCTTCAGCTCGTTCTCGACATAGGCTCGCACCATGTCGTCGTCCTCGACGACGAGAATGGTCTCGCTTCCATCGTGTGCCGCGATCCGCTCTGCCGGCAATGGATCCTCGGCCGGCGGCGTCGCAAGACGAGGAAAGAAGAGCCTGACGACGCTGCCGTGTCCCGGTTCGGACTGCATCTGCACCAGGCCGCCGGACTGTCGCACGAAGCCGTAGACCATGCTGAGGCCGAGCCCGGTCCCCTTGCCGACCTCCTTGGTGGTGAAGAACGGCTCGAAGGCGCGGCTCGCCACCTCGGCGGTCATGCCGGTGCCGGTGTCGGTCACGGCCACCATGACGTAGTCGCCCGGCCGCGGTTCGCCGTTGACGTCGAGGTCGGATTCGCCGAGCGAGATGTTGCGCGCCTCGACCGTCAGCTTGCCGCCGTCGGGCAAAGCGTCGCGCGCGTTGAGCACGAGGTTGAGCAGCGCAGTCGCCAGCTGGCCGGGATCGACGCTGGTCATCCATAAATCCGCATCGAGCGCGAAGGTGCACTCGATGTGCTCGCCCAGGGTTCGACGCAGCAACGGCTCCATGTTGAGCAGCTTGCCGGCGATGTCGATGTCGCGCGGCCTTAAGGGCTGCTTGCGCGCGAAGGCGAGCAGGCTCCGCGTCAGATCAGAGCCGCGCTCGGCGGCGGTCGCGATGTCGCCAGCGATCCGGTGCAATTCCTTGTTGCCTGCCAGCTGGTCGGCAAGATGCTCCGAATTGCCGAGAATGACGGTGAGGAGATTGTTGAAATCATGCGCCACGCCGCCGGTGAGCTGGCCCATGGCTTCCATCTTCTGCGACTGGCTGAGCTTCTGGTTGAGTTCGGCGATGGCGGCGCGTTGCTGCTGCAGCGACTCGGCGGTGTCGTTGAGCAGGGTCATCAGCCCGCCGAGCTCGCCGCCCGGATGGGGCGGCGGAATGCGCGCGCTGAGATCGCCGCGCCCGAGATTCTTCGCCATCGCGGCGAGCCGTCCGACCTGGCGCCCGACGCTCACGGTCGCGAGAATCCAGACCGCCGCCAGCAGCAGCAGCGAGGCCACCGTCAGGATCGCCAGGTCCTCGTAGAGCCGGCGGTTCGCCGCCGCGACCAGCCCGTCCTTGGACCGTCCGACCAGGATGTAGAGACCGGCATCCCGGGTCGACGGCGAGCGGGCGGCGACACTCCAGACATGGGTGCGGCCCTCGCGATCGGTGACCTCGTGAACGGACTCCCGGTCGGGCGTTGCCGCGAAGCGAAACAGTTCGGATCCGGCGATCGACCCGCCGACGGGCTCGGTCCAGCCTGCGCCCGAGGGTGCGACCAGAACCGTGCCCTTGCCGTCGACGAGCAGGATATCCTTCTCGCCGAGCAGGCGCTTGTGGTGAAACTCCGCGAATTTGCGCAGGTTGAACGAAGCCAGCAGGATCAGCTTCAGCGCGCCCGCGTCCGTCCGCACCGGATAGGCGATCTGGAGCACCGAGATTCCAGTCAGCCGGCCGAAGACCGGTTCGAGCACGACGCGGTTCGAGGCCAAAGCCTGCTTGAAATAGGCGCGGTCCCGGAGATCGAGGCTGCGGTTGGTCCGCAGCGAGTCGCAGAACAGGCTGCCATCGGGGTCGATGGTCAATATTCCGGTGAACTGCGGGTATTCCTCGCGCACTTCCGACAGGAACGCCGAGCACGCCGCCTTGTCGCGCGTGTCGAGGTCGCGGGCACGGGCGAGACCGTAGTGAAGCTGCGCGGTGCCCCGGATCTTTTCGTCCAGGTCGCCTGCAATCTCGTCGGCGGCCGCCGCCAGATTGGTCAGGGCGGCGTTGATGTCGCTGCTGCGGTTCTGCATGAAGCGCAAGCCGACGAGGCCCGCGGGCACCAGCATGGCCGCGATGACGAGAATCAGTAGCCGGGTATGCAAGCTCATCGTTCGAATGGTCCGCTCTGGTCATCGCGCGTTGGGGGCGGAGGTACAATTTGCGGCACCGCCCTCCGCTCCGTCCATAGGCATGGTGCCGAAAAGCGAGGAAAGATTTTGACATACACGCGTGGCGGGTGGGCCAGGGCGACGAGCCGCTGTCGGGCTTCCTCCAATACCGTCAACCCGTGATCAACTCGCGCGTGCGCGCGGCGGCGAAGGGCAGTAACATCGAGGTCGCGTGCGACGAAGATCGTGCCGGTAAATGAGGAGGAAGCTGATGTCCATCTCGGGCAAGGTCGATCCGGTCGTTCGTCCCGTGGTGGCAACTGACATCGCCGAGGCCCTGGTCGAGGGCCTGCGCGACTTCCAGGCGCTGCCTTTCTACGGGCTTTGCTTCGGCGCGCTCTACGCCGCCGGCGGCATCGCCATCATGCTCTGCCTCACCGCCTTCGGCATGGTCTATCTGGTCTATCCCCTGGCTGCCGGCTTCGCGCTGATCGGCCCCTTCGTGGCGATCGGCCTCTACGAAGTCAGCCGTCGCCGCGAGCGCGGCGAGCCGGTGTCGTTCGGTGCGATCTGGTCGGCGGTCCGCTCGCGCAGCGAGATCGGTTGGATGGCGTTCGTCACGCTGTTCGTGTTCGTGATCTGGATGTACCAGGTGCGGCTCCTGATCGCGCTGCTGCTCGGCCTGCACGCCTCGTTCTCGAGCCTGCAGGAATTCATGACGGTGGTGCTGACGACCAACGAGGGCCTGCTGTTCCTCGCCATCGGCAACGCGGTCGGCGCCGTGCTGTCGCTGATCCTGTTCTCGCTGACCGTGGTGTCGTTTCCGCTGCTGCTCGATCGCGAGGTCGATTTCGTCACGGCGATGGTGACGAGCGTGCGTGCGGTGGTGACGAGCCCGCTGCCGATGATCGGCTGGGCCGCCGTGATCGTGATGCTGCTGGTCGTCTCGGCGCTGCCGTATTTTCTCGGGCTGATCGTGACGCTGCCGGTGCTCGGGCACGCGACGTGGCATCTGTATCGGCGGCTGGTCGTGCCGGCCCCATAGTCGTCCCGGCGCAGGCCGGGGCGACTCAGTGCCGTAGGGTGGGCAAAGCGAAGCGTGCCCACCGCGTCTGTGCTGTATTGGGTCAGTGGTGGGCACGGCGCAAGTGCGCCTTTGCCCACCCTACGATATCGAGTTCGCGGAGACAGACCCTCGTCTCGCCTACGGCGTCTTGATCCCCATCGCCTTCAGCGCATCGAGCATCCGCTGCGGCGGGCCCATTTTCACCACCAGCGGCTTGCCGGTCTCGAGCACGCTCTTGAGGCTGGAGAGGATCGCCGGCCAACCCTGCCGTCCGCCTGCGAGGATGTCGTCGCTGAGCGGCCGGTCATGGCCTTCGCTCATGGTGAGACGCACCGCATCGCCGACCTGTTCGATCTCGTAGGTCACGAGCGTCGGGCCGAGCTTTTCGATCAGGTCCGGCCAATTGACGTTGAAGGTGACGGAGAGCTTTCGCGGCGGATCGTAGGCGAGAACCTCGCCGCTGATGTGCAGCGCGCCATCGGGCGTGCGCACGATGAACGCGCCGCCGAGCCGCGGCTCGACCTCCACGGCGTTGCCGAAGAAATACTGCTTGCTGAATTCGGCCGAGGTCAGCGCCTCCCACACCTTCTCCGGCGTCGAGGCGATATAGATGGTGTAGACCGTGAGCGGCTTGAACTGGTCGAGGTTCATCACGCGAACCCTTCGATGTCGAGTGCTGCAGGCGGGATTGCCGGCGCCTTGCCGGTCTCCAGCAGGCTCTTGAGCCCGGACAGGATCGCGGGCCAGCCCTTGGAGATGCCGTCGAGCAGCTTGCTGCCTGCGGCAAAGCCTTCGTGCGTCACGGTCAGCTTCACGAGATTGCCGTAGGGCACGATGGTGAAAACGACCTTCGTTGCCGCTTCGTTCCGCATCTCCTCCATCAGCTCGTGCTTGAACGTATAGGAAAGCCGCCGCGGCCGTTCGGCCTCGAGGATCTCGCCGGTGTCCGTGACCTTGCCGCCCATCACGAGGGCGAAGGGCGAGCCGACCTTCCAGTCGGACCTGACTTCGGTATCGAACCAGTACTGCCTGGTGAACTCGCTCGACGTCAGCGCCTCCCAGAGCTTTTCCGGCGTGGTCTCGATATAGGTGACGTAGATGAATTCGGGCCGGGTCATCACGCAGCGTCCTTCGTCGAATAGGTCGGCGGCACGATTCCGATGGTGTGGCCGGTCTCGAGCAGGCTCTTCAGGTTCGACAGCACCATCGGCCAGCCGCCGGAGATGTCGCGCAGGGTCTTGCCGTCCTCGCCGAGTTCGTCATGGGTGACGGTCAGCTTGACGACCTTGCCGCGCGGTTCGAGATCGAAGGTGACGCGCGAGATGCCCTCGCCCGCGGCCTCGGGCTTGCGATTGTGCCAGCTATAGGCGAGCCGCCGCGTCGGATCGCAGGTGATGACCTCGCCTTCGATCGTCGGACTGCCATTGTTGGTGAAGCGGTAGGATGCGCCTTCCTTCCAGTCGGAAGCAATGCGGTGGCCGAACCAGTAGCGCTCTGTGAAATCGCCGTCGGTGAGGGCCTGCCAAAGCGCTTCGGGAGAGGTCTCGATATAGGTCACGTAGACATAGCTCGGTTTACTCATCGCGTTTCTCCAACTGACGTTTCAACTCCCCGAGCGCGGCGAGCTTGCCGCGCTCGAATTTCTTGATCCAGCGCTCGCCGATCTGATGGATCGGCACCGGGTTGAGGTAGTGCAGCTTCTCGCGGCCATGCTTGAAGGTCGTGACCAGATTGGCCTCTTCGAGAATGGCAAGGTGCTTGGTGACGGCCTGCCGCGTCATCGCGAGGCCTTCGCAAAGCTCGTTCAGCGTCTGGCCGTTCCTGGCGTGAAGCCTGTCCAGCAGCGACCGTCTCGATGCGTCCGCCAGCGCTTTGAAGACCTCATCCATGGCAACGATAATAGGCAACCAAATGGTTGCATGTCAAGATGGTGTCTTTGGGCCGCCGGATCGACCGTGTTAGCCTTTCATCTCAGCCAACGCAGATTGGTTCCTGGGAGGACATTGATGTTCCGTTGCGTCTTGACTGCCGCAGGCCTCGTTCTTTTCGCCTGCAGCACCTTCGTCTACGCGCAGAAGCAGACGATCGGCGCGTCGCCGGAAGCTTCCAACATGAAGCTGGTCGGCACCAACGACCTCCAGGCGCGCAGCGCCTATCAGCCGACCATCCATCATCAGGGCGATCGCTGGATCGCCTATATCGGCCATCACGGCGGCACCGACGACGTGCCCGCTCCGGTCAATCCGATAACGGGGCAGGCGGAGCCGAACGGAACCTCGATCGTCGACGTCACCGATCCCGCACGTCCAAAATATCTGCGGCATCTGCCGGGGCAGGAAGGCAAGTATGAATCCGGCGGCGCGCAGATGGTGCGGGTCTGCGACGGCAAGACCTTGCCGAAGGGCGATCCCAATGCGGTCTACATGCTGCGCACCTTCGGCAGCGAGGCGCATGAGATCTGGAACGTCACTGATCCCGCCAGCCCCGTGCTCATCACGCGCATCGTCGGCCTGAAGGACACGCACAAGAGCTGGTGGGAATGCGACACCGGCATCGCCTTTCTGGTCTCGGGTGCGCCGGACTGGCGCACGCGGCGCATGACGCAGGTCTATGACCTCTCGGATCCCGCGCATCCGCAGAAGATTCGCGACTTCGGCCTGCCGGGCCAGGAGCCGGGCTCGACCGGCGCGGTGCCGACCGAGCTGCATGGACCGATCTCGACCGGGCCCCACGGCAACCGCGTCTATTTCGGCTACGGCACCAACAAGGGCGGCATCCTGCAGATCGTCGATCGCGAGAAGCTCCTGACCGGGCCGAAGGAGCCGACGCCGGACAATCTCCGCTTTCCCGAGATTGCGCGGATGCCGATGTCCGCCTTCAATGGCGCGCATACGACGTTCCCGATGCTCGACATGCCGGTCGCGGAATTTGCCGAGGACAAGGACGGCAAGACGCGTGACATCGTCATGATCGTGGACGAGGCGATCCTCAACGAATGCGGCGAGGCGCGGCAGATGGTGTGGTTCGCCGATGTCACCACCGAGACGCGGCCGATGATGATCTCGAGCTATACCGTGCCGGAGGCGAGCGGGCAGTTCTGCCAGCGCGGCGGCCGGTTCGGCTCGCATTCGTCGAACGAGAGCATGGCGCCGGTCTATTACAAGAAGATGGCCTTCATCGCCTTCTTCAATGCCGGCGTACGCGCGCTCGATATCCGCGATCCCTATCATCCGAAGGAAGTCGGCTATTTCATCCCGGCGATCACCGCGGCGACCGACAAGCGCTGCATTCCGGTCGAGGGCGGCGAGCGCTGCAAGGTCGCGATCCAGACCAACAATGTCGAGACCGATGATCGCGGCTACGTCTACATCGTCGACCGCGCCAATACCGGCCTGCACATTCTCGAACTGACAGGTCCGGCGCGCGCCGTGGCCGGTTTGCCCCGGAACTGACGATGCGGCGCGCGATGATGATCGCGGCCGTGATCGCGCTCGGCGTGCTGTCCGGTGCGCGAGCGGATGAGACGGAGCGCGCAGGACGTTGGCAGGAGATCGCCCGGCCGTTTCCCCGCGATGGCTGGCCCGCGGGCCGCGCGTTTCGCTGTATCGCGGGCGGCTGCGATGGTGCCGAGCTCTACATCCGCGCCAAGCGCGGCTTCTGCAATTGCGACACCGGCGTCGCCGATGACGACGAGGTCGACCGCGTCACCGACATCGATCTGATCAGTCCACGCTTTGTCCCCGCAGCGCCGGGCCACGCCGTGGATGTCGCCGCCATGCAGGGCCGCATCAGGCACTACGACCTCGCCATGCCCGACGGCGCCCGCCACGCCGCCGCCGGCATTGCTCTTTCGCGCCGCTGCGATTTGCTGGTTGCGGTGGCGCAAGGCGCGGGCGAGGCGAACGCCGTGCAGCGTGCGGCGCTGGTGTTCCTGGAAACGGAGGAGATGAAGCAATGGATGGCGGCTGCGCTCGATGGCAGGTGAGGGAGGCGCGGCTCGCGCCAAGTCCTCCGCTGTCATCACCCGCGAAGGCGGGTGATCCAGTACTCCGAGGCGTTCGTGGAATACGGGAAGGCCGCGGCGTACTGGATACCCCGCCTTCGCGGGGTATGACACCGCGGCTTGGGCGGGCACACCGCACTCATCTCACTTCCGTTCCCGCCCATCCCATGCATTAATACCCCCAATCCGCCCTCAGCCGAGTCCTCCCCATGATGTCCATGCAAGCCTATCTCGCCTTCGTCGCCGCCTGCATTGCGCTGGCGTTGCTGCCGGGTCCGATCGTGACGCTCGTCATCGCCAATGGCCTGCGCCATGGCACGCGTGCGGCGCTGACCAACGTTGCCGGCGCGCAAGCCGGCCTCGCCATCGTCATCGGCATCGTCGCGATCGGCCTGACCTCGCTCATGGCGACCATGGGCTACTGGTTCGACTGGGTGCGCTTTGCCGGCGCGGCCTATCTGGTCTGGCTCGGCATCAGGCTGATCTGGGCGCCGGTCGAGGGCGTCGATGTCGACGCGCCGCCTCCGCCGCCGCGCGGCGGGTTCTTCCTGCAAGGCTTCCTGGTGCTGCTGTCCAACCCGAAGGTGCTGGTGTTCTTCGGCGCCTTCATCCCGCAGTTCATGGACATGAGCCAGCCGCACTTTCCGCAGGTCGCGCTGCTGGGCGCCACCTTCATGGTCACGGCCGTGATGACGGACGCGCTCTACGCCATCGCCGCCGGGCGCGCGCGAAAATTCTTCTCGGCCCGTCGCACGCGGTTGATGTCGCGCATCTCCGGCGGCTTCATGATCGGCGGCGGTATCTGGCTGGCGCTTACAAGGGCCAAATGAGCGAAGGCATGATCCGGAAAAGTGCGTAGCGGTTTTCCGAAAAGATCATGCCTAAACAACAACCTAAAGCGCGATGGCGATTCATTTCGATCTCATCGCGCTTTAGCCCGGTTGAACCTCCGGCAGTGGCGATGCGTCCAAGGAAGCATTGCCGCTGACCTGGGATTTTGACCGTGCCGAATTTGCCGCCGCTCGTTTACGCGATGCTGCTTGCGCCGCTCGCGCTCATCCTGATTGCCGCCATCGTCAAGACCTGGCAGGCGCGCGAGGCGCGAAGCTGGCCGCAGGCCGCGGGCAAGATCGTCACCTCGGTCGCGGAGGTGCGCGAGGTCAGGGTGTCCGACGACGAGCGCGAGGACGGTTATCGCACCGAGAGCCGCAACTTCGCCAACGTCACTTACGAATATTCGGTCGGCGGCCGCAAGCTGCGCTGTGATCGCATCTCGATCGGCGAGGACCTCGGCAATTTCCAGGTCGCCGAGAAGCTGGCGAAATATCCGGCCGGCAGCATCGTCACCGTCTATTACAATCCGCGCCATCCCGATCAGGCCGTGCTGGAGCGCGATCTGCCCAAGGGGCTGTGGGGTTGCCTCGGCATCGGTTCGGCGATCGTGCTCGCCATCATCTTCGGCTCGGCCTTCGGCCTCAACCAGAGCTACCAATATCTCGCCGATCACATCGGCCGGCCGGATCTTGCGGGCCTCGTCGTCGCCTTCGGTGCGTTCGGCCTCGTCATCGGGCTGATGGCGTGGGGCGTGCAGCGGCAGGCCTCGATGGCGACGCGCTGGCCGGTCGTGCCGGGCACGATCAAGCTGTCGGGCATCGAGGAGTATCACGAGGCCAGCGAGCCCGGCGAGGCGCGCGGCCTCGAGATGTTCGGCAAGCGTGTGACCTACACCTATCGCCATCAGAACATCAGCTACACCAATGAATGCGCGCGCGTCGCGGCAGAAACGCCGTCTGCCTCGGACGAGATGCTGAAGAAATTGATGTCGCGCTACCAGGATGGCGCGACCGTCGAGGTCCGCGTCAATCCCGACAATCCGGCCGAAGCCACGCTCGACGCGCGCGGCGACGGCCGCATGGCCTATGTGCTGTGGGGCATCGCCGCGATCTTCTCCGCGCTGGCGCTGTTCGTCGCAACGCGCGGCGGTTAGTGGGAGGCTGACGGCTTCGTCGTCCCCCGCTGCGCTCCCTCCCCCCTTGCGGGGGAGGGCAGGGGAGAGGGGTAGCCCAGCAAAAGGTGTAGCCGTCGTCGAGAAGAATTCTTGCTCGCATGAGAGAGTGTGCCGTGTGGCCCCCTCTCCCTAACCCTCCCCCGCAAGGGGGGAGGGAACGTAGTGTGCGCAGTGGCGGCACCTCGCTCTACACCAACAGCTCTGCCTTCAGCTCCACCTCGATCTCCGCAAAGACCCTTGCCAGCCGTTCCGCCCATTGCCGCTGGCCGGACTGGTCCGCGATCAGGTCCTGGCGGATCTCGATGCCGGTGTTGACGAGGCCGCGGGCTTCGCCGTGCACCGGGATGGTGTAGTCGGTAAGGTCGCTCACCACATAGGGCTCGTTGTCGCCGACGACGAGATCGCTCTCGGCGCGCAGATGCTTCAGCAGCAGCCGCGGCAGCACGGTGTCGCGATTGTACAGCGCGCCGATGTGCCAGGGCCGCGCGACGCCGGCATAGACGGGCGTGAAGCTGTGCAGCGACACCAGCACCGTCGGCCGCTTGTCGTGCAGACGGCGGCCGATCGTGGAATCGATGCGGTGATGATAGGGCTCGAAGATCTCGCGCCGCCGCGCGGCGCGCTCGGCATCGGAGATCGCCTCGTTGCGGGGGATCGTGGTCGCCTCTGATATCACCGGGATCGAGCTTGCCACGCCGGGCGGACGGTTGCAGTCGATCACCAGCCGCGAATAGCGCTGCGCGATCAGATGCGCATCGAGCATCCTGGCGAGGCGATCGGCGACGCCGGCGATGCCGATGTCCCAGCCGATGTGCCTGACGAGCTCGCTCTCGGGGATGCCGAGATCGCCGAGCGCGCGCGGCAGCGCGCGTCCGTAATGGTCCGAGGTGAGCAGAAAGGGCGATGTGCCTTCCGCATTCACCTCATGCACTGGCGGAATGTCCCCCTCACCGAGCAGTTGATCGGCCGCGCCGGCTGTGTCTAAAGCCATCCTGATTGCCTATGGAAAATGCAGTCACCCCGAAAATTGGGCAGGAATCGGTATAGATTGGTCCGCCCAAAATCACCATGATTGCCGGACGATGCCGCTGCTGACGATTCACCACAAGACCGAATATCGCTACAACCGCCCCGTGGCGTTCGGCGAACACCGCATCATGCTGCGTCCGCGCGACGGGCATGATTTGCGCGTGCTCGATTCCAGGCTCGAGATCTCGCCTGAGCCGATGTCGCTGCGCTGGATCCACGACGTCTTCGGCAACTCGGTCGCGATCGCCAGTTTCGACGAGCGCGCGGATCATCTGACCTTCGACTGGCACGTCACCGTCGAGCACAATCCCGTCGACGAGTTCGCGCTGACCGCGGACGATGCCGCCTATTTCTATCCGTTCGTCTATGACGACGAGGAGTTTGCCGATCTCGTCCAGTACATCACGCCGCAATATGCCGACCCTGACGGCGAGATCGCAGAGTGGGCGCGCGGCTTCCTGGACGAGGAAGCCCCGACGCCGACCTTCAAGATCCTGAGCGGCATGACGCACGCCATCCGCAAGCAGTTCAAGTACCGCAAGCGTCACGAGCCCGGCACGCAGCACCCGCTCGACACCTTGCAGTCGGGCACAGGAACCTGCCGGGACTATGCGCTGTTCATGATCGAGGCGCTGCGCCAGCTCGGCATCGCCGCGCGCTTCGTCTCGGGCTACATCTTCGTTCCCGAGGACATCGCGCAGCGCCATGTCGGCGGCGGCTCGACCCACGCCTGGGTGCAGGTCTATCTGCCGAGTGCGGGCTGGATCGAGTTCGATCCGACCAACGGCATCGTCGGAACCCGCGACCTCATCCGCGTCGCGGTTGCCCGCGACCCGCGTCAGGCGATCCCGCTGCACGGCGTCTATATCGGCTCCGAGGAGGCCTTCGATGTCATGGACGTGAACATCAAGGTAGTCTCGGACGACCAAGACAGCGACGCAGAGATGGAGACAGAGGTTTCGTAGATGGAGATCAGGGTCGGCTTCGAGATCACCTACACGGCGGTGCAGCCCACACCGATGGTGATCATGCTGAACATCCACCCCTCGCGACAGGCCGACATCATCGGCAAGGAGACGGTGGTTGCCGAGCCCGACGTTCCCATCCGCTTCTATCACGATAGTTTCGGCAATGTGTGCGGTCGCCTCATGGCGCCGGCCGGCGGCGTGACGCTGAAAGGCAGCGCGCTGGTGCGCGACAGCGGCCTGCCCGACGAGGTGCTGCCTGATGCGCAGCAGATCCCGATCGAGCAATTGCCGAACGAGCTGCTGCTCTATCTGATGCCGAGCCGCTATTGCGAGACCGACAAGCTCACCGACATCGCCTGGTCGCTGTTCGCTAAGACGGAGCCCGGTTGGAATCGAGTCGCGGCGATCACCGCGTTCGTGCATCAGCACGTCACCTTCGGCTATGAGCACGCCCATCACATGAAGTCGGCGCACGACGTCTACGAGCAGAGGACCGGCGTCTGCCGCGACTTCGCGCATCTGGCCGTCGCGCTCTGCCGCTGCATGGGCATGCCTGCGCGCTACTGCACCGGCTACATGGGCGACATCGGCATTCCGCCCGAACCGTTCCCGATGGATTTCTCCGGCTGGTTTCAGGTCTGGCTCTCGGGCCAATGGTTCACCTTCGACGCCCGCCACAACATCCCGCGCATCGGCCGCATCCTGATGGCGACGGGGCGCGACGCCGCCGACGTCGCGCTGTCGACGAGCTTCGGCCGGATGGAGCTGAAGAAGTTCGTGGTGGTGAGCGACGAGGTGGTCGGCGCGGATGTGGTGAAGGTGGGGTGAGGAGCGCGCTATGCTCCCCCAAACGTCGTCCCGGCGAAGGCCGGGGACCCATACCGCGTGATCTAACGTTGGCGCCCGGTGTTAGTACCGCAGGTCAGCCCTTCACTGCCAGTCTTCGCAAAATTCCTCCCCGGGGTTATGGGTCCCGGCCTGCGCCGGGACGACACGGAAGGCGCGGCGCTGTCATTCCATCTCATGGACAGCTATAGACCACCCATGACCTCCAACCGTCTCTTCGTCTACGGCACCCTGATGCGCGGCTTCGACCATCCGATGGCGCGGCTGCTTGCGCAGCACGCGGACTTCGTCGGCGAAGCGACCTGCCGCGGCCGGCTGTTCCTCATCAAGCATTATCCGGGATTGCTGCTCTCGGACGCCTCCTCCGACCTCGTCCATGGCGAGCTCTTCCAGCTGCGCGTGCCAGACGAGCTGCTGGGTGAGCTCGACATGTATGAGGCCTGCGGCGAAGGCTTTCCCGAGCCGACCGAATATCTGCGCGAGCTGATCGACGTGACGCTGCCGGACGGCACATCCGAGAAGGCCTGGACCTACATCTACAACTGGCCCGTCACCGACCTGCCTCGCATCGCCTCGGGACGCTTCCTCGACCATTAGTTGCTTTTCGAGCGTGATCTCGTCGGAAAACCGCTGCGCACTTTTCCGGATCACGCTCTAAGCCGACAGCACTTCCTTCACCACGCGCACGTCGACCTCGCGCTCGACATAGCTCCATTCCTCGGTCTGCCGCAGCATCGCCACCAGCTCCTCGAACAGCGAGGCATCCGCGGGGGCGAACTCGAACCAGGTCAGGAAATCGAAGGGCTCGCCGAGGTCGCGGCAATGATAGAGCTGGCGCGCGATCGCGGGCAGGAAGCGCAGGCTGCTGGCGATGTGGTGCGACCTGTCTTCGAAGATTTTTCGACGCTCCTCCTGGGTCAGATCCCACCAGGCCTGCGACTTGCGGATCGGGATCAGGGCCGCGCTGGTGGCCTCCATCCGGCCGAGCCCGGCCTGCACGGCCACGAGCTGCTGCTTCTCGGGCCGCTCGGTGTAGCGCAGGCTGCTGGGTACGCCGACCAGCCGCCAGGCATTGCGCGAGGGCACCAGCGGCAACGAGACCGCGTCGCTGTCGGTCACCGACAGCGCCGGCATGAAGGGCAGGGGCTCGCCCGTCACCGATGAAATCGAGGTGACGCGCCAGCCCCCGCTGTGGCCGCCTCGAAAGGTCCTGAACATGGCGGTATGGAAGCGTGGAACCGGGCGGGGTTCAAGCTTTTCCCGTCATTCCGGGGCGCCCCGCAGGGCGAACCCGGAATCCATTGAGCCGCCGGAACGCTGGGAGAAATGGATTCCGGGCTCGATGCTTTCGCATCGCCCCGGAATGACGGGGAGATGACGGAAGCCCTGTGAATAGGTCGAATAACCCGGATAACCCGCCTAAACCTGACTTTTAGGCAAGCCACGCCTATATCCCTGATCCTTCGCCCGACTCAAACGCTCAGCTAAACTCGCCCCATGCGCTTCACGCCCCAATTCCTCGACGAGCTTCGTGCCCGGCTTTCGGTCTCCGAAGTCGTGGGCAAGCGCGTCAAGCTGAAGAAGGCGGGGCGGGAGTGGAAGGGGCTGTCGCCGTTCCAGCAGGAGAAGACGCCGTCCTTCTACGTCAACGACCAGAAGGGTTTTTATCACGACTTCTCCTCCGGCAAGCACGGCGACATCATCAATTTCGTGATGGAGACCGACGGTCTGCCGTTTGCCGAAGCGGTGGAGCGGCTCGCGAACATGGCGGGCCTGCCGCTGCCGGCGGTGACGCCCAACGCGGCGCGCGAGGAGCAGCGGCGGCGCTCGCTGCATGACGTCATGGATCTCGCCGCGAAATATTTCGCGGAGACGCTGGCCTCACGCGTCGGCGCGAAAGCGCGCGGCTATCTGGCCGACCGCGCCATCTCGCCGGCGACGCAATTGCAGTTTCGCCTTGGCTATGCCTCGCCCGATCGTTTTGCGCTGAAGGAGCATCTCGGCAAGCTCGGAATCTCCGTCGACGACATGGTCGAGACCGGGCTGCTCGTGGCCGGCAACGACATTCCCGTGCCTTACGACCGCTTTCGCGATCGCGTGATGTTTCCGATCACCGATCTGCGCGGCCGCGTCATCGCCTTCGGCGGGCGTGCGCTGGAGAAGGACGTTCCGGCCAAATACCTGAACTCGCCGGAGACGCCGCTCTTCCACAAGGGCGACAATCTCTACAACCACCAGACCGCGCGCAAAGCCACCCATGACGGTGGCGCGCTGGTCGTGGTCGAAGGCTATGTCGACGTCATCGCCATGGTCACCGCGGGTTTTTCAGGCGCCGTCGCGCCGCTCGGTACTGCGCTCACCGAAAGCCAGCTCGCGCTGCTCTGGAAGATGGCGGACGAGCCGATCCTCTGCTTCGACGGGGACCGTGCCGGACAGAAGGCGGCCTATCGCGCTGCCGATCTTGCGCTGCCCTTCCTTGCGCCCGGAAAGAGTCTTCGTTTCGCGCTGCTGCCGGAAGGGCAGGACCCCGACGATCTCGTGCGCTCCGGCGGCCGTGGCGCGATGGAAGAGGTGATTGCGGCTGCGCGCCCTCTCGCCGACATGCTCTGGTCGCGCGAGCTCGAGGGCGGCAATTTTGCCACCCCGGAGCGCCGCGCGGCGCTGGAAGCGCGCATCAAGGAATTGTCCAACGGCATTCGCGACGAGGTGGTGCGGCGCTATTATCGCGACGATTTCGTCGAGCGGCTGCAGCGCACCTTCTCCCCGGATGGCGGGCGCGGCGGCTTTGCCGGCCGGGGTAATTTCCGCCAGGGCGGCGGCCGCCCGTTCCAGCCCCGCGGGGGGCAGCCGAATCGATTCGGTGGCCAAAACCGCCGCGGCGGCCCGCCCGGGCCGACCCTGCTGCCCTCGGGGCCCTATCAGGCGGCGAGCCCCCAGCTGGCGGCGAGCCCGATCATGCGCGGACAGCGGAGCGCCATCTCCCGCCGGGAGGCCCTGATTCTGCAATGCCTGATCAACCACCCCTGGCTGCTGCACGACCATCTCGAGGAGGTGGCTGCCCTGGAGATCGCCCATCCCGAGGCCCACAAGCTCCGGGCCGCCATTATCGGCGCCTTCGTCAACGACCATTACCACTCGCCGGATCCCGAGGAGCAGGCCGAGAAGATGCGCGGCGACCTCGCGAAGGGTGGATTTTCTCAAGTCCTTCAAAGGGTTGAAGGCGCAATCACCACCGCGGCGGTGTGGGGCGCCCGTGAGGGGGCGGCGCGGGACGATGTTCTTGCCACCTGGCATCAATTGGTTGCCTTGCATCGGCAATGGCATTCACTACTTAGAGAGCTGAAGGACGCCGAGCTGGCCTTGGGGGAGGACCCCAGCGAGGCCAATTTGGCATGGCTGCGTGACGTCAAGGCCCGGATGGCCGAAGTCGACGGTACCGAGGCCCTGATCGAGGGTTTTGGCGAGCTGTCGGGTCGGCTCCAGAAGAGCGTGTGATGAAAGAATCATGCGGACGGCCGGGGCCGGAACCGCTAAAAGACTCGCCAAATCCAAGGTTTGGCGGCAAAAACAGGGTTAATCGAGGCTTAACGGTCTTGTAGCACTTTGGCCCAGAGGCGGCCGCAGGCAGAACAGACGCGTCAGGAATGAATCCGCGCAATAGCTGTTGGCACTACACCTGCATCCGCTGCGACAAAGAGGCTCACGAAGCGTTAGGCAATTCCGGCGAGAGAGAGTTGGGGGTGGCGAGAGACATGTGCGCCGCCCTTTCCGTGTCGAGAGCTGCCGAAGCGAGAGCGTCGAGCAACAGGTTCAAGTGAATTCACGCGGGCGCGGCGAACGTCTCGCATGAAGCGCGTTTAGGAGCAATGGATGGCCACCAAGGCAAAGACGCTGCAGGCGAAGGACAAGGAAAAAGACGACAAGGCAGCGGATGCTCCCGAGAAGGATTCCCAGGACGCGCCGTCTCCCTTGCTCGACCTGTCCGATGCGGCAGTGAAGAAGATGATCAAGCAGGCCAAGAAGCGCGGCTTCGTGACCTTCGATCAGCTCAATGAAGTCTTGCCGTCCGACCAGACCTCGCCCGAACAGATCGAGGATATCATGTCGATGCTCTCGGACATGGGCATCAACGTCACCGAAGCCGACGACAGCGAAGGCGAGGAGGACAAGGACGAGGGCGGCGAGGACGAGACCGACAACGAGCTCGTCGAGGTCACCCAGAAGGCCGTCACCGAGGTCAAGAAGAGCGAGCCCGGCGAGCGCACCGACGATCCCGTGCGCATGTATCTGCGCGAGATGGGCACGGTCGAGCTGCTCTCCCGCGAAGGCGAAATCGCGATCGCCAAGCGCATCGAGGCCGGCCGCGAGGCGATGATCGCAGGCCTCTGCGAAAGCCCGCTGACCTTCCAGGCCATCATCATCTGGCGCGACGAGCTCAACGAAGGCAAGATCTTCCTCCGCGACATCATCGATCTCGAAGCGACCTATGCCGGTCCCGACGCCAAGGGCGGCATGAACACCGCGATGATCGGCGGTCCCGCCGGCGAAGGCGGCGAAGCCTCCGCTGAAGGCGGAGAGGCTGCAGCCGCGTCCGGTGCTGCGCCCGCGCATGTCGCGCCGCCCGCGGCTCCCCCGTCGCCGACCCCGTTCCGCGCCGCGCCCGCCGCCGGCAACGGCGAAGCCGAGAAGGATCCGGGCGAGGCCGCCGCCGAAGCCGACATGGACGAGGACGACGAGTTCGAGAACCAGATGTCGCTCGCGGCGATCGAGGCCGAGCTCAAGCCGAAGGTCGTCGAGATCTTCGACAAGATCGCCGAGAGCTACAAGAAGCTGCGCAAGCTTCAGGAGCAGGACATCCAGAACCAGCTCGAGAGCACCTCGCACGGGCCCTCGCTGTCGCCGCACCAGGAGCGCAAGTACCGCAAGCTCAAGGACGAGATCATCGTCGAGGTGAAGTCGCTGCGCCTCAACCAGGCGCGCATCGATTCGCTCGTCGAGCAGCTCTACGACATCAACAAGCGCCTCGTCTCGCATGAGGGCCGCCTGATGCGCCTTGCCGACAGCCACGGCGTCGCGCGCGAGGACTTCTTGCGCAACTACACCGGCTCGGAGCTCGATCCGCGCTGGCTCAACCGTGTCTCGAAGCTTTCGGCCAAGGGTTGGAAGAACTTCGTCCATCACGAGAAGGACCGCATCAAGGACCTTCGCCACGAGGTGCATCAGCTCGCCGCGCTGACCGGCCTCGAGATCGTCGAGTTCCGCAAGATCGTGCACTCCGTGCAGAAGGGCGAGCGCGAGGCCCGTCAGGCCAAGAAGGAGATGGTGGAAGCCAACCTCCGTCTCGTGATCTCGATTGCGAAAAAGTACACCAACCGCGGCCTGCAGTTCCTCGACCTGATCCAGGAAGGCAACATCGGCCTGATGAAGGCCGTTGATAAGTTCGAGTATCGCCGCGGCTACAAGTTCTCGACCTACGCGACGTGGTGGATCCGGCAGGCGATCACCCGCTCGATCGCCGACCAGGCGCGCACCATCCGCATCCCCGTGCACATGATCGAGACGATCAACAAGATCGTGCGCACGAGCCGCCAGATGCTGAACGAGATCGGCCGCGAGCCAACCCCGGAAGAGCTGGCCGAGAAGCTCGGCATGCCCTTGGAGAAGGTCCGCAAGGTTCTCAAGATCGCCAAGGAGCCCTTGTCGCTCGAGACGCCCGTCGGTGACGAAGAGGATTCACATCTCGGCGATTTCATCGAGGACAAGAACGCGATCCTCCCGATCGACGCCGCGATCCAGTCGAACCTGCGCGAGACCACCACGCGCGTGCTCGCCTCGCTCACCCCGCGCGAAGAGCGCGTCCTGCGCATGCGCTTCGGCATCGGCATGAACACCGACCACACGCTGGAAGAAGTCGGCCAGCAGTTCTCGGTGACGCGCGAACGCATCCGCCAGATCGAAGCCAAGGCGCTGCGCAAGCTGAAGCATCCGTCGCGGAGCCGGAAGCTGCGGTCGTTCCTGGACAATTAATTCGGATCGTCATGCCCGGGCCTGACCCAGGCATCCATCCAAACGAAAACGGCGGGCCGAAAGCCCGCCGTTTTTCTTTATACTGGCGCCGGGATTTCTTCGGGGCGATAGTGGCAAACTATTCGCTGCCGTTGTTTGCTCGTTCTGCTTTTGTGGCTGTTTCCGCTTGGTTTCCAACCCCGTCAGGCGATGCCCGACCCTCATCTCACCGTCTGGTACAACACCCGCTGCCCCGTCTGCGACGCCGGCATCGACTGGCAGCGCAACAAGCTGCTGGCGCTGGTGCGGGCGGGCACGGTCGAGTTCAAGGACATCAACGAGCAGCCCGCCGCGCTGGCGCAGTTTGGCGCATCGCTCGACGATATCAGGCGGCGCCTGCATGCGACTGACGAGACCGGACGGCTCATCGTCGGTGCGGATGTCGCGATTGCGTTGTGGCTGATAACGCCGGGGGAGGGGTGGCTTGCGTCGCTGTTCGGCAATCGCGCGGCGCTGCCGTTCACGCGGTTCTTCTATGACCGGTTTGCCGATCTGCTGTTTGCCTGGAATAAGCGGAGCGGGCGCTGGTGAGCGCCTGCCGATGTCGGCCTACTTCTTCTTCGCCCCCACCCGATCGAGGCTCTTGATCGCCAGCGGCGGGCGGCCGCTCTTCTCCGCGATCTCGCGGTCCTGCTCCATGATGAAGCTGCGGGCGGGCTCGTCGCCGTCGAGGCCGCCGAGCAGCTCGGTGGGCACGCGGCGATTGGAGCGCTGGGAGCCGTCTTCATAGACGACGTTGAAGAAGGCGAATTCGCCTTTGGGGTTGGTTCCGGGTTTTTTGGCCATGGCGGCTTGTCGTCGATCAGGACGCCGCAGTCAAATGGCTTTCGCGATTGTCCGCATGCAGCCGTGGTCTTGCGGATCTCTCCGCGCCGTCGATCGGCGACACTTTTTGCAGGAGGGAAGCTGTTTGCAGGATGCAAGCGCCGTGCGCTTTTCGAAGGTCCGGTGCGAACCCTCAATAAACGGCGGGCCGCAAAGCCCGCCGTCTATTTTTGGTCTTCAGTGTCGCCCGGGGCTGGCAGGGCAACAACCTAAAATAGAAGATTATAGGCTGTGTCATGCCGTGGCAAGCCAAATCGTGAGAGCGTTGGTGTCGCAGCGAGCGCAGCAGATATGCAGCGATCGTGAAAATCGAGTTCCCATGCACATCGAAGCAATTGTTTGGATCATCAAATCACTTTGTTCATCTTGCTGTTGTCGCAATGCAGCGGGCGTTGCGCGCCCTGTAGGGAATTGCGTTCCGCTGCACCTCTTCCGTCTGCTGCAGACCAACGGTTCCCTCGGGTGGAGACGAGTTCCATCGCCGCGGTGGATATCTCACCGCGTGCGCGGGCGCTGCGCCATCTCCTGAACGGCGAGCCGCGATCCGCCGCCGCGCTTGCCATCATCCTCTTTACGTCCCTGCGCCATGATCGCGCTGCCCATTGCGGCGGAACCGAAGGTGATGAGGAAGGAGGCGAGCAGCAGAACAAGCGCGATGCCCGGCGTGCGGTCGGCGAAGATCAGCTCGCGCAGATGCCCGGGGTTAAGCCAGAGCAGCCCGCCGACCAGCAGCACTGCCGCGCAGGCGCCGATCGCAAGATTGATGGCGAGCAGGCGGA
Organism: Bradyrhizobium liaoningense; assembly: GCF_018130825.1. Lineage (GTDB taxonomy): Bacteria > Pseudomonadota > Alphaproteobacteria > Rhizobiales > Xanthobacteraceae > Bradyrhizobium > Bradyrhizobium liaoningense_B. The sequence goes on along the minus strand of NZ_JAFCJS010000004.1, from coordinate 86,693 downwards.
ACAGCGGGATGCGAAAGAGGCGGGGTGATGTGGGCTTGATATTGGGCATCGCTGATTGCCTCATGCTCGGCAGCGCGGCGAGAGCATCAACATTATAGCGGCAACTCTCTCATCCGTCTTTCCGGGGCGCGACGAAGTCGCGAACCCGGAATCCATTCATCCACCAGCTCTGCCGCTCAATGGATTCCGGGTTCGCGCTATGCGCGCCCCGGAATGACGAGAGGAGAGGGCGCAGGCTCTCCCTCGCATGTTGCCCGCCTAGCGACGTTGATGCGCATCAAACCCGCGAGTGCATCCCCATCACGGCGCCACCAGCTCCACCCGCCGGTTCAGCGCGCGGCCGGCATCCGTTGCATTCGAGTCGACCGGTGCCAGCAATCCGACGCCGGCGGTGCGCAGCCGTCCTTGCGCGATGCGAAAGCTCTTCACCAGTTCGGCGGCAACCGCCTCGGCGCGCCGCCTGGAGAGGTCGAGATTGTATTCATAGGCGCCCTGGCTGTCGGTGTGGCCGACGATGAAGACGCTGAGCTGCGGCTGGCTGGTCAAGAGCTTTGCGATCTGCTCCAGCGTCGGGCGGCTCTCCGGCTTCAGCACCGCCTTGTCGGTGTCGAAATAGATGCCGTAGAGCGCGATGTGGCCGGTCTCACCAAGACCCTTCGCCATCGCGGCGGCATCGACCATCTTGTTGGCGATCGCGCCCACCTCGGCGACGGTGACCTGCGCATAGATCTCCTGGTTGTTCTGGCTGACGAGGACGCTGGCATAGGTCTCGCGGCCGCCCTCGCTCTTGCGGCCGGCAAAATAGCGGTAGTTGAAGCCGTCGATCCACATCTGCGGGATCGGCAGCGTGTCGACGCTCTCGGTGAAGGGAATGGCGCCGCAGGCCTCGGTGTCGCAGGCGAGCAAGGTCTCGAACCCGGCCTTTGCGAGCTTCGTCTCGAAATTGCGCGACACTTCCAGGATCGAGGGGCCGGGATTGGTGCGATAGGCGATGCGGACGATGCGGCCTTCGAGCCGGCGGGCATCGGTGGGCTGGCCGTCCTTGAAGGGAGCCGCCTGCATCCGCGCCGCATCAAAATCCTTCACCACATAGCCGGTGATGACACTGCCGGTGAACCGGCCGATGCCGGGATAATCGCGCGCGCCGGCGACATCGCGGGTTTGCGCGGTGGCGGTGGTGACGGCGTGGAACGAGACCAAGGCGAGGACAGCAAGCATCCGGTACGGAATGGGCATGGTCATCTCGATTCGTTGGGGACGGGGTGAGCGCTCCCTTTAGTCGCACCCGGCGCATGGTTGGTTCTGGCGAGGTTTTGCCGCTTTGACGCGAATCCTGTTCCCGGGCATGATCCGCTTTCCCTACGCATATTTTCAGAGGATTTCCCCGCATGTTGAGATCGCTTCTCGCCACCGCCGTCGTCCTTTCGCTGGCCGGCGGCTCGGCGCAGGCCGCGCGCTGCGGCGGCGACTTCAACGGCTTCATCGCCACCATGGCCTCGGAGGCGCAAGCGGCCGGCGTTTCGGCGGGCGTGACCAGTGCGGCGTTCAGCGGCATCACCCAGGATGGCGCCGTGCTCGCCTTCGACCGGCGCCAGCGCTACACCTTCAACAAGAGCTTTGAGCAGTATGTCTCGACCCGTGTCGGTCCGGGCCGCATCAATGGCGGCAGGGCGCTGCTGCAGCGTCACGCCGCGCTGCTCTCGCGCATCGAGCAGCAGTTCGGTGTGCCGCGCTATATCCTGGTCGCGATCTGGGGACTGGAGAGCGATTTCGGCAAGGGCGACATCGGCAAGCTGCCGGTGATCCGCACGCTGGCGACGCTGGCACATGACTGCCGCCGCACCGACCTGTTCCAGGGCGAGATGCTCGCCGCCCTCAAGATCGTGCAGCGCGGCGACCTGCCGCTGCGCGACCTCATCGGCGCCTATGCCGGCGAGATCGGCCAGACCCAGTTCCTGCCGTCGTCCTACATCAAGTACGGTGTCGATTTTGACGGCGACGGCCATGTCGACCTCCGCCACAGCGTCCCCGACGTGCTCGCCTCGACCGCGAACCTCTTGCACACCAGCGGCTTCAAGATGGGCCAGCCCTACGGAGAAGGCACCGCCAATTTCGAGGCGATGCGCGAGTGGAACAGGGCGGTGGTCTACCGCAAGACCATCGGGTATTTCGCGGATCGGCTCGCGGGGCAGTGAGTACCCACACGGTCTTGTAGGGGTGGGCAAAGGCGCGAAGCGCCGTGCCCACGATTTCCATCGGTTGTCGGAAGTCGTGGGCACGCTACGCTTTGCCCACCCTACGGCAGCGAAGGGCGAGGCAACGCCATCGCGTCCCCGGCTCACTTCCCCTTCGCCATCTTTTCCAGCCTGCGCTGCAGCGGCGCCCAATACGTTCCCGGGCGGAAGCGCTGCAAGATGTCCATGAAGCGGGCGTCGTTGCCTATCAGGATGCGGGGCTCGTTTCTCTCGATGCCCTTGATGATGCGCAGCGCAGCGTCCTTGGGCGTGGTCTTCGCCGCGTTTTCGAAGCGCTCGATCATCTGCGCGCGGCGCGCATTGTCGGCGACGCCGGCTCCGGTGCGGGAGTTACGCGCGATCGCGGTGGCGATGCCGCCGGGATGCACCACCGCCAGTTTGACGGGACTGCCCGCAACTGCAAGCTCGTGCCGCACGCTTTCGGAAAAGCCACGCGCCGCGAATTTTGCCGCGGCATAGGCCGATTGCCCCGGCGGAACGATGATGCCGAAGATCGACGAGATGTTGACGATGTGCGCCTCAGACAGCGTCTTCAGGTGCGGCAGGAAGGCGCGCGTGCCGTGCACCACGCCCCAGAAATTGATGCCGAACAGCCACTCCATCTGCGCCTGGTCGATCTCCTCGAACGTGCCCAGCAGCGCCACGCCGGCATTGTTGACGACGAGGCCGAGCGTGGGATGCGCCGCGATCGCCTCGGCCGCGAATTGCGCGATGTCATCACGCTCGCCGACGTCGACGCGATGCAGGCTGATCTTGCGCCCTTGTCCGATCTCGGTGGCGAGCGTCTTCAGTCCGGCCTCGTCGCGATCGGCGAGCGCGAGGTCGCAGCCGCGCTGGGCCAGCTCGATGGCCAGCGCGCGACCGATGCCGCTGGCGGCTCCCGTGATGGCGGCGGCACCGCGAATCGCAGTCATGAAATCCCCCCGTCAAGTTCGCGGTCATGGAACCACGGTTTACATTTTTTTGAAATGAAACCGAACCGTAGCCGCTCGGGGTTTTTAACATAGGTTACCGACGCAGGTATTTTGGGAGCCGTCGATGGGACAAGCAAAGCCATTTCGCGCGACAGCGCTCATCGTTGAAGACGACGCCATGCAGCGCGAGATGCTGTGTGTCCTGCTGGAAGAGAGCGGCTATCAGGTCATTCAGTGCGAAAGCGCCGAGGCGGCCGAACGCGTGCTGGATAAGAATGCCGGTGCGCTATGCCTGATGCTGACCGACGTGCAGCTTGCGGGGCGCATGAACGGCGTCGAGCTTGCGTATGTCGCCAAGGATCGCAATCCGAAGCTCGACGTCGTCGTCACCTCCGGGCGTCCCTTGAAACAGCCCTTGCCGGACGGGGCGAAATTCTGGGCCAAGCCGTGGGCGCCGCTCGATGTGCTGCGCGAGGCCGAGATCGCACAGCTGTCCTGAGGACCGATCGCGCCGCCCGACTTTCCTGCCGCGAGGCGGGGTGATAGCGTTGGCCCATGTCCTGGTCCTTCCTGCTTACCTCGCTGATCGTGGTCGCCTCGCCCGGCACCGGCGTGCTCTACACCTTGGCGGCGGCACTGACGCGCGGCTCGCGCGCCAGTCTCGCTGCCGCCTTCGGCTGCACGCTCGGGATCGTGCCGCACATGTGTGCTGCGATGCTCGGGCTTGCCGCCGTGCTCCACACCAGCGCGCTCGCCTTCGCCGCGCTGAAATGGGGCGGCGTGCTCTATCTGCTCTACATGTCCTGGCAGGCGCTACGCGAAACCGGGGCGCTGGCGGTAGAGGGCGAGATCCGCGAGCGGTCGAGCGGCCGGGTCGTCGTCACCGGCTTCCTGATCAACATCCTCAATCCCAAACTGTCGATCTTCTTCCTCGCCTTCCTGCCGCAGTTCATCGCGGCGGACGAGACCCATGTGCTGGCGCGGATGCTCGAATTGAGCGGTGCCTTCATGGCGATGACCTTTGTGGTGTTCGCCATCTATGGCCTGTGTGCCGCCTCGGTGCGCGAGCGCGTCATCTCCCGCCCCGCCGTGATGGCCTGGCTGCGTCGCAGCTTTGCGGCGGGCTTTGCCGCACTCGGCGCCAAGCTGGCGTTTGCGGAGAGGTAGCTCTTCGCCTCGTCCCCGCTACTTCCTTCACCTCTCCCCGCTTGCGGGGAGAGGTCGGATCGCTCTTGCGATCCGGGTGAGGGGGTACAGGTCCCGCGGCAGTCGCGCGTGTGGAGAGAGGCCTCTCACCCCAACCCTCTCAGCGCGAGCGAAGCTCGTCGCGGCCCCGTAAGAACGGGGAGAGGGAGACGCGCTAGCTGAGCGCGGCGCAATAAAAAAGCGGGCCTCGCGCCCGCTACCTTCAAACTCTTCCATCCGACGCCCGGGCGGAGCGAGGCTCCACCCGGGCAAAGAAAAAGAAGCCTCGTTACTTCTTCTTCGCCTTCTTGGCCTTTTTCGCCTTCTTCTTCGCCGCCTTCTTCGCTTTCTTAGCCATAGTATCCTCTTAGGGGTTAATGGTGGAACGCGACACGAGGGATGCTCGGCGGAGGGCCAGCCTCGCAATATCCTCGACCATAAACTCAGCAGATTCGCAGGGCTCTGCCCTGTGCTGTCACATCCGTGTCATCGCGTTATCCACAGCTCAGATGCATTTTCGGGTGATTTCTGCCCGCGAATCCGCATCAAGCGCGTCGCGCGGGACGGCGGCGGCATGCCTAACGATCCGACAACGCGGCCGCGCCGTTCATGAATCCAAAACCAAAGGCGCGCTTTGAAGGATCGCAGTGAGACTCCGTTAAGCGCAGGGCGCGCAATATTCCCCGCAAGAAGACGGGGATGGGTCATGGACGGACGGCTGCCAGGAATGGGGGAGGCGACGCTGCGCGCGCTGTGCTCACCATGCTGAACGTACCGACACTCTGGACGGTCTTCGTCGTCAACTTCCTCGCGCTCGGCCTGATCTGGGCCTATGTGACGCGCTCCTATCCGAAATTCGCGGCTGCGCGGTTCTGGATGGCATCGTCCTTCGTCGGCGCGGCCGGCGCGATGACGGCCCTGATCCGCCTGTTCGTCACATCCCCCGTGCCGCTTCTGCTCGGCGCTGCCGGCGTCATGGCGGCGAGCTGCTTCGCCGCCATGGGCATTCAGCGCTTCTATGGCCGGCCGGTCTCCTGGCGCATCATGATCGCAACGCAATGCCTGAGCCTTGCCGGCGTCGTGTTCTTCATGATCGGCTTCGAGCACATGCAGCTGCGCATGCTCAGCTACACGATCGGTCAGGGGCTGCCGCTGGTGCTGGCGCTGCATCTGCTGCTGTCGCCGCCGGAGGGCCGCGTCAGCCCGGGCGCGCGGCTGTCCGGCATCGTCATCCTCAGCATCATCGGGCTTCTCATGGTGCGTACGGTCGGCAACCTGCTCGGCTACGATTTCTCGGCGATCGCGGGCGGTCAGAACCATGCCGTCATGGTGCTGGGGCTCCTGTTCCTGTCGATGACGCTCAATTTCGGCTTCCTGCTGATGGCGATGGACCGGCTGCGGGGTGAGGTCGCCGACCTCGCGCTGCTCGACGATCTCACTGGCGTTGCCAACCGGCGCCATCTGCTGCAGCGCCTGTCCGAGGAATGCGCCCGCTCGGAGCGCAGCGGCGAGCCGTTCTCGCTGCTGGTGATCGACCTCGACGGCTTCAAGACCATCAACGACACCCACGGCCACGCCGCGGGCGACGAGTGCCTGCGCCACTTCACCCTGATGGCGCAGACGCGCTTGCGGCCCGGCGACATGCTCGCCCGCACCGGCGGCGACGAGTTCTGCATCGTGCTGCCGTCGTCGTCGCTGCGCGAGGGGGCCGCGATCGCCCGCCGCGTGCTCGAGGTCTGCCGCCAGGATGCCGTCGCCTGCACGGCCAAGGAGATTCCGATTGCGATCTCGATCGGCGTCGCCGAGTGGGACCGCGGCATCGGCCAATTCCCGGATCGCCTGATCGCGCATGCCGATCACGCCCTCTATGCCGCCAAGAAGAACGGCAAGAACGATTTCGCGGTCTACGATCCGGCCCCGCCGCTCGCGCCGGAGCCGATCGGGCTCGCTGAGAGCAAGCGCACATTCGCATAAAGCCTGCTACGATTGGGTCCGTTATTGGATCCGCATGATGATGCCTCGCCTGCTCGCGGCCATTCTCGCCGTACTCTTCCTGACCGCACCAGCCGCCGCAACCGATGCCGAGCTCGCGACGATCGCACGCGCCTCCGGCACGCCCGACATTCCGGGGCTGAAGATCGTCTGGCTCGCGCCGTGGGGCGATGTCCGCAGCGCCCATCCTTGGCGCAACATCATCGTGCACCAGACCGAGGGGCCGGCAGGCTCGGCACGCGGCGGGGCCGCGGAGCAATCTAGGAATCCGACGCGCCGCGGCGTCACGGTGTGGGTCGAGACTGACGGCACGGTCTATTGGGCCGTCGCCGAGACCCTGGTGCCGACCCACGGCGACGGCGCCAACCGCGACGACAACAAGTACATCGACAACAGGCCGACCTATCGCCAGGTCGTGCGCGACAATTCGATCGGTGTCGAGTTCGCCGGCAACTATCCGGATGTCACGACGGGACCGACAGAGGCGCAGGTCGCGGCGTGGAGGATTCTCGTCAAGGTGCTGCGCGCGCGCTACGACATCCCCCTCGACCGCGTCTATGCGCACAACTGGATCGACTACAAGGACGCGCGCTATTGCGAAGGCTGCTGGCTCGCGACGCTGGCGAGGATCTGGGGGGAGTAGAAGGTGCGCCCTTAGCGACTACACCGGCTGCGCCATCCAGCTGAACAGTCGCCGGATCAAGCCCGGCCGCCGCGGCACTTCCGGTGGCCCGTCGGCGGCGAGCACGCGTTTGAAGAAGTAGTCCAGGAACACCATGTCGTTCGGCTCGGTGACGGTGAATGTTTCCTCGCCGAAGAACACGCTGTAACTGAAGAAGAACGGGCCCATGAGCGGGATCGTCGCTGTGCCCGCATAGTCCTTGGAGATCACGAACTCGGACGGCTCGAGCCCGTGCTCGCGCATCGCCTGCTCGACCAGCGGCAGCTTGCGCATGAACTGGGCTGAGAAGCCGCCGACGGTGGATTGCAGGATGATCGACACGGTGCGTGTCCGTTCTCTGGATGTGGCCCGACAAGAGTTTGTCGGGCGACCCGTCGCAGGCGTTCAAGGGCCCGCCGGCGACTCCGCGAAACGTGCCCGCAGCCCACACCCCACAACAAAAAAGCCGGCGTTGCCGCCGGCTTTTCGTCTCTTTCGATCCGCCAATCTCTTGCCGCGGCAAGCCTCGCTTAATGCGCGGCTTCGAGCGCGGCCTGTTCCTGCCTTGCGATCGTGCCCTTGACCGCGGACTGCACCTTCTCGAAGGCGCGGACCTCGATCTGGCGGACGCGCTCGCGCGACACGCCGAACTCGGCGGCAAGGTCTTCCAGCGTCATCGGCTCATCGGCGAGGCGGCGGGCCTCGAAGATGCGGCGTTCGCGCGGGTTGAGCACGCCCATGGCGCCGTTCAGCGCGTCACGGCGGTGATCATACTCCTCGTGCTCCGCCATCAAGGCTTCCTGGTTGGGCGTGTTGTCGACCAGCCAGTCCTGCCATTCGCCGGCTTCGCCGTCATCGCGGATCGGGGCGTTGAGCGACGCGTCGCCACCGAGGCGGCGGTTCATGTCGATCACGTCCTGGTCCGTCACGCCGAGGCGCTTGGCAATGGTCGCGACCTGGTCGGGGCGGAGATCGCCCTCGTCCAGCGCGTTGATCTTGCTCTTCGCCTTGCGCAGGTTGAAGAACAGCTTCTTCTGGTTCGCGGTGGTGCCCATCTTCACGAGCGACCAGGAACGCAGGATGTACTCTTGAATCGACGCCTTGATCCACCACATGGCGTAGGTGGCGAGACGGAACCCCTTCTCGGGTTCGAAACGCTTCACCGCCTGCATGAGGCCGACATTGCCTTCCGAGACGACCTCGGAGATCGGCAGGCCGTAGCCGCGATAGCCCATGGCGATCTTGGCCACGAGGCGGAGATGGCTGGTGACAAGTTGGTGCGCCGCGTCGCGATCGTCATGCTCGCGCCAACGCTTGGCGAGCATGTATTCCTGCTGGGGTTCCAGCATCGGGAATTTGCGGATCTCGGCGAGGTAGCGAGAAAGGCCGGATTCTCCATTGAGGACCGGCAAAGCAGCGGTACGGGCCATAGTGCGCCCTCCAAAGGTTCAGGCCCCCGATAGCGGCGGGCCAGGCAGACGACCGCTGTGTCAAAGCCGGCCGGGCTGCGATGTTCCGCGCTGGTCATTTCCAACGCAGGCGCAATATACCCCATGGGGGGTCGAAAAGGGAAGGATTGCTGACGTCACGTCCCCGTGTGGCAGCTATAACTTTTTGTAATGTAACGGCTTTCTTAAGTAGCCTGCGTCATAGCGCCGCTTTGAGGGCACCCTCCAGGAGAAGCAAATCCTCCGGCAGAGGCGCCTCCCAGTGGAGTAATTCTCCCGTCCTCGGGTGCTCCAATACCAGCAAATAAGCATGCAGCGCCTGTCGCCCAAGCGCGGTCAAGGCCTCCCGCGATTCCGGCCCCAGCTGGTTCGCCTTGGTCTTGAAATGCGGGCCATAGACGGCGTCGCCCATCAGGGGGTGGCCGATATGGGCGAGGTGGACTCGGATCTGGTGGGTGCGTCCGGTCTCGAGCTCGCAGGCGAGCAGGGCGGCCACGCCCTTGCCGTCGCGACCTGCAAAACTCTCCAGGATCTCCCAATGCGTCACCGCCTCGCGGCCGCCCTGGCGCACCGCCATCTTCTCGCGGGCATGCGGATGGCGGTCGATCGGCGCATCGACCGTGCCGCGATGCCGGTTCGGCACCCCCCAGGCGAAGGCCATGTAGCCGCGCCGCATCTCGCCGGTGCGGCCGTGGTCGGCGAATTGCGCGGACAGCGAGGCGTGGGCGAGGTCGTTCTTGGCGACCACCATCAGCCCTGTCGTGTCCTTGTCCAGCCGGTGCACGATGCCGGGCCGACGTACTCCGCCGATGCCCGACAGCGAAGCGCCGCAATGGGCGATCAGCGCGTTGACCAGCGTGCCGGTCTCGTGCCCGGCCGCGGGGTGGACGACCAGGCCCTTGGGCTTGTTGATGACGATGATGTCGTCGTCCTCGAACACGATATCGAGGGCGATATCCTCGCCTTTCGGCTCGGCGGGCGCGGCCTCCGGCACGTCGATTATGATCGTATCGCCGGAGGCGACGTGATAAGCGGGGTCGCGGATGGCGGAAGCCTTCAGGCTCACCGCGCCCGCCAAAATCAGGGCTTTCAGCCTCGATCGCGACAGCTCGGTGAGGTGCGCCGCCAGCACGCGGTCGAGCCGGGGCGAGCCCTCGTCGCCGGCGACGACAACCTCCAACCTTTGCGCTGACCCAGAGTTTTCCATGACGACCGAAACCGCTATTCCCGAACCGACCCCCGAGCAGGCCGCGCTGTTCGCGCGGGTGCGGCGGATGATGCTGATCGCGGGGTTGACCACGGCGCTGGCGATCTGCGCCGTTCTGATCGCGGTGGGCTACCGCCTTTTCAAGTCGGAGGGAAGGGCGGTCGAGGCGGCTGGCGACGTCATCGCCACCCTGCCCAAGGGCGCCAGGATCGTCTCGACCGGGGTCGCCGGCGATCGCCTCGTGGTCACGCTCGATATCGGCGGGGTCACCGAGATCCGCACTTTTGATGCCCACACTCTGAAGCCGGCTGGGAAGCTCAAATTTGCCAATGAGCCGTAACGGAGGCCCCGGAAACTCACCCCGTCGTCGTCCTGGCGAAAGCCAGGATCCATAACCACAGGCGGGTATGGTTACGGGGACTCGGAGTTAACTCTGCGCGCAACAATTGCGTCTTGGGGTAATGGGTTCTGGCCTTCGCCGGGACGACGGCGGGGAGAAACCCGAGAATCCCACCTTGCCGCCGGCAAAATTCGCGGCTATGTCGTACGCCTCACGCTCCCTTCGTCTAGCGGTTAGGACGCGGCCCTCTCAAGGCTGAAACAGGGGTTCGATTCCCCTAGGGAGCGCCAGACAAATCCTAAGCCATTGAAAAGCTGCACACTCTAGGCAACCATGTGGGCCTGGAGAGACCGCTCTGCTACGCAAGTAGCCCACGAGGTGGTCTGCAATGGTGCTCGCGGTCGTAACATGGCCACCCTGATCCCCAGTCTCGGCTTCGCACGCTTCGACAGTCGTGGGGAACTGCGACTGGCGGAACGGCTCAAGGACTTCCTCGAAGAGAACGCTGTCGTTTGGCACAATCTCCCTGTCGGCCCTCACAACCGGCATCCGGATTTTATCATCGTTCATCCCGCGAACGGCCTGCTCGTGCTCGAGGTGAAAGACTGGCGCCTGGAGACGATTGTTTCGGCGGACAAGACGAAGGTCGAGTTGCTGACCAGCCGTGGTGTCGTACGGGAGAGCAATCCCCTCGAGCAGGCTCGCGGGTATACGTTCGAGGTCGTACGCACGCTGGAGCGCGATGGACAATTGTTGTTTCCGCATGGTCATCGCTTTGTGGGCCGGCCCATTGTTCCATTCGGCTTCGGGGCCGTATTCACGAACATCACGCGCAAGCAGTTCGATCAGACCAATCTCAAGGAGGTGCTGGCCGGGCATCTGTGTCTTTTCAAGGATGAAATGACGGAGACCTCAGATCCCGAAGAATTCCGCACCAGATTGTGGAACATGGTTCATCCGCGGCCCGAAGAGCCGCTGTCCATGCCGCAGTTCGACCGCCTGAGGGCGCTGCTCTTTCCGGAAATCCGCATACGACAGATTGCGTTGCCCCTGGACGACGCACCTGCGGCCGATCCTTCGGACCGGACGCTTGCAGTCATGGACCTGCATCAGGAGCAGTTCGCGCGCAGTCTGGGAGAGGGGCATCGAATTATTCGCGGCGTCGCCGGATCGGGCAAGACCCTGATCCTTGCCTTTCGAGCCGAGTATCTGGCACGTGCGGCAGCAAAGCCGGTGCTCATCCTGTGTTACGCCAATGGCATCGCCGGGCGGCTTGAGGATGCCATGCAGAGCAGAGGCGTGGAGAACCGCGTTCAGGTCCTCACTTTTCATTCCTGGTGTTACCGGATGCTGCGGACTTATGGGGTCCCCATCCCATCGGAGCGAGAATATCCGGACTACGCAAAGCGACTGGCTGCTAGCGTTTCGGAGGTCATGAAGGCGGTAGATCAAGGCCATATCCCGACGGAGCAGTACGACGCTGTCCTGATCGACGAGGCACACGACTTCGAGCCGCAATGGCTCGCGCTCGCGGCCAAGATGGTGAACCCGCGCACGAAGGCGCTGATGGTCGTCTACGACGACATCCAGGCCATCTACAGGGGGCGTGAACGCCCGGTATGGAGTCAGCTCGGAATCGAGGCCAAGGGCAGAACGAGCGTATTGAAAGTCAACTACCGCAACACCGCGCAAATCGTTGCCTTCGCGAAACGCTTCGCAGCGGACGTCATTGGCGCTCCGGGCATCACGGCCGACGATGAGCACGCCATCCTGCTGCCCGAAGATGCGGGCCGGCAGGGCATGGAGCCGGCCGTGCGGCGATGCGTGAGCATCGACGCAGAAGCTCACTGCGTCGCCGAGTGGTTTCTCGATAGGAAAAAGGCCGGGTACGAGTGGTCGCAGATGGCGTGTCTCTACCCCGAGCACTGGATCGGCGGGCGGGTCGCGCAGATACTCGCCAGGCATGATGTGCCGATCGATATGGCCAAGGACAATCGCAACAGAGTTTCGGTCAAGCGGGTGGCCGTGCGGTTTTTGAGCATGCACACCGCGAAAGGGCTGGAGTTTCCCTGCGTCGCTATTGCCGGCTTGGGCTTGCTTGGCCGCCACGGCGAAACCGTCGAGGAATGTGTCCGGCTGACCTATGTTGGGATTACCCGGGCGACTCACGAGGCGTTCCTGACGTACTCGAGTGAGTCGGAATTGGTGCAGCGTTTGATTGCGTAGGCGCAAAATCGACCACATCGCGCCGCAGCTTCTGCGCCGCGCGATGGTTGCATGACGAGCGCATGGCTCGGGCTCCCCTCAGCGCCTGTTCGAGCGGCGATCGCGAGGAGCCCTAGCCGTAGGTTCCGGCCACAAGTTCAGTGATGCGCCGAAACGCTCCTGACGGTCTCGGTCAGCATATCACCTGACGAGGAATGGCTGACGTCACCCAGACTGATGATGCCGACCATCCGCTTGCTCTTGTTGATCACCGGCAGCCTGCGGACCTGCAGCTTCTCCATATGGTGCATCGCCTTGGCGAGGTCATCGTCCTCGCGGCAGCAATGGATGCCCTCGGTCATCACGTCGCGCGCCTTCGCGCGGCCGGCATCGAAGCTGTGGCTCGCGAGTCCTTTGCAGACGATGTCGCGGTCGGTCACCATTCCGACCAGCTTGTCATCCTCGCCAATCGGAATGCAGCCGATGTCATGCGCCCGCATCAGCTTGGCAAGCTCGGTGATTGGGGTGTCGGGGCTGACCCAGTCGACACCCTTGTGCATCACGTCTTTGACTTTCATGGCGAGCCTCCGTTCGTGGGTTTCAAGTGCGTTGATGCAATGCAGCGGCACCCCCGGACAAAATTCAGACGCTCTCGCCGCCACCCTGCTGAACAGTATGACGGCGACCTCGTGGCCAGAGTTCCCGCCCAGGATCGCAACGGCAATGGGCGGTGTACAAAATCCTCAGTCATGCGCGCTGAAGCGCCCGTGCGGTGCGTTGGCCGTCAGGCGCGCAAACTGCGTGTGACCCATATGAAGCAGCGTCTCATGATCGCCGGCTTCCATATAGATGTCCGGCTGTGCGTCGATGCTGTCGTCGACGATGATGTCCAATCCGTAGCATTTGCCGACGGCAGGAACTGCACCGTGTGCACAGTCGCTGAACAGCCGATTGATCTCGGTTTCATCGGCCATGTGGACATTGTCGCCGAGGCTTGTCCTCAGGTCCGACAGGCGGAGGTGATGCGATGCGGGCAGGATGGCCAGCATGTATCCGCCGTCGCGCCGCAACACGATGCCCTTGGCGAGGCGGTCGCCCGAGATATGGCATGCCTCGGCCGTTCGAGCGGACGTCATGCTGAGTTCGTGCGGGATCACCTCGTACTGGATGTTCTCGGCGGCTAGGTATTTCTGGAGCGTGGGAGCAATGGCCATGACATCACCTCCGATGCTGAACGGAAACCATCCACCGTGAGGTCTTCCCTGCAGACCATCGGCATAGGATGGACGGCTACCTGATTATAGACCCGGGATCGTCGGGATACGAGTGCTGTCGGCGGTAGAGTTGGCGAGCGCCGCCCGACCGCGAAATCGAGGGGCGGGCGTCCCTCATTTCCGCTATGATCAAGCCATGACGATCGGGATCACCGGACCCGAACGGAAGGTACCAAGGCAGAGTGCCGTGGTCGGGCTCATTGTTGCGGCCGCTGTCATTGGGATTTGCCTGATCCCGCTCTGGCTCGCGAGCGACTTCCTGGTCGACTGGCTGTGGTTTTCCTCGATCGGCTATCTGCAGGTTTTCTGGACGACAATCGGCGCCAAAGCCGTCGTCTTTCTTGCGGTCTGGACGGGAACCGCCGTCATCCTTTGGTTGAACGGATGGCTCGCACTGCGCTTTGCCCGGCGGCCGTCGACACAGCTAGTCGCCGCTTCGGTGTGGAGCGCCGCGGGCAACGCGCCGCCGGATCTGCTTGCCCTTGTGCGCGACCGGTTGCCGTGGCCCCGGTGGATCGCAGGGGGCGCAGCTTTGCTCGCTCTGCTTGTCGCATCGGCCGAAGTCGGCAACTGGGGCGTCTTCCTGCGGTTTGTCTATCAGCTGCCATACGGCGCAGACGATCCGCTCTACAACAAGGACATCGGGTTCTATCTCTTTTCACTGCCCGCCTATATCCTCATCAAGAACTGGATGATGCTCGCGCTCGTTCTGAGCGCGCTTTTCGCCGCAGCGATCTACTGGGTGCACGGCGATATCGAATACGACATTCATCGCCGATCAATGTCGCCGACGGTGATTGCCCACGGCTCGGCGCTGCTCGGTCTGCTCTTTGCGGTGAAGGCCTGGTCCTATTTTCTCGATCGCTATCTGCTGCTCTACGGCGATAACGGCGTGGTCGTCGGTGCAAGTTACACCGATGTCCACATGGGGCTGCCGGCCTTGTGGCTGATGATCGGACTTTCCGTCATCGCGGCTCTCGCCGCATGGGCAAACCTGCGGGTGCGCACCTACCGGCTTCCTGCCGCCGCGTTCCTGCTTGTCGTGATCGGGTCTTTCGTGCTGTCCGGCGTGGTTCCCGTGCTGTTCCGGCAGTTCTTCGTCAGGCCAAGCGAATTGGAGCTGGAAAGGCCCTATATCGAACGCAACATCGCGCTCACCCGGCAGGCATACAATCTCGATCGGATCGCAGCCAAGCCGTTTGCTGCCGAACAGAAGCTTAGCTCCAAGACGCTCGACGCCAACAAGGCGACAATCGACAATATCAGGCTGTGGGACTGGCAGCCCTTGTCGGACACCTACGCGCAACTCCAGGAGATCCGCACCTACTACAAATTCCATCACCTTGACGTTGATCGCTATTGGCTCGATGGCGCCTACCAAAGCGTCATGATCTCGGCCCGCGAACTGGGGGCCTCGCTGCTGCCGCCGAATGCCCAGACATGGGTCAACCGCCACGTGCTGTTCACTCACGGCAATGGCGCGGTGATGAGCCCGGTCACGCGCAAGAGCACCGAGGGACTGCCGCTACTCTATTTGCGGGATATCCCTCCGGTTGCGGATGGAGGTCCCAAGATCCACGAGCCGCGCATCTACTACGGCGAACGAAGCGACGACTACGTCATCGTCAAGGGGAGCACGCCGGAGTTCGACTATCCGAAGGGAAAGGACAATGTTTACGCGGCCTATGACGGTACCGGCGGCGTTCCGATAGGAGCGATGGTGTGGAGAGGCCTGTTCGCTTACTACTTCAACGACCCGAACCTGCTGCTCTCAAGCTACGTCACGGCCGACAGCCGGATCATGATCCGCCGCAATATCGGGGAAAGGGTGCAAACGATCGCTCCGTTCCTCCGGCTCGATCACGATCCATATCTGGTCATCAGCAACGGGCGGATGTTCTGGATGCAGGACGCCTACACGGTGAGTTCCTACTTCCCCTCCGCGCAGCCGGCGCAAGACCAGGATCTCAACTACATCCGCAATTCGGTGAAGGTCACCGTCGATGCCTATAACGGAACCGTCGACTTCTATCTCATGGACACCGGCGATCCCATCGCCGCGACCTGGCGGCGGATTTTTCCGGACTTGTTCAAGCCATTCTCGGTCATGCCGGCCGATCTGCAGAGGCACATTCGCTATCCGGAGGACCTGTTCCTGATTCAGGCGCAGCTCTATCAGAGCTATCACATGGAGGCCGCCGACGTTTTCTATAACCGCGAGGATCTCTGGCAGTTTCCGCGGCAGCCGGGCGGCGGCGGCGTTGCAACGATGGCCCCATATTACATCATCATGCGGCTGCCCGGTGAGCCGCAGGCCGAGTTCTTCCTCATGCTTCCCATGGTGCCCAGCCGCCGCGACAACATGATCGCGTGGCTGGCCGCACGCTGCGACGAGCCCGACTACGGCAAGCTGATTGTCTACGAGTTTCCCAAGGAGAAGCTCGTCTACGGGCCGTTCCAGATCGAGGCGCGGATCAATCAGAGCACCGAGATATCGCAACAGATCACGCTCTGGAATCAGATGGGCTCGCGGGTGATTCGCGGTGCGAACCTGCTTGTGATCCCGATTGAGAACTCGATCCTCTATGTCACGCCACTCTATTTGCGAGCGGAGCACGGACACCTGCCGGAGCTGAAACGCGTGATCGCAGCCTACGGTGAACACGTGGTGATGAAGGAGACGCTCGACGAGGCCTTGTCAGCCCTGTTCACCGAGCCTGGCGCGGTGCAGCCGGTCTCGAGCACGAAGGAGAAAATGCCTGTCACGCGCCCGTCGGAGAGTCAGGCACGGGAGGCGCTCGATCGTTACAATCAGGCGGTGGAGCGATTGAAATCCGGCGACTGGAAGGGTTTTGGCACGCAGTTCGACGCAATGCGAGAGCTTTTGGAGGAGATGAACCGGCGCTCCACCGGCCATTAGTGCGCCGGCTCCTCAAGTCTGGCGCGGCCTCCGATCCGCACGAAACACGACGTCACGATTGCGCAGGCGCTTCTGCATGGCTCGGGCGCGGGCGCCCTCTCACGCCGTCGTGCCGTCGATCGAGCGGCGGATCACCCGCTGCACGTCCGCATTCGACAGAAACAGGTCGTGGTTGATGATGCCCCAGCCTTCCTGGGAGGCATCGAGCACGCGCACGCCGAGCCGCGCGATGGCGGCCTTCTCGGCGGCGCCGACCCTGGTCATTCCACCTGCGATCTGGCCCGACAGCGCGAGTGCGCGATCGTTCGTCGCGGCTATCACGGTGATCTTGCCGGCGAGCGGACCGATGCGCTGGATGGCCGACGAGAACACGTCCATGTCGATGTCGGGCGCGGCAAACACGACCGCGCCGATCTTGCTCGTGACCGTGTCGCCGTATCGCGCATAGAGCTGGCGCAGGCTTTCGAGGGTCAGCATGGTTCCCATGCTGTGCGCAACGATGTGCACGCGGCCTCCGCCTGGCGCCGACACGAGCGCAGAGAGCACGCGCTCGAAATCGTCGCGAGACCACATCGCGCTGTCGCGGTCGTAGGCATAGTCGAACAGTCCGGCCTTGGAGGGCCAAGAGAATGCCATGGTCCGGCCGCGGAACTTGATCCCGTCGGAGAGATGGGCAGCATCCAGCACCGCCGTCTCGAATGTCTGCTTGAAGCCGTGCACATAGATCAGCACGTCCCCTCCGCCGGCCTGCGCAGCGAGATCGCCGGCGTCGGCCGACACCGGTTCGATCCGATCGAGACGCCAATCGCCGAGCCCAACCGAGGCGAGGGAAAGACGGCTTTCGTCCGGGGCGACCAGCCTGGCCCGCGCGACCGTCATGCTCGTCGCGCGCTCCGGCCCAAACCAGGGTTTGGTGCGGCCGCCGTTGACGGGCTTGCGCGTGGTGGTGACGAGCAACGTGGGGTCAACGGAGAGGGACGACGCGTCGAAGCGCGCGCCGGTCGCGCCTAAGCCGGCGCATCCGCCGAGCGCGAGGGCACTCCCTGCCGACACAAGTCCGCCGAGGAGCACGCGGCGCGAAACAGAATGACGGGAGTCGGGTTGCAGAAGACGTCGGACGATCACACGGAACCCCAGGGAACTATGCCCACCGTAAGCCGCCCCGCCCAATTCTCTGAATGACAATGGGGGCGAGAAGACGGCGGAGCAGTGTTGCGGTTGCGTGGACATGGCGTACGCCACCACGTGCGAGCGTCCGGCGAAGTTCCGGAACCGTGTCCGGGCGCGGACATCAGATCAGCCGACGATTTCGATCTCATGCAGCGCGCACCACTCGCGCAACGCCCGCTCCGTGGCTTTCGCCTGGAACGCATGCCAGCGATCGATCGCGCCACGTCTGGCGAGCATCGCTTCGAATTTCGGATAGGCGCCTCGCTTGCCGAAGAAATAACGGACGTCGTCGAAATCGTCCGGCAGGAATTCGTGGGCAAAATCGAGCACCAGCGGCTTGCCCAGGCCGAGTCCGCGCTTGTCCGGGAGCGGGATGTATTTGGCCTCATCCTCGATGTCATCAGGCAGCTCCTCGTCGAAATCTTCTGAATCCAGGCCCTCGGTCTGATGGTAGATCTTTCCGGTCTGTCTGCACACGAAGGCACGAAGCTCCGCCACGTCGCCCTCGGTGTTGGCGAATTCGAAGGCTTCGGTAATGTCCGCGAAGCTCACTGGCATGGTGTTGTCCCTCAACGCCAAAATACGGCAATACGCTGATACTGTAACAGGGGGAGAGCCCCTCGATCACGAACTGCCCGTCGGGCAAAACACCCGTGTCACTGTCAACCCCTCGCCACAAAAATATTCCACTTTACCGAAATTCGGATTTGCCGTATGTGTCGCCCATCCCAGCCCACCAAAGGGGCGGTCGTACGTCGTTTCGAGCGCGGGCTGGGTTGCGGTGGACGCGGGCGGCGTTAAAGGCGGACCGTAGCGTGCAGGGCGAGATGAACCTCGTGAGCATGGTGCGGACCGCAAAGACGGACGGCGCTCAAGCTTGTGGAGCCTTTGACGGAGCAGGGCCGTGCTCTGCGAAGCCTCTTGGCGAAGCAAGGTCAGTCCGCGTACGGCGAAACCGTGTGGTCCTGGCCGTCGTTGCTACGGTCAAGCCTTGGCGAACGCGTCATTGCGTCAACCGGCGCGGTGCCGTGACTTTCGCGGAGGCGAGGGAGGCCAGAAGGAACTCGGCTCCCGGGAGAGCGCGGCATAGGCCGTCAAACCATCGCGCAGGGAAGGCCTGGTTTCGGCTGCCCTGTGTCTCCCCTGTGCATTGCGTGTGCATTCGTTCAGCGCAGGGGTCTTATGGGTGCCAGCCGGCGCCCGGCCTTCCCTGCGCCCTTTCTTCTCAGAGGGTGTGAAGCGGAGCATAGCTCGGGCAAATCCTGCCGCGAGAATGCGCGCGTATGCCGATTGGACCGGCGCATTGCCGCAGCGGCGTTGTTGCGCTCCGGTCCCGATACACGCCCTGCGTTCATCGGCCTCACGTGCAAGCATGCTGCATCGGCTTCAGTGGAGGTGGTCGTTCTCCCCAGAATCTGCACTATGCGCGCCGACGTGCCTCCGGAGCTGCTGCCGGGCCTTTGGAGGTTTTTTGCAATGGCTTTTTCGGAGTGACGAGATGAGCGGTTTGGTGATCAGCGGCGGCCGGGTGGTGGATCCCGCGAGCGGGATGGATGCCGTCGGCGACGTGGCGGTGGTGGACGGCAAGATCGCTGCCGTCGGCACGGGTCTTGGCGGCGCCGACCGGGTGATCGACGCCTCCGGTCTCGTGGTCGCGCCCGGCTTCATCGATCTGCACGCCCACGGCCAGTCGATCCCGGCCGACCGCATGCAGGCTTTTGACGGCGTCACGACGACGCTCGATCTCGAGGCCGGCGTGCTGCCGGTCGGGTCCTGGTATGAGCGCCAGGCGCGAAAGGGCCGCGTGCTGAACTATGGCGCCGCCACCAACTGGGCCTTTGCCCGCATCGGCGCGATGACGGGTTCGAATGCGGAGAGCTCGCTGGAGGCGTTCGGCAATGCCATGCGCGATCGCCGCTGGATGGACAATGTCGCAACCGATGCCGAGGTATCTGGTATCCTTGAGCGCCTCACCCGCGGCCTGAACGAGGGCGGCATCGGCATCGGCATCCTCAATGCCTATGCGCCGGGCGCCGGCGTGCAGGAGCTGACCGCGGTTTGCCAGCTCGCCGCGAAGCAGGACGTGCCGACCTTCACCCACGTCGCCTTCATGTCGCGCATCGACCCTGAGAGCGCCGTGGAGGCCTATATCCGCCTGATCGGCTATGCCGGCGCCACCGGCGCGCATATGCACATCTGCCATTTCAACTCGTCGAGCAAGACCGACATCGCGCGCTGCCGCGTGCTGGTCGAGAAGGCGCAGGCGCAGGGCCTGCCGATCACGGTCGAAGCCTATCCTTACGGCACCGGCTCGACCGTGCTGGCCGCCGCGTTCTTCAGCGATCCAAAATTCGTCGAGCGCAACGGCACCGGCTATGATTCCGTGCAGCGCGTGACCGACGGCCACCGTTTCCACGACCGCGAGGAGCTGCTCAAGGCGCAGGCCGAAGAGCCGTCCTCGCTGGTGCTCTGGCACATCCTCGACACCGAGCACAATGCGCATCACCGCGACCTGCTCGACCTGTCGGTGCTCTATCCCGGCGGCGCCATCGCGTCCGACGCGATGCCGTGGACGACCTCGGACGGCAAGACCTACACCGGCGACGCCTGGCCGCTGCCGGATGACGCCACCTCGCATCCGCGCTCGGCCGGCTGCTTCACGAAATTCATCCGTGAATGGGTGCGCGAGCGCAAAGCCGTGTCGCTGCTCGAAGGCGTGCGCAAATGCGCGCTGATCCCCGCGGAGATCCTGTCGCAGAGCACGCCCGCGATGCGCGCCAAGGGCCGGCTCACGAAAGACGCGGATGCCGATATTGTCGTGTTCGATTACGAGAAGCTCTCGGACCGTGCGACCTTCACGGCGATGAACCGTCCCTCCGAAGGCGTGCGGCATTTGATCGTCAGCGGCCAGCCGCTGATCAGCGACGGCATTATGGATGTGGCTGCGCGGCCGGGAAAGCCGGTGCGGCGCCCCGTCGTGGAGAGCTGAGCCATGCCGGTCCCGGTGCTCCTGGTGACGGGTTTCCTCGGGGCCGGCAAGACCACGGTCGTGAACCATCTTCTGGCGCATGCGGGTGGCCGGCGGATCGCCGCCGTAGTCAACGATTTCGGCGCCATCAACATCGATGCGGAGCTGATCGCGGGCGCGAGCGACGGCGTGGTCAGCCTTGCCAATGGCTGCATCTGCTGCTCGCTCGAAGGCGATCTGCTGCGCACGCTTGCGACGCTGCTGCGGCGCGATCCCAGGCCTGAGTACATCGTCATCGAGACCAGCGGTGTCGCCGATCCCGCCGACATCGTGCGCAATCTGATGGACCCGGTGATCCTGCGCGAGGCGCCGCTGGAAACGGTGCTCTGCGTGATCGACGCGGGGACGCCGCCATCGCGCCTGGATGACGCGCTGCTGCGCTCGCAGCTGCGCGTTGCCGATATCGTGGCGCTGAGCAAGCTGGATCTGGCGGAGGGAGGCGCAGCCGGACGGATGCGCGAAGCCATCCGCGCGCTGCGCGTCCCTGCCGTGGTGGTCGAGGCGAACCACGGCGAGATTCCGTCCGCGCTGCTGTTTCCCGCGACCGCCGACCGCGCACCCGCACCGCGCGAGCCAGGACCGAAACGGCCGGCAGAGGAGCGCTTCGAGACGCTGAGCTGGATCTCCGATCACCCGATCTCGCTGCCGCGCCTGCAGCAGGCCATCGGCCGGCTCGCACCAAAGCTTGCCCGCGCCAAAGGCCTGTTCGAGACCGTCGAGCAGCCCGGACGCCAGATGGTGTTCCAGTTCGCCGGCGGCCGCGCGACGCTCGCGCCGGGCGAGGCGCCGCCGGCAGGCGTACCGCGAACGCGCATCGTCTTCATCGCCGAGCTTGGAGTGCTCTCGCAGGCCGAGCTCGATCGAATCATGGAAGCGTGCGTTGCCGGCGGCTGAGGCGAGGCGGTAGGGTCAGCCGCTTCCGCCGTCAGTCACCGCCCCTCCTTTTGCCGCGTCGATCCGAGACTGAACAATGCCCCCAAATATCCCACCCGCCCCCGCTGATGCCGCCTCGCGCCGCGCTGCCAAGCCGGCCATCGTCTATCCGGCCGGGACGATGCCCGGGCCGGATATGGCCACGCTCGAAGCAGCCCGCCGTGCGGCGATCAAGACCCACGAGCTCATCGTGCCGCCACGCGATGCCCGTGCCTTTCGTGTGGCGCGCGGCCAGTTCTTCCGCATCGTCAGCATCGAAGGCCCTCAGGTCGGCGACCTCAATCTCTGGAACGCGGACGACCTCGCCGAGCGCTTCTTCAGCGGCAAGACCCGGGCGCTCCATGGCACGCATGTCGGCATCGGTAACCGGCTCTGGAGCAATATGCCCTATCTTCGGCCGATGGCGACCATCAGTCACGATACGCTCGGCTGGTACGGCTTCGACGCGGACGGCGCCGGCATTCACGATGTGATCGGCACGCGCTGTGATCCCTATACAAATCTCCTGTTGAACGGCACGGCTTACGATTTTTGCTGCCACTCCAACCTGTCGCGTGCGCTGGCGACCGAACTGAAGATGGAGCCGAATGCGGTGGAGCATCATGTCCACGACGTGCTCAACGTCTTCATGTGCACCGGCTTCACCAGGGACACGCACCAATATTTCATGAAGGCAAGTCCGGTCCGCCCCGGCGACTTCATCGAGTTTTTCGCGGAGATCGACCTGCTCGGCGCATTATCAGCCTGTCCCGGTGGAGACTGCAGCGCAACCCATTCCAGCGATGCCGCGGCGTGCCATCCGCTCAAGATCGAAATCTTCGAGCCGGATCGAACGGCACTGAAGGGCTGGACCTGGCCCTCGCCGAGTGCTTATCACCGTCACCACGGTGCGCATGCGGGAAGCTGAATCGCAGTCCTCGACCGGCAATCCGTCGCCGTGCACATACCACGCCGCGCGGGACGTCCACTGCACATGCCGATCCGGCGTCGCACCCAGTGGCTCGTCGAACGCGCCGGCATGGATGATCGCCTCGCGCCCGCTGCGCGTGAGGTGCGGCATCGGGCTTGCACGGTCACGCGAATTGCGCGATGCCGTGCCCCACCGACCAGTTCTCCTTGGGTGCGTCGAGCACGTTCACGAACACGTCCTCGGGCCGGATGCCCGGGCTCTCGCCGAGCAGCTCGGCGATCCGCCGGTACAGCGCCTTCTTCTGCTCAGGGGTGCGCGAGGCGAACACGGTGATCTGGATCAGCACGGCGTCGTCGCTGCGGTTGACGCCGTAGGCATTGCCGCAGCGGAAGTTCGCGGGTGCAAGCTCGCTGATGGTCATGAACTCGTCGCCATCAGGCACGTTCAGCGCCTCACGCATGGCTCGATAGAGACTGTCGAGGATCGCCCGGCGATAGGCTTCCGGCTTTCCGGCGCGCATCGAGATGTGAAGCAGAGGCATGGGCGGGTCCCTTTGCATGCGGGCCCGATCGGCCAGGCGCATCATCCGCGCCGGCCGTCGGCTTATTGACGAAACGGGATATCAATCCCAATTTGTTTTTGACACTGTGTCGAGAAACCACGTTCTTGACGCTGTGTCAAATACTTTGGAGGAGCAGAGTTTGAGGCCGCGCGAGTTCGACCATGACGATGTCCTGCGCATCGCGTTCGACCAGTTCTGGCGCAAAGGCGTGCGCGGCACCTCGCTGTCGGACATCGCGCGTGACGCCGGTGTCCAGCGCGGCAGCCTCTACAACGCCTTCGGCAGCAAGGAAGCGCTGTTCCTGCAGGCCTATGAGCGCTACGCGGGTGATTACCTGCTTGCCCTGCAAAAGGCGCTCGGTACAGGCAGTTTGCGCAAACGCCTCACCGCGTTCTTCGACCTCACGATCACCAATTTCCGTTCCGGCTCGCCGCCGCGGGGATGTCCGACCACGCGCGGCCTGATGGAGCTCGGCGCGGCGGAAGGCGAAGGCTTGGACGAAGCGGCGCGCCAGGCCTTTGCGAGTCTCGTCTCTCGGATCACCGCTCTGGTTCAGGACACGCTGTCGGCAGCGGCGAAACGAGGCGAGTTCAATGGCAATCCCGCGGCCGCAGCGTTGCACATCATCACGGTGACGCGCGGCCTCGCCGTGCTCGAACGCGCCTATGGCGATGAGGTCCAGCTGCGCAAGATCGCAAGCCACACCATCGATCTCGTGCTCGACAAGAAGGGAAGTTAGGTCTCAGCAGCAGGCCAGCGCGTTGACCGCCCGCGTTGTCGCAATCTCATTCTCGTTGCCGACGAACTGGCAGACCACGGACTCGAGCTCGCCCGGCTGCTTGTTACGTGCGACCGCCAGCAGTCTCATCAGCTCCGCCTCGTCCTTCGACAGGCGCTTGCAGGACGGCGGCATGAAGCACAGCTCGCAGGGCCGGCCGCTGCGCAGAACCCTGACCAGCGCCGCCGCGCGTGCGACCAGCAGCGGGCTGTCGGCAATCCCGGGCGCTTCATCGGCGAAGCGATAGGCCGCCTCCCAGCAATCCGATGCGCCGGTCGCGTAGGCAGCTCCAATGAAGCGGAACAGCGCCAGCGCGACGCGGGAAAAATCATCGTAGCTTTCGACGCAGGGGCGCGTCGCAAGCGCAGCTCGAAGTGGACAGAGTCGCGGCTGGGCGGTTTCCGGATCAGGCGCAGAATCGCAAATGGCCTGCATCATGGACGCTTCCGTCAATGCAATGTGGGGCTGCCTACGAGCCAGCTCTTCATCGCCATCATCCGGTCATGGTCGCGCGAGGAGACGTGCCGGTCGGGCAGGATGAGGCCGGCCATGCGGAAGATCGTCGCTAGGCCCCGCACCGGCGCCAGCGCCCAATCCGCGCCCACCGGCGGCAGCCAGCACTCGAACTGCTCGCGCGCGACATCGTCGCGCTCCTTCTGCGCGGCGGCGATCGCCCGCAAGATTCCGCATTCGCTCTCCGACATGCGCGGGCAGGTGGGGCAGTGCACCTCGATCGCCGTATGCGCCGTGCAGGCGAAGATCTCGATGATGGATTCCAGCGACGGGACGGCGTCGCCGACGCGAAAGTGGTCATACACCTGCTGGATGTCGGCCGCGGTCGGAACGGCGCGGCCGCTTCGCGCCTTGGCACGAAATCCCCAGACGAAGAGCCGCTCCGCTGCGGTCAGCGCGGGCAGCTCGAGGGGTTTTGCGTATGTCGATTGATGCATGGAGCCTCTGGCCTCCGGCGGCGCGCAACGCTTTGGCTGGCGCTGATGATCTGCGCCGATCGTTCGGCCAGAGGCTCCGCCAAGTCAACGCTTCGAGGGGCGATGTCGAGGTCTTCTAGATTTGAACAGCTTGAATTTCCGCACGGCCAGCCAGGCCCGCAAAGCCATACGCAGCATGCCAGCGGCCGGTCCTACGCAATCGTGCGGGCTTTCGGGAACCCGAATGCTTAAAGCTTTGCTAAGGGGCCCGGGATAAACTTGCATATCAGCCTTCCAATTCTTGCGAGCCCCGATGATTTTCTCCCGTATCAGTTTCAAGCTGGTCCTCATTGTCGGCATCAGCCTGCTCGGCATGATCGCACTGGCGCCGATCGCGCTTTCGACCTTGCGCGCGCAGATGATCGCCGATCGCCAGGCCAAGACGCAGCATATGGTCGATATCGGCTACGGCATCCTGGCCCATTTCCAGAAGCTCGAGAGCGAAGGCAAACTGCCGCGCGAGCAGGCCCAGGCCGCCGCGATGGCCGAGATCAAGAGCCTGCGTTACGACAAGGTCGAGTATTTCTGGATCAACGACATGACCCCCAAAATGGTCATGCACCCGATCAAGCCCGAGCTCGACGGCAAGGATCTCTCGGGGATGAAGGATCCCGCCGGCAACGCGCTGTTCATGGGCTTCGTTGACGTCGTCAACAAGCAGGGCGCGGGCTTCTACGGCTATCTCTGGCCGAAGCCCGGCTTTGACCAGCCGGTCGGAAAGATCTCCTATGTGAAGGGCTTTGCGCCCTGGGGCTGGATCATCGGCACCGGCATCTATCTCGACGACGTCGATGCCGTGTTCCGTCAGAACGCGATGACGTTCGCCTACATCTGTCTGGCCGTGCTGGTCGTGGTGCTGGGCGCCTCGTTCCTGATCGGCCGCAGCGTCACGAGGCCGCTGGCGAAAATCACCGCACTGACCGAGCGCCTTGCCGCCGGCGACAGCGCGTTCGACGTGCCCTACACCGATCGTCGCGACGAGGTCGGCGGGCTCGCCAAGGCGCTCGCCGTGTTCAAGGACAATGCATCGGCGGTGCAGCAGATGCATGCCGAGCAGGACGAGCTGAAGCGCAAGGCCGATGGCGAGAAGCGCAAGGCGATGGCCGATCTCGCCGGCAAGTTCGAGGCGAGCGTCCAGGCCGTCGTCCGCGACGTCTTCAACGAGGCGCGCGAGATGCAGCAGGCCGCCCAAGGCATGTCGGAGACCGCGAACAAGGCGACCGACCGTGCGAGCTTCGTCGCGACCGCCTGCCAACAGGCCTCGGCCAACGTGCAGACCGTGGCGTCCGCCGCCGGCCAGCTGTCGTCCTCGATCACCGAGATCAGCCAGCGCGTCGCGCAGGCCGCATCAGTGGCCGACAAGGCCGCCGCCGACGGTCAGCGCACCAACGATACCGTGCAGGGCCTTGCCGCGGCCGCGCACAAGATCGGCGAGGTCATCGATCTCATCAATCAGATCGCCTCGCAGACCAATCTGCTCGCACTCAACGCCACCATCGAGGCGGCGCGTGCGGGCGAGGCCGGCAAGGGCTTTGCGGTGGTCGCAAGCGAAGTGAAGTCGCTGGCGAGCCAGACCGCGAAGGCGACCGACGAAATCGGCGCGCAGATCACGGCGATCCAGGCCGAGACCAACCAGGTCGTCGGCAACATCGACAGCATCCGCAAGACCATCATGGAGGTCAACGAGATCTCCTCGTCGATCGCGGCCGCTGTCGAGGAGCAGGGCGCCGCGACGCAGGCGATCGCGCACAGCGTGCAGGAGGCGGCCTCCGGCACCGACCAGGTCTCGCAAAACATCTCAGGCGTCACCGACGCGACCGCCGAGACCGGCCAGGCCGCAGGCCTCGTGCTGCAATCGAGCGGCCGGCTGTCGCAGAAGCTGCAATCGCTCCAGGACGAGGTCAGCGCCTTCGTTGCGGGCGTGCGGGCGGCCTAGTATAGCCGGAGGATGGGCCAAAACTTCGAACGGCGTGCGCGCATCCTCCTGATCAATCCGAACAGCAATGAGGCGACCACCGCGATGATGGTGGCGATCGCCAGGTCGGCCGCCGCCGATGGCTTCGACATTGTCGGTGCCACGGCAACTCGGGCGCCCTTGATGATCGTCTCGGCGGATGCGCTGGAGGCGGCCGCGTCGGAGGTCGAGGAGATCGCGCGTGCTCGCGGCTCTGAGTGCGACGGTATCATCGTGTCGGCATTCGGTGATCCCGGCCTCGCCGGGATCAAGGCGGTGATGACGCTGCCTGCCGTCGGTATCGGCGAGTCCGCGATGCTGGAAGCCGGAGCGAACGGCCGCCGGTTCGGCGTGGCGACCACGACGCCGCTGCTGAAAGGGAAGATCGATGCATTGCCCGATGCGCTGGGGTTGCATGCGCTCTACACCGGCACACGCTTTGCCGATGGCGATCCGCAAGAGCTCATGCGCGATCCGGCGCAGCTGCGCGCGGCTCTCGCCGCTGCGGTCGAGGCCTGCATTGCGCAGGACGGGGCGGAAGCGGTGATCATCGGCGGCGGGCCGCTGGGTGAAGCGGCACGCGAGCTTCAGCCGATGTTCACCGTGCCTGTTATCGCGCCGATCCCGTCTGCCGTGCGGCGGATCATTCGTCTCGTCACGGCGTAGCGTGATTTTTCCGCGCCGCGGCATCGGCCGTGCTGCGGAAAACTGTTTTCCTTGACATCAACTCTGCCGTGCTCGACCTGTAACAAGGTCGAGCGACGGCACGTTGCGTGCCGTCGCGAAAAGAACAAGCAGCACGGGACGGACGCCATGAGTGCAGGCCTCAACGAGAAGGACTACCTCGCCACCTTGCGCGGCCTGTGGGACAAGGCCTGGCCGAAGGGCATGCCGCGCTCCCCGAACTATCTGCATGGCGAAGTTCCCCTGACGGAATATCTGCGCGCCTGGGCCAAGCACAGTCCCGCGCGACCTGCGGTGATCTTCTACGGGCATGTCACCACCTACGCCGATCTCGATCAGCAGAGCGATCGCTTTGCCGCGCTGCTGCAGGCCAAGGGCGTGCGCAAGGGCGATCGCGTCGCCGTCTTCCTGCCGAACTGCCCGCAATTCCACATCGTGTTCTTCGGCATCTTGAAGCTCGGCGCGGTCCACGTCCCCGTCAGCCCGCTGTCGCGCGCGTTCGAGCTGTCCTACGAGCTCAACGACACCCAGGCCGAAGTGATCGTGGCGCTGGACCAGCTCATTCCCGTCGTCGAGCAGGTGAAAGGCGAGGTGCGGCTGCGCGAGATCATCGTCACCAGCTTTGCCGATGTGGTGCCGGCTGCGCCGGCGTTCCCCGCGCCGGACTCGATTCGCGGGCCGCGCGTCGCGGTCCCGGGCACGACCGATCTGCTGCCGGCGCTTGCGGCGATGTCGGCGCCGACGCCGCTGCCGCCGCCCAGCCTCGATGATGTCGCCGCGCTCAACTACACGGGCGGCACCACCGGCATGCCCAAGGGCTGCGTCCATACCCATCGCGACATGGTCTATACGGCCGCCGCCAATTACGGCATCTCGGTGCTGTCGGACGAGAGCAGCGTGTTCCTGTCGTTCTTTCCGGAGTTCTGGATCGCGGGTGAAAATTTCGGCCTGATCTTCCCGCTATTCTCCGGCGCGACGCTGGTCCTGCTCGCGCGCTGGGACGCCGTCGGCGCGATGGCCGCCATCGACAAATACAAGGTCACCATCACGGCGATGCCGGTGGACGGCGCGGTCGAACTGATGGACCATCGGCGCTGGAGCGAGTTCGACCTGTCGTCGTTGAAGCAGGTGCGTGTCGTCTCCTTCGTCAAGAAGCTGAACGCCGATTACCGCAAACGTTGGAAGGACCTCACCGGCACGATCCTGATGGAGGCGGCCTGGGGCATGACGGAGACCCACACCTCCAACACGTTTACCGCCGGATTCCAGGATGACGATTTCGATCTCAACAACCAGCCGATCTTCGTCGGCCTGCCGGTCCCCGGCGCCGAGTTCAAGATCACCGATTTCGAAACCGGCGCGCTGCTGCCGCTCGGCGCCGAAGGCGAGATTCGCGTGCGCACGCCGTCGCTGCTGAAGAGCTACTGGAACAAGCCGGAGGCGACCGCGGAATCGCTGATCGACGGCTGGCTGCGCACCGGCGACATCGGCACCATCGACAAGGATGGCTTTTTGCACTTCCTCGGCCGCCGCAAGGAGATGCTGAAGGTCAAGGGCATGAGCGTCTTCCCGCCGGAGATCGAGGCGCTGCTCGGGCAACATCCGAAGGTGCTGGGCTCGGGCGTGGTCGGGCGCGACGATCCCGACAAGGGCCAGGTGCCGGTGGCCTATATCCAGCTCAAGCCGGAGGCGGTCGGCACCATCTCCGCGGAGGATTTGCGCGCCTGGTGCGCCGAGCGGATGGCCGTCTACAAGGTCCCGGAAGTGCGTATTATCGCTGCCCTGCCGCTGACGGCGACGGGCAAGGTCAAGAAGCAGGACCTCAACGCAAATCTTCCTGCTGCTGTCTGAGTGAGAGAGACGATGTCGTTCAAAAAGCTCCTGATCGCCAACCGCGGCGAGATCGCCATCCGCATCGCGCGCGCAGCGGCTGATGCCGGCATCGCGACGGTCGCGATCCATCCCGTGGATGATGCGCTGTCGCTGCATGTGCGTGTCGGCGACGAGGCGGTCGAAATCGCCGGCCGCGGCGCGCGGGCCTATCTCGACATCGACGCCGTGGTGAAGGCGGCGAAGACTGCCGGCTGCGATGCCGTGCATCCCGGCTACGGCTTCCTCAGCGAGAACGCGGCGTTTGCAAAAGCCTGCGCCGACGCCGGCATCACCTTCGTCGGGCCGAAGGCGGCGGCGCTCGAACTGTTCGGCGACAAGGTCGCGGCACGGCAACTGGCAAAACGCTGCGGTGTGCCGATCATTGCCGGCACCAGCGGGCCGTCGAGCCTCGAGGAGATCACGGCGTTCTTCGCCTCGCTCGGCAGCAATGCGGCGATCGTGATCAAGGCCATGGCCGGCGGCGGCGGCCGCGGCATGCGGGTGGTGGAGAATGCGTCCGATCTTGCAGAGGCCTATGCGCGCTGCCAGTCCGAGGCCAAGGCGGCGTTCGGCTTCGATGGCGTCTATGCCGAGCGGCTGATCCGGCAGGCGCGTCACATCGAGGTGCAGATCATCGGCGATCGCCATGGCGCGATCTCCCATCTCTGGGAGCGCGAATGCACGATCCAGCGCCGTCACCAGAAGCTGGTCGAGGTCGCGCCGAGCCCGTCGCTGAGCGATCCCCTGCGCGGCCGCATCATCGAGGCGGCGAAGCAGCTTGCGACGGCGGCGGCTTACGACAATCTCGGCACCTTCGAGTTCCTGGTCGACGGCACCGCAGAGGACAACTTTGCCTTCATCGAGGCCAATCCGCGGCTTCAGGTCGAGCATACCGTCACGGAAGAGGTGCTCGGCCTCGACCTCGTCCGCGCCCAGCTCGCGGTCGCCGCGGGAGCTTCGCTGGCCTCGCTCGGTCTTGCGCAAGGCTCAATCCCGAAGCCGCGCGGCTATGCCATGCAGCTCCGCGTCAACATGGAGACGCTGGACGAGACGGGAGCGACCCATCCGACCGGCGGCGTGCTCGCCGTGTTCGAGCCGCCGTCGGGGCCGGGCGTGCGCGTCGATAGCTTTGGCTATGCCGGCTACAAGACCAGCGCCGCTTTCGATTCGCTGCTGGCAAAGGTCGTCGTACATACGCCGGGCGAGGCCTGGCATGACGTCGTGGCGAAAGCCTCGCGTGCCTTGCGCGAATTCCGGATCGACGGCGTCGTCACCAACATCGCCTTCCTGCAGGCCGTGCTGGCGCATCCGGATTTCAGGACCAACCGTATCGCGACCGATTTCATCGATCGCAACATCGCAAAGCTCGTCGAGGCCGCCGATGGCGCGGCGAGGCCGCTCTACTTTGCGGCGACCGAGCACTCCGGTCATGGCGCGGAAGCGCATGTCGCGCAGATCGTGCCCGAAGGGGCGGTGATGGTTGCTGCGCCGCTGCAGGGGACCATCGTCACGATCCAGGTGAAGCAAGGCGAGATCGTCCGCCCCGGCCAGCAGCTCGCGGTGATCGAGTCCATGAAGATGGAGCATCTCGTCATGGCCGAGCAGGGCGGCCGCGTCATGAAGCTCGTCGCCGGCGACGGTGCCACGCTGATGCATGGCGAGCCGATCATGTATCTGGAGCCGCTCGACGTCGCGGCCGACAGCACGGCGGCGGAAGCCGATGTCGATCTCGACCACATCCGCCCCGACCTCGCCGAGCTGATCGCGCGCCAAGCCAATACGCTCGACGAAAACCGCCCCGCTTCGGTCGAGCGCCGCCGCAACACCAACCAGCGCACCGCGCGCGAGAACGTTGCCCAGCTCGTCGACGACGGCTCGTTCATGGAGTACGGGAGCCTCGCGATCGCGGCGCAGCGGCGCCGGCGCAAGCTCGACGACCTCATCAAGAACACGCCGGCCGACGGCCTCGTCATGGGCGTCGCCACCGTCAATGCCGGGAAGTTCGGCCCGGAAGGCGCGCGCTGCATCGTCGTGGCCTACGACTACACCGTGCTCGCGGGCACGCAGGGCCACATGAACCACAAGAAGATCGACCGCATGCTGACGCTGGCGGAAGACTGGCGCGTGCCGCTGGTATTTTACGCCGAGGGCGGCGGCGGCCGGCCTGGCGACACCGACCGGCTTGGCATGACCGGCCTCGACGGCCCGTCCTTCGTGCAGTTCGCGAGGCTCTCCGGCCTCGTGCCTGTCATCGGCGTCGTCTCCGGCTATTGCTTCGCCGGCAACGCCGCGATGCTCGGCTGCTGCGACGTCATCATCGCCACCAGGAACGCTTCGATCGGTATGGGCGGCCCCGCCATGATCGAGGGTGGCGGCCTTGGCGTCTATCATCCGGCCGAAGTGGGGCCGGTCTCATTCCAGTCGCCCAACGGCGTCATCGACATCCTGGTCGAAGACGAAGAGGAAGCGACATCCGTCGCGCAAAAATACCTGTCCTATTTCCAGGGCGCGGTGACGGAGTGGGAGGCTGCCGACCAGCGTCTGCTCCGCCGCGCCATCCCCGAGAACCGCCTGCGCGTCTACGACATCCGCAGCGTGATCGACCTCGTCGCCGACAAGGACAGCGTGCTGGAGCTGCGCCGCGACTACGGCGTCGGCATGATCACCGCACTCATCCGCATCGAAGGAAAACCGTTCGGTCTCATCGCCAACAACCCGCGCCATCTCGGCGGCGCCATCGATGCCGATGCCGGCGACAAGGCCGCGCGCTTCCTGCAGCTTTGCGACGCCTTCGATCTGCCGATCGTCTCGCTGTGCGACACGCCCGGCTTCATGGTCGGCCCGGAAGCCGAGAAGACCGCGATCGTGCGCCACGTCTCGCGCATGTTCGTCACAGGCGCGAGCCTCACCGTGCCGCTGTTCGGCATCGTGCTGCGCAAGGGCTATGGCTTAGGGGCGCAGTCGATGATCGGCGGCGGCTTCCACGCCTCGTTCTTCACCGCGGCCTGGCCCACGGGCGAGTTCGGCGGCATGGGCCTGGAGGGCTATGTCCGCCTCGGCTTCCGCAAGGAGATGGAGGCGATCGCCGATCCCGAGGAGCGCGAGACCTATTACCGCAACAAGGTCGCCGAGCTCTATGCCAACGGCAAGGCGGTCTCGATCGCCTCGGTGTTCGAGATCGACAACGTCATCGACCCCGCCGAGACGCGGCGGTGGATCATGGCGGGGCTCAGGTCGGTGCCGAAGCCGCCGGCGCGGACGGAGAAGAAGCGGCCGTGCATCGACACGTGGTGAGGGCGGTGCAGCAATAGCGCCGTTCCCGGTTCCCGATTGACATCCCCGCCCGTGCTGCCAGACTTTGCACAATAATACAGGGTGGAGACGTCCGCGATGGCCAGCCTTTCGGCCTCGAACCATGTCGCCCGTGTCTTGTCCGTCGCCAATCACGTGACGGACGTCGATGCCTCCTCGCGGATTGCAAATTCCTGGCGGCGCTGCCTGATCAGCCACAAGCTCGATCCGGCCCGCCAGGGCCCGCCGCAGACGCTGACCGAAGCCGAGATCCGCCACGTTGCCGAACCCATGGAGGAGACGATCAGGCTCGCCACGCCCGAGCTCGACGATCTTGCCCGTGTGCTGCGTGACGCCGGTTACTGCGTCAATCTCGCAGATGCGAACGCGACCATGCTGTTCAGCCGCCTGCCGGGCGAAGCCGACGCAAAGATGTTTCTCGACTGGAAGATCTACACCGGCTCCAATTTCGCCGAGACCTTTGAGGGCACCAACGGGCTCGGCACCGCGCTCGCCGAACAGAAGCCGATCCTGGTGCACCGCGACGAGCATTTTCGCGCGCAGTGGCACATGTTCTCCTGCGCCGTGGCGCCGCTGTTCGACCAGGCCGGGCGGCTCGCCGGTGCGATCAACATCACCTCCTGCCGCGAGGACCTCGAGCGCACCGCGCATCAGCTTGCGCTCGCGGTGACCATGGAGGCGACGCGGCGAATGGAGGGCGCGATCTTCCGCGGCCATTTCCGCAACGCCTGGATCGCGACCGTGCCCGGCGACGGCGGCAGCGGTCTCATCGCCTATGATGACGACCGCCGCATCGTCGGCGCCTGCCGCTCAGCGCGTGCGCTGCTCGGCCTCACCGATGGCCTGATCGCTTCCGGCATCGACCTGTCGCGCTACATCAAGTTCGATCATCATGCCGCGCGCGGTGCGGATGAGATGGTCGAGCTGCGCCGTGCCGACGGCAGTCCACTGGGGCAGGGGCATGTCGCGCCGCCGCTGCGTGCAAAATCGCATGTGCCGCGCCGCGATGCGCCCGCCGACCGTTTCGATGCGCTGCACCGGCTCGCCGGCCGCGATCCTGATTTGGTCAAAAGCGTGAAGCGGCTCCGAAGCATCGGCGATCACAATCTGCCGGTGCTGCTGCATGGCGAGACCGGCGTCGGCAAGGACGTGTTCGCGCGCGCCATTCACGCCGCCAGCAACCGCGCGCGCAACAATTATGTCGCGCTCAACTGCGCGGCAATGCCCGAGAGCCTGATCGATGCCGAACTGTTCGGCTATGAGGCCGGCGCCTTCACCGGCGCGCGGCGCGAGGGCTCCAAGGGCCTGATCGTGCAGGCCGACGGCGGCACGCTGTTCCTCGACGAGATCGGCGATATGCCCATCGCGCTGCAGACGCGCCTCTTGCGCGTGCTGGAAAACCGCGAGGTCTGGCCGCTCGGTGCGCTCAAGCCTGTAGCCGTCGACATCCGGCTGATCAGCGCCACCCACCGCGATCTTGGCCGCATGGCCGAGGAGGGCGCCTTCCGCGCCGACCTCTATTTCCGCCTGCGCGGCATGGAGGTGCACCTGCCGGCGTTGCGCGAGCGTGCCGACCGCGCCGATATCTTCCGCCAGATCGCGCGCGAGGAGGCGCCGAACTGCCGTCTGTCGGACGAGGCCTGGGCGCTGCTGATAGCCTATTCGTATCCCGGCAACATGCGCCAGCTCCGCCATGTGCTGCGGCTTGCCGGCTGCACGGCCGAGAACGGCGTCATCACCGATGCCGATCTCGACCTGCCGCCATTTGGCGGGAGGGCGGAGCCGGATCTCGCGGCGGCCGAGCGCGCGACGATCATCGAGGCATTGCGCAAGCATGGTGGCCGCGTCACCGAGGCAGCGCGTGCGCTAAAGCTGAGCCGCGCCACGCTCTATCGCAAGATCAAGCAATTGAAGATCTCCGTCTAGCGCGTTCGCGGGTTCCTGCTGGAACTCGGCTCTTGCTCGACTCGCGTGGATCAGTCGGCAAACACCTCGCCGCGCCCCTATATTCCCGAGAGAGCGAGAGAGGAGAGCCATCGATGGAGGAGATCGAAGTCTTTCTGGCTGTCATCGAAGCCGGCAGCCAGACGGCCGCGGCGCGCCAACTCGGGCGGTCGCTGCAAGCGGTGAACCGCGCGCTGGCCGCGCTGGAGCAGAGCGTCGGTGTCGAGCTGGTGCGCCGAACCACGCGGCAATCGGTGGCGACCGAAGCGGGCCTGGCGTTCTATCGCCGCGTCAAGCCGGCCTTTGCGGAGATCACCGAAGCGCGTCTTGAAGCTGCAAACCGGCGCGTCGAGCCGTCGGGACTGCTGAGGGTCGCAGCACCGGTTCTGTTCGGATCGACCCATGTGGTGCCTGTGATCGCCGAATTCATGGCGCGCTTTCCGCAGATCGAAGCCGACGTCAACATGTCCGATCGGCCCGTCGATGTCGTCGGCGACGGCTTTGACCTTGCCGTCCGGATCAGGGAGTTGCCGGACTCCTCGCTGAAGACCAGACGGCTCGGGGAGTTGCGCACCGTCGTCTACGCTGCACCCGATTATTTCGCACGCCACGGCCGTCCGCATCACCCTCGTGATCTCGCCGGGCATCAATGCATCCTGCGCAGGACCGGTCGCGGCGAAGCCGACATCTGGCGGTTTCAGGTCGATGGCGAAATGATCGTTGTGCAGGTGAACGGCCGCTTTCACACGGACAATATGACGGCCGCGCATGCGGCCGCCCGTCATGGCCTTGGTGTCGGATATGGCCCGTTCTGGCAGATCCGCGATCTCATCGATCAGGGTGCGCTCGAAATCGCGCTGGAAGCGTTCGAGGCGCCGCGAACGCCCGTGCGCGCCGTGTTTCCGCCAAGCGCGATACCGCCGGCGAAGACGCATCTCTTTGTCGATCTGCTCGCGGAGCGGCTGAAGCACGAGCGGCTTTGAGCCGGCGTGCGGCAATGCATTCTCCCGATTTGCGGGAATGTCTATCCCGCGATGCGCCGGTTGTCGCGGCGGGCCGTCGATCGCAGCTTGGGGTGCAGGGGCCCATTGCCCGGCAAGGGCGCAGAGGACTGCACCATGACTCCCAATCGACGGACACTTTTGCACGCGGGGGTCAGCGTCACCGCGACGCTGGCTTCCGCCACCTTTGCCGGACAATCGCCCGGCGCGCGCGACGCGCGGCCGCCAAAAGCCCTGCTCGCGGACGATCCGGAATCCCGCGCGGCGGCCGCGCAGGATTTTGGCCACATCATCCAGAGGCAGCCTCGGGCCGTCTGCAAGCCGAAGTCGGGCGCCGAAGTCGCCGACATCCTGCGCTGGGCCAGGGAGCAGGGGCTGAAGGTTGCGGCGCGCGGGCAGGGCCACGCGACCTACGGCCGGGCCATGGCCGAAGACGGCATCGTGATGGATCTCGGTGCGATGGCCGCGATCCACCGGATCGAGTCCGATTGTGTCGTGGTCGATGCCGGTGCGACCTGGCACGCCGTGCTGCAGGCAGCCCTGGCCAAGGGGTTCGCACCACCGGTGCTGACCAACTATCTCGGCCTGTCGGTCGGCGGCACGCTTGCCGTCGGAGGAATCGGCGGCTCGTCGTCGCAGCACGGGCTCCAGACCGACCAGGTTCTGGAGCTGGATGTCGTCACCGGCGAAGGCGTGGAACTGACCTGCTCGCCGACCGCGCATGCCGAGCTGTTCGACGCCGTTCGCGCCGGGCTGGCGCAATGCGCGATCATCACCCGCGCGATGCTTCGATTGATGCGCGCACCCGAACGTGTCAGGCGTTATCTGCTGTCCTATTCCGATCTCGCGTCACTGACCGCCGACCAGCGGCGTGCTCTGGACGAGGGACGCTTCGATCAGTTGCAGGGCGCGGTCGTGCCTGACGGCACCGGCGGCTGGCGCTATCAGATGGAAGCAGCCGTCTTCTACGACAGCGGCACGCCTCCCGACGACAAACGGCTGCTTGCAGGCCTTGCCGAGAAGCGCGAGACCGTTTCGGATCTCGCCTTCGGCGACGACGCTAATGCATTTGCGAAGCTCGAGCAGCTGTTGCGATCGAATGGCCAGTGGTTCAACCCGCATCCCTGGCTGCTGACATACTTGCGCGGCAGCAACGCGCTGGAGGTGGCAAGCGAGGTGATTGCCGGGCTGAACAGCGATGATCTCGGCCCGTTCGGGCGGATCACCTACTATCCGATATTCACCGGCGAATGCCGCACGCC
This sequence comes from Bradyrhizobium liaoningense, assembly GCF_018130825.1. GTDB lineage: Bacteria > Pseudomonadota > Alphaproteobacteria > Rhizobiales > Xanthobacteraceae > Bradyrhizobium > Bradyrhizobium liaoningense_B. Next base: position 49,893 of record NZ_JAFCJS010000004.1, on the reverse strand, counting down.
CCTGCTTCGACTGCCCGACGAGCGCGTCGTGTTCCCGTTCAATCTGATCCGCATCCCGGCATCGGCGGACAAGGCGAATGCGGACCGACAGCTTGCGCGCAATCGCACGGTCTGCGACCGCATTCGCGCTGCAGGCGGCATGCTGTATCCGGTGAGCGCGCTTGCGATGTCGCCACAGGATTGGGCCGATCATTTCGGTCCGAGATGGCCGCTGCTGTGCGACGCCAAGCGCCATCACGATCCGGCCGGCATCCTCACGCCTGGATATGATCTGTTCTAGCTCAAGAAAAATCCGTCCAGCTCAGGTGCCGCGAATCGAGATCGCCGACTGAAACGGTTTCGCGGATTTCCTGCGGCGTGTGGAAGCTGCTGCGCAAGTACACCAGCGGCGCCGCAGTAGCTGAATGCGTCGCACCGCGCACCTCGCCGACGAAAATCGAATGCGTTCTGGTCTCGAACTCCTGCGCCAGCACGCAGTCGAATGCCGCCACCGCATCCGTCAGCACCGGCGCGCCGGTCACGCCGCGCGTCCACTGGCCGAACGCGAAGCGATCATCGCCGTTGACGCCCTTCTGGCCGCTGAAGGTGAGCGCCAGCAGCGCGTGATCCTCGTGCAGGAGGTTGATTGCGAACGCGCCTTCCTCGCGGATGCGCGCATGGGCGCTGGCGTTGCGGTTGACGCAGACGATCAGCGAGGGCGGTGAGTCCGACAGCGAGCAAGCCGAGGTCACCGTCAGTCCCGTGCGCTTGCCGTGCTCGGCGCCAACTGTGACCAGCGCCACGGCGCCGGCGCATTGGCGCATCGCCTGCTTGAAAGCCTTTGCGTCCACCGACACGCGGAAATCTCCCAAATGAATGCGGGTGCGGCACGATCGCGCCGCACCCGGCGCTAAGAGTATAGCATGATCTCTTCGGAAAACCGCTGCGCACTTTTCCGGATCAGGCTCGGGTCAAGCCGCCTTCTTCGCGGAGCCGAGATGCGTCAGGCGCGGCATCACCTCGTTCTTCAGCAGCGAGAGCGAGTGATACCAGGCCTCGGCCTTGTGCTTGTAGTCGAAACCGAACACCAGCAGCACGCCGAAGCCGCCGACCTCGTCGTAGATCTTCTCGATCTTCTCGGCGACGGTCGCGGGCGAGCCGACGATCCAGTTCCGCTTGGCGCAATATTCGACCGTGACGTCGCTGTCGGGCACATCGGGGGCGTGCTTCAGATAATCCTTGAAGCCGAAATGGCCGAGCAGCGGCAGGAAGTACTCGTGCATCATCCGGCCCATCATGTCGCCGGTCGAGAGCTTCCAGGCCTCCTCGTCGGTGTCGGCGACGAACACCTCGCGCACGAGGCGCCAGTCCTGCCGGTTCGGCTTGCGTCCGGTCTTGGCCGCGCCGATCTCGACCGAGTCCCAATGGCTGCCGACATAGGCCGGATTGAGGTTGAGGCTCATCGGGATGAAGCCGCGCTCGCCCGCCAGCTTCAGCGTGTCCGAGTTCTTCGAGAGACCCGCAACGCCGATCGGCGGATGCGGCGCCTGCAGCGGCTTGATATGCGGCTTGAGGAAGTCGAACATCGTGTCCGGCTTGGTCACCGTCCAGTACTTGCCCTTGTGGGTGAAGGGCGCGGGCTCGGTCCAGAGCTTCAGGATGATCTCCAGCGCCTCGCGGGTCATGTCGCGGTTCTGGCCGCTCATGCCATCGACGTTGAACATCGCCCAGTCGCTCGGCAGGCCGCTCGCCGCGACGCCGAAATTGAGCCGGCCCTCGGACATATGGTCGAGCATCGCGACGCGGTTGGCGAGCTCGGCCGGGTGGTGATAGGGCAACAGGAATCCGCCCGGCCCGATGCGAAGCTTCTTGGTCTGCATCAAGGCCTGCGCGATCAACAGGTCCGGCGTGGGATTGGGTTCCCAGGGCGCGGTGTGGTGCTCACCGACCCAGGCCTCCTGATAGCCGAGCTCGTCGAGCCAGCGCATGACCTGCAGGTCCCAGTCGTTTCCTTCCTTCAGGCCGCACTCCGGCGGATGCGAAGGCATCGTGAAATAGCCGATCTCCATGGGTTTCCTCTTCACAGTTGACGCGTCTTGCTGCGCGGTTCACGGATGTGAGTGGAGACGCTTCAGCAAGCGGTGTGCCAGCGCGATTGCGCTTCAGACCCGCGAGAAAAGGCTGGTTTGCGGCGGCAAGAGCCGATATCCCGGGGCAGATTTGCTGGACACCGTCTCATTGTCGCGAGACGGCGTCTTGCCGGTGAGACGAGGATACGATGACTGAACCCGCCTATGTCGCGGTGGACTGGGGGACCAGCAGCTTCCGGCTGTGGCTGGTCGATCGTGCCGGACAGGTGCTGGCCGAGCGCCGCAGCGGCGAGGGCATGCTGGCCGCGGCCAAGACCGGCTTCGCTGCCGTGCTGCAATCGCATCTTGCCGCGGTCGAGGCGCCCTCGCATCTGCCGGTTCTCGTCTGCGGTATGGCCGGCGCCAGGAACGGCTGGGTCGAGGCCGGCTATGTCGACACGCCGGCGCCGCTCGCCGCCATCCTCAAGCAGGCCGCGCGCGTGCCGGGCGAGACGCGCGACATCCGCATCCTGCCCGGCATCGCGCAGCGCGACGCGAGCGCGCCGGACGTGATGCGCGGCGAGGAAACGCAGTTGCTCGGCGCGCTCGGCCTGGATGGCGCCAGCGATGCTCTGGTCTGCATGCCCGGCACGCATTCGAAATGGGTCCGCGTGACTGATGGCACGGTCGTGCGGTTTTCCACCTTCATGACCGGCGAGCTCTTCAGCGTCGTCTCGCGCGAGACGATTCTGTCGCTCGCGGTTGCCAATGCCGAGGATGCCGAGGATATCGCGAGCTTCAAGGCGGCTGTGAAATCCGCGTACGAGGCGCCGGCCTTCGCGGCCAATCTTCTGTTCACGGCGCGGTCGCGGCAGCTTTTGTTCGGCGGCACGCCGGCTGCGGCGCGCGAGACGCTGTCGGGCACCTTGATCGGCGCCGAGCTCGCGGCTGGTCTCTCCGGCGCGTTGCCGGCAGCGGGTGTCACTCTGATTGCGTCGGGTCGGCTCGCGACGCTGTACCGGCACGCCTTCGACGCGCTGTCGGTCACCGTGCAGCCGATCGATGCGGATGAAGCGGTCCGCCGTGGCCTGTCGATGGCGGCAGCGGCGATCTGGACGAAATAGAAGGACTTTTGAGATGAGCGTTCCCTTTCCGCCGATGCAGCGCCCGCTGGTCGCAATCCTCCGCGGCGTCAAGCCCGAGGAGGCCGAGGCCATCGTCGGCGTGCTGATCGGGGCCGGCATGACCGCGATCGAGATTCCCCTGAACTCGCCCGATCCGTTCCGCTCGATCGGGCTTGCCGTGAAGCTCGCGCCGGCCGGCGTGCTGATCGGCGCCGGCACTGTGCTGACCGCCGCAGACGTCGATCGTCTCAACGATGTCGGCGGCAGGCTGATGGTCTCGCCCAATGTCGACACCGAGGTGCTGGCGCGTGCGCATCAGCACGGCATGGTGACGTTGCCGGGCGTATTCTCGCCGACCGAGGCGCTGCTCGCGGCGCACTCCGGTGCGTCGGGCCTGAAATTCTTTCCGGCGAGCGTGCTGGGTGCCTCCGGCATCGCCGCGATCCGCGCTGTGCTGCCCGTTGGCGTGATGATCGCCGCCGTCGGCGGCGTCTCCGACCAGAACTTTGCCGAGTACATCAAGGGTGGTGTGACCGCCTTCGGTCTCGGCTCCAGCCTCTACAAGCCCGGCATGAGTGCGGCGGATGTCGCAGCGCGCGCGAAGGCGACGATCACAGCCTATGATCGGGCGATTGCGAAAGACTGAGCCGGCAATAAACTAGCCGTGATCCTGTCATAGCTTATTGTGCCGCATTGTGGCGCGATGCTGATGCTTTGGCGTCGCAGACATGCGACCGGCGCAGCAGGAGACCGACATGGCGATCAACAACGTGGCCGACCTGTTCGTGGCAACGCTCGAACAGGCCGGCATCAAGCGCATCTACGGTATCGTCGGCGACAGTCTGAACGCCCTCACGGAGGCGCTGCGCCGCCGCGGCACGATCGAATGGATCCATGTCCGCCACGAGGAGGTCGCAGCCTTCGCTGCCGCCGGTGAAGCCGAGATGACCGGGAGCCTCGCAGTGTGCGCGGGCTCCTGCGGCCCCGGCAATCTGCATCTGATCAACGGCCTGTTCGACGCGCATCGCAGCCGTGTCCCCGTGCTGGCGATCGCGGCGCAAATTCCGACGGCCGAGATCGGCGGCGGCTATTTCCAGGAAACCCACCCGCAGAACCTGTTCCGCGAATGCAGCCATTATTGCGAGCTGGTCTCTGATTCGAGTCAGCTGCCTTACGTGCTGGAGAACGCCATCCGTGCGGCGGTGGGCCTGCGCGGCGTCGCCGTCGTCGCGATGCCCGGCGACGTCGCGTTCCGCAGCCCGCCCAAGCGCGCGCTGTCGACTTCGCGTGGGCTTGCGCTGGCGACACCGAAAGTCGTGCCGCAGGCGGATGAGCTGAAGGCGCTGGCCGATCTCCTCAACGGCGCCGAGCGCATCACCCTGTTCTGCGGCCGCGGCTGTGCCGGCGCACATGCGCCGCTGATGCAGCTGGCCGAAGCGTTGAAGAGCCCGATCGTGCATGCGCTCGGCGGCAAGGAGCATGTCGAATACGACAACCCCTACGACGTCGGCATGACCGGCTTCATCGGCTTCTCCTCGGGCTACGCCGCCATGCACGCCTGCGACGCGCTGGTGATGCTCGGCACCGATTTTCCCTACAAGCAGTTCTTCCCGACCGATGCGAAGGTCGCACAGATCGACATCCGCCCGGAGAATCTGGGACGGCGGTGCAGGATCGATCTCGGCCTCGTCGGCGACGTCAAGCTGACCATCGAGGCGCTGCTGCCGCTGCTCAAGTCCAAGACGCAGCGCCGGCATCTCGACGATGCCATCGCCCACTACAAGAAGGCGCGCGAAGGCCTCGACTCGCTGGCCAAGGGCACGCCCGGAGCTAAGCCGATCCATCCCCAATATCTCGCAAAAGTCATCAGCGACCACGCCTCCGAGGAGGCCGTGTTCACTGCCGATGTCGGCACGCCGACGGTGTGGGCCGCGCGCTACCTCGACATGAACGGCCGGCGCCGGCTGATCGGCTCGTTCGTGCACGGCTCGATGGCCAATGCGATGCCGCAGGCGATCGGCGCGCAGGCCGCCCAACCCGGCCGCCAGGTGATCTCGCTCTCCGGAGATGGCGGCTTCACCATGCTGATGGGCGATCTGATCACGCTGACGCAGATGAAACTGCCGGTGAAGGTGGTCGTCTTCAACAACGGCGTGCTCGGCTTCGTCGCGCTGGAGATGAAGGCCGCCGGCTTCGTCGACACCAATGTCGACCTGGAGAATCCCGACTTTGCCGCGATGGCGCGCGCGATGGGCATCTTTGCGAAGCGCGTCGAGGATCCCGGCGAGCTGCCGGGCGCGATGAAGGAGATGCTGGCCCACAACGGGCCGGCACTGCTCGACGTCGTCACCGCCAAGCAGGAGCTGTCGATGCCGCCGACCATCACGCCCGAGCAGATCAAGGGCTTCAGCCTGTGGGTGTTGCGTGCGGTGATGAACGGCCGCGGCGACGAGGTGCTCGATCTCGCGAAGACGAACCTCTTGCCGCGCTAACTGCGCTTCACCGACGGCGCGGGCAGCCGCTCGTGGCGGGCCTGGAAGCGTTGCCAGTGCAGCACGATGCCGATGATAAGCGCCGGGACAAAGCCGAGCACGATGAGGAAATGCGGCAGCTGTGTCGGGGAGATGAATGCAATCGCAATGTCCGAGATCAGCCATAAGGCGGCGAACATGACCGCAAAGTCGGTGCGGGGGCAGCGAAGGTAGTAAAAGACGGCGGTGATGATCACTGCGGGGCCGATCGCAATTCCGATCATGACGGCCGTCAGCTCCGTCGGCGTCAGCGCGTCGAGCACCATCGATGCCAGCAGCCAGAGCGCGGCGAACATGGCGACGATGTCGAGCGGATGCCGCAATCCAATACCTCTCGCAGGAACCGCACTATCGTTGTGGCCCGGCCCCCCTCCGTCAAGGGAAAATACGTCTATTCCTCGTCACTTCCGGGCGTCGGCCGCAGCATGAAATGGCCGAAGGCGGTGGCGATCGGCTTGTCGGCATCGTCCTGCCAGGCGCGTGCCTCGAAGGCGACGATGCGGCGACCCTGCTTCACGATCGAGACGTTGGCAAAGGAATCGAGCGCGCGGCCGGAGCGTAGGTAGTTGACAGTGAGTCCGATCGGCTTGGGCGGTGCGGCAGCGCCGAGCTCGCGTCCCACTCCGATGATCGCGGTGGTCTCGAGGAAGGCGCCGGTCATCCCGCCATGGATCGCGGGCAGGATCGGATTGCCGATGATCTTTGGCGAGAACGGCATCGTCAGCGTGCCGTCGTCGTTGACGCGGATGCCGAGAGCCCGCGCGAACGGGCTGCGCGCGAACGGGCCGTCCGGATCCTCCGGCGCCTCCAGCGTCGGGATGCTGCGCGAATCCATCCGCCGGTCGGCGAGCATGTTGGTGCGGTTGGCGCCGATCATGAAGCAGGCGGTCGCGGTCGCGACCGGATCGTCTTCGGACTCCTGATAGGCAGTGGAGCGCACGAAGGCGATCGATCGCGTGGTGCGGTAGCAGACCGAATGTGCCTTGATGTCGAGGCCGGGCGTCGCCGGCTTCTGGTAGTCGATGCGCAGATCGAGGGTTGCGATCGCGCGCGTGCCGTCGAGCGCAAGTTGCACCGCCATGCCGCAGCTCTCGTCCAGCATCGCGGTGACGACGCCGCCATGCAGAACGCCGGTCTCGGTGTCGCCGACGAAGACGGGGCGGTAGGGCAGGCTGGACCAGGCCTCGGCTGGCGCGAAGCGGTCGAGCTGTAGCCCGCTGATATGGCCATAGTCGGAGCGGCGCCCCTTGATGGCCTCGGCGAGTTCCTCGAACGGGAGTGTGACAGGTGCAGTGGACATGGCGCTGTTCTAGACCAGTGCAGGGCGCCGCGCAAAACCTGCGAATGCGCCTTGCCGGAGCGCCAGCCGGTTTGGCCTCGACAGGGCCGGCCAAAGCAACGATGGTGGGCGCTTCGTTCGTCCAATGCCCGCAAGGAGCGCCCATGACCGACCCCGAGACACCCGGCACCAACCAGGGGCCCGTCACCATTTCGACCTCGAGCTCGGAGCGGGCGCCGATCATCTATTTCGACGGCGCGTCCTGCTTCGGCCATCACAATGGCGCGATCCAGATCGAGCTCGCCGCGAACCTGTTGATGCCAATCGGCGCCGCTGTCAGGGTCGACGTGGTCCAGACCGCGCATCTGCGCTGCAGCGTCGCCGCGGCGCTGGCGTTGCGCGAAGCCCTCGACAAGGCGCTCGCGATGTACAAGCAGGGCCAGCAGCAGCCGGCGGAGGAAATTCCGGCGGTGAAGAACTGAGATCGCCGCGAAACGAGACCTCATCCTGAGGGCCCGCCAACGGCGGGCGTTTCGAAGGATGGCCGCAAGCGCGCGGCCATCCGAAGTGAATAGCTGAGCCTCAGCTCACATGCACCTTCGGCTTCCTGCCGCCGTTCCACTTGCCGTCGAGCGCGCGCTCGATCTGGGCGGCGAGTTGCAGCAGGAGGCCGTCATTGGCCTGCTTGGCGATGGCCTGGATGCCGAGCGGCAGGCCGTGCTCCTGGCTTGCCATCGGCATCGAGATCGCGGGCATGCCGCAGAGATTGGCGAGCGGCGTGAAGGCGAAGAAGCGCCAGAGATTGCCGAACCAGTCGAGCACGTCAGGATTGTCGGAGATGGTGAGATATTCCCTGGTGCCGACCTTGGGCGTCGGCAGCGCGGTGATCGGCGTCAGGATCACGTCCCACTGCTCGAAGAAGCTGCCGAAGCCGCGCGAGGTCGTGTTGAACACGGCCTGCATCTTCGCCCGCTCGGCGAAGCTGGTGTGGCGGCCGGCTTCCCAGATCCGGATGTTCATGGGCTCGATCAGATCTTCCGGCGGCTTTTCCAGCCCGCGCGCGGCGAGCATGTTGGAGATCACCACGGCGAAATTCGAGATGTAGCAGGTCGTCTGCGCCGCGAAGGCCGCGCGGAAATCGAGCTCGGGCAGCGCGTAGTCGACGTGATGGCCGAGGCCTTCGAGGAAGCGGCCGGTCTTCTCCAGCTCGGCGGCGAGCTCGGGCGTCGCGGTGTAATCGCCCCATGTATGCGACAGCGCGATGCGAAGCTTTGTCGGATCGCGCTTGATCATTTCCGAATAGGGCTGTGCCGTGGTCCAGAACGGCATGAACTCGCCGGGCGCGGGCCCGCGCGCGTGATCGACGAAGGCCGCGGTGTCGCGCACCGAGCGCGACTGGCAGCCCTGGATCGAGACGAGGCCGGTGAGGTCGGACATGTGCGGCGCCAGTGAGAACACGCCGCGCGAGACCTTCAATCCGATATTGCCGTTGACGCCGGCGGGAATGCGGATCGAGCCGCCACCATCGGTCGCATGTGCGATCGGCACCACGCCCGCGGCGACCATCGCGGCGCTGCCCGCCGACGAGCCGCAGGTGGTGTAGTCGGTATTCCAGGGATTGCGCGTGACATAGACGGCCGGATTGTCGGCCGAGCTGCACACGCCGAATTCCGGCGTCGTGGTGCGGCCGATCAGGTTGAGCCCCGCCTGGCGGAATTTGCCGGTGAGGAACGTGTCGGCCGCGGCGCGATTGCCGCGCATCAACAGCGAGCCCATCTCCTGGAGCCGGCCCCTCATGGTCGGTCCGAGATCCTTCATCAGGAAGGGCAGGCCAGCGAAGGGACCTGCGAGATTGGCGCCGTCCTTGGCGGGATCGGCGATGACGTCCTCGAACAGCTCGACCACGCCCGACAGTGCCGGATTGACCTTGGCGACGCCGGCGGTAGCCTGGCGGGCCAATTCCTTCGCCGTTAGCTCGCCCTTGCGGACGCGGGCCGCCAGCGCCACGCCATCGTGCTGCGCCCATTCATTCCAGCTCATCGGCAACGTCATGAAGTCAAAATCCCCTTAAGGTGCGGCGCCACCTTTTTCGCAAGCGACCGCGTGAATCAACTGAGCCGGCGCGAGGGGCAGGGTTGCGCCGGGCGGAGAGGTCGGATGATGCCGGCTCTATCAATCCGACAGCCGTGCGATCGCTGCAACCGGACCGCCGCCGGCCGGCCCCTGATGCTCGGCGCCGCCGGACACGTAGACCGCGCCGGTGCCGGCAAGGCCCGCGATCAGGCCGCCGACCGCGGCGCGGGCGTGGCGTGTCGAGCTGATGTCGGTGTCTTCGAGCATGGTGTGGCGAAAGCCGCGCACGCTGCCGTCAGGCGAAGCTTCCGCCTTGGCGAATATGTTGACGAGCGCACGCCCCGCGCTGGTTTGCGGCGCGATGGCAAGTCCGACGCTCGTCAGCGCCGACATCACCGCGGCAGAATCGATCGCGTCCTTCATCACGGCATGCCCGATTTCGAACTCGCTCACTGACAATTCGGAGTTGCCGAGCACGATGACGACATTATGCATCAGCTCGATCCCGGACGAGGTGGACGCGACATTCGAGAACAGGTCGTAGCGCCGCAGCACGTCCTCGTCGCGGACATCGGGACCGATCTCGCCGAGCGCGACCGCAACCCCCAGTGCCGAGGCGCCGCGCGAATAGGCCATCGAGCTGTAGGAGCTGGTCGTCACCACCTTGTTGCCGCGCGCGTTTGCCGCCGCGACGCGCTCGCTGGTCAGCAGCGGGCACTTGATCTGCACGAAGTGCACGTCGGCGGGCTCAAGGATGCCGGCGTCCGTCATCGCGGCCTTCACGGCCTTGGACGTCTCCGTGATCTGCGCGGACCGCCCAAGCTCCTCGGGCAGGAAGTCCCGTGTGTGCGCCATGCCGATGCTCAGCCGCTTGCCGGACAGGCCCGCCGGCCGCCCATCGGCCTCGCTGCGTGTGAACACCGTGAGATGCGGGCTCAGCACGCCCTCGGTGCCGCCCGACATCACGAAGGCGATGCGCTGCTCGACTGCTTCCGGCGTCAGGCCGAGCTTTGGCGCCAGCGCCGTGCACAGCGCAGCGACGGCGTACTCCCGGGTAAAGTCGTTGACGCCGCCATTGCCCTCGGTCTTGCCGAGAATGGCGAGGATCGATTTTGGATCGATCGCGCCGGAGCCGATCATGGCCATGAGGCCGGAAACGTCGCCGGGGCCCGTGGTGGCGACCTTGAAGACGCCGACCGATGTGGTGCGCATGAATGGTTCTCAGAGTTCGGTGGTCCGGCAGATCAAGCAGGCGCGGAACGCGGGGCTGATGTCAAGCCGCAAGCGTTCATCCCAGACCGTCACCCTGAGGTGCTCGCCTCTTCGGCGAGCCTCGAGGGGCGACGGCCCGGCTGCATCTCGGCCGTTCATCCTTCGAGGTTTCCTCCGCAGTGCCATGCGCGCTGCGGCGTTCGCACCTCAGGATGACGGGACGGCCATTTGGTCTGCCGCGACGCGAGAGAAGCCTTGCCATCCCCACGAATGTGGCGAGATCGCATCGATCCAGCAAAAAAATCCTCTGTCGACGGTTGCGCGCCGCACCTTGATGAATCAACCTTGGTTGGTCCATAAGCGGCGTCCCGCGGTCGGTGGTTCGCCCCCGCGTCGCGTGCTTGGATAGAGGGATTCTCGCGTGGCAAATATCAACCAGAAAATTGCGCAGGAGCTTGGGGTTCGGGCGGAGCAGGTCGAGGCGGCGGTGACGCTGCTCGACGGCGGCGCCACGGTTCCCTTCATCGCCCGCTACCGCAAGGAAGCGACCGGTGCGCTCGACGACGCGCAATTGCGCACCCTGGAGGAGCGCCTGGTCTACCTGCGCGAGCTCGAGGACCGCCGCAAGGCCATCCTCGAATCGGTCCGCGAGCAGGGCAAGCTCGATGCCGCGCTGGAAGCCACCATCATGGCCGCCGACAGCAAGGCGCGCCTCGAAGATATCTATCTGCCGTTCAAGCCGAAGCGCCGCACCAAGGCCGAGATCGCCAAGGAAGCCGGCCTCGAGCCGCTCGCCAATCAGCTCATCGCCGAGCCCGGCAACGATCCCAAGGTCGTGGCGGAAGGCTTCATCAACGCCGAGAAGGGCGTCGCCGATGCCGCCGCCGCGCTCGACGGCGCCCGCGCCATCCTGGTCGAACGCTTCGACGAGGACGCCGACCTGATCGGCGCGCTTCGTGAGGAGATGTGGACCAACGCGCGCATGGCTTCCAAGGTGCGCGACGGCAAGAAGACCGAGGGCGAAAAATTCGCCGACTATTTCGATTTCTCCGAGCCGCTGACCAGGCTGCCGTCGCACCGCATCCTCGCGATGTTCCGCGGCGAGAAGGAGGAGATCCTCGATCTCCAGATTCAGCCCGAGGCCGAGGCGCCGCCGCCCGGCGTGCCCAGCGCCTACGAATTCAAGATCATGAAGCGCTTCGGCATCGCCGACCTCAAGCGAGCCGGCGACCGCTGGCTGATCGACACCGTGCGCTGGGCCTGGCGCACCAAGATCCAGGTGCATCTCAACATCGACCTGCGCATGCGGCTGTGGAATGCGGCCGAAACCGAAGCCGTCCGCGTGTTCGCCTCCAATTTGCGCGACCTGCTGCTGGCGGCACCGGCCGGCACCCGCGCCACCATGGGTCTCGATCCCGGCTACCGCACCGGCGTCAAGGTCGCTGTTACCGATGCGACCGGCAAGGTGGTCGATACCGCCGTGATCTATCCGCACGAGCCGCAGCGGCAATGGAACGAGTCGCTCGCGATCCTCGGCAAGCTTGCGCTGAAGCATCGCGTCGAGTTGATCGCGATCGGCAACGGCACCGCCTCCCGCGAAACCGACAAGCTCGCAGGCGATCTCGTCAAGGGCCTGGCTGAGCTGAAGATGAACAAGATCGTGGTGTCGGAAGCCGGCGCGTCGGTCTATTCGGCCTCGGCCTTCGCCTCGGAGGAACTGCCCGGCCTCGACGTCACCCTGCGCGGCGCGGTCTCGATCGCGCGGCGCCTGCAGGATCCGCTCGCCGAACTCGTCAAGATCGAGCCGAAGGCGATCGGCGTCGGCCAGTATCAGCACGACCTCGGCCAGGCCAAGCTCGCCAAGTCGCTCGATGCCGTGGTCGAAGACTGCGTGAACGCCGTCGGCGTCGACGTCAACACCGCCTCCGCGCCGCTGCTCGCGCGCGTGTCGGGTGTCGGCTCCGGCCTTGCCCAGAGCATCGTGGCGCATCGCGACGCCAACGGCCCGTTCAAGTCGCGCAAGGCGCTCAAGGACGTGCCGCGGCTCGGGCCGAAGGCGTTCGAGCAGTGCGCGGGCTTTTTGCGCATCCTCGGCGGCGAGGACCCGCTCGATGCCTCCGGCGTGCATCCCGAAGCCTATCCGGTGGTGCGGCGGATTCTCGAGGCGACCAAGAGCGACATCAAGGCGCTGATCGGCAGCAGCGAGATCGTGCGCACCTTGAGGCCGAAGGATTTCGTCGACGAGACCTTCGGTCTGCCGACCGTGACCGACATCCTGCGCGAGTTGGAAAAGCCCGGCCGCGACCCGCGACCGGCGTTCAAGGCTGCCGTGTTCAAGGAGGGCGTCGAGGAGATCAAGGACCTGAAGAAGGGCATGATCCTCGAGGGCACCGTGACCAACGTCGCCGCCTTCGGCGCCTTCGTCGATATCGGTGTGCATCAGGACGGGCTCGTGCACATCTCGGCGATGTCGAAGAATTTCATCAAGGATCCGCGCGAAGTGGTGAAGCCCGGCGACATCGTCAAGGTGAAGGTGCTGGACTTCGAGGTCGCCCGCAAGCGCATCTCGCTGACCCTGCGGCTCGACGACGAGGTCGGCGCCAAGAAGGACGCCCCCGGCATGCAGCGCGACAACGGCTCGCGCAACGCCAGCCGCATGACCTCGTCCGCGCCGCGCAAGCAGGAATCCTCCGGCGGCGGCGCGCTTGCGGAAGCGATGCGTCGCGCCGCGGAGAAGAGCGGCAGGCGGGCGTGAGTCTTTAACCTCTCCCCGCTCTGTGCGGGGAGAGGTCGGAATTCGCGCGCAGCGCGGATTCCGGGTGAGGGGCAGGGCAAACTGTCGGCCAGATCAACGCTCCATCCGACTCCCGCGCATCGGCAATCCCCACTCAAATCGAATTCGCGGAAGCCCCCCTCACCCCGCCCTCAGCGAAGCTCGTCGCGGCCCCGTAAGAATGGGGAGAGGGAGTGACAGACCGGCGCGTACCTAACACCGGCGTCAGAATCTGGCGCATTTGTAAGTTGAAGACGCCTGCCTGTTCTCCTCATCTGTTCGTCCTCGTGCGGCGCGCTCACCGCCGCACTGCAAGGAGGACGCTTCGATGAACAACAGGCTTCTCAAAGGCCTCACTGCGGTGACGCTCGCCGCAGCGATGGCGCTCGCTTCACCAGTGCTTGCCCGTGGCGGCATGGGTGGCGGAGGTCACGGCGGCTTCGGCGGTGGTGGCCATGGCGGCTTTGGCGGCGGTGGTCACTTCGGTGGTGGCGGCATGCATGTCGGTGGCGGCGGCATGGGTGGCGGGGGCATGCGATTTGGCGGGATGGGCGGCGCTCATTTCGGTGGTGCCCGCTTCGTCGGTTCGCCAATGGCCGCCCGCGCCGCCATCGGACCCCGCTTTGCCGCAGCTCCGCTGGCGACCCGCGCCGCCTTTGGACCGCGCTTCGCCGGCGCCGGCTGGCACGGCAGGCCGTTCATTGGCCGCCATGCCTTCTTCCACCGTCACCGCTTCAACCGGTTCGCTTTCGTCGGTGCGCCGTTCCTCTATGCCAACTATGCCAATTATTACGACGACGGCTGCTGGCGCAGGGGCTGGACGCCCTATGGCTGGCAATGGGTCAATGTGTGCGGAGACTATTGGTAGTCGCATCGCCGTACCCGCACCATTGTCGCGATCGCCATCGGGCAGTTCCGCTCAGCCCCGGAACGGGATAGTCTGGTGGCGATCGTCGCGCGGAGTTTTGCATGACCGGAGGTCACCGCCGCATCCTGGTCGTCGAGGACGATCCGGAAACCGCAGGCCAGCTCGTCGAGGAGCTGACAACCTCGGGTTATGACGTCGATCTCGCCGCCACCGGGCGCGAGGCCCTGAGCCACGGCGCTGCGCGCGACTATGCCGTGATCACCATCGACCGCATGCTGCCCGACATCGACGGCATCGCCGTGATGCGCCAATTGCGCGACGACGGCATCGCCGCCCCCTTCCTGATCATCTCCGCGCTCGGCGAGGTCGACGATCGCGTCCGCGGCCTGCGCGCCGGCGGCGACGACTATCTGGTCAAGCCGTTCTCCTTCGTCGAGCTATTGGCGCGCCTGGAAGCGCTCGGACGCCGTAGCGAAACCGTCGCCAAGGAGACGGTCCTGCGCGTCGGCGACCTCGCCATCGACCTGATCGCACGCAGCGCCTCCCGCCGCGGCCGCAAGATTCCGCTGTTGCCGCGCGAATTCCAGCTGCTCGAATATCTCGTCCGCAACGAGGGCCGCGTCGTCTCCCGCGCGATGCTGCTCCAGCACGTCTGGGACCTGCATTTCGATCCCTCCACCAACATCATCGACGTCTATGTCGGCCGCGTCCGCCGCAAGGTCGATGATGCCCAGGCCTATCCGCTGATCCACACCATCCGCGGCATCGGATATTGCCTCCGTGCTCCTGGCTAAGACGCTCCGCTCCTCGACCTTCCGCCTGGCGCTGATGGCGATCGCGGCATTCGGGCTGATCGTCGCGGCGATCATGGCCTACGTCTATGTCGGAACGCTCGCCTATGTGGATCGCCGGCTCGGCACTGCCGTCGATCATGAAGGCTTCACCGGCATGATCGAGCTGGCGATGGTCGCGGTCGCCGTGCTGCTGCTCGCCCTTGCCGGACTTGCTGCGGTGCTGGTGACGCGGCGAACGGTCGGCCGGATCGAGGAGATCAACGCCACCAGCCGCGCCATCATGCTGTCCGGCCTCGACCGGCGCATCCCGCTGCGCGGCAGCCACGACGAGTGGGACCGCGTCGCCGAAAACCTCAACCAGATGCTCGACCGCATCGAGACGCTGATGGGCGAGGTCAAGCAGGTCAGCGACAATGTCGCCCACGATCTGCGCACGCCGCTGACGCGCATGCGCGGCCGGCTGGAGAAGGCCTATCACGCCCCGCGCAACAGCGAGGCCGATGCGGCGCTGATCGGCGACACCATCGCCGATCTCGATGCCGTGCTCGGCATGTTCGCCTCCATCACGCGGATCTCGGAGATCGAGACCCGCGCGCGCAGGAGCGCCTTTCGCACGCTGAACCTGACCGAGATCGCCGGCGAGGTCGTCGAGCTCTACGACGCCGCCGCCGAAGAGGTCACAACCCGCCTCAGTCTCGACGGCGACCGCGAGGTGGCGATCACGGGCGATCGCGACCTCTTGTTCGATGCCGTCGCCAATCTCGTCGACAATGCGATCAAGCACGGCCGCAAGGGCGGGCAGGTGACGGTGACCTGCCGCAGCGCCGATGGCGGCCCGGTGATCGCGATCGCGGACGACGGACCGGGCATTCCCACCGAGGCGCGCGACCACGTCTTCAAGCGCTTCTACCGGCTGGAGCAGAGCCGCTACACGCCGGGCAACGGCCTCGGCCTTAGCCTCGTCGCCGCCGTCGCGCGCCTTCATGGCGCCGAGATTGCGCTGCATGACAATGCGCCGGGCCTGACGGTCCAGCTCCGGTTTCCGCATACCGGCACCCAACTTGCATGATCGCACTTGTATCGAGTGGAAGTCCTGCAATGTCCCGCCTGCCAGACCTCGTCATCACCAACGCCCGCACGCGCAGCCGCGAGATCGTCGACATCGCCGTCACCGATGGTGTGATCACCGCGATCGGCCGCCGGCTGGAGACCGGTGCCCGATCCTTCGTCGATGCCAAAGGCGCTCTGGTCACGCCCGCTTTCGTTAATCCGCATTTGCATCTCTGCAAGGTCTGGACCCTGCCGATGATGTCCGAGGCGGCACTCGAGGCCTACCAGGGCGGCGGCATGAGCGAGGCGGCGAAGGCGGTCGAGCTCGCCGCGGTGGTCAAGAACAATTACGACGCGTCATGGATCGTTCCGAACGCGCGGCGCGCGGTGGCGCTCGCTGCGCTCCACGGCAATCTCCACATTCGCGCCTTCGCCGATGTCGACACCAAGGCCAGGCTCGAAGGCGTCAAGGCGCTGCTCGCCATCCGCGAGGAGTTTCGCGGTATCGTCGATATCCAGGTCGTGGCGTTCCCGCAGGACGGCCTGTTTCGCGAGCCCGGTGCGGACGATCTGATGCGCAAGGCGATGGCGCTCGGGGCCGATGTCGTCGGCGGCATTCCCTGGATCGAAGCCGATGAGGACGACATGCGCCGCCATGTCGCGTTCTGCTTCGACCTCGCGGCCGAGCATGGCGCCGAGGTCTCGATGCTGCTGGACGACGTCGGCGACGCCACTATGCGCACGCTCGACATGATGGCGCGCGCGGTAATCGCCCGCGGCGTCGAGGGCCGGGCGCTCGCGCATCACTGCCGGGCGATGGCGCTCTATCCCGAATCCTATCTTCGCGAACTCATGGCCTTGCTCGGGAGCGCCCGTGTCAGCGTCGTGAGCAATCCCCACAACGGCCCGCTGCATGCGCGCGTGAAGGAGCTGCTGGCAGCCGACATCAATGTCTGCCTCGGCCAGGACGACATTTCCGACGCCTATTATCCGCTTGGCCGCAACAACATGCTGGAAGTGGCGTTCCTCGCCTCGCATCTGCTCTGGATGACCGGGAAGAGCGAGTTCGAGACGCTCTATGACATGATCACCACGCGTGCCGCTACGGCGATCAACCTGGAGCGTTACGGCCTCGGGCTCGGCTGCGCGGCCAATCTCGTCATCCTCGAGCAGGACGATGTCACCGAGGCGCTGCGCTTCCACAGCCCTCCGCGCGTCGTCATCAGCCATGGCCGCATCGTCGACACGGGCCGCATGCGCGAACTGGCGCAGATTGCCGCCCTCGATTGATCCACGCCGCTCAGAGCTCGATCACGCCGCGACGCGCCGCATGCGCCACCGCATCGGTGCGGCCGGTGGCATCCAGCTTGTCCAGCAGCGAGCCGACATGGAACTTCACGGTGTGCACGGAGATGCCGAGCTGACGCGCGATCATCTTGTTCGAGGCACCCTCGGCCATCAGCGCCAACACGTCGAGCTCCCGCTGCGTCAGCGCGATGTCTTCGGGCATGCTGCGCGGATCGCGGGCGACGACCGTCGCGGCGGCCCGCTCGCCGGGGGCGGCGAGGCGAATCCCGCTGACGTTGCCGAGCAGCGCCGTCAGGCGATCGGCCAGCGCAGGATCGTCGATCTCCAGCGACAATACGATCTCGGCCGTTTTATCCGCGCTCACGCCTCCGGCCTCTCGCCGACCGTGACCTTGAAGCTGACCGGCTCGCCGCCGCGGCGCACCGCGACATCGACCACGGCGCCGACGCTGGCAGGACCCAGCGTCCGCGACAGCGCGCGCACGCCCGACAGTTTCTGGTCGTTGATCGCGACGATCACATCGCCCTGGCGGATGCCGGCCGCGGCCGAAGGTCCGGCCTTGTCGACATTCATCACCATCGCGCCGATGCCGTCGTCGAGGCGTACCGGCTGGAGCCCGAGGCCGAGATATCCGCGTGCAATGCGGCCCCGCGCCTCCAGCTGCGGCGCGACGCGCTCGATCGTCGCCGCCGGTATCACCAGCACCCGCCGCGGCCCGAGCACGGCCATGCCGAAGGCGTCGCCCGATGCGTCGAGGGCCAGGCCGCCCTGCTGGCTGCCGCCGAGGCGAACGTCGAGCTCGATCCGGGCATCGATGTCGCCGCCGCGCAGGGAGCGCCAGCTCTTGCCGGACGCCGACACCATTCCGAGCGCGGCGCTCGGCGTCTCGCGATGGGTGGCGACCACGATCGACAATGCGCCGAGCGCTGGGACCGCGGTGGCCAGTTTGACCGGTGCAACGGCGATATCAGCCCGAAGCAGCGCGATATCAGTGGTATGGTCGCGGCCGGCGATCGTGGCGGCGACCCGGCTGCCATCGGCGAGGCCGATCTCGACCTCGCCCTCGTCGGCCAGTGCCTCGTCGGCGGTGACGATCAGGCCGCTCTTCCAGACGAAACCGGTTGAGCGGGAGCGATGCGAATGCACGGAGACGACGGAGGGCGCGGTGCGCGCCACCAATTCCGCGAGCGCGGACGACAGTGAGGACAGGGGACTGAAGTCGGTCATGGCGGGCTCCTGTAAGTTGTCCTCAATCTGGGATGCCGCGGGCGATTGCGAAACTGGCCGGGTGGCCAGGACCAGAACCAGGACCAGAACAGGCGGCAGGGGTGGACCTCCGTAGCACCACGGCCGACGAACATGTGATTGGGAGCGCCTCACGGGAACGTGTAGCAATCCCGAAATTGCGCCCTGTGGCCTCAAGGATTTCAGCGAGCCCTGACTGATGACCATCGACCTCACCCGCCGCGCCCTGCTTCAACTCGCCGGAGCGACGTCGCTCGCGATGGCGGCCGCAGCCGCGGCGCGTGCCGAGGGCAACCCGCAGGGCGGCGGCCCGACCTATGCCAGCCGCACGCCGATGCGGGTCGGCATGGTCACGCTCCGGGTCAAGAATCTCGACAAGGTCGCGGACTACTACCGCGACGTGATCGGGCTCACCGTGATGGAGCGCTCGGCGACCGGCGCGAGGCTCGGCACGGCAGGCATCACGCTGCTGGTGCTGGAGGCCCGTCCCGATGCCGCGATTGAATCGCGCAGCGCCGCCGGCCTCTATCACACCGCCTTCCTGATGCCGACCCGGAAGGACCTCGCGCGATGGCTGGTCCACGCGGCCTCGCATCGCGTGCCGCTGTCGGGCTTTGCCGATCACCTCGTCAGCGAATCCGTCTATCTCGACGACCCCGAAGGCAACGGCATCGAGGTCTATGCCGACCGCGATCCCTCGCAATGGCAGTGGAGCGAGGGCAGCGTGAAGATGGCGACCGACGAGCTCAACATTCCCGATTTGCTGTCGCTGACCAATACGCGCGTGCCTGATTACGCCAAGGCGCCGGACGGAATGCGCGTCGGCCACATGCATCTGCGCGTCGGCGATCTCGCGCAGGCCGAGAGCTTCTATCACGGCACCGTCGGCCTCGACCCGACCCGCAAGCGTAACGGCGCGGCGTTCCTGTCGTCGGGCCGCTATCACCATCACCTCGGCATGAATGTCTGGCAGAGCCAGGGCGCCGGCCAGCGCGACGATTCCACGACCGGCCTCGCCTGGTTCTCGCTGGTGACGGAGAAGCAGGGCATTCTCGCAGCCCAGGAGGAGCGTCTGCGCAAGGGCGGTGTGAACGTCACGGCGCTCAGCAACGGCGTGGAGGCGATCGATCCCTGGGGCACGCGGGTACGCTTGCTCAAGGTTTGATCGCCGGGGCGGGCATTGCTAATAGCTCTGGGGTGCCACCTGCCGGAGCCCCCGACATGTCCGAATTCCACGGCGTCTTCCCCTACCTCGTCTCGCCCGTCGATGCCGACGGCACGGTGCGGACGAACGTGCTCGCAAAGCTCTGCGACGACCTGATCGGCGCCGGCGTACATGGACTGACGCCGCTCGGTTCGACCGGCGAGTTCGCCTATCTCAATGCCGCGCAGCGGAGCGCGGTCGTGCAGACCACGATCGAGGCCGCGAAGGGCCGCGTGCCGGTCGTGGCCGGCGTCGCCTCCACGTCGACCGCGGATGCGGTGGCGCAGGCGAGGGCCTATCAAAAACTCGGCGCCGACGGCATCCTCGCGATCCTGGAAGCGTATTTCCCGCTCGCCGATGCCCAGGTCGAATCCTATTTCCGCGCCATCGCGGATGCCGTGGACATTCCCGTCGTCATCTACACCAATCCGCAATTCCAGCGCTCCGATCTCACGCTCGACGTCATCGCGCGCCTCGCCGAGCATCCGCGCATCGGCTACATCAAGGACGCCTCGACCAATACCGGCCGGCTGCTCTCGATCATGAACCGCTGCGGCGACGGCTTGCGCGTGTTCTCGGCCTCCGCCCATATCCCGGCCGCGGTGATGCTGATCGGCGGGCTCGGCTGGATGGCCGGCCCGGCCTGCATCATCCCGCGCCAGAGCGTTAAGCTCTACGATCTCTGCAAGGCCGGCCGCTGGGACGAGGCCATGGCGCTCCAGCGCCGGCTCTGGCGCATCAACGAGGCCTTCGCCCGCTTCAACCTCGCCGCCTGCATCAAGGCCGGCCTTGCGATCCAGGGCTACGACGTCGGCGATCCCGTCCCGCCACAGGCCGCGCTGACGGCCGACGCGCGCAAGGTCGTGGAGGCGGCATTGCGGGAGCTTGATTAGCGAGCCGTCATCCCCGACACGATCGGTGCCGTAGGGTGGGCAAAGCGTAGCGTGCCCACCATTTGCCCGTTGTTGAGAGTGGTGGGCACGGCGCGCGAAGAGCGCGCCTTTGCCCACCCTACGGAATCTGCGATACGCCCGGGCATGCCGAATCCGTGCATATCCCGCCCAAAACCGCGGCTGGCATGCCCCTGATCGATCCGCTAAAAGGCAGCCCGCAATTTCGAAAAGACCCTGAGGACCCCACGGAATGAACATTCTTCCCGGCAATTTGCGTTTCGGAGCGGGCCAGCCCGTCAAGCGTTTGGAAGACCAGCGGCTGCTGACCGGGAAGGGGCAATTCATCGACGACAAGCCGGAAGACGGCGCGCTGTGGTTGCACGTGCTGCGCTCGCCGCATGCGCACGCGAAGATCGTCTCGATCGACACCAGCGCCGCGGCCGCGATGCCGGGCGTCACCGCGGTGTACACCGGTGCCGATCTCGTCAAGGACGACGTCGGCGCCATCCCGACCTTGAGCATCTTCAAGCGCCCCGACGGCAAGCCGATGACGGTGCCGCCGCGCCGCCTGCTCGCCCACGAGGTCGTGCGCTACGCCGGTGAAGCGGTCGCGGCCGTGGTGGCGGCCTCCCGCGTCGAGGCGCAGAGCGCGGCCGAGGCGATTGTGGTGGAATACGATGTCCAGCCCGCGGTGGTCGACCCGGTCGAGGCGGTGAAGCCCGGTGCGCCCGTGGTGTGGCCGGAGGCGCCCGACAACATCGTCGGCGCGATGGCTTACGGCGATGCCGCCAAGGTCGACGAGGCCTTCGCCAGGGCCGCGCACACCGTCGAGCTCGGTCTCGTCAGCCAGCGCCTGGTGCCCTCCGCGATGGAGCCGCGCTCGACCATTGCCGAGATCGACAAGAAGTCCGGCCGTCTCCTCCTGCACGTGCAGTCGCAGACGCCGGCCTCGACACGCGACGTGCTGGCGGAAGCCGTGCTGAAGCGTCCGAAGGACAGCGTGCGCGTGCTGGTCGGCGACATCGGCGGCGGCTTCGGCCAGAAGACCAATCTCTATCCCGAGGACGGCATCGTCGCCTATGCCGCGACCAGGCTGAACAAGAAGATCCGCTGGCGCGGCGACCGCACCGACGAGTTCGTCGGCGGCACCCACGGCCGCGATCTGACCTCGACCGCCTCCTTCGCGCTGGATGAGAAGGGCAAGGTGCTGGCCTATCGCGTCAAGTCGATCGGCTGCACCGGGGCGTACTCGTCGGGTGCGGCCAACATCATTCCGCTGGTGCTCGGACCGTTCGTGCAGACCGGCGTCTACGACCTGCCGCTGGTGCATTTCGAGGTGCAGTCGGTGATGACCCACACCGCGCCCGTCGGTGCCTATCGCGGCGCCGGCCGTCCCGAGGCGGTCTTCATCGTCGAGCGTCTCTTCGACGCCGCCGCGCGAAAGATCGGCATGGACCCGCGCGCGATTCGCAAAGCGAACTACATCAAGCCGGCGCAGCTGCCCTACACCAACGCAGCCGGGCAAGTTTACGATTCCGGTGCCTTCGCCCACATGCTCGACCGTGCCGTCAAGCTCGCAGACTGGGACGGCTTTGCCGCGCGCAAGAAGGCGGCGAAGAAGAAGGGCCTGCTCTATGGCCGCGGCCTCACCTCCTACATCGAATGGACCGGCGGCCGCGCGCACACCGAGAAGGTCAGCCTGCACGCGACCTCGCAAGGGCGCGTCGTGCTGCATTCCGGCACCATGGCGATGGGGCAGGGGCTGCAGACCACCTACACCCAGATGATCTCCGACTCGCTCGGCATTCCCCTCGACAAGATCGACGTCGTCCAGGGCGATACTGATCTGGCCATGGGTTTCGGCAGCGTCGGCTCGCGCTCGCTGTTCGTCGGCGGCACGGCCGTGGCGGTCTCCTCCAACGACCTGATCCAGAAGGCGCGCGAGAAGGCGGCCAACGTGCTGGAGACCTCGGTCGAGGACATCGAGTATCAGGGCGGCATGCTCACCGTGGTGGGCACCGACCGCCGCATCAGCCTGTTCGATCTCGCCGAGAAGGAGAACGGCGCCAAGCTCAGCGTCGATTCCGAAGGCGAGGTGGATGGACCGAGCTGGCCGAACGGCACGCATATCTGCGAGGTCGAGATCGACCCCGAGACCGGCGTGTCCAAGGTCGTGCGCTACACCACCGTCGACGACGTCGGCGTTGCCGTCAACCCGATGCTGGTCACCGGCCAGATCCACGGCGGCGTCGCGCAAGGCATCGGCCAGGCGCTGTATGAAGGCGTCTCCTACGATCCGGACGGGCAGCTCCTCACCGCCAGCTACCAGGATTACTGCATCCCGCGCGCCGACGACGTGCCGCCGATCGTGGTGACGCTCGACGACACCGCGCCCTGCCGCACCAACCCGCTCGGCGCCAAGGGCTGCGGCGAATCCGGCGCCATCGGCGGCCCTCCTTGCGTCACCAACGGCGTGATGGATGCGCTCGCCGAGCTCGGCATCACCCAGCTGAACACGCCCCTGACGCCGCAGAAGATCTGGCAGGCGATCAGGGACGCGAAGGCGGGTTAGTCACACTCGGCCGCCGCGGCAAATTCAGTGTCGTCCCGGCGAAGGCCGGGACCCATAACCACCGAAGCCGGTTTAGCGAAGGCTGGTGGTTACCAGCCGCGCTTCACAGCTTCTCCCCGGCGTATGGGTCCCGGCCTTCGCCGGGACGACACCGCGTGTGTGGTGTGTGCGGTGGTCTCAAATCCCCAGCATCATCTTCGCGATGATGTCGCGCTGGATCTCCGATGTGCCGCCGAAGATCGTGTAGGCGCGGCCGTTGAGATATTCCGGCACCACCGTCAGCATGTCCTCAGGCGTCGCCGGCTCGTGGTTGAGCCTGTAGAGCGGGC
The DNA here is from genome assembly GCF_018130825.1 of Bradyrhizobium liaoningense. GTDB lineage: Bacteria > Pseudomonadota > Alphaproteobacteria > Rhizobiales > Xanthobacteraceae > Bradyrhizobium > Bradyrhizobium liaoningense_B. Next base: position 26,590 of record NZ_JAFCJS010000004.1, on the reverse strand, counting down.
GCATCGGCTCGACCGCGAGGGCGTCGTGGCCGATCACATCGACGCCGAGCCGCGTCACGGCCTGGCGGATCTCGCTATTGCGCAGCTTCAGGATCGACGACACCGCGCCGGGATTCTGCCCGGTCTGCAGTGCCGAGAGCACGCGCAGCTCGGTCATCTCCAGCGCGTCGATGTCGACCTCGACCTCGGAGATGCGCGTCGCGATGTCAGGGCTGTCGATGGCGCGCCCGGTCAAATCCGACTCGGCAAGATCCGCGATCGCCTTCAACCCCTCGCGCAGCTTGGCTGACGCGATGCCGGAGCCGCGCTCGAACTCGAGCAGATATTTGCCGTAGGTCCAGCCCTTGCCTTCCTCGCCGACACGGTTGGCCACGGGCACGCGGACATCGTCGAAAAACACCTGGTTGACCTCGTGGTCGCCGCCGATGGTGAGGATGGGGCGCGTCGTGATGCCCGGCGTCTTCATGTCGATCAGGATGAAGCTGATGCCGTCCTGCTGCCGCTCGCCGTCGCTGGTGCGCACCAGCGCGAACATGCGGTTGGCGTGATGGGCATGCGTGGTCCAGATCTTGGTGCCGTTGATGATGTAGTCGTCGCCGTCGCGCACCGCGCGGGTCTTCAGCGAGGCGAGGTCAGAGCCGGAGCCCGGCTCGGAATAGCCCTGGCACCAGTAATCCTCCCCGGAGAGGATGCGCGGCAAATAAAAGTTCTTCTGCTCAGGGCTGCCGAAGCCGATGATGACGGGCCCGACCATCTTCACGCCCATCACGTTGACATTGGGCACGCCGGCACGTGCTGACTCCGTCTCGAAAATCCAGCGCTGTGCCGGCGTCCAGTCCGGACCGCCATATTCGACCGGCCAGCCCGGCGCGCCCCAGCCCTGTCTGTGCAGGGCGCGCTGCCAGGCCATGCCGATGTCAGGGTCGGAGAACACCGACGGCGTCAGCGCGGTCGCGCGCTTCATCTCGTCGGTGAGGTTCTTGGCGATGAAGCCGCGCACCTCGCTCTGGAAGGCGCGCTCCTCGGCATTGAACGTGAGGTCCATGATGCGCTCCCTGTGTCAGGCCGTGCGGCCGAGCTGCGCGTGGCGGGCATAGTGATGCGCGCTACCGCCGAACAGCGTGTCGAAGGCGACCAGCCGCTTGAAATAGGCGCCGACCTCGAGCTCCTCGGTGACGCCCATGCCGCCGTGGAGCTGGATCGACTGCTCGCCGACGAAGCGCGCGCATTTGCCGATCTTCGCCTTCGCACCCGATGCGGCGCGCGCCCGTTCGACCGGCGCAGCATCCACCTTCAACGCAGCCCGCAGTGCCATCGAACGCGACTCGTCGACCTGCATCGCCATGTCGGCGAGGCGATGACGGATCACCTGATTGGCGGAGAGCGGCCGGCCGAACTGCTTCCGGATCTTGGTGTATTCCAGCGTGGTGTCCAGCAGCGTCTGCATGATGCCGACGGCTTCCGCACCAAGCGCCGCCATGGCGCGGTCGATGGCCCATTCGACCACGGGCAGCGCGTCATGTCCGTCGCCGAGCAGGGCGTCTTCGGGCAGATGCACGTCCGATAGTTCGATGTTGCAGGCGCGCCCGCCGCCAAGGCGGGGATAGTCGCTGATGACAAGGCTCGGCGCCGTCGCCGGCACCAGGAACAGACCGATCCGCCCCGATGGGCCGTGATGATCATGGATGAGCGCGGAGACGATGATCTCGTCGGCGGCATGCCCGTCGAGCACGGCAATCTTGTTCCCGGCAAGGCGCCAGCCTTGCGCCGTCTTGTTGGCGGTGGTCGCGACCTTGGCGAGATCGAACCGTGCCGCGCGCTCGGAGTGCGCAAGCGCGAGCTTCAATGATCCGTCGGCGACCTTGGGCAGGCTCGCCTGCTTCTGCGCCGTGCTGCCGCATCTGTCGATCAGTGCGGCTCCGAGAACGACGGTCGCAACGTAAGGCTCGGACACCAGGCCGCGGCCAAAGGCTTCCATCAAGATGCCGATCTCGACCGCGCCGGCGCCGAGCCCGCCGAACTCTTCGGGAATCGGCAGCGCCAGCCAGCCGAGCTCGGCAAACTGTTTCCAGACATCAGGGCTGTATCCGAGCGGATCGTTCGCCATCTTGCGGCGGTGGTCGGCATCGTAACTTTCGGCCGCGAAACGTTCCGCGCTCTCGCGCAGCAGCCGTTGCTCGTCGCTGAGATTGAGGTCCATCGCATCTACTCCGCGGCCGACGGCGGCTTGCGCACGGAGGGATGCAGGCCGGATGGATCGACGATCATGCCGAACTCCTGGAGATTATGGGCGTGACAGAGCTGATGCAGCGCAAAGGCCTGGTCGATCGCGGCGGGCTGGCCCATCACGTCGACCGAGCGGTTCACCGCCTCCTTGGTCAGCTTCAATGCGAAGGACGGTTTTGACGCGATCCGCCGCGCCAGCTCCAGCACGCGCGCCGACAGCTCCGTGCGCGGCACGACCTGGTTGACCATGCCAAGCTGCTGCGCCTCCTGCGCGCTCCAGCTGTCGGCCGTGAACAAGAACTCCTTGGCCTTGCGCGGGCCGAGCTCCCAGGGATGCACGAACCATTCGACGCCGCAGACGCCCATGGTGACGACAGGGTCGCAGAACTGCGCATCGTCGCTGGCGACGATGAGGTCGCAGGCCCAGGCCAGCATCAATCCGCCGGCGATGCACTTGCCGTGCACCTCGGCAATCGTGGGCTTGGCGAGGTTGCGCCAGCGCCGCGTGATCTGGAGGTAGATTTCCTGCTCGCGCGCGAAGCGGCCATGGGCATTGGGCTCGGCGAAGCCGCCCCAATTTCCGATCGGCGGGAAATCCGTGCCCGCAGTGTTTTTCCCGCCGGGGCGCAGATCGTGGCCGGATGAGAAATGCGGCCCGTTGCCGGCGAGGATGATGACTTTGACCGCGTCGTCCTGCACTGCCGCATCGAAGGCGGCGTTGAGCTCGTAGGTCATCTGCAGGTTTTGTGCGTTGCGCGCCTCGGGCCGGTTCATCACGACCCGAATTATCGCCGGCTCCGGCCGCTCCACGAGGATGGTCTCGAACGAGCTCATCGCGTTCCCCTTGGCGTTCCCTTGGCGTTGACGTTGTTATTTTGTCCGAGTTGACAATGTCGGCCGGTGATAGGCAAGGGGCTTGCGTCAGTCGGCTACCTTTCGCGTCTCCAAGAGGTCTGGCGTCTCGCGCGCTCAATCTGGTAGTTTGCGCCGGATTCCACCGGGAGAAATTTGATGCGCAAGATCCTGACCGTGCTGGCGGCGCTGGCTTCGCTGAGTCTGACCAATTGCGGCTACAACGCGATCCAGAGCGGGGACGAGCAGATCAAGGCCAACTGGTCCGAGGTCGTGAACCAGTATCAGCGCCGCGCCGATCTCGTGCCCAACCTCGTCAATTCGGTGAAGGGCTTTGCCCAGCAGGAGAAGGACGTGCTGCTCGGCGTCACCAATGCCCGCGCCAAGGTCGGCAGCATCCAGGCGACGCCGGAGGTGCTGAACGATCCCGCCGCGTTCCAGAAATTCCAGGCGGCGCAGGGCGAGCTCTCCAGCGCGCTCTCGCGCCTCCTGGTCGTCACCGAGAACTACCCGCAGCTGAAGTCGGATGCGCTGTTCAAGGACCTGATGTCGCAGCTCGAAGGTACCGAGAACCGCATCACGGTGGCACGCAACCGCTACATCAAGGCGGTGCAGGACTATAACGTCACCATCCGCTCGTTCCCGACCAACCTCACCGCGATGACGTTCGGCTACAAGGAGAAGCCGAACTTCTCGGTCGAGAACGAGAAGGAGATATCGATCGCGCCGAAGGTGGATTTCAACCCGGCGCCGTCGAAGTAAGCGCGCGTTAGCTTCCCATGCGCGCCACGCCCACCGCTGTCATTCCCCGCGAAAGCGGGGAATCCAGTACGCCGCGGCTTCTCCGTAGTCCGCCGGCGTCTCTGGAATACTGGATCGCCCGGTCGAGCCGGGCGATGACAGAGATGTTGCGGCGAGCGCTTGTCGTACTCGCGCTGCTGCTTGGCTGGTTGTTCCCCGCCTTCGCCGACGTCGCCGTCCCCCAGCTCACCGGCCGCGTCGTCGACCAGACCGGCACGCTCTCCAGCGGCGACGTCGCCACGCTCACGCAAAAGCTGCGCGACTTCGAGACGCGCAAGGGCAGCCAGATTGCCGTGCTGATCGTGCCGACCACGCAGCCCGAGACCATCGAGCAGTACTCGATCCGCGTTGCGGATGCCTGGAAGATCGGCCGCAAGAAGATCGACGACGGTGCGATCCTCATCGTCGCCAAGAACGACCGGCATCTGCGCATCGAGGTCGGCTACGGCCTCGAGGGCGCGCTGACCGACGTCACCTCGCGGCGCATCATCGACGAGATCATCACACCCAAGTTCAGGAGCGGCGATTTTGCCGGCGGCATCGGCGATGGCGTCGAGCGCATGATGCGGGTGATCGACGGCGAGCCATTGCCGGTTCCTTCTCCCACCGTGAATTTCGGCAGCCTGGACGATCTCGCGCCGCTCTTCATCGTGACGCTGTTCGCCTCCATCGGCGTGGGCGGGGCCTTCCGTGCCATGCTGGGACGATTGCTCGGATCGGTCGTGACCGGAGGCATCATCGCGGCGCTGACCTGGATCATTCTCGGGTCTTTCGCACTCGCCCTCGCGCTCGGTGCTCTCGGCTTCATCATCGGATTTGTCGCCGATCTGTTTTCGGCGATGACGCCGGGCACAGGCCGCTCCCGCGGCGGTTCCTGGTCGAGCGGCTCCTCGTCCGGCGGCTGGAGCAGCGGATCATCGTCAAGCGACAGCGGCGGCTTCAGCGGTGGCGGTGGCAGTTTCGGCGGCGGCGGCGCCTCGGGGAGCTGGTAGCGGTCATGAGCATCAAGCGCATTGCCAGACATCTCGTGCACCACCATTGGCGGGCAAAGCAGATCTTCCCGCAAGCCGCGCTCGACCGCATCGAGCAGGCGATCCGGCAGGGCGAGACCACCCATTCCGGCCAGGTCCGCTTCGTGGTCGAGGGCGCGCTCGACGGCCGTCCCCTGTTCCGCAACCAGCCGGCCCGCGAGCGCGCGCTCGACCTGTTTTCGCATTTGCGCATCTGGGACACCGCGCACAACAACGGCGTCCTGATCTATCTCCTGCTCGCCGACCGCGACGTCGAGATCATCGCCGACCGCGGCATCGACGCGAAGGTCGGCGCGGCGGGCTGGGAGACCATCTGCCGCGCCATGGAGTCCGAGTTCAGGTCGGGCCAGTTCGAGCGCGGCGTGATCAGCGGAATTGCGGCGGTATCGCAGGAGCTGGCAAAGCATTTTCCGCCGGGCGGACCGCATGCGAACGAGCTGCCGGATGCGCCGCTGGTGATGTGACCGAAGTAGACGCCGCGCGGCCAACTCTCTCACCGTCACCCTGAGGCGCGAACGCAGTGAGCCTCGAAGGGCGACGGCCCGGCTGCAGCCCGGCCGTTCATCCTTCGAGGCTCTCCATGCGGCGCGTTGCGCCCCATGGCTCGCGCCTCAGGATGACGGGGTGGGATTTGCACCATGCGTTGACCGTTGCGCGGCCGTTCATCTTGCCCCGGTTACAAATTGTTTGACGCCCGCCACACCGGTTCCATGTTCCCGGCCAAATTCGGCCCCGGATGAGTTCCTAAAATTTCGGTAAGCGGGTCCGAAGGTAAGGATTTCGCAAGCAATGAAAGTTACCAAAAAGTCAATCCAGACTGGAGTATTTGAGCCGTGAGCGAACCAATGGCTGAGCAGGCCGCCCAGGATTCCGGTGCTGTCGACGCCGCAGCGCCGCAGGTCGTCGAGGTTGCCGCCGGTACCGACGCCCCCTCGATCGCCCCCGACCATGAAGCGCCGCCCAAGCCCGATCCGGTGAAGGCGGATGCTCCGAAGGTCGAGCCGCCGCGGATCGAGGTGCCGAAATTCGAAGCCAAGAGCGACGTCAAGTCCGAGGTCAAGGCTGAAGCCAAGCCCGAAATCAAGCCCGCGCCGAAGCCCGGCAAGCTCATCGTCATGCCGCCCGCCGACCGCGCCTGGGAGCGCGAGGAGTTCGCCCCGCATGTGAAGGCGGACGAGCCGCGCGAGACCGGCAGCAAGCGTCGCCTGTCCGCCATGGCCGCGGTGGTGGCAATCGCGGCCGGCGTCGGCGCAATCAGCGGCGCGCTCGCGACCGCAGGGATGATGCATTTCGCCGCCCCGGCGGCCGCGCCGGTGCAGGTCGCCGACACCAGCGCGCTGGATGCCTCCGTCGCGCGGATCGACGCCGACCTCGTCGCGCTCAAGGCGAATGTCGAGCACAGCTCCAAGACCGGGCTCAGCCAGTTCAATCGGGCCAATGACCGTCTCGACAAGCTCGAGAAGGCGCAGGCCGAGCCGATGGCGAAGCTGGCAAAGCTGTCCGAGACCGTCGACAAGCTCCGCGCCACGCCGCCTGCGGCTCCCGCTCAGGCCGCCGCCGCGGCGCCCAAGGAGACCACCGGGTCGATCGCGCCGGCCCAGGTTGCGACCGCGGCTGCCGCACCGGCACCCGTACCCGCCGTACCCAAGACCGAGGTCGGCCGCCTGCCGACGCTCGAAGGCTGGAGGCTGCGCGACGTCGCCAATGGCGGCGCGCTGATCGAGGGCCGCGACGGCCTCTATGAGGTCTATGCCGGCGACCCGATCCCCGGCGTCGGCCGCGTCGATGCGATCCGCCGCCAGGACGGCCGCTGGGTTGTCGTCACCAGCAAGGGCCTGATCGTCGCGCGCTGAGCGTTCGATATTCGACTTTCGAAGAGGCGCTTCACCTCCCTGTGAAGCGCCTTTTTGCTTGAATAGGCCTGCCCGCGCGGTGTTACCTCAGGCATGAGCCGCGCGTTACGAATTCTAATTGCTGTCGTCGTGTTGTTCGGCGGCGTCATGTCGCTCTCGGCGGCTGAGAACGCACAGCTGGCGCGCGGCACCGCGATCACCGATCCCGGTCTCCTGCGCAAGCTCGACGAACACGATGTGTTGACGATTTCGCGCCTGCTCTGGCCGGAGCGCAACGCGAACTTTCCGCTGACGACCGATCTGCTGTTCTCCTGGCTGCCGCAGCTCGAGGACATCCCGCCCGCGATCGATGCGGAGTTCGAGCGCTATGTCGCGCAGCAGAAGGCGGCCTATCCGACCGAGACCATCGGCGTCGGCGAAGGTTTTGACGTGCAGCTGTTCGATCGGGCCGTGCTGAAATCCTCCAACACGCGCTTCGTCCTGGCCGGCATCGTCAACCGCATGGATCGCGCCTATGTGTCGGAGGAGTCCTGCGGCGAGATCCGCTTGATCTATCGGCTGACGCGTTTCGACGCCGGGCCGGACGGGACCAAGACGGCGACGCGTCTGCCGATGACGTTCAACCTGGTGATGAAGGCGCGCGATGCGCGCCAGACGGATGCGAGCGGCAAGCCGGTTAGCTGCGCCGAGGTCGCGCGGCGCTGGCTCGACAATGGCGACTGGCAGGGGCTGATCGGCGGCGGCTTCTATCCTCACGATGCCATGCTCGACCGCATCGAGACCAACATCCAGGTCTCGATCGCACCGAAATCGGCGCTGCACGATTTCCGCTCCGACTACCTGCTGAAGGTGTTCAAGTACAACGCCGCCGCCAGGACGTTCGAGGAATCGACGCTGGAGAACCAGATCGACCGCGACCGGATCCTTGCGGACAATGATCTCCGGCGCGATTTCAAGGCGTGGCTGCTCGCGCCGGAAAATCTTCGCGAGTTCGACCGCGGTACGGTGCTGATCCCCGAGAGATTTTTGGCCAGGGCCGCGGTGGTGCCGACGCCGGCGGGTCTCGATGCTTCGGCGTTGCAGCCGGAGTTCGGCATGATGCAAGGGGAAGGAAAAGGGGAGGGCAAGGACAATCCCGTCTTCACCGACAGCGACGTGGTCGGTGCATTGAAGCAGGCTGCCGCGCGCGGGGACCTGCAGAACGTCCGTTCCGTCGCGGGTTTCCAGCGCCGGCTCAACGACGTCACCTGCGCCGGCTGCCACCAGACCCGCGGCATCGGCGGCTTCCATTTCCCGGGCGTCGACTGGCTCGCCGACAAGCCGTCCAATTCATCCATCGTGCCGGCCTCGCCGCATTTTGTCGGCGACCAGGTACGACGCCGCGACATCCTGACCGCGTTCGCCGCGGGCAAACGCCCTGATTTCTCGCGCGGATTTGCCAGCCGGCCGCAGACCCGCGGCAGCGCGGAGCTCGCCGGCACCGAATATCAGGACGGCTGGGGCGCGCATTGTTCCCTGCAAAATGCGGGATCGGGAACGCGGGATGAGAGTTTTACGTCATGGAGCTGTGCTACAGGCTTGACCTGTCAGGCTGCCGCGGCCTCGCGCCGCATCGGCATGTGCTTCATCAAGACGCGTTAGCCATAACAGCGATTTGGATGACCCATGACGGATACGAGCGAAGCCAACAAGGAGCGCAATCGCGAGATCGCGCGCAATGAGGAAGCCAAGCAGGTTACCGGCAGCGTCCGCGTCAGCATCTGGGCCGTCGCGATGGCCGTCATCATCGGCGGGATCCTGTTCACGCTCGGCTGGCTGGCGCTGAGGTGATCGAAGCTCTCACTTCGCGTAATTCGTCATCCGCTTGCCGGGCAGCAGCTCATAGGCCGGCTTCCAGCCGGGCAGCGCGGCCATGCGGCCGAGCCAGGCGTGGATCGCGGGATGGCTCTGCGCGAAATCAAAGCCGTGCTCGTCGCTGGGATAGTGCAAATAGGCCATCATCGAGATATCGGCGACCGTCGGCTTCGCGCCGATCGCGAAGGCGTTGTGCTGGAGATGTCCGTCGAGAATGCCGAGAAAATCGTCGAGCCGCCGGCGGAAATGCTTCAGCACCTGCGGATCATTTTTCTCGGTGAAAGCCCGCATGAAGCGGTAGGTCGCCATGTAGCCGGTGAGCTTGTGGTTGTCCCAGAACAGCCAGCGCAGCAGCTCGAACTTCTCGTCCTCGGTCTCGGCGCCGAAGCGTCCGTACTGCTCGGCAAGCTTGAGTAGAAGCGGCGCAGTCTGCGTCATCTTCACGCCGTCCACTTCGAGCACGGGAATCTCACCCATCTCGTTGACGGCCTTGCGCCACTCCGGAGTGCGCGTGACGCCGCCGCCAAAGTCGGTCCACACAGGCTCGAACGTCTCGCCGCAAAGCGTCAGCATCAGCGCCAGCTTGTAGCTGTTGCCGGATTCCGGGAAGTAGTGCAGGCGGTAGAGGGGCATGGGACCTCGCGGCAATGCAGAATGTTGTTGAGGAAGCTACATCGTCCCGCATCGTCATTGCGAGCGCAGCCAAGCAATCCAGCAATGCGTTCGCGCGTGCGAGCTATCTCCTCACCGTCGTCCCGGCGAAGGCCGGGACCCATATCCCAGAGAGGGAGTTGTCGCGTAAGCTAGTAACTCCGAGTTTTCGCTAAACCACATTCGGTGGTTATAGGTCCCGGCCCCCGTGCGCAATTGCGCACTAGGCCGGGACGACACTGCGTGAGACGTGCGCGCGCCCCCTTACCCCACCGCCCCCGAACCCCGCAGCTGCTTGATCTCCGCTTCGTCGTATCCCGCCCCGCGCAAAATCTCGTCACTGTGCTCGCCCACGGCGGGCGGCTTGCGTGGCTGGACCTTTTTTGCGCCGTCGACCCAGATCGGGCTGTTGATGGTGAGCATGGTGTCGTTCTCGAACGGCACCAGCACTTCGTTGTCGAGCATCTGCTTGTCGTTCGGGATGTCGTCCAGAATGGCGACGACGCCGAACACGAGGCCGTTGCCGTCGAGGATCTTGCGCCATTCGGCGAGATCCTTTGTGGCGAAGGTCTCGTCCAAAATCCTGATCAACTCGACCGAGCGGGCGTGGCGATCGGCCTTGGTGGCGAAGCGGGGATCATTGATCAGGTCTTCGCGCCCGAGGCACTTGGCCAGCGTCGGAAACTGCTTCTCCTCGTTCAGCAGCGACAGGATCAGCCAGCGGCCGTCCTTGCACTGGTAGTGGTTGGCGACCGCGTTCAGCGCGCGCTCGCGCGGCCGCCGCTCGCCGAACTTGGCACCGCAGAGCTTTGCCTGCGCCAGCACGCTCGCAGCCCACACCCCGTTCGCCATCAGATTGGAGGCGACGTGCGAGCCCTTGCCGGTCTTCTCGCGCTGATACAGCGCCGTGACGATCGCGCTGTACAGCGCCATGGCGCAGGGGTGGTCGCCCATGCCGGCGACCGAGCGGGCCGGCGTGGTGTCGATGTCGGCGCGGACAAGGTCCATCAGGCCGGAGCGTGCCCAATAGGCGTTGCTGTCGAAGCCGGGCTTGTTGGCTTCCTCGCCCTTCTCGCCATAGCCGGTGAAGGAGGCGTAGATCAGCCGGTCGTTGAGATGGGCGAGATGGTCATAGGTGATGCCGAGCTTGGCGCGCACCGGTGGCGGCATGTTGGTGATGAAGACGTCGGCCTCTTCCACCAGCTTGTAGAGCACGGCCTGCGCCTCGGGCTTGGCGAGGTCGAGCGCGATGCTCTTCTTGTTGCGCGCCTCCAGCAGCCAGGCGAAATTGTGCTCGCCGGTCGGATAGCCCGGCAGGTTGGGCAGGTTGCGGTAGGGATCCCCGGCGCCGGGCGGCTCGATCTTGATGACGTCCGCGCCGAAATCCGATAGCACGGTCGCGGCCGCGGGCGCTGCGATGAAGCTCGCGCAGTCCAGAACCTTCAGCCCCGCAAAAATGCCCTTGTCCATCGCGGCGTTGCTCCCTCGCTCTTGTTGTTTCCCGCGCGCTGGAATTGGCGCGGGCCAAGTCATGGAGCATTAGACCGATGTTTTGCCGGGATGCAACGGCGCCCGGCGCAGGGCTCGTTGCAGTGTAGTTGCCGCGGGCTTGAATTTCTCCCCGTCACCCTGAGGTGGCCGCTTCTTCAGCGGCCCTCGAAGGGCGACGGCCCGGCTACATCCGGGCCGTTCATCCTTCGAGGCCTCCGCTGCGCTCCGGCACCTCAGGATGACGGAACTGGTTGCGCATTGAGAACCAGAACCCAGCAGCGCCCCTCACTCTTCACCCGCCAGCAGGGCAGCATTGCCACCGGCTGCCGCGGTGTTGATCGTCACGGTCTGCTCGGTCGCAAAGCGCGCGAGATAGTGCGGGCCGCCGGCCTTGGGGCCGGTTCCGGACAGGCCGGTGCCGCCGAACGGCTGTACGCCGACCACGGCGCCGATCATGTTGCGGTTGACATAGATGTTGCCGACCCGGACGCGCTCGATGATGGCTTCGATGGTGTCGTCGATGCGGGAATGGACGCCGAGCGTGAGGCCGTAGCCGGTGCGCTCGATTGCCTGCAGCACGCGTTCGAGGTTCTCGGCACGATAGCGCACGACATGCAGGATCGGGCCGAACACCTCCTCGGTGAGCTGGCCGGTCTCCCCGAGCTCGAAAATGTGCGGGGCGACGAAGCAGCCATCGGGCGCGGAGCCGGCAAAATGCAGTCGCGCCTCGGTCTTCATCCGTGCGATATGCGCATCGAGCCGCTTCTTGGCCTCCTGGTCGATCACCGGCCCGACATGGGTTGCGACATCCGCGGGATCGCCGATCTTCAATTCGCGCGCCGCGCCCGCGATCATCTCGATCATGCGGTCGGCAACGTCCTCCTGCACGAACAGGAGCCGCAGCGCCGAGCAGCGCTGGCCGGCGGAGCGGAACGCGGAGGTCACGACATCGTCGGCGACCTGCTCGGGCAGGGCGGTCGCATCCGCGATCATGGCATTGATGCCGCCGGTCTCCGCGACCAGCGGCACGATCGGCCCGTCCTTGCCCGCGAGCGCCCGGTTGATGCTGCGGGCGACCTCGGTCGAGCCGGTGAAGACGACACCGGCGATGTCCTGGTGTGCGGTCAGCGCAGCGCCGATGCGGCCGTCGCCGGTGACGAGATGCAGAGCGCTCCTGGGGATGCCGGCTTCGTGCAGCAGGGCGACCGCCTCGCGCGCGATGCGCGGCGTCTGCTCGGCGGGCTTTGCCACGACGCTATTGCCGGCCATCAGCGCGGCCGAGACCTGTCCCAGGAAAATCGCGAGCGGAAAATTCCAGGGCGAGATCGCGACGAAGACGCCGCGGCCGCGCAGGCCAAGCGCGTTGCTCTCGCCGGTCGGCCCCGGCATGGCGGCCTCGACGCCAAACTGCCTTCGGCCCTGCGCGGCATAATAGCGGCAGAAGTCGGCGGCCTCGCGCAGCTCCGACAGCGCGTCGTCGAGCGTCTTGCCGCCCTCGCGCTGCAACAGCGCGATGAAATGGGCGCTGCGGCCCTCGAGCAGATGCGCGGCCTGCTCCAGCGACGCCGCGCGCACGCCCGCCGGCGTCCGGCTCCACGCGACAAAGCCGGCGCGTGCGGCGGCGACCGCCGCATTGGCTTGCTCCGGCGTGGCGTCAGCGATCGGCTTGAGATCGGCCGCCTCGGCCTCGACGCTCGTCAGCAACTGATCGAGCGCGGCACGCGCGCCGAACTCGACGCCGCGCGAATTGCGCCGCTCGGGCGCGAACAGATCACCCGGCAACGGAATCCTGGGATGCGCGGCCGCTTGCGGCCGGACGATGGCATCAACCGGCCGCTGCAGCAGCGCCGGCACCGGCACGCGGTAATCGGCGGCCTGCGCCACGAAGGACGAGTTCGCGCCGTTCTCCAAAAGCCGCCGCACCAGATAGGCCAGCAAATCGCGATGGCTGCCGACCGGCGCATAGGTGCGGTAGGCGATATCGGGGTGGTCCTTGGCGAGCTGCTCGTAGAGTGCTTCGCCCATGCCGTGCAGGCGCTGGAATTCGAAGCCGCCGCTATCAGCTGCGAGCTCCAGCACGGTCGCGACCGTCAGCGCGTTGTGGGTGGCGAACTGCGGGAAGATGCGCGGCCGCAAGGCCAGAAGCTTCGTCGCGCAGGCGACGTAGTTCAGATCCGTCATCGCCTTGCGGGTGAACACGGGATAGCCGTCGAGCCCGCGCTCCTGCGCGCGCTTGATCTCGGTGTCCCAATAGGCGCCCTTGACCAGCCGCACCATCAGCTTGCGGTCATGCGCGCGGGCCAGCGCATCGACATAGTCGATCACAGCGCTTGCGCGCTTCTGATAGGCCTGGATCGCGAGGCCGAAGCCGTCCCAGCCGGCCAGCGAGGGATCGGCGAGCGTCGCCGCGATCACGTCGAGCGACAGCTCCAGCCGGTCGGCCTCTTCGGCATCGACGGTGAAGTTGAGGTCGTGGGCCTTGGCGCGCTGCGCGAGGTCCAGCAATTGCGGCACCAATTCGCGCATCACGCGGTCGCGGCTGATCGCCTCGAAGCGCGGATGCAGCGCCGAGAGTTTGACGGAGATGCCGGGCCGGTCGGGCAGGGGCCGCTCGCCGGCCGCCTTGCCGATCGTCTCGATCGCGCTGGCGTAGGCGTCGAAATAGCGCCTGGCGTCGGCCGCCGTGCGCGCGCCTTCGCCGAGCATGTCGAAGGAATAGCGCGGCTTCTGACCCGAGCGCGGCTTGCCCCGCTCCAGCGCCTGCTCGATGGTCTCGCCCAGCACGAAATGATTGCCCATCAGCCGCATCGCCTGGCGCGTCGCGGTGCGCACCGCCGGCGCGCCGAGCCGCTTCACCAGACGGCCGATGGTGCCGTCGGGCGTCTCGCCGGGTTGGATCACCCGCGCCGACAGGCCAAGCGCCCAGGCCGACGCGTTGACCAGGAATGCGGTCGACTTGGTCTCGTGGTGGATGAAGTCGCCCTCGCCGAGCTTGTCCTCGATGAACTGGTCGGCGGTGCGCGCGTCCGGCACGCGCAGCAGCGCCTCCGCCAGCACCATCAGCGCGAGCCCCTCCTTGGTCGAGAGCGCGAACTCCCGCAGCATGTCCTCGACGCCGCCGAGGCGGTCGTCGCGCTTGCGGATCGCCTCGATCAGCCGCGTCGCGGTGCGGTCGATCCGCGCCTCCTGCAGCGGGCCGAGATGCGAGGCCGGCAGGAGGCGCGCGGCAATCTCGGCATCGTCAGGGGCATAGGGGGCGGCGAAGGGCGGCGGAATGTTCGGCATGGCGTGTCCTGTGGCTGAAACTCAGGATAAAGCCCGCATGACAGTAGTTCGATAGACAAATTAGCCAGTTTGCCTTAGAAAATGAAGATAGGTGACGGACAGGCCAGATAAAATATGGAACTCGATCGAATCGACCGGAAAATCCTCTCGATTTTGCAGGAAGACGGACGAATCGCCAATGTCGAGCTCGCCGAGCGCATCGGCCTGTCGCCGACCTCGATCGGCGAGCGCCTGAAGCGGCTGCAGCGCGAAGGCTTTGTCGAAGGCTATGGCGCCAGGCTCAATCCGCACCGGCTCGGCCTCGGTCTCCTGGTGTTCGTCGAGGTGCTGCTCGACAAGACCACGCCGGACAATTTCGAGCGCTTTGCGCGCGCGGTGAAGCTCGCGCCTGAAGTGCTGGAGTGTCACATGGTTGCCGGCGGCTTCGACTACCTTGTGAAGGCGCGGCTAGCGGACATGACGGCGTATCGACGCTTCCTCGGCGAGACCCTGCTGTCGATGCCGGGCGTGCGCGAGACGCGGACCTATGCAGTGATGGAGGAGATCAAGCGCGACGCACCGTTGCCGGTGGGTTAGCGAAGTGCCGTCGCGATTGTCATTGCTGTGGCGTTGAACAAGCGGTCTGCCAAGGAAAAATAGCTCTCCGTGTGCAATCGCAACGCCTGTCGTCGAATGCACTGGCCGTCTTCTAAAATTTTTTTGGCCCGGCTCCCGGATTGATCCGGGAGGCAGCAAACGCTGGCGGGCTTATACTTTGAGGTTTTCTGCGGAGGTCTTGCCCCGGTTTGCGATCTCTTCGTATTCCACCGTCTGTCCCTCGTTGAGGGTGGACAGACCGGCTTTCTGGACTGCCGAGATATGCACGAACACATCCTTGCCCCCCGACGCAGGCTGGATAAATCCATAACCCTTCGTCGGGTTGAACCACTTGACCGTACCTTTAGCCATCACGACTTCTCCGCGGGTCTTCCTCCGAGATCTCGAACCGCCAGTCCCCGCCAACCGGCCGGTTCGGTCCTAACAGGATACGCGGAATGTGGCAGGCTTGGTAGCTCAAACCACATCAGCCTTTTGCCGAATTCCGCTCAACTTCGCGGCGTTTTTGCCGGTTTTGCCCGTTTCGCGGTCAAATGGCCCGCACGCCGCGAGTCCTCCGTCAGTAAGTCGCGGCTAGATAGTCGACGATCTTGCCGACGTCGGCGTCGTCGATCGGGGCGCCGTAGACCTTGATCATCTTGGTCACCTCGGCCTGCCAGAAGGCCTTCTTGTCCTTCATCGGTGGCTGGGTGTTGATGTAGTCGGACGAGTGGCAGGCGGTGCAATTGCCCTGCACCACCTCGAGATTGGGGCCGGGCTTGAAGGCGGCGACCTCGTCGGGGGTCTTGTAGTTGACCGGCGCTGCGAGCGCCGAGCCCACCGCGGCGGCGAGGGCCAGCAAGACGGTAAGGAGAACGGTGCGCTGCATGATCATTCTCCCCCTCAGGCCACGCTGACGCGGACGGTTTCGACGACATTGCGTAGATAACCCGCCGGGTTCCAGCGCGGCGTATCCGGCTGGGTCTCGCCGCCATTGCCGGTGGCGCGGACCTTGAGCTCAACGGTGCCGGCCGCGAGCTTCACCGGCAGCTTCCATTCGCGGAACGCGTATTTGCCGAGATCCTTGCCGAGCTTCGCGCTCGCCCAGGTCTTGCCGCCGTCGGTGGAGACCTCGACGTTCTTGATGCCCTTGCCGCCGTCGAAGGCGATGCCGCGCAGGGTCACCGCTCCCGCCTTCAGCTTCGCACCATCAGGCACGCTGGTGATGAAGGAGCGGATGGTGAAGCGGTTGATCGGGATCGTCGCCTTCGGCGCGGTGCCCGGCTCGATCGCATTGTTCGGCGTATCGGGAATGCGATAGGCCGACTTCATCCAGAAGCCGTCATAGACGCTGTCGATGACGGTGATCTCGTTGAGGTGCTTGACCCAGTAGGTGCCGTAATAACCGGGCACGACCAGGCGCAGCGGAAAGCCGTTGAGGAACGGCAGGTCCTCGCCGTTCATGCCATAGGCCAGCATCACCTCGCCATCGGTGGCGTGATCGAGATCGAGCGCCTTGATGAAATCGGGCGTCTTGTCGCTGACCGGGCCATCCATGCCATTGAAGGTGACCTGCTTGGCGCCGCTCTGCACGCCCGCCATCTCCAGTACGGTCTTCAGCGGTACGCCGCGCCAGCGAGCGCAGCCCATCGCGCCGTTGGCGAGCTGGCCGCCGGCGACACGCGGCTCGAAGAAGCCGCGGCTGTTGCCGGAGCACTGGTTGACGGCGACGATCTCCGTCGCCTTCATCTTCTTGATGTCCTTCAGCGACAGTTTCAGCGGCTTGTCGACCTTGCCCTTGACCTCCAGCGTGAACTTGTCGGGGTCGAGATTGTAGGGCAGGTCGGAGAGGTGATAGCGCACGAAGAACGCGTTGTTCGGCGTGAGCGGGCCGTCATTGAACACCGCGAACGGCGTCTCGAGTTGCGGCGGTCGGCTGGTGAGGCCGATCATCGGCCGCTTCTGCGGATATTTCACCAGCGGCCGTTCGCCATTGGCGAAGGGCAGGGTGACGGTGTCGAGGGCCAGCGCTTTGGTGGAATTCAGTGTGGCCGCAATCGCGGCAAGCCCGGCTCCTCTGAGCAGGTCGCGTCGATCGAACATCTGGTCTCCTCCCGGAGCTTTTTCGTTGGATCAGCGGTCATCACCGCGATCCCGCGCTCATCTGTCGCAACGATCGAGACGAAGTCAATTCGTGCTTTCGCAGCAAGCCCATGCCGCTGCGTTGCAGCAAGCCGGTGTTACGCTTGTAATGAGATTGGGCGAGCTGCGGCCGTAGCGAAGCTGTGCTCCCTCGCCCCGTCATTACGGGGAGAGGTGAGCATCATGCCGCGACCCGATCGCCGCTGGCGACAAGCCCCGCCAGCTCCCTCGCATCCGCGACCACGCGCACCGCCATCGGCTCGTCGCGGCCTCGGATCGCGACCTCCTGCTGCGGCAGGGCATCCTCGGCAAGGCCGGCGGTGCGGCGCACTTCCTCGGAAACGATCGCCTCGCAGGCGAGCGTCTTGGTCATGTCCTGGAGGCGGGCGGCGACATTCACGGCGTCGCCGAGGGCCGTGAACACGATGTGATCGCGATAGCCGATGTCGCCGATGATGACCTCGCCGCCGTGAATGCCGATGCCGAAGCGGATCGGCTGGCGCAGATCGTGGCTGAGGAGCTGGTTCAACTCGTCGATGTTCGCAGCGAGGCTGGCGGCTGCCTTCAGGGCCTGCCGGCAGGCCTCTTGCGGATCGGCTGTGAGCCCGAACAGCGCCAGCATGCCGTCGCCGACGAACTGGTTCGGCTGGCCGCCGTTCGCGATCACGGCCTGCGAGACCGCGCCGAGGAAGCGGTTGACGATGAAGACGGTGTCGAACGGCAGCCGCTTCTCGGCAAGCTGCGTCGAGCCGCGCATGTCCACGAACAGGCTGACGAGATAGCGCTCCTGGCCGATCCTGGCCGGCGTCGAGGCGTGCCCGTCCGCCGCATGCGTGTGGGGTGTGAAGAGCTGGAAGAAGGAGAGGTCGCAGTCCGGACGCAGCTGGCACGCAAGCCGGATCGACGGATCGGCGGTGCCGACACGGGCCAGCACGAAGGCCTCGCGCTGCGACGGCTGGGGCAGGGCGCCATGGTCGCCGATGATGCGGATGCGGCAGGTCGAGCAGCGGGCGCGGCCGCCGCAGACGCTGGCATGCGGCACGTTGTGGCGCAGGCTCGCCTCCAGCACGGAGAGGCCCTTTGGCACGCGCACGGTCTTGCCGTTGCCGTAGGACAGCGCAATCATGCCGCCGCGCCGCTCGCGCCAGG
Organism: Bradyrhizobium liaoningense; assembly: GCF_018130825.1. GTDB lineage: Bacteria > Pseudomonadota > Alphaproteobacteria > Rhizobiales > Xanthobacteraceae > Bradyrhizobium > Bradyrhizobium liaoningense_B. Next base: position 8,679 of record NZ_JAFCJS010000004.1, on the reverse strand, counting down.
CCCGTACGCCGCGCGCCGCCAGCGCCAGTCCCAGCAGACCGAAATATCCGGCGGTGAGGCCGCCGGTGATGCGGTCGAGCGTATTGGCCTCGGCGACCGAGCCGAGCTGGCGGCGCGTGAGATTGTGCGCACGCCATTCCCCGTCGTCGGCGTCGATCTCGACGCTGCGGCCGCCCTGGTAGATTCCAAGCAGCGACAGGGTCGGGATCAGCACGGCGGCCGCGAGTAGATAGGGCGCCGCGCGCGTGAAGAACGGCTTCAGCCGAAGCCAGAAATAGATGCCGATGCAGCCGTGCACCCAGGCGATCAGGAGCAGGATCGTCATCTGCCAGAGCCGGCCGGGCGAGCCGATGAAGAACAGATAGAGCTCTTGCGGGTAGAGCTTCTGGTGTCCGTACAGCGTCTGGCCCAGCCGCACGCCGATCACATGCGCCATGACGAGGGCGGGGATGCTCAGCCCCAGCACGAGCTGCAGCGGCTCGATCGTCTTCCAGCGGAACTGCCGACGCTGGTACAGCGCGTAGACGCCGAGCCCCATATGGGTCAGCGCCGCCGTGTAGAACACGATCGCGACAGGCAGGAACTGCCAGAACAGCATGTGGTAGTGGACCCCGGTCTCCATGGCGTCGACCGAGATGTTGCCGAGCGCATGGTTCAGGAAATGGCTGACCACATAAGAGAACAGGATGATTCCGCAGACGAGCCGCACCTGCCGCACGCTGGTGGCGCGGACGAGTTCGGGCATGTGGACGGGAGCGGTGGCCATGATTCGGTTGTATCAGTTCATGGAGGAGAACAGCCAGCCTAGCGTTTAATTCCGCCCGCGGACAGCTGGCCCGATCACATGCGCGGCAAGGTGACAGAACCGTAGGGTGGGCAAAGGCGCGCACTTGCGCGCCGTGCCAGCCAATTCCCTTCCGCTGTCGTCCCAGCCTTCGCCGGGACGACTCGGGGAGAGAGCTTGCCCTACATTGACTCCCCCTCCCAAGTCGGGGAAAAGCGCGGCCGTGACGATCGCTCCCGACATCTCCAAGAAGCCAGACGGCGCCGAACGCCGGCTCATCCTTGTTGCCGTGCTGATCATCGCGGTAATGACCGTGCTTCGCATCGTCTATGCCTCCGCGATCGAGCTGCGCACGGATGAGGCCTATTACTGGACCTGGTCGAAGGAGGCGGCGCTCAGCTTCCTCGATCATCCCCCCGGCATCGCCTGGCTGATCCGCTTCGGAACCGCGATCTTCGGCGACACTCCGCTCGGGGTGCGCTTCGGCGGTATCGTCGCGATGCTGGTGACGCAGCTGCTGCTCGCGGACATCGTCCGCCGCCTCACGCGTGACGCACGTGCGATGGTGGTCGTCGTGCTCATGATGGAAGCCGCGCTCTACTATGGCCTCCTGATGGCCAAGGTCGCGCCCGACGTCGCCATGATCCCGTTCGCCGTGGCGATGGTGTGGTCCCTGGTGCGGCTGGCGCAAAGCGGCGACGGCCGCTGGTGGCTCGCGGCCGGCCTGTTCGCCGGGCTCGCGATGCTGTCGAAATTCACCGTGATCATGTTCGCGCCGGCGGTTGCCGCCTTTCTGCTGGTGCCGGACTGGCGCTGGCGCTGGTTGCGCAGCCCTTATCCCTATCTCGCAGTGCTGGTCGCGCTCGCGGTGTTCTCGCCGGTGCTGATCTGGAACGTTCAGCACGACTGGGCCTCGATCCGCTTCCAGGGCGTGCGCGCCACCACAAATTACGGCATCTCGCTGCGGACGGTCGGCGACTACATCGGCCTGCAATTCGGCCTCGTCGGTTTCGTCATGCTGCCGGTGGTGCTGACGGGCCTGGTGATGACCGCGTGGCGCGGCTATCGCACGCGCGAGCCGGTCGCGATCCTGCTGTCGACCGCGGTGCTGGTGCCGTTTGTCTATTTCCTGGTGAAATCGCTGACGCTGCGGGTCGGCGACACCTGGCCGATGTTCATGTGGCCAGTGGGCTTTGCGGCTGCGGCCGTGAACCTCGTCATGCTGTCGCGTGAAAAATGGTCGGCGCGGATGATCCGGTCGAGCCTGTTCTGGGTGAAGACGGCGATCGTCTCGGGCATCGCCTTCGTCGTCATCGTGTTCCTCTATTACGTCGCTGCGCCCTGGAATCTGCTCGGCAAGATCGATCCGATCGGCGCCGAAGCCGGCTACGAGCAGGTCGCGGCGCGCGCGCAGGCTGCCCTCGATGAAACCGGCGCGACCTGGATCGCGACTACGGACTACCGCACCTACGCCATGATGCGCTGGCTGTTCCGGGGCCGCGTGCCGGTCATCGAGATCAACGAGCGCGGCCGCTTCCAGGATTTCCGCGATCCCGGCATGGACAAGATCAGGGGGCATGCGGGGATCTATGTCGGGCGCGAGCCGGACAACCGCGCATCGCAGTGGGAGAATATCCCGGCCAAGCGCGAGCCGCTCGGCGAAGTCGAGCGCCGCTGGCGCGGCGTGCTGACGGACACCTACGTGATTGAAAAGCTCACCGGCTGGACCCCGGAGCTCTCGCCGCCGAAGGACTCGCCGCTGTTTTGGTGGCGGGTGCTGGCGGGGGAATTCGAAAAGCGGGAGCGCGCCTCGGCGCCTTCTCTTACCCTCCCCTGGAGGGGGAGGGTCGATCGCGCGTAGCGCGAGCGGGGTGGGGTGATCTCTCCACGCGGGCAGTGTTCGAGGTGGAGAGACCGTCACCCCACCCCGCTACGCATTGCGCTACGCTCCATGCGTAGCGACCCTCCCCCTCCAGGGGAGGGTAAGCAAGCGCCGCTACTCCTCGTCGTCCTTCTTCCGCAGCAGATCCGTCGCCAGATCCGACAGTTTCGGCGGCGGCAGCGCGGCGAACGGCAGCGGCCTCGTCACGTCGATCGCGGCGAGGCCCAGCCGCGCCGTCAGCAGCCCGTTCAGCACGCCTTCGCCCAATCGCTGCGACAGCTTCGCCGCAATGCCGTGGCCGAGCATCTGCTGCACCAGGCTGTCGCTCGCGGCCATGCCGCCGGTGATGGCAAGATGCGCGATGACGTGGCGGAGCAGGCGGATCATGCCGAGCGCGCCGGGCCGGCCGCCATAGAGAAAAGCAAGCTGGCGGATCAGGCGCAGCGCGGCCACGAACACGAACAGCACGTCGATCGCGGCCCGCGGTGAGACCGCGGTGACGATCGAGACCTTTTGCGCCGCTGACGACACCAGTCGCCGCGCCTCGACATCCAGCGGGGACATCAACTCGCGCTCGGCGAGGCGGATCATGTCCGCGCCGTCGATGATCTCGCCGGCGTGGCTCTCGAGCGTGGCGCGGGCGCGCGCGAGCTGCGGGTTCTGGTGTGCGATCTTCAGGAGGTCCTGCACGATGACGCGGCTTTCCTTGCGGTCGTCGTTGGCCAGCACCGCGGCTGCGCGCGCATGCAGCTTCTCGATCGTCGCGAGGCGTGCGAGGCCAAACGCCTCGCGCCCGATCACCACCGCCAGCGCAAGCGCGGTGACGACCGCCAACCCGAGCCCGACGAAGCCGAGCGTTTCGCTGCGCGCAAACAGGTCCTCGATCAGATGGACCACGCCGAGCCCGGTGCCGAGCAGCGTCAATCCCGCAAGCCCCGACCAGAACACCGTGCCCCAGGGAAAGCCGCGCCGCGCCGGCAGCGCGGCTTGAACCGGCACCGGCAGCGCCTGAGGATCGTGCTCCGGCGTGATCTGGATGGTGGCGCGGGCGAGGCGGCTGGTCTCGTCGGCTTCGGTAACGACGACGCCGGGATCGTCGAGCCGGAACGTGGCCGGCCGCCGTGGCTTCGATCGGTCGTTCATGCGAGCTTGTCTCCGATCAGGAACTGCAAGGCACGGTCGAGGCGGATATGTGGCAGCGCGGGCTCGTCCGTTCCCTCGCGTTCGAGCTTGGGCGGGCGGAAGCGCAGGAAGCGGAAATCGCTCTTCTCCGCTGCCTCTGTGGAGAGGCCACGAAACGCGTCCCCGCCGTTGAACAGCGGCTCGGGATCCAGCGGCAAATCGCCCGGAAAGGTCGCAACCTCCGTGTTGCCGTCGAAGAGCTCGCCGTTGGCGCTCTCGCCCGCGGCCGGTGTTCCCAGGATCGACGGCAATTTGTCGCGGCCATGCGCCACCTGAGCCTCGCGCGTGGCGCGCACCGCAGCGAGCGCGACGACGTCGATCGCCGCGCCGGTATCTTCGGCACGCGCGACAGCACGCGAGACCGCGCGGCGCAGCACGGCCTCGAGCCGGTCGTGGCTGGAATGATGCAGGTGATCCGCTTTGGTTGCCGCGAACAGGATGCGGTCGATGCGCGGCCGGAACAGGCTGGAGAGAATCGTGCTGCGGCCGATGTTGAAGCAATCGAGAATGCCGGCGAGTGCGGCTTCGAGATCGTGCAGCGCCTCAGGGCCTGAGTTGAATGCGGCGAGCGCATCGGCGAGCACGATCTGGCGATCGAGCCGCGCAAAATGATCGCGGAAGAACGGCCGCACTACGACGTCCTTGTAGGCCTCGAAGCGGCGCACCATCATTGCCCACAGCGATCCCTCGGGCGCCTGTCCGCCCGCGGGCACGTCGAGCGGCGCAAAGGTCAGTGCCGGCGTGTCCGCGAGACTGCCCGGCATCAGGAAGCGGCCGGGCGGCAGCAGGCTCATGGCAAAACGCTCGTCGCGGCAGGCGCGCAAATAGTTGGTGAAGAGCTTTGCGGCCGTGAGCGTCGCCTGCTCGTCCTCGCGTGCCTCGGGCTTGAGTGTTGCGAGATGGGCGTGCCATTCGCTGGCAAGATGCGCACGCGGCGCCTCGCGCGACAGCGCCAGGCTTTCCGCGGACCATTGCTCGTAGCTCTTCTGCAGCAGCGGCAGGTCGAGCAGCCATTCGCCGGGATAGTCGACGATGTCGAGTGTCAAGGTGCGGTCGGCGCCGTTCGGGCGCTGGTAGTCGATGACGAGCCTGAGCTCGCTGATGTCGACGGTGGAGCTCGGCCAGCGCCGTTCCTCGATCAGGGCGCGCAGATGGTTCTCATAGGCAAAACGCGGCACGGCATCATCAGGCTGCGGCGCCAGATGCGCCCGCGCGATCCGGCCCGAGGCATAGGCCTCGAACACCGGAAACCGCCCGCCGCGCGTCAGCCCATGGATCAGCGCGGTGATGAATACGGTCTTACCGGCGCGCGACAGACCGGTGACACCAAGCCGCACGGTCGGGTTGAAGAAATGCTCGCCATAGTCGATCAGCGCCCGGGCTGACAGCCGCGCCTCCTCGACCATATCCTGGAAACTGAATGCCATATGAACGTGAGGGGGCTCGGGCGAGGGATACGCAAAACGGATTAATCACAAAGGTGGCAACTGCCTGAAGAAAATCAAGCTTTCATACTTCCACCGCCTTTGTCGGCAAATCAGCCGTTTGAACGACGCGCCAGTCCCGAAAGACCCATAGAAGAAGGCATTGCCTCAAGCTTTGTCGGATTGCCATGACCGTCTTCCAGTTGAAACAGTTCGCATCTTCCTCCGTCCACGCCGCCGCCGACGTGATCGGCTGGGATTACGATCGCGCCGAGCTGATCGCCGACGGTGTCATCCACGCGATCGGCGTCCTCGCCGGCCTCATCGCCGCGACGGTGCTGGTGGTGTTGACGGCGGTCTATGCGACGGCGACCGACATCGTCGGCGTCTCGATCTATGTCGCCGGCCTGCTCTCGATGCTGGTGCTGTCGGCGACCTATAATCTCTGGCCGGTGTCGCCGGCGAAATGGCTGCTGCGGCGCTTCGACCATTCGGCCATCTATCTCCTGATCGCGGCGACCTATACGCCGTTCATCCTGGAGCTGAAGAACAGCGTGTTCGCGCTGGTGCTGCTCGCGGGCGTCTGGTGCGTCGCCTTCCTCGGCATCGTGCTGAAGCTTTTTTATCCCGGCCGGTTCGACCGCGTCTCGGTCGGCATCTATCTGGCGATGGGGTGGAGCGGGGTGATGCTCTATGGCCCCGTGGTCGAGGCGCTGCCTGCGCTGGTGCTCGGTTTCATCCTTGCGGGCGGCCTGCTCTACAGCTTCGGCGTGATCTTCCACGCCTGGCGGCGGCTGCGCTTCCAGAATGCGATCTGGCACGGCTTTGTCTTGGCCGGCGCGGCATGCCATTATACCGCGGTGCTCGATCTCGTGTTGAGCTGAGCAGAACCCGCGACGCGGAATAAGCGGCGCGGTATAAAGCGGTACAAGACAATACAAGACAAGGGGAGACGTCGCATGCAGGTGACCGGCAAGGTCGTGGTCGTCACGGGCGGCGCCAACGGCATCGGAAGGGCGCTATGCGAGGCCTTTCACAAAGCGGGCGCCGCCAAGGTCGTCGTTGCGGACATGGACGCCGCCAATGCGCGGGCGGTCGCTGCCATGGTCGATGGCGCGGCATTCAAATGCGATGTCGCGCAGGAAAAGGATATCGCCCACGTCATCGAGGAAACCGAGCGGCAGTTCGGTCCGATCGAATTGTTCTGCTCCAATGCCGGCATCGGCGGCGGCTTCGATCCGATGTCGGTCAATGCCGGCGGCGCCTCCGACGAGCCGTGGCAGCGCAGCTGGGCGATCCATGTCATGGCCCACGTCTATGCCGCGCGGCATCTCATTCCCCGCATGAAGGCGCGCGGCGGCGGCTATTTCCTCAACACCATCTCGGCCGCGGGCCTCTTGTCGCAGGTCGGCAGCCCCGCTTATTCCACCACCAAGCACGCCGCGGTCGGCTTTGCCGAGAACCTCGCGATCTCGCACAAGGCCCACAACATCAAGGTCTCGATTCTCTGCCCGCAGGGCGTCGACACCAACATGCTGCGCTCGATCCCCAAGGGCCCGCAATCCGGCGACGGCGACCTGACGCCCGAGCAGGTCGCAAAAGACGTGCTCGCCGGCCTCGAGCAGGAGACCTTCCTGATCCTGCCGCACCCCCAGGTGCTCGGCTACATGCGCAAGAAGACCGAGAACTACGATCGCTGGATCGGTGGCATGGCCAAGATCCAGGCCAAGATGCGGGAAGAGTTCGGGAAGTAGGGGAGGGGTGCCATCCGCTCGGTGTCGTCTTGGCGAAAGCGAGGACCCATACCGCGAGGTCTATCGATCTTGCCGCGGTAGAAGTACCGAGCGACAAGTCTTCGCCAAATTACTCCCTGGAGTAATGGGTCCTGGCTTTCGCCAGGACGACGATGCGTAGCCCGGATGGAGCGTAGCGAAATCCGGGACAATCTCTCCGCGGCGTGAAAGGCCCCGGATTGCGCTGCGCTCCATCCGGGCTGCGGACTTACGCCACCTCCTCCGCCACCCGGCTCTCCTTCAACGCCCGCGCATAAAGCATCATCCCCTCGCGCACCGTGCGCTGCTCCGCCGCCGTCAATGCCGCCAGCGCGCCACGCACCTGCTGACGGCCGAACGCATGCAGGCCCTCCAGCGTGCGTCGGCCCTTCGCCGTCAGCGACAACAGCTTGCTGCGTGCATCAAGCTCGTCCGGCGTTTCACGCAGCTCGCCGCAATCGATCAGCTTGCGCACCAGGCGGCTGACGCTGGATTTCTCCAGCCGCAGGAAATCGCCGAGCTCGCCCGACGTCATGGGACCGCGGATGCCGATCTCCAGGATCGTGTGCACGGCCGAGGGCGGATAGTCCGACGCCGCCACCGTCGCATCCATGAAGCCGAGCTCGCGCACCATCAACCGCGAGGCGGCGCGGATGTCGTCGATCAGCGAAAGCTCGGCCATCTTGACTCCCCGCGTATAGTTGTATCATACAACTATATGCGCAAAGCGGCGCATGCAAGCGTTTTGGAGTCGACCATGAGCGGAACTCTGCCAACCGGGATGCGGATGAGCGGCAAGGTCTGCCTGGTCACGGGCGGTGGCAGCGGCATCGGCCGCGCTACGGCGTTGCGGATGGCGTCCGAAGGGGCGGAAGCGGTCATCATTGCCGGCCGGCGCGAAGCCGAGATCGAGGCAACCGCCGCGGCGTGCCGCGAGCTCGGCACGGAGGCGATCGCGCTCAAGACCGACATCACGCGCGAGGACGAGGTCGCGCACCTCGTCGGCACGGCCGTCGAGCGCTGCGGCCGGCTCGACGTCGCCTTCAACAATGCCGGCTTCCAGGAGCGCCGCGCGCCGCTGGAAGAGCAGGGCACCGACATCTACGACAGCGTGTTCGACACCAATGTCCGTGCGCTGTTTCTCTGCCTGCGCCATCAATTGCCGGCGATGCTGGCACAGGGCCGCGGCAGCATCGTCGTCAATGCCTCCGTCAGCGGCATGCGCAATCCCAATCCCGGCTTCTCGCTCTATTCGGCCTCGAAGGCCGCCGCGATCTCGCTGACACGCTCGGCGGCGATGGAGAACGCCCCGCGCGGCATCCGCATCAACGCCGTCGCGCCCGGCCGCGTCGTCACCGACATGATGCTGCGCGCCGGCGTCGGCGATGTCGCAACGGTCAGTGCCGGCCTGCCGCTGCGCCGGATGGGGAGCCCGGAGGAGGTGGCGGAGGCCGTGGTGTGGCTGTCGTCGGATGCGTCGTCGTATGTCGTCGGCCACGTGCTGGCGGCGGACGGGGGATTTCTGGCGTCGTAGTTTCGGGGGCGCCACAAATTCAGTGTCGTCCCGGCGAAGGCCGGGAGGTGGATTCACACTCGAAGTGCAACACTTGGGAGAAGGCCTCTGCCGGGGTCCTG
>NZ_JAFCJS010000003.1:705000-1072771 GCF_018130825.1 Bradyrhizobium liaoningense | reverse complement strand
CGGCCGACCTGCGCGAACGACAGCTCGACCATCTCGCGCACCGAATGCATCTCGCCGGTGGCGAGCACGAAGTCATCGGCCTTGTCGGCCTGCAGGATCTTGTGCATGCCCTCGACGTAATCCCTGGCATGGCCCCAGTCGCGCCTGGCCTCGAGATTGCCGAGATAGAGCGTGTCTTCGAGCCCGACCTCGATACGCGACACGCCGCGCGTGATCTTGCGCGTCACAAACGTCTCGCCGCGGATCGGGCTCTCATGGTTGAACAGGATGCCGTTGGACGCGAACATGCCGTAGGCTTCGCGGTAGTTCACCGTGATCCAGTAGCCGTAGAGTTTGGCGACGCCATAAGGCGAGCGCGGATAGAACGGCGTCGTCTCCTTCTGCGGGATCTCCTGCACGAGGCCGTAGAGCTCGGAGGTCGAAGCCTGGTAGAACCGCGTCTCCTTCTCCATGCCGAGGATGCGGATCGCCTCCAGCAGGCGCAGCACGCCGATGGCGTCGGCATTGGCGGTGTATTCCGGGCTCTCGAAGCTGACGCCGACGTGGCTTTGCGCGGCGAGATTGTAGATCTCGGTGGGGCGGATCTGCTGCACCAGGCGGATCAGATTGGTCGAATCCGTCATGTCGCCATAGTGCATCAGGAACGGCACGTTGCCGACATGCCGGTCCTGGTAGAGATGGTCGACCCGCGCCGTGTTGAACGAGGACGAGCGCCGCTTGATGCCGTGCACGACATAGCCGAGCGACAGCAGATATTCGGCGAGGTAGGCGCCGTCCTGGCCGGTCACGCCGGTGATGAGAGCGATCCGCTCAGCCATATGTGCTACCCACTCCCAACAGCGCTCCGAGGGGCCGCCGGATTCCCGTTTCGGCCGCCGTCCTTCTCTGACAGATCGGCCGCCGGGGTCAACCCAATATGGGACAAGGGTTAGCGGCGTCGCAAGCCCGACGATGATCCCGGATCGCCGCCTTGGCATTTTTTGGGCAAGGGCTTCGGCGCCGGAGGGCGGTCCGCAGGTTCAGTGCGCGCCGCGACAGCCGCCACAGCGAGCGAGATCATCGCCTTCGCTGATGTGATGCTGATATTCGGAGATCGCGCGATTGGCCATCCGGATGCGATTGGTCTGTCCTTCCTCAACCATCGTGGCGACGCGCTGCGCGAGGAATACGCACGCTTCGAATTCATCCCGGATCGCCCCCGTGCGCTCGAGAAAGTCCCACGCGATATCATATGCCTGCTCGGCGGCTGGATTGCGGTAGTCGCTGAAGATGATATGCGTCATCACATCACACTGTCATTTGACCGCCTTCGTTGGCGCAACCTGTCGCCGGAAGAGACGTTCCTATCTTCGTCTAGCGGCGCCGCGCGACGAGGACGCCAATCACGAACGCCGCGGCCAGCGACCGGAGCGGCGCGCTGCGGCCGTCTCCCCAGCTGGTTCAGATTGCCGTGTGTTCGCTCTCCGTGCGCCGGATGCGGCCGGGGCGTTCTCAACGCTGGGATCATCAGGAAGGCCGGATGCTTCGGTCATTGCGGAGGCGTCTCTCAGGTCCATCGGAAAACCTCTCGTGGCTGGTTCTGAGCAACCTCTCTCTACCCGTCCGGTTCCTGTCGGTCGGGCTTGCCAATCGCTATCTACGCTGACGGTTAGGAACGCGTTGCGGGTCCCGCCGTTCACCTGGATGGTACGATATTCCTTCAAGATCACGGACGGCGGTGATTTCTCTGACAGCGAAGAACTGCCGGACGATGAGGCAGCCTGGCACCAGGCTCTCCGCACGGTGAGGGACATTGAATCGACACTCAGCTCCAATGGAGGCGATTGGTCCCTTGTTGTCCACCGGGAGGGTGATCCGCTCTACCGCATCGATGTGCGGGCCCAAAAGCTCAGTTAAGTGCTCGGACTGAGATGGAGATAGGTCGGGTCGAAGCCTGCCAGCTCTTCCATCTCCCTGGGTTTGAGGATGTGAAACTCTGATCTGCTCACCGCCACCAGCCCTTCCTTGCGGAGGTTCTGGAGCACCCGGTTGGTATGCACCACCGACAATCCCAGGCAATCTCCGAGGTCGGCTTGAGTAATGGGCAAGCCGAACTCCCCGTCTCGGGTATGCCCGATCGCCTTGAGCCTCTGATGCAGTTCAATCAGGAGGTGGGCCATTCTCGGTGTAGCCTCCCTTCGTCCGACATTGACGATCCATTCCCTGAAGATCGCTCCATCAATCAACGATTCGCGCCACAGTGCCGCTGCCAGGTTCGGGCGTCGCTGATTGATCCCTCTCAGATCATCGTGCGAGATGAAGCCCAGGCTGCAACGCGTGACGGTGACAAGATCATGATCCATGACCTTGAGATGAAGGCTTTGAAGGTCAGGAATTTCGCCGGGTATGTGGATGGAGAGAACCTGTCGATCTCCATCCGCCGTCGTCTTCGACCGGAACGCGAATCCATTCGCGATCAGGCAACAGTCGCTGGGCCGCTCTCCGTCGCTCACGATGATTTCGCCGGCGTCGAGATGCCGCTCGCGAATCCGCAGGCCGTGAATGGCGCGGATGTCGTCGGCATCCAGATCGTTGGACACAGTCAGCTTCGTGATCAGCGCCGCAGCGAGGTTTGCCGGCATCGGATGCTCCTATTCGAGACCCGAACGGTGCAAACCACTCCGGCCTGTCAGGCGGGAGCGCTACACTCTCGGCACCGGCGCCCAGGACTATCTGCCGGTGATGTAAGACAACGCAAAGTTATAAGATCGTTCCAAAATGCCCCATCGAGCAACTTTTGACGGAAAATCATAACGTCGAGCTGCCTTTGGCTAGGTCCCGCCAAGCGTATGCAGGACCGGTCGAAGTTCGGTACTTTCATCCAGATCGAGCGTCGCCAGCGTGATCGGGAGCTTGAAGCGCCTCGGTCCGGCGCTTCCAGGATTTAGATAAAGCACGCCGTTGGCCGTCCTGACGCTCGCGCGATGCGAATGACCGCAAATCACGGCATCGATGCCGTCGGGGGCTGGTTTGCTCTCGAGCTCGTTCAGATCATGCAGGACATAGAATACGTATCGCCCGAGGCGCACGGTTTCCGTCTCTCGATAGTTCCGCGCCAAATCGCCGCTATCGACATTCCCGCGGATGGCCGTAACCGGCGCGATCCTGCGAAGCCCCTCCAGCACATGTTCGGCGCCGATGTCGCCGGCATGAATGATATGCGCGACCCCGGCAAAGCAATGCTCGACTTCCGGCCGCAGCAGCCCGTGCGTGTCCGAAATCACCCCGATGGTCGTCACCGTGCTCTCCTGACGTCCTGCCGATGCCCTGCCCGCGCTTAGGAACCATGACGGCACGCCCGCATTGCCCGCATATCTAACGGGAGCACACGGATGGGCAATAGCGGCGTCGGCATGTTTTTGGGAGACGTCTCGGCCACGGCATTGTGGCTATGGTTCATCGGCGCCTTCATTCTTGGCGCCGTGATCTGGTATGGCGTCAGGCAATCGGGACATTTACGCCGCAGCGAGCGGACGCAGCTGGACCGGAACACGGAAGCGGCGCAGCGCCGCGATGATCCACAAAAGCCGATGGCGAGGTGATGATCGCTCCGAAGACTCTGCGACTCGTTACGATCCGATTCTGATCGTCGCAACGCGCGATCGAAGTGCAGCAAGGATGCTCGGCGCGACAATTCGGGACGTCTTAGGGTTGACGGACGGAACGTTCCGACTCTCCATGGTGAGACCGATTTCATCACCTTCGATCTGAAGGAGATGGATCGCCCCGGGAATGCCGGGATCCATCCACAGCTCGATTGTTGTTCGTTCAAATCCAATACCAGCGAGACTAATTGCAACCGCGACATTGAGATGCCGTGGAAAATGTCGAGCGGCATCAGAAGCAGAGCCTAAGAAGACCCGGACGGGGCTCTTTGGCCGTTCAGTTCGGAAATCAAACCCCTGGTCGAGCACGTAAGCTTCGTTTGCGAGCGTCTCCGGCTTAACGCGCCCTTTCAGGTGAACGCTCCTGATCGAGCCCTCTGCCGCACATCTCAGAATATCGAGCCCCGGCATCGCCCCGGACGCAATCTGGACTCGCGCACCGTGTTTTCTAGCGATCTGCTCCAAATTCGGCACGGCCAGGAAGCCGCCGGCGCTCACGCAAATCAGGTCCTTCCCTTTGAGCAGAACCGCATCGACGATCTCGGGTATCGCTGCACCGGTCGCCGCTTCCACGACCACGTCGCAATGGTCGGCAAGCTCGCGAAGCGCGACTACAGCGACGGTCGGATCCAATGCGCCGAGATGCGTGCGCGCGTTGTCGAGGTCGCGCGCGGTCACCGCGACGAGACGTACGCCAGGGATTGCCCCCGCAACCAGCGCCGCGGCCACCGCTCTGCCGACGCTTCCAAAGCCTGCGAAACCAACTTTCACCGGTGATCCCCGTTCTTCGGCAATGCCAGCTGGAGCTATAGATACCGGCGAGGATTGGCCGCACCGTAGAACATGTGGATCAGCGTGTTCACGTCGAAGACCGGCAGTCCCGATTCCTTCGCCACGAACGACGCGAACGGACACATGTTCGTGCATTCAAACAGAATGGCACCCGGATTTTCGCAAGTCGCCATGAACTCCCGGGTCATCTCAAGCATTTCTTCCTTGAGGACGTCGATGTTCAATTCCTTACGATTGCCAATATAGGTGGCGGGAAATTCGGCATCTGGCTTCATCCCCTGCACCTGAACTGGAATGTCCTTCATGGACCAACCGACGCCCTTAAAATGATCGTCGTTGAGGTGATGCGCCCTTTCGGTAAAGACACCAATGATCTTGCCCGGCGGGAGCATGGCATGGATGATAGGCGCTTGAAGCAGCGAAGACGTAAACACGGGTATGTTGACGGCGGCGGCGATTTCCTTCTGAAACGGGCCAAGGAAGCCGCAGCTGGTGGTGATCGCTTTCACGCCCTCCGCTTCCAGTTCACGCGCGGCCGTAATGAATGGTGCGATGAGATCGGCATCGGGATGGTCGCCCATGATCTTCGTTGCAAGGGCACCCCTCACCGTCTTGTATCGCACGGGAAAGTCGTACGAACGCGCATTTCCAATGTCGCCCGGCGGCCGCGGAAAGACTGTATCCAACATCAACACGCCGATGTCCTCGCCGTAATTCGTGAAGCCGCCCTTCAGGATCAATTTCAGTCTCCGTCTTTCTTTTCATCGGTTGAGATGCGTTTCGATACAGCGATCGAGAACGCCGAACGAACAGCTCTCCGTCCGGCTGCAACGATGTGTTGCGGCCGCGACCAGCATATCGCGACAATCGCAGGCGACCTGACTCTCTCGAACGAGACTTCGCCCTCGAAGCCAGCTCAGAAGGTGATGCTCGACGGAATGTCGTCCGGCTTGATATTGGCAAGGTCCAGGCTGGAAACGATCCACCCCTTCATGGCACCAAGGGCGCGATTATATTCGAGCCAATTGTTGACGAAGCGAAGGAAGCGGCCGTCGGAATCCGGCCGAACGCCTGCGCAAGTCGGTTGAGCGCTGATCGGCGTCGGCACGATGATCGAACCAATCGCCGGATTCTTCTTGACGGTCGCAAGCGAGTTCATCGCAACCTGGACCGAGCAATCCGCACGCCTTGACAGCAGCGAGAGAGCAACATCGTCGAAATTCTTCAGCGCGACCAGGGTTGCCTTTGGCAGGGTGCGGCGGGCGAAAAGATCCTGCGTCGAGCCGATGTCGACGGCAACGCGAACTTCCGGCTTGTTGAAGTCTTCCCAGGTCTTTCCCTCAAGGCCGGGTTTCGCGACGATCGTGAAGGTGTTGTTCATGATCGGGTTCGTAAAGTCGACGACGAGCGCGCGCGCGGGCGTCGGGCTCAATCCAAACATGATGTCGATCTTGTTCGCCTGCAGATCCAGGACCGCATTGCTCCACGTCGTCTCGGCAACCTCGATTTCGGCGTCCAGCGACCTCGCGAGATCCTGGGCCATGCTGATACAGAAGCCCGTCCATTGCCCGGAAGCGACGTCTCTGTGGTAGTAAGGCTCCGTGCCTACGACCCCGGCAATGCGAAGCTTCTTGCTGCTGCGAACCTTATCGAAAGTGGATCCCGCAGCAGCCGATTGTGCAGCTGCTGACGTCGATGCGGCCAGCGAGGCCGCTCCGGCCGCGGCAAGCCCTACCAGCCCTGCGAACTCTCTTCTCTTCATCATCTTCATCCCCCTCGCCCGTTAAGCCCCTTCGTGACCACTTCGACAGCGGCGCACCTTTCCGCCTGATTGTTCGTCGACTGGAGCCAAAAACAAACTATTGAAAAAATGCATGCTTCATGACTTTTAGTCATGATCGCCAGTGGGGCCGTTTCATGAGACGCTTCCTCCCCTCTCTCTCCGCACTCCACGCATTTGAAACAGCCGCGCGCTACATGAGCTTCACCAAGGCTGCGGAGGATCTGTCGCTGACCCAAAGCGGAATCAGCCGCCAGATCCGGAATCTGGAGGATTTTCTCGGTGTCGCGCTGTTCCATCGAATTGGACCACGCCTGGTCCTGACAGAAGCCGGAGCGGCCTACTATCGGGACGCGGCTCTGATCCTGGACAAGCTTCAAGAGATATCGATGGATGCCGTGCGCGGGCGCCGGATTGACGCGGCGCTGATGATGGGGACGCATCCTACACTGGGTTCGCGATGGCTGCCCGCGCGGCTCGGTTCATTCATAACGGCATATCCTGACATTCCCCTGGAAATCAGGCAGGCCACGCCAGATGTCGACTTTGAAACCACGCGGCTTGACCTGGCCGTTCTCAGGGGTGTGGGATCATGGCTGCATGCCCGGTCCATCGAGCTCTTTGCCGAAGAGCTCGCGGTCGTCGCCTCTCCCAAGCTCATCCCGCTTGGAGAAACGCTCGATCCACTCGACTTCTCGAAATTCGCGATGCTGCAGAACGCGTCTCGCCCGAGCTTGTGGCTGCACTGGCTACGGCTTGCAGGTCTAACCTACAAGGGCAGCATACAGGGAATTCGGTTTGCCTACAGCAGCATGCTGATCAATGCCGCCGTTCACGGCATCGGGATCGCGGTTGTGCCGGTTGCCTATATCGAAGCCGAGCTGGAGAGAGGCGATCTTCATATGCCCTTCGGCTCCCCTATTCTCTCCGGCGACTCCTATTTTGCGGTCTACCCCGAGCGAAAGGCCAATCACACCAACATCATCGTCCTCCGTGATTGGCTCGTGCGGCAAACCCGCACCAATCGAAAGCTGGACATGCAGCGGACGGATCGATGAGCACTCCCGGTGGAGCGGATCCAACGGCCGCGCGTCGCGTGCACTCAATGGCGGAAACGTGACGCGCCAAACGGTACGATATCGATACCGGCTTTCCTGCCGGCAATGAGATCGGCGACGATGGAGCCGGTGATGGGGCCCGACGCCAAGCCGACATGTCCGTGTCCGAAGGCGTGGACAATATCCGCCGACGCCGATGCCGTGCCGATGACGGGTCGCCCGTCCGGCGTCGATGGTCGATGCCCCATCCATCTATCGATCGTCAGGCCGCCGCGTGATCCAAGGCCGGGATACGTCCGCAAGGCATGCGTGACGAGAATCTCGACGCGTGCCCAGTCCGGCTCGGCGTCGAGACGCGCGAGCTCGACCTGTCCCGAAAGACGCAAGCCCGCCGGTGTCGGCGTGTTGGCCATTCGCCCGTCGCTCGGCATGATCGGAAGCCTTGGGCCGGCCGCGGGCGATGCAATGACACCGTGATACCCCCGCTCGCTCGCCAGCGGCACGCGATCGCCCGCGGCCTCGGCAAGGGCGCTTGACCAGACGCCGGCGCAGATCACGGCGCGATCGCATTCGATCGGGCCCTGATCGGTGACGACCGCAGCGAGACGGCGATTGGTGACAACAAACCCGGTTGCGCGCGCCTTGACCAGCCGTGCACTGCGCGCACGCGCGGCATCGACAATGTCTCGCACATATGCGCCCGGATCGGTGCAGTAGGCTCCTTCGTGGACGAAGGCGCCGAACTGATAGTTGGAGCTCAAATCCGGCTCCCGGCGGCGCAGCTCGCCGGCATCGAGCTCGAGCCACTGGAGCCCATTGTCCTTTCGAAGCCGCCAGGCGAGCGCCTCGCCGTCAAAGGCATTGCGATCGGGATAGGCATAGAGCAGACCCGTCTGGCGGATGTAATCCGGCTTCCCTATCTCCTTTGCGAGCGCGGCGTGCCGCGCCGGACCGTCGCGCAAGATCGAGGCGAGTACGCGCGCGGTATGCTCGACCTTCGCAACGGTCCATCCGGCCGCGAGGAAGCGGAGGAGCCAAGGCGCGAGCGCAGGCAGTGCCGTCCAGCGCAACACCAGAGGCCCGTTCGGATCGAAGAGATAGCCCGGCAGCTTGCGCCACAGGCCGGGCATGGACATCGGGATAATGGAAGCAGGGCTGATCCAGGCACCGTTGCCATAGCTTGCCGCCTGGGGCCCGCCCGGCTCTCCCGGCTCGATCAGCGTAACGTCGTGTCCGTCCTTGATCAGCTCCCATGCGGTCGCAGCACCGACGATACCTGCGCCGATCACGGCGATGCTCATGGGCGTCCTATCCCGCTTCATCCTTCAACCCGATCGCAGATCGTCACGTCATCCGTTCGCCGCGGCTGCAGGCAGGCCGCTGCTGTGGAAGTGACTGAGGAAGGCCCGTGTTGCCGGCTGTCTTGGCGTGTCGATCACCTGCCGAGCCGGCCCCTCCTCCACGACGACGCCATCGCGCATGAAGACGACGGTATCGGCGACCTCGCGCGCAAACGCCATCTCATGGGTCACCAGCACCATGGTCATTCCCTCTGCCGCGAGCTGACGGACAACCGCGAGGACTTCTCCGACCAGCTCGGGATCGAGCGCAGACGTCGCCTCGTCGAACAGCATCACCTGCGGCTTCATCGCCAAGGCACGTGCGATCGCCACGCGCTGCTTCTGACCGCCGGACAGCTTGTCGGGGGCGACGTCCGCCTTGTCCTTCAACCCCACCTTCTCCAGCAACCTAACCGCCGCCTCGCGAGCTGCGTCCGGCTTGGTCTTGAGAACCGTGACCGGTCCCTCCATCACGTTCTGGATCGCCGACATATGCGGGAACAGATTGAAATTCTGGAACACCATGCCCGTCCGCGCGCGGAATGCCGCGAGCTCCCTGTCGACCGGCAGCTTATGTCCATTGGTAAAGTCCATGGTGCTTTGGCCAACCCGGATGAAACCACTTTCCGGGATGGTCAGCAGATTGAGGCACCTTAGCAGCGTCGACTTGCCCGATCCGCTCGGGCCGATCAGCGCGACGACGCCGCCGCGAGGCACCCGCAGCGAGATGTCCTTCAGGACGCTGACGGGCCCAAACGCCTTCTTCACGTGAGCCAGCTCGATCATCGGGACATCAGACACGGGACCGCTTCCCTCTTTGATGGACATGTCGTGCCTCACCGCGCCAGCCGCGCTTCGAGCACGCTCGCAGCGCGCGTCATCGGGAACAGGATGAGGAAGTAGATGACCGCGATCATGGTGTATGTCTCCAATGGCCGGTAGGTCGCGGATGTGATGAGCTGCCCCTGGTAAAGCAGGTCCGGGACCGCCAGGACCGAGAGCAGCGAGGTGTTTTTCAGCTGAAGCACGGCCTGGTTGACGAGCGGAGGAATCATTCGCTTGAGGGCCTGCGGCATGACGATGCGCTTCATCAGATCGAAACGGCGCATGCCCAGCGCGCGGCCAGCGTCCCATTGCCCCACGTCGATCGACACGATGCCGCCACGTATGATTTCCGAATAGAACGCACCGCCATAAAGGCTCAGCGCGATGAACGCCGCCACGGCGGGGGAGAGCTCAACACCAATCAGCACCGGAAGTGCATAGTAGATCCAGACCAGTTGAACCAGCACCGGCGTGCAACGAAACACCTCGACCAGCATCACGAGGGGCGCCGAGACGAACCTCACCTTGGACAGGCCGGCGATAGCGACCACACACCCGATCACAAATCCGCTCGCCGCGGTGAGGATCGTAAAGCCGATCGTGTAAGCGGTGCCGACACCGATCAGCCTGCTGTATTGCAGAAGGAAACCAAAACTCCAGTCATAATGCATCGCAGCTATCCCATGCTCGGCGATTGCGAATAGGCGCTCTGGATCAGTCCCGAATAGAACCAGCGCCCGAGCGTGATGATGTCGTAGACCGGCAGTCCGAACTCGCGCGACACCTCTTCCGAGAATGGTGGAAGGTTGGTGCATTCGAACACGATCGCGCCAATGTCTGGATTTCCCGAAAGCAACGCGCCGACGGCGCCATGCACATCGCGCCGCACTCGATCGCGATCATAGGAGCGGCCATGCTCGATATGCGCGCGCAAGCTACCGTCCGGCGGAAGGCCGACGCGCGGCGTGTCAGGATCGGCGCCGACTCCGGCAAAATGCCTGTCCGTCAACGCCTCCGCGTCGTAGGTGACGACCCCGGCGCGGCGACCGGACGGAAGACAGCGCTCCACGATGGGCAATTGCAAAAGGCTCGACGTCGCAAGCGGCAGCTTCATCCGCGCGGAAAGCTCGCGCTGACGAGATGCCAGAAAGCCGCACGACGTGGTCAGGCCGATCGCGCCCTCCGCGCGCAGCGCGTCGCCGGCCGCGACGAATGCGTCCATGAGGCCGTCGTCGTCGCCGTTCACGATCTTCCGCGCAGTCGCGCCCGGGACGGTTCTGAAGACGACGTCGAGGGGCCAGCTTGCGGAATGCCCTACATCTCCCGGCGGACGCTCGATCGCGATATCGAGCATGATGATGCCCAGCGGAGGATGTCGCCCATGTTGCATCGACCAGATGTTCCCTGTCCAAGCCCAACGACGCTGCTGAAACGAAACTGCCCGCGTCATCTGAAGACGCGGGCAGTCTGAGATCAAAACTGAAGCCCGGGAGGAATGTCTTGCTCCCCGATATTGACCAGAGTCAGACTCGAGAGAATCCACTCGCGCAACGCTCCCAGCGAACGGCTGTATTCGAGCCAGTTGTCGACATAGGTGCGGAAGCGGGTATCGACGTCCACACGCACGCCGCAGCAGGTCGGTTGCGAGGCAACCGGAGTCGGGATGATGACCTTGCCCACCTTCCCATTCTTCTTGACAGTAACCAGCGAAAGCATCGCGACCTGGATCAGACAATCAGCCCGCCCAGCCTGCACCGCGAGCACGGCCTCGTCAGGCGTCTTCAGTGCGACAAGCGTCGCCTTGGGCAGGATCCGGCGCGCGTAGAGATCGTGGGTCGAGCCGATATCGACGGCAACCCGCACCTCCGGCTTGTTGAGATCCTCCCAGGTCTTCGGTTCAAAACCGGGCTTCGCGATGATCGTGAAGGTGTTGTTCATGATCGGGCGCGTGAATTCGACGATCAGGGCGCGCGACGGCGTCGGGCTGAGGCCGAACATGATGTCGATCTTGTTGCTCTGAAGATCGAGCACCGAGTTGCCCCAGGTCGATTCGATGATCTCGACCTCGGCCTCGAGCGCCTTGGCCAGATCAGTCGCCATGCTCACGCAAAAGCCCGACCACTGCCCCGTGGCGATGTCCTTGTGATAATAGGGCTCCGTGCCGACGATGCCGGCGATGCGAAGCTTTTTCGTCTTGCGAATTTGAGCAAACGTACTCTCAGCCGGCGGCGTCTGGGCGACGGCCTGGGACACGGCTGAGCCGGCCGCCATAGCCGCCGCGGCGGCGCCGAGCCCAACGAGCGATCCGATTTCACGACGATTGACCATATCAAGCTTCCCCTCTTCGATTGAATTCCTCAAACCCCGACCATGACGCAAGATCCGCTCATCGGACTCCACGATTCCTAAGCCGCTCTCTTGGTGGAGAACCGTCCCGCAAAATCGTTCGTCTCGGAGCTGCGCGCTTCCCTCGCCAGCCGGCTGCCCTCGCGGGTCGCGAGAAAATCGGCAAGGCTTGCATCCTCCTGCCGCACGAATCCCTTTGCGGGAAGCTTGCCTGAAAGGAACAGCTCGACCATCGCGACGCAACCGGCAGCCGTGGTGAGTTGGATCGCGCCGAGCTCGGGGCGCCCGTCGTAGCGCAGCACGACGCTATCCTCTTCCATCCGCCCGTTGCGCTCGCCGATACCGGTCACGAAGATCACGACGACGTCCTTTCGCGTGAACGGCGCGGCGCGGTTGAGGATGCGGCGCATGGTATCGCGATCGTCGGCAAGCCCCAACCCCTGCAGCAGGAGCTTCATGATCTCGGCATGGCCGGGATAGCGCAGCGTCTTGTAGCTCATGTCGCGGACTTTGCCGGACAGCGTCTCCGTCAGTGTCCCGAGGCCGCCCGAGGTGTTGAACGCCTCGTAGGCGACGCCATCGATCATCACGCTCTCGACACCCTCGAGCGCTGGCACCGATATCGGCTTGCCATCGAAGACGATCTCGCAAGGGTTACAATATTCGTTGATGAGGCCGTCGACCGACCAGGTGACGTTGTAGCGCAAGGCGTTGGTCGGATAGAGCGGCAGTGCACCGACCCGCATCTTGATGGCCTTCACCGTTTCGAAACGGGCCGCCATGTCGGCTCCGAGCACGCAGATGAACCCCGGCGCAAGCCCGCATTGCGGCGCCAGGATCACGTCGGCGGCTGCTGCGATCTCCTTGATGTAGGCCGTTGTTGCGACGTCCTCGGTCAGGTCGAAATAGTGCGTCCCGGTCTCCACAGCTATCCGCGCGATACCCTGATTGAGAAAATACGGACAGGCGCTGACGACGATATCCTGATCCTTCAGGAAACCGCGCACCGCATGGAGATCTCCAGCGTCCACGATCTTGGTAGCGAAGGTTCGCGCGGCACTCAAGCCGAGTTGCGCCTCCGAAGCGTCAGCCAGCGTAACTTTGTGTCCCTGCTCCGCCAGCATCCCGGCGATCACGGCGCCGATCTGCCCGGCCCCCAAAACTGCGATTTTTTGCGATGAATGAGCCATTTCGAATCTCCTAGAGAGCAGCCTGGACGCCGATCGCTGCCGGGTCGGCGCCGACCTTCTTCAGCCACGAGAACACCGGCGGCAGGCGATCGGCGATGGATTCGACCGCGACATCGACGAAAACCGGCTCGCTGAGCGCGAAAGCCTCACGCAAGGCCGTCTCCAGTTGCGCCGGCGTCTCGACGCGAAAGCTTCGGATCCCGTAGACGGCGGCGAGCTTGCTCATGTCGTAACTGCCGAAATCGACGCTGAATGTCGGGTCGTTGACCGGTGCTGGTTCGCTGCGTCCGGAGGCCTTGCGGGCGTGGTCGCGGTCGACGACCCGCTGGAGCGCCTTGATCCAGCCAAAGCATGCGTTGTTGAAATGGACCAGCACCGCCGGGATCTGCAGCCGCGACAGCGTCTCCAGTTCACCCGCCGACATGCCGAGCGAACCGTCGCCGAACAAGCCGACGGGCCTCAGATGCGGCGCTGCGAAATAGGCCCCGATGACAGCCGGGATGGCATAGCCAAGCCCGCCATAGAACCGGGGAATCACGAGCTTGGATTGCGGATCGCGCAGACGCAGGAAGCGCGTCGCGTAGGGTGTCGGCGTGCCGGCATCCGACACCACGTTGCAGGGCACGGGCAGGCACCGGTTGAGCGTCTCGATGACCCGCTCGGGACGCAAGGGGATAGCGTCGCTCTCGAGATGCGGCGCCATCACGTCCCAGAACTCCGCACGGCGGTGGTTGATGTCGCCGGCCCATCCCGCCGTAGTGGACGCATGATCCACGGGTATCTTTGCATGAAGGGCATCAATCACGGCACGCGCATCGCCCACGAGCGGATGGTCGATCGCGTATGTATTGCCGATGACTTCCGGCTCGAGATCGATCTGGACGATGCGCGTCTCGCCATTCGGCACCGGCCACTGCCAATTCATGGTGGCGACCGAGCCCATGCGACAGCCGGCATAGATGACGAGGTCGGCTCGTCCAAGTGCCCACACCGCATGCGGATGGAAGCCGTTGTCGCCGATGATGCCAATGCCGAGCTTGTGGTCGTCGCGAATGACGCCCTGCCCTGTGATCGTGGTGACGACGGGAATGCCGAGCCGTTCGCCAAACGCCGTGATGGAGGCCCCCGCGCCGGACCGATTGGCGCCACCGCCGGCAACGATCAGCGGGCGCTCGGCGGCGAGAATGGCCTTGATGGCCGCGTCGAGATCGCCATCCGGCGGCCTGCTTCGATACGACGGCGCCTGTCGGCACTGCGGCTCGATATGCAGGGACAGGGCTCCGTCCGGAAGCTCCTCATAGAGAACGTCCTCAGGCAGTGCGAGAACGACAGCGCCCGGACGGCCGCCGGTCGCCTCGCGGAAGGCACGGCGCACAAGCTCGGGCAATTTTCCGACGTGACCGAGCGTCTCTGCGCGCTTGCTGACCGGCTTGAACAACTCCTCGATGGGCAACTCGGTCAGGGTGCCGCGGCCGACGCCGGGCTGGGGAATATCGTTCACGAGGAGGATCAGCGGCACCGAAGATTTGTTCGCTTCGGCCACGCCCGGCAGACCGTAAAGCGCGCCCGCGCCGCTCGGCACCTCCGCCACACCAGGCTTTCCGGACAGGCGCGCGTAGCAGTCGGCCATGAACACCGCAGAGCGCTCATCGCGGCACAGGATATGACGCGGCGCATCCCTCGTCGTTCTCAAAGCCTCGTAGAAGGCAACGTTCGTATCGCCGGGGACGCCAAAAATGACCTCGACGCCATATCCGGACAGCATGCTCACGAGAGCGGATGCACCATTCATTTTCAAAATGCTCCTTGTCGTTACTTTTATTCAGGAGCATAGGCGCGACATAAATATCCAAACCGCCGGCTATAGGAACAATATAGTTACAATCCGTCGGGCTAAGTTCTATTTCGATGGGAAATGAGGAATTTTGCCAAGAAATGGAGCAGCGACAAGAGCTGCGAGGCAGTGTTTTGCCTACGCGCTGCTCACCTTTCGAATTTTCTGGCGAGAAGAATCGATGACGTGGTGCGGCGAACACCTTCCATCTCGGCGATCCAGTCGATGATCTCGTCGAGATGCGTTGACGTCGCGCAATTGATCTTCACGAACAGATCGAACGGACCGCTCAGCGTGTAGCAGTGAACGACTTCGGCCTTCTTTCGCAGGGCCGCGATGACGTTTCCTTGCTGCTTGACCTCCAGCTCGATCAGGATGATCGCCGCGATCGCCGTGACATGATCCTGCTTGCCCAGAACCGCCGTGTAGCCCGCGATCGTTCCCTCCTTTTCCAGTCTCGCCATTCGCCCCTGCGCGGTCGCGCGGGACACGCCCAGCGCCTTGGCGATATCGGAGATCGACGTCCGCGCATTTGCGATCAGGATGTTGAGAAGATCCTGGTCCTTCCTGGCATCCGCCGGACGCGCCATTTACAACTCTCCAAAGTGCCTGTTTCTGAACAAAACGAGGGGAAATTATTGCGCTCCGTCGGGGAAAGGTCCAGCGCATCGTGATTAACGGTCCGGCGCGGTCTCCGCGACCAGCCACTCCCGGAAGGCCGCCAGCGGCGGGTATTTCGTCCGTTCGGACGGCCAAACCAGGTAATAGCGTTCAGGACTTTCCATCGGCAGGTTGATGGCACGGACCAGCTTGCGGCTCGCGAGCTCGTCCTGGATGAGGAAGGTCGGCAGAAGCGCGACGCCGAGGCCGGCGATCGCCGCTTGGGCTGCGGTCGCGAACTGATCGAACACCATGCCCTGAGCGGTTCTGGCCGGCACATCGTGAGCGGAAAACCACCGATCCCAGGCGTGAAAGCGCGTTGAGATGCTCAGCAGTGGGGCTTTGCGGAGATCACCCGCAGCCCGGAAGCCGTATTGCTTCTTCAGCCCAGGGCTGCACGCAGGGACAATCTGTTCGGATCGCAAGAGAGCCATCTCGGCCCCGGGCCACTCCGGTTGACCGAAGTGAATCGCCGCGTCCAGGGTCTCGGCCCTGAAATCGAAATAGGACAAGCGGGTCGTAAGATTGATGGTGATCCCGGGATTTGCAGCCAGAAATCTGGGCAGGCGCGGCGCGAGCCAGCGGGTGCCGAAGGTCGGCAGAATGGCGAGATTGAGAGTCCCTCCCCGCGGGTTCGCATGGAGATTGAAGGAGGCGGAGCTGATCTTGTGGAGCGCGTCGCGGATTTCGCGGGCATAGGACTCGCCAACGGAGGTCAACCGAACGGTCTGACGCTCACGGATGAAGAGCTCGACCTCGAGCTGCTCTTCCAGGATCTTGATCTGCCTGCTAACGGCGCTTTGGGTCAGTCGAAGCTCGCGCGCGGCGAGCGTCATGCTGCCGGTCCGCGCCGTGGCTTCGAACGCCGACAAGACGGCGGTGGAGGGAAGAAAGCGACGAGGTGTTTGCGGATTCATCCCTACTCATTCCGTTTCAGAATGATCTTCTGATTAAACATCGTTTGAATTGGCCGAACTGGCAAGGTCTAATCGCCGGGTTCATGATGAAATTGCATGATACCTTGGATCAGGCCAACGATGACGGCCGATCCGCCGTCGATGGAGACTTTGATGCCAGCGCTGCGCGCGGACGCGGACGAGATCCGCACTCTGTTTTCCCGCGCCATGTCGGACATGTACCGGGTCGAAGTGCCGCAATACGGCACCCTGATGGAACTCGTCGACGACACCAATCGCGAAACGTTGCGCCAGCACGAGGAGCTTCGTGCGAGCCTCGAGCGAAGCGATGAACTCGAGCGGCTGAACGTCGAGCGTCACGGCGCCATTCGCCTGGGGCGCGCGGACGAATTGTTCGACATGCGTCGCGTCTTTGCGGTGATGGGCATGCACCCGGTCGGCTATTATGACCTGTCGGTGGCCGGCGTGCCCGTCCATGCCACGGCCTTTCGGCCGATCGACGATGCCGCGCTCCGGCGCAATCCGTTCCGGGTATTCACCTCGCTGCTGCGCCTCGACCTGATCGAGGATGAGACCCTTCGCGCCCAGGCGGAGCGAATCCTTGGTGAGCGCCGCATCTTCACCCCGCGCGCGCTCGAATTCGTGAGCATTTTCGAGACGGAGGGTCACTTGACCGCCGCGCAGGCGGAGGAGTTCGTACGCGAAGCGCTCGATACCTTTCGCTGGCACAGCGAAGCGACGGTCAGCCTCGAGGTCTACAAGCGGCTACATGACGCCCACCGGCTGATCGCCGACGTGGTGAGCTTCAGAGGGCCTCACATCAACCATCTGACACCGCGCACGCTGGACATCGATGCCGTCCAGGCCGGGATGCCCCGACGCGGCATTGCGCCGAAGGCGGTCATCGAAGGGCCGCCGCGGCGCGACTGCCCGATCCTGCTGCGCCAGACCAGCTTCAAGGCGCTCGAAGAGCCGATCCTGTTCAGGCAGACAAATGCAACGAACGTCGCCGGGACACATAC
Organism: Bradyrhizobium liaoningense; assembly: GCF_018130825.1. Taxonomy (GTDB): domain Bacteria; phylum Pseudomonadota; class Alphaproteobacteria; order Rhizobiales; family Xanthobacteraceae; genus Bradyrhizobium; species Bradyrhizobium liaoningense_B. Next base: position 1,055,363 of record NZ_JAFCJS010000003.1, on the reverse strand, counting down.
GGCCCGCTTCGGCGAGATCGAGCAGCGCGGCGTTGCCCTCACGCCCAAAGGCCGCGAGCTCTACGACCGATTGCTCGCCTCCGTGCGGCAGGCAGGCGCGACCGCGCGCGACTACGACACCGAACTGGCCGAGCGATTCAAAGCGTTTCCGGACGATTGGTCGGAGCTTCACGCGCGGGGGCTCGCCTTCTTCCGCTATTCGGCGACGCCCGCAGGCATTGAGGCATGCAAGCGGCACGCTCCGCCATCCAGCCTCGATGATTTGGTATCTGCGGGCTTTCTGCGCTACGATCCGATCGTCTACGAGGATTTCCTCCCTGTCAGCGCGGCAGGAATCTTCCAGTCGAATCTCGGCACCGACAAGCAGCAGAACTACGCCGCGCGTTCCAACCGGGCTGCGTTCGAAGCCGCCCTCGGCGCCAAGGTTCACGATGAAATGAAGCTTTACGCGCAGACGGAAAGGGATTCCCTGGAACAAGCTCTGGTCCAGCTCGGGTCACCGCACCTCGCACGCCGGGCCATGGCCTGATCGAACCGCCTTTCAACCGTCCAAGAGAAAACCGCCATGACGACCACAACCCAAGCAGCAACACGCACCATCAACTCCCTGGCGGGCGAGGCCGACGCGCTCCTGAGCTCACTCGGCGTCAAGCGCAGCCGGTACACCGGCGGCAAGCTGATTGCACGATCGCCGATCACCGGCGAGATCACGGGCCATGTCAACGAGATTGGTGCAGCCGATGCACAGGCGGCAATCGACAAGGCGCATGCGGCCTTCCTCGAATGGCGACTGGTGCCCGCGCCGAAGCGCGGCGAGCTCGTCCGCCTGCTTGGCGAGGAGTTGCGCGCCAACAAGCAGGCGCTTGGCAGGCTCGTGTCGATCGAAGCCGGCAAGATTGCGTCCGAGGGCCTCGGCGAAGTCCAGGAAATGATCGATATCTGCGACTTTGCGGTGGGCCTGTCGCGCCAGCTCTATGGCCTGACCATCGCAACCGAGCGCAGCGAGCACCGGATGATGGAAAGCTGGCACCCGCTCGGCGTCACCGGGATCATCTCGGCGTTCAACTTCCCCGTCGCAGTCTGGTCATGGAACGCGGCGCTGGCGCTGATCTGCGGCAACAGCATCGTCTGGAAACCGTCCGAGAAGACGCCACTGACCGCGCTTGCGACGGAAGCGCTGTTCGATCGCGCGCTGGAGCGCTTCAAAGCGGAAGGCGGCAAGGCGCCGGACGCCCTGTCCGCGGTTCTCTTCGGCGGTCGCGAGATCGGTGAAATCCTCGTCGATCACGCCAAGGTCCCGCTGGTGTCGGCGACCGGCTCGACTGCGATGGGGCGTATCGTCGGACCGCGCCTCGCAAAACGCTTTGCGCGCGCGATCCTGGAGCTCGGCGGCAACAACGCCGCAATCGTCGCGCCGACGGCCGACCTCGACCTGACGCTGCGCGGGGTCGCGTTTGCCGCCATGGGTACGGCAGGCCAGCGCTGCACGACGCTGCGACGCCTCTTCGTCCACGACAGCGTCTATGACACGTTCGTGCCGAGACTGAAGCGCGCCTATGAGTCCGTGACCATCGGCGACCCGCTCAAGGACGGCAACCTGGTCGGTCCGCTGATCGACGCAGCAGCCTTCGCCTCGATGCAGAAGGCGCTGAGCGAGGCACGCGCGGCGGGCGGCAAGGTGTTCGGCGGCGAGCGGGTCGTCTCCGACGGCGCCGATGAGGCGTATTATGTCCGCCCGGCGCTGGTCGAGATCGCAGAACAGGCTGGCCCCGTCGTGCACGAGACCTTCGCGCCTATTCTCTACGTGATCAAATATCACGACTTCAATGCGGTGCTCGATTTGCACAACGCCGTCCCGCAGGGACTCTCGTCCTCGATCTTCACCAACGACCTCCGCGAAGCCGAAGCGTTCCTGTCGGTGCGCGGATCGGATTGCGGCATCGCCAACGTCAATATCGGCCCATCCGGCGCCGAAATCGGCGGCGCCTTCGGTGGCGAGAAGGAAACCGGCGGTGGACGCGAGTCGGGCTCGGATGCCTGGAAGGCCTACATGCGCCGCGCAACCAATACGGTCAATTTCGGCCGGACATTGCCGCTCGCGCAGGGCGTCAAGTTCGACGTGGCCTAAAGAGAAGTTGCATGAACGCGCCTCTTCACAGCTCGGCGTTATTCCACCCCTCCCACCGCCTCTCGTCGATCGGCGTGTCGGAGATCCTGAAGATCAGCGGGCTCGCTGCGGAGATGAAGCGCCGGGGCCGGGACGTCATCATCCTCGGCGCGGGTGAGCCCGACTTCGACACGCCGGACTCGATCAAGGATGCAGCCGAGCGCGCGATGCGCGCCGGCGCGACCAAGTACACCGCATTGGACGGCGCACCGGAACTCAAGGCCGCCATTCGTGCGAAGTTCAAGCGCGATAATGGGCTCGAGTTCGCGCAGGACGAGATCACCGTGTCGGCCGGCGCCAAGCAGGTGCTCTTCAACGCCATGATGGCCACCATCAACCCCGGCGACGAGGTCATCATCCCGACGCCGTTCTGGGTGACCTACGCCGACATCGTTGCGATCGCCGGCGGCACGCCGGTGCTGGTGCCTTGTTCCGAAGCCAATGGTTTCCGGCTTTCGCCCGACGATCTTGAACGCGCCATCACGCCTCGCACGCGATGGGTCATGCTGAACTCGCCGTCAAATCCATCCGGCGCGGCCTATTCGGAAGCCGACTATCGACCGATCCTCGACGCGCTCCTCGCGCATCCGCACGTCTGGTTGATGGTGGACGACATCTATGAGCATATCGTCTATGACGGCTTTCGCTTCGCCACGCCGGCGGCGATCGAGCCGGCTCTGCGCAACCGGACGCTGACCGTCAACGGCGTTTCGAAGGCCTACGCGATGACCGGATGGCGCATCGGCTATGGCGGCGGACCAAGCGCGCTGATCCGGGCCATGGCCGTCGTCCAGAGCCAGTCGACCTCCTGCCCTTCGTCGGTCAGTCAGGCCGCAGCCATCGAGGCGCTGAACGGCCCGCAGAATTTTGTCCGCGATTGCTGCCGATCGTTTCAAGAGCGGCGCGATCTCGTCGTCGGCGCATTGAACGGGATCGAAGGCATCACCTGCCGCGTGCCCGAGGGCGCCTTCTACACCTTTGCGAGCTGCGCCGGCCTGATCGGCAAAACCACCCCCGAGGGGCGAACGCTGAAGAGCGATAAGGACTTCGCCGAGCATCTCCTGCACGCGGCGGGCGTCGCGGTTGTTCCTGGTTCGGCGTTCGGCCTCGCGCCCTATTTCAGGATTTCCTACGCGACTTCCGCTGTCGAGCTCGAAGAAGCGTGCCAGCGTATCGCACGCGCAACCGCGCAACTCTCGTGAACGCGTGGAGAAGATGCTGAGTGGCCGCCCCCGCGCCACTTCATCGCGATACCTGATATCCCGGGAAACCTTGGATCTGCTTTGATTTTGGCCGGTCGCTATCGGCCACGGTCGCGGATGGCGACGATCGGCTCGCGCGGACTTGTCATCCGCGACAGCGCCTCCACAAAGATCGGCTCCCACGACCTGATGTGACGCCTGAGAAGACCGGTAAGCGCTTCTTCCTTGCCGGCCATCGCAAGTTCGATGATTTGATAGTGCTCGGCTGCGGATTCATTCTGGCGGGCAAGACCCGCGCGCGACTTGATGCCGTAAAGCCGCATCTGATCGCGCAATCCCATCACCATGTCGGTGAGGCGCGGATTGTCGGCCGCTTCCGTCAGCAATTGGTGAAAGGTTCGATCGGCCTCGAGATAGAGCCTGATGTCTTCCGCCTTGACCGCGCGCGCGACCTCATCGGCAAACGGAATGAGCTTCTTGAGATTCTTCTTTGGCTTACGCGCCACGATCGCCGCAGCATGAAGCTCCAGCACCTCGCGGAGATCGAACAGGTTGCGCAGCTCGGCCAAGGTCGGCTCGACCACCCTGAAGCCGCGATTGCGCATCGGCTCGATGAGGCCGCTGCGCGCCAATTCGAGCAGCGCTTCCCTGACGGGGGTGCTCGACACGCCTAGGCTCGCGGCAAGCGTGGGCACGGAATACATCGATCCCGGCATGCTCTGACCGGAAATGATCTCCGCGCGCACCTGCTGCAGCACCTGCTCCCTTAGATTCTGATCCATTCCAGTCCCGCTTCGTCGGCTCCGGAATCATCCGGTTCGTCCGCGGCACAATAGTCAGGTTTGGTCACGGCACAATAAATGGGCTTGACGAAGAATACGCCACGGATGAGGATAAGTAACGTTTTACAGTAACGCACTACTACTCAACCTTCGGACGGTGTGGCACCTCATATGGCGCAGCGCGTACCCGGCTATTGCACCCTCTGCCGATCCCGATGCGGGTCGACCATGGTCGTCGAGAATGGCCGGCTGGTCGCTGTCGAGACCCTGCCCGGACATCCGACCGGCGGAGCGCTATGCGCGAAGGGCCGGGCCGCGCCCGAGATGGTGCACAGCCCGCGTCGCCTGACCAAACCGCTTCGCCGAACAGCACCCAGGGACGCGGCCGATCCCGGCTGGATCGAAATCTCCTGGGATGAGGCGCTGGACGATATCGCCGAGAAGCTCGGCGACATTCGGAAGACATCCGGAGCCGAAGCGGTGGCCTTTGCCGTGACCACGCCGAGTGGCACGCCGATGGTGGACAGCTTCGAATGGGTCGAGCGCTTCATCCGCTGCTTCGGCAGTCCTAACTTGATCTACGCGGTCGAAGTCTGCGGTTGGCACAAGGACTACGCCCATGCCCTGACTTTCGGACGCGGCATCGGCGTTCCCGACTACGACCAAGCCAACGCCATCGTGCTGTGGGGACATAATCCGGCCCGCACCTGGCTCGCCCAGGCCACACGCATCGCCGACGCCCGGCGACGCGGCGCGCGGGTCGCGGTGGTCGATCCCAAGCCGAACGGCTCCGGCCAGCAGGCCGATATCTGGTTGCGTATCCGTCCCGGCGCGGACGGCGCATTGGCGATGGGCGCAATCCGGCACCTCATCACCACAAACTCATATGACGCAGACTTCGTGACGCGCTGGACCAATGGGCCGCTGCTCGTCGACACCGACACGGGTCGCTTCGTCCGCGCGAGCGAACTCTGGGCGCATCAATCAGACAGCAGGTTCGTCGTGCTGGATCAGTCCGGAACGGCACGCGCCTTCGATCCAGGCCTTGCGGCGCTCGACCCCATCTCCTGCAAGCTCGATGGTGATGCAACACTCCGTGCGCTGGATGGGCGCGTGGTCGCGGCCGCAACAGCCTTCCGTTTGCTGACCGCCGAGGCCGCTCCTTACACGCCCGCTCGCGTGGCCGAATCGACCTGGCTCGACGAGCGCAAGATCGCGGACTTCTACCAGCTGTTCGAGAACAGTCCGCAGCTCGCCTATCATTCCTGGACCGGCGTCGGCCAGCACACCAATGCGACGATGATCGAGCGGGCGATTGCAACGCTCTATGCACTTACCGGCGCTTGCGACCGCCCCGGCGGCAATGTCTGGCTTGCGCCGCCGCCGGCACGCACCGTCAACGACTATTCCCTGTTGCCGCGAGAGCAACAGGCCAAGGCGCTCGGCCTCGACGAATTGCCGCTCGGGCCGCCGAGCCGGGGATGGATCACAGCACGGGATTTCAGCCGCGCCGTCCTGACCGGCGAACCCTACCAGGTGCGGGCGCTGATGAGCTTCGGGACCAATCTCGTCGTCTCGCAGGGCCACTCCTCGCGCAACCGCGAGGCGCTGCGCGCGCTCGACTTCCACGTCCACGTCGACATGTTCATGAATCCGACGGCCGAGAATGCCGACATCGTGCTGCCGGCCAACATGCCCTGGGAACGGGACGCTCTGAAGATCGGCTTCGAGATCACGCAGGAAGCCGTCGAGACGATCCAGTTCCGTCCGCAGATGTTGCCGCGGCTCGGCGATTGCAAGGCCGACTATGAAATCGCCATCGAACTTGCGGCAAGGCTGGGCCTGGCCGCTCAATTTTTCGGCGGCGACATCCGCGCCGGCTGGAATTATCAGCTCGCACCGCTCGGCGTGACGGTCGACGAGTTACGTCGGCATCCCGAGGGCATGCGTTTCCCGCAACTGCTTCGTCACGAGAAATACGCGCTCGCGCAACAGGACGGTGCGGTTGCCGGCTTCGCTACCGCGACGCGCCGCGTCGAGATCTATTCGGAATTGATGCTCGAGCATGGCTATGCGCCGTTGCCGGCCCACATCGAGCCCGCCGAAAGTCCGCTCGCTGACCACGCCGACAGTCGCTTTCCACTGGTGCTCACCACGGCCAAGAGCGGCTGGTTTGTCCACTCTTCGCATCGTCACGTCGCTTCCCTGCGCAAGAAGACGCCCGATCCGGCGATCGAGATCAGCCCGGCGCTCGCCGCCGCGCGTGGCCTCAGGGATCGTGACTGGGTGATCGTCAAAACCCGCTCGGGAGAGGCCCGGCTGCGCGTGCGGCTGAACGAGGCGCTCGACGATCGCGTCGCTGTCGCCGAGTTCGGCTGGTGGGAGGATTGTCCGCCGCTCGGACGCGGCGCGATCCAGCCTGCGGGATCGCCAACGTCGAACATGAACGATGCCCTGAGCGATGCTAACCGCGATCCCGTGAGCGGCTCCGTGCCGCTGCGCGCCACGAGCTGCGACATCCGCAAGGATGAGACCGCGAGCCGCGGCCACTGGACCGGCAAGCGCGACTTCACTGTTTCAGCCGTTCATCGCGAGACCGACGACGTCGTCGCGCTGACGCTTCTGCCGAGCGACGGCGGCGCGCTTCCCGCCTTCCTCCCGGGACAGCACATCATGCTGAACCTGCCGGGCCCCGTTGCCGCTCGCGCCTATTCACTGACCGGCCATGACGGAGACGATTTTCTGTCGATCGCGGTCAAGAGGCGCAGGTCCGACGTTTCAGGAGTCGCCGACGATACCGTTCACCTTTCCGATCACGTTCATCGTCTGGCGGTCGGCGATGGCGTTCGGATCGAGGCACCAAAGGGCATCTTCACGCCGCCGCTGCAAGGAAGCCGGCCGCTGATCTTCCTTGCAGGCGGAATCGGCATCACGCCGTTTATCGGTCATCTCGAAGCGTTGGCGAAACTAAAGCGCGCCGAACGCGTCGCCCGGGTGCTGCTGCTCTATGGTTGCCGTAACGGCGGCGAACATGCATTTGCCGGCCGGTTGCGCGAGCTCGAGGATCTGCTGCCGGAGCTCGATCTCGTCACGGCTTATTCGGCGCCGCGCGCACAGGATCGTCGTCCGGGAGACTACGACTACGAGGGGCGACTGGATCTCTCGGCGATTGATCCGTTGCTGCCACAAAGGCCCCTCGCCTATCTCTGCGGTTCGCCGGACTTCACGGCATCGATGACGGCCCGACTGATTGAACGGGGCGTCCCGCGCTTCGACATTTTCTCGGAAGCTTTCACCTCACCGCCGGTCGTGCCGCGCACACTGAAGCCGCAAATCGTCCACATCGCCGACAGCGACAGGAGCTTCACCTGGACGCCGGATCTCGGGACGCTTCTCGACGCGGCCCAGGCAGCCGGTCTGTCCCTGCCCAGCGGTTGCCGTGTCGGCCAGTGCGAGAGCTGCCTCATGCGCGTCGTCGACGGCAATGTCGCACGGCTCGGCGACGGCGGCGACGGCGGCGCGCCCGATCAGTGCCTGACCTGCCAATCCGTTCCGCTCTCGGAACTCACGCTTGCACTGTGATCCAAAGTGACGAAACGAACGCAACACCAACGCGACTATGGGGGCCGCAATGACCGACACGACGGATAAAGCCATCTTCCTGGACGATACGCCGAGACAGGCCAACGTGCTTGCGAGATTCTCGCAGCACATGGTCGCCTTCGCCGAGCGCTGGTTTCCCGATGCTTATGTGTTCGTTCTGGTCGCCGTGGTGGTCATCGCACTCGGCACCATCGCGCATGGCGGCTCACCGCTTGCGGTCAGCCGCGCCTTCGGCGACGGCTTCTGGAATCTCATTCCGTTCACGATGCAATTGGCACTCGCTGCCGTTGGAGGCTACGTGGTCGCGATGTCGCCGCCCGTCGCTGCGCTGATGCGACGACTAGCCAACGTACCCTCCACCGCGCGCGGCGCCGTGGTCTTCGTCGGCGTGCTCAGTATCGCCGCGTCATTGCTGAACTGGAGCCTGAGCCTGATTTTCTCGGGCCTTCTGGTGCGCGAGATCGCGCGGCGCAAGGACATCAAGCTCGACTATCGCGCAGCCGGCGCGGCCGGCTACCTTGGCCTTGGCTGCGGCTTCACGCTCGGCATCACCTCATCGGTCGCCCAGCTCCAGGCCAACGCGGCGAGCATTCCGGCCTCGTTGTTGCCAATCACCGGTGTCATCAGCTTTTCCGAGACGATCCTGACATGGCAAAACCTGGTAACGATTATCGTCGTGACTGCGTTGTCAGCGGCAATCTGCTATCTGACGGCGCCAAATGAAGCGCTGACCAGAACCGCAGAAGATCTCGGCGTGTCTCTCGATGAGGACCGGATCGAGCCAAAGAAGCCGACCCGGCCCGGTGACTTTCTCGAGTTCAGTCCCGTTCTGACCATCCTGATCGTCGCACTGGCGTCGGGCTGGCTCTGGCAGACCTTTCAATCCGGCAATCCGCTGATCACCCTGTCCGGCCTCAACACCTATAATTTCGTGTTCCTGGTGCTTGGCATTCTCCTGCACTGGCGGCCCCGCAGCCTACTCGAGGCTTTTTCGAAGGGAACGCCGAGCATCTCCGGCCTGCTGTTGCAGTTTCCGTTTTATGCCGGCATCGCCCACATGCTGACCAAGGTGCCGAATGCCAACGGGCTGACACTGTCCGATACCGTCGCTCACTGGTTTGCAAACGTCTCGGTCAACTCGACAGTGTTCTCGTTCCTGATCGGGCTCTATTCCGCCGCGCTTGGCTTCTTCATTCCGTCGGCTGGCGGCAAATGGATGATCGAGGCGCCCTACATCATGAAGGCGGCCAACGAAGTCGGGGCTCATCTGGGCTGGACCACCATGGTCTACAACATCGCCGAGACGCTGCCGAACTTCATCAACCCGTTCTGGATGCTGCCGCTGCTGGGCGTGCTCGGGCTGAAGTCAAAAGACCTGATCGGCTACACGTCCGTGCAATTCTTCGTGCACTTTCCGATCGTCATGATCCTGGCTGCGATCTTGATGACGACTTTCACCTACCATCCACCAATTCTGCCTTGATCGAACGTCGGACCTGACGATGCGGGATGTCGGGCCTCAGCGCCCGGCATCCCGAAACTTGATGTCAGATCGAATTGACGCGAGCGCCAATCGCTTGGAACTTCTCTCGAGAGATCGACAATAGCACTTCAAGGTGAAGCACTGATCGCTCGACGCTCTGCGCGCGGCCCGCGGCATAACGCTGCGGACATCTCAATCGGCGATGAACGCCGAAATTGCAGTCTCCAATGCCTCATAAGCTCGTTCGATCCGACCTTCCAGAGCGCCGAGCAGCTTCGCATCTGCATCGAGCCTGCCACGCGCCGCCTCCACTTCACGGCTGATCGCTTCGGGCGCCGGCCCGCCCAGGAGTTTGCGGCGGCGAACAAACGCAGCGGGATTCATGGCATCCGAAAACACGGCCGCCGACAGGCGCGGCGCCGCGATGCCAAGTTCACGGGCCGCTTCATCGAGCGAGGTTGACGTCGCCTTGTCCGGTCGGATGCCCGCGGCGATGTTGCGGCGGACGAACACGCTGACGATCTGGTGGGAATTGCGCCAGTCGATGCCGCTCTCGCGGACGAGCGCCGCGGCAAGGTCGGTGACCTGCGCCCAATTGGCGCCGGAAAGCTCGCGCATCCGGCCGACCTTGACCTTGAGGTCGCGCATCAATGGCGACAACGTCTCCAGGCGGACGCCGAGCGCCCTGCCCATGTCCCAGAGAATCGCCTGACTGTTGCGGCGTTCCATGATCGGGAAACCCGTGGGGCCCTTCTCGGCCATCATCACCGTGGCGACGATGCCGAGCGATTGCGCGGCGACGCCCTTGATGTCTTCCAGACCGTCGGGGTTCTTCTTCTGGGGCATGATCGAACTCGTGCCGCAATAGCGGTCGGGCAGCTCAACCATGTCGAATTCCATCGTCGACCAAATGAAGAGATCGTCGGCCAATCGGCCGACATTCTGGCCGAGAACGGCCAGCACACCGGCATATTCCATCTCCAGATCATGGCTGAGGATGGCGTCCATTGTGTGCGAGAGCGGAGAATCGAAGCCGAGCAGGTCTGACACACGCTGGCGATTCAGGGGAAAATCGGAGCCGGTCATGATCGCGGCCCCTGCGGGAGAACGGTTCACGCGCACATGGAAGGACAGCAGCCGCTGCGTATCGCGGGCAAAGACCTCCTCGAACATGGTGAGCCAATGCGCAAACGTCGTGGGCTGGGCGTGCTGGCCATGGGTGTAGCCCGGCATGACCGTCTCGCGATGTTCCACAGCGAGGTCGAGCAAGGTGCCGCGCAGCACGATCAAGCCTGCCAGCATGCGCTGGACGTGACTGCGGAAGGTAATACGTCGTGCCACTTCGATCAGGTCACCAGAGCTGCGGCCCAGATGAAGTCTCCCGCCGATCTTCTCGCCCAACGCCTTGGTGAGATAGTGCTCGCCGGAATGCATACCGCCATCGGCCTCGGCGCGCGCCGCCTCGACGCCCCGCTCCTCCATCGTGCGGAAGGCCTTCAGCATCGCGATGCCGGTCCCGCGCGGCAGGATGCCCTCCTCGCTCAGCATCAGCGCATGCGCCTTGTCGAACGCATGGATCGCATGCACGGACTCCCCGAGCAGGCTCGAGCGGTGAAAGTCGAGATGGGCAAGCGGCTCTTCGGTCAGCCGAGCGCCCGCGGTGCGGAAGCCGCGATAGTCCGAGGCTTTGGTCATGGCTCTTACTCCATCAAGTCGGTTCGCCGGCCAGCGCCGGCGTCGTGAACATCGTGCCGGTCGTCAGCGCGCCGGCAGACGCAGTGATTGCACGATCTCATTCGGCCGCACGCCGTTGCCGAGGCCGAGCACGGCGTGTTCGAGCCGGCTCGTGGCCTCTGGCCCGATGATCGGGGTCGCCAGGGATCTGTATTTGGCGATCACGCCACCATCGGGCAGAGGATTGGTGGCAGAGCCAGCCGGGACGTCGATGCGCAAGCGACGCTGTCTACCGTCCCTGAACTCGAGCACGAGCTCGGCCGCGACATTGCTCATCGGCTCGACGCTTTCCACGACTTCGACGCGACGCGCCTGTTCAAGCACGGCACGATCGCGCCGCACGGCCTCGCTGAACATCGGCAGGTCCGCGGCGCCATGCACCAGCGCGACAGAGAGCGCATACGGCAGGCTCATCTGGGCATCGAGCAGGGTCGAGACCTCAGTCGCGCCGCACATGCGCACGATGGTCGGGTGCACATTGACACGGATCGCCGCCAGATTTTCGGGCGATGCCCCTTCGCCGCGGAGCTTCAGCATCGCCTCGACGGCGGCATGGGTACCGCGACAGGACGCATAGGGCTTGATCGAGGAGCGGTGGATACGCCAATCCTCACCGAGACCGATCGTCAGCGCGGACCGGTCGGCATTGTCGGCGGCATAGGTCGAAAGGAAGCCGCCCCAGGACGCATCCAGGATCGCAGCCGGCCCCGTCATCCCCGAGCGCGCCAGCAGCACGGCCAACACACCCGAGGCTGCGGCATGGCCGGGATGGAGACGCTTCGTCATGGCGCCTTCGCTCATGAAGGCCCATGTCCCCGAGGCAAACGAACCGGCGATGCCCAGCGCGTTGCATGTCGTCGCCGCATCGCAGCCGAGCAGACGGGCGACCGCGGCGGCGGCGCCAAAGACACCGCAAGTCCCCGTGGAATGCCAGCCGGCATTGTTATGGGCGTCATAACCTCCCGAGGCTTCGAGCATGCGCCGGCCGAGATCGTAGCCGATCGCGACGGCGGCGATCAGTTCGCCCTCGCCTGCGCCCGCCGCCAGCGGCAACGCCGCCAGCAGCGCCGGCACAACCACGGCGCCGCTATGGTCGCAGCCGCTGGCATCATCGAGTTCGAGCGCATGCGCCGCGGTCCCGTTGACGAGGGCCGCTGCCCCGGGCGCGGCGGTCTCCGTTCTGCCCCAGAGCAGCGCCGGACCGCTGTCGCCATAAGCGATGCGGGCTGCTTCGAGCGCTGCGGCCGGCTCAGGCTGTCGGGCACCCGCGAGCGCGGCGCCGAGCGTGTCGAGCACATGGCGCCGCACTGCATGAACGGTCTCCGGCGGCAGATCCTCCGCACGCAGCCGGGCATAGAAATCGGCCAGTGTCGCGGCGGCGGGGGATTCAGTCTGCGGGCGCTTGCGACGATCCACGGGTAATGCCCCTATTGCTTACGCGGCTCGGCGTTGATCATCGTCTGCGTGACCATGGCATAGGGCATCTCCCATTTGGCGAAGATCCTGGCATAGGCGCCATCCTTGATCATCGCATCGACCACGTCGGCCACGAGGTCGCGCAATGCGGTGTTAGGCTTCGCGAAACCGAAACCGGCGTAATCGACCGCGATCGAACCACCGATCAGCGCATACTTGCCGCGATCGGGCGAGTCCTTGCTTTCATTGATAAAGCGGATTGCATCGACGCCGATAGCGACCGCGATAGCGCGGCCCTGGAGCAACTGCAGGCGTGCATCGGCCGTCTTGTCGACGAGGACGTATTTGACCTCGGGCAGACCCTTGGCGACACAGGTCTGCTGGTTGAACTCCTGCAAACGAATATAGAAGATGCCGTTGCGATTGACCGAGACCGGCTTGCCGCAGACATCCTCGACCTTCTTCAACTCAGCTGCGGCGGCCGGCATGGTGAACAGCTGGGTACCGGTCGAGAAATAGTCGACAAAATCGGTCTTTCCACGACGGCTCGGGATGTCGGTCATGCCCGACGCACCCAGGTCGATGCGGCCAGTGTCGAGCGAGTTGATCAGCTGGTCGAAGGATTGCTCGCTCCATTCGACCTTGAGACCGAGACGCCGGCCGATTTCCTCGGTCAGATCGATATCGAGCCCCTTCAGCTCGAGCGTCGCCGGGTCCTTGAATTCGAGCGGCGGGTAGGTCGGGCTCGTGCCGACGACGAGCTTGCCGGCCTCCTTGATCTTCGCCGGCACGCGGGCGGCCAGATCCTGGGCTTGCGTCGTGGCGCAGGCCAGAACGGTGGCGACGGCGGCGCCCAGCGCCAGGCGAAGCGCGCTTCGGATCGATGGCATGGCAGTCTCCTTTCTCGTCACGTTAGCAGTCCTTGCCGCATTCATTCCGCGGACCACCCTTTCATAGTCTCGCAGCACCGCCGCCTCACGACATATCGAGAAAGCGATCCAGTCCCAGCAGCCATTCAATCGCGAAGACGACCCCGACGCTCATCAGAATCAGCAAGGTCGCCATTGCGGCGACCGTCGGGTCGTCGATGTCGCGGATGTAGCTGTACGCCTCAACCGGCAGCGTCGTCGTCGTGATGCTGGTCAGGAAAACAGCAATCGAGAAATTGTCCATCGCCTCGACGAAGGCGAAAGTGCCGCCCGCCACGAGACCCGGCGCAAGCTGCGGCATGGTCACGGTCCAGAACGCTGCAAGCGGGCTCGCCCCAAGATTGCGGGCGGCTTTTTCGAGATCCGGATCGAGGCCCGACAGGTTGGCAATCAGCGGCCGCAACACCAGCGGCAGCGTGAAGCAGATCATCGCGACCGTGATCGGCCAGAAGCCAGGCCCTATTCCGGTCTGTGCAACGAAGCTGAGAGCCGCGGTGCCGGTGATGACCCCCGGCACCAGCAGGGGCGCCGAGATCAGCGCCATCATCAGATCCCGGCCGCGGAAGCGGTGCCGGACCGCGACGATCGCGGTCGGCGCCGCGATGACCAGCGCGGCCATCGTGGTGATGACAGACACGGCCAGCGAATTCTGCAGCGCCGCCATGAAACGGGCATTCTCGAAGAACCGCTGGAACCATTGCAGGGTGAAGCCCTGAGGTGAAAACAGCACGTAACTGTTCTTGCTCAGCGCATAGAGGACGATGAAGGGCAGCGGCAACAGCACGAAGCCGAGCGTCACAAGCCCGAGCGCCGTCACCGCCGGAGAAACGGAGCGCGCATGATCGATGATCGCGCGCTTCACGTCGCCTCTCCCGAAAAACGCATTGTAACGAGACGCTTTATGCTGCCGACGACCCCGAGCATGAGCAGCACGAGCAGGAGAAACAGCACCGCCAGCGCCGCAGCCGAGGGAACATCATAGCTCGCCTGGATACGGTCGTAGATCGCCGTCGCCAGGACTTGAACGCGTCCGCCACCGAGCATTTGCGGGAAGAGAAAAGCGCCAAGCGAAAGTGCGAAGCACAGTGAGGTAGCCGCTGCCAAGCCCGGCAGAGACAGCGGCAGGGTGACGGTGACGAAGCTGCGCCAACGCGTCGCACCGAGATTGCGTGCGGCGTGTTCCAGCGACTCTGGGATCGTACGCAACGCGCCGAAGAGCGTCAGCACGAAGAAGGGCAGCACGAAATTCAGCACCGAGACGATGACAGCGAACTCGTTGTTGATCAGCGCAGCGCGCGGCAGCCCGACGGCCCGTAGCGCTTGATTGATCAGCCCCTGATTGCCGAGGATGATCAGCCAGGCATAGGCGCGCGTCACGCCGCCGGAGAGGAAGGTCGCAACGAGGCAGAACAGGATGACGCGACGCAGCGTCCGCGAATGCGAGCGCGCCAGCACGCGCGCCAGGGGATATCCGAACAGGACCGCCAACAGGGTGATCTCGCTCGACAGCCGCAAGGTGGTCAGCACAGCGCGCCAGGCGCCTTCCGATGCCAGAAGCTTGCCATAGTTCGTCAGCGTCGGCGGGCCGTGGAAGACCGCGCCCCCGCGATCGACCACCATCAGGCTGACGCTTGCAAAGGACAACAGGACGACCAGGAAGAGCGCCAGCACCGACATCGCCGGCAGCGCGAGCAGGAAGGTGCCGCGTCTCATGATGCCAGCACCGTGCAGCGGCTTGCGGCGAACCTGAGTGAGACGGCGGCCCCGGGCTCGAAAGGAGGCGCGTCTCGGCGTACCTCCGTCACGGTCACCGAGGTGTCACCCGCAATCGCCACTTCATAGCGCACCGAAGCGCCGAGCATCTGGACGAAACCGATCACGCCGTCGATATCGCCCTGCCCCGGAAGGAGAACGCTGATGGCCGCCGAACGAATTGCCAGCGTGGCGGCACCGGCCGCAGTCGTCGCCTTGACGCCGGATATTCTGCTGCCCCCCAGCTCGATCGTATCCTCGCCGAGAAAGCGCCCCGGCAGCAGATTCTCGACACCGGTGAAGCTCGCGACATAGCGCGTTTGCGGATGATCGTGGATCTCGAGCGGCGTGCCGATCTGCTCGATGCGCCCGTCCTTCATGACCGCGATGCGATCCGACAATACGATGGCCTCGCGTTGATCGTGCGTCACCATGACCGTGGTCAGGCCGAGATTGCGCTGCAGCTTGCGCAACTCGACCTGCATCTCCTCACGCAGATTCTGATCGAGCGCGCCGAGCGGCTCGTCGAGCAGCAGCAGGCGCGGCTCGGTGACGACGGCGCGCGCCAATGCGACGCGCTGGCGTTGGCCGCCGGAGAGCTGCGCCGGCCGCCGCTCCGCGAGTTGTGCAATACGCACCAGCTCCAGTGCCTGCTCGATGCATCTGGAAGCCTCGGCTTTCGGCACGCGCGCCATGCGCAGGCCGAAGCCGACGTTGTCGCGCACGCTCATATGCGGGAACAGCGCGTATTGCTGGAACAGCATCGCTGTGCGGCGCTTCTCCGGAGGCGTCGAGAGTATCGAGCCCCCATCGAGCCTGATGTCACCGCTATCCGGAGCCACAAAGCCGGCAATTGACTGTAACAGGGTTGTCTTGCCGCAGCCGGAAGGCCCGAGCAGAGCAAGAACCTCGCCCGGCTCGACCGAAAGCGAGACATTCTCGACGGCCTTGACGTCGCCATACGCCTTGGCGATGCGGTCGACGTCCAGCCGGCAGGATGATCCCCTGTTCATCACACAAGACGCTCGCTACTTGGCAACGGCCTTGTTGAACTCCTCGGTCCATTCACCGAGACGCTCATTGATCTTGGCCTCGTCGAAGGTGACCGCGTTCTCGGGTGTCGGCAAGACCTTGACCAAGGCCTCGGCCGGCGTGACGTCCTTGTTGACCGGACCGAGATTGTAGACATCGGTCATGTGCTTCTGCCAGTCCGCGGCCAGCGAACGGTTGATGAAGATAGCGGCGGCGTCAGCGTTACCGTTGTTGACCATCATCATACCCTCAAAGATCAGTGGCGTCGGCTTGGGGCTGACCATGGCGACCGGGATGTTCTGATCGGCAAGCTCCTTGACCGCGGAAGGCGATCCGATCATCGCCATGATCTCGCCTCGCGCCAGCGCCCGGCGCGCATTGGTATCGGAGGAATTGAACATCGCAACGTGGTCACGCATCTTGCCGAGAAACTCGATGCCCGGCTTCACATTGTCGATCGAGCCCCCGTTCAGCAGCGAGGCGATCAGGATGGTGCGACCGGGGTAGACGGTCGGCGCCGGCAGCGCGATGGCGTTCTTGAAGCCGGTTTGGAAGATATCGCTCCAGGCGGTCACCTTGCCACCCGGCACCAGATCGGGCCGATAGACGATCGCCGTTGGGAAATACCAGTAGGCGACGAACATCTCGTTGTGCGAACCCGGGATGAGCTTGGCCAGATTGGGCAGCTTGTCGACCGGCAACGGCAAGAAGAGCCCCTTGTCGGTCGCCGCGCGCATCGCGATCGCCTCTCCGGTGAACCAGACGTCGACGCCGGGATTCTGGCGCGAGGCCTGCAACTTCGCCAGCCCCTCGGCCGAGCTGTTCTGGATGACGGGCACGATCTCGATGCCGGTTTCCTCCTTGAAGGCGGGCGCCAACGGCTTGAGCACACGCTCCCAGGTGGAGCCGAAGGTCATGACCTTGACCTGCTTCTGCTGTGCGTTCGCAGCGCCACAGGCGGCGAGCGTCACGGCGACGGCGGCAAGACCGCGCCAGGACAGCTTGGATAGCGTCATCATGTTCATCCCCTTTGCTCTCAATGTACCGTCATTTCGCGAGTGATCATTCCGGGGCCGAAGACGACGCGGCCGGCGGCCATGGTCCAGACGACACGTCCGTCCTCCCCGACGAGTACGAGATCAGCGTCCATGCCTGGCGCGATCGCGCCCTTGCGACTGGAAAGGCCGAGAACGCGCGCGACGTTGCCGGTGACAAAGGCCAGAGCCTGCGGCCAGTCGAGACCGCCCTCGGTGGTCAGGCGCAGCAAATCGCACAAGAGAATTGCCGGCGGAACCGCGCGAAAGCCGCCCCGGTGATCCGGGACTGCCACCCCTGCATCGGATGACAGCGTGATCCGTTCGGCCGGAACGCCGGCATCGAGCGCCCGCAGGACGGCCTCGACCGGATCAAGGCCGGCAGGCAGTCCGTCGCGCGGGCCAAGACAGCAGGTGAAGTCGATCGTGCCGCCGGCTTTGGCGAAACGTATGCCATGCTCGAAGACAGGCGAGACGTCAGACGCGCGGTTGATATGCGTCGGGACCGCCTGCGACGGCGGGAAATCGATCTTCTCGATCAGGTCGAACAGCGCCGCGAGGCCGCCCCTCAGCCGGCCGACATGCAGATGCAGCACGGCAGCCTTGCCACTGACCGCCTTCGCCTGCACGAGACTGCCGGCGAGCGCTGCGAAAGCTGCGAAGTCGAGATTGGGAAAGGCGCGTTCGGAGATCGCGCTCTTGGCGCCAATCACCTTGTCGAGCAGCGCGATATCGGACGGCACGCTTTGCGTCAGGAACGGCGCCGGCAACGCCATGGCGCCGGTGTAGATGAAGGTGGTGAGGCCGGCGCGGTCCAGCTCATGCGCCTTACGCAGCAGCGACGGCAGCGTCTTGGCCTCGATTTCGCTGCCCAGCAGGCCGACTGCCGTCGTGATACCCGCCGAGGCAAAGGCCTCGAATGCGAGCTCGGGCATGCGCGCCTCGGGCCCGTCGCCTTCGCCACCGCCGATGAAATGGACATGCTGGTCGATCAGGCCCGGGATCAGTCGTCCCGGCGGTAACGTCTCCACGCTGATGAGGCCGTCAAGCGCCGAAGCGGCCGACAGATCCGCACCGACCGCCAGGATGCGACCGCCACCGATCAGGATATCCTGCGCACCAAGCTCGGCCGGCGCGAACACGTGCGAGCTACGCAAGAGACGCAATGGGGCGTCCCGCGCGTCCTCGTCCCGAGCCGATCCGTGCTGCCCACGGAGCATTCGCATCCCCTGTCTGAAGCAATCCGGAAACGCTCGATCTCAGCGAGGCTCCGGCTGCCTGCCAGAGCCCATCAAGCAAGAGGTCGCAGCTGGGGGCAATTGATGATTTATCAGCAAAAGCATGATCTAGATTCATGTATAAAACAGTATCGTTGAGCCTAATGCCTGGGCATAAGCCCAATCGATGAATTTGGCTCAGGCAACGCGTGAGTATCCATCACTTCACCTTGCACGGGGGGCGTGCCTTTAATCGGCCCGGCAGCCGACATGAAGGAGCGCGCCTTGACCACACTCGACCTTCTCCCCCCCGGCCTCGTCGTCAACACGATGAAGGGCGATGTCGCCGAGCATCGGGCCGGAGCCTGGCTGACCTGGGACGGCACGCTCGATCTCGATTGCGCCATCGTCGGCGTGCCCTATGACGGCGCCTCGGTCGTGCGGAGCGGCTCGCGCCACGGGCCCGACGCGGTGCGCCAGGGCCTGATGTATTTCACCACCTATTCGAGCCGCGACCGCCGCGCCATGACCGCATTCCGCGCCGCCGATATCGGCGACGTGCAGGTCGTGCTCACCGACATGGACGGCACCTTCAAGCGCATCACTCAGACGGTGCGGACGCTTGTCTCGAAGGGCATCGTGCCGGTGATGCTCGGTGGCGATCACTCGATCGCCTTTCCGAATCTCCGCGGCGTGATCGAGGCGATGGGGCCAGGCAAGAAGCTGGGCGTGATCCATTTCGACGCTCATCACGATCTGCGCAAGGCGCATCTCGGTGCAGAATCCAGCGGCGTGCCGTTTCGCAAGACGCTCGAATTGCCGGGCACGCTGCTCAGCGGCCGCAATCTCGTGCAGATCGGCATGGCCGAGTTCACCAACTCTCCCCAGCTCGACGACTATGCGAAAGAGATGGGCGTGACGGTGATCTCAGGCCTCGAAGTACGCGAGCGCGGCATCGCGGCGGTGGTCGATCAGGCGCTTCGCATCGCCGGCGACGGCAACGATGCGATCTATCTCTCGATCGACATCGACGTGCTCGACCATTCGCAGGCCCCCGGCACCGCCGCGCCGAACCCGTTCGGCCTCAACGCGCATGACGTGCAATACGCCATGCGCAAGATCGGAGCGAGCGGGAAGCTCATTGGCGCCGATCTCGTGGAAATCTCGCCTCCCTTCGATCCACGCAACATTACGGGCTCGACCGGCGCCTCGTTGATCCTAAGTCTGCTCTACGGCCTGTCCCAGGCCAGGAGCTGAAAGATCACGCCTGCCCGCTTTCGTCCGCCTCTCCGGCGGAGGGCAGCGTCAACGACTTGCCGAAGCGCGCCAGCAGCCAGTGCAGGAAAAGCCGGGTGTTCGAACGCTCGAGCTTGTAGTCGTCGCAGAGCACATACCAGCCGCCGGTCGCCAGAATGGTCCCGGCGAATGGACGAAGCAACAGCCCGTCCGCGACCAGCGAAGCCGACAGGGTATCGCTCACCAGAACCACACCCGCCCCTTCGGCCGCCAGGTCGATCGCGATGCTGAGATCGCTGCAATAGAGGTGGCGCCGATAGGCTTCGAAGGCGTGATCCCCTTCGGCCGCCAGCCAGCGACGCCATTCAGCACCGTCGTCCTGATGCAGCAGGATGACGTCGCGCAGATCCGACGGCTTGGTAAAGGCGCGACCAGCACCGCGGAACAGCAGGGGACTGCAGGCCGGCGCAATGGCGACCGTTTCCAGCAGCGTCGACCATTTGGCAGGCCAGGACCCACTGCCGAACTGAATGCCAAGGTCGGCGTCGGGCACATCCACGACGTGATCATTGTCGGCGAGCTTGATCTGACATTCGATCGCCGGGTGATCGGAGCAGAACGCTGCGATGTTCTTCGCCAGCCATTTGCTTGCGAACATCGGCGGGCAAGCGATGGTGAGCCGCCCACCGACCTGAGCCGCGTCCGCCAGGCTGTGAGCGGTGCGGGCAATGTCGTGCAGCGCCGCCGCGACGGAGCGAGCAAAGACGCGCCCGGCATCCGTCAGCGCCACGCCCCGTCCGGCCTTCTCGAAGAGATCGACGCCGAGCGCCTCTTCCAGTCGTCTGAGCTGATGGCTGACCGCGCTATCGGTCAGGTTCAGCTCCTGCGAAGCCTTCGCCAGGCTTTGATGGCGCGCGGCTGCCTCGAACGTGCGCAACGTGGCAAGGGGTAGATTCCGGAACACTATCGTCTCGATTCAGGCTGGCTGGGAGGCGATATTCTCGCCTGCCCGAATAGCCCCTGTCCAGAACGCGGATGCGGCGCCACCGCCATTTCGAGGCTGCGTCAAGACGCCGGCTCTACGCCAGAATTCAACGCGAGATTGCGCGAGGCCAGGTGGATTCCGGCGAGCATGCAACGCACCGAACCTCCCGCGAGCTCGATGGTCGCCACCTCGATCGGCAAGATCGTCGCCAGGCCTTCCAGTGTCGCGACCTGTTGCGGCCGCAGGGCCCTGAGGGCGCGCGCTGACATCGCCACGATCCGCCCGCTGCGGCCCTGCAGCTCGATCGCGTTGCCGGCAAATTCGCCGATCTGCTCTTGGCTGAGGTCGATCACGACGCGCCCCGTTCCTGCCAGCCGCTCCGCGATTTCAGCGCGCCGCATCAAATCGCGGATCGTGTCGAGCCCGATCAGGCAAAAATCGGTGCCGATGCACATCAGCACGTTGGTGTGGTAAATTCGTCGTCCCTCGGGGTCGACCGCATCGAAGACCACCGGCTCGAAATTGAAGTGCGTGCAGAACCGCTCAAGCGCGACCTCATTGGTACGGTTCGAGCGGGCGGCATAGGCGACGCGCTCGATATGATCGAGCACCATCGCACCGGTGCCTTCGAGATAGACACCGTCCTGCTCAAGCCCGGAATAGTCGATCACGTCCTGCACGCGATAGCGCTGCTTCAGCATCTCGATCACATCCTGCCGACGCTCCCGGCGCCGACTCGGCGAGAACATCGGATAGAGCGCGACATGACCGCCCGAATGAGTGGAGAACCAGTTGTTGGGGAAGACGGAATCAGGCGTCGAACGGCCCTCATCATCGAACAGATGTACCTCGACACCGGCCGCCTCCAGCGCATCGGCCGCTCGCGTCACCTCGTCATGGGCGGCAATTGCGATCGCTGCGGCGCTGCGGCACGCGTCCGTTGCCTGGAACAAATTGTCCTCGGCCGTCGCCGTATTCGGGCTGAAATGGTGCGGGCGGATCATCACGACCCCGCGCGGCGCCTGGACGGAAATCTTCTGCATGGTCAGCACGCCTCGAGCACCGGGCGCGGCTGTTGCGTCGACCGGGTGAGCAGGCCAAACAGGTTCCGCGGATCCTCCGGCTCGGTCAGCAGATCAATCTCATCGTAATAGTCCGTGCCTGCGATCAGATCGCGCAGATGGCGTAGCGCCGAGAAGTCTTCGATGGCGAAACCCACGGAATCGAAGATCGTGATCTGGTCCTGCGATCGACGCCCCGAGGCTTGGCCAGCAATGACCTGCCACAGCTCGGTGACCGGAAAATCGTGGGGCATCTGTTGAATCTCGCCCTCGATCCGGGTCTGCGCCTGCAGTTCGACGAAGACGTCGCCACGCAGAAGGATATCCCGCTGCAATTCGGTCTTGCCGGGGCAGTCACCGCCGACCGCGTTGATATGGACGCCGGCTCCGATCATGTTGTCCGAGACGACCGTTGCCTTCCGCTTGTCGGCGGTCAGGGTCGTGACGATATCGGCACCGAGAACGGCCGACTCCGCGCTCATGGCAGCCACGATCTCGAATCCATACGGCGCCAGATTGGCCCTGAACTTCGCGGTCGCAGTTGGGTCGATGTCGAAAACCCGCAGCCGCCGGATGCCGTTGACCGCCTTGAAAGCGAGCGCCTGAAACTCCGACTGCGAGCCGAGCCCGATGATCGCCATCACTTGCGCATCGTTGCGGGCGAGATATTTCGCAGCAACAGTCGAAGTTGCGGCGGTGCGCAATGCGGTCGTGATCGTCATCTCCGAAAGCAGGCGCGGATAGCCGGTTTCGACGTCGGACAACACACCGAAGCCGGTCACTGTCTGCAGTCCGCTGCGCGTGTTCTTCGGATGGCCGTTGACATATTTGAAGCCATAGAACTCGCCATCGCTGGTCGGCATCAATTCGATCACGCCGTCGCGGAAGTGGCTGGCGACGCGCGCGGCCTTCTCGAAGGTGCTCCAGCGCCGAAAATCCTCCTCGATATAGCCGGCGAGACCAATGAGGTAGGGCTCGATTCCGACTGCGCCGATCAGGCGAAGCATATTCTCAACACCGACATACCGAACCATTTGTGAGGCCTCCTGCACGATTCTCCTCGTTTAGGAATCGTAGGCCGGAGCAATTTGTGCTATACACTTCTAACAAGTTTGATTTTCGGCCAAAATATGTACAATTCGCTCAACTAAAGTAAGCAGATTGCTCAATGCTTGTTTTCGACGAACTGGATCACCGGCTGATTTCCGTCTTACGCGAGGACGGACGCGCGCCCATCTCGAAGCTCGGGACAATTCTCGGTATCTCGCGCGCGACGGTTCAGAACCGGCTCGACCGGCTCATCGAGAGCGGGGCCGTGCTCGGCTTCACCGTTCGCTTCCGGCAAGACTATGACGTCAATGCCATCCGAGCGATCATGATGATCGAGGTTACCGGCAAATCCACCACCGCGGTGATCCGGCAACTGCGCGGCCTGCCCGAGTTGCACTCCCTGCATACGACCAACGGCACCTGGGATCTCATCGCCGAGATTCGCGCCGACAGCCTCTCCGACTTCGATCGTGTGCTGCGCGAAGTGCGCACCATCGACGGCGTCCTCAATAGCGAGACCAGCATCCTGTTGAGTTCGGTTTAGATCGACGCGCAGCACATTTTGAAGCCGACATATCCTTGAACCTGCGCACGGAGCCGTTTGCGGGCAAGCACTGCGCGACTCCTATCCGCCGATCGGGCGACGGTCTACGCGCTTCCGGAGGCAGATCCCGATATCCATTCCGTAGTACGCCACACGCTCGGCGTGCTGACGCAGCCGACGCCTTCGGCGTGGATCGACCGTACAGGTCCGAAGCCTTGCATCATAACGGCGCGGACTGGGAGCCGGTTCTCACCGGATCTGCGTCTGCCACGTCTCGGCTCGGTGCAGTCAGGAGCAAACCAGGCCAGGATTGGTGCGCGGAGCAGCGAGTCGCGCCGCCTTATACCGGCTGCTCCAAGGCCTCGAACGCCTCGGATCGCCATCGACGCGTCAAGGACTCGATACACTGATCGGCCAATTCGGGCTTTGTTGTACGGTGGTTGTATGAAAATCGAAAGCAAGCGGCAAAACCGCCCACAAAGCCAACGCAACAGCCTGCTTTCACCGGGGGAAATTTTTTTGGAGCGGGTGAAGGGAATCGAACCCTCGTATTCAGCTTGGAAGGCTGCTGCTCTACCATTGAGCTACACCCGCGTTGGCGATCCCCTAACACGGCCGGGCGGCGGTCTCAACTGCCTCTGGACGGTCTTTCCCGCGTCAAGCCCCGCTGTTCCCGGCATTTCGCCCCCGCCCCTTAACGGCCGGGCAATCCCGCCCTATATTAAAATCTCCCGAAACCAACGAAAGGAGGTGATCCAGTGTCTTATCTCAAGCGCTGTCACCTCGCTGGGATCGCCCGCTAGGCTTTGAATAGGGCTTGGCATCGGGGCGTTCTCAGCCCTGGACCAGCGAGCAAGAAATCGGGCGCGACGGGGCCTCCCCGCCGCGCCTTTTTCGTCTGTCGGCGCAGCTCAGGCAGACGGCTCGCCCGCAAGGACTTCGCGAATCTTCTGCGACAGCTCCGATTTGCGGTACGGCTTCTGAAGCAGCGCCACGCCGGGATCGAGATGCCCTTCGTGGACGATGGTGTCGTCGGTATAGCCGGAAGTGTAGAGCACCCTCACCCCCGGCCGGCGGAGCCGGACGGCCTCGGCCAATTCCCGGCCATTCATGCCGCCGGGCATGATGATGTCCGTGAACAGGAGATCGAATTTGGCGCCCTGGTCGACCAGCGCGAGCGCGGATGCGCCGTCGCCGGCAGCGAGCGTGCGATAGCCGAGACTGCCGAGCTGGGCGATGACATAGCCCTGCACCAGCGGATCGTCCTCGACCACGAGTATCGTCTCACGCCCGCGCGCTGTGGCGGGCGCCTGAACCGGCGCCGTCTTTCCCGGCGCCTCGCCCTTCGACCGCGGCAGAAACAAGCGCACCACGGTGCCACGCCCCTCCTCGCTCTCGATGGCGACGGTGCCGCCGGTCTGGCGGGCGAAGCCGTAGACCATGCTGAGCCCGAGCCCGGTGCCGCGGCCGACGCCCTTGGTGGTGAAGAACGGCTCGAACACGCGCTCACGGATGTCGGCAGGAATGCCGTGGCCGGTGTCGCCGACTGCGACCATCACGAAGGCGCCGCGCACGACACCGCCCTCGCCGGCACCTTCCGTGCCGTCGAGCTCCCGGTTCGCGGTCTCGAGCGTCAGCCTGCCGCCGCCGGGCATCGCGTCACGCGCATTGACCGCGAGATTGACGATCGCGGATGAAAGCTGCGACGGATCCGCCATCGCCGACCAGGCGTCGTCCGCGAGCCGGGTCACGATCTCGACCTGCTCGCCCAGAATCGGCTTCAGCAGCTTCGCTGTCTCCAGCACGAGGACATTGACGTCGATCTCGCGCGGCTCCATCGGCTGGCGGCGCGCGAAGGTCAGGAGCTGCGAGGTGATCTCGGCGCCGCGCGCGGCCGCATCGTCGATGAGCTGCGCGATGGCGGCCAGCTGGGGCTTGTCCGCAAGCCCCTCCTGGATGATCTCGATCGTGCCGGTGATGACGGTGAGCACGTTGTTGAAGTCATGCGCGACGCCGCCGGTGAGCTGGCCGATGGCGTCCATCTTCTGGGATTGGCGCAGCCGCTCCTCGGTCTCGTGCTGCTCGGTGAGATCGGTGGCGGAGCCCCGATAGCCCATGAAGCGTCCGTCCGACGCGAACACCGGCTGGCCGTTGACGCTGAAATGATGCATGCGCCCGTTCGCATCGCGACCGCGATACTCGAACTTCCGGAACGGCTCGTGACGGTCCAGCGTCGCCACGTGCGCACGCCATTTCTCCGGCTCAACGTCGTGGTCGAAAGCGGCATCGGTGCGGCGCTTGCCGATCAGCGCCTTGTGGTCCATGCCGAAGGCACCGGCCCGCTCCGATATATAGGTGAACCGATGATCCGGCCCGGTTTCCCAGAACCAGTCGGACGCGGTCTCGGCATAGTCGCGGAAGCGCTGCTCGCTCGCGCGCGCATCTTCCTCGGCGCTGCGGCGGACCTTCAGGTCACGCTCGAGATTGGCATTGGCCTCGCGCAGCTCGCCGTATGCGCGCCCGAGATTGGCGCACATGGCGTTGAAGGCGACGATCACCTTGTCCAGCTCGTCGGGATCGTCGGGCGGCCGGCGTTCCAGGTGCAAAGGCGGCGGCGGCCGCGTCAAACTGTATTTGCTGACGAAGTCGGCGATGGCGACGAGATGTCGCGTCACCAGCAGATGGAACATGTAGATGATGAAGAGCGAGACGAGAAACGTCTTCGCCGCCTGGCTCGCCAGAATGATCAGGGCGCGGTTCATCAATTGCCGATAGACCTCGCTCAGCGTCGCCTCGACGTGGAGCACGCCGATCGTGCGCACGGCTCCCTGCACGGTGTAGTTCAGCGGATAGTCGCGCGTTACGATGGAACGGGAGTTGGGCGCGCCGACCGCGATACGGATCGGATTGGGACGATCGGCGATCTCACGCACCTCGGCGGCGCGGATGTCGGGCAGCCGCAGGATACCGTCGAGCAGGAGCTTGAGCTGGTTCTGGTCGAGATTCCACAGGCTCTCGCCGAGGCTGCCGGTGGTGCTGCGGCCGATCTCGTCGAGCCGCGTCTCGATGACGCCGACCTCGCGGTTGTAGTCGAGATAGAGCTGAAGCGCTGTCAGCACCAGCGTGACGATCGAGGAGAACAGCAGCACGGCGGCCAGCAGGCGCGGCCCGACGCCGCTGCGTAACCAGTTGAAGATCCGCGACAGCATTGTTCCGATCATCGCCGGCGCAAGTGCAGCGCCGATCCCGCTCAAATCCTGCTTCGCCGCCGCGGGGGCAACGGCGCGGCTGCGCTTGGAATCCTCATCGCCTGAGTTGCCCATGCACCATGTCCCGGAATGGCGGCACCTGCTCCGGCCGACCAGTCGCGGCCGCGAGCAATTCGACAGTTGAGATTCTCTTCACGCGAGGTGCGTGGCGATCCTGTCGCCCTTGGGCGGTTGAGGGTTGGCGGGGTCATAGCTTGCGCCCAGCGAGCAGGATTCTCGCGCAAGCTAGCACCTCGCGTGCTAGAATGACACCGGTGAAAGTCCGGAGTCGCCTCACGTCGCGGGCGAGCGTTGATCGTCACGGCCGGCGCGCGGGCGCCACCCCCGGTAGATCGGGCTGGCCTCCGAATCCAGCGGTAGCAAGGTTAGACGAAGGAGAAGCGTGATGTGGCGGATCGCCGTCGCCTGGCTGTCTTTGCTCGCAGCCGCTCCATTGCAGGCGCAGGAAGTGATCCGATTGGCGCGCATAGCCGACATCCCCGATCAATATGTCGGCGGAGAGATGCTGCGGGTTGTCTACGCCAAGCTGAACGTCAAGCTCGAATTCGAGGACGTTCCCGGCAAGCGGGCGCTCGCGCTGTCGAGCGCCGGTGAGGTGGACGGCGAGATCCAGCGGATCGGGACGCTTTCCCGCGACTATCCGACGCTGGTCCAGGTTACGCCGGCGATCAACTACATCGAGCCCGCGGTGTTCACGACGAAGCTCCATTTCGATGTCGCCGGTTGGGATTCAATTCGAGACTACAGCATCGGCATCGTCCGCGGCGTCGGCTCATCGGAGGCCGGTACGCGCGGCATGGCCCGCGTCACGGCGACGACCAGCCTGGAGAGCATGGTCAAGATGCTCGACGCCGATCGTTTCGACGTGATGGTCACCGACCTCTTCAGCGGGCTCGTCGCCGTGAGGAAGCTCAACCTGCAGGCCAGGATCTACCCGCTCTCGCCACCGCTCGAGCGCATCCATATCTATCACTATTTGCACGAACGGCATCGCGCTCTGGTGCCTGAGGTCGGCAAGGTGATCGCGCAGATGGAGGCGAACGGCGAACTGGCGATGCTGCGTGAGAGGCTCGTCAAGCAGATCCTGAGCGCACCATAACGGTGCCGGCTCAGGTCGCGCGAAGCCGTTCGCGAAAGGCGACGGCGGCGATCAGCATGCCGACGCACCAGGCCACGACAGCCCGCTGAGGCTGTTCGCCGAGCAGCACGGTGAATACGCTCGTGACCAGGCATGGCGCGATCGCGCTACCGTTCCGGCTCGCCAGCGCGAGCAGGAACGGCATCGCCGCAATCGATATTTGCAGGACGCTCATTCGCGAAGCCTGTCTCGCCAGAGACTTCAGAAGCCGCAGACATTACGCGGGCGCTTGCCGCGGCGACTCTCGACAATGCGCTCGCCACCATTCTCGGCCGAGCTGCCGTAATAGCGGTGGTGACCGCTCTGGTCGTGCAGATCGGCCGGCCCCGATTGAGCCGCCCGCCGCGCGTCGCAGATGATCTTGATGGACTGACCCGACATTGCCGCCTCCAAATTCCTCAGCCTTCTTGGTGGTCATCAGTCGCATCGGCTTCAGACGGCGTTCACATTGGCCGGCCGCAATCGGGTTTCAGGATGGTTTCGTCGAGGCCTGCACGACGCAATATTTTGTTGAGGGGGATTGTCGGTTGCGGGCGTGATGATACGTCCTTTGGACGCGCGCAGCAAAATCAACGAGGTGACGATGTTTTACGCGATCCTGGCCTATCATGTTGAAGACGAGCTTTTGTCCTGGACGCCGGAGCAGGATGCCGCGGTGGTGGCCAAAGTCATCGAGGTTCAGGCGCCCCTGCGGGCTAGCGGACATCTTGGGCCCGCCGCCCGCCTGGATGACACAAGAAAGGCTCGCACCTTGCGCGGCCCCGGCGCGGGCATGGTGCTGGACGGCCCGTTTGCCGAGACCAAGGAGCAGCTTCTCGGCTTCCACCTCGTCGAATACGACACGGATGAGGAGGCGATCGCGGCAGCGCGGAAGCTGCGCGAGGTCAACCCGACCGCGGTGTACGAAATCCGGCCGGTCAAGCTTTACGTGCCGGCCGATGGGTTCGGCGCGACAAAGGGGTGAGCCGGCGTCTTACGCGTCCGTCCTGGCCGGTGCGGCATAGAAGCGCTGGATCAGCAGCCCTCCGAAAGCGACGAACCACACGAAGGGCGCGACGTGCGGCGCGAATGCCGCCACGACCGTGCCCGGGATGAACACGAGCAGCGGAAACAGCGACGCCATGATCTCGTGGCGCCAGCCGCCCAGGATCGTCCACCACAGCCAGGCGTTGAGGCCGGCGATCGCGGTCAGATGCAGGCCATAGAGCACGGCGACGGCGCGGCTCATGGCGAAATTGGTGTAGAGGCCGTTGGTCACCGGCAGCAGCACGATCGAAAGCAGGAAGAACAGGTTGAGGATCACCACGCCGCGGCCGCCGACCGGTTGGCGCGCCAGCCGCCGGTGATGGCTGATCCAGAACACACCGGCGATGATGAAGCTGAGCGCAAGGCCGGCGAGCTTGCCGGAATAGACATGGGCGAGATCGCTCCAGCCGGGTGTGCTGCTGAACACAGCCGCCTTGGGCAGGTCATAGGCCAGAAGCGTCATGGCGACGCCGAAAATGGTGTTGCTGAGCGATTCCAGCCGCCGCATCTCGAACTGGTCGGGCTTGAGCTCGGTCATGCCGGGCATGCTCTTCTCGGGCTGGAACCTTGGGCCGTCTTTCCCCCTAAATCCTAATTCCGGTTCCGTCCAGCCGCATTGCGATTCGCGCCGGGATGGCCGACTCTCGGCCTTTCACCGGGGCGATTCGTGGCAACATATCTGGACACGCTCAATGCGGAGCAGCGCCGCGCCGTCGAGCATGGCGTGGCCGATGGCGCGACCGTGGGAAGCCCCCTGCTCGTCATTGCCGGCGCCGGCTCCGGCAAGACCAACACGCTGGCGCACCGCGTCGCGCATTTGATCGTCGCCGGCGCCGATCCGCGCCGCATCCTGCTCATGACGTTTTCGCGCCGCGCCGCGGCCGAGATGGCCGGCCGGGTCGAGCGTATCGCCCGCAAGGTCTTGGGCGAGAACAATGCCGCGATCATGCGCGACGCGCTCACCTGGGCCGGCACCTTCCACGGCATCGGCGCGCGGCTCCTGCGCGAATATGCCGAGCGGATCGGCGTCGATCCCGCCTTCACCATCCACGACCGCGAGGATTCCGCCGACCTGATGAACCTGGTCCGGCACGAGCGCGGCCTGTCCAAGACCGAGAGCCGCTTTCCGGCCAAGGGCACCTGCCTGTCGATCTATTCACGCTGCGTCAACGCCGAGATGGAGATCGAGAAGGTGCTAGGGGTGCACTATCCCTGGTGCGCGGGCTGGGCCGCCGAACTGAAGGGCCTGTTCGCGGCTTACGTCGAAGCCAAGCAGGCCCAGCACGTGCTCGATTACGACGATTTGCTGCTGTACTGGTCGCAGATGATGAGCGATGCGCTGATCGCCGAAGAGATCGGCGGCCGCTTCGATCACGTGCTGGTCGACGAATACCAGGACACCAACCGCCTGCAATCCTCGATCCTCTTGGCGCTGAAGCCCGACGGCCGCGGCCTCACCGTGGTCGGCGACGACGCGCAGTCGATCTATTCGTTCCGCACCGCCACCGTGCGCAACATCCTGGACTTTCCGCAAAGCTTCTCGCCCCGCGCGGAAATGATCACGCTCGACCGCAATTACCGCTCAACGCAAGCCGTGCTGGCGGCAGCCAACGGCGTCATTGGCCTCGCGCGTGAGCGCTTTACCAAGAACCTCTGGACCGACCGCACCTCCGGACAGAAGCCGCAGCTCGTCACGGTGCATGACGAGGCCGACCAGGCCCGCTACATCGTCGAAGCGGTGCTGGCCAACCGCGAGCAAGGCGCGCTGCTCAAGCACCAGGCCGTGCTGTTCCGGACGTCCTCGCATTCCGGCCCGCTCGAGATCGAGCTGACCCGCCGCAATATTCCGTTCGTCAAATTCGGCGGACTGAAATTCCTCGACGCCGCCCACGTCAAGGACGTGCTGGCGCTGCTGCGCTTTGCCGAGAACCCGCGCGACCGCGTCGCCGGTTTCCGCATCCTGCATCTGTTGCCCGGCATCGGCCCCGCGACGGCTCAGCGCGTGCTCGACCAGATGGCTGAAAGCACCGATCCGCTGCACGCACTCGGCCAGCTCCCAGTGCCGGCGCGCACCGGTGCCGACTGGATAGATTTCGTCCGCACAGTCGAAAACCTGCGCTATTCGGAATGGCCCGTGGATCTCGAACGCGTCCGGCTCTGGTACGAGCCGCATCTGGATCGCATCCACGAGGATTCCGAGACGCGCCGCGCCGATCTGATGCAGCTCGAGCAGATTGCCAGCGGCTATTCCTCGCGCGAGAAATTCCTGACCGAGCTCACGCTCGATCCGCCGGATGCGACCAGCGATAAATCAGGTCCACCCTTGCGCGACGAGGATTATCTGATCCTCTCCACCATCCATTCCGCCAAGGGCCAGGAGTGGAAGTCGGTGTTCGTGCTCAACGTCGTCGACGGCTGCATGCCGTCGGATCTCGGCGCCGGCACTTCTGCCGAGCTCGAGGAGGAGCGCCGCCTGCTCTATGTCGCGATGACGCGCGCCAAGGACGATCTCCACCTCGTGGTGCCGCAGCGCTTCTTCGTCCACGGCCAGGCCGCCAAGGGCGACCGCCACCTTTACGCCTCGCGCACCCGCTTCATCCCGGAATCGCTGGTCTATCTGTTCGAGCGCGCCGCCTGGCCGAAGGCCGCGGCAGGTGCAGCGCGCACTGCCGCGCAAGGGCCGAAGATCGACATCGGGGCCAAGATGCGCGGGATGTGGCGGTAGGTCGAACGGGCGGAAGCCGAGCATTTCTGGCCCCTGTTGGCCTTGTGGTCCCCATCGTCCGGCATGTAAACAGGAAACAATCAGGACATTTCGAGGCGCGAATGCACGGGCCCACCATCCTCGTACGAACTTTGTCGAAAACAGACATTAGCGATCGCTATCAGAACTCGTGGCAATACCATTCGAGAAGCGACCGTCATTCAAAAATTGCCTGCTGGGGAGTGGTTTTCGATCTATTGGCGTCGACCCCACTTCTCAAGCGACACGTGGAGGCCGGAACAGTATGCTTCGGCATCAACCACGAAATGCGCGACTTCGTCCATGATCGAAAGAAGAATCTCGATCTGGTGCTCTGCACACCGGGGGGACATGCTACCTCAGAGACCTTGGCCAGCATCGCAGCAGGATACGGCATCGACCTGAAGCCCGAGGAGCGAGCGACATTCGAGAAACTTCCGCCGCTTGTGCGCGCTCCAGTCGGCTCCGTGTTAATGGCTCTAGAAGCCAAGGCCTGCATGACAGCTCATCAACGAGCTCTCCCCCGTCTGTACGACGAGTTAAATTCGTCCCACCTCACCGTGCACGGAGCAAGCGATGAGGCCATAGCGGTCGCCTTCACGATGGTGAACGTCGCGGAGACCTATCTCAGCCCGGATCTGAACAAGAAAAATAGACCGTCCGACCCAGAATGGAGTCGGCACAAGCAACCGAGAGATGCCCAACTTGCAATCGACAAGATAAAACAATTACCGCGCCGCTCGCGAGTGGGCGATGTCGGCTATGATGCGATTTCAATTGTCGTGATCGACATGGCAAACGACGGCAGTCCAGTTCGACTTGTCGAGACTCCGCCTGCGCCTCCAAAGGGCGATATCTACAATTACGAAAGCATGATCGCACGACTCTCAGGAATTTACGCCACCCGCTTCAAGGATCTTGGCTAGCTTGTCTCGGATGCGACGCTCCTGACATTCCCAGATTACGACAACTCGATACCCTTCTCTTCGAAGAAGCCGCA
Source organism: Bradyrhizobium liaoningense (assembly GCF_018130825.1). GTDB lineage: Bacteria > Pseudomonadota > Alphaproteobacteria > Rhizobiales > Xanthobacteraceae > Bradyrhizobium > Bradyrhizobium liaoningense_B. The sequence goes on along the minus strand of NZ_JAFCJS010000003.1, from coordinate 1,022,960 downwards.
CGCTCCGAGCGTCTCTACGCTTGTTATCGCGGAACTTGTCTAGCCAAAATCTACGGTTGGACTTTGGCACCGTCGCCCTGTAGCAGCCCGTGTGATGATGCCAAAAACAACCATGCACGAACACGGCCCATCGCTTCGACCTATTAGCAAAGTCTGGACTACCAGGAAGCTTTCTAACGTTCTTGCGATAGTGAAGTCCTAGATCACGCAGCGCCGACGCGACCGCCGCTTCAATCTTCGTACCCTTCTGTCTAATCCGCGCCATCCGCGCGGATGTTTCTGCGTCAGGGCGAACGATCCTCATTCCGCAGCGACGGCGAAATTCGAACTACCCGAACTAACGTGGCGTTCCATTCGAGCAAGATGTTCGCGAAGCCGATCTTGAAACCCATCTGCAAATCGCAGCTTTGCCCGTTCGGTCCTCAAAAGGAAGCCACGCGTGGCCCGCACCGAAAGAGGCTTTCCGTCATATCGAAGAAACGTCGTCAGAGACGAACGCTGTTCCCACTTCGGATAAGCATTGATGTGAACGGCATATCGTCGTCTGCCGTCAAAGCGTGCGGCCTTAGGCCATCGGCCATTTGCCGGCAATTCGCAGTCACGGCCGAAGTCGTACACGCCTGGATGAGCCAAGCGCGAACCCAGCCATTTAGCAACAGGCACCGTAACTGCGTTTCCCACGAGAGACCAACGAATCGACGCCCGCGAGACCTCCTCGGCTGGACTGGTCCAGTTTTCCGGAAAGCCCTGGAGGCGCTCAGCGTCTCGGACATCTGGCGTGATCACGTCACCCGAGGGCAGTAAGATGGCAGGTGGCGACGCGATTCCTACGGTAGAACCGTTCTTCAACGTTGGAATGGAATCTGGCGCCCAGCCAAGCCCACGAACCCCCTCGGTCCAATAAAATCCGTGCGCATGAGCGCCGAGATCGGTCGATGCCAATGCTGGTTCTGCTTCATCTGTAAGCACCACCGACGCAGGATCAACGTCGGTGGTGGTTGCAACGAAAAGCACACGCTCTCGCCGTTGGGGCAAGAACGAGAGACTATTCACCACCCGATAGGCCCAACGATAGCCGAGCTCTTCAAACGCCTCGACAAGGGTGCGCATGCCACTTCCCTTGTCGAGTTGCAGCATGAATGACACGTTCTCCAGAACAACCCAAGGCACTCGCCGTCGATCGAGCAATCGAAATATCTCACCGACTAGTCCCGAACGGGCGCCACCAATACCTGCGGTTCGGCCCGCTTGGCTTAGGTCTTGGCAAGGGAAACCACCCGCTAGCAGCTCAACTTCTCGTGGCAAGGATTTGAGCTCCCGAACATCGCGCTTACATGGAACGTCTGGCATTCTCGTAGCAAGAACCGCGCGAGCCGGCTCCCAGATCTCACAAAGCAGGCTCGGCTCATGTCCAGCCGCAGCCAATCCTCGCTCCAGTCCGCCGATGCCAGCGAATAAGCCTGCGACTTTCACTTCCAACCCCAACGATTCGGAACACTACCTGTGTAGCCTCCTAGCATGTTCTTATTTTGTTCTCAATCATATTTCGCGCTTAGCTCACAGGGAAATAGCCCAAATGAAGCGGTGCTATCCTTTCACCCACGGCTAGCCTGCCAAAGGCGACCGTCACGTCTACGCTTCGATGAGCGGGCGGTAGCGCGGCTTAGGCGCTCAGCCTGTCGAACTGGACCTTCCCCGCCTTCATCACCAGTGGGATGTGCTCGCCCTGACCGAGCAGGCAGGCGACATCGCGCAGCGGATTGCCGTCGACCACCAGCAGGTCCGCGATGGCGTCGGGCGCGATGCGGCCGAGCTTGCCCTCCATGCCGAGCACCTCGGCGCCGATCAATGTCGCGCTGGCGATGACGGCGCGCGGGCCGAGGACTTCGGCGCGGATGCGGAATTCGTCGCTCTGCAGCCGCTGCGACGGCCCGAGCAGGTCGCTGCCGAATCCCATCTTCACGCCGGCATCGCGATAGATCGCGAGCGAACGCAGGCCCGCGTCGCGGACATCGGCGATCTTGGCCACGCTCTCCGGCGGCAGGCCATATTGGGCGCCCTCGTTGGCCAGCGCCTCGTAAGTGACAAGCGTCGGCACCACATAGGCGCCCTTCTCGGCCATGAAACGCGCGGTCGGAGCATCAACCAGATTGCCGTGCTCGATGGTGCGCACGCCGCAGCGGACCGCGCGCTCGATCGCGGCAGCTGTGTAGGCGTGGGCGAGCACATAGGTCTGGCGCCCGCGCGCCTCCTCGACGATGGCGCGGATCTCGTCCTCGGAGTAACCGAACGCGCCGACCGGATCGGTCGGCGAGGCGACGCCGCCGGAGGCCATGATCTTGATCTGGTCGGCCCCCATCTGGAGTTCTTCGCGCGCGGCCTTGCGCACGCCGTCGACGCCGTCGGCGACGCGCGCCAACGCGCCGACACGCACGCAACACGGACAAGGTGCGTCGCTGGCGAGATAATCCGACCGCGCCCGCATGTCGCCGTGACCGCCGGTCTGGCTCAGCGCGCGGCCCGAGACGAACAGACGCGGGCCGTCGGTCAGGCCGGTCTCGATCGCCTGCTTCAGCGCGTGGCCGGCGCCGCCGGCATCGCGAACGGTGGTAAAGCCGCGGCGCAGCATGCCGCGCAAGAGCAGCGTCGAGCGCAGCGTCACCAGCACGTTCGGCATGTGCACCTGCTGCGCCAGGTTGAGCTCGACGGCGATGGCATGCACGTGAAGATCGATCAGGCCAGGCATCAACGTCTTGCCCTTGAGATCGATGGTGCGATCGGCGGTGGCCTGGAGCGGACGGTCGGAGACCGCCTTGATCACATTGTCCTCGACCAGCACGTGATGGCCCTCCAGCAAGTCCGGCTGGAGGGGGTCGAGCAAAGCGGCATTCTTGAAGAGGATGCTTGGCATCACGGCAGTCCTGTCAGAGATCGGCCGGCGCGAGTAGCGCCGGCAAGGTGAGCTGGGCAAAGGGAAGGCACGCAGCGACATCATCTTCGCCGTACCAGCCCGCCTCGTGAAGCAGATTGAGCGAGCCGAGCGTGCGTCCGCGCCAGCGCACGGGCATGTTCAGCACGCTCTCACAGCCGAGCGAGGCGATCAGCTCGTGATCGGAGAACACGGTGCGCAGATCATCCCGCGTATAGCCGATATAGGCCTCGCCGCGGTCGAGCACGGTCTCGGTCCATGGGCCCGGTGCAAGGCGCTTGCGTCCGCCGGCCGGGTACGGACCGGGCAGACTGGAATAGAGCCGCGCCAGTTCGCTGGTCGCCTCGTCATAGGTCAGGATCGTGAACAGCTTGTGCCCGATCGCCGACTTCACGGCCTGGTCCAGCGCCGTGAATAGCGCATCCGGCTGATCGGCCCTGCCCTGCGCCGTCGCGACGGCGCAGAGGAGCGGATCGGCCTTCGGTTTCGTCCGCGTCATGCCACCTCACCCGCCGCGATCTCCTCCAGCGAGCGGCCGCGCGTCGGCACACCCATCAGCACGACGGTTACGGCCCCTAGCAGCAGCACGGTGGTGGTGACGCCGAACACGCCGGCAAAGCCGAAGTTCGGATAGAGATAGCCGACCAGAATCGGCGAGACGATCGCGCCGATACGGCCGATCGCCGACGCAAGGCCTGCGCCCGTGGTCCTGACCGGCGTCGGGAACACCTCAGCGGTGTAGGCATAGACGCCCGCATAGGTGCCGTTCATGAACAGGGACAGGAAGATTCCCGCCGCCATGATCTGCTGGTCGCTCTGCGCGAAGGCGAGCCCAAGCGCGCTGATGCCGCCGAGCACCATGTAGGTCGCGATCGTCGCCTGCCGGCCGATGCGTTCGTTGAAATACGCGGCGCTGAAATAGCCGGGAATTTGCGCGCAATAGATCGCGATCGAATAGGCGAAGCTCTTGGTGATGCTCATGCCGTTCTGGACCAAGAGGCCCGGGATCCAGACGAAGAAGGAATAATAGCTGAAGGTGATCGCCAGCCACATGATCCAGGTCATGATGGTGATGCGCGCCTGGCGAGCCGCAAGAAGCGCCGCGAAATTGGCCAGCAGCGTTCCGCCAGTCCCCGCGGGCGCTGCGGCTTCGGCGACCGGCTGCGGCAGGGCATGGCCCGCGCGCGCAAAGCTCGCTTCGATCTTGTCGAGGACAGCTTCGGCATCCTTGCCCCTGCCCCGGCTTTCGAGCCAGCGCGGCGATTCCGGCAGCGACTTGCGCCACCACAGCAGCATGACGACGGGCACCGCGGTGATCACCAGCACGATGCGCCAGCCATTGTCGTAGGCGGGAACGATGAAATAGCCGAGCAAGGCCGCAGCGACGAAGCCGAAGGAGAAGAAGCCGGCCAGCGCGCCGGTGAAGCTGCCGCGGTAACGCCGCGCCACGAACTCCGCGAGATAGGGCGCGATGATCGCGCTCTCCGCGCCGGTGCCCATGCCGGCGACGACGCGCGCGGCGAAGAAGGACGACCAGGTGTCGACCATGGCGCTGACGATCGATGCCGCGCAATACAGCGCCAACGCCGACATCATCACCGCGCGGCGACCGATCAGGTCGCCCAGCGTGCCCGCCAGCAACGCGCCGAACAGGAAGCCGATATAGGTGCTGCTGCCGAGCACACCGATCTGCACGTTCGTCAGATTCCACGCCGTTCGCAGCACCGGCAGGATGAAGGCCAACACCGCCGCGTCCATCGCGTCGAACATGTAGCCGAGCCCGCCCATCAGCAGCAGATGCGTGTGGAAGCGTGCGAACGGAAGGCGCTCGATGCGCGCCGATATCATCGACATGAAAGTCCCCCTCTGATGTCACGGGCCCGGCGCGCCGCTCGGGAGGGAACCATAGACAAAGTGACATTATCGTCATAATTTATAATCATGATCTGATATATCACTATGGTGAATGTTCGTGTCGTTCCGCGCGCTCGACCTCAATCTCCTGAAAGTCTTCGAGGCGCTGATGACCGAGGGCAGCGTCACGCGCGCCGCGAATGCGTTGCGGATGACCCAGCCCGCGGTCAGCAACGCGCTCGCGCGGCTGCGCGATGCGCTCGGCGATCCCCTGTTCGTGCGCGCCGGCACCGGCATCCGCCCGACCCAGCGCGCCGTGGTGCTGTGGGAGCCGATCGGCGAGGCGCTGGAAAGCGTCCGCGGCGCGCTCGACGAGCAGGTGTTCGATCCCTCACGTGCACAGACCGAATTCAGCCTGTCGATGTCTGATTACGTTTCCTCGCTGGTGATGCCGAACCTGCTCGACCATCTCGGCAGGGTTGCACCGAAGTCGCGCGTGCACACCGTGCCCAATACCGTCGTCGAGATCGCCGACCAGCTCGAGGACAACAGGGTGGACTGCGTGCTCAGCGTCTATGTCAACGAGGCGCAGCAGCCGGCCGCCATTCGCTCGCGCTCGCTGTGGACGGTCGACTATGCCTGCTTCATGCGGCGCGGCCATCCGCTCGCCGCCCAGAAACGGCTGAGCACGCGCACTTTCCTCAACGCGGGCCATGTCGACGTGAGCCTCGCGGGCAAGACCATGCCGTCCTACGACCTCTTCCTCGCCTCGCGCGGCCTGTCGCGCAATCTGGTCGCCACCGTCAATCATTACAGCGCGGCCTATGAGGTCGTACGCCAGTCCGACTTGATCGCCGTGCTGCCGAGCGACCTGCGCTCGCAATCGAGGCATGCGCCGTTCCTGCATGCGATGCCGCTTCCCCTCAAAGCGCCGCCGCGCATCGTCAGCCTGTTCTGGCACCAGCGCAACGACACCGTGCCGGCGCAGCGCTGGCTGCGCGAAACGCTGGTGGAGATGTTCGCCAGATCCGATTGAGCCCGCTGGTTCGATGTAAAATCGGAAACGATGCCTTTCCCGGATCAGCATTGTCGGAGCAGCCTCCCCGCCCTAGCTCCACGGCAACTATTTCCCTCCCGTGAGGGGCCTGTCGCGCCCCGCAGAGATCTCATCAATGACCGCACCGCTCGAATTCGGACTGGACACCTTTGGCGATGTCACCAGGGCCGCCTCCGGCACCATGCTTCCGCATGCGCAGGTGATCCGCAACGTCGTCGACGAAGCCATGCTGGCCGACGAGCTCGGGCTCGATTTCATCGGCCTCGGCGAGCATCACCGCGCCGACTTCGCGATCTCCTCGCCCGAGACCGTGCTCGCGGCGGTCGCGGCGCGCACCCGGCGCATCCATCTCGGCTCGGCCGTGACGGTGCTGAGCTCGGACGATCCGATCCGCGTGTTCCAGCGCTTTGCGACGCTCGATGCGCTTTCCAACGGACGCGCCGAGGTGATCCTCGGCCGCGGCTCCTTCACAGAGTCATTCCCTCTGTTCGGCTTCGACCTGCGCAAATACGAAGAGCTGTTCGAGGAGAAGCTCGACTTGTTCACAGCCCTGCTGTCGCAGCAGCCGGTGAGCTGGGAAGGCAAGCTGCGTCCGCCGCTGAGGGACCAGCTCGTCTATCCCCCGGTCGAGAACGGCCGGCTCAAGACCTGGATCGGCGTTGGCGGCAGCCCGCAATCGGTGGTGCGCGCGGCGCATTACGATTTGCCTTTGATGCTCGCGATTATCGGCGGCGATCCCGCGCGCTTTGCGCCCTACGTCGATCTCTATCACCGCGCCTCTAGGGAGTTCGGCCGCCCGACGCAGCCGATCGGCGTGCACTCGCCCGGCTACGTCGCCGAGAGCGATGCGCAGGCGCGCGAGGAGCTGTGGCCCGATTACAAGGCCATGCGCGACCGCATCGGCAAGGAGCGCGGCTGGCCGCCGATGGGCCGCGACGAGTTCGTGAGCGAGGCCGAGCACGGCTCGCTCTATGTCGGCTCGCCCGAAACTGTGGCGCGCAAGATCGCCAAAACCGCGAAGGCGCTCGGGATTTCGCGGTTCCAGTTGAAATATTCGGCGGGTCCCCTGCCGCACGAGAAGCTGATGAAGAGCATCGAGCTCTACGGACGGAAGGTGGTGCCGCTGGTGCGGGAGATGATGGGGTAGCAGCTCGGCAGCGCTACTTCATCAGTCCAAGCCGGCTTGCGCCGACATAGAGCGAGAGTACGGCGGCGTTGGAGACGTTGAGGCTCTTGATCTCGCCGGGCATGTCGAGCCGCGCCACCACGCTGCAGGTCTCGCGGGTCAATTGCCTGAGGCCCTTGCCCTCGGCGCCGAGAACCAACGCAAGCGGCTCGCGCAACGCGACGTCCGAAAGGTTCTCGGTGCCCTCGCTGTCGAGGCCGACGGTCTGGAACCCGCGCTCGTTGAGCGCGGTCAGCGCGCGGGCGAGGTTCTGCACGGTAACCATTGGCACAAGTTCGAGCGCGCCGGAGGCGGCTTTTGCGAGCACGCCGGTGGCTTCCGGACTGTGGCGTGCGGTGGTGACGATCGCCTTCACCGCAAAGGCCGCGGCCGAGCGCAGGATGGCGCCCACATTGTGCGGATCGGTGATCTGGTCGAGCACCAGCACCATGCCTTCCTGCTTCAGGGTCTCGATGTCAGGCGAAGGCAGGGGATCGGCTTCGGCGAGCAGGCCCTGATGCACGGCGTCGGGCGATAGCAGGCGGTCGATCTCCTGGGGCCGCACGATCTCGGGCGCGACGCGGGTCTCGATGTTTTCCTCTGCGAGCCGCCTTGCGGCGTTCTCGGTCAGCGTCAGCTTGCGGATCCGGCGCTTTGGATTGGCGAGCGCCATGGTGACGGTGTGCCAGCCATAGAGGATGACGGGCCCGTCGGCATGCGAATCGCGGTCGCGCCAGGCCGGGCGGCCGGCCGATTTTCCGGGCCTGTTGAAGGGCTTAGCCCCGCCGCGGGAGCCCCTCGGGGCGAATTTTTTGTCCTTCATGGGCTCGCTTGTGTCACGGGTGCCGGAATATGGCAATTTCGGTGCCTTCAGGGGCGATTTTAGCTGTTCGCCTCGGTTGACTTTGCCCCACCGCTTCGCCCATAAACGCGCCCGGTCGCGCCCCCATCCGGGCTGTCGCGGCCTTCACGTTCCATGGCCGTCTTCGGTCCGCCGGCAAGGTCCGGCCCGATTGTGCTGCCGTCGAGCGGGGGAGTGTCCCGAGTGGCAAAGGGAGCTGACTGTAAATCAGCCGCCTCATGGCTTCGCAGGTTCGAGTCCTGCCTCCCCCACCAGCCTTCGCTCGCTTCGCGAGCTACGGCTAGGCAAGCCAGTTCAGAACATCATTAAGCGAAGCGAGCGAAGGCTGCCACGCGGTAGCCGGTAGGCGTAGGCGGGCTGACGGCCAAAACCGATTCCGATCGCGACCACGCGCACATCAGAAAAGCAAAACGCCCGTCCGCATCACGCGATCGGGCGCTTCGTTGATTCAACCGATCAGGGATCAGTAGTAGCGGCGCAGCACGCGGTGACCGCCGTAGTACGGCGCGTGACGGTGGGCGTAGCCATAGCGCGGGCCGTAGCCATAGTGCACGCGCGGCAGATAGCCGTAGCGCGGACCGTAGCCGTAGCGATACGGACGGTAGTACGGGCGGTGATAGGGAGCGGCGCGATAGCCATAGCCGTAGCCGTAATTGGCGGGAGCGACGACCGCGTCCTCACGATAGGTCGGATACGGCGCGAAGGCACCCGGGCCGGTGTAGGTCGGGCCCTGGTTGACGTAATAATACTGCGTGGTCGGCTCAGCGAGACGCTCATAGGCGCCATAGCCGTATCCATAACCATAGCCGCCGCAGCCGGTGTTGCAGCCGGTATAGACCGGCGCAACGGGTGCGCACGTGGTGAAGCCGCAGGCCGCGGCAGGCGCAGCCCCGACAAACATCACGGCAGCCGCCGCGACCAGTCCCGAAATCATTTGACGCATTACTCTCTCCTGTTGATTTTCGTTTGTTGGAATTTGTCTTGGATTCTTGACGCTTCTTAACCCGGCGGCTTGCCGGGGATTTCGACATGCGGCCGTGGCCGGGGGCGCCGCGGACGTTCGTTGATCTCCGGCGCGTAGATCACCGGCGGAGGGTCGACGGGCACGTCCATCTGCGCCGGCAGCGGCGCCGACGACGCGCCCCAGCTCTGGTGATAGCCCTCGGCGGGCTTGGGCAATTTGCGGTTCGCGGGCGGCTCGACCTCGAGCCGGCCGTAGCCCGGCCGCAAGCCGAGCGTCGGATAATAATGACCGACGTCGGAGGGCTGCCGCTCGGCGACATAGCGCCCGCCATAGATCGTCGGCTGCACCTGGACGTTCTTGCCCAGGCCCCAGACACCTTCGACGACGCTATAGGACGCATCGATGTTGTTGATGATGATCGGCACGCCGGGACGGCCGGGCACGACGATGTCGAAGCCGCCGCCGGCCAACGCCGTCGCGGGCAGTCCGATCAGAAAGGCAGCGAGCGCCACAGCGCGCATGAGAAGGCCCCGGTTATCCGGAACACAACCTATCCGATCGCAACATGGAGAGGGTTAAGGCCTGCTCACCAAATTCCGGTAAGCCTAACGCGTAAGGATCGCGAGCCGCTCAAATGCCGAAAGGCGCGCTAGCAAAGCGTTAACGCGGCGCGAACTCACGGCAGGTGCCGGAGCGAGCAAGGTTGCGTGGCACAAATTTCACATCCTGGACGGGCTCACGTCGATGTGACCCCGCAGGCGAGAATCCGCGGAACGACTGCCGGAGGTGGCATTTAGCACAGGTCTCAACAACATGGAGAAAATGCCATGACGAGCCTGAAGCTTCTTGGCTTGGCCGCGATCGTCGCGTCCACGCTGGCAACACCGGCCTTCGCACAAGCCACGGTCGACAATTCGGGCCGCTGCACGGGGCTCTTCCAGGATCCCAATTGCCAGAATCTCGGTCCCGCCAATTCCACCACCGACCGCGCCTATCGCCGCCGCCACATGGCCCGCAACCAGGTGAATCCGAATGATGGACGGCAATCGGGCTTCTGGCCGCTCGATACGGCGGGCGCAGTGGCTGGCGCGGCCGTCGGAACCGCAGCAGCGGTCGCCGCTGCGCCGTTCCAGGGCTGGGGCAATGCCTACGCGAGCTACGACCGCGGCGGCCCGGGCTGGTACGGCAACTGGGACGCCTATGCGACCCGCAACGGCATCGTCTGTAGGCCCGGCACCTGGACCAAGGGCGAAGACGGCCGGCGGCACCTCTGCCAGTAAGCTTCCATCGGGTTGAACGGTTTCAGGCGGCCCAGCGGGCCGCCTGTTTCATGCCGGCGAGACGCCACCTTCGGGTTCTGGCACTTTCCAATCAAGTCTGGTATTGCGGCGCGCACAGGCGGACAGCCCCGGCGCATGCCGACCCGGCCCCGCTTCCCAGCGTCGCCGGCTTAGCTCAGCGGTAGAGCAGCGGTTTTGTAAACCGAAGGTCGGGGGTTCAATCCCCTCAGCCGGCACCATTGGTTTAGCCGACACCGCGTCGTGGCCTGACGCAAGAACCAAATCATCAGTTCGGCGTTATCCTCGCACCATAGAGCCGTCTCGTGGAGGTCTAGCGATGGACCCGAATGATCGAGCAGCCTTAGCCCTATCCGCTGTCGCCTTGGCCATCGCCATTGTGGTTGCATCGACAGTCACGTTAGAGCGCGTCAATACCCGCACGGCCAGCAACGACGCACCTCCCGGAACGGTCGGACTCGCCAGGCCTCACCCGCCGCTGGACCGTGCTCCCGGTGAGCCGATACAGACGACAGGAGCGCCGTCTAACGCACGGCAGCATCCCTGACCGAATACCGGCCGCGCCGGCACCAGCGCTCGATGCCTGTGCCTCAGCCTGAACTCTTCCGCGCGCTGCTCCCTTCGAAGTGCGCGACACCCGAGCCGCCGATCTCGACCCACGCATGTTTCGATTGCTCGAACACCGATCTGGCGGGCGCCGGGAAATCCGGGTCCGCGATGGCGCCGACGGCAACGCCGATCATGTCAGGCAGATTGTCGGCCTTCCAACAGACCGTCGAGCCGCAGTCGGAGCAAAAATAGAAGCGGACCTCGCCCCCGCTTGCGGCGGCGCGAACGTACTCCTTCGGCGCGCCGAAGATCGTTACGGCTTCGACCGGGTAAAACGCACCGACACCGAACGGTGCCCCGGTTCGCCGCTGGCAGTCGATGCAATGACAGGCCGCGACCAGCCTGGTTGGTCCCGGAAGCGAAAGTGAAACAGCGCCGCAACTGCATCTGGCATCGATCATCGAATTTGCCTCCCATTGCCGCATGCAAATTGAAAGAGCAGCGCCACTCACCCTCCGTCGTCGATGAGGCAACCTCAAGCCGGGTCCCGGACGCAGTGCAGGGAAAGACTCCGTGACGCCCTCACTCCGTCCCCACCTCGAACGCCAGCAGCACGTTGCCGGCGACGCCGCTCCACTGGCCGTAGCCGGCATTGGTGTAGAGCATGCCGCCGGCGATGACCGGCCCGGGACCGTCGATCGCGCCACCGTGGGCGGGGACGCCGTTCACGGCCTTGAAATCCTGCGCGGTGTCGAACTCCCAAAGCAGCTTGCCGTCGGTGGCGTAGGCCCGCAGGAAGCCGCTGACGCTACCGGAGAACACCACGCCCGGGATCAGGCTCACCGCCGCCGAGAGCGCGGGACTGCATTGACGACGGTCGCCGCAGGGGACCGGGGGCACTTCCATTGCGATCTTCCCACTAGCGAGGTCGAGGCCGAACAAGCCTCCTCCTTGCGTGGAATCGAGTTGCCGCGTTCCGTCACGGGTAAAGCGTACGTCGGAGTTGGCGACATAGATGCGCTCACCATCCGCGGCCGAGCCCCACTCGCTGCCACCGAGCGCTCCGCCCTTCCCGATCCGCGTCTGCCACAGGATCTTGCCACCGTCATCGGGATCGAGCGCGTGCACGACCCCGGATTTCTGCGCGATGGCGAGCACGCGGCTGCCGTCGCCTAAGGTCGCCAGGATCGGCGACTGGCCGAAATCGTGATCGGGTCCGTGATCGTCGGGACAATTGGTCTTGTCCGCGCCGTAGCATGCCACGACATAGGCGTCCTTGGGCGTCGCCTGCTGCTTCCAGAGCAGTTTCCCGGTCCCGAGCTCGAAAGCCAGGATCGCATCTGCGGTTGCGGCCGGCGGGTTCGAATAGGAATTGCTGGTAGCGACATAGACGGCGTTGCGCTTCGGATCGATCGTCGGCGCCGACCAGATGGCGGCGCCGGACGGACCGAACAGCTGCGTGCCCCTCGCATTCTTGCTCGTCGGATGCGGCACCTCGGGAATCGTATAGGCCTGCCACACCAGCTTGCCGGTCGCGGCCTGCAGCGCCACCACACTGCCGCGGAAGGTGCAGCATTCGTAACTGGGTTGCGAGCCGGCGGCTTCCTCGAGCGAGGACACCGGGACGTAGAGCACGCCGGAATGCAACGTCGGCGCGCCGGTGATGCGCGCGGCGGCATGCTCCTCGACCTTCGTCTTCCAGATCAGCGCGCCGGTCAGCGCGTTCACGGCATAGGCGTTGGCGCGCAAATCGCCGAAGAAGACCGCGAACTGATCGGAGCCTGGAAGCTGTCCAAAGCTGATCGCAGCGCGCACGGCCCCGTCTGTCGCGAACGTCCACAACGTGCAGCCGCTTCGCGCGTCGAGCGCATGCACCTTGCGATCGGTGCCGCCGATGAACAGCACTCCGCCCATGATGGTCGGCGGCGCAAAGGACACCGAGGCGCCGGGAAACGCATAAGCCCATTTCAGCCGCAGATGCGGCACCTGCTCCGCCGTCAGCCCCGCCATGTCGGCGGGCTGGAAGCGGCTGTTGTTGAGGTCCACGCCCCACCCGTTCCAGCGCGGACCATCGAGGGGCTGCGGAAAGCCGCTGAGCTGCTGCGTGCAGCGGCCCTCCGCGTCGGCTGCAACGCCGCTACCTGCGGTCTTGCCGGTGACGAAGGCGGCAATCGCGCGGCGTTCCGCGTCGCTGCGATCCTTGGCCATCGCCGCCATGCTGCCGGAGGTCAAAGCCCCCAGCACATGATCGAACGACATCGCCTGCATGGCGGTACGGCCCGGCACACGGCTCTGCGCATCGCCATCGTGGCACTGCGCGCAATGCGTGGCATAGAGCGCGCCGCCGTCCTGCTGCTGCGCCAGGGCCGGAGCGCAGCACCAGGTCAACAACGCGGCGAGGACGGCGCTTGCTCTCATGGGTGAGCTCCGGCAGGGTCATCGCGATACGAGATCGCTGCACAACCGAAAGTCTATCGCCGGGATGATCACCGGCGCAATGGACGATCGACCCGCGCCTGTCACACATCCGTGGCAATGCGGACACGATCAGGCAGTCGGTCGAGCTGCCAGAGGCCGAGGCTCTTGTCGCGCCAGCCGCCGCCTCCCTCCTCGCAGCGCTCGTTGATCAGCTCGCGCGGCGACGGCCAGTTGAACGGCGCCCTCATCATGTTCAGCGCGCGCCAGTCGCCGTCCTCGCAATCGCGATTGTCGTCCCATTCGGGAAACGTCGTGACCAGCAGGAAGCGCGCGCCGCTCGCACGAAAATTCCGTAATGCCCGCGAGATGTTGTCGAAACTCAAATGCACCAGGCAGTCGCGGCACAGGATCAGGTCGGCCGGCGGCAGCACATCGCGCGTGATATCCCGAACGCAGAAGCGACCGGAAAGCTCGCCGCGCGCGGCGCGCTCGTTGTTGGCCGCGATCAGCGACGGCACGATATCGATGCCGGTGTAGTCGAGACCGAGCTTCATGCGGCCGATCCAGCCCGCATCGCCGCACGGCGCATCCAGCAGCGAGCGCACGCCGAGCCGTTGCAGCAGTGGAGGAAGCGCCTCCCGGATTGCAGCAGTCGCTGGGTCCTCCGAGCCGAGGCCCGAGACCGAGGTGGCTGCGCCCCACAGGTTCGTCCGCTCGATCCGCTCGAAGCGCGCGGCGAGATCAAGGCCGACAAAATTGTCGCGATCGGCGACGAAGCGTTCGTGAGCCAGCACGGGAGGACGATCGGGGATCATGGGAGGATTCCAAATCCAGATTCCATCGCGAGCGCAGTCTACACATGAAAGTCGCGTCAGAACTCACCGGCCTCGCCACTCAAGCCGGCTTCAGCCACTCCATGATGTGGAAGTAAGGCACGCGGCGATGAATGGCGTTTCTGCCGGGGTCGCCGCCCTCGGGCTCCGGCTCGATGAACAGGCGCAGCTGAAGCCCGTGGTCGAGCAGCAGCGTCATGTAAGTGCTGAGCGGACGATGCCAGTTCTGGATCCGGATGCCGTGCCAGCTCACCCAGATCGGGCGCTCGTCCATGTAATGATCGATCGCGAAGCGCATCTCGCCCTCGCGATCGCGGGTCCAGCCGTCGGGCTGACCCGCAGTGTTGAAGCTGGTCAGATTGGCGATGAGCAACGTGCCGCCAGGCCGCAGCGCCCCCACCATCTTCGCGATCGCCGCGCCGAGATCGGGCATGTCGATCAGGCTGAGATAGCTGACGACCAGATCGAAGGAGGCATCGAAATCCATCGTCTCGGCGCGGCCGAGCCGATAATCCCCGCCAGGGTCGAGTTCCCTGGCGCGCGCGAGCAGCGCCTCGGTCGGATCAATGCCGGTGGTGCGGATGCCGGCGCGCTGCATGATGCGGCAGAAGCGTCCCTCCCCGCAGCCGACGTCGAGCGCATTGCGGAAACCGCGGCCCTCGATCCGCGCGCGCATCGGCGCATCCAGCACGAAGCGGCGACCGTAGTCGCCGTCTTCACCTTGCTCGATGATCCAGGCGGCCGCAGACGCGGCCCAGCCGTCGCCGACATCTTCGGTCATGGACTGCCTTCGAAGGAGCGCGGACGCGGAACGCCGCGGGGACGGCTACTGATCACAGATTGGATCAGAATTCAACATCAGGTAGCATGCAGGCCGCATGCGTCCCACCACCCGAGAAAATGCCAGGATCATCGCCGGCGCCGTGACGGCCGTCATCATGACGGCCGTCCTGTTGGTTATTGCGCTCGCATTTCTGCTGGCGCGATAGAGTGGTCGGCGCGGCGGGACGGACGCCGCCGCACTGCCCTCACGCCGCGCGCACAGTGCGCAGGAATTTTCCGACTTCGTCCTTCAGCCGGGTGCTGTCGCTCGCCAGCATCTTCGCGGTCGAGAGCACCTGCGAGGAGGCCGAGCCGGTCTCGGCGGCTCCGCGCTGCACGTCGGTGATGTTCGAGGAGACCTGCTGGGTGCCGTGGGCGGCCTGCTGCACGTTGCGCGAGATCTCCTGGGTCGCCGCGCCCTGCTCCTCGACGGCCGCAGCGATGGTCGAGGACACTTCCGAGAGCCGCTCGATCGTCGCGGAAATGTCGCGGATGGCGTTCACCGATTCCTGGGTCGCGGTCTGGATGCTGGAAATCTGCTGGCTGATCTCGCCGGTGGCCTTCGCGGTCTGCTCGGCGAGCGTCTTCACTTCGGAGGCAACGACCGCGAAGCCGCGGCCGGCCTCGCCGGCGCGCGCCGCCTCGATCGTGGCGTTCAGCGCCAGAAGATTGGTCTGGCCGGCAATGGTGTTGATCAGCTCGACGACGTCGCCGATGCGGGTGGCGGCGACCGAGAGCTCGCTGACGCGCTCGGTCGTGGTGCGCGCCTGGGTGACGGCTTCGCCCGCCATCCGCGCCGATTCCTGCACCTGGCGGCTGATCTCGTTCACCGAGGACGACAGCTCTTCCGTCGCGGTCGCAACCGACTGCACGTTGCCGGTGGCTTCGCCCGAAGCGGCGACGACGACCGAGGTCAGCTCCTGCGCGCGATGCGCGGTGGTGGCCAGCGTCGAGGACGATGCCTCGAGCTCGGTGGACGCCGATCCAACCGTCTCGATGATCTCGCCGACCGCCCGCTCGAAGCCATCGGCAAGGTTGATCATGTCGCGGCGACGCTGCTCGGCCGCCTGCTCCTCGGCTTCGGCCTGCGCCGCCTTGAGCCGCTCGACCTCGAGCCCGTTGGTCTTGAAGATTTCGACGGTCTTGGCCATGTCGCCGATCTCGTCGCGGCGCTCCTTCTCGGGCACCTCGATCTTGAGATCGTTGCGGGCAAGCCCCTCCATGGCGAGCTTGAGCCGGGCGATCGGCCGGGACATCGCATTGAGGCCGATGAACAGCGCGATTGCAATTCCGAGGATCAGGCCACCGCCGCTGACGCCCATCACGGTCCAGGTCGCGGACCTGGCATCACGCTCGATGGTTTCCTTGCGCTTGCGCGTCGCCTGCGAAGTATCGGTCACGAACTGGACGATGCGTGCGAGGGCTGCGTCCAGCACCGGATCGCACTCCTTGTGCGCACGTTCGGCAGCCTTGGCGTTCTCCTCCATGCTGCTCGCCTGCGCGCCGGCCTGGAGCACCGGATCGCAGCTGGTGAACGCGGCCTTGAGCTGATCCGCGATGCTCTTGATCTGGCTCGCGCGGGACGGATCGTCCTTCTCCGCCGCGTCGAGATATTGGCCGATCTCGTTGCGGTTCTGGTTCGCGGTCTTCAGGCGGGCGCCGTTGCCCGCCTCCGTCGCCTCGGTAAAGACCGCATAGAGCGCCGCGTGATAGGTCTCGGCGCGGCGCTGGGCGCGCGTCAGGTTGAGGGCGGAGGATTGCGCGGCAGCGAGCTCGCTGAATCCGTCGACAGTCGCGGAGAGTTCGCGCGTGCCGAAGCCCGCGACAGCGATCATCGCGCAGCCCATCACGGCCACGATCAGCGCAACCTTCCACACGATCTTCAGATTGTTCAAAAAGCTCATCTCAGCCGTTCCAATGATTTCAGGGCGTAATCCCAGCAACATGCATTGGAACCCGGCGGACGTTAAGATTTGATGCCAAATAGCCCGGGTAGTCTTACGGAAAAATAACCTTCTGCCGCGCACCCGTAAGCTTCGCGTAAGCTTTGGCGCGTTTCGACGGTATCTGGTGGCGCCCGGCCGTCCGGAACCAATCGCCCGCGTCGATCGTTTTCGCCCCGATGCGAATCCGGGAAGAAAATCGAAACATGTTTCTTTTGGGAGCGGTGACGCTTTGCTGCGCCATCGTGGCCGGCACGCTTACGCTGCTCGAGCCTGTCTTTGGGCAGGCGCCGGAGAGGCAGGTCGCCGAGAGCAAACCTGTCAATGTCGCTGCGCCTGCGGCGGTCCGGGTGGTCGGCGCACCCTTCGTGCCGAACGTCAAACCGCGCGAGCGATAGCGCTCACCGTGCCGGCGTGCCTTCGGCCTCTCCGGCCTGGGCATGAGCACGGGCCAGCTCTTCGACGAACGCGATCACCTCCGCCCGCTTCTCGGGCGGCAGCGAGAGGAAAGCGCGCACAAGTCTCAAGCCCTCCACTTCGACCGACTGTTCTTCTTTCCCGGCATTCATCCGCTTACTGTCAGGCGACCGGGAAAAATATGCAATCCCTTGCAGGATACCTCCTTGATTCGCCCCTCCACCTTTGGTGGAATGGCCCCAACGGGGGTGGCCCATGAAGTGGATCAGCGAGCGCGACGCACTGATCGCGCAGACACTGGCCTTCGTCCAATCCGTAACCGGCAAGAAGGATGAGCTCCATCCGCCGGAGCGTCCGCCTGTTGCGTTCGCGGTCACCGCGGAGGTCGTGACCGTGCAGGCTGTTGCGATCGAAACCGACCCGCCGCCGGCCGTATCTCCGTCCGTGCCCCAACCTCAGCCCGTCCAGATCCCGCCGTCTCGCCCCGGTGATTTCCGTACCGAGATGCAGGCCAGGATCGCGAATTTCCGCAAGCACCAGGAGCGGTTCGAGCGCGAACGCGAGGAATATTGCGCGGCGACCCTGACCAAGCTCCGCGCCGCCCTCCGCGACGTCGGCCCCCCTCCGCCGGCCAAAAAGTAGGCCAACGCCCGTCCGTCACGGACTTACAGCCAGGACCACACCAGCCAGAGATTGGCTGCGCAGGCGCCGAACAACGCCAGCGTCAGCGGCAGGAGCATGTGCCCGCAGGAGGTTTTCAGGTCGCTCGTCATGCCCGAAACATCCGCTGATTCCGGCCGGAGAGTCCCAGGGATTCTTTTTTTGAGGATTCAGGACTCGTTTACGACTCAAGGCCCCGGGGCCCTGATCACGGCGCCGTGATCGTCTTGCCGGCCGGAACCCCTCGCCGGACAATTCGTTAATGCGCTTTCCCGGAGCGGAAAGAATGCCGTACGCCCTGTTCTGCAACGATGCCCAAATCAGCAAGGCCTATCCCGATGAGTCCGACGTCTGGAAATTGGCGCTGCGGAGCGGCCTGGTCGTGGATGTCGGCGCAGATGAAGAGCGTGCCGGTCCGCGCCGGGTGCTCGACAACGACTACGAGATCAAGCCTTGCCGGGCAGCCCAAGGAGAGGATCCTGCCAGGAACAAGGCCGAGGCCGAGCGTCAGTCCAGGATGGAGCTTGAGCTGAATTCCTGAGATCCGGTCCGGAAGTCGGCGGATAGCTCAGGGCGTCGCGGTCGCGAGGGAGGCCTGTTCACCAGCCAGGACCACGCAGGCCTTGCGGCGGTGCAGCCCGCGGATCGCGCCGGTGACCTTCAGCACCTTGCCGGACGGACAGGAGGCGTCCTTGACGAAGGCCACCTCATAGGGTGCCAGCATCAGAGGCTCGGATTTGAGGATTGTTTGGGCAGAGCACGGCAGAGCGAGGAAGCACGAGAGCACTATTGCCGACACCAAGATACGCATGACCGTCGTCCCACCAGCCCGGGAAGTCCCATAATAACGCGTTCCGGAGCGCGAGTTCCGTAAGCGGCAAAAATTATTTTTGCTTTACGCCAGCCCCATGACACGCATGAGAAAGCGCGTGCCGGAATGTTTGCTTGCAAATGACGCGCCAGATGGTTCACGCAAGGCAAACAGCGGACCGGCACGCAGGAGCCGGCAAACGAAAGGCCGGCGGGAAGCCGGCCTTTGTCAGATCTTTGATCCCTTGGGATCGCCTCTGGCGGGTCAGTAGCGCGAGGCTGCCGGACCGCCCCAGCCGAAGCGGTAGTTCACGCCGACCTTGACCGTATGCTCGTCTTCCCGGCCGCGGACGCCGACGATGTCGGCCGGCCCGGAGGTGAAGGTCGTACTGCCAAAGTTGTAGTACTGGTACTCGGCCTTGGCCGACCAGTTCGGCGCGAACATGTATTCGAGGCCGGCGCCGACGGTATAGCCGTCCTTGCTGTTGCCGGTCGCGGTGAAGGTCTGCGGCACGCCGGCGACGTTGACGCCAAGGCCGCCATTGCGCCAAGCGTAACCGCCCTTGGCGTAGAGCAGCGTCGGGCCCCAGGTGTAGCCGATCCGGCCGGTCACCGACCCGAGCTGGTCGGTGTTGGAGGTCACCTGCGTGCCCGCCGGGAACGTGACACCGTTGTTGTTGGTCGGCAGCCAGGAGTACTGGGCCTCGATACCCACGACCCAGTTGGGCGCGAACTGGTAATCGAAGCCGCCCTGCACGCCGCCCAGGAAGCGGGCGTCGCTCGACTGGAAGCTGCTGTCGCCGGCAAACGCGCCGCCGACATGGCCGCCGATGTAGAAACCGGTCCAGTTGTAGATCACCTGCGGCGGCGTGGGGGCCGGCGCCTTGGTGTAGGGGCGCGGCTGGATGTCGGCTGCTGCGGCCGGCGCGGCCAGCGCAAGCAAGGCGACTGCTCCCAGCAAAATCGTTTTCATATCCATCCCCGTTCTTTCAAAATCGACCCTCAGGAAACAACGTGGCGTGAATTTGGTTGCTTCGCGGCGATGCCGGAACGTTGATCGTTCGCAACTGTGACGGGGTGGCAACATCGCGATTTTGTTCCGTCACGCCGCCTTGCACCGACCGATTTTGTCGTTTGCGCAAGGCCTGCCGTAACGATTAGTCGCATGGCAAATCCGCCCCGTTCAAAGCTCGCCGAAATGTGATCCAGCGGCTCCGGCCGCCCTCGTTGTAGCACCAGGCGATGAAGGCGGGCTTTGCGCTACCGCGTCATCTTTTCCAGTTCCGGAAAGGGTGCGTAAACCGATCCGGCGCAGAGCTCGCTGGCTTTGTCGACGACGCGATCGGCCCGTCCGTTGACGAAAATCACGGCGCGCTCGCGGGCGCCCTTGTAGCTGCCGTCAGTCTCGCGCGGGTTGAAGCGCAGGCAGCTGACATAGAACTGCCGGCCACCGACCGGCCGTTGCACCGGATCGGCCATGCTGGCTTCACGCACGCCGACCGGATTGTTGAGATAGGTGCGCATCAAGGCCAGCGTGTCGCTGCGGAAATTGTCGGGAAAGGGCTGCGGTCCTCCGGCCTGGGTCCCGTCCATCAAGGATGGACGGTCGCCGTCGCTGCCGAAACACGCCGCAAGCACCAGCGGCAATGCCAGGACCAATGCCGCGCGCACCGCACGTTTCGCCAATCGCCCCACAGGTCACGCTCTCCGCTCACCCAGACTCGGAAAGACGTTCTAGCCCCAAGGCCGCGCGAAGGGAATTCGCTTGCAAAGCGCACCGGCCCGCCGCCGGTACCTCGCGCTTTCGCGCAAGGCGCCGGACGGCAGGACGGGCCTGAAGTCCGCGCGGCAGCGGGGCAATGCCAGGGATGCCGCCGCGCAGGGTCAGACTTAGCTGCGCTTCTCGGTCGTCACCGGCTTGGTGACGTCCGGCTGCGTCTTCAGCGACTTCTTCGCCGACAGATGCTTGTGGTGATGGCGATGCTTCCGCACCGTCTTGTGCTCGTCGGGCGTGACCGCGGCGTTCGCATTCATCGCCTTCGACTTGCTGTCGACCTTGGCGTCCGCCTTGACGTCGGCCTTCGCATCGGGAGCCTTGGCATCGAGAGCCTTCGCGTCGGAAGCCTTGGTACCCGAAGGCTTGACGTCCGACGTCTTGGCATCGGCCTTGATGCCGGCGTCCGGTTTCACGGCGGTGGTCGACGCCTTGGTCTGGCTCTGGTCCGCCTTGATCACCGGCGCGGTCGTGGAGGTCTTGGCGGGCTCAGTGGCAAAGGCCGGAGCTGCGATCACGGAGGCTGCAAGCAAGGCTGCGGAAATGGTCTTCAACATGGTGGTCTCCTCTTGGAAGGATCTTGAGGCGGCGCCCTCTCGCCGACCCTTCGATCGTAGGTGGGAGCCTAGGCACCGTGCGCTGAACCCATTCTGAAGCCGATCGCAGGCTTCCGTTCATCTGGATGACAAGTTTGTCATCTGCGCCGGGGCGAATAGATCGTGCGAAGCGGGAATGTTTTCCCCTCCCGGGTGTTCCGGTCTTCGGGCAATCGTGTAGGATCGCCACGTTCCATACGGGAGAACTTAGATGCGCAAACTCTCAATGCTTGTTTTGCCGGGCCTCGTCGCCATGACGCTGGCGGCCGCGCCGGTGCTGTCCAGCGCCTACGCCGCTGGCAGCGACGAGCCGTCCTCGCCGCCGAAATCGGACTCCTCGTCCAAGAAGGGCAAGAAGAAGAGCTCCTCCGTCAGCGATCCGAAATTCCTTGCGGCCTATCGCACCGCCTATACCGCGATCTACGACAATCGTGACTACACCAGCGCGATCGGCCAGCTGAAGTCGCTCAAGCGCGACGACGTCGCCGACGTCGCCAACCTGATCGGCTACTCCTATCGCAAGCTCGGCGACTACCAGTCGTCGAAGGTCTATTACGAGCTGGCGCTGAAGGACGATCCGAACCACGTCCGCACCTGGCAGTATTACGGCCTCTGGCAGCTCGAGCAGGGCAACCGCGAGCAGGCGCAGTATCACCTCAACAAGATCGCATCGCTCGCCGGCACCGAGAGCTCCGAATATCGCTCGCTTGCCGCAGCGCTCGACAAGCCGACCGGCGCGACGCTCGTCTACTGAAGATACCGCATCTTCGAACGAAGCGAACGGGCACAACCTTCCGGTTGTGCCCGTTCCGCTTTCTCGGCTAGCCTTCGCGCACGAATCCTCCCTTACGATTGGTGCGCAATGGATACGTGGCTGCGATCCGCGATCGACTACATCGGCTCCTGGATTGAATTCCAGCAGACGACAATCCAGCAGCCCGGCGTCATCGTCGCCTTCGCCCATCGCGGGGAGATCGTCGCCGAGCATGCATTCGGCCTCGCCAATCTCGACACCGGCGAGAAGCTCACCCCGCGTCACCGCTTCCGCATCGCCTCGCACTCCAAGAGCTTCACCTCCGCCGGCATCATGAAGCTGCGCGAGCAGCGCAAGCTCCGGCTCGATGACACGGTCGGCCAGTATGTCGGCGGCCTGCACCAGCGCGTCGCCGAAACGACGATTGCGCAGGTGCTCTCGCACAGTGCCGGGCTGACGCGCGACGGCGCCGATTCCGGCCAGTTCATCGACAGCCGCTCCTATCTCGACGCCAAAGAGCTGCTCGCGGAGCTGAAGCTGCCGACGGCGATCGAGCCCGGCACGCGCTTCAAATATTCCAATCACGGTTTTGCCCTGATCGGTCTCGTCATCGAAGCGGTGACGAAGGAGC
This sequence comes from Bradyrhizobium liaoningense, assembly GCF_018130825.1. GTDB lineage: Bacteria > Pseudomonadota > Alphaproteobacteria > Rhizobiales > Xanthobacteraceae > Bradyrhizobium > Bradyrhizobium liaoningense_B. Next base: position 1,000,624 of record NZ_JAFCJS010000003.1, on the reverse strand, counting down.
CCTACTCCGTCTGGATCAAGCGCGAGATCATCGAGCCCGCGGGGCTGCGCGAGACCGAGCCGAATGCGCCGCTGCCCCGGGGCGCGCTGTTCGCACGCGGCCATACGCGCAAACTGCCGTTCGGCGAGCGCTGCGTGATCCCCGGCGACAATCCCGCATATGCGATGGCCTCGGCCGCCGGCTTCGTCGCCACCGCCGCCGACACCGCCCGCTTCTTCGCGCAGCTTGCACCCAACACGAAAAGGAGCGTGCTCTCGGTCGCGAGCCGCCGTGAAATGACGCGGCATCATTGGCGCATCCCGCAGAGCTTCGAGGCCTATTACGGTCTCGGCGTCAACGCCGGCAAGACCGACGGCTGGGACTGGTTCGGCCATAGCGGCGGTTTTCAGGGCTACATCTCGCGCACCTGTTCGATTCCCGCCTGCGAGCTCGCGATCAGCATCCTCAGCAACTCCCTCGACGGCGCGGCGCCGTTCTGGATGGACGGCGCGATGCAGATCCTGCGCGCCTTCAAGACCCGCGGCGCCCCCGACCGCCGCGTACGTGACTGGACCGGCCGCTGGTGGACGATCTGGGGCGCGACAGACTTTGTCCCGATGGGCAACCGCGTGCTGCTCGCCAACCCACAGTTCAACAATCCGTTCATGGACGCCGGCGAGATCGAGGTGACCGGCCGCGACAGCGGCAAGCTCGCCTGGGCCGCCGGCTATTCAAGTCACGGCGAGCCGGTGCGCCGCGTCCGCGACAAGCGCGGGAGGATCAGCGACATCTGGATTGCGGGCGCCAATGTGAAGCCGGAAAAAGTCGTGGCACGCGAGATCGCGCGCCGTTATCCGCCGCGCAAGCGGCGGCCCGTCTAGTTAAGCATGATCTCGTCGGAAAACCGCTGCGCACTTTTCCGGATCATGCTCTATTCCCGAATGAGCGCCTCGACCTCGCCGCGAAGCGCCTGCCGCGAGCCGTCGCGCGAATAGAACATGTGACCGCCGGGATAGACGGCGAATTTCATGCGCCGGGTCGCGAAGGCCGGCAATTGGTCGAGCACCCGCTTCGTCCCGAAATAGGGTGTGGCGAGATCGAACAGTCCGTGCGCGACCAGCACATTCAGCTTCGCGTCGGTTGCGAGGATCTGACGCAGGTCCGACACCGATTGCGGCGGATTGATGCCGCGGCCGAAATCCCAGTTGCCCTCGACGCTGCCGTTCAGGACCTCGTAGGAGCCGTCGGGCCGCCAGTTGAGCTTGCGCGTGAGGACATCGACCGCCGCGCTCGTCAGCGGCGCCTGGAGCGCATCGCCGGAAGGGTCGCCGAAACGGGAGCTGCCCGAATCCGGATAGGGATCGTAGCCGCGCACCGAGCCGTCGTAACGTCCCGTCACCCTGCCGTTCTTGCGGTCGAACTCGCGGCGGAATTCGCCGACGTCGAAGCGGCCGGCAAGCCTGCGGCTCACCGCCTGGTCGATGCCGGTGAGCTCGGCGACCTTGTCGGCCAGGCGGGTGGTTGCCTCCCTGTCGGCCTCGCCCTTGACGAGGTCAGCCAGGAATTCGCCGCGCGCGTAAGCCTCGACGTCGGCGAGATCGGCGCGCTTGACGGGACCTTTGGCTTCGCGCGCCACCGCCACATAGCTCGGCAGCGTCGCGACATATTGCAGAAGGCTCGTGCCTGTGAACTCGCGGAAGTCGAGCAGCGGCGACACCAGGATCAATCCCCTGACGCCGACGCCGTGCTGGATCTGCAACTGGCGCACCACCTTCGGCCCGCGAATGCCGCCATAGCTTTCACCCCCGACGTATTTCGGCGAGATCAGCCGGTCGTGTTTCTCGAGCCAGCGGCGGATCACGAGCGCGATCGAATTGACGTCGCCGTCAACCGAGTAGAACGACTTGCGAGCGTCCTCGCCGCTCGCAACGAGGCGGCTGTAACCGGTGCTGACGGGGTCGATGAAGACGAGATCGGTGAAGTCGAGCCAGGTCTCCGCATTCGGCTTCACCTCGGGCGAGGCCGACGGCGACAGCGCTTCGCCGTCGAGCGGCAGCCGCCACGGACCCGCAGCGCCGAACTGGAGCCAGGCCGAGGACGCGCCGGGTCCGCCGTTGAACAGGAAGGTCACCGGGCGCGTCGCGCGGTCGGCACCGTCGAGCTCGTAGGATGTATAGGCGATGTCGGCCAACGGCTCGCCCTTGCCGTCGAACACGCGGATCGAGCCCGCCGTCGCGGCGAAGTTGAGGGTACGGCCGGGCAGATCGAGCGTTTGCTTCGTGGTCGAGTCCGGCGGGAGACGGTGCGGCTCGGCGGACGGTGAATTCTGCGACGCGCTTTGCGCGCCACCACCGCGCCCGCCCTTCTGTCCGGCTGGCGCCGCCGTCTCCGAGCGCGGCTGCGGCGGATCATCAGCGCGCGCAAATCCTGCGAGTGCGAAAGCCGACACCGCCAGCACCAAGGCCGTGCAACGCAGCGCCCGCAAGCCCGTGACCATGGTCGTTCTCCCTGACCGGCTGTGACAGCCGGTGAGGCTCCAAGGCTAGCGCGAAATTGCGACGGTTTGGGGAATCATTGACGCTGCGCCCCCTTTGAGAGGCCGATCGGGCTCGAAACGACCCGGTTTGCCCCGGATCCGGCAGTCGGCCGTTTGCCTTGAAGGGTGGTCATCCTCGACAATGGAGCCCCACCTCGTATAGACGAGCCCGGCGGAACTTTCTCGAGCCAGCGAGCCTGCCCGAAAAGCCATGACCAAGCCCTCGCGATACGAACGGATCGCCTTCGTCGCCAGCCCGAGCAGCGAGGCCCAGGTCGCCTTCGGCCAGCTCGCCGCGCAATATGGCAATTGCGACCCAAAGGACGCCGATGTGGTGGTCGCGCTCGGCGGCGACGGGTTGATGCTCCAGACGCTGCATCACCACATGCGCACGGGAAAGCCGATCTACGGCATGCACCGGGGCACGGTCGGCTTCCTGATGAACGAGTACTCGACACACGATCTCCGCGCACGGCTCGAGACGGCGCAGGAATCCGAGATCAATCCCCTCTTGATGCGCGCGACCGACGTCAACGAGCGCGTCCACCTGCACCATGCCATCAACGAGGTCTACCTGTTCCGCCAGACCTCGCAGGCGGCGCGCTTGCGGATCCTGATCGACGAGCGCGAGCGTATGCCCGAGCTGATCGCCGACGGCATCATCGTGGCGACGCCGGCTGGCTCGACAGCCTACAACCTCTCCGCCCAAGGCCCGATCCTGCCGATCAACGCCGCCTTGCTGGCCCTGACACCGATCAGCGCCTTCCGGCCGCGGCGTTGGCGCGGCGCCCTGCTGCCCAACACCGCCTATGTCGTGATCGAGGTGCTGGAAGACGACAAGCGCCCCGTCGCCGCGGTCGCAGACCACGAGGAGGTGCGCAGGGTCCGGCGCGTCGAGGTGCTCTCGGACAAGAGCATCTCGATGCGGATGCTGTTCGACCCCGGCCACAGCCTGGAAGAGCGCATTTTGCGCGAGCAGTTCGGCTACTGACCCCCGCCTGCGGCAACCCTTCGTTAACCCCCGCCACGATATGGTTAACGAAGGTTGACCGCTTTGGCCCGGGCGTCATGTTCCGCATCGATTTCAACAAGCTGCGCTTCCTCGTCTGCGACGACAATCCGCATATGCGCCGCATCCTGCGGACGCTGCTGCATTCGTTCGGCGCACGTGAAGTCTATGAAGCCGAAGACGGCGCCACCGCGCTGGAAATGTACAGCCATTACGTCCCCGACATCGTCATCACCGACTGGGCGATGCCGATCTTCGACGGGCTCGAGCTCGCGCAGATGATCCGGCAGCCGGAATCCAAGGGCAATCCTTACGCACCGATCATCATGCTGACCGGCCATTCCGAGAAGCGCCGCGTCACGGTGGCGCGCGATGCCGGCGTCACCGAATTTCTGGCCAAGCCGATCTCGGCCAAGGGGCTGTACCAGCGCATCCTCAACGTCGTCGCCAATCCCCGGCCCTTCATCAAGACCAAGACCTATTTCGGCCCGGACCGGCGCCGCAACACCAACTCCGCCTATATGGGCCCCGAGCGCCGCGTCGGCGAAAAGCACGAGGTGCTGCAGCAGCCCTCGCTGCTCGACAAGGCCCGCTCTTCCATCTAGCGCAACGTCTTCAGACGAGGCAGGCATCATGGCGAAGAACAGCGCAAAGGACATCGAGGTCAAAGCCTTCGCCACGCATCAGGTCATCACGCAGCCCAATCCGCTGCGCAAGGTTCTGCGCCGCGTCGAAGAGAAGGACCTGGACGATCCGGTCAGCCGTGCCGAGCAGGCGCTCGCGGGTCTCTCCGGCGAGTTCAAGGACTGGATGGCAACCGAGGTCAACCGCCTGTCGGCCGCCTACGTCGCCATCCGCAACGACGGCTTCACCAAGGAGCGGCGCGACGAGCTGTTCCGCGCCGCGCACGACATCAAGGGCGATGCCGCGACATTCGGCTTCCCGGCGGCGGCGGGGGTAGCCGAGAGCCTGTGCCGCGTCATCGAGCACGCCCCTGATCTGGAAAAGGTGCCGGCCGAGCTGTTCACGCACCACATCAATGCCATTCTGGCCATCGTGCATGAGAACACGAGGCTCGACCGCATCAGCGTCTCCGCCGAGCTCAGCCGCCGCCTGCGCAAGGTCGCCGACGACTATCTCACCCAGGTCAACCGCGACCGCCCCGAGCATCTCGAGGCAATCCTCGCGCCGAGCATTGTGCCGGCGGAGTGAGGGGTCTTCTCTCTATCATCACGATCAGTATCGTAGGGTGGGCAAGCGGAGCGTGCCCACCATCTGTCGCTATCGTTGATGGATGGTGGGCACGGCGCAAGAGCGCCTTTGCCCACCCTACGGCATCTCGCTAGGCAGCGATCAGATCATCGTAGACGGGATCGACCACATCATCCGCGACCAGCTCGTCGCAGAACAGCCGCGCCTCTTCGCGCGCGGACTCGGTGGCGAAGCGGCGGAGCAGGACCATCAGCGGCTCGGTGGCGCCACGGTCGGTCTCGCAATGGGTCAGCACCCGCTCGACCATGCGCCGGCGCAGTCGCGCCGCACCGTCGTCGCTATCGACGAAGCCCTGCTCGTGACAGGCATCGAGCGCCACCTGGAACGCCGCAAATGTCGCCTCGGGAAGGCCGGCGCGGCGCAGCAGCGCGTGCAGGCCGTTGCCGCCGCGGTCGTGCAGCAGCGCGGTGACGCGCGCCAGCGGCACATCGGCGAGCTCGGCCAAGGCCGCGTCGAACAGGTCGAGATTGCTCGATAGCAGCGCGCGCAGAATGAGGCCGGCGGTCAGCTGGCCGGTGACACGGAGGTGATGCACCAGGCCCTGCATGTCCTCGCCGCGCGAGCGCGCCGCGATGTTGATGGTGGAGCGGTCGCGCGCCTCGATCGTCACGCGCTCGGCGCGGTCGGCGCTCAGCCAGTTCCGCGCCACGACGAATTGCGCCAGGGTCTCGGAAAGCTTTGCCACCAGCGCGGCACGCGTTGCGGCAGGCAGATCGTCCAGCACCAGCATCGCCTCGCGTATCGCGGCGAGATGGCCGTGGCGCTCGACGATTCGATTCCAGGAGAACGGCGCGAGCTCGGCATGGGGATTTTCGATCAGCTCGAGCGCCGACGCCGCGCAGCCGACCTCGGCGATGGCGGCGCAGACCGACACCGGCAGCGCGATGCGGCGGGCGACCGCGCACTGCACCTCGTCATTGCCGGTGGCGACGATGTCGACGAGATCGGCGTCGATCAGCAGCGGAGAATGTTCGAGCACGGGCAGCGCGACGGTCGGCTGGTCCGCCGACAGCGCCCGCACGATGGACGGCGGCGCATCAGGGCTGCGCGCAAACGCCTCGGCCATCGCCTGCCGCACCAATGGCGAGGGATCGTCGAGCAGCATCAGAAGCGCGCCTTCGGCGGCGACGCGGTCGTCATGGGAGAGGTCTGAGATCAGCCAGGCCCGGGCCAACGCCCGCGTTGCCTCGGCCCGCTCGCCGGCGGGCGCCGTCCTGATCCAATTGATAAACTGCCGAACAATCATGCTGCTTCCGGCTTACACAACAAACGAAAATGGCGACGGCTCGTCACCTGCAACACAAAATAAACCACGACGCTTAACAAAGCGTTCACCATAACTGACTGGTTTTATTGACGTTTTGTTAAGGGAACAAAACCGCTTTGCTCTCGCGCCCCCGGCCCTGCGCAGCAGCGTTGCACGCTGCTGCGCGCGCCGGGACAGGAGCGAGAATGTCAGGCCGAGTATCAGCTGCTGAACGTGCCGCTGCGATCGCTGAAGAGATCGAGCGGCTGTGGCGGCCGCACGTCCGGCGTCGCCGAGGCGACTGACGTGAGCGAGGCGTTGTTGCCCCACAATTTCTGCACCGTCGCCGAGACCGGCTGCGTGGTGTCGCCGGGCTGATAGATCGAGCGGAATGCGGGCGTGATCGGCGCGTTATCCGCGACCGTCGTTGACGAGGTCGCGCCGACCGGCGTCACCGCGCGTGAATTCGGGAAGGTCTGGAGATAGGCGGCGTTGTCGACCACAGGGACTGCGGGCTGCACGCCGTTGGCGCTGGCGACCTCAGTGGTCGAGGGCGCGCCCGCATACATCGCCATCGCACTGCGCGTGAGTTTCGAATTGGCCGCACTGGCATAGCGGGCATCCAGCACCGAATAGACCTCGGAGACGCTGCGGGCGCGGCCGTCCCTGGCGTAGAAGATCGAGCGGTTGGCGGCGGCCGCGTTGGGAAACAACCGCGCGCCGACGGCCTGCGGATTGTCCTCGGCATTGGCGATCAGTTTTGCGGCCCCGCCGATGCCCATGAAATGCGCCATATAGAGCTCGCTGTCGGACGGCCTGCGGCCGAGCAGACCGGTGAGCTTGAAGCTGTTCGACTGCGTCAGCGCCGCCGCCATGGCGGATGCGGCCTCGGGATCGTCGCGCAGCTTCATGATCGACCGCTTCATGAACGGGTCGTCGACGGTGTAGGTGCCCGACGACGTCCTGGTGATGGCGTCGGCGTAGTTGCCATAGCCGAGCTGGCTCCCCGCCTCTTTCACGGTGCCGAGCCAGGTCTGATCGATGAACTGGTAGAGGCCGTGCGCGGACGATGTGGTGGCACCCGCGGTCGGATCGAAATCCGATTCCATCTTGGCGGTGGTCAGCATGTACTGGAAGCTGACGCCCGAGATGTTGGAAGCCTGCTTGATCGCGCCGGCGACGCGCGCCCGCGACGGATCGAGAACCGCCGTCTGTGAGGCACTGGAATTGTCGACCGACATGATGAAGTGCCCGCCCCGCGCGGCGTTGAGCGACACCGGCAATTCGGCGCCCTGTCGTCTCACCGTGGGACAGGTATGGTTAATGCGGGGTTAATTTGGCTCTACCCGCCGCCCCGCGTCATTCCGGGGCGCACCGAAGGTGCGAGCCCGGAATCCATTGGGCCGCGTGTGATGCCTTGCGATGGATTCCGGGCTCGCGCTGCGCGCGCCCCGGAATGACAGCAGGTTACTTCTTATAGACCTTGTCCGGATCGAACAGGCGCTCGGCCTCGGTGAAGACCAGCTTGGCTCCCCCGCCCTCGGCCTCGACCTTGCGGTAGAAGCACGACCGCCGCCCGGTGTGGCAGGCCGCGCCGATCTGCTCGACGCGGATCCAGACCGCGTCCTGATCGCAATCTGTGCGCATCTCGACCACGCGCTGGGTCTGACCTGAGGTCTCACCTTTTCGCCACAAGGCATTGCGCGAGCGGCTGAAGTACCAGGCTTCGCCGGTCGCGATGGTCTTGCGCAGCGCCTCGTCGTTCATGTGCGCGACCATCAGCACATCGCCGGTGGCGACGTCGGTCGCGACGCAGGTCACGAGGCCGCTGGCGTCGAACCGCGGCTGGAAAGAAAGCCCTTCCTCGATCTCATGGGAGTGAGCGGACACGACGACCTCGCCGATCTATTCGCGAGGTCAGCGCTGCAGGCCTCGCACCAAGGACAGGAAACGGGCCTGCTCTGCCGGATTGTCGCGGAACATGCCGGTGAAGCGGCTGGTGAAGGTGGAGGCGCCATGCTTGGCGACGCCGCGCACCGACATGCAGGTATGCTCGGCCTCGATCAGCACCGCAACGCCGCGGGGTTTCAGGACCTCGTCGATGGCCGCCGCGATCTGCGCCGTCAGATGTTCCTGGGTCTGGAGTCTCCGGGCGAAGATGTCGGTCAGGCGGGCAAGCTTGGACAGGCCGACGACGCGTTCCACCGGCGTGTAGGCGATATGCGCCTTGCCGTAGAACGGCATCATGTGATGCTCGCACTGCGAGGTGAACTCGATGTCGCGCACCAGCACGAAATCGTCATAGCCCGCGGTCTCGCCGAAGGTGCGGTCGAGCACCTCGGCCGGGCACTGGTGGTAGCCCTGATAGAGCTCGTCGAAGGCCTCGACCACGCGGCGCGGCGTGTCGAGCAGGCCCTCGCGATGGGGGTTCTCGCCGATATAGGCGAGCAGTGTCTTCACCGCCGCTTCCGCCTCGGCGCGCGCGGGGCGCGGCTGGTCGGCGCGGACGGCGGCCGCGAGGAATTCGGCAGGGTCAAGCTCGGCCGGGCGGCTCTCGAGCTGCTTGTTGGGGCGGATCGGCTTGATTGTAGCGTCCATGTCTACTCCGTTCGACGGCCTTGTGGCCGGAGTGTCACCGGCAGACGGGGCGGCAAGCCGCCGGACGCCTGAAGAGAACAGTTTTGGCGAAAAGGCCCTTCGGTCACAACGTCGATAGCGCAGATCGGGATCACCGCCGCCGCACCGCTGGACTGTTTTTCCACCAGTTCCGCCCCTATATAGGACCCTGGACGGCGCCCGCCAAGGCCGATCCGGCCCGGAAGTGGGTGTGGACGTGTTGGACCCCATCACATGCTGAACGACATTTATAACAAGCGGATCATCGAGCTGGCCGGGAATATTCCGCGCCTCGGGCGCCTGTCGGCCCCCGACGCCAGCGCGACCGCCCACTCCAAGCTGTGCGGCTCGACCGTGAAGGTCGATCTCAAGATGAGCGGCGACACCGTCACCGACTTCGCCCATGACGTGAAGGCCTGTGCACTGGGACAGGCCTCTTCATCCATCATGGCAAGTCACGTGGTCGGCTCGACTGCAAGCGAACTCCGTGAGTTACGCGAAACCGTTCGCAAGATGCTCAAGGAGAATGGCGCCCCTCCTCAAGGCAAATGGGAGGAGATCAAGTTCCTCGAGCCGGTCCGCGATTACAAGGCGCGCCACGCCTCGACGCTGCTGACCTTCGATGCGGTGGTCGATGCGATCGGCCAGATCGAAGCCAGGGCCAAGCAGCCCGCCGCGGCACAGGGCTAGCTCTCCCCCGTCATTCCGGGGCGATGCGTAGCATCGAAGCCGGAATCCAGAGATTGCCGATCGAGATTCCGGGTTCGCGCTGACGCGCGCCCCGGAATGACTGCCAAGATTTATGATCTTACTTCTGCGCCGCCGTAGCCGGCGCCGCCGCGCTGCCCGTGGGCACCACGGCTTCCGCCGTTTTGGTCGACTTGGTCGACTGCTCCGGTTCCGCACCGAACCTCGCCTGCGTCTTTGGTGCGAGTTCCGCCATGGCCGGCGCTGTGACGTCCACATGCGGCAGCACGTCGGCGACGAGATCCGTCGTCACCAGATTGGTGAGCTTCAGCTCGCCTGCATCGAGCTCATGCAGATCTTCCCAGGGCGGCACGCTGAGCGCGAGCGACAGCAGGTCCCCGGCCCCGCCCATGTCGAAGGTGTATTTGGCGAGGCGGCCGATGTCGCGTTCCACGATCATCAGGTCCTGTGCACTGTAGCTCGCGGCCTTGGCATCGTCGGCGCGGTCGCCCATCCAGATCTGATGGACGCGGACATGTGCCGCGTCCGGCACGTAGCGCTTCTTGCCGGCCAGCAACAGGAACGCGCACATGGACTCGCAATAGGCCTCGGGCGCGACCGCCGGACGGGCCGATTGCCCGCCACGGTTCTGAATACTGATGCCGACGGTTGTCAAAAGTCCGAGATTGCGGAAGCGCCGGCCGAGCGTGATCGCGTCGTTGACGGAACCGCCGCTGGAATCGAGCACCACGGTGGCACCGCCGAGCTGGCGTCCGCGCGCAAACTCTTCGAACTCCTTGGGCGTATCGGCGGTGATGATGCCGACCGCGCTGACCCAGCCGCGGCAGTTCGGCTCGCAAGCGATCCAGCTGAATTTCATCGGCAGCTTGCGCTCTTCGAGAGCGCTACCCGCTCGGGCCGACGATCCGAATGTCGCGACGGCACCGGCCAGCGCGAGTCCACAGACGGCGGTTCCCACCAACAACCAGCTGCGAAGATCAAGGGAGTTCAGAAGTTTCAATCTGGTTCCTTCCCCAAAGCCCCAAGGTCGCCAAACAATCCCCGGTAGCGCCCTCTGAGTCCATCATACAGGCGTATGTTTCTACACACCGGCGTCATAAAAATGGTATCCGGGCGAATACAGATCGTCCACAGATACTTGCTGCACTGCTCCCAGAAAGCAGGCAAAATATGGCGCGCAAACAACACCTTACAGTTCCCTGCTCCGGAACCGAGCAACCCTTCGCTTAACGTCGCAGCACACGCACATGAAGCATTCAGCCTGCGAGCATTGTTCCACTCCCGTCGAAGGCATCCTTCGCCTTCCACGGAGATTTGGTCGTGCGCTGATCTGGCTCTATCGCCACACGCTCTCGCCGCTGGTCGGATACAATTGCCGGCACCTGCCGACCTGCTCCGTCTATGGCGATGAGGCGATCGAGCGCTTCGGGCTCTGGGCCGGCGGCTGGATGACGCTCGCGCGCCTGCTCCGCTGCAATCCGTACGGCACGTCGGGCATCGACACTGTGCCGCTCGCCGCGCCGCAAAATGCGCGCTGGTATCTCCCCTGGCGGTATGCCCGCTGGCGCGGCGTCAACGCGGCCTGAGGGAACCTGAACTTTCCCTTCGCGTTGTTGTGATGCTCCCACGGGAGGAAACAACAATGCGCTGGAAAATCAGCCATCTTTTCCACTTCAGGGCTGGGGCAAATCTCAGGGTCGGCTCGCGCGGCCATGATCCCAGAACCCTCGACATGCTCGCCATCATCGCCCTGCTGGTGCTCGCGGCCGGCTCAGGATGGTATCTGGCCACGAGTCTTGCGACGCCGCCCAGCACAACGGCTTTCATCGTGCCGAGCCAGAGCGTGCACTGGTAATCAGCGGAACCAGAAGAAGCGCCCCGGCGGCGGCGGAATCGGCTCGGGCGGACGCGGCCGCTTCGGTCGCTGCGGCCTTGGCGTCGGCTCGGCGGACGAGGTTGTCTCCGCCGCCGGCGCAGTCTCGGTCCCCGGTACCTTCACAGACAACAGCAAATTCGACTCATGCATGCGCCAGCGATAGCCGACGCCGAAGTCGATCGGCTGGGCGCGCGTAAACAGTTCGGCGTAGCGCTCCTGGTAGCGTCCGGGGAATTCGCTGATCGGTCCGAGGTAACGGCCAAACGGGAAGAAGCGCCATTGCCTCGCATTGTAGTTGGCAAGCGGAATGCCTGAATCGTCCTGGACGACGGTGGCGCTGTTGGCAAGCAGCCAGTCGCGGACGACCGTGAAGTTACCGGAGTGCATGAGATAGGACGCGCTCTTGAGCAGACTGTTGCCGGGGCCGAGCGTCTCGCAGAACTTCAGGAAACCGGTCGCGCGAGCGCCGGCATTCGAAAGATCGGTCGAGAAATAATACAGCGTGCGCACTTCGCCGTCGCCGCCGACGAAAGTGATGCGAACACCGCGCGTCGCGTTCGGTCCTGGATTGTCGTTCCCCACATGCATCCCGCCCTTGTTGTCGAGCGCGACCATCTCGACGTTGCGGATGGTCTTGCCGGAGCGGGCCAGGAAGACATAGAGGATCGGCAAGGTGCCATTGACCTGGTTGGTGTGCAGGTCGACCTTCATCTGCTTGGTGATGAAGAAGGAGAAGCTCAGGATCGAGCCGAGCGAGCGCTCGACATTGTAGAGTGCGGCGCCGACCGAACCGCGCGGCAGCCGCGTCAGGTCGGGCACGGCGCCGACCGGCTCAAGCGCGCCGAGCACGTAGGTGCTGGCCTTGGAATAGAAGGCATTGGCGTAGAGGAAGTCCGGGCCGCTGAACATGTAGAACATGGCCGGCCGCGGCGCGGCCAGATTGACGTCGGCCCAGGCACGGATCTTCGATATTTGCCGCTGCTCTAGCTGGGCGAAGGCGTTGTCGAAGAATTTTGCGTGATGCTGCCAGTTGGGGTCTCTGGTCAGCGGCACCAGCGGCGAGTCCGCCGCAGGCTGCATGCCCGCGAGGAAGCGCGCCGTATCATCAAAGGTGACGTCGGCGGCACGTGCGGACGAGAAGGCCGCCGCCAGGATGGCAAGAGCGACGGCCGCAATTCTCATGGGTCGAAACATGTCTATCCGCGGTGTGATGAATTGCCAGCGGCGACCGGCCGCCTGCGGAAAACAGCATAGATCAACAGGCCCGAGAGCATGAGGAGCATCCCCGAGAGCGACTGCACCGGTCGCTCGGTCAAGAGGTAGTACATCATGAACGCGGTCACGAGCAGGAAAACCAGCGGCGTGAACGGGTATCCCCAGGCGCGATAGGGCCTGGGCAGATCGGGATCGGTGATGCGCAGCTTGATGACGCCGGCGACCGTGAAGAACGAGCAGAACAACAGCGCGAACTGGATGAAATCGAGCACGGCCTCGAAGCTGCGCGTGAACAGCAGCAGGGTCGCGACCGCGAGCTGGAACAGGATGGCATAGGCCGGCGCACCGCTTACGGACCGCTTCGAGAAGACGCGCAAGGCTGGAATGTCCTCCCCCATCGTCATCATCACGCGCGGGCCGATCCACATCATCGCGCTGATCGAGGAGATCAGGCCGACGCAGATCATGGCGCCGACGATGCGGCCGCCGAGGCTGCCGAAGATGGCGGTGCCGGCAACACTGGCGACGTCGAGCTGGCCGGCGAGCGCACTGACTGGCGTGGAATAGAGGAACACCGCATTCAGTGCGACATACAGCACGAGCACGATCAGCGTGCCCGCGAGCAGCGCACGCGGCAGGTTCCGCTGCGGCATGTTCATCTCGCCGATGATGTAGGTCGCGGCATTCCAGCCCGAGAACGAGTACATCACGAAGACGAGTCCGATCGCGAAGGGCGCGCTGACGATATGCGCGAGGTCGCCCGGCTGCGGCGTGAAGGCGATCGGCTGCGGCGCGCCGATGATGAAGCCGGCGACCAGGAAGGCGACGATCAGCACGACCTTCAAAATGGTCGAGATCAGCTGGAAGGTCGAGGAATGCCTGACGCCGGTCAGTTGCACGATCGAGACCAGCCACACCACGCCGATGGCGAGCGGGATCGGCGGCAGATCGGGAATGACCGACTTGGCATATTCGCCGAAGGCCATCGCGGCGAGCGCGACTGGTGCTGCAAAGCCCACCGTCGCCGAGACCCAGCCGGCGAGAAAGCCGAAGGCGGGATGATAGGCGCGGCCGAGGAAATTGTACTCGCCGCTCGAGCGCGGAAACATCGCGCCGAGCTCGCTGTAGGAGAACACCCCGCACAGCGCGACGATGCCGCCAACGGTCCAGAGCAGGAGGATCGAGAAGCCGGACGGGATGTCCTTGACCTGGAAGCCGAGGCTGGTGAAGACGCCAACGCCGATCATGTCGGCAATGACGATGGCGGTTGCGACCAGGACGGAGACCCCCGAACCGTTCCCGGTCAGCCGGCCAGTCCAGGGGGCGGTACCCGCATCTGATGCCGTCATCGGTCCTTAACCTCAGGCGTCACGCCTCATGGGGAGCATCGTGCAGTTTGGTCCAGTCAATTCAAGCAGGGTTAACAAGGGCTAAATGAGGCAAAGCGAATCGGTATTTTCGCACCTCCTGCGCGTGGTCATGGGCAATAAACCGGCTCAAACACCGGAAAATCCCGTTCCCCGCCCCCACAATCACGACACGATTGCATGGTCCTTTTGAGCATTCCGGATGTGGGGAAGTTTCTCCGGACACTTAACGTCGCCTAAACGCCCCTCGGTTCAATTGTCTAGAGATTGCCGATGGACGTGACTTTGGGGTCATGGGTGGATGGTCGGGGCCGTTCCGAGCATGAGAGCTGACATTCGTGCCGATCGGGCTTCGTCCGGTCGGCACGGTCGTGCGCTCCGGGTCGGCCTGATCTCAGCCTTGGTGCCGCTGTCGCTCGCGCTGGTTCAATGCGGCAAGGCGTCCGATCCGGCAGCGCTCGCGGCGAACTCGCAGGCCAACGTCCAGGTGGTCGCCAAGACCAATCCCCAACAGATTGCCAGCGCCGACACGTTCGAGGATCGCTTCCCCGCCCCGCAGTTCAGGGAGCGCTTCCCCTCCGCGAGCGAGAGTTTCCTGCAACGGCAGATGTCGGACTTCTCGCCCAAGCGTGCCGTGCAGCAGCAGCCGGAGCAGGCGCCCTACAAGGTCGCCTCGCTCGCGCCGCAAGTCCCCTACCAGCGTCCGCCGCGCGAAGACCTGACCACGCTCGTCAGCATGAAGTCGTCGGCCTTCCCCTATTTCGGCAACAACCCCGCCTCCGACGCGCCGTTCCTCAACATCTCCAAGGGCGACCGCCGCGGCCACCGCAGCTATTCGGGGCGTGTCTACTGGCAGGACGAGACCTACAGCGACAGCCGCGTGCTGGTGCACGTGCCCGAGCATTTCGACCTGCGCAAGCCGGGCGTGATCGTGGTGTTCTTCCATGGCAATGGCGCGACGCTGGAGCGCGACGTGCGCAACCGGCAGCTGGTGCCGCAGCAGATCACCGATTCCGGCGCCAATGCCATCCTGCTTGCGCCGCAGATGGCGGTCGATGCCGCCGATTCCAGCGCCGGAAAATTCTGGCAGCCGGGCGGCTTCAAGCGCTTCATGGAGGAATCGGCCAGCCATCTCGCCCGCCTCACCGGCGATCCCAACAGCGCGCGCGCCTTCGCCAACATGCCGATCGTCATCGTCGGCTATAGCGGCGGCTTCCTGCCGACGGCCTGGAGCTTAGAGGTCGGCGGCATCAGCGACCGCGTCCGCGGCGTCGTCCTGCTCGACGCCGTCTATGGCGAAATGGACAAGTTCGCCTCTTGGATCGAGAGCCACCGCTCGGGCTTCTTCGTCAGCTCCTACACCCGTTACACCGCACGACGCGACCGCGAGCTGATGAGCATGCTCAGGCAGAAGGGCATCAGCGTCTCCGAGGACATGGATGGGCCGTTGCGTCCCGGCAGCGTGGTGTTCGTCGAAACCGGCGACGGCATCACCCATCGCGACTACGTGACCCGCGCCTGGACGCGGGATCCGCTCAAGGACGTATTGGTGAAGATGTTGGCGACGCCGGCGCTGGCGCTCACCCGGGTTGCGTCAAGCCGTTAGGATATTGCGCCAGCCGGTATTTGCCCGCGTTTGCCTGCAATTGTCTCAGCCGCTGATCAAAATGTGATGTTGATGGGCTTTCGTCCCCGGGAGCCAACGGATTGCGCCCGCTACCAACGATCATAATTTGCCAGCCGAATTGCAGTTGGAATTCTGCGGAGATCGGCGGTGCGTCAGGGACTATACAAGGCCGACTTCCACACGGTGCACGGGACCGGGTGCGGCGTCGTCTATGTGATGGACGGCAAGATGCGCGGCGGCAATTCCGCTTTCGCCTTCATCGGCACCTACACGGGCGAAGGCGACAGCATCAAGGTCAAGATCTCGACCCAGCGCTACAATGATGATCCGTCCTTCAAGGCCCTGTTCGGCATCGACCGGATCACGCTGACGCTCACCGGTCGCGAGGACGGCGACACGGCGGAGTTCGAAGGCAGCGCGCTGCAAGTGCCGGGCGTTGTCTTCAGGGCCGTGCTGAGCCGGATCAGCGATTAGCCGCCCGGCTCCAAACGTCTCAGGTCTTTGGCAGCTTCGGAATGCTCTCGGCAAAGCCGTTGAAGCAGGCCAGCCGCTCGTCCTCTTCCTTGAAGAAACGGCAATCGGCGTAGCCCTTGGCCTTCGCCGGCTTCGGCTTCGGCGCCGGCGGGATGACGGCGTCGTAGCAGTTGAGACGGTCCTTGGTGCCGTCGTCGATCTCGAGGCAGGCCTGGAGCCGCGCCGCGATCGATTGCGGCTTGCCCTTCGGCGCGGGCGCGGCAGTTGCGGCCGCCGCCTTGGTCCCCTTGGGCTTGACCTGCACCAGCGGCTTGTCCCCGATCATCGGTGGCTTGTCGGCTTGCGCGAACGCGGAGGTGGAATAGAGCACCGCGGCAACCGCCAGAATCATCCTCATCTCTGTCAACTCTCTCTGGTCCCCATGACCGGCCTTCTAGCGCTGTAGTGCGCCGTTTGCCAAGCACCTTGCGCACACGAACGCGCGGGATTTCAGGCCGTCGCAGCCGCAGCCGGCCGGGGCCGGGTCAGGATCACCAGGACCAGCGCCAGCACGACGAAGCCGACCGCCACGAAGCCGATCGCATGCAGGAGCTCGCGGGCGAACAGCAGTCCGCCGGTGGCAGACCCGACGGCCTGGCCGATATAGAGGACGGAGGTGTTGAGCGCGACGGTCGCCGGCGCCAGCGGCGGCGCGGCCGCGACCAGCCGCACCTGCTGCATCGAATTGGTCGAGGCAAAGCCGAGCCCCCAGATCGCGACCGCGATCGCCATCAACGCGATGGTGCCCGCACTCAGCGCCCACGCGGTGATGCCCGCGAGCACGAGGCAGGTGAACAGCAGCGAGGTCCGGTAGGGTCCCCAGGTGTCGACGATGCGTGACGCGATGGCGACGCCAAGGAAGCCGCAAATGCCGTAGATGGCGAACACCATGCCGACCGCATCGGGGCTCGCCCCGGTCAGCTTCTTCAGCAGCGGGCCCATGAAGGTGAACACCACGAACTGCCCGGACATTTGCAGCATCGTGATCGCCAGCAGCAGCAAGATCGCCCTGCTGCGGCCGACTGCGCTCCAGGTCTTCAGATCCACCGGCGTGCCCTTCAAGCCTGCCGGCAAGCGCAACAGCAGCAACAGAAAGCTGATCCAGCCGAGCGCGCCGATCCCAGCATATGCGGCGCGCCAGCCATAGCGGCTGGCGATGAAGGTGATCAACGGCAGACCGACGGCGGCCGCCAGCGACCAGCCGAGAAAGATATAGGCGATCGTGCTGCCGCGCCGCTCCGCCGGCACGATCAGCGCTGCCGTACCGGCCGCCTGCGGCGTGTAGAGCGCGCCGACCGCGAGCATGACCAGGCGGATGACGAGCAGGCTCGCATAGTCGGGCGCAAACGCCGAGGCGAGATTGCCGAGCGCGAGTACCGCCAGCGTCGTGGTGAGCAGAGTCCTTCGCTCGATCCGGCTGGTCAGCCACGCCGTCAGCGGCGAGCCGATGCACAGCGTCACCGCGCCGAAGGTGATCAGGAGCCCGGCCGCATGGATGCTGATCCCGAGCCCCGCCGACAATTCCGGCAGCATGCCCGCCGGCGCCAGCACCGAACAGCCGGTGACGAGATTGCCGAGCATCAGGGCGGTCGGCGCGAAACGGCCGGCGGCGGGGGTATTTTCCATGCAAACGCATGTAGCGGCGGCGTGTGACGAGTTAAAGGGCACAACGCCAAATAGTTGGGGCTGCGCCGCGGGTTTTGCGCGCCACTTTCTTGGAAATGCCGGATTGCACAGGCCGAATCGCCTGATATATCGCTCGTTCCCGCTTACCTGCGCTCGTTCGCAGGAGTGAGCCTCAGGAGAAAAGCAATGACCGACCAGCCCAAATCCGAGTCCGGCTTCCAGTACAGCCTCTCCAACCTAAAGCCCGTGACCCCCGCTCCCAAAGTCACCCTCACCTTCCCCGACGGCGCCCGGCGCGAATACGACAAGGGCATCACCGGCCTCGATATCGCCAAGGGTATCTCGCCGTCGCTGGCCAAGCGCACGGTTGCGATGGCGCTCGACGGCGCGCTCGCCGACCTCAACGATCCCATCGAGGCCGACGCCAAGATCGAGCTCGTCAATCGCGACGATCCGCGCGCGCTCGAATTGATCCGCCACGACTGCGCGCACGTGCTGGCGGAAGCCGTGCAGACGCTTTGGCCGGGCACCCAGGTCACCATCGGCCCCGTCATCGAGAACGGATTCTACTACGACTTCTTCCGCAACGAGCCGTTCACGCCGGAAGACTTTGCCGCGATCGAGAAGAAGATGCGCGAGATCATCGCGCGCGACAAACCCTTCACCAAGGAAGTCTGGGATCGCGAGAAGACCAAGCAGGTGTTCCGCGACAAGGGCGAGGCCTTCAAGGTCGAGTTGGTCGACGCCATTCCCGGCACCGAGCCGATCAAGATCTACTACCAGGGCGACTGGTTCGACCTGTGCCGCGGCCCGCACATGACCTCGACCGGCAAGGTCGGCAATGCCTTCAAGCTGATGAAGGTGGCCGGCGCCTATTGGCGTGGCGACAGCAACAACCCGATGCTGACCCGCATCTACGGCACGGCCTTCGCCAAGCAGGAGGACCTCGACGCTTATCTGAAGCAGATCGAGGAAGCCGAGAAGCGCGACCATCGCAAGCTCGGGCGCGAGCTCGACCTCTTCCACTTCCAGGAGGAAGGTCCGGGCGTCGTGTTCTGGCACCCGAAGGGCTGGACCATCTTCCAGCAGCTGATCGCCTATATGCGCCGGCGCCTGACCGGCGACTACAGCGAGGTCAACGCGCCGCAGATCCTCGACAAGGTCCTGTGGGAGACCTCGGGCCATTGGGGCTGGTACCGCGAGAACATGTTCGCGGCGCAGTCGGCTGGCGATGAGGCCGAGGACAAGCGCTGGTTTGCGCTCAAGCCGATGAACTGCCCCGGCCACGTCCAGATCTTCAAGCACGGCCTGAAGAGCTACCGCGACCTGCCGCTGCGCCTCGCCGAGTTCGGCGTGGTGCATCGCTACGAGCCGTCCGGCGCCATGCACGGCCTGATGCGCGTGCGCGGCTTCACCCAGGACGACGCGCACATCTTCTGCACTGAGGACCAGCTCGCCGAAGAGTGCCTGAAGATCAACGATCTCATCTTGTCGACCTACGCCGATTTCGGCTTCACCGGCGACCTCACGGTGAAGCTGTCGACCCGCCCCGACAAGCGCGTCGGTACCGATGCGATGTGGGATCACGCCGAGCGCGTGATGGCCACGGTGCTGCGCGAGATCCAGACGCAGAACAATCACATCAAGACCGAGATCAACCCGGGCGAAGGCGCGTTCTACGGGCCGAAGTTCGAATATGTGCTGCGTGACGCCATCGGCCGCGACTGGCAGTGCGGCACCACGCAGGTCGACTTCAACCTGCCGGAACGGTTCGGTGCGTTCTACATCGACCATGACGGCGGCAAGAAGCCGCCTGTCATGGTGCACCGTGCGATCTGCGGCTCGATGGAGCGCTACATCGGCATCCTGATCGAGCATTATGCCGGCAACTTCCCGCTCTGGCTCTCGCCGGTGCAGGCGGTGGTCACGACCATCACCTCGGAAGGCGACGAGTACGCCAAGCAGGTCCTTGAGCAGGCACGGCGCGCAGGCCTCCGGGTCGAGATCGACCTGCGCAACGAGAAGATCAACTACAAGGTCCGCGAGCACTCGCTGGCCAAGATCCCGGCGCTGCTCGTGGTCGGCAAGAAGGAGGCCGAGACGCATTCGGTTTCCGTCCGCCGCCTCGGCAGCGACGGCCAGAAGGTGATGACGACGGAAGAGGCGATCGCCGCGCTGGTGGACGAGGCCACGCCGCCGGATGTGAAGCGGGCGCGGGGCACCATCTGATCCCTGAAATCGATCTAAATTCGCTTCCGGTTGCGGGCGTGCATGCTTATCTCAGCATGGCACGCCCGACGACCAGCTGAAGAGGACCTCCCCGTGCCCGACGCCATCGAACTCCTGAAGACCCGCCGCTCGGTCAAGCCGCGCGAAATGACCGGACCCGGCCCGTCGGCGGCCGAGCTCGAGACGATCCTCACCATCGGCGCGCGTGTACCGGATCACGGCAAGCTCGCGCCCTGGCGCTTCATCATCTTCGAGGGCGACGCCCGCCAGCGCGCCGGCGAGGTGATCGCGAAGGTCTTTGCCCGCAAGAATCCCGGCGCACCCGCCGCCGACGTCGAGACCGAGCGCAAGCGCCTCCTGGACGCGCCGCTGGTGATCGGCATCGTCAGCTTCACCAGGCCGCATCCGAAGGTGCCGGCGTTCGAGCAGGAATTGTCGGCCGGCGCCAGCGCCATGAACATCGTCACGGCCGCGGTCGCGCTCGGCTATGGCGCCTGCTGGCTGACCGGCTGGTTCGCCTTCGATCGCGACGTGCTTGACGGTCTCGGCCTCAAGCCGGACGAAAAGCTCGCCGGCTTCGTCCATATCGGCACGCCGACCAAGCCCAGCGAGGACCGTCCGCGCCCCGCTCTGTCCGATATCGTGACCAGATTTTAGGCCCGGAAAGCTTGCGCCTTTTGAGCTGAAGATCTCATCTCGGCTCGAAGAACAAGGATGCCAGCTGCTTCGTGAGTTCGGCCGCACGCGCGTTGCCGAGACTAGCTCTTACGCACATAATCCGGCGTATGGTCGGCAATTCAGGAAGATAATAGTCCCTGGCGACGACCACCGTGTCGGGCACCTTGCTGGCAGGCACGGCGGTGAATCCCATGCCGGCTTCGACCGCTCGCAGCTTGACCTCGAAATCGGGACTGTTGAAGACGATCTTGTATGAGATCTCGTGACGCTCGAGCGTTCGCACCATCCAATCGTCGCCAGGCCATGTCAGGATCGGAATGGGAGACCCCGGACTTACCACGAACTGCTTAGACCTGACCCAGACGAGCGGCTCTTCAATTCCCGCCACGATCATTTGGCGGACATCGCCATCCATGCGCTGATGATCAAACATGCAGGCAATGTCGAGATATCCCTCGATCAAGGCTTTGGCGAGGGTGCCGGACTGATCGACCTGGACGAAAATGCCTGAAAGATTGCCGGCACCTTGTTGCGCCTTGAAGAAATTGGTCGCGAAGAGCGAATTGAGCCCCAGCCTGACCGGCTGCGAGCGATCAGTATTGCCGGACAATCTCAGTAACTGGTCATTCGCCTCGATCATGCGCCTGGCTTGTTGCAGGGCAAGCCTGCCGAGGTCGCTGAGGACCGTCCCGGTCGAGGTCCGCTCAAACAGCGGTCCACCCACCAGATTCTGAAGCCTCTTCATCTGTGAACTGATCGCCGGCTGGCTCAGGCCCAACAGTTCACCGGCCTTCGACAGGCTTCCGGTCTCGGAGATCGCAATGGCAGTGCGCACGATTTCCGTAGGAATATTTACGTACCCCCTGCGTTGATTCATCTAATTAATTCCCCTTTAAAGTGATTAACTAGAAGTTGTTTTCGTCAGGACACACTACAACTCTGAAGTGTCGATCTAAAACAATCTTTTTATGGCCCTATAAATTTTTTGGGCCCTAGAGCTCGCAATGGCACCCGCATATTTACGGAACGATCCATACAATAAGCTGTAACGAGCATGCCCCCATCCTCGGCCACAACAAAGGGTTGAGGTCGATATGCTCAGATTCGTGCTCTGCCTGCGCGGTGCTTCCGCCGTCGAATTCGCGCTGATCACACCTCTCTTTCTATTGATGCTGTTTGGGATCGTGATCTTCGGCGGTTATCTGACGATGATTCACGGGGTCCAGCAGCTCGCCGCGGAAGCTGCCCGCTCTTCGGTCGCCGGCATCTCCGACGGCGAGCGCAACACGATTGCGACCGGCTACGTCTCCGCAAACGCCTCGACCTACCCGCTGCTGGATCCGGGCAAAATTGTCGTCAGCGCCGCTCCATCGAGCAACTCCGCGAACGTGTACGTGGTGACCGTGACATATGATGCCTCCGGCAGCATCATCTTCGCGCTTCCACTCGCACCGGCTCCCTCCTCCACGATCATTCGCTCCGCCGCGATTCCCTATGGAGGGTTCTAGGATGAAATTGGCACGGCACCTCGTGCGCCGGTTTGCCTCCGACGATCGTGGCAACGTTGCGATCATGGGTGCGATCGTGATGACCCTGGTCATCGGCTTCGCCGCGCTTGGCGTGGATGTCGGCGCGATCTTCGCCGACAGGCGCAAGGCCCAGAGCGCAGCGGACCTTGCAGCGATCGTCGCCACCGGCAACCTGAACAACGCGACCAATGCCGCCTCAGCAACTGTCGTGCGCAACAACTATCCGGCGAACGCGCTGGTCGGCGTCGAGCTTGGCAATTACACGGCCAACGCTGCCGTCGCGCCGGACAAGCGCTTTGTCACGCCCGCAACCGGAACGCCGACGGCCGCACGAGTCACCCTCGAAACAAAGACACCGCTCTATTTCGCCCGTTACATCACCGGTTCGAGCCAATACACGATCAAGACATCGGCAACGGCATCGAGCACGGCCCTCGCTTCATTCGCGATCGGCTCACGCCTCCTTGCGGTCAACGGCGGGCTGATCAACGCCGTGCTTGGATCGATGCTGGGCACAAGCCTTTCACTGACGGCCATGGACTATCAGGCCCTCGCCAACGCGCGCATCGACGCGCTCGATTTCCTCTCTGCGGTCGCCACGCGGGCCAATGTGACCGGCCCGACTTACGACAATGTCCTGACCAGCAACGTCAAGATGGCCGACCTCATTGCGGCAATGCTGACGACGCAACAGAACGCCAATGGCAACAACGCGGCCACGATCACCCTGTCGAGCATCGCCCAGGCCACATCCGCGCAGTCAACCCGGATTGCTCCGGGATCGCTGCTGGATCTTGGGCCTTACGGCAGCCTCGCAATTGGCCAGAAGCCGAGGGTCGGAGCCAGCCTTTCGCTTTTGAGCTTGCTGGCCGGCACCGCAGCCGTCGCAAATGGAACCAATCAGATCGCAACCAGCGTGAACCTCAACCTGCCGGGAATTACGCAGGTTTCAGTGGTCGCCACGGTCGGCGAACGTCCCGTGGGCTCGGGCTGGTTCGCCGTCGGCGCGCAGGGCGCGAGCGTCCACACGGCTCAGACGCGCGTCCTGATCACGATCCAGCTCGCCGGCAACGGCGGCATTCCCTCTGTCAATCTGCCGATTTATGTCGAGGTCGCACCGGGTACGGCGACGCTGTCCGGCATCTCCTGCGGCCGGCCAGACATCAGCAGTTCGACCGTAACGCTCGGCGTCACCCCGGGCGTCGTCGATGCCTGGGTCGGCAACGTTTCGATGGCCGACATGACCAATTTCAGGACCAAGCCCAATCCTCCGCCCGCCACATTGGTCAACGTAGCTGGCGTAACCATCACCGGCCGCGCTCATGCCGAAATCAGCAACACCTCGGCAAGGCAGGTCGACTTCAGCTACGCCGACATTCAGGCTCAGACAATCAAGACAGTCACCACGACAAATTTCACCTCGTCGTTGATGTCGAACCTGCTCAGGGACATGAGCCTGACGGTCACCGCCGGTCCGCTCGCGCTGCCGCTGCCCGGCGCCGGCTCAACGGTCGCCAATATCCTCTCCGGCGCCACCGGCTCGATCGATCAGATCCTCGCAGCCACGCTTGCCGCACTCGGTGTCGGAATTGGGCAAGCGGACGTATGGGTTTCCGGGGTGCGATGCGACGGTGCGGTGCTCGTCAACTGAGTTGCCGCAGTCCATCCGAGCTGGAAGTCCAGGTCGATAAATTCCTCGCGAGCGTTCGTGCCATGTAGACGCACCCTCTCAACTGCGCCGTTGACGCCGAGATCAGGCCTGCGGACCAGACCTAGCGAGGACCGTCCGCGACCGTTCCTTTCGGAAATCGTGACGCGATTTTAATCGATGGCTTGTTGACGCCTTCGGCATCTTGCGGCTTTGATCCCGCCAGGGAGGAAGCCCGGGATGAAGCGTCGTGAATTTCTGGTCGGGGCCGCATTGCTCGCCGGCACGATGGCGCGGAGCCGCGCCGCGGACATCCCTGCCCCGTCGCCCGACGGGCTCGAGCGCATCACCGCCTATTTCGACAACGAGGTGCGAAGCGGCCGGCTGCCGGGCGCCGTGGTCTTGGTGCAGCAGCACGGCAAGCCGGTCTACCTCAAGACCTTCGGCGTGCGCGACACCAGGACCGGCCTCGCCATGACGCCGGACACGATCTTCGCCATCCACTCGATGACCAAGCCAATCACGTGCCTCGGCGCGATGATGCTGATCGACGAGGGCAAGCTCGCGCTCACCGACCCCGCGTCGAAATACGTCCCGCTCTTTGCCGACACCAAGGTCGGAATAGAGCCGGAGGGCACATCGACGGTCGAACTCGAGCCGCCGATCCGTCCCGTCAACATCGAAGATCTGCTGCGGCACACATCGGGCATCAGCTACGACTATATCGGCGCCCCCTGGGTGATGCAGGTTTACCAGGCTGCCAATATTTTCGAGGGCCCCTTCAACAACAGACAGTTCGCCGACCGTATCGCCAGGCTGCCGCTGACGCGCCAGCCCGGGACGCTGTGGCGCTACGGTCATTCGACCGACGTGCTCGGCGCCATCGTCGAGATCATCTCCGGCCAGACGCTGTACCAATTCCTCAAGCAGCGCATTCTCGATCCGCTCGGCATGACCAGCACCAAATTCGTGCTCACGGGTCCGGAGGAGCGCGCGCGGATGGCGCGGCCACTGCCGAACGACCCGATCCTGCTCGCCGGCGAACGCGACCGCCTCGCCCATCCCGAATGGGAATCCGGCGGCGGTGGGCTGCTCTCGACCATCACCGACTATCAGCGCTTCTCGCAGATGCTGCTCAATGGCGGCGAGTTCGAGGGCAAGCGCTATCTGAGCCCGGCGGCCTTCAAGGCCATGACGACCGATCACGTCGGTCCCGGCTCCGGCGTCGGACGCGACTATTTCTACTTTCCGGGCGACGGCTTCGGCTATGGCTATGGCATCGGCGTGCGCACCGATCCCGGCAATGCGAAGCCACCCCCGCCCGGCTCGATCGGCGAGTTGAAATGGGACAGCGGCAGCGGCACCTATTTCGGCGTCGATCCCAAGCTCGACATGGTCTACCTCATGATGCAGCAGACCCAGAACGAGCGCAGCCGCATCACGCCCGCGTTCAAGGCGCTGGTCTACGACTGCTTCCCCGAGGCGCTACGCCGCCCGTGAGGCGCGCTGGCCGAACTCGGCCAGCAGTGTCGCGATCTCGGCGGCGGGCCGCGCCGCGCTGAACAGAAAGCCCTGCACCTCGTTGCAGCCTTCGGCGCGCAGCCAGTCGAGCTGATCCTCGGTCTCGACGCCCTCCGCGGTCGTGGTGATGTTGAGGCTGCGGCCGAGCCCGGAGATCGCGCGCACGATCGCGCCGCAATCGGGCCGCTGCGCCAAATCCTTCACGAAGGAGCGGTCGATCTTGATCTTGTCGAACGGGAAGCTGCGGAGATAGCTGAGGCTGGAATAGCCGGTGCCGAAATCATCCATGGAGATGCCGACGCCGAGCTCGCGCAGCTGGTGCAGGATGGCGAGATTGGCATCGGTCTCGGCCAGAAAGATCGACTCGGTGATCTCCAGCTCGAGCCGCTTCGGCGACAGGCCGGACTGCGCCAGCGCCGAGATCACGACCTGGACCAGGTTGCGGCTGCGGAATTGCGCCGGCGACAGGTTGACGGCGACCTTGACGTCGACAGGCCATTTCACCGCTTCGGCGCAGGCCTCGCGCAGCACCCATTCGCCGAGCTGGGTGATCAGGCCGATGTCTTCGGCGACCGGAATGAATTCCGCCGGCGAGATCATGCCCTTGTCGGGATGACGCCAGCGCAACAGCGACTCGAAGCCGGAGATGCGGTCGGAGGCGATCGACACCAGCGGCTGATAATGCAGCTCGAACTCGCCATTGGCGAACGCCCGGCGCAGATCGAGCTCCATGTCGCGGCGCTTCTGCGCCTGCAGGTCCATCTCGCGCTCGAAGAAATGATGCACGCCGCCGCCGTCGGACTTCGCCCGGTACAGCGCCATGTCGGCGTTGCGCATCAACTGCTCCGACGTGACGCCATCACCGGGCGACAGCGCGATGCCGATGCTGGCGCCGATCACCATCTCCTGCCCGTCGATCTCATAGGGCGACTTCAGCATGTCGATCAGCAGGCTCGCGCAGGCACTGGCTTCGTTCGGCGACACGTCCGCGGCCAGGATGACGGCGAACTCGTCGCCGCCGAGCCGGGCCGCGAGATTGGCGCCGCGGACCGCGGTGGTCAGGCGCTCGGCGACCTCTTTCAACAGGCGATCACCCGAGGGATGCCCGAAGGAATCGTTGATGTTCTTGAACAGGTCGAGGTCGATGTAGAGCACGCCGACCCGTTTTCCGCCGGCCTGCTCGAGCGCCTGCCTCAAGCGCTCCTGGAAATATTCGCGGTTCGGCAGATCGGTGAGCCCGTCATGGTGCGCCATGTGGGCGATGCGTGCCTCGGCCTTGCGCCGCTCGGTGATGTCGACCACCGCGACCAGATAGCCGTCGCGATCGTCGAACGCGACGCGGCGGCCGAAGGTGAGCACCTCGATCTCGCTGCCGTCGGCGCGCAGATGTCGCCAGTTGCGCGAGGAGTGATAGGTGTCGCCGACGCGTTCGAGGGCTTCGGCGTGACTGTCCCACTCGTCCTGCGGCCAGATCTCGTGCAGCTTCATGCGCAGGAAAGTCGCGCGGCTGTAGCCGTAATGCTGGACCGCGGCGTCGTTGACGCTGAGAAACTCCTTGCTCCCGGCGTCGAACACCCACATCGGCATCGGGTTGTTGTCGAACAGCAGGCGGAACGAGGCGTCGCGTCGCTTCAAGGCGGTGACGTCGGAGATCGTCAGCGAGACCACATCGGCGAAGGCCGTCGCGCTGAGGCGGAGATGGCGGTCATCATGCTCGATCTCGAGCTGTTCGCCGCGGCCGCCGGAGACGGTCCTGAGCAGGAATCCCATGATGTCGGACGATGCGAGCAAGGTGCCGCCCGCGCCGATCCGGCGCCACAACTGGCTCGCGCCCGCGGCCTCCAGCAGCACGCCCGCGCTCTTGTTATGGTGCACGATCTGGAGATCGAACGGCTTGCCGCCGGCATCGCGCAGCGTCGCCAGCGAGATCACGGCATCGTCGGTCGCGGAGAAGATCGCATCGAGCAGATTGTATTGCGCGCCGCGCTCGTTGACATAGGCGCCGACCAGCGTGGCGCCCCAGCGCGAGGCGGTCGGCAGCGCCAGCACATCATAGGTCCTGACCATGCCGTCGCGCACGCAATGCGCGCTTGCCTGGTGCGGCCGTCCGTTTGCCAGCGCGCTCGCCGCCGCTTCGGACAAGGCCGTGGCGCAATCCGGCGAGAGCTCGGCGACCGGGATGTCCCAGCGCTCCTCGCCGAGCCACTTCTGCACGTAACGGCCGCTGCGTGACAGTTCGAGCGCGCCGTCGTTCTTCAACAGCGCGATGTGATCGGCGAGCCGCCCGAGGCTGCCGAGCATCACGTCCTCGTAGCGCGGCAGCCGCTCACCCGGCTTCAACGCCGCACGCCATTTGCGCTGAAGCACCGGGATGTCGTCGAACATTTCGGCGGCCGGTTTTCCCGGCATCTTCTTCGCGGCAGTCATCGCAGTCCCCAACGCACTTTCCCGGCGCATCCAATGCAGATGCACTTAATGGCGTGTAAAGAGCGCGCGGGCGCGGGTTCCATTCGGCGATTATGACAGTTTTAAGTCGGGTGTTGGTTAGTAGCCGTTAGAGACTATGACGGTTGTGTTTTGCGCACAGGCGGTGACCGCACTCTCACTGTCGTCCTGGCGGAAGCCAGGACCCATAGCCACCGAACTTCGTTATTGCGAACGCTGGTGGCCACGCTGAACTTTGACAACGCTGACCGGGGTAATGGGTCCTGGCTTTCGCCAGGACGACGTTGGGGAGGCGGTGTGCTCACCTCTCGCAATGACGGAGTGTGAGCGAGAGCGGACTCTTTCAATTCGCATTGTCATTCACAGACACACCTTCGCATCCTCGCGGCATTTTTCGCCCGAGCTTTGCTTCCGTCGTCTCACCCCCACATGAAAGAGGGCGCAGGGAAGGCCGGGAGCCGGCTGGCACCCGCGGTCCACTGTGCGAAGTTGCAGTAAAAAAATCTGCACAGCGGCATACAGGTGAAGCCAGGACATCCCGGCCTTCCCTGCGCAGTGGTTTTACGGCTTATGTCGTGATCTCCCCGGGGAGCGATGCACTATTGCCCCCGTCGCCGTGCGGATGATCGATGCGCGGGCCCGGTCGGGCCGCAACATCACCGCAAGACTTGACGCACAGACCCCGGGCGTCAGGACCACACGATTTTGCCGTACGCTGATGGCACCGGTCGTGTGCGCGAGGTCTTTGCTCACGGTCTCCCGCCCTGCAAACCCGTTCGCGCCAACGCCATCTGCGTCCACCGCCGCCCGGCCCGCGTTCGTGACGATCGCGATACGCCCCTCTTCCTTGGGCCGGAGTGCGCGCACTATCCGTCAATTCCGAATTTCGGTAAAGCGGAATATTTTCGCGATGGCGGATTGACCGATGGCTTGGGTGTTTTGCCCGACAGGCAACGCAAGGGATCGATGCGTAGGGTGGGTTAGCCGAAGGCGTAACCCACCAATTCTCTCGCCGCGGAGACCAAAGAGGTGGATTACGCTTCGCTAATCCACCCTACGAAGCTTCACCCCGCCAGCTTCTCAATCACTAGGTCCAGCAGCGCGCGCAGGCGGGCCAGGCGCTTGAGGTCGCGGTGATAGCCGACATAGGTGTCGCGGCCCGGCGGCGACGTGCCGATGTCGAGCGCGACCAGCCTTCGGTCGCGGTCGCCGAGCGGGCGCGGCAGCACGGCCAATCCGCCGCCGCTCGCGCAGAGCTCGGCCTGCGCCTGCCTGTTGTTGCTGCGCGAGGCGACCTCCGCGTTGGGCAGGGTGCGCTTCAGCCAGACCGCGTCCGGCATGTCGGCGAATTCGGCATTCATGGTAACGACGCGAACGCCGCGCCCGTCGCCGGCGCGTGGCGGCTTGCCGCCCTTCCTGCCATAGAGCGCGTAGGAAATATGGAGCAGCTTTCGCGAGATCACCTCGGGCTCGCTGAATGGCTTGATGCGGAAGACGAGATCGGCCTCGCGGCGCGGCAGGCTGTAGAGGCGCGCATCGGTCAGGAGTTCGACGGTCACTTTGGGGTGGCGTTTGCCGAAGGCGGCAATCACCGGCGACAGCATCACTGTCCCGAACCAGTCCGACGACGACAGGCGCAGCAGGCCGTCCAGTTGCGTCTCCGCGCCGGAGGCGTGACGCTCCAGCGCGAGCGCCTCTTCCTCGATCCGCTCGGCGTGGCGCAGCACGGCGGTGCCCTCGTCGGTGAGGACGAAACCGTCGGCGGTGCGCTGGAACAGCGTCTGTCCCAAAGCCTGTTCGAGCGCGCGAAGCCGCCGGCCCATGGTCGGCTGGGTCTGGCCAATCTTGCGCGCGGCAGCCCCAAGCGTGCCCTCGCGCGCAATCGCCAGGAAGATGCGCAGATCGCTCCAGTCCATCGGACGCCCTCATACAAAAATGCACGATCATCGTACATTGTCGTTTCTTTCCATGCAAAAATTCATGGGCATATTGGAGGGCGACAACGGAGCAGAACTATCATGACCGAACAGTCGACCATGCGCGCAGCGATCCTCGAGACCCACAACGCGACGCTACGCATCTCGCAGATCTCCGTGCCGGATATCGGCCCCGGTGAGGTGCTGGTGCGGGTCCGCGCGAGCGGCGTCAATCCGCTCGATACCAAGATTCACGCCGGCGCAGCCGCGCACGCCCGCCATCCGCTCCCTGGGATCCTCGGCCTCGATCTCAGCGGCGTGGTCGAGCAGACCGGATGCGCGGTGACGCGATTCAAGGAGGGCGACGAGGTCTATGGCATGACAGGCGGCGTCGGCGGCGTGCCGGGATCGCTGGCCGAATTCGCCGCGGTCGATGCCGATTTGCTGGCGCTCAAGCCTGCCAATCTCAGCATGCGCGAGGCCGCTGCCCTGCCCCTGATCTTCATCACCGCCTGGGAAGGCCTGATCGACCGCGCGTCGCTGGAAGCCGGCCAGAACGTGCTAATCCATGGCGGGGCCGGCGGCGTCGGCCATGTCGCGATCCAGATCGCGCGTGCCTTCGGCGCAAACGTGTTCGCAACGGGGTCAGTGGCGCAGCGCGCGACGGTCGAGGCGCTCGGTGCCGTCTTCATCGACCGCGACACTGCAATCGAGACTTACGTGTCAGAGCATACAGGTGGCCGCGGCTTCGACATCGTCTACGACACCGTCGGCGGCAAGGTGCTCGATGCATCCTTCGCGGCGGTGTGCCGCTTCGGCCATGTCGTGAGCGCGCTCGGCTGGGGCACGCATGCGCTCGCGCCGCTGTCCTTCCGTGCCGCCAGCTATTCCGGCGTGTTCACGCTGCTGCCGTTGCTGACCGGCGCAGGCCGCGCGCATCACGGAGAGATCATGAACGAGGCGACGCGTCTGGTCGAGACCGGCAAGCTCGTGCCGATGCTCGATGCAAGGCGGTTCACGCTGGAGAGTGTTGGCGATGCCTATGCGCTGATCAGGGATCATGCGGCGAAGGGCAAGCTGGTGGTGGATGTCTGAGATGGAGCCTATAGCCCGGATGAGCGAAAGCGGCATCCGGGGTTCTATCCGTGCAGATACTGCGGTCCCGGGTATCGCTGCGCTCACCCGGGCTACGAAGCTGCGCGGGCGGCTAGTCCTCGCTTGACGCCGCGGAGCGCTTGCGCAAGTGAGCCTGCGACAAGAGGAAAAACAACGCGCGCTCGCCATGATATTTGGCGGCAGGCCGGGTGCGCTCGAACCCGTCGGCAAAGATCTTGCCGGACTGGTCGCACACCTGCCACCGCCAACCGAACCGTTTGCGCCTGGTAAGGATCACTTCGAACATGCCGACGGGCTTGGTCCCTGCTCCTCCGGTCTCGCAGGCGCATGAGCCTGCTTCCGGCGTCCCCCATTGGACGGATGCCCGACATATAACGCAGCAGGATGGAAAGAGAATAAAATTGATTATCGGAATAACGTATCTTCCACCGGCGATGACGACGTCGCAACATCCGTGGAATAAGCCAACGCGACCGGTGTTAATCGACCTTCCAATGCAGCTTGGTAGCGCTCGCACGCGTATTCAAACCGGAACACAAGACGCAAGGTCCGGTAAGCAAACGCTCACCGGGCCCGCATGCAACATGTGTCAGCGGCCAACCCGCGCCTGGAGATGGGCGGGATAGCGATCACCTTGCACCGCCACCCTGGCCAGCACTCCTGCAATCGCGGCGAGATCGGTCTCGGACAACGTTACCACCGCCGCGCCAAGGTTCTCCTCGAGCCGGTGCAGCTTGGTGGTGCCGGGAATCGGCACGATCCACCGCTTTTGCGCCAGCAGCCAGGCGAGCGCGATCTGTGCCGGCGTCGCCTGCTTCGCCGCGGCGATCTCGCCGAGCAGTTCGACCAGCGTCTGGTTGGCCTTTCGTGCGCTGGATGAGAAGCGCGGTACGATATTGCGGAAGTCGCTCTTGTCGAAGGTCGTGCTTTCGCTGATCGCGCCGGTCAGAAAGCCTTTGCCGAGCGGACTGAAAGGAACGAAGCCGATGCCGAGCTCTTCCAGAACAGGCAGGATTTCCTGCTCCGGCTCGCGCCACCACAGCGAATATTCGCTTTGCAGTGCGGTGACGGGCTGCACCGCATGGGCGCGGCGGATGGTTTGCGCGCCCGCCTCCGACATGCCGAAGTGCAGGACCTTACCCTCGCGAATCAAATCCTTCACCGCGCCGGCGGTGTCCTCGACCGGCACGTCGGGATCGACGCGGTGCTGATAGAACAGATCGATGCGGTCGGTCCTGAGCCGCTTCAAGGCAGCCTCGGCCACCGCCTTGACGTTGGCGGGCCGGCTGTCGAGCCCGGCCTCGACCTTGCCGCCGCTGAAGCCGAACTTGGTGGCGATGACGACCTTGTCGCGGAACGGCGCCAGCGCCTCGCCGAGCAATTCCTCGTTGGCGAAAGGACCGTAGGCCTCGGCGGTGTCGAAGAAGGTCACGCCGCGCTCGAAGGCAGTCCTGATCAGTGTGATCGCCTGAGACGTCTCGGTCGCCGGACCATAGCCGTAGCTCAATCCCATGCAGCCGAGGCCGAGGGCCGAGACTTCGAGACCACTCTTGCCCAGTTTGCGCGTTTGCATCGTCAGCTCTCCTTCATCGTCTTCGGCCTCCGAATTTAGGCCGCGCGCGAGCCTGCGATTAGGTGATAAAAGCGGCATGTACTCATGATCCGGATTCATGAATGGCCCGCACCAACGTCAACGACCTCCTCGCCTTCCTCGCCGTCGCGCGCGAGCGCAGCTTCACCCGCGCCGCAGCCCAGCTCGGGTTGTCGCAATCGGCGCTCAGCCACACCGTGCGCGGCCTTGAGGAGCGGCTGGGCTTAAGGCTCCTCACCCGCACCACCCGCAGCGTCGCGCCGACAGAGGCCGGCGAACGCCTGCTGCGCAATATCGGGCCGCGCTTCGCCGAGATCGATGCGGAGCTGTCGGCGCTGACCGCGCTGCGCGAGACGCCGGCCGGCACCGTGCGCATCACCACCGGCGAGCATGCGGCGCAGGCCATCCTGTGGCCGGCGCTGGCGAAGCTGCTGCCGCGCTATCCTGACATCAAGGTCGAGCTCGTCGTCGACTATGGCCTCACCGACATCGTCGCCGAGCGTTACGATGCCGGCGTGCGGCTCGGCGAGCAGGTCGCCAAGGACATGATCGCGGTGCGGATCGGCCCGGAGATGCGCATGGCGGTGGTAGGCTCGCCGGCCTATTTCGCCGCACGGGCCAAGCCGAAGCAGCCGCAGGATCTGACCGAGCATAGTTGCATCAACCTTCGCCTGCCCACCTATGGCGGGATCTACGCCTGGGAGTTCGAGAAGCGCGGCCGAGCCATGAAGGTGCGCGTCGACGGCCAGCTCGTGTTCAACACCGGCCTCTTGCGGATGAACGCCGTGCTGGCGGGGCTCGGTCTTGCCTATGTCCCGGAGGACATCGTGAAGCGCGAGATCGCCGACGGACGATTGATCCGCGTGCTCGCCGACTGGTGCGCGCCGTTCGCCGGCTACCACCTCTATTACCCGAGCCGGCGGCAGCCGACGCCG
Source organism: Bradyrhizobium liaoningense (assembly GCF_018130825.1). Taxonomy (GTDB): domain Bacteria; phylum Pseudomonadota; class Alphaproteobacteria; order Rhizobiales; family Xanthobacteraceae; genus Bradyrhizobium; species Bradyrhizobium liaoningense_B. The sequence goes on along the minus strand of NZ_JAFCJS010000003.1, from coordinate 967,426 downwards.
GCCTTCGCGGTGCTGGTGGAGGCGTTGAGGTATCGGAAGTGAGAAGGTCTCGTGCCCCGGACGCAGCGCAGCGCCTCTTCGGCGGTGCGCTGCAGAGCCGGGGCCCATCCATCGAGATATACGCTGCGGCCTTCTGGGTCCCGGCTCAGCGGTGCATCACTCCGTGCTGCACCGCGTCCGGGACACGAGACTACCGCGCCACCACTTCCACTTCGCCGTCGACGCCGTTCACGACGTTGAAGCCGCGCTCGTAGACCTTGCCCTCGTTCTTGGCGATGGCGCGGTATTCACCTTCGGACAGCACGACGCGCGGGAAGGCGCCGATCGATTCCTTGATGACGTCGCCGCCGGGGGTCAGCACCGACCAGGCGGTGTTGGCGAGCGCCTCGCCGCCCCGGTCGCTGACGAGCTTGAGCGTGATGACGGCGGCGCGATGGGTGATGGTGACGTCGGTGAGCTTGCCGGCCTGGACGCGGATGTCCGAGCGCACCACCGAATTGGCATCGCCATAATTGGAGACGATGTAGTAGGTGCCCTCCGGGATCAGCACGACGTCGCCGGCGGCGACGTTGGGCACCAGCGAGGCGCGCTCGCCGGATTCGAACTGGCTGCCCTTGTAGATCGCGAACGAGATCTGGTTCTGCGGAATGCGGCTGGTGCCGACGCGGCCTTCGATGCGTAAGCCCCCGGCCGGCAGCACGAAGGATTCGCGGTCGGTCTCGGCCTTGAGGCTGACGGTGCGCACCGCGCTGACGAGGCCGAAGGCGACGTGGACGACGTAATTGCCGGGCGGCAGCACGATGTTCGGCGTGGCACTGCGGTCCTCGCGGATCAGCTTGAAGGTGCCGTTCTCGTCGGGACGATCGGCAAACACGCGCCAGACCAGGCCGCTGGTGATCGCAGGAGAATCCTTGCCATATTTCGCGGTCAGCGACAGCACGCCCTGTCCGGGTACCGCCGCATTGAGCGGCGCGGCCGACGGCACGGTCGTGACCGCGGGCGGCGGCATGCTGGGCGTCACCGGCTGGGTCAGGGTCGGCGGCAGGCTCGGAGGACCGATGCCCGGGCCGGAGGGCGGCGCCAGGCTGACGGCACCGCCGGGATCGGGCACGGAGGCCGGGGGCACCGGCGGCGGGCGATCGGAGAAAAGCTGCGCCTGCGCAGCGTTTTGGCCTGCTGCCACGAGGCAGACGGCAAGGATCAGCGCCGGCAGCAGGCTGCCGCTGCGCCGCCATCCAACGATGCCGTCACCCCCGCGTGTCATGTTCCCTGCTTTTCACCGAAAACGCGGCAAATTCAAGCCTCGGATATCCCAGGAAATACGGCTTCATGCGATCTATGGAACCCGACTGACGCCTGCGTGATTAGACTTAAGGCAACCGCCCCTCGCCATACTCCTGCCCAGCGCCTTTACCAAAGCGGCATAAACCATGCTTTGCCCCTGATATGGCGGAGCGCAAGTGGGGTGCCTAGTCTGGCGGTGGGTGGCCCCAGCGTAGGAGAATTTTAGTGCTGGAGATCTTGAAGGGCCGCAGCTCGAACGGCTCCAACGGCGAGAAGGCCGGCGAAAAAGTCGGCGAGAAAGTCGGCTTGGGCAGCATCCGCCGGCCAGTCATTGGCCTCGCACTCGGCGGCGGCGCGGCGCGCGGCTTTGCCCATATCGGGATCCTGAGGACCCTGATTGCCAACGGCATCGTCCCCGACGTCGTGGTCGGCACCTCGATCGGCGCCGTGGTCGGCGGCCTCCATGCGGCCGGCCGGCTCGATACGTTCGAAGAGTGGGGGCGCAGCCTGCAGGGCATGCGCAACATCCTCGGCTATCTCGACATCCGCCTCAACGGCTCCGGCCTGATCGGCGGCGATAAGCTGGCAACCCGGCTCGAGAAGGCGGTCGGCCAGACCCTGATCGAGGACCTGCCCGTCAAGTTCGCCGCTGTTGCGACCGAGGTCCGCACCGGCCACGAGATCTGGCTGACGCGCGGCCGCATGGTCGACGCGATGCGGGCGTCCTACGCCCTGCCCGGCATCTTCTCACCGGTCCTGATCGGCGACCGCTGGCTGGTCGACGGCACGCTGGTCAATCCGGTGCCGGTCTCGGCCGCCCGCGCGCTCGGCGCCGAAATCGTCATCGCCGCAAATCTTTCCAGCGACATCTTCACCCATTCCACGACGATCCATGCGCACGGCGCGGCGCCCGCCCCGGTCGCCTCCGAGGCCGAGGCGACGACGACCAAGCGGCGCTTTCCGCGCCTGTTCTCGCCCGAGAAGACCGTGAAGCGCGAGTTCTTCGGCGGCGGCGGACGGCCCGGCATCTCCTCGGTGATGGTCGATGCCTTCAACATCATGCAGGACCGCATCACCCGCGCGCGCCTTGCCGGCGATCCGCCCGACATGTTGATCACGCCGCGGGTCGGCCACTTCGGCTGGTTCGACTTCCACCGCTCCGAGGACCTGATCGCGCATGGCACGCGCGCCGCCGAGCGCGCGCTGCAATCGATCCAGGAGGCGATCGAAGTGCTCGCGCCGGCGCCCGCGGGCCACGCGCCCAAAGCAGACGAATAAGGCGGACCCGCGTAAGGTCCGTCAGGCCGTCTTGATGTAGTCGCGCAGGGCTTCCTGCTCGGTCTCGTATTCGCGGACACGCCATTTGACGATGTCGCCGATCGAGATCAGGCCGACCACCTTGCCGTTGTCGAGCACGGGCAGATGGCGGAACTTGCCGGTCGTCATCGTCTCCATGAGCTCGGCGACCGTGTCGGTCTCCTTGCAGGTGACGACCTTGCGGGTCATGACCTCCGAGACCGGCTCCTCCAGCACGCCGGCGCCGCGATCGCCGAGCACGCGCACGATGTCGCGCTCGGACAGGATGCCTTCCAGCCGGCTCTGGTTCATCACCAGCACCGCGCCGATCTTCTTCTCACCGAGCAGCTTGATCGCGGCCGACAGCTTGACGTCGGGCTCGACGCTCATGATCTGGTGGCCCTTGGTGTTGAGAATGGAACGTACCGTCATTGCCGCCTCCCTGAATCGAAGCCGTCCGCCTTTGGCGGTCCGGACTTGTTCGCGAGTCTTCAACTAACAGTTTCGGCGCGGGTTTCACGCTCGCGCGCTTGTCGAAGCGTTGCCTCTAGGGGCTTGTCGCTTCGGAACATTCTTCCAGCGAATGATGGATGAATTCGGGCCGGGCCGCAAGCACAGCTTCAAATACGGTCGGAAACGTCCTGCGATGACGCATCCGCAGCATCGCTTCGCACGCGCGGCACGGGATCGAACAGCGCGAACAGCAACAGGCCGGCGAAGAAGCCGCCGATATGTGCCTGCCAGGCAACGCTGGTGGTCTCGGCATCGATGCCGATCGCGCCGACGCCGAAGATGATGTTGACGCCGAACCACACTGCGAGGAAGGCGACCACCCGCCCGTCGCGCAGCGCACGCGACAGCGGCAGCGCAGGAACTTTTGCGGCGGTATCGGCATCCGATCGGCTGAACGACAGGAAGCTGCCGCGGGCGAAAGCAAAGCGGATCGCGGCTGCCATCGCGCCCGACACCGACGCCGAGGCGCCGATCATCGGCGCCACCGCATGCTCATGGGTGACGAGATGGGCGAGCGCGCCGGCCGCCGCCGTCACCGCCATGAAGACGAAGAACCTGATCGCGCCGAAGCGCCGCGCCAGCGCGCTGCCGAACGGCAGCAGCCATAGTACATTGAAGCCGAGATGGGTCAGATTGGCGTGCAGCAGCGAATAGGTGACGAAGCTCCAGACTTTGGCGCCGGCGCCACCGGGGATCTGCAGATTGAGCAGCGAGGCATCGTAGCGCTTCGGGATGAAGCCGAAGACGTCGATGGTCCAGTTTTCGAGCTCCGGCGGCAGCAGCACCCGCAGATGGATCAGCGCCAGCAGGGCGATATAGGCGGTCAGCGCCACCGGCAGCGTCAGGATCGGCTCGCGCGGAGCCTCCTCGTGGACGGCCGGCACGTCCGGCGACGAATCTTGCGGGGAATCCAAGGCAGCTTCGCTTTCAGGCGCGATCGGAGCGACAGGCTTGGAGATAGTCGCCTTTGCCGGCCTTGCGCAAGTGCGCAAAAGGAAAAGGCAGGGCCCTGGGAAAGCCCTGCCTGTCCGTGTCGGCCTTCCGATGCCCTGGGGAATGAAGGTGTATCCCCACCCCTCCCCGGCCCGTGGCCAAACTGTTTGACGCCCTGTGTACAGGCCCCGCCGAGAACCTGGAGAAAAGCGGCGAGGCTTGCGACCGCGGTCACCATAGCAGGGCCGCGCGCGGCGCGAAGTGCATAGTTAATTTAACGTTAACAACGCAAAGACCGCTTCAACGGGCCTGAAAACGCCCCTGCGGCATGGACGCTGCAAATCCCCTCCTGCACAACAACAGAAGGGATCGTGGGTGCACTGAAGCGGGACAGATCTGTCCCGCGAGGTTGCGCCCCCGGGGTTAGCGTCAGTCATGAAACATCCGTCGAGCCGCGCGTTCTTCGCATATTGGGACAAGAAGCGCGGTACTGCGCGGGCCCCTGACCGGGCCGACATCGATCCGGCCGCGGTCCGCGGCCTGCTCGGCGACATCTTCGTGCTGTCCTGCGAGCCCAGTCTCGGCTTCCCCTTCCGCGTTGCCGGCACCCGCGTCTGCGCACTGGCCGGGATCGACCTCAAGGACAAGAGTTTCGCGGCGCTGTTCACGGCGGCGAGCCGCAGCGAGATCGAGGAGATCGCGACGATCGTCGCCGACGAGACGCTCGGTGCGATCGCCGGCGTTACCGCCGCGCGCGAGGACGGCAGCAAGGCGCATCTCGAGCTCCTGCTGCTGCCCTTCAACGCGCGCCCGCATACGCCGGTGAGCGTCACCGGCGTGCTCGCGCCCTTCGACGACGAATGCGGCACGCTTTCAGCCTTCACCCTCACCTCCTGGCGCTACCTGCACCAGCCGGAGAAGCTGCTGCCGCGCGCGATCCGCAAACTTCAGATCGCACGCGGGCTGATGGTCTATGAGGGGCTGCGCTAGGACCTGCTCTCGCGTCAGACGCGCAGCTTTGCATACAGCCGGCCCGATCTTCGAAGGCTTGATCGAGATCAAACGCATTCGCGCACCGGCTTGCCAATACGTCAGAGGAACCTTAGCTTTTAAGACGAGTTTATTCGTTTGCCGTGGCAAGCGGCAGCGCCGTTCGATTGGTGAAGATGCGTCTGCCGGGCGTCCGTCCAGGGACAATTCCCGTGATGGAGCACGCGACTAGAGTTGGCAATCGGTTGTTAGCTGCGTTACCGCCGGCCGATTTCGCGTTGCTTGCACCTCATCTGCGAAAAGTAGAGCTCCAGCACGACGCAGTCCTGGTTCGATCGGGCGACAAGATCGATCACCTCTCCTTTCCCTGCAGCGGCGCGGTCGCCCTCATCATGGAGTTGCCGAACGGACAGACGGCGGCAACTGCCGTGATCGGCAACGACGGCGCTGTCGGACTCATGACGGCGCTCGGCCCGATCCGATCACCCATGACCGCGGTCGTCCGCGTGGCCGGAACGGCGCTGCAGATCTCGCCCGCACGATTTCACATTGCGCTCGAACGCAGTCCCGCCATTGCAAACTCGGTTCAGCTGCTCACCAGGACGCTGCTGACGCAATTCCAGCACGTCGCAGCCTGCAACGCCCTGCATTCGGTCGAGGCGCGCCTCGCCCGCTGGCTGCTGCACATCCACGACCGGACGGACGGCGGTGACCTGCTGCCCTTGACGCAGGAGACGCTGTCGGAATTGCTCGGCGTCCGGCGCACCACGGTCACGCACGTGGTGAGCGCGTTGCGCGCGTCACGGGCGATCAAGTCCAACCGGCGCGGCCAGCTCGAGATTGACAGGCACCGGCTCGAGGTCATCGCCTGTGAGTGCTACAAGGTGATGAGCCGCAGGATCGATCGGATCGTTTCGCAGGATGCGCCGAGGCTCCTTCACGCCGCGCCGGCGCGGATTGGCTGCCTGCCCCCGGATCCGCCCTTCGCCAAGACCGACTCGTAGACCCACGCCTCTTTGGCGAACCATTCATGCGTCGCGGCGCACATCCGGCAATAGGTGCGCGAAAAGAACACCGCGCTGCACCGAAACCTCTCGCCATCCATCTCGATGCCCGTCGGAATAGCGTTTCCCGTTTCCGGGCACTTGATCATCACCATACCCATCGTGATTTCCTCCAGCTTGGCGTCACCTCAACAGTGAGGGCGGCCGCAATCGGCTGGACGGCTTCTCTTCTTGCGGAGACGCTCGTCCAGCCGATCCGCGCGGCCAAACGCTTCGAGTCAAGCAGCGCTACGCAATACCCGGTTCAAGCTCTGCTTGATCGGCTCGGCCGTTTCGGTCGCGGCCTTCTGGGCGAGATCCCAGAGTTCGCGGTTCTGAGCCGAAGTCGCTTCAAAGGTCTTGCGGCTGTGGGCGGTGGAGAGGTTGACGAGATCGGTAAATGACCTCGCATCGACAAGCTGGGAAATGAAGTCCAGCGTGGAGGTCGTGTTGGCGTGGGATAGTTCGATGAGCTTGATGCCATAGTCGGCGGCACGCTTGGCATTGGTCGAATAGGCATCGCAAAGGGCTGCGGTGACTTCCTCCGAAGTCGCCCTCACTTTCGCAAAATTCGCCTGGGCCCGCGTGGCGCCCTGCTCGGCGAAACTGCCGAACATCGTCTGCATGTTGAAGAACGGTACGTCGAACTGGAGCTTTGCGCTTCCGTTGGCCCCCACGTCTTGCGGGGCTGCATTCGTCTCGACTTTCACATTGGCATCACTCACGGGCTTTCATCCTTTCAAGCGAAACTAGATCACGGATTGAAGACTCCCCGGGCGTCGCGGTGCATGCCGCACCAGGACACCGATACTGCTACTTTCAACGCGGTGGGATTGTTGCTGCGGATAACCGGCCCCGTCCCCCTTGCAGAGCCAAATATGAACGAGGAGAGTGGCCAGTTCGGTTCGCTTTCAGACTCTCAGCCGAAATTAATTCAATTTCCTGCGACGAAGCGGCCCAGACCGAGTTCCGCATCTCTGAAGTTGCCGCAATCGCATGCGCCAACTTGAGATCAGCGCACTTGGCTAGGGCGGTTGCGCGAGGCGTCGTATTCCTGCGGGCGGCATAGACCGGAGTGAGTGAGACGGAATAGTCCGACATGAGCAAGCCGCACTGGCGTCCCGCGCGCGCCTCCGACCTGCCCGCGATCAGCGCGATCGCGGCGCGTATCCATCCCGACCTTCCCGAACGACCCGAGGTGTTCGCGGAAAAGATGCGGCTCTATCCCGATGGCTGCCGCGCGCTCATTGCGGACGACGAGATCGTTGGTTACGGCCTCGCGCATCCCTGGAAGCAGCACCGGATCCCGCCGCTTGATGTTTTCCTCGAACGTCTCCCCGACGATGCGGATTGCATCTATGTGCACGACGTCGCGGTGCTGCCCGATTTCCGCGGCGGCGCGTCGCGCGCTTATGTTGCCGATATCGAGAAGCTGGCGCATGCGTCAGGCATCACGTCGCTCGCGCTGGTCTCGGTCTATGCCACGCGGCCGCTGTGGGAGCGGTCCGGCTTTCGACCAGTACCTGCGGATGCGCAATTGCGTGCCAAGCTCGCATCCTACGGCAATGGCGCGACCTACATGCTCCGCGACCTCGCCGCGACGTAACGTCCCAGCCGGTCAATCCCGGCTCACGCGGGCGTGAAGCCGCGCGCTCGAACCGCTTTCGGCCAGGTCCCGTCGAAGAACTGCGCGGGCCGTTCCGGTCTCGCCGAACCGAGACTGGAGAATGTCCATGAAACTCACATTGACGAAAGTTGCCTTGATTGCATTCGCTGCAACGGCTGCGTTCACCTCGACCAGCGCCAACGCGGCGCAGTATCGCACCTATGGCTGCGACACCGCCTTCTTCGAAGGCTGCGGCATCCTGATCGAGACGCCGACCCCCGGCGGCGCACGACGCACCGTTCCCCTGACCCACGATACCTCGCCGACCTACATGAAGCAGACCGATCCGCGCTACAGCTCGTCGATGCGTGATGCTGGCGGTGGCGGCGGCGGTGGTGGTGGTGGTGGCGGTGGCGGCGGCCGCTGAACTCACACAGGCTTTTCAGATGATGCCGCCGGCGCAATCCGGCGGCATCATTGCTGTCTAATTGTCTGGCGTCGCTCAGCCGCGACGCTTCTTCTTTGATTTCTTTCCTGGCGCACCCTTGACCGGCCACGGCGTGACCGACGGCTCCGCATGGCCCGGCTTGCTCTTGTGCCGCTTCTTCTTTCCGAAGGACGGAGGATCGTCGAATTTCGGCCTGCGTTCGCCGTGCCCCTTGTCCCGCGGCTTGAATGCATTGTCGCGCGGTCGATCGTCGCGACGTTCACGATGTTCGCTGTTACCGCTCTCACGCCGAGGTGCGTGGTGCCGCTCCTCCGAGGGCTCGTGCCGCTGCGGCGGCTCCGCCATCGGCTCGATGCGGATGCTGTCCTCCTTGTCCGGACGCTTGATCTTCGCGGCAAAGGTCTCCGCGACCCGCTCGGAAATCTCGAACTCGGTGGTGGTGTCCATGATCTTGATGGCACCGATGTCGCGCTTGTCGATGCCGCCACGGCGGCAGATCATCGGCAGCAGCCAGCGCGCTTCCGCATTCTTGCGCCGCCCGATCGCGGCGCGGAACCAGACGCTGCCCTCCGCCATGACGTGCTTCGAGGACGTTTTTCCGGACTTCGATCGAGGCTTGGCGGGACGATCGTCGCCGCCTTCAAACCTGTCACGGCCGCGATCGTCGCGCGGCCGGCCGGTCCGCTCGCCGGGATCGATGATGTCTTCGGGTGACGGCAGCCGCGCGCGATAGAGCCGCGCGAGCGCGGCGGCGATGTCCTCGGCCGACCGCTCGGCCAACAAGGCTTGCGCCAAGGCCAGGTCGTCGGACGTCGTCTCCTCGGTGAACAGCACGTCCTTCATGCGCTCGTGATCGAGCTTGCGGATTTCATCCGCCTGCGGCGCCGTGCCCCAGTCCGCATCGATGCCCGAGAGGTTCAGCAGCAGTTCCGCACGCCGCCGCCGCGCCGGCGGCACCAGCAGCACGCTCGTTCCCTTCCGGCCCGCACGCCCGGTGCGGCCCGAGCGATGCTGCATGACCTCGGCGTCGTTGGGCAGGTCAGCATGGATGACGAGGTCGAGGCTCGGCAGATCGATGCCGCGGGCGGCGACGTCGGTCGCGACACAGACGCGGGCACGCCCGTCGCGCAGCGACTGCAGCGCCAGGGTCCGCTCGTTCTGCGTCAGTTCGCCCGACAGGGCGACCACGGCAAAGCCGCGCTCCAGAAGCGCTGCCTGCAAATGCCTGACGGCATCGCGCGTGCTACAGAACACCAGCGCGCTCGGCGCTTCGTAGAAGCGGAGCACGTTGACGACGGCATGCTCGACGTCGGCGGGCGCGATGCGGATGGCGCGATACTCGATATCGGCATGACCGCCCTCGTCGCCGGCGACCTCGATCCGGAAGGCATCGCGCTGATACTGCCGCGCCAGCGCGACGATCCCGCGCGGAAACGTTGCCGAGAATAGCAACGTGCGGCGCGTCTCCGGCGTGGTCTCGAGGATGAATTCCATGTCCTCGCGAAAGCCCAGATTGAGCATCTCGTCGGCCTCGTCGAGCACCACGGCGGCGAGTTCGGAGATATCGAGACGGCCGCGCCGCAGATGATCGCACAGCCGTCCGGGCGTGCCGACGACGATGTGCGCGCCGGCGGCCAGCTCGCGCTGCTCGCGCCGCGGATCCATGCCGCCGACACAGGAGACGACGCGCCCGCCTGCATGCCCGTACAGCCAGGCCAGCTCGCGCTGAACCTGAAGTGCGAGCTCGCGGGTCGGCGCGACGATCAAGGCGAGCGGGGCGGCCGCGGGCCCGAAGTGCTCGGCGTCATCAAGCAGATTCTTGGCGATGGCCAATCCATAAGCAACGGTCTTGCCGGAACCGGTCTGGGCCGACACCAGCAGGTCGCGGCTGGTGGCTTCATGGGCGAGCACGGCGAGCTGGACGGGCGTCAGTGAATCATAGTTCCGCTCGGCCAAAGCTCGGGCGAGCGGCGGGGTCAGGGCCGGAAGAGACACGGGATGGAGAACCTTGGTTAATTCAGGCGCGGAACGATGAAACCGGCGGACCTGAGCTGGCGGGCGCGGCAACGGGCCTGGCCGCACGCTGGCGATGTGATTGGAGGCTCTTTACGCCAAGTACCGCCAAATCACCATGCCTTTGATGCATGGCTTTCCGGAGAGAGCCGCGCCTGAAGGTTGCAGCGGATTTTTGCAGCCACCTCCATTAACCTGAGCCCCACCGGATGTGATGGGAATGACCGCGTGACGTCCTCCGTCAAACGCAGGTGTGGCGACTGCACACTCTGCTGCAAGGTGATGGCCATCGAGGCGCTGGCCAAGCCCGCGAACAGCTGGTGCCGGCATTGCAAACCGGGCCGCGGCTGCGCGATCTACTCTGCGCGGCCGGGTGAATGCGAGGACTTCGCCTGCCTATGGCTGGCGAGCGATCTCCTCGACGAACGATGGAAGCCCAACCGGTCAAAACTCGTCCTGACCACCTCGGAGGACGGCATCGAAGTCCGCTGCGACCCGGGCTCTCCCAACGCCTGGCGCAGGGAGCCCTACGCCGGCGACATCCGCGCATGGGCGGCGGAGGGCGAGCGCAACGACATGACGGTGGTCGTGATCGCTGGTCAGCGCCTGATCCTCGTCACGCCGGATCGCGAGTTCGATCTCGGGATCGTGGGGCCGGACGAACGGATCGTGCGGGAGGTCGAGGGCACCAAGGTGGTTGGCGCGAGAGTGGTGAAAGATAGCCAGATTAGCGATGGCTAGTTGGTGAACGTGCCATTGGCTGATGCTAGATATGTCCAGCGACCTGGCAGCTTAAGTTCAGGCGAAATAAAAGGGAGCACAACGATGCGATTGGCAGTCATTTCCGACATCCACGGCAACCTTGTCGCGCTGGAGGCGGTGCTGGCCGACATCAAGGCACGGGGCGTCGATCGCACAGTCAACCTCGGGGATTGCGTCACCAGCCCGTTGTGGCCGAAAGAGACTTTCGAAGCCCTGCAGTCGCTGTCGTTGCCGACCGTGCGCGGAAACCATGATCGCTGGATCGAGGAATTTCCGGACGACAAGCTCTCGCCGGCAGGTCTGTTTGCGCGCAACGCGTTGACTGCGGAGCAGCGGCGCACCCTCCACAGCCTGCCCTCCCAACTGCGACTGGACGATGGCATCCTGGCCTGCCATGGCACGCCCGAGAGCGATACGACGTGCTTGCTGGAGGAATCGCTCGACGACGGCCGCTTTGTGCCGGCACGCCGCGACGTGCTGGAGGCACGCCTGGCGAGCGAGCCGGCGGCGCGCGTGGTGCTGTGTGGCCATAGCCACCGCCAGGCCGTCATTCACGGGCCGCGCGAGTGCTTGGTCCTTAATCCGGGGAGCGTCGGATGCCCGGTCTTCGCGGACATTCCCTTTGCCGCAAAACTGGAACACCGCTCGCCTCACGCCCGCTACGCGATCCTCACCAAGGGAAAAAGGGGCTGGCAGGTCGAACTCCTGGCACTCGAATACGACTGGGAGGCCGCCTCGGCGCGCGCGCTCGCCAACAACCGCCCTGAATGGGCACAGGCCATGTTGTCCGGATACGTCAAATAGAAGCTGGCTGCTCTGCTGAACGAATGCGGCCTTGTCGCGCCCTGCACTCGCCCCCAAATCGTACCCCACGAGAGAGCAACGGGGAAAAACATGGCCGACAGCATATCGCTTGCCGACAAGCTCGCGACCTTTGGGGATTATTGGTCGCCGCGCACGATCACGACCTTCAACGATTGCGACGTGATGGTGGTGAAGGTGAAGGGCGAGTTCACCTGGCACAAGCACGATGACACCGACGATTTCTTTCTGGTCCTGAAGGGCAGTCTCGACATCGAACTGCGGGATCGCACGGTGACGCTCGGCCCGGGCGAACTCTACGTCGTTCCCCGGGGTGTCGAGCATCGCCCGGTGGCGCGCGAGGAGGTCCATCTCATGCTGATCGAGCCGACCGGCACGCCGAACACGGGCGATAAGGCGACCGCCGCTGCGCGTAAGCTCGCATAGAGGGCAACGCGGTTGGCTCTGGCCTAGTCCCTCGAGGTCGCCAGCCTGCTGAACCTACCGATCAGCTTGGCTCTTGCCCGCGCAACAGTGTCCTTGGCCGCGTGGGCCAGGGCCCGAATGGCCCGCCAGGCTTCGGTTGCCTGCAGCCACGCTTTCATCTCGGCGAACTTACCATAGGTCCAGGCAAACGCCGGAATCCGCATCAGCTTGTCCCGCGTGAGATGGAAAAGGCGCTCCACCAGCACAAGCTTGAGCAGCTCGCCGACGATGAAAGTCACCGCACCGCTCACGACCTGACCGGTTGCAGCGAGGTAGGCTGCGACCGGCTTGATCGGCTCCAAAATGATGACGGGCACGGAAAACAGGGCGAGCGATGGATAAGGCGGAAGCGCCCTGATCCAGGCGCGCAACCGCCTGAACTCGAAATACCGCCCGATCCAGCGGGCGATCGGCCTTGCCACGGCCATGAAGACCGCATCCACCAGGAAGTAGATCGCAGCCAGGATGTAAGTGACGGGTTTCAGGATTCGCTTCACGATACCTCTCCCGCGAACTGAAAGCCGGAACTGGGACTTAAGTTTCACCTCGACGTGAATAACTTGCGGATTCCTGGTGGAACTTTTTGGGCCATCGCCCGCCTCTGCCGCGGTTCAGATCTCGGCATAGACCTCCAGAAGATTGCCGTCAGGGTCGCGAAAGAACAGCGTGCGATGTCCGAAGGGCTGGTCCGTCGGCGGCGAGAGCAACGCCACGCCCTGCCGCACGAGCTCGTCGGCACATTGATCGACCACGGCCGCGGAGACCTTGAAGGCCAGTTGAAGCGAGGCGCTGCCCGCCGGTGTCGGCGCATCGGAAGCGGTCCGGCTCGGTTTTGCCAGAGCCAGCGTGTTGTTGCCCAAGCCGTATTCGATCCAGTTCGGCGAGAGCTCGCGCGAGAGCGGAAAGGCGAGCACGTCCTCATAGAAGCGCCGCATCGCGGCCATGTCGCGCACGAAGATGACGGTGTAGTCGATCGCGCGGATGGCGTGGAAGGGTGAGCGGGGACTGCTTGGCTTCTCGTCCATCACGGCTAGTCCACCAGCTCCGGCCACGGCACGATCGTCGACTTCACCGTCTTCATCGCCATCGCATCCTTCACCGCCTGCGCGACGCCCTCTTCCGTGAAAGGATAGATCGTCTGCATCTTCAGCCAGGGATATTTGTCACGCGTGCGGTAGAGCATGTCGACGCCGAGCGGCAGATCGTTGCCGGTAAAGCCCCAGGATCCCAGCACGTTGAGATCCTTGGTGCAGATGCGGTGCCAGGACGTATCGATCGAGCCGGCGTCGGTGAACTGGCCCATCTCGACATAGGTGCCGCCGTCGCGCAGCATCTCGATGCCTTCGGGGCCGGCCGTGGGATGACCCGAGCAATCCATCACGAGGTCGGCGCCGAAGCCGCCGACGATTTTCCGCACGCGATCGATGCGCTCCCGAGGCGACTTCAGCTCCTCGATGTTGACGGTCGCCTCCGCACCGAACTCGCGCGCGAGCTTGAGCCGCGGCTCCTCCGGCGCGCCGACACAGATGACGCGCGCGGCCCCCATCTCCTTTGCGGCCGCGACCGCGAGAATGCCGATCGGGCCCGAGCCCTGGATCACGACCGTGTCGCCCCAGGAAAAACCACCGGCACGGGTCGCACGGTTGAAGGCGCGGATGCAGGAGGTCAGCGGCTCGGACAGTGCCCCCAGCCGCAGCGACATGTCGTCGGGCAGCTTGTAGATCTTGGTGCCCGGCAGCATCTCGAGATCGACATAGACATATTCGGCCCAGCCGCCCCACATGTGCGGCGCCTTGTCGAAGCCGAGATAGCGGCCGTAATAGACCGGCGTCAGGCACTTGTTCGCCGTCTGCGGATAGTGAATGCAGTAGTAGCAGCGCCCGCACGGCATCAGCGGCGGGATCATCACCTTGGAGCCGACGGTCAGCGGCTTGCTCATAAAATCCTCGGAAAACTCCTCGCCGCATTCGACGATGACACCGCCGAGCTCGTGGCCGAGCGTGAATGGCCAGGGCAGCGGCTTCGGCCAGTGTCCTTTGAGGATGTGCAGATCGGTGCCACAGACCCCGCAGGCGCCGACCTTGATCAGCGCGGCCTTGCGGCCGACCTTCGGCCACGGCACGGTGCGGATGACGGGCTCCGAGCCCGGTCCTGCGTGGGTGCAGACGCGGATCTGTTGCATGGCTGTTTCCTCGGTGCCCGTCTGTTATGATTGATGGGTGCGGGCTGAAGACAAGCGTATGTGAGATGCGCGATCGTGCCAAGCGGGCAGTCTCGTAGCCCGCAAGAGCGATGCGATATGCGGGGGCGGCGGTCCCGGATATTGCGGAGCCTGTCATCGGGCGGCGCCTTGCGCCGACCCGTTGGCTCATCCGGGCTACAAGGGAGCGCTACGCTGATGCTGCGCGACTATCGAGCTGACGATGCGGAGGCGATCGTGCGTGTCGCGTTGGCGGCGTTCGCAGAGTTCGAGCAGCATTATTCCGACTGGCCGCTGTTCATGACCCACGTCGCGAAGATGCCGGAGCTTGCCAAGACCGGCGAGATCATCGTTGCCGAAGACGGCGACCAGGTCGTTGGCGCCGTCGTGTATGTCGGCGCGCAAGCGCCGAAGCCGGCGTTCTTCGACCCGGCCTGGCCGGTCATTCGCATGCTGGTGGTCGATCCTTCCGCGCGCGGCAAGGGCATCGGCCGACAATTGACCGAAGAATGCCTGCGCCGCGCCGAGCGCGACCAATCGCCGGCCATCGCCCTCCACACGACGCCGATCATGACGGTCGCGTTGCCGATGTATCTGCGGATGGGATTTGTGAGGATTGGCGAGGCGCCGGATATTTTGGGCGTGCCGTATGCGGTCTACGTGAAGTCGCTGGCGTAAGAGCAGGTTCGTAGCCCGCATGAGCGAAGCGACATGCGGGAACACTGTCCCGGATATCGCTAGCGCTCATCCGGGCTACGTAACCTGCCTGCGACAACCACCGCCGTCATCCTGAGGTGCTCCCCTTGCGATGCTTAGCATCGCAAGGGGAGCCTCGAAGGATGGGCAACGGCGCTTGCGGCCCATCCTTCGAGGCGCGCAAGAGCGCGCACCTCAGGATGACGGTGGAGCTTGTGGCAGCACTGCATGGCTGGTGTCCAAGCACACCCAAGTGTCTTGAGCACGGGCCAGCGAACGTGTAACTCCCCAAGAGTCCTTTCCAGGTGCCCGCTTGAACCCCCTTCCCCAAAATCCCATGGTCGCGTCCGGCTCGTTCGCGGCGATGAGGTCCGTGCCGTATCGTCTCCAGTTCACGGCCTACGTGCTGGCGATGATGGCGGACAATATCGAGCATGTGATCAGCTATTGGGTGGTGTTCCAGAAATTCCATTCGCCGACGCTGGGCGGGTTTGCCGTGCTGTCGCACTGGCTGCCGTTCCTGCTGTTCTCGGTCGCCGTCGGCGGGCTCGCCGACCGGTTCGATCCGCGCCGGATCATCCAGTGCGGCATGCTGCTGTTCATCGTCGCTTCCGCCGGATGGGGCTTCTTCTTCCTCACCGACACCATCCAGATGTGGCACGCGATGCTGCTGCTGGTGATCCATGGCTGCGCCGGCGTGCTGTGGCAGACGCCGAACCAGCTGCTGCTCTACGACCTCGTCGGCCCCGCGGACCTTCCGAGCGCGGTGCGGCTGAACGCGATGGCCCGCTATCTGGGCATTCTGGTCGGACCTGCAGTGGGCGGCGTCATCATGCTGACGCTCGGCCCCTCGCACGGCATCATCTTCAACACGCTGTTCTATCTGCCGATGCTGCTCTGGCTGTTCTGGGCGCCGGTGCGGGACAAGAGCCTGGCTGCGCGACGCTTCGCCGTGCGCGGCCTTGCCGACATCGTGCTCACCAT
The DNA here is from genome assembly GCF_018130825.1 of Bradyrhizobium liaoningense. Classification (GTDB taxonomy): domain Bacteria; phylum Pseudomonadota; class Alphaproteobacteria; order Rhizobiales; family Xanthobacteraceae; genus Bradyrhizobium; species Bradyrhizobium liaoningense_B. The sequence goes on along the minus strand of NZ_JAFCJS010000003.1, from coordinate 951,371 downwards.
CCGCGCCATCGGCACGCAGCCGGTGCTGACGGCGATGACGTGGCTCGCCGGCCTCACCTCCTTCATGATCGGCAACGCCTATCACGCCCAGATGCCGGGCTTTGCCGGCGATCTCGGCCATGGCGATCCCGGCGTCTCCTACAGCGTGCTGCTCGCGGCGGATGCCGCCGGCGCGCTGCTCGCCGGCATCGCGCTGGAATCCTGGGGGCGGCTGAAAGGCACGCCGCGCACCGCGATCATGCTCGCGATGCTCTGGAGCGTTGCACTGCTCGGCTTCGCCGCAATGCGGATCTATCCGGTCGCGATCGTGCTGCTGTTCTTCGCGGGCTTCTTCGAGCTGTCGTTCAACACCATGGCGCAGGCCCTGGTGCAGCTGAACGCACCGCATGACATCCGCGGCCGCGTCGTCGGTCTCTACAACATGGCCGGCCTCGGCATGCGGGCGTTCAGCGGTATCACGGTCGGCGTGTTCGGCGCGGCGATCGGCATCCACTGGTCGCTCGGGCTGTCGGCCGCGGTGCTGCTGGCGCTGCTGTGCCTGCTCTATGGGCGCGCGACGAGGAAGGCGGCCGGTTGACTCTGGTCCCTCCCCACCGCACCCTCGATTGAGCGCCTGGGGGAGTTGAGGCATTGCGCAATCGCTGGGGCATTCTTGCGATCCTGTTCGTCGTGCGCCTCACCATTGCGTTTCAGTTCCAGAGCGTTGCGGCGGTCGCGCCGCTGCTGCAGCAGACCTTCGGCGTCGGGCTCGCCGATATCGGCATCCTGATCGGGCTCTATTTCACGCCGGGCGTCGTGCTGGCGCTGCCGGGCGGCGCGATCGGCCGTACCCTCGGCGACAAGCCGACGACCATCGCCGCGCTGCTGCTGATGACGGCGGGCAGCCTCGTCATGGCCGTCACCGACGTCTGGGGCTGGCAGATGGCGGGCCGGCTCGCGTCCGGCGCCGGCGGCGTGCTGCTGACGGTGCAGCTCACCAAGATGGCCGCCGACTGGTTCGCGGGGAAGGAGATCGCGACCGCGATGGCGATCTTCGTCAATTCCTGGCCGGCCGGCGTTGCGATCTCGCTGCTGGTGCTGCCGGCGATCGGCACCGCCTACGGCGCGGGCGCCGTGTTCCTGTCCGTGGGCGCACTGACTGCGATCGGCATTGTGCTGATCACGTTCTACCAGCCGCCGCCGGGAGCCAGCGTCGGCGCGGCCGGCTCGGGCCGGCTCGATCCCCTCGCCCTGCTGGCGGTGATCGTCGCCGGCGTGATCTGGGGCCTTTATAATGTCGGCTTCGCCATGATCTTCTCGTTCGGCCCGACGCTATTGGCCGAGCGCGGCTGGAGCATCGCCGCGGCAGGCTCGGCGATCAGCGTCGTGATGTGGCTGTCGGTGATCTCGGTTCCGGCAGGCGGCTTTCTCGCCGATCGCTTCAAGCGACCCTTTATATTGGTGATCGCGGCCAGCCTCCTGGTGGCCCTGCTGCTGGCCTGGCTGCCGCGATCGGACTGGGTGATCACGATCCTGGTCCTGATCGGCCTGATCGGCGGCCATCCGGCCGGCCCGATCATGAGCCTTGCCGCCCGCGTGCTCGCCCCGGAAACGCGAGCGGTCGGGATGGGCGTATTCTACACGCTGTTCTATGCCGCGATGATGCTGGGGCCGGCGCTGGCCGGGCGGCTCGCCAAATCGGCCGGGACCGCGGCGGTCGCGCTCGACCTCGGCGCGGTTGCCGTGCTGGCCTGCCCGCCCCTGATGTGGCTGTTCGAACGCATTGTGTCTGTCCGTAACCAGCGCGCCCGATCCTAACGCGGCATTAACCCTATGCACCTTAGGGTCGTCCCGGACTCCGCCCGGGCGGGGGTCGGGTGTTGAAAATGGCGTTGGCGAACAAAAAATTTCTTCCGGCCGCCGAGGAACGTCGGCGTTTCCAGCGGGTCAAGGTGCACCTGCTCGGCCGCTACATGCTGCCGGACCGCCGTGAATTCCCCTGCCAGGTGATCAACATGTCGCCGGGCGGCCTCGCTCTGCTCGCCCCCGGCATCGGCAATGTCGGCGACCGCGTGGTCGCCTATCTCGACCATATCGGCCGCGTCGAGGGCAAGATCACCCGCATCATCGACAATGGCTTTGCCATGACGATCGGGGCGACGCCCAGGAAACGCGACAAGCTCGCGGCACAGCTCACCTGGCTCGCCAACCGCGACATCCTCAATCTGCCGGAGGATCGCCGCCATGACCGTATCGTGCCGCGCAACCCGATCGCGGTGCTGACGCTCGAGGACGGCACCAAGATGACCTGCCGCATCATCGACCTCTCGCTGTCGGGCGCCGCCATCGCCGCCGAGAACCGGCCGCCGCTGAAGTCGGTCGTGCTGCTCGGCCGAGTCCAGGGCCGCGTGGTCCGAAACCTCGAAGACGGCTTCGCGCTGGAGTTCATGCACGAGCAGCCGGCGGAGACTCTCGAAGAGAGCGTTACCGCGCGGTAAAGCGAAAGCCCGCCAAAACCACTGGTTTTCCAGCCCTGAAGGCGGCCTCCGCGACCCGGACGCCGCCTTTTTCATGCGTTGTGACCGCCCTGGCGCGGGTTAACGCGAGGCCGCCTGCGCGCCGAAACGGCGGTTCCGCCAGCGTTTCCGGGTTAATCGATAAAGTTTGAATCAATTGCAGTAATCTCAAATTTTACGCGAATTCTATTCAAGTATAGATCGAATTCGCCGCGCGTTTTACTTGCATTCGTCTCGACTTGACTTGGTCGACTTAGCGGCAACTCAAAAGCTCCGTGCGAAATGTGGTCCCAACAAGAAACGGGGGCCGCAATGTTTGATTTCAGGGGACAGGGGAAGGGTTTGGCGATCGCCGCCATGCTCTTCGGGATCAGCGCGACAGTGCAGGCCGGCGAAGGCCGTCTGCTCTACGCGAGCCTCGGCGACACCACGCGTGCGCCGATCGGCTGGGTCGAGTTCTGTGCGGACAATGCCGCGCAGTGCCAGGGCGGGCCGACGCAGCCGCGCGACATCGTGATGTCGCAGACCGCGTGGCGCGACCTCGTCAAGGTCAATCGCTGGGTCAACGAGACCGTCAAGCCTTTGACCGACCAGGAGCACTGGGGCGTGATCGAGAAGTGGTCGCTGCCGTCGGACGGTTACGGCGACTGTGAAGATTATGTGCTGTTGAAGCGCAAGATGCTGATGGATGCCGGCTGGCCCCGCGAGGCCCTGCTCATCACCGTCGTGCGCGACAAGAAGGGCGAAGGGCACGCGGTGCTGACGGTGAAGACCGACAAGGGCGAGTTCGTTCTCGACAATCAGAACGAGAACGTCGTTGCCTGGACGGAGACCGGCTACCGCTTCGTCAAGCGCCAGTCGCAGAGCGATCCCAACGTCTGGGTCTCGCTCGGCGATACCAGGCCGGCGGTCTCCACCGCCAGCGCGAAGGATCAGTAGGAACGAGACAACGAGTTACGCGACCCGGTCACATCCCCACCCCTCCCCGTCCCAGACCGGTTCGCGCGCGGCCAGCCATCCCCCAATGGCTGGCCGCAACTTTTTTGAGGGCACGCGATCAGCCGTGCGACGACCAGGGCACGCGCGCGGCGGTGAAATCCCGCCAGCTGTCCTGCAAGGACTGCTGCACGCCGATCGATGCACGCGCCTGCCAGCCGGCGATCGCGGCCGCGGCGATGGCACTGTCGCGATCTTCGGCGCCGAGCCCGTCGAGCAATGAGGCCGTCACCGCCATGTCGTTGAAGGCGCCGAGCTCCTCCTGCAGGCCGGCGAGCCTGCGGGCGAATTTTCGCGCGGACTTGCGATCGGAGAACAGCGGCAACAGAAACTCGCCGAGATAGCGCAGACGCTTGGCCGCGAGCCGCACCCGATGCACCTCGTCGACCCCGAGCGACTTGAAGCGGCGGCCGCGCTTGAGCAGCTTGGCGTGCTGCTCCGACAGGACGTGCTGGGCGAAACTGACCGCGGGCTCGGCGAGCCGGCCGAGATCTTCGGGCGCGACGTCGTTGCGCCAGCCGCGCGTCTCGATCCAGCCGCCGAGACCGATCAGGAAGACGGCGCAGCGGCGATCATCGAGCGCAAGGTGCGCCTTGCGATAGGCCTCCGACTGACGCTGCGCTGCGACCCGCCCGAGCGCATCGAAGCCCGCGACCGAAGGACAGGCCTTTGCGATCGCCGGCAAGGTGTCGAGCTGGAACACGTCCCAGTCGCGCGCGGCGGACAGTCCTTGCGCCAGCCATTTGGCTTCCGACCGCAGCGCGTCGAGATTGCTGAGCGCGCCGGCCGATCGCATCAGGTCGAGCGCCGATCGCAGCCGGCGCAGCGAGACGCGCAGCTGATGCACGCCTTCGGGATTGCGGCCGTCTTCCGCCGCCGGCAGCGATTGCAACAGATGGAGGAAGCAGGAACGCAGGATCGTCGCGAAGGCCTCGTCGAGCGTGACGGAGGGATCGAGCCGAAGCTTGCCCGGCCGGCGCGCCGACGGCGCCTTGTCGGCGGCAAGGTCGAAGCCGCACGCGGACTTGCTGCGGATCGACGGCTTCACCGCGCCATGCTCCGCAAGCCGCAGCGCGATCTCGTAGATCGCGCTCGCGCTGCCGCTCTTGAGCTCCAGTTCAATCTCGCTCACCGGCAGCGACCGGTCGCCGGCCGTCAGCTCGCCCTGGTCGAAGGCGATCTCGATCGTGCCGGATGGCAGCTCGACGATGCGCGTGTGCCGATGGATATCGGCCGTGAAGACCGCTTCGAGCGGCTGCGTTTCGAGCTGCTCGCGAAGCTTCTCCGGAATGAAGGGCATCGCCAGAGCGGGATCGGGCGCAAGCGATGGCACGCTCGCCTCCCATTCGCCGCGTCGCAGCGGATCGTCGGCGGCATCGGTCTTCACGGTCTGGACGAAGCGCGCGCCGCTCTGGCGTATGCGCAAGCTCAGCCCGGCGCGCCGAAGTCCCCACTCGGGCGTGTCGTAATAGACGGACTTGAGACGTTTGCGCGCGCCCTTGTTGCGTGCGTTCGCCGCGATGACGGGCGCAGCGCTGAAATGCGCCATGCGATCGGCATCGACGAGAAGCTTGAGCTCGATTTCGCCGGCCGGACGCGCCGCAACGTTCGACTGGGTCGGCTCCGGTGCAGGCGTTGCGTCTTGCGATGGCGTCTGATCAATCACAGCGCCCTCGACAATCGCAGGTTCCGCGCCGGACTCGGCTGCGTCACGTTGCCTGAGGAAGCCAGCGATGACTTGCGTTCGCTTACCGTCCTTTGGGACAGGATTCCCGTCCGGCACGCTCATGGTTTTGCGAGCCGGCGTAGCGTCTGATTTTAACATTTCCGGTGACATGACAGTTCTATGACAGAGCGCCAGCATATAACCGGTGCGGCTCGCGAGGAATAGTCACGTTACGTCGCGGCCCATCATGATCCACATGCACATGCCGCACGGCAGATATCGACGAGGATTGTCATAATTCGCCGAGCGCGACGAATTAAATTGCCGCGACGCGTAGTGAGTGATCGAATTGATAGCGAATCTTTCGGCTCTCGAAAGCGAGATGAACGCGTCAGCGAGATTGACTCATGCTAGCCGAGAAATTCTTTCTGGTTCTGGAGACGCTTAGAAGTCACGCCGCCGATGACGGCCCCGGGATTGTGACAAGCCCTGTTGCGACAAGCCCTGCGCGGTCTTCCACCGTCCAGGAAATCGCAAAGGATACGCTGCGCAAAGGGCTGGTTCCCGACGATCGGGACTAGAAGCGGTCCAATTTCGCAGATCGGACCAATGCGCGTCAGCGCGCGAACCTGTTCTTGTAGATCTTGCCGGCCTTCATGATCACGACGAAATTCTTCGCGGGATCTTCGACGAGGGCGATGTTCTCAAGCGGATTACCGTCGACGAGCAAGAGATCGGCCAGCGCGCCCTCCTCCACCACGCCGAGCTTGCCGGGATAGGGATTGCGCAGGCCCGACAGGCTCAGCAACTCGGCATTCGCCGACGTTGCCATCGCCAGCGCTTCGGCCGGCGTGTACCAGCGCGTCAGCGCGGCCAGCATCGAGCCTTGCCTGTCCGCCAGCGCCTTCGAGAACAGCACGTCGGTTCCGAACGCAGTCTTGATCTTGTACTTCTTCGCCAGCGCGTAGACGCGATCCGTACCGGCAACCACCTGCCGCATCTTGTCCTGCTCCGACGGTCCCAGAGCAGCGGCACCTGAGAGATCGAGGAACGGCTGTGTGCTGAGCCAGACGCCCTTCTCCGCGATCAGCTTCGCACTCGCCTCGTCCATGAGGTGGCCATGCTCGATGCACCTCACACCGGCCGCGATCGACCGCTGGATTGCCACCGGCGTATAGGCGTGCGTGACAACGTAAGTCCCCCAATTGTCGGCGGCTTCGACTGCCGCGCGCAGCTCGGGCTCGGTGAAGGTGGAGACATCGAGCGGGCTGAAGGGCGAGGCGACGCCGCCGCCCGCCGTGAGCTTGACCTGCGAGGCACCCTGCATGAGCTGCTCGCGCGCGCGAACGCGCACCTCGTCCGGACTGTCGGCGACCATGCTGCCTCCGACCAGTTCCATGCGGCTGAGCATGCCGCCGATCGTTCGCGGCAGATCGGTGAGCTGCCGGAAGTCGCCATGGCCGCTGGTGATGGTGATGATGGCACCGGAGGGATAGATGCGCGGACCGGCGACGAGGTCCTCGTCAATGGCCCGCTTGAGGCCGAAACTGGGCCCGCCCATGTCCCGCACCGTGGTGAAGCCGCGCATCAGCGTCGCCGTCGCCTCACTGCCGGCGAGCAGATTGTTGTAGCCGACGTCGCCAAGAGCTGCGGCCGGCGTAGGACGGACCAGCATCGCGTGCCAATGCGCATCGATCAGCCCCGGCATCAGCACGCGCCCGCCGCCGTCGATAACCTCGGCGGTGGCCGTGACGTCTGCCGTTGAAATCTTCTCGATGACGCCGTTTCTGACGAGGACGCTGGATGGCGCCGAGAGCGCGCTGCCCTTGCCGTCGAAGATCCGCACATTGCGGAACAGGACCGCGGCCTCCTGGGCCCGCGCGGATGACAGGCTTGCGAGCACCATTGCAATGCCGCCAAGCAATGCAGCGACCGCGAAGACTTTGGCCGACATCCTCAAACCCGACATATCAGCCTTCCGTACGGTTCAGGCTACGCGAGGGGTGATGGCAGGCACGCAACGTCGGGCCCCAGTTGACGCCGACGTTTAGCTCCCGTCAACTTACAACCATGGCGGCAATATGCAGCTCTGCCATCTCCCTTGATGAGGGATCGGCTCGTCCGACGGCAATTGTATCAAAGCAAATGAAATCAAGGAGGTCGCCGTGACGTCAGGCCGCGGGCGCTCAGGCGCCCAGCACGTCCGCCAGCCGCAACTCGTCGGCGGCGGGGTCCTTCAGGAACAGCTCAGCCTCGATCTCGTTCAGATGCGACAGCATCTGCGCACGGGCGACCTCTCTGTCGCGCTTGCGGATCGCGGTGACGATGCCGGCGTGGTGGTCGGTGCCGCAGGCCGGCGTGTCGTGGCGGCGATAGAGCAGGATGATGAGAGAGGAGCGCGCAATCAGCTCCTTGAGGAAACCGAGATAGATGCTGTGGCCGCTCATCTCGGCAACGAGCCGATGAAACTCGCCGGAGAGCCGGACCGAGGCGCGCGCGTCGCCGCGCAATTCCGCTTCGCGCTCCTCGGCAAGATGCTGGCCGAGGCGATCGAGCCAGGTCGGTGAGACCGCGTCGATCGCATGGTCGACGATGGTGGGCTCGATCAGGCGGCGCGCCTCGAACACCTCGCGAGCATCGGCGGGCGTCGGGCGCGCGACGAAGGCGCCGCGATTCTTCTCGATATTGACGATGCCCTCATGCGCGAGCTGCTGCAGCGCGGTACGCACCAGCGTACGGCTCGCACCATAGATCTCGCCGATCTCGTCCTCGCCGAGCTTGGTGCCCGGCAGCAGACGATGCTCGAGGATCGCAGCTGTCACGCCCTCCCTGATACGGCTGACGCGATCGCTCGCGTCTGGCGCATCGGGTTTTTGGCGGGTCTTGGCGGCCATGGGTGTGAGGCTCGATCGGCGAACGTTCGGCCTCGAATGTTAGTCGACGAGCTGTATCCAATCACAGGCGAAACTTTATACAATCTTCGCCCGTTTTGTGTGCAGGTGACTGCACAGGCGGCGGACAGCCCGAATACGCCGGATTCGATCTAACGATCTGACTCCGCTGCACAGTTTTGAGATTTTGCCGAGCGACGGCTGTTGGCACGGACCTTGCGGAGAGAGGCGGAAGCATCGCCCCTCCTCGGACACGCCATGGCCACTCCCGCCGCTCTCGAACTGGTCGCCGTCACCAAGCGCTACGACACGACGTTGGCGGTCGACACCGTCAACCTGAAGATCCCGGCCGGGACCTATTGCTGCCTGCTCGGCCCCTCCGGCTGCGGCAAGACCTCGACCCTGCGCATGATCGCCGGCCACGAGGCTGTCAGCGAGGGTGACATCGTCCTCGGCGCGCAGAACGTCACCGATCTGCCGCCGGCCGAGCGCGGCACCGCGATGATGTTCCAGTCCTACGCCCTGTTTCCGCATCTCAGCGTGATCGACAATGTCGCCTTTGCCCTGAAGATGCGCGGCATCGACAAGCCGACCCGCCACAAGCGCGCCGGCGAACTGCTCGAGCTCGTCGCCATGAGCCCGTATGCGAGCCGCCTGCCGGCGCAGCTCTCGGGCGGCCAGCAGCAGCGCGTCGCGCTGGCACGCGCGCTGATCACCGAGCCGCAGATCCTGCTGCTCGACGAGCCGCTCTCGGCGCTCGATCCGTTCCTGCGAGTGAAGATGCGCGGCGAATTGAAGCGGCTGCAGCGCGAGCTCGGCATCAGCTTCATCCAGGTCACCCACGGCCAGGAAGAGGCGATGGCGCTCGCCGACCACATCGTGGTGATGAACCACGGCAAGATCGAGCAGCAGGGCTCGGCCCGCGACATCTTCCATCATCCCCGCACCGAATTCGTGGCGCGCTTCATCGGCGGCCACAACGTCCTCAGCGACGCCGGCAACCTCATCGCCGTGCGCGCCGATCAGCTCGGCATCGTGCCGTTCGCCGACGGCGCGTTCGGCGCGCCGGCGCTGCTGACCCAGACCGAGTACCAGGGCTCCTACATCGCCGTCTCGCTCACGCTCGACGACGGCACCGCCCTTTTCTCCCATGTTCCGGAAGCCACCTTCGACGTTCACCCGTTCCGTCCGGGCGACCGCGTGCTGGCGACCTGGGATCCCGCCAAGGCGCAGCGCCTGCAATAGCGCCGATCGATCACTGGAATGCGCAACAGAGGAGTGACTGATATGACCGAGACCACCAGGACGAAAGGCGTCAGCCGCCGCACGCTGCTCAAGGGCACCGCGGGTCTTACCGGCCTTGCCGCCGGCTCCGGCGCCATCACCGGCTTTCCCTATGTGAAGTCGGCCGATGCGAAGGTGCTGCGCTATCTCGGCACCGCCGTGAACGAGGGCGACGACATCTCCAAGCAGTGCCTGAAGGACACCGGCATCAAGATCGAATACATCACCGCGACCACCGACGACGTCACCAAGCGCGTGATGACCCAGCCGAACTCCTTCGACGTGCTGGACACCGAATATTTCTCGCTGAAGAAGCTGGTGCCGTCGGGCAACATCCTTGCCCTCGACGCCAAGAAGATCAAGGAATTCGACAACATCACGCCGGTCTTCACCAAGGGCGAGACGCCCGGCGGCAAGAAGATCGGCAACCAGGGCACCGCCCCCTGGAAGGTGCTCTATCTCGAAGGCAAGGACTCCAAGAAGTTCGCGACCTCGGCGACCGAATTCGTCACGCTGATCCCGACCGTCTACAACGCCGACACGCTCGGCATCCGCCCCGACATCATCAAGCGCCCGATCAGCTCCTGGGCGGAGCTGCTCAACCCCGAATTCAAGGGCAAGGCCTCGATCCTCAACATCCCCTCGATCGGCATCATGGATGCCGCGATGGTCGTGGAAGCCACCGGCAAGTACAAATATGCCGACAAGGGCAACATGACCAAGGAAGAGATCGATCTCACCATGAAGGTGATGACGGAAGCCAAGAAGGCCGGCCAGTTCCGCGCCTTCTGGAAAGACTTCAACGAGAGCGTCAACCTGATGGCCTCGGGTGAAACCGTGATCCAGTCGATGTGGTCGCCTGCGGTGACGAAGGTGCGCTCGATGGGCATCCCCTGCACCTTCCAGCCGCTCAAGGAAGGCTACCGCTCCTGGGCGTCGGGCTTCTGCGTCTCCAAGGGCGTGTCGGGTGCCAAGCTCGAATGGGCCTATGAGTTCGTGAACTGGTTCCTGTCCGGCTATGCCGGCGCCTATCTCAACCGCCAGGGCTACTACTCCGCCGTGCTCTCCACCGCGAAGGCGCACATGGAGCCCTATGAGTGGGCCTACTGGATGGAAGGCAAGCCGGCCGAGAAGGACATCAAGGCGCCCGACGGCTCGCTGCTGGAGAAGGCCGGCGCAGTGCGCGACGGCGGCTCCTACGAGGACCGCATGGGCGGCGTCGCCTGCTGGAACGCCGTGATGGACGAGAACGACTACATGGTCCGCAAGTGGAACGAGTTCATCGCGGCGTAAGTTGATGGACGCGTCAGAGGACATCCTGCATCAGGCATCCCCGGACCTTGTCCAGGGATCGGAGACGAAGCGCGCCGCGAAAGCGGCGCGCCTGTCGCCCTCCTTCATCTCCTGGCTCCAGGCCGGGCCGATGATGCTGGTGTTTCTCGCCTTCTTCCTGATCCCGCTCGTCTTCGTCGTCATCGTGTCCTTCTGGGACTACAACGAATACCAGCTGCTGCCGGCCTTCTCCGGCCGCGGCTACACCGACACGTTCGAAGGCTGCATAGCGCAGCTCCCCGACCTCTGCACCATCGCCAAGACCTATCTGAAGACGCTGAAGCTGTGCTTCCTGGTCTGGGTCATCACGCTGTTCATCGGCTTCTGGGTCGCCTACTTCCTCGCCTTCCACGTCAAGTCCAAGACCTGGCAGATGGGACTGTCGCTGCTCTGCACGATCCCGTTCTGGACCTCCAACGTGATCCGCATGATCGCCTGGATCCCCCTGCTCGGGCGCAACGGCCTCGTCAATTCCGGCCTGGTCAAGACAGGGCTGATCAACCATCCTCTGGAATGGCTGCTGTTCTCCGAATTCTCCGTGGTGCTGGCGCTGGTCCACCTCTTCACCTTCTTCATGGTGGTGCCGATCTTCAACTCGATGGTGCGCATCGACAAGTCGCTGATCGAGGCCGCCTATGACGCGGGCGCCACGGGCTTCCAGACCCTCGTCAACGTCATCATTCCGCTGGCCAAACCCGGCATCGTGATCGGCTCGATCTTCGTCATCACCATCGTGATGGGCGACTTCATCACCATCGGCGTGATGGGCGGCCAGCAGATCGCAGCTGCCGGCAAGATCATCGAGACGCGGGTCAACGCGCTGCAATTCCCGGCAGCGGCAGCGAACGCCGTGATCCTGCTCGTCATCACCTTCCTGATCATCACCATGATGTCGCGCATCGTCGACATCAAGAAGGAGCTCTGAGCATGAAGGAAGGACGCCCGCGCTCTTTCTACGTGCTCGCGGTCTTCTTCGCGGCCTACACGCTGTTCCTCTACGGCCCGATGATCGCGATCTACGTGTTGTCGTTCCAGGGCCCGCAAGGCGGCCTCACCTTCCCGATGAACGGCGTGTCGACCTTCTGGATCGCAAAACTGTTCCAGGGCACCGGCATCGTCGATCTCGGCGCAGCCTTCCGCCGCTCGCTGCTGCTCGGCATCATCGTGATGATCGTCACGGTCGTGCTGTCGGTCGCCGCCGGCATGGCCTTCCGCCGAAAATTCAAGGCGCAGAGCATCCTGTTCTATTCGGCGATCGCGAGCCTGATCGTGCCCTCGATCATCACCTCGCTCGGCATCTCCCTGGAATTCCGTATCATCGACGATCTGATCAAGGCGCACTGGAACGAGAATTTCGAGACCTCGATGGGCCTGCTCACCTCCGGGCTCGGCGCGCACCTGACCTGGACGCTGCCGTTCGGACTCTTGATCATGTTCGCGATCTTCAACCGCTTCGACCCGCGGCTGGAAGAAGCCGCGCGCGATCTCGGCGCGACGCCGTGGCAGACCTTCCGTCACGTCGTGCTGCCGATCATCCTGCCCTCAGTGATTGGTATCGGCCTGTTCGGCTTCACGCTGTCCTGGGACGAACTGGCCCGCTCCAGCCAGGCGATCGGTGCGGTGAACACGTTGCCGCTGGATCTCCAGGGCCTCACCACCACCGTAACCAACCCCGACATCTACGCGCTCGGCACCGTGATCTCGGCGGTCTCGTTCACGGTGATCGCGCTTGCGCTCGGCACCATCCACGTGCTCAACAAGCGGCAGGCGGCCAAAGGCTCGGACGCCGGCAAAGGGCTTGTCTGATCGCGATGCGGCTTCACGTCGTCAATCCCAACACCACGGCGTCCATGACGGCGAAGATCGCCGCCGCTGCGCGCAGCGCTGCCCTGCCCGACACCGTGATCGATGCGCGCCAGCCCGCGATGGGCCCGGTCTCGATCGAGGGTTTTTACGACGAGGCTTTTGCGGTCCCCGGCATGCTCGGCTGCATCCGCGAGGCCGACCGCGACGGCGCCGATGCGCACATCATCGCCTGCTTCGACGACACCGGCTTGGATGCCGCGCGCGCCGCTGCGAAAGCGCCGGTGATCGGCATCGGTGAGGCCGGCTTCCACATGGCGAGCCTGATCGCCGCGCGCTTTGCCGTGGTGACGACGCTCGGTGTCTCCATCGTGCCGATCGAGCACAATCTGAAGAAGTACGGCCTCGCCGAGCGCTGCGCCCGCGTGCGCGCCGCCGAGGTCCCGGTGCTCGCGCTCGAGGAGCGCAACACTGATGCGCTCGGCAAGATCTCGGCGGAGATCACCGCCGCCATCCGCGACGATCGCGCCGAGGCCATCGTGCTCGGCTGCGCCGGCATGGCCGATCTCGCCACTGAACTTGCCGCCATCCACGGCCTGCCCGTGGTCGACGGCGTCGCCGCCGCGGTGACCTTGGCGGAGTCGCTGGTGCGGCTGGGGCTGAAGACGTCGCGGCTCGGCCCCTATGCGGCACCGCGGCCAAAGACCTATTCCGGGCCGCTTTCGCCGTTTCAGCCCTGAAGCTGGCCATCTGGCCCTGCCTCCAGGGGGTAAAGCCAAGCGCCGGCTGCTTTTTTGGCCGCCAGCCTCTTTTTGGTCCCAATTGTTGCCGAATAGTAACACTTTCGGGACATCCCGGTCGCCGCCTCAGGCTGCCGGTCTTCGCCACTCACCAAGTTTCAATTTGGGTTTTGTCAGCGATGATCGATCTCGTGGAGGACACACGGTCCACCCCCCTGTTTCGCCTCGGCGCCCAGCCCATCGCGCTGACCGCCGCCGTCCTTTTCTTGCTGATCGCCGGCGTCACTTCGATCGCGATCTGGCGCGCCTATAACGGCTCTGCGCCGGAGACCGACCGGGTGGCGGCGTCGCGGCAGCTGCAGGCCCGCACTGCCCAGGCCTCCGAGCAGCTGGTCGAGAAGACCAAGGGGCTGGAGGCGACCCAGCAGGAATCGATCGACCAGCTCCAGGTCGTGCAGGACCAGCTCCAGACCGTGAAGCGGCTGCTCGCAGCCCAACAGGCCGATACCAAGCGCCTGTCGGAGCAGGTGGCGGGCCTGAATGAATCCATCGACGGCTTGCGCCAGTCCTTCGCCAGCGCCCGCGCCACCGAGGCCGAGACGCCCTCGGTTACCCGCAGGAAACCGGCTCGCTACCGCGTCCATGCCAGCTCGCGCAAGCGCTCGCGCGGCTGAGCTGGCCTTTCGCCGGCGGCTTTAATTTCTCGACTTGTGAACTGGATCACATTCGCCCGTATGATTCCGCGCGATGCTGGCCGTCACCGGATGGCGTGAGCCGATTTCAATATCCGGGGCTGGCAAGGTCGTTGACGGTATACTGCGTCAACGGCCTTGTTTTTTAGCGGGCCGGCAGGTCTTCCCGCCTCATTCGTCTTCCCGCCTATTCACAAACGTCGACGCGACGGTATCGCCATCCCGAAGGTGTCATCACGCGCTTGCGGACGACGTAGCAGCCGCCGTAACCACCATCGTCATAGCCGGTACCATAATAGTAGGGATTGCCGTAATAGGGGGAGCCATAGCCGTAATAGGCGCCGTAATAGCCGGCGCCGGCGAGACCTGCCCCGATCGCGACGCCTGGCCAGAAGCCGCCGCCATGCCAATGGCCGCCATGGCCCCAGCCACCGCCGCCGTGGCCCCAACCGCCACCACCGTGACCGCCATGACCACCCGCCTGGGCGGCCTGCGGCGCCGACAGCCCGACCGCCGCGACGGCCAGCGCCGCCATCATCGTCTTACGTAACATCACTCGATCCTCCGCGTGGACACGCTCCACGCTTCAAAGCGGGATCAAGCTAGCCGCGTCGGGGCAATCCGGACAGCCACACTGTCTCACTTCCGCGCGAGCATCAGCAGCCGCGACAGATGCTCTTCATCTTCTTGTCGAGCTGCCGGTTCTCGCTGTTGACGGTGGCGTCGGCGGCTGCACCGGCGCCGGAGCCGGTGGTCACTCCGGAGCCCGGGCCCGAGGATTGCGCCGTACCCAGGCTGTTGGTGCCGGGCGGCGGCGCCGGCGCGTTGGCGACACCTCCGGTCGGCCCCGACGAACTGCCGGTCGATCCGGCAGTGCCGCCGGTCGCTTGCGCAAAGGATACGGCCGGCATCGCCGCGAGGGCGAAGATCAGGACCAACGTCTTCATTGAAGCGTTTGCGCACGGTGGGGCCATTGGAATGCTCCTTTATCCGTCAACGGTCCCGACCAGGAGCCGTTCCGGAACCAATGCCGTCACATCGGCTTGAGAAACGAGGAGGCCAAATCACGATGACCGATCGCGATCCCTTTGCAGAAGGCGAGCGCGCCGCGCGCGAACGCATCCCAGCCGAAGCCAATCCATATTCAGACGGCAGCGACGAGCATGCGCTCTGGGCCGCTGGTCACGAGCGTGTTGCAGGCGCGATCGAAGCGCGCGAATCCGAGGGAGGCTGAGCTCAGCCGATCCGCTTCAAGCCCTTCTTGAAGCGCGGGCCGTTGGCGACGTAGAACTTCGCCGCGCTTCCCATTCTCTGCACCTGCGCGTCGTCGAGCGTGCGGATCACGCGCGCGGGCGATCCGATGATCAGCGAGCGTTCGGCAAACTCCTTGCCCTCGGTGATGACGGAACCGGCGCCGACGATGCTGTTGCGGCCGATCTTCGCGCCGTTCATCACGATCGAGCCCATGCCGATCAGCGCGCCCTCCTCGATGGTGCAGCCGTGCAGGATGACGTTGTGGCCGACGGTGCAGTTCCTGCCGATGACGAGCGGAAAGCCGAGATCGGTGTGGCAGGTCGAGCCGTCCTGCACGTTGGCGCCCTCCCCGATCTCGATCCACTCATTGTCGCCGCGAAGCACCGCGCCGAACCAGACGCTCGCGCCCGGCTTCAGGCGCACCCGGCCGATCACGGTCGCGGTCTCCGCGATGAAGTAATTGCCGTCGGCGGGAAGTTCGGGCGCCTGCCCATCGAGCTCGTAGATCGCCATCAAGGTCTCCTGTCGGGTTGACCCAGCCATAGCGAAACGGCGGCCCCGACGCAAAGGGCCCCGCGGGGACCTACAAGGCGAGCGTCAGCCCAGCACGCCGGTCGCGCGCAGCGTCATCAGGAAGAAGGTGCCGCTCATCATGCTCCAGAAGCCGGCGATGACGGTCGCCATCATCACGAATTCGACGCGGCGGCTTTCCATCCGCATGCCGCGCAGCGTGTTGCGCATGATGATGAAGGGCGCAGCGAACACCAGGAACGGCACCGCCGCGAAGGTCTTCGGCGCCACGCCGTCCTGCAGCAGGCCGAAGCCGGCCGGCCGATGCGCGACCGCCTGGTATCCGTTCACGAGGGCGCCGGCGAGCGCGAAACCGATGCAGATCGAGAAGAAGGAATTGAGAGCTTCAGGTGTCATCGGAAACTGTCCGCACTTACGCAACGCCGGAGCCTTCCTGTGACAAATCGTGCTGGTTAACGCTACATTATCCTTAAGAGAAGGTTAACGGCGCCGGCCAGCCCGCGCAGAGCCCTCCCCCTTCCCCGCGGCCGGCAAGGCCTAAGCGAATTCGCCGCCGCATGGCATATTCGCCGCTGATTCGTCGGCCACCGGCCGACTTCGGGTCTTTACGCGCGCTCATCTCATGACGATGTTTTCGGCAGTTCCCCTCAGGTCCTCCAGGACGCGCACCCGGGCGCATGTCGTTCCGATCGTGCTCGGCGGCGCTGCCGCGCTGGGCGCGGTGGCGCTGGTCGCCTATCTGCTGTGGCCGACCTGGGGAGCCGGCGGCGCCAACGCCCCGGACAAGCTGCCGGTGAGCATCGGCGGCACGCTGTTCAACCTGCCGACGACTGCGATCCGGATGAAGATCCAGCGGCACACCGGGCCGCAAGAGCGCATCGATCTCGATTTCCTCTATCCCTCGCTGGAGGTGCCCGGCGCACCCAGGCACGTCACCGCCGACACGGTGGAGACGGCGGTGCAATCGATCGACCGCATCTTCCTGTCGATCGCCGCCCATCACGATGCGCTCTCGCCCGAGCAGCGAACGACCACGATCTATCCGCGCTATCTCGAGCAGGCCGCGACCCAGCCCGAGGACGGGCTGACGATGCGGATGTTCCGCGCCGACACGCCCTACGGCAGCGAGGACCTCTATTCCGCCGCAAGCCCCGCGCTGACCGCGCGCTGCACGCGCGATGCGGCGACCCCCGGCATGTGCCTCTCCGAGCGCCGCGTCGGCGGCGCCGACCTCACCTTCCGCTTTCCACGCAGTTGGCTGTCGCAATGGCGCGAGGTGGCGGAGGCGATGGAGAAGCTGACGGCGCAATTGCGCGGGCCGAAGGGCTGAGCGCGGCCACTTTGCCACCACCGCGAGATCGGCTTGCGGGGATGGACTGGAGGTCCGCGACAAAAAAGTCGAAAACAACCCCATGCACAGTAGCCAGGGGCCTGACACGATTTCGTATTTTTCGAAGTCAACTTGACCCGTCGGGCAAAACAGGGGCATGATGGCATCATCGGGGCGATCGGGTCGGATCAATCCACCTACGACGCAGCTGCGCGGACCGAAGGGGTGAGCGGGGGCGTCAGCCGGCCTGAACCTCATACTCGGGAATGGCGACAAACAGGCAAATTGTCCGGAGTTCCCGATGTCGAAATTGAGGGTGTTGCTGCTGACTCTGGCTGTCGCCTTGTCCGCGCTGGCAGCTCTCGCCTTTTGGTTGGCGACGACGCCCGCCGCAGCCGACGATGTCTACACATGTGGGAAGGCATCTGGCGACGAGGCCATCGCCGCGTGCACGCGAGCGATCGATTCCGGTCAATATAGCGATCACCGGCTTGCTGCCCTATACAACAATCGTTGCTCCGAGTGGAACGGAAAGCACCAAAGCGACAGGGCCATTGCAGATTGCAACCAGGCCATCGGGCTCGACCCGAACTACGCATTGGCGTTCTTCAACCACGGCAACGCCTATTTTAATAGGGGCCAATACGACCGCGCCATCGAGGATTATGACCAATCGATCCGGCTCAATCCGAACTACGCACACGCGTTCAACAACCGCGGCAACACCTATGACAACATAGGCCAACGGGATCACGCCATCGAGGACTACAGCCAGGCGATCCGGCTCAATCCGAAACAGGCAGACGCGTTCTACAACCGCGGCACCGTCTATGACGCCGCAGGCGAACACGACCGCGCCATCGAGGATTTCGACCAGGCGATCCGGCTCAATCCGAACCGCGCTAATGTGTTCTATAACCGCGGCATCGCCTACAAAAGCAAAGGCCAATACGACCACGCCATCGAGGATTACAGCCAGGCGATCCGCCTTAATCCGAATTACGTAAACGCGTTCAACAACCGCGGCAACGCCTATGGCGCCAAATGCGAATTCGACCGCGCCATCGAAGATTTCAACCAGGCGATCCGGCTTGATCCGGACCACTTCGAATCGTTCAACAACCGCGGCGCCGCCTATAACGCCAAAGGCGAATTCGACCGCGCCATCGAGGATTTGAACCAGGTGATCCGGCTCAATCCAAACTACGCAATCGCATTCTATAACCGCGGCATATCATGGGAACGGAAGAACGATCTGCAACGCGCGTTGGCGGATCTCAAACGGTTCTCCGAATTGGCCCCATCCGATCCGGATGGTCAAAAGGCAATTGAGCGCGTCACGAAGACGGTGAGCGGTCTGTGACCTTGCTTTTGACGCGCCGTCTCGCTTGCACGACATGGACCGGCTGATAGGCTCGTCGCCGACACATCAAGCGCGGTGACCGACGTGACAGATGCGGCGGAAAATCTTCCACCTGGCGCCCAACTGTTGGGGCGCGAATGGCTTGGCTTTGACGAGAGCGGTCATGCGCTGATCCGCTTCCAGGCGCAGCCCGCGTTCACCAACAGGCATGGCACGATCCAGGGCGGATTTCTGGCGGCGATGCTGGACTCCGCCACCGGGATTTGCGCGCTGGCTGCGCTAGGTCCCGATCAGACCGTGGTCACCAAGAGCCTCGACACTCGTTTCCTGAAACCCGCGGCGGTCGGGCCGATCACCGCACGGGCACGTGTCATCGAGCGAACCGATCGAGACATCGTCGTGCAAGCCGACCTCGTCGATGCCGCCGAGGTGACCGTCGCCGACGCGACTGCGCGGCTACGCATTCTCGCGAAGAAATAGGTCTCGAAGCCGCAGGCGCGACCTGTGGCAACAGCACAGCGACCGCGCTTCCGGACGAAAGGCCCCTCCAAAGGCCGGGGGCAAAAACGCCACTGCCGTGAAGCAGGAGGCTGCTGACAGCATGCTGTCAGCAGTGGGGCGATACTGCTCCACGGAAGCACTGAAACATTCAGAAGGAGCTGGGTTTATGAAGTTCGCCTCAATACGTCTGATCGCTCGCGACATCAAAGCCGTGGTGGGCTTCTACGAAGAGGTAACAGGCAAGAGGGCCGATTGGCTCGCGCCGGTCTTCGCTGAGATCGTGACTCCGACAGCCGCCGTCGCCGTCGGAAGCGCGGAGACTGTCGTCCTCTTCAAGGAAGGAAGCGCCGAACCCGCCGCCAACCGTACGGCAATCATCGAATTTCAAGTGACGGACGTTGATGCCGAGTTTGCACGATTGAAGGGCCAGGTCGAAGTCGTTCACGAACCGAAGAATTTGCCGTGGGGCAATCGAGCAGTTCAATTCCGTGACCCCGAGGGCACGCTGGTTAGCTTGTATACTCCCGTTACCGACGCTGCCAAACAGCGGGCGCGCCACATTGCAGTTCGAAGATGAGCTTGCCGCGCGATCGCTGGGCGTGGGGGATTACGTCTTCATCCCTGCAAGGAAACGCCATCGCGTCGAGTGGACGGAGCCGCAACAGCCAACGGTCTGGCTCGCCGTCCATTTCGAGTGAGCGCTTATCGCAATCGGATCAGCCGAGTGCGGAAACAGTCTATTGGTCTGCATCCGCGCGCGGTGATGCACCGCCGTGGATGAGGACCGCTTTGGGTCAATCGCGTCGGTTCAGTCCTCCCGCCATGACTTCCGGTCAGCCCCGGCGAGCGGGCACGCCCTCGTGGCGTCCGGCGCGGCTCAAGCCTGGAATGCCTCAGCGACAAGATTAGCGGAAAAGCCGCCGCTCGGTTTGGAACGGCGAGCTTTCTTCTTTATGCGCTCAGACGGCCGCGACTACCCGCCGCGTCGCATGAAGGAAACGGTTAGCGGGCGCTGAGACGCCATCAATTGGATGACGCTCCTGTTTGCGCAATTCATCGACTAGACGTTCGAGGTAGGGCGGCAGAGGCGAGACTTCGCGAGATAAGTTCTGTTGCAATCTCTCACCCACCTCGTCACAGATCGACCGGGCAGTCTTATGGTCGATGTGGTCCGATATTCGATTGGTCGGTTCCATATCGCGACCTTTTCGATTGGGCCCCACGATTAACTTAAGTTACAGGGATGGGAAATGTTTCGCGCACCTTCGAAGAGTGCGATGGTTCCATCCAATGGAACAAAGACCCTCGTCAGCGCTGCTACCAGCAACCCGCCGAGTTAGTGAAACTCTTGGGCGGACGCGGACCTCAATGAGTGTCCCGTCACTTCGCTGATGAGCCAATAGGCGACGTCAAGCTGCTACGACGGCGCCACACCCCCCGCGCGCGACTCTGGGAGCGCGCCCCTCAGGGGAAGCGGCTGATCGCCAAGCAGCACCTTCACCACGACGTCACGCGCAGTGTTAGGATCAAGCGAGTGCTTTGCGATCAGGTCGCTACAGTCGGTGACGATCTGGTTGGCGTCCTGCATGATCTTGAGCTCTTTGTAGCGATCGTGCCGATGCAGGCCCATGCTTTCGCCAACCACTTCAAGGATATTTATGATGCGGAATGGCCAGTCGCGCTCGTGCGCGCACAGTTCGCGATGATCGGAATGATAGATCGCGACCAGTGCATCGACACCTGCATCGCGCGCCGCCTCAAGTTCCATAAGTTGCAATTCGCGCTTGAACTTTGGAAGGACGCCGACATCCACGCTCTGCAAACCCACCGCCGGCTGGTTCAGATCGACGAGTTCGATACCGGGGACCGTCGTCAGGATTTCAGCGGCGGCTTCCACGACGCCGGCCACGCCGGGATGCTTGTGCAGCGCGACCCGCATTTCGACCCTGCGCTGAAGGTGCGGCTTTAGCTGCGCCAGCCGGTCACCGAGAAAGCGCATGAACGGGCTCATCTCGAACGGGCGGGAGCCGCGCTGCCGCTCCACCGTTGGCAGGATGGTTTCCGTGTACTGGACGTAGCACGACGGACACCAGGAGATCACCTGCCCCGAGTTGGAGTGCGACAGCTTTTCCATGGTGCTCGAGCCCATACGACCGGCCATCTCTGCGTCCCCAGACTTGAGTTGGAGGATGCCGCAACAATGGCTTGGTCCGCCCATCACCTGGTAAGTGACGCCGAGCGCATCCATGATATCGAGGGCAAGCAAGGCGATGTGCGGCGTCTTGAGCACATTGCAGCCGGTGTAAAACACGAAATCCGGCGCCTCAACGGGCGTGGAGACCGATGCTGATTTCTGCCCCAGTCGTTCGAGCACGTCCGTATCGAGTTGCAGGCGCGAAAGCACGCTCACTCCACGACTGCCGTCGCGGTACTTCTCCACACCCCGCCGGCGTCTTTCGGCAAGCTCATTGTCCGACTTCGCGATGCCAAGCCGCGCCATGCTCAGCAAGAAACGCGGATTGACGCCATGGTCACACGCCTTGATGCATGCCCCGCTCCGCATGCAGGACTGCGCCCATTTGCGCGACGCTTCCGGGCCGTTGCCGGTACGTACCAGTTCGAGGATGCCGCCGATGATGTCTTCGGACTTTGTCCCCAAGATGCCGGCCGGCTCGACACTCGGACAAGCCTCGACGCATTTCCCGCATCGCGTACAGGCGTCGAGCATTTCTTCGACATATTCAGCCAGGGTCGTCTCGAATGGGACCTCGTTCATCGGCTGCATGACCAGCTCCAGACCGGCTGACGGATCAGCTACGATGCGGCACATGACAGCTTCGGAACCTAACCCACAAATGGCGAGCTGTACACGAGCAGGCCGCAATCGGGGTTTGTCGCCTTTGGGTCCAATTGCAGACTCATGCGCCGCAGCGAAGAGTCTCTTATTCGATCCTCATAGGGGTGAATCCCGAACTCGTCACAATCACTGCGAGGCTAGGGCCGCGGCTGCGCTGGAAACGCTTCATTGCTGGGCGCGAACCTAAGGCTTGATCTCCTCGTTAGTGGTGGCCACCCCCGCCCCCATGGTGGCCCTCGAGGAAGACATAGTTTTGCCAGCTCCGCATGCGCAGGAGAATTTTCCGCAGCAACGAAAGCTCGTGAAAATGCTCGGTGTAAATGGCGGCTTCGCCTTCCGAACCGAGCGGCACCTGATAACCAGACACGTCATCGACGAGGTCAAGGACGGCCAGAGCCCGGTCTCCGGTCGGCGGCCCCTCGACATTCACCAGCGTGCCCGTGGTTTGAAGCTGGCCTGAAGCAATCGCATCAATCAAGAGGCGAACCTTGGCCTTGAAGACGCGACCCGGTATGCCCTTGAATAGAACTTCGGCTTCATTGCCGGGCCGAACGCGCTGCAGGGCGTTCTGCTGGAACGCCGCTACCAAAGCCCGGTCCCTTTGGCTGTCGTTGACGAAAACCATGGCTGGACGGAAGGGCGCCGGGACCACATACACGCCCGGCCGCAGGGCCAGTTCGGTGACAAAGCCACCTGTGGGAGCTCGAACAATAGTCTGGTCCAGATCGTATTGAGCATCCGCAAGCTCGTTGCGCAGACGCACGATGGCCGAGTGTTCACCATCAACCATCGCGCCATATGCTTGCCGGGTACGATCTTCGGCAGCGACGGCTTCGGCGACCGTCTGTTTTGACGTATCTAGATTGCGCGTTGCGGTGTCGAGTGTTGCCTTCGCCACAACGTTTTTCTGGAACAGCGTCGACTGGCTGTCGTAGTTTTCCTGCGCGAGCAGCAGTTGGGCCTTCGCCTTTGCGGTCGTCGCCGAGGCCTGATCAACTGACGCCTTGAGCTGGGCGACGTTGGCCTCGGCGTCTGCCAGCCCCGCCCGCTTTTCCGCGACGATATATTCGTAAGGCTTGGGATCGATCTTGAAGAGAACTTCTCCGGCTTCGAGGTGCTGGTTGGTGCGGTCCTCAACCGGCACCTCGATCACGCGCCCCTTCACCGCGGGGAGCACCGGGGTGACCGCGAAATAGATGCGTGCGTTGGTTGAAAACGGGTGATTGTAGGCCATCGTTATGAACAGCAGCGAAAGGCCAACGGCGCCGCCGAGTACTGCTGTCACCAGCGTCCATTGATTGACCGGAATCCTGAAGATCTTGAAGATGGCATAGCAGAGTGCGGCGTAGGTCAATACGAGCAACAGTTCCATCTGCGACCTCCCACTCCGAGGCTTTGAGCGTGCGTTCAGCTATCGCCGAGCACCTCGGCTCTTTGCATCTGCCTCTTCCGTCGCAGGAGTGCTCGCCCCGGCCGCTGAACCCGATGGTCCAGGCGACTCGACTGCAGCCCGTGGCTTCCCTTTGCTGAATTGAGCTGCTCGATCTCCGATCTCGAGCTTGGCTTCTATCGCTGCCATGCGATGCCTAAGTTCCTGCAACTCAGCCATCGCCTCCTCCGGCGAGGTCGGCTCGCCCGGCTCGTGAGCGAAACCCCAGCCTCGATCCGGCTGATACATCATTGCCCAAATCCAAAGGAACGGCCACAGCACATGCAGCAAGAAGAGGCTGATCCAACCGGCGGCGTGGATCGCGTCCGCGTGCGGATGATGGCGCGCGTGCGCGATCCGAGCCGGAATGTCGTGGATCGCGATCATGCCGTACACCAGAACGATCACCACGAAAAACAGCAAGCCAAGTGCGAAGTAGTTCAGGAACGGATCTTCCATGCACGTCCTCATCCAGCCTGAGAATCACGTGCCTTGAGCATCGACAACGTCATCAACGGTTTGAAGATCAGGAATCATCGACGCATCAAGCCTGCGCTTAGTACATGCGCTTGCGCACGTCATGTTTGCGCTTCCTGGCCTTTGCAGTCCTCCTTGCCGCCCGATGCAATGAGGCATCGCGACACCTGCGGGCGGCGCCCGGGACGCTGCAGATTGGCGCACCAATTACGGGCCTCGCTTGATGCAGATCAAGCCTGGCGCACAAAAGGCTCGATCAATTTCCCGAACCAGTGAAGGCGCCCTGCGCGATCGGGCCCGAGATACCGGCGATCATGAGCTCCAGCCCGAGCGCTACCTGCGTGACGCCGAGGATCACGCCGAGAAGGAGCAGCAGTGGGCCGAGCCAACGAACAAGGACATGCGCCGCCAGCATGGCGAGCCAATCAAGGAACAGAATGAAGTAGGCGACGCAGGCCACCAACAGGTTGGTCTTGGTATCGGGCGCAAACGCCATGAGGATGATAACCGCGGCGATGCCGTACGGGGTCACAATGGTCGGGAATGCAAGGGGCGAGAAGGCGAGCGCCAGGGTCGGCGGGTCGCTGCGCTCGGGCGTTTGAGTGGTATCGTCCCAAACGATGATAGGTGCAGCCGAGCCTATCTGCCATGGATCAAACGAGTCCGATGGCGTTCACTGGTACAGGGCGCAAGCGCCTCCCTGCCATCGCAAACACCTGCGGACCTCGCGGCGGGTCTGGCGAATGGTGGTTCGTGCCACGCACACACCGTTCACCATCGTCCTGCCCGGTCCGCAGCCGGCGGCAATCTGCGAAATCATGCCGTCCGGCTGAGAGATCGGCGCGGGCGTCATGGCATGTGCAAACGTTGCGACGGACAACGCTAACGCAGCAGCAGCGATTGACCTGATCATTCTGATCCTCCCTTCCGCTGGGTAGAGGCGGCCCCCTGGGCCACCTCACCCCAACGGCGGCACAACAGCGGACCTCGTTAGAGGTCCGGGTTGGAAGCAGGCATCGGGAGTCGCGGCTAGGCTCGTCCGCTAAGGGCCAAGCCGACATCGCAACCGGCCAACGCGAAAAGCCGCAGGGTTATTGTAGCGCCCTGCGAATGCAAAGCCGGGCTTCGCCCGAATCGCTTGCTCGACATCCACGAGGGTCTGAACCCTAGCAGGTAACTCCCGCTGCGCAGCGGCGCACCGCCCGGCGATCCGCTCTCCGCGCAACGCCAGCGACGCTCGTTGCAGTTGCCGGTCTTCCTACTCGGGCATAAGCCTTGTCCGACGATACGGACAAGCCCTTCTCTTGCGACCACTGAACCGAAATCGGGGCGGCACACAAAATGGTGGCTCCCACCAATATTGCTCCAAGCATGCTCATCTTTTTCATGAGATTGTCCTCGGCCAATAGTTGATAGTTGCGGACTCTGTATGCGAGACTTCCAGATCTTCGCGCTTGATCCAGATCAAGCGCTTCAAATTGCTTGACCTGTCAATGCACGATCGCCCGTCGCAGGCGAGACCAAATGAGCGCTCTGGGTCATTCGCAACTGGGTCGAGTCAGTCGCACCTCCGGCCAGTCCGATATGCCGCTGAAGGCGGAAGTCATCGGGCTCATCTGTGCACGCTGGGTCCGCGCTAGCACCAAGAGCGTTCATCACGGCAAGGCAGCAAAACAGCCAGTATTTACTCGATGACCCTCGTCGGCGAGTGGTCGGCATCACGAGAATTGCGCCTTGAGGCGGTAGGAGCGCTGCTCGGGTGGGAAGATCAGCGAAGATCGGTTCCAGCACCAAGCCGCTCGGGTTCCGCGTCTGTCAAACGAGGAAGCTCGTTCCACGCAGAGGTCAACTCACATCAACCTCCGGCGCTTCAGCCATAGTACCGTGCCCACCACGCTCAGGATCGGGAGCACAAGCCCCAACCCAACAAATGCTGTCTTGCTTCCTTCCGATCCGACTAGCCATCCAAAGTTCATTCCAAAAAAGCCAGTCAAAAAGGTAATAGGCAAGAAAATTATAGAGACAACAGTGAGGCGGTTGATCTGCTCGGCCTGTCGCTGGACGATCGCGGTCGCATAACCATTCACAATATCAGCGCCCCAGCGCGTACGTTCCTGAAGCCGCTGTTCCAGATGTTCGACCTGCTCAGCATAATCGTTCAGCTCGGTCGCCGCGTGCTGGTCAATACCTGGCAGTGCCTCTATGCCGATAATACCCGTACGGACAGCGCTGCTGTAGCGATCAACGTCCAACCAAACTGTCTGAAGGCGCTGCAATCTTTCTGCAAGACCTGAAAACTCGATCGACTGGGGTTCGTGCTGAATTTGCGTCCGCAGCTCCTCGATTCGGCCGTCGATCTCACTGATCGCAGCATCAAGCGTGCCTAATAAGAATTGGAGCAGAATTGCCGCCGCAGCTAGAGGACTCTTTTCCAGTTTCGCTGCGCGCTCGGCAAAATGTTTGTGAATTTCGTCGAGCGCCGAAGGGTCGCCATTCCATAGGGTCAAAATGCACTTTTTCGAACCCATGATGTGGATTTCTATGAAGTTTCTGCCGGAGCGCTCGGCCAGCCATGACACCGCAAGCAGCCGTTGCCGATCGATCACCAAGCTTCCAGCTTGTCCGAAGCGCTGCCCCCATACGACATCTGCAGGATCGAATCCAAGTTCGCCAAGAAACTTCGCGCGGCCGACTTCGCTGCCTCCGACCATGTCTACCAGAGGAATTTGCCACCACCGACTAACGCACGCAGATCAAACTCGGTCGCCACGCTCCGGACGCCATCCGAGGCGATAGCGGTAATGGTCGGGTCAGTCGCCGCCGGAATTGTCGTTTCAAGGTTCATCTTCGCAACCGATGGGCCAGGAGCGGAAGTCGCACAATTGGGGTTCGATATCGGCAAGTCCGCTAAGTGCGGCAATTCTCATGGCGGCCTTCCTTGTTGCCCTGCAATAGCTGCGATCAGCTGCATGACATCATCGGCATTCTCTCGAACACCTTGAAGTTTTCCGCTCGCAAATCCGAGTTCAGCGTTCGCGCCGGGAATTTGGCTGTCCGCCCTGAGTGAGGTCACTTGTGATACGTTGACGTAGATTGGCTTAGCGTTGGGTTCGGTCAATTTGATCCAAGTCATCTCACCACGGTGTGACGCCCTAACCAATTGTATGATCTCTTCGATGTTCTCCTGTACTCCCTGAACCCTCCCGCTCGCCAGACCAAGCTCAACGCTGGCGCCGGAAACGTGTGAGTCGGGCTTAACGAAGGTGATTAGCGCGACGTTGATATAAACCGATTTTCCGCTGGGTTCGGTCAACTTGATTGCACCCAGCCGAGGGAGCATTGGCTGTTGCGCGCGAGCCGCGCACGACCACGCCGCGCCGCCGATCAACCCGAGGAAATCCCGTCGCCGCATCCCACGCCCCGCGATCAGAACGCGATAGTGTGGTTGTCCGGACCCGGCGCTTGGACGACTCCGCCAACGCGCGTTCTGCTGTGCGTCATCATTCAAACTGCCGCCTTGAGCGCTCATCTAATGCTGGCAGCAATTCCCGTAACTGTCACCGATTTGGTCGAAAGACCCTTTCGCCGATGCATGGTGATCCTCGTGACTGGAGCCGCCTCACAGTGCGGCTGAAGCCAACCTGAATGCCAGCAGTTGTTCAACATTGACGTAGATCAACAGCTGCACGAGTGCAGCGTTCTCATGGCGTGACTTCAGCCACCCGCCTATGACCGCTACGGGACAAAAGCGGGCTCAGCCCATCGGTCGGGCGGCGTCCGGCTTCCCTCAGACAGCAGACGTCGCGACGGCTTTCGTGGTGTTCAGCTTGGGCCAGCAGCGGAAGTGGCTGGATGTTCGGACTTTTGGTATACCTCCGACCTCGCTGGAGGATGGGTCATGCCAGACAATCAGCCCGCAGCGTCAACTTCGCCTGCGCCACACATCCAGTTGATCCAGATGGGGCGCGCCTTCGTGGTTTCGAGGACAGTGTACGCAGCGGCCAAGCTCGGGCTGGCCGATCAACTCGCCTCCGGACCGAAGAGCGCTGAGGAGCTCGCCGGCCCGATGCAGGTGCATGCGCCTTCGTTGCACAGGCTGATGCGCACGCTGGCGAGCCTCGGCATCCTGACCGAGCGACCGGAGCAGCGTTTTGCACTGACCGATCTGGGCGAGGCGCTGAGGACCGGCGCCCCCGGTTTGGCGAGATCGAGTCTGCTGATTTCCGGCAGCCCCTGGTCTCAGAGGGGTTGGGATAACCTGGTTTACGCTGTTCAGACCGGTAAAACCGGCTTTGAAAAGGTGCACGGCGTGTCGTTCTTCGACTACCTCGCGCAACATCCGGATGACGCGTCGCTATTCAGTGAGACGATGATCGGCTTCCATAGTCAGGAGCCGTCGGCCGTCGCCGCCGCCTACGACTTCTCTGCCTTCGAGACCATTGTGGACGTTGGCGGGGCGACCGGAAATATGCTCGCAACCATCCTCGCCAATCATCCCGGGCCGCGCGGTATATTGTTCGACAGGCCGCATGTCGTGCGAGACGCGCCGGCGTTGCTCGACGCAAGAGGCGTGAGCCATCGGGTCACGATTGAGCCCGGCAATTTCTTCGAAAGCGTTCCAGCCGGAGCGGACGCCTATATCCTTTCGCACGTCCTCCACGACTGGAACGACGATCGATGCCTTTCGATCCTGGGCCATGTACGCCAGGCCATGAACACGGTGGGCCGTCTGCTGATCGTCGAAATGTTGATACCGCCCGGTGACACGCCGCATCCGGGAAAAATGCTCGATATGGCGATGCTCGTGCAATTGGGTGGCCAGGAACGTACGGGCGCCGAATACGGGCTTCTTCTCGGCAAGGCCGGCTTTCGCTTGACTCAGGTGGTGCCGACGAATTCAGCTGCAAGCGTTGTGGAAGCCATGGTGGCTTGAGCTGGGCCGATGTCAGCTTGGATATCCGTTCTGGGTGACGAGCGTCGATCCCGCGGAAGACGGCTGACGGCCACGTTGCATCCGGAGCGGAGGGCCTCGCCCTCTCCCACGTCTTGCGACACTACCATCCTGCCCCTGTTTTGCCCGACGGGTCAACGATTTCGTAAAATCAGCAAACTGCGCAGTGGTTCTTTGAAAAGATCATGCTCGATCAACGAACTCATGCGCGGTGACGATCCATCCCATCGCGTTGCGCTTCAAGCCGTTGATTTTACTGCCCCCGGCTACTGTGCATGGGGTTGTTTTCGACATTCTTGTTTTGGAGGTGCGAAAGCGCCACGCAGATGCGCGCGCTACTTCATCACCCGCAGGCCCTTGGTCGTGAACCGCTGCGTCTTGCCGCCGGGGCGGACGGGACGCTTGGTGCCGGCCGCCTTGCCGGTGCCGGGCGGCTGGTGTGCCGGCACGAGCTGATGGGGCTGCGAGCCGATCAGGTCGCGGCGGCCCATCTCGATCAGCGCTTCGCGCAGCACAGGCCAATTGTCGGGGTCGTGGTAGCGCAGGAACGCCTTGTGCAGGCGGCGCTGGCGCAGGCCCTTGATCGCGTCGACCTTGTCGCTGCCGCCGTGGCGCACGCCGCGCAAGGGATTGACGCCGGTGTGGTACATCGCGGTCGCGGTCGCCATCGGCGAGGGCAGGAAGGTCTGCACTTGGTCGGCGCGATAGCGGTTCTTCTTCAGCCACAGCGCGAGGTTCATCATGTCCTCGTCGGTCGTGCCCGGATGCGCCGCGATGAAATAGGGGATCAGGTAATATTTCTTGCCGGCCCGCTCGGCCGCTTCATCGAACATCCGCTTGAACTTGTTGTAGGCGCCGATGCCCGGCTTCATCATCTTGTCGAGCGGCCCGCGCTCGGTATGCTCGGGCGCGATCTTCAGATACCCGCCGACGTGATGGGTGACGAGCTCCCTGATGTATTCCGGGCTCTCGACCGCAAGGTCGTAGCGCACGCCCGAGGCGACCATCACCTTCTTGATGCCCTTCGTCTCGCGCACCTTGCGATAGAGCCGGATCAGATCGTCATGCGAGGTGTTGAGGTTCGGGCAGATCTCCGGGAAGACGCAGGACGGCCTGCGGCACGCGGCCTCGACCTTCGGGTCCTTGCACGCCATCCGGTACATGTTGGCGGTGGGGCCACCGATGTCGGAGATCACGCCGGTGAAGCCCGGTGTCTTGTCGCGGATGCGTTCGATCTCGCGCAGGATCGAGCCTTCCGAACGGTTCTGGATGATGCGCCCCTCATGCTCGGTGATCGAGCAGAAGGTGCAGCCGCCAAAGCAGCCGCGCATGATCGTCACCGAGAACTTGATCATGTCCCAGGCGGGGATCTTGGCATCGCCGTAGGACGGATGCGGCGCGCGCGCGTAAGGAAGATCGTAGACCGCGTCCATCTCGTCGGAGGTCAGCGGGATCGGCGGCGGGTTGAGCCAGAGATCGCGATCGCCGTGACGCTGCACCAGCGGCCGCGCATTGCCGGGATTGCTCTCCCGGTGCAGCACGCGTGAGGCGCGGGCATAGGCTTCCTTGTCCTGCTCGACCTGCTCCAGTGCCGGCAGCCGGATCACGGTGGCGCCCTTCTGGCGCGTTGCGCCCTCGTCGGCGGAATCGAGATCGTCGGCGTGCAGCTCGGTGTAATCTTCGGGCACGCGCCGGAACAGCGCGACGCCCCTGATGTCGTCGAGCTCGCGCGGCGCTTCGCCGGCCGCGAGCCGCTGCGCCACCTCGACCACGGCGCGCTCGGCGTTGCCGTAGAGCAAGAGGTCGGCCTTGGCATCGGCCAGCACCGAGCGGCGCACCTTGTCGGACCAGTAATCGTAATGCGCGATCCGGCGCAGCGAGGCCTCGATGCCGCCGAGCACGATCGGCACATCCTTGAATGCTTCGCGGCAGCGCTGGGCGTAGACGATGGTGCAGCGGTCCGGCCGCTTGCCGCCTTCGCCGCCGGCGGTGTAGGCGTCGTCGCTACGGATGCGGCGGTCCGCGGTGTAGCGGTTCACCATGGAGTCCATGTTGCCGCCGGTGACGCCGAAGAACACCTTCGGCTTGCCGAGTGCCTTGAACGGCTCGGCCGAATGCCAGTCGGGCTGGGCGATGATGCCGACCCGGAAACCTTGCGCCTCCAGGAGCCGGCCGATGATCGCCATGCCGAAGCTGGGATGGTCGACATAGGCATCGCCCGTCACCAGCACGATGTCGCATTCATCCCAGCCGAGCGCATCCATCTCGGCGCGGCTCATCGGGAGGAACGGCGCGGGCTTGCGCGGCCGGGCCTGGGCCATCAGGGGCTTTTCGGCGGTGATGATCTGGGTGTCCATGGCGCCTACGCATAGGACTCCGGGCCCGCGAATACAACCGGATCCCTGCCGTCATCGCCGGTTGCGGTTCCCCCGGGTGACGCGCAATTGGGCAGGTCGGCCGGGCATGCGGTCCGCGACTGTGACATCGTCCACATACCGCCGGGCGACGTCGCGTCACCCTCCCTGCCGTTTCGAGGGAGATTAACCATGGTCCTGGTCAATGCGCCGATGATCCCGGTGATGCTGTTTTTCCTGTTTCTGCCGATCTCCGATTGCAGGACCGTGCGGATGAGGCTCGGCGCGCTGTGCGCGCTATTGGCGCTGCTCTCGGTCTCGGTCATCAGCACCAATGTTGCGCCGGTGCAGCTCGCAGGCATCGTCACGGCGCGGTGAGGGCCGGCCTCATCACATGTGTCCCGTGTTATGGTTCATTCGCAGGAACCAACCGCCTTCGCGAACATTCTGACCTAGGCATCCGCGCGAGCCCCCGCTCGCGCGCGCCTCGACAATCCTGGCGCCAGCGCCGCTGGTCGGATTTCTGCCCCGATGCTCGCTTCGGGGCGATGGGGGACTTGTGAGTACGGTCATAGAGAACTTGCTGGCGCGAAAGCAGAAGCTCGTGGAGGAACTCGAGAAGGCGCGAGCCGTCGAGGACCGGGACAGGATCGAGCATCAGCTCGAGCAGATCAACACCGCACTGGATTTTCTCGACAGGCCCGGATCCAGGGACGCGCGGTAGGCCTGCTCACTCCGCCTGCGCTGCTTCCACCTTCAACGCCTTGGCATAGACCACGCCCGAATTGGTGATGTGCATCGTCATCAGCCGTTCGAACGCGGCAAGCTCGCCGCGTGCGAACAGGTCGAGCAGCTTGCGGTGCTCGTCGAAGGAGGTGCGGGTCCTGACGTCGATCGGCGAGGTCAAGTTGGTGCGGAGCGCGGCGACGCGGCCGGAGACGAGCTGGTAGGATTCGAGGAGATAGCGGTTGCCGCAATGGGCGAACAGCGCCTCGTGGAATGCGGCGTCCGCGCGGCCATAGGCGATATTGTCCCTGGCCGCGACGGCAGGCTCCATCGCCGCGATCGCATCGCTCATCGCGGCGATCGCACTGTCGCGATCCTGGCGGAAGGCGAGCTCGGCCGCCTTGGGCTCGAGCGCGATGCGGAAGGTGCAGAGCGCGGTGATGTCGTCCGCGCTCGGGGTGAACACGAAGCTGCCGACCTGCGGCCGGATCACCACGAGGCCCTGCGCCTGCAACTGGCCCATGGCCTCGCGCACCGGCGTGCGGCTGACGCCGAAGGAATTCGCCACCATCTCCTCGGAGATGGCGGCGCCCAGCGCGAACTCGCCGTCGATGATCGCCTGGCGCAGCCGCTGCATCACGCGCTGCGACAGCGATTTCGGCGTATCGAGCTTGAGCGATCGCATGCGCGCTCCCGCTCAGATCACCTTGCCGGGGTTGAGCAGATGATCGGGATCGAGCGCGGCCTTCAGCGTCCGCATCAGCGCGATCTCGGCCTCGCTCCTGGCGTGACCCAGCCACTTCTTCTTCAGCGTGCCGATGCCGTGCTCGGCCGAGACGCTGCCGCCCATCTCGCGGACGAGACCATAGATGATCGCGTCCATCTCTTCCTTGGGCTGCTGCTCGACCGTGAGGCCGGTGACCCAGGAGACGAGATGCAGGTTGCCGTCGCCGATATGGCCGTAATAGACGCTCTCGCAGCCCTTGATGCCGGAAGCCAGCGCCGCCTTGCAGCGGGTGGCGAACTCGTCCATCCGTGCCACGGCAAGGCCGATGTCGTAGGAGATGTGCGGGCCCAGCACCTGGCCGAACTCGGCACAGATGTCGCGCACGCGCCAGAACGCTTGCGTCTGCGCCAGCGACTGCGCCACGGCGGCGTCGGCGAGCAGTCCGCCCTCCATCAGTTCCTCGAGCCAGCTCTGGAAGCGCGGCGCATCGATGCTCTCGTCGGTGCCTTGCGCCTCCACCAGCACGTAGAGACCGTGGCCTGCGGCGACCGGCGGCTTCACGCCGGCGCGATTCGTGATGACGTCCCAATAGTCCGGCCACATCACTTCGAACGCCGATAGCAACGGGCCGAGCCCGCTGCGCGCCGCGCCGAGCAGCGCGATCACCGCCGCATAATCCTTCAGCGCGCAGAGCGCGGCCATGGTCGAGCGCGGCTTCGGGAACAGCTTCAGCACCACGCGGGTGATGATGCCGAGCGTGCCTTCCGAGCCGATGAAGAGATGCTTCAGATCGTAGCCGGCATTGTTCTTCATCAGCTTGTTGAGATTGGTGATGATGGTGCCGTCGGGCAGCACCACTTCGAGACCGAGCACCAGCTCGCGCGTCATGCCGTAGCGGATCACGCGGTTGCCGCCTGCATTGGTCGAGAGATTGCCGCCGATGGCGCAGGAGCCGCGCGAGCCGAGATCGAGCGGAAAGAAGAAGCCGGCTTCGTCGGCGGCCTTCTGGATCGTCTCCAGCGGTGTGCCCGCTTTCACCGTCATCGTCATCGAGGCGCGATCGATCTCCTCGATGCCGGTCATGCGCTCGAGCGAGATCGCGACCCAGCCCGCTTCGGGCGATGCGCCGCGGCACAGCCCGGTCAATCCGCCCTGCGGCACGAAGGGCAGGCGCGCCTGCCGGCAGGTGGCAATCGCATCGGCAACGCCTTGCGCATCGGTCGGACGGATCACCGCCAGCGGCGTCTGCGGCAGGCTCGCGCTCCAGTCATTGCAATTGCGCGCCGGCACATCGGTGCCAACAAGCACGGCGGCCGAGCCGAGCCTGTCGCGCAACGCGCCGAGCAACTGATCGGGTCGTTCAACGGGGGTCACCATGTTCATGCGAGACCTCCTTTAGGATTCGGCTGCGCCTCATGCGCGCCTTGACGGTGGAAAGGGTTTGCGCGCCTCTTGTATGTAAGGTACAACATGAAAAGTAAAGTAAAAACAAGGCGCCGACCGGCAGAGAAGATCGTTAGGGATCAGTGGCTTAGTCGACGGCCGTAGCAAAGGGTGGTGGAATGACGGAGGCGATTCGCGGGTTCTGGGTGGCGT
This sequence comes from Bradyrhizobium liaoningense, assembly GCF_018130825.1. GTDB lineage: Bacteria > Pseudomonadota > Alphaproteobacteria > Rhizobiales > Xanthobacteraceae > Bradyrhizobium > Bradyrhizobium liaoningense_B. Next base: position 917,376 of record NZ_JAFCJS010000003.1, on the reverse strand, counting down.
CGGCGACGCCGCTGGCAGCGGACGGCAGCGTGGACTCAGCCAAGCTCGCCGCTCACGCCAAGCAGCTGTTCAGCAAGGGCGTCGACGGCGTCGTGCTGTTCGGCACCACCGGCGAGGGCACCTCGTTCAATGCCGCCGAGCGCATTGCGACCATCGAAGCCCTGCTCAAGAATGGCGTTGCTGCAGAGCGCATCGGCATCGGCGGCGGCTTTCCCGCCATCACCGACAGCATTGCCCTGACGCGTGCCGTGCTCGGCCTCGGTCTGCGCCACGTGCTGATGCTGCCGCCGTATTTCGATCGCGGCGTCTCGCCCGAGGGCATTGAAGATGCGTTCGCTGCGATCTTCGACGGTGTCGCCGACGACCGCCTGCGCGCCTATCTCTATCATATCCCGCAGGCCTCGGGCGTCGCGATCCCGACGACGGTCGCCGCAAGCCTGCGCAAGCGCTACGGCAAGGTTGTTGCGGGCCTGAAAGACTCCAGCGGCGACTTCAAGCAGTTCCAGGCGTTCCGTGCCGCCGCGCCCGAGCTCGCCATCACCGTCGGCAACGAAGCCGACATCACCCGCGCCATCGCGGCCGGCGGCGCTGGCACCATCTGCGGCATGGCCAATGTGGTGCCCGAGCTGGTCAAAGGCATGGTTGACGGCAAGGACGTCGAAGCGCGCATGCAGGCCGCGATCGACATCGTGCTGAAGACACCCTCGTTCACCGCGACATTGAAGGCGATCCTCGCGGCGCAGACGGGCGATGCAGCCTGGCTGCGCGTGCGCCCGCCGCTTCGCGCCTTGTCCGACGGCTCGGCGTTCAAGCGCAAGCTCGACGAGTTGATGGCGCCTGCCATCGCGTGATCGTGAAATATCGGAACACGCCGCCGCGAATTCGCGTGCGGCGTGTTGCGTTCCACGCGGGATCAATCGCTGATTGATGTCCGGCGTCGCCTACGCTTAGAACGATTCAACACTAGAGCGATTCAAGCTCGTCTACGGTTCTCCTCGATCTCGACGGCTGTTACACGCGCACACTTCAATGCTCCTGACTTGAAGTGGAATGAAAGTGCGTGCCTTCGTGGATGGCCAACGCGACAGCGGCCATCGAACTCGTGCCGGCAAGAGCCGTGCAGGTCTTCTCATCGGAGCGGCCGTGCTGCTCATCGAAACTCCCTCCAACACGACGAGCGCGCAGGCGCAATCGGCACTGCCGCCGGTGACGGTGGAAGCCCCGGCGCCGCGGCCGAAACCGGCACGTGCATCGGAAGGGTCTCCACGCCGCACGCAAGCCGCCGCTCGCCGCCAGTCCAGTCGCAATCCCGCACCCGCGGCGCCGACGCTTTCGGAGCGCGCCGCCGCGGAAGCCGCCGCGCAACAGGCCGCAAAGCTCGGTTACCGCGCGATGCCGAGTTCGACCACGCTGCGCAGCGGCTCCTCGCCGCTCGACACCTCGCAGTCCGTCAACATCGTGCCAGAGCAGGTGTTGAAGGACCAGCTCCCGCGCAACATCGACGATGCGTTGATCAACATCAGCGGCATCACCCAGACCAATACGCTCGCCGGCACCCAGGACGCCGTCATTCGCCGCGGCTTCGGCGACAATCGCGACGGCTCGATCATGCGCAACGGCATGCCGCTGGTGCAGGGCCGCAGCCTCAATCCCGCGGTCGAAAGTGTCGAGGTGCTGAAAGGGCCGGCTTCGCTGCTCTACGGCATCATGGACCCTGGCGGCATCGTCAACACCATCAGCAAGCGTCCCGAGCTCTACCAGCACGGTTCGGTCACGCTGCTCGGCTCGGCCTTCAGCGCCTCCAAGACCGGCGCCGACGGCCTGCTCGACATCACCGGTCCGATCGGTGACCAGGGCCTTGCCTACCGCTTCATCGGCTATGGTGTGAGCGAGGACTATTGGCGCAACTTCGGCCGCCACAGGGAAATGCTCGTTGCGCCGTCACTGGCCTGGTACGGTCAGGACACCACGGTGCAGCTCAACTACGAGCACCGCGAGTTCATCTATCCGTTCGATCGCGGCACGGCGTTCATCAACGGTGCACCGCTGGCGATCCCGGCAACACGCCGTCTCGACGAGCCCTACAACGATATGTGGGGGACGTCCGACCTGATCCAGGCCTCTGTCGAGCATCGCCTCAACCAGGACTGGAAGGTCACGGCTGCTTATAGCTACAACACCGAGACTTTCAGCGCCAACCAGCTCCGCATCACCGGCGTCAACGCCACCACCGGCGTCGAGACGCGCAGCAATGACGGCACGCAGGGCTCGCTCAGCAATTCGAGCTACGGCACGTCCTACATCTCGGGCGGGTTCTGGCTCGGCGACATGCGCAACGAGGTGCTGTTCGGCGGCGACGGTCAGTACCGCACCATCTACCGCGACAATCTGATCCGGCAAACGACGGCGTCCTTCAATGTCTACAATCCGGTCTACGGTCTGATCGGGCCGGGTACGACGGTGTCGAAGAGCGATAGTGCCCAGACCGATAAGCTCGGCCAATGGTCGCTGTTCTTCCAGGATACGCTGCATCTGACCGAGCGGTTCGCGCTGGTCGGCGGCGTGCGCTACATGGACTACGACCAGATCGCCGGGCGCGGCAAGCCGTTCATCACCAACACCAACGTGTCGGCAGACGCGGTGCTCCCGCTCGGTGGCGCGATCTTCAAGCTCACCGACCAGATCTCGCTCTATGCGAGCTACTCGCAGTCGCTGAAGCCGAACTCGACGATTGCCCCGCTGAGCAATGGCGGCGGCGTCGTGCTGGGGTCGAACATCGCCCCCGAGGAAGGCACGCAGTACGAGACCGGCGTCAAATTCGATCTCAACAAGCGGCTGTCGGGAACTGTCGCGATCTATGATATCGAGAAGCAGAACGTGCTGGTCAGCCAGCTCAACACCGCAACAGGCTTCAATGTCTACACGGCGGCCGGCAAGGTTCGCTCGCGCGGCGTCGAGGTCGACGTCACCGGCCGGCTCTCCGACAATTGGAGCATGATCGGCAGCTATGGCTACACCGATGCGCGGGTGACGGAAGACCCGACCTACGCCGGCAAACGGCTGCAGAACGCCGCCATGAACACGGCATCGCTCTATCTCGTCTACGACTTCGGCACGGTGCTTCCCGGCCAGCTCAGGGTCGGGGGCGGCGCCCGCTATGTCGGCGACCGGCCGGGCGATGCGCTCAATACGTTCATGCTTCCGTCCTACGTGGTTGCGGACGTCTTCGCGACCTACGAAACGAAGTACCAGACCTTGCCGGTGACCTACCAGCTCAATGTCAAGAACCTGTTCGACACCGTCTACTACACGTCCGCACAGAACAATCTGGGTGTCGCCATGGGTGATGCCCGACGCTTCTCGCTGTCGGCGACGGTGAAGTTCTAGCGATGGCTGCGCGGTTGGGGCACACCATCAAGGCTGCTCTGCTCCAGGTCCATTCCATCGCGGGCCTGGTGCTCGCGCTGCTGCTTGCCCTGATCGCGCTGACCGGCGCGGTCATGAGTTTTGAGGACGAGATCGTCGATCATCTCAACGCCGGCATCATGCGAGTCTCGCCGCGCGATATGCCGGCGCTGATGCCCGACGAGTTGGTCGCCCGGCTGAAGGCGGGGCAGGATTTCGGCCAGGTCTCGGCCGTGATGCTGTCGAGCGATCCGGCCGCCGCCGTGCGTGTCCGCTTTGCGCGCGACGAGCAGGGCGCGCGACCGGCGTCGCTCTATGTCGATCCCTATGACGCGCGCGTGTTGGGGCCACCGCGCGGCGAAGAATTCTTCGCGACCGTTCGCAGGCTGCATCGCTGGCTGCTGGTGCCCGGCGATGCCAAGGGCTGGGGACGTCAGGTTACGGGCGTCGCCGCGCTCGGCCTGATCGTCATGCTGATCTCCGGTCTCGTGCTGCGCTGGCCACGCCGCGCGCGCAGCGTGAAGATGTGGCTCAGGCCCAATCTCGGTCTCAGCGGGCGCGGGCTGCATCGCTCGCTGCATGCGGTCATCGGTACCTGGGTTCTTCCAGTCTATCTGGTGATGACGCTCACCGGCCTGTGGTACTCGTTCGACTGGTACAAGGACGGCGTCGTCTGGCTGCTGGCGCGTCCGGAGGTCAGTGCTGCGAAGATGCAGCCCAAGATGTCCGCGAAGACTCCGCGCGCCTCCGCCCGCTCCGAGCCGGCCCAGCCGATCGGGTTCGACCAGGCATGGGCGACGTTCCGGCGTGAGGAGGCCGACCGCTTCGCCAAGGCTCTGCTGACGCTGCCGCCCAGTCCCGGCACGGTGATAAGGATTCGGTCGTGGGGCAAGAATTCGACGCTCGACACCACGCGCGATGAATTCCGCATCGATGCCGCGACCGGCCAGCTGGTCTCGGCAGAGCGTTACGCCGACAAGACGTTCGGCGAGAAGATCATTGCGAATGTGCTCGACATCCATCGCGGCGCGGTCCTGGGCTGGCCCGGCAAGCTCGCGTTCATGATTGCCGCGGCCTTGATGCCGCTGTTCTCGGTCACCGGCATCCTGCTCTATCTGTCGCGCCGCAAGCTGCGGCGCCCCGCGCAGCCGCCGCTCGGACGGCTCGTTCCGGGCGAGTGATCCGACAAGCCGCAGTTCAGATCCGCCTGGATCGCGTCGCGATATTTGCGCGACACGTCACTTCGGCTGCATGCGACGTTCACCAATGACGACGTCGTTGTTGACGGCGTAGACGAAGCAGCCGCCGTCCCTGCCATTCCGCGTGGGATCGCTGTTGCATTTTGCCAGTGCGGAGGTCTGTGCGTCCTGCAGACTTGGATCCCCGGCCGAAATGAACAACTTGCCCCAGGGGTGTATCGCCATGGCCTTTGGCTCCATGGCCTTGTCGTAATTCTGCACGTCGGGTCGCTGCCTGGTCACCCGTCGGATGATCGGGATCTGGGACAGGTCATACTTGCCCGCATAATGCAGACGCGGCATGTCCCGTGCTGTCAGCTCGCCTTCCACGACGATCTCTTCGTTCACCGCCAGCAGAGCGCACGGTTTGCCGTAGCGCAGCTGGCACGATTCCAGCGAGCGGTCACCTGTCACCGACGCGTCCTCGTGCTCACAGGACCGAAAATAGCTCGCGCTGACGAGCTCCACGGCCTGCCCCTTGTTGGGCTTGCAGGCGACGTAGTCCTTGATCAGCGTGTCGCGGACAAAGCCGAACACGGTCGGCGTCGTCGCGGCTACGATCGACGCCATCGCCCGCTCGAATTGGGACTTGCGCTCCGCATTGGTCAGCGCGGCCATGGCCGCACCCGGAAGCACCAGAAACACCACCAGGAATTTTATGATTCGCATGCTGCCCCCCCACGCACGAGTCGGAACTTTACCCGCCCTGCGCCCGCGGACAACATCCTTCTTTGCGCGGCTCGGCGGGATTGGACGCCGCAGGGCGGGAGGGCATGTCCTCGTCGGGCTGGTCAAGCGGTCCGCAATCGGCCAAAAGCGCCCTGTTCAAACTTCGAAGGCTGCCTGTCCGATGACGCTTCCGATCGTCACCCCCGCCGATATCCGCCGCGCGCTGCTGTTGCGCGAGGAAATCGCGCTGCTCGATCTCAGATATGAGGCCGGCTTTGCCACCGGCCATCCGCTGTTCGCCGCCAACATGGCCGCGGATCGGATCGCGGTCGAAGCCGAGGTGCGGCTGCCACGCAAGGACGTGGCGATCGTGCTCTATGATGACGGCGAGGGGCTGGTTGCGACCGGCGCCGAACGCCTTGCCGCGCTCGGCTACACCAACATCCGTGCGCTCGAGGGCGGGCTGAAGGCCTGGCGCGATGCGGGCTATCAGGTGTTCGAGGACGTCAACTCCTATTCCAAGGCGTTCGGCGAGCTGGTCGAGGCGCGCCGCCATACGCCCTCGCTCAGCGCCGACGAGGTGGCAAAGCTCATCGCCGACAAGGCCAATATCGCCATCCTCGACGTTCGCCGCTTCGACGAATATGCGACCATGAACATTCCGGGCTCGGTCAGCGTGCCCGGCGCGGAGCTGGTGCTGCGGGCAGGCCAGGCCGCGCCCGACCCTGAAACCACCATCATCGTCAATTGCGCCGGCCGCACCCGCTCGATCATCGGCACGCAGTCGCTGATCAATGCCGGCGTGCCGAACAAGGTGCGGGCGTTGCGCAACGGCACGATCGGCTGGACGCTGGCGCGGCATGCACTCAATCACGGTGCTGACAGGCGCGGCGCGATCGGATCGTTCGAAGGCGGGCCCGCCAACGCCCGCGACGTCGCCTATCGAGCCGGTGTCCGCCACATTGGAGCGGGCGAGATGTCGGCGCTGCTCGCAGAGACCAATCGCACGCTCTATCGTTTCGACGTGCGCGACGCCGAGGAATATGCGGCCGGCCATCTCCCGGGCTTCCGTCATTATCCAGGCGGCCAGCTCGTCCAGGAAACCGACATGGCCGCGCCGGTGCGCGGCGCGCGCATCGTGCTGACCGACGACAAAGGCATGCGCGCCGACATGACGGCGTCCTGGCTCGCGCAGATGGGCTGGGAGGTCTATGTACTCGAGGGCGGCTATGACGGCGCGCTGGAAGTCGGTCCGCCGCTGGTGCTGCCGAAGCCCGATCCGGCCCATCGCTACCGCAGACCCTATGAGGGGACCGACGTCGCGCAAGCCGCGATGCAGGCCTATCTCGATTGGGAGTACGGCCTCGTCGAGCAGCTGCGGCTCGATGGGACGCACGGGTTCTATGTGATTTGACGCGCGTGGTCCGCGCGCTCCGCGTCAATACTCCATGACCGTCACCCTGAGGTGGCCGCTTCTTCCGCGGCCCTCGAAGGGCGACGGCCCGGCTGCATCGGGGCCGTTCATCCTTCGAGGCTCCCGGCGCGATGCTAGGCATCGCGCCACTCGCACCTCCAGCGACAGCGGCTTCGCCGCTGCGCAGGGATGACGGGCAGCGTTGCGGGCGCGCGGATAACGGGTCTGGTACACCAGCACACCTCCCGCCCCGCCATCTTCTCCCCGTATCCGAACCCTATTGTGCTGTGCACCGTCCGCGGTCTATGAGCTGCGGCAAAGCCGCCATTTCAGGAGATACTATGCCAGCCCCAGGCCAAAGCCCTGAGCGGAGCGCGAAGGCGCTTCTGCTCGAAGGCGTCAATGACAGCGCCGTGGACCTGTTCAGGAGCGCGGGTTTCACCAATGTCGAGCGGCTCACCAAGGCGCTGGACGGCGAGGCGCTGCGCCGGGCGCTCAAAGGTGTGTCGCTGCTCGGCATCCGCTCGCGCACCCAGATCACCGACGAGGTGCTCGCGGCCGCCGATCAGCTGCTCGCGGTCGGCTGCTTCAGCGTCGGCACCAACCAGGTCGATCTCTTGGCCGCGCGCAAGCGCGGTATTCCCGTGTTCAATGCGCCGTTCTCGAACACCCGCAGCGTCGCCGAGCTCGTGATCGGCGAGATCGTGATGCTGCTGCGGCAGATCTTTCCGCGCTCGGTCTCCGCCCACGAAGGCGGCTGGGATAAGTCGGCGGCCGGCAGCCGCGAGGTGCGCGGCCGCACCCTCGGCATCGTCGGCTACGGCAATATCGGCTCGCAGCTCTCGACGCTCGCCGAAGCCATGGGCATGCGCGTGATCTTCTACGACCGCACCGACAAGCTGCGCCACGGCAACACCGAGCCGGTCGAGAAGCTCGAAGAGCTGCTGGCGCAGAGCGACGTCGTCAGCCTGCACGTGCCGGAGACGCCGGAGACCGCCGGTATGATCGGCGAGAAGGAGCTGCGGGCGATGAAGCCGGGCTCGTTCCTGATCAACAACAGCCGCGGCACCGTGGTCGATCTCGATGCGCTGGCCGGCGCCTTGCGCGACGGCCACATCGCCGGCGCTGCGATCGACGTGTTTCCGATCGAGCCGTCCTCGAATTCGGAGCGATTCAAGAGCCCGGTGCAGGGCCTCGGCAACGTCATCCTCACCCCGCATGTCGGCGGCTCGACCGAGGAGGCGCAGGAGCGCATCGGCGGCGAGGTCGCGCGAAAACTGGTCGACTATTTCATCACGGGATCGACCATGGGTGCGGTGAACTTTCCGGAAGTGCAGCTGCACCTGCGCCCCTCCGGCGCCCGCTTCAGCCACGTCCATCGCAACGTGCCGGGCATGCTGCGGCGGCTGAACGAGGTCTTCCTGCAGCGCGACATCAACATCGCCGCGCAATACCTGGAGACCGCCGGCGACCTCGGCTACGTCGTGCTCGATGCCGACCTCGGCGGCCAGGATTCGGGCGAGCTGCTCCAGCAGATCCGCGCCCTCGAAGGCACGGTCGGCGCAAGGCTGGTATTCGAGCACTAAACGCTCCACGTTCCGGTTGCATCTTGCGGCAACTGCTCTCACACTGCGGTCGAATTCGACGTGGTCAAAAATCACGTCGAATTTGAGCTTCAGTTGCGTGAGTGTCCGCCATGGAACGCGACGCCGTACTGATTGATCTCGCACTTCAGGGCGGCGGTTCGCACGGCGCCTTCTCCTGGGGCGTGCTCGACCGCCTCCTGGAAGAGAGATGGCTGACGATCGCCGCAATCTCCGGAACCTCCGCAGGCGCGATGAATGCGGCGGTCCTGGCGGACGGCTGGACGGCCGGCGGCGCCGAGGGCGCGCGTGAGGCGCTCGACCGATACTGGCGCCGTGTTTCGAAGGCCGCGGCCTTCAGTCTGCTCCAGCGCTCCCCGCTCGACCGCTTGATGGGGCGCTGGACCCTCGATACGTCGCCCTTCTACGTCCTCACCGACCTGATGTCGCGCGTGCTGTCGCCCTACGATCTCAATCCGACCGGTTACAATCCGCTGCGCGCGGTGCTGGCGGAGAGCATCGATTTCGAACGCCTCGTGCGCTCGCCGATCCAGCTGTTCATCACCGCAACGCGGGTGCGCACCGGGCGTGGCCGGATCTTCCGCAATGCGGAGATCACGGCCGACGTGCTGCTGGCATCGGCCTGCCTGCCGACCATGTTCCGCGCCATCGAGATCGACGGCGAGCCCTATTGGGACGGCGGCTTCGCCGGCAACCCGACGATCACGCCGCTGGTCCGCGAAAGCGACGCGCACGACACCATCCTCGTCCAGATCAATCCGACCGAGCGGCTGGAGGAGCCGCGGACGGCCGCAGAGATCCTCAATCGGCTCAACGAAATCTCCTTCAACTCGCCGCTGATGAAGGAGCTGCGCATGATCGCGCTGCTGCGCCAGGCGGCCGACCCCGGCAGCGGCGAAGGTGCGCGCTGGGCGAAGATGCGGACACACCGGGTCAAGAGCGACATGCTGGCGAAATTCGGAGCGTCCTCGAAGCTCAACGCGGAGTGGGAGTTCGTCTCGATGCTGCGCGCGGAGGGACGCATGGCCGCGGACGACTTCCTCACCGAGCACGGCGCGGATATCGGCCGTCGTTCGACCGCCGATCTCGACGTCCTCCTGTCGGAGTGCTGAGGCATGGGTCTGCTCGGCCTCCTCGTCGGGCTCGGTCTGCTCGTCCTGTTCGCCTTCCGCGGCTGGAGCGTCCTGCTGCTCGCGCCATTCGCCGCACTCGTTGCTGCCTTGTTCGGCGGCGAGCCGCTGCTCGCGAACCTGACCCAGGTGTTCATGGTGAACGCAGCAGGATTTCTGGCGCAGTTCTTCCCGATCTTTCTGCTTGGCGCCGTCTTCGGCAAGTTGATGGATGACAGTGGCGCGGTGACGTCGGTCGCCGGTTTCATGGCGGAGCGCCTCGGCGAGCGGCGCGTGATCCTGGCGGTCGTGCTCGCCGGCGCGCTGGTCACCTATGGCGGCGTCAGCCTGTTTGTTGCGTTCTTCGTCATCGTTCCCATGGCCCGTTCGCTGTTTCGCGCCGCTTCGATCCCGCGCCGCCTGATCCCGGCGGCGATCGTGCTGGGAACGTCGACCTTCACGATGTCGGCGCTGCCGGGCACGCCGTCGATCCAGAATGCGATCCCGATGCCGTTCTTCGGCACGACGCCGTTTGCCGCGCCGGGCCTCGGCATCATCGCCTCCCTCATCATGCTCGGCACAGGATTGTGGTGGCTGCACCGTGCTGAAGCTGCGTCGCGCCGCGCAGGAGAGGGCTATGGCGACGATGTCGAGGATTCGGCCGAGCAGGCGGCTGCTGACGAGCTCGTGCGCGAGCGCGCGACGACCGCCCGCGAGTTCGATCCGGCTGAGCTGCAGCACGGTCATCGCAGCGAGCGGCCATCGCCGGTGCTGAACGCCATCGTGCCGCTGGTCGTCGTGGTGGCCGTGAATCTGGTGATGTCGCTCGTGCTGCTGCCGCGGCTCGATGTCAGCTATCTCGCCGAGCAGCGTTTTGGCGAAACGTCGCTCGCGGCCGTCGCGGGCGTGTGGTCGGTCGCGGTGGCGCTGGCGGCGGCCATCGTCACGACCATCGTGCTGAACTGGGCGCGCCTGCCGGCGCTCCGCCGGACCATGGACGCCGGGGCCAATGCGTCGGTCCTGCCTGCGTTCAGCGTCGCCAGCCTCGTCGGATTCGGCGCCGTCGTCGCCTCGCTGCCGGCGTTCACGATCGTGCGCGACTGGGTGCTGGCGATCGAAGGCGGACCGCTGGTCTCGCTTGCGGTTGCGACCAACATCCTGGCCGCGCTGACCGGGTCGGCCTCGGGCGGCCTGACCATCGCCCTCGATGCGCTCGGCCCGACCTATGTCGAGCTTGCGGCGCGGACCGGTATCGACCTTGCGCTAATGCATCGCGTGGCGGTGATCGGCTCGGGGACCCTGGACATCCTGCCGCACAACGGTGCCGTGGTCAGCCTGCTCGCGATCTGCGGCCTGACGCACCGCGACAGCTATTTCGACATCGTCATGGTGGGCATCGTGACCTCGCTCCTGGCGCTGGTGGTTGTGATTGCCCTGGGTAGCGTGCTGGGATCGTTCTGACGGAAAGCCGGCGTCGGCGATTGACGGACGGACCAAGGTTGCATTGAATGCGGCCAACTTCCGAACGCAACAGAACAAGCCGGGTGGAAACGATGAAGCGAAACAGAGCGAAGCTGTGTGGATGGCTCGTGGGCACCGCGGCCGCAATGAGCGCGAGCGGCGCGTCGGCGCTGACGCTGGCGGAGGATGCCGAGACGGTCTGCAAGGGGTTGGTCGGCGGCACCGATGCCGTGAAGATCGACGCAGCGACGTTTCAGTCGCCTTCGCCTCTCGCCGTTGCCGAGCGCGGCCCGACGCCATCGGGGCGGATCACGCCCGCCAATCCCGGATTCTGCAAGGTGCTCGGCCATATCGACCCGGTCGATCCCAAGGCCCCACCGATCAAATTCCAGGTCAACCTTCCGATCGAATGGAACGGGCGCTCGGTGCAATATGGTGGCGGCGGCTTCAACGGCGTGCTGATCACCGGCCTTGCGCTGCCGCCGGCCTATCCTTTCGACAAGCCGTCGCCGCTCGCGCGCGGCTTTGTTACCTATGGCACCGATTCCGGCCACGAGACCAAACCAGGCGAGCCGCCGCAAGTGTTTGCGCTCAACGACGAGGCGTTCGAGAACTTTGCCCACCGCGCCTACAAGAAGGTGCGCGATGCGGCCGTCGCGCTGATGGAGCGCGCCTATGGCAGGAAGCCCGAGAAGATGTACTTCATGGGCTCGTCCGAGGGCGGCCGCGAAGGTCTCACCATGGCGCAGCGTTATCCCGACGATTTCGACGGCATCTTTTCACGCGTGCCTGTCATCAACTGGGTCGGTCTGCAGCATGCCGGCACGCGCTCGGGTCTCGCGACCATGGGCGAGGGCTGGATCAATCCGGCGCAGGTCAAGCTCGTCGGCGAGGCCGTGCGCGCGGCGTGTGACAAGGCTGACGGCTCCGACGATGCGCTGGTGCAGGACCCCGTCACCTGCAAGGCGGCATTCAAGGTCGAGACGCTGCGCTGCGCGGCCGGCAAGAGCGGCGATCAGTGCCTGACCGATCCGCAGATCAAGGCGATCAACACGCTGCATGCGACCTACAAATTCCCGTTCGTGCTCGCCAACGGCCTCGACGATTATCCGGGCTGGGGCGTGTCGGGCGAGGACACGCCGGCAATCGGTCCGACCGGCGGCTGGGTGGCGTGGTGGCTCGGCACCGCGCCGCCGGCGCAGCCGCCCGCGCCGAACAACGGCATCGCCTGGATCTACGGCGCCGGCGGCATCCAATATGTATTCGCGCGCGATCCCAAGCTCGACGTCACCACCTACAAGGTGGAGGACCACAAGGCGCGGCTGCTCGAGGTCTCCAGCCTGATGGATTCGACAAATCCCGATCTCAGCCGCTTTCGGGAGCGCAAGGGCAAGCTGATCATCCTCGAGCACATGGCCGACTATGCCCAGAGCCCCTACGCCGGCATCCGCTATTTCGAGAACGTCGAGCGCCTGATGGGAACGGCGACGACGGCGCAGTTCGCGCGGCTCTACACTGCGCCCGGCGTCGATCATGTCGGTTCGGGGGCGCCCGCCAATGTCGACATGCTCAGCGTGCTGGTCGACTGGGTCGAGAAGGACAAGGCGCCCGGCGACCTCGAGGTCACCGAGCAGAAGGTCGAAGCGCCCGCGTTCCCTGTCGTCCGCGCGCTGCCACTGTGCCGCTGGCCGGCCTGGCCACACTACAAGGCGGGGTCGGTGACGGAGGCGTCGAGCTATTTTTGCGCTCAGTGAGATCTGGCCTTCGCCTCTCCCCGCTTGCGGGGAGAGGTGAAGAAGCGCGCCTAGTGCGCACCACCTCCGCCCGCCGCCTTCACCCGCCGCGTCAGCAGCACGGCGATCGCGGCGAGCACCAGCACCACGCCGATCACGGCGAAGGTGTCGGAATAGCCCATCACCAGCGCCTGGCGCTTCACCGTCTTGCCGAGCGCGATGATGGCCTGCTCGCGCGCGGCGTTGGGGTCGGGCACGCCGTGGGCCATGAAATAGTCCGTCATCTGGGCGATGCGGCTGCGGACCTCCTCACGGCCGAGGGTGACGGAATGGCCGATGATGTTGGAGTGGAACTGCTCGCGCTTGGTGACGATGGTGGCGAGCACCGCGGTGCCGATGGCGCCGCCGAGATTGCGCATCATGTTGGAGATGCCGGAGGCTGCCGCCGCATCCTGCGGTGCGACGCTGCCGAGGCTGAGTGCCGAGAGCGGCGCGAGCGTCAGGGCCTGGCCGACTGCGCGCACGATGTTGGGCATCAGGAACTGATCGCCGGAATAGTCGAGCGACATCTGGATATTCATGAAGGAGCTCGCGGCGAACAGGAGCAGGCCGACGGTTGCGACATAGCGGCCGTCGAACCGCTGCATCAGCTTCGGCACCAGCGGAATCAGCAAAAGCTGCGGCAGCCCGGTCCAGGCCAGCACGTTGCCGATCTGCTCGGCATTGTAGCCCTGCACCTGGCCGAGATAGGCGGGCAGGAGATAGACCGAGCCGAACAGCGCGAAGCCGAGGAAGACCGCCGCGATCGTGCCGATGCCGAAATTCCATTGCGTCAACAGGCGCAGGCGCAGCAGCGGCTTCTCCGCCACGAGCTCGTTGGCGATGAACAGCGACAGGCTGACCGCGGCGATGACCGCGAGGCGAACGATGAAGGGCGAGCCGAACCAGTCGTCCTTGTTGCCTTCCTCCAGCACGGCTTGCAGCGAGGCGAGGCCGACGGCCATGGTCGCGATGCCGAACCAGTCACCCTCGCGCAGCAAAGCGAGGTTCATCGGTTGGCGCTCCAGCGTGAAGAACAGCGTGGTCACCATCACCGCGGTCGGCAGCACGTTGACGAAGAAGATGGTCTGCCAGCCGTAATTCTCGGTGAGATAGCCGCCGATGGTCGGCCCGATCGCCGGCGCGAACGTCACGGCGAGCGAGAACATGGCAAGGCCGATCGGCTGCTGGCCCTTCGGCAGCCTGGTGAAGACCAGCGTGAAAGCCATCGGGATCAGCACGCCGCCGAAGAAGCCCTGCAAGCCGCGCATCGCGATCATCGACGGCAGGTCGTGAGTGAAGGCGCAGGCGACCGAGAAGGCCGCGAACAGGCTCGCGAAGCTCAGGATGATGTTGCGGAACGAGAACACCCGCGACAGATAGTCGGTCAGCGGAATCACGATGATCTCGCCGATCAGGTAGGACGTCGAGATCCAGGAGCCGTTGTCGGCGCCGGTGCCGATGCCGCCTTCTATGTTGAGCAGCGAGGCGTTGGTGATCTGGATGTTCAGGATCGCCATGAAGGCGCCGATCATCGCCGCGAACACGGCGATCCAGATCGTGGCGCTGGCCCGATTGGGGTCGGCAGCGATGCGCTCAGGCGTCGCGGCCGGTATTGCGGGTGCTGGCGTCGATATTGAGAGGCTGTTTGACATGGCACGACCCTCCGGAAACGGGTTTTGCTTTGGGCGTCGCTGCGGCCTGGGCGGTCGGCGCTGAGCGTGTTGCGATCGTCGGGATCACGGACATGCCGGGCCGCAGCGCGATCGCAGGCGCGGTCTCGGCGTCCAGCGCGATCTTCACGGGAATCCGCTGCACGATCTTGGTGAAATTGCCGGTGGCGTTGTCGGGCGGCAGCAGCGCGAATTCCTGGCCGCTGGCCGGCGCGATGGAATCGACGTGACCGTGCACGAGCTGGCCCGGGAACGTGTCGATCTCGATCTCGACGCTCTGTCCGGCACGGACATGGGTGAGCTGGGTCTCCTTGAAATTGGCGACCACGTAGGCACCCTGAGCCGGCACGATCGCCATCAACTGCGTGCCCGCCTGCACGTACTGGCCGACGCGCAAGGTGCGGTTGCCGACGACGCCGTCGATCGGCGAGACGATCGTGGTGTAGCCGAGATTGAGCTCCGCCTGCTGCTGGACCGCGGCTGCGCGCGCGGCGGCGGCCCTGGCTTGCACGATCTCGGCCCTGAGGAGATCGACCTGCTTCTGTGCGGAGATGAGGTTGGCGTTGTCGCGCGCGATCGCGGCGTCGGCGCCGGCATCACGCGCCTGCGCCTGTTGCGCGTTCTGCACGCTGCCATAGCCGGTCCTGGCGAGATCGGTGTAGCGCTTGTTCTCCTGCTGCGCGAAGGTCTTCGCGGCGGTGTCGACATCGATGGTGGCTTTCGCCGCGGCGATCACCGCCTCCTGAACCTCGAGCTGGGCTTGCTTGCTCGTCACCGTCGCGTTCGCGGCGGCGACGTCGGCCTTGGCCTGGTCGAGCGCGACGCGGAAGTCGCGGTCGTCGATCCGCGCCAGCATCTGGCCGGCCTTCACATGCTCGTTATCGGCGACCAGGACGCGGTCGAGATAGCCGCTGACCTTCGGCGCGATGGTGGTGTTGTCGGCCTTCACATAGGCGTCATCGGTGGAGACGAGGAAGCGGCCGACGGTCCAGTAATCGTAGCCGTACCAGCTCGCGCCGGCGAGCGCGAGGGCGGCGACGCCCGCCAGCAACAGCTTGCGAAGGTTCAGCTTTCGGCGCGGGGCGGGGACCGGCGCGGCGGGCAGGATGCCTTCGGGCGCGCTCGTCGGCACCGCTATGGTTTCACTCTTGGGCGGGTTGGTGTGCACGGTCATGGCCGGCTCCCTGAATTAGGAAACTTGACGATTTCCAAAATAGGACTAGCTTGGGGAGAGTCAATGGAATGACAGGCATCATCTAAAAACATGGCTCAGGCAAAACCGTCATCAGAAGGCCGCCCGCGCGGGCGGCCGCCGGTGCGCAGCGACGACGAGACGAAGCGGATCGTCATCGAGGCGGCGCGGCACGCCTTCGCCGTCGATGGCTACGCAGCAACCAGCACCGAAGAGCTGGCGCGCGGCGCCGGCATCTCAACCAAGACTCTCTATCGGCTGTTTCCGGGCAAGGCGGCACTGTTCGAAGCGATGTGCGCGGACCGGCTCGACCGGTTGCTCTCCGACGTCAATCTTCAGGCCAACAATCAGGCCGACATCGAAACGAGCCTGGCTGCCGTGCTTGTCGCCTGTGCCGATCTCGCGCTCGATCCAGAGGTCGTGGCGTTGCAGCGTATGGTGCTGCAGCAGTCGGCCACGTTTCCCGATCTTGCCGCGAACTTTTACAGGGATGGCATCTCGCGTACCGCGGCGGCGCTCGCGGGCTGGCTCCGCGATCAAGTCAAGAAGAAGCGCATCGCACTCGATAACGTCGATGAAGCCGCCGGGATGATGATCGGCATGATGGTGTCAGCGCCGCAGCGCGCGGCGATCTACGCCAGCGTGACACTGCCCTCGCGCAAGGAGATCGAGAGGCGGGCGAAAGTATGCGCCGCAATTCTGCTCGACGGCTGTCGCGGGCCGTTGGGCAGTTAGCTTCGGCAGGTTTTGACAATCGGCCGGCGTCCGGCTATATGTTTCGCATGCGAAATAAATCGCCCGAGGCGAGGCACCATCGGCTGATCTACCTGCTGAACGTCGCGCAACGCCGGTTGCAACGCTGGATGGCAGCGCAGCCCTCGAGCGAGGTGACGCCGGCGCAGGCGGGGCTATTGTTCATCCTCGGCAAGCAGGACGGCATCCTCATGGGCGAGGCCGGCGCGGCGCTCGACATGGGGCCGGCCGGCATTTCCGGGCTGGTCGATCGCAGCGCCGCGGCGAGGCTGGTCGAGCGCCGGACCGACCGCGAGGACGGGCGCGCTTTTCGCGTCTGGCTGACGCCGAAGGGACGGACCGTGCTGACGCAGGCGAAGACCGATGCGGCCAGGATCAACGCGGCGCTGACGGACGGATTTACAGCTGCGGAGATCGGCATCGTCGCGCGCTGGCTGACCAGCGTTCAGGACAAGTTTCCAAGAGACCAAGAGGAATAAGGAGAGTGCAATGACCGAGCATGTCCGGATCGAGAACAACGGCGGAATTCTCACCCTCACGCTGTCGCGTCCCGACAAGAAGAACGCGCTGACCGATGCGATGTACGGCACGCTCGCCGACACCATCGAATCCGCCGAGTTCGATCCGTCCGCGCGCGTGATCCTGATCCGCGGTGAGGGTGACATGTTCACCGCCGGCAACGACGTCGGCGAATTCGCGGCCGTCGCATCCGGCAAGTCGGAAGGCAGCCGCAACGTCATCCGCTTCATCCAGTCGCTGGCGCGCTGCACCCGGCCGCTGGTCGCCGCCGTGCAGGGCCGCGCCGTCGGCGTCGGCACCACGATGCTGCTGCATTGCGACCTCGTGGTGCTCGCCGACAACGCGCAATTGTCGACGCCCTTCGTCAGTCTCGCGCTGGTGCCGGAAGCCGCCTCCAGCCTGCTGATGCCTGCGCGCATCGGCTATGCACGCGCCTATGAGATGTTCGCGCTCGGCGAGACCGTGCCGGCCAAGGCCGCGCTGGAATGGGGGCTCGCCAACCGCGTCGTGCCGCTCGACAGGCTCGATGCGGAGGCGCTGGCACTGGCGCAGCGGCTCGCCCGCCAGCCCGCCGGCGCGCTCACCGCCACCAAGAAGCTGATGCGCAACGGCGAAGCGCTGGTCGCGCAGATGCAGGCCGAAGGCGAGCAGTTTGCGCTGCGCCTGCGTACCGCCGAGGCGCGCGAGGCGTTCACGGCGTTCGCCGAGCGCCGTCCGCCGGACTTCACGAAAGTCGCATGACGAGCCCCCGGCCTGGCGCGGGGGCGGCAGGCCGGAAAGCCGGCATTTGACTACAACCTTAACGAAACATTGGCATTCGCGATGCAAGGTGGCCGCTATTGAAGAATAGGCCCCTGGCTCATGGCAATTTTTAAGAAATCGGTAAGCACGCTGCTCCTGGTGCTGATGGCGCTCTTGGCTGCCGGTGCGCTGACCAGCACCGCGATCCAGATGGTCGGCGCTTTCGGCCGCTACAGCGACAGCCTGGAGACGGCCCGCCTTGCCGCCGCCGACAAGGCGATCTTCCATGGCGTGCTCGCATTGCGCAACAATCGCGGCGATGCCCAGAGCGCCATCCTTGGCGAGGACGATCCCAAGGCAAAACTCGCCGAGGCCGAGAAGGCCGAGCAGGCCGGCTATGACGGCATCAGCGCCGCGCTTGCGACCGTCGATTTCGCGCGCCGCGATGAGCTTGCCAGCACGCTGAAGCAGCGCTGGAACGACGCCGCGCCACAGTTCCAGCTGTTCTACGACGAAGCCAAGCGTCCGCGCGCCGAGCGCAAGATCGAGCGGACCAATTCCTGGTACGATGCGGTCACCAAGGTCATCGACGCCGCGAACCTCGCCTCCACCGCGGTGTCGAACCGCGCCTGGATGAACGATCCCTACATCGCCCGCATGATCCAGGTCCGCCGCTTCGCCTGGCAGGTGCGCGACCGCTATGGAATTCACTGCTCGTCGCTTCGCTCCAACGTCAACAGCAGCAAGCCGCTCGACGACGCCCAGAAGCGGTCGGTGGCGCAATGGGATGGCACGATCACCTCCGGCTGGGCAGGCATGGCCGAGTTGCTCGCTGCGCCCGATGTCACGGCGGAGCTGGTGACGGCAGCATCGGACGCGAAGGCCAAGACCGATGGTGTGCTCAAGCAGATCGGTGAGCTCACCAGGAATTTCGACGGCAGCGGCAAGCCCGCGATGCCTGCCTCGGAATGGAATGCGCTGTGCCAGTCTCCGTTCGCCTCCATCGTCGCCATCGCGAACAAGGCCCTGGACCAGTCGATCGCGCGCGCGGAGACGATCCAGGCCAAGGCCCTCACCAATCTCGTGGTGCAATCGCTCGCGTTCCTGCTGGCGCTCGTGGTGACCCTGGCCGGCGTCTATGTGGTGCGCAGCCGCCTGATGCGGCCGGTGCGTGCCATCCTCGATGCCATCGCACGGATCGGTGCGCGCGACTATGCGACGCCGGTTCCGCAATCCCGCTATCCCGACGAGTTCGGCACCATGGCGGCCGCGCTCGAAAGCCTGCGCGAAAGCGCGGCGACCGCCGAGCGTCTCGGCCAGGAACGCGAATCGCAGCAGACGCTGCAACTCGCCCGCTCCGGCTCGGTGGATGCAGCGTGCCGCAGCTTCGACGACACCGTGCAGGCCGTCATTCACAGCGTTGCGGCCTCGGCCAAGGAGCTTGATACGACGGCAACCGGCGTGCGCTCGCTGGTTGCGGAATCGAGCAGCCAGACCGCGGCGGTGTCCTCCGCCGCCGAGCAGGCCACCAACAATCTCGAGACCATCGCCGCCGCGACCGAGGAGCTCTCGGCGTCCGTCGGCGAGATTTCCGCGCAGGTACAGTCGAGCGCGCGCGAGGCCCGCGAGGCCGTGGCGCAGGCCGAGCAGACCAATGCGACGGTCGAGATCCTCGACCAGACCGCGAGCCGCATCAGCGAAGTCGTGAAGATGATCCACGCCATCGCCGGCCAGACCAACCTGTTGGCCCTGAACGCCACCATCGAGGCCGCGCGCGCGGGCGAGGCCGGCCGCGGCTTCGCCGTGGTTGCCGGCGAGGTCAAGAGCCTCGCCGCGCAGACGGCGACGGCGACCGAAGAGATCTCCCGCCAGGTCGAGGAGATCCAGGGCGCGACCGGCCAAGCGGTGACCGCGATCCGCTCGATCGGCGGCGCCATCAGCGGCATCGACGAGAAGATGACGGCGATCGCCGCCGCCGTCGAGCAGCAGCGCGCGGCCACCACCGAGATCTCGCGCAACTTCCAGCAGGCCGCGCAAGGCACCCGCGAGGTCACCGACACCATCGGCAGTGTCGCCAGGCTCAACCAGGAGACCGGCAACGCCGGCACGGTGCTGTCGGAATCCGTGAAGAAGATGTCGGCCGATGCCGATCGTCTCCGCGTCGCGGTCGAAGGCTTCCTCGGCGCGGTGAAGACCGCGTAACTTCGTTCATCCTCCATCCTGACGTCGCGCGGGCATTGCCGCCGGTCCGCGCGGCGGGTACATCTGTGCCGCCGCGCCCGTATGCGGCGACAGACGCAAGACACATCAGGGATGGAGAGTTCGATGCCGGTCAACCCACACAAGGCCCAGCGCCCCTATCGCGGCGTGTTCCCGGTCGCGCCCACCATCTTCGACGAGCGCGGCGAGCTCGACCTCGAGGGCCAGCGTCGCTGCATCGACTTCATGATCGACGCCGGCTCGAACGGCCTCTGCATCCTCGCCAACTTCTCCGAGCAGTTCGTGCTCACCGATGCCGAGCGCGAAACCGTGATGCATGCGGTGCTGGAACAAGTTGCGGGCCGGGTTCCCGTCATCGTCACCACCACCCATTTCAGCTCCGCCGTCTGCGCCGCGCGCAGCAAGCAGGCCGAAGCCGCCGGCGCCGCCATGGTGATGGTGATGCCGCCCTATCATGGCGCGACCTTCCGCGTCCCGGAGAAGGGCATCGTCGAGTTCTTCAAGGTGCTCTCGGGCGCGATCAACATTCCCATCATGATCCAGGATGCGCCGGTCGCCGGCACGCCGCTGTCGGTCGAGCTGCTGGCGCGGCTGTCGCGCGAATTCTCCAACATCCGCTACTTCAAGATCGAGGTTCCCGGCGCCGCTTCAAAGCTCCGCAGCCTGATCGAAGCGGGTGGCAAGGACATCGAGGGCCCCTGGGACGGCGAGGAGGCGATCACGCTGCTGGCCGATCTCGACGCCGGCGCCACCGGCGCCATGACCGGCGGCGGCTATCCCGACGGCATCCGCCAGATCATCGATCCCTATTTCGCCGGCAAGCGCGAGGAGGCGAAGGCGGCCTATGAGCGCTGGCTGCCGCTGATCAACTACGAGAACCGCCAATGCGGCCTGATCGCCTGCAAGGTGATGATGCAGGCCGGCGGCGTGATCAAGTCGGACGCGGTGCGGCATCCGCTGCAGCCGTTGCATCCGGCGACACGCGCCGGGCTGTTGGAGCTCGCCAAGGAGCGCGATGCACTGGCGTTGAGGTGGGGGAAGTAGAGCCACATACCCCGCAGCCGTAGGGTGGGCAAAGCGAAGCGTGCCCACCACCTGTTGTCATCGCGAAAAGTGGTGGGCACAGCGCTCCGCGCCTTTGCCCACCCTACGAATGCTGAATGCGATGCCCCGCCTCGGCTAATGCGCTACTGCCGTCCCGTCCCCCTGTGAGCAATTGCGCACCAGGCCGGGACGACACTGTGGAGGAGGTGCGCGCTCGCCTCATCTCATCAGCCCATATCGGCTGAAGGCGTCGAATTAGCGCGGCCCGGGCCGTTTCCCGCAGCTCCGCGATGGCATATTGTACGCTTGCCGACCAGGCCCACGGAGCATTTCAAGACATCGCGTAACACCTCTTCATTATGCCGTTATCCCGAGCCAGGTTGGCGCGAACCGACAGAACAGGGAGGCAGTGCCATGACGATGAGGCCGGATCCCACCTTTCACGCATCGCCCAAGCTTGCGATGGAAGCACCTGCGGAGAACTTCGCCTACACGTTGCTGCTCAGTCCGGATTTCTCGAAGCCGGATGCTCTCGCGGTCATCGACGTCAAGCCGGGATCGCCGACCTATAGCCAGATCGTTCACACCGTGACGATGCCCAACAAGGGCGACGAGTTTCATCATTTCGGCTGGAATGCCTGCTCCTCCGCCCTGTCGCCGCTCGCCGGACACGCCTTCATCGAGCGGCGCTATCTCATCATCCCCGGGCTGCGCTCGTCGCGGATCTACATCATCGATACCAAGCCGGATCCGACCAAGGCCAAGATCCACAAGATCATCGAACCGGAGGAGGTCTTCAAGAAGACCGGTTACTCGCGGCCGCATACCATCCATTGTGGGCCGGACGGCATCTATGTGAGCACGCTGGGCGGCGCCGGCAAGGACGGCACCAATGGACCTCCGGGCGTCTTCATCATGGATTGCGAGACGTTCGAGGTCCTTGGACGATGGGAGATCGACCGTGGCCCGCAGACACTGCATTATGATTTCTGGTGGAATCTGCCGCGCGACTACATGGTGACCAGCGAATGGGCGTTGCCGCCGCAGTTCGAGAACGGGATCGTCCCGGAAGATCTGCTGTCGAACAAATATGGCCATCGTCTCCACTTCTGGGACCTTCGCGCCCGTCGCAACGTCCAGACCATCGACCTCGGCGCCAATCATCAGATGGCGCTGGAGGTACGGCCGGCGCACGATCCGGTTCGCGAGTACGGCTTCGTCGGCGTCGTGGTCGACACCACCAACCTCGAAGCATCGATCTGGACCTGGTGGCGCGAGGGTGGAAAATTCCATGCCGAGAAGACGGCGACGATCCCTCCCGAACCCGCGCCCAAGGAGAAGCTGCCGCCGCTGCTGCAGGGATTTGGCGCCGTGCCGCCGCTGGTGACGGACATCGACCTGTCGATGGATGACCGGTTTCTCTATGTCTCGTGCTGGGGCACGGGTGAAATGCGCCAGTACGACGTCAGTGATCCCAGAAAGCCTAAGCTTGCGGGCTCCGTCCATATCGGCGGCATCGCGCGCCGCACGCCCCATCCGAACGGCAAGGCCTTTGCGGCGGGTCCGCAGATGGTCGAGATCAGCCGCGACGGCAGGCGCGTGTACTGGACCAATTCGCTCTATTCCACCTGGGACGACCAGTTCTATCCCGACGGGGTTCCGGGCGTGGAAGTCATGGCCAATGTCGGTCGCAACGGCGGCCTCGAGCTCGACAAGAACTATTTCGTGAGCTTCCCCGACGGATATCGTGCGCACCAGATCAGGCTCGAGGGCGGCGACTGTTCGACGGACTCCTTTTGCTACCCGTCGGTCTAGATGGGACGCATGCGAGCCCGGCGCTTGGCTGGCTCTGGCTCGCGCTTGTTGCGAGCGGTCTCTATCACGGCGTCAATCCGGGAATGGGATGGCCGCTCGCCGTTTCCGCCGGGCTTCTGGACAAGAGCCCGCACGCGCTCTTCCGCGCGTTGTGGGCTCTGGCGGCCGGGCATCTCCTGGCAACGCTTCTCGTGCTGCTGCCATTCGCTTTCCTGCTCGTGCTGGCCGAGTGGCAGCGTCCGATCCAGATCGTCGCGAGCCTTCTCGTCATCGGCTTTGGTGTCTATCGGCTGATCGACCGGCGCCATCCGCGCGCGCTGGCGCGAATTCCGCCGACGCAATTGGCGCTCTGGTCGTTTGCCGTCGCCATTGCTCACGGCGCCGCCCTGATGCTCGTGCCGATCTATCTCGGGCTCTGCCAGGCCTTCGAGCTCGATGCCGGCCATCAGGCCGCGGGCGCGCTGATGAAGGCAAGTCTTGGGATGGCGGTGCTGGTGGCCCTGGTGCACGTGACCGCCATGGTCGGCGCCGGCGGGGGTCTGGCGTGGCTGGTTTACCGCCATCTGGGATTGAAGTTCGTCTCGCGAAGCTGGTTCAATCTCGATGCAGTCTGGGCGGCCAGCCTCGTTCTGGTCGGTGCGGTGGCGCTCGCCTTCAATCTTGCGAGCTGGCGCTGAAATCTACCGCGCCAAAGCCCACTCGCCGATGCTGCGAAAGCGCGCCCTGGCATCATCCTGCCTGAACAGCGCGATGCGGTCGACCGTCAGCGCATCGAGCTGAAGCCCCGCAAACCGCTCTCGCAGCATCTGCAGAATCGGCCCGCGCCGCTCCACTTCCAATCGCCCTGTCAGCGTCATGTGGAAGCGGAATTCTTCCATCACGTAAGGATAGCCCCAGCGGTCGAGATAGTCGCGCTGTCGCTCGCTCAGCTTCTCCGGCTTGCGCCGCGCGCGGTCTTCCGCCGTGAGCGGCGCACGGAAGGCGTCGAAATCGCGGACGCTATCGGCGGCGAGCTGTTGCAGCGCTTCGATCGGCTCGGCCGGAATGACGGCGATGAAGCCGCTGATGGCATCGACGACGGGGCGGATCACCGGAACGGGCCGCGCCTTGCCGGCGAAGGCCGCGCAGGCGGCCATCAGCTCGGCTTCGGTCTTGCCAGACGCCAGCGCCATCGGTGCCTTCAGCGTGGCGTGAAAGCCGTATTTGCGGGGATCGGCGCTGACCTCGCGCCAGTCCGACGCAATTTGCAGCGCCTCTCGCGGAAACGGCAACTCGTCGCCGGTATAGGCGTCGTAGCCGAGCAGCGCGGCGCCGAAGCGGGAGAGGGCGCTGTCGGCGCCTGCGGCAAAATAGATCGCGTAGCGGGGAAAACCTGTCATCGCCTCAGCATAACCAATTTAGGCCGCAGCGACAGCCTCGCGCGGCGCAGCCATTGCTGCGAGCAGCCGCGTCGCATCGGTGAGATGCACGAGCTTTCCGCCCGAGATCACCGCGATGATTCGCGGCCGCAACGGCACGCTGTCGTCGACCAGCAGAATGTCGGCGCGGCGTCCTTGCGCGAGTTGGCCGCGATCGGAGAGGCCGGTCGCGCGTGCGGGGCCGGCCGAGACCAGATCCCAGGCCTTGGTCAGCGGCAGCACGCCGTCGGCGGCGAGGCGGAATGCGGCGAGCAGCTGTGCGGGATAGTAGTAATCCGACGCCAGCACCGAGCAGAGCCCTTTTGCGATCATGTCGGACGCCCTGGTCCAGCCGGTGTGGCTGCCGCCGCGCACGACGTTCGGCGCGCCGTAGACGATGGCGTCGCCATGGCTTGCCGCGGCGCGCGCCGTTTCCTCGTTGATCGGAAACTCCGCGATGTCAGCGCCGAGCTCGCGAAACTCCTGGCGCATCGCCGGCGTCGCATCGTCATGCGAGAGCATGCGCACTTCGGCTCCGCGGGCTGCGGCGGCGAGCCTCGAAACCGAAGCC
Organism: Bradyrhizobium liaoningense; assembly: GCF_018130825.1. Classification (GTDB taxonomy): domain Bacteria; phylum Pseudomonadota; class Alphaproteobacteria; order Rhizobiales; family Xanthobacteraceae; genus Bradyrhizobium; species Bradyrhizobium liaoningense_B. The sequence goes on along the minus strand of NZ_JAFCJS010000003.1, from coordinate 892,779 downwards.
GGCACCTCGGCGGCCCGTGCGACCACGCGCTCGACCAGCCGGTCGAACGTCTCGCTCGATAGTCCCGTGCGTTCCACCATGCGGTTGCGCTTGCGCGGATTGGAGATGTCGGCCACGACGCCGTCCATGTGGTCGTTGAAGGCGAACAGGTCGACGCGGCCTTCGCCGAGCCATTGTGCGATCTCTGCCTCCGCGTCGAGATTGTAGGTCTCGTGGCGCAGATGGAAGCGGGTGTCGGCGGTGAATTGCGGGCGCTGCCGCTCGATCGCCTCCATCAGGCCGCGTGCGTTGTCGGCGCTGCGCAGGCCCGGCTCCCACGAGCAGGTCGTGGCGTGAAACACGGTGGTGATGCCGTTGGCGATCGCCTGACGGTCGCTGTCGGCGAGCGCGACGTCGATCGGGAAGTCGACGCCGGCGCGCGGCATCATCTGCCGCTCGAAGGCATCGCCGTGCAGGTCGACGATGCCGGGCAGCACCAGGAGATCGCGCGCATCGATCGCGAGCCGCGCGCAGCCGCGGGAGGCGTCAACCTCGGCAATATCGATACCAGAGACAACAAGCGAAGTTTCGACGATCTCGGTGCCGATCAGGGCCCGGCCGCCTTCAAGGAAAATGTCTGTCACGCGATTGCGCTTTTCTTGCTGCTGCGAGGGGAGCCTGCCCGTGCTTCATACGTGGCGAGGAAATCTTCAATCCCGAGCTTGCGGAAATGGGGCAGGGCTTCACGCAATTTGTCGTGATCCCAGTCCCACCAGGCGAGCATTGCAAGCCGTCCCGCGATCTCCTCCGAGAACCGCCGCCGCACGATCCGCGCCGGATTGCCGGCGACGATGGTGTAGGCCGGCACGTCCTTGGTGACGATGGCGCCGGCCGCGATCACCGCGCCAGTGCCGATGTTGCGGCCCGGCAGCACCATCGCACCATGGCCGATCCAGACATCGTGGCCGATATGAACATGATGCCGGCGCCGCCAGTCGAAGAACTCGGCGTCGTCGCTCTCGCCTGGGAAGTAGGCGTTCGAGCGATAGGTGAAATGCGCCTGCGTCGCGCGGTGCATCGGGTGATTGCCGGGGTTGATGCGCGTCATCGCCGCGATCGAGCAGAACTTTCCGATCGTGGTGTAGGTGATCTGCGAATCGTTCACGACATAGGAGTAATCGCCCATCGTGACCTCGTGCAGGATGGTGCGCGCGCCGACCTCGGTGTAGGCACCGAGCCTCGTCTCATGGAGCTTCGAGGAAGCGTCGATGGTCGGTTGGACCGAAAGCACCTTGCCGGCCATGTTGCGTCCGAACGTTCGAGGGCGGGCAATCCTCTTCGAGCGGCTCGATGACAATGTCATGACGCGGCGATGACAGGGGATGAGGTGTGTAGGATCGCCGCACCGCAATGCGCATGTCACACAAGTGTTAAGCGCCGGCGTTAGCGGTGGGTCCCAGCTACTCTGGAGCCCTGCATGCTGGTGGTTGAAGGTCTGACGTGCCGCTTTGGCGCAAAAGCCGCGGTGGACGACGCTTCGTTTCAAATCTCCCCCGGCGGATTCGTCGGTGTGATCGGACGATCCGGTGCCGGCAAGTCGACGCTGCTCCGGACCATCAACCGCCTGGTGACGCCGACTGAGGGACGCATCCTGTTCGACGGCACCGACGTCACCGCGCTGCGCGGCAAGGAATTGCGGCAGTGGCGCGCCCGCTCGGCGATGATCTTCCAGCAGTTCAATCTGGTCGGCCGGCTCGACGTTCTCACTAACGTCCTGATGGGGCGCCTTGCCACCATGCCGGCCTGGCGCTCGCTGTCGCAGATATGGCCAGAGCAGGACAAGGCGCTGGCAATGTCCGCGCTCGAGCAGTTCGACATTGCCGCGCTCGCTGCCCAGCGCGCCGACCAGCTCTCCGGCGGCCAGCAGCAGCGCGTCGCGATCGCCCGCGCGCTGGTGCAGCAGCCCGACATCATCCTCGCCGACGAGCCGATCGCCTCGCTCGACCCGCGCAACACCAAGATCGTGATGGATGCGCTTTTGCGCATCAACAAGCACTTCGGCATCACCGTGCTCTGCAACCTGCACTCGCTCGATCTCGCCCGCAGCTATTGCGACCGCCTGATCGGCATGGCCGCCGGCCGGGTGGTGTTCGACGGCGCACCGTCCGCACTGACCGATCATGTCGCGCGTGAGCTCTACGACCTCGAAGCCGCCGACGTCATGGGTGGCGTGCCTGTCTCGGCGCCCGAGGGCGTGCCGGCGCTCGGAACCGCCGCGGCCGCCTGAGCCGCGTCGCACCAGTTGCCAGTTTTGCGTCAACCGACCCCAACCGATGAAGAGGGTATCATGATCACTCGCAGATTAATCCTTGCCGGCGCTGCCGCGCTCGCCTTCACCGCTTCGGCTTCCGCCGAGGACTGGAAGGCAAAGTATCCCGAACTGACCTTAGCGGTCGTTCCGGCCGAAAACGCCTCGGGTGTCACTGAGCGCTGGGCGCCGTTCGTGAGCTATCTTTCCAAGGAGCTCGGCGTGAAGGTCACGCTGCGCATCGCCAACGACTATGCCGCCGTCATCGAGGGCCAGCGCGCCGGCAACATCCAGATCGCCAGCTATGGCTCCGCCTCGTTCGCCCGCGCCCGCCTGACCGGTGTCAAGACCGACGCCTTCGCCAACGACATCAACGCCGACGGCTCGACCGGCTACTACTCGGTGTTCTTCGTCAAGGCGAGCAGCGCCTACAAGAAGATCGACGACCTCAAGGGCAAGAACCTCGGCCTCGTCGACCCGAACTCGACCTCCGGCAACAACGTGCCGCGCTTCGAGCTCGACAAGATGGGCATCCCGGATGCCGACGGCTATTTCAGCAAGGTCGTGTTCACCGGCAGCCACGAGAACGCGATGCTCGCCCTGGCGCAGGGCACGGTCGATGTCGCCGCCAACCAGTGGACCAGCGACGACGATTCCACGCTGGCGCAGATGCTGACCAAGGGCATGTTGAAGAACGCCGACGGCTCGGCGATGAAGAAGGACGATTTCCGGATCATCCACAAGTCGGCGCCGATCATCAACGGCCCCTATGCCTACAACGCGGACCTGCCGGAAGACGCCAAGGCCGCCATCGCCAAGGCGTTCTTCGACGCGCCGGCCAAGGACAAGGCCGCGTTCGACCGTCTCTCCGACGGCCAGAAGAAGGGCTTCCATCCCGCCACCACCAAGGACTGGGATGGCACGATCGAGCTGATCAAGTTCGTCGATGCATTGCGTAAGAAGAAGGCGTCCTGAGTTTTAGGGACGATGCACTGGAGCCGGGTCCCTGGACCCGGCTCTTTCTTTGACCGGACCCTCCTCGACCGATGACGACAGCGGTTTCGATCCTCCCCGAGCAGCAGCTCGCCGTGCTCAATGCTGCCTATCGCGAGGCGGTGGCGCGCAGGCGCCTCCGTCTCCTGTTGGGTATGGCGGTCTTTGCCGCAGCGCTGGCGCTCGCGGCCGTCGGCGCGGAAGTGAACCTGCGCACGCTGTTCACCTATTTCGGCAACTTCATCAGCTATTTCGACCGCATCCTCACGCTCGACAGCGGCCAGCGGGTCTGGACCGATGTCGGCGAGTGGCTGTGGGGCTGGAAGAAATGGCTGAAGATGCTGGGCGAGACCCTGCTCATCAGCTATGTCGGCACGTTGATCGGCGCGACCTTCGCCTTCGCCCTCAACTTCTTCGCGGCTGAAAACACCTCGCCGTCACCCTGGCTGCGCTTCACGGTACGGCGCCTGCTCGAATTCGCCCGCACCGTTCCCGGCATCGTCTTCGCGCTGATCTTCGTGATCGCGTTCGGGCTCGGGCCGATGGCCGGCGTGCTCGCAATCGCGATCCACTCCACCGGCGCGCTTGGCAAGCTGTTCTCGGAGATCGTCGAGAATGCCGACATGAAGCCGGTCGAAGGCATCCGTTCGACCGGCGCGAGCTGGCTGTCCTGCATGCGCTTTGCCATCGTGCCGCAGGTCACCGCCGGTTATGCCAGCTACGCCCTGTTGCGCTTCGAGATCAATGTCCGCGAAGCGTCCGTCATGGGTTTTGTCGGCGCCGGCGGCATCGGCCAGGAGCTCGTCGTCGCCATCCGCAAGTTCTACTACTCCGACGTCAGCGCCATCCTGCTCACCATCGTCGTCACGGTCTTCATCATCGACATCACGACGGGCTGGCTGCGTGGCCGCCTGTTCGGCAAGGAGGCGCGGACGTGACGCCACGGGAGGTCGATCCGCGCGAGATGCGCGCGCGCTACCCCGACGTGTTCGACGGGCCCGCCTCGGCGCGGCTCGCGACCCCGGCGATGATCGTCGCGGCGTTCGCGATCCTCACTTACGGCCTCGTCGATCTCGACTTCTCGCCGTCGCGGTTCTTCGCCGGCCTCAGCCAGCTCGGTTGGATCAGCCTGATGATGATCCCGCCGGATCCCGGCTCCTCGCTGCCGGTCTATCTGAAGGCGCTCGGCGAAACGCTCTCGATCGCGCTGCTCGGCACCACGCTGGCGGCGGTGTTCGCACTCCCGGTGAGCCTGCTGGCCGCACGCAACGTCATCCCCTCGCAGATCGTGCGCTTTCCCGTGCGACGATTCCTCGATTCGATCCGCGGCGTCGACACGCTGATTTGGGCGCTGGTATGGATCAACGTGGTCGGCCTCGGCCCGTTCGCCGGCGTGCTCGCCATCGCCGTGTCGGACTTCGGCGCCTTCGGCAAGCTGTTCTCGGAGGCGATCGAGGGCGCCGACCAGAAGCAGGTCGAAGGCATCCGCGCCTCCGGCGGCAGCGCGCTGCACGAGATCCGCTTCGGCCTGTTGCCGCAGGTCCTGCCCGTTATCGCCGGCCAGGTGCTCTATTTCATCGAGTCCAACACCCGCTCGGCCACCATCATCGGCATCGTCGGCGCCGGCGGCATCGGCCTCCAGCTCGCCGAGCAGATCCGCGTGCTGGAATGGCAGAGGGTCTCGTTCCTGATCCTGATGATCCTGGTCGCGGTGGCCGCGATCGATTTCATCTCGGGCAAGCTGCGCTTTGCGATTATCGGGCGTAGGGCTGTGGCCTGATCACAGGTGCGGTAGGGTGGGCAAAGCGAAAGCGTGCCCACCACTCTTAACGATCGAAAAAAATCGTGGGCACGGCGCGAAGTGCGCCTTTGCCCATCCTACGGCTCCGGTTTCGTGGAGAGAGAAGGCCCCTACGACTCCACCAAAAACTCCACCCGCTCCGCGGCAAACCGCGAATGCTTCGTCACCAGCGGCTTGCCGGCGAGATCGTGGTCGGTGGCATCGACCACCAGGATCGGCCGTCCGAGCGGAAGATCCAGCCGCGCGGCATCGGTGGCATCGACGATGCCGGCGGTGATGCGGGTCGCGCCGCGGCGATAGTCGCGCACGCCGTAATGTTCGAGCAGTTTCGTCATCGAGCGCGTTGCGGCGAACACCTCGCCTGCGCCCGGAAACAGTTCCGCCGACAGCCACGTGGTGGAAACGCAGATCGGCGTGCGGTCGGCAAGCCGAATCGCCTCGATCCGCGCCAGGGGCGCGCCGGTCTTCAATCCCAGCTCGCGGGCGAGCTCGCGCGTCGCGACGTCGTCGGTCGCCTCGATCAACCGGCCATGCGGCTCGCGACCCTCGGCGCCGACGATCTCGGAGAAGCGCGTGCGCGAGCGCAAGGGATAAGCGAGCTTCTGCGCCTCGACATAGGTTCCGCTGCCGCGTTCGGCGCGCACGATGCCGCGCTCGGCAAGGGCTGCCAGCGCGCGCCGCACGGTGTGGCGGTTCACGCGATAGGTTTCGGCGATCTCCATCTCGCCCGGCAGCTTGTCGCCGGCGGCAAAGCGGCCGTCGGCGATGCCGCGCTCGATGCCGTCGGCGACGAGGCGCCACAAAGCGACGCCCGAAGAGGCTGTGTCCTGCATGCTCATGTCGTCGGTCAGCCTAGCCCGAAAATCACATCATTGTCACGAAACAGTCATGGCGCGTCCGTATGAAGTTGTCTATTATCATAGACAACTTGGATTCGACAAGTTCTGTCAAAAGCTCGGTGGATTAGGTGACCCAGCACGATACCCAGCAAGCCCAGCGCAAGGCCGCGATGGCCGTGCTGGCGCACGCGGAGGCGGGCGAGATCGCCGCTCGCCTCCGCGATCTCGCCCTGCCGGCTCATCAGGATCTGCGTTCGCCGGAGAACGGGCTCGTGATGCTGCGCGGCCGGGTCGGCGGAGACGGCGCGCCCTTCAATCTCGGCGAAGCCACGGTGTCGCGTGCGGCGGTGAGGCTCGCGAGCGGCGAGGTCGGTTTCGGCTACACGCTCGGGCGCAACGGCGAGAAGGCGCGGCTGATCGCGCTGTGCGATGCGCTGGTGCAGTCCCGCGATTTCGGCGGGCTGGTCGAGCGCAGCGTTATCGCGCCGTTGCGCGAGCAGCTTATGGTCAGGCGGAAGCGGGCGGCGGAAGAGACCGCCGCGACGAAGGTTGATTTCTACACCATGGTGCGCGGTGAGGGGTGAGATCATGACCACGATTGCGGAATTGCCGCCGGGTTTCGCCGACAAGGTGCTGTCGGCGCAATCGACCTTTCGCTCGGTGATGGACGCGATGGCGCGGCCGGGCTCGGTCCAGCGCATCGTGCCGATGGCGGGAGCGCCCGGAATGATGATGCGCGGCACCGCGGCGATCGCACTGACGCTGTTCGACCATGACACGCCGCTCTGGCTCGATGCGCGGATGGCGGAAAGCTCTGACGTGACCAAGTGGCTGAAGTTCCACACCGGCGCGCCGGTTGTGCAGGACTCCTCGATCGCGTCATTCGCGCTCATCAGCGACGGTAGTGCACTGCCTTCGCTCGAGCGCTTCGCGCTCGGTACCAGCGAGTATCCGGACCGTTCGACCACGGTGATCATTCAGGTCGAAAGCCTGGACGCGGGGCCTGGCTTCGAGCTGCGCGGCCCCGGCATCGACGGCGTCGCGACGCTGCAGGCGTCGATCAAGCCTTTCGATCTGTCCGAGCGCCTGCGTATGAACGAGGCACTGTTTCCGCGCGGCATCGATGTGGTGCTGGTCGCCGATGACGCCGTGGTCGCGATCCCGCGCACCACGTGCGTCGTGAGCAAGGGAAGCTAGAAGCATGTATGTCGCAGTCAAAGGCGGCGAACGCGCCATCGAGAACGCCCATCGCCTGCTTGCCAATGCGCGGCGCGGTGACCAGAGCGTTGCGGAAGTTACGCTCGACCAGATCTCGGAGCAGCTCGGGCTTGCCGTCGACCGCGTCATGAGCGAAGGCTCGCTCTATGACCGAGAGCTTGCGGCGCTCGCGATCAAGCAGGCGCGCGGCGATTTGATCGAGGCGATTTTCCTGGTCCGCGCCTTCCGTGCCACCCTGCCGCGCTTCGGCACCAGCGAGCCGGTCGACACCGGCGCTATGCGGGTGCAGCGGCGAGTGTCGGCGACCTTCAAGGACATTCCCGGCGGCCAGATCCTTGGGCCGACCTTCGACTACACCCATCGCCTGTTCGATCCCTCGCTCGCGGAAGGTTTTGTGCCGGAGACGCCGTCGACGGCCGAAGCCTCGACCGCGCCGACCCCGCGCGTCACCGACATTCTGGGGCGTGACGGGCTGATTGAATCCTCTCCGGAAGCCGAAGAGGGTGCCAGCGTCGGCGATCTCACGCGCGAGCCGCTGAATTTTCCGGCCGACCGCGACCTGCGCCTGCAAAACCTTGCGCGCGGTGACGAAGGTTTTCTCCTCGCGATGGGCTATTCCACCCAGCGCGGCTATGGTCGCAATCATCCCTTTGTCGGAGAGATCCGCTTCGGCGAGGTCGAGGTCGAGTTCTCCGCGGAGGACGTCGGCTTTGCCGTGCCGCTCGGCGCGATCGAGCTGACCGAATGCCAGATGGTCAACCAGTTCAAGGGCTCGGCGACCGAAGCGCCGTGCTTCACCCGCGGCTATGGCCTCGCCTTCGGCCAGAGCGAACGCAAGACCATGTCGATGGCACTGGTCGATCGCGCGCTGCGCGCCCGTGAGCTTGGCGAGGAGGCGCTGGCCCCGGCGCAAGATGAAGAATTCGTGATGTCGCATTCGGACAACGTTCAGGCCACCGGCTTCGTCGAGCACCTGAAGTTGCCGCATTATGTCGACTTCCAGTCCGAGCTCGGCCTCTTGCGCAAGCTGCGCAAGGAATTCGCCGATGCCAATGCGCCTGATGCCATGAAGGAGGCCGCGGAATGAACGCGCCCGCCTACAACTTTGCCTATCTCGACGAGCAGACCAAGCGGATGATCCGCCGAGCGATCCTGAAAGCCATCGCGATCCCCGGCTATCAGGTGCCGTTCGCCAGCCGCGAGATGCCGATGCCCTATGGCTGGGGCACCGGCGGCGTGCAGGTCACCGCTGCGATCCTGGGGCCCCAGGACGTGCTGAAGGTGATCGACCAGGGTTCTGACGACACCACCAACGCAATCTCGATCCGCAAATTCTTCGCCAAAACCGCCGGCGTCGCCACGACGACCGCGACGGACGAGGCAACGGTGATCCAGACCCGTCACCGCATCCCGGAGACGGCGCTGCACGCGAATCAGGTGCTGGTCTATCAGGTGCCGATCCCGGAGCCGCTGCGCTTCCTGGAGCCGCGCGAGACCGAGACGCGGCGCATGCATGCGCTCGCCGAATACGGCCTGATGCATGTGAAGCTCTATGAGGACATCGCCCGCTTCGGCCACATCGCCACAGCCTACGCCTATCCTGTGAAGGTCAACGCGCGCTACGTGATGGATCCGTCGCCGACGCCGAAATTCGACAATCCCAAGATGGACAATTGCCCGGCGCTGCAATTGTTCGGCGCCGGCCGCGAGAAGCGCATCTATGCGATTCCGCCTTACACCCAGGTGGTGTCGCTCGATTTCGAGGATCACCCCTTCGAACCCTACCGCTTCAACGCGCCCTGCGCGCTGTGCGGCGCGGAAAACTCCTACCTCGACGAGATCGTCACCGACGACAAGGCCGGGCGCATGTTCGTCTGCTCGGACACCGACTATTGCGAGGGCCGCCAGGCCGCCGGTCATCACGGCAGCCTCAGTGCTGCTCCCTACAAGGAGAAGGCGGAGGCCTCGAATGGCTGATCCCGACATGCTCGACAACGACGAGCCGCTGCTGGTCGCAAAATCCCTCAGCAAGTCTTTCGGCCGCATCGCCGCCTGCCGCGACGTGTCGTTCTCGCTCTATCCCGGCGAGGTGCTGGCGATCGTCGGCGAATCCGGCTCGGGCAAGTCGACGCTGCTGCAGATGCTGTCGGGCCAGCTCGCGCCGAGCGCGGGGCGTGTGTCCTACCGGATGCGCGACGGCGTCACCCGCGATCTCGCGACGCTGGGCGAGGCCGAGCGACGCTTCCTGTTCCGCACCGACTGGGGCTTTGTGCATCAGGATCCCGCGCAGGGCCTGCGCATGGCGGTCTCCGCCGGCGCCAATGTCGGCGAGCGGCTGATGGCGGTCGGGTGGAATCACTACGGCCGCATCCGCGACACCGCGTCCGACTGGCTCACCCGCGTCGAGATCGACACAGCGCGCATCGACGATGCGCCGCGCACCTATTCCGGCGGCATGCGCCAGCGTCTTCAGATCGCCCGCAACCTCGTCACCGAGCCGCGGCTGGTGTTCATGGACGAGCCGACCGGCGGACTTGACGTATCGGTTCAGGCGCGCCTGCTCGACCTCTTGCGCAGCCTCGTCGCCGAGCTGAACCTCGCCGTCATCATCGTCACCCACGATCTCGCGGTCGCGCGCCTGTTGTCACACCGCGTCATGGTGATGAAAGGCGGCCGCGTCATCGAGACCGGCCTCACCGACCAGGTGCTCGACGATCCCCGCGAGCCCTATACCCAGCTCCTCGTCTCCTCGATTCTGCCGCCATGAGTTTTCCGATGACCGCCATGATCGACGTCGCCGATGCGCAAAAGACCTTTACGATGCACCTGCAAGGCGGCATCGAATTGCCCGTCGTCAGCGGGGTGACCTTCCACGTCAACCCCGGCGAATGCGTCGTGCTCTCCGGCCCATCAGGTGCCGGCAAATCGTCGATCCTGAAGATGATCTTCGGCAATTATCGCTGTGATAGCGGCCGCATCGGCATCCGCCATCGCGGCGCGGTGGTCGATCTCGCCACCGCCGAGCCGCGGCAGGTGCTTAACATCCGCCGTTCCACCATTGGCTATGTCAGCCAGTTCCTGCGCGCGGTGCCGCGCGTTGCGACCATCGATGTCGTCGCCGAGCCGCTGATCGTCAATGGCATGAGCCGGGCCGATGCGCAGCAGCGTGCAGGCAGCCTGTTGCACCGTCTCAACATCCCCGAGCGGCTCTGGCAGCTTCCGCCCGCCACCTTCTCCGGCGGCGAGCAGCAGCGCGTGAACATCGCGCGCGGCTTCATCTCGGACCTGCCGATCCTCCTGCTCGACGAGCCGACCGCCTCGCTCGATGCAGCCAACCGCGCCGTCGTGGTCGACCTGGTCGCCGAGAAAAAGCGCCAGGGCGTTGCCATGGTGGCCATTGTCCATGACGACGAAATCCGTCATCTGATTGCCGACCGCATCGTCGACGTCACCAGCTTTGCCGCCGCCTGAAGGACATGGAAATGAAGCCGAAGGACACAGTGATCGCCAACGCCAGGATCGTGCTGGCTGACCGGGTGATCGAGCAGGGCTGGCTCGCTCTTGCCGACGGACGCATCGCCGAGATCGGTGACGGGACTGCGCCGGCGGGCGCCGAGGATGCCGGCGGCGATTTGATCATGCCCGGCCTGATCGAGCTCCACACCGACCATCTCGAAGCGCATTACGTGCCGCGGCCAAAAGTGTTCTGGAATCCGGTCGCCGCCGTCATTTCCTACGATGGCCAGCTCGCCACATCAGGCATCACCACCGTGTTCGATTCGCTCCGGGTCTGGCGCGAGGACGGCGCGGAGGAGGTCGATGGCCGCGCCGGCGTGCTCGCCGCCGCCATCACCACCGCGCGCGAGGCCAGCCTGCTGCGCGCCGACCACTTCCTGCATCTGCGCTGCGAGATCCCGATGCCGAGCGTGGTCGAGGAGGCCAAGGAGTTGATCGACCGTCCCGACGTCAAGCTGATGTCGCTGATGGACCACACGCCCGGCCAGCGCCAGTTCCGCGACGAGGTCAAGCTGCGCGACTATTATCGCGGCAAGGGCGGCGGCAAGACTGATGCCGAGCTCGACGAGCTGTTCGCAAAGCGCTTCGAATATCAGAGACTCTATGCAGCGGCCAACATGCGCGAGATCGTGGCGCTGGCGCATGAGTACAAGATCCCGCTGGCGAGCCACGACGACACCACCGAGGAGAACGTCGCGGATGCCGTACGCGATCGCGTCTCGGTCGCTGAGTTTCCGACCACACTGGAAGCCGCGCGCGGCCTGCACCAGGCCGGCATCGACATCCTGATGGGCGCGCCGAACGTCGTGCGTGGCGGCTCGCACTCCGGCAACATCGCCGCGGTCGACCTCGCCCGCGAAGGCCTGCTCGACATCCTGTCGTCGGACTACATTCCGTCCAGCCTGCTCATGGCGGCACTGCAATTGCCCGAGCATGTGCCGGCGATCAGCCTTCCGGCTGCGGTTCGCACCGTCACGAAGGCGCCCGCCGAGGCGGTCGGCCTCACCGACCGCGGCGAGGTCGCGACCGGCAAGCGCGCCGACCTGATCCGCGTGCATGTTGCCGGCCACGTTCCCGTGGTCCGCAGCGTCTGGCGCGAGGGACAGCGCGTCGCATGAGCGAGACCGTGACCACGGCCGAAGGCGAGGCGGGTGCGATCGGCCCCGGCCGGCTCGTGCTCGTGGTCGGTCCCAGCGGCGCCGGCAAGGACACGCTGTTGCGGCTGGCGCAGGCGGCCTGCAGCGACGATTCCGACATCGTCTTCCCGCGCCGTATCGTGACGCGCGCCTCCTCCGCCGATGAGGACAATATCGCGGTGAGCCCCGACGACTTCCACCGCGCACGTGAGCACGGCGATTTCGCCGTGCACTGGGAGGCACATGGACACGCCTATGCGTTGCCGCTCGAGATCAACGATGACATCCGCGCGGGTCGTGCGGTCGTCGCGAATGTCTCGCGCACCGTGATTGCCGCGCTGCGCCAGGCCTATGCCAATGTCGTGGTGGTTGCGATCACGGCACCGCCGGACGTGCTGGCGCAGCGGCTCGCCGCGCGCGCCCGGCACAGCGACGGCAATATCGCGGAGCGGCTGTCGCGCAGTGTCGATAACGCGTCGGCGCAGGCCGATGTCACCATCCTCAATGCCGGCAGCGCGGACTATCACAGCCGCCAGCTCGTGCGCGTGATCAGGAATGAAGGCTGGCACGAATAGCCGGCGCAACCAGGAGAGAGTGGAATGACGGTGATCGAAACGGTCGAACAGCTCGAAGCCATCTACGGTACCGTTGGTGACGCCTCGACCGTGAAAGTCGCCGACCACGTCACCCCGCTCTACCGCATCTTCATCGAGAAGGCGCCGTTCGCCGCGCTCGCCACCATCGGGCCGGAGGGCATCGACTGCTCGCCGCGCGGCGATCTGCCCGGCTTCGTCCGTATCCACGATCCCAAGACGCTGATGCTGCCGGACCGCCGCGGCAACAACCGGGTCGATTCCCTGCGCAACATCGTGCGCGACCCCAGGGTCTCGCTGATGTTCCTGATCCCCGGCTCCGGCAACGCCGTCCGCGCCAACGGCCGCGCGCATCTCTCGGTCGATCCGGAACTGCTGGCCTCGTTCAAGGTCGAGGGCAAGGCGCCGCGCAGCGTGATGGTGATGAACGTCGAGGAAATCTATTTCCAGTGCGCCCGCGCCATCGTCCGCTCCGATCTCTGGAATCCCGACAAGCGCGTCGATCCCAAGACGCTGCCGACGCCCGGTCAGATCCTCGCCGAGATGAGCCAGAACAAGGTCGGCGGCGCGGAGTACGACCGCATCTGGCCGGAGCGGGCTGCCGCGACGATGTGGTGATCTTTCTTACCCTCTCTCCTTGTGGGAGGGCTCGCCGCAAAGCGGCGAGACGGGTGAGGGATCTGCGCGAGTCCGGAATCGTAGGGTGGGCAAAGGCGCACTTGCGCCGTGCCCACGAAGTCTCACCAATCACACGCAAATGGTGGGCACGCTTCGCTTTGCCCACCCTACGGCTCCGCGGCTCGCGCGCGTTGAACTCATCGCGAGATGAATCCGTCTGTCAGTGCTTGCGGCGGGAGAAGCGCCCAAGCGCAGCGGTCGCAAATATGGATAGCCATTTCATTGACCAATCGGGCCAACCGCTCGATATTCGCAGCATCGAAACTGCTCCTTGAGCCCAAGCCGCACCATGAGAACCGACCACCAGCGCAGTCAGAACGACATGCAGGCATGCATGACGCGGCGCTGTTTCTCGGCGGCAACGGGCGCCTGTTGTTGTTGCTGACGGTCTCCTAGCAGCATCTCACACCGAAAATCCAAAGACAGGAACGCCGAATTCCGGCGAACGAGCAGTCATGTCCCATACCCAGTCCAACGCCTACATCATCGAGATCCACGATCGCGCCGCCGGCATCATCACGAGGGATGAGCGCGGCTTCCGCTTCTTCTCCTCCGAGCGCCTGTTCGACAGCCTCGAAGGCCGCCAGTTCCGTTCGGCCCGCGAGGCCGAGCGCGCCGCCCGTGCCGTGTTCTCCGAGCGTAGCCGCCGCGCGAGCTCGCAACTCTTCGCCAACTGACCCCAGTGAAAGGACCGCGATATGATTAGCCGACGACACATCCTTGCAACGACGCTCCTGCTCGCTACGGCCCTGGCTGCACCCGCGCACGCCGAGGACAAGCCGGCGGAAATCCGCATCGGCACGCAGAAGGGCGGTTTCTTCCCGGCGGTGCGTCAGCGCCAGACGCTCGAGAACGCCTTCAAGCCACTGGGCATCGAGATCAAGTGGGTCGATTTCCAGTTCGGTCCGCCGCTGCTGGAGGCCATCAATGTCGGCAGCGTCGATTTCGGCTATGTCGGCGACTCCCCGCCGATCTTCGCGCAGGCCGGCGACGCCAAGATCCGCTACGTCGCCGCGGTGAAATCCGACGGCAACACCCAGGCGATCATCGTGCCGAAGGACTCAGCCATCAAGACGCTGGCTGATCTCAAGGGCAAGCGCGTCGCCTTCGGCAAGGGATCGAGCGCGCATAATCTCCTGGTCGCGGCGCTCGAAAAGGCCGCCCTGTCCTGGTCCGACATCACGCCGGCGCCGCTTGCGCCTGCGGATGCGACGGCCGCCTTCGTCAAGGGCTCGGTCGATGCCTGGTCGATCTGGGATCCGTATCTGGCGCTCGCCGAGTTGAAGGAGAGCGCCCGCGTCATCGCCTTCGACAAGGACGTGCACAAGCCGAACGCGTTCTACATCGCCAACACGGACTTCGTGGAAAAATATCCGGCGCTGGTCGCGAAGCTCAACACGACCTTCGCGTCCGAAGGCGTCTGGGCCAACCAGCACCACGAGGACGTCGCCAAAGCGCAGGCAGACGCGACCGGCGTCGACATCGAGGCCGTCAGGCGTTTCGTGGATCGCTCGAATTTCCGCGTCGTGCCGCTGGATTCAGAAATTATCGCAAGCCAGCAGGCGGTCGCCGATCGTTTCGCAAAGCTCGGTCTGATCCCGAAGCCGGTCAATGTCTCCGACATCGTCTGGAAGTGGACGCCGGGCTCCTGAAGCCTGTGCGACTGATCAACTCCGGCGGCGCGCCCGGGTGCGTGCCGCCTTCGTTGCGGCGGCGGAGCGGACCTTCGATCCCTTGGTTTGGCTCGCTTTCCGCGCGGCGGCCGAGCGGGACGCTGCGGTTCGGCGGCGTGCGGCCCGCTTGGCCTGCTTCGACAGCGCGCCGCGCGATGCGGTCGACCGCGGCTCCTTCTTCAACACGCCTTCGACGGCGCGCGACACTTTCGGCCGACGCTTTGGCGTGCGTTTGCCCTGGCCGACCTCGTAAGCGTATTTGGCGCTGCGGCGCGTCGCCTTCTTGGTGCGTCCCTTGCGCGGTGGCGGAAGATCGACGCCGGCGCGACGCGCCTCGGAGAGACCGATGGCGATCGCCTGCTTGGTCGAGCGCGCGCCGTGCTTTCCTTTCCGGATCCTGTCGATCTCGTCTTTGACGAATTCGCCGGCCTGCGTGCTGGCCGACTTGCCGGCGCGCTTGTCCTGCTTCGCTTTACGAATGACTTCCTGTCTTGGCATGGGTCGAGTTCCCCTTCTTGAGACAGAGGGATGTCTGACCGCAACGCGCAAGGCAGGAGATCGATCCGCTTAGTTCCTCAGCGCCGCCAGCAACTCGTCGGGGCGCTCGGCCATGATCATGTGGCCGGCGCCGGGCACCACGACGGTCTTCGCATGCGGGATCGCGGCCGCAAGCGCCTTGCCGGCCTTCGCCGGTGTCATCATGTCCCGCTCGCCGAGAATGAGCGTCGTCGGTACCTTCACGCTCGCCGCGGCGGCAAGCGCGTTCGCGTAGGCATTGCAGGCCGACAGATCCCTAAACAGCACGCCAGGCTCGCAGGCCTTCAGCACCGCCTGCGCGCCGCCATGCATCCACAGACCCGGCGCGAGGCTGCCGCCGAGCTCGGCATTGAAGCCGAGGCCCCAGATCGCGACCATGTCGTTGGCATCCTGCGAGTTGGCCTCGGCAGCCTTCAACAGATCCGGGCCGACCGTCATGGTCGCGGCAGTGCCGATCAGGCTGAGCGCGGACACCTTGTCGGGGTGCCGCGCGGCGGTCTCCAGCGAGATCAACGATCCCATGGAGTGGCCGATCAGATGCGCCTTCGCAGCTCCGGCCGCATCGAGCAGCGCCGCGGTCCAGTCGGCCATCTCTGCAATGCTGCCAAGCGAGGGGCCTGCCGAGCGGCCGTGGCCGGGCAGGTCGGGCGCGAGCACGGAAAAGCCGTGATGGGCGAACCAGCGCGTATGCAGCGCCCAGGTCGAATGATCGAAGCCGGCGCCGTGGATGAAGACCACCGCGGGCAGCGACTTGTCGAAGTCGCGGCCGCCGGTTGCGACAAACACATCGGTGCCGTTGACGGAAAGCTTCATGGTGTCAGGCCTTTTGCGAGATGCGCAGCGCTTGGTTGAGGTCGTCGATGATGTCGGTGGCCGTCTCGATGCCGACCGAGAGCCGCACCAGCTCCTCGCCGATGCCGGCCGCCTTGAGCTGTTCGGCGTCCATCTGCTGATGCGTGGTCGAGGCAGGGTGGATCACCAGCGTCTTGGCATCGCCGACATTGGCGAGATGGCTGATCATGCGCAGCGTCTCGATGAACTTGCGCCCGGCGGGCCTGCCGCCCTTGATGCCAAAGGAGATGATCGAGCCCGCACCACGCGGCAGCAGCGTCTTGACGAGCTGATAGTCCGTGTGGTCCTCGAGCGAGGGATGCAGCACCCAGTCGACGGCCTTGTTGGCCTTCAGCGCCTCCAGCACGGCGTACGTGTTCTGCATGTGGCGGTCCATGCGCACGCCCAGCGTCTCGACGCCTTGCAGAAGCTGGAACGCATTGGTCGGCGACAGGCAGGCGCCGAAATCGCGCAAGCCCTCGGTGCGTGCGCGCATGATGAAGGCGGCGGTGCCGAACTGCTCGTCGAAGACGATGCCGTGATAGCCGCCATAGGGCTCGGTCAGCACGCCGAATTTGCCGGAGGCGCGCCAGTCGAACCGCCCGCCGTCGACGATGGCGCCGCCAATCGCGATGCCATGGCCGCCAATCCATTTGGTCGCCGAATGCATCACGATGTCGGCGCCCAGCTCGATCGGGCGGCTGAGATAGGGCGTGGCAAAAGTGTTGTCGATCAGCAGCGGAATCTTTGCCTTATGCGCGATCGCCGCGACCTTGGGAATGTCGAGCACCTCGAGGCCGGGATTGCCGATGGTCTCGCCGATCACCAGTTTCGTGTTCGGCTTGATCGCGGCGCGGAACGCGTCGAGGTCGCGCGGCTTGACGAACGTCGTGGTGATGCCGAAGCGCGGCAGCGTGTGTGCCAAGAGGTTGATGGTGCCGCCGTAGAGCGAGCTCGACGCCACGATATGGTCGCCGGCACTGAGCAGCGTTGCGATGGCCAGATGCATTGCGGCCTGGCCGCTCGCCGTGCAGATCGCGCCGACGCCGCCCTCCAGCGCCGCGAGCCGCTCCTCCAGCACGCCGGTGGTCGGATTGGAGATGCGCGTATAGATGTGGCCGGCGCGCTCCAGGTTGAACAGCGCGGCGGCGTGGTCGGAATCCTGGAACACGTAGGACGTGGTCTGGTAGATCGGCACCGCCCGGGCGCCGGTCGTGGGATCCGGATGCTGGCCCGCATGCAGGCTCAGGGTCTCGAAGGCAGGCGGTTTTGGCGCGGGCATGCGTGGCCTCGTTGGTCGGTCGGTAAGGGTGGCCGTTGTGCCATAAAAACGTGTGCGAAGTCAGCCATTGACAGTGCGATGACAGTGCGCTGCTTGCTTGCGGCAGAGCTATCGCATGTGAGCTTGGCGGGGCCTGAGCGAGCGCCTCGTCCTTCGAGACGACCGCTCCGCGGTCTCCTCAGGATGAGGCTGAGCGGCAGCTTTGCCTGTGAAAATTGCTGCCACGCACTCAGTCCTCATCCTGAGGAGCCCGCAAAGCGGGCGTCTCGAAGGATGGCCGTATGCGGGCTCGCGCTGCACGCGGGAGAGGTGAAGCTAACCCCCGATCGCCTGCTCGATGATCCGCGCCTCTCGCAGCAAAATCTCCGCAACCTCCTGCTCGCGCCTTGGCCCGAGCCTCGTGCGAACGGCGGAGACGGTCATCGCCGCGGCGGGCTGCCCGTCCGGGGTCTTGATCCAGGTCGAGATCGATTTGGTGCCCTGCACGAGGCCGATCTCTCTCATGCCGTATCCCAGCCGTCGCGCGGCGGTGACCTCGCCGAGCACCGTTGCGACATCGGTCCGGTAGGCCTCGAACCGCTTCTCGTTGGCCGCGACGATTTTTCGCGCCTCCTGCGCCGGCATCGCGGCGAGGATGGCGACGCCCGCGCTGGAGACGCCGAGCGGCCGGCGCGCGCCGACCTCGATCGACAGCACCTGGATCGGATAGATTCCGATCCGGCGGTCGACGCACAGCGTGTCGTTGCCGGTGCGCACCGTCAGGAACAGCGTGTCGCCGATCGCGGCGGATGCGCGTTGCAGCGAGGGATTGGCGGCGATCAGCAGCCGCGACGGCCGGGGACGCGCCAGCGCGAGCTCCGGCACCTGGTTGCCGATCGCGTAGCGGCTGGTGCGCTCGTGCCGCTCGACGATGCCTTCCTCGATCAGCACGTGAATGATGCGGTGCACGGTCGGACGGGTGAGACCGGTGGTCCGCACCACCTCGGCCAATGGCACACCGTCCTCGCGGCCTGCGGCAAGAATGCGCAGCACCGCGAGCGCGCGCCGGATCGCCTGCGCGCCCTGCCGCGGTTCCATGGCGTTGCGGGCTATTCTGGTTCTGTCCATAATATGGACAAGAACGCCACAATTCACTCGACAGGTAAAGTGCGCATCTGGAGATTGCGCCGCGATCGGGATGCCGTGCGCGACGTCATCGGCACTCGATACTGGAATTGGAAGCGCTGCTGGGAGGTTAACATGAGATTAATCTGGATTGCCATCGCTGCTGTGGCCGCGATGCTGGCAGGACCCGCCTCAGGTCAGCAATGGCCCGCCCGCAGCGTCAAGCTCATCGTGCCCTATCCGGCCGGCGGCAATGTCGACAGCGCCGCGCGCATCATCGCCGACAAGCTCCAGGAAAAGCTCGGCCAGCCCTTCATCATCGAGAACAAGGCCGGCGCCGGCGGCATGATCGCGGGCGAAGCCTTCGCGAAGTCGGCGCCCGACGGCTACACGCTGTTCGTCGGTGCCAACGGCCCGGTGCTGTTTGCGACCGAGATCAACAAGCGCGACGCCTACAACTGGAAGAAGGACTTCCTGCCGATCTCGACCATCTCGATGACGCCGCTGGTGCTCGAGGTGCATCCGTCGGTGCAGGCCAGCAACTTCAAGGAATTCATCGACCTCGCCAAGCGCGAGCCCGGCAAGCTGACCATGGCCTCGCCCGGCCCGGGCACCACCAACCATCTGCTCAGCGAGCTGATGCAGTCGAACCTCGAGCTGCAATGGGTTACCGCGCACTACCGCGGCAATGCGCCGGCGGTCAACGATCTGCTCGGCGGCCAGGTGCAGTTCGCGTTCGACCAGCTCACGGTCAGCCTCCAGCACATCAAGGCCGGCCTGTTCCGCGCGCTGGCCGTCACCTCACCGCATCGCCTGAAGTCGCTGCCTGACGTGCCGACCTTCGTCGAGCTCGGTTACAAGGACTTTGATGGCCAGACCTTTACCGGCCTGTTCACCCCCGCTGGCACGCCGGCGCCGGTCGTGGACAAGCTGCACGAAACGCTGGTCGCGATCCTGAAGGACCCCGGCGTGGTCGACAAGTTCGAAAAACTCGGCGGCGAAGCAACAGTGATGACGCCGGACGAGTTCAGGGCCTATCTCGAGCGCGAGGACGCCAAGTGGATTCCGGTCGTGCGCAAGGCCAACATCAGGGCTGAATGATCGATGCGGATCGACCCCACTGAGCTCGGCGCCGAGCGCATCTACCGCCTGATGACCGGCATCGTGGTGCCGCGCCCGATCGCGTGGGTCACGAGCCTGTCGAGCAAGGGCGTGCTCAATCTCGCCCCGTTCAGCGCTTTCACCTTCGTCTCGCAGAAGCCGCCGATGCTCGCCATCAGCGTCGGCCGCAAGGGCGCCGACTATAAGGACACCGCGCACAACATCCTCGACACCGAGGAATATGTGATCCACATCGCTGATACCCCGCTGATGAAGGCGGTGCATTACAGCTCGATTGAGCATCCGCCTGAAGTCAGCGAGGTCGCAGAGCTGGGCTTGGAGACGATCGCAAGTGAGCGCATCAAGGTGCCGCGGCTTAGCGCGGCGCCGGTCGCGATGGAGTGCCGCTTTCGGCAGTGCCTCGAATTCGGCGACGCCAAGAGCCGGCTCATCGTCGGCGAGGTCGTGATGTTCCACTTGCGCGACGGTCTCGTCAACGACGGCAAGGTCGAGACCAAGGCGCTCGACCCGATCGCCCGCATCGGCGGGCCGCGCTACGCCACCCTCGGCGAGATCGTGACGCTCAACACCGTTTTCCAGACTCCCAAATCGAAAGACTGAGTGCGCGGGCCGGTCATCCCGCCCAGCCGCCTCAAGATCATTGGAGGAATTGACGATGCGACTCCTGAGCTATCTCCTGGATGGAGCGCCGCGCTATGGCGCGGCCGTGGAAGGCGGCGTGGTCGATCTGACCAGCCGGATCGGCCGCGACTATTCGGACGTGAAGGCGCTGATCGCGGCGAATGCGCTTGCCGATGCGAAGGAAGCTGTCGCCGGACAAAAGCCGGACCATGCGCTGGACAAGCTCGTCCTGCTGCCGCCGGTGCTGGCGCCTGAAAAGCTCTGGTGCATCGGCGTCAACTACGCCGAGCGGAACGCGGAATATAAAGACAATTCGGACCTGCCCAAGTATCCCAGCCTGTTCGTGCGCAGCATGTCGTCGATGACCGGCTCCGGCCAGTCGCTGGAGAAGCCGAAGGTTTCGGAGCAGCTCGACTATGAAGGCGAGCTCGTCATCGTGATCGGGCAGGGCGGCCGCCACATCCCGCGCGAACAGGCTTGGTCGCACATCTTCGGTATGACCTTGTGCAACGAGGGCACGATCCGCGACTGGCTGCGCCACGGCAAGTTCAACGTCACGCAAGGAAAGAACTTCGATCGGTCCGGTAGCATCGGTCCGTGGATCGTCACGGCGGACGAGCTCGACCCGCGCGGGCCGCATGACATCGTCACGCGCGTCAATGGCGAGGTGCGGCAGCAGGACACGACCGAGCGGCTGATGTTCCCGTTCGATTTCATCATCTCCTATCTCTCGACCTTCGCCACGCTGAAGCCCGGCGACATGATCGTCACGGGCACGCCGACCGGCGCGGGCGCGCGCTTCGATCCGCCGCGCTGGCTGAAGGTCGGCGACGTCGTCGAGGTCGAGTCCAGCCGCATCGGCGTGCTGCGCAACACCGTCGCCGCGGAGCGATAAATCATGCTGGATAGTGCCACGATCGAACGCCTTGCCGCGCGGCTGGACGAGGCCGAGCGCACCAAGACGTTAATCCCGATGTTCTCGAAAGAGTATCCGGACTTCAGCATCGAGGATGCCTACGCGGTCCAGCGCACCTGGACAAAGCTTCAGCTCGGCCGCGGCCGCGTCATCAAGGGGCACAAGATCGGGCTAACCTCGAAGGCGATGCAGAACGCGGTCGGCATCAACGAGCCCGATTACGGCGTGCTGTTCGCCGACATGTTCTATGCCGACGCCACGCCGATCCCGTTCGATCGCTTCCACGCGCCGCGGATCGAAGTCGAGCTCGCCTTCGTGCTGAAAGCGCCGCTGCGCGGGCCCGACTGCACCATCTTCGACGTGCTCAACGCCACCGACTACGTCATGCCCGCGCTGGAGATTCTGGAGACGCGCATGCATCGCGTCGACCCCGGGACGGGCAAGACGCGCAAGGTGATGGACACGATCTCGGACAACGCGGCCAATGCCGCGCTGGTGCTCGGCGGCCGGCCGATCCGCCCGATGGATGCGGATCTGCGCTGGATCGGCGCGCTCCTGTTCCGCAACGGCGAGGTCGAGGAGACCGGCCTTGCCGCCGGGGTGCTCAATCACCCCGCCAACGGCATCGCCTGGCTCGCCAACCGCCTCGCGCCGCATGACGAATATCTTGCCGCCGGCGAGGTGGTGCTGGCGGGATCGTTCACGCGTCCGGTCGACATCCGCCGCGGCGACACCTTCCACGCGGACTATGGCCCCTTCGGCTCGGTGTCGTGCCAGTTCGTCTAAAGCAACAACAAACAGGGAGCGCATCATGACGGGTCAATCGCGGCGCAAGAGCATCCATATCGGCGGCTTCAAGCACGTCAATCCGATTCCGAACGCCTGCCGCATCGGCAATCTCGTGATGTCCGGCGTCATCCTCGGCCGCGATCCCGCGACCAATGCGATGCCCGAAAGCCTCGACGCCCAATGCGCCAACATGTTCGCGCATATGAAGGCGACGGTGGAGGCTGCCGGCGGCACCACCGACGACATCATCAAGATGACGGTGTGGCTGAAGGACCGCTCGCAGCGCGGCCCGGTCAATGTCGAATGGCTCAAGATGTTTCCGGACGAGCATTCGCGCCCGGCCCGCCACGCGCTGCCGATGGACAACATGGATGGCGGCGCGCTGGTGCAGTGCGACTTCACCGCCGTGATCGACTGAAGGAGCTTTGCGCATGCCGACCTATCTGCCGTTCGATCCCAATCCGCGCCGCCCGGTCAAGGCGCCGCCGCCCAAGACCATCGACAGCCAGTTCCACGTGCTGGGGCCGATCGACAAATATCCGGAGCGTCCCGGCGCGGCCTATCGGATGCCGACCGCGACCTGGGAAGCGGCGCTGCGCATGCACAAGACGCTCGGCATCGAGCGCGGCATCATCGTGCAGACCACAACCTACGGCGCCGATCATGCCGTCGTGCTCGACGGTCTCGCCGCGATGGGCCCGAACTATCGCGGCTGCGCCAACGCGCTGGTGTTCGCGGAAGCGAGCGACTCCTATCTCTCCAAGCTGCATGATGCCGGCGTCCGCGGCGCGCGCTTCAGCTTCCGCCAGGAGCTGGGTGCCGTGCTGTCGGATGCCGATTTCGCCCGCGCCATCGCCCGCATCCGCGAGCTTGGCTGGTACGTGAAAATCCAGCCGGAGAAGGACGGCATCGTCTCCAGCGTCGCCAAGTACGAGAACCTCGACGTCCCCGTGCTGATCGATCACATGGCGCGTCCCGATCCGCAAGCCGGCAAGAACGATCCGAATCTGGTCAAGATGTTGGAGCTGCTGGCCAAGGGCAATTTCTGGGTCATGCTGTCGCTCGGCGAGAAGACCTCGAAGGCCGGCCCGCCCTATGACGACGTGATCCCGATCGCCCGTGCCTATATCGAAGCGGCCCCCGACCGCTGCGTCTGGGCCAGCGATTGGCCGCACCCGGTCTCCGTCAAGCAGCCGCCGAACGATGCCGACCTGCTCGAGCTGATGTACCGCTATGTCGCGGACCAGACCGAGCTGGAGAGGATTTTGGTGAGCAATCCGGCGAAGCTGTTTGGATTCGCGGACTAGCAAAATGGTCCGGCGTCATTGCGAGGAGCGAAGCGACGAAGCAATCCAGACTGCCGTCGCGGAAAGATTCTGGATTGCTTCGCATCGCTCGCAATGACGGGCGTGGTCCCCGCGCTCACCCCACCGGCCGCGTCGCCAGCCGGTCGCGCACCGCGGCCGCGATCTCGAACGAGCGCAGCCGCGCGGCGTGGTCGTAGATCTGCCCCGTCGTCATCAATTCGTCTGCGCCGGTCTCAAGGATCAGTGCCTTCAGCTTCTCTTCGACCACTTCAGGCGAGCCGACCGCGGAGCAGGACAGCGACTGGCCGACGCCCGCCTTCTCGGCCGGCGACCACAGTGCGTCCATGTCGTTCACCGGCGGCGGGAGGGGCCCTGGCGTGCCGCGGCGCAGATTGATGAACTGCTGCTGCAGCGAGGAGAACATGCGCTGCGCCTCCGCATCGCTGTCGGCGGCGAACACGTTGACGCCGACCATCGCATAGGGCTTGTCGAGCTGGGCCGAGGGTTCGAAGCGCGCGCGATATTCGCGCAGCGCCGGCATCATCATCTGCGGCGCGAAATGCGAGGCAAACGCGAAGGGCATGCCGAGCATGGCCGCAAGCTGCGCGCCAAACGTGCTCGAGCCCAGGATCCAGAGCGGCACCTTCGTCCCCATGCCGGGCACGGCGCGGATCGCCTGGTTCGGCTGCAAATCGCCGAGCAGCGCCTGCAGCTCCAGCACGTCATGCGGAAAATTCTCGGACGTGGTGGCAAGGTCGCGCCGCAGCGCCCGCGCCGTGAACTGGTCGGTGCCCGGCGCCCGCCCGAGCCCGAGATCGATCCGCCCGGGATAGAGCGACTCCAGCGTGCCGAACTGCTCGGCGATGACCAGCGGCGAATGGTTCGGCAGCATGATGCCGCCGGACCCGACGCGGATCGTCTTGGTGCCCCCTGCGACATGTCCGATTACCACCGACGTCGCCGCGCTCGCGATGCCCGTCATGTTGTGATGCTCGGCCAGCCAGAAGCGCTTGTAGCCCCATTTCTCCGCATGCTGGGCAAGATCGAGCGAATTGCGAAACGCCTGCGACGCATCGCCGCCCTGACGGATGGGAGCCAGGTCGAGCACGGAGAAGGGGATCATGCGAGAGTACCGGTGAGGGGCGCAACGCGCCGGGGCTCCATATGTAATACCGTCCGGTCTGAATGTTAGCGTTGCAGTGTCGATTGGACACGGGCGCAACGATGCCATTCGGAATTGTCGTGGGTGGCCGGCGAGCTGCCCGGACAACGTCTTTGGCTGAGCGGACTTTCAGCGCAGGCTTGACCTACGTCAACATCCGGAACCCGGCTTCATTTTCACTTGCAGCATTGGTTTGCTTCGATTTCCTTCCTGGAGAGACATGATGGCCGATCCGACCAAGCTCTCGGTTGAGAAAGCGCTCGAAAAGATCCGTCAGCGCGACGAGCCGAAATCAGAGAATTCGCGCCTCGATGAAAAGACCGACGCTCTCAATGAAGAGATAAAACGTATGAGGGCACAAAGGCTCCGCCTTGAACGACAGCAGGGCAAGCGCGGCTGAATAGCGCGTAGGATGGGTAGAGCTCTTGCGAAACCCATCATGTTTCGTCATCGAACAAGGCCTCGATGGGTTTCGCTTCGCTCAACCCATCCTACGAGGCTGTCCGAGCGGCCCGCACCTCCGTTCACAACACTGTTATTGCGACCTGTTGCGCCCTTTGTCCCAACTGGGCGTTTTGCGCCTGTTGTTGTACCCTTGGCGAAGCCATTGCACGGTCGCCAGGAGGAACTGACATGACCGTTGTCGTACTCAATCGCCGCAACCTCCTCGCCGCTGGCGGCTCCGTTCTCGCGACCGGAATGTTGGCCGCCGGCCTACCCGGGCTCCTGTTGCCCGCCCGCGCGGACGGCCTCGCGCCGACCGAGTCGATGTCGGGCGGAGCGAACAATTACCGCAAGGGCGCGGCGATCGTGGAGCGGATCGGCAAGGGCGGCTTCTGGATGAGCGGCACCGTGCGCCGTGCCGGCGACGGGGCGCCGCTGGCCGGACAGCGCATCCAGATCTGGGCGCACACGGTCGAAGGGCAGGAGCACGAGCCGCAGAGCCACGGCGCCACGCTCACCGACAAGGACGGCAAGTTCCGGCTCGAGATGCCGCAGATCGTTCCGATCTTCGGCCAGCCGCATGGTCACCTCGCCTATGACAGCGGTGAATTCAAGACCGTCTTCCTGCGCCCGGTGATGCGCAGCGCAAAGGAGACTAGCCTCGAGGCGCACTTCGTCCTGCAGCCGGCCTGATCGGACGTACGAATGACGGGGTGGAAATCGACCCGGATGATCCTGATCTGGGCCGCCCTTGCCGTTGCCATCGGCGTGCCGATCGCGCTTGCTGCGGCAAGCGAGCAGCTGGCATGGCGCGGTCCGGTCTACATCCTCGCCGGATTTGCCGGCATCATTGCGCTGGGCCTCGTGCTGGTTCAGCCGCTGCTGATCGGCGGTTACTTGCCGCCGCTGACGGCCTATCGCGGACGGCGCGCCCATCACTGGATCGGCGGCGCGCTCGCGTTGGCGATCGTGATCCATGTCGCCGGCCTCTGGATCACCAGCCCGCCCGACATGATCGACGCGCTGACCTTCTCGTCGCCGACGCCGTTCTCCCCCTTTGGCGTCATTGCCATGTGGGCCATCTTCATCGTCGCGCTTCTGGCGGCACTGCGCCGGCGATTGGGACTGCGACCGCGAACCTGGCGCTTCGTTCATATGCCGCTCGCGATCGTCATCGTCGCAGCAAGCGTGGTCCATTGCCTGCTGATCGAGGGGACGATGGAGACGATCTCGAAGGCGGCGCTGTGCGCGCTCGTCCTCGCGGCAACCGTGAAAGTCATGATTGACCTGCAGGTGTGGCGGAAACGACGGGCGCTGCGCGGCGAGAGCATTGCGCGGCAGTGAGCCGCGCCGACCGGGTCACGTCCGAGACTTTCCCACTTCCCTCCTTTGTGCGCAGAATGGCGCGCGAAGGAGCGTCATCGGGCCGGGAGGATCTCGGAATGGCAGAGCAAACAATTCACTTCGACGACGGTGCCGCCTACGAGCAGATGATGGGAATCTGGAGCCGGTTCGCCGGCGAGATATTCCTTGATTGGCTGGCACCTCCTGCCGGCTTGCGGTGGATCGACATCGGCTGCGGCAACGGGGCCTTCACTGAACTCCTGGTCGAGCGCTGCAGCCCCCTCGAGGTCCAGGGCATTGATCCCTCGGCCGAGCAGCTCGCTTTTGCGCGCACGCGACCTGCAGCGCGCGTGGCAAAGTTTCGTCAGGGTGATGCCATGGCACTGCCTTTCGCCGACGGCAGCTTCGATGCGGCCGTGATGGCGTTGGTTCTCGTGTTCGTTCCGGATCCCGCCAAGGGCGTCAGCGAAATGGTGCGGGTCGTTGTCCCCGGCGGTGCGGTCGTGACGTATATGTGGGACATGTTCGGCGGCTTTCCGCTCGATCCAATCTACGACGAGATGAAGGCAATGGGCCTTGCGGCAACCCGCCCGCCACGGCTGGACGCATCTCGCATGGAAGCGTTGCGCGAGCTGTGGGCCGGAGCAGGCCTCGAGGACGTGCAAACGCGCGAGATTACGGTGCAACGGACTTATTCAAGTTTCGACGAGTTCTGGGCCATCAATCTGAAGTCTCCTTCGCTTCGGCCTGCCATTGCAGCGATGAAACCCGCAGACGTCGAGACGCTCATCGCGCGGGCGCGTGCGCGCCTGCCGGCGGATGCCGATGGTCGCATCACCTGCAGTGCGCGCGCGCATGCGATCAGGGGACGCCGGCCCAAATAGCTTGCAGCACGGAGGATGGGCCGGGCACTTGCGAAACCCATCATCCTCGCCACCGCGCGAGTCTGACGGGTTTCGCTTCGCTCGACCCATCCCACGCGCTAAGGTGTTGCCCTCGACATTCTTCGAAGGCAACTCATCCCCATGGCTTTCTGGACAGCAGGCTCGTTCGCATTGGTGATCGCCTATCTCCTGGGTTCGATCCCCACGGGCTATCTGGCGGGGAAACTCCTTCGAGGCATCGATATTCGTCAGCATGGCTCCAGATCCACCGGCGCCACGAATGTCTTGCGGACCCTTGGAACATGGCCCGCACTGGTGGTGCTGGTCGCCGACGTGCTGAAGGGCGTGGCGGCGATCATCGTTGCCCGCGCGTTCTGTCCCTGGCTCTATGCCGCACTGTCCCCGATGCCGCCGACGGCGTCCGACCTGCAAACCTGGGTGCCATGGACCGTTTGCCTGGCCGGAATTGCCGTGCTGCTCGGGCATAGCCGCTCGATCTGGTTGAGCTTCACAGGCGGCAAGTCCGCGGCGACCGGGCTCGGCGTGTTGCTGGCGATGTCGTGGCCCGTGGGATTGGGAACTGCCGCGGTCTTCGGCCTCGTGCTGGCGATTGCCAGGATCGTCTCCCTGAGCTCGATGCTCGCTTCATTGACCGCAATCGTTCTGGTCTGCGCCTTCGCGCAACCGCTGCCCTATCGGTTGCTGGTGATCGGGGGCGGCATCTACGTGATCTTTCGCCATCGCGCCAACATTCAGCGGCTGCTGACGGGAACGGAGCCGCGCCTCGGTCGAAGCGGGCCGGATACGAAAGCAGGAGCGCAAGTGTAGCCGCCGTCGGCGCCGATACGTGCTCTGCTTGCCGCAAGTAGCGGTGGGGCGTATCCTTGCGCGATGACCGTCACGGCCCCCGATTTGAAAGCGTTCCTGCTGGCGACGCCGTTCTTCGGCGGTCTCCCGGATCCAAGCCTCGACCTCCTGATCTCGATGCTGGTCGAGTGCCGCTTCGATGCCGGAGCAACCGTCGTGGCCGAAGGCGAGCCGGGACGTTCGATGTTCATCGTCAAGTCCGGCCGGCTGGCGGTGAGCAAGCGGACGAATGCGGGGAGCATCGTCCCGATTTCCCGTCTGGAGCCTGGTGACTTCTTCGGCGAGATGACGCTGATCGAAATGCAAAATCGCTCGGCCACAGTGGTCACGGAAAGCCCGACCGTGCTGTACGAGCTGACGGCCCGAAAGCTCTACGCCTGCTACAAGTCCGATATCCACGCCTACGTGATCGTCCTGCAGAACATCAATCGCGAGCTCTGCCGACGGCTGCGCCGATCGGACGATCGGTTTGCGGGACATCAGGATTCGTAGCCCGGATGGAGCGACTGGTCCGCTATTCGGTCGCAGCGATAGTCGCCTTTGCGCTGGCCGCGACGGGAGCATATGGCATCATTCGTTTCTTCATTCGCGGCTTTGAAGCCTTGGCGTTGCTGCTCCCGCTTACAATCGTGCTGTTCGTTCCGCTGTTTGTGATGTTGGTCTTGCTTGCGCGTGGCCGTGGCTTACCTTAGCGGATGATCAAGGTTCGTAGCGCGTATGGGTAGAGCACTTGCGAAACCCATCGTGTTTCGTCACCCATCAAGGCTCTGATGGGTTTCGCTTCGCTCTACCCATCCTGCACGCTGGCCTTTGGCGCACTCTTTACAAAAGGTCTGCGAGTCCGCTGAAGCTGGGCGTGATCTCTCGTAATCCTGCCGCGTATGCTCAGGTCTTGGCCAGAGAGATCCGGACGTTCAGGGTAACGCTGGTACGGCTACAGCAATGCCATCGAGTGCAGCGAGTTTCTGTGAAAGCCGAAGGCAACCAAGCCGGACAGAAGCAGCACAGTCCCAGTCACGATCAGGCAAAACGCAAACACTATCGGAGCCTCTGGTTCGTCATGAATGAGAAGACGATAATAGATAAAATTTTACCGACAATCGAAAGGAAGAATTAACCTTACCTGCGTGGTCCAGCAGGCAGAAACCTCGGCAATCAGGTCTTCGCGCTTGTGTTCTTCATGCATGCCAATTTGCCCGTCGGGCAAAACGCCCCGCCGCCCCAAAATCCGTCAACCCCCTCCCGCGAAAACATTCGACGTTACCGAAATTCGGATTTACGACACTGTCCCGCCATCCCGGTCACCGGAGGGGCGATCGTCCGTCGTAACGAACGTGGATCGGGGTGCGCTGGACGCCGCTATTGCAACCTGCTGCGCCATTCGTCTCGACTGGAAAGAAGGAAGCTGCGCGGCGAGAGCTCGTAGCCCGGATGGAGCGAAGCGCAATCCGGGACAATTAGGCGGCCCGGTATGGTGCCCGTCCACGGTCCCGGATATAGCGAAGCTCCGAACAACTGCGCGGCTGGAGCATCGCAAGGATGACGTCTGCAAATCCCGAGCTCGTTATCTTCGATTCGGACGGCGTTCTGGTCGACAGTGAGATCATCCAGCTGACCGTGTTCGCGCGAACCGCAGCCGAGGAAGGCGTGACGATCAGCGTGGAAGACGCCGTACGTTCCTTTCGAGGGGTCAAGATGGCGGATTGCGTGCGCGAAATCGAGCGCCGGTTAGGCCGCAGCGTTCGCGATACTTTCGTCGCAGACATCCGACGCGCAACCGCGCTGGCCTTCGATGCAGAACTGAAGCCGGTCGAAGGAATCCATGCGGCACTTGCCGAAATTACCGTCCCGGTTTGCGTAGCGTCTAACGGGCCCATGTCGAAGCTCACGCACGCACTCGGACTGACGAAACTGCTGGCGCGCTTCGAAGGACGCATCTTCAGTGCGTACGAGGTCGGTTCGTGGAAGCCTGAGCCCGGTCTATTTCTGCATGCTGCGCAAACGTTGGGCGTGCCCCCCTCGCGTTGCGTCGTTGTTGAGGATTCGTTGTCCGGAACTCGCGCGGCAAAGGCCGCGGGAATGAAAGTCTTGGGTTTTACCGGAGGTGATCCGGAAGTTGAGCCGGAGCTGGCAGCCATCTGCGACCGCGTCTTTCATCGAATGAGCGATCTTCCGGCCTTGTTGGCGTCCCGCACGGAATGATTGCGTCACTCGCAAAAGCGCAACGTCTATTGTGCCCGCGTAGGATGGGTGGAGCACTTGCGAAACCCATCAGTTCGCCATCGAGCAAAGTCTTGATGGGTTTCGCTTCGCTTTGCCCAGCTTGCGGGCTAGGCCACTGCATCCATCGCGTCTAGTTGCAAGACGTCACCGGGTGATGTTGGCCATTGAAGGGGCCGACGAACACCTTCTGTCCCTTCTTGCATTGCACGCGGCATTCGTCGGCTGCCGCGGTACACTTCTTTAAGTTCTTGTCACCGTCTGCGGCCGGACCGCTGGAAATGCAGGTGTTCCTCCATTGGCTGCAACTATCTGCAGAGGCTGGTGCTGCCACCAGAAGCGTAGCGAGAATGGTGCCGGCCCAAATTGCAAAACAAAGTCTCATTTTTCCTCCCAGCTTATCGGTCGGGAATTGTCGGCAGCGGACGCTGCCCGGTCAATCCGTCGTGGTCTGTTAACACCCCGGTGTTGTGGAAAACGGCGCGAGGTGACTACTCGCTGCCACGCCCGTTCGATCCGTCGGGGTACGACACCCATCCCCCGCCAAGCCCCCTAGGATGGGTTTCGCTTCGCTCTACAAAGGCCGGTACGGCTAGAGCAACGCCATTGAGTATTGAGTGCAGCGAGTTTCTATGAAGGCCGAAGGCAACCAAGCCGGACAGCACAGTCCCAGTCCCGATCAGGCAAAACGCAAACTCTATCGGAGCCTCAAATTTGCCCGTCGGGCAAAACACCCGCCTCCCGCGCAAAACCGTCAATCCCCCGCCGCAAAAATATTCCACTTTACCGAAATTCGGATTTGCGGCACTATCCCGCCATCTCGGTCCCCGGAGAGGGGCGATCGTACGTCGTAACGAACGTGGATCGGGGTGCGGTGGACGCGGCTGCGTCGGGCACGTGAAGGCGGGACCAGGGCGAGATGAACCTCGTGAGGTCTTGCTCGGTGCGGACGGACGGCGCAGCTGCGTACGGCAAAACCGTGTGGTCCTGACCGTCGTTGCTACGGTCAAGCCTTGCGGAGGTGGATCGGGGCTCAACCGGGCCTGGAGACATCGCCAATTCGCGAGGTGACGGAGGCCAGAAGGAACTCGGCTCCGGGGAGAGCAGGCATAAGCCGTCAAACCATCGCGCCGGGAAGGCCGGGTGTTTTCCGGCCCACCTGTCGTCCCGCCTGCGCATTTGCGTGTGCAAATCTTCGCGCAAGCGGATCATGGGTGCCAGCCGGCACCCGGTCTTCCCTGCGCCCTCTTCCCAGAGGAGGGTCAAGGAAACGAGCAAAGCTCGGGCGTCAGGTGCCGCGAGAACGCTGATTCATGTCTGATTGAAGGAAGAGAATGGTGCTGCCAGACAGGATTGAACTGTCGACCTCTCCATTACCAATGGAGTGCTCTACCACTGAGCTACGGCAGCATGTGCTGGGATCAGAATCGGCCGCCACGGGGGCCTACCAAGCGGGCCGATATCTGCCACAAGCCCCCCTCCTGTGCAAGCTTGCAAGCCACGCCAAAACGAGAAAATCGGGCCGATATCGGGGTCAAAATGCCCGTTTTCGCTCGAAACCATCGACTTTCCGCCGATTCGGCCTCCGATATCCCCGCCCAACTGGCCAGTTGGCCCAGGGCCCGGATTCGATCCATTTCGAGTTTCGCACGATCGGATCGGGCTCGCCTCTTGAGCTGCCATGTTCGTTGGGCATGTTATGGCCGATCGCTGCGATGGACCTTTGATGACCGACCCAAACGACAAGAACTCGAGACCGGACCGGGCGTCCCGGGACGACCGCCTGAAATCGGCGCTGCGCGAAAACCTGAAGCGGCGGAAGGTGCAGGCGCGCGAGCGCGCGGCAATCACCGAGCCCTCGCAGAACGACGATGGCTCCCTAAATGAGGGGACCGCCGGCAAGACCGGCGAGTGAAGACCGGCAGCTAGATTTTTGGAATGAGCGGGAATGACGATGGCGCAGGACGAGGTGCAACGAACCGACCGGGAGGCGCAGATGGCGCAGTTCACGCGTCCCGAGCAGACCTTTCCGACGCTGACACAAGTCGAGATCGAGCGCCTGCGCCATTTCGGCGAGCTCCGGCACTATGAGGACGGCGAGCTCCTGTTCGAGACCGGCAAGCCCGGGCCAGGCATGTTCGTGGTGCTGGCGGGCCACGTCGCCATCACCCAGCGCGACGGTCTCGGCCACGTCACCCCGGTGATCGATCAGGGGCCGGGGCAGTTTCTGGCCGAGCTCGGCCAGCTCTCGGGCAGGCCGGCGCTGGTCGACGGCCGCGCCGAGGGCGATGTCGAGGTGCTCCTGGTCCCGCCGGACCGGCTGCGCGCGCTGCTGGTGGCCGAAGCCGAGCTTGGCGAGCGCATCATGCGCGCGCTGATCCTGCGCCGGGTCAATCTGATCCAGGGCGGCATCGGCGGCCCCGTGCTCATCGGACCCTCGAACTCCGCCGGCGTGGTGCGCCTGCAGGGCTTTCTCACCCGCAACGGCCAGCCGCATCATCTGCTCGATCCCGACAGCGAGCACGACGCCGCCGAGCTGATCGCGCGCTATTCGCCGAAGCCGGAGGATTGGCCGCTCGTCGTCACCGCCGGCGGCACGGTGCTGCGCAATCCCAGCGAGACCGAGCTCGGCCGCGCCATCGGCATGATCGGCGGCGCCAAGGACAACCGCATCTACGACGTCGCGATCGTCGGCTGCGGACCGGCAGGGCTGGCAACCGCGGTCTACGCGGCCTCCGAGGGCCTTTCGGTCGCGGTCGTCGACACCCGCGCCTTCGGCGGCCAGGCCGGCGCCAGTGCGCGCATCGAGAATTATCTGGGCTTCCCGACCGGCATCTCCGGTCAGGCGCTGGCGGGCCGCGCCTTCACCCAGGCGCAGAAGTTCGGCGCCGACATCATGATTCCGATGTCGGTGAGCTCGCTGGATTGCTCGCGCGCCAACGGCACCTTCGCACTGGCGCTGGATTGCGGCGATACCTTGCGCTCGCGCGCGGTGGTGGTGGCCAGCGGCGCGCGCTATCGCCGCCCCGAGATCGCGAATCTCGACAAGTTCGAGGGCCGCGGCGTCTGGTATTGGGCATCGCCCGTGGAGGCGCGGCTCTGCGCCGGCGAGGAGGTGGCCCTCGTCGGTGCCGGCAATTCGGCAGGCCAGGCCGCGGTGTTCCTGTCGGGTCACGCCAAGCGCGTGCTGATGATCATCCGCGGCGGCGGCCTCGGCGCCAGCATGTCGCGCTATCTCATCGAGCGCATCGAAGCGACGCCGAACATCGAACTGATGTTCAACACCGAGATCACCGCGCTCGAAGGCGACGAGGCCTCGCTGCTGCGGCGCGTCCGCTGGAAGAGCCGCCTGTCGGCGGATGAGGATGAAGCCGACATCCGCAATCTCTTTTTGTTCGTCGGCGCCGATCCCGCCACGAGCTGGCTCGCCGGCTGCGGCGTCACGCTCGATCGCGGCGGCTTCGTCGTAACAGGCGCGCAGTCCGAGCTGAACCAGGGCAAGCTGGTGGCGCCGCTCGAAACGTCCGTGCCCGGCGTCTACGCCGTCGGCGACGTCCGCTCCGGCTCCGTCAAGCGCGTCGGCGGAGCCATCGGCGAGGGCGCCCAGGTCGTCGCTTCCCTGCACGGCTATCTCGGCGACGCCGCAAAACCGGCGCTTTAGTCAAGGAGAAGGCAAGGGAATGGCAAGCCGAATCCGGCTTGCCATCTTGCCGACAACTACAGACTATCCCCTCGTCGCGAGGCCCAATCGCGCGTGGAAAAACAAGGATTCCCAAGGGAGGACTCAATGGCTGAAATCGTCGTGCTGTACAAAACACCCAAGGATGCTGCGGCCTTCGACAAGTACTATGCCGAGACGCACATTCCGCTCGCAAAAAAACTTCCCGGCCTGAAGAAATACGCCGTCAGCAAGGGACCGGTCGCATCTCCCGCAGGTCCTTCCGGAATCCATCTCGTCGCCATTCTCACCTTCGACAGCGTGGCCGACATCCAGGCGGCATTCGCCAGTCCGGAAGGGAAGGCGACCGGCGCCGACGTGCCGAAATTCGCCAGCGGCGGCGCCGATCTCCTGATCTTCGACACCAAGGACGTGTGAGGGATCGATTCAACTTTCGTCGAAAGCCTGCTGTCGTTTGTGACAGCGCCGCCAAAAATTCAGCCATGCGTTTGTCGATTCGCACGATGACGCATGGCTGCGTTCACGCATGTGACGACAACGCATGTGGCAATCCCATGAGGACCGTAATACTACTCTGGTTGTCTCGATGCAGAGAGTAGGAGAGATGTCATGGTTCTCGGGTTGAGCCTGTCCGCCATTACGCTGATCCATGTCATCATCAGCCTGATCGCCATCGCTGCCGGCTTCGTCGTGATGTTCGGGCTGCTCGGCTCGAAGCCGATGCCGGGCCTCACCGCGATCTTTCTGCTGTTCACCATTCTCACCAGCGCCACCGGCTTCCTGTTTCCGTTCAAGGAGCTGCTGCCCTCGCACATCATCGGCATCATCTCGCTGGTGCTGCTCGCGATCGCCTGCTTCGCGCTCTACGGCATGAAGCTCGCAGGCGTCTGGCGTCCGGTCTACATCGTGACCGCGATGATCTCGCTCTATTTCAACGTCTTCGTGCTGGTGATCCAGTCGTTCCTGAAGGTGCCGGCGCTCGCCGCGCTCGCTCCCGCCGTGCCGCCGGCGCCGCCGTCCGGCCCCGTGTTCGCCGTGGTGCAGGGCATCGTGCTGGTGTTTTTCGTCGTGCTCACGATCGGTGCCTGGCGGCGCTACAAGCCGATGACGTTTGCTTGAACGCACGGTCCCGGTCGGTGCGCGGCATCGACCTCGTGATATCGCACAACCATCTCCGGTTTGCCGGCTCGCATTTTTGCGAGCCCCGGATTGATTCTCACTGAAGGAGCCATTCATGCCCACCATCACCACCAAGGACGGCGTCGAGATCTTTTACAAGGACTGGGGCGCGGGGCAGCCGATCGTGTTCAGCCACGGTTGGCCGCTGTCGTCCGACGACTGGGACGCGCAGATGATGTACTTCGTCACGCGCGGCTATCGCGTCATCGCCCATGACCGCCGCGGTCACGGCCGCTCGGCGCAGGTCGCCGACGGTCACGACATGGATCATTATGCCGACGATCTCGCTGCGCTCACCGCGCATCTCGACCTCAAGAACGCCATCCATGTCGGCCACTCCACCGGCGGCGGCGAGGTCGTGCACTACATCGCCCGTCACGGCGAGAGCCGCGTCGCGAAGGCTGCGATCCTGTCGGCGGTGCCGCCGCTGATGGTGCAGACCGCGGCCAATCCCGGCGGCCTGCCCAGAAGCGTGTTCGACGATTTCCAGGCCCAGCTCGCCGCAGGCCGCTCGGCATTTTATCGCGACATCGCGGCGGGTCCGTTCTACGGGTACAACCGTCCCGGCGCGAAGCCGTTGGAAGCGGTGATCGAGAACTGGTGGCGCCAGGGCATGATGGGCGGCGCGAAAGCGCATTACGACGGCATCGTCGCGTTCTCGCAGACCGATTTCACCGAGGACCTGACGAAGATCAACGTCCCGGTGCTGGTGATGCACGGCGACGACGACCAGATCGTTCCTTACGCCGATTCTGCCCCACTCTCGGCCAAGCTGCTCAAGAAGGGCATCCTGAAAACCTACAAGGGTTTTCCACACGGCATGCCGACCACCCACGCCGAAACGATCAACGCCGACCTGCTGGCGTTTTTCAAGGAGTGAAGCGGCGAGACAGGTGAGCGGCTCTCTCCGCGAGCCCGGAATCGTAGGGTGGGCAAAGGCGCACTTGCGCCGTGCTCACCATCGATCCAGCCCTGCAACAGAGGCGGTGGGCACGCTTCGCTTTGCCCACCCTACGACACTCGCGATTGAATTCGCGGATCGCCCCCCCTCTCACAAGGGGAGAAGGAAGAGAACACTCACTTCAATATCGCCCGGATCGCATCGAACGTGCGCTTCACGAAAGCTTCCGGCTTTTCGCGCACACCCTCGCCGATCCAGCTCTCGCCGCCGACGCGCATCGCGCCGGTGGCGATCATGGCGACGAGGCGCGCCTTCAACTGGTCCGATTTGTTTCTCGCGCGCCGTGCCAGCCCCTCGGCGAGCGCGCGCTCGAGTTTCTCGTATTTGAGCTGGTCGCGCGCCTGTAGCGCAGGATTATCGCGCTTGAGCCGCGACATGGCCGCCGCTTCCGCGGGATCGATCCGCTTGACCGCCGCTGCGATCGCGTTCTCCGCCGCCGTCAGCATCGATTCGTCCGCAGGCCGTGCCAGGATCTCGGTGACCAGCGCGGCCGCGGCATCCTCCTGCCAGGCGGCGACGACGTCCTCTTTCGAGGCGAAGTAGTGGAAGAAGCTGCGGCGCGAGACATCGGCCGCCGCCGCGATGTCGTCGATGGTCGTGGCCTCGAAGCCGCGCTCCAGGAACAGCGCCATCGCCGCGCGGGTCAGCCGCTCGCGAGTCTCTTGCTGCTTGCGCTGGCGCAGGCCGGCGGCCGGCGGCGATTTTGCGGCCGCTGACAATGGCTTGGCGCCTTTCCTGGCAGACTTCGAAACCTTCAAATTATTTCACCTCTTGCAAAATTGCACTTAGTGCACATTTAGACCGGTCGCAGGCCTTTTCCACCCCTGACAGCCCCGGAGTTACGGCATGGCCGACTGGACCACGGCAGACATTCCCTCCCTCAGCGGCAAGACCGCGGTCGTGACCGGTGCCACCGGCGGGCTCGGTTACGAGACGGCGATGGCGCTGGCGGGCGCCGGTGCCATTGTCATACTCACCGGGCGCAACGACGCAAAGGGCCTGCGGGCCATCGAGGGCATTTGCGAGCGGTTTCCCAATGCGTTGATCGCCTATGAGCATCTCGATCTCGCCAGCCTGTCGTCGGTCGCCGATTTCGCCAGGCGCTTTGCCGCCGGCAACGAGCAGCTCGATCTCCTCATCAACAATGCCGGCGTGATGGCGCTGCCGAAGCGGCAGCAGACCGAGGACGGTTTCGAGATGCAGCTCGGCACCAACTATTTCGGCCATTATGCGCTGACGGCGCGCCTGCTGCCGCAGCTTCGCCGTGCCAAGGCACCGCGTGTCGTCAATCTCTCCAGCCTTGCGCACCGCTCCGGCGCGATCAACTTCGACGATCTGCAAGCCAAGCATTCCTATCGTCCCTGGCGCGCCTATTGCCAGTCCAAGCTGGCGATGCTGATGTTTGCGCTGGAGTTGCAGCGCCGCAGCCTCGCCGCAGGCTGGGGTGTGATGAGCCTTGCCGCCCATCCCGGTTACGCGCGGACCGATCTCATTCCGAACGGACCGGGCACCAACAACCTGTCGTGGCAGATCGGCGGCTTGCTGCAGCCCTTCATCAGCCAGTCCGCCGCCGCAGGCGCGTTGCCGACGCTGTTCGCGGCGACATCTCCCTCCGTCGAGCCCGGCGGCTATTACGGCCCGAACGGATTTTACGAGTTGAAGGGAGCGCCGGCGCCTGCGAGGATCCTGAACCAGGCGAAGGATTTTGCTGCGGCGGCCATGCTGTGGGATGCCTCGGCAACGCTGACCGGTGTGTCGTTCGACGATATCGCGGTCGCTGCATGAGCCGCATCGCAATTGGGGGCGCCCCGATGCGAGTGATCATCTTCGGCGCGACCGGCATGGTCGGGCAGGGCGTCTTGCGCGAGTGCCTGATCGACCCCGGCATCGCGCGCGTGCTCGTGGTCGGGCGCAGCCCGACCGGCGTGCACCACGCCAAGCTCGCCGAGATCATCCACGATGATTTCCTGAATTATTCGGCGATCGAAGCCCAGCTCACCGGCTACGAGGCCTGCTTTTTCTGCCTCGGCGTCTCCTCGATCGGCATGAGCGAGGAGCGCTACCGCCATCTCACCTACGACCTCACGCTCGCGGCTGCTACGACGCTGGCGCGGCTCAATCCGCAGATGACTTTCACCTATGTCACCGGCGCCGGCACCGATTCCACCGAGCAGGGCTC
The DNA here is from genome assembly GCF_018130825.1 of Bradyrhizobium liaoningense. Classification (GTDB taxonomy): domain Bacteria; phylum Pseudomonadota; class Alphaproteobacteria; order Rhizobiales; family Xanthobacteraceae; genus Bradyrhizobium; species Bradyrhizobium liaoningense_B. The sequence continues at coordinate 854,617 of NZ_JAFCJS010000003.1, read as the reverse complement.
GCGGATGTGGGCCCGGGTCAAGGGCAAGACCGAGAACGATCTGCTCAAGCTGCCGTTCAAGGGCGCCTACATGTTCCGGCCCGGCGCAATCCAGCCGCTGCACGGCGCCCGTTCCAAGACCGCCTGGGTGCAGGCCACCTATACCGCAACCTGGCCGCTCTGGTCGGTGCTGCGCCGGATCTCGCCTTCGCTCGTCACCTCGACCGAGCAGATAGGCCGCGCCATGATCCATGTCGCCCGGGAAGGGTATCCGCGGAAGGTGCTGGAAATGGAGGATATCAATAGCCTCTAGCCGGCCAGCCGGTTAGTTGTGAGGAAATTTCGGCGCCTGCGCGCGTTGAGCCCCGTCCGCCCTGAAGGAGAAGCGCCGGCGATGTCTCCCCAGCTCAAGATGATCGCGCTCGATGCCGACGACCTCGCCGTGATCTCGACACATGTCCAGGACGCCCGCGTGCAGGCCTCGGACATCATCTGGCGGCAGAGCGAGAAGCGCCTGGTGGTCGGCATGAGCCGGCTGGACTGGGAGCAGACCCTGGACGGCGCGACCGAGCCGCGCCGGCTGGTCGCCGCGCTCCGCTTCGACCGCGTGCTCGCCTGCAAATCGCGCAATATCGACCTGGGCGCGCTGGACAAGGTGCTGGACCTCGTCGGCATCGAGTTTCACCCCCAGGACGGCCGCGCCGAGGAGCCCGGCGGCAGCGCCCTCCTGCTGTTCGCCCAGGGTGGCGCCATCCGCCTCGACGTCGAATGCCTGGAATGCGAGCTGACGGATCTGGGTACGGACGACCTGGGGACGGGCGTGGAGGTCGAGGGGGAGGGGTGAGGGATGGAATGTCGTACCCCACCCCGGCCGTCGTCCTGGCGAAAGCCAGGACCCATTACCCCAACTTGTTGTAATTGAAGCAGGATGTGGCCCCAACCCACTCTCTCACGACCACCGGTGGTAATGGGTCCTGGCTTTCGCCAGGACGACATCGAAGCGGGATGACGACCGATGACGACGACACCTTCCAAGGGTTGACGGCGGGGGGCCGCCGCGCCATTGAGCAGGGGCCCGGGTGAGCCAATCCGCCCCAAAGACCAGCCGGAAGCCAAGCCAAAAATGCCCGTTCGTCTCGACCGCAGCAGCGCCGATTTTGACCAGCGATTCGCGGCCTTCCTCGCCGCCAAGCGCGAGGTCTCGGCCGACGTCGAGGCCGCCGCGCGCGCCATCGTCGACGACGTGGCAAGGCGGGGCGATGCGGCCCTGCTCGAGGCCACCGCAAAATTCGATCGGTTGAAGCTGGATGCATCCGGCCTGCGCGTCACTGCTGCCGAGATCGAGACGGCCGTGAAGGCCTGCGATGCAGCGACACTGGATGCGCTCAAGCTCGCGCGCGACCGCATCGAGACCTACCACAGCCGCCAGCTGCCGAAGGATGAGCGCTTCACCGATCCACTCGGCGTCGAGCTTGGCTGGCGCTACACCGCAATCGAATCCGCCGGCCTCTATGTCCCAGGCGGCACTGCGGCCTATCCGTCCTCGGTGCTGATGAACGCTGTACCCGCAAAGGTCGCCGGCGTGTCCCGCCTCGTGATGGTGGTGCCCTCGCCCGACGGGAGGCTCAATCCGCTGGTGCTGGCAGCCGCGCATCTTGGCGGCGTCACCGAGATCTACCGCGTCGGCGGCGCGCAGGCCGTGGCCGCGCTCGCGCACGGAACGGCGACCATCGCGCCGGTCGCAAAGATCGTTGGCCCCGGAAACGCCTATGTCGCCGCCGCCAAGCGGCTGGTGTTCGGCAAGGTCGGCATCGACATGATCGCCGGTCCTTCCGAGGTGCTTGTCATTGCCGACGACACCGGCAATGCCGACTGGATCGCCGCCGACCTCCTGGCGCAGGCCGAGCACGATGCCAGCGCGCAGTCGATCCTGATCACCGATTCCGCGCGGCTTGCTGCCGATGTCGAGAAGGCCGTCGAAGCGCAACTGAAGACGCTGCCACGCACTGCGATCGCCAGCGCCTCCTGGGCCGATTTCGGCGCCATCATCATGGTGAAGAACCTCAACGATGCCATTCCGCTTGCGGACGCGATCGCAGCCGAGCATCTCGAGATCATGACCACCGATCCCGACGGGCTCGCCGCCAAGATCCGCAACGCCGGCGCGGTGTTCCTTGGGGCCCATACGCCGGAGGCGATCGGCGACTATGTCGGCGGCTCCAACCACGTGCTGCCGACGGCGCGCTCGGCGCGATTCTCCTCGGGCCTGTCGGTGCACGATTTCATGAAGCGCACCTCGATCCTGAAATGCGGCCCGGATCAGCTCCGCGCGCTGGGACCTGCCGCGATGACGCTCGGCAAGGCGGAGGGGCTGGACGCTCATTCGCGCTCGATTGGATTGCGCCTCAATCTGTCATGACAAAGCCGCCCGAACAGGACGACTCCAACAATCGCATCGTCGCGGTCACCCTCGACGAGGACTCGATCGGCCGCTCCGGGCCGGACATCGAGCACGAGCGCGCGATCGCGATCTACGATCTGATCGAGCAGAACCTGTTCGCGCCCGACGGCGCCGACGGGCAGGGCCCGTTCACGCTGCATATCGGCATCACCGGCAACCGCCTGATGTTCGACATCCGCCGCGGGGACGGATCGCCCGTGGTCGCGCATCTGCTGTCGCTGACGCCGTTCCGGCGGATCGTGAAGGACTATTTCATGATCTGCGACAGCTACTACCAGGCGATCCGCACCGCGACGCCGGACAAGATCGAGGCCATCGACATGGGCCGCCGCGGCATCCATGACGAGGGATCGCGCACGCTGCAGGAGCGGCTGAAGGGCAAGGTGCGGGTCGATTTCGAGACCTCGCGCCGGTTGTTCACGCTCATTACCGTCCTGCATTGGAAGGGCTAGGGCATGGCCCGGAAAAGTGTGCAGCGGTTTTCCGACAAGGCCATGCCCTCTATCAAAAGAGGCTAAACGCGGATGGCTGCGCCCCCACGCGCACGCGATCCGCAATCGGTGCTGTTCGCCTGCGCGATGAACAGCGTGCGCTCGCCGATGGCCGAGAGCCTGCTGCAGCACATGTTTCCGCAAGGCCTCTACGTGAAGTCGGCCGGCGCCAGGAAGGGCGAGCTCGATCCGTTCGCGATCGCCGTGATGGCCGAGCTCGGCCAGGATATCTCCACCCACAAGCCGCAGACCTTCGAGGAGCTCGAGGATTGGGAGGGGCTGAATTTCGACCTCATCATCACGCTCTCGCCGGAAGCGCACCACAAGGCGCTGGAGCTGACCCGCACGCTCGCCGCCGATGTCGAATACTGGCCGACCCAGGATCCCACCACCATCGAGGGCAGCCGCGATCAGAAGCTCGCCGCCTATCGCGAGGTCTGCGACCAGCTCCTGCTGCGCATCCGCCGGCGGTTCGCCAAGGTCGGCGCCGCGAGCGGGTAGCATTGGGCGGGCGTAACACCTGCGTCACAGACTGAGGGCACAGCGATGTCGGACACCTCGAATCAGCAAAGTCCGGGTTCCCGGGTTGTGAAATCAGCCCCCTTCCGATAGGTTCCGCGCGCAATTCACCCCTGCCTCATCCCCCAAATCACCTGATGCTCGGCCGCCCCAAATTCGTACTTGCCTCCGGTTCGCCGCGACGCCTGTCGCTGCTCAACCAGGCCGGCATCGAGCCGGATGCGCTCCGGCCGGCCGACGTCGACGAGACGCCGAAGCGGGGCGAGCTGCCGCGCGCCTGCGCCAATCGGCTCGCGCGCGCCAAGGCTGATGCGGCACTCAAATCGGTGCAGCTCGACGACGAGCTGCGCGGCTCCTTCATCCTCTCCGCCGACACCGTGGTGGCGGTCGGCCGCCGCATCCTGCCCAAGGCCAACCTCGTCGACGAGGCCGCGCAATGCCTGCGGCTGCTGTCGGGCCGCAACCATCGCGTCTACACCGCGATCTGCCTGGTGACCCCGCGCGAGGCCTTCCGCCAGCGCCTGGTCGAGACCCGCGTCCGCTTCAAGCGCCTCTCGGAGGACGACATCCAGGCCTATATCGGCTCCGGCGAATGGCGCGGCAAAGCCGGCGGCTACGCCGTGCAGGGCATCGCCGGCTCGTTCGTGGTGAAGATGGTGGGGTCCTACAGCAACGTCGTCGGCCTGCCGCTCTACGAGACCACGACGCTGCTCGGCGGCGAGGGCTTTCCGATCCGCTTCGGCTGGCTCAACTCCACCGCGGTGTGAGCGCCAAGGCCACGCTGACAAAAAGGCCGCGCCGACAAAAACCTCGAAAACAACCCCATGCACAGTAGAATGGCTCGGCCGGATCCGGGCTGCGGTGCATGTGCCGCCGCGCCAGGAACCCCTTCGCCGACAGGCGCTTGAACTCCCTCACCCCAGTTAAGCTGCGCACCTCATGGACGACCAGGTCAAAAAGCCCGCCGGGCCGCTCAAAACCTGCCCGATCTGCGGCAAGCCGCAGGCGCAGGCCACCCGCCCGTTCTGCTCCTCGCGCTGCCGCGACGTCGACCTGAACCGCTGGCTGAAGGGTTCCTACGTCATCCCCGGCCGCGACGATGAAGTGGATGATGTCGAATAGTAAGTTATATCAATAGCTTAGATGCTTCATCGACGCGCCGCGCGCCAGCCGCGGCAAGCCCGCCCCACCTTGTGCACAGCCGGGCCGTGCCCGGCGAAGCCACTTGGCAAAGCCGGGTGGACAGGCAGCTCTCGGCCCACTATAAACCGCCCGCTCGATGGGCTTTGGCCCCTCTCTAGGAGCACGCCCAGGTAGCTCAGTTGGTAGAGCATGCGACTGAAAATCGCAGTGTCGGTGGTTCGATTCCGCCCCTGGGCACCATCCAGCTTATTCGCTGAACTTCTCCGATCCTCATAGAAGCTGAACGACGGCCGCGAGCTCCGCTGTGTTCAACCGAAGCGCCGCGCTGCTCGCTCCTGAACCCCATCCCGCTTGCCCATTCCTGGCACCCTGCTTGCTCAGTCAGGACCAATCCAGGCCCCAGCAGAGGTGGCCGTTTCAGGTTGAGGCAAGTCATGCAGGAAGTGTCCCGTTCTGGTGCGACTGGTGAACTCCAGCTCGATGCGTTGATCGCCGATTTGTGGTGGCGTGTTCGGCTGCTGAACACCGACATTATCGAGGAAGAAGCGAAAACCGGGGTGTTCGACGTGAATCAGCCGACCTATCCGCTGCTCGCGGCCAATCTTCGCGCGCGACGCGACAATCTGGTGTCGACGATCGGCGTGCTCGAGCAGCGTGCGAAATCGATGTCGGAAGCGGCTTGAGAGCGGTCTTCGGTTGAGGGCGGCGATCAGCGGCCCTCATTCCCGCGACCGCCCGCGCGATGCACGCACATTCCCTGCGGCCGGGTCGCCGGCATCATCGGATTGTCATCGCCCGGTCAATGAATGCTGCTCCTTTCGCCGCGCTTCGCGGAGAGTGGACATGCATCTGATCAAGACAATTTCTTCCGACCGTCGGTCGATCCTGAAGGGCCTCGCGGCCGCAGCCGTCGCGCCGCTTTCGGCGCCGGCGCTTGCCGCCGAGGGACTGCCGGCGCAGCCGACCGGATCTGCGGCCGCAATCGCCACCGACAAGGCCTATTGGACGGCCGTGAAGCGGCTCTATGCCGTGACGCCTGACGTCGTCAATCTGGAAAACGGCTTCTGGGGCATCATGGCCGAGCCGGTGCGGCGCGAGTTCATCCGCCTGTCCGACATGGTCAACTATCAGAACACCTATTACGCGCGGCAGCGCGCGGGCGCGGATTTCGAGGCCGTGCGGGCCAAGGTGGCGGCGGCGGTTGGAGCTGCGCCCGAGGAGATCGCGCTCACCCGCGGCGCGACCGAAGCGCTGCAGCTGCTCATCAGCGGCTACAACAGGCTGAAGCCCGGCGACAGCGTGCTCTACGCCGACCTCGACTATGATTCGATGCAGTATGCGATGAACGCGCTGAAGGCGCGCCGCGGTGTCGACGTGGTCAAGTTCGATGTGCCGGAGCCGGCCACGCGTCAGGGCGTGCTCGACGCCTATGCCCGTGCGCTCGAAGCGAATCCGAAGACCAGGCTTCTGCTCCTCACCCATGTCAGCCATCGCACCGGCCTCGTCATGCCGGTCGCCGAGATCGCGCGCATGGCCAGGGCGAAGGGCGTCGACGTCATCCTCGACGCCGCTCATTCCTGGGGACAGATGGACTTCAGGGTGGGCGAGCTCGAGGTCGATTTCGTCGGCTTCAACCTGCACAAATGGATCGGCGCGCCGGTCGGCGTGGGCTTCCTCTACATCAAGAAGGACCGCCTCGCCGCCATCGATCGCGACCTCGGTGACGAGGACTTTCCGGAAACCGACATCCGCTCGCGCGTGCACACCGGCACGGTCAACTTCGCGACGGTGCTGACGGTGCCCACGGCCGTCGAGCTCCATCAGCAGATCGGTGCTGCGGCGAAACAGGCGCGCCTGCGTTACTTGCGCGACTACTGGGTCAGTCGTAGCCGGGGCTTCAGGGACATCGAGATCCTGACGCCGGATGAGGCGGGCCTCTATGGTGCGATCACGTCGTTCCGCCTCGCCGGCAAGACGAGCAAGGCCGACAACGACGCCATCGTGGCGAAGCTCAGGGACACGCATAAGGTCCTGACGGTTCGCCGGGCGGGCGTCGCCAAGGGCCAGTGCATCCGCGTGACGCCGGCGCTCTACACCGATGAGGCCGATCTCGACCGCCTCGTCGACGCGCTTGCGGCCATCACGGGGACGAAGGCTGGCTGAAGCGGCGCGTGAATGGTGCTTGGCGGCCTAATGCGTCACCTTGGTGAGGTTCGCCAAGCTCGCCGCCAGCTCATCGCTCCGGAATGGCTTTGTCAGCCGCGACAAATCCGGCGTGATGCCTTCGCTGTTGGCGTAGCCTGAGACCACGAGGATCTGGAGTTCGGGATATTGATTGCGCAGGATGCGGCCGAGGTCCGTGCCGCTCATGCCCGGCATGAGATGGTCGGTGATGAGCAGGTTCGGCCGAAGGCCTTCCCTGACGCGCTGAAGGGCGTCTTCCGCCGACGCCGCCTCGACGACCCTGTAGCCGAGCTCGCTCAGCATTTCGGCGGTGCTCATGCGCACCAGCGGTTCGTCGTCCACCAGCAGCGCCGTGCCGGCGGGAAGCGGCTGCAGTTTCGGCTGAGAGACGGTGGCGATCGCGCCCGCGGTCACCTGGCTCACCGGCAGCCATAGCTCCACCGTCGTCCCGGCCCCCACGGCACTCCTGATCGTGAGTGCGCCGCCGAGTTGGGACGCCAGGCCGTGGACCATCGAAAGGCCGAGACCGGTGCCTTGTCCGACACCCTTGGTCGAGAAGAACGGCTCGACGGCGTGAGCCAGCGTGTCCTCGTCCATGCCGATGCCGGTATCGGCGACCGAGATGCAGACATAGGTGCCCGGCATCAGTCCCGATTCGTGTGCGCGCTCAACCCTGCGGGCCTTGGCCGAGATGCACAACTTGCCGCCGTCGGGCATGGCATCCCTTGCATTCACGCTGAGGTTCAGGATCGCCATCTCGACCTGGTTGGGATCGGCCATCGCCTCGGGAAGCCCTTCCGGCGTGTCCACCGTCACCTGGATCTGCGGTCCGGTCGTGCTCGAGATCAGGTCGCCCATCTCGGCGACGAGCCGGCTGATATTGACCGGAACGGCCTGAAGCGGTTGCCGGCGCGCAAAGGCGAGAAGACGCTGCACCAGCGTCTTGGCCCGCTCGGCCGCCTGCGCTGCGCCGGCGATCAGGCGGTGCTCGCGCTCGCCGCCGATGCCCTTGCGCTGGAACATGTCGAGCAGGCCGACGATCGGCGTGAGAAGATTGTTGAAGTCGTGCGCGACGCCGCCGGTGAGCTGGCCCATGGCCTCCATCTTCTGGGCGTGACGCAGCGCCTCCTCCGCCTGTGCGAGACGCGCCTGCTCCTCCAGGCGATCGGTCACGTCCGTCCCGGTCAGGAACGCACCGATCCGCGTGCCATCCGGCGCGCGCAGCGCCTCGAACCTCATCTCGTAGACGCGGCGGTCGAAGCGGGGATCGCCGAATTCCTCGATCGTGGTGAAGGCTTCGCCGCCCAGCGCGCGGCTCCAGATCGCCGTGGCCGCAGCGAGATGCTCCGGCCGGTCGGCCAGGAATTCGTGCAGGGAATCGCCGACCTTCGGCCACTTGCCGAAGATGCGCCCATAGGCATCGGCGCAGGACGCGTTGATGGCGAGCCAGCGATAGTCGAGATCGAGGGCCTGAATCTGCCCGTCGGTGGTCTCCACGATCGTGGCAAGCAGGTGTCGCTCGGCGGTGCGTTCGGCCACGCGCTGTTCGAGCGTGGCATTCAGCTCCCTGTAGCGCGCTTCGCTGGCCCGCAGCTGGGTCTCGCCGCGAACACGCTCGGACGTCTCGGAGACGATGCAGAGGACGCCGCCGACCGAGCCGTCGTCATCGGGTATGGCCGAATAGGAGACGTCCCAGTAACTCGTCTCGCCGTAGCCGTGACGCTCGACGTAGAAGGGCCGGTCCTTTGCGGCGAATGTTGTCCTCGTGCGGCGAACGCCGGCCAGCAACGGTTCGAGATCGTCCCACAGCTCGCCCCAATTCTCGATCGCCGGGCGACCGAGGGCGCGGGGATGATTGGCGCCGATGCCCGGCGCATAGGCGTCATTGTAGAGCGCGACAAAATCGGGGCCCCAGAACAGAACGATCTGGGCCTGCGCCGCCAGCAGCATGCCGACTGTCGTCTTGAGGGCCTGGGACCAATGATAGGGAGGGCCGAGCGGCGAGTCCGACCAGTCGAAGGCGCGCATCATCGCGCCCAGCTCGCCGCCATCGGCGAGGAAGGATACATCAGTCGACTGCCGAGCGGCTTTCTCAGACAGCACCGGACTCCCCGCGACGCGTGACATGGGCGTCCTTGCCCAACCGAGGCCCGGATTTCAAGGACTCGACGGCCGACAACGTCCGGCACGGCTTCTGGTTCCGTCGCAGTAGTTTTGCGCCGGCCTTGTGCTATTGCTGCCTCCCGCAACGACGCGAGGTTCCCATGCTGCCCATTCCCGCCGACATCTTCACCGAGCCTGAGGACGTCTCGCCCGACGCCCTCGCCAATCTCGGCCCGCTTCGCCGACTTGCCGGCACGTGGCAGGCGGACAAGGGCATCGACATCAATCCGAAGGCGGATGGTCCGGAGCGGCGCACCTTCATCGAGCGTATCAGGATGGACCCGATCGATCCGCAGGCCAACGGCCCGCAGCTGTTCTATGGCTTGCGCTATCACATCCACATCAACACGCCGGAAGAAGACATCACCTTCCATGACCAGGTCGGCTACTGGCTGTGGGAGCCCGCGACCGGGCTGATCATGCAGACGCTGGCGATCCCGCGCGGGCAGGTGCTGCTGGCCTCGGGCAAGGCCGGGCCGGATGACCGGAATATCTCGGTCACCGCGAAGCGTGGCGACACCGCTTACGGGATCTGCTCGACCGATTTCCTGGAACAGGCCTTCCGCACTGATTCCTACCGCTGCGACATCACCTTCAACGACGACGGCAGCTGGACCTATCTGATCCAGACCGAGTTGTTCGTCCGCGGCGCGCCGTTCAATCATCACGACACCAACACGCTCCAGCTCGTCGCACCGCCAAAGCTCAATCCGCTCGCGGTGATCGTCAACGATCGCGCCAAAGCCGACGGCGGCAGCGGAACGCCGGCTTGAGCGTCATCCGGAGATTTGCATGAAGCCCTATGTCATCTGTCTGATGCATTCGAGCCTGGACGGCCGGACGCATCCCAGCCGCTGGCGTCCGAAGGGTGCGGGCACGGACTGGTTCGAGAAGATCCACGAGGAGCTCGGCGGTGATGCCTGGGTGATAGGCCGGGTCACCGGCTCGGAGTTCGCCAAGGGCAAGCCCTATCCCGCACGGCCGGGCGAAAAGCTTCCGCGCGAAAATTGGTTCGCGCGGCGCGATGCAAAGACCTACGGCGTCGTGCTCGACGCGCAGGGCAAGATCGGCTGGGGCCGTTCCGACATCGGCGGTGATCCGATCGTGGTGGTGCTTACCGAGAGCGTGCCGGATTCGCATCTGGCGGGGCTGCGCGGCGAAGGCGTGTCCTACATCTTCGCCGGCAAGTCCGAGATCGACTCCGAGATCGACCTGGCGCTGGCGCTCGACATCCTCAATCATGAGTTGGGGGTGAAGCGGCTGCTGGTGGAGGGCGGCGGCGTCGCCAATGGCGCCTTCTTGCGCGCCGGTCTGATCGACGAATTCAATTTGATCCTCAGTCCGGCGATCGATGGGGCCAGCGGCGCGCCCTTCGTGTTCGATTCCATCGCAGCGGACAGCAACAAGCGCGCGCCCCTCACCGCGATGACGCTGGAGAGCGTGCGGGAGCTTGGCGGCGGTGTGCTGCTGCTGCGCTATCTGATCAAGAACGATCCGCAAGGCGTGGCCGGGTAAAGCGCCGCCATGCCTGATATGCCAGAGCACATTGTCATCGTCGGCGCGGGGGCGGCCGGCCTGATGGCGGCGCGTGCGCTCGCGCGCGGCGGCAAGAGGGTGACCATTCTCGAAGCACGCGAGCGCTGCGGCGGCCGCATCCATCCGCTGCCGGCATCGGAGTTCGGCTATCCCGCCGATGGCGGCGCCGAATTCATCCATGGCGAGGCGCCGGTCACGCGCGCTTTGCTGCGCGAGGCGGGGTTGTCGCTTCAGGAGATCGAGGGCACGCAATGGAGCTTTGACGGCACAGGGCTCTCGCGCGAAGAGCGCCACGATCCGCATGAGGCGGAGCTGCAAGCCGTGCTCGCGGAGTTGAAGGATGATCTCACCGTCACCGATTTCCTGCACCGCCATTTTTCCGGACCAAAATACGAGCGGCTGCGCTATTCCATCGAGCGCATGGTCGAGGGCTACGACGCGGCCGATCCGGCGCGCGCCTCGATCCTGGCGCTGCGCGAGGAATGGATGGACGGCGGGCACCACGCTCAGGCGCGCATCGTCGGCGGCTATGGCGCGCTGATCGAATTCCTGGCGGCCGAGTGTCGCGGGCATGGCGCCGCGATCCGCTTCGGCTGCGTGGTATCGGCCATCGAAGAGGCGGGCGGCGCGCTCGTCGTCCGTTGCGCCAATGGCGACGTGCACGGCTGCGATCGCGTGATCGTCACCGTTCCGCTGCCGTTATTGCCAGACATCGCTCTGCCCGTGGCTGCGCGGACGAAGGCTGCTGCCGCCGACGATATCGGCTTCGGCAGCGTGATCAAAATCCTGCTGCACTTTACGCGGCCATGGTGGCGCGAGCACAAGCCTGACCTTGCCGACATGACCTTCCTGCTGTCGGACCAGGCCATTCCGGTGTGGTGGACGCGCTATCCGGACGAGCGTCCGGTGCTGACCGGCTGGTTCGGCGGCCCGCGGACGGCGGAGCTGTCGCATCTCGATTCGCAAGGACTGGTCGACACCGGACTGGACTCGCTCGCCACGATCTTCGGCTTGCCCCGCGAGGCTGTCGCGCGTGAGCTCGTCGCGGCCGCGGCGACCAATTGGACGCATGACCCGTTCGCCCGCGGCGCCTATTCCTGGGCGACGCCGCGCACACGCGATGCGCAGGCGGTCCTCGCGCGCGCCGACGGTGCCGTGCTGTTCTCCGGCGAAGCGCTCTACCGGGGGCGCGACATGGGCACGGTCGAGGCCGCGCTGTCGAGCGGGCTGGCGACGGCGGAGACGATGTTGCGGGGATGAAAAAGGCCCGCGCATGCGCGGGCCTTTCGTTCGTCCGTGCCGGCCAGTTTACCAGCGGCTGCCGCCAAAGCCGAAGCTTACGCTGGGGCCGCCGCCGTAATAACCGTACGGTCCGCCGCCATAATAGCCGTGGTGCCGCGGGTAGTAGCCGTAGTTCCGGTAGTGCGGACGATAATAGCCGTGGTTGTGATGGCGCCAGTGATGATGGCGATGGCCGTGATAATGGTGCCGGTGCTGCGCGCTGATGTCGGTCGGCGCGTTCTGCTTCGCGCTCGTGGTGTTGGCCGCGTTCGCCGCCGATCCGCCGGCAAGCGCCGCGGCACCGATGGCCATCACGGCAATGAGATACTTCATGTCGTCACTCCAGTTGAATGTCGTGTGACAACACATGGGTGCTCGCTGCGTTCCGGCCAGTGCGGGCGTCGAAACGACGCAGCGCGCGATGTTCGAGGTCAGCGAATCATCGCATGTCGTGGGATTTATTGTCGCATCACCACGCGTGCCGCATCGGTGCCATCACTTCGCCGCGAATGACGCGACCACGTCGCTCGCCGTGACGATGCGTGCGAATTCGCCGTTGAGATTCGACAACGTCATCGCGTGGATGTCCTCGGCCGAATGCGCATCGCCGTCGGGGCCGACCCGGTCGAACGTCCAGGTCGCATCGCGCACCAGGCGCGCATCGAAGCCGAGATTGCCGGCCATCCGCGTCGTCGTTTCGACGCAGTGATTGGTGGTGGCGCCGCAGATGACGAGTGTGGTGATACCGGCTTCGCGCAGGCGCGTCTCGAGGTCCGTACCGATGAAGGCGCTGTTGACGCGCTTGACGATCACGGGCTCGCCGTCCTGCTCGCGCGCCTCGTCCTTGACCGCATAGCCCGAGCGCGACGGCAGAAACGACGAGTTCGGCCTCGTGCCCTCGTGGCGGATGTGGAAGATCGATGCGCGATTGGTCCGGAACACCGCGAGCAGGTCGGCGATGCGCGCCACGGCCTCGGGATTGTTGCGCCGCTTGCCCGCCGCCTCCCATTCGTCGAAGGCGCGCTGGACGTCGACGACGATGAGGGCGGGGAGGGGAGTGGGCATGGCGGGGCGGGCTCGGCTGGTTTGTTGCGCCGACTATGCGCAGCGATCGGGAGGGTGCAATGCCAATCTTCCCTCGTTTCGCGACGGACAGTCTCGTAGGGTGGGTTAGTCGAAGGCGTAACCCACCACTGCTATCTCTGCGGCGACCCAAAGAGGTGGGTTACGCTGCGCTAACCCACCCTACGCACGGTCCTCACGGATGCGGATCGGGAAAGCCGTGCCGCTCTGACAGCGCGGCGAGGATGGCGTCCTTGTCGGCGATGAAGGCGCGGCCCTGATGGCTGCCGGTCTGGTGCCGCGACGTCGCGCCATCCGCCAGCACGAGCAGCGGCAGCGACTGATTCTGTTCGCCGACCAGCGCGATCACGGATTGCCGCGGCCGCGGCCAGGCGATGCGCTCGACGTCGAGCTTTGCGGCCAATGCTGGAAACGAGGCGAGCACGCCCTCCATCAGCGCGCAATGCCAGCAGTAGAAGCGTTGGCCCGGATAGGCGGGGTCCTCGAAACCGGGGCGCAGCAGGAACAGGCGGTCGCGCGTCATGGGTCGCTCCGGAGATTGGTCGCTACCGTGGCGCGGCCAGCGGCAGGCTGACGTGAAAGACGGCGCCGCCTGACGGGGCGTTTTCGGCCCAGATGCGGCCGCCATGCGCCTCGACGATGGTGTACGCGATCGAGAGGCCTATGCCCATGCCTTGCGTCTTGGTCGTGAAGAACGGCTTGAAGATCTCGGTCACTTTCTCCGCGAGGATGCCGTGACCTGCGTCGGCGATGGAGACAAGGGCGAGGTTGCCCTCAGCGAGACTGGTTCGTCCGACGACGCGGCGCCGCTCGTTCGGAAGATGGGCCACGGCCTCCATGCCGTTCACGACGATGTTCAGGATGGCCTGCTGCAGCTGCACCTTGTCGCCTTTCACGCGGATGTCCGCGGGGGACGGCTGAGTCACGAGCTCGACATCGTGGGTCAGGGCCTGCACGGAGAGGAATCGAAACACCTCGCCGACCGTGGCATTGAGGTCGAGCTCGCGCCGTTCGGTCGGGTCTCGCCTCAGAAACGAGCGCAGCCGGCCGATGACTTCGGCCGCCCGCTGATCGTCGCGCCGGATGTGGTCCAGTATGTCCCTGACTTCGCCGAGGTCGGGCGCCGGATTCCGCAAAATCTGCTGGGCGGTCTCGGCATTGATCAGAATGGCGGCGAGCGGCTGGTTCAGCTCGTGTGCGAGCGAGACGGACATCTCTCCGGCGGTCGCGCGGCGGTTCATGTGGGCGAGCTCCGACATGCGCTGGCGCGCCTCGACCTCGGCCACGAAGCGCAGCCGGCGCTCGCGCAGCAGAATGGTGATCATCAGCGCCTGCACCAGCACCACGCCCGCGATCATGATGGAGTGCCAGTAATACTGCTCCCAGAAGCTCGGTTGGCGGAAACGCACCTCGCTGCCGGGGGGCAGATTGGCTTCGTCCACATTCCAGCGTTTCAGCTGCCGCCAGTCGAAGATCGGCTTCACGTTGTTCCCGCTGACGGGTGCGATGCTCGACGGCGCTTCGCCGTCGAGGATGCGCATCGCGACCTCGCCGGCTTCCCGGCCGATGATCTCGGGCAGCAGCAGGAAGCCGCCCACGCCCGACCGTCCGAGGAACGTATCCGACGTGATGATGATCGGGCGGTTCGCATTCTCGGCGACGCGTGCGAGCGCCGCGGCGGGGGAATAATAGGTGCCTTCGCCGTCGGAATACATCGCCGAGGTCAGGATCGCAGAGCGGGCGGGCAGGGAGGCGACGTGACTGCGCACCTCACGCAGCACGGTGCTGGACAGATCGGTGACTTCGAGATCGGGCATGGCGGCCGCGAAGTCCTGCTTCCAGTGTCCGTATGTCAGTGGATTCTTCCAGGCTTCGCCCACGAGGACGACATGGGTCAGGTCGGGGACGACGGCGCGCGCCGCGATCAGCAGCTGCGCCGGTCTGACCCTTGCGAAGACGGCCGTCGTGTTGGGCAGGAACAGCGCGCGCGTCTCGGGCATGTCCGGCACGAAGCCGTACACGACGGGCGCGGCGGGCCAGATGTCCTGCTTGCGCGCCTGAAGGAATTTCGCCGATGTCACGCCGATCGAGACGATGACGTCGATCGGCCGATGCGCATATTTGGTCTTGAGATGACCGACCAGACTCTCTTCGTAGTCCGGTCCCGGGAAGCGGGCGAGATCGAGGCTCTCGCCGAAGATCACTGTGTGTCCCTTGCCGTTCTGCTTTGCGGCGGCGCGGATGCCGGCAAAGATCTCGGAATAGAAGGGCGAGCGAAAATCGGCTTCTTCCAGCACGAGGATCGAACGCTGCCGTGGGCCGTCGGCTGCGATGCATTCACGCGACAGGCTGGCGAGCAGGCAGACGATCAGGATGCGCACGAGCCCGGTGATCACAAGCATTGCTGGACTCTCGGCCCCCCGGCTCCAGTTGCAATCGGACCTCCTCGATGAGGACGCGCGCGCGAGCATACCCGCCTGACCGGGAGTTTCAAATGGAAGGATGCGCATCCGCTCCGCTGACGAGCGGGACGAGACGAAGTGCCGCTACTTGAACGGGTCCTGGATCGACGGCGACGATTGCCGGATGCGGCGCACGCTCACCGGCGTACCGTCGGAGACGAACAGCAGTTCATATCGACGTCCCTCGCTGTCGGTCGCCGAGCAGGTCACGTCGTTCACCTTCCTGGCAGCGAAGTTACCGGTCTGGCGGCAAACGCCGGTGGAGGCCTGCTCGGCGGGTACCGGCAGTCCGTCGACCTTGGGCCGGTCCTTGGAGTTGAGCAGCATGCGGTCGATCGGCAGCTCGTAGGAATTGTCGTCGGCGCGCTTGCCGTTCTCGCCGGAGAACGACACGACGTGGTTCGCATCGGTGGGATCGTCGACGGCGACCGCGAAATTGACCCGGCCCGTGTCGCCATGGGCATAGGCGACCGTCTTGCAGGCGAAGGTGCGGCCCGCGACCTTCAGCGTCTTGCACTGGCCGGACATCAGCGCCAGCAGGTCGATCAGGGCGTTCTGCTGCGCCGGCGGGTTGTTGACCGGAATGGGCTTGGAATCTTCGGCGAAACAAGGGCTTGCCGAAGCTGCAAGGGAGGTGGCGAGGGAGGCGACGAAGGTTGCTGCGAGGACCGGTCGGCGGAGGCGCATCGTCAGGCTCGCATGCCGGGGGACGCTGGACATCGGGACCATGGAAAACGGGACGCGGCGAGGGTCCGCTTCATAACCGTCGAATCGCCAATTGGTTGCGTCCCGTTCGCATTGCCGAGTCCGTCTGGAATACCACCGCACCATCCCTGGCGATTCGTCCAAATCGCCCCACCGTCCCGGCGGGCACTAGCCGTCAGGCCGGTGTTTTTTTCGTGGCAGAGCTAACCCATCGTCGCCTGCCAGCGCGTATCGCGGAAGGAGGGGCGGCGGTGCAGGCGGGCGTCGAGCAGGGTGCGCGCGCGAGAGAGCTCGCCGCTGCGCATGAGGGCGACGATGAAGGTGTCCTCGATCAACTCGCGCTGGGCATGGCTGCCGCCGATGCGCACGACCTCGCTCAGCACAGGCGCGAGCAAGCGTACGCAAGCTTCATGATTCTCGTCAGCAAAGGCCGCCAGTGCGCGGCAGATCGCCGGCACCACGGGGCCGGCCGCCAGCTTGCCGTCGGCCAGACGCTGCTCGATCACGGCAAGGCGGGCGACGAGCGACTCCTGATTTTGCGTTGCGGCGGCGAACAGCGCCATGTGGACGTCGGCGAACGGCAGGCCCGATTTCGGAAACAGTTTTTGCGCGGTCGCGTCGGCCTCCACCCACAATGCCTTCGGCACCGCATGGCCGTACGTCGACAGGCGCCAGAGCAGCGAGGCGCCGTCGGTGATGATGTTGAGCGGCGGCGCCTGCGTGGCCGAGGGCTGGAGCACGTCGGCATAGATCTTGAGCGCCCGTGCGGCATCGCCATGCTCGAGCGCGCCGAGCGCCTGGTGCCAGCGGATGTGGCCGTGCAAAATACCGGCGCGGTCGTAGGAGGGAATCCAGTCGTCGACGAGACGATCGGCCTCCTCGATGGAGCCGTCCTCGAACATCGCATGCAGCACGGCATGCGCGGCGTGGGCGTTGGCGCGGCGGAGGTTGAAGCCACGCTCGGTGACGGGCCGGCCGCGCGCGACGTCGCCGTTCTCCGTCATCGCCCAGCCATACAGCGTGAGGAACCACCAGTCCTCGCCATAATGCTGTGCGACGCGCTCGCACAGCTCATGCCGGGCGCGGTCGTGATCGGCCATGCCGGAGAAGGCGAACAGGCCGAAGGCACCGAGCGGCAGCGACAGCACGACGGCATCGCGGGGCCAGCTCTCGACATGCTGCAGCATCGCTGCGATCGCTTCCGGCAGCCGGCCCTCGATCGCGAGCGCCAGCGTCTCGACATGCGAGCGCTCGCGCTCCGTGCCGCGTCTGGCAACGAGCTCGCGCGCGGCCGCCGCCTTCTGCCGCGCGAGATCGCCCTGTTGATAGAAGGCGTGCACGCGGCCGCGGGCGATATGGGCAAGTGCGAAATCCGGATCGGTCGCAATCGCGCGCTCCAGCGCCTCCGCCGTGCCGGTCCAGCCTGCGAGCATGAGGTCGACACCCTCACGATAGGCGGATGCCGCCGCATCGGATGCGGTTGAAAGCGGCAGGCCGTAGCGGTCCTCATGCGGCATCGTCGTCTCCCGCTGCTAACTCGTCCGCGCGCGGCGGCCTTCGATCGGATAGGCCGGGTCGTTGTAGCCCGGCGTCGAGGGATGGCCCGGCACGACCAGTCGATCGATCAGCGCTTCGTCCTCCGCGGTGAAGCGATAGTCGAGTGCGCGGATGTAGTCGTCCCATTGTTGTTCGGTGCGGGGGCCGGCGATGATGGAGGTCACGAACGCCGAGTTCAGCACCCAGGCGACCGCGAACTGGCCGGCGGTGATGCCCTTCTTCTCGGCGTGAGTCTTGATCTCCTGCGCGAGCTGGAGCGACTCCGGTCGCCACTCCGTCTGCATCATGCGGGTGTCGTTGCGGCCGGCGCGCGTCTCCTTGTCCGGGGCGGCATCCGGCTTGTACTTGCCCGTGAGCACGCCGCGCGCCAAGGGGCTGTAGGGCACGATGCCGAGGCCGTAATAGGCGCAGGCCGGAAAATGCTCGACCTCGGGCATGCGGTTCATCGCGTTGTAATAGGGCTGGCTCACCGCCGGTCGGTCGATGCCGAGCCGGTCGCAGATGTTGCAGATCTCGGCGACGCGCCAGGCGCGATAGTTGGAGACGCCGAAATAGCGCACCTTGCCTGATCGGATCAGATCGCCCATCGCGCGCACCGTCTCCTCCAGCGGCGTCGCATGGTCTTCCTTGTGCAGATAGTAGATGTCGATGTGGTCGGTGCCGAGCCGCTTCAGGCTTTCGTCGGCGGCCTGCATGACCCAGCGCCGCGACAGGCCGACGCGGTTGGGATCATCACCCATGGGATTGGCGAGTTTCGTCGCGAGCACCCAGGCGTGGCGGTTGCCGGCGATGGCGCGGCCCACGACCTCTTCGGAAGCGCCTTTCGAATAGGCGTCAGCGGTGTCGATGAAGTTGATGCCCGCGCCGTGCGCCTTCTCGATGATCCGTTTCGATGCGGCTTCATCGGTCGGCCCGCCGAACATCATGGTGCCGAGACAGATCGGCGAGACTTTCAGGCCGGTGCGGCCGAGCTGGCGGTATTGCATGAGTGGTCCTCGAAGCTTTCGGAGGCGACAGCATAGCTATCCAGCCCCGTCATTGCGAGCGCAGCGAAGCAATCCAGAGATGCGCCTGCGGGGAGAGTTCTGGATTGTCTCGCTGCGCTCGCAATGACGGGTGGCCATGCACTCATGCCGAATATTCGGTGTCATCGCCCGACTTGATCGGGCGATCCAGTATTCCAGAGACGGCTGTGATTGAGCCGAGAGGCCGCAGCGTACTGGGTCGCCCGGTCAAGCCGGGCGACGACAGTGGTGGGTGTGGTTGGCAGCGGGGCTGCCTAACGTGTCCCTACGCCGGCCCCTTCAGGATCTTGAACACGCCATTGGCCATCACGATGCAGCGATCATCCACCGTGACCTCGGTGCTCATGAAGATCAGGCTGCGGGTCGAGCGCACCACGCGGGGGCGGGAGATCAGGATGTCGCCGATCTGGCCGGCCTCGACGAAATGGGTGTCGAGCTGCACCGTCGCCATGAATTCCTTGCCGGAGGTGTAGCGGGCGGTCATGCCGCAGGTGCGGTCGGCGAAGGTCATCATCACGCCGCCCTGGACCATGCCGCGGCGGTTGTGGTGCTTGTCTTCGGTCGCGAGTGCGAATTCATATTGCCCGTCGACCTCGCGCTCCCACAACGGGCCGATCAGGTGCATGAAGCCCGTGGTCTCCAGGATGCTCCAGCCCTCTGATTTGAGCCTTGCGGCGGCCTTGTTGGTCATCTCGTCGTCCATTCCTTTGCGGGCCTTCGATCTCATTTCATCGGGGCCGGACGTGGTGTAGTCAAGCATGATGAGACCGTTCGACGATGCCACACGGCGGAATATCGCGGCTGCCTGCGCGGCCTTCACGCGGCTGCCGGAAGACGATGCGGCGCCGGCGCTGAAGCGCGCCGCGGTGGCGGTCGCACTGACTGACGCGGGCGAGGGCGACGACACCGCATTCCTGCTCACGCTGCGCGCATCGCATTTGCGCGCCCATCGCGGCCAATGGGCGCTGCCGGGTGGACGCTGCGATGCCGGCGAGACGCCGGTCGAGGCCGCGCTGCGCGAGCTCGACGAGGAGCTCGGCCTTCGCCTCACCGGCACTGACGTGCTCGGCACGCTCGATGATTATCCGACCCGCTCCGGCTATCTGATCACCCCGGTCGTGGTCTGGGCCGCGGACAGCGCTGCGATCCATCCGAACCCAGATGAGGTCGCCTCGGTCCATCGCATCGCGCTCACGACGATCGAGCGCGAGGACGCCTTCGATTTCACCGTCATCCCCGAAAGCAGCCGCCGTGTGATCCGCTTCCATCACCAGATGAGCCTGATCCATGCGCCGACGGCGGCCTTGATCTATCAGTTCCGTGAGGTGCTGGCGGGGCGGCAGACCCGCGTGGCCGAGCTGGAACAGCCGGTGTTCGCCTGGAAGTGACGATGGTAAACGGCACGTTAACGTGACGGTTACCGGATGCCTGCTAAGAGGGCAGCATGCATCAATCGATTCGAAAAAGTCTGGTTGCGGTTCCACTCGCGTTTCTCCTGCTCGTGCCCGCTGCGCGTGGCGGCGAGGCCGACGCGCTGCCGCCGTCCGTCGCCAATGCCAGGGCTCAGCTACTGTCGCAGTTCTTCGCGCAAGGTGGTGCCTCGCCCGCCGTGCTCGAATATCGCCGCAAGCTGCAGGAATATCAGGCGGCGCGCGGAGCCTTCGACGAGGAAGCGGGCGCCTATTGGAGCCAGATCTCCGAGAAGCGGAAAGGCCGCAACGCCAAGCGGCGCAGCGGGCAGCAGATCGCGCTCGACGATTACGTGCTGGAGCATCCGCCGGTCTATACCGGACCGAAGCGTCCGGTGAATCCGGAGCCGGAGGAAACGCCGGAACGCCCCGCCAAGAAGCCGATTCCCGTGGTCGCCGATCTGCTGCGCGCGGCGCAGGAGCTCTACCAGTTCACGCCGCAGCGCCCCTCCAGCGAGGTCGAGTTCAAGCGCGCCTATGCGCGCTACGCGGTTGCTTCGGGGCTGACGCGCGAGCAGGCGGTGCGGGTCTACTCGTTCGAGACCGGGGGCACCGGTAGCTACGACGTGCAGGCGGGCATCGAGCATGGCGGCAGGCGTGCGATCTCGACCGCGATGGGCTACAACCAGCTGCTCACCACCAACAGCGTCGAGCTGCTCGCCGAGCAGGGCCATGAATTCATCCGCGCGCTCTCCGACAAGGTGGCGCGGGCCTCAGGTCCGGGGCGCCAGGCGCTCGAGCACAAGCTCGCCATTCTCAAGAAGATGGTGGCGCATGCGAAATCGGTGCCCGACACCTGGTCGGAGCATGAGAAGATCGGCAACACCGCGCAGGGCTGGGCCATGCATGCGATGGTGCTGGACATCGACATCGGGCCGATGCTGCAGACCCACAAGCTGCTGACGTCAGTGCTGTTCGCCCGCGCCAAGGGCTACACGCGTCCGCTCACCGCGGCCGAGCTCGAAATGATGAACCTCACCGGCGACGGCACCGGCCTCGACATGGTGACGATGCCGCAGGCGATGCGCGAGCAGGTGCCGACCTCGAACTTCTTCCAGCGCGGCGGCTACGAGCGCAACCCGGTCGCGATCCGCCACAACACGGTGGCGAAGCTGCTCGCGGTGACGGACGAGCGGATGGACTCGAACAGCGGCAAACCCGGCGCAAGGGAGCTGGCGGCGGCGTTTTGAACGGCGTCGTCCCGGCGAAGCTGCCGTAGGGTGGGCAAAGCGAAGCGTGCCCACCGCTTTCGACCAGAGTTTGCTGACAGATGGTGGGCACGGCGCTGACGCGCCTTTGCCCACCCTACGACAGCTTCCTTTGTGGCGAGAGCCGCCCCCTACTGGTCCGGCCCGAACTTGAACTTGCCGTCGCCTTCCAGATACGGGCCGCTGCGCATGTAGAGCTGGCCGTTGTGGCCGATGAAGAACAGCGTGCCCTTCGGCACCTTCTTGGCGCCCTTCAAGAGCTCGCCCGCATTGCTGGTCCCCATCTTGTAGGAATAGGTCTTGCCGTCCTTGTCATAGGCATAGCCCGTGTCGGGCTTGAGCTCCCAGGGCGTCGCCCCGGTTTGCGCCAATGCGGGTGCGGCCAATGCCGCGAGCGCGGCTGCGATTGCAAATGTCTTCGTTGAAAATGCCATGTTTCCATCCTCCCCATCCTCGGGGTGCCCGGCTTGAACAAATCACGAACGGTATTGTCAGGTCAATTCGCGAGAGCGCCGCGGCGCATCACGTCTCGCCCAGCAGTTTGTGATTTTCCCTTCGTCCCCTCGCGACTATGTTCCGCTTTCCGTCTAGAACGCAATTCGACAAAAATATTGGTGGGGATGATTCGAATGAACCATGTCATTAAAGCCTGCTCGGCTGCCGCGCTGCTGCTCACGGCGCTGGCGCCGGCCGCCCGGGCGGACGATTACCAGCTCAGCCACAACCAGCGGATTTCCTGCAGCCGCGGCCTTGCCCCGGGCAAGCTGAACACGGCGACCTGCAAGTCCTACACCTACCTCTTCAACACCAAGACCTCGGAATATTTCCGCTGCCAGGTCTCTCTGGCGCTGACGCGGGACAACAAGGAGGTCATCAACGTCCAGACCGACGGCGGCTGCACCAAGAAGCCGCGCATCTTCGAGACCGACGGCAAGTATGACTTCGATGCGACCGAGACCGAGCCGCCGAACACCAACTCGTTCTTCGGTCCCGGCGGCTACTCGGTCTGGGCCGCCGACGTCACCACGCAGAAGGTGCGCGGCTGCATCATCATCTCCTCCGGCCTCGGCTCCGACATCTCCAAGTGCCTGGACATGACGTTCCAATAGGACTTGCCAGCTATGGCGAGGTGCGCTCCTGCGCCACCTCGCCGCACCCGCCGGGTTCCCAAAAGCCGAGCCGGAACGGCTGTTTACTGCAGTCCTGTTTTGCCTTTTGGATGGGTTGACCCGCATCCCCTGTCCGGCCAATTTCGCCGCCGGTTTGGGGAGTACAAAAATCATGAAACGGACGTTCTTCGGCGTGGCCGCGGCTCTGGCTCTGGCGGCGTCGACACCTTGCGCGCATGCGCAATCCTTCATCAACGTGCTGACCGGCGGCACCTCCGGGGTCTACTATCCGCTCGGGGTCGCGATCGGGAAGATCTACGGCGACAAGATTCCGAACGTGAAGACGCAGGTGCAGGCCACCAAGGCGTCGGTCGAGAATTTGATCCTGCTGCAGCAGGGCCGCGGCGAGCTGGCGTTCACGCTGGGTGACTCGCTGAAAGCGGCCTGGGATGGCGAGGAGGAGGCGGGCTTCAAGAGCAAGCTCGACAAGCTCCGGACCATCGGCGCGATCTATCCGAACTACATCCAGATCGTCGCGACCGCCGAGAGCGGCATCAAGACGCTGGCGGACCTCAAGGGCAAGAGCCTGTCGGTCGGTGCGCCGAAGTCGGGCACCGAGCTGAACTCCCGCGCGATCCTTAGCGCCGCCGGCATGAGCTACAAGGATCTCGGCAAGGTCGAATATCTGCCGTTCGCCGAATCCGTCGACCTCATGAAGAACCGCCAGCTGGGTGCGACGCTGCAATCGGCCGGCCTCGGCGTTGCCTCGCTGAAGGATCTCTCGACCTCGAGCCCGATCACGGTGGTGTCGGTGCCGAAGGAGACCGTCGACAAGATCGGCCCGCCCTTCATCTCGGCGACCATTCCGGCCAACACCTATACCGGCCAGGACAAGGACGTGCCGACCGCGGCCGTGGTCAACTATCTCGTGACCAGCTCGGCGGTGTCGGAGGATCTCGCCTATCAGATGACAAAACTGGTCTACGAGTCGCTGCCGGAATTGCAGAATGCGCACGCGGCCGGCAAGGAGATCAAGCTCGAGACGGCAGCGACCGGCAGCCCGGTTCCGCTGCACCCCGGCGCGATCCGCTATTACAAGGAAAAAGGGCTGATCAAGTAATACTCTCTTCCTTGTCATTCCGGGGCGGCTCGTTAGAGCCGAACCCGGAATCTCGAGATTCCAGGTTCGATGCTTTGCATCGCCCCGGAATGACGGAGAGGAGTGCAAATGCCCGGGACAATCCCGGGCATGACGTTTTTAGAGCGCTGTGCCAACGCTCAGCGGCATGGACAGGCTGGGGACGAGTTAAATGCTGGAAAAGGCTGAGGGCACGGCAGAGCCGATCAAGGTCGAGTTCGACAATTTCGAGCATGGTTTTCCGGAAGGTTTTGGTCCGGGCTGGTGGGGCCAGCTCGCCTACTGGATCGGCATCGCGTTTGCGACCTTCCAGCTCTATGTCGCCGCCTTCAACTATCTGCCGAGCCAGGTGGTCCGCGGCGTCCATGTCGGCTTCCTCGTCCTGCTCACCTTCGGCCTCATCGCCAACTTCACCGCGAAGAGCAATGCTGGCCGCGCGCTCGGCTGGGTGATCGGCGCCGCCGGATTCTTCTGCGGCCTCTATCAGTGGATCTTCTATGCCGATCTGATCGCGCGCGACGGCGATCCGACCAGGCTCGACCTCGCCGTCGGCACGGTGCTCGCTGTGCTGATCTTCGAGGGCACGCGGCGCCTGATGGGCGCGGCGCTGCCGCTGATGTGCGGCGCCTGCCTGCTCTACTGGTTCTTCGGCCAGTATCTGCCGTCGCCGCTCAACCATCGTGGCTACGACTTCGACCAGATCGTCACGCATCTGTCGTTCGGCACCGAAGGCTTTTACGGCGTGCCGATCTACGTCTCGGCGACCTACATCTTCCTGTTCATCCTGTTCGGCTCGTTCCTGGAGCGCGCCGGCATGATCCAGCTGTTCACCGACGTTTCTCTCGGGTTATTCGGCAGGACCCGCGGCGGACCGGCCAAGGTCGCGGTGTTCGCCTCGGGCATGATGGGCACGATCTCCGGCTCGGGCGTCGCCAATGTCGTCACCGTCGGGCAGTTCACGATTCCCCTGATGATCAAGTTCGGCTACCGCCGCGCCTTCGCCGCCGGCGTCGAGGCCACGGCCTCGATGGGCGGCCAGATCATGCCGCCGGTGATGGGCGCGGTCGCCTTCATCATGGCTGAGACGCTCGGCGTCCAATATTCGGAGATCGTCAAGGCGGCCGCGATCCCTGCGATTCTCTATTTCGCCTCCGCGTTCTGGATGGTGCACCTCGAAGCCGGCAAGCACGGTCTCGTCGGCATGAAGCGCTCGGAGATCCCGAGCGCCTGGAAGGCGCTGGTGACGCGCTGGTATCTCGTGCTGCCGCTCGCTGCCCTCGTCTACATGCTGTTCGAAGGCTTTACGCCGCTCTATGCCGGCAGCATGGGCCTCGCGCTCACCGTGACGCTGATCCTCGGCACCGCCATCACGACGGGCGCCTCCTCGATGGTGATCCGCACCATCTTCTGGGTCGGGCTCGCGCTGGTCGTCGCGGCGCTGTCGCGCGACGGTCTCCAGATCGTGCCGGTCGCGACCGTCGTGGTCGGGCTCGTCGTGATCACGGCGTTCGTGCGTGGCGGGTTCAAGGCCTTGCGCGAGTGCCGCGATGCGCTCGCCGAGAGCGCAAAGTCCGCCATCACCGTGGGCATGGCCTGCGCGATCGTCGGCGTCATCATCGGCATGATGTCGCAGACCGGTGTCGGCACCATCTTCGGTAGCTGGGTGATCGGGCTCGGCGAGAAGAGCCTGTTTCTGGCGCTGGTCATGACCATGCTGCTGTCGATCCTGCTCGGCACCGGCATCCCGACCATCCCGACCTACATCATCACCGCTGCACTCGCCGCGCCGGCGTTGGCGAAGCTCGGCGTGCCCTTGATCGCGAGCCACATGTTCGCGTTCTACTACGGCATCATGGCCGACCTCTCGCCGCCGGTGGCGCTGGCAGCGCTCGCGGCGGCGCCGATCGCCAAGGAGAATCCGGACAAGATCGGCTGGGAGGCGATGCGCATCGCGCTCGCCGGTTACGTCATTCCCTTCATTTTCGTCTATTCGCCCGCGTTGATGCTGCAAGCCGGCGATCCCATGGCGGCCAAGCTCGGTTTCTACGGCGCGGTGGCGCTCGCGACCGTCAAGGCGCTGGTGGCAATCGGCCTGTTCGGCATGGTCGCGATCGGCTTCCTGTTCACGCGGCTGACGATCGTCGAGCGCCTGGTGGCGCTCGGCGCCGCGTTCTGCCTGCTCGGCGACTTCCTGTTCAGCGACACCGCCGGCTTCACGCTCTCCGCTGCGCTTCTGCTGTGGCAATGGCGGCAGCGGCCGCCGGCGCCGGTCGAGGCGGTGTGAGCCTCTGCTTCGCAACAGCCGGCGGCGTGAAGGCGCTGGCGCTGTCCGCGTTCACGCTCGCATGGACGCATTCGATCGCGAAGGTCGAGTGGCAGGAGGACTGGCGCGTGACGCCTGCCGGCCTCGAACTGGTACAGGCCCGCGTCAAGGGCACCGGCCCCGGCATGGAGCCGCCGCCCGAGGCGCGCCTCGTCGATGGCTGGTTTCAATGGCGGCCGCAGCGTGCGCCGATGCCGGAGGTGGTGCTGGGCAATTCCGGTGCGGCTGGGGAATGGCGGCTGTGCCACGACGGAAGCTGCCAGACGTTGTCGGAGATTGTCGGGCATCCCATTGGTGCTAACGTCACCAAAATGAGCATCTGTGAACAACAAGAGAAGTAAGGGAGATCATGATGGATCGGCTCAAGGGCAAGGTTGCGATGGTGGTGGGGGCCGGCTCGATCGGACCGGGCTGGGGCAACGGCAAGGCGACCGCGGTGACCTTTGCGCGCGGGGGCGCGCAGGTGTTTTGCGTCGACCGCAACGGTGCCGCGGCCGAGGAGACCGCCAAGATCATCACCGGCGAAGGCGGCAAGGCGACGGCGTTCACGGCCGACGTCTCGCGTTCCGCCGAGATCGAAGCGATGGTCGCGGCGTGCCTGAAGGCCTATGGCCGCATCGACGTGCTCGACAACAATGTCGGCATCGCCGAGATGGGCAGCGTGGTCGAGGTGACCGAGGAGAGCTGGGACCGCGTCTTCAGCGTCAACCTCAAGAGCGCCTATTTCGCCATGAAGCACGTCATCCCCGTGATGGTGAAGCAGGGCGGCGGCTCGATCATCAACATCTCCTCGATCGCCTCGATCCGCCATGTCGGGATCTCCTATGTCAGCTACAACGCCAGCAAAGCGGCGATGAACCAGCTCACCCGCTCCACCGCGATCGAGTTCGCGAAGAACCATGTGCGGGTGAATGCAATCCTGCCCGGCCTGATGAAGACGCCGATGGTCGAGCATTCCGCGGGTCTCGCGAACAGCTATGCCAAGGGCGATGTCGAAGCGATGTGGCGCGCCCGCGATGCGCAGGTGCCGATGGGGCACATGGGCGAGGCTTGGGATGTCGCCAATGCCGCGCTGTTCCTGGCATCGGACGAGTCGAAATATGTGACGGGAATCGAGCTGGTGGTGGACGGCGGGATCACCTGCAAGGCGGGGGCTTGATACGCAGCTGTTAAACCCGTCATCCTGAGGCGCGAGTGGCGCGATGCGTTGCATCGCGCCGGGAGCCTCGAAGGATGGACGGCCCCCCGCAGCCGGGCCGTCGCCCTTCGCGGGCCGCTGAAGAAGCGGCCACCTCAGGGTGACGGATTGGCATTGGTGCTTCGCGATGGCACCGAGAGCTACTGCGCCATCGCCAGGATCCCGCCGGCAAACGCGTGCCACACCGCCGTCTCGCTGATCGGCCAGTTCAACACCTTCACCGCCAGCAGCGCGAGTGTGCCGGTGATGTAGACCGGATGAACCCTGCCCTCGGCGCGCCAGTCGCGCACCATGGCGACGACGAGCAGCAGTGCGGCGACCACGGCCGGCGCGATCGTTACGGGCACCGGCGGCGGGCCGGGTGGTCCAGGAGGTGCGAGAAAGGTCAGGAACCAGCGCGCGATCGCGGCGTCGAGGATCGAGACCGCGGCGAGCAGCATCAGGCGCTTGTGAATCTCGGGCCTGCGCGTGTTCATGATGGCAAGCACGAAGACAATTGCGAAGAACGCAATCCCGCTCATCGGAACGATCGAGAACGAGATGCCCGCCTCGGTCTGCCCGAGCGCGGCCGAATGCTTCATCACGTGCACTGAGGCGAGGAAGCCGAAGATCGTCATTGCCGTCGCAAGCGACACGCCGACAATGCCGAACGAGCGGTGATTGACCACGCGGCCCGAGGCCGCGAGCCAGGTCTGGATCACGAAATAGAGCGACCAGGTGAAGAACAACAGTCCGTGAAAGTGGATCACCGGGCTTGCGGAGAATGTCCGGTGGGCGAGCGGCACCCAATAGGTCGGCGCGAAACCGAGAAAGGCCGTCGCCGCGCAGGCTAGGGCCATGTGGAAATAAAAATATCGTGCAGGCGACGCATCACGCGCGCGTACACGACGGTCGTCGATCAGGGTTGTCATCAAGAATGAGTCTGGAGGGGCAGGGTTTGGTTCAAACTCGCCGTTGTCCCGGACAAGCGTAAGCGCAGATCCGGGACCCATAACCACAAGACGTAGTGGTATCGCTCGCTGGCAACTCCGAATCTTCGCCAAACACAATGTCGTGGTGATGGGTCTCGGATCGGCGCGCGCTTGACAGCGGAGGTTAACCGCCCGCGCTCAATTCTGCGCGATCGAGCTCTTCCTCGAGCCGGTGAAACGCGTCGTCGCCGATCACCTCGGTGGCACGCAGGTCGAAGATGGATTTGCGCGCGGCCTCGATGGCGCGACGGCGCAGCGGATCGGCGGGCAGTTCGCCGTTGGCGATGCCGCCGTTCGGATCGGTCTCGGTCTGCATCAGGATGGCGCGATATTCTAGCCGCAGGATTTCCGCCTCCTCCGACGGATCGCTTTCGATCGCATCGAGCGCCGCGCGATAGGCGACGGCGCGGCCGCGCGCGACCTCGATGCCGACGGGGTCGTCGTCCTTGAGGTCGAAGGCGAGGATCAGCGGCCGCAGCGTCAGACCCTGGATGATGAGCGATCCCAGCACCACGGCAAAGGCGATGAAGACGATGAAGTCGCGATAGGGAAAATTCTCCGGCAGCGCAAAGGCGGTGGCGAGCGTGACGAGGCCGCGCATGCCGCACCAGGAGATGATGAGCCCGCCTTTCGGCGAGGCCACCTGTTTCGGATCCTTGGGATGGTAGAGGTTATGCGCGATCAGCACGCGCAACGTCGTCCGGTAGAACGTCACCCAGAACAGGCGCACCAGGACCACTGTGAGCAGGATCCAGGCGGCGGCCACGCAATATTCCCAGCGCACGTCGGCGTCGAGCCGCGTCCAGATCGGCCGCATCTGCATGCCGATCAGCATGAAGGCGAGCACGTTGAGCACGAACACGGTCGTCTCCCACACCGCATAGGACGGCACCCGCAGCCGTGCCGGCATGCGCGCCGGCGCGGTGCGCGCGAGGGCGATGGCGTAGATCACGATGGTGAGGATGCCGGACAGGCCGAGATGCTCGGCACCGATCCAGATCATGAAGGTGGTGGCGAACTGAACGATGATCGCGCTCGGGGCTTCCGTCACGCGCTCCATCATGGGCGCGATGATGCGTGCTGCGACGAGGCCGGCGATGACGCTGCCGACCAGCGCCAGCGCCATGGTCGGCGCGACCTGGCTCCAGGTCAGATGCTCGGTGGCAACCGCGCCGACAGCGATGCGATAGATCAGCAGTGCGCTCGCGTCGTTGAGCAGGCTTTCGCCCTCCAGCACCTTCACCATGCGGTGGGGCAGCTTCACCTGGCTCAGGATGGCGACCGCGGCGGCTGCATCCGGCGGTGCCACGATAGCGCCGAGCGCAACCGCAGCGGCCCAGGGCATGTCGGGCATCAACCGGTGCGCGACGAAGGCGACGCCGGCCGTGGTCAGGCCGACCGCGGCGACGACCAGGGTGGAGACCGGAACCCAGTTGTTGCGCAGATCGCGCAGCGAGGTGTCGAAGGCGGCATCGAGCAGGACCGGTGCGACAAAAAGCGCCAATGCCAGGTCCGGCTCGAGCGTCCAGGTCGGGCTCGAGGGCACGAAGGCGATCAGGGCGCCGCCGATGGCGAGAAAGGTCGGGTAGGGGACCTTGATCCGCCGCGCCAGCGCCGATAAGGCAACGGCGCCGAGCAGCAGCACGATGATCCATTCGAATGTCGACACGATAGTCCCCGAGACCGATTTGAGCGGTGCCACAAGCTAGCACCAATCCGGCCGTATGATGGATAATGCGGCCTCAAGGCAAGAGTGAAGCAAGACCTTCCGACTGCAACAAGCATGCGTTTTCAAAAGCTCATCCAATGGTCAGCTGCCGCAGCGCTCTCGGCGCTTCCGATCGGCGCGGCCCATGCTGCGACCGGGGGCGAGCCGGTGGCCGTCACGCAGGTCGATATCGCGCCGTGCCTTGCGGCCGCCGCGGCCGACGACATGGACAAGGCGAATTCCGCCTGCGCGGCCGTGATCGACAACGAGAAGACGGCGAAGGCGGACCTGGTCAAGGCGCTGATTGCGCGTGGCGCGCTTTTCGCGCGACACGACCAGGTGGACCGCGCGATTGCTGACGACAGCCGCGCTCTTTTGCTCGATCCCACGCTCGCCGACATCTTCAACGCCCGCGGCGAGCTCTGGCTGAAGAAGGGCGACAAGCCCAAGGCGGTGCAGGATTTCGGTGCCGCGCTCAAGATCGATCCGAATCACGAGAAGGCCAAGGCCAATCACAAGGCGATGGCGCGCGAGATCGAGCGCATCGGCGCGCAGATGGCGGTCGCCGGCAAGCCCAGCTTCAACTGCGCCCGCGCGGCCCGGGCCGTGGAGAAGGCGATCTGCGGCAATCGCGAGCTCGCCGATCTCGACCGGGAGATCTATGGGTCCCATCTGCGCGCCGTCCGCGAGGCCCGGAGCCCGGCGGAGGCTCGCAAGATCCAGCGCGAGCAGGACGATTTCATCGCGCGCAGGAACGCCGGATACGGCCGGCCGGGCTATGATCTGAAGAAGGCGATGCAGGACAGGCTGCAACAGATCAACGGGGTGGACGGGTATTGAGCGTCTTCGCCTCTCCCCGCGTGCGGGGCGAGCGGGCGCGGACGCCGGTGCGCTGCTGACGGGTCCGGTTTGAACCCGGTCCCAGCCCGCCGCGACAACGGTAAGAACCCGATGTCACGGAGCCCAAAGTCATGTGCGGCATGCATCTTTCCGCGCAAACGTCCTCGTTCACCAAAACGTCGCTATGCGCGCTCCTCCTCGGCACGGCAATGAGCCTCGCACTCGTCGTCCCGGCCTCGGCTGCAGCCGATTGTGTCGCCGGCAGCAAGGCGGCTCCCGCCGAGCTGATCACGTCGTGCAGCGCCATCGTCGACCAAACCGCCAATTCGAGTTCCGATCGCGCCGCGGCGCTGCTGGTCCGTGCCAATGCCAATGCGCACACCTCGGGCGGCCTCACCCAGGCCCTGCGCGATATCGACCGCGCCATCGCACTCGACGGCAAGAACGCAAAAGCCTGGCGCCTGCGCGGCGACCTCTTGCGCGAGGCCGGCGGCGACCTCAATCGGGCCGCGGCGGATCTGACCAAGGCGATCGAGCTCGATCCACAGGATGCGGAAGCTTACGAGCTGCGCGGCGTCGTCTACACCAACCAGCATCGCTTCGACCGCGCCATTGCAGACTACGACCAAGCCATCAAGCTGAAGGCGGATTCCGCCCAGGCCTGGTCCGACCGCGGGGCGACCTTCTATCTGCGCGGCGACTACGACAAGGCCGTCGCTGACCTCAGCGAGGCGCTGCGGCTCGATCCGAACCGGGCGCGCAGCTACACCAACCGCGGCGCCGCCTACAAGAAGCTCGGCGAGCTCGACAAGGCGATCGCAGACGACAGCGAGGCGATCCGGCTCGATCCAAAGGTGCCGGAGTATTTCGATAACCGCGGTCTCACCTATGCCGCCATGAAGGAGTACGACAAGGCGATCGCCGATTACGATCAGGCGATCCGTCTCGAGCAGCGGGTGAACTTCCTGACCAACCGCGGCGACTCCTACCAGTTCAAGGGCGAACTCGGTGCCGCGCTCTCCGACTACAATGACGCGCTGAAGCTCGATCCGAATTTTGCCAAGACCTACAACAACCGTGCCGTGCTCTACAAGAAGATGGGCGATCGCAAGAAGGCGCTAGCCGACTACGAGGCGACGTTGCGGCTCGATCCCGCCAATGAGAACGCGCTCAACGGCCGCCGCGCGATGATCGCCGAGATCGCAAAATTTGGCGGCGAGCCGGCCCGTGTGCTGAACGCCGCCGCCAGCGATCCGTCGTTCGACTGCGCCTCCGCCAAGCGCGAGGTCGAGAAGGTGATCTGCGCCGATCCGCAGCTCGGCGTGCTCGACCGCCAGATCGCCGAGGCTTACGAGCGCGTGTTGAAATCCGCGAGCAAGCGCTCGGCGGACGGCCTGCGCAGGTCCCAGCGCGATTTCCTCGTCACGCGCGATGCAAGCTTCCGTCGCCCCGGCTACGATCTGAAAAAGGTCATGCAGGAGCGGTTGCAGAAGCTGAACGCGATGGAGAGCTAGGCGCTATTCTCCCCGCCCCTCTCCCCGCAAGCGGGGAGAGGGGGAAGGACATCATCCTTTTCGGCTTGAACCGCGGCCCGTTCCCGGGAAAATAGCCCTCAAACAAGGCCGGCAATTGATCCTGGTCATGGCGGGACACCTGTCCTGCCACAAGGGTTCGGGGCCAGGCCATAAAGGGAACGGGAGCGCGGGAATGAATGTCCGGGGAAACGCCGAAGGGAAGAGTCTCTATCACGAGGTCCATGCGCGCTCGCTGGCCGATCCCGAGGGCTTCTGGGCCGAGGCGGCCAGGGAGATCGACTGGATCGAACCGCCCAAAAAGATCTTCGACCCCTCGCAGGGACCCTATGGCCGCTGGTTCACCGGCGGCGTGGTCAACACCTGCTACAACGCGCTCGACCGCCATGTCGAACGCGGCCGCGCCGACCAGGTCGCGCTGATCCACGATTCGCCGCTCACGAACTCGATCACCAAGCTCACCTATGCCGAGCTCCTGAGCGAGGTGCAGGCGCTTGGCGCCATCATGCAGGATTTCGGCGTCGCCAAGGGCGACCGAGTCATCCTCTACATGCCGATGGTGACGGAGGCGGTGGTCGCGATGCTCGCCTGCGCGCGCATCGGCGCGGTGCATTCGGTGGTGTTCGGCGGCTTTGCCGCAAAGGAACTCGCCACCCGGATCGACGATGCGCAGCCGAAGCTCATCTTGTCGGCGAGCTGCGGCATCGAGCCCGGCCGGATCGTGCAGTACAAGCCGCTGCTCGACGAGGCGATCAGGCTTGCCGGCAGCAAGCCGAAGGCCTGTATCGTGCTGCAGCGTCCGCAGCTCACCTGTGACCTCACGCCGGGCCGCGATTACGATTGGGCGAGCCTGCGCCGCAAGGCGATCAACGACGGCAAGAAGGCACCTTGCGTTCCCGTCGCCGCCACCGATCCGCTCTACATCCTCTACACCTCGGGCACGACAGGCATTCCCAAGGGCGTCGTGCGCGACAATGGCGGCCATCTGGTCGCGGTGAAATGGTCGATGTTCAACCTCTATGGCGTCAAGCCGGGCGAGGTCTGGTGGTGCGGCTCCGACATCGGCTGGGTGGTCGGCCACAGCTACATCATCTACGGCCCGCTGCTGCATGGCGCGACCTCGATCATGTACGAAGGCAAGCCGGTCGGCACGCCTGACGCCGGCGCGTTCTGGCGCGTCATCTCGGAGCACAAGGCGGTCGCCTTGTTCACCGCGCCGACCGCGTTCCGCGCGATCCGGAAAGAGGATCCGGATGGGAAGTTCATCCGGCAATACGACCTGTCGACATTCCGCACGCTGTTCCTCGCCGGCGAACGCGCCGATCCGCCGACGGTGGAATGGGCGGAGCAGCAGCTCAAGGTGCCTGTCATCGACCATTGGTGGCAGACCGAGACCGGCTGGTGCATCGCCGGCAATCCGGTTGGTCTCGGCGCACTTCCGGTGAAGCACGGCTCGCCGACGGTGCCGATGCCGGGCTATCAGGTCGACGTGGTGGATGAAGCGGCCAAGCCCGTCGGCCCCAACACCATGGGCTCGATCGTCATCAAGCTGCCGATGCCGCCTGGCTGCCTGCCGACGCTGTGGAACCAGGACGCGCGCTTCAGGGAAGCTTACCTCAGCGAATTCCCCGGCTATTACAAAACCTCGGACGCCGGCTACAAGGACGAGGACGGCTACGTCTTCGTCATGGGCCGCACTGACGACATCATCAATGTCGCCGGCCATCGCCTGTCGACCGGCGGCATGGAGGAGATCCTGGCCTCGCATCCCGATGTCGCCGAATGCGCCGTGCTCGGCGTCAAGGACGCGATCAAGGGCGAGGTACCCTGCGGCTTCCTGGTGCTCAAGGCCGGCGTCAAGCGCCCGCCCGCCGAGATCGAGAAGGAGATCGTCGCGCTGGTGCGCGACAAGCTCGGCCCGGTCGCCGCCTTCAAGCTCGCCATCACCGTCGGCCGGCTGCCCAAGACGCGTTCCGGCAAGATCCTGCGCGGCACCATCAAGAAGATCGCCGACGGCGAATCCTGGACCATGCCGGCCACGATCGAGGATCCCAAGGTGCTGGATGAGATTGGCGAGGCGCTGAAGGGAAGGGTGTGACGCGAAGCGTCATCCCGGGGCGGTCCGCCGGACCGAACTATGGTGCGCAATTGCGCACCTGAGGATCTCGAGATTCCGGGTCTGGTGCTGACGCACCATCCCGGAATGACGGTGTCACCGACTTACAATCTCCTCATTCCGCGCTAAACAGGGGCCGGCCAACAAGGGACCCTCGATGCCACTCTCCACCGCGCCGCGCCTGCTCGCAGCCGTAACTCTCGCCATCGCTCTCTCCGCCTGCTCGGCGCGCTACCAGACGCCGGTGGCCGTGGGCGGCGACGATGACGACGCGGTGTGCCAGAGCCGCGGCTACGCCCAGGGCTCGCCGGAATACGTAGCCTGCCGCAAGGACCGCGACGTCCAGCGCAACGCCGCCACCGCGCGCGCCGATCGCCGCCAGCGCGATCTCGGCGAGTACATGTTGAACAATCCCGTGCGGCCGTAAGTGCGGAGCGCAGGAACTATCCTGCCGCGCCATTCGCTCGCACTCGCATATCTCGTGACACATCGGCAACGCTGCGGCCAAATCGTGTCGCGTTTATCCTGATTTGATCGGCGTCAAATCCTTTACCGTCCCCTTTCTGCTCTGAGGCTCATGTCGCGCAACGAGGCGCGGACATGGCTGAAGGGGATTGAAATGGACGGAACGATAAGAAACCTGGCGCGGCTCGCGACGATTGGCGTGATGCTCGCGGGGACTTTTGTCGCGGCGCAGGCCGCGGATCTGCCGGTTTACAAGAAGGCGCCGCCGCCCGTGGAAGCGTTCAATCCCTGGATGGTGCGTCTGCGGGTGCTTGGCGTGTTGCCGGATGCCGGCGGTTCCACCGTCAATGTCGCGGGCGTTCCCTCGCTGTCGTCGCCGAATTCCGGCCTCTCGATCAGCGACCAGGTCGTGCCCGAGCTCGACATCAGCTATTTCTTCACGAAGAACATCGCGGCCGAATTGATCCTCGGCGTCACCAGACACTCGATCAGCGGCACCGGCTCGCTCGCAAGCCTGCCGATCGGCAAATCCACGCTGCTGCCGCCGACGCTGACGCTGCAATATCACTTCGACAATTTCGGCGCGTTCAAGCCGTATGTCGGTGCCGGCGTGAACTACACCGTGTTCTTCAACAATTCCGCCGCCAACGTGCCGGCCGCCATCGTCGGACCGCCCGCGATCGTCGCCACCACCACGAACCTGCACGTCAGCAACGCATGGGGCGGTGCCGTGCAATTCGGCTTCGACTACATGCTCGACCGGCACTGGGGTCTCAACGTCGACGTCAAGAAGCTCTGGCTGCGGCCGGACTATAGCGCGACCGTCAGCGGCCTCCCCGTCACGGGCACTGCGCATATCGATCCATGGCTGGTCGGCGCCGGTGTGACGTACAAGTTTTGAGGACGTTGCTTGCTTGCGCGCTGTTGCCGCGAACGCCCCTGCGCTCCCTCCCCCCTTGCGGGGGAGGGCGGGGGAGAGGGGTGGCCCAGGAAACGGTGTGGGTGAGTCGCGAGTCGCTTTGAGGCGA
Organism: Bradyrhizobium liaoningense; assembly: GCF_018130825.1. Taxonomy (GTDB): domain Bacteria; phylum Pseudomonadota; class Alphaproteobacteria; order Rhizobiales; family Xanthobacteraceae; genus Bradyrhizobium; species Bradyrhizobium liaoningense_B. The sequence continues at coordinate 818,923 of NZ_JAFCJS010000003.1, read as the reverse complement.
TGGAGGGCGTCCCCGTGTGGTACCCCTCTCCCTAACCCTCGCCCGCAAGGGGGGAGGGAACGCAGCGTGCGCGTGGCGACGTGCGCGGGCAATCACTGTGTACGCACAAAACAAAAACGCGGCAGGTTTTCCTGCCGCGTTTTGCTTTGGATTCGATCGCGAACGAAGAGCGGAGCCTTACTCCTCCTCGTCCTGCTTCTTGCCGCCGAGCGTCTTCAGCTTGGCGAACACGGCGTCGACGTTGAGGTCGTCGCTCGATCGCTCGGCCGGCTCGAACTCGTCCTTCTTGGTGGTCTCGGAGGCCGGCAGCAGGGTGGCGCCGCCATAGGCCGCGTCGATCGGCTTTTCCTTGGCCGCGCGCTGGACCTCGAAATCCAGCTCGATCTGCGAGCAGAGGCCGAGGGTGACCGGGTCGATTGGGGTCAGCGACGAGGTGTTCCAATGGGTGCGGTCGCGCACGCTGGCGATCGTGCTCTTGGTGGTGCCGACGAGGCGCATGATCTGTGCGTCCTTGAGCTCGGCATGGTTGCGCAGCAGCCAGAGGATGGCGCTCGGGCGCTCATGGCGGCGCGAGACCGGGGTGTAGCGCGGGCCCTTGCGCTTGGGCTGCGGCGGCAGCACCACCTTGCTCTCCTGCAGGCGGAGGCGGTAATCCGGGTTCTTCTCGCCCTTCTCGATCTCCTCGCGGGTGAGCTGGCCGTTGGAGAGGGGGTCCATGCCCTTGATGCCCTGGGCGGCGTCGCCGTCGGCGATGGCGCGCACCTCGAGGGGGTGCATCTTGGTGAAATCGGCGACCTGGTCGAAGGTCAGCGCGGTGTTGTCGAGCAGCCAGACGGCGGTCGCCTTGGGCATCAGAGGTGCGTTGCTCATGGCAAATCTCCTTTGTGCTTCGCCCACCCCTCTGGAGGCGAAACCGGTGGTCATCAGCGATGACAGGGAATTCGCGCTATATAAGCCCGGAGGGGCTAGCCACGCAATGGTTCTGCTATAGATAGTGCCTTGACAGCGCCCGAAAGGGGGCCCAATTCCCTCTGCAGTCCCGTAAGCCCGTACCTAAGCCCTATTCATCCATCCGACCGCTTCCCGCCCCATTTGGCGAGGTGATTCGGTCCCGAGATCGCTCAATGTCAGCCAAACCAGACCTCAAGATCGTGCTTTGTTCTCCCCGCGGCTTCTGTGCCGGGGTGGTCCGGGCGATCGACACCGTGGAACGGGCGCTCGATAAGTACGGCGCCCCCGTCTATGTTCGCCACGAGATTGTGCACAATAAGTACGTCGTCGATGGGTTGAAGAAGAAGGGCGCCATTTTCGTCGAGGAACTGGCCGAAATCCCGGAAAATACCACCGCTCCGGTGGTGTTCTCGGCCCATGGCGTGCCGAAATCGGTTCCGGCCGACGCCCAGTCCCGCAATCTGTTCTCGCTGGACGCCACCTGCCCGCTGGTGACCAAGGTGCACCGCGAGGCCGCGATCCACTTCAAGCGCGGCCGCGAGATCTTCCTGATCGGCCATTCCCATCACCCCGAGGTGGTCGGCACGCTCGGCCAGCTTCCGACCGGCGCCGTGACCCTGATCGAGACCGCCGAGGACGCCAAGACCATCAATCCGAAGGACCCTAACAACCTCGCCTTCGTGACCCAGACCACGCTGTCGATCGACGACACCGCGGAGATCGTTGCGCTGCTCAAGGAGCGCTTCCCCAACATCAACGGCCCGCACAAGGAAGACATCTGCTACGCCACCACCAACCGCCAGCTCGCGGTGAAGAAGGTGGCGCCGGTGGTCGACGCGCTCATCGTGGTCGGCGCGCCGAACTCGTCGAACTCGCAGCGCCTGCGCGAGGTCGCCGAACGCGAGGGCTGCAGGATCGCGGTGCTGGCGCAGCGCGCCACCGACATCGACTGGAGCAAGTTCGGCAACATCAGCAGCCTCGGCATCACCGCGGGCGCCTCCGCGCCGGAAGTGATCGTCGAGGAGATCATGGACGCCTTCGCCGAGCGCTATACGCTGCACGTGGAGACGGTCTCGGCCGCGGAGGAGAACGAGTTCTTCCCGCTGCCGCGTCAGGTGCGCCCCGAAGCTGCCGCCGAGTAGACCTTTATGGCGGTCTACACCGACGTTGCCGCCGACGAACTTGCGGATTTCCTGAAGCAATACGATCTCGGCGAACTGCTCTCCTACAAGGGCATCGCCGAGGGCGTCGAAAACTCCAACTTCCTGCTGCACACCAGCCAGGGGTCGTTCATCCTCACGCTCTATGAGAAGCGCGTGGCGAAGAACGATCTGCCGTTCTTCCTCGCACTGATGACGCATCTGGCCGAGCACGGCGTCAATTGCCCGCTGCCAGTGAAGGGACGCGACGGCGAGGCGCTGCGCGAGTTGGCGGGGCGGCCGGCCGCGATCATCACCTTTCTCGAAGGCGTCTGGCCGCGCAAGCCGAACGCGGCCCATTGCGCCGGAGTCGGCGAGGGGCTGGCCAGGATGCATCTGGCCGGTGCGAACTTCGCGATCAAGCGCGCCAATGCGCTGTCGGTTGCGGGCTGGCGGCCGCTGTTCGACGCGGCTGCGAACCGTGCCGACGAGGTACAGCCGGGCCTGCGCGCGTTTCTCGCCGCCGAGCTCGATCATCTCTCGAGTGGGATCTGGCCGACCAGCCTGCCCGAGGGCGTGATCCACGCCGACCTCTTCAACGACAACGTCTTCTTCCTCGGCGACAAGCTGTCGGGCATCATCGACTTCACCTTCGCCTGCAACGACATGCTGGCCTATGACGTCGCGATCTGCCTCAACGCCTGGTGCTTCGAGCCGGATCACTCCTTCAACGTCACCAAGGCGCGCGCCTTCCTCAATGCCTATGGCCGGGTGCGCAAGCTGTCCGAGGCGGAAGAGGCCGCACTGCCGCTGCTGGCGCGCGGCGCCGCAATCCGCTTCCTGCTGACGCGGCTGGTGGACTGGCTCAACGTGCCGCCCGGCGCGCTGGTCAAGCCGAAGGATCCCATGGAATATGTTCGCAAGCTGCGCTTCCACCAGAGTGTATCGAGCGTGCGTGACTACGGGCTGATGCCGTCGGGGCTGGTGGCGTGAGCGAGCTCCCCAATGTGACGATCTATACCGACGGCGCCTGCTCGGGAAATCCCGGGCCCGGCGGCTGGGGCGCGATCCTGAAGTTCGGCGACAAGGAGAAGGAGCTGAACGGCGGCGAGCGTCACACCACCAACAACCAGATGGAATTGATGGCGGCGATCTCCGCGCTCGAGGCGCTGAAGAAGCCGTGCACCGTCGATCTCTACACCGACAGCCAGTATGTCCGGCAGGGCATCACGGGCTGGATCTTCGGCTGGAAGCGCAACGGCTGGCGCACCGCCGACAAGAAGCCGGTGAAGAATGTCGAGCTATGGCAGCGCCTCGACGCCGCCTTGAAGCAGCACGAGGTCCGCTGGCATTGGGTCAAGGGCCACGCCGGCCATCCCGAGAACGAGCGCGCCGATCAGCTCGCGCGCGACGGGATCGCGAAGGCGCGGTTGCAGCAGCGGGTGGGGGAGTAGGCGACGCGCTGCCCGCGTCGCCCGGTTTCGTAGGGTGGGCAAAGCGAAGCGTGCCCACGACTTTTTTCAATCTGGGAAAGATGGTGGGCACGGCGCTGACGCGCCTTTGCCCACCCTACGGCACCTCCCGCTTGGAAGGAGCCCAGGCCTAAGCCTTACAGCTGCCCGAGCAGCGTATCGCCGCCGGAGACCTCGACCTTGCCGGGCATGGCCTCGAGGTTCAGCTTCTTGACCACGCCGTCCTCGACCAGCATCGAATAGCGCTTGGAGCGGATGCCGAGGCCGTTGGCGGAGGCATCGAGCTCCATGCCGATCGCCTTGGCGAACTCGGCATTGCCGTCGGCGAGGAAGATCGCCTCGTCGCGCTGGTCGGTGTCGCGCTTCCAGGCGTTCATGACGAAGGCGTCGTTGACGGAGACGATCGCGATGGTGTCGACGCCCTTGTCCTTCATGGCATAGGCGTTGAGGAAGATGCTCGGCAGATGCATCTTGTGGCAGGTGCCGGTGTAGGCGCCGGGGACGGCGAACAGCGCCACCTTCTTGCCCTTGAAGATATCGTCGGTGGTCTTCACCTGCGGGCCTTCCGCGGTCATCACGCGGAATTTCGCCTCGGGCAGCTTGTCGCCAGTCTGGATCGCCATCGTCAGTCTCCCTGAAAATCGGTAGGGCTTTTTAGACCGTGGCGCAGGCCTGCACAATATTGCCGGGAGGGGAAGTGACAGGGCCGATGGCCCTTCACCGTGATGTCATCAGCCGGCAAAACCGCCGCCGTCGAGAAAGGCCTGCTCTTCCTCGGTGGTATCGCGGCCGAGGATGCGGTTGCGGTGGGGGAAGCGGCCGAACCGCTGGATGATGTCGGCGTGCACCCGCGCGTATTTCTGGTTCTCGGTATTATCGGTGTTCGCAAACAGCGCGATGCAGTGCAACTGGTCGGGCAGATGCTCGGAATGCATGAACGGCAAATAGAGGAATTCGAGCAGGATGGGATCGATCCTGCGGTCGACGCCCCGCTCGATGGCGCGGCGGGCGACGTCGCGCGCCAAGGCGTCGCTGGCAAAGGCTTGCCGAGTGCCGCGAAACATGTTGCGGGGAAACTGGTCGAACACGATGACCAGCGCGAGCGCGCCCTCGTCATTGTCTTCCCAAGACGCGAGCGTGCCCGCGGCCGCCTTCTGCCACAACGGGAGAAAGCGGCGCTCGATCTCGGCGTCAAACGCATCATCGCGCTCGTACCAGCGCTCGCCGCCGGCCTCGCGCCAGAAGGCGAGAACGCCTGATGGCGTCATGTCGCGGGCGTCAGTCATGAACAGGAAGCGCGCGTTACGCCGCCTCCGCCTTCTTCTCGTCGCGAAGCTGCCGGCGCAGGATCTTGCCGACATTGGTCTTCGGCAGGTCGGTGCGGAATTCGATGTGCTTGGGCACCTTGTAGCCGGTGAGCTGCTCGTGACAGAACTTGATCACGGCTTCCGCCGTGAGGTTCGGATCCTTCTTCACGACGAACGCCTTCACCGCCTCGCCGGACTTGGAATCGGGGATGCCGATCACGGCGCATTCGAGCACGCCCGGATGGCTCGCGATCACTTCCTCGATCTCGTTGGGATAGACGTTGAAGCCGGACACCAGGATCATGTCCTTCTTGCGGTCGACGATCTTGGTGTAGCCCTTCTCGTCCATGACGCCGATGTCGCCGGTGCGGAAATAGCCGTCTGCGGTCATCACCTTGGCGGTCTCTTCCGGCCTGTTCCAGTAGCCCGACATCACCTGCGGGCCCTTGGCGCAGATCTCGCCCGCCTGGCCGAGCGGCACTTCGTTGCCGTCGTCATCGCGGATCGAGATCCAGGTCGAGGGCACGGGAATGCCGATCGATCCCGAGAACTCGGTCGTGGTCGCGGGGTTGCAGGTGAGCGTCGGCGAGGTCTCGGACAGGCCGTAGCCTTCGGCGATGAAGCAGCCTGTCACCGCCTTCCACTGCTCGGCCACCGGGCGCTGCACCGCCATGCCGCCGCCGTTGGAGATCTTCAGCTTGGAGAAGTCGAGCTTCTTGAAGTCGGGATGATGCATCAGGCCGTTGTAGAGCGTGTTGACGGCCGGGAAGCTGTTGACTTGGTATTTTGCAAGCTCCTTGACGAAGCCGGCGATGTCGCGCGGATTCGGGATCAGCAGATTGCAGCCGCCGGCGCGCACCGCGAGCAGGTAGCAGGCCGTCAGCGCGAAGATGTGGTAGAGCGGCAGCGCGCAGACGATCATCAGCTGCTCGACATGCGGCGGCTGCGCCAGCGCCGGCTGGAGCCAGGCGTCGTTCTGCAGCACGTTGGCGACGATGTTGCGGTGGAGCAGGGTCGCGCCCTTGGAGACGCCGGTTGTGCCGCCCGTATATTGCAGGAACGCGACGTCGCCCGGCGACAGCTTTGGCTTGTTGAAGGTCAGAGAGCGACCGGCCGAGATCGCGTCGTTAAAGGACACCGCGCCCGGCAATGACCAGGCCGGCACCATCTTCTTGACGCGGCGGACGACGAGATTGACGATCACGCCCTTGAAGCCGAGCAAATCGCCCATGCTGCCGACGATGACGTGCTTCACGCCCGTCCTGGCGATCACCTGCTCGACGGTGTGGGCAAAGTTCTCCAGCACGATGATGGCTTCGGCGCCGGAATCCTTGAGCTGATGCTCGAGCTCGCGCGGGGTGTAGAGCGGGTTGACGTTGACGACGGCGAAGCCGGCGCGCAGCACCGCGGCGGTCGCCACCGGATATTGCAGCACGTTCGGCATCATGATCGCGACGCGCGCACCGCGCTGGAGCCCGCGGCCCTGCAAGTAAGCGGCGAGCGCGACCGACATCTGGTCGAGGTCGCGATAGCTGATCGACTTGTCCATGCAGATGAACGCCTTGCGGTCGGCGAACTTGGTGAAGCTCTCCTCCAGCAGGTCAACCAGCGATGCGTATTGCGTCGGCTCGATGTCGGCGGGCACGCCGGGCGGATATTGCTTGAGCCAGATGCGCTCCATGGAAAACTCCCCTCAATTTACCGGAGCCCGTTGTGTCTCGGGCTTGCCTCATTGCCGCCAGTATCGAGCCTGCCGGAACGGGTGGCAAGCCGTCGAGGCTTAGGGCAAAGGTCGGAGAGTGGCTACTGGAATCGTCGCAAACCGCGCTTGCCGCAGGTGCGAAGCGCGGGCGGCGGATCATTTCCGAGGGGTGTTAACTGTTATTGGCCGGCTTGGCGGGAGGCTTGGTCGCGGCCTTGGGCTTGGCGGGCTTTGCGGTCTGGTCGCCGCTTGCCGCGGGCTTTGCCGCCGCATCGGACTTGGCTGCGGCATGCTTGGCCCCAGCCGACTTGGCTGCGGTCTTGCCGTCGCTCTTGGCGTCTTTCTTGGCGTCAGCCGGCTTTGCCGCTGCCGTCTTGGCATCCTTCGGCTTATCGGCGGGCTTGTCGGCTGCGTCAGGCTTCTTGGCGACGCGCGACTTCTTGCCACGCGGCTTTGGCGTCGCCTGCTGATCGGCATCGGCCGCGACCGCCGCGATCAGGGCGGTGCCGGTACGGGTCGGCCCGGTATAGACCAGCACGGGCTCGGTCGCCGCCGGCGCCGAGGCCATCAGCTCGGAGGCCTTCATCAAAGGCGGCTGGAGGCCGGCGGTGAAGAAGGTCACCTGGGCTTCGCCGCCGGTCGCGGACGCCGATCCCGATGTACCGCCATTGGCTGCGATCAACGCGTCATCGTCGTCGCTCGCCGGCCGCTTGCGATGACCGCCGCACATCTCGTCGCGCAGGTTCGGCGGCGAGGCGTCGACCGGCATCAGCTTGTCGACGGTGCCGAGCGAGGGGCGGAGCCAGGTGAGACCGTCCTGGCTGAAGCCGCGCTCGAGCAGCTGCGCGGCCTTCACCGCGCGCGCGGTGCCGGAGTTCGCACCCAGCACCACCGCGATCAGGCGGCGGCCGTTGCGCGTTGCCGAGGCCACGAGATTATAGCCGGAGGCGCAGATGAAGCCGGTCTTGAAACCGTCGGCGCCGGGATAGCGGCCGATCAGCTTGTTGAAATTGCCGGTAACGCGCTTGCCGAAGCGGATCGCCGGGATGTGCACGAAGTATTCGTATTCGGGCAGATCGCGCAGGAACGAGCGCGCGAGGATGCCGAGGTCGCGGGCCGAGGTGATCTGGCCGTCAGCGGGCAGGCCGTTCGGATTGACGTAGCTCGTCTGCGTCATGCCGAGCTTCTGCGCGGTGTCGTTCATCATCGCCGAGAAGCCGTCGATCGAACCGCCGACGCCTTCGGCGAGCACGACGGCCATGTCGTTGGCCGACTTCACCATCATCATCTTCAGCGCGTTGTCGACGGTGAGCTGCGTTCCCGGACGGAACCCCATCTTCGACGGCGATTGCGAGGCGGCCGTCAGCGACACCGTGAGCAGCGTGTCGAGCGTGAGCCTGCCGTCCTTCACCGCCTTCAGCGTCACATAGGCTGTCATAATCTTGGTGACGGAGGCCGGATACCAGGGAATGGTCGCGTTATCAGCCTGCAGCACCTTGCCGCTGTCCGCTTCGATCAGCAGCAGCGCCTCGGCACTTGCCGTGCGCGGCGCGAGCAGCGCGGCGCATGCGAAGGCCGCAGCGAACAGGTTGAACAGGGATTTGCGAAGCAGCGGGCGAAAAGCGTGCACTATCCGATTCCGGTCCTTGGAGATCCGCCTGATACGGGCGGTCCTCGTGATCTGAGTTTCGGGTTCTGAAATCCGGCGCCGCCGCTTGCGGCGTCGCAAACCTATACCGGCTCGTGCGTCGAGAATAGGGGCCTCCCGCGGGTATTCCGCAACGAAGTAGGCCGAATTTCGACGGTCCTCTCGGGACTTGCTAGGGGGATTTGGCAGCTGTCGCGGCAGCCTCGGCGGCCGTCACGCTGGCCCGTGCGTTCTCCTGGACCATGAACTGGGCCTTGGCCATCTCGGCAAAATGGCCGCCTTTGGCCACGAGTTCATCGAAAGTTCCGGTTTCGATCACGCGTCCATTCTCGAACACCAGGATCCGCGTGGCGTTGCGAATGGTGGAGAGGCGATGGGCAATCACGAAGGTGGTGCGGCCCTTCATCACTTCGTCGAGAGCGGCGTTCACCTTGACCTCGGTGACGGCGTCGAGGGCGGAGGTCGCCTCATCCAGGATCAGGATCGGCGGGTCCTTCAGCAGGGCGCGGGCGATCGAGAGCCGCTGCCGCTCGCCGCCGGAGAGCATGCGGCCGCGCTCGCCGGCATTGGTCTCGAAACCGCCGCTGCGCTCGATGAAGTCGAGCGCCTGCGCGCGCTCGGCAGCCTTGCGCATCTCGGCTTCGGTCGCATCCGGCTTGCCGACGCGCAAGTTTTCCTCGATCGAGCGGTTGAACAGCAGCGCCTCCTGGAACACGACGCCGATGTTCCGCCGCAGCGAGGTCAGCGTCACGCCGCGGACGTCCATGCCGTCGATCTTGATGAAGCCGGATTGCGGATCGAAGGCGCGATGCAGCAGCGCGATCGCGGTGGATTTGCCGGCGCCGGTCGGACCGACCAGCGCGATGGTCTCGCCGGGCAGCGCGGTGAAGGTGAGGTCGTCGATCGCCGGGCGCTTGCCGTCATAGGAGAAGGTGACGTCGTGGAACTCGACGAGGCCGGAGAGCCTGCCGGCATCGATCGCGTCGGGTCGGTCGTGCACCGCGGGCACGGCATCGAGCACGTTGAAGAACTCGCGCAGGCGCGGGGCTTCCATGAAGACGTTGTTGATGAAGCTCACGACCTGCTCGAGCTTCTGGATCAGCATCGTCGCAAAGCTCACGAACATCACGATTTCGCCGACCGAGGTCAGCCCCTGGTCGTGCAGCGCGATACCGAGGGTGAAGATCGCGAGCACCGTGATGGTGGTCGAGGCCCGCGTGATGACGGTGACGAGCGCCCACCAGGACAGCACCGGCATCTGCGCGGCCAGCAGATCGTCGGCGACGGAGCGCAGCCCCTTCACCTCGGATTCGACGCGGACGAAGCTCTGCACCAGCGCGACGTTGCCGAGCGCGTCGGAGGCGCGCGCGGAGAGCTCGCTGTAGTGCTCCTCGACCTCCATCTGCATGCCGAAGGTCTTGCGCACCACGAAGGTCGTCAGCGCGGTGAAGACGACGCAGAGCACGAACAGCAGGATCGCGAGCCGCCAGTTCAGGTACAGCGACAGCGGCAGCAGCACCACGACCGAGAGGATCGCGGCGAAGTGCTCGCGGAAGAAGCCGAGCCACAGCCGCCACAGCGCGTCCGTTCCGTTGAGCATCACCTTCATCAGCCGGCCCGAATGGGTGCCGGAGTGGAAGGTCAGCGGCAGCTGCAGGATGTGCTCGAAATAGTCGGTCAGCACCGCCTGGCGCTGGCGGTGCGAGAGCCGGTCGGCCTGCAAGGCCACGAGCGCGCTGCATGCGATGGTGAAGAGCCCGAATGCCACCCACGCGGCGAGGAACGGCCAGGCCGAGCTCGACCCGGCCACGGTCTTGCCCGAGAGCACGTCGACGATCCGGCCGAACAGCACGGGCTCGGCGAATTGCGAGGCGGCGAGCAGGAGATTGGCGACCGCCAGCAGCCAGCCGAGCCGCGCCTCCTTGCCGAGCAGCTCGAGAACGCGGGAGTAGAGGCGGAGCATGGACATGCGGACTGGCAACTCGGGCAGCTGATGGAGCCCGTATTCTAAGCCGGGATCACCCGCGAGATACAGCGGAAGCTTTCGGTTTTGCTCAATTGATGAGGCGGCTCTCGACGGGCGGCAGGAACCGGTCATCGAAGATATCGCCTGCCGTCGGCCGTTTGCGGAATTTGAAATCCTTGGCGATCTGGTCGATCGAGCGCTCCAGCCGCGCCGGATCGATGCCGCCGAGGCCGTTGCGCCTGACCTCTTCGGTCAGGATGTTGTCGACGAGCACGGTGCGCAGGCGCTCCAGCTCGAGCTCGTGGTCGCCATCGTCGATGCGGCTTGCTGCCTCGTCCGCCGCGCGCGCCGGCTCCTTGACCATTGCGTTGATGCCGCCGATCAGCGCGCGGACGAAACCCTTCACGGCGTCGGGTTTCGCCGCGGCGAAGGCGGGATTGGCCACCACGGCAAAACCATAGGCTTCGCAGCCATAGTCGGCATAACGCAGCACGACGAGATCGCCGCCGGGTACGCCGCGGTCGCGCAGGTTCACCGCCGACAGATGGCTGAAGCCGGCGACGGCATCGACCTGTCCCGCGGACAGGATCGGCTCGCGCACCGCGGCGCTGATCTTGTGGAATTTCACGCGCGAAGCGTTGATGTTGTTCTGCTGCGCCAGCGCCGGCCACAGCCGCATCGACAGGTCGCCGTCGGCGACGCCGACGGTCTTGCCGTCGAGGTCGGGCAGGAGGTGGATGCCGCGGCTCCTGCGCGCGACGATCGCGTAGGGTGCGCGGTTGAACAGAACGAACACCGCCTTGATCGGCGCCGCATCCTCCTTGTCGCGAAAGCGGATCAGCTCGTTGATGTCGACCAGCGCGAGCTCGCTGTCGCCCTTGGCGACGCGCGTGAGCGCTTCCGGCGATCCGGATGCGGTGTTGAAGGACACGTTGAGATGCTCGGCGCCGAACTTGCCGTCTTTCGCGGCGAGGAAGAATGGCGCCATGCTGGCATCGACGGGACGGTCGAAGGTGAAGTGGATCGCTGTGGAGGGAGCGGCACTCTCGGCCGCCGTGGCATCGCGTGCCGTCAACGCGGCGAGCGAGATAGCAAGGGCCAGCAGGCCGCGAAGGACGATCGTCTTGAATCCTGACATCAATTGCGCCGGTCCCGCATTGTTGTGGTTTGTGACGCTCGCAGCGCCGGCCGGCGACGACCGTGCGCGCGCCAACATGAACGGCGGATGAGCGGCGGTTGCGTCACGATCACGCAACCCCGTTCAGCTTGTGTTGGGGCTGGGGAACCCAACATGGGATGCGGGTGTTTGAGAGACATGAGCCAGTCTCAAGGCACCATTCAAGGTCCCAAGGAGGGTCCAGCACATGTTTGACAGATTTTCGAGCCTTACCGGCCGCAAAGCCGTCCTCGCGACAGCTGCGGTGCTGGCGCTGACCGCGGTCGCTCCGACGGCCTCTTACGCAGGCGGCCGCCACTGGCATGGCGGTGGTGGCGGTGCTGCGGCCGCCGCGGCTTTCGCAGCCATTGGCACCGGTCTCGCCATCGCCGCGACCCGCGATGCGTACGCCTATGACTACGGTCCGGGCTACGGCTATTACGGCGGTCCCGTCTATTACAGTGCCCCGGCCTACGGCCCCTATTACGGCCCGGGCCCGAACTACCAGTATCAGCGCTACGGCGGCACCGCGCCCTCGGAGCTCTGCGGCCAGGGCTACTTCACGAATTGCTACTAGGCTTGCCGGCCCCGTTGGCTACCAAAGGTTGACCAAAACAGGCCGTCGCGCTTGTCGCGCCGGCCTGTTTTTTGCTTTTATTGTCGGGCGTTAACGCGCTCGCCATTGGTTTAGAGTAGTTTTGAGTACCATGAGTGATTCGCTTGAGCGGCTATATCTGGCTGTGCTCGCGGCCAAGGATCTCGATCCGGCAACATCGCGTACGGCCCGGTTGTTTCAGCGCGGCCCCTCCAAAATGGCGAAGAAACTGGCCGAGGAGGCCATCGAAGTCGTCATCGATGCCGTCAATGGCGACACCGACGCCGTGATCCGGGAAAGCGCCGACCTGCTCTACAATCTGACCGTGCTGTGGGCCTCGGCCGGCGTGCGCCCCGAGGATGTCTGGCGCGAGATGACGCGGCGGGAAGACATGCTCGGCATCGCCGAGAAATTGCCGAAATCGACAATGAAGCTGCCCAAAGTTGCGTCACCGCGCATCTCTGCACGGCGGCCAATTGCCGCGCTCGAAGGCCGCAGCGCGCGCAAGCGCCATTAAAAGCTTCACAAAACTCGCGATGGACAAATCCGTCCCATGGTGCTTCATCGCGGCGCCATGCTGAAACGTATCTACGACTGGTGCATCGACGCCGCCCACAAGCCCTACGCGCTCTGGATCATGGGAGCCGTGAGTTTTGCAGAAAGCTCCTTCTTTCCGGTCCCGCCGGATGTGATGCTGATCCCGATGTCGCTGGCGCGCCCGCAGCGCGCCTGGCTCTATGCCATGGTCTGTACGATCACATCGGTGCTCGGCGGCCTCCTTGGCTACGCCATCGGGGCGCTGCTGTTCGACTCCGTCGGCCACTGGCTGATCCAGGTCTACGGCCTCGGCGACAAGGTCGATGCCTTCCGCGCCTCCTATGCGGAATGGGGCGCGGTGATCATCCTGCTCAAGGGGCTGACGCCGATCCCCTACAAGCTCGTCACCATCACCTCGGGCTTTGCCGGCTATAATCTCATTCTCTTCACCCTGTGCTCGATCGTCGCGCGCGGCGGACGCTTCTTCATCGTGGCGATCCTGCTCAACCGCTACGGCGACTGGATCCGGCACAAGCTCGAGGAGCATCTCGGATTGTGGGTGACGATCGGCGCCGTCGTGCTGGTGCTCGGCTTCGTGGTGGCGGTCAAGCTGATCTAACCTTTGCCGCCGTGCCGGCTTCGGCTACGGTTGCCGTCATGATGGTTCGATCCGGCAATCCGGCCGTGCGGTTCGGGACGCTGATGGCAACAATGGTGTTGATCCTGCTTGGTGCCGGCGGGGCGGGATGGCCGCAATCTCGGCCGCCCTCGCTCGGCCTCCAGGAGCAGGGGCCGCAGGCCGGGCCGCCGCCGTCGACACCGGCTCCATCGGCGCCGCCGGCGGGCGAGGAGAATCCCGGGCTGATCAACGAAATGGGCAAGCTGTTCGACAAGCTGCCCTCGATCCTGCCGCCGATCAAAAGCCCCGGCGAAACCATGAATGACCTGTCGCGGCTGGCCCAGCCCTCGACCATGGTGTCGGGGCGCGTGGTCTGCCCGGTCTCGTCGAACGGCGCGCCCGACTGCAAGCAGGCCGCCGACCAGCTCTGCCAGGGCAAGGGTTACAGGGAAGGCAAGAGCCTCAACGCCGACTCCGCCGAGAAATGCTCGGCCAAGGTTCTCATCCCGGGCAGGCAACGCAAGCCGGACGACTGCCGCACCGACACTTTCGTGACCAGCGCGCTGTGCCAGAACTGACGTGATGGCCCCGCGCGCATGCAACAAGGAGCGCCTATGAGTCGTACGGAGCAGGATTTCCTCGGACAGCGTGAGATCGCCGACGACATCTACTACGGCGTCCAGACCATCCGCGGGAAGGAGAACTTCCACATCACCGGCATTCCCATGAACCAGGAGCCTTACTTCGTGAAGGCGCTTGGTTACGTGAAGAAGGCCGCCGCGATGGCCAACCGCGACCTCGGCGCGATCGACGCCAAGGTGGCGGATGCGATTATCCTCGGCTGCGACCGCGTCATCGCCGGCGACATGATGGACCAGTTCGTCACCGACTTCATCCAGGGCGGCGCCGGCACATCGACCAACATGAACGCCAACGAGGTGATCGCCAACCTCGCGCTGGAATCGCTCGGTTTCAGCAAGGGCGACTATCAGCACGTCAGCCCCAACGACCACGTCAATTACGGCCAGTCGACCAACGACACCTATCCGACCGCCTTTCGCCTCGCGCTGATCCTGCGGCTCGAGAGCTACATGACGGCGCTGCGGCAGCTCCAGGAGGCCTTCTTCGCCAAGGGCCGCGAGTTCGACCGCGTGCTGAAGATGGGCCGCACGCACCTCCAGGACGCGGTGCCGATGTCGCTCGGCGCCGAATTCCGCGGTTGGGGCACCACGATCGGCGAGGAAGTCGATCGCATCTCGGAAGCACGCGCGCTGCTGCGCGAGATCAATCTCGGCGCCACCGCGATCGGCACCTCCGTGACCGCAGCGGTCGGCTATCCCAAGCTCGCAGTCCGGCACCTGAGCGCGCTCACCGGCGTCGACTTCATCCTTGCCGGCGACCTCGTCGAGGCGACCTCGGACACCGGCGCCTATGTGCAGCTCTCGGGCGTGCTGAAGCGCACCGCGAGCAAGCTGACCAAAATCTGCAACGACATCCGCCTGCTCGCCTCCGGCCCGCGCGCCGGCTTCAACGAGATCAACCTGCCGCAGCTGCAGCCCGGCTCCTCGATCATGCCGGGCAAGGTCAATCCGGTCATTCCTGAAGTCGTCAACCAGACCAGCTTCCTCGTCATCGGCCTCGACACCACGGTGACGCTGGCCGCGAGCGCCGGCCAGCTCCAGCTCAACGTGATGGAGCCGGTGATCTCGTTCGCGCTGTTCTTCTCGATCCGCACCATGGAGCGCGCGGTCAACAGCCTGCGCGAGAACTGCGTTGTCGGCATCACCGCCAACGAGGACCACACCCGCAACATGGTGCTGAACTCGCTCGGCATCGTCACGGTGCTGAAGCCGCTACTCGGCTACAAGCAATGTGCCGAGATCGCGCGCGAGGGCTACAAGAGCGGCAAGTCGCTGCACCAGATCGTCGTCACCGAGCGCAAGCTGCTGACACAGGAGAAGTGGGACGAGATGTTCTCGTTCGAGCGGCTGATCAACCCGGATTTGATTGGGTAGACGCCGGTCTCTCCCTCGTCATTCCGGGGCGCCGCGCAGCGTCGAGCCCGGAATCCCATCGGGCCTCGGCGCAAATAGCGAAATGGATTCCGGGCTCGCGCTTTCGCGCGCCCCGGAATGACGAAAGAGGAATTCCGCTGCTTGGAATTGCGGTAACGGCATCCGCTGCGGCGTCAAAACGCAATACTTGACAGTGGAAAGATTGCCTTGTTGGTATGGCTCCCAACCTTCGTTTGACCGCTAGAAGAGGATCGTTCCGCAATGTCCATGCCTGCCTTGTTCAAGGGACGCCTGTCGATCCCCGTGATCGGCTCGCCGCTCTTCATCATCTCGGTGCCCGATCTCGTGATCGCGCAGTGCAAGGCGGGTGTGGTCGGCTCCTTTCCGGCGCTGAACGCGCGGCCGCCGGAGCTGCTCGACGAATGGCTGGCGCGGATCACCGAAGAGCTCGCGGCCTATGACCGCGCGCATCCCGACAAGCCGTCGGCGCCGTTCGCGGTCAACCAGATCGTGCACAAGTCGAACAACCGGCTCGATCACGACATGCAGCTCTGCGCCAAGTACAAGGTGCCGATGATCATCTCTTCGCTCGGCGCGCGCGAGGAACTGAACCAGGCCGTGCACGGCTGGGGCGGCATCGTCTTCCACGACGTGATCAACCAGAAATTCGCCCACAAGGCGATCGAGAAGGGCGCGGACGGCCTGATCCTGGTCGCGGCCGGCGCCGGCGGTCATGCCGGCACGATCTCGCCGCTGGCCTTCGTCGCCGAGACGCGCAAGTGGTTCGACGGCCCGATCGCGCTGTCGGGCGCCATCGGCAACGGCAAGGCGATCCGCGCCGCGCGTATCCTGGGCGCCGACTTCGCCTATATCGGCTCGGCCTTCATCGCGACCAAGGAAGCCAACGCGGTCGAGAAGTACAAGGAGATGATCGCGGGCTCGACGGCTGACGACATCGTCTACTCCAACCTCTTCACCGGCGTGCACGGCAATTATCTGAAGCCCTCGATCCTCGCCGCCGGCATGGATCCGGAGAATCTGCCGACATCCGATCCCTCCAAGATGAATTTCGGCACCGACGCTTCCGGCGAGCGCGCCAAGCCGAAGGCCTGGAAGGAGATCTGGGGCTCGGGCCAGGGCATCGGCAGCGTCGAGGGCATCGTGCCCGCCGCCGAGCTGATCGCGCGCTTCAAGAAGGAATACGACGAAGCGATCGATCCGCCGCTGTGATCTTCTTTGTCGTCCCGGCCTTCGCCGGGACGACACCGTCTTCTGAACCGCGACTGTGCGCCACGGTGAAAGCATGCCCCCCATCTACCGCGTCGACGGCAACAGCGTCGTCACCAGCCCGGACGCCGCCGGTCCGTGGGACCGGCGCATGCAGCACGGTTCGGCGCCGGCATCGCTGGTGACATGGGCGGCCGAGCGCATCCCGACGCCTGTTGCGATGGACATCGCGCGCGTCACCATCGATCTGATGCGGCCGGTCCCGGTGGCGCCGCTCACGATTGCGACCGAAGTGCTGCGCGAGGGCCGCAAGATCCAGCTCTGCGAGATCAAGCTGCTCGCCGACGGCGTGCAGGTGGTCGGCGCCACCGTGCTCAAGATCAGGCGCCAGGCGCAGCCGCTGCCGGATGAGGTCAAGGAGCTGCCGGTCACACTACCCTCGCCGGAGGACTCGCTGGTGGAGGACGGTCATGCCGCCACCAGCCCGTTCGTGCGGTCGGTCTCGATGCGGGCCGCGCGCGGCCGCTTCGGCCAGGCCGGTGCCGGTGCGATCTGGTTTCGCGTCGACCATCCGCTGATCGAGGGCCAAGCGATCTCGCAGGCCATGCGCGCCGTGGTCGCCGCCGACTTCTCCAACGGCACTGCCTCGACGCTCGATTTCCGCGCGTGGACCTACATCAACGCCGATCTCACCGTGAGCCTTGCGCGCCAGCCGGTCGGCGAATGGATTTTGCTCGACGGCGACTCCTGGATCGGTCCTGATGGCGCGGGCCTTGCGATGTCGCGTCTTGCCGACCGGCAGGGTTATTTCGGCCGCGCTGTGCAGAGCCTTGTGATCGAGAAGCGGTGAGGGTGATGGCAGGCGACATGGCCACGCCAGGAGCCGATTGAACGGCAGACTTCCGCCGCCGCGGAAGGGATGCTCGGCATCCTGCCAGTTCACAAACCGTAGAAGATCTTGATCTCCCACAGCACCACGATGATAGCCGTGATCAACGTGACCGCGGCGACTGCACTTTCCAGGGAAGCGACTCTCATTCTACTCTCCGCTTCCCAGCCCCATCAGCGGTCTAGGTGATTCCCTGATTCGTCGGCAATTGTGCGGGCATCGCCGCCGCATATTCCGTTGCGCGCTGTGGTGCCGGGGCCACAACGACACCGTAGAAGTCCGGGGTATTTACCCCACCATACGGTCCCGTCCGCTCCAGAACCCCGCACGCAATACCTTCTTGTCGACCTTGCCGACGCCGGTCATCGGCAGCTGCTTGACGAACTGAATCTGCTTGGGCGCATGCGCCGAGCCTTTTCGCGTCTTCACGAGGTTGATCAGCTCGTCCGGATCGGGCTTTGCGCCCTCGCGCGGCACGACGACGGCGGTAACGGCTTCGCCCCATTTCTCGTCGGGGATACCGACGACCGCGACCATCGCGACGTCGGCATGCTGCGACAGCACATCCTCGACCTCGCGCGGGAAGATGTTGAAGCCGCCGGACACGATCATGTCCTTCTTGCGGTCGAGGATGAACATGTAGCCGCGCTCATCCTTGCGCGCGATGTCGCCGGTGTGGACCCAGCCGTTCTTCAGCGTCTCGGCGGTGATGTCGGGGCGCTTCCAGTATTCCGCCATCGCATGCGGGGCGCGCACGCAGATTTCGCCGGCGTCGCCCGTCGCCACCTCCTGGTCGTCGTCGTCGAGGAGCTTGACCTCGCAGGCCGCGATCGGGAAGCCGCAGGACAGGAACAGCTCGGGCGTCCTCGGATCGTGATCGGCCTTACGCAGCACCGAGATCGGATAGCATTCGGTCTGCCCGTAGAGCTGCGAGAATACCGGGCCGATGCGCTCGATGCCTTCGACCAGCCGGCTCGGCGACATCGCCGAGGCGCCGTACAGCACGAGCTCGAGCGAGGACAAATCGGTCCTGCCCAGCGCAGGATGGTCGAGCAGCACATAGATCATGGTGGGCACGAACAGCGTGAAGTTGATGCGCTCGCGCGCGATCGTCGCCAGCACGGCCTCGGGATCGAAACCTTTCAGCATGTGCACGGTGCCGCCGCGCATCAGGGTCGGCAGCACCTTCGTGCCGGCGACATGGCTGATCGGCGCGACCGTCAGATAGCGCGCACCCTCCGGAATTTCGAAGTCGGCGAGGATCGCGGCGGCCGCTCCGGCATTTTCGCGGTGGTAGCGCAGCGCGCCCTTGGATTTACCGGTCGTGCCGCCGGTGTAGTTCAGCGTGGAAAGGTCGTCGGGGCCGGCGAGGCAATGCGCGCTGCTGTGGCCTTCGATCTCGATCGCCTGCAACAGGTCGACGCCATAGTCGGCCGGCCCCATGGTGAAGACCGCCTTGAGCCGGCCCGCGCTCGCGGCGAGCTCGCCGCCGCGATCGCGGAAGGCGGCCGCATCGACCACGAGCACCTCGGCCTCGGAATCCTCCAGCTGGAACAGCTGGTCTCCTCGCGATCCCAAAGGATGCAGCCAGGTGATGCAGAGCCGCGACAATTGCGCGGCGACGCCGGCGCACCAGGTGTCGGCGCGGTTCGCGGTGAGGAAGGCGACGCGCGCGCCGGGCTGCAAGCCAAGCCGCATGAACACGCCCTGGATGCGTCCGATCAGGTCGATCGTGCCACGGTAGCTCAGCGATCCGCCGGGCCAGGCGAAAGCAGTGCGGTCGGGATAGCGTGACAGTGCCCGTAGCGTCTGCGCACAAGTCGGGGACGATGCGTGGAGCGGATCGGGCATATGTTTCCTCGTTGCTTTGTCATCGGCCTCTAGCGTGCCAATGTTGGCCGCAACGCTAGCACAGGGAATGCGGGAGGAAACGACAAAGCCCGCGTGAGGGAGGCATGCGTGACGTCAGATCGACTGCAACGTTTCGGCGATCGTCTCGCCCTGCCGCTGATCGCGGCGCCGATGTTTCTGGTGTCGGGCGTCGAGCTCATGGTCGCGGCCTGCCGGAGCGGCGTGATCGGCAGCTTCCCGACTGCGAATTGCCGCAGCACGGAACAGCTCGACGCATGGCTTACTGAGATCGAAGCGCGGCTGCTGCAGCATGAACAACAGACCGGCCGCAAGGCAGCGCCGCTGTGCCCGAACCTGATCGTGCACCGCTCCAATGTTCGGCTGGAGCAGGATCTCGCGGTGCTGCTGCGGCACAAGCCTGAGATCGTCATCACCTCGGTCGGCTCGCCGTCGCCGGTGTTGAGGCCGCTGCACGACGCCGGCGCGCTGGTGTTCGCGGACGTTGCCTCGATCCGCCACGCCGAGCGCGCAGCGGAAGCGGGCGCCGATGGGCTCGTGCTGCTCACCGCGGGCGCGGGCGGACAGACCGGCTGGCTCAACCCGTTCGCCTTCGTCCGCGCGGTGCGCGCATTCTATGACGGCATCATCGTGCTGGCGGGTGGCATCAGCGATGGGCGCGCGCTGCGTGCCGCCGAGGTGCTCGGCTGTGATCTCGGCTATATGGGCACGAAGTTCATCGCGACGCGCGAGAGCATGGCGGATGATCGTTACAAGCGAATGCTGGTCGAGAGCAGTGCCGACGACGTCCTGCTCACCACCGCGTTCACGGGGCTTCAGACCAGCATGCTGAAGCCGTCGATCGTCGCCGCGGGTCTCGATCCTCACGACCTGCCGGCGCGCGGCGCAATCGACATCGCTGAGGATATCGACGTCACTGCGCGCGAGAACCGGCCCAAGCGCTGGCGCGACATATGGAGCGGCGGGCACTCGACGTCGGGCGTGACTGACGTGCTCGCCGTCGATGATCTTGTCGCGCGGACCATCGCGGAATATCGCGAGGCAGGCGGGCGGTAGGCGATCCTCTCTCTCCCCGCAAGAACAGAGACGCATCGGTCACAGTTAATCCCGCATACCTCCGGGCCGGCCCACTTAACTGCGGATTAACCAAGCCCCGCCAAGAATCCCTCTCAAGGCCGCCAATCAGGACCGAGAGGGACAGGCGATGGACTTCGATTATCTCAACACCAAGACGGCGGCATCGCTGGACGAGATCCGCGTCCGCGTCGCCCATGCGCTGGCCCGTCACCCGCTGTGCCGCAACGTGCGCTTCGACATCGTCAGCGTCCCCCGCACCCGCCGTGGCGGCAACTGGACGGTCACGCTGCAATCGGTCGAGCCGCGCGCCGTGTGGGAGGCCTCCGAGATCGTCGCCGACATCCAGGACGCCTATGATCTGGCGGCAGCTGCCTGATTTTCTTGGGTTTTTCGGCGATGTCGCCGCAGTCCGCGCGATTGCCGCCGCGATGGCACGGTTAGGCCTTAATTATCGCCCAGTTTTCGGGCAGTGATCACGTGGACTTGAAGTTGTGGGCGCGGAGGGACGTTTGTCCAAAGCCATCACCATCGTTGTGCTGACCTGTTTCCTGGTCCTTGGCGCCGCCACCACCGCCATCCTCGGCCGGGACAGCGTGCCCAGCGTCAGTGCCGAGATGATCACCGAAGCCCCGCCCGCGAAGCCGCTCACGACCAACCGCGCCGCCAAGGCCGATCGACTGGTTCCGATGCTCGCTTTGGCCTCGGCCGCGATCGAGCCGGTTCAGGTGCCCGCCGACAAGCTCGCGCAGGCGCCTGTTCTCACCGAGCCGCTGCGCCAGGCCTTTGCCGCCGCGACGCCGTCCGATTTCCCGATGCCGAAAGCAAATGCGCATGAGGCGCCTGCTGCGGCGGACGTTCCCGCCGTCGAGGTTCCGGCCAAGCCGAAAGTCGTCGCCAAGCCGCAGCCGCAGAAATCCTATTCGCTGCTCTCCGACGTTCAGATTTCGGGCATCAAGGATCGCCTGAAGCTGTCGTCGTCGCAGGAATATTACTGGCCTTCGGTCGAGACCGCGCTGCGCAACGTCGCGCGCAGGATCCAGGCGAACAAGCTGTCGAATCCGAATGCGCCGCCCAGCGCGCAGATCGATCCGAATTGCGACGAGGTGCAGCAGTTGAAGTCGGCCGCGATGCCGCTGCTGTTCCAGTTGCGCGACGACCAAAAGGAAGAAGTGCGCAAGCTCGCCCGCCTCATCGGGCTCGAGAAGGTCGCGCAGCAGATCTGATACGCGCGGTTTCCTCTTTGGGGAACCGTAGCCATCAGGAACATCTGGCAATCCCCACGCGTTGCCCGCCCCAAAGAGGGAGTGGATCAATGCGCGCCTCGACAGCCTATTTCGTCGGTGCCGGAACAATTGTTGTCGCTATTGCCATAGGCCTCGGCGGCGGCATCGTCGCCGGCAACATCATGAATCCGATCGCGCCCAAGCAAGGGCCGGATACCAGCAAGATGGCGCAGCGCTCGGAAACCGCCAGCGCCTCAGCCCAGACCAATGCGCCGTCGGAGCGCGTGCAATATCTCACGGGATCGCAGGCCTTCGGCACGATCATCGCTGCGCCGGTGCGGGCCGAAGCAAAGCCTGAAACCGTAAGGCCCGACACGCAGACCACTCAGGCGAACGCTGAACCAGCAGCGCCGCAGCCTTCGCAAGCGGCCGTCGTTGAGCCGCCGAAGCCGGCACCGGCGACGTCTGCGAAGCCTGCCGAGCAGCAGGCTTCGACGAACCAATCCTCCTCACCTGACAATGCCTATGCCAAGGCCAGGGATTCCGACCTGAGGCGCGCCGCGTCCGAACGGCGCCGAGCCGAACGTCGCGAGCGCTGGGCCGAACGTCACCGCTACGACTCTCGCGATCCGCGCGGCATGCGCGACCGCACCGATTGGGACGACGTGGCACGCAACATCCGCGAAGATTCCGATGCGCACGACTATGCAAGCCGGCCGCGCAGCGGTGTTCCGCAGATCAGGCTGTTCGGGCCTGACGACGATTAGCGCCTAAAGCGCGATGAGATTTGGATGAAGCGTCATCGCGCTTTAGGTTGCTGTTTGCGCATGATCTTTCCGGAAAACCGCTTCGCACTTTTCCGGATCATGCTTTAGCCGAGGATCGCGGCCGCCGCGCATTCGGCAATCAGGATCGTCGGCGTCTGGATGTTGCCTGAGATCATGATCGGGATCACCGAGGCATCGGCCACATGCAGGCCGTCGAGACCGCGCACCTGCAACCGTTTCGGATCGACGACGGCCAGATCGTCCGTGCCCATGCGGCAGGTCGAGGCGGCATGATAGAGCGTCGTGCAATGGCCGCGGATGTAGTCTGCGATTTCGGCGTCGCTGACCGCTTCCGCGCTCGGCGTGATCTCCCCCTCGATCATCTCCTTCAGCGGCGATTGCGCCGCGATGCGGCGGTTGATGCGCACGCCTTCGATCATGGTCGCGATGTCGCTGCCGCTCGCATCCGATGCGAAATAGCCGGGGTCGATCGCGGGATGTTCGATCGGATCGGCCGAGCGCAGCGTGATCCGGCCGCGGCTATTCGGCCGCTGCAACGTCGCATGCAGGGTGATGCCGGATTTCGACGACAGGAAGCGGACATAGTCGCGGTGCGGGCTGATCGCACCATAAAGCTGCAGGTCGGGCTCGACGTCGGGGCGGCTTCGCACATGCGCGCCGGCGGCGACCCAGGGCGACGTGCGCGGGCCGCTGCGGCGGGTTTCCCACTCGGCAAGGCTTGCGGCGAGACTCTCCTCTCCAGGCGCCGACGCCGATCTTCTCTTTCGCATAGAAGGTGATGGGAATGTTGATGTGATCCTGGAGATCACGGCCGACGCCGGGCAGATCATGCAGCACGTTCACGCCGGCCGCCTTCAATTCGTCGGCCGGGCCGACGCCCGAGAGCAGCAGTTGCTGCGCCGACCCGATGGCGCCGGAGGCGAGCACCACTTCGCTGGTGGCGAAGGCGCTCTTGGGCTGTCCATTCTCGAGATATTCGACGCCGATCGCGCGGGAGCGCTCGATGATGATGCGGGTGACCCGCACGCCTGTCTTCAGCGTGAGATTGGCGCGCCCCAGCGCCGGGCGCAAATAGGCCTTGCCGGTGCCGAAACGTTCGCCGTCCTTGATGACGAACTGGAAGAAGCCTGCCCCTTCCTGGGTGGCGCCGTTGAAGTCGGGATTGTGCGGAAGCCCCGCACCTAGCGCTGCCTCCAGCCATTTCAGCTCGTTCGGGTCGACATGGGGAACGTCGGCGACGTGCAGCGGGCCGCGCGTGCCGTGGAAGGGATTGTCGGCGAAGCGCGCATTGCTCTCGAAGGCGATGAATTTCGGCAGCACGTGGCGCCAGGCCCAGCCTGCGCAGCCCGCCTTTTCCCAGCCGTCGTAGTCGGACGGCAGGCCACGGATATAGATCATCGCATTCATCGCGCCGGAGCCGCCGATCATCTTGCCGCGCGGCCAGAAGATGCGCCGTCCGCGGCAGCCCGCTTGCGGCTCGGTGTAATAGCCCCAGTCGACCGATGTATTGAACATCGTCGGCCAGTCCGAGGGAATGTCGGAAGCGAGCGGCGCCGCCCGGCCGGCTTCCAGCACCAGAACCTTGCGATGCGGATCGGCCGACAGCCGGTTGGCCAGCACACAGCCGGCCGAGCCGGCGCCTACGATGATGGTGTCGTACATTGAAGCGCACTCCGAAGACATTCACGTCGCGGAGTGCTTGCAAGATTTGTGCTTTGGGAGAGGTCGTAGTTTGCTCACCCTCCCCTGGAGGGGGAGGGTCGACCGCGCGCAGCGCGAGCGGGGTGGGGTGACGGTCTCTCCGCAGCGAACAGTGCCCGAGTGGATGGATCACCCCACCCCGTCTCACATTGCGCTGCGCTCCATGTGAGCCGACCCTCCCCTCCAGGGGAGGGTAAGAAACGCCGCGTCTAGCCTCCGTGCGACTCGACGACCTTGCGGCAGCCGTCGGAAAGCTTCGACTTGTTCTCGCGCAGGCAGGCGTTCATCTGCGGCGGCTTGCCGATGTGCTCGGCGCAGAACTTGCTGGCATCGCTACGGCAGGCCATCTGCTCCTGTGGCGTCGGGCCGGATTGCGCTGCGGCGGGCAAGGCGGTGGCGGCGAGCAGCAGCGCGGCAAGAGCTGAAATCTTCATAAAGCACCTCTTTGGGATTGTCGGTGGTCCCGTTCGGGATCAAGCGGGCCGGACCATCTCGCGAAGGGCGGGTCGCGGTCCATGCCATGTTCATGGCATCGGCGCGTCGCCTCCGCCGCCGCACCCCCATCTTCATGGCATGTATCGGCGCGCCGTCTTTTGCCATTCAGGCTGCACGTCGGCTGCGAGACCCGGTGAATTGCATCGGGCGCCGAACGGGAAGCAGGAGAGCAAGATGTCGAAAAGAGCGGGAGCGCTGAGCGCCGGGCTGACGGTCATGGTGCTGGCGGGTGCGGCGATGGTGTCGCTGGGCACGAGCCCGGCGCAGGCCGTGGTCTATTGCAAGACCGTCGGCGTGCCCAAGGGCTGCGTGGTGCGGCCGACGGCGGCGGTTGTGGTTGCACCGGTCGCCCCGGTTGCGGCGGCTGCGGTCGCGACACCCGGCGTCGGTGCGCCCGGCGTTGGTGTCCGTGCCGGCACGCCGATGAATCGCGGCGGTCCGGTCAATCGCGTCGGCGTCCGCTGAGCTTTTCTTCACCTCGCCCCGCTTGCGGGGAGAGGTCGAATTCGAGCGTCGCTCGAATTCGGGTGAGGGGGACTCTCCACGAGTCAAACTGTCACCGTCTTTGTGGAGACTCCCCCTCACCCCAACCCTCTCCCCGCAAGCGGGGAGAGGGAGAAGAGTTTCGGGCAAAGGAGCCCAGCGGACGAACCCCCCGTCCTCCGCAGGCAAAAAACTCCGGCCCGTTCCCTCTCTCCGCGCGTCCCACACGTTCGGGGAGGGGGCTTTTCAGCCACCGGCGGCGTCGCTGTCGGGAAAGATTTGCGGCAATTGCAGCCGCACCCGTGTGCCCGAGGCGTCCGAGCCGAGATCGAGCACCGCGCCACAGCGCGCGGCGCGGCTTCTCATGTTGCGTAAGCCCCGTGCGGTCTGGCTCGCGCCGGCGGTCTCGCCGCCGGTCTGCGCAAATCCACAACCGTCGTCGGTCACGCTGATCACGCCATACGGTCCCTGGCTGCCGTCGAGCGTCTCGATGGTCACCGCGATGTTGCGGGCGTGAGCATGTTTGACGGCATTGGTCACGGCCTCGTCGAGGATGCGCACGATCTGGATCACGTGCCATGGCCGCAGTTCCGGATGCAGCGGCAGCCCCTGTGGCGTCGCCACGCGCCAGTCGAGCGCAATGTCGTGCGGCCGCAACTGCGCCGTCGCGCGCTCGCGCCAGGAGCCGAGCGCAAGCATGAGATCGCCGCCGATGTCGTCCATGGAGTCGATGACGAGGCGCAGATCCTTCAGCGCTGCGCGCGCGGCGTCCGTGATGGTCGCGCCCTCCTGGCCGCGCTCGGAGAGCGCGACGATGCTGACGAGCTGGCCGCCGAGGCCGTCATGGAGGTCGCGCATCAGCCTTGTGCGCTCGTTGGCGAGCGCGGCCGCGCGGGCGCGCTCCTCCTCGCGGGCAAAGCTCGCCTTCAGCCGCTCCTCGGCCTCGCGCACGCGCGTCACGAGCTGCCCGGCAAAGCTGTCGACCTGGTTCAGCGCGCGGGCGAAGCGCCAGGTTAGCCCGGCGCCGATCGCGACCAGCATCGCCGAATAGGACAGGCGCGAGACGAAGATGCGCTCGTTGGTCACGATCTCGAACACCGACAGCATGTCGTGGACCCAGCAGGTCAGCACGATGGTCACCGCGCAGCCGATCGTGAAGCTCGCCGCGTCCTGCCGCCGCACCACCGCGGTCGCGGTCACGCAGGCCATGAGGAATAGCGAGATCCCCACGGTGGGGATGCCGAGCACGAGAAAGAGAATGCGCGGCAGCGGCGGGCCGGCGATCAGCCCGACCACGAAGATGATGAGGCCCGGCGCGAACAGCAACGTGCCGTAACGCGGCCAGCGCCAGCCGAAGAACAGCACGCCGAACATGACGATCAGCGCGCTCTCGGTCGGCGCCGATGCCAGCAGGACCGCGGCCAGGCGTGGCGTGAGCGCCGGAGGGACCGGCGGCGGCACGAAGGCCTGCACGACGCCGAGCACCATCGCCACGGCCAGCACGCCGTAAACCGGCTCGTGCCGCCGCATCAGCCACATGATCGCGAGGATAACGGCGAGGATCGACTGCCACGCGGAGAACACCACCTGCAACGTCACGAACAGCAGCGTGCGGGTTTCAAAGGCCGGGCGCAGGGCCGCGTCGGGCCCGACATAGACGGTGTCGAGGAAACCCTTCAACGGACCCCATACGAACAGCCGCACCGTGATCTCATTGCTGCCGTCGCGCAGCAAGGAAGCCGGGATCAGCGCGATCTGCGGCGTGTTGCGGTCCGGCCGGTTGGCGTTGGCGTCGCGGCGGGAGTCGAGCACGACGACGCCGTTGACGGCGACCTCCACCGCGTTGCTGAAGCGTGGCAGGAACACCGACCATCCCGCCGCGGCGTCGTCACGTCGGAACGTGAAGGCACCGGTATAGAGCGGCGGATCGGCCAGCGAATAGCGCGACGATGTGAAATGCGGCAAGATGACCGGGCGGCTCGCGCCGTCCTCGCGCAGCGAAAACCCGCTGATCGCGAAATCATCGGGGTCGCTGGGCTGGAGCAGCCGCAGCCCGAGGATGGTGGCGATCACGATCAGCGCCTGGAGCAGCAGATAGGGCACGAGACGCGACACGATCAGCCGGCGCCGCGGGCGTGTCGGTGCCTTCGCCGCGATCTCGCTCACAGCTTGATCAGGCCCTGCTGCACCGCCTCGAACACCGCTTCGCTCCGCGTGTGCACCTCGAGCTTGCGATAGATGTTCTTGATGTGCCCGGGCACGGTCTGCCTGGACAGGCCGAGATGGCTCGCGATCTCGGCGTAGCTGAAGCCTTTTGCGATGCCCCAGAGGATGTCGATCTCGCGCGGGGTCAGCTTTGCCGTGTTGAGCACGGGACCCGGCGACGGTTCGGCCGAGCTCTGCGCGGCGCCTTGCGTCCGGCGCACGATGAAACGGGCGATCGAGGCCGAGATCGGGGAATGGCCGGCGACCAGATCGCGCACGGTGGTGGCGATATCAGTGGGGAAGGCGTCCTTGAGCAGGTAGCCGGTGGCGCCGACCGTGATCGCCGAGATCACGCTCTCCTCGTCGCCGAGCGCCGAGATCACCATGATCTCGGTGTCGGGAAAGCGCCGCCGGATCTCGCGGATCAGTTCGACCCCATGGCCGTCGGGAAGCCTGAGATCGGTGAGCAGCACTCGCGGGGCCGCTTCGGCCAGCGCCGAGCGCGCCTCCGCCAGCGTGCCGGCGCTGCGCACCTCGTAGCCGGCCTTGACCAGCGCGTCCTGGAGCCGCCAGCAGGTCGGCGCATCGTCCTCGACGAGGAGGATGGTGATGGCTGCACCCGTCTCGCCCTGTTCGCTCATGTTCATGGTCCCGCACCACGTGTCCCCCGCGGCGCGAGGCCAAGCTTAGCCGCAGCGTGGGGGGCGCGACACCCATAATCATGGGGGCGCGATGTCTTCCTTCCGCTCCGTCGTGGACGGCGCCTACTGCTTTGCCGCAGTCGATGGTGTCGGCGGCGCGGGCAGGCGCTGTACCGTGATCCGCGCCGTGCCGCTGTTGTTCTTGTAGTATTGTTCGTCCGGCCCGAAATAGTCGGCATATTTTGACGGAGCCAGCCATCTCAGGAAGCCCGGGACGATCTGCACGGCGTCGTTGACGTAGAAGAACAGCTCGCCGGAATCAGGTGCGGTGAATTCGGCCACCATCCGGTCTGCAAGTTTCTGCGTGTCCCAGACCTTGCGCGCCGTCTCGTCTGGGGGAAGCGCATCGAATGTGCCCATCTTGGCGATATCGGCCTTGAGTTTCGTCAGCTTCGTCGCATCGTCCGTGCTCGATTCCTCAGCGTTTTCGAGGCGGACGGGATATCTGTTCTTCGGCTCATCCTCCGCCTTTTCCGCGGGAAGGGTCGGGTCAATGCGGCGCGGCAGCTCATCTGCCGACATCACGTTCACGGCCTGCAGCGGCTGATCGTTCAGGCCCTTCTCGCCGACGCGTACGACCGGCCGGAACCAGTCCGCGCCGAGCAGTCGCCGGGCCGGGAGGGCGACGTAGTGGTGGTTTTCGTAGGTCTGGAATCCGTTGACCCCGGTCGTGATCGTGCGGTCGAACCAGCGTTGGTCGATATCGATCCAGACCCGGTATTTGCGGCCCTTCTCCACGGCGAGCCTGCTTGCCCAGCAGAACTGGTTGACGTTGAACAGCTCGGTCGCGGGAAGCGCGTCGTCGCCCACCGGCCTCGCCGGCGGAATGTTCGTCGCGACGTTCACTCCCTTTTTCTTCGCCTCTGCGGCTTTTGTTTCCGGGCTCTCGCAAACCTGCCCGGTCGCGACGCGCCAGGTGAAGAAGCTGCTCGAGGCGATCAGCAGGGCCGCGCCGTAGATGGCGACGATGGAGACGATGGGAAAGATGATCTTGGTGAACGGAAAGCTCATCCATTGTGCATTTCGCTGCATCAAGCCGCCGAACCTGAACAACGGACTCATCCGGCTGAGGTTTTTTGCGCTCGCCTTGCGCTCGGGCCGGTACCAGGCGAGCCGCGCGCGCTCCTGGATGCCGTCACGCAGCGAGGCGTTGATCTTCCAGACCCACCACGTGACGAGCACGACGAGT
The DNA here is from genome assembly GCF_018130825.1 of Bradyrhizobium liaoningense. Taxonomy (GTDB): domain Bacteria; phylum Pseudomonadota; class Alphaproteobacteria; order Rhizobiales; family Xanthobacteraceae; genus Bradyrhizobium; species Bradyrhizobium liaoningense_B. The sequence continues at coordinate 789,969 of NZ_JAFCJS010000003.1, read as the reverse complement.
GAGGTCGCGAGAGGATAATAGAGTGCGATATTGAGCCATGGCCCTGCATAAGAGGGCAACACGTTCTTGAGCAGGTTCGCGACGGAGCCGAGCACAGCGCTGAAACCCCAGTCGATGTCGCTGACGGAATCGCGCAGGCTCTTGCTGAATGTATCTATGATCATGTGGGCGATCCACGGCCAGACGGCGATGACGCCCGTCATGATCAGGAGCGCGAAATAGGCCACGCGTCGCCACCACACCGCGCCGCGCGCGAGATTCGCCATGTCCGCGTCTGGTGCTTTCATCCCGGTGAAGGCGTCGGATTCCTCCTTGCTTATCGGGCCCTTCGCCTTCTTCACATAGGCGTCATGCATGGCCTGATGCGAGCCGCCATTGGTGAGCTCCCTGATGCTTCCGTCGGGCATCAGCACCCGCGCGTTTGCGGGTAGCATGATCGGCGCATAATCGTCGCATCCGAACAGCATTCGTTCGACCACGGCGAAGTGAACCACCGGTGTGCCGCCGTTCACATCGCCTTCGAGGATCGGCCGCGGACCATAGCGGTAAAGCACGGCGGCGCCGCTGCGTGAATCGTGCTTTGGCCCGATCGCCGATTGATACTCGCGGAAACGCTCGATCGTGCCCTCCTGGAAGCGCAATTGGCCACCGAGCTGCTCGGTCATCCAGACCAGCGGAACGAAGGAGAGGGTGGATTCTGGATAACCGCCGCCAATGTCGGAATGGACGCCCGCGAACCACACCTCCTTGACGGTCTGGTCAGTCGCGAGACGGCTCTGGTCGATCCGCAGCGGATGAAAGGTGGTGCGCTCGTCGTCGAGCGCGAGCGCGTGACAGATGTGCTTCGCCTTATGGGAGGGCCGGTGATTGCGGAACGAAATCGGCCAGATTGCCCAGTCGATCGCGACGCGCAGCTCCTCGATCGGGACGCCGAAAGCCTCGACCGTGTCGAACAGGCCAAGAAATTCGATCGTGACGTTCTTGCGACCGGCCATGGCGTTGCGGACCGTGCGATAGGAGCGGTGCCGACAGACGAAATGGTAGATGATGAGCAGCAAGTCGCGAATCCAGCGCGTGATCCAGATCGTCGGCAGGCTCCAATAGCCCACCGATTCCTTGCGGTATTCCCGCCATGCGGACATGGCGTTGCGCTCCATCTCGGCATGCGAGACCGGCTCGCCTTTGATCTCCGCCGGCACCAGGCCTTGGCTTGCAATCAGTGACGCCAGCGTGCGCGCGGTGAAGGCGCCGCGGCTGAAGCCGAATATGTAGATCTCGTCGCCCTCGCGCCAATTCCAGCACAGGAAGCGATAGAGCTTGCGGACGTTGGAGGGCACGCCGAAGCCGGTGGCGCCGTCGAGGGCTGCGAGCGGCGCCCAGCCGGCGGTGCCTACGCCCTTGATGTAGTGGGAGATCTGGTCCGGCTGGGTGTGATCGAGCGCCTCGTAGAGACGCCAGACACTGGATTCCTGGGTCGTGAACGCGTTGCCCGTACCGTCGGCGAACAGCACCAGCTTGCGCTTTGCCGGGGCAGCGTCGGCCGTCCCGCCGGCATTGATGTCGCGATGTGGGTGTTCCGGTCGGGCAGTATCAATGTTCGGCGCGCCATGTGACATGGGGCTTCTCCGGCGATTTCGTGGGAAAGCACCTCAGGCCCGGGCCGGGTTGCATTCCCTTGATTCAATCAATGGTTGCGTCATGAAATCAGATGTATTCTGCACACAATCCCGCTGAGGTAGCAAGCGGGGAGGTTTCGACGCGCCGCGGTCGGGCTCACGGAATGTCGTCGCGGCCAGCTCTTCAGTTTCAGCGAACAGGGAAGCGGTGGGCACCGCCGGGCCCAACCTGCTCTACAGAACGTCCACCCGCGGCGGCGGATAACGCCGCGCCAGGGTCGACAGCGGCAGGTGCCGTTCGCCTTCCGGCAACTCCAGATACGCCAGCACCTGCGGCCGCTTCCAGTCGCCGATGCCGAAATCCATCGTCATCCATTTCTGCGGCTCGGGGCCTTCGAGGCCCCGGACCCAGACGAAATAGCGGGGGAGGTCGTCGGCCTCCGCTTCCGTCGTGCGTCTTCTGGCCATCAAAGCTGCTCGCTGCATCACCATCCGTTGCGATAGGATATAGGTATCGGTTCGCTGAAGTCGAACTCCCGGCTGAGGCTCTTGCAAGTCTAGACCGGTTGGTTAACGCGCGGGCCTGAAGATATGAACGAAGCCACGATCGGTCGCTGGGGTGAGGCCTCTAAAGTCACGAAAAAGCTGGTCGGCTCGTGGTCCTTCAATCGGGTCATCGAAGGCCAGGCCACGATGCAGGGTATCGCGACCTTCACGCCACTCGACGGGGAGCGGTTGGCCTATCGCGAGCGGGGACAACTGAAGCTCGCGAACGGCACCGCGGTGCAGGCCGAACGCGAATACGTCTTCAGCAACAGCGACGGAGGATTCAAGGTCTTCTTTCGGGAAGATCCACCGCGGCTGTTTCACGAAATTTCACTGTCCGCGTCCCCCGGGGGAGAGTTGAGCGGACATGCGCGCCATCTCTGCAGGCGCGACGAGTATCGGTCGGCCTACATGTTCCTGCCGGATGGAACGTTCGTCGTTCGTCATGTGGCATCGGGTCCAAGCAAGGACTACACGATAAACACGACCTACACCCGCCTGTCGTGATCAAGCGCGCGGCAGCCTCGCCTCACTGCCAGAGCTGGCTCTCGGCCACGCGGTTGATGTCGGCGAGCCTGCGGTCGGCATCGGCATTCAGATCGATGCTCGCGACCAGCGTCAGCAGGCGGTGATAGGCGCTGTCGGCGACCTCGACCGGCAGCGGGGTCTCGTCATAGGCCTCGACATAGCTGCCGACGAGGCTGCTCAGCAGACGGCACAGGCCGCGCTGGGCGGGATCGTCCCGGCCGAGCGTCTCGAGCTTCTGCTGGAATGTCCGGAAGGTGCGCAGGCCGTGGTGCTGTTCGGAAAGCCACGCGTGCAGGTCGTTCATGTGAGCTCCTTCGAATTACGGAAGAAGCTACCGGTTTATACAGTGGGGATGTGACGATTGCTAGTGGAGGGGGAGATCAGCTTTGCCGAGACAGTCCGCCTTCGCCAAGACTTCGGCGGGACAGCGATGCTGCAGAGCTTGGCTCGCCCAGCCGTAGCTGCGAAGCAGCGAAGGCTGGTGCCCCTGGCCGGAATCGAACCAGCACTCCTTGCGGAACTCGATTTTGAGTCGAGCGCGTCTACCAGTTCCGCCACAGGGGCCCTCGGTCGGCCCAGGAGGCGTCGCGAAGCCGGCGGACTATAGCCATGGACAAGGCGGGGTCAACCCGCGCCAAAGTGATCCCGGCCGTTCTCGACAGCCGCATGGGCTGGAGTTAGAGGCTTGAGAAGCGCGAGACATGCTACGAGGCCGCCGTGACCACCCAGAGTGCCGCAATACCTGCGTTCAAGCCGGCGGCGGCAAACCCTGCGCTGGCCGCCTCGCTGGCGGTCACCCTGATCGCGGCCGCCACGATCGCAGGCGCCTGGTTCTTCCAGCTCGTGCTGGAAATCCTGCCCTGCCCGCTGTGTCTGGAGCAGCGCTACGCCTATTACCTCGCGATCCCGCTCGGTGCGCTGACGGCGCTCGCGGCACGCGCCGGCGCACCGCGGCCGCTGTTGCTCGCGGGGCTCGCGATCCTCGCGCTGGCGACCCTCGCCAATGCCGGCCTCGGCACCTACCACTCCGGCGTCGAATGGGGTTTCTGGAAGGGCCCGACCGATTGCTCCGGCCCCGTCGTCAATCTCGGCAGCGCCGCTGATCTGCTGTCAAAGCTCGACACGGTGAAGGTGGTCCGCTGCGACGAGGTGCAGTGGCGCTTCCTCGGCCTCTCGCTCGCCGGCTACAACGTGCTGATCTCGCTCCTGATGGCCGCGATCGCCGCGTGGGGATTTGTGCGGACGGCGAAGCGCGCGTAGCTGCCGTAGTACCTAGCTGCCGTAGGGTGGGCAAAGCGAAGCGTGCCCACCATCTCCTCATGGCGAGGATCCCGTCAGAAAACGTGGGCACGGCGCTGCGCGCCTTTGCCCACCCTACGAGAGCGGAGCTCGCCGCAGGAGCTGCATCTCGTCAATCATCCACATCGTCTTGCGTGCGCCCGAACAGGTGCACGATGCCCGGCGTTGCGATCGTGACGAACACGAAACGCGACAGATGATGGGCCCCGACGAAGATCGGGTCGATGTGCAGCGTCAGCGCCAGCGCCAGCATCGCGTCCATGGCCCCCGGCGCGAAGGCGACGACCACGTCGGAGAACTTCACCTGCGTGGTGAGTGCGACGATGCCGACGAAGATCGCGGAGACGGCGATGGCTACGGTGAACGAGCCCAGCGCCGCGTTGATGTGGCCGGCGAGCGTCTTGATCCGCATCCGCGCGAAACGGCTGCCGATCAGCGCGCCGATGCCGACCAGCGCCACGCCGCGCACCCAGTCCGGCAGGCCGCCCTCGACCCAGCCCGTGCCATGGAGCACGCTGGAGGCGATCATCGCGCCGAACATCCAGCTTGCCGGAAACTTGACCAGCCGCAGGAAGAGCGCCGCGGCCAGGGAGGCTGCGACCAGCTCCACGAGGCCGAGCGGCGAGGCAATCGTCGTCGTCAGCGACGGCGCGGCCGAAGGGGCCACGCCCGCGAGTGCCAGCACCATCGGCAGCGCGGCGGTGAGGATGATGACGCGCATGGTCTGCACCACCGCGATGCCCGGCAGGTCGGCGCCCCGCTCGACTGCCAAGATCGTGATCTGCGACAGTGCGCCGGGGCTGCCGGCGAGGAAGGCCGAGGTGCGGTCCCAGCCATGGATGCGCTGGAGGTAATAGCTCGAGCCGAAGGTCGAGCAGAACGTGGCGAGCGCGAGCAGGCCGATCGTGAGGGGATAGGCGCTGACCTGCTGGATCAGATGGCGCGAGACGACCGAGCCCAGCGAGATGCCGAGCAGCACGAGCACGGTCTGGGTCAGGATCGGCGGCAGCGTCAGCTGGCGGCCGGCAATCGCGGCGACGCCGACCGCGATCATCGAGCCCGAGATCAGGCCGCCGGGAAGATTGGCGAGGAGAAACACCAGACCACCGGCTGTGCCGATGACGAGCGTTTCCACCGTGCTCAGGATCTTGGCACGGCTCGGCCATTCGAACGGCAGGGAGGCGGTGATTTGCTTCACGCCGCCTTATCGCAAATCAGCGAGAGGCGCACAATTGCGGCCAGGTCATGCGCGCAATGCGCACGCCTCTCACGGATGCCGGCGAACCGTATTGTGCCGGATTTACTTCTTGTCGGCGGCGGGGGCGGCGGTGCCGGCCTTCGCTTCCTTCATGCACTCGCGGCGAAACTTCTTGCGCTCCTTGCCCTTCAGTCCCTTGGCGTCCGCCTGCTTGGAGCATTCGAGCGACTCGGCCGAGCGCTCCTTCGGCGCTGCCTTCTTGTCGGTGGTGGCAGCGGCATCGGTCTTGGCAGCCGGCGCTGTGGCCTGCGCGAAGGCAGCGCCGGAGGCGAGCAGGGAGACGAGGGCGGCGGCGGCGAGGCGAGAGGCGAGGGTCATGATGTTGCACTCTATCTTGCGAGAATTGCGAAGGGCTGGAACGTCGGCTTGCGATGCTGAACGCGACATGAATGATTTGAACGGCGCGATCACTATATTTTTGCGGCGAGAGCCATCGTTTCCTTGTCGCGAGCCGGTGGCACGCTAGGATAGCAATCCTCGTTTCACTTCCCCCAAGGGAAGCGCAAGGGAAGACCAAGGAGGAGATCAGGGATGACCAATCAGACAAAATTGCTGTGTGCGATTGTGGCGTCAGGTATCGTGGCATTGATGGCCGCCGCACCGGCGCAGGCGCTGACCTCGCAGGAGTGCAGCGCGAAATATCAGGCCGCCAAGAAGGACGGCTCGCTGGGCACGATGAAGTGGAACGACTTCCGCAAGGCCCAGTGCGGTGCCGATGCGACGCCCGCCGCTGCGCCGAGCGCGGCTGCTCCGGCTGCGCCTGCCGCTCCCGCCGAGCCGAAGCAGGCGAAGAAAGAGGCGGCTCCTGCTGCCGCGCCGACGCTGCCGGCCGGACCGGCGATCTATCCGAACGCGGTCGATCCGAAATACGCCAAGGAGCCCGCCGGCAAGGCGCGCCTGCACACCTGCGTCGACCAGTACAATGCCAACAAGACCACCAATGGCAATGGCGGCCTGAAGTGGATCCAGAAGGGCGGCGGCTATTACAGCGAATGCACCAAGAAGCTGAAGGGTGCCGCCTAAGCTTCGACAACGGGGTACGATGGCCGGAGCACAGCTCCGGCCATTTTCGTTTGGTCCTAGTCCAGGAGCTTCTCGGCCGACTTCGCCACGAGCTGCGAACGCTTGCGCGGGCCGCGCTCGACGAACAGCAGGCTCTGGCCGAAGATGAAGCAGTAGAACAGGAAGGCCTGCGCCTCGGCCGCTTCGGCCTCTAAGCCGGTCGCGCGATAGAGTTCGGCGACGTGCTTGAGCCGCGCTGCATCCACGCTCGCCACTGCTGCTGCTGCGTTCTCGTCCGAGCGGGCCCATTGCCGGATCGCAAGCTCGATCGCCATGCCTTCCGGATTGAGCCGCTCGGAATAGAGCTGGATCACCGCCTTCAGCCGTTCGCGGGGCGCCTCGCCATCGAGGCTCGTCTGCTGCGCGATGGACGCCGCGCGCCCCTCGCGCCAGCGTTCCAGCATGACCTGGAGCAGCGCGGCGCGGTCGGCGAAGCGGCGGTAGAAGCCACCCTTGGTGACGCCGAGATTCTTGGCGAGCACCTCGACCCTGACACCCTCGACCCCAGAGCGGGCGAGCTCGGCGAACCCCGCCTCGACCCAGACATCGCCCTTGCCGTCGCTCATGAAGGAAGCCTCACCGGTTCTTGATACGGTGCCGTATTGCTAACGCAGGACGGCCCTGATACGCTACCGTATCAAAAATCAAAGGGCAGGAGGATTGGCGATGGAGCGGGAGGCGACCTATCGCGGCACGGTCTATCCGTGGCAGTGCGACCATGTCGGCCACATGAACATCATGTGGTATGTCGGCAAATTCGACGAGGCCAACTGGAATCTGTTCGCCCGCCTCGGCCTGACGCCGAGTTACCTGCGCAACTCAGGGCGCGGCATGGCCGCGGTCCAGCAGAACATCGCCTATAAGCGCGAGCTGCTCGCCGGCGACATCGTCGAGATCCACAGCCACCTGCTCGAGCTCCGCGACAAGTCGATCCGTTTCCGGCACGACATGAGGAATGCCGAGACCGGGGAGATTGCCGCGACGTGCGAGATCACGGGCGTGCATATGGACCGTCAGCTCCGCAAGTCCGCGTCGTTCGCCGATGCGATTCGCGAAGCGGCCTCGAAGCATCTTGCCGAACCAGCCGAGGCCTGAACCATGGCCGCCTTCGAGCCGAAAAATCCGGGCTATCGCGCGGCGACTGTCGCCATGTTCGACGCCCAGCCGGCGATGCGCACGCTCGGCATCGTGATCGTCCGTCTCGCGCCGGGCGAGGTCGAGCTGGCGATGCTGCACGCGCCGGCTCTCACACAGCAGAACGGTTTCATCCATGCCGGCATCATCACGGCTGGGCTCGACAACGCCTGCGGCGTTGCCGCCTTCACCCTGATGCCGCAGGGGGCCGACATCCTCACGGTCGAGTTCAAGACCACGCTGCTGGCACCCGCCCGCGGCGAGCGCTTCGTCTTCAAGGCCGAAGTGGTCAAGCCCGGCCGCACCCTCACTTTCTGCGAGGCAAAGGCCTTCGCCGAGCATGACGGCAAGACCACGCTGATCGCCACGATGACCGGGACGCTGATGGCGATGCTGCCTCGCCTTGCCGCTTCGCATGAACCGCGCGCGTCGCGCGCATAGCGGCGATTGACGAGCCTGGCCGCTCCGGACTGCTCCTGATCCTGTTGCCGGCGTGCGCCCGCTTTGCGCTGCTTACCTGAACGTCTTGGTGACCTCATTCCTGGTACCGCTGGCGATTACACTGCTGGTGCGATGACATCGCCGCCGCGACACTCTATATGTTCGGTAACAATTCCCGGTCCTCAGCCGTATTTGCCGAAGATGGGACCGAAACGGGGCGAGATATGACTGGATTTGGGAATAGGGTGCCGACCAGGCGTGCGGCGCTGACGCTGATCGGGGCGGGCGCGCTTGCGGCGGGCGGCATCACTTCTGCGCTGGCAGCCGCCGGCGATGACGAGGTGCTGACCGAAACCAAGGTGCTGCGCGATCCCGACACGCCGGTCGCCGGCAATGCCGACGGCAACATCACGATCGTCGAATGGTCCGACTACAATTGCCCTTATTGCCGCAAGCTCGAGCCCGAGCTGCGCCAGGTCGTTCAGGACGACGGCAAGGTGAGGCTGGTGATGAAGGACTGGCCGATCCTCGGGCCGGTCTCGGTCACCGCAGCGCGGACCGCGCTCGCGGCCAAATTCCAGGACAAGTACCACCAGGCCCATGACGCCATGATGGGCGTCTCTTCGCGTCTGACCGAGCCGCGCATCAACGAGCTGCTCGCGGCCGCCGGCGTCGACATGGACCGGCTGAAGCGCGATCTCACCGGCCATGCCAAGGACATCGACGCCATCCTCAAGCGCAACAACGAGCAGGCAGAGGCTTTTGGTTTTCGCGGCACCCCGTCCTTCATCGTCGGCAAGTACCGCGTGCCCGGCGTGCTCAGCATGACCGAATTCGAGCAGGTCATCGCCGACGCCCGCAAGGCCAAGATGAACTGACGCGCATCGTTGATCGCAGCCAACACAAAGGCGCCGCCGCGAACCCGCGACGGCGCCTTGTTCATGTCGCTCGAACGAAATTATTTGGACGAGATCCGGACCCAGTCCTTGTGCGCGCGATCGCGCAGCGCTTCCCAATCGGCCTTGGCGACATCCCAGTTCACGATGGTGCGATTGGTGGTCGCGACCTCGCCATTGGCGACCGACGAGGTCTGCATGGAGTCGTAGACGTAGACGCCGCCCGCAAGCAGCAGCGCGCCCAAGATCATTCCAACAAAGGTTCTCATAGCAAGCCTCCGGTGTCGCGCCGATAACGTCGGCACCGCGCGATGGTTCCGCGGCCATGCGGCGCATCTAAGGAGAGGTTGTTCATTCTCCGTTCAGCCATGCCAGCAGCTCCGCATTGATCTCGCGCGGATAGGTGTGGCTGAGGTCGTCGATCTCGCGATAAGTGACATTGACGCCGGCCGCTGAAAGCGCGGCCTGGGTCTGTCGCGCGGTTTGCACCGGAAACATCCAGTCGAGCTTGCCGTGGGTGATGAAAACCGGCAGGCCCCGCATGCGCTCGGCGTCCGCCATCTCCGCCATCAGCGGGTGGAAGGTGGCCGAGACCGGCGCAAGATGGGTGAAAGGCGAAGCACTCTCGAGACCGGTGACGTAGCAGAAGGTGCCACCGTCGCTCATGCCGGTCAGTAGCATGCGCGAGGCGTCGATATTCCAGCGGTCGCGGACGGTCTCGAGGATGCGCATGAGATTGGGCGTGTCGGCGTCGTCGCCCATCAGCGCCCAGGTCGGACCGGTCGCGGTTGGCGCCACCAGGATCGCGCCGAGACTGCGCGCGTCGCGCAGCCAGCTCCACAGAAAGCCGCGGCCGTTGCCGCTGCCGCCATGCAGCGCCATCACCAGCGGCATGGCGCGGTCGAGCCTGTAATATTCTGGGACATAGACCGAGAAGCCGCCGCGGCTGCCGGGCTCGTTGTGGTCGTGGAAGATGCCGGTGTGCTCGCTCGCCCCCATTTCCAGCCGTGAGAGCAGATCGCCATTCTCGCGATTGGCGGCGTTGAGAAAGAAGCTGCTCACCGGCGGAAACTGCACCGCCAGCGGGTAGAGTGCCTCCAGCGCGCGGGGCGCGGGGCGCAGTGCGCGAAACACGGCGACGAGATCGCCATTGCCGCGCTCGACCTCGCGGATGCCGGCAAAGGCGGCGAGTGCCTCGTTGCAGGCGCGGTCGAGCCGTTCGCGCAGGCCGGCGAATTGCTCCGGCCATTCTCCGATCGCCGTGTGGGATGCCTGCAGCGCCTCGTCGGGTGTGCCGATCGCATTCATCACCGAGGCGAAGGCCGGCGGGTGCAGGTGCCGCTGGAAGAAGCCGAGCGCTTCAAGTGCATTGAGCAGCGGCGGCAGCACGGCCACGATGTCGTCGATCACGGCCTCGCTCATCGCGGCGTCCCTGGCTTGGGGTCAATGCAGCTTCGGTGCCTTCAAAAGCCTGAAGCGGTCGGTCGAGGTCACCGTGACGTCGAAGGTGACGCCCTCATGGTGCACGGTCAGCGGCACGTCGACGCCGGCGGCGCCGAGAGCCCACATCTTCCTGTAGAAGGCAGTCTGGCTCGTGACCTTGTCGCCGTTGACGGCGAGGATGACGTCGCCGGTCTTGAGTTCGGCGAGTGCGGCCGGGCCGTTGGCGGAGATGCCGATCACCACCACGCGGTTGTCGATTTCGGTCGAGTAGAGCCCGAGCCAGGGGCGCGCCGGCTTGTTGACGCGACCGTATTTGCGCAAGTCCTCCAGGATCGGCTTCAGCAGGTCGATCGGCACGATCATGTTGACGTGCTCGGCCTTGCCGTCGCGTTCACGCTCGAGCTGGAGCGAGCCGATGCCGATCAACTCGCCGCGCTCGTTGAGCAAGCCAGTGCCGCCCCAGTTCGGGTGCGCCGGATAGGTGAAGACGGCCTCATCCAGCAGATATTCCCAGTAGCCGGCGAACTCCTGCTTGGCCACGATCTGGCTTGCAACCGATCGCGTGCGGCCGCCGGCGCCGCCGACCACGACGCGGTCGCCGATGCGGGTATCCGCCGAATTGCCGAGCGGCAAGGGTTCGACGTCGAGATGACCGAGGGCTTGCACGAGGCCGAAGCCGGTGACGGAATCGAAACCGAGAGCATGCCCCTCGACGACGCGTCCGTCTGCGAGGTGCAGCCACACCGATTCCGCCTCGGTGATGAGATAGCCGATGGTCAGCACCAGCCCGTCGTCGATCACGACGCCGTTGCCGGCGCGTTCGGTGCCCAGCGTCTCGGCGCTGAATGCGTCCGGCGGGACGATGGCGTGCAGGCCGACGACGGACGCGAGCGCGCGGTCGAGATCGAAAGCGTAATCGCTCGCACGCGGCTGATTGGCCGGCGGCACTCTCCATTCGGTCAGGGCGGGCATGGAGTTCTCCTGCTGAGTGCATCGCGCCGCCATTGGCGCGGGACGACGCGCGAAGCACGCACAATTTAGGCCGGAGAGGGCCGTCTTGAAAGCCTCGCTCCTCAACAATTCCGGCGAACGCCGCAGGAAATCTTCGAAACGCTCGGAAACGCCTCGTGCACAGGGGGCGGGCAACCGCACGATCCGGCACCGGCCGCATGGCTGCTGTCCGGCGAGGTGCTAGGCGGGCTGCAATGAAGCTGCTAACCATTGCCGCTTCGTTTGACCAAGGGATCACGGACCGAAGCATGGATAACCGCAGCGACATCTGGCGTGGCGTCGACACGATCAAGGCGCGTTTCATCGACCTCAGCGACAAGGTCTGGGGCATGCCCGAGGTGTGCTACACCGAGGCGCGGTCCGCCGCCGAACATCTCGCCGAGTTGCGTCATCAGGGCTTCCGCATCACCGAGAACGTCGCCGGCATCCCGACCGCGCTGATGGGGGAGTGGGGCGAGGGCGGACCGGTCATCGCCTTCATGGGTGAATATGATGCGCTGCCGGGCCTCAGCCAGGAGGCGGGCGTTGCGGAACACCGTCCGGTTGAGACCGGCGGCCATGGACATGGCTGCGGTCACAACCTGCTCGGCTCCGCCGCGCTGCTCGCTGCGACCGCAGTGAAGGACTGGCTCGCCGAGAACAAGGTGCCGGGCCGCGTGCGCTATTACGGCTGCCCGGCCGAAGAAGGCGGCGCGGCAAAGGCCTTCATGGTGCGCTCCGGCGCGTTCGAGGACGCCGACATCGCCATCACCTGGCATCCGCACAGTTTCTGGGAAGTGGCGGTGACGCCGTCGCTCGCGAACACGCGCGCCGACTTCATCTTCACCGGCCGCACCTCGCATGCGGCGGCCTCGCCGCATCTCGGCCGTTCCGCGCTCGACGCCGTGGAACTGATGAATGTCGGCGTGAACTACATGCGCGAGCACATGCCGAGCGATGCGCGCGTGCACTACGCGCTGCTCGACACCGGCGGCATCGCGCCCAACGTGGTGCAGGCGCATGCGCGCGTGCGCTACTCGATCCGTGCCCGCGATCTGCCCGGCATGAACGAACTGGTCGAACGCGTGTCCAAGATCGCGCAGGGTGCTGCGCTGATGACCGAGACCAAGGTCGAGATGAAGATCATCTCCGCGGTCTCCAACATCCTGCCGAACGCGCCGCTGGAGCAGGCGCTGCACCGGGTCATGGAAGAGCTCGGGCCGCCGCATTTCGATGACGCCGACAAGAGCTTTGCCACAGAGATCCGCGCGACGCTGAGCGACAAGGACATCTCCTCGGTCTACTACGCGATCGGCATGGAGCCGACCGATCGGCCGCTGGCCGACTTCCTGGTGCCGCTCGATGCCAAGCGCAACCCGCTTGTCGGCTCGACCGACGTCGGCGACGTCAGCTGGGTGGTGCCGACCGTGCAGGTTCACGCACCCACGGTTGCAATCGGAACGCCCTTCCACACCTGGCAGGTGGTGGCGCAGGGCAAGAGCCCGCACGCGCACAAGGCCATGGTGCAGGCGGCCAAGGCGATGGCCGGGCTCGGCATCAAGGCCCTCACTGAGCCGAAGCTGATCGAGGCCGCGAAGGCGGACCTGGTGAGGCGGACGACCAAGACACCTTATGTCTGCCCGCTGCCCGACCACGTCGCGCCGCCGCTGACTATGTCCGTGGCGTAGAATTCCGTCTCGATACTTCGTCTGATCCGGCGAACAAATTTTCCGCAGTGCAGCGCGGTTTCCGGCGTGTTTCGGCGCCGGATTGCCGAACGCTTGGGCTGCGGAACACGGTTTTGCCCAACGGACAGCCAGAAGACCGTTTGCATACACACAGTCCCAGTTGACGTGCCCCCTAATCGGTGTGCCATCTACCGCCAGCCAAACTCGGCGGCCGCGTTTTGCGGCCGCCTGCATCCATACGGGAACCAGACGGGGGACAACCATGCTGGATAAAGAACTGCGTTCGATGATCGGTCAGGTGAAGGACGGGCGGATGGATCGCCGCGGCTTCATCAAGCGCCTCGCCGCGGTCGGTCTCACGGCTCCCCTGGCCAACCAGATCCTCGCGCTTGGCGGCGTCGCCATGGCCGAGGGTGCTTCCACCTACAAGCCGACCAAGCGCGGCGGCGGCGGTGCGCTGAAGCTGCTGTGGTGGCAGGGCCCGACCCTGCTCAATCCGCACTTCGCCACCGGCACCAAGGACCAGGACGGCTCGCGCCTGTTCTATGAGCCGCTGGCCTGTTGGGATCCGGACGGCAACATGAAGCTGGTGCTGGCGTCCGAAATTCCCTCGACCCAGAACGGCCTGCTCGCCGCCGACGGCAAGTCGGTGACGTGGAAGCTGAAGCCCGGCGTGAAGTGGCATGACGGCAAGCCGTTCTCCGCCGACGATGTCGTCTTCACCTGGGAATACATCATCGATCCCGCGACCGCCGCCGTCACCGTGGCGACCTATCGCGACATCACGGTCGAGAAGGTGGACGATCTGACGGTGCGTCTCACCTTCAAGAAGCCGACGCCGTTCTGGGCGGATGCCTTCGTCGGCGCAACCGGACAGGTTCTGCCCAAGCACCTGTTCGCCGAGTACAAGGGCTCCAAGTCGCGCGAGGCGCCGAACAACCTCGCGCCCGTCGGCACCGGCCCCTACAAATTCATCGAGTTCAAGCCCGGCGATCTCATCCGCGGCGAGATCAACAAAGACTATCACATGCCGAACCGGCCCTATTTCGACACGCTCGAGATGAAGGGCGGCGGCGATGCCGTCTCGGCCGCGCGCGCGGTGATCCAGACCGGCGAGTATGATTTCGGCTGGAACATCCAGGTCGAGGACGACGTGCTGCTGCGCCTGGAGAAGGGCGGCAAGGGCAAGACCATCTACGCCGTCGGCGGCGACACCGAATTCATCGCGCTCAACTTCACCGATCCCAACACCGAGGTCGACGGCGAGAAGTCGTCGATGAAGACCAAGCATCCGCTGTTCTCGGACCCTGCCGTGCGCAAGGCGCTGTCGCTGCTGGTCGATCGTGATTCCATCAAGAAGGCGATCTACGGCCGCGCCGGCCGCACCACCGCGAACTTCCTCAACGGTCCGGAAAAGTTCGTCTCCAAGAACACCTCCTGGGAGTTCAGCATCGAGAAGGCCTCGAAGATTCTGGACGATGCCGGCTGGAAGCCCGGCGCGGACGGCATCCGCGAGAAGGACGGCAAGAAGCTGAAACTGCTGTACCAGACCTCGATCAACGGCCCGCGCCAGAAGACGCAGGCGATCGTCAAGCAGGCCTGCCAGAAGGCGGGTATCGACGTCGAGCTGAAGTCGGTCGTGGCCTCGGTGTTCTTCTCGTCGGACGTCGCCAATCCCGACACCTACGCGAAATTCTACGCCGACATCGAGATGTTCCAGATCCCGATGAGCCAGCCGGATCCGGCCCAGCACATGCGCCGCTATCATTCGAGCAACGTGGCGACGAAGGAGAACAAGTGGCAGGGCACCAACTTCCCGCGCTTCGTCAACAAGGACTATGACGCCGCGATCGATGCCGCCGATGGCGAGATGGATCCGGTCAAGCGTGCGGCGCTCTACATCAAGGCCAACGACATCCTGTTCCAGGAGACCGTGTTCGTTCCGGCACAGCACCGGCTCAAGGTGGAGGCGGCCTCCAACACGCTGCGCCCGGTGATCTCGGGCTGGGCCAACGAGACCGACAATCTGTTCGACTGGTACCGCGAGGAATGATCCCCCAGCTCTAGACGGGGCCTTCCCTCATGAGTCAATACGTCCTGCGTCGCCTCCTGATCGCGATTCCGAGCCTGCTCGGAATCTCGGTCGTGCTGTTCGTCGTGCTTGCGCTCGCCCCCGGCGACCCGTTCTCTGAACTGGCGACGAACCCGAACGTGCCGCCCGAAGTGCAAGCTGCACTGCGGGCCAAGTTCGGTCTCGATGATCCGATCCACCTTCGTTACCTGCACTGGCTCAACGCCATGCTGCACGGCGACTGGGGCTTTTCCTTCGTCAGCCGGATGGACGTCGACACGCTGATCCTCCAGCGCCTGCCGGCCACGCTCTACGTGATCGGGTCGGCGCAGATCCTGGCGCTGCTGATCGCGATTCCGGTCGGCGTCTATGCCGCGACCAAGCCCTATTCGCTGTTCGACCAGATCGCCAACACGCTCGCCTTCGTCGGCTTCTCGCTGCCGACCTTCTTCACCGGCATCCTTTTCATCCTGATCTTCTCGGTCACGCTGGACTGGCTGCCCTTCGTCTACACCACCGACATCAAGGCCACCGGCATCCACTGGGTGCTGGAGATGATCCGTCAGGCCATCATGCCGGTGGCTGTGCTCGGCCTGTTCCAGGCGGCGTCGATGACGCGCTTCGTGCGCTCGGCGATGCTCGACGTCATCAGGCTCGACTACGTCACCACGGCGCGGGCCAAGGGCCTCGGCCAGGCCACGGTGATCGTCAAGCACGTGATGCGCAACGCCATGATTCCCGTGGTCACGCTGATCGCGTTGCAGATGCCTGCGGTGTTCGGCGGCGCCATCGTCACCGAGCAGATCTTCCGCATCCCCGGCATCGGCTCGCTGCTGATCTCCTCCATCCTTTCCAACGACACGCCGGTGGTGATGGCCGTCACCTTCGTCTTCGCGTGCCTCGTGGTGCTGTTCAACCTCATCGCGGACGTCCTTTATGGCTGGCTTGACCCTCGCATCTCCCTCCGCTGAGCGGGGCGTCTACTCGCCCTGGCGCGAGACGTGGCGGCGCTACAGCCGCCACAAGCTCGCCGTCGTCAGCGCCTTCCTGCTCCTCGTCCTGGTGCTCGCCGTCGTGGTCGGGCCCTTCGTGTGGCGCGTGAAGATCAACGAGATCGACATCGTCGCGGGCATGCAGGGCCCCTCGCTCGCCCATCCCTTCGGCACCGACGATCTCGGCCAGGACATTCTGGCGCGCATGATCTATGGCGGCCGCATCTCGCTCGCGGTGGGGCTCGCCGCGATGCTGGTCTCGGTCTTCATCGGCACGCTGATCGGCGCGCTCGCCGGCATGTCGCGCGGCGCGCTCGGGCACGGATTGATGTGGCTCACCGACCTTTTCCTGTCGCTGCCGCAACTGCCGCTGCTGCTCCTGCTGATCTATCTCTTCCGCGACGGGCTGAAGCAGGTGTTCGGACCCGAAGGCGGCATCTTCATCCTGATCGTGCTCGTGATCGGGGGGTTGCGCTGGATGCCGGTGGCGCGGCTCGTGCGCGCGCAGTTCCTGTCGATCCGCGAGAAGGAGTTCGTCGAGGCGGCCCGCGCGCTCGGCGCCAGCCCGGTGCGGCAGGTGGTGCGGCATATCCTGCCCAATGCGGTCGGCCCGGTGATCATTGCCGGCACCATCGACGTCGCCGCCGCCATCATCGCGGAATCGACGCTGTCCTTCCTCGGTCTCGGCTTTCCACCCGACACTCCGACCTGGGGACGACTGCTGTATGACGCCAAGGACTTTCTCGACATCGGTCCGCACTGGGCGCTGTTCCCGGGCGGCGCGATCTTCATCGCTGTGGTCGCCATCAACTTCATCGGCGACGGTCTGCGTGACGCGCTCGATGCGCGGCGGGTGATCTGATGGCGCCGCTGCTCGAGATCAAGGGCCTGAAAACCCACTTCTCCACCGATGACGGCATCCTGCAGGCCGTCGACGGCGTCGACATCTCCATCAACAAGGGCGAGACGCTCTGCGTCGTCGGCGAGTCCGGTTGCGGCAAGACCGTGACCGCGATGTCGATCCTGAAGCTGATCGCGATGCCGCCGGGCCGCATCGCGGCCGGCCAGATCATCTTCGAGGGCCGCGATCTCGTGCCGCTGACCAGCAATCAGCTCGACGAGATCAGGGCCAAGGAGATCGGCTTCATCTTCCAGGAGCCGATGACCTCGCTCAATCCGGTGCTCACGATCGGCGAGCAGATCGCCGAGAGCCTGCGCCGGCATGAAGCGGTGACGAAGAAGCAGGCGCTCGAGCGCACCATCGAGATGCTGAAGCTGGTGCAGATCCCCAACGCCGAAGGCCGCGTGCACAATTATCCGCATCAGTTCTCCGGCGGCATGCGCCAGCGCGTGATGATCGCGATGGCGCTCGCCTGCAAGCCGAAGCTGATCATCGCCGACGAGCCCACCACGGCGCTCGACGTCACCATCCAGGCGCAGATCCTCGACCTCCTGCAGGACATGAAGGAGCGCTTCGGCATGGCGGTGATGCTGATCACCCATGCCATGGGCGTCGTCGCCGAGACCGCGCAGCGCGTCGTCGTGATGTATGCCGGCAAGGTGGTGGAGGAGGCGCCCGTCGACGATCTCTTCGGCGATCCCCATCACCCCTATACGCAAGGCCTGATCCGCTCGATCCCGCGCATCGACCTCGACAGCGAGCACAAGACCCGGCTGGAGGCGATCGGCGGCTCGGTGCCGATCCTGATCAATCCGCCGGTCGGCTGCCGCTTCGCGCCGCGCTGCAAGTTCGCCATGAACGTCTGCATCGAGAAGGAGCCGCTGCTGCGCGAGGTCTCGCCCGGCCATCGCATGGCCTGTCACCTCGGCGATACACAGTTGGGAGCCGCGTCATGAGCGAACCCTTGCTCCGCGTCAGCGGCCTGAAGAAACATTTCCCCGTGCTCGGCGGCCTGTTGTCGCGCCAGGTCGGCAGCGTCTATGCGGTCGACGGCGTGTCGTTCTCGGTCAATCGCGGCGAGACGCTCGGCCTCGTCGGCGAATCCGGCTGCGGCAAGTCCACCACGGGCCGCTGCGTGCTGCGCTTGATCGAACCGACCGACGGCGAGGTCACCTTCGACGGCCAGGACGTGCGCAAGCTCGGCGGCAACGATCTGCGCGCG
The DNA here is from genome assembly GCF_018130825.1 of Bradyrhizobium liaoningense. Lineage (GTDB taxonomy): Bacteria > Pseudomonadota > Alphaproteobacteria > Rhizobiales > Xanthobacteraceae > Bradyrhizobium > Bradyrhizobium liaoningense_B. The sequence continues at coordinate 771,882 of NZ_JAFCJS010000003.1, read as the reverse complement.
ATGCGGCGGAACATGCAGCTGGTGTTCCAGGATCCGTTCGCCTCGCTCAATCCGCGCATGACGGTCGGCGCCATCCTCGGCGAGGCCTTCACCATCCACAATCTCGCGTCCTCCGCCAAGGAGCGCGAGGAGCGCGTCGCGGGCCTCTTGGTCAAGGTCGGGCTGAAGGCCGAGCACATGCGCCGCTATCCGCACGAATTCTCCGGCGGCCAGCGCCAGCGCATCGTGATCGCGCGCGCGCTTGCGGTCGAGCCGAAGCTGATCGTCTGCGACGAGCCGGTCTCGGCGCTCGACGTGTCGATCCAGGCCCAGGTCATCAACCTCCTGGAAGACCTCCAGGCCGAGCTGAACCTCACCTATCTCTTCGTCGCGCACGATCTCTCGGTGGTCGAGCACATCTCCGATCGCGTCGCCGTGATGTATCTCGGCCGCATCGTCGAGCTCGCCAAGGCCAGCGACCTCTACCGCAATCCGCAGCATCCCTACACCAAGGCGCTGCTGTCAGCGGTGCCGGTGCCCGATCCAAAGCTCAAGCGCGAGCGCATCCGCCTCAAGGGCGATGTGCCGAGCCCGATGAAGCCGCCGTCGGGCTGCCACTTCCACACCCGCTGTCCGATCGCCCAGCCGCGCTGCGCCGAAAGCGCTCCTGAGCTGAAGGAAGGGGCGGGCGGGCACTTCGTGGCGTGTCATCTGGCGTAATGGTGCAGCGCGCCATGCGCAGCAGGCGCCTTTACGCTGCCGCTTAATTTGATCCGACAGGCGGGGAATAATTCGAACGGGCGAGTTGGCGGCGTCCTGCACGCCCTCCGCGTCGTAGCGTCGCATCGTCAGGAACTTTCTTGCCAAAGTCCGGCGCAAGTCCTTGTCTTCTCCTTACAAAAAAAAGGGCGATCCGTCACGGATCGCGCTGAGGGAGGACATCATGACGAAGACGAGCAAGGACGGCGCGTCGACGCGCCGCCGTTTTCTCAGGACGGCCGCAGCCGGAGCGGCCGCCACCGTCGCCGCGCCAACCATCGCCCTGGCGCAGGGGCCGATCAGCATGCGTTGGCAGAGCACCTGGCCGGCCAAGGACATCTTCCACGAATATGCGCTCGACTACGCCAAGAAGGTCAACGACATGACCGGCGGCGACCTCAAAATCGAGGTGCTTCCCGCCGGCGCCGTGGTGCCGGCCTTCGGCCTGCTGGATGCGGTGTCGAAGGGCACGCTCGACGGCGGGCACGGCGTGCTCGCCTATCACTATGGCAAGCAGAACGCGCTGGCGCTGTGGGGCTCGGGTCCGGGCTATGCCATGGATGCCAACATGCTGCTCGCCTGGCACCGCTATGGCGGCGGCAAGGAGCTCCTCGAGAAGCTCTACGCCTCGATCGGCGCCAACGTCGTCTCGTTCCCATACGGACCGATGCCGACCCAGCCGCTTGGCTGGTACAAGAAGCCGATGACCAAGGTGGAGGATTTCCAGGGCCTGAAATTCCGCACCGTCGGCATCTCCATCGACGTGTTCACTGGCCTCGGCGCAGCGGTCAACGCGTTGCCGGGTGGTGAAATCGTTTCGGCGATGGACCGTGGCCTCCTGGATGCGGCCGAATTCAATAACGCTACATCCGATCGCGTCCTCGGCTTCCCGGATGTTTCCAAGATCTGCATGCTCCAGAGCTACCACCAGAACGCCGAGCAGTTCGAGATCATGTTCAACAAGACCAAGTTCGACGCACTGCCGGAGAAGATGAGGGCGATCATCGCCAATGCCGTCGACGCGGCCGGCCAGGACATGGCCTGGAAGGCGATCGACCGCTACTCCAGGGACTACGAGGAGCTGCAGACCAAGGACAAGGTCAAGTTCTACAAGACGCCGGACTCGATCCTCCAGAAGCAGTTGGAGGTGTTCGACCAAGTGGCCGAGAAGAAGTCGGCAGAGAACCCGCTGTTCAAGGAGATCGTCGAATCGCAACTGGCCTTCGCCAAGCGGGCGACGCAGTGGGAGCAGGATACGGTGGTCAGCCGCCGCATGGCCTACGCCCACTATTTTGGTCCCAACGCCAAGAAGAAGAGCTAGCAGGCTCATCGCACGATCGAAGCGTCATCCGGGACCACAACCCGGATGGCGCTTGTCTTGTCTCTAGGCAGCAGTAACGCAGGATTGGCGGTGGCAACGCACATGAGTCCGCAGCGCCTTCTGTACACCATTGACGGGATCAGCACGTGGACCGGCAAGGTCGCGGCCTGGCTGGTCGTGGGCCTGATGGCGCTGGTCTGCGCCGAGGTCTTCAAGCGTTACATCCTCAACATGCCGACCGCCTGGATCTTCGACGCCTCGAACATGCTGTATGGCACCCTGTTCATGATCGCGGGCGCCTATACGCTGGCCCAGAACGCGCATGTTCGCGGCGACTTCCTCTACTCCTCGATGCGGCCGCGCACCCAGGCGAGCCTCGACCTCGTGCTGTACCTCGCATTCTTCCTGCCCGGAATTGCCGCGCTGGTCTATGCGGGATGGGACTATGCGCTGGATTCCTGGCGCATCAACGAGCATTCCAACGTCACCGCCGAGGGGCCGCCGGTCTACCACTTCAAGTTCATGATTCCGCTCGCGGGCGCTCTGGTGCTGCTGCAGGGGGCGGCCGAAATCGCCCGCTGCGTGATCTGTCTCAAGACGGGCACCTGGCCGAGCCGGCTCGCCGATGTCTCCGAAATCGACGTCATCGAGGAGCAGCTTGCGCACAGCGAACATGTCGACGAAGAGGCGCGGAAGGCCGCGATCGCACGCGCGCAGGACATCGAGGAAAGCGCGCGGCAGCGCGGCATGGGCGGGGACCTGCAGGGATGATCAGCGATCCGGCACTCGGACTCTTGATGCTCTTCCTCATCGTGGTCGTGATCATGATGGGCTTTCCGACCGCCTTCACCCTGATGGGGCTCGGCATGTTCTTCGGCTTCTTCGCCTATCACCGGGCGGGCGAAGCATGGGGCGACAACCACATCTTCGACCTGATGGTTCAGCGCACCTATGGTGCGATGACCAACGACGTCCTGATCTCGATCCCTCTGTTCGTGCTGATGGGCTACGTCATGGAGCGCGGCGCGCTGGTCGACAAGATGTTCTACTCGATCCAGCTCGCCTTCCGCCGCGTGCCTGCCTCGCTCGCGGTGGCGACGCTGATCGTCTGCACGTTCTGGGGCATCGCAAGCGGGCTCGTCGGCGCGGTCGTGGTGTTGATGGGCGTCATCGCCTTCAATCCGATGCTGAAGGCCGGCTATGACGTCAAGCTCGCCTCCGGCGTCATCACCGCCGGAGGCACGCTGGGCATCCTGATTCCGCCCTCTGTGATGATCATCGTCTACGCGGCCGTGGCCGGACAGTCGGTGGTGAAGCTCTACGCGGCGGCGATGTTTCCGGGCTTCTTCCTGGCCTTCCTCTATCTCGTCTACATCGTCGGCTGGGCGCTACTCAATCCGAAGATTGCGCCGAAGCTTCCCGAAAGCGAAATCAGGGTTCCGGTCCGTCCATGGATCGTCACGCTGCAGCAAGCCTATTCACGCAAGGTGCTGCCGGCACTCGTTGCGGCGCTGCTGGCGCCCCGCAGGATCGTCAATGCCGGCGTCGATGGCGCCCGCGTCACCTATTCGACGCTGGTGCAGAGCCTCGGCTACGCGCTGGTGCCGCTGGTGCTCACGCTCGCAACGCTCTGGGCCGCCTGGTGGTACGTCGTGATCCACCAGCAGGCCGACATTCAAACGCCGGTCGCGGCCGCGACGCAGCAACAGCCGCGCGCGGAGGAGACGCTCCAGCCGCTCGGCGCGGGCGCCCAGCAGCAGGAGAGCGCCGAAGAAAAGCTCGAGGAGCTCGGCGGCGCCGCCAGCCGGTCGGAGAGGGCCACGACCAACGGGCCCGAGGTGCTCCAGCAGATGGGCAGTGCCGAGCTGCGGGGCAAGACCACGGCCGCGCCCGTGGAGTCCGGACCGCCGCCTGAGTTCTATACTTACTTTGCCGTCGTCGTCGGCATCTGCGCGCTCATGCTGCTCTATTATTACTGGACCATGGAGGCCGAGCAGTTCGAGGTGTTGCGGCTTCTGGTCATGTCCGTGATGCCGCTCGGCATCCTGACGGTGGTCGTGCTCGCCGTGATCCTGTTCGGCATCACCACCGCGACGGAATCGGCGGCAGTGGGGGCGGCCGGCGCCTTCCTGCTCGCGTTCCAGGCCAGGACGCTGGACTGGAAGCGCACCAAGGAGGCGGTGTTCCTGACCGCCAAGACCACCTCGATGGTGTGCTGGCTTTTCGTGGGCTCGGCGCTGTTCTCGGCGGTGTTCGCGATCCTCGGCGGCCAGGCGCTGCTCGAAAGCTGGGTGCTCTCGCTCAACATGTCGCCGGTGCAGTTCATGATCCTGTCGCAGGCGATCATCTTCCTGCTCGGCTGGCCGCTGGAATGGACCGAGATCATCGTGATCTTCGTGCCGATCTTCCTGCCGATGCTGAAGCATTTCAACATCGATCCGGTCCTGTGGGGCGTGCTGGTCTTCGTCAACCTCCAGGCCGCATTCCTGTCGCCGCCCGTGGCGATGTCGGCGTTCTATCTGAAGGGCGTGGCGCCAAAGCACGTCACGCTCAACCAGATCTTCTCCGGCATGATGCCCTACATGCTGATCGTGATCGTCTGCATGGTGTTCATGTACATCTGGCCCGGCCTGACGCTGTGGCTGCCGAACTATCTGTACGGAGGCTGAGCATCGAACGTCTCAGGGCTTCGCCGGCCTGGAATCCGTGGGCGGCATGCATCTCCCGGCCGCTTCTTGGGCGAAGGAGTCGGCGGAAAAATTCATTTCGGACTGTGAAGCATCTTACACCACATGGCTCCGATGGTGCTAGAATGGCCACGCTACTTGCTTGAAGGAGGCCCCGATGCTGACACCCTTCAACAGGCCGTACTGGGAACAGAGCGCCCGTGACTGGACGATGAGGCTTGGCGCGCTCCTGCCCCAACCGCGGCAAAAGCCCGCCGAGCCCAAACCACAGCGGCCCCCATGGCGGCACTTCGACGATACCCATCATTGGGACGCGACCGCAGAGGAATGGGTCCCCAATCACGACAGGTGATCGCGCCGGGGCCGAGCCTGCCTGGACGCCTTCACCGGCGTTACGATGTTACGCATATTCATCCATGCAGCAGGCCATATTCCGAGAGGGCCTGCCTGAAAGTCTCCACCGACGTATGGTGATGCGCGAACAGCCCCGCCTCGCGCGCGCCGGCAACATTGGCCATGAGATCGTCGACGAACAGGACGGCCTGCGGCATCACGTTGAGCTCGGACAGGCAGCGATGATAGCAGCGCGGGTCCGGTTTCGCCGTCTTGAACCGGGCGGAAGCGTAGATCTTCGAGCCGAACAGCGGACGCAGATCGGGCAGCAGCGTATCGATATGGTCGGCGACCAGCGTGGTATTGTTGGTCAGGACGGCAACATCGACGGTCTCGCGCAGGCGGCGGACAATCCCCAGCATCGCGGCATTCGCCTGCATCGAACGGCGCCGCGCCTCCACCCACTCGTCGAGCGACAGCGGGTAGTCCATGCGTTCGCCGAAGCCTCGCAGATAGTCCGCAGCATCGAGTGCGCCGGAATCGCCGAGCAGCTCGAAGCCGCTGTCCCAGATCGCCTCGTGGATGAACGCGCTGGTCGTCCCCGCCAGCTCTGCCAGGCAGGCGACGCGCTTTGCCCTGTCGTAGTCGCAGAGCACATTGTCCATGTCGAACAGGACGAGCTTGATAGGGTTAGTCACGGCAACACTCTCGGATCGGCCGAACATCCGGCCGCGACTGCAGTCATATCCTGCCCGAATACTGAGGACAAACCCGGGATGTCTCTACGGTTGTGGTGGGCGGCGCGGCGTCCGCCGCATCTGGTGAGAGGTCGATCCCGTCATGCGGTCCTCGCGGGCCAGGGCACGACCTGTCCCGACATCACCAAGCGGTCACGGCCGCTGTCCTTGGCAGCGTAGAGCGCGCGATCAGCAGCCGCCACCAGCGTGCTGGAGTCCGCCGTGGTTTCCGATGGGAGGCTTGCCGCGGCGCCCACGCTGACGGTCACCAGGCGAGAGGGCGGGTTTTGCGCATGCAGCATGGCGAGGTCGAGCAGCGCCCGGCGAATCGCTTCGGCGACCTCGGCGCAGCCGTCCGGGCCGGTGTTCGGCAACAACAGGGCAAACTCCTCGCCGCCGTAGCGGGCGGCAAGATCGGCGGGGCGCCTGGCGTGAGCGGACAGAATCCGGCTCAGCGCGCGAAGGCACCCGTCGCCCGCCAGATGCCCGTAATGGTCGTTGAACTTCTTGAAGTGATCGACATCGATCAGCAGGAGCGAAAGCTGCGTGCCGTCGCGCCGCGCACGCGCCCATTCATCAGTAAGGCGTTCGTCGAACGCGCGCCGGTTGGCAAGGCCGGTGAGGCCATCGGTCGTTGCCAGCGAGGCGAGCTTGTCCTGAAGGTCCTTCTGCTCGGTCATGTCGCGCACGACTGCGACGACGCCGTCGATCTCGCCGCTGTCGGAGGCCAGGGTCACGTGCAGCGCCGCCTCCGCCCAGATCTCGCCCTTGTCCCGATGACGCTGGCGATAGACGAACCGCGCTTCCTCGGCCTCGCCATTCTTCAGCGCGGCAATGGCTTGCTCGACGCGTTCCAGGTCCTCCGGGTGAATGCCTGCGAGGGCCGAGGTCGCCAGCAATTCGTCGGCGGACCAGCCGGTGATGCGCGCGCATGCGGGAGAGACGTAGAGCAGCCGGTTGTCCAGGCCGATCCTGGTCACCATGTCGCTGGACTGCTCGGCCAGCAGGCGGAAATTCGCTTCCTTGGCGACCAGGGCCTGCGCCATGCGCTGGCGCTGCACCAACTGACGGACCAGGTAGGAGCCGATCAGCGCGATCAGCAGGACGAGACCGAGGACGAAGGTCATGCGCGCGACTGCCGCGCGGCGCCAGGGGGCAAGCACGTCGTCCTGGGACTTGCTCGCCAGCACCATCAGGGGATAGCGGCTGCTGCGCTGATAGTAACTCAGCCGCTGTACGCCATCGAGCGGCGACTTGAAATAGTAGACCGCCGCGGCGGGGCGGCTTTTCCAGGTTTTGAACAAGGGCGCATTGGACAAGTCGCGTCCGACGAAGGCGCCGCTCTCGTCGCGGCTGCGCGCCAGCATGATGCCGTCATTGTTCAGCAGCGACGCCGAGCCGTTCGGCCCGACGTCGAAGCGCTCGTAGAATTTGACGAAATAGGCGACGTCGATCGTGAGCAGGGCGACGCCGGCGAAGCTGCCGTCGGGATGGTCGATCCGGCGCGACGCGGTGATGATCCACTGGCCGCCGGAGCGGCTCTTGATCGGCCGTCCGATCAGCGTGCCCTTTTCCGGCGAGCTGCGGTGCTGCCGGAAATATTCGCGGTCGCTGTTGTTGAGTCTGGAGAAATCGATTTGCTCGGTCGTGGCGAGCCAGCGGCCGGTATCGTCATAGACGAAGATGCCGCGGATGCGGTCCGATGACTTGCGGGTCGGCAGATAGGTCTGGAGCTTCGCGATCGTATCGGGACCCATGCCGTCGAGTTCGAGACGGTGGACCAGCCCGACCAGGATCGTGTCGGCGAGCTCGAACGTATCGTCCGCGTGCTGGACCAGCGAATGCGCCAGGTTGGCGACGTCGATCTCGGCGTTCCTGAGATCGGCATTCCGCGCCTCCCATTCGCGCCAGGCGCTCAAGCCGAGGATTGCGACGCAAATCAGCGCGACGAAACCCGCCGCCCAGAGCGGAAGGCGCGTCTTGCCGAGTTCGCGGCTCGTGACCATGAGGCTTGCTCCAGATCGGCGCAAACCTCTCACTTTGGACTTAACGGCCTGTTGCAATATCCGCGATGATTGTGCGCGGTCCGTATTCAACCGGGCGAGGGTCGATAGATCTTGATCGACTCTCGTCGGCAGATGTTAACCACGCCGCCGCGGTGTGACGGTCTTGCCCGGCATCGGCCGCGTCATCCCTCCAGCGTGAAGCCAACGCGCAACGTCACCTGGTAGTGGCGCACGGCATTGTTCTCGATATGGCCGCGCGTCTGCACCACCTCGAACCATTTCATCTCGCGGACGGTCTTGGCGGCGCGGCCGATCGCGTTCTTGATCGCATCCTCGATCGAGGTCTCGGATGATCCGACCAGTTCCAGGATCTTGTAGACGTGGTCCTTCTCGGCTGTGGGCATGAGACGTCTCCCCTTGTGCTGTGGCGGGCCCGGATACCGCTCCCGCGGTTTGGAGCGTCGGGCCTCCCCTGTGAACGGGCACCCGCGCGTCGGGTTCCGTGCCCGGCGATGGCCAGCATGCACCAGCCGAGGTGGAGCGGCCAGCACCCGCCTGCTAAGCGCTAGCCATGGATTCGGCCCGGCACGACAGGACGATCGGTGCTCTCTGCCTCTGCGTGGCCGCGATCGGCTGGGCGCTGAACTGGCCGCTGATGAAGCTGCTGCTCCAGCAATGGCCGCCCTTGTTTGCCCGCGGGCTCGCCGGTGTCTGCGCCGCGGTCATTCTCGGGGCCCTGGCACTGAGCCGGAAGGAGGCGTTTGCCGTACCGCGCGAGGCGATCCCGCGGCTGCTGTTTGCGACCCTCACCAACGTCTTTGCCTGGATGGGGCTCGGCACGGTCGCGATGAAATACGTGACCGTGAGCGAGGGGGCGTTGCTCGCCTACACCATGCCGATCTGGGCCATGCTGTTCGCCTGGCCGGTGCTGCACACGCGGCCCACGTTGCGGGATGTCTTCGGGCTCGTCCTCGGCGTCGCCGGCGTTGCGCTGCTGCTGAGCGGCAATGGCTTCGCGTTCGGCGCCGACAAGCTGCTGGGCATCGTCCTGGCGGTGCTCTGCGCCATCCTATTCGCGCTCGGCAATGTGCTCAACCGCAAGCCGCTGCCGATGCCGCCGCTGGTCGTCGTCGCCTGGCAGGTGGGGCTCGGCTGCGCCACCATGCTGCTTCTCGGCGTGCTCTTCGAGCATCCGGATGTCTCGGCGATCACCCCGCTGGGTCTCGGCTGCTTCGTCTACATGACGCTGGTGCCGATGGGCCTCTGCTACGTCGCCTGGTTCGAGACGCTGCGCCGCCTGCCGCCGACCGCGGCGTCGACCGGCATGCTGATCGTGCCCGTGATCGGCGTGATTTCGGCCGCAATCATCCTCGGCGAGCCGCTGGGTCTGCGCGAATGGACGGCGATGGCGCTCACGCTCGGCGGCGTGACGCTGGCATTGCAGCGCACCTAGACGTGGTGTTGTGCGGCCTGCGGCCGGGCCGGCGCAGGTTGTGCCCGGCTCCACAACAGTTTTAGCAGGAGAAGCAGCAGTGCCATCAACGCGAAACCGCCAATGGCGGGTGTGAAATGCTGACTGGGATCGACTTGTGCGGCTAGCCGGGCCGATTGTAGCAATCCATAGGCGCCGGCGAGCAGGATCAACCCGTACATCCAGCTGCGCTCGCGCGGGCTCGCCAGCCCGGCGAGATCGGGCAGGATCAAGGCAAGACCGATCCCCAGCATCGGCAGGTCGTAATCATAGGCGTAAGGGCTGATCATCACCGACAGCATCACCGTGATGCCAAGTGCGAATCTGGACGACGTACCACGTGCCGTGCCGACGAGGACGGCGAGCAAGGCCAACCCCGCAACGGTCACCTGTCCCCAGAAGGCGATACTTGCCGGAAGACCGGCTTTGCAGAGCGCCGCATAGGCCGAGATCATGCGATAGAGCGGATAGGAGCCCTGCTCGAGATAGCTCGCCGATTCCCTGATCGCGCCCAGCCAGGCCGCCCAGATCTGCCAGCCGAACAGGAGCGTGCAGAGCAGCGAGCTCGCCAGCACGACGACTGCTGCGGTCGCAAGCGCGACCCAGCGCCGCGTCGCCAGCAAATAGACGCCGACGACAATGGCAAGGTGAGGCTTGATCACCATGGCGCCGAGCGCAAGGCCCGCAAGAAGCGGCCGCCGTTCGAGGTTGAGGCAGACGAGCGCGATCAGCGCGCCGGTGAGAAAGCCGTTCTGCCCGGAGCCGATGGTGATCACCAGTGCCGGAAACAGGATCACCAGCGCTAGCGCGAAATTCGCGCCGGAGATCGTGCGCAACACTGCGAGATAGAGCGCGAGTGTTGCGGTCGTGAACAGGAGATAGGCGACGCCGACCGGCAGCAACGCGAACGGCGCGAGCAGGAGACCGTATTGCGGCGGATAGGTCCAGGGCATGAAGCCGGTCGTGCCGCCGGCGGCCTCCATCTGCATCTTCAAGAGGGCCCCGAAGTGATAGACCTGGTCGAGGTCGCCGCGCCAGACGCGCTGCGCGACGATGTGGAAGGCGTCGAAATCGGCGAGCTCGCGGTTCGTCCAGCCGCCCCAGCGGGCGAACCAGAAGGTCTTGAACGCGATGACCGCCGCCAGCGCAGCCAGCACGAGACGCAGATAGGTCGCCCGCTTCGACGGCGAGAACTGAACCCCTTCCAGTGTTTCGGCGAGCATGGCGGCGGCAACCTCGTACCTGGCGGATTGGCGACCGGCCGGGTAGGTCCGCAGATCCCTGAAAAGCTGCCATTGGAGGCTTAAGGGACCGTAACGAATGTTGAAGGAAGCCGCCCCTGGCGATGTGGGGGGCGCGTGAATCTGCCCGGGTTCGTCATCAGTCTTGTGCCGGATGACAGGCTTCCCGGCCGCGGCCGATTGGCGTGAGCGGTCGAGATGTCTTTGCGAAATCGCCCGCAGGCGGTCGATGGGTGCGCTTGCCCGTTCAGGGACAGGCAAGCTAATTTCGGTGTGGTTTCCTGGCATGTTCGATGTGCGGTGATGATCGACCGTTGGACGAAGGGCGCTCTGGTCGCGATCGGCCTGTCGGCCGTGCCGGCGCCTGTCGTCGCGCAGGACGATCTCGGTGACGCGCCCGGCACGATGTCGCTGCAAGTCACCACCGATCCCTCCACGATCGAGTGCCGCAGGCTGGAGACGGTCAATCCCGCCTCGCTTGCGTTCCTGACGCTGCGCCGAACCTTCAACGACGATTTCAACGAGCATCCGCTCGCGACAGGTCGCTGGGTGCCGCACTATGCCGGCGGCGCGGCGTGGCCCGAGGCGCGCTATTGGGGCGGCGACGGCTCCGACTTCAAGCGCAAGACCAGCGCTAACGGCGAGCAGCAGATCTATGTCGATCCGCGCTATGCCGGCCGTGGGGCGGCGCCGCTCGGGCTCGATCCGTTCGAGGTGAAGGACGGCGTGCTGTCGATCGTCGCCAGCCGCACGCCGCCGGACTTGAAACCCGTGCTGTTCAACAACGAGTACATTTCCGGGATCCTGACGACCCAGGGCTCGTTCGCGCAGAAGCACGGCTATTTCGAGATCCGCGCCAAAGTCCCGGTCGGCCATGCGGTGTGGCCGGCCTTCTGGATGCTGGCGGATGACGGCGGCTGGCCGCCGGAGGTCGACGTGCTGGAAGGGCGCGGCGAGCGGCCCGGCGATCTCGTCATGACCACGCATTGGCGGATTCCGTCGACCCAGAAAATCCAGTCCTGCGGCTTCGATTTCGCAGTCGGCGATGCGTCGGGCACCTTCCACAATTACGGTGTGCTGTGGGCGGAGGATCGCCTGGTCTATTTCATCGACCGCAGGCCGGTCTCCGACATCAAGGTGCCGATCGGCTTCGACGATCCCATGTACATGATCGTCAACCTGGCGATCGGATCGAAGTTCTTCCTTGGCGTCGGACCGGTCGATGCGGAATCGCCGCCGCGCGTGGCATTCGAGATCGACAGGATTTCCGTCTATCAGATCGATATGGAGCAGGCGCGGAGATAACGATGTCAGCTGACGTCTCGCGGCGCGAATTTGCAGGGCTTGCGGGTCTCGCCGCGCTTGGCGCGGCAATGGACGCCAGGGCTGCGGAGACCACTCCGGCCGACCGACACGCACCCGCGCCTTTCCCGAAGGATTTCCTGTGGGGCACAGCGACCTCGTCCTACCAGATCGAAGGCGCCGTCAACGAGGACGGGCGCGGCAAGTCGATCTGGGACACCTTCAGCCACATGCCCGGCAAGATCGAGGACGGCTCGACCGGCGACCGCGCCAACGAGCACTATCACCGCTACAAGGAGGACGTCGCGCTGATCAAGGCGCTCGGCGTCAAGGCCTACCGTTTCTCGATCGCCTGGCCCCGCGTGTTTCCGGATGGATCGGGCCAGCCCAATCCGAAGGGGCTCGACTTCTATAACCGCCTTGTCGACGAGCTGCTCGCGAACGGCATCGAGCCCTACGCCACGCTGTATCACTGGGACCTGCCGCAGGCGCTGCAGGATCGCGTCGGCGGCTGGCAGTCGAGCGATACGGCGAAAGCATTTGCCGACTATTCAGCTTACGTCGCCGCGCGCCTGACCGATCGCGTCAAGACCGTCTTCACCGTGAACGAGGTCGGGCGCTTCGTGAATTTCGGCTATGGCTGGGGCATCGATGCGCCCGGCCTGAAGCTGTCGACCGCACAGCTCAACCAGGCCCGCCATCACGTCGCGCTGGCGCACGGGCTTGCCGTGCAGGCGATCCGCGCCTCCGGGCGTGCCGGCACGAGAGTTGGTGCAGCCGAGAACATCGCCGCTTGTGTGCCGGCGATCGCGACGCCGGACAACATCCGCGCCGCCGAGATCGCGACGCGCGAACTCAATGCCGGCTTCCTCGGCGTGGTGCTGGAGGGCAAGTACACCGACGGCTTCCTCGCCTATGCCGGTGCGAACGCGCCGAAATTCACCGCGGAGGAGTTGAAGATCATCGGCACGCCGAACGATTTCGTCGGCCTCAACATCTACGCGCCGCAATACTATGTCACCGCCTCGGACCGCGCGCCGGGCTTCCACGTGCTGCCGTTCCCGACCTCGTTCCCGCACATGAATTCGGAATGGCTGCGGGTCGGCCCCGAGGTGATCTACTGGGCCCCGCGCCTTGCCGCGAAAATCTGGAACATCGAGACCATCTACGTCAGCGAGAACGGCACCTCGTCCGAGGACAGGATCGCTGCCGACGGCCAGGTCTACGACCTCGACCGCATCATGTTCCTGCGCAACTATCTGACCCAGATGCAGCGCGCGATCACCGAAGGCGTGCCGATCCGCGGCTACTTCCTGTGGAGCCTGATGGACAATTTTGAATGGATCTTCGGCTACGGCAAGCGCTTCGGCCTCTACCGGGTCGACTTCGAGACGCAGGCAAGGGTGCCGAAGCTGAGCGCGGCGTTCTATCGCGACGTGGTGGCGCGGAATGCGATTGGGGTATGAGACCGGCCTCTACGGATCCAGTTCCGTATCCCAGTACAGGTAGTCCAGCCAGCTGTCGTGCAGGTAGTTCGGCGGGAAGAGCCGGCCGTTGCGGTGGAGCTGGTGCACGGTCGGGGCGAACGCGGTCTGGCGCGGAAACATCTTGGCTTGCGCGGGCGTGAGATTGCCCTTGCGCAGGTTACACGGCGAGCATGCCGCGACCACGTTCTCCCAGGTGGTCTGGCCGCCTTTGCTGCGCGGAATGATGTGATCGAACGTCAGGTCTTCGGGCGAGCCGCAATATTGGCAGTTGAAGCGATCGCGCAGGAAGACGTTGAACCGGGTGAAGGCAGGATGGGTGGTCGGCTTGACGAAGGATTTGAGCGAGACGACGCTCGGTAACTGCATCTCTAACGTCGGACTTCGTACCGCCTGATCGTAATGGGCGACGATGTTGACGCGGTCGAGAAACACCGCCTTGATCGCGTCCTGCCACGACCACAGAGACAGTGGGTAGTAACTCAGCGGCCGGAAGTCCGCATTCAGCACCAACACCGGCCAACTGCCTTGCGAGACATGTGCGTTCAAGTAACGCTCCCGGCCTCCAATGTACGCTGCGAAGCAGCATGTACTGACATACTACATGCAGCGTGACGGGATTGTGAAGCCCGTCGAGAGACTTATTCAGCCTCAGCCAATGCGGCGGCGGGGTGGCGAAGCGCCCAAAAACGCCGTGATTCGGGGAGGGCGGGCGAGGCCGGGACGGAACCGCCGGGCGGTCGCCGACGCCTCATTCCGGCACCCGCTCCAGTTTCTGCAGGCACCGCGTCGCACGCACCACGGCGGGCATTTCCTCGTCCGGAAAGCTCGCCTTCCAGTTGGTGACGCCGACCTCGCCGACATAGATGTCGCCCCTCGAATCCAGCGCGATGCCGTGCGGCGCCAGGAATTTGCCGCTGGCAACGCCCGGACCTTCCTCGCCGCCGAGCCGCGCGATGCGTTTGCCCTGCGCATCGACGATCGACAGCCGCGGGCCGAGATTGGGCACATTGCGGTTGATGTCGAGGCCGGGACCGAGCTCGCCGATCACGAAGGTCGGGCGCCTGGCCCCGCCGCAGCAGCACAGCGCGCAGGGCCGGTGCAGATTGTTCCACTGCGTCTCGTATTTGCCCTCGCCGTCGAACACCTGCACGCGATGGTTCTCGCGGTCGGCGACATAGACCCAGCCGTCGGCATCGGTCGCGATATTGTGCACGATGTTGAACTGGCCGGGATCGGTGCCCGGCTCGCCCCAGCTCTTGATCAGCTTGCCGTCGGGCGTGAACTTGTGCACGCGCGCATTGCCATAGCCGTCGGAGACGTAGATCTCGCCCTTCGGCGACAGCGCGGTGTGGGTGCAGCGGTGGAACGGCTCGCCGCTCATGAACGGCGCCGGCTTTGCGGGGATGCCGATCGTCAGCAGCACCTTGCCGTCGGTGGTGCATTTGCGCACGGTGTGGTCGCCGTCGTCGGTGCAATAGAGATTGTCGTCGCCGTCGATATGCAGGCCGTGCGCGCGGGAGAACAGGCCTTCGCCAAAACTGCGCAGGAAGTTGCCCTCGCGGTCCAGCACCACCATCGGATGGGCGCCGCGGTTGAACACGTAGACGCGGTCCTTGCTGTCGACCGCGACGGAGGCGACGTCGGTGAGCTGCCAGCCGTCGGGAAGTTTCGCAAAGTTTTCGACGACGCGGTAGCGGTGCTCGCCGGTGCCGAGAATGGCTGGCATTGATTTCTCCTCTTGTCATTCCGGGGCACGCGAAGCGTGAACCCGGAATCCATCGTACGGCGGTGTCGGGGATAAATGGATTCTCAGATGCGCAATTGCGCATCATAGCTCGCGCTTCGCGCGCCCCGGAATGACGGCTGTGTCTACGTCCGCCCCAACAATCCTTCCTCGATCGCCTTGATCTGCAGCGCGAGATATTTCGAGTTGATGCGGCATTGCGCGAGGCTGCCGGCGATGAACCAGAGGCCGGGCTGCTTCGTGCGCGCATACATGTTGCGCAGTTCAAAACCCTCGCCGAAACCCCAGATCGGACCGACGCGGTCGGCGATGCCATCGCCGAACAGTTTTCGCACCAGGTACTCCTGCGGCTTGTAGCCGGTCGAGAGCACGATCAGATCGGCGGGAATGGTCGAGCCGTCCTTCATCCGAGCACCCTCGGGGACAAAGGTCTTGATGTCGGAAAACTGCCTGAGCTTGACCGCGCCCTCGACGATCAGGTTGGAGCAGCCGACGTTGAAATAATAGCCGCCGCCGCGGGTGAGGTATTTGAACTGCCAGCCGGTGCCGGCCTCGCCGAAGTCGAGCTTGAAGCCGACGCGCGAAAGGCCGTCGAGCAGCTCCTTGTCGAGCGCCTTCGACTGCTCGGTCAGCATCACATGCGTCTTCTTCGCGAGCGGCGTCGGCATCGAGGCCGCGATCAGATCGTTGTCCTCGAGCGTGCCTTCATTGTAGGTGGCGTAAGCGAGCTGCGCCGACGGCTCGATATTGGTGACGAGCGTCGGCGAACGCTGCACCAGCGTCACCTCGGCGCCGCTGGAATAAAGATCCTGCGCGATATCATGACCGCTGTTGCCGGTGCCGAGGACGATGGCGCGCTTGCCTGTCCAGTTCTCGCCGTCCTCGTAGCGGCTGGAATGCACCAGCGTACCCTTGAAATTTTCGAGGGTCGGAATGTCGGGAATATTGGCGATGCCGCTGACGCCGGTTGCCATGATCACGTGGCGCGGATGCATGGTGTGCTTGCTGCCGTCGGCGCGGCGCAGTCTGACGGTCCAGTGGCCCTTGGTCTCGTCATACGAGCCGCCCTCGAACTCGGTGCCGGTCCAGAAGTTCAGCTCCATGGCATCGACATAGGCCTCGAACCAGTTAGCGAGCTTGTCCTTGGGGATATAGACCGGCCAGTTCGGCGGAAACGGCATGTAGGGCAGGTGATTGACCTGCACCTGGTTGTGCAGGGTGAGCGCGTGATAGCGCTTGCGCCAATTGTCGCCGATCCGGATCCCGCGATCGACGATCAGGGTGTCGACCTTCAGCTGCTTCAGCCGCGCCGCAATCGCGAGTCCGGCCTGGCCGCCGCCGACAACCAGCACGGCCGGATCGCGATCGGAATAGTCGCGCGAGGCGTTGCGCAGGTCGAGCCAGTTCGGCCCGCGGAAATCGCGCGAATAGGCCTGGCCGCGCGGGCGCGAGGTGCCGAGCTGCTCCTCAAAACCTTTCAATTCGTCGAGTGCGGTGAGCAGCGTCCAGGCCTTCAGGTGGTCGCCGTCGGCCGCATCAGGGACGAGCCGCACGATGCCGCTGCCGCGGCCGATCGCGGTTTCGAAATTGAAGATCGCCTCGATGTTGGCGGTGCCGGCACGCGTCACCCAGCGCGGCGGCGCGCGGTTCGGAGCGATCTTGAAATTGGTCGGTACGGCCTCGGGCGCAAGTGCTGTCAGCGCCTGAGCGACTGCATCGCGGCCTGCGATCGTCTGCAGGTTCCAGCTCAGCGCCAGCACGTCGCGCCAAAAGCCGTCGCTGAGGAAGAGGCGCTCCAGCGCGGCTGGATCGGGCTTGCCGAGCGTCCGCTCGAACTCATCGAGCCAGGCCTGTGCGGAGACGGAAATATCCTGCGTCTTGTCCAGCATGCGCGACCTCATGGCCGTCTTCGCGGCGTTTCCTCTGAGGCTGACGCTATACTGGTTCGGCTGACGTCAAAAGCGCCTTACCCGAGCAGCGACAGCATATGGCCCTGCTCCGGCGGAATGCGGCCCTGCAGCGTGTCGAGATAGACCTGCCGCACCGCCTCGGGCCCGCGGCCCTCGACCACGGTCAGGCATCGCTCCAACATCGGCGCGAAGCCGGCCCAGGCCGCGCCAAGGCGCTGCTCGATGCCACCCGGACCCCATTCCTTGGCGCGCTTGCGGATGTGGTCGGGGGCGAAGAACCAGCGTGGCTTTGCGCCGGGCAGGACGCCTTCGTCGGCATCAGTCGCACGATGCGTCAAACCGACGCGCACCGAGCATTTCATCTGGTCGCCGAAATGCCGGTGCAGCGTGGCGCGCAGCGCGCTGTTGCCGGCCATGTCGACGAAGGCAACCGGCGCGTCTGACGGTAGCGACGTCGCGCGGTCATAGGTGACGACCTCGTCATAGCAGCCGAGCGAGGTGACAAAGCCGGAATTGCCTGATGAGGTCAGGCCGATCACCTTGCGGCCGCGCGTGTGAAGCAGATGTGCGAGCCCGAATGCGGTCTTGCTCGATGCGCTCGACAGCAGCACGGCGCGCGCGCCGAAATCGTCGTTCTCGGCGAGGAAGTCGTCGACCAGGAACGACAGCATGAACAGCGGCCGCAGAAGCGCCTGGTAGTCGCCCTGCCGCCCGGCGTAAGCGGGATCGCCGCCGACACGCGCATAGGCATTGTAGACGGGCGCCACGCCCTGCCGATGCGCGGCGCCGTCGCGCAAGCCGCGCTTGCTGACGTCGGTCGCCTCGATCACGAGATGCGTCGCCATCGGGAAATAGCCGAACAGCCTCTCGCCGACCGGCACGTTCGGGTGGTTCGAGGCGATCACCTCGCCAAGGCCCCACACCGGGATGTTGCCGAATCCCTGCGGCGCGGGAAAGATCTGCCAGTATTTCAGCTCGTCGCCCATCACCGCATACGTGATGTTGTTGGCGGTGAACGCAAAGCGCTCGACTTTGACGAGAAGTGCATCCTGCGGCAGCGCATCTGCCGTGGGAAGCCCGGTTGCGATCGTCTTGCAGGTTTCGAGATTGTCCCGTGCAACGATGAAGTCGGTGGCTGTCATGATGTCGATCCCGGCTCTGATCCGCACCGGCATCTCATCGACTATGCGCGCCCCGTTTGCAACCTCAACATAGTTTTAAACGCTGTTCGTTCGCCTCCGTTAGCGGTGGTTCGCCCAATAGGGATCGCGCAGCTTGCGCTTGAAGATCTTCCCGGTTGCCTCGCGGGGCAGCGCATCCAGGAACTGGACCTCCTTCGGCACCTTGAAGTTGGCCAATCGCTCGCGCAGAAAGGCCTGCACGACGCCGGTGGAAAGCTGCGCGCCGGTCTCCGGCTCGATGCAGGCGCATAGCCGCTCGCCAAATTCGGCGTCCGGGATGCCGAACACGGCGCAGTCGCGCACGCCGGGCATCGCGATCAGCACATTCTCGATCTCGGCGGGATAGATGTTGACGCCGCCCGAGATCACCATGTCGCGCTTGCGGTCGCACAGGAACAGATAGCCGTCTTCGTCGAGATAGCCGACGTCGCCGACGCTGACGAGACCTTCGCGGCCGGCCTCAGCCCGCGCCTGCGCCTTGCCGTGATAGTCGAAATCGGGCACCGCCGTCTGGCGCATGTAGATCTCGCCGACCTCATTGGCGCCGCAGATGCTGCCGTCGTCGCGAAAAACCTTGACGATGCCGCCTTCGATGGCGCGGCCGACCGTTCCGGGCTTCTTCAACGCCTCCTCGGCCGAGTGCCATACCGGGATGCCGGTCTCGGTCGAGCCGAAATATTCGTTGATGACCGGTCCCCACCACTCGATCATGGCCCGCTTGATCTCGGGCGGGCAGGGCGCGGCGCCGTGCACCACGAAACGCAGCGAGGAGAGGTCGTAGCGTTGTCTCACGGCCTCGGGCAGCCGCAGCAGCCGGACGAACATGGTCGGCACCATGTGGATATGCGTGACGTGGTGGCGCTCGATCAGCGCCAGCAGCTCCTCGGCGTCGAACCGCGCCTGGAGGACGATGGTGCAGAAGCTGCGGAACGCCAGCATGCCGTAGGAGTGCGGCGCCGAATGGTACATCGGGCCGTTGATCAGCACGACCTGATTGTCCCGCGGCTTGATGCCATAGGCGATCGCACCGACGCGCTCGGAGGCGGCCGCCTGTTCGGGCTGCATCGGCATCCGCCGCACGCCCTTCGGCATGCCCGTGGTCCCCGACGTGTAGATCATTGCCGCGGCACGGCGCGGCGGCTCCTGCATTTCCGGATGACTGTCGCGCCAGCGATCCCAATCGGTGAGGTCCGCCGGGACTTGAGTCAGCTCGGGGGGAATGGCGAAGGTCGCGGCGAGCTCGGGCGGCGTCGCGACGACGAGCAGGCGGACATCCTCGGGCAGACCCGCGCGGATCTGCGGCAGCAGATCGGCATGGCAGACCAGGATCTTCGCCCCGCTGTCGGTCAGGATGTAGCGGACCTCCTCGGCCTTGAGGTGCCAGTTGATCGGCACCACCGGGCTGCCCAGCGCGGCAGAGGCCGCGACCACCTCGAACAGCGCAAAATCGTTGCGCAGCATCATGGCGACCGGCGTACCTTCGGCAAGGCCCAGGGCACGCAGCCCGCTCGCCGCCCGCCTGATGCAGGCCTGGATCTCGTCATAGCCGATCCGGCGTTCGCCGCTGATGATCATGGCGTGTCCCTTTTTGCGCTCGAGTCTAGCGATCGTCCAGCACGTCGCCGAACCCGACCCAGCTCTTGCCGTTGAAGCGGCGGAGCTGAAGCTGCTGGAACGGCAGATAGTCGTCGGGGCCGGTGGTGACAGACATGCCCGGCAGCAGCAGCGGCAGCTTCACCTCCTTCAGCGAGGCCGCCTGGCGCATGATGTTGTCGCGGCTGAAATCATCCTTGCACGCCTTCAGCACCGTCATCAGCAGCGTCGCATAGTGATAGCCGGCCGCGTAGTTGGAGTTGGAGAGGTCTGCGGTCGGCATGTATTGCTTCATGAAGGCGAAGTACTCCTTCACGCCGGGATCGCTGGCCCATTGCGGGTCCATCGTGTCCTTCTGGTTGCTCGACGAGATCAGGCCGACCGCGTTGTCGAGCCCGGCCGGCTCGAGGAACGAGATCGACGAGGCCGATGTCGGCACGAAGAACAGCTCGGGCTTCCAGCCGATCTCGGCCACGCCCTTGATCATCTGCGAGGTGAACTTGCCGAGCACGACGCCGAACAGCACGTCGGCGCCCGACGCCTTCAGGGTCGAGAGCTGCGAGCTGATCGTCGGCGCGCTGGTCTCATAGGTCTGCTCCGCGACGATCATGCTGGCGCCTTTCTCGCCGAGCGCGCGCTTGAAGCCGGCGACATAGTCGCGGCCGAAATCGTCGTTCTGGGACAGGATGGCGATCTTGGCGCCGGGCTTGGTGCGCAGCACGTGCTTGGCATAGACCACGCCCTCGGATTCGTAGGCGGCCATGCCGGGCATGGTCCACGGATATTTCTGCGGATCGGCCCATTTCGTCGCGCCCGAGAGCACGAATAGCTGCGGCACCTTCTTGCCGTTGAGGTAGCGCTGCACGGCGCTGTTGGTAGCGGTGCCGAGCGAGCCGAACATCATCAGCACCTCGTCCTGCTCCACCAGCTTGCGGGTCTGCTCGACGGTCTTGGGCGGCGAGTAGGCATCGTCCAGCGTGATGAACTTGACCTTGCGGCCGTTGATGCCGCCCTCAGTGTTGACCTTCTCGAAGAACGCCTCCTGCGTCCGTCCGATCGCGCCGAAGCCGGAGGCCGGACCGCTATAGGGCAGGGTCTGTCCGATGCGGATCTCGTTGCTGCCTTCGGCGCGGGCGGTCCCGGTCGCGAGTGTCAGCAACGACAGGCCGATCAGTGCGGCTGCCAGCTTCATGATGTCCTCCCGTTTTTCTTTTCTACAGTTCGAGCCGTCAGGCGCTGGCGCGCATCAGGAAATCCTGCCGGGCCTGGTCGAACTCGCCCTTCAGCCGGTCGACGAGCTCGGCGACTGGTGGCGCATCTAGGATCTGGCCGATGCCCTGGCCCGAGCCCCAGATGTCGCGCCACGCCTTGGACTTCATGTTGCCGCCGGAGCCGAAGTTCATCTTGGTCTTGTCGGCGGCCGGGAGATTGTCCGGATCGAGCCCCGCGGCGGCGATCGAGGGTCCCAGATAGTTGCCGTGCACGCCGGTGAACAGGTTGGTGTAGACGATGTCGTGCGCGGCGTGCTGCGTCAGCGCCGATTTGTAGGCTTCATCGGCGTTTGCTTCCTGCGTCGCGATGAAGCGCGTCCCCATATAGGCGAGGTCGGCGCCCAGCGTCAGCGCGGAGGCGATGCCGAAACCGTCGCTGATCGCGCCCGACAGCAGGATCGCGCCGTCAAACCATTGCTTGACCTCGCGCACCAGCGCGAAGGGCGACAGTGTGCCGGCATGTCCGCCGGCGCCGGCGCAGACCAGGATCAGGCCGTCGACGCCCTGCTCGGCGGCCTTGCGCGCGTGCTTGACGTTGATGACGTCGTGGAACACCAGCCCGCCATAGGAATGCGCGGCTTCGACGATCTCCGCCGGCGGCCGCAGCGAGGTGATGATGATGGGCGCCTTGTGCTTCACGCAGGTTTCCATGTCCTTCATCAGCCGGTCGTTGGAGGCATGGCAGATCTGGTTGACGGCGTAGGGTGCGACCTTCTTGCCCGGATTGCGCGACTTGTATTCACCGAGCTCGTCCTCGATCCGGCTCAGCCATTCGTCGAGCTTCTCGACCGGACGGGCATTGAGCGCGGGAAACGAGCCGACGACACCCGCCTTGCACTGGGCGATCACCAGCTCCGGTCCGGAGACGATGAAGAGCGGCGAGCCGACGACGGGCAGCTCCAGATTGTTCTTGAGCAAGGCAGGCAGTGCCATCCGATCCTCCTGATAACGCGCGTCAACGGCCTGCCGGCCGATTGTGAGCGCTTCCATGTCGATTGTCGCGCTGGCGGGGTGTCCGCCGCCCAGCGCTTTGACCCCAATATAAGTTGGACGGCGGACAGGTGATCGTTCAATATTGAACAAGCGTATAATCAGATTTGTACGGAGCCGGCGGTGGATTGGGATCTTTGCAAGACCTTCGTCGCGGTCGCCGATACCGGCAGCTTCACGGCCGCGGCAAAGCGTCTGCACGCCAGCCATCCGACCGTCAGCCGCAAGGTCGCGGCGCTGGAGGCGCAGCTCGGCACAAAACTGCTGGCGCGCGCCGCGGATGGATTCGTGCTCACCGCCGATGGTCGGACGTTGCGCGAGCATGTCGAGGCGATGGCGGCTGCCGCGCTCCGGGCCGAGGCGGCGGTCGGCGCCGGCGGGCGCAAGGCGCGCGGCACGGTCAAGCTGTCGATCGGTGCGACGCTGGCCTCGCACTGGCTGATGCCACGGCTGCGATCCTTCCTCGGCGCGCATGATCACATCCGGCTCGAGATCATCACCCATCCGTTTCCGGCCAGCGTGCGCCGCCGGGAGGCCGATGTGGTGCTGCGGCCGGTCGACAGCGGCGAGGAAAACCTGGTCGGCCGCAAGATCGGCCGCCTCGGCACCGGCTTCTATGCCTCGTGCGACTATGCCGCCGGCCGCCCTCTGCCGGAGCGTAGCGGCGAGTGGAAGGGGCACAGCGTCATCGGCTTTGCCGATCAGGATTCCAACGCGCAGCTGGCGCGCTGGAGCGATGCGATCACGCGCCAGGGTACCGTGGTGATGCGCTGCTCCTCGCAGGGCGACATGCTGGCGGCGGTGCGCGCGGGGATTGGCATCTCCGCGCTGTCCTGCTTCGTCGCGGAGAGCTATCCGGACCTCGTGCGCGTCGCGCCGCAGAAGCTCGTCAGTGTCGCCGACCTCTGGCTGCTCGCCCATCCCGATCTGGTCGAGCTGTCCGCGGTGCGGGCCGTGGTCGACTTCGTGGCCGAATGCGCCCGCGCCGACCGCGAGCGGCTGCGGGGCTAGAGGTTTTCCGGAAAGGTCATGCGCAAAAAAATTTAGTTTCCGGCGAGCACGCCCTCGCGCTTCTTCACTGCGCGATAATAGCTCCACCACAGATGCGCGGCCGCGCCGCGCAGCGGGCGCCAGGGCTCGGCGAGCGGCGCCATCTGTTTTTCCGTCGGCCGCGCCTTGAGGCCGAGCCCGATCTTGATGCCCTCCTGCACGGCGAGATCGCCGGCCGGCCATGCATCGCCATGCCCGAGGCAGAACAGGAGATAGACATCCGCCGTCCACGGCCCGATGCCGGGCAGCGAGATCAGCGTGTGGTGCGCAGCGTCGGCGTCTTCCTCCGCGAGCACGTCGAGGTTCAGCCGCTGCGCATTGATCTCGCGCGCGAGATGCTTCAGCGTCTTGATCTTGGCGGCGGACAGGCCGAGCCGCCCCAGCCGGTCGGTGCGGGCGCGGCGCACGGCGTCATGGTCGAACGGATCGAACGCGGCCGACAGCCGTCCCCAGATCGCCGATGCGCTCGCGGTCGAAAGCTGCTGCCCGCAGACGATGTGCGCGAGCCCGGTAAAGCCCGGCTCGCGCCGCCGCAACGCCGGCATGCCCGCGATCTCGAACACGGGCTTGAGGCGCGGATCGCGCTTGATCAGCGCATGGACGGCTTCTTCGAGGTCGGACTGGGTTTCGAGGTGGATGGTCATGGGGCTCGGTAAGCTCTCTCCGGCGTCACGGCCGGGCTTGACCCGGCCATCCATCTCCTATCGTAACAGAGTCATGGAAGATGGATTGCCGGGTCAAGCCCGGCAATGACGGATACACCGAGAACTCATGCCACCCGTTTTCCGATTTGCCCCCAGCCCCAACGGCCTGCTGCATCTCGGCCACGCCTATTCCGCGCTGCTCAACTTCGATCGCGCGCGAGAGACCGGTGGGCGGCTGTTGCTGCGGATCGAGGACATCGATGCGACGCGCTGCCGGCCGGAATACGAGACCGCGATCTACGAGGACCTCGCCTGGCTCGGCATTGCCTGGGAGACGCCGGTGCGGCGGCAGTCGGAGCATCTTTCCGACTATCGTGCCGCGCTCGAAAGACTCTCGGCGCTGGACCTCGTCTATCCCGCCTTCGAAAGCCGGGCCGAGATCGCAAGACTGGTGGCGGAGCGGGAGGCCGACGGGCCGTGGCCGCGCGATCCCGATGGCGCACCGCTTTATCCTGGTGATGCGAAGTCGCTCCCTGCCGACGAGCGGACACGACTGATCGCCTCGGGCGCGCCCTACGCGCTCCGGCTCGACATGGCGGCCGCCTGCCGCCGTGTCGACGGCCTGAGCTGGAACGAGCTCGGCGAAGGACCCGATGGCGAGCGCGGCGCCGTCCCGGCGCGGCCGGAGGCCTGGGGCGACGTAATCCTGGCCCGCAAGGAGACGCCGACCAGCTACCATCTGTCGGTGGTCGTCGACGACGCGCTCCAGGGCGTCAGCGAGATCGTGCGGGGGCAGGACCTGTTTCACGCAACCGCGGTGCACCGCCTGCTCCAGGTCCTGCTCGGCCTGCCGGAACCGGCTTACCGGCACCATGCTCTGATTCGTGACGGCGAGGGCCGGAAGCTGTCGAAATCCAGCCGTTCGACGGGGCTGCGCGAGTTGCGCGCTGCTGGCGCCACACCCGCCAGTGTCCGCCAGCTGGTGGGATTAGGTTAAGTTTCTCTGGGGGTTAGCGAAACGCTGCCGTGACTCCGGGGGTTCCCCCGTGCCATGCTCGGCCGACGGCCCGGGTTCGAAGCGGATACTTCGAAGGGGAATTATGGCGGCGAAAACGCGCGCAGTGCGCACTACGCGGACGTCCAGGCGACCGCCTCGGAAGCGGTCCGGGGCGGCCGGGCGGTCGCGCAGGCGCGCCACCAAAGCTGCCGCGCCAGATGTGGTCCAGGCGGCGCTCGCCGCCTTCGCCCACGAGGTCCGCACCCCCCTGACCGGCATTCTCGCGATCAGCGATCTGCTCGCGACCTCCGATCTCGGGGAGCGGGAGAGGCGCTGGGCCGACACCATCAAGGCGGGCGCCGAGCATCTGGCGAGCCTTGCCACGCTGTTCGTGGACGCTGCCCGAACGGGCAAGGGCGCCGGGAAGGGCGGCAGCACGCTGCGGCAGGATCTGTTCGACTTGCGGGCGCTCGCGCGCAGCACCGGCGATTCGCTCGCCGGGCGCGCCGCGGCCAAGGGGCTCCAGGCCCAGGTCGAGATCTCCGACAAGCTGCCGGGGCTGGTGGTCGGTGATCCCGTCCGCCTGCGCGCCGCGCTCGAGAACCTGATCGACAATGCCGTCAAGTTCACCGAGCAGGGCGGCGTGGCGCTCGCGGTGACGCCCTGGCGTCCTACCAAGACGAGCAAGGGCAAAAGCAAGGTCGGGGTCGCCTTCGCGGTGTCCGACAGCGGCATCGGCCTCACCATGGCCGAGATCAAGCGGCTGTTTCGCCCCTTCAGCCAGGCCAATGTCACCATCGCCTCGCGTTTCGGCGGCGCCGGCCTAGGGCTGTCCTCGGTGAAGCAACTGGCGCGCGCGATGGGGGGCGACATCTCGGTCGCGCCGCGCAATGGCGGCGGCGCCACCTTCACGCTGACGGTGTCGCTGGATGCGGCAGGGCCGGCCAGGTCGGGTAAATCGAAAGGCGAAGCCGAGATGGACACGGTCGCGGCGCTGCGCGTGCTCAGCGTCGAGGACAACCCGTTCGGCCGCGTCGTGCTCAACACCATCCTCACCGAGCTTGGCCATCATGCCGAGTTCATCGGGCGCGGCGAGGATGCCGTGAACCGGCTGGAGCAGGGCGCCTTCGATGCGGTGCTGATGGACATGGTGCTGCCTGGCATAGATGGCGTCGAGGCGATCAGGCGGATCCGCACCATGCCGGCACCGCTGGCTCAGATCCCCATCATCGGGGTTTCCGGGCGCGGCGAGGACGAGGCGGCCTCGCGTGAAGCCGGCGCTGATGCCTTCCTGGTCAAGCCTGTGTCTCCGCGGGCTTTAGCGACTGCGCTGCTTGAAGCGACACGCCGTGAGGAAGCTGCGATTTGATGATCGCGGCGTTGAGCTCGCCGCCGTAAACGAAGATCGCGGCGATGAAATACAGGAACACCAGCGCGATGATCACCGAGGCGAGGCCTGCATACATCGTCACGTAATTGTTGGCGAAGCGCGCCAGATATTGTCCGAACACGATGCCTGAAATCAGCGACGCCACGATGGTGAAGACGATGCCGGGCATGATCTGGAAGAAGCTCCTCCGGCCCGCCGGCAGCCAGGCATGCAGGATCACCAGCGCCACCACCAGCGCGCCGATGGTGATGCCGTAGCGCAGCCAGGTCAGGATGCTTTCGTTGGATTCGACGAACAGCGGGATATGGCGCCGCGCCGCCTCGATGAAGAGCGGACCGAGCACGATCAGGAATGCCATGGCTAGCGCGGTGAAGGCCGCGACCAGCGTGTAGCCGATCGATTCCAGCCGCAGCCAGTACCAGCGCCGCATCTCCACCACTGCATAGGCACGGTTGAGCGCGACGCGGAGCGCCTCGACGCCGTTCGAGGCGAAGTAGACCGACAGCGCCGCGCCGATCGTCAGCACGCCGGTGCGGGTGGTGGTCAGCACGTCGTGGATTTCGCCCGAGATCGAATCGGCGACCTGCTTGGGCCAGACCTCGAGCATCAGGCTGGCGGCCTGATCGGCGAGTTCCTTGGAGCCGAAGAAGCCGGCGAGCGAGGTCAGCACGATCAGGAACGGGAACAGCGCCATCAGCGTCGACAGCGCGATATGGCTCGCGATCGCCCAGCCGTCGTCGGCCAGGAACGTGTAGAACGCGTCCTCCAGCACGCAGTAGATGTAGCGGATCGCTTTCACGGCTTGCTCCAGAGCAATGTTGCTCTCGCTCCGCTTGCGGCCCGAATTCGCCTCGCCCCGCTTGCGGGCTGCGAGCGCATTCCGGCCTTTCCGCGCAGGCGGGGAGAGGCGAAGAGAACGGGCCGCTCGCGCAAATCTGAAATCATCCAGCTAGCTTCTGATATTATTGGCTTAAAAGCCAGATCGGGAACGCCATGGCGGACCGCCGCACACGGTGTTATCTACCCTCAGATGGCATCTATCCTGAGTACTTTCATCCTGCCGATCGCGGTCGGCGCCGTGGCGTTGGTGCTGCTGCTCGGCCTCGTCAACATGATGCGCGGCGGCTCGCCAGATACCTCGCAGAAGCTGATGCGCTGGCGGGTGCTGCTTCAGTTCGTGGCGATCGTCATCGCCATGGCGGCAGTCTGGGCGATGGGACGCTGAACATGGTGGTATTGAATCGCATCTATACCAAGACCGGTGACGACGGCACGACGGCGCTGGGCTCGGGCGAGCGCCGTCCGAAATACGATCTGCGCATCGAGGCCTATGGCACGGTCGACGAGACCAATGCCGCAATCGGCGTTGTCAGGCTCCATACCCATGACATGCCCGAGTTCGACGCGATGCTCGGCCGTATCCAGAATGACCTGTTCGACCTCGGCGCCGATCTCGCGGTGCCCGAACGTGAAGGCAAGGCCGAGCGGCTGCGGGTGGTCGCGAGCCAGGTGGAGCGGCTCGAGCGCGACATCGACGCGCTCAACGACAAGCTCGCGCCGCTGACCTCCTTCGTGCTCCCCGGCGGCACGCCGGCTGCGGCCTACCTCCACGTCGCCCGCACGATATGCCGCAGGGCGGAACGCGTGATCGTGGAACTGGCGGCCCGGCCGGGCGAGCCGGTCAGCGCGGCTGGCATCCAGTATATGAACCGCCTGTCGGACTTCCTGTTCGTGGCGAGCCGTGCCGCTAACCATAACGGAGCCGGAGACGTGCTCTGGGTTCCGGGCCAGAACCGCTGACCCATTTGGACGGCGCATTTCTAAGGTCTAAAAATTGGCCCCTTCGCGCGTTGACCGGGCCGGATCAGGCCTTTAGGTTCCGCGCCAGTTGATAACCCCCCTCCCAAATTGAGTGAAAGAGGATCGATGAAGGTCTTAGTGCCGGTAAAGCGGGTGGTCGATTACAACGTCAAGGTCCGCGTCAAGGGCGATGGATCGGGCGTTGAACTCGCCAACGTCAAGATGTCGATGAACCCGTTCGACGAAATCGCGGTCGAGGAAGCGCTGCGCCTGAAGGAAGCCGGCAAGGCGACCGAGGTCGTGGTGGTCTCCATTGGACCTGCGCAGGCGTCGGAGACGATCCGCACCGGTCTTGCCATGGGCGCCGATCGCGGCATCCTGGTGAAGGCCGAAGGCAATGTCGAGCCGCTCGCTGTCGCCAAGATCCTGAAGAAGGTCGCGGAAGAAGAGCAGCCCGGCCTCATCATTCTCGGCAAGCAGGCGATCGACGACGACAGCAACCAGACCGGCCAGATGCTGGCCGCGCTGCTCGGCTGGTCGCAGGCGACCTTCGCCTCCAAGCTCGAGGTCGAAGGCTCTGACTTCAAGGTCACGCGCGAAGTCGACGGCGGCCTGCAGACCGTCAAGCTGAAGGGACCGGCAATCGTCACCACCGACCTCCGTCTCAACGAGCCGCGTTACGCCTCGCTGCCGAACATCATGAAGGCGAAGAAGAAGCCGATCGCGGAGAAGACCGTCGCCGATTACGGCGTCGACGTCGCCGCGCGCCTCGAGGTTCTCAAGACCACTGAACCGGCGGGCCGCAAGGCGGGCGTCAAGGTCAAGGACGTCGCCGAGCTGGTGTCGAAACTCAAGAACGAAGCCGGGGTGCTCTGATGACGACGCTTCTGATTGCCGAACACGACAATGCGTCGCTCAAGGATGCGACCAACAAGACCCTGACCGCGGCTGCCGCGCTCGGTGCGGATGTCGAGGTGCTGGTGGCCGGCCAGAACGCCAAGGCCGCGGCGGATGCTGCTGCCAAGCTTGCCGGCGTGAAGAAGGTGCTGCTCGCCGACGGCGAGCTCTACGCGCACGATCTCGCCGAGCCGCTGGCCGCGCTGATCGTCTCGCTGGCTTCCGGCTATGATGCGATCGTCGCGCCCGCGACCTCGCGCTTCAAGAACGTGATGCCGCGCGTCGCCGCCCTGCTCGACGTTATGCAGGTCTCGGAGATCATCAAGGTGGTCGCCCCCGATACCTATGAGCGTCCGATCTATGCCGGCAACGCCATCCAGACGGTGAAGTCGAAGGACGCCAAGAAGGTCATCACGGTCCGTACCTCCACCTTCGCCGCGGCGGGCGAAGGCGGCAGCGCGCCGGTCGAGACCGTGGCGGCGGCGGCCGATCCCGGCCTGTCGTCCTTCGTCGGTGAGGAGGTCGCCAAGAGCGACCGTCCCGAGCTGACCTCGGCCAAGATCATCGTCTCCGGTGGCCGCGCCATGCAGAGCCGCGAGAACTTTGCCAAGTACATCGAGCCGCTGGCTGACAAGCTGGGTGCCGGCGTCGGTGCCTCGCGTGCGGCGGTGGACGCCGGCTACGCCCCGAACGACTGGCAGGTCGGCCAGACCGGCAAGGTCGTGGCCCCCGAGCTCTATGTCGCCGTGGGCATTTCCGGCGCGATCCAGCATCTGGCCGGCATGAAGGACTCCAAGGTGATCGTCGCGATCAACAAGGACGAGGACGCGCCGATCTTCCAGGTTGCCGATTATGGCCTGGTCGCCGACCTCTACCAGGCGGTTCCGGAGCTGACGGCCGAACTCGGCAAGCTCGGCAAGTAAAACGCGTTCAAAACACCGGCCGGAGGTATAAACTCCGGCCGGTGTTTCATTTTTGAGGCGTTTTCTTTGGCGTGGGGCACGCCTTCGAAGCGATCCAATCTAGGTTTCGAGCCAAGGTTCTGATTAAATCAGGCTTCTGGTCAAATCAGACCTCCCGGCTCAGGGGATAGGCAGGGCGCGATATGCGCGCCGTTCCGGTGGATGACATTATGGCGGCAGTGATCAAGAAGGTCGGCGTGATCGGCGCGGGTCAGATGGGCAATGGCATCGCGCATGTTGCAGCGCTCGCCGGCTTCGACGTGGTGCTCAACGACGTTTCGGCCGACCGCCTCAAGTCGGGCATGGCCACCATCAATGGCAATCTGGCCCGCCAGGTCTCCAAGAAGGTCGTCACCGAGGAGGCCAAGACCAAGGCGCTGTCGCGCATCGTGGCCGCCGAGAAGCTCGACGACCTCGCCGACTGCGATCTCGTGATCGAGACCGCGGTCGAGAAGGAAGAGGTCAAGCGCAAGATCTTCCACGAGCTCTGCGCTATCTTGAAGCCCGAGGCGATCGTCGCCTCCGACA
This sequence comes from Bradyrhizobium liaoningense, assembly GCF_018130825.1. GTDB lineage: Bacteria > Pseudomonadota > Alphaproteobacteria > Rhizobiales > Xanthobacteraceae > Bradyrhizobium > Bradyrhizobium liaoningense_B. The sequence continues at coordinate 741,602 of NZ_JAFCJS010000003.1, read as the reverse complement.
CATCCTCGATCTCGATCACGCGCCTTGCCGCCGCCACCGACCGGCCCGAGCGCTTCATCGGCATCCACTTCATGAATCCGGTGCCGCTGATGGAGCTGGTCGAGCTGATCCGCGGCATAGCCACGGATGATGCGACCTTCGAGGCGGCCAAGGAATTCGTGGCCAGGCTCGGCAAGCAGGTCGCGGTCTCCGAGGATTTCCCGGCTTTCATCGTCAACCGCATCCTGCTGCCGATGATTAACGAGGCGATCTACACGCTGTACGAAGGCGTCGGCAACGTCGAGGCGATCGACGCGGCGATGAAGCTCGGGGCGCACCATCCGATGGGTCCGCTGGAGCTTGCCGACTTCATCGGTCTCGATACCTGCCTGTCGATCATGCAGGTGCTGCACGAGGGCCTCGCCGACTCCAAGTATCGCCCGTGCCCGCTGCTGGTGAAATACGTCGAGGCCGGCTGGCTCGGTCGCAAGACCCAGCGCGGCTTCTACGACTACCGCGGCGCCAAGCCGGTTCCGACCCGCTGATCCATTTCCCGGTGCCGTAGGGTGGGCAAAGCGAAGCGTGCCCACGCATTTTTTGCTGCAATGGTGAGATGGTGGGCACGGCGCAAGTGCGCCTTTGCCCACCCTACGGCGCCATTGGTCTCGGCTAGCATCCACTCTGTGACAATTCATGTCCCATTAACCGCTCGCCTCTAGGTTACAGCCGGTACGAGGGTTCGCGTAATGGATATGATGGCGATGGTCAGCACCATGCTGGCCGCTCAGCAAGGCGCGCTGCAGTCGAATATTGCGGCGACGCTGACCAAGCAGAACTTGGACATGGAGAAATCCACCGTCCTGACCCTGCTCGGTGCCGGTCAGCCCTCGCTCGCCAATGTCGGACCCGGTGTCGGCGGCAACCTGAACGTGACTGCCTAACCCCTAAAGCGACGCGGCGGCCTTGCCCGTCGCCGCCCGGAGCAGCTTGAGCGCATCTTCGCTCGCCCACTCCGCCGGCCCCGCGATCGTCGCGATCTCGCAGCCTTGCGGGTCGACCAGCACCGAGGTGGGCATGCCCAGCGCCCGGCCTATGGCCTTAAGATCCTGAAAAACCTTGGCTTTCTGATCAGTGAAGTAACCGAGCCGGGTCAGATTGGCCTCTTTCAGGAAGGTCCTGGGCTTTTCGGGGTCGCGGGTGTCGATGTTGATCGCCACCACCTCGAAATTCGGGCCCGCCAGCTTGCCCTGGAGCTCGTCCAGCGCCGGCATCTCCTTCCGGCAGGGCACGCACCAGGTCGCCCAGAGGTTCACCAGCAGCGTCTTGCCGCGGAAATCGGACAGCTTCTTCGGCTTGCCGTCGGCGTCCTCGAAGGCCAGGTCAGGCAGCTTCAACGGCGCGGTCGCCATGGTCAGCGCCGCCACCTCGCCATGGGCGAGCGGAGCGATTTTTTGCGCCGTCGCCACCGCCGGCTTGCAGGTCGGATCGCCCGAAGGCGCCCGGCTCAGGCCCAGCCCGTACAGCGCGGCGAAGCCGGCCAGCCCGCCGATCGCCACCGTGGCGATGACGAGGGGGATCCGGCGCGTGGCGGAGGGCTTCTTGTCGAGCATATCGTTTGTCATCCGGTCGCAGATATGGCTATCAGGGGCCTCTTAATACGGCTGGCTGCGGCCAGCAAACGTGGCTAGCGACAGGCAAGGCGTGAGCAGGGGATCATGAGCAACAAGATGTGGGGCGGCCGGTTCTCGGAGCGTCCCGATGAGATCATGGAAGAGATCAACGTCTCCATCGACGTCGATCGTCACCTCTTTGCCCAGGACATTGCCGCGTCCAAGGCCCACGCCGCGATGCTCGCCGCGAAGGGCATCATCACGGCCTCTGATGCGAAAAATATCGGCAAGGGTCTAGACACGATTTTGTCAGAGATCGGCAAGGGCGGCTTCGAATTCAAGCGCGCGCTCGAGGACATCCATATGAATGTCGAGAGCCGCCTGTCGGAGCTGATCGGCCCCGCCGCCGGCCGCCTGCACACCGCGCGCTCGCGCAACGACCAGGTCGCGACCGACTTCCGTCTCTATGTCCGCGACGTTCTCGACGAGACCGATGCGGCGCTCGCCGCCTTCCAGCAGGCACTGGTCGAGCGTGCGCTGGAGCATGCCGGCACCGTGATGCCCGGCTTCACGCATCTGCAGACCGCGCAGCCCGTGACCTTCGGCCACCATCTGCTCGCCTATGTCGAGATGGCCGCGCGCGACCGCGGCCGTTTCCAGGACGCGCGCAAGCGGCTCAACGAGTCGCCGCTCGGCGCCGCCGCGCTCGCCGGCACCTCGTTTCCGATCGACCGCCATGCCACCGCGAAGGCGCTGGGCTTCGACCGCCCGATGGCGAACTCGCTCGATGCGGTCTCCGACCGCGACTTCGTGCTGGAGACGTTGTCGGCGGCCTCGATCTGTGCCGTGCACATGTCGCGCTTTGCCGAGGAGATCGTGATCTGGACCTCGCCGCTGGTCGGCCTGATCCGCCTCAGCGACAAGTTCACCACGGGCTCGTCGATCATGCCGCAGAAGCGCAATCCGGATGCAGCCGAGTTGGTGCGTGCCAAGACCGGCCGCGTCATCGGCGCGCTCAACGGCCTCCTGATCGTCATGAAGGGCCTGCCGCTCGCCTATCAAAAGGACATGCAGGAGGACAAGCAGGGCGCCATGGAGGGCTTTGCCGCGCTGTCGCTGGCGATCCGCGCCATGACCGGCATGGTCCGCGACCTCGTCCCCGACGAAGCCAAGATGAAGGCGGCCGCCGGCGAGGGCTATGCCACGGCGACCGATCTGGCCGACTGGCTGGTGCGGACGCTGAAGATGCCGTTCCGCGAGGCCCATCACGTCACCGGGCGGATCGTGGCCAAGGCCGCCGAGGGCGGCATGGCGCTGCACGAGCTGCCGCTGAAGGAGATGCAGGCGATCGAGCCGAAGATCACCAAGGACGTGCTCGGCGTGCTCTCGGTCGAATCGTCGGTGAGGAGCCGGACCAGCTTCGGCGGCACCGCGCCGAAGAACGTGGCGTCGCAGGCAAAGAGCTGGGCGAAGCGGCTGGAAAAAGAGCGGAAATAGGGCTGAGGGCAAAATTTCGCTTATGTTTCATGGTCATCCGGCTCTCGCCAGAGCGCGCCAATCTCTGTATGGTGCGGCCCGCGTAGTGGGGATTTCGTCGTGACGTCAAAGTTTCGCCCGGCCGGCTCGGGGTGGGCCATCATTGTCTTGAGCCTGACGGCGCTCGCGCTTGCCGGCTGCGGCCGCAAAGGGCCACTCGACCTGCCGCCGACCGCCTCCAGCGCGTCCACGGCCAATGTCGCCGCGCCCACCGACACCGAGACCGAAGCCCAGAAGACGCCGAGCGTGTTCAACCCCACCTATGGTGCGGACGCTGCGCCGGCGGCTCCCAAGGGCAAGAAGAAATCGTTTATTCTCGACCCGCTCCTGGACGACAAGCCCGGCCGGTAGGCTGGAGTAACTGAGCCAACGCCATGAACCATTTCGAGTATCGCAACGGCGTGCTGCACGCCGAGGCGGTGAACCTGTCCGAGCTGGCCGCAACGGTCGGCACGCCGTTCTATTGCTATTCGACCGCGACGCTGGAGCGGCATTACCGCGTCTTCACCGAGGCTTTTGCCGGCGAGAAGGTGCTGGTCTGCTACGCCATGAAGGCCAACTCCAACCAGTCGGTGCTGCGCACGCTGGTGAAGCTCGGGGCAGGCGCCGACGTGGTCTCGGGCGGCGAGTTGAAGCGCGCGCTGGCCGCCGGCATTCCCGCCAGCAAGATCGTCTTTTCCGGCGTTGGCAAGACGGAAGACGAGCTGCGGGCGGCACTCGCCGCCGACATCCTCTGTCTCAACGTCGAATCCGAGCCGGAACTCGAGCTGCTGTCGCGCCTTGCGACCGAGACGGGCAAGACCGCGCGGATCTCGTTGCGCGTCAATCCCGACGTCGATGCCGGCACGCATGCAAAAATCTCCACCGGCAAGTCCGAGAACAAGTTCGGCATCCCGATCGTGCATGCCCGCGAGGTCTATGCCCGCGCTGCGAAGCTGCCTGGTATCGAAGTGACCGGCACCGACGTGCATATCGGCAGCCAGATCACCGATCTCTCCAGTATGGAGACCGCGTTCCGCATCCTCTCCGAATTCGTGCAGACGCTGCGTAGCGACGGCCACGACATCAGCCACGTCGATTTCGGCGGCGGCCTCGGCATTCCCTATTACATGGACCGCGAGGCCCCGCCGGCGCCCGCCGCCTATGCCGCCATGGTCAAGCGCGTCAGCCACAATCTCGGCTGCACGCTGATGTTCGAGCCGGGCCGCATGATCGTCGGCAATGCCGGCATCCTGGTCGCCAAGGTGATCTATGTGAAGCACGGCGACGGCAAGAATTTCGTCATCATCGATGCCGCGATGAACGACCTGATCCGCCCGACTCTGTACGAGGCCCATCACGACATCCTGCCGGTGACGCAGCCGGCGAAGGATGCCGCCACGATCACGGCCGACGTCGTCGGCCCGGTCTGCGAGACCGGCGATTATCTCGCGCTCGACCGCACGCTGCCGACGCCGAAGGCGGGCGATCTCCTCGCCATCATGACCGCCGGCGCCTATGGCGCCGTGCAGGCCGGCACCTACAACACGCGCCCGCTGGTGCCCGAGGTGCTGGTGAAGGGCGATCAGTATGCCGTCGTGCGCCCGCGCATCGAGGTCGAGCAGCTGATCGCGATGGATACGCCGGCGCCGTGGCTGTGAGGGGCGCGACGGCGCTTCAACAATTTCGGCGTCGTCCTGGCGAAAGCCAGGACCCGTTACCCCAGGAAGTAATTTGGCGCGAAGCTGGTAACCACGAGTCTTCGCCAAACCTCTCCCTGGGTCCTGGATCAGCGCTCGCTCCGCTCGCTTGTCCAGGACGACGTGGACAGGGGATGCGCGAGAAACTACTTCCCGACCAATCCGCCCGTCTTCCCGCCAACCACGACCCCCGCCTTCTTCTCGATCGGCTTGATCGCCGCGGTGAAATCCGACTCCGCGCCTTCCGCGCTGATCACGGTCTCCCATAGCCGTCCGACGGCGTCGGCGACCTCCATCGACAGGCCGAGCTGCTTCATCTCCTCCAGCGCCAGCCGCACGTCCTTCACCATCAATCCCGTGGCGAAGCCGAAATCGAAGGTGCGCGGCAGGACCGAGCGCGGAAACTTGTCGCGGCTTGCGGTGTTCATGCCGGAGCCGGCATTGATGACGTCGATCATCACGGCGGGATCGAGCCCGGCCTTCACGCCCATCACGACGGCTTCCGAGGTCGCCACGATGGCGGTGGCCGACAGGAAATTGTTGGCGAGCTTCATGGTCTGCGCCGTCCCCGGCTTCTCGCCGATGAAGAATACTTTTCCGATCACGTCGAGCGCCGGCTTCAGCAGCTCGAACTCCGCCTTCGGCCCCGACACCATCACTGCCAGCGTGCCCTTTTCGGCGCCGCCGACACCGCCCGAGACGGGGCAGTCGATCTGCACGATGTTGCGCTTGGCCAGGAGGCCGTGAATCTTCGATGCCATCGCCGAGCCGACGGTGGAGAGATCGATGAAGCGCTTTGCACGCTTGCCCTCGATGACGCCGTTCGCGCCGGTGGCAACCTCGAGCGAAGCCTGCAGCGAGGGCAGGCTCGCCATCACGGTCTCGACCTGGTCGGCGACGTCCTTCGGCGACGACGCAGCGGTGGCGCCGCGCGCCACGAGCTTTTCGACGACCTCCTTGCGCGTGTCGAACACGACGAGCCTGTGTCCCGCCTCGATCAGCCGCCGCGCCATCGGGAAACCCATGTTTCCGAGCCCGATGAATCCGATGTCCATGGTGTTTCCTTGTGCTTGTTATTCGTTGTTTGTTGAACGGCTCGCGCTCACCCTCGGTGTCGTCCTGGCGAAAGCCAGGACCCATTACCCGAGGGAGAGGTGTGGCGCGAAGCTGACAACTCCGAGTCCTCGTAACCACATCCGAAGGTGGTTATGGGTCCCGGCCTTCGCCGGGACGACGCCGGAGAGAGGCCTGCCTCACGCCTTGCCGTCGATCTCCGCGAACACCTCGCGCGCGATGCGAAAACTGTCGACGGCGGCGGGCATGCCGCCATAGATGGCGACCTGCATCAGGATCTCGCGGATCTCGTCGCGGGTGACGCCGTTGGTGAGCGCGCCCTTCAGATGCGCGCGAAACTCGTGCTGGCGGTTGAGGATCGCGATCATCGCGATGTTGAGCATGCTGCGGGTCTTGCGCGGCAGCTCCTCGCGGCCCCACACCGTGCCCCAGCAATATTCGTTGAGCATCTCCTGGAACGGACGGTTGAAATCGTCGACGTTCTTCAGGGCGTTGTTGACATAGGCTTCTCCGAGTACCGCTTTGCGGACCTCGAGGCCCTTGTCGTGCATCTTCTTGTCCATGGCGTTTCCTTCATTGTCCTCAGGTGGCGCGGAAATTACGGGGTTGCGGCGGGCCAGTCACGTCCTCGTGTTATGCGGGAAAAGGGGTGTCTCCCGTACAGGAACGGATGCCTCAGTGCTGCCGTTGTGGTACGCTTCACTCTACCGGGCAACCTGGAGAGCTGATTGAACGGCGTCACCCCCGACCCGTCAGACCCTATCCGCGACGGCGACGCTCTGTCGCGGCTGAAGCTGGCGCAGGCCCTCGACAGGGCCATCTATGCCATCGCGTGGGAGCGTGCCTGGCCAAATCTCGCGCGGCTGCTGACCGTCATCGGCCTGTTCCTGGTGGTGTCCTGGGCCGGTCTCTGGCTGGCGCTGCCGTTCCTGGCCCGTGCCGTCGGTCTCGTCATCTTCGCCGGCATTGCGATCGCCGTGCTGTTCCCCCTGCTTCGGTTCCGCTGGCCGAGCCGCGAGGAAGCGCTGGGCCGGCTCGACCGCGGCTCCGGCATCCGTCACCGCCCGGCAACCACGCTCACGGACACGCTGACCTCGCAGGACCCGATCGCGAAGGCGCTGTGGCAGGCGCAGCGCGAGCGTACGCTGGCCTCGCTCAAGCGCATCCGTGCCGGTCTGCCGCGACCGCGGCTCGCGCTCCATGATCCCTGGGCGCTGCGGGCGCTGGTCATGGTGATGCTGGTTGCGACCTTCTTCGCTGCCGGCGACGAGCGCGCGATGCGCGTCGGGGCCGCCTTCGACTGGAATGGCGTGCTGGCGCCGACGAACGTTCGCGTCGATGCCTGGGTCACGCCGCCGCTCTACACCGGCAAGCCGCCCGTCATCCTGTCGGCCGCCAACAAGGAAGCCGCCGCGCTGCCGGCGAGCGGTCCGCTCGCCGTTCCCGCCGGCTCGACCCTGATCGTGCGCTCCTCCGGCGGCAACCTCGATGTCGTCATCTCCGGCGGCCTGAAGGAGGTCGCCCCCACTGAAGCCACGCCCAAGGGCACCAACGAGAAGCATTTCGCCATCACCGCCGACGGCACCGCGCATGTCCGTGCGCCTTCCGGCCAGCCGCAATGGGCCTTTGCGGCGACGCCGGACCGCGCGCCGACGATCTCGCTCGCCAAGGATCCCGAGCGCCAGGCGCGCGGCGGACTCCAGCTGTCCTACAAGATCGAGGACGATTACGGCGTCACCGGCGCCGAGGCGCAAATCGGTTTGCGCGCTGCCGATGGCAAGGATGGCAGCAAGGACGACACCAAGGCCGCCGCGCGGCCGCTGTTCCCGCCGCCGCAATTCCCGCTGGTGCTGCCGAACGCGCGCACCCGCAACGGCGTCGGCCAGACCGTGAAGGACCTCAGCGAGGATCCCTATGCCGGTGCCGACGTCACGCTGACGCTCTCCGCCAAGGACGAGGCCGGCAACGAGGCGAAAAGCGAGCCGTTCAACATGCGCCTGCCCGAGCGCCTGTTCACCAACTCGCTCGCGCGCGCGTTGATCGAGCAGCGCCGCATCCTCGCGCTCGATGCCAACAAGAATTCCGACGTCTACGCCGCGCTCGATGCGCTGATGATCGCGCCCGAATTGTTCACCCCGGATGCCGGCTGCTATCTCGGCCTCCGGAGCCTCGCGGCCCAGCTCGAGGCGGCCCGCACCGACGATGCATTGCGCGACGTGGTGGCGAGCATGTGGGCGTTCGCGGTCACCATCGAGGACGACGGTGTCGCCGGCAGCGTCAACGCCGCGCTGCGCTCGGCGCAGGACGCGCTGAAGCGGGCGCTGGAACGCGGCGCCAGCGAGGAAGAGCTCAAGGTGCTGACGCAAAAGCTTCGCGAGGCGATGGCCGGCAAGGTGCGCGATCTCGCTCGCCGCGCCGAGCAGAATCCGCTCGGGCCCCGTCAGCCGTTCCCGGCCGAGGTCCAGCTCATTCTCGACAAGGCCGTCGAGTTGAAACAGAAGACCCAGAAGGCGACGCCAGATCAGCTCGAAGAACTGTCGAAGCAGCAGGACGCGTTGCGGGAGCAGCTTCAGGCCTATCGGAAGTCGGCAAGCAACCGGGCGAAGGCGGGCAACGACGGGGCCAACCAGTTTACGCGGGACCGGAAATGCGGAAGCTAGCACGCGCGCCAGTCTTCAGGGCGATCTCGATCGCCTGCCTCGCCTTCCTGTTGGGCGGCGTCTCGCCGGCCGCTGCCCAGCTGGATCAGGATCCCGATGCGCTGCTCGACAGCGCCGAAAAGGCGATGCAGGATTCCGGCGACAGCCTCAGGCAGAAGGAATCCGGTAAGAGCCTGAGCAACCAATCCGACGCCATTCAGAAGCTCGAGGAGTACAAGCGGGCGACGGAACGGAGCCAATCCTCCAGCCGTGATCGCAACGTCATCACGCAGCGCGATCTCGACGAGCTGCTGAAGCAGATCGAGAAGGCGGCGCGCGAGGGCAATAAAGAAGCCGCGCAGCGCATGCTCGAGCAGCTCGCGCAGATCATGGAAAATCTCCAGATGGCGCAGCCGGGGCAGTCCGGCGACAGCGACATGGAGCAGGCGCTGAACGAGCTCAGCGACATGATCCGCAAGCAGCAGCAATTGCGCGACAAGACCTTCAAGCAGGGCCAGGATTCCCGGCGCGACCGCTCCCGCGGCAAGCAGGGCGACCAGTCGATGTCGGACCTCCAGCAGGACCAGCAGGCGCTGCGCGACCGCCTGAAGAAGCTGCAGGACGAACTCGCCAAGCGCGGCCTCACGCAGAAGGGTCAAAAGGGCCAGAAGCAGCAGGGTCAGAAGGGTCAGCAGGGCGAGCAGGGACAGTCCGGCCAGGATGGCGATCAGGACGGCGACCAGGGCGATGACGATGGCAGCTTGGATGCCGCCGACGGCGCCATGGGCGATGCCGGCTCGAAGCTCGGCGAGGGCAACGCGGATGGTGCCGTGGACTCGCAGGGCAAGGCGCTCGATGCCCTGCGCAAGGGCGCGCAGAAGATGGCCGAGGCGATGCAGCAGGGCGACGGCGACGGGCAGGGTGATGGTCCCGGCAACCGGGCCGGCCGCCAGCAGAGCGGCGGCAATCAGACCGACCCGCTCGGCCGGCCCCTTCACGGCCGTGAGTTCAGCGACGATTACACCGTCAAGATCCCCGGCGAGATCGACGCCCAGCGCGTCCGCCGCATCCTCGAAGAGCTCCGCCGCCGCTTAGGCGATCCCTCGCGCCCGCAGATCGAGCTCGACTACATCGAGCGGCTGCTGAAGGATTTTTGAGGCGATAGCCTCGATGCCTCCCCGATGTCGTCCTGGCGAAAGCCAGGACCCATTACCCCAGGGAGGCATTTGGCGAAGGCTGGTTGCCCGGTACGACGTCCATTTCCGACAGATAAATCACGCGGTATGGGTCCTGGCCTTCGCCAGGACGACACCGAATGTGTCGCGGCGACGTCGCGTCATAGAGGCATAGCCGACGTGACTGCGGCGATCGCCGACTACCCCTTCTTCGCCGCCAGCGCGTCGGCCACTGCGGTGCGGATGTCCGCCACCGAGAACGGTTTGGTCACGACATCATGCACCAGCGCATTGAGGTTCGAGGCGCGCTCGCGCTGGTCGGCAAAGCCGGTCATCAGCAAAATCGTCAGGTCGGGGAAATCGCGCGCGGCGGACAGCGCCAGCGCGATGCCGTCCATCACAGGCATCTGGATGTCGGTGAGCAGGAGATCGAACGCGCCGTCCTCGCGGGTCAGGATCTCCAGCGCCTCGGCGCCGTCCTGTGCGGTCACGGTCTCGTGGCCGTCCATGGCGATGGCGCGCGCCACCAGCGTGCGCATCGAATCCTCGTCGTCGGCGATCAGGATTTTGGACATGAGACCAACCTTGGGACCAACCTCCCGTGCGACGACTATACGCTGCCGCCGGCGATGTCGCGCCGGTTGAAGAAGCGAACGTCGATATTGCGGCCTTCCGGCGGCGGCGAGGCCAGGCGGGAGCGGAAGAAGGCGCGCTCGCCGGGCTGCAGCACGGTCTGTTCCAGCACAGTATTCCAGGCGTAGATCTCCGCGCCCTGCGCGTCGCGCACGGCAAATCGCAGCCGCGGGATGTCGAGCGGCTTCTTGCCCTGACCGACGATCACGCCCTCGATCACCAGCACCTGCTTACCGTCGACGGTCTCGCTGGAGAGTTTGACGTCCTTGAAGGTCAGCCCGCGCAGGTTCACCTCGAGCCCGACCATCTTGTAGAACGCCGCCGTCTGCGGCAGCAGGCGCACCACGTCGCCGCGCCACATGATCAGGGCCAGCACCAGCGCGGCCATGGCTGCGCAGGCGGTCGGCAGGCCGAAATAGGATTTTCGCGGAGCAACAGCGGGGACTGGACGCTTCACCCGCGCGCCGGGGCGGCTGAACAGGCTGCGGAACCAGGATTGGTGCTGTGCGCCGACGGCTTCTTCCTCGGCAGCCCGTGCCGCCGCTGACCACTCGTCCTCGATCTCCCGGGCGTTGTCGGCCGGCCAGTCGCTGGCGATCGAGGGGCTCTCGACCACCGGGGTGTCGGCGGCGTTATCGTCCTTGGCATAGGAGTTCCACTGCTCGGCCAGGTCGGACTGGTCGTCGGCCTGGCTGGCCGCGGCCATCGCCGGCACGGACGCCTCCTCGATGGCATCCTCGGCATAGGCGACCCAGGTCTCCTTGCAGCGGGAGCAGCGGACCGTCCGTCCGTTCGTCCCCAGGCTCGCGGGCTTGATGGCGTAGGATGTCGTACAATGGGGGCAGACGATATGCATGGACGAGCCTTGATGCATGGACTGGTCTTGATGACCCGGAGAGCCGGTTGCCCTGGATGCTACAAGGCGACCGTTAACGAACCGGAAACCATAACGGTCGCAAAAACCGTTGATCGCGCATGGCAGCGCGCCGCGTCGCTTCCATCGTCCCCTCTCGAACGGAGCTGAGCTTGGTTCGGTTCGAAAATGTCGGATTGCGTTACGGTCTGGGGCCGGAGATCCTGCGCGACCTCAGCTTCCAGATCCCCGCGCATTCCTTCCAATTCCTCACCGGCCCGTCCGGCGCCGGCAAAACCTCGCTGCTGCGCCTGCTGTTCCTGTCGCATCGGCCGACGCGCGGTCTCGTCAATCTGTTCGGCCACGATATCTCGCAGCTCGGCAAGGACGAGATCGCGGACTTGCGCAAGCGCATCGGCATCGTGCTGCAGGATTTCCGCCTGCTCGACCACATGACGACCTACGAGAACGTCGCGTTGCCGTTCCGCGTCATGGGCCGCAGCGAGTCGAGCTATCGCAAGGAGGTCATCGACCTCCTGCGCTGGGTCGGCCTCGGCGATCGCATGGATGCGTTGCCGCCGATCCTGTCGGGCGGCGAGAAGCAGCGCGCCGCGATCGCGCGCGCGGTGATCTCGCGGCCGCAGCTGCTGCTCGCGGACGAGCCGACCGGCAGCGTCGATCCGACGCTCGGCCGCCGTCTGCTGCGGCTTTTCATCGAGCTCAACAAATCCGGCACCGCCGTCATCATCGCGACCCACGACATCGGCCTGATGGACCAGTACGAGGCGCGGCGGCTGGTGCTGCACCAGGGACGGTTGCACGTCTATGAGTAGGACCGACGAGCGCGGCGTGCTGGTCGACCTCGGACAGGAGCGTCCGCAGCTTCCGGCCAAGGCGCGCAACATGTCGCCGATCGTGCCGCGCGCCTCGATCCAGGGCCGCGCGCTGGTCGCCGTCGTCGCCATCATGACGTTCCTGGCTTCGATGACCACGGGCACCGTGCTGCTGGTCAGCGCCTCCGCCGCGGAATGGCAGTCGGAGGTCGCAAGCGAGATCACCATCCAGGTCCGTCCGCAAGCGGGGCGCGATCTCGACCGCGACGCAGCGGCCGTGACCGAGGCGATGCGCGCGCAGCCCGGCATCGTCGAGGTCAAGCCGTTCAGCAAGGACGAGAGCGGCAAGCTGCTCGAGCCGTGGCTCGGCACCGGCCTGTCGATGGACGACCTGCCGGTGCCGCGCATGATCATCGCGCGGGTGCAGCCCGGCACGCCGCTCGATCTCGGCGCCTTGCGTGCCCGCGTGACGCAGGTGGCGCCAAGCGCCAGCGTCGACGATCACCGCGCCTGGATCGAGCGCATGCGCTCGATGACCAACGCCACCGTGCTCGCCGGCCTCGGCATTCTCGCGCTCGTCATCATCGCGACCATCATCTCGGTGTCGTTCGCGACCCGCGGCGCCATGGCGGCGAACCGCCCGATCGTCGAGGTCTTGCATTTCGTCGGCGCCGGCGACCGCTACATCGCCAACCGCTTCCTGCGGCATTTCCTCAGGCTCGGCCTCGAAGGCGGCGTGATCGGCGGCGGCGCCGCCATGCTGGTGTTCGGCTTCTCCGAGTCGATCGCCGGCTGGTTCTCGGGGACCCCGGTCGGCGACCAGTTCGCGGCCTTGCTGGGCACCTTCTCGCTGCGGCCGTCCGGCTATGTCGTGCTCGCGGTGCAGGCGGTGCTGATCGGCGCCATCACCGCGGTCGCCTCGCGCCAGACGCTGTTTGCGACGCTGAATGATATCGATTGAAGTTTCTTCGCCTCTCCCCGCTTGCGCGGATTCCGGGTGAGGAGGACTCTCCGCGACGCCGACTGCCTCCGTCCCCGCGGAGACTCCCCCTCACCCCAACCCTCTCCCCGCAAGCGGGGCGAGGGAGCACAGCACCGCCGCGGATCGAGTTGTGGTTCAGTCGCTTTGATAAGCCTGACAAACCGGACTCCACTTCGCCTCAAAACGTCCTAAAATCATTCAGGGAAGGGATCACTGACATCGCATGACCTCGCCGACCGACGATCGATCGCCGAAACTGCCGCGCGGCTGGCTGCGCGCGACAATCGTGTCGACGATTGCGTTCGCTTTCGTCGGCGCGGCGGCGGGCTTCGTCGCGTTCCTGTCGCAGATGCGCGGCGCCGAGATTGCGCCCGACCGCAAGGCCGACGGCATTGTCGTCCTGACCGGCGGTTCCTCGCGGGTCTCGGACGCGATGGAGCTGCTGGCCGCCGGCTATGGCAAGCGGCTGCTGATCTCCGGCGTGCATCCGACCTCGACGGCAAACGACATCTCGCGGACCTTGCCGGAGAACCAGTCTTTCATGACCTGCTGCGTCGACCTCGATCGCACCGCGCTGACGACCCGCGGCAATGCCGCGGAGGCGCGGCGCTGGGCCGAGGGGCGGCACTTCAAGTCGCTGATCGTGGTCACCTCGAACTATCACATGCCGCGCGCGCTGGTGGAATTCTCGCATGCGATGCCGGAGACCACGCTGATCCCGTTCGTGGTGGTCGGCGATAAATGGCGCGAGGAGCCGTGGTGGACCTCGGCGTCCACCCTGCGGCTGCTGTTGTCCGAATATGTCAAGTACATCGCGGCCGAGCTCAGGGTGCGGCTGGAGGATTTCGGGATTGACCTTTCGCCCGAGATGTCGGAGCAGCCTGCAGGCCAGCAACCGAAGCGGCCCGCCACCGCCCAGGCCAATTGACTGGCAAACTGATCGGCAAACTAATCGGATCGTCGATGTTTCTGATTTTCCTGCGTTCGCTCGTGTTCAACGTGCTGTTCTATGCCGTGCTGGTGTGCCTCGCGATCGTGGCGCTGCCGACCTTCGCGTTGCCGCCGCGTGCCATGCTGACGGTCGCGCAATGGTGGGCGAAGGCGACGCTGGTCCTGATGCGCGTGATCTGCAACATCAAGGTGGAATTCCGGGGTGTCGAGAACATCCCGCAGGGGCCGCTGGTGATCGCAGCGAAGCACCAGTCGTTCTGGGAGACCTTCGTGCTGCCGGGCTTCTTCAACCGCCCGATCTTCATCCTCAAGCGCCAGCTCATGCAGATTCCGGTGTTCGGCCAGTTCCTGGTCAAGACTGGGATGATCGCGATCGACCGCAATGCCGGCGTGAAGGCGCTGCTGGACATGACGCGGCGGGCGCGCGAGGCGGTGCGCAGCGGAAAGCAGCTCGTGATCTTTCCGGAAGGCACGCGCCGCGCGCCGGGCGCTCCGCCCGACTACAAGACCGGCTTCGCTCAGATCTATTCGTCCTGCGGCGTGCCGTGCCTGCCGATCGCGCTCAATTCCGGCCTGTTCTGGCCGCGCCGTACCTTCATGCGCTATCCGGGCACGCTCGTCGTCGAGTTCCTCGCTCCGCTGCCATCAGGCCTGCCGAAGGATGAGTTTCTTTCCCGCGTGCAGACGGTGATCGAAGACGCGACCGTTCGCCTCGTCGAAGCCGGCCGCAAAGAGCAGGAGCAATTGATCGGCAGCGCGCCGAGCTATGCGCCGTCGGAGAGCTAAAGCATGATCCGGAAAAGTGCGAAGCGGTTTTCCGGAAAGATCATGCGCAAACAACAACCTAAAGCGCGATGACGATTCATCCAAATCTCATCGCGCTTTAGCGGCTCTCTCGATCTTCGGGAGCAGGCGCGTGCAGGGGATGCGCATCACCATGCAGCATCGTCGCGAGCTGATGCAGTTGCGTGTCGCGAAAGCCTTCGGCCTCGATGGCTTTCACCGTTGCCGTCACGTAGTCGCGGTTGGCGCCGGACTGGCCATGGCCCTGGACGACGTGTCGGTGCTGATCGGCGAGCGACAGCCGGCCGGCATATTGCACATGACCGCGGTCGACGACATAGACGAGTGCCGAGACGCGCTGGCGCGCATCGTTCTCCAGCCATACCGAGCGCATCACCTCGCGATAGACCGACGTCACCTGCTCGCGTTCGCGCAAATAGGCGACCACGTCGGCACGGTGCTTTTCGGCGACGCGGAAGGCGATGCCGCGGCAGGCGCCGCCACGGTCGAGCCCGAGCACCAGGCCCGGCTTCTCGGGCGTGCCGCGATGCACGAAGGAATAGACGCAGAGCGCGCGATGCTCGCCGACCAGCCGGGCCGGGACGCGCTCCTCGAATTCGAAGCCCGGCCGCCACATCAGCGAGCCGTAGCCGAACACCCAGAGGTCGCCCTTGGCATTCGTGACGGAGGGGAGGGTGATTTCGGACATTTCGGGCACGGCTACCAGAATGAAGGCTCCAAGCGAAGCGGATTCTCAGTCTTTCGTCGGGGGCCAGCCCCGCTTACATTTGCCTGAATCTGGGGCCAAAGGGT
Source organism: Bradyrhizobium liaoningense (assembly GCF_018130825.1). Lineage (GTDB taxonomy): Bacteria > Pseudomonadota > Alphaproteobacteria > Rhizobiales > Xanthobacteraceae > Bradyrhizobium > Bradyrhizobium liaoningense_B. The sequence goes on along the minus strand of NZ_JAFCJS010000003.1, from coordinate 726,062 downwards.
CGCCGCATGTCCGATATGACCGTTGCCACAGGCCGCCGCTCCCGTTGGGGCCTTTTCATCGCACCCGTTCTCCTGCTGATCCTCGCCGTCGCGTGGACCTGCTTCTGGTTCTATGCCGCGTCGCAGGCCGAGACCGCCGCAGATGCCTGGCGCGCGCAGGAGGCCAAGTCCGGCCGCATCTATGATTGCGCCAAGCGCTCGATCGCGGGCTTCCCGTTCCGCTTCGAGGTCCAATGTTCCGGCGCCAGCGTCGCCCTGGTCTCGCAGAATGCCAGCAAGACGCCGTTCACGGCCAGGCTCGACAACATCCTGGTCGTCGCCCAGGTCTATGATCCCAAGCTCGTGATCGCAGAGTTCTCGGCACCGGCGACACTGGTCGACGGGGTCACGCAGAACACCTTCGTGGTCAACTGGAGCAAGGGCCGCAGCAGCGTGTTCGGCCTGCCCGCCGTGCCGGAGCGCGCCTCCCTCGTGTTCGACGATCCCAGCATCAACCGCGTTGATGGCTCGGTGCAGGTGCCGCTCGCGCGCGCAAAACAGGTCGAACTGCATGGCCGCCTCGCGGACGGTTCGCCGGCGGATCATCCCGTGATCGAGACCGTGCTTCACGTCGCGCAGGGCAGCATCCAGGGCGTTCATCCCTTGCTCGCCGAGCCGTTCGAGGCCGACACGCGCGCCAAGATCACCGGCCTTTCCGACCTCACGCCAAAGCCCTGGCCGCAGCGCTTCCGCGAGATCCAGGCCGCGGGCGGCCATATCGAGATCGTGCAGTCGCGGATCCAGCAGGGCGAGATGATAGCGGTCGCGGCCGGCACGCTCGGCCTGTCGGCCAATGGCCGACTCGATGGCGAGCTGCAGATGACGGTGACCGGCCTCGAGCGCGCGATCCCGGCGCTCGGCATCGAGAAGCTGCTGGAAGAGGGCGTGCCGCAGGCAACGCTGGATCGCGTCGCGCCCGGCGTGAAGTCGCAGGACCTCAACAATCTCTTTGGTGCGCTCGACCGCGCTGTTCCCGGCCTCGGCAAGGTCATCAAGCAGAACGCCAACGCCGGCGTTGCCGCCGGCATCAACTCGATCGGCACCGAGAGCACGCTCGAGGGCAAGAAGGCGCGCAGCTTCCCGCTGAAGTTCGTCGACGGCGCGGTGCTGCTCGGACCGGTGAAGGTCGGCCAGATCCCGCCGCTATATTGATTGATGTGTCGTCATTCCGGGGCGATGCGTAGCATCGAACCCGGAATCCATTTCACCCCGTGCGCTGTGGCCCAATGGATTCCGGGCTCGCCCTTCGGGCGCCCCGGAATGACAGGAGCTACGGCTTCTTCTCGAGCTGCCCGTGCTGGCGGCCGAAATCGGCTGCCGCCGAATCCTGGCCGATCTCGACGATGCCGCGGCGGATGGCGCGGGTGCGGGTGAAGTGATCGAACAGCGCCTCGCCGTCGCCGCGGCGGATCGCGCGCGTCAGCTTGGCGAGATCCTCGGTGAAGGTGCCGAGCATCTCCAGCACCGCTTCCTTGTTGGCAAGGAATACGTCGCGCCACATCGTCGGATCGGACGCGGCGATGCGGGTGAAATCGCGGAAGCCGCCGGCGGAGAACTTGATCACCTCGGACTCCGTCACCTGCGCCAGCTCGTCGGCGGTGCCGACGATGGTGTAGGCGATCAGATGCGGCAGATGGCTGGTGATCGCGAGCACCAGATCATGGTGATCCGGCGTCATCACCTCGACCTTGGCGCCCATCGCCGCCCAGAAGGCGCGCAAGTGAGCGACGGCCTCAGTGTCGGTGCCCTCCGGCGGCGTCAGGATGCACCAGCGGTTGATGAAGAGCTCGGCGAAGCCGGAATCCGGCCCCGAATGCTCGGTGCCCGCGACCGGATGCGCCGGCACGAAATGGACCGTCTTCGGCAGGTGCGGTGCCATGTCCCTGACGATCGCGCCCTTCACCGAGCCGACGTCGGAGATGATGGCGCCGGGCTTCAGATGCGGCGCGATCTCCTGCGCCACCGGTCCGCAGGCCCCGACGGGAATGCAGAGGATGACGAGGTCGGCGTCCTTCACCGCTTCCGCATTGGTCGCCACCACCTGGTCGACAATGCCGAGCTCGATCACCCGCGCGCGCGTCTTCTCCGAGCGCGCGGTGGTGACGATCTCGGAAGCCAGGCCCTGGAGCTTCGCAGCGCGCGCGATCGAGCCGCCGATCAGGCCGAAGCCGATCAGCGCGACGCGCTGGAAATGCGGGTTCGCGCTCATTTGCCGGCCACGAAGTCGCGCAAGGCATCGACGACGAGGCGGTTGGCCTCTTCGGTGCCGATGGTCATGCGCAGGGAATGCGGCAGGCCGTAATTCTTCAGCGCGCGCAGCACGAGGCCGCGTTTGGTGAGGAAGGCGTCGGCATCGTCTGAGGTCCTGCCCTTGTCGGTCGGGAAGTGGATCAGCACGAAATTGGCAACGCTCGGGGTCACCTTCAGGCCGAGCTTGCTGATCTCCTCGGTGAGCCAGTTGCGCCAGGTTTCGGTGAACTGCTTCGACATCGCCTGATGCGCGGTGTCCTCGATCGCGGCGACCGCGGCATACATCGCCGGCGTCGACACGTTGAAGGGACCGCGGATACGGTTGACCGCGTCGATGATGTGCTCGGGCCCGAACATCCAGCCGATGCGCAGCGCGGCAAGGCCGTGGATCTTGGAGAAGGTGTGCGTCACCACCGTGTTCTCGGTGGTGGCGACCAGCTCGATGCCCATTTCGTAATCGTTGCGCGAGACGTAGTCGCAATAGGCGGCGTCCAGCACCAGCAGCACGTGCGAGGGCAGGCCGGCGCGCAGCCGCTTGACCTCGTCGAACGGAATATAGGTGCCGGTCGGATTGTTGGGATTGGCGAGCCAGACCAGCTTCGTCTTCGGCGTCACCGCCTTCAGGATGGCGTCGACGTTGCAGGTGAGGTTGGTCTCCTCCGCGATCACGTTTTTGGCGCCGACCGCCATGGTCGCGATCGGGTAGACCAGGAAGCCGTGGGTGGTGGAGATCGCCTCGTCGCCCTGGCCGAGATAGGTGTGGGCGAGCAGGTTGAGGATCTCGTCCGAACCCGCGCCGCAGATGATGCGGTTCGGATCGAGCCCGAACGAGCGGCCGATCGCTTCGCGCAGCACGCGCGAGGTGCCCTCCGGATAGTCTTCCAGATGATCCGCCACATTCTTGAAGGCTTCGATCGCCTTGGGCGAGGGCCCGAACGGCGTCTCGTTGGCCGAGAGCTTGAACACCTTGCGGCCCGGCTCCGGCACCGGGGTCTTGCCGGGCGTGTAGGGCGCAATATCGAGAATGCCGGGGTTCGGCACGGGGCGGGACATCTTCAACTCCGGATAGGCTTTAGGCGGTACGCGATTTACGATTTCGACCCGGTCGGGGCCACCGTATAGCGCGTTGCGTGGCTGCCGACGAGGGCCGTGGAGCGCACCGAGGCCCCCGCTTCGATCAGGGCAGCCCTGATCTTGTCGATGCTGGTGTCGCTCGTGACCGAGACCAGCAGCGCCGCGCCGTCGAAGGCGGTATCGGGCACCGCCACGATGTCGGCAAGCGGCGACAGCGCCCGCGCGACCTCGGCGTTCCACCCGGAGACCCGCACGCTGAAGGTCTCGACCTCCGTCACCACGGCGCTGTCGGCGACGCGTGAGATCGCGAACACGGGCAGTGACGCCGGATGGTCGGCGCGCTCGACGAAGGGCATGCGCGCGATGATCTTCGGCGCGCCTTGTGCTTCCAATTCCAGCCACCACGGCGTGCGGCTGGACGTTGCCGAGACCAGCGCCAGGTCGCCCTTGGATTTCGCCACCGCCTCGACCGCGGCCTGCGCGCTGAAATGCGCGACGTAGGGCACCGTGAAGCCGAAATGGAAGCGCACGGAATCGCGCATCGCGGGCTCGCTCACCGAGATGTCGGCATGCACGGAGAACGGCGCCTGCACATAGGTGAAGGTCGAGATGATGACGCGCCAGATGCTCTCGACGGTGTCGAGCGGCAGGATGCCGCGATGACGCTGCACGATCTCGCGCATCATGGAGGCCTCGCGCGCGGGGCGGAACGCCGAGCCGACCTCCTGGGTCTGCTTCACCTGGATCAGGCGGTCGATGATGTCGCCGCGCTGCATCAGCAGGCGATGCATGCCCTCGTCGATCGCATCGATCTCCTTGCGCAATTCCTGCAATGATGGTGGCGCGGGCGGACGTTGGGACATATCTGACAGGACTATTGAGAGGCGTTCCAATGCGGGCCAGCCGAGCCGGTCCGCTGCGATCGATGTCTTGATTAGGCAGTCAGGGCCGCGAAAGCAAAGAGAAATGACGGCCCTTTCGGCTGACGCGCCAGGGGACGAATTTGGCTCATCCGGGCCGCGACTTGACGAAAACCGTCCAAGCCGGTAGGTTTTTGCCTGTTCCGTGGTCATTTGAGCCGGCCGGCTTGCAGCCACGTTAAAAAACTCGCTAAACAGGCCGGGGACGCTTCCGATCCCGGCCGAACCTATCGTTCAGGCCGGGTTTTTCATGGCCTGATGTCAATGCGGTCTGAAGTCCGATCGCAAACGAGGTCGATGGTCAGATGGTTGGCGTCAAGTCGATTCCGAGCCCCGCGATCAGTGCCGACGATCGGTCGCACGAAGTGGATCATCCGAGCTCGCTCATCGCGCATTTCGGCACCGAGCAGCCGTTGCCGCTCGATTGCGGCGTCGATCTCGCCCCGTTCCAGATCGCCTACCAGACCTATGGCGAGCTCAACGCCGATCGCTCCAACGCGGTCCTGATCTGTCATGCGCTGACCGGCGATCAGCACGTCGCCAATGTGCATCCCGTCACCGGCAAGTCCGGCTGGTGGGAGACCCTGGTCGGCCCGGGCCGGCCGCTCGATCCCGACAGGTACTTCATCATCTGCTCCAACGTGATCGGCGGCTGCATGGGCTCGACCGGGCCCGCCTCGATCAATCCCGCCACCGGCAAGGTGTGGGGGCTGGAATTCCCCGTCATCACCATTCCGGACATGGTGCGCGCGCAGGCGATGCTGATCGACCGGCTCGGCATCGACACGCTGTTTGCCGTGGTCGGTGGCTCGATGGGCGGCATGCAGGTGCTGCAATGGACCGCGGCCTATCCCGAGCGCGTGTTCTCCGCGCTCGCGATCGCCTGCTCGACGCGCCACTCGGCGCAGAACATCGCGTTCCACGAGCTCGGCCGCCAGGCCGTGATGGCCGATCCCGACTGGCACAATGGCGGCTATGCCGACCGCGGCATCCATCCGCATCGCGGCCTCGCGGTGGCGCGGATGGCGGCGCACATCACCTATCTCTCCGACGCCGCGCTGCACCGGAAGTTCGGCCGGCGCATGCAGGATCGCGAGCTGCCGACCTTCTCGTTCGACGCCGACTTCCAGGTCGAGTCCTATCTGCGCTACCAGGGTTCGTCCTTCGTCGAGCGCTTCGACGCCAACGCCTATCTCTATCTGACGCGCGCGATGGACTATTTCGACATCGCCGCCGACCATGACGGCGTGCTGGCGAAGGCGTTCGCCGGCATCCAGACCCGTTTCTGCGTCGTCTCCTTCACCAGCGACTGGCTGTTTCCGACCTCGGAATCGCGCGCGCTGGTGCATGCGCTGAACGCCTCGAGCGCGCGGGTGTCGTTTGCCGAGATCGAGACCGATCGCGGCCACGACGCCTTCCTGCTCGACGTGCCTGAGTTTTTCGACATCTCCCGCGCCTTCCTGCAATCGGCCGGCAAGGCGCGCGGACTGAATGGCGGGGGTAGCTAGGATGTCGGTGCAGGAAGTGCTGCCGCTGGGCGGCGTTGCGGCCGGGCAGTCCGGCCAGGCTCGCGCCGACCATCTGCTGATGGCCGAGATGGTCAAGCCGGGCTCGAAAGTGCTCGACGTCGGCTGCGGCGACGGCGACCTGCTTCAGCTGCTCGAGGCCCGCGGCATCGACGGCCGCGGCATCGAGCTGTCGCGCGAGGGCGTCAACCGCTGCGTCGCCAAGGGCCTCGCGGTGGTGCAGGGCGACGCCGACACCGACCTCGTCAATTATCCCGATGATGCCTTCGACTACGTGATCCTGTCGCAGACGCTGCAGGCGACGCGGCAGCCGAAGGTCGTGCTGGAGAATCTGCTGCGCATCGGCCGCCGCGCCATCGTGTCGTTCCCGAATTTCGGCTTCTGGAAGATGCGACTGCAGCTCCTGATCGGCGGCCACATGCCGCGCACGGAGAACCTGCCCGCGACCTGGTACGACACCGCCAATATCCACTTCTGCACCATCAAGGATTTCGTCGAGCTCTGCGACGCGATCAACGTCAAGATGGAGCGCTCGGTGGCGCTCGATCTCTATGGCCGCCCGGTGCCGCTGAACCTGCCCTGGTGGGTGTGGAATATGTTCGGCGAACAGGGCGTGTTTCTGCTGAGCCGGGGCGGGGGGAAGTAGTTTCCCGTAGCCCGCATGGAGCGGAGCGCAATCCGGGGCAGGTCGCGCCGCGCTCGAGAATCCCGGATTACGCTAGCGCTCCATCCGGGCTACGAGACGGAGCGTTTGGCGGCGCCTTCGCTCTAATGCGCCGCCAGCGACCTGGGATCACGCACCGGCCATCGTCCCGCCTCGACCAGCGCCACGAACCGCTCCACGCTTTCGTTGAACAGCGCGGGCTCCTCGAGATTGAGCACGTGGCCCGATTTCGGAAACATCGCGAGCCCTGCGGCCGGCAGATGCTTCTTCAGGAACAGGCTCGCTCCGACGCAAGGATCGTCCTCGTCGCCGCAGATGATCAGCGCCGGCGTTGCCACCTTCGCGATCGCATCCGCCATCGTGTAGATCGAGGGACGGCCGCCCTGGAAGCCGCGCATCGTGTTGGCCGACCCCTTCGCATCGTGCCGCGCCAGCGCGGCATAGAAATCGGCGTGGCCGCGCGGGTCCTTGACCAGGAACGGAATCCGGCTCGGCGCCTCGCGCGTGACCTTGGCGACCTCGGCTGAGCCCAGCGTCTCGAACTGCTCGGCATTGGCGCGGCACTGCTTGCGCCAGGCGTCGAGATTTTCGAGCTCCGAACCGGAGCCGACGCCGGCCAGCGTCATCGACAGCGCGCGATGCGGCGCGTTCAGGCCGATCTGCAGCGAGGAGTAGGCGCCCATCGAGAGGCCTACGAGATGCGCGCGCTCGATCTTGAGATGGTCGAGCACGGCGAGCGCATCGGTGTAGAAATGCGTGTAGGTGTAGACCTCGCCATCAGGCACGTCCGACGGGGTGTAGCCGCGCGCCGAATAGGTGATGCAACGGTGGCCGCGCGAGAAGTAGCGCATCTGCGGCTCCCAATTGCTGTAGTCGGCCGCGAACTCGTGCAGAAAAATAATCGGCGTTCCCTGGCCCACCTCTTCGAAATAGATGCGGACGTCATCCCATGTCGTGGCGTGGGGCATTAACCGTTTCCCTCTCTTCAAGCCGCCTTTTCAGGATCGCAGTTAATGCTGTTGTCTGCAATGCGGCAGCTTCAAACCAGCACCGGCACAAAATCATCGCAGCTATTCGCCGACGTTGCGTCTTTTTCTCGCCACATCCGGAAGCTTTACGCCCCGGCGGATGTCGGCCACCGCACGGGCCGGCGGGAAAGAGGGGTGTCAACGAAGGATGAAGAATGTTTGAGTTGTTTGCGTACCGCCTGTCGCGTTGTGTTGTCGCGCTGGCGGTTTTCTTCGCGGCGGTCGCCGCATTCGTTTCTCCGGCCTCGGCGCGGCCGCATCATCGTCATAGCGCAGAGCGGCACACTCACGTGCACCACGCCAGACATCATCACTCCCGCCATCATGCACGCAGCTCGCGCTTCGATCGCAGCGCGGCGCAGTTGCAGGCGGGCGGCTTCGCCGACACCCAGGCCAGCTATGATCCGAACGCCAGCAGCGGCGGCATGGGCAATAACGGCATGGCTGCGAGCGGCGGCTTCGGTGGCGGCTCGGGCCTCGTGTCCGAGGCGCGCCGTTATCTCGGCGGCAATCCGACCGGGCGCGGCAGCCTGTGGTGCGCGCGCTTCATGAACATGGTGCTGGAGCACAGCGGCCATCGTGGCACCGGCTCCGACATGGCCAGCTCGTTCGCGCATTACGGCACGCGCGTCTCTGGCCCGCAGGTCGGCGCCATCGCAGTGATGTCGCGCGGTCGCCGCGGCGGTCATGTCGGCATCATCACCGGCATCGACGCGCAGGGCAATCCGATCATGATCTCCGGCAACAATGGCAACCGCGTCCGCGAAGCGCCGGTCTCGCGCGGTCGGATCTATGCGTATGTGATGCCGAACTGAGGCGAGGTGCGTAGGGTGGGTTAGCTAGCGGTTGCGCGAAGCGCGGTCCGCTGGCGTAACCCACCTCTTCTCTTTCTGCGGAGGTAGACAGTGGTGGGTTACGCCTTCGGCTAACCCACCCTACGAAGTTCACTGGTTGACAGCCTCGTGCCCACATGGGCGAGGCTGTCAGTTGCGCCACGAACCTTTCGCCGCTGCCGTGCGACGAAGATGGCACTGGCCGAACCTTCGGCCCGGAGCGGCAGAGGGTCATGACATTCGCGAAAGTGACGGCGGAGGAGTTCTACGCACTGCTGGAGGGACGCGGTTCGGCAAGGTTTCGGCGCGAGCTGGCGCGTTACGAGTTTTTCGCGCCGGGAGGCGACTGCGCCGTGCATCACGGCTCGCTGTCCGTGCCAGATGCGCTGCCGGCCTCGGCGGCCAACATGCTCGTGCTCGGCGATCTCTCCGCGGACGGCCTGCTGGACCTCGGAGAGGATGGCACGGAGTGCGGCTGTTTCATCGTGCTGGGCAACGTTGCCTGCAGCGCGTTTGCAAATGCTTACGGCAAGTGCGTCATGATCGACGGCAACCTCGAGGCCGACGAGATCATCGTCAATTCGTTCGAAGATTCGGCCCTCATGGTGACGGGACATCTCCGGACCTATTTTTATCACGGCATCGATATCTGGGCCGAGGTCGGGGGCCGCGCGGAGATGGAATATGGCGACGGCTATTGCCTGCCGATCGGATACACCGCGGCCGCGGCCGAGGCGATCGAGCCACGGCATGACCGCGATGCGTCGTTGCACAGGCTGAGCTTTGGAAACGGCGAGTCCGTCGATCCGCAGGACTTCCTCGATCGGCTGAAAAACGGCCAGCCGATTTTTCGGCCGCTTAGGTAGCAGGCGCCGCTCACATCAGCTTGGGCTGCTCCACCGCAACCGCATCGCCCACCCCGATCTCACCATCGGCAATGACCTCGGCATAGATGCCGCAGTCCATGTGGCCGAGATGGCGCGAGAGCGTCGGCGGGATCTCGAGATCGCGCTTTGCCGTCACCGGGTCCACATTGGTCGCCGGACAGCGCACGATGCGCTTGACCACCTTGAGCCGGGCCTCGCCGATCGCGAGCGTCTGGCCGACGAGGTCGAGCTCGGACCAGGCCGGCCAGCCTTTCACGTAAAGATTGCCGCGGAAGCGCAGCGGGTGGACGGCAGTGCCGCCGAGCATGGCCTCGATGGCGCGGACGCTGTCGAGATTGATGATCGACACCACCTTGCGGGCGACGTCGGAAAAGCTGTGATCGCGGCCCGAGAGCACCTTCGGCGGCCCCTTCAGCTCCGGCTGGAAGTTCTCGGTGAAATAGCTCTCGATGGCGGCGCGCCCGGCGGCGGTCTCGAGATCGCCGCTGGCGACGATCTGGCCGTCCTTGCGGATGGTCAGGCGGTTGGTCGCGTCCTCGAAGCGACTGTCGAGCGAGGCCAGCCGCTCATTGCGCGCCAGCATCAGGAACAGGATTTTCGGCTTCCATTCGGGCGCCTCGGGATCGAACCCGCTCGGGCCGTTCTCGATGGCGTAGCGGCGGTCGGCAGGCAGGGTCTCCCCTCGCCGCAAGGGGGCGCGGGAGAGGGGCTCCGGTGTCAGGCCCTTGATCGGGTAGCGGAAGAGGCCGGTGATCTCGGCGGTCTGGCTGGCTGTCATGTCGCTACTTAGGGGATTCGACGCAGCTCCGCCAAGCCGGCGGATCAGCGCACGAAATTGTGAAGTCGCCTCTTTCGCATCCGCAACCCGCTTCCCACATCTGCCTCAGGCCGGCGGCCACGCCGGTCCACGACGACCGTTACCGGTTGAGAAACGTCAATGCGGTAATTGGAAACCCAATGAAGATGCCGTTTGGGGTGCCTTAGAGGGCCCCAGGGGCAGGCCGAGGGAAAGAAAAGACATGAATATCGACAAATATACCGAACGCTCCAGGGGCTTCATCCAGTCCGCGCAGTCGCTCGCGGTGCGCGAGGGGCACCAGCAGTTTTCCACCCTGCACGTGCTGAAGGTCCTCCTGGACGACAATGAGGGGCTCGCGGCCGGTTTGATCGACCGCGCTGGCGGCAATTCCCGTGCGATCCTGAAGGCGACCGAGGAGGCCCTGAACAAGGTGCCGAAGGTCTCCGGCGGCGGTGCGGGGCAGATCTATCTGGCGCCCGAGCTTGCCCGCACCTTCGATGCCGCCGAAAAGGCCGGCGAGAAGGCTGGCGACAGCTTTGTCACCGTCGAGCGGCTGCTGCTTGGCCTTACGCTGGAGAAGACCAGCGAGGCCGGCGCGATCCTGAGCAAGGGCGGTGTCACCCCGCAAAACCTCAATGCGGCGATCGAGGCGCTGCGCAAGGGCCGCACCGCGGACTCGGCGACCGCCGAGAACGCCTATGACGCCCTGAAGAAATATGCCCGCGACCTCACCCAGGCTGCGCGCGACGGCAAGCTCGACCCGGTCATCGGCCGCGACGAGGAGATCCGCCGCACCATCCAGGTGCTGTCGCGCCGGACCAAGAACAATCCCGTCCTGATCGGCGAGCCCGGCGTCGGCAAGACCGCCATCGCGGAAGGCCTCGCGCTGCGCATCGTCAACGGTGACGTGCCCGAGAGCCTGAAGGACAAGAAGTTGCTGTCGCTCGACCTCGGCGCACTGATTGCCGGTGCGAAATACCGCGGCGAGTTCGAGGAGCGGCTGAAGGCCGTGCTCCAGGAGGTGACCGGCAGCGAAGGCACCTTCATCCTCTTCATCGACGAGATGCACACCCTGATCGGCGCCGGCAAGGGCGACGGCGCGATGGACGCCTCCAACCTGCTCAAGCCCGCGCTCGCCCGCGGCGAGCTGCACTGCATCGGCGCGACCACGCTCGACGAGTACCAGAAGCACGTCGAGAAGGATGCGGCGCTGGCGCGGCGCTTCCAGCCGATCTTCGTCAGCGAGCCCTCGGTCGAGGACACCATCTCGATCCTGCGCGGCCTGAAGGACAAGTATGAGCAGCACCACGGCGTGCGGATCACCGATTCCGCGCTGGTCGCCGCCACGACGCTGTCCAACCGCTACATCACCGACCGCTTCCTGCCCGACAAGGCGATCGACCTCATGGACGAGGCCGCGGCGCGGCTGAAGATGCAGGTCGATTCCAAGCCGGAAGAGCTGGATTCGCTCGACCGTGAGATCATCCGGCTCAAGATCGAGCAGGAGGCGCTGAAGAAGGAAAGCGATCTCGGCTCGAAATCTCGTCTCGAGGCACTCCAGAAGGAGCTCGCCGAGCTCGAAGAGAAGTCTGCGGCGCTGACGGCGCGCTGGAGCGCGGAGAAGAACAAGCTCTCCAACGCCCAGAAGCTGAAGTCGGAGCTCGACGCCCTGCGCGTCGATCTGGCCGCTGCGCAGCGGCGCGGCGAATTCCAGAAGGCGGGCGAGCTGGCCTATGGCCGGATTCCGCAGCTCGAGAAGCAGCTTGCCGACATCGAGGCGCGTGAAGGCTCCGGTGAGGTGATGGAGGAGGCGGTGACCGCCAACCACATCGCGCAGGTGGTCTCGCGCTGGACCGGCGTGCCCGTGGACAAGATGCTGGAGGGCGAGAAGGAGAAGCTCCTGAAGATGGAGGAGCAGCTCGGCACCCGCGTCGTCGGCCAGACCGAGGCCGTGCGTGCGGTCGCGACCGCCGTGCGCCGCTCCCGCGCGGGCCTGCAGGACCCGAACCGCCCCACCGGCTCGTTCATGTTCTTAGGGCCGACCGGCGTCGGCAAGACCGAGCTGACCAAGGCGCTCGCGGAGTACCTGTTCAACGATGAGACTGCGATGGTCCGCCTCGACATGTCCGAATACATGGAGAAGCACTCGGTCTCGCGGCTGATCGGCGCGCCTCCGGGCTATGTCGGCTATGACGAGGGCGGCGCGCTCACCGAGGCGGTGCGGCGCCGGCCTTACCAGGTCGTGCTGTTCGACGAGATCGAGAAGGCGCATCCTGATGTCTTCAACGTCCTGCTGCAGGTGCTCGACGACGGCCGCCTGACCGATGGCCAGGGCCGCACCGTCGACTTCCGCAACACGCTGATCATCATGACCTCGAACCTTGGTTCGGAATTCCTGGTGAACCAGCCCGAGGGCGAGGATACGTCCGCCGTGCGCGAGCAGGTGATGGGAACGGTGCGGGCGCATTTCCGCCCCGAATTCCTCAACCGCGTCGATGAGATCATCCTGTTCCACCGCCTGCAGAAGAGCGAGATGGGCCGCATCGTCGAGATCCAGTTCGCCCGGCTGCAGAAGCTTTTGACCGATCGCAAGATCGTGCTGAGCCTCGATGCCGCCGGCCGCGACTGGCTCGCTGCCAAGGGTTGGGACCCTGCCTACGGCGCAAGGCCGCTGAAGCGGGTAATCCAGCGCTACCTGCAGGACCCGCTCGCCGAGATGATCCTCGGCGGCGACGTCAGGGACGGCGACACGGTCGCGATCTCCTCCGAAGGCAACGTGCTGACCTTCAACGGCAAGGCGCCGCAGACCGCGGAGATCGCCCAGTTCGAGGCGCCGGTGCCGAAGCGGAAGCTGAACTGATCGCCATTCGTTGCCTGAAACGACAAACCGCCTCGGAGAGATGATCTCTCCGGGGCGGATTGTTTTGCGGCTCGTTGACGTCCTAGCCGATTGCGGACGCGGAGCCGGACTCGGCCGGTCCAACCTCGTCGTCGTCCTCTTCAAGCTCGGACAGGATGTCGACGAGCTCGCGCACCCGTCCCTGCGCCAGCGGCCGCAAATCGTTGATCATCGGCTCGTCATTGGCGAGCCAGGCCTGGGCCTCGGCGAGTTCCTCGACGGTCGCGCCGGTCCCGATGATCTCGGCAATGGTGACGTCGTCGGCCCGGTCCACGGTCTTGATGACATCGTCGCGTGAGAGGCGCGTCATGGGGCGATCCTCCTGCTGGTCGGCTTCCCATTGCTGTATAACGGGGAACCGGCGGGGCCGGTTCCAGGTCAGCAGGACTCCGCCGGCAGACGCTACTTCTTCACCGCTTTGTAGATCGCGTTCTCGATGTCGGAGGAGAAGTAGATGACGCCCGTCGCGCCGACCGCCACGCCGGTCGGAATGTGGGTCGGCAGGCCGCCGGGCGCGCCCGTCAGGCCGATCGGGAGATTGGCCGCGATTTCGGTCACTGTGCCGGTCTCCGGCGCGATCTCGATCAGCCGCCTGGCGCCGACTTCCGCCACGATCAGCTTGCCGTCGCTGCCGCGTGCGAGACCTTCGGGCATTTTCAGCTCCTTGGCGAGCACGGTCTTTTCACCATTGCTTTCGATCCTGGAGACGGTGCCGGCAAAGGCTTCGGTGACGTAGACCTCGCCACGCGTTCCGCCGACGAGTCCGACCGGGCCCTCGAGGTCGCCAATCAGCGTGGTGCGATCCTTGCCATGCTCGCCGCTGACGCGGACCAGCGACTTGGTGCCGAGCTCGGCCACCAGGATGCTGCCGTCCGCGAGTACGATGGCGTCGTGCGGCGCCTTGAAGCCGTGCAGCATGTCGCGCGTTGCGCTGGTCTTGCCGTCGATCACCTGCACCGTGCCGGTGAACCAGCTCGACAGGACCACGTCGTTGCCCTTCGCCGTCGCGCTCATCGGATATTCGAGCGTGACGCCGGCGGCATGCATGCGCGCCTTCTCGCTGACCTCGCCGGTCATCCCGTCCACCGTGCGATAGGCGAACACGTCGGCGACGTGGATCGTGTCCCTGCCATTCTCCGAGGTGACGCCGATGCCGCCGGGCAGGGCGAGCTTGCCGATGATGATCTGCCTGGCCTGGCCGGTCGCCGGATCGACCTCCTGGATGCCGTTGTCGGCCATGTTGGAGACGTAGATGCGGTCCTTGTCGTCGATGGCAAGGTTGTCCAGCGACGGCTTCAGCTGCGCGACCACGGTCTTGGCGCCTGATTTGGGATCGACCCGCACGAGCTGGCCGAGCGCGGTATCGACCACAAAGACATTGCCCTTGGAATCGAAGTTCACGGCGGCCGGCACCTTGAAGCCGTCGGCGACGACGGTCAGCTCGGCCTTGTCGACGTCGACCTTGGCGACCTGTCCCTTGAACCAGAGCGGACCATAGAGCTTGTCGTCCGGGCCGAACTCGAAGCCGTTGAGGCCGCCCATCTTCTCCATGATCTGGCGGGGCGGTTTGACGCCTTCGACGTCGATCTCGTAGAGCGTGTCGCCGAGGAAAACGGTCGTGGCGTAGAGCCTGCCGTCCTTGCGGAAGGCGAGCGAGTTGATGCCTGGGAGCCCGGAGGCGAGCTTCTTGATCGGTCCGTCGCCTTTGCGCGAATAGAGATCGCCGGCCAGGAAACCGGTCCAGGCCATGGTGCCGTCGGGCGCGAACGCGATGTCGTCGGCCATTCCGACCGGTGAGGGGATTGCAACCTTGGCGGTACCGCTGGCGATGTCGACCTCGTAGAGCATCGCGCCCGCGACGCTGCCGGCAAACAAATGGCCGGCCTTGTCGATCCCGAGCCCGTGCACGCCATGGAACGCCGAGCCCGGAACGAGCCTGGTCACCTCCCAGTTTTCCGCGGCGGATGCGCTCGTGACGGAGAAAACGGCGGCAACCAGGGCTGCGCAGGCGAGCCTGTTCTTCATGGCGAGACCTCCCATTTTTTGGAAAGTATTCGCCCGTCCTGCGGCTTTGGCAAACGAAACTTGAAATTGTAAGCGCCGCGAAGCGGCCCGCCTCGCAACGTTTTTCAGTTCGATCGTGCTTGAAGGATGTTTGGTCGCCGTCGGCCGGTGGCCGACTTAGCGGTTGGTGACCTGCAACGGCCCGCCGGTTGCGTCCGACATGCGGGCGATGGCAGCACCCCGGCCGCTCATCATGGCGTCGAGGCGGTCGCGCTCTTTCTCGAAGCCGGCGAGCATCGGGCCTTCCAGTGAACGGCCACGCGGCAGTTTCACGCGCATCGGGTCGACGAAACGGCCGTTGACCAGGATTTCGTAATGGACGTGCGGGCCGGTCGACATGCCGCTCGAGCCGACGAAGCCGATCACCTGGCCCTGCCGCACCTTCTTGCCGAGCTCCATGCCCTTGGCGAACGCCGACATGTGGCCGTAGGCGGTCTCGTAGCCGTTGGCGTGCTTGATGCGGATGTACTTGCCGTAGCCGCCTTCGGGGCCGGCCTTTTCGATCACGCCGTTGCCGGAGGCGAAAATCGGCGTGCCGTAGGCGGTGGCCCAGTCGACGCCGGTGTGCATCTTCACGAAACCGAGGATGGGGTGGCGGCGGCCGCCGAAGCCGGAGCGCATGATGGCGTTGTTGACGGGCTTCCTGACCAGGAACTTCTTCGCGCTCTTGCCGGTCTCGTCGTAGTAGTCGACGACGCCGTCGTCGGGGCTCTGGTAGCGGTAGTATTTCTTGGTCTCGCCGCCGACGGTGAGCGAGGCGAACAGCACGTCGTTCTTTTCGCTCGATGTCACGCCCTCTTCTTCGCCGGCGTAGAAGACGTCGAAGGAATCGCCTGGCTGCACCTTGCGCTGGAAATCGACGTCGTAGGAATAGATCTTGATCATGTCCTCGATGACCGGCATCGGCACCTTGTTGCGCATCGCGGTCTCGTAGATGCTCTGGTAGAGCCGGACGCCAGTGCCGTCATCGTCGTCATCGTCGTCGCTGTTGGCGTTGGCCGTAGCGTCCGCGACGGTGTTCATGCTGGAGACGTCGACCGCGACGTATTTGCCGAGATCGGACAGTGCCGCGATCGCTTCCACCATGGTGTCGTTTGCAACCACGACGCGATAGGGCTGGAGGCGGGCGCCGGGGCTTGCAGGCGCCATCAGGATGCGGAGTTTTTCGCCTTCCTTCAGGCCGCCGTCGCGCCCCCGGGGGCCGAGGGTTGCGGTGATCGCCTTGATCTCGTCCGCGGTGGCGCCGAGATCGCGCAGCACGGAGCCGACGCTGTCGCCCTTCTTGACCAGATGGACGCGCTCGCCGTTGGGATTGCCGCCGGTAATCTGTTCCTTGGTCTTCGGCAGCAGCGTGACGTTTTCCGGCACCACGCGGGTCTCGAAGCCGGCATAGGGATCGGAGGGCGACACCTCGGTGGCGTAGGCCATCTTGATGTCGGAGGGGCCGGTCGCGCCGGACACGTCGGCGGCGGCATTGGCGAGCGAGGCGTAGCGCACCCCGCCATTGCCGCGCCAGTTGGCGGCGTCGCGCACCCGCATCAGGATGTCGTCGAGCGCCACCACCGCGGAAATCTTGGCTTTCGGCAGCACCGGCGACAGGTCCTTGGTCACGAAAGAGACCTCGGCGTCGGGCTCGACGGCTTCCGGATTGTTCGGATCGTCCGATGCCGTCTTCGGATCGGAGCCGACGTCGGTGAGAAGACGCTGGGCGTTGAACGGCGGAATCTTCGCCGACAGATCGCTCGTCGTCATCGACAGATTGCCGGCGATCCGGACGAAGGGGCGCACCCGCATCACGTCGCGGTTGCCGACGCGGGCGACCGTCGAGACGCGCATGATGTTGCGCGAGGCCGTGGATTCGCTGGGCGGCGGCAGGCGGTCGCTCTTGTGCAGCGTGGCGGCGCGATCAGCTGCGCCGAACGCGCCACGCAGCGCACCCTCGACCCGTTCCGGAACCTTGGCGAAGGTCATCTCGCCGTCGAGCGACGCGAAAACGGCGCCGCCGATCAGGGCCGCGCCGCAAAGTCCGGTCAGAATTGTCCCGCTGAACCATTGTACCGAGACGCGACGGCGGTCGATGACGGCGGCTTCCGAACCATCGACGGACAGCGGCGGCTCGTGGCCGAGATCGATGATCCCGGTCTCACGCCCATAAGCGCCGCGTGACGTCCTGTGGTTCAACCCAAGTCCCCCAATCAACGACCCAAGAGCCCAATTCCACGAGCTCAATTCCAAGAGCCCAATTCCAAGAGCCCGGTTTCGAGCCCCTTCCTGACCGCCCTCTTCGAGGGGCATCGCAGGAATGGGCAAGCCGCACAGGCGTCCGCAGTCAGAAGGCCCCGATAATGGGCCGGCCGAAATTACGAACAGCTAAGCGGAAAAAGATCTCTCGATGTCTCTCGAATGTCCGAAGAAGGCTGCTTCATCGTCTGATCGCCTTCCTCCGACCTCACCAAAATCGCCGGCAGCCCCCACTGGCATCCCGCGATTCAAGCTTGTCTCTTATCAGAACGCCGCGGGATTGTGGCTCAAGTACGGCGCCTAATATGGAAAAAGTTTCCTGAACGGGCGGGCGCCGGGGACCGCCCGGGAAGGGCGCCCAGGACCGCTTCCGGAGCCCCTCCGGAGCCCGCCATGGGCCAAACTTTTTTCAGATTTTTTGCCGGGCCGGCTCGTTTGGCGCGTCCGGCGCCCCTCTAACCGACTGGAATCGTGGGAATTTTTTCGCTGATCCACTGTGCGACGATTTGTTGACGATTGGCGTTGACAGCCCGGAAGGTGGGGCCTATAACCCCAACCACTGAGCGCGGCGCCGCCGGGTCACTGACCAAGGCGAGCGAACGCGCCACTGATGCTCCTCACCTTGTTGAGTGAACACAACAGCCGACACCAGTCGGTTGGAGTTCATCCATCGTCGGTAAGGGTGTCGGAACCCTTCCTCTCAGGAAGGTTGGGACCTCTCCGGTTCCGGGCTGTTTGACAAGTGAAGATGAAGAAAGAGAAACGTGGACGGCGGAGTCCTTGCGGGTCTCGCTTCTGAAAAGCTTCGGCTTTTCTGATCGAGACCGGACGAAAGACTTCGGCGGTACACGTTTTAAAGGAAACACCATCGTTGCCAGCGATGTGAATCGCAGGCAGCTCGTCGATTTCGGTCGATGAAAAATGGTGGGACCTCGTCAAACGTTGTGATCAGCCGGTTCAAAGTTCAAGTCCAACTTGAGAGTTTGATCCTGGCTCAGAGCGAACGCTGGCGGCAGGCTTAACACATGCAAGTCGAGCGGGCGTAGCAATACGTCAGCGGCAGACGGGTGAGTAACGCGTGGGAACGTACCTTTTGGTTCGGAACAACACAGGGAAACTTGTGCTAATACCGGATAAGCCCTTACGGGGAAAGATTTATCGCCGAAAGATCGGCCCGCGTCTGATTAGCTAGTTGGTGAGGTAATGGCTCACCAAGGCGACGATCAGTAGCTGGTCTGAGAGGATGATCAGCCACATTGGGACTGAGACACGGCCCAAACTCCTACGGGAGGCAGCAGTGGGGAATATTGGACAATGGGGGCAACCCTGATCCAGCCATGCCGCGTGAGTGATGAAGGCCCTAGGGTTGTAAAGCTCTTTTGTGCGGGAAGATAATGACGGTACCGCAAGAATAAGCCCCGGCTAACTTCGTGCCAGCAGCCGCGGTAATACGAAGGGGGCTAGCGTTGCTCGGAATCACTGGGCGTAAAGGGTGCGTAGGCGGGTCTTTAAGTCAGGGGTGAAATCCTGGAGCTCAACTCCAGAACTGCCTTTGATACTGAAGATCTTGAGTTCGGGAGAGGTGAGTGGAACTGCGAGTGTAGAGGTGAAATTCGTAGATATTCGCAAGAACACCAGTGGCGAAGGCGGCTCACTGGCCCGATACTGACGCTGAGGCACGAAAGCGTGGGGAGCAAACAGGATTAGATACCCTGGTAGTCCACGCCGTAAACGATGAATGCCAGCCGTTAGTGGGTTTACTCACTAGTGGCGCAGCTAACGCTTTAAGCATTCCGCCTGGGGAGTACGGTCGCAAGATTAAAACTCAAAGGAATTGACGGGGGCCCGCACAAGCGGTGGAGCATGTGGTTTAATTCGACGCAACGCGCAGAACCTTACCAGCCCTTGACATGTCCAGGACCGGTCGCAGAGATGTGACCCTCTCTTCGGAGCCTGGAACACAGGTGCTGCATGGCTGTCGTCAGCTCGTGTCGTGAGATGTTGGGTTAAGTCCCGCAACGAGCGCAACCCCCGTCCTTAGTTGCTACCATTTAGTTGAGCACTCTAAGGAGACTGCCGGTGATAAGCCGCGAGGAAGGTGGGGATGACGTCAAGTCCTCATGGCCCTTACGGGCTGGGCTACACACGTGCTACAATGGCGGTGACAATGGGAAGCGAAGGGGCAACCCCTAGCAAATCTCAAAAAGCCGTCTCAGTTCGGATTGGGCTCTGCAACTCGAGCCCATGAAGTTGGAATCGCTAGTAATCGTGGATCAGCACGCCACGGTGAATACGTTCCCGGGCCTTGTACACACCGCCCGTCACACCATGGGAGTTGGTTTTACCTGAAGACGGTGCGCTAACCCGCAAGGGAGGCAGCCGGCCACGGTAGGGTCAGCGACTGGGGTGAAGTCGTAACAAGGTAGCCGTAGGGGAACCTGCGGCTGGATCACCTCCTTTCTAAGGATGATCCTTCAGCGAGCTTCGGCTCACTATCGGATCGTTTTAGAAACATCAGTGGCCAACAGATCGCCAGATCGTTGAGCTGCATTGGCGGGATTTCGCCGTCTTCGTTTCTCTTTCTTCGCGGACGAACACGCGCTGGGCCTGCAACGGCAGGATCCAGGGTCCTTAACGGGATATGCGTTAGGGGCTTGTAGCTCAGTTGGTTAGAGCGCGCGCTTGATAAGCGTGAGGTCGGAAGTTCAAGTCTTCCCAGGCCCACCACTTTCATCGAGTGAGCATTCGTCTTCTGGTTACGGGGCCATAGCTCAGCTGGGAGAGCGCGTGCTTTGCAAGCATGAGGTCGTCGGTTCGATCCCGTCTGGCTCCACCAGATGGTTTGATCATCGACACTGTGCACCGTCGTCCGCGAAACATCACTTCGCATTCACTAGTCTGGATAGACAGTGAACTGCGTGTTTTCTGACATCGTAAAGAGGAGATCGATCCGAGTTGGATCGTGCGGCAAGCAATTGCCACGCGATACTTCATTATCTCCGGATCATTTTCGGCGCTCGCGCGCTTTTCAAGTGTAGCTCACAAGGCTGCATCTGAAGAATGAGCGAGTTGTAAAATGATCCTTTTAGCGAAGCTTGACCGCCTCGCTATCGGAACGATCTTACGAAGCAAGCTGGTCTTTCTAGTCAATGTCCGGCTGTACGTAGCATTCATCGAGGGTGCGCGCCGCAAGGCAATCGTACGGACAACATTCTGCCGAGTGTGTGGACATTGATAATGAGAGCAATCAAGTGCCTTAAGGGTGTTCGGTGGATGCCTTGGCGCTGAGAGGCGATGAAGGACGTGCTACGCTGCGATAAGCCGTGGGGAGCTGCGAAGAAGCTTTGATCCGCGGATTTCCGAATGGGGAAACCCACCTTCGATAGCCGGAACTCCAAGACCTTGTGTCTTGGTGTTCGACCAGAAATGATCGGGACCATGACCGCGAGGTTTTGGATTTCCGGTTATCAAGAGAAGGTATGAGACTTCTGAATACATAGGAGGTTTCAAGCAAACCCAGGGAACTGAAACATCTAAGTACCTGGAGGAAAGGACATCAACAGAGACTCCGTTAGTAGTGGCGAGCGAACGCGGACCAGGCCAGTGATACATCAAAGACAATCGGAACCAGTCAGGAAAGCTGGGCCTCAGAGGGTGATAGCCCCGTACGAGTAATGCGATGATGTATCCACGAGTAAGGCGGGACACGTGCAATCCTGTCTGAACACGGGGGGACCACCCTCCAAGCCTAAGTACTCCTCAGCGACCGATAGCGAACCAGTACCGTGAGGGAAAGGTGAAAAGCACCCCGACGAGGGGAGTGAAATAGACCTGAAAC
>NZ_JAFCJS010000003.1:0-700000 GCF_018130825.1 Bradyrhizobium liaoningense | reverse complement strand
CGTGTTTCGCGGCGACATTTCCATTGCGGCGAAGGCGCAGGCCGAGTTTCCGCAGCACTTTCCGGCCTCGGGCTGGGTCGAGCACGAGCCGGAGGACATCTGGACCTCGACGGTGATGGTGTGCCGCGAGGCGATCGAGCACGCCGGCATCAGCGCGAAGGACATCGCCGCCATCGGCATCACCAATCAGCGCGAGACCACCGTGGTGTGGGACCGCGCCACGGGCCAAGCCGTGCACCGCGCCATCGTCTGGCAGGACCGCCGCACCGCCGACATCTGCGCGAAACTGAAAGCGGACGGCCGCGAGCCGGTGATCTCTGAGAAGACCGGCCTGATCATCGATCCCTATTTCTCCGGCACCAAGGTCGCCTGGATCCTCGACCACGTTCCCGGCGCCCGCGCGCGCGCCGCACGCGGCGAGCTGATGTTCGGCACCATCGATTGCTATCTGCTCTGGCGCCTCACCGGCGGCAAGGTGCACGCCACCGACGCCACCAATGCCTCGCGCACGCTGCTGTTCAACATCCACACCGGCCAGTGGGACGACGAGCTGCTGGAGATCATCGGCGTGCCGCGCTCGATGCTGCCCGAGGTGAAGGATTCTTCCGCCCGCTTCGGCGAGAGCACGCCCGATTTGTTCGGCGGCGCGATCGCCATCTCCGGCATCGCCGGCGACCAGCAGGCCGCGACCATCGGCCAGGCCTGCTTCCGCCCGGGCATGATGAAGTCCACCTATGGCACCGGCTGTTTTGCCCTGCTCAACACCGGCACAACGCCTGTCGTCTCCAAGAACAAGCTGCTCACCACCGTCGCCTACCAGCTCGACGGAAAACGTACCTACGCGCTCGAAGGCTCGATCTTCGTCGCAGGCTCGGCGGTGCAATGGCTGCGCGACGGCCTCGGCATCATCAAGCACGCCGCCGAGACCGGACCTCTCGCGGATCAGTCGGACTCCATGCAGAGCGTCTATCTCGTCCCCGCCTTCGTCGGCATGGGCGCGCCCTACTGGAATCCGCGCGTGCGCGGCGCCCTGTTCGGTCTCACCCGCAACACCGGTCCCGCCGAGCTCGCCCACGCCGCGCTGGAAAGCGTCTGCTACCAGACCTTCGACCTATGGGCCGCGATGCGCGCGGATTGGCCGAGCTCGGAGACCGCCAGCGTCGTGCTGCGCGTCGACGGCGGCATGACCGCCTCGGACTGGACCATGCAGCGCCTCGCCGATCTCCTCAACGCTCCGGTCGACCGCCCCGTGATCCAGGAGACCACGGCGCTCGGCGCCGCCTATCTCGCCGGCCTCAATGCCGGCGTCTATCCCGAGCCGACAAAATTCGCCGACAATTGGCGCCTCGAGCACCGCTTCAAGCCGAACATGAGCGAAGCGACGCGCGAGCGAAAGCTCGCCGGCTGGGCAAGGGCGGTGAAGGGCGTGCTCGCGAGCGACGAGGGGGAGGGGTAATTCTGGGTCGTCCCGGCGAAGGCCGGGACCCATAACCCCAGGGAGAGGTTGGGCGAAGATTCGCAGTTCGGTACTTCTACCAACCGCAATCGATAGACCTCGCGGTATGGGTCCCGGCCTTCGCCGGGACGACGATGGCGTGTGTAGCGCCAGATCAATGGAATAAGCAAAAATGATCCTCCCCGACGGCTATTCCGACGTCCCCGCCGGCAAGATCGCCGCCGTCGTCACCCATCTCGAAATGACCGCACGTCCCGCGCATCGCGCCGATCCGCCCGGCAACTGGTCCCTGCGCAAGCTCGACCCTCCCGCGCCCGTTTGGTACCGCGACCTCTACCGCCGCGTCGGCGAAGACTGGCTGTGGTTCTCGCGCGCCCGCATGACCGACACGGAGCTCGCCGCAATTATCCACGCGCCGGGAATCGAAATCTACGCACTGGCCGTGGACGGCCGCGACGAAGGCCTGCTGGAGCTGGACTTCCGCGAACCCGGCCAATGCGAGCTGGTCTATTTCGGCGTCACCGCGAAACTGATCGGCACCGGCGCCGCCCGCTTCCTGATGAACCGCGCGCTGGAGATTGCCTGGTCACGCGACCTCTGCCGCGTCTGGGTGCACACCTGCACCTTCGACCATCCTTCCGCCGTCGCGTTCTACCAGCGCTCCGGCTTCCGCCCCTTCCGCCGCCAGATCGAGATCGCCGACGACCCGCGCCTCGACGGCGCCGCGCCGCACGATGTGGCGCGGCATGTGCCGATCATCGAATAGGGCGCGGGTGAGCGTAGCCCGGATAGAGCGACTTGTCCGCCGAAGCTCGAAGAGCGAAGGCGGAAGCGATATCCGGGGTGCGATTCTCTGTTGCCGCTCACTCCGCCGTCATCCTGATGTGCGCGCTCTTGCGCGCCTCGAAGGAGGGGCTTGCGCAAGATATTTGTTGCGGCAAGCCCGCGTTGGCGATGAACTGGACGGCCCTGCCATATCCCACGACTGACAAGAGCGAGAACCATGTTCCTGATCGGCCAATACGACTCCCCCTTCGTCCGCCGCGTCGCGATTGCGCTGCGGCTTTACGGGCTCGCTTTCGAGCACCGGCCGTGGTCGACCTTCGGCGATGCCGACAAGATCGCGCCGTACAACCCGCTGCGCCGCGTGCCGACACTGGTGCTCGAAGACGGCGAGGCGCTGATCGAGAGCACGATCATCCTCGACTATCTCGACGAGCTCGTCGGCGAGGAGAAGGCGATGCTGCCGCGCAGTGGTGCCGGCCGGCGCAAGCACCTGCGCATCTGCGCGCTCGCTTCCGGCCTCGGCGACAAGGCGGTCAGCCTGCTCTATGAGCGCGTGCTGCGGAAGGAGCAGCTTGCGCTGTGGGTCGAGCGCTGCCAGGCGCAGATCGCGGATGTCCTCGGCGTGCTCGAGGCCGAGCGCGCCAAAGTGACGACGCCGTACTGGCTCGGCGAGCGCATAGGTCACGCCGACATCGCGGTCGCCTGCGTCGTTCGCTTCACCCGCGAGGCGCATCCGCAGCTGTTCGATGTCGCACGCTATCCGGCGTTGTCAGCGCATGCCGAACGCTGCGAGGCCCTCGCTCCATTCCAGGAAATCGTGCAGCCGCTGGCCCCGCCGAAGGGGTGAGGCGGCCACAGCGATGGCGAAAGGGTGCGCACGCCGCCTCCCCGATGTCGTCCTGGCGAAAGCCAGGACCCATTACCCCAGGGAGGAGTTTGACGACGACTCGTCGCTCGGGACGACAACCGAACGCTGTCGATAGATTCCGCGGTATGGGTCCTGGCTTTCGCCAGGACGACACCGGTGGTGTGGGGGCGTTCTCAGGCTGACGACGAGAGACGGTCGGCGATGATGAAATATTACTGCTGTTTTGCCCGACGCCGCAACTCGTTTTCGGTAAGACCGAAATTCGTAAGTCCTTTCAACCCCATTCTACTGTGCATGGGGTTGTTTTCGCATTTTTGTTTTGGAAGGCGTGGCTAGCCCGCGCCTGCGCGCTTCCTCTGCCCCCAGACCAGATGCACCGCGCAGGTGCAGCCCGGCGGATGCGAGGCGAGGTCGTTCGACGCCTCGTCGTTCGCAGGCGTCGCCGCGAAGGCCTTGTCCTGCTGTGACGGGATGTAGTTCAGCACCGGCGCGAGCCAGCGCTCGGTCTCCGCGACCGTCATGCCCTTGCGGGCCGCGTAGTCCTCGACCTGGTCGCGCTCGATCTTGCCGACGCCGAAATAATAGCTCTCGGGGTTTGCAAAATAGAGCCCGGATACGGAGGAACCCGGCCACATCGCAAAGCTCTCGGTCAGCTTCACGCCGGCGGTGGCTTCCGCATCGAGCAGCTCGAACAGCGTCGCCTTCTCGGTGTGGTCAGGCTGCGCGGGATAGCCGGGCGCGGGGCGGATGCCCTGATACTTCTCGAGGATCAGCTCCTCGTTGGAGAGCGCCTCGTTCGGCGCATAGGCCCAGAACTCGCGGCGCACGCGGGCATGCATGCGCTCGGCGAAGGCCTCCGCAAGACGGTCGGCCAGCGCCTTGCATAGGATCGAGGAGTAATCGTCATTCGCCATCTTGAAGCGGTCGGCGACGGCATCCTCGCCGATGCCGGCGGTGACGACGAAGCCGCCGATATAGTCCGGCACGCCGGCCGGCGCGATGAAGTCGGCGAGCGCGGCATTGAAGCGGCCCTCGCGCTTCTCGAGCTGCTGGCGCAGCGTGTGCAGCGTCGCGATGCTTTTGGTCCGGTTCTCGTCGGCATAGAGCACGATGTCGTCGCCTTGCGCGTTCGCCGGCCAGAAGCCGACCGTGGCGCGCGCCCGGAACCATTTTTCCTTGACGATGGTGTCGAGCATCTTGCGCGCATCGTCATAGAGCGAGCGCGCGACCTCGCCGACCTTGACGTCGTCGAGAATGGCGGGGAAGCGCCCCGCGAGCTCCCAGGTCTGGAAGAACGGCGTCCAGTCGATATAGGGCACGAGCTCGGCGAGGTCGTATTCGTCAAAACTGCGGATGCCGAGGAAGGTCGGCTTCACCGGCTTGCTCTTGGCGAAGTCAACCGGCACGCGGTTGGCGCGGGCGGCCTCCAGCTTCAGGCGCTTTTTGTCGGCCTGCGCGCGCAGATGCGCGTCCGAAATCTTTGCGTATTCGGCGCGAACCTCGGCGGCATAGGCCTCGCGCTTCTCGGGCGAGAGCAAGGAGGAGGCAACGCCGACGGCGCGGCTGGCATCGTTGACGTGTACGACGGGGCCGGCGCGATAGCTCGGGTCGATCTTCACCGCCGTATGCACGCGGCTGGTTGTGGCGCCGCCGATCAGGAGCGGCAGCTTGAGGCCTTCGCGCTGCAACTCGCCGGCGAAGAACGCCATCTCGTCGAGCGAGGGCGTGATGAGGCCGGAGAGGCCGACGATGTCGGCCTTCTCCGCCTTCACGGTCTCGACGATCTTCGCAGCCGGCACCATCACGCCGAGGTCGATGACCTCGTAATTGTTGCACTGGAGCACGATGCCGACGATGTTCTTGCCGATGTCGTGGACGTCGCCCTTCACCGTCGCGAGCACGATCTTGCCGGCGGACGAGGAGCCCTCGGTGCCGATGCCGCTCGCAAGGTTGCGCGCCTTCTCCTCCTCCATGAACGGCATGAGGTAAGCAACCGCCTGCTTCATGACGCGCGCGGACTTCACGACCTGCGGCAGGAACATCTTGCCGTCGCCGAAGAGATCGCCGACCACGTTCATGCCGGCCATCAGCGGGCCCTCGATCACGTCGAGCGGACGCGAGGAATTCTTGCGGGCCTCTTCGGTGTCCTGCTCGATAAATTCGGTGATGCCGTGGACCAGCGAGTGCGACAGCCGCTTCTCCACCGGCCATTCGCGCCAGGCGAGATCAGCTTCCTTGCTTTCGGTCTTCTTGCCGCGGAATTTCTCCGCGAGCGCCAGCAGCCGTTCGGAGGCGCCGGGATCGCGGTTGAGGACGACGTCCTCACAGGTCTGGCGCAGCTCCGGATCGATGTCGTCATAGACGATCATCTGACCGGCGTTGACGATGCCCATGTCCATGCCGGCCTTGATGGCGTGATACAGGAACACCGAGTGCATGGCCTCGCGCACCGGCTCGTTACCGCGGAACGAGAACGAGAGATTGGAGACGCCGCCCGAGATATGCGCGCCGGGCAGGTTCTGGCGGATCCAGCGCGTCGCCTCGATGAAGTCGACGCCGTAATTGTTGTGCTCCTCGATGCCGGTCGCGATCGCAAAAATGTTCGGATCGAAGATGATGTCCTCAGGCGGGAAACCGACCTTGTTCACCAGGATGTCGTAGGCGCGCTTGCAGATCTCAGTCTTGCGCGCGAACGTGTCGGCTTGGCCGACCTCGTCGAACGCCATCACGACCACGGCCGCGCCATGGCGGCGGGCGATCTTCGCCTCGTGGATGAACTTCTCCTCGCCTTCCTTCATCGAGATCGAGTTGACGACCGGCTTGCCCTGCACGCATTTCAGGCCGGCCTCGATCACCGAGAATTTCGAGGAGTCGACCATCACGGGGACGCGGGCGATGTCGGGCTCGGCGGCGACGAGGTTGAGGAAAGTCACCATCGCCGCTTCGGAATCGAGCAGGCCCTCGTCCATGTTGACGTCGATGATCTGCGCGCCGTTCTCGACCTGGTCGCGCGCGACCTGCAGCGCGGCGGTGTAGTCGCCGGCGGTGATCAGCTTGCGGAATTTTGCGGAGCCCGTGACGTTGGTGCGCTCGCCGACGTTCACGAACGGAATGGCGTCCGTCAGCACGAACGGCTCGAGGCCGGAGAGCCGCAGGCGCGGCTCGATTTCCGGCACGATGCGCGGCTTGTGCGGCGCGACCGCAGCAGCGATCGCCGCGATATGGTCCGGCGTGGTGCCGCAGCAGCCGCCGACGATATTGACCAAACCATCACGCGCGAACTCACCGACCAGGCGCGCCATGTATTCAGGCGTCTCGTCATACTGGCCGAACTCGTTGGGCAGGCCGGCGTTCGGATAGGCGCAAACAAGCGTGTCGGCGACGCGGCCGATATCGGCGATATGGGCGCGCAAATCTTCCGCGCCGAGCGCGCAGTTGAAGCCGATGGTGATGGGCTTTGCGTGCCGCACCGAATTCCAGAACGCTTCCGGCATCTGGCCCGACAGCAGACGGCCGGACTTGTCGGTGATGGTGCCCGACACCATCACGGGCATGTCGATGCCGATCTCTTCGGTGATCTCGGCGATCGCATAGAGCGCCGCCTTGGCGTTGAGCGTGTCGAAGATGGTCTCGACCAGCAGCAAGTCGACGCCACCGTCGATCAGGCCGCGGATCTGCTCGCCATAGGATTTGCGCAAATCGTCGAAGGTGACGGCGCGGTAGCCCGGATTGGATACGTCGGGCGAGATCGAGGCGGTGCGGTTGGTCGGGCCGATGGCACCCGCAACGAAGCGCGGCTTGCCGTCCTCGGCTGCGACACGCCGTGCGGCATTGCCGGCGAGGCGGGCGCCTTCGCGCGCCATCTCGTAGACGATGTCGGTGAGGTCGTAATCGGCCTGCGCGATCGAGGTGGTCGAGAAGGTGTTGGTCGCGACGATGTCGGCACCGGCGCGCAAGTATGCGGCGTGGATGTCCTCGATCGCCTGCGGCTGCGTCAGGATCAACAGGTCGTTGTTGCCGCGCAGGTCGCGATGGAAGTTCTTGAAACGCTCGCCGCGGAAGGCTTTCTCGTCGAACTGCAGGTTCTGGATCATCGTGCCCATGGCGCCGTCGAGCACGAGGATGCGCTCGCGCGCGGCATTGAGCAGGGCAGTTCGCTTGGCGGAAACGGATACGGTCATTTTCTCTTACGCAGCCTTCTGGGCGCTCTTGGCGCGAATGCCGAGCAAATGGCTGATCGCGAACACGAGATCGGCGCGGTTCATGGTGTAGAAATGGAAGGTGTCGACGCCGTGCTTGGCGAGCTTCTGCACCTGGCCGGCCGCGACGGTCGCGGCGACCAGCTTGCGGGTCTCGGCATCGTCATCGAGGCCTTCGAATTTCGCGGCGAACCAGTCGGGCACCGTGGTGCCTGCACGCGTCACGAAATTGCGAGCCTGCTTGAAATTGTGCATGGGCATGATGCCCGGCACGATCGGGATGTCGATGCCGCGCGCACGCACGCGGTCGAGATAGCGGAAGTAGAGGTCGTTATCGAAGAACACCTGCGTGATCGCGCGCGTCGCGCCCGCGTCGACCTTGGCCTTGAGCGTATCGATATCGGCATCGAAGTCGCGGGCTTCAGGGTGCTTCTCGGGATAGGCCGAAACGGAGACCTCGATATCGCTGTGCCGTTTCTTGATCCCCGCGACGAGCTCGGCCGAGCTCTGATAGCCCTCGGGATGGCTCGAATAGGGCGTGCCGATGCCGCCGGCGGGATCGCCGCGCAGGCCGACGATGTGGCGGACGCCGACCTCGTGATAGCGGTCGACGATCTCGTCGATCTCGCCGCGCGAGGCGCCGACGCAGGTCAGATGCGCGGCCGGCAGCAGCGCGGTCTCTTTCAGGATGCGCGTGATCGTGGAATGGGTGCGCTCGCGGGTCGACCCGCCGGCGCCATAGGTCACCGAGACGAATTTCGGGTCGAGCGGGGCGAGCCGGTTGATGGTCTCCCAGAGATTGCGCTCCATCTCCTCGGTCTTGGGCGGAAAGAACTCGAAGGAGATCGCAGGCCGCTTCAGCCGCCCGTCCTGCCGGTCGGCTGTCGCAGGCGTCGTCAGGTCAGTCATGGCACCACTCGCTTCAAGGATCCCGCCAGGTTTCGGGGCCGGCCGCCGGGTCTAGATTGGGTGACCCTAAGATAAGGCAAAGGCCATTTGGACGACAGCCCATCGGGAGTGGGAAGTGGCCCACTATGGATTGGTGGGGTGGTATTTTATGCCGTTTCGAAGCTGATGTGGGATGTGACGGATTTGTAAATTATGTAGTTATTACATATTGTTGGTAATATTTATGGGGCGTGATATCGCTTGGATTGAGGTGGGCAGATTGAAGTTGGTGTGTCTATCTCCGTCTTTGTCCCAATGCTGTCAGCTTGGCTGCGCGCGCGGCCCGCACACGCCAGACCTGCGCGGCCAACCCATTGCCGCCGCGCGGCCCTCCACTACGTTAACGCGCCATGATCCCGCTCTCAGTTCTCGACCTCTCCGTCGTCACCACAGGAGCCAAGCCCGCCGCGGCGCTGCGCAACAGCATTGACCTGGCGCGCCATGTCGATGGTCTCGGCTATGTCCGCTACTGGCTCGCCGAGCATCACAATCTGGCCTCGGTCGCGAGCCCCGCGCCCGACGTGATGATCGGGCAGATCGCGGCGGTGACGAAACACATCCGCGTCGGTTCCGGCGGGGTGATGCTGCCCAACCACGCGCCGCTGGTGGTGGCCGAGCGCTTCAAGATGCTGGAGGCGCTGTTTCCCGGCCGCATCGATCTCGGCCTCGGCCGTGCGCCCGGCACCGATGGTGCCACGGCCTACGCGCTGCGCAGCCGGCTCGACCGCCGCGAGGGCGACGATTTCCTGGAGCGGCTGCACGAACTGATCCTGTGGGAGACCCGCGAATTTCCGTCAGGACACCCCTACAACAATGTCGTCGCGATGCCCGACGATACCAAGCTGCCGCCGATCTGGCTGCTCGGCTCCAGCGACTATTCTTCGGAGCTCGCCGCGCAAGTCGGCATGGGCTTCGCCTTCGCCCATCATTTCGCATCCCATGATGCGATCGATGCGATGGTGCATTACCGCAATCGCTTCCAGCCGTCTGCCTGGCGCGCGACGCCGCACGCGATCCTCGCGGTGGCCGCTATTACGGCGGAGACGGACGAGGAGGCCGAAAAGCTGGCAACGTCGTTCGACCTCAATCGCCTCCGCCGCGACCGCGGCCAATATCTGCCGCTGCCGAGCGTCGAGGAGGCGCTGGCTTATCCTTACTCCGATGGCGAGCGCATCTCGATCGCCCGAAATCGCTCGCGCCTGTTCGTCGGCAACCCGGCGACGGTGCAGAGGAAGCTGCAGCCGCTGATCGATGCGAGCAAGCCGGACGAGTTGATGGTGATCACCGCCGTGTACGACCACGAAGCGCGGAAGAAGTCATATTCGCTGCTGGCGGAAGCGTTCGGGCCGGCGAAGGCTGTGTAGAAGTTCTCGTGCCCCGGACGCGGCGCAGCACGCAGTGATGCGCTGCAGAGCCGGGGCCCATCGCAGACCTGTCAATCGCAGCTTCTGGGTCCCGGCCCGCGCTTCGCGCGTCCGGGACACGACATCAATCCTGCGTCTCGCTGAACGTCGCGCGGAAGGGGTGGCCCGGATAGACGCCGACGATGCGGAATTCGCGCGAGAAGAATTTCAGCTCCTCGATGGCGAAGGCGAGGCCCTTGTCTTCGGGGTGGCCATCGACGTCGGCGTAAAACTGCGTGGCGAAGAAATTGCCGTCGACCATGTAGCTCTCGAGCTTGGTCATGTTGACGCCGTTGGTCGCAAAGCCGCCGAGCGCCTTGTAGAGCGCGGCGGGCAGGTTGCGCACCCGGAAGACAAAAGTCGTGACCAGCGGCCCCGAGCCTTGCGCGGCCCATTTCGGCTCGCGCGCCAGCACCACGAAGCGCGTGGTGTTGTGGGCCTCGTCCTCGATGTCCTCTGCGAGGATGTCGAGGCCGTAGATCTTGGCGGCGAGGCGCGAGGCGATCGCGGCGACGGTCTTGTCCTTGCGCTCGGAGATGTCGCGGGCGCTGCCGGCGGTGTCGGCGTGCACGATCGGCTTGATGCCGAGCTTGCGGATGATGCGGCGGCACTGGCCGAGCGCATGCACATGGCTCTCGACGCTCTTGATGTCCTCGAGCTTGGTCCCCTTCACCGCCATCAGCTGGTGGCGCACTGGCAAGAACCATTCGCCGATGATGAACAGGCCCGAGGCCGGCAGCAAATGATGGATGTCGGCGACGCGGCCTGCGACCGAGTTCTCGATCGGGATCATGCCGAGATCGGCCTCGCCCGACGAGATCGCCGACAGCGCGTCCTCGAACGTGGCGCAGGGCATCGGCTCGGCGTCGGGATAGGCCTCGACGATGGCGATGTGGGAATTGGCTCCGGGTTCGCCCTGGAATGCGATCTTCATCTTGCTCATGTCTTGAAGTGCTCCTGGTCGGCCTTGTAGCAGCGGCTCAGGATTTGGAAAGGATGCTGCGCGCGGTTTCGAGATCGGGCGGCGTGTCGACGCCGCGGGGTACGCTGTCGACGATCATGATGTCGATGCGCATGCCGGCCTCCACCGCCCGGAGCTGCTCCAGGCTCTCCTGTTTTTCGAGGGGGGAGGGCGGCAGCGACACGAAACGCTCCAGCGCGGCGCGGCGATAGGCATAAAGGCCGATGTGGTGGTATCGCGGTCCGTTGCCGTATGGGGCGGTGGCGCGGGTGAAATAAAGTGCACGCAACCGTTTCGGCCCGATCGGCGAGCCGATCGCCTTCACCACGCTTGGTGCGAGGTCCTCCTCCTCGGTGTGGATCTGCGAGGCCAGCGTCACGATGTCGACCGCGGGATCGTCGAAGGGGGGCAGCACCTCGCGGATGGTCTGCGGCGTGATGGTCGGGAAATCGCCCTGGAGATTGATCACGATCTCGGCCTTGCCCTCGGGATCGAGCTTCTGCATGGCCTCGTGGATGCGGTCCGAGCCGGAGGGATGGTCGGCGCGGGTCATCACCGCCTCGCCGCCATGGGCGGTCACGACCGAGGCGATCTCGTCGGTGTCGGTGGCGACCGCAACCCGGCCGATTGCAGCGGCCTCCGCGCGGCGCAGGACATGCACGATCATCGGCAGGCCCGCGATATCGGCGAGCGGCTTGCCGGGCAGGCGGGTGGCGGCCATGCGGGCCGGGATCAGCACCAGGATGCGGGGATCGATCATTGGTTCAAGGAGCTTGGGTTCAAGGGCCTGGAAATGGAGCGTTTTCCGCGCCGAGAAATGGGTGGGGACGGGTTCGAAGCCGGGTCGCTTATACGGGTTGCCAGACCCCGGGCAAACCGATATCTCAGTGGCAAAACTCGGGGAAACAACAAGGAACGTTCTGATTCTCCCGAGGCTCGTCCTGGCGGCCGCTTGGGCCGCTGTTTCCTTCTTGCGGTGTGGGGCCTGGCCGGAAATGGACTCTTTCGAACTCAATAAAATCATGGGTGCCGTGCTCGGCACCTGTCTCATCCTGCTGGTGACGAGCTTCACCGCCCAGGCGCTGTTCTCCCCCAAGATGCCGGAAAAGCCGGGTTTCGAGATCGCGGTGAAGGAAGACGCCGGCCACGGCAAGGAAGGCGGCGGCGCCGCGGCCTCCTCCGAGCCGATCGAAAAGCTGCTCCAGACCGCCTCCGTCGAGAAGGGCGCTGCCGCCGCCAAGAAGTGCGGCGCCTGCCACACCTTCGAGAAGGGCGGCCCGAATCGCGTCGGTCCGAACCTCTATGGCGTCGTCGGCGAGGCCAGGGGCCAGGGCCGTGGCGGCTTCAACTTCTCGGCCGCGATGAAGGGCAAGGGCGGCACCTGGACCTTCGACGACCTCAACAAGTTCATCGCCAATCCGAAGGGCTTCATCCCGGGCACCGCGATGGGCTTCGCCGGTATCCCGAAGGATTCCGAGCGCGCCGACGTCATCGCCTATCTGAACTCGCTGTCGGAGCATCCGCAGCCGCTGCCGACGGCGTCGAAGTAAGGCCTTCAAGAATCAATTTTGGAAGATGCGGCCAGGCTGAAAAGCCTGGCCGTTTCCTTATCCGGACCTCGCGGGCTCGTTATCGGGGCTTTTGGCCGCATCCGAGAGGCCGTCCGGCCTTCCAACATGAGGAAAAAGCAACATATTCCGTCGAAACCTCGCCTATATTGGGACCTTAAAGGAGTAGCCTCCTTCCAAGACAGGACTGTTGATTTGGCCATTACCCGACGCGATCTCCTGCTCACCGGCACTGCGGCCGCAGCGCTTCCCGTCCTCGGTTCCGTGGCGGGCGTTCCCGTC
This sequence comes from Bradyrhizobium liaoningense, assembly GCF_018130825.1. Taxonomy (GTDB): domain Bacteria; phylum Pseudomonadota; class Alphaproteobacteria; order Rhizobiales; family Xanthobacteraceae; genus Bradyrhizobium; species Bradyrhizobium liaoningense_B. Next base: position 687,529 of record NZ_JAFCJS010000003.1, on the reverse strand, counting down.
ATCGGTGCGGCCGCGGCGCAATCGGCCAGCGAGCCTTCCAATGGGCTGACTTGGCGCCATGCTTTGTCGTTGTTCGGCAAGGTCAAGTATCCCGCCGACTTCAAGCGTTTCGACTACGTCAATCCGGAAGCGCCGAAGGGCGGCGTCGCGCGCCAGATCGCCGTCGGCACGTTCGACAATTTCAACATCGTGGTGTCGGGGGTGAAGGGCCAGGTTTCCGGGGCGGTCGCGTTCATCTACGAATCCCTGCTGACCCCTGCGCTCGACGAAGTCTCGACCGAATATGGCGCGCTGGCCGAAGCCGTCAGCCACCCGGACGATTTCTCCTTCGTCACCTATCGCCTGCGACCGCAGGCCAAATGGCACGACGGCAAGCCGGTGACCGTCGAGGACGTGATCTTCTCGCTCAATTCCTTCAAGACGTATCACCCGATGTATTCGGCCTATTACAGCCATGTCGTGAAGGCCGAGAAGGTCGGCGAGCGCGAGGTGAAGTTCACCTTCGACGCGCCGGGCAACCGCGAGCTGCCGCAGATCGTGGGCCAGCTCACGGTTCTGCCGAAGCATTGGTGGGAGGGCACCGACGCGCAGGGCCGCAAGCGCGACGTCTCCGCGACCACGCTGGAAGTGCCGCTCGGCTCGGGGCCCTACAAGGTCAAGGAATTCGTGGCCGGTCGCTCGATCGTGCTGGAGCGCGTCAAGGATTATTGGGGGCGCGATCTGGCTGCCAATGTCGGCCGCAACAATTTCGACGAGTTGCGCTACGAGTATTTCCGCGACGCCACCGTCGCGATTGAGGCCTTCAAGGCCGATCAGGTCGATTGGCGCACCGAGAACAGTGCAAAGAACTGGGCGACGGCCTACGATTTCCCGGCTGTGGCCGAAAAGCGCGTGATCCTCGAGGAGTTCGCCAATCGCAGCTCGGGCGTGATGCAGGCTTTCGTGCCGAACCTGCGCCGCGCCAAGTTCAGCGATCCGCGCGTCCGTCGTGCGCTCAACTACGCCTTCGACTTCGAGGAGATGAACAAGCAGATCTTCTACGGTCAGTACAAGCGCATCAGCAGCTATTTCGACGGTATCGACGAGCTCATGGCGACCGGACTGCCGCAGGGCAAGGAGCTCGAAATTCTCGAGACTGTTCGTGCTGAAGTGCCGCCCGAAGTCTTCACGACGGCCTACACCAATCCGGTCGGCGGCAGTCCCGAAGCCGTGCGCGACAATCTCCGCGAGGCGCTGCGCCTGTTCAAGGAGGCCGGCTACGAGGTGCGCGACCGCAAGCTGATCGACGTCAAGACCGGCGCACAATTCTCGCTTGAATTGCTGAACCAGGATCCGAGCTTCGAACGGGTCACGCTGTTCTACAAGCCGTCACTGGAGCGGCTCGGCATTGCCGTCAGCGTGCGGACGGTCGATCCGACCCAGTACGAGAACAGGACGCGCGAGTGGGATTTCGACGTCGTCACCAACTCCTGGGGCGAGTCACAATCGCCGGGTAACGAGCAGCGCGAGTTCTGGTCGTCCAAGTCCGCCGACATCGCCGGCTCGCGCAATATCTCGGGTATCAAGAATCCGGCGGTCGACAAGCTGATCGAGCGGTTGATCTACGCCAGGGATCGCGACGATCTCGTCGCGGCGACCAAGGCACTCGACCGCGTGCTGCTGTGGAATAACTATGTCGTGCCGCAGTGGACCTACACCAAGGTGCGCACCGCGCGCTGGGATCGCTTCGGCCGGCCGGCGGAACTGCCCAAATACGGCCAGTCCGGCTTCCCGTTCATCTGGTGGTACGACGCAGACAAGGCGGCGCGGATCGCAAAGAAGTCGTGAAGGACATTGCCCGCATGACGCAGCTTTCACGCCGGCATGTGCTGGTCCTGGGTGCGGGCGGTGCGTTCGCCGCCGCCCTGTCGCGTGGCGCGGTGGCGTCGGAAGGGCCGGCCGAAGCCCACGGCATCTCCGCCTTCGGCGATCTGAAATACCCCGCAGACTTCCATCATTTCGACTACGTCAATCTCGATGCTCCGAAGGGCGGCACGTTCTCGCTCATCCCGTCGGTGCGCGCCTACAACCAGTCCTACCAGACCTTCAACTCGCTCAACGCCTTCATCCTGAAGGGGGACGGCGCGCAGGGCATGGACATGACGTTCGTGCCGCTGATGGTTCGTGCAAACGACGAGCCTGACGCGATGTACGGGCTTGCCGCCAAATCCGTGCGGATATCGCCCGACAAGCTGGTCTATCGCTTCACGATGCGGCCCGAGGCGAAATTTCATGACGGGACCAAGCTCACTGCCCACGATGCGGCGTTTTCACTGACGGTGCTGAAGACCAAGGGCCACCCGCTGATCATCGTGCAGATGCGCGACATGGTCAGCGCGGAGGCGATCGACGATGCGACGCTCGTCGTCACCTTCGCCAAGGGGCGTGCACGCGACGTGCCGCTCTATGTCGCGAGCCTGCCGATCTTCTCGAAGGCGTATTATGCCTCCCGCCCGTTCGACGAGTCGTCGCTGGAGATCCCGTTGGGCTCGGGCCCGTACAAGGTCGGCAGGTTCGAGGTCAATCGTTACATCGAGTTCGAGCGGGTGAAGGACTGGTGGGCCGCCGATCTGCCGGTTTGCCGCGGCAGCTACAATTTCGATGTCGTGCGCTACGAATTCTATCGCGACCGCGATGTCGCCTTCGAGGGTTTTACCGGCAAGAACTATCTCTACCGCGAGGAGTTCACCTCCCGCATCTGGGCGACGCGCTACGATTTTTCGGCCGTCAAGGATGGGCGCGTCAAGATGGAGGTCGTGCCCGACGACACGCCGTCCGGCGCGCAGGGCTGGTTCATCAACACGCGTCGCGAGAAGTTCAAAGATCCGCGCGTGCGCGAGGCCCTGATCAACGCGTTCGACTTCGAATGGACCAACAAGACCATCATGTACGGTGCCTATGCCCGTACGGTGTCGCCGTTCCAGAACTCTGACCTGATGGCGAGCAGTGGGCCTCCGTCCCCGGAAGAGCTGAAGCTGCTGGAGCCGTTCCGCGGCCAGGTTCCCGACGACGTGTTCGCGGCGCCCTTCACGCCGCCGGTCTCCGACGGCTCCGGGCAGGACCGCAGCCTGCTGCGCAAGGCGCAGCAACTGCTGACTGAAGCCGGCGTACCCATCAAGGACGGCAAGCGGGTGCTGCCGAACGGCGAGGTGTTCAGGATCGAGTTCCTGCTGGACGAGCCTTCGTTCCAGCCGCACCATGCGCCCTACGTCAAGAATCTGGGCACTCTCGGCATCGAGGCGAGCGTGCGCGTGGTCGATGCCGTGCAGCACAAGGCGCGGCAGGAAGATTTCGACTTCGACATGACGATCCAGCGCTTCAGCATGTCGGCGACGCCGGGCGATGCCATGCGGGCGTTCTTCTCGTCGCAGGTCGCGAACACCAAGGGCTCGTACAATCTCGCGGGTGTCGCCAGCCCGGCCATCGACGCCATGATCGAGAAGATCATGGCGGCCGACAGCCGCGAGGAACTGACCATCGCCTGCCGTGCCTTCGATCGCCTGTTCCGCGCCGGCCGCTATTGGGTGCCGCAATGGTATAACAAGACGCACCGGCTGGCTTATTGGGATCAGTTCGGCCATCCCCAGAAGCTGCCGCGTTACGCCAACGGCGTCGGTGCCCCCGACATCTGGTGGCATGATGGCGCCAAGGCGTCCAAGCTCGAGCAGGCGAAATAATCATGAGCGCCTATATCGCCCGCCGTCTCCTCCTGATGATCCCGACTCTGCTCGGAATTCTCTTCGTGTCCTTCGTCGTCGTGCAATTCGCGCCGGGCGGTCCGGTCGAACGTGTGATCGCGCAGCTCTCGGGCGCCGACACCGGCGGCACCTCGCGCATTTCGGGCGGCGGCGATTTTGCGCAGCGCGCGCCGGGCCAGGTCGGCGCCGGCGGCGATTCCATCAACTCCAAATATCGCGGTGCGCAGGGCCTCGACCCTGATTTCATCAAGAAGCTTGAGGCGCAGTTCGGCTTCGACAAGCCGGCACCGGAACGCTTTCTGCTGATGGTGTGGAATTTCGCCCGCTTCGATTTCGGCAAGAGCTATTTCCGCGACGTCAGCGTGCTCCAGCTCATCAAGGAGAAGCTGCCGGTCTCGATCTCGCTTGGGCTGTGGCTGACGCTCCTGACCTACCTGATCTCGATCCCGCTCGGCATTCGCAAGGCCGTGAACGACGGCGCGCGGTTCGACACCTGGACATCGTCCGTGCTCGTGCTCGGCTATGCCATTCCCGGCTTCCTGTTCGCCATCCTGCTGATCATCCTGTTTGCCGGCGGCTCGTTCTTCAACTGGTTCCCGCTACGCGGACTGACCTCGGACGGCTGGTCGCAATTTCCGTGGTACTGGAAGATCATCGACTATTTCTGGCATCTGACGCTGCCGCTGATCGCCATGGGGTTAGGTGCGTTCACCACCATGACGTTCCTGACCAAGAACTCGTTCCTGGACGAGATTCGCAAGCAATACGTCATGACCGCCCGCGCCAAGGGCTGCAGCGAGAACCGGGTGCTCTACGGCCACGTCTTCCGCAACGCGATGTTGATCGTGATCGCCGGTTTCCCCGGGACCTTCATCCACGCCTTCTTTTCCGGCTCGCTCCTGATCGAGACCATCTTCTCGCTGGACGGGCTCGGGCTGCTCAGCTTCGAGAGTGTGCTCAACCGCGACTATCCCGTGGTGTTCGGCACGCTCTACATCTTCTCGCTGGTCGGACTCGTGATCAATCTGATCTCCGACCTGACCTATATGTGGATCGACCCCCGGATCGATTTCGAGGCACGGGAGGTCTGATGACGATCACCGCGCCGACGCCGATTGAAACCACAGCGAAGTCGCCGCTCGGCGACGCCGTCCCGATCACGCGCAAGCCGTTCGAGCCATCGCCGCTGAACAGGCGGCGGTGGCAGAACTTCAAGGCCAACCGCCGCGGCTACTGGTCGTTCTGGATATTCATCATCCTGTTCGTGGTCTCGCTGTTCGCCGAGCTGATCGCCAACGATCGGCCGTTCCTGATCAAGTTCGACGGGCGCCTCTATTGGCCGGCCTTCGTGACCTATTCGGAGACGACCTTCGGTGGCGATTTCGAGACGGCGGCGGACTATCGCGATCCGTATTTGCAGAAGCTCATCAAGGACAAAGGTGGCACCATCGTCTGGCCGCTGATCCGCTACTCCTACGACACGCACAATCTCGACCTGCCGACACCCGCGCCGTCGCCGCCGACCTGGATGCTGACCGAGAAGCAATGCCAGCCGGTGGTGGAGAAGAAGGGGCTGAAGAGCTGCCGCGACCTCGAATACAATTGGCTCGGCACTGACGATCAGGGCCGCGACGTGGTGGCGCGGCTGATCTACGGCTTCCGCATCTCCGTGCTGTTCGGCCTTTGCCTCACCATCGTCTCGTCCGTGATCGGCATCGCGGCGGGGGCGGTGCAGGGCTATTTCGGAGGGCGGGTCGATCTCATCTTCCAGCGCTTCATCGAGATCTGGACGGCGATTCCCTCGCTCTATCTTCTCCTGATCCTGTCTTCGGTGCTCGTGCCCGGCTTCTTCGTGCTGCTCGGCATTCTCCTGCTGTTCTCCTGGGTCTCGCTGGTCGGCCTCGTGCGGGCCGAGTTCCTGCGCGGACGCAACTTCGAATACATTCAGGCGGCGCGGGCGCTCGGCGTCTCCAACCCGGTCATCATGTTTCGCCACCTGTTGCCGAACGCGATGGTCGCGACCATGACGTTCCTGCCGTTCATCGTCTCCTCGTCGGTGATGACGCTGACGGCGCTCGATTTCCTCGGCTTCGGCCTGCCGCCAGGATCGCCTTCGCTCGGTGAGCTCCTGTCGCAGGCCAAGGCCAATGTGCAGGCGCCCTGGCTCGGCTTCTCCGGCTTCTTCTCGGTCGCGATCATGCTGTCGCTCCTGATCTTCATCGGCGAAGCCGTGCGCGACGCCTTCGATCCGCGCAAGACGTTCAGGTAGGCCCATGGACGCGATCAACCAGCCCCTGCTCAGCGTGCGCGATCTCTCGGTGGCCTTCCACCAGGGCGGCGCCACGACGCTCGCCGTCGACAAGGTCTCGTTCCAGATCAAGCGCGGCGAGTGCGTCGCGCTGGTCGGCGAGTCCGGTTCCGGTAAGTCGGTCAGCGCGCTTTCGATCCTCAAGCTCCTGCCGTATCCGAACGCCTCCCATCCCTCGGGCAGCATCCGCTTCAAGGGGCAGGAGCTGATCGACCAGTCCGAGCAGCAGATGCGGGAGATCCGAGGTAGCGATATCTCCATCATCTTCCAGGAGCCGATGACCTCGCTCAATCCGCTGCACACGATCGAGGCGCAGATCGGCGAGATCATCCAGCTGCACAATCCCACCAGCAATGCCGAGGCGCGCAAGCGGACGCTGGAGCTGCTGACGCAGGTCGGCATTCCCGAGCCCGAAACGCGGCTGAAGAGCTATCCGCACCAGCTCTCCGGCGGCCAGCGTCAGCGCGTGATGATCGCGATGGCGCTCGCCAACGAGCCGGACCTGTTGATCGCGGACGAGCCGACCACGGCGCTCGACGTCACCGTGCAGGCGCAGATCCTGGCGCTGCTCGCCGAGATCCGTTCGCGGCTCGGCATGAGCCTGCTGTTCATCACCCACGATCTCGGCATCGTGCGCCGCATCGCCGACACCGTCTGCGTCATGAAGGGCGGCGTGATCGTCGAGCAGGGGGCGGTCGAGCAGGTTTTCAAGAGCCCGAAACATCCCTATACGCGCGACCTGCTCGCGGCCGAGCCCAAGCCCGATCCGGCGCCGCCGCAGCCGGATGCGCCGGTGGTGATGTCGGCCGATGACCTGAAGGTGTGGTTTCCGATCAAGCGCGGCCTGATGCGCAAGACGGTCGGTCACATCAAGGCGGTCGACGGCGTCAGCGTCGCCGTGCGCAAGGGCGAGACCCTCGGCGTCGTCGGCGAATCCGGCTCGGGCAAGACCACGCTGGGGCTGGCGCTGCTGCGATTGATCTCCTCGAACGGCCGCATCGTGTTCCTGGGGAACGACATCCAGGGCCTGCGCTTCAAGGAGATGCGTCCCTTCCGGCGCGACATGCAGATCGTGTTCCAGGATCCGTTCGGCTCGCTCAGCCCGCGCATGTCGGTCGCCGACATCATCGCCGAAGGCCTCTCCGTGCATCAGCCGAAGCTGTCGGGCGAGGAGCGCGAGGCGCGCGTCGTCAAGGCGCTCGAGGATGTCGGGCTCAATCCGGATACGCGTTTCCGCTATCCGCACGAATTCTCCGGCGGTCAGCGCCAGCGCATCAGCATCGCGCGCGCGGTGGTGCTGGAGCCGGATTTCGTGGTGCTGGACGAGCCGACCAGCGCGCTCGACATGCTGTTCCAGGCGCAAATGGTGGATCTGTTGCGCGAGCTTCAGCGCAAGCGCGAGCTCACCTACATGTTCATCTCGCACGATTTGCGCGTCGTCGCCTCGCTCGCCAGCCACCTCATCGTGATGCGCGGCGGCAAGGTGGTCGAGGAAGGCCAGGCCGCCGAGCTGTTCAAGAACCCGAAGACGGATTACACGCGCGCACTGTTCGCGGCCGCGTTCCGGCTGGAGACGGCGGGCAACGGGGCAGTGGCGACGTAGCCCGCCATTCCAGGCGCGCGAGCAGAACTCTCAATTTTGGCCAAGTTGGCTTCACCCGGCCAGTCGCGTTGATTTACGCGGCGCGCTCCTTGTCGGACCGTTCCTCGGCTCCTGTTGCAGTTTCTTCCAGCTTCTTTTCGTAGCTGGCCTCGAGCCTCTCGATGCTGTCGGCCCACATCCTCAGCATTGAGACCTGAAAGTGCATCATCGGCTTCAGGGCATTCATGCCCATTGCTGTCGCGGCGGCGATGCGCCGTTGCGGCTCGCTCGCGAAACGGTCTGCGTTGGTGTTGTCTGCCATGCTGTTCGCTCCTTCCCTGGTATTGTTGCCCAAAGCTATCTGCCGGGCTGTGAGCTGCGTTCTTCCAGGCGCTCGGCCAAAATCTGATCTGCCGCGAGCCGCGCACATTGGTCGTCGTGCAATTCGTCCAGCTTTTTCAAGTAGGCAACTGCAGCTATCTGCAGGAGATCGAAGTCATCTTCGCCGGTGTCGCGAAGATTGGAAATGTAGCGGTGGAGGGCGGTGCGCCTGTCATCATTCTCGCTGATGCCGCTGTGGACCAGCAAGTAGCTCCGCCAAGCGAACGCACAGGCGCCTTCTCTGGCATGAGAACTCATGCGCACCTCCCAAAGCCAGAGAAAGACTGACGATGCTTTTCGTTCCGCGAATCTCTCAGATGTAACGTTGTTCCGTAGCTGCACCGCACGGTGCCGGAAGCCGGGGGGGATTGCCCTTCTGGTGCCGGGGGGCCGCGTCAGTGTTCCTGGAACGCGGGCATCTGCGCTGGAGTGTCGCAGTGGGCTCTCACAAATATATCGGTTTCCGCGATAATATTCCCGCATCAAGCCCATTGCGGAGCCGGCGATGGCTTCAAAGCTGTCTTCGGCACTTTCGCCTTGCTGTTGCTTGGTGCGACGGTGCTTTTGATCGCAATTCGAGCGCCTGCATGGCTGTTGTTGCTGCTCGGCTCTTTTGCGCTGGCGGTGCTGTATATCGTTGCAAGAACGAGGTCGCGTTACGATCCGCTCGATCCGCGCTTCGGCAGTTGCATCCCCCCGATCTACAAGCCGAAGCCTGGCGCCGGAAATCTGTCCAGCCACGATGGTGACGTCTGATCCACGCGGCGAATTCGAGACGACCTATAGCCGCTTGATCGCCGCGACTTCGCTGCCGGCCTGCCTGATCCGCGCGATGGCAGGCTCGATCGGCTCGACCACCGTCGCCATGTGATGCGCGTTGGCGTGAACCATGGTGTGGCCGTCGCGGACGATGGCGACATGGCCCTTCCAGAAGATTAGGTCGCCGCGCAGCAAGCTGCCTCGCTCGTGCGGTTCCAGCGCGCGGCCGAGGCCCGCCAGCTGCATGTCGCTGTCGCGTGGACAGCCGATGCCCGCTGCCGTCAGCGACACCTGCACGAGACCCGAGCAATCGATGCCGAGGCTGCTCTTGCCACCCCAGAGGTAGGGCGTGCCGACGAAGCGTTCAGCGACGGCAACGAAATCCGGCTCACGATGATCGAGCGGGGCCAGATGCGTCTTCGGCACGAAGCTTCCGTCGCGCGTCACGGCGAAGCTGCCGTCGTCGCGCACCACGGCAATGCTCGATCCCAGAACCAGCGTGGCGGCCGGCGGCAGCTTGATCGAGGGACCCGGGAAGGTAAAGGTTCGCAGCGCGCTGACCTTGTGCGTCGGCGCGGCCGCCGGTTTCATCAGCGCTGCGTCGGGCAGCCAGCCGACATAGCCGTCGCCATTGAGCTGTCCCCAGGCCCAGCCTTCGCCGTTGCGATCGTAGATCATGACGCGCTCGCCGCGCAGCGCCTCTGTCATCAGCATCGCGCCCGAGGACGGCTGCTCGCGCACGGAAGCGATCGGCTCGACCACCTCGAACTCTTCACCCTCGACGAAGCGGTCCGCCTCGACCTTGCCTTCGAGATATTTCGCGGCGAGGTCGCCCCGCGCGGGCGTCAGTCGTGGATCGTATCCTGGATCACGCATAGCGCTCGCTCAGCAATGCGTAGATGGCGCGCGCGGCCTGGCACTCGCCGCCCTCGGGCCGCGCCGGCTTCGCCGACGGCGTCCAGCCGTAGATGTCGACATGCAGCCAGCTTCCGGCGTGCTCGACGAAGCGTTGCAGGAACAATGCGCAGGTGATCGAGCCGGCAAAGCCGCCCGATGGCGCGTTGGTGATGGTGGCGGTCTTGGAGTCCAGCCAGGCATCGTAAGGCGGCCACAGCGGCATGCGCCACAACGGATCGTTCTCCTTCACCGCGCAGCGCGCGACGTCGGCAGCCAGCGTCTCATCATTGGTGTAAAAGGGCGGTAAATCCGGTCCCAGCGCGACGCGCGCCGCGCCGGTCAGAGTGCCCAGATCGATCAGCAGATCGGGCTTCTCTTCGTCGGCCAGCGCCAGCGCATCGGCGAGCACGAGCCGGCCTTCCGCATCCGTATTGCCGATCTCGACCGTGATGCCCTTGCGCGAAGTGAAGATATCGAGAGGGCGGAAGGCGTTGCCGGCGACGGCGTTCTCCACCGCCGGAATCAGCACACGCAGCCGCACCTTCAGCTTCGCGTCCATCACCATGCGCGCCAGCGCCAGCACGTTGGCGGCGCCGCCCATGTCCTTCTTCATGATCAGCATGCCGCTCGACGGCTTGAGGTCGAGCCCGCCGGTGTCGAAGCAGACGCCCTTGCCGACCAGCGTCACCTTGGGATGAGCAGGGTCGCCCCAGCCGATGTCGATCAGCCGCGGCGCGCGGCTGGAGGCCATGCCGACGGCGTGGATCAGCGGGAAATTCGCCTTCAGATCCTCGCCGATGGTGCAGGCAAAGCTCGCGCCGAACTCGGCGGCAAGCGCTTGCGCGGTCGCGGTGAGCTCCTCCGGCCCCATGTCGTTGGACGGTGTGTTGATGAGGTCGCGTGCCAGCATCGCGGCATTCGCGATGCGATCGATCTCGGCGGCGTCGACGCCGCCGGGCGGCGCCAGGCGGACCTCGGGCCTGTCGGCCTTGCGGTAGCGGGAAAAGCGGTAGCACCCCAGTGCAAAAGCGAGCGCCGCCAGCCGCGCATCGTGCGGCGCATTGGCGAAGCGATAGGTCCCCGGCGGCAACAGGCCCGGCAGGGCGCCCGGCCGGAACAGGTCGCGCGATCTGGCCCCTGCGTCCTCGAGGCCGAACAGCACCTGCGCGATCGTACCGTCCGGCGCGGGCAGCGCGAGATAACCGCCGGGCTTGGCGGAATAGGCGCTGGCGGCCGCGAACTGCCGTTGCGCCGGCGGCAGGCTGTCGCGCACGGCATCCCAGCTCGACTTGGTGACGAAGGTGATGGGGATGGCGGTCGAGGACGTCTCGAAGACAGAGGGCATTGGCGGGTCCGGATCGTCAGGTCATGCGAACTCCAGAAGACTTCGCAAAGTTTTGCCGCGGCCGCAATCGGCTTTGCTGTCACCTGTCAGTGGGCCGCTACTCGCAGCAAGGTGGTCATGCTAGGTTCCGGCAATGGCCGCCAGGTGTACGAAAGATCGCCGGCGGCCGGAGGCGAGGCCTGCCGGGAGGAAATGCAATGGAATTTGTGTGGAGCGTGGTCACATTCATCGGCCAGGCCGTCGAGGCGATCTTTGGCTATGTCGAACATCATCATTGGATCTTCGCCTTCCTTGCCGGCGGCTACGTCTTCTATCTTCACGACCGCTCCGTCCACGCGCGCTTCGATGCGCTCGACAAGCGCGTCGACGAAATCCGCAAGCGGCTTGCCATCGAATATTGATCGGACGAAACGAAACCGCGGTGCGGCAGCTCCCGTATTCACGTTGAGAACTGCCGTTCACGAGAGCGCGGTCGCAGGGCTTTACTAGCGCTGCGGTTGTGGCATGATTGGTGGACATTTTAGATTGTGCTGTGCATTTCTGCGCGCATCGAGCGCAGGAATGCGATTGCCCGGGTGATCCTTGCCCGCGCTGAGACCGGCATCAAGCTAGTCGTCGACGTTATTTCTCTCATCGTTTTGAGCGGCGCAGCATTCGCAATGAGCGGCGCAAAATGGATAGATCGTTCGTTATCGCGCAGATATCCGACCTGCATCTGGACGGGTCAGGCCGGTTGCTTCCGACGGTCGAGGCGCTCGGCGCTGCTCTGCGCGAGAGGATGGCGGACTTCACCGACGTTCCCGATCGCATCCTGCTGATCACCGGCGATCTCGTCGACGACCCGACGCCGCGCGCGCTCGACGAAGCGCTCGCGGTGATCGCGTCCTTCCGGCAGACCGGGCTATTCACCGACATCCAGGCGGTTGCCGGCAATCACGACGTCAAGCGGGCGAGCCTGCGTGCGGGCCGTCACGACGTCTATGACTACCTGCATCTGCCGCGGACCTCGAAGAGCGTCTACTACCGCCAGGCCGGCCTCGATCTGGTGCTGCTGGATTCCAACCGCGCAAGCCTCATGACGCTGGCGAGCGGCAATATCGACCAGGGCTCCTACAGCGCCATGGTCGCCGGTTCCGCCCGGCTGAGTGTCGAGCTCGCAGGCAGTCTTGGATCGGCGGGACGCGCCGATCATTCCGAGCCGGCGGAAAACCTGGTGCGGGTGCTGGCGCTGCACCATCATCCGCTGCCGCAGGCGACCGGCGAAGCAAAGCGGTTTCTCGGCGTGCCGGATGAGCCGCTGATGTATCTCGCCGCGCCCGCCACCTTCCTCGAAGCGGCGACCTCGCTCAACGTCGACCTGGTTCTGCACGGTCACCGGCATGTCGAGGGACTGACCCGCTATTCGATTCCCGATCCGCGCGCGACGCGGAGCACGGGCAGTGAAGCGTTCTGGCGCACCATCTACGTGCTGTCCTGTCCATCCTCGACCGGGCAGGGCGGCGACGATGCCGGATTCAACATCATCCATTTTGGGCCGATGTCCGATGACGGCAGTTCCGAATATGGATTTGCAATCGCGCGCCATTCGCGGCCGCGCAATGCTGGCGGCTTCCGCCTGCTCGACTCGAACTTGCCGAACGGCGTGATCCGCCTGTCGGCAGGGCGGGATTATTCCCGCGATCCGGCCGTCCAGACGGCGATCGAGATCGCTTCAATCGCGACATTGAGGCGGGATCAGGTGGCGGTGCTGGCGCGCCGGCTCCTGATGCGCCGTGCCTTCTACGCCGACGGCGAGCCGGGTTCGGCGAATGCGCTCCACACCTATCTCGTCACCTCTCGGGCCTGGGCCGATCTCGAACGCAAGTTCTCGAGGTCGGCGCCCAGGCATGATGCCGACGCGATTGCCGCGGTGGCGCTGCTGCTGCGCCGGTTGGTCGAGCAATCCGCCGGCGTGCTTGCCATGGATCAGCTTCAGCTCGATGAACTCTTGGCGCGGCGTCTGGTCAGCCGTGAGGATCTCCGGCGCCAATGGCCGGGACTGCCGCACACGGGGACCGACGGAGAGGCACGGGTGCTGCAATTGCTGCGGGACCTGAACGAGCACATGAAGGTGCTCGGCCTCGATCTGGGGCTCGGCGGCGCGGCGCCGCCGCAGACACCGCCGTGGGGGCGCCGGTGTTAACCGGCTATTAGGGTTAACAGTCTATTGCTGGCGCGTTCGGCTCGATCCATCCGCTCGAGAGTCAAAGCGTCATGCGTCAACGGTTCAGTCCTGCCCGGCTTCTTGCGTCTGCCTCGCTCGTCGCGATGGTGGCGATCAGCCTCGGCGGCTGCACGGCAATGTCAAAGCTCTCCGATGTCACCGGCTCGATCGGGTCGACCGGGTCGCGCGCGGAAGCAGCTCCCAGCGATCCCGCGCGCGCCGTCGAAGTCTATGGCGAGCGCTACCGTGCCAATCCCAAGGACGCCGAAGCCGCGCTCGGCTACGGCCAGGCCCTTCGCGCCAACGGTCAGCGCGCCCAGGCCGCCGCCGTGCTCGAGCAGGCGACCATCGCCAATCCCGGCAACAAGGCGCTGCTCGCCCAGTATGGCCGGGCGCTCGCCGACAACGGCAACTTCCAGCAGGCCTTCGACGTGCTGTCGAAGGCGCATTCGCCCGACAATCCGGACTGGCGCCTGCTCTCGGTGCAGGGCACGGTGCTCGATCAGATGGGACGTCACGAGGAGGCGCGCTCCTATTACGCGAGCTCGCTGAAGATCGCACCGGGCGATCCCGGCGTGCTTTCCAATCTCGGCCTGTCCTACATGCTGTCGAAGGACCTGCCGAAGGCCGAGGAGGCACTGCGGCAGGCCTATGCCTCGCCGCGCGCCGGTAGCCGGGTGCGGCAGAATCTCGGCCTGGTCGTCGGTCTCCAGGGCCGCTTCGCCGAGGCCGAGACCATCGTGAAGGCGGACCTGCCGCCGGACCAGGCCGCGGCCAATGTCGCCTATCTCAAGGACATGCTGAACCGCAGCGAGGGCCCGCGCGGCGCGCCGAAGCGGACGCCGGTCGCCTCGCTCAGCCAGTCAGACTGATCCGCCCCCAGATCGCTTCGTTTCGACTTCACTGATGCGGACCGCGCGCGGTCCGCCTTTCGCGTCACTGGAGCTCGGAGATCTTGATGCCGGTCGGCCCGAGAATGACGACGAACAGCACCGGCAGGAAGAACAGGATCATCGGCACCGTCAGCTTCGGCGGCAGCGCGGCAGCCTTCTTCTCGGCCTCGTTCATGCGCATGTCGCGGTTTTCCTGCGCCATCACGCGCAGCGAGTGCCCGAGCGGAGTGCCGTAGCGTTCCGCCTGCTGAAGCGCGAGACACACCGATTTGACGCCCTCGAGCCCGGTGCGCCGCGCCAGGTTCTCGTAGGCCACCTTGCGGTCCTGCAAATAGGACAACTCGGCGGTGGTCAGCGCGAACTCTTCCGACAGCGCGATCGACTGGCCCACGATCTCGGTGGCGACCTTCCGGAACGCCATTTCGACCGACATGCCGGATTCGATGCAGATCAGCAGCAGGTCGAGCGCGTCGGGAAAGGCGCGCCTGATCGAGAGCTGGCGCTTGGAGATCGCGTTCTTGAGGAACAGCATCGGGGCCTGGAGGCCGGCATAGGCGGCGCCGATGCAGATACCGATCTTGACCGGCAGCGGCTTGTCCATGTGCGCGATCAGGAACACGTACAGGATCGAGCCCATGAACAGCACGAGCGGAGCGACCATGCGCGCAAACAGGAAGGTGATGTAGGGCGCCTGGCCGCGGTAGCCGGCCATGATGAGCTTGTCGCGGGCGGCTTCCTGCGCGAGCCATTTGGTAAGGTTGAAGTCCTCGACGACCTTGGAGACGATCTGCTTCGGCGTCTGGCGCAGCGAGACCTTTTCATTCTTGTTGAGGCGGTCGCGCTCGCGCTGCCGGATGCGTTCGCGTTCGCTTGCCACTGCCTTCATGCGCTTGGAGAGGCCTTCGCCGGCGAACAGCGGCATCACCAGCGTATAGACGGTGGCGCTGGCGGCGATGGCCGCCAGCAGCATGGTCATGAAGCGGACGTCATGAAGTTTCGAGACGAGAAATTCGACCATACGCCACCGTCAGAAATCGAAATTGATCATCTTCTTCATCACCATGATGCCGATCGACATCCAGATGACGCAGCCGACCAGCATGAGCTGGCCGGTAGGATGGGTCCACAGCAGCGAGATGTAGTGCGGCGTCGTGAGATAAACGAGGAACATCACGATCGGCGGCAGCGAGCCGATGATGCCGGCCGAGGCCTTGGCTTCCATCGACATCGCCTGGATCTTTTCCTTCATCTTCTTGCGGTCACGCAGCACCTTGGAGAGGTTGCCGAGCGCTTCGGAGAGATTGCCGCCCGACTTCTGCTGGATCGAGATGACGATCCCGAAGAAATTGGCTTCCGGCAGTGGCATCCGATCGTAGAGGCGCGAGCAGGCTTCGCCGAGCGGCATGCCGATCGCCTGCGTCTCGATGATCGCCAGGAACTCGCTGCGCAGCGGCTCGGGCGCGTCCGCAGCGACGACCTTGATCGATTCGAACAGCGGCAGGCCCGCCTTGATGCCGCGGACGATCACGTCGACGGCGTCGGGCAGCGCCTT
The DNA here is from genome assembly GCF_018130825.1 of Bradyrhizobium liaoningense. Taxonomy (GTDB): domain Bacteria; phylum Pseudomonadota; class Alphaproteobacteria; order Rhizobiales; family Xanthobacteraceae; genus Bradyrhizobium; species Bradyrhizobium liaoningense_B. The sequence continues at coordinate 671,872 of NZ_JAFCJS010000003.1, read as the reverse complement.
CAGGAATTTGGCTTCGCGACGCTTCTTCAGGAAGCCGAGTGCCCAGCGCGGCAGGCCGAAGCCGCCGGCAAAGGCAAGGCCGGCGGCGCCGAGCAGGCCGCCGCCGACGAACATGGCGGCCGCGAACAGCACGCCCGCCACGACGGCGGACACGATCCAGAATTTCTGCGGTGTCCAGTCCAGCCCTGCCTGCGACAGGCGGACGCTGAGCGGAACGCTCTTCTCCTGCTGACGCCGTGCCTCGAGATCCTTCAGCGAGCTCTCGACCTGCTCGCGGCGCGTGCGCTGGCTCTTTTCGGTCTGCTTGGCCGCCGGCGCGTCGGCGCGCGCGATCGAGGCGCGGCGGTTTTCCGCCTGCCGTTCTCCTGACAGCAACGGATAGAGGAAGACCCAGGCGATGCCGCCGACGGCGGCGGTGGCGAGGAAGGCGAGGGCGAGGACCTGAATGTTCATGACGTCGCTGCCCCGCTCATTTCGTCGGCGCCACTTCCGCAGCGTCCAGCGCGGCGGCAAGGCGTTTCTCGTCGCCGTAATAGCGGGCGCGTTCCCAGAACTTCGGACGGCCGATGCCGGTCGAGCGGTGCCGGCCGATGATCTTGCCGTTGGCGTCCTCGCCGATCAGGTCGTAGACGAAGATGTCCTGGGTGATGATGGTGTCGCCTTCCATGCCCATCACCTCGGTGATGTGGGTGATGCGGCGCGAACCGTCGCGCAGGCGCGCCGCCTGGACGATGACGTCGATCGAGGCGCAGATCATCTCGCGAATTGTTCGCGACGGAAGGGAAAAGCCGCCCATCGTGATCATGGATTCGCAGCGCGAGAGCGCCTCGCGCGGATTGTTGGCGTGCAGCGTGCCCATCGAGCCGTCATGGCCGGTGTTCATGGCCTGCAGCAGATCGAACGCCTCGGGTCCGCGGACTTCGCCGACGATGATCCGTTCAGGGCGCATACGCAGGCAGTTGCGTACCAGCTCGCGCATGGTCACCTGGCCCTCGCCCTCGATGTTGGGCGGGCGGGTCTCGAGCCGCACCACATGGGGCTGCTGGAGCTGAAGCTCGGCGGCGTCCTCGCAGGTGATGACGCGCTCGTCGTGTTCGATGTAGTTGGTGAGGCAGTTGAGCAGCGTGGTCTTGCCCGATCCGGTACCGCCGGAGATCAGCACGTTGCAGCGGACGCGGCCGATGATCTGGAGGATCTCGGCGCCCTCCGGCGAGATCGCGCCGAACTTGACGAGCTGATCCAGCGTCAGCTTGTCCTTCTTGAACTTGCGGATGGTGAGCGTGGGCCCGTCGATCGACAGCGGCTGCACGATGGCATTGACGCGGGAGCCGTCGGCGAGGCGTGCGTCGCAGATCGGCGATGATTCGTCGACGCGCCGGCCGACCTGGCTGACGATGCGCTGACAGATGTTGAGGAGCTGCTGGTTGTCGCGGAAGCGGATGCCGGTACGCTGGATCTTGCCGGCGACCTCGATGTAGACGGTGTTGGCGCCGTTGACCATGATGTCCGCGATGTCGTCGCGCGACAGCAGCGGCTCCAGCGGACCGTAGCCGAGCACGTCGTTGCAGATGTCGTCGAGCAGTTCCTCCTGCTCGGCGATCGACATCACGATATTCTTGATCGCGATGATCTCGTTGACGATGTCGCGGATTTCCTCGCGGGCGGATTCCGAATCGAGCTTGGCCAGCTGGGCGAGGTCGATGGCCTCGATCAGCGCGCCGAAGATGGTCGCCTTGACCTCGTAATAATTGTCCGAGCGCCGGTTCTCCATGGGAGGCGGCGGCGGGGCTTTGATCGGGGCGAGTGGTGGCGAGGCGACGGCCGGCGGGGGCGGCGCGCGCGACATCGTCGGCGCCGGAGCCGGGGCAGGCTCTGGCGACACGGCGCCGGGCTTGGGGGCCCGAAGGTCGGTGTCTGTTCCGCTACGCTTACCGAACACTTAACGACTCCATGCGGCGGCTTATTTTCCCCGCAACTTCTCAATCAGGGGTGAAAGCAAGGACGACTTTTGTTTCTTCGTCTCGCTGCGACCGGTCAGGCGCTGGGCGATCTGGAGAAACATTTCGATCGACTTGTGGTTGGCGGAGATCTCCGCGATCATCTGGCCGTTGTTGGCTGCCGAACCGAAAATCTGCGGCTCGAACGGGATCGAGACGACCGGCTGGCTCTCGATCGCCTTGGCGAACTCGGTGGCGGCGATTTCGGGCCGCTTGGGGACGCCGACCTGGTTCAGGCAGTAGAGCGGCGGCCGGTCGTTCGGGCGCGAGGCCTTCAGCAGATCGAACAGGTTCTTGGTGTTGCGCAGATTGGCGAGGTCCGGCGCCGCCACGATCAGGATGTCGTCCGCGCCGATCAGGGCGCGCTTGGTCCAGCCCGACCACTGGTGCGGGATATCGAGCACGATGCACGGCATGGTGGAGCGCAGCGTGTCGAACACGGCATCGAAGGCGTCGGTGCCGAAATCATAGACCCGGTCGAGCGTGGCGGGCGCCGCCAGCAGGCTGAGGTGGTCCGTGCATTTCGACAGCAGACGGTCGATGAAGGCGGTATCGACGCGATCGGGCGAGAACACGGCGTCGGCGATGCCCTGTGGCGGGTCCTGATTGTAGTCGAGCCCGGCGGTGCCGAAGGCGAGGTCGAGATCGGCGACCACCGCGTCCATCGCGAGATCGCGCGCGATCGCCCAGGCGACGTTGTGGGAGATGGTGGATGCGCCGACGCCGCCCTTGGCGCCGACCACCGCGATGATGCGGCCGACCGCCTTGGCTTCCGGTGCGGAGAACAGGTTGCAGATCGAGCGCACGACGTCGATGGGGCCGACCGGCGCGAGCACGTAGTCGCTGACGCCGCGACGCACCAGCTCGCGATAGAGCGTGACGTCGTTGATGCGGCCGATCACCACCACGCGGGTGCCGGCGTCGCAGACCGTGGCGAGCTGGTCGAGCCCGCCCAGCAGGTCGTTGCGGCCGTCGCTCTCGAGCACGATCACGTTCGGCGTGGGCGCCGAGCGGTAGGCTTCGATCGCGGCCGCCATGCCGCCCATCTGGATCTTCAGGTGGGCCTTGCCGAGGCGGCGATCCTCGCCGGCCGACTGCACCGCGGCAGCGGTCTCCACGGTCTCGCAGAAAGCCTGGACCGAAACGCGCGGCGCCGGCGCAATATGCTCCTCGACCGGTGGGAGCGATGCTTCCGGCTGCTCTTCTTGGGACTGGCGAGCGTAGCTGATCATTTGCCGGTGTCGCTGAGTTTGGCCTTTTCGGCTTCAGGATAGATGACGGCCGTCGGAGTTCCCTTGCGATACTTCTCGAACGCGGCGGTGCGCCGCGTCGTGTAGGACGGCGATTCCGAACGCGGCTGCTCGAGGTCCGCCGGGTTGTCGACCATGGCGGCCATGTTGCGCTGATAGGCGCAGCCGAAATTGTAATAGTCCTTGTTCTCGAACCAGCTCTTGTTCTTCATCGAGGGGCCGATGTCCTCCGGCCACAGTCCGCAGGGACCCGCGACCGCGGCGATCTTGGAATAGGTCAGCCGGATCGGCGGCAGGAAGCGCTTGTCTGTCGGCTGGTAGGGGCGGGTGATGATGCCGCGCGGGGGAACGCCCGCGGCTGCCAGCATGGCCTGGATCTCACGCATCGACTCGGATGCCGGGCGCGCATTCGGCGTGCCGGACGGCACGTCGATATGGATGGCGCCGGTGCCTTCGTGCAGCCAGGCCGATGCCAGGCCCATCACGTCGGCGCGCTGGCCGGCGGTGAGCCCACCGCGCGCGTGGCCGACGAAGACGACGATCGAGCGGTTCTGCTCCTCGACCGCGATCGGGTGACGCTGCTTGTAGTCGTCGGGAATGGAGGCGGTCGCCACCTCGTCGTGCTGGCAGCCGCCGAGCGCAAGCGCGATGCCGACGAGCGCGCCGCCGAAGCCGATGGCGCGTTTGCGAAGCTGGGGTGGTCTTGTGATCATCTTGAAGTCCCCGTTCCGCCTCAGTCGGTGATGAAGCCGTAGGTGCCACGGTAGTTCCGGGCCGGTTCGGTCCGGCCGGGCACGCCATAGATGCGGTTGATGTTGCCGATCAGCTCGGCCTGCGGGTCGGCAGGCGCGGCGAAGCCGTCATCCGGCCGCGACAGATCCTTCGGCGCTGTTGCGCGAACGACATAAGGCGTCACGATCACGACCAGCTCGGTCGCGTTGTTGACGAAGTCGCGGCTGCGAAACAGCGTGCCGAGCACTGGAAGCTGCATCAGGCCCGGCAATCCGCTCACCGCCTGCTTGGTCTGCTGCTGGATCAGGCCGGCCATCGCCATCGCGCCGCCGGAGGGAATTTCCAGCGAGGTCTCGGCGCGGCGGGTCCGGATCGAGGGCACCGTCAGCGAGTTCACCGACGTCGAGGTGACGGCCTGCGACAGCGTGATCGAATTCTCGTTCGAGAGCTCCGAGACCTCGGTCATCACGCGCAGGCTGATCTTGCCCTCGGTCAGGACGACAGGGGTGAAGTTGAGCGAGATGCCGAACTTCTTGAAGCTGATCTGGGTGGTACAGACATGCGTCGTGGGATCGCACGCATAGCCTGCCGGCACCGGGAATTCGCCGCCGGCGATGAAGGTCGCCGACTCCCCGGAGATCGCGGTCAGGTTCGGCTCCGCCAGCGTCCGGATCACGCCCGCGGTCTCCATCGCGCGTAGCGTTGCCTGCACCGACGTGCCGAACTTCGTGGTCAGATTGTTGCCGTCCACGAGATTGCGGCCCAGGGCCGTGAACGGGTTCGAGTTGGTGAAGCTCACCACCGAGGTGCCGTAGTTCAGGTTCGCGGAGAGGTCGATGCCGAGCTGCTTGACGATGTTGCGCTGGACCTCGGCCACCGTCACCTTCAGCATGACCTGGTCGCGGCCGCGGACCACGATCGAGTTCACCACCTTGTCGGCGCCGCCGGCGAGGCGCGCGGCGAGTTCGTTGGCCTGCTGCGCCTCCATCGGACTCGCCACGCTGCCGGTCAGCACGACACCCTCGCCGAGCCCGTCGATCTGGATGTCGGAATTCGGCAGGACCTGCTTCAATGCGGCGCGCACGCCGTTGAGGTCGCGCTTGACCGCTATGTCGTAGGCCGCAATCTGCTGGCCGGCGGAATCGAAGAATACGATGTTGGTCTGGCCGACCGAGGCGCCGATGATGTAGGCGCGCTGCGCCGAGCGGACCACGGCGTTGGCAATCTTGGGGTCGGCGACCAGCACGTCCTTGATGTCGCGCGGCAGGTCGATCACGATCGACTTGCCGACGCCGAGCGAAAGGAAGCGCGCGTTCATCTGGCCGTCGGCGGCGGCCGGCGCCACGGGGCGGTAGTCGGCGGCGACCACGGGGGTCAACGCCGGGTTGAGCACCAGCGCGAGGGCGGCCGAAAACGACAGGGCGCGAACCAGTGAGGTTCGCATCGTCGTCAAATCTGCCCTGCATTTCATATCGACTGCCCTCATCGTGCCTTTGCCGTCGTGCTCGGGATGCCGTAGCGAATGATCGAAACGCCATCGCGCTTCTGCGCGGAATCATCGAGCGTGATCTCGCTCATCTTGACGTCGACGATGCTGCGCAGCGCCAGCGACAGCGTGCCGCTCTGACGGGCGGCGGACAGCGTCGCCGTCTGTGCGGGATTGAGCTCGAGGGTGACGGTCTTGCCGACCACCGCGTTCTGGCCGTCCTTCTCCTTCGGCGCCTGATCGATGGCCAGGACGCGAATGTTGGCCAGGATGATCTCGGAGGTGATGAGATCGGGAGCGCCGCTGCTCTGATCCGGGTTCTTGAGGCGGCGGGTCAGGAGCACGTCGACGCGATCGTTGGGCAGGATGAAGCCGCCTGCGCCGGTCTCGGGCGAGATCTCGGTCGAGATCGCGCGCATGCCGGTGGGCAGGATTGCTGCCATGAAGCCGGAGCCCTCCGGCTTGACCAGCTTCTGGTCTCGGATCGGCTCACCCTGGATGAAGGGGGCGCGTGCGATCGAGCCCGTCACCTGGGTCGCGCCCTCCGGGCGCTCGTTGCGGCGGATGAAGGTGGCGCTGGCGGTCGCGGCCGGCCAGGTCTGCCATTGCACGTCTTCGGGCTTGACGGTCTGGCCGAGACCGATGTCGTTCTTGGCCACCAGCACGTCGACGGTCGGAAGCTGCGCGACCGGAGCCGCCGGAGGCGGCGCAGAATTGTCCGAGCCGCTCGCCAGGTACGCGGCGACGCCGCCGGCGCAGATGGCGACCGTCAGGACGACAATGCGTGCCCTATTCATACGCTTCACTTTCCAACAAGAACGCCGCGACGCTGCCGCCGCCGTAATCGGCAGTTGACCAGCTATTCGTCAAAGCATGGTTAATGAGGCGTATCTAAATCGCCTTAACGCCGGGTTTACCCGAAGCGTTCAGCGCAGTGCGAAATGGGCGAGGTCGATCGCCTTCACCCACTCGGTCTCCGGGTAGACCATCAGCGCGCTCAGCGCGAGCGCGATGCCGTAGGGGATGCCGCTCTCCTTGGCGTGCAGTCGTGCAAGCCAGGCTTGGCCCGCGAGGCCATAGGGCAGCGGCCATTGCCGGAACTGGAGCAGGAGCAGCGTCAGCGCTCCGCCGAACAGCGAGGCGTAGAGCAGGAAGTTCATCAGGTGCGCGAAGCCGAACCAGAGCGCGACGGAGGCCGCCACCTTGGCGTCGCCGCCGCCGACCCAACCCATCGCGAAGCACGTGAAGGCCACGACCAGCAGAAGCGCGCCGGCGCCGACATGTGTGAGCATCTCGTAAGGTGCCATGCCACCGGCAAGAGCGAGCACGAAGAAGCCCGCGACCAGCGCCATCGACACACGGTTCGAGATGGTCATCGTGAAGAGATCGCTCGCGGCCGCGAACGCCATCAGGGCCGGGAAGAGCATGAGGCGCGCAAGGTCGAGGATCATGGGCTGCGTCTTGAGGCCTGGGTTTGTCGCGGGATCTGGCGTCGCGCGATGCTAGCTGGCAGTGCTAAACAAACCGACAACGGCGGCAGCGGTCTGGACCGGCAATAGCCCGCCGGAGACAAGCTCACCAGAGGCTGGCAATGCGTGCGGCGAGTGCGACCGTTGCCAGCAGCAGCGCAAGGCATACCCAATAGGCCGGCGAGCCGGTCGGCGCCGCCTGCGCCTCGCTCGCTGCAACCGCGGCATCGGTTCTGTACTTTCGCAACGCCACTGGAACTCGCCGTACTCAGAAAAACAAAGGCCCCGGAGGTCCGGGGCTTTTGCCGTCGTTGGTCGGTCGCTTACTTCAGCGAGCTGCTGATCGAGCCGAACTTGGTGTTCAGCGTGCTGCCGAGATTGTTGACGACGGTGATGATGGCCAGCGCGATGCCGGCGGCGATCAGGCCGTATTCGATGGCGGTGGCGCCGGATTCATCCTTCGCGAAACGCGCAATCAAGTTCTTCATGAACAAACTCCATCTTGGGTGTGATCGCCTCGTTCGGCGCTGTCGTTGACGTGATGACCATGAGAGCCGAGCTCTTTCGGTAGAGTTAATTCGATCGTGTAAACCCAATTCCTGCGCGATGCTTTTGCCCAGAGTGAATTTCACCTTAAGGCACCTATCGAAATTCACTCCGGTTCCGGACGCACGGCAACTGCGCCGCCGGCTTCACCCTCCCTTAAATTTCGCGGAGTAGGCGTAGGAGGATCAGCAATTCCGAAGAGAGGCGACGATGTCGAGCCTGCCCATGCAAGTCGCCCTGATGCTCGGCGATACCATCGCGAAGGTGGTCCCCGTCACCTTCGTGCTCGCGCTGGTCTTCACGGTGCTCGAGCATTTCTGGGCCTGCAATCCCGGCGTGCCGTGGTGGCGCAAGCGGGAGATCGTCACCGACATCTGCTACTGGTTCTTCGTGCCGGTGTTTGCCCGCACCATGCGCATCGGGCTCTTGATCGTCGGAGCGGGCGTCTTCTTCAACATCCATGACGCCGACGATCTCATCGCCTTCTACGACAACGGCCACGGCCCGCTGGCGCAATTGCCGCTCTGGGTGCAGGCCGCGCTGTTCCTGGTGCTGTCGGACTTCATGCTGTACTGGCTGCACCGGCTCTTCCATGGCGGCGAGTTCTGGAAGTACCACGCGATCCATCACTCTTCGGAAGAGATCAGCTGGATTTCGGCGGCCCGCTTCCATCCCGTCAATCTCGTGCTCGGCACCATCGGCGTCGACGTCGTGCTGTTGATGGCCGGCATCTCCCCGAACGTCATGATCTGGGTCTCCCCGTTCACGACCTTCCATTCGGCCTTCGTGCACGCCAACCTGAACTGGACCTTCGGGCCGTTCAAATATGTCTTGGCGACGCCGGTATTCCACCGCTGGCACCACACCCCGCTCGAGGACGGCGGCGACACCAATTTCGCCGGGACGTTCCCGATCTGGGACGTGCTGTTCGGCACCTTCCGCATGCCGGAGGGGAAGCTGCCGCAGGACTACGGCAAGGACGAAGCGACCATGCCGAAGGAAATCGGAGGGCAGCTTGCCTATCCGTTCCGCCGCTAGGGCGTGCCAGAGCGCTAAATCGTCAGTCCGTTCAAACAATAGAAGGCGAATTTGCGGAACGTTCACGAATTGAGGGCAGGTTAGCGGGGTCGGGCACCGGCTCCGCTGTTATGTGATCGCTTCTGCCGGTTTGTGACGTCCCGGGGGTAAGAGTATGCGTAAACAACTGCTGCGCCGCCATGCGCGCGTCTGTCTTCTGGTTGCGGCCGCGGTGCTGGCATCGCCGGCTGCGAGCCTCGCCGAATCCACCGCCGATACCATCGCCGTCAATGTCGACCAGGCCAAGCTGGTCCGGCTGCCTGGCAAGGTGGCGACCATCGTGGTCGGCAATCCCCTGATCGCCGATGTCACGCTCCAGCCCGGCGGCATGATCGTCGTGACCGGCAAGGGTTACGGCGCCACCAATTTCATCGCGCTGGACCGGACCGGCGAAATCCTGGTCGACCGTCAGATCCAGGTCGAAGGTCCGAGCGATCGGCTCGTCACCGTCTATCGCGGGGTTGAGCGCGAGTCCTACAGCTGCGTGCCGCTTTGCCAGCGTCGCGTGACGCTGGGCGACAGCGACAACTACTTCAATACCACGATGAGTCAGGCCGGTTCGCTGAGCAACAATGCCAGCGGCAATGCCGGCGCGGGTGCCAAGACTAACTAACAAGACCAACTAACAGCACCAACTGACAAGACCAACGAGCAAGTTCGATTGAGGGGTTCGGGATCGTGCGATGCGGTCCCGACAACTGCGCCCGCCAGCCCTCTCCGTCCGGCTGTCATCTGTGTCCCGGGTCGTCCCTGGTTAACGACCTCTTAACGGCGGGTTCCGCCGGCCGCGGCCGCCCTGAAACACTTAAACAATCAGTTTTGGCTATTGAATGCAGCAGATGATCGCCGCTGCTGGGGAAATTTGACGCGATGCCAACGCCTGCACCCGTGAGGTTCACGCTCCGAACCGCGCTGCGCCGGTTTCGCGGCCACCGCCGTGGCTCGGCCGCCGTCGAGTTCGCGCTGGTCGCGCCGATCTTCTTCGCGCTGCTGTTCGCCATCATCGAGACGGCGCTCATGTTCTTCGCGAGCCAGGTGCTGGAGACCATCACGCAGAATTCCGCGCGCGTGGTGCTGACCGGGCAGGCGCAATCGGGCTCGGTGACCGCCTGCGCGGTGTCCGGCGTCGGCACGCCGTGCACGCAGGCGACGTTCAAGACCTATGTCTGCAGCCAGATCCCGGCACTGTTCGATTGCAGCAAGCTCTATGTCGACGTCACGAGCTTCTCGTCCTTCTCTGCGGTCACGCTGTCGAGCCACATCGACGGCGCCGGAAGTTTCGACACCAGCATGAGCTACAGCCCGGGCAGCGCCGGCGACATCGTGGTGGTGCGGCTGTTCTACCAGTGGCCGCTGTTCGTGACCGGGCTTGGCTACAACATCGCCAATCTCACCGGCAGCAAGCGGCTGCTGGTGGCCACGGCCGCGTTCAAGAACGAACCCTACTAGAGCATGATCCGGACCCGAAGGGCCGCGTTAGCGCAAAGTGCACAGCGGTTTTCCGAAAAGATCATGCTCAAACGATAGGCCAACGGATCGGCGGAACGATGCAGGCGATTGCGAAAATCTGGCGGGTGACGCGTCTTTCCGCGCACGAATTCCTTGCCGATGGCAGAGGTCTCGCGGCCACCGAATTCGCGGTGATCGTGCCGCTGATGCTGGTGATGTTCTTCGGCACGGTCGAGTTCTCGTCGGCCGTGGCGATCGATCGCAAGGTGACGCTGATGGCGCGGACGCTGTCGGACCTCACCTCGCAGTCGACGTCGGTCGGCGATACCGACATGACCAACTTCTTCGCCGCCTCGACCGGCATCATGACGCCTTACGACACTTCGCCGGTCACGGCGACGATCACCGAGCTCTATGTCGATCCCTCGACCCTCCAGGCGCATGTGCAGTGGAGCAAGGGATCGGTGCCACGCACGGCGAAGTCCCTGGTCACGATTCCCACGACGCTGGCGATCGGCGGCACCTATCTGATCTTCAGCGAGGTCAGCTACACCTACACGCCCTCGGTCGGCTATGCGCTCAAGAGCGCGATCACGCTGAGCGACGTCGCCTATACGAGGCCGCGTCAGTCGACCTGCGTCTATTACAGCCCGGCTACTTCCTGCACGACCTACTGAGCGCGGGCGCTGTTTCGAACATGAAAAAAGGCCGTGCGTCGCGCACGGCCTTTTCTGTTGTCGTTTGGACTTGCTCGATCGAGCTGATCCGGACCGAAGGTCCGTGGGCTCAGCCGGCGGAGCGAAGGTTGTCGGCGGCCGACTTGCCGGACCGGCGATCGGCGACGATCTCGTAGGAGATCTTCTGGCCTTCGCGCAGCGTACCGAGGCCGGCGCGCTCGACGGCGCTGATGTGCACGAACACGTCCTTGCCGCCATCGTCGGGCTGGATGAAGCCGAAGCCCTTGGTCGCGTTAAACCACTTCACGGTTCCCATGCTCACGGGGTAGTTCCCTCTCAGATAAACAATGTAAAAGCCCGCTCGCGCGGACAGGTTAGATCGAAATTCTGGAAGGGTCGTCAGCGTGTCTGAACCGGCTGTACCGGTGGATGCCAATGTCGTCCGGCCGAAAATCGATTGAATTCAGTTTATTGGAAATAGGGCTTCAAAACAATCGGGACGTGCACGATTTTTGATCCGCCGCGGTGAGCGCGGCAGATCAGCATACAGGTCGGAATTTTACTTCCGCGCTTGCGCGCGGATCAACGTCTCGGCGCTTAGCGGCGGCGGAACTGGCCACCACGCTGCGGCCCACCGCGCGGCGGTCCGCCAGCCGTTGCAGGACGTTCGTCCTTGTGACGGAAAATCAGCCGGCCCTTCTCGAGGTCATAAGGCGACATCTCCACCGTTACGCGGTCGCCCGCGAGCGTCTTGATGCGGTTCTTCTTCATCTTGCCGGCGGTGTAGGCGACGATCTCGTGTCCGGCGTCGAGCTGCACGCGGTAGCGGGCGTCGGGGAGGATTTCAGTGACCAGTCCTTCGAACTGGATCAGCTCTTCCTTAGCCATGTGGTTGTCTCCAGTCGTGGACGGCTAGTGCGAATGAGGATTGCGGTTCGGTCGGCCGTTGGGACGACTCTCGCGACGCAAAAAGGCAACGCCTTGTATTCCATCAGGCTTGCCGGCGCTATGCGCGGGACGCTGTTCCGACCGATCAGCTGGTGAGGAGTTCATCTTACCACCGGAACGGTGGCGACGGCGAGACCCCTTCGACGCGTTGTGGCCTTCACCGGGCCGGCCATCAACAGGTCTGCCCTCGCCATGGCGTCCTTCGCCGGGCCGCCCATCGCCGTGCCTGCCGGCGCTGTGGTGGCGTCCGTCGGCATGCCTGTCGTCACGCCGTCCGTCACCATGCCGTGCGCCCTGCGGACGCTGGCCCGGGCGGCCGCCCGGCCGGCCCTGTCGCTGCTGCTGCGGGGGAGGACCGGCATCGCGGCGGCCGGCGTCGGTGCGGTGATCCTCGCGCGGCAGCGCCACGCGGATCAGCCGCTCGATGTCGCGGAGATAGCTGAGCTCCTCACCGCCGGCGACCAGCGAGATCGCGGTGCCGTCGGCGCCGGCACGCGCTGTACGCCCGATGCGGTGCACATAGGTCTCGGGCACGTTGGGCAGGTCGAAATTGATCACGTGGCTGATGCCGTCGACATCGATGCCGCGGGCGGCGATGTCGGTGGCGACCAGGGTGCGGATCTCGCCCGAGCGGAACTGCGCGAGCGTGCGCTCGCGGTGATTCTGCGACTTGTTGCCGTGGATGGCGTTGGCGGCGATGCCGGCTTTGGCCAGCGTCTTCACCACCTTGTCGGCGCCGTGCTTGGTGCGGGTGAAGACCAGCGCGCGGTTGATCGCTTCGTCCTGCAGCAGCTTGGTCAGGAAGGCGGGCTTGGCCGAGAAGTCGACCTGCAGGATGCGCTGGTTGATCCGCTCGGCAGTCGAGGATACCGGGGTCACGGCGACGCGAGCGGGATCCCGCAGCATGGAATCGGCGAGCTCGGCGATGTCCTTCGGCATGGTGGCCGAGAAGAACAGCGTCTGCCGCTTGATCGGCAGCTTGGCGACGATTTTGCGGATGTCGTTGATGAAGCCCATGTCGAGCATGCGGTCGGCCTCGTCGAGTACGAGGAATTCAACGCTCGAGAGCTTCAATCCGTTGCTCTGCACGAGGTCGAGCAGGCGGCCGGGGGTGGCGACGAGCACGTCGACGCCCTGCATCAGGGCACGGACCTGGCGGCCCATCGGAACGCCGCCGATGGCGAGCGTCGAGGACAGGCGGATGTGGCGGCCATAGGCGTTGAAGCTGTCGAGGATCTGCCCCGAAAGCTCGCGGGTCGGCGACAGCACCAGGACGCGGGCGGTCTTGGGCTGCGGCTTGATACGGTTCTCGAGCAGGCGGTGCAGGATCGGCAGCGCGAAGGACGCGGTCTTGCCGGTGCCGGTCTGGGCGATGCCGACGACGTCGCGGCCGGTCAGTGCCAGCGGGATGGTCTGGGCCTGGATCGGGGTCGGGGTGACGTAATTCTCTTCACGAAGAGCGCGTGCGATGGGTTCGGCGAGGCCGAAGTTCTGAAACGAAGTCAAAAGATGGGTTCTTTCCATGTCAAAAGCGGGCGCCCGGCGCATTCAGCGCGGCGCGCGCAAAAGGGTGTCGAGAAGACACCTGCGTGTTTGGGGTGTCGGATGGCTTGGATGATATGGGGCAAGCCAGAGGCCCGTAGAGGGCTTAAGAACACGCGGCTCGCTACGACCCCTTGATTCGCAAGAGGTCTCGGCTGTTCATATGGAACATTGAGGGGGCGCTTTCAAGGCAAGTCGGCCCCAAACAGCGGTTGCGGTGCAGAAATAGTTATGCCGGAAATTTAGACAGAGGCGCCATTTTGCTCAAAAAATGAACTGTCTGCCACATTAGCATACATTTTGTTCGCCCATGTTTTGGGCAATCTGACTGCGGCGAAACTTTGATTTCTGCTGAATTTATAAACAAAAACAACGTGTTGGGGTGTGTTCAGCCCATGGCATGGTTCTTGCGATTCCGTTAATCGCAGGCGGCCGTGGGGCCGTTTCGCAGCGTCTTTTTCACGTCTGCGTCAGGGAGATGATACACAAATGCTTACCAAATCCACTCGCGATAGAGCGGCGTCATTTAGCCGCCGCGGCGTTCTTGCCGCGACCGCCGGACTGATGCTCGGTCTGGCCTCATTGACCGGCGCCAAGGCCGCGGACGACACCATCAAGGTCGGTGTGCTTCACTCCCTTTCCGGCACCATGGCCATCAGCGAAACCACGCTGAAGGACACCATCCTCTTCCTGATCGACGAGCAGAACAAGAAGGGCGGCGTGCTCGGCAAGAAGCTCGAGGCCGTCGTCGTCGATCCCGCCTCGAACTGGCCGCTGTTCGCCGAGAAGGCGCGCGAGCTGATCACGAAGGACAAGGTCTCGGTCGTGTTCGGCTGCTGGACCTCGGTGTCGCGCAAGTCGGTGCTCCCGGTGTTCAAGGAGCTCAACAACATCCTGTTCTACCCCGTGCAGTACGAGGGCGAGGAGAGCGAGCGCAACGTGTTCTACACGGGTGCGGCGCCGAACCAGCAGGCGATCCCCGCCGTCGACTATCTGATGAAGGAAGAGAAGGTGAAGCGCTGGGTGCTCGCGGGCACCGACTACGTCTATCCGCGCACCACCAACAAGATCCTGGAAGCCTATCTGAAGTCCAAGGGTGTCGCCCAGGAAGACATCATGATCAACTATACGCCGTTCGGTCACTCCGACTGGCAGACGATCGTGGCCGACATCAAGAAGTTCGGCTCGGCTGGCAAGAAGACCGCGGTGGTCTCGACCATCAACGGCGACGCCAACGTTCCCTTCTACAAGGAGCTCGGCAACCAGGGCATCAAGGCCAAGGACATCCCGGTGGTCGCGTTCTCGGTGGGTGAGGAAGAGCTCGCCGGCATCGACACCAAGCCGCTGGTCGGCCATCTCGCCGCCTGGAACTACTTCGAGTCGATCAAGACCAAGGACGGATCGAACGAGAAGTTCATCAAGGACTGGCAGGCCTACACCAAGAACCCGAAGCGCGTGACCAACGATCCGATGGAAGCGCACGTGATCGGCTTCAACATGTGGGTGAAGGCGGTCGAGAAGGTGAAGTCGACCGATCCGGACAAGGTGATCGATGCGCTTCCCGGCATCGAGGCGCCGAACCTGACCGGCGGCGTGTCGAAGATGCTGCCGAACCACCACATCACCAAGCCGGTGTTCATCGGCGAGATCAAGGGCAACGGCCAGTTTGACGTGGTCTGGAAGACCCCGGGCCTCGTCGCCGGCGATGCCTGGTCGAAGGAGCTCGACGGCTCCAAGGACCTGATCGGTGACTGGGTCGGCAAGAAGTGCGGCAACTTCAACACCAAGACCAACAAGTGCCTCGGCTCGGGCTCCTGATCCCGCTCTGACGCTCCATTGCACGATCGGGGAAGGCGGCGATCCCGCCGCCTTCTCCACCCATTTCTGCCGGGGTCATTCACAGTGCCAGCCAATTTGTCCGCCCGTCTCTGTTCGCTCCTGCTCTCGTTGCTTCTGATTGCGTTCGCACTGCCGGCCTTTGCGGGTCCGTTCGAGGATGCGGTCGCCAAATTCGCCAACGACGATTTTTCCGACACCGAGGAAGCAGTCGGCGTGATCGCCAGCAGCGGCAACAAGCTGGCCTTTCCCATCATCAGCGCGCTCCAGGACGGCCGGTTGATGGCTGATCCCGACAGCAAGAAGATTTACGTCACCGGCACCGACGGCAAGTCGATCGATGCCGCGACCGGCGAGGCCGTCGCCAGCGTTCCCGACAGTGCGAGCGCGGTCCGCCTTAACAACCGTCTGCGTCGCAGCGTCGATGCTGCGCTCGGCAGCCTGACGCTGCAGTCGCCGGACGTCGGAACGCGCCTGCAGGCTGCGCAATCCGTCTTCAAGTCGCACGAAGAGACCGCGCTCGAGGCGGTCGATGCCGCGCTCGCCAAGGAAAGCAACAAGTCGGTCAAGACGGCGCTCGGCGAGGCCCGCGCTGCGATCCTGCTGTTCAAGTCCGATGCCACGGAGGTCGAGAAGCTCGAGGCCGTCGCCACCCTCAAGGCGCGCGGCGACCAGGAGGCGATGGCGCTGCTCACCGGCATGGGCGACCAGCCGGCCTCGGTGACCAAGGCTGCAGCCAGTGCAATCAGCTCGATCCAGTCTTCGCTCGCAGTCTGGTCCACGGTGCAGAACGCCTGGTACGGGCTTTCGCTCGGCTCGGTGCTGCTGCTCGCCGCGATCGGGCTCGCCATCACCTTCGGCGTGATGGGCGTCATCAACATGGCCCATGGCGAGATGGTGATGATCGGGGCCTACACCACCTTCGTGGTGCAGGAGGTGATCCGCACCCGCTATCCCGGTCTGTTCGACTATTCGCTGCTGATCGCCGTGCCGCTCGCCTTCCTCGTCGCCGGAGCGATCGGCGTGCTGATCGAGCGCAGCATCATCCGCTTTCTCTATGGCCGTCCGCTGGAGACGCTGCTGGCGACCTGGGGCCTGTCGCTGGTGCTGCAGCAGGCGGTGCGCACCATGTTCGGCCCGACCAATCGCGAGGTCGGCAATCCCTCCTGGATGAGCGGCGCGTTTGAGCTCGGCCAAATCACCATCACCTATAACCGGCTCTGGATCCTCTGCTTCACGTTGGCCGTGTTCGCGATCCTGCTGGCGATGCTGCGCTACACTGCGCTCGGTCTCGAGATGCGCGCGGTGACGCAGAACCGCCGCATGGCGGCCTCGATGGGCATCGCCACCTCGCGCGTCGACGCGCTGACCTTCGGTCTCGGCTCGGGCATTGCCGGCATCGCCGGCGTGGCGCTGTCGCAGATCGACAATGTCAGCCCCAATCTCGGCCAGAGCTACATCATCGACAGCTTCATGGTCGTGGTGTTCGGCGGTGTGGGTAATCTCTGGGGGACCCTCGTGGGCGCCTTCACGCTCGGCATCGCCAACAAGTTCCTGGAGCCGGTCGCCGGCGCGGTGCTCGGCAAGATCGCCATCCTCGTTCTCATCATCCTGTTCATTCAAAAGCGGCCGCGCGGCCTGTTCGCGCTCAAGGGCCGTGCGGTGGAAGCATGACCCCTCACATGCTGACGCGATCGCTGGACCGCGGCGCGACGATCTTCCTGCTTGTTGTCGCCGCGCTGGGCGTGCTGATCCCGCTGTCCAACCTGCTGCTGCCCGCGGGCTCGTTCCTGCAGGTGCCGACCTATCTGGTCGCGCTTTGGGGCAAGTACGTCTGCTACGCCATCCTGGCGCTTTCGATCGACCTGATCTGGGGCTATTGCGGCATTCTCTCGCTCGGCCACGGCGCCTTCTTCGCGCTCGGCGGCTACGCCATGGGCATGTACCTGATGCGGCAGATCGGCACCCGCGGCGTCTACGGCAATCCGATCCTGCCCGACTTCATGGTGTTCCTGAACTGGCAGAAGCTGCCCTGGTACTGGTACGGCTTCGACATGTTCTGGTTCGCGGCGCTGATGGTGCTGGTCGTGCCCGGCCTGCTCGCCTTCTGCTTCGGCTGGCTCGCCTTCCGCTCCCGCGTCACCGGCGTGTATCTGTCGATCATCACGCAGGCGATGACCTACGCGCTGCTGCTCGCCTTCTTCCGCAACGATTTCGGCTTTGGCGGCAATAACGGCCTGACCGACTTCAAGGATATCCTGGGCTTCAACGTGCAGGCGGAGGGGACGCGCGCCGCGCTGTTCGCGCTGAGCTGTCTGGCACTGATCATCGGCTTCCTGATCTGCCGCGCCATCGTCTCCTCCAAGCTCGGCAAGGTGCTGATCGCGGTGCGTGACGCGGAGTCGCGCACGCGCTTCCTCGGCTACCGCGTCGAATCCTACAAGCTGTTCGTGTTCACGGTGTCGGCCTGCATGGCTGGCGTCGCCGGCGCGCTCTACGTGCCGCAGGTTGGCATCATCAATCCATCCGAGTTCGCGCCGGGCAATTCGATCGAGGCGGTGATCTGGGTCGCGGTCGGCGGCCGCGGCACGCTGGTCGGCGCCGCGCTCGGCGCCGTCGTCGTCAACTACGCCAAGACGTTCTTCACCTCGGGCATGCTGGCGCCGTACTGGCTGTTCATGCTGGGCGCGCTGTTCATCCTGGTGACGCTGCTGCTGCCCAAGGGCATCGTCGGGACCTTCAATGCCTGGTGGGCCTCGTCTAGGGAGAAACGCGCCGCCGCGACCACAGTGAGCGCCGCAGCCGAAGACGGCGTCACCGAACCCAAGATGGCGGAGTAAGCGGTCATGAACGTCATGGACACCCGCGCGACCTCCGCGATGCTTTACCTGGACGGCGTGCACGTCTCCTTCGACGGCTTCCACGCCATCAACAATCTGTCGCTGACGCTCGAGCCCGGCGAGATGCGCGCCATCATCGGCCCGAATGGCGCCGGCAAGACCACGATGATGGACATCATCACCGGCAAGACCAAGCCCGATGAGGGCACCGTGCTGTTCGACGGCGTCACGGATTTGACGCGGCTCGACGAGACCCGCATCGCGGAGCTCGGCATCGGCCGCAAATTCCAGAAGCCGACCGTGTTCGAGAGCCAGACCGTGCAGGACAATCTGCTGCTGGCGCTCAATGTCGACCACTCGGTCCGCGGCACGCTGTTCTGGCGCGGCAGCAAGGCGGAGTCCGAGCGTATCGACAAGGTGCTGGAGACGATCCGCCTCACCGAAGCCCGCAACCGTCTCGCCGGCAGCCTCAGCCATGGCCAGAAGCAATGGCTCGAGATCGGCATGCTGCTGGCGCAGGATCCGAAGCTGCTCCTCGTCGACGAGCCCGTCGCGGGCATGACCGACGTCGAGACGCATCTGACCGCCGAGCTCTTGAAAGAGATCAACAAGACCCACACCGTCATGGTGGTCGAGCACGACATGACGTTCGTGCGCGAGCTCGGCGTCAAGGTCACCTGCCTGCACGAAGGCACGGTGCTGGCGGAAGGAACCATCGACCAGGTCTCGTCCAACGAGCGGGTCATCGAAGTCTATCTGGGACGCTGAGCGATGCTTGAGGTCAAGGACATCAACCTGTTCTACGGCGCGGCGCAGGCGCTACGCGGCGTCTCGATCTCGGCCGAGCCCGGCAAGGTGACCTGCGTGCTCGGGCGCAACGGCGTGGGCAAGACCTCGCTGCTGCGTGCCATGGTCGGGCAATATCCGATCTCCTCGGGCGCGATCGTGTTCGACGGCAACGACATCACGGGCCTCAAGCCCTACGAGCGGGCGCGCAAGGGCATCGGCTTCGTGCCGCAGGGCCGCGAGATCTTTCCGTTGCTGACGGTCGAGGAGAACCTCAAGACCGGATTCGGTCCGCTCAAGCGCGAGGACAAGCACATTCCGGACGACGTCTTCTCGCTGTTTCCGGTGCTGCAATCCATGCTCGGCCGGCGCGGCGGCGACCTCTCCGGCGGCCAGCAGCAGCAGCTCGCGATCGGCCGCGCGCTGGTGATGCGGCCGAAACTGCTTCTGCTCGACGAGCCGACCGAGGGCATCCAGCCCTCGATCATCAAGGACATCGGCCGCGCTATCTCGTATTTGCGCAACCTCGGCAACATCGCCATCGTGCTGGTCGAACAATATCTCGACTTTGCCTGCGAACTCGGCGACAGTTTCGCGGTGATGGATCGCGGCGCGGTGAAATTCACCTGCGACCGCTCCAACCTCGATCCCGGCGAGATCAGCCGCCAGATGGCGCTGTAAGCCGGAAAATCCTGCCGCGACCGGCTGGGGAGACGGATGCGCAGCGAGCTGTCAGCCACGTCCACGATTTTCGAAGCCAATCGCGCCCGCGGCGCGGTGCGCTTCGACGTGCATGCGCGCGATGGCGTGACGCGGCGCGGCGCCTTGCATGAATCCGGTTCGCTCCGCGTCCGCTTTCCCTCGCCGGAAGATCAGGGACTATCAGGCGTGTTCGTCAACACGGCCGGCGGCGTTGCCGGCGGCGATCGCTTCGACATCGAGATATCGGCGGCGGATCGCGCGCGGCTGACGCTGACCACGGCGGCCGCCGAAAAGGTCTATCGCGCGCCGGGGCCCGCGGCGCAGCTCAATATCGCTTTGAAGGTTGGTCCGGGGGCGCATCTGTCCTGGCTGCCGCAGGAGACCATCCTGTTCGACCGCGCCCGCGTACAGCGCCGCTTCGACATCGAGCTCGACGAGGCGGCCTCGCTCCTGCTTTGCGAGATTGTCGTATTCGGCCGCACTGCCATGGGCGAGCGGATGGAGCAGGGCGAGTTCGTCGATTGCTGGCGGATGCGCCGTGGCGGCAGATTGGTGTTTGCCGAGACGGTCCGGCTCGACGGCAATGTCGGCGCAAAGCTCGCGCGATCAGCCGTGGCCAAAGGTGGCGCGGCGATCGGCACGGCCCTGATCGTGCCCGGTGACGAGGCCCTGGTCGAGCGCATCCGGGAGGCGTCGGAGTCTTTCTCCGGAGAGGTCGGAATCTCCGCATGGAATGGCTTTGCAATGGCGCGGTTCTGTGCCCAAGATGCGGCGCGTTTGCGCGCCGACATGATGGCCGTGCTGGCGCGCACCGGTGCGGCGCTGCCGCGGCTCTGGCTGAACTGATGACTGGCTGAATTGACGTGTTGAACGGAAGAGATTTCGCATGAACCTGTCTCCCCGCGAAAAGGACAAGCTTCTGATCTCGATGGCGGCGATCGTGGCGCGCCGCAGGCTGGACCGCGGCGTCAAGCTCAACCATCCCGAGGCGATCGCGATCATCTCCGACTTCATCCTCGAGGGCGCGCGCGACGGCCGCACCGTCGCCGAGTTGATGCAATCCGGCGCGCAGGTTTTGACTCGCGACCAGGTAATGGCCGGAATTCCCGAGATGATCCACGACATCCAGGTCGAAGCGACCTTTCCCGACGGCACCAAGCTCGTCACCGTGCACCAGCCGATCAGGTAGGAGCAGAGCATGATCCCCGGCGAACTCTTCATCCAGGACGGCGAGATCGAGCTCAATGCCGGCCGCAAGACCGTGACGCTGACGGTGGCCAATACCGGCGACCGTCCGATCCAGGTCGGCTCGCACTACCATTTCTTCGAGACCAACCCCGCGCTGAAGTTCGACCGCAAGAAAGCGCGCGGCATGCGCCTCGACATCGCCGCCGGCACCGCCGTCCGCTTCGAGCCCGGCCAGACCCGCGACGTCCAGCTCGTCGCGCTTGGCGGCAAGAAGACGATCTATGGCTTCCGCGGCGACGTGATGGGGAAGCTGTGAGCTTTTGCTGAAGCCGGAAGGCAAGCCGTGATTTACAGTGAGGTGAGCACACCGGTCAGGCTCCCTCCCCCCTTGCGGGGGAGGGTTGGGGAGAGGGGTATGCTGCGCACTCCGACGGGAATGATGTGGCATGTTCGCAGTGCGTCCAACTGTCTGGAGGAGGCATAAGCATGCTGTCCCCAATCCGCCTCGTCTCCGAAGCTGCCGACCTCGCCGCGCACCGCCACAACGGGATGGCGCGCAAGGGGCGCGGCAACGAGCCCTATATCAATCACCTCGCCGAGGTCGCGAACCTGCTCGCTGCCGCGACCGACGGCGCCGATGCCGAGCTGGTCGCGGCCGGCTGGCTGCACGACACGATCGAGGACACCGACACCACGCGCAAGGAGCTCGCGCAGACATTCTCCGAGCGTGTCGCGTCCCTCGTCGTCGAATGCACCGACGACATGAGCCTGCCCAAGGCAGAGCGACGGCAGAAGCAGATCGAGGACGCTCCGCATAAATCCCCTGGGGCCAAGCTGATCAAGATCGCCGACAAGATCAGCAATATCGGCGCGCGCATTCATTCCGATCCGACGGCTGAAGAACGCGACGATCTCGCCGACTACAGCGGCTGGGCAGAGCAGGTCGTTGCGGGTTGCCGCGGCGGCAACACATGGCTCGATACGAAATTCGACGATGCCGTGAAAGCAGCGAGGGCTTTGCTGTGAGTAGCCAACAGTTCAATCGCAAACGGGGCTTGTGATGTCCGTCAAAATAAAGCGTTCCGTCTATGCCGACATGTTCGGCCCGACCACCGGCGACAGGGTCAGGCTGGCCGATACCGACCTCATCATCGAGGTCGAGAAGGATTTCACCACGTACGGTGAAGAAGTGAAGTTCGGTGGCGGCAAGGTGATCCGCGACGGCATGGGGCAATCGCAGGTCACCAACAAGCAGGGCGCGGCCGACACGGTCATCACCAATGCGCTGATCGTCGATCACTGGGGCATCGTGAAGGCCGACGTCGCCATCAAGGACGGAATGATCTCCGCGATCGGCAAGGCCGGCAATCCCGACATCCAGCCCGGCGTCACCATCGTCATCGGACCCGGCACCGACGTGATCGCGGGTGAAGGAAAAATCCTCACGGCCGGAGGCTTCGACAGCCACATCCATTTCATCTGCCCGCAGCAGATCGAGCACGCCCTGATGTCGGGTGTCACCTCGATGCTGGGCGGCGGCACGGGCCCGTCGCACGGCACCTTCGCCACGACCTGCACGCCGGGGCCGTGGCACATGGGCCGGATGATCCAGTCGTTCGACGCTTTCCCGGTCAATCTCGGCATTTCCGGCAAGGGCAACGCCTCGCGGCCCGCCGCGCTGGTCGAGATGATCAAGGGCGGCGCCTGCGCGCTGAAGCTGCACGAGGACTGGGGCACCACGCCGGCCGCGATCGACAACTGCCTGTCGGTTGCCGACGATTATGATGTCCAGGTCATGCTGCACTCCGACACGTTGAACGAATCCGGTTTCGTCGAGGACACCATCAAGGCGTTCAAGGGCCGCACCATCCACGCCTTCCACACCGAAGGCGCCGGCGGCGGCCACGCCCCTGACATCATCAAGGTCGCCGGGCTGAAGAACGTGCTGCCGTCCTCGACCAACCCGACCCGCCCCTTCACGCGCAACACCATCGACGAGCATCTCGACATGCTGATGGTGTGCCACCACCTCGATCCCTCGATTGCGGAAGATCTGGCGTTCGCGGAAAGCCGCATCCGCAAGGAGACGATCGCGGCCGAAGACATCCTGCACGATCTCGGCGCGCTCTCGATGATGTCCTCGGACTCGCAGGCCATGGGACGCCTCGGCGAGGTCATCATCCGCACCTGGCAGACCGCGGACAAGATGAAGAAGCAGCGCGGGTCGTTGCCGCAGGACAAGGGCAAGGACAACGACAATTTTCGCGTCAAGCGCTACATCGCCAAGTACACCATCAACCCCGCGATCGCGCACGGCGTATCAAAACTGATCGGCTCGGTCGAGAAGGGCAAGCTCGCCGATCTCGTGCTGTGGTCGCCGGCCTTCTTCGGCGTCAAGCCGGACTGCGTCGTCAAGGGCGGTACGATCGTCGCGGCGCCCATGGGCGATCCCAACGCCTCGATCCCGACGCCGCAGCCGGTGCACTACCAGCCGATGTTCGGCGCCTTCGGCAAGGCGCGCACGGAATCCTCGGTGGTGTTCACCTCCAAGGCCGCGGTGACCGGTGGCCTCGCGCGCAAGCTGGGCATCGAGAAGAAGCTCTATGCGGTCCAGAACACCCGCGGGAAAATCTCCAAGAAGAGCATGATCCACAACGACGCGACGCCCAATATCGAGGTCGATCCGGAGACCTATGAGGTTCGCGCCGACGGCGAGCTGCTCACCTGCGCGCCCGCGGAGGTGCTGCCGATGGCGCAGCGTTATTTCATGTACTGAAATAGCGCCTCAACGCATGTCCCCGGCGAATGTCCGGGGGCGGCTTTTCCGGTTTTGCGTTCGGTCCCGCCTGGTCTAATGTCCCGCCCGGTGTCTAACCCAGAGAAGAAAAGCCGGGAGGATTTCTCGTGATCTACGTCGTTGCAACCCTGACCATCAAGCCCGAGACGCGCGCCGAATTCATTGCGGCTGCCACCGCCTGCATCAAGGAGACGCGGAAAGAGCCCGGCAACATCGCCTATGATCTGCATGAGAGCGTCACCGATCCCAGCAAGATGGTGTTCGTCGAGCAGTGGGAGAATGCCGAGGCGCTGGTGCCGCATCGCGCCATGGAGCACATGAAGACGTTCGGCCGCGTCGCGGTGAAGTGCTTCACGGCACCGCCGAAGATCGAAATCATCACGCCCGAGAAGGTCGAGACACGGTAAAGAGGTAAGACGCATGATCCGGGCGACGCAGGTCAGGGGACAACACCGCTTCACGGAAGCACCAGCGGACACGGTCGTGCTCGATTTCGACGACCGGCACCGCCGCCGCATGGCGATGACGGGCACGCGCGGCCTCGAATTCCTGCTCGACCTGGAGAACGCCGTCGCGCTGCGCGGCGGCGATGCGCTGGTGCTGGAGGACGGAAGGCTGGTCGAGGTGGTCGCGGCTCCGGAGCCGCTGCTCGAGATCCGCGGCCGCGATCCGCACCACCTCATCCGCGTCGGCTGGCATCTCGGCAACCGCCACCTGCCGACGCAGATCATGGCCAAGAGCCTGCGCATCCGCCGCGACCATGTCATCGAGGCCATGGTGAAAGGCCTCGGCGCGCGTGTGATCGAAATCGAGGCGCCGTTCGATCCCGAAGGCGGCGCCTATGCCGATGCCGGGCACGCGCATGGGCACGACGACCATGCGCACCATGGCCATGCACATCACGATCACGGCCATCATCACGATCATGGTCACGATCACCATGATCATCACGGCCATGACCATCATCATGATCATGCCGCGCATGACCATGGCCACGAGCACCACCATCATCACGACGAGCATTGCGACCATCCCGACTATCACCACGGCCACAAGCATGCTCATGACCAGAAATGAGCCTGTCGGTGCCGGCGACCTCGCCGAACGCGAGGCGGCGGCGCTGTACCGGCTGATGACCTGGCTGTCGCCGGCGTTCCCCGTCGGCGGTTTCTCCTATTCCAGCGGCATCGAATGGGCGGTCGAAGCGGGCGACATCGTGGACGTCGCGACGCTGGCCGACTGGCTCGATGCGATGCTCGGCGACGGTTCGGGCTTTTGCGATGCGACCTTCCTGGTCCAGGCCTATCGCGCCACGGAGGCGGGCGAGGAGACCTCCTTGCGCGACATCGCCGAACTCGCAAGCGCCTTCGTGCCGTCGCGCGAGCGGTTGCTGGAGACGGTCTCGCAGGGCCGCGCCTTCATCGATATCTCCCGCGCTGCGTGGGATGCGGGCGGCCTGGATGCCATGGTTGCCGCATGCCGCACGCCACTGGTCTATCCCGTCGCCGTCGGTGTCGTCGCAGCCTTGCACGGCGTGCCGCTGGCGCCGACGCTGCACGCCTTCCTGCATGCGCTGGTCTCGAACTGGATCTCGGCGGCCAGCCGCCTCATTCCGCTCGGCCAGACCGACAGCCAGCGCGTGCTGGTGCGGCTGGAAGCGGCAGTGGCGGCCACCGCCAATCGTGCGCTCAACGCGACATTGGATGATCTCGGCAGCGCCACGTTCCGCGCCGATCTCGCCAGCCTGCGGCACGAGACGCAATATACGCGGCTGTTCCGGTCATGAGGCGTGATGTTGCCGCGGCGTCGTCCCGGCGAAGGCCGGGACCCATAACCACCAATGGTGGTTGGGATGGAAGATGTCAGCCAGAGTGCATCATCGAAAGACCTCGCGGTATGGGTCCCGGCCTTCGCCGGGACGACGCTGAAAACTAGAACTAAGGATTTATCCCAATGGCGACTTCTCACGGCCCCCTGCGTGTCGGCGTCGGCGGCCCGGTTGGGTCGGGCAAGACCGCGCTGATGGACCTGCTCTGCAAGACCATGCGCGAGCGCTACGACATCGCCGCGATCACCAACGACATCTACACCAAATGGGACGCGGAGTTCCTGGTGCGTTCGGGCTCGCTGACGCCGGACCGCATCGCCGGCGTCGAGACCGGCGGCTGCCCGCACACGGCGATCCGCGAGGACGCCTCGATGAACCTCGCAGCGGTCGCGGACATGCGCGCGAAATTCCCGGGCCTCGACCTCGTGCTGATCGAGTCCGGCGGCGACAATCTCGCTGCCACCTTTTCCCCGGAGCTTGCCGACCTCACGATCTACGTCATCGACGTCGCCGCCGGCGACAAGATCCCGTCCAAGGGGGGCCCCGGCATTACCCGGTCCGACCTTCTGGTCATCAACAAGATCGATCTTGCGCCCCATGTCGGCGCCTCCCTGGAGAAGATGGAGACGGACGCCAGGCGCATGCGCGGTGAGCGTCCCTTCGTCATGACCAACCTGAAGAAGAGCGAGGGGCTCGACCGCATCGTCGGCTTCATCGAGGCCAAAGGCGGGCTGAAACGGGCGGGCTGACCGACGCGACGACTTGGCGCAGGCGTATTTTCGCCGTTAACGCCTGGGGCAGGGCCGTGCCTTGCGGAACAAATTTCGGACACGGCGATTAAATACCTCCGGTGCCCGGGGCAACTCCACCCCCGGCCGGACCCTCGGCCGGGCGGATTAAGCTTTCCAGGCGACCCAAGTTGCGTACTGATGCCTCCTCCTTCATTATCTGCGCCATTGGGGTTCACCCTGTTTCGGCACATGGCCGTTCGAGCGGCGTTCATATGCTCCGTGTTAATTGCCGACCTCCCGCTTCCGTCTGAGTAGTCGCGTGGTCCGGCTGGGTTTCATCATCGGCTTCATCGCTCTGCTCGGAGCTTTGCTTTCCGGGCTTGCGGCCTATCGCGTCCACGACCAGGAGCTGGCGCTCGACCGGATCGCGCTCGCGCGCGCGATCGACGTCCATGCCAGCCTGGTTCAGGACCGGCTCACCGAGCGCGAGCTGCTCGCGCGTGTCGCCTCAGGCCTGTTCCGTGCGCCCTCGGTGCTCAAGCCCAGCATGCTGGAGCCGCTGCGCTCGGCGATCTACGCCTTCAAGACCGATTTCGTGGTGGCCGGCTGGGTTGCCCGGCTTCAGCCGAACGAGCTCGCTGCGGCCCAGGCGGCGATCGCGGCGGCCGGTTTCCCGAAGCCGCAGATCCGTGACTACAGTGACAAGCCCTTCGCCCCCGGCAGCCTCACCCATCCGATCGACGTGCTGATGGACCTCGAGCCGCGCAGTGACGAGACCAAGGCGCTGCCCGGCCGCAGCTACGACCAGGATCCGGTGCGCAGCGCGATGCTTGCCCGGGCGAGGATCGAGAAGCGGTCGGTCGCTTCCGATCCGGTGCCGCTGCTGCGCGGGAACGGCCCGATCGGCGTCATCGTGGCTGCTCCCGTGATTCCCGAGGGGGCAACGGAGCCGGCCGGGTTCGTCACATTCTCCTATGAGCTCGCCACGCTGATGCTGACCAATGACGACATGTCGTTGTTCTCGGTCGCGCTCAGGGATCCGCGCAAGGAAGGCGGCGAGCTCGTCGCCAACGACCAGGGCATTGTCTCCACACGCATGGGCGCCGACGGCCCGGCGCCATCGGCGACGCGCACGGTCAGCTTCGGCGGCCGTGACTGGCAGCTCGGCTATTACGCCAAGACCAATTCGGCGCGCCGCGCCGAGCAGACCGCGATCATCGTGGCGGCGATCGGTTTTGCCATCACCGCGATGGTGTGCGGCCTGTTCGGCTATGTCGCCTACAACAATCTGCGGCTCAGCCGGGAGATCCAGGTGCGGATCGGCTTCGAGCGCCGCCTGACCGCCGTGATCGACGAGCTGAATCATCGGGTCAAGAACATCTTGGCCGTGATCCAGTCGATCGTGACGCGCACGCTGCGCCACGGCTCGGACATCGACGTCGCGCGCGAACTCCTGATCGGCCGCATCCACGCCATGTCCAACGTGGTCTCGCTGCTCAGCGAGAGCCAGTGGCAGGGCGTCAAGCTGAAGGGCCTGTTCGAGGCGCGCGCGATTCCGCATGCCGATCGCATCGCCGTCACCGGTCCCGACATCGCGGTCAGCGCGCGCGCCGCGCAGAGCCTGTCGCTGCTGTTCTTCGAGCTCGCCTCGCATTCCGACGAGGGCCTGTCGCTGGTCGGCAAGCATCCGCATATCACCGCCAACTGGACGGTGACGGGCGATGCGCCCGAGGAGGTCTTCCATTTCCGCTGGGAGGAGTTCAACACCAGCGAGGCGACGCGCCGACCCGATTCCGATTTCGGTCTGATCCTGCTCGACCGCGTCGCGCCCGAGGCGCTGGGGGGCACCGCCAAGCGCTTCTTCACTGACGTCTCCTACGTCTATGAATTGACTGCTCCGATGGAGACGGTGGTCGACATGACCGAGCGCGACCGCACGGACAAGATCTCGGCGCCGGTCCGGCCGGCGCGCGGCTAACCTTTCGGCCGCAACACCAGATCGACCAGATTGCGCGCGTAGCCAGGTGTGATCGGCGCGATGCCGAAGATGTAGCGGTAGAACAGGCTGCCATAGATCGCGTCGTAGAGATCCTCAGGGAGCCCCTCGGCCAGAATGCTGCCGTCCTTCTGGCCCGCGGCGATCATGTCCACCAGCGCGTCGCGGCGGAATTGTAAGTA
Organism: Bradyrhizobium liaoningense; assembly: GCF_018130825.1. Classification (GTDB taxonomy): domain Bacteria; phylum Pseudomonadota; class Alphaproteobacteria; order Rhizobiales; family Xanthobacteraceae; genus Bradyrhizobium; species Bradyrhizobium liaoningense_B. Next base: position 643,813 of record NZ_JAFCJS010000003.1, on the reverse strand, counting down.
GCGGGCGTAGAACAGCTCCGCCGAGCCGGTCTTGGAGATGCATTCGGAGATGACGGCGAGCTGGACCTTGCCGAATTCGCCCTGGAGCGCCTCGGCATAGGCGGTGGCGTGCCGGCGCGCCCGCGCCGCGGCCGTGCCGGTGCTCGCGGGCGGCAGCGGCAGCATCTGCGCGGCATGGTGGAGGAAGGCGTCGATCAGCAGCGCTTCCCGCGACGGCCACCATTTGTAGATCGTCATCTTGGAGACGCTGGAGTGGCGCGCGATCGCATCAATGGTGGTGGTGGCAAGGCCCGTGGCCGCCATCAGCGCATAGGCGCTTTCGAGGATCGCGTGGGTGGTCTCGATCGATCTTGGCCGGCCGCGCCGGGGCGCGCTCTCCGCCTCTTCACCCCCGCCTTTCGCCATCGCCACGCCGGTCTCCTCACGCAGAGTCCCGGCATAGCGCAGCGGCTGCTTTCGGCCTAGCAGAATCGCACGATTTTGTGGCCGGAGCGATTTGGCTCCAAAGCATGATCCGGAAAAGTGCGAAGCGGTTTTCCGGAAAGATCATGCGCAAACAACAACCTAAAGCGCGATGACGATTCGTCCAAATCTCATCGCGCTTTAGCGCAGGACGGAGGAATCCAATGATCCACGCCACTTGTCATACCGCCGACAATGTCCGCTGCATCGAGTTCGATGCCACGCCGTGGTTCAGCGAGGCTGATGCTCCGAGCATCATCGATTTGGCCCAACGAGGATGGACCAGCAAGACGATTGCAGAGTCGCTCGAGCACCGACGAGGATATGAAGGCCTGCACGATCTCGTCGAATATGCCGCGAAGCGACTGCAATCGGAATCCCTGGAGGATCCAACCTGGGAAACCTTCGAGTGCGTCGTCGATGGACCCGAGGCCGTCGCCTGGCTCAGGCAGAACCGGCCCAACGTCGTGGCAAGGATCCCGTAAGCCACAGGAAGCGCAGCAAAGGCCGCCATCGACTGGCGGCATCGCAAGCGAAGCGGAAATGGCGCGCCACGGCCGATGAAGATGGGCACTATTGTTTCGCTGTAGCGCTGTGATGCGATGGCCGATTACTCGCTCCAGCGACTAATCTGCGACCGCCCCAGCCTCGATCGGTCGTTGCCGCGGCCTGTCTGCGCTATCTGGTGAAACCGGAGTCTAGAAGCTTCACAGTCGAAATCGGCCACTTGCCGTCGTGGCCATCGATCGAGATCCGGAGCCCGTGCACCTCGTCAAGGAAGACGCGATCAATCGTCCCCGCCTTGCCGTCGGTCAGGATAACACCCCTGCCGATTAGCTCCGTCTCAGCAGCATGAAGTTCTCGAAGGATGTTCGTCGCTCGTTTGGTCCAGTCATCGGACATGGTCATGCCATAGCCGGCCGGCGGATTAGTGAAGATCAGTCAGAGCGGCGGATGCATTTGAGGATATCGCCGCCTCATGCGAGTCCGCCAACCATCCTTGTCGAACTCGACCCTGAAACCTTCCGGCAGCCGCGGCGTCTCGCCTTCGGTCACGACTTGCAGCGCGGGTTACTTCGGTGGGCGCAAATCGCCTTGAAGCCAGCGGCCCTTGGAATGTCTGGGATCTTCATGCGCTGCGAAGGTCGTAAGTATGTGATTGCAGACAGCGCATCGAAACATGTGCAAGTCCACGCTTGGGCTTTCTGGCTCGATGCTGACGAGCATCATCTGGGCCTTGCACATCGGACAGGCGGGGCGCGCAAATGGCGGTGGAATGGACCGCGCCAATCTGGCGGCCCACCGTTGTTCGAACTTTCTTTCAAGGTCCGCAGGGATCGTGCTCATGATCCGAACTCCGGGGTTCGCGGTCCTGCCCCGGCGCTATCGCCTCAACGCTCGCCGCGCCCTAAAGGTCCTAAGCAGCAGCAGAGGGAACCAAGGTCCTAAACAGCACCAGGGGGAACCATGCCGAGGGGAGCGCTACCGACCGCTCAGAGGCAAGATAAAAATGGCGCGCCCGGAACGATTCGAACGTCCGACCCTCAGATTCGTAGTCTGATGCTCTATCCAGCTGAGCTACGGGCGCGTTTTTCGCTGATAGTGCAGGCTTTAGCCCACACGCAGCCTCCGGACAGCGCCGGAGGGGTGCGAAAGAGCGCTCTGACTAACCGCTCTTGTCCCGATTGGCAAGGTCCGGGATGGGGAGATTTTGCATGGAGATGACGATCTCCACCCGGTCATTCCGGGGCTCGCGAAGCTGGAAGTGCGGAATCTCGTGCCTAAAACCTCTGGATTCCGGGTTCGGCGCTTTGCGCCGCCCCGGAATGACGGGTTCAGTCGGCCTTTGGCCGACCTACGCCCTCTGCCGCTCGTTGCGGATGGAGAGGAGTTCCACGGGACGGTCGGGGATGACGATCCGGAAGGTGGCGCCGATGGTGCCTTCGACCAGATGAATCTCGCCGCCATGGGCGCGGACGAGCTCGGCGGCGATGGCGAGGCCCAGCCCGCTGCCGCCGGGGCGGCCGGAGGTCTGGAACGCCTCGAACAGGTGCTCCCGCGTCTTCTGGGGCACGCCGGGGCCGGTGTCGGAGACCTCCAGGATGGCGACGGCCCCCTCGCGTTTGCCGGTGATCCGGATCTGCTGCGCCCCGCCGTCACCGGTCGCGTGGCTTTCCAGCGCCTGGGCGGCGTTGCGGACGAGGTTGAGCAGCACGCGGAACAGCTGGTCGGGATCGGCATCGATCGCGAGCCCGCGCTCGATCGCGGCGACCCAGGCGATCGAGGCATCGCTGGCAAGGCCGGCGGTCTCTCGCACCTCCAGCACCACAGGCTCGATCAGGATCATGCGGCGATCGGGCGCGGCCTCCTGGGCACGGCCATAGGACAGCGTCGACTGGCAGAAGGCGATGGCGCGCTCGAGCGAGCGCACCAGCTTTGGCGCAAAGCGCTGCACCCGCGGGTCGGGCACGCTGGCGAGCTGGTCCGACAGGAGCTGGGCCGACGCCAGCAAATTGCGCAAATCGTGGTTGATCTTGGACACCGCGAGGCCGAGCGCGGCGAGCCGGCTCTTCTGATTCAGCATCGACATCAGGTCGCGCTGCATGTCCGACAATTCGCGCTCGGCGACGCCGATCTCGTCGCTGCGCTGGCTCGGCACGATGATTCCCGCCGAGCTTTCCGGGTTCTCGTGGAAGCCGACCAGGCTCGCGGTCAGCCGCCGCATCGGCCGCACGAAGAGATAATGGAGCGCGAGATAGACGAGGCCCGCGGTCAGGACGCCGATGATCAGGGCAACCACGACGACATTGCGGGAGAAGCGGTACATCGCCTGCCGCAACGGCAATTCGTCGGTCACGATCTCGACGAACTGGGCGTTGCCGACGCCGGGGCCGACGATGCGAATGGCCTGGTTGCCGGTCTCCAGCATCATCTGGAACGAGCCGGTGATCGCCTCCCACACGGTCATGTCGCGCAGATCGACGTCGTGCCCGATCGTAGCAGGCAGATTGTCGCTGGCGAGCAGCCGGCGCTGCTGGCCCATCTTGATGGCGACGGCGCGGGCATTGATGCTCTTCAATATCTCGCGCGACAGCGAATCGGGGACCATGCCGAGCGGTGCGGCATCGAGCACCAGCGCCGCCGTGTTGGCGGCCGCGACGCGGTCGTTGAGCCGGTTGACCCAGAAGTTGGCGATGGCGGGCACGTAGAGCAGGATCGCAGCGATCATCACCAGGGGGACGGTGAGCAGCAGCAGCTTGCCCGACAGCCCAAGCCCCGCAGGCCCGCGCGGCCGCGCCGCGGGCGGATCCTGCTGATCCGTATCCTGGATCGGCTGGAGGTCTGTCTCTGCCACGTAATTCGCCCTCGCTGACTTGCCCGGTGAACGATCTGGCGGATGAAGGATGCGGCCCGCCCCCGGCCCGGTCAAATTACGGATCGCTAATATGCCGAGGTGGGATGTAGGTGCTGATCCGGCGAGTCGCTACCTCACGGGTTAAAAACCCCGCACAAACAGCGATATTCACCGGAATCGTGCGCTTGTGCGGCGTTGACGAAAAGGGGGCGCTCGCATATAAGCCGCGCGAATTGTCCGCGATGACCCGGTGTGACGCCGGGAGCGGCTCTCTTGGGGCCGAAAAGGGCCCGTTTTGGGCCGCATCTTCCGGACTTTACCATCAATTCTACAGGCAAATTGCCCGGTCAGCGGAGAAAAACCCGTGAAGCGGACTTATCAACCCAGCAAACTGGTGCGCAAGCGCCGTCACGGCTTCCGTGCCCGCCTCGCCACTGCCGGCGGCCGCAAGGTTCTCGCCGCCCGCCGTGCCCGCGGCCGCAAGCGTCTGAGCGCCTGAGCCGGACCCCCTTTTTGGGATTTCATCATGGATCGGCTGAGGCAGCGGGCGGATTTCCTCGCCGTTGCCAATGGCGCGCGGGTGAATAGTCCCGCGTTCGTCCTGCAAAGCCGCCGCCGCGACGATTTTGGCCCGATCCGGATCGGTTTCACCGTCACCAAGAAGAACGGTAACGCCCCCGAGCGCAATCGCATCCGGCGCCGGCTTCGCGAATTGGTGAAGCGGCTCGATCCGGTGTCGATGCAGCCCCATCATGACTATGTACTGGTCGGCCGAAGGGACGCGCTCTCGCGCGACTTCGCCACCATGCTCGACGATCTGCGCATAGCCTTCTCGAAGCCCGCGCGGCATACGGCCAAGGGGTCTCACAAGGGACCTGCGAAGGGGCGCGGCGAAAAGCCGGGCGCTGCCCCTGCCAGCCGCAAACCGGATTGATGACGAGACATTAGAGATGACCGACAATCGCAATACCATCCTCGCCGTCATTCTGTCGGGCCTCGTCCTGATCGCCTGGCAGTATTTCTACAACGTGCCGCAGATGGAGAAGCAGCGCGCCCAGCAGCAGGCGCAGGCCGAGCTGCAGAAGACCACGCCGCAGCCGACCGCGTCGGCAACGCCGGGCACCACGCCGCAGGCGGGCGGTACCGCGCAGCCCTCGACGCCGGGCGCGAGCCAGCAGGCCCAGCCGGTCGTTTCCCGCGATGCCGCGATCGCGGCCAGCCCGCGCGTCAAGATCGACACCCCGCGGATCGCCGGCAGCATCTCGCTGAAGGGCGGCCGCATCGACGACATTGCGCTGGTGCAATTCCGCGAAACGGTCGACCCGAAGTCGCCGCCGATCATCCTCTATTCGCCCTCGGGCACGGCGGAGCCGTATTACGCCGAGTTCGGCTGGGTGGCCGCAACGGGCGTGACGGCTAAGATGCCCGACAAGACCACCGTATGGCAGCAAGACGGCAGCGGCAGCCTGACGCCGTCGACGCCGGTGGTGCTGAAGTATGACAATGGCGAGGGCCTCACCTTCCGCCGCACCATCTCGGTCGACGACCATTATCTCTTCACCGTCAAGGACGAGGTGAGCAATGTCGGCAACGCGCCGGTCACGCTCTACCCTTATGCGCTGATCTCGCGCCACGGCACGCCGCAGGTCTCGGGCTATTACATCCTGCATGAAGGCCTGATCGGCTATCTCGGCGAGCACGGCCTGCAGGAATACGCTTACAAGAAGATCGACGAAGCCAAGAAGGTCGACTTCAAGGCCACCAATGGCTGGCTCGGCATCACCGACAAGTACTGGGCCTCGGCGCTGCTTCCCGACACCAATGCCCAGCTCCAGGCGACCTTTTCATCGACCCTCGCCAACAACATCCGGGGCTATCAGACCGACTACCTGCTCGATCCCGTCACCGTCGCGATCGGCGGCACGGCGACCGCGAATGCGCGCCTGTTTGCCGGCGCCAAGGAAGCCGGCGTCGTCGGCGTGTTCCCGTTCGCCGGCCTCGGCGGCTACAACAAGGAGCTGGGGCTGAACCACTTCGATCTCTTGATCGACTGGGGCTGGTTCTACTTCATCACCAAGCCGATGTTCCTCGGCCTCGACTTCTTCTACCGCTTCTTCGGCAATTTCGGCATCTCGATCCTGCTCGTGACCGTGATCGTGAAGCTGTTGTTCTTCCCGTTGGCGAACAAGTCCTACGCCTCGATGGCGAAGATGAAGTCGATCCAGCCGCAGCTGCAGGCGCTCAAGGAGCGCTATCCCGACGACAAGGTGAAGCAGCAGCAGGAGATGATGGAGATCTACCGCAAGGAGAAGATCAACCCGGTCGCCGGCTGTCTTCCCGTGGTGATCCAGATCCCGGTGTTCTTCTCGCTCTACAAGGTGCTGTTCGTCACCATCGAGATGCGGCACGCGCCGTTCTACGGCTGGATCAAGGACCTCTCCGCGCCGGATCCGACCAACCTGTTCAACCTGTTCGGGCTGATCCCGTTCGATCCGACCACGATCCCGGTGTTCGGCCACTACCTCGCGCTCGGCATCTGGCCGATCATCATGGGCATCACGATGTGGTTCCAGATGAAGCTGAACCCGACGCCGCCGGATCCGACGCAGCAGATCATCTTCAACTGGATGCCGCTGATCTTCACCTTCATGCTGGCGGGCTTCCCGGCGGGTCTCGTGATCTACTGGGCCTGGAACAATTTGCTCTCGGTGATCCAGCAGAGCTTCATCATGCGCCGCAACGGCGTGAAGGTGGAGTTATTCGATAATCTCAAGGCGACGTTCGCGAAGAAGGCGACGTAAGTCTCACACTCCGTCATTCCGGGGCGATGCGAAGCATCGAACCCGGAATCTCGAGATTCCGGGTCTGGTCCTTCGGACCATCCCGGAATGACGGTGCAAGCAAAGAGCTTCGCATGACCGACGACAAAGATGCGAAGCTGATCGAGGCCGGGCGCAAATTGTTCGCGCGCGACTGGCAGTTCATCTGGGCCTCGCCGTCGATTGCGACGCTGCCGCCGATGGACGGGCTCGAGATCGCCTTTGCCGGCCGCTCCAATGTCGGCAAGTCCAGCCTGATCAACGCGCTCACGGGACGCAACGCGCTGGCGCGCACCTCGCATACGCCGGGCCGCACCCAGGAGCTGATCTTCTTCGAGGTCCCCGGGAAGAAGGACCTGCGTCTCGTCGACATGCCCGGCTATGGCTATGCCAAGGCGCCGAAGAGCCAGGTGGCGTCCTGGACCGAGCTGATCCACAAATTCCTGCTGGGCCGCGCCAGCCTCGCGCGCGTCTACGTGCTGATCGACGCGCGGCATGGGCTCAAGGACGTCGATCTCGAGATCCTGAAGACGCTCGACCGCTCCGCCGTCAGCTACCAGATCGTGCTGACCAAGGCCGACCAGGTGAAGGCCTCCGAGCTGCAATCGCGCATTGCCGAGACCGAGGCCGCGCTGGCCAAACATCCGGCCGCGTTCCCCAATGTGCTCGCGACCTCCTCGCGCAGCTCGACCGGCATGGAGAGCTTGCGCGCCGCGATGGCGAAGCTGCTGGACGAGCGGAGCTCGTGATGCTGGCGCATCGCCTGCTGATCGGGCTTGCCGGCTTGATGGGCGCCGCCGGCGTCGCGCTGGCCGCCGCATCCGCCCACGGCGCGGACGCTGGCCGCCTTGCCTCCGCCAGCGCCATGCTGCTGTTTCATGCAACTGCCATACTTGCGGCGATGGGGTTGCTCACGCGCGGCCTTCTGCACGGCGGAATTGGTCTTGTTGCGACGGTTGGCTTCGTGATCGGCGCAGCGCTGTTCGCGGGCGACCTCACCTTGCGGCAATATGCCGGGCAATCGCTGTTTCCCATGGCGGCACCGACCGGCGGGACGGTGATGATCGCGAGCTGGCTGGCCGTGACGCTCGCGGCGGTGTTGCCGCGGAAGTAGCGGCTCGTTCTTACCCTCCCCTGGAGGGGTAAGAGCAAACACCACACTTTGCGCTGCCCCCGCCAATCAGATAGAACGCGCACCGACCGACCCGCCAGCGAGACCGTGACATGACCGACATCTCCCCGCTCGACCAGGCCCGCATCCTGTCCGAAGCGCTGCCGCACATGCAGCAGTATGACGAGGAAACCATCGTCATCAAATATGGCGGCCATGCCATGGGCGACGAGGAGACCGCGAAGAACTTTGCCCGCGACATCGTGCTGCTGGAGCAGACCGCGATCAACCCGGTGGTGGTGCATGGCGGCGGGCCGCAGATCGCGACCATGCTCAAGCGCCTCGGCATCGTCTCGGAATTCGCCGCGGGCCTGCGCATCACCGACGCCGCGACCATCGAGATCGTCGAGATGGTGCTGGCCGGCTCCGTCAACAAGCAGATCGTCGGCTACATCAACGAGGCCGGCGGCAAGGCCGTCGGGCTGTCCGGCAAGGACGGCAACATGGTGAAGGCGACCAAGACGACGCGCACCATCGTCGATCCGGGCTCGCATATCGAGAAGGCGGTCGATCTCGGCTTCGTCGGCGACCCCGAGAAGGTCGACCTCACGCTGCTCAACCAGCTGATCGGCTACGAGCTGATCCCGGTGCTGGCGCCGCTCGCGACCTCCAAGGAAGGCCAGACGCTGAACATCAACGCCGACACCTTTGCCGGTGCGGTGGCCGGCGCGCTGAAGGCCAAGCGCCTGCTGCTGCTCACCGACGTGCCCGGCGTGCTCGACAAGTCGAAGAAGCTGATCCCGCAATTGTCGGTGAAGGACGCGCGAAAGCTGATCGCCGACGGCACCATCTCCGGCGGCATGATCCCGAAGGTCGAGACCTGCATCTACGCGCTCGAACAGGGCGTGGAGGGCGTCGTCATCATCGACGGCAAGATGCAGCACGCGGTGCTGCTCGAGCTCTTCACCAATACGGGCACGGGGACGCTGATCCACAAGTGAGGGACGACACCACCAACAGGGCCGTTGCGTCCGGGCACTTCCCGGGCCTGACGGCCTTGCTGTCTCGTCGTTCTACCGCTGACGGCGACGCCAGCGACTTCTATGCGCAAAAGAGGGAACGGACGCCGCTTCCGGTCAGACAAGGTCGCCGCCGCTCGCTCCTCACGCGCCTCCTGATGACGCTGCCGGCCGCAGCCGTCTCGTTCTTCTTCTCCTCCGCGCCGGCTTTCGCCGACCTCAAGATCTGCAACCGCATGTCCTATGTCGTGGAGGCCGCGATCGGCATCGACGACAAGGCGGCGACCGCGACGCGCGGCTGGTTCAGGATCGATCCCGCGACCTGCCGCGTGGTGGTGCAGGGCACGTTGACCGCCGACCGCATTTTGCTCAACGCCCGCGCGCTCGGCATCTATGGCGCCTCCCCGATCCCGCAGAACGGCCGCGACATGCTGTGCGTGGCGCAGGAGAATTTCGTCATCGCGGCCGCGCGGCAGTGCCGCAGCGGCCAGACGCAGGTGCCCTTCACGCAGGTGACGCCGACGCAGGGCGACGACGGCAATCTGGTGACGTATCTCGCCGAGGATTCCGAATATGACGACGAGCAGGCGCGACTCGCCGGCATCCAACGGCTGCTGGTGATCATCGGCTACGACGTCGGCGCGATCGACGGCGTCGACGGGCCGAAGACGCAAGGCGCACTCGCCGCGTTCCTGAAGAGCCGCGGGCTGTCGTCCGATGCGGCGTCGTCGCAAAATTTCTTCAAGACCATGGTCGATGCGACGCAGACGCCGTCGGCAAGCGGCCTGACCTGGTGCAACGATACGCCGCACAAGGTGATGGCGGCGATCGCCACCGACGACGGCAAGACCGTGACCAGCCGCGGCTGGTACCGCATCGATCCCGGCAAGTGCCTGCATCCCGATGTGACCGGCCAGCCGAAGCAGATTTTCAGCTTCGCCGAAGCGGTCGATGCCGACAATCGCGCGATCAAGCTGAAGGACAGGCCGCTGAACTGGGGCGGCGACAAGCAGCTCTGCACGCGCGAGACCAAGTTCGAGACCGTTGAGCAGACCGATTGCGCCGCGCGCGGATTTGCGGCGGCGGGCTTTGGTGCGGTGGACATGTCGAGCGGCGGCAAGACGCTGCGGTTTGCGGTGCCGTGATCAATGTGGTGAAGACGACGCCGAACACTCCGCTGTCGTCCTGGCGAAAGCCAGGACCCATTACCCCAGGATTGGGTTTGGCGAAGAACGATGACCGGAGTGCCCTATTGATGGGCCGCGGCGTATGGGTCCTGGCTTTCGCCAGGACGACGATCGAGGGCGGGGCCGCGGCCTTGCTCAACGGATAGAGAGTTGTGATGAACCAACCCCGCACCTTCGGCCACGTCGACACCTGGGTGTTCGACCTCGACAACACGCTCTATCCGCATCACGTCAATCTGTGGCAGCAGGTCGATGCTAGAATCGGGGAGTTCGTGTGCAACTGGCTGAACGTCAGCCCTGCAGAAGCACGCAATATCCAGAAGGACTATTACCGCCGCTTCGGCACCACCATGCGCGGCATGATGACCCTGCATGGCGTTCGCGCCGACGACTACCTCGCTTACGTCCACAAGATCGACCATTCACCGCTGGAGCCGAACCCGGCCCTCGGTGCCGCCATCGCAAAGCTGCCGGGACGAAAACTGATCCTGACCAACGGCTCGGTCGACCATGTCGATGCCGTGCTGGCGCGGCTCGGCTTCGCCGGCCATTTCGACGGCGTGTTCGACATCATCGCCGCCGAATTCGAGCCGAAGCCGGCGGAGCAGACCTACCGGAAATTCCTCGTGGACCATTCGGTCGATCCGACCCGCGCCGCCATGTTCGAGGACCTCGCCCGCAACCTCACCGTCCCGCACGAGCTCGGCATGACCACCGTGCTGGTGGTGCCTGACGGGACCAAAGAGGTGGTGCGCGAGGACTGGGAGCTGGAGGGCCGCGACGCGGCCCATGTCGACCATGTCACGGACGATCTGGCGGGGTTTTTGGGCAGGCTGTCTCGGTGAAGCCGTAGCCCGGATGGAGCGCAGCGAAATCCGGGGCATCTGGTGCGACGGAGAGACTTTCCCGGATTACGCTTCGCTCCATCCGGGCTACGGGACTACGGGACCGAGCTTGTCCTGGACGACAGCGGACTATGCCTTGACTCCGCCCCTCCAAATCCCGAAAAAGCGCCTCAATCCCATCAAAATTCCCGATCCGAAGAGGAAATCCCGATGTCCCTGTCCGCCCTCGAATCCACCATCAACAGCGCTTTCGACGCGCGTGACGGTATCTCGACCACGACCAAGGGCGAGGTGCGCGAGGCGGTGGACCAGGCGCTGGAGACCCTGGACAAGGGCGAGGCGCGCGTTGCCGAGCGCGGCGCGGACGGCAAGTGGAAGGTCAATCAGTGGCTGAAGAAGGCCGTGCTGCTGTCGTTCCGCCTCAACGACATGGACGTCATTGGTGGCGGTCCGGGCAAGGCGAGCTGGTGGGACAAGGTGCCCTCGAAGTTCGAGGGCTGGGGCCCGAACCGCTTTCGCGATGCCGGCTTTCGCGCGGTGCCGGGCGCCGTCGTCCGCCGCTCGGCCTTCATCGCCAAGAACGTCGTGCTGATGCCGTCCTTCGTCAATCTCGGCGCCTATGTCGATGAGAGCACCATGGTCGACACCTGGGCCACGGTCGGCTCCTGCGCCCAGATCGGCAAGCGCGTGCACATCTCCGGCGGCGCCGGCATCGGCGGCGTGCTCGAGCCGCTGCAGGCCGAGCCCGTGATCATCGAGGACGACTGCTTCATCGGCGCGCGCTCTGAGGTCGCCGAAGGCGTGATCGTGCGCAAGGGCGCCGTGCTGGCGATGGGCGTGTTCCTGGGCGCATCGACCAAGATCGTCGACCGCGAGACCGGCGAGGTCTTCATGGGCGAGGTGCCCGAATATTCCGTGGTGGTGCCCGGCGCGCTGCCCGGCAAGCCGATGAAGAACGGCCAGATCGGCCCGAGCACCGCCTGCGCCGTGATCGTCAAGCGCGTCGACGAGCGCACGCGCTCGAAGACGAGCATCAACGAGCTGCTGCGGGACTGAGTTCGCGCCGCGAACCCAAATCCGTCCCCGTCACCCTGAGGTGGCCGCCTCTTCGGCGGCCCTCGAAGGGCGACGGCCCGGTAGTCGCTACATCCCGGCCGTACATCCTTCGAGGCTCCGCCTACGGTGCGCTGCACCGTAGGCCTCGCACCTCCAGCGACAGCGGCTTCGCCGCTGCGCGGGGATGACGGGTCTGGTAGAAATCGAACCCTCCCTCCCTCCATCGCGACCAATCTTCGGGCGGTCCTGACCGCCCGGAGCCCTTCGCATGGACTGGACCTGGTACCTCTTCCGCTTCGACGGCCGCATCAACCGCGCGCTGCTGTGGCAGGCGCTGCTGATCGTCGCGCTGCTGGCGGGCTTGCTGGAGATCGCCGGTCAAGTCGTCGGGATCCTCGCAGGGACGAGGTCCACTCTGAAGCTCGGCATCGAGCTCGATTTCGACTTCGGTCTCGACGACCTCTTCAAGCTGGTTGATCCCCGCGCCTCCCGCTCGCCGGCATCCGCCGATCTCGCGGGCGCGATCCTCAAGACATCCGGCATGGCGCTGTTCTTCTGGATCTATCTCGCGACGGCGATCAAGCGGCTGCACGATCGCGACAGGAGCGGCTGGTGGATCGTTCCGTTCTTCTTCCTGCCCGGCCTGTTCAGCCAGTTCGCCGACCTGCTCCCCAAGTTGAGCTGGATGCTTTCGCTCAGCCTGCCCTTCTCCATCCTGTGGCTGTGGGGATTCGTCGAAATGTTCTGCCGGCCCGGCAGCTCGGGCCACAACCGATTCGGCCCCGATCCGCTTCTCGAAATCGAGGACAGTTCGTCGTCGGCCACGTCGCCCGCGAAAAGCTGGGACCAGAACCGCGAGATCGAAATTGTCCCGCCCAGTGCTAGCCCACCCGGCGGCATGCATGTTAAGCGGGGCGCATGACCGATGCTCTCTCGATTGCCCGCGATCTCATCCGCTGCCCCTCGGTAACCCCGGCCGACGCCGGTGCGCTGGGAGTGCTTGAAAAAGCCCTCGGCGCCGCCGGCTTCACCTGCCACCGCGTGACCTTCAGCGAGGAAGGCATCGCCGACGTCGACAATCTCTATGCACGCATCGGCACCGAGGGACCGCACATCACCTTTGCCGGCCACACCGACGTGGTGCCGCCGGGCGACGAGAGCGCCTGGAGCGTCGGCGCGTTCTCCGGCGAGGTGAAGGACGGCGTGCTGCACGGCCGCGGCGCGGTCGACATGAAGGGCGGCATCGCCTGCTCGGTCGCCGCAGTGCTGGAGCATCTCGCGGCCAATGGCGGCAAGCCGCGCGCCGATGGAAAAGGCTCGATCTCGTTCCTGATCACCGGTGACGAGGAAGACGTTTCCATCAACGGCACCATCAAGCTGCTGAAATGGGCCGCCGAGCGCGGCGAAAAATTCGACCATTGCGTGCTGGGCGAGCCCTCCAATGTCGAGACGCTCGGCGACACCATCAAGGTCGGCCGCCGCGGCTCGCAGTCGGGCACGCTGTATGTCGACGGCGTGCAGGGCCATGTCGCCTATCCGCACCGCGCCGCCAATCCGGTGCCTGATATCTCGCGGCTGATCGTGGCGATCTCCGACGAGCCGCTCGACCATGGCAGCGCGCAGTTCCAGGCCTCCAATCTCGAGTTCACCTCGGTCGACGTCGGGAACAAGGCCTATAACGTCATCCCCGGCGAAGCCCGCGCAAAGTTCAACATCCGCTACAACGACAACCACACCCAGGCGAGCCTGCGCGAGCTGGTCGAGACGCGCCTCACCAAGGCCTGCGGCAACCGCATCAAGGCCCGCATCGTCTGGGAGCCGTCGAACTCCAACGTGTTCGTGACCAAGCCCGGCCCCTTCACCGATCTCGCGGTGTCCGCGATCGAGGAGGTGACGGGACGCAAGCCCGAGCTGTCGACCTCGGGCGGCACGTCCGACGCGCGCTTCATCTCGAGCTATTGCCCGGTGATCGAATTCGGCCTGGTCGGCCAGACCATGCACCAGGTCGACGAGCGCGTGCCGGTCACGGATCTGGAGAAGCTGACGAAGGTCTATCGCGGGATACTGACGCGGTATTTCGCGTAAAGTCCACGCGCCTTACAGAGCCGAACTCGCCGCCTACTTCTTCTTCCGCGCCTTCGGCTCGGGCGAGAGCGCCTGCGGGTCGAAGCCGACGTAGAAGATGTAGGAATCGGCGGTCGCAGCTGACGGCACCGGATAGGCCAGATCCTCGGCGATGAAGGTGAAGGGCACGCTGCCGCCCTCCGACATCCCGACCGTGGTCCGGTAGGCCTTCGAGGCGATCACCTTCTCGCCGACGCCGCCCTGCACCACGGCGATACGAAGGGGAACCTCGACCGTGGCAGGCGCTCCGGCCGGACCGGCGATGACGCGGCCCTGGATGCCGATCCGGGCCGTGATATCGCCGCCGTTCCGGAAGCATTCGCGCGCCATCTTGGTGATCGTGGCCTGGAAGCGGACATCATTGCCGGTGGCCGGCTTGCCGCCCGCGCCGACCGCGTAGGTGGAGGCGCCGGCGCGCACCGTGACCTGCGGGCAATCGACGTCGTCGTCCGCCGCCGGCTGGCCGGGCGCGGGCGCCGGCTTGGACTCTGCCGGCTCGTCGGATTTGCCGCCGAACAGGCTCTTGAAGCGGTCGCTCAACGATTGGGCCGCTACCGGCGAGACGGAGGCGAGCGCGACCGATAATGCCAGCGCGACGGCCGTCCGCCGCCGCAACGTCGTCCGCGAAGACCGAAGCTCCTTCACCATCAACACCCATACTCCATGACAATGTTCCGGCCGGGTTATATCGCCAAAATCGGCGAACCCAAGGCAGCAAAGAGGGATTTGGCCGCACACATCGGGCGGCTCAGCCGCGGAAATCCTCGTGCAGGAGGCCAAACAGCAGGTGGTCCTGCCAGACCCCGTTGATGCAGAGATAGCGGCGTGCGAGGCCCTCGCGGGAAAAGCCGCACTTCTCCAGCACCCGGATCGACGGCGCATTGGTGGGGATGCAGGCGGCCTCGACCCGGTGCAAATTGAGCTCGCCGAACAGCGTCGGCAGCAGCACCCGCAGCGCGGCCGTCATGTAGCCGCGATGGGCATGGGGCTGGCCGATCCAATAGCCGATAGTGCCGGCCTGCACGATGCCGCGCCGGACATTGGCGAGCGTGATGCCGCCGACCATGGCGCCGTCGAGCTCACGGAAGATCAGAAACGGGTAGGAGCGGTCCGCGGCGATATCCTCGGAGTAGCGGCGCAGGCGGCGGCGGAAGCCGGAGCGGGTCAGATCGTCCGACGGCCAGATCGGCTCCCAGGGCGTGAGATAGTCGCGGCTGGTCTCGCGCAAATGCGCCCATTGCAGGAAATCCGACATCTGCGGCGCGCGCAGCAACAGACCGTTGCCGCGCGGGGCGAGGGCGGCGGGTCCACTGGATGGCAGGCGAAAGAGGGCCATGGTGATGCTTCCCGGGGCGGGGGCGCCCTCGCGCGGCTCCTAATGCAGCCGCGCCTTGGCGCGCGCCCGGGTCAATCCTTCCGCAAAAGACACCGCCGTGTCCAGACCCCTGCCGCTGCCCAATGCGACAACTGCAGGGCGGCTACGCGAAAGCAGCGCACGCGCCGCGTCCCGGGTCGATTCGACGCTGACGGCGTCGATCCGGGCCACCAGTTCCTGCACCGTCTGCGGCCGGCCATAGGCGAGCACGTGCCGGGCGAGCTGCTCGGCACGGGACGAGCAGCTCTCCAGCGCCATCAGGAGCCCTGCCTTCATCTGCGCCTTGGCGCGCGCGATCTCGGCCTCGGTCAGGGTCTCCACCGAGTCGTTCATGATGTCGACCACGACCTCCATCATCTCCGGTGCATCGGCCGGATCGGTACCGGTGTAGAGGCCGAAGAAGCCGGTGTCGGTATAGGGCGCGTGGAACGAGTAGATCGAGTAGCAGAGGCCACGCTTCTCGCGCACCTCTTGGAACAGCCGCGACGACATTCCGCCGCCCAGGACGTTGGTGAAAACTTGAAGCGAAAAAAGCGACACGTCGTTCTGCGGCACGCCTTCCAGCGCCAGCGTCAGATGGGCCTGCTCGAGCTCACGATGCACCACCTTGGCGCCGCCCTTGCCGAACTGGGCGGGTTGCGGCTTCGGGCCCGGCGTCGCCTCGAAGCTCGCAAAGCGCTGCTCGACCTCGGCGACCACCTGGCTGTGATCGACGGCGCCGGCGGCTGCCACCACCATGTCGGGGCCGCGATAATGCGTCGAGAGATAGCCGCGCAGCATGTCGCGGTTGAAGCTGCGCAGCGTCTTGGCGGTGCCGAGCAGCGAACGGCCCATCGGCTGGTCGGGATAGCAGAGCTCGTTGAGATGCTCGAACACGACGTCGTCGGGCGTGTCCTGCGCCGCGCCGATCTCCTGCACGATGACGTTCTTCTCGCGCTCCAGCTCGTCCGGCTCGAAGGCGGGATTGGCGAGGATGTCGGCGAGCACGTCGAGCGCGAGCGGCACGTCGGCCTTCAGCACCCGCGCATAATAGGACGTGGTCTCGGTCGAGGTGCCGGCATTGAGGTCGCCGCCGACCGCCTCGATCTCCTCGACGATCTCGCGCGAGGTGCGCTTGGTCGTGCCCTTGAACGCCATGTGTTCCAGCAGATGCGAGATGCCGTGCTCGTTTGGCTTCTCGTCGCGTCCGCCGACGCCGGCCCAGACGCCGAGCGCGGCGGTCTCGAGATGAGGCATCTTATCGGTGACGACGGTGAGGCCGGACGCAAGCTTGGAAATCTCGACGCTCATCCGGCAACTCCCTGCTTTGCGGCGCGGCTGACCGACATCACGAACCGCTCGACCTCGGCCTGATCGTTCTTCATCACCTTCATGTGTTCGGATTTGGTCATGAGACCGTCGAGCCAGGCCGGCAATTGCGGCCGCTGGCCGCAGGCCGTTTCGACCGCATCGGGGAATTTGGCTGGATGGGCGGTGGAGAGCACGATGCTGGGCACCGTGGTGTCGGTGGTGTCACGGTCGGCGACGGCGAGCGCCACCGCGGTATGGGGGTCGACCAGCTCGCCCGCCTCGCGCCAGGCGGCGCGGATCGCAGCCGCGGTCTCGGTCTCGTCGGCGCGCCCGGCGTCGAACTCCTCGCGGATCGCCGCCAGCGTTGCGTCAGGCAGCACGAAGCGCCCGGACTGCTTCAGCGAATCCATCAGACGGCGCACGCCGGCGGCATCGCGCCGGCCGGCCTCGAACAGCAGCCGCTCGAAATTCGAGGAGATCTGGATGTCCATCGACGGCGACGCCGTGGCGTGCACCTCGCGCACCTCGTAGATGCCGGTCTTCAGCGTGCGCGCCAGGATGTCGTTGACGTTGGCGGCGATGCGCAGGGTGCGCACCGGCAGGCCCATGCGCTTGGCGACATAGCCGGCGAAGATGTCGCCGAAATTGCCGGTCGGCACCACGAAATCCACCGCGCGCGCCGGCGCACCGACGGCAACGGCGGAGGTGAAATAGTAGACCACCTGGGCGACGATGCGCGCCCAGTTGATGGAGTTGACGCCGGAGAGCGAGGTCGCATCGCGGAAGCGATGGTTGTTGAACATGCCCTTCACGAGCGCCTGGCAGTCGTCGAAGGTGCCTTCGATGGCAAGCGCATGGACGTTGGCCGCGCCGGTCGTCGTCATCATCCGCTGCTGCACCTCGGAGATGCGGCGATGCGGAAACAGCACGATGAGATCGACGTTCTCGAGGCCCGCGAAGGCTTCGACCGCAGCGCCGCCGGTGTCGCCGGAGGTCGCAACCACGATGGTGGTGCGCTGGCCGCGCTTTTCCAGCACATGGTCCATCAGCCGCGAGATCAGCTGCATCGCCACGTCCTTGAAGGCGAGCGTCGGACCGTGGAACAGCTCCAGCACGAACTGGTGCGGCGACATCTGGCGCAGCGGCACCACGGCGGGATGGCGGAAGGTGGCATAGGCCTCGTTGGCCATGCGGCCGAGCTCGGCATCGGAGATCTCGCCGCCGGCGAAGGGACGGATCACGTCGACCGCGACCTCCCAATAGGGGCGGCCGAAGAAGCTGGCGATGGTCTCGGCCGGGAGCTGGGGCCACGTCGCCGGTACATACAGGCCGCCGTCACGGGCAAGCCCGGTCAGCATCACGTCGCAGAAGCCAAGTTCAGGGGCCTCGCCCCGGGTCGAGATATAACGAGTCAAACTGCCCTCCAAAGGCCGGCCGAGCCTGAGCCAGACCCGTAAGCCCTTGATTTTACGAAATTACTTGTCAACAGCCAGAGGCCTTGAGCCACCATAAAGTGTTTTGCGGCATCGGGAAACCGCTTCCCGCCGGGGTCCTTCAAACGAAAAGGGCTGCGGCGATGCCGCAGCCCTCTCTTGGAAGGTCTGTCGTTGATATGTGCAGACCGGTTTGACTCGTCCGGGACGCCTGCCCGTTAAAACTGTTGGTGCAAGCTTTCGTCGCCTGTCACGAAATCGTCAAGGGCCAAAACCGCGCACGCCGGCAAATGTTCCTATTTCTCCCGGTGCGCGCGAATACCGCTGCTGCAGACACGGCAGATTGAGTGAGTACTTTGCCTCTTTTTCCTGAAATTCCGATCGTCAGGCAGGAACGAACGCCGCCCCGGCCCATTGTGTCGGCGGATAGCGTCCGCTGTCGGCCATGCATTGCCCGGCCGGCGCAGGCGCCGATCCGTCGGCCGAACCGCTGCATCCTGGAGCAGCCGGTTCGGTCGCTGGCGGCAGGTCAGCTCATCCCGATTTCCACTGCGATCCGGATCAGGTCGGAATGGTTCTTGGCGCCAAGCTTCTGCTTGAGCAGCGACGTGGTGTTGGCGACGGTCTTGTAGGAGATGCCGAGCGCCTCGGCGACCTCGACGATCTTGTCGCCGCGGCCGAGCAGGCGGAGAATCTCCAGCTCCCGCGGCGTCATCTGAGAGGCCGGATTGGCCTTGATCGCGGCACCGGAGAATGTCACGGCCTCCGCCAGCTGCGGCGAGATGAAATTGTCGCCCGCGGCCACCTTTCGCACCGCTTTCAGCAGGATCCGGGGATCGTCGCCCTTGGAGACATAGCCCTGCGCTCCAAGCTCGACCGCCCGCACCACGAAGGCCGGATCGTCGTTCATGCTGAACATGATGATCTTGGCCTCGGGATCGTCTTTGCGTATGCGTCGCATTAGCTCGAAGCCGGAGACATCGGGCAGGCTGATGTCGATCACGGTGACGTCGGGCCGCTTGCTGACATAGGCGCGGTGCCCGGATTTGGCGTCGCTGGCCTCCTCGATCCGGATCGAATGGTCGGAGGCAAACAGGGTACGGCAGCCGGACAATACCACGGGGTGGTCGTCGACAATGAGGATTCGGGTCGCCGGCTTGGCAATATCTTGCATCGCGCGCTCTCTCGTTTTTCGACTCATAGACCGGCGGGAACAAATGGAAAGAGCAAATCACGCCGATGCGCGTTAGAATTGACCTAATGTGGCAACGACTTTCCTTCAGAACGCAACTGTTTCTTCCGCTCGGCGCAGGTTTTCTCGCGGCGCTGGTCTTGGGCGCCATATTGCTGCAGATATTTGCAACCGGTCAACTGGCCGACGAGAATGAGCCGGCCCGACGCTCGACCAGGGTGATCGCCGCCGCACTCAACAACACGCTGCGCGCCTCGGACGATCCGCAGAAGACGCTTCTGGCCTTTGTCCACTCCCTGGACGCTTCCTCCGATATCCAATTCCGCGCGATGGAGGCGGGTCCCATTCCCTCCGCGAAGGACGGTCTGCGCAACCTGCAGACGGTGCCGCAGTGGTTTCTCCACCTGTTGACCATGCCGGACATTGACGCTGCGTCGCCGGTGGTCATCGATGGCAGGCATGTCGGCGACATCGTGTTCCTGCCGGACCTGTCGGCCGACCTGTTCGAGAAGTGGATCGGCTTCCTCGCACTGACCAGCCTTGTCGTCGTGCTGATGGCGCTCACCGGCACCATCGCCTATCTCTTCGCGGGATCGGTGGTGCGCCCGCTGCAATATCTCGGCGAAGGACTGACGCGAATTCGGCGCGGCGACTACGCGACGCCGATCCCGATCGAAGGGCCGCCCGAGATCCGGCGCAGCTGCGAGGCGGCGAACGCCCTGGCCACAACGCTCGCGCAATTGAGCCAGGACAATCGCGACCTGATGCACCGCCTGGTATCGCTCCAGGACGACGAGCGGCGCGATCTCGCCCGCGAGCTGCACGATGAGCTCGGCCCGCTGCTGTTCAGCATCCGCGCCGGCGCGATCTCGCTGATCGAGGCCTCGCCACCGGCAGGAAATCTCGGCAATTCGGCGGAGGAGGTGCTGCAATCGGTCGAGGCGCTGCAGCAGACCAACCGCCGCATCCTCGACCGGCTGCGCCCGCTCTACATCGAGGAATTGGGGCTGGAGACGAGCGTGCAGACGCTGCTTCGGAATTTTCGTAAGCAGGCACCTGATATCGGCCTGACGGCCACGATCGATCCCGGCCTCAACGCGATCGACGGACCACTGGCCCAGACCGTCTATCGCGTGATCCAGGAGGCGCTGACCAACGTGCTGCGCCATGCCGGAGCGAGCAACGCCGATGTGCAGGCGGCTATCGTCGGCGACGCGCTCGTCATCGAGATTTCCGACGACGGCGGCGGCTTTCCCGCGGGCAATTTGTTCGGCCGCGGCCTGACCGGCATGCATGAGCGCGTGCGCGCACTCAGCGGGTCGCTGTCATTGCTGCGCACGGACGACCGAACCTGTGTGCGCTGCCGCCTCCCCGTGGAGAGGGCGTGAGACGGCCTGCGCGATTGGCTAAAGCGCGATGAGATTTGGATGAATCGTCATCGCGCTTTTGGTTGTTGTTTACGCATGATCTTTCCGGAAAACCGCTTCGCACTTTTCCGGATCATGCTTTAGCACGCGCAGCCGTCATGCGCGTTCTGTCGCGCCGGCGTGCACAGCGTGCTGTAGATCTTGCCTTCCGGGCTGAAGCGAAACGAGGCGTGGATACGCAGGGCGCCCGCGACGGAATATTCGAGATCGACGCCATCCGGCGCCGGCTCGATCTCTTCCAGCCCGAAACCCGCCGCCAGGTAGGCGCTGAGCCGCGATCCCCAGTAGCTTTCGAGCTCGCGCCGGCCGCGATGGTAATGCTGCGTGCCGTTGCACATGCACTCGACCTGCGCATCGTCCGCATAGAGGTCGAGCAACATCCCGAGGTCGCCCTTCCTGCAGGCATCCACCCAGTCGACGACAATTCCCATCTGATCGAAATCGCTCACGCTGCATTCCTATCTGCCGCGGACAAACTCAAGCGCGGCTTAGGATCACACTCGTGAATACGCGCTGAATAATAAAGCCCGGGCGATTCCGGGTTCCCTCCGGGAACCTACGGGCGCCATTAACCTTCGCGCCGCGCTCTCACCCAGACGCCGAAGGCGATCAACACGGCGCCCGCGAGCGTGAACCAGGTGACGGCGTATTGCAGGTGATCGTCCTTGAGATGCACGTCCAGCGCACCGGGGCGCGGGATTCCGTTGTCGGGCGCCGGCTGCTCCAGGTCGACATAGAACGGCGCCACCGCGCCCCAGCCGAGCGTACTTGCGATCGCGAGATGATCGCGCACGAACCAGAGCCGCTTGTCGCGGTTCGCCGCCGGCGTCATCCAGCCCGGTGCCTCGGGGAAGCGGAGATAGCCGGTGAGCGCGACCGGCTGCCCGGTGACGAGCTTCTTCACCGCACGGTCCTCGACGCTGCGGTCCTGCATCGTGTTCTCGATGAAGCCCGCATCGATCACGACCATCTCGCCGGTCGCAAGCCGCGCCGGCAGGAAGGCCCAGGTGCCGGGACCGGAAGCGTCCTTGCGCACGGCGGAGCCGGACGAATAGACCATCGCGTCAGGCAGCGGAGCGTAGGTCGCAGTGAAGCTGACGCGGCGGAATTCATCGCGGGCGGGGTTCAGCGCCGCCCATTGTGCAGCCGGCGGCAGCGCAATGGGAGCCGCCGCCAGACGCTCGGTGAGCGCCGCGATCAGCTCGTGCTTGGCGGTCCGGCGCTGCAATTGCCAGACGCCGAGAGCCACGAAGACGGCAGTCAGGAAAAGCGTGAACAGCGCGAAGCCGGCCACGCGGGGCTTACGCGCGGTCTCGTTCATTTCGCGCGGTCGATCAGCCGGCCCGGCGCCGCCTTGTGATGGAATTGCAGCGCGATCAGCAGCGACTTCATGGAACGCAGCGGCAGCAGCGTGGTGGCGAGGATCAGCGGCAGCCAGAGCACCGCATGCAGCCAGAACGGCGGCTGATACTTGACCTCGACGACCAGTGCGCAGCCGACCACGATGGCGCCGGCCAGCATGATGATGAAGATCGCCGGACCGTCGCCGGAATCGATGAAGGCATAGTCGAGGCCGCAGCGCTCGCAAGCGGGGGCGAGGTTGAGGAAGCCCGCATAGAGCTTGCCCTGGCCGCAGCGCGGACATTTGCAGGCAAGCCCGCGCATCGCGCTCTGCAGGACGGTGGTCTCAGGCTCGGATGGACCGGCGGTATCGTTCATGACGGCTTACTTTATCACATTTCCCGCAGAATCTTGCGGCGGCCGGAAAGCGAAAGGGCGGCCCTGCGGCCGCCCTTTCCAATCAATCCATCACAGCTCAGTGCGCGCCGTGAGCCATGGCCTCGGCACCGCGTCCCCACACATAGATGCAGAGGAACAGGAACAGCCAGACCACGTCGACGAAGTGCCAGTACCAGGCGGCGAACTCGAAGCCGAGATGCTGCTTCGGCGTGAAGTGGCCGGCATAGGCGCGCGCAAGGCACACGATCAGGAAGATGGTGCCGACCAGCACGTGGAAGCCGTGGAAGCCGGTCGCCATGAAGAAGGTCGCGCCATAGACGTTGCCGGCGAAGGAGAACGCCGCGTGGCTGTACTCAAAGGCCTGCACGCAGGTGAAGAGCGCGCCGAGCACGACGGTGAGGATCAGGCCGTATTTGAGGCCCTGGCGATCGTTCTCGAGCAGCGCGTGGTGGGCCCAGGTCACCGTGGTGCCCGACGTCAGCAGGATCAGCGTGTTGAGGAGCGGCAGGTGCCAGGGATCGAAGGTCTCGATGCCCTTGGGCGGCCAGGTGCCGGGCACCGCACAGGCGCCGGCCTGGGTGCCGAGGCCGCAGCCGAACACCGCATCGCGGGTGGCATGGACGGCGTCGGCCGGAAACAGCGCCGCGTTGAAATAGGCCCAGAACCAGGCCACGAAGAACATCACCTCGGAGGCGATGAACAGGATCATGCCGTAGCGGTGATGCAGCTGCACCACGCGGGTGTGGTCGCCCTTGTACTGGGCTTCCTTGATCACGTCGCCCCACCAGCTTGCCATGGTGTAGAGCACGCCGACGGTGCCGACGCCGAACACGATCGGGGCGGCCGCGAACATGTGATGCATCCAGGCGATCGCGCCGACCGCCATGATGAAGGCCGAGAGCGAACCGACGGCCGGCCAGGGAGAGGGATCGACCAGGTGATAGTCGTGATGCTTGGTATGCGCCGTCGCCATTTCCGTCTCTCTCCTCAATCCCGTGCCTATCAGGCACTTATCCCCTTGTTTCCGACCTGCCGAGCGATGGGCGCGGCGGTCAGAGATTTCCCTTGCGTCTGTCGTCCTCGCCCGATGCCAGCGGCTTCACCACCGGATCCTTCACCGGATAGAACGTGTAGGACAGCGTGATCGTGCTGAGCCCGTCGTTCTCGTGATCGTCGGCGATCGAGGGATCGACGTAGAACACGACCGGCATCTCGCGCTTCTCGCCCGGCGCCATGGTCTGCTCGGTGAAGCAGAAGCAGTTGATCTTCTGGAAGTAGGAGCCGACCGTCAGCGGCGCGACGTTGTAGGCGGCTTGCCCTGCGGTGGTGCGCGCGGCCTGGTTGGTCACGGTGTAGAAGACGGTCACGACCTGGCCGATATTGACCTCGATCTCGTTCTGCTCCGGCTCGAACTTCCAGGGCAGGCCGGGCGCGACGTTGGAATCGAAGCGCACCGCGATCTTCCGTGCGATCGGCCCGGTGACCGGTGCGGAGGTCGCGACCTGGGTCGTGCCGTTGAAGCCGGTGGCGCGGCAGAACCAGTTGTAGAACGGCACCGCCGCATAGGAGGCGCCGACCATCAGCGCGACCACTCCCCCGCAGATGGACGCAACCACCACATCGCGGCCCAGCCCGCGGCTTTTGGCCGGCTTGGCGCTGATGTCCTGCGATATGGTCGGCTCGTGATCCATGTTTCCTACATCGGCCGGACTAGCACTGCCGGTCCCTTGACCATGGTGACGGCGAAGAACAGCACCACGAGCACGCCGAGCGCCAAAGCAATGGCGATGGAGCGCTGACGACGGCTCTTCTGCTGCGCCTCGGTGAGGACGATTCCATCTGGCTCGCGTTTGTCAGCCATTCCCGCCTCATGCGCCCCCAACCATCGGAGCAAGCGCCCGATACACGACCTCGGCCAGCAGGGTCGCGAACAGCGCGAACAGATACAGGATCGAGAAAGCAAACAGTTTTCGGGTCGCACGCAGCGACTGGCTGCGCTCGCGGCGCAGATAGACGTTGATCGCGAGCACCAGCATGCCGGCGCCGAGGATCAGCGAGACCACGCCGTAGACGGCGTCGAAATAGCCGAGCGCCCAGGGCGCGGCGGCAACCGCGATCAGCACGACGGTGTAGAGCAGGATCTGCAGACGCGTCGCGTCGGGGCCGGCGACGTTGGGCAGCATCGGAATGCCGGCGCGCGCATAATCGTCGGAGCGGAACAGCGCCAGCGCCCAGAAATGCGGCGGGGTCCAGAAGAAGATGATGGCGAACAGCAGCAGCGGCTCGACGTCGACCGTGCCGGTCACCGCAGCCCAGGCCACCACCGGCGGCAGCGCGCCGGCGGCGCCGCCGATCACGATGTTCTGCGCGGTCCAGCGCTTCAGCCACATCGTGTAGATCACGACGTAGAAGAAAATCGTGAAGGCGAGCAGCGCGCCCGCGATCCAGTTGACGAGGATGCCGAGCGTCATCACCGAGAAGAAGGCGAGCGTCGTGCCGAACGCCATCGCCTCGGGACGGGTGATGCGGCCGCGCGGGATCGGCCGATTGGCCGTGCGCGACATCTTGGCGTCGATATCACCTTCGAGCGCCATGTTGAGCGCACCGGAGGCACCGGCACCGACTGCGATGCAGAGCAGCGAGGTGATCGCCAGCACCGGGTGGAAATGCCCGGGCGCCATCGCCATCCCGACCAGCGCGGTGAAGATCACCAGCGACATCACCCGCGGCTTGAGCAGCGCGATGTAGTCGCTCACCTCCGCTTCGGAGATGCGGGGATTGATGTCGGCGGCGTTGTGGTCGAGGACGGACACTTAATTCAACTCGCTTCGTTATAGAGCCGCGGCGCCCGTCACGGGCGCCGCGGGAGATCGATTACTGCACGCGGGGCAGCACTTCGAACTGGTGGAAGGGCGGCGGCGAGGGCAGCGTCCACTCGAGCGTGGTCGCACCCGCACCCCACGGATTGTCGCCCGCCGGCACCTTCTTCATGAAGGCGTCGAGCACGCAGTAGAGGAAGATCAGGACGCCGAAGCCGGAGATGTAGGAGCCGACCGACGAGACCAGGTTCCAGCCCGCGAACGCGTCGGGATAGTCGACGTAGCGGCGCGGCATGCCCGACAGGCCGAGGAAGTGCTGCGGGAAGAACACGAGGTTCACACCGATGAAGGTGACCCAGAAGTGCGCCTTCGCCAGCGTCTCGTTGTACATGTAGCCCGACATCTTCGGGAACCAGTAGTACCAGCCGGCAAAGATCCCGAACACGGCGCCGAGCGACAGCACGTAGTGGAAGTGCGCGACGACGTAATAGGTCTCCTGCAGCACGCGGTCGACGCCGGCATTCGCCAGCACGACGCCGGTGACGCCACCGACCGTGAACAGGAAGATGAATCCCACCGCCCAGATCATCGGGGCGCGGAATTCGATCGAGCCGCCCCACATCGTGGCGATCCACGAGAAGATCTTCACGCCGGTCGGGACCGCGATCACCATCGTGGCAGCAACGAAATAGGCCTGCGTCGCCGACGACATGCCGACCGTGTACATGTGGTGCGCCCAGACCACGAAGCCGATGCCGCCGATCGCGACCATGGCGTAGGCCATGCCGAGATAGCCGAACACGGGCTTGCGCGAGAAGGTCGACACGATCTGGCTGATCATGCCGAAGGCGGGCAGGATCAGGATGTACACCTCGGGGTGACCAAAGAACCAGAACAGGTGCTGGAACAGCACGGGGTCGCCGCCGCCGTCGGGCGCGAAGAACGTCGTGCCGAAATTGCGGTCGGTGAGCAGCATGGTGATCGCACCGGCGAGCACCGGCAGCGACAGCAGCAGCAGGAACACCGTCACCAGGATCGACCACACGAACAGCGGCATCTTGTGCAGGGTCATGCCCGGCGCGCGCATGTTGAAGATCGTGGTGATGAAGTTGATGGCGCCCAGGATCGACGAGGCGCCCGCCAGATGCAGCGACAGGATCGCGAAGTCGACGGCCGGGCCCGGGTGGCCGGAGCTCGACAGCGGAACGTACATGGTCCAGCCGGCGCCGACGCCGTTGGCGCCCGGCTCGCCCTCGACGAAGGTCGACATCAGGAGCAGCGCGAAGGAGGCCGGCAGCAGCCAGAACGAGATGTTGTTCATGCGCGGGAACGCCATGTCGGGCGCGCCGATCATCAGCGGCACGAACCAGTTGCCGAACCCGCCGATCATCGCGGGCATGACCATGAAGAAGATCATGATCAGGCCGTGCGAGGTCACGAAGACGTTGTAGGTGTGCGTCTCGTGGAAGATCTGCACGCCCGGATACATCAGCTCGGCCCGGATCGCGATCGACATCGCGGCACCGATGATGCCGGCGATGACCGCGAAGATCAGGTACATCGTGCCGATGTCCTTGTGATTGGTCGAATAGACGTAGCGCCGCCATCCGGTCGGATGGGCGTGCTCGTGGTCATGTCCGTGGTCTTGCGCGTGATCGCCGTGTGCCGCTGCGCTCGTTGCCATTTTCAAATCCTGCCTTGCGTCCCAATCGGACCTTTGGAGGTCCCGCCCTTTTATGTCGCTTTCGGTCCCCTCGAGCCTCGACCCGGCGCTTACTGCGTCGGGCCGGCCGCGGAGGCGTAGGTGCTGGTGCCGCCGCTCGCGAATTTCTTCTTCGCCGTCTCGACCCAGGAGGCGAACTCCTGGTCGCTGACCACGCGGATCGCGATCGGCATGAAGGCGTGATCCTTGCCGCAGAGTTCAGAGCACTGACCGTAGAACATGCCGGTCTTGGTAGCCTTGAACCAGGTCTCGTTCAGCCGGCCCGGGATGGCGTCGATCTTGACGCCGAAAGCCGGCAGCGCGAAGGCGTGGATGACATCGGCGCCCGTGACCTGGACGCGAACCACCTTGTTGACCGGCACCACCATCTCGTTGTCGACGCCGAGCAGGCGGGGCTGCTTGTCCTGGGCCATCAGCGAGTCGAACTCGAACTTGCCGTTGTCGGGATAGGCATACGACCAGTACCACTGCTTGCCCGTCGCCTTCACCGTCAGATCCGCCTTCGGTATGTCGAGCTCCAGGAACAAGAGGCGGAACGACGGCACTGCGATGCCGACCAGGATCAGCACCGGAACCAGGGTCCACACCACCTCGATCAGCGTGTTGTGGGTGGTCCGCGACGGCACCGGATTGGCCTTCGCGTTGAACTTGATGACCACGATGATCAGCAGCGCCAGGACGAACAGCGTGATCAGCGTGATCAGCACGAACAGGAAGTTGTGGAACCAGACGATGTTGTCCATCACCGGCGAGCCGGACTGCTGGAGCGTCCACTCCCACGGTGCCGGCTGTCCAAGCTCGGCGAATGCCGCGCCGCCCGTCGCCAGCGTCAGGCCAGCAACGGCCAATCCCAGCAAATGCCGGCCTACCCGGCCCATCGACATCCTCATGCCGTTCGCGCTCCCCTTACGAAATCACCCCAAGTGCATTCCCCTGTTTCCGGGAAACGCTTATTCGATTCGTCCGTCTGACAAACCGCCGCTCAAGAATACCTCTAAGAGGAATTGGGGCCAGATCGCTAGAACGCCGAAATCAAGCCTCTCAAACCATAATTCTTGATCTATCGCAATGCAGTCTTGAGCCCCGTCTGCCAGCGATCACCCGCAAGATATTTCCTAGTAACATCAGACAAAATTACCGTTTCCCGGGATGCCGCGGCTTGACAGCGGAATTGCCCGTTGTAGGCACTTGCGGACGGCCGCACAGGAACCTGATTCGGGCCGGCAGTGGCGGCCTCGGCGGCGCGGAATTTGCTTGGGAATTGCCTTCAAGACGCCGTCATTTCCGTATCAGTCCACCCGCGCAGGCGACCCAAGCGAGCAGAGGGACCGACCCCGATGGGGCTTACGAGATGCATGGCCAGGCAGGCTACAAGGCAGGCTAACGGCCTCTCGGCGCTGGCAGCCCTGCTGGCTGCGGTCGTTCTCCTCGCACTTCCGGGCCTCGCCCATGCGCAGGGCGCGGTGCGCTCCGTCCATGGCGACTGGCAGATCCGCTGCGACACCCCGCCGGGCGCCCAGACCGAGCAGTGCGCCCTGATCCAGAGCGTGGTGGCGGAAGACCGCTCCAATGCCGGCCTGACCGTGATCGTGCTCAAGACCGCCGACCAGAAGAGCCGCCTGATGCGGGTGGTCGCCCCGCTCGGCGTCCTCCTGCCCTCCGGCCTCGGCCTCAAGCTCGACAACCAGGACGTCGGCCGCGCCGGCTTCGTGCGCTGCCTGCCCAATGGCTGCGTCGCCGAGGTGGTCATGGACGACAAGCTGCTCGGCCAGCTCCGGAACGCCAAGACCGCCACCTTCATCATCTTCGAGACCCCGGAAGAAGGCATCGGCTTCCCGCTCAGCCTGAACGGGCTCGGCGAGGGCTACGACAAGCTGCCGTAGGGCGATATCCGGTCGCACGTTCTAAATCCCGTCATCCCTAGAACAGCAGCGCCATCTGGATGATGTTCTCATACACGCCGTCGATCCTGACGGCGTTGCGCGACAATCCCTCGACGGCAAAGCCGACCCTCTTGTAGAGCCCAATCGCGCTCAGATTGTTCTCGCGAACAGAGAGCTCGACCCGCGTCATGCCCGATCCTTGCGCGGCGGCGAGCGTCGTCGTGATCAGCCGTGTTCCGAGGCCCTGCCCTCGAAAAGGCTGCAAAATTCCCATCCCGAGGATGCCCCCATGGGCGTAGATCGAGCGTGGATGGCGCCTGACATCGCACCAACCGACGACGTCCCCGCCGGAAAGCGCAATGAATTGCGGATTCCCCTGCGCGATCATGTCGAGGACGAAGCTGCGCGTCGCCTCCAGCGGAGGCGCCTCGAGAAAGGCCAGATAGCGCCGCTCCCGTGCGATGGTGTCGAGCGCGCGATGGAAGCTTTCGATCTGCGCTTCGGATATGGCAATGATTTCAATCATGTCGTTTCGGTAATGTGACGCCCCGCCCTCTCGCCGAACGGTTCGGAAGCCATTATCTTGCCCGACATCTCTCCGACAATGGGTGATCGATGACCAACCCCGCCACAACCTCCCTGCTCGACCGTGCCAATCTCGACCGCGACCAGGTTCGCAACGAGGTCGCGCGCGGGCTCGCCGGCGCCGACGACGGCGAATTGTTCCTGGAATACAGCCAGACCGAAGCGCTGATGTTCGACAATGGGCGGCTGAAGCAGGCGACCTACGACACCTCGCAGGGTTTTGGTCTGCGCGCCGTCAAGGACGACGCGGTGGGTTACGCGCACTCTTCCGACGTGTCGCTGCCGGCGCTGATTCGCGCCGCCGACGCGGTCGCGGCCGTGCGCGGCGGCTACTCCGGCAGCTTTGCGGCCCCGCCGGCGCATACCAACGTGCGGCTTTATAGTGACGATAATCCGCTCGATGCGCCGGGCTTCGAGACCAAGGTCAAGCTGCTGGCCGAGATCGACGCCTATCTGCGCGACAAGGATCCGCGGGTGCGGCAGGTCAGCGTCAGCCTCGGCGCGACCTGGCAGGTGGTCGAGATCCTGCGGCCCGACGGCGAAAGCTATCGCGACATCCGCCCGCTGGTACGCGTCAACATCTCCGTCGTCGCCGGCCAGGGCGACCGTCAGGAGAGCGGCAGCAAGGGTTATGGCGGCCGCGCCGGCTATGCCGAATTCATCGAGAGCAAGAACTGGCGCGATGCCGCCGACGGCGCGCTGCGCGAGGCCCTCGTCAATCTGGAATCGATTCCGGCGCCCGCCGGCGAGATGGACGTCGTGCTCGGGGCCGGCTGGCCCGGCGTGATGCTGCATGAAGCGGTCGGCCATGGCCTCGAAGGCGACTTCAACCGCAAGAAGACCTCGGCCTTTGCCGGCCTGATGGGCCAGCAGGTCGCGGCCAAGGGCGTCACCGTGGTCGACGACGGCACCATCGCCTCGCGCCGCGGCTCGCTCTCGATCGACGACGAGGGCACCCCGACCAACCGCACCGTGCTGATCGAGGACGGCATTTTGGTCGGTTACATGCAGGACCGTCAGAACGCCCGCCTGATGAACATGAAGCCGACCGGAAACGGCCGTCGTCAGGGCTATGCCCATGTGCCGATGCCGCGCATGACCAACACCTACATGCTCGCGGGTGACCGCGATCCGGCCGAGATCCTCGCCTCCGTCAAGAACGGCGTGTTCGCCGCGAATTTCGGCGGCGGCCAGGTCGACATCACCTCGGGCAAATACGTATTCCAGTGCACCGAGGCCTACAAGATCGAGAACGGCAAGATCGGCGCGCCCCTGAAGGGCGCGATGCTGATCGGCAACGGGCCGACCGACCTGCATCGCATCCGCATGATCGGCAACGACCTCGCGCTCGACACCGGCATCGGCACCTGCGGCAAGAACGGCCAGGGCGTGCCGGTCGGCGTCGGCCAGCCGTCGCTTCTGATGGAACGCATCACCGTGGGTGGAACAGGCGCATGAGCGTTGAAAAAGTAACTGCACCGGCCAAGCGCAAGAGCAGCGGCTGGGGCGGGCAGATCGTTCAGCTCGCCGGCATTGTCGTCGCCGTGTTCATCGCCAAGGGCGCGCTCGCCGAGCCGTTCTACGTGCCGTCGGGCTCGATGGAGCCGACGCTGCTGATCGGCGACGCGCTGCTCGCCTCGAAATTCCCCTATGGCTACGGCACCTCGTCGCTGCCGATCCAGATCAACCTGCCCGAGAGCGGCCGTGTCTTCGCGGAGACGCCGAAGCAGGGCGACGTCGTGGTGTTCCGCTGGCCCGGCGATCGCTCGCAGGCCTGGGTCAAGCGCGTCGTCGGCCTGCCCGGCGACCGCATCCAGATGCGGCAGGGCCAGCTTTTCATCAACGACCGCCCCGCCGAGCTGAAGCCGGACGGCGTTGGCTCAGCGGAAGACGACAATGGCGGCAGCGAACCGGCCTATCGCTATGTCGAGACGCTGCCGAACGGCGTCTCGCACCTGATCTTCAAGATGCGCGACAACGGCCCGCTCGACAACACGCAGGAAGTGACGGTGCCCGCAGGCCATCTGTTCGTGCTCGGCGATAACCGCGACAACTCCGCCGACAGCCGCGTGCCCCTGCGCTCCGGCGGCGTCGGCCTGCTGCCGGTCGACAATCTGATCGGGCGCGCCGACGCGGTGGTCGGCTCCTGGGATCTCGGCATGCGCAGCCAGCCGGTCTGGACCTGGCTGTCCGGCTTCCGGCTCGCGCGATTCTTCACCGCCGTGCATTGACGGGATCGTAGGGTGGGCAAAGCGGAAGCGTGCCCACCACATCTGTCGCAACGTGGAGAGATGGTGGGCACGGCGCGCGAAGAGCGCCCCTTTGCCCACCCTGCGATTTCCCGATGACCCGCGACGAATTTCTCGCTCTCGCCCTGCGCAATCCGATCAACGCAGCGATCGTCGACGAGCTCGCGCGGCTCGCTCTGCCGGATGCATGGCTGGTCTCGGGATGCCTGGTGCAGACCGTATGGAACGTGCTCACCGGCCGCGCCATCGATCACGGCATCGCCGACTACGACGCGTTCTATTTCGACCCTGACACCTCGTGGGAGGCAGAGGATGCGGTGATCCGCAAGCTGCATGAGCGGCTGGCGCAGCTCGGCGTCAAGGTCGAGATCCGCAACCAGGCACGCGTGCATCTGTGGTATCCCGGCAAGCACGGCCTGCCCTATCCGCCCCTGAGAAGCTCGACGGAGGGCATCGACCGCTTCCTCACGCAGAACACGCAAATCGGCGTCAGGCGCGCAGGCGATGGCTACGAGGTCTACGCGCCGCGCGGCTTTGGCGATGTCGTAGGGCTGATCGCGCGGCCAAATCCGGGGCCGAATTTTTCAGCGGCGAATTACGCGGTGAAGGCCGGGCGATGGAAAACGCTATGGCCGGAGCTCACGGTGATCGCGGCGGAGTGAAGTACCGTAGGGTGGATTAGCGAAGCGTAATCCACCACTGTTTATCTCCGCGGATGCAGAAGAGGTGGGTTACGCCGCGCGGACTGCGCTTCGCGCAGCCGCACAGCTAACCCACCCTACGGCATCCCGCCTACCGCACCACGCCCGACGTGAACCCCGCCTTCCTGCGCGGCGGCTTGATTTCCTTTTTCAGGAAGCAGCGCGCCTCGCGCCCGGTGTAGCCGGGGCGGGCGTAGGTGAAGGCGCGGCACTTGCTGTCGGCGGTGCAGGCGGCCTTGCAGGCCTCTACGCTTTCGCCGTCCTTGAGCTCGAAATTGCGCAAATCGCCGCCGGGGCGGTCGATCGACGTTTCCACGCCTTCGACGCGCGGCTCGATCACGCCGGCGCCGCGGACGCCGGAGATGCAGCAACTGCCGGGCACGCGCGGCGGCACGGTGTTCTTGAGCCAGCACACCGCCGCGGCACCGTCGATGTCGGGATAGCTGAAGCTCCAGGAGCGGCACTTGCGGTCGCGCTCGCACAGCAGCGCGCAATCCTCGGGGTCGCCCGAGGTGACCGGCGTGTTGAAATAGTCGCCGCCTGGCCGGTCGAAGGCCGTCTGGGCGCGCGCCGGCACGCTCGCAAACGCGAGCGAAAGCAGCGTGACGCATGCCACGACGCTCGCCATCACGGCCCCACGCAGGCGGCCCTTCCCCATCGGAACTGCTTTCGAGTTATTGACGACGCTCAGGTTTTTTCGGCCGACCATTTGATCGCCGCAAACCTGTATGGGCGATGAACGGCCGAAATCCCCGTCGTTGGCCTAAAGCATGATCCGGCCCCGAAGACCCGCGTTCGCACAAAGCGTGACGCGGTTTTCCGAGAGGATCATGCCCAAACAGGCTCTAGAACGCGTATTCCGCGTAGGCCGGTTCCACCGAGCCCTTCCAGGGGCCGTTGAACTTCTCGAGCATTTCCTCGGCCGGCGTCCGGCCGGAATCGATGATGCGGTCGAGCGGCTCGAGGTGCCGGGTCTCGTCGCGTCCGAGCTGGTCGATCCGGCCGCGCCGGCGCAGGCCGGCATGGGCCAGAACGAGGCATTCCTTGGCGATCTCGAACAGATAACGGTCCTTGATCCGCGACTTGAAGCCGAAGCGCGGCACGTCGTCGCGCAGGGCCTGGCGCTCATGCGCGCTCCAGTGCTTCACCAGGTCCCAGGCGGCATCGAGCGACACGTCGTCATAGAGCAGCCCGACCCAGAATGCCGACAGCGCCGGCAGGCGCCCCCAGGGGCCGCCATCGGAGCCGCGCATTTCCAGATAGCGCTTGAGGCGCACTTCCGGGAAGATCGTCGAGAGATGGTTGGCCCAGTCCGACAGCGTCGGACGCTCGCCGGGCAAATTGTTGTTGCGGCCGTCGAAGAAGGCGCGGAACGAGGAGCCCGAGACGTCGATGTAGTCCTCGCCGCGCTTGACGAAATACATGGGCACGTCGAGCGCATAGTCGACATAGCGCTCAAAGCCCATGCCGTCCTCGAACGCCCACGGCATCATGCCGGCGCGCGCATTGTCGGTGTCGCGCCAGATCTCGGAGCGGAAGGAGAGAAAGCCGTTCGGCCTGCCTTCGGTGAAGGGCGAGTTGGCGAACAGGGCGGTTGCGACCGGCTGGAGCGCGAGCGACACGCGCAGCTTCTTGACCATGTCCGCTTCGGAGGAGAAGTCGAGATTGGTCTGCACCGTGCAGGTCCGGTACATCATGTCGAGGCCGTACTGGCCGACCTTCGGCATGTAATTGGTCATGATCTTGTAGCGGCCCTTGGGCATCACCGGGATGTCCGAGCGCGACCAGGACGGCGTCATGCCGAGACCGAGGAAGCCGATGCCGAGCGGCGTCGCGATCTCGCGCACCTGGGCGAGATGCGCCATCAGCTCGCTCTGGGTCTGGTGCACGTTCTCGACCGGTGCGCCCGAGAGCTCGAACTGTCCGCCCGGCTCGAGCGAGATCGCGCCGCCTCCGGTGACGTCGTAGAGGCCGATGATGTTGCCCTTCTCCATGATCGGCTCCCAGCCGAGCAGGAGCTTCATGCCTTCGAGCAGCGCGCCGATGCCGCGCGCGCCCTCATAGGGCACCGGACGGTGGCCTTCGAGCGTGAACGGCGTCTTCTCGTGCTCGGTGCCCATGCGGAATTCGGACGGGTCCTTGCAGCCGGCCTCGAACCACGCGACGAGCTCGTCACGTGACTGCAGCGGCGTCATATCGATCTGGTCTCGCGCCATATCAAACTCTAATCAAAGGCGCTTCGACCGAATGCGCGCGGGGTGAAGGGGATCGTCCGCGAACCCACCGGGTGCGCGGACGTGCTGGTTGCCGCGCAATCATCGCGACGGCGTGCTTTCGTTGACGTTGGCGACGGGCGGCAGCTTCATCTCACCGCACGAGCAGCCCAGCCGGTCGAGCAGGCCGCTGAGCTTGACGGCATCGGCATCGGACAGTTTCGAGCCGACATATTTCTCGATCGCGGCAGAATAGGCGCCCCACATCCGCTTCTGCAGTTCGCGGCCGGCTTCGGTGATCTCCACGAACTGGCCGCGCTTGTCGATCTTGCATTCGCGCCGGGAGGCGAGCCCCTCGTCGACCAGGCGGTCGATCAATCGCGAGGTGGAGTATTGCGGGATCAGCATCTGCCGTTCGAGTTCCACCGGCCGCAGCTCGCCGGAGGGGGCGCGCGACAGCTCGAGCAGCGCGTCATACCAGGCCAGCGGCGGGAAGCCCGCCTTCTTCAGGTCCTGCTCGACGCAGTCGAGCACGCGGCTCTGCACCCGCATCAGGCGGATCCAGGCGGAGGTTGCCTCGGTCGATGGTTTGCGTTTCATGGTCCCGCTCAAGCTCGTCGCCCGTCTCTTACCTCACTCGATGCACGTGCATCAATCTTGACTATTGCATGCAGATGCATGTAGGCGTTCCTTCGCCGTAGCCAAGCGTCAAGAGGAGGAAATTCCATGAAGCTCTATTACTCGCCCGGGGCCTGCTCCCTGTCCCCCCACATCGCGCTCCTGGAAGCCGGCCTACCCTACGAACTGGTCAAGGTCGATATCCGGGCCAAGAAGCTCGAAGATGGTGAGGATTATCTGAAGCTGAACCCCAAGGGCCAGGTCCCTGCGCTGGGCCTCGACAGCGGCGAGATCGTGACCGAAGGCCCGGTGATTGTCCAGATGATCGCCGACCAGGCCTCAGCCAAGGCGCTGGCGCCCGCCCATGGCAGCGCCGAGCGCTACAAGCTGCTCGAATGGCTGAACTTCCTCACCTCCGAGGTGCACAAGAGTTTTGGCCCGATGTTCGCCCCCGCCCTGAACGACGAGGCCAAGGCCTTCTTCAAGGACCGCGTCATGGGCAAGCTGAAATACATCGATAGCCAGCTCGCCAGCCGCGACTACCTGATGGGCAAGCAGTTCACGGTGGCCGACGGTTATCTCTTCACGATGCTGACCTGGGCCGACCGGATGAAGTTCGACTTCACCGCGATGCCGCACCTTGCCGCCTACAAGGCCCGCGTCGCCGCGCGCCCCCAGGTGCAGGAGGCGCTGAAGAAGGAAGGGCTCGCGCAGGCGAAGTAGGCGCTCGCAAGACGGAACAAGCGAAAGGCCGGATCGAGGATCCGGCCTTTCTTCGTTGTGAACCATTCGACCGGCCGCGACGTCGAAGGACCATCTCCGCGAGACTGTTGCCCCATGAACATGATCGTCCTCATGACCGCCGCCGGCGCCCCGCTCGCGATGCTCGGCTTGTCGACGCCGGTCACGCCGCAACGCAGCTGCATCTTCATGGTCCATGCGCAGGTCACCTCGGCCGTGTTCGAGAGCAAGGAAGGAAAGATCGTCTTTCCGGACCGGCCGACCGAATATCCGTGCAGCTACGCCAAGAGGAAGGGCGGAACGGAGATCGCCTTCACCAACCAGAATGGCTGGCGCTTCGAGGTCCGCATTGACAGGGCCGACGAAGGAACCTGGAAAGCCAGTCTCGCCGACGATGCGGTCTCGGGCCGCGCGTTCTCGCCGTTCGGCGACAGCAAGTAAGAGAGCCAGATCAACGATCCGGCCTTTTTATTCGCCGCAGCGCGGCGCGAACCCGTTCCGCCGGATCATCGTACCTTGATTAGACTTATGAACGACTGTTCGCCAAATGTAAGTGGCGCTGTCTTGTCAGCACGCGTAAAGCGGGCGAGCTTGAGGCGTTGATTGAAGAATATTTGCACTCTCATCGGAGTTTAAGTTGACGATTGCCATCGTCCTGATCGTTGCAAGCGCGCTGGTGGGAATCGCGACAGGTCGCGTTTTCAGGATCTGGGCGCTGGTCGTGGTCTCGCCGTTGATCGCAATTGTCTCGGCGATCGTTCTTCGCACGTATGATTTCGGGATGGTGGGGGGCGTGACCGTCATTGCCGTTTGTCTTGTCGCCTCCCAGCTCGGCTATCTCGCGGCATCGTATCTGCTGCACGCTCGCGCGGTCTCACCGCATGACGAGGTCGACGGCGAGCCAGGCGAGATAGGCCAGCCAAAAATCGGCCGCCAGCACAAGTAGCGCCAACGCGACCCAGAGCGCCGGGCCCTTGCGGCGCAGGCGCGCCGGCTTCTGCTGCGATGAGAGAAGGCCAGTTGCGGACGCAACAGCATATTTCGCGGCAAGATCGCGACCGAGCGCGGTCTTCCGCAGCACCAAGGAGTTCATCAAGGGCAGCTTTCTCTTCGTCTTCGGCTTGCCGAGAAAATCGGCAAGTGTCCCAACGCGATTCGTGACCCTGACCCGCAGCAAGACTAGTGCCAGGGCCAAGCAAAAGAACGGCGCCGCTTTGGCGCGCCTATGACAATTGCGCGACGCCGCGGCAGCGGGGACTCTGGCACGGTTCCTATCCCGATTCTGTGAGCGGTTCCACAACCTGGAACAAATCTGATGCAACTGTGAGGATGCGCAAAAGAAAAAGGCCGGATCGATGATCCGGCCTTTGTTGTTGTCGCGTAGCCCGGATGGAGCGAAGCGCAATCCGGGGTCTCACGTGTCGGAAGCTCTGTCCCGGATTTCGCTGCGCTCCATCCGGGCTACGAAGTTAAACGATCAGATCAGGCTGCCGCCTTCTTCGGCGCGAACCGCCCGTAGAAGGTCTCTCCCTTCGCAGCCATCTCCTCGAGCAGCTTCGGCGGGGTGAAGCGCGAGCCGTATTTCGCTTCCAGCTTGTGGCAGAGCTCGACGAACTTCTTCGTGCCCATGAAGTCGATATAGGACAGCGTGCCGCCGGTGAACGGCGCGAAGCCGAAGCCGAGGATCGAGCCGACATCCGCCTCGCGCGGATCGGTGATGACGTTGTCCTCGACCGTGCGCGCGGCTTCCACCGCCTGCACCACCAGGAAGCGCTGCTTCAGCTCCTCGATATCGAGCGTATCGGGGTCGAGCTGCTTCGGCTGCAGCGCGGAGAGACCCGGCCACAGGCTCTTCTGGCCCTTGCCCTTCTCGGGATAGTCGTAGAAGCCCTTGCTGTTCTTGCGGCCGAGACGGCCCTGCTTCTCGACCATCTCCACCATCAGCTTCTTCTGATCGGGATTGATGGCGTTGGGGCCGAGATCGGCTTCGGTCGCCTTCATGATCTTGAGGCCGAGATCGAGCGCGACTTCGTCCGACAGCGAGAGCGGGCCGACCGGCATGCCGGCCATCTTGGCGCAGTTCTCGATCATCGCCGGCGGCACGCCCTCGAGGAACATCTCGTTGCCTTCGGCGACGTAGCGGCCGACGCAGCGATTGGCGAAGAAGCCTCTGGAGTCGTTGACCACGATCGGCGTCTTGCCGATCTGACGGACATAGTCGAGCGCGGTCGCCAGCGCGGCATTGCCGGTGTTCTTGCCGAGGATGATCTCGACCAGCATCATCTTCTCGACCGGCGAGAAGAAGTGGATGCCGATGAACTTGCCCTGGTCCTTGAAGCTCTCGGCCAGCGAGGTGATCGGCAGCGTCGAGGTGTTCGAGGCGAAGATCACGTCCGACTTCATATATTCCTGCGCCTTGGCGAAGGTGTCCGCCTTGACCTTGCGGTCCTCGAACACGGCCTCGATCACGAGGTCGACGTCCTTCAGCGCCGCGTAGTCCGCGGTCGGCGTGATGCGCGCGAGCAATGCTTCGGCATCCGCCGGCTTGGCGCGGCCCTTCTTGATCTGATCCTCGATCACCTTCTGCGCATGCGCCTTGCCCTTGTCGGCGCTCTCCTGGTCGCGATCGATCAGGACGACGTCGAGGCCGGCGCGGGCCGAGACGTAGCCGACGCTGGCGCCCATGAAGCCGGCGCCGATCACGGCGATCTTCTTCACCTTGGTGGGGGGCACGTCCTTCGGACGGCGCGCGCCCTTGTTGAGCTCCTGCATCGACAGGAACAGGCTGCGGATCATCGCGGCCGCTTCCTTCGAGCGCAGCACCGAGGTGAAGTAGCGCGACTCGACGCGGAGCGCGGCGTCGATCGGCAACTGCAGGCCTTCATAGACGCAGCTCATGATCGCGCGCGCGGCCGGATAGTTGTCGTAGGTCTCGCGGCGATAGATCGCGTTGCCGGCCGGGAACATCATCATGCCGGCCTTCGAGAACACAGGGCCGCCGGGCAGCTTGAAGCCCTTCTCGTCCCAGGGCGCGACCGCCTTGCCGCCGCCCTTGATCCACTCCTTCGCGGCCTTGATGAGGTCGGCGGCGGGAACGATGGCGTGGATCAGGTTGAGCGCCTTGGCCTTGTCGACGGTGACCGGATCACCCTTGAGCAGGATGGTCATGGCGTCCTGCGGCGGCACCAGGCGCGGCACGCGCTGCGTACCGCCGGCGCCGGGGAACAGGCCGACCTTGACCTCGGGCAGACCGAGGCGGGTCTTGGGATTCTCGGCCGCCACACGATAGTGGCAGCACAGCGTGATCTCGAAGCCGCCGCCGAGCGCGAGGCCGTTGATCGCGGCCGCCCACGGCTTGCCTGATGTTTCGATCGAGCGCAGCACCTGCGAGAAGCGGCGGCTCTGGTCGAACAGCATCTGGTTCGCGGCGGTCTCGCCCTGCTCCTTGAAAACCTTGGCGTAGGCCTGGTTCATGCCTTCGAGCATGGAGAGGTCGGCGCCGGCGCAGAACGCCTCTTTCGCCGAGGTGATGACGACGCCCTTCACGGACGCATCAGCCGTGGTCGCCTTGACGATCGCGTCGAGTTCGCTGGTCGAGGTCTCGTCGAGCACGTTCATCGAACGGCCCGGGATGTCCCAGGTGACGAGCGCGATGCCGTCGGAATCGGTCTCAACCTTGAAGTTCTTGTACGACATAGTGGTTGCTCCTCGGTGCCGCAGCCGATCTCAGGCGCGGCGGTTGACTTGAGATCTCGTAGGGTGGGTTAGCGAAGCGTAACCCACCACTTCTCTCGCCGTGGAATGGTGGGTTACGCCTTCGGCTAACCCACCCTACGGCAGCTCGTTACACCCGCTCGATGATGGTCGCGGTGCCCATGCCGCCGCCGATGCACAGCGTCACAAGGGCCGTGGACTTGTTGGTGCGCTCGAGCTCGTCGAGCACGGTGCCCAGAATCATCGCGCCGGTGGCGCCGAGCGGATGACCGAGCGCGATGGCGCCGCCATTGACGTTGATCTTGGCATTGTCGATGTCGAACGCCTGGATGTAGCGCAGCACGACGGAGGCGAAGGCCTCGTTGAGCTCGAACAGGTCGATGTCCGACTTCTTCATGCCGGAACGCGCGAACAGCTTCTCGGTGACGTCGACCGGACCGGTCAGCATCATCGCCGGCTCAGAGCCGATATTCGCGAACGCACGGATCTTCGCGCGAGGCTTGAGGCCATACTTGCTGCCCGCCTCCTTGCTGCCGAGCAACACGGCGCCGGCGCCGTCGACGATGCCCGAGGAGTTGCCGGCGTGGTGCACGTAATTGACGCGCTCGATCTCCGGGTGCGACTGCACCGCGACGCCATCGAAGCCGCCCATCTGCGCCATCATCGTGAACGACGGCTGCAGCTGCGCCAGCGACTGCATCGTGGTCGAAGGACGCATGTGCTCGTCCTTGGCGAGGATGGTGAGGCCGTTGATGTCCTTCACCGGCACCACCGACTTGTTGAAGCGGCCCTCGTCCCAGGCCTTGCCGGCCCGCTGCTGGCTCTGCACGGCGTAGGCGTCGACGTCGTCGCGCGAGAAGCCGTATTTGGTCGCGATCAGATCGGCCGAGACGCCCTGCGGCATGAAATAGGCCGGCACCGCCATCGAGGGGTCCATCGGCCACGCGCCGCCGGAGGCGCCGATGCCGACGCGGCTCATGGATTCGGCACCGCCGCCGATGACGAGCTCATGCTGGCCGCTCATCACCTGGGCGGCGGCAAAGTTCACGGCGTCGAGGCCGGAGGCGCAGAAGCGGCTGATCTGCACGCCGGGGACGGCTTCGCCGAGACCGGCCTTCAGCGCGGCGAAGCGCGCGATGTCGCTTCCGGCTTCGCCGACGGGATCGACCACGCCGAGCACGACGTCGTCGACCGAGTCTTCCGGCAGGTTGTTGCGGTCCTTCAGCGCCTTCAGCGGCACGGTGGCGAGCGCAAGCGCGGTCACCTCGTGCAGCGCGCCGTCGGCCTTGCCGCGCCCGCGCGGGGTGCGGACGTGATCGTAGATATAGGCATCTGCCATGGGAGCCTCCTGATTGCAGCTATTGGTTACGACCGCAACGCGATCGGGATCATTCCTGGAACGTGAATTCGTAGAACAGCGGCAGCCCTTCGCCGTGGCGAAGGAATTGCCGCGCGGTGTCGTAAGCCTTCATCCCGGCGCTCAGATCGAGGACATGATCGAGTTTGGGGACGGTCGTGGTGTCGGTCAGGTAAAAGCCCTCTATCCCGAGAATTCCGACACCATTGGTCTCGCAGCGGTCGACGATGTCGAGGGCGGAGCGTACGCAGAACTTGTCGCGGCGGAGCCCGGCGCCGAAGGCGCGAAACTCCGCAACGATCGCCTCCGCCGCCGACATCGAAACTCCTCAGAACGCTTCCGCGGGCAGTTCCATGATGGTGGCGCAGCCGGACTGGATGCGCGCGAGATTGGCCGCGGTTTCCGGCAGCATCCGCTCCATGAAGAAGCGGCCGGTGACGAGCTTGGTCGAGAGATAGGGCGTGGCCCCGCTCTCGGCAATCTTGGCGTTCGTCACCTTCGCCATCTTCGCCCACATGTAGCCGAGCGCAACGAAGCCGAAGAGATGCATGTAGTCGGTTGCGGCCGCGCCCGCATTGTCGGGCTTCATCATCGCATTCTGCATCAACCACGTCGTGGCCTGCTGGAGATGACCGAGGGAGGCCGAGAGCGGGGTGATGAACGGCTTCATCGCCTCGTCGCCGCCGTTCTCCTTGGCGAAGGCCATGACCTCGCCGAAGAAGGCCATGATGGCGCGGCCGCCGTCGCGCGGCAGCTTGCGGCCGACGAGGTCCAGCGCCTGGATGCCGTTGGCGCCTTCATAGATCATGGCGATACGCGCATCGCGCACGAACTGCTCCATGCCCTGCTCGGCGATGTAGCCGTGGCCGCCATACATCTGCTGCGCCTGCACCGCGTTGGCGAAACCGTACTCGGTGAGGAAGCCCTTCAGCACCGGGGTCATCAGGCCCATGTGGTCGTCGGCGGCCTGGCGGTCCTTCGGGTCCTCCGAGCGGTGGGCGACGTCGCTCTTCAGCGCGGTCCACATCACGAAGGCGCGCGCGGCCTCGTTGAAGGCGCGGATCGAGAGCAGCGTGCGGCGCACGTCGGGATGCACGATGATCGGGTCGGCCTGCTTGTCCGGCGCCTTGGCGCCGGTGAGCGCGCGGCCCTGGATGCGTTCGCGGGCATAGGCGACCGCGTTCTGATAGGCGACCTCGGACTGCGCGAGGCCCTGCACGGCGACGCCGAGCCGAGCCTCGTTCATCATCACGAACATGCCCTGCATGCCCTTGTTCTCTTCGCCGATCAGCCAGCCGGTGGCGTTGTCGTAGTTCATCACGCAGGTGGAATTGCCGTGGATGCCCATCTTGTGCTCGATCGAGCCGCAGACGACGCCGTTGCGCTGCCCCACCGAACCGTCGGCATTCACCAGGAATTTCGGCACCACGAACAGCGACACGCCCTTGATGCCGGCGGGCGCGCCCTCGATGCGGGCGAGCACGAGGTG
This sequence comes from Bradyrhizobium liaoningense, assembly GCF_018130825.1. GTDB lineage: Bacteria > Pseudomonadota > Alphaproteobacteria > Rhizobiales > Xanthobacteraceae > Bradyrhizobium > Bradyrhizobium liaoningense_B. The sequence continues at coordinate 601,286 of NZ_JAFCJS010000003.1, read as the reverse complement.
GATGATGTTGTCGGCGAGATCATGCTCGCCGGCCGAGATGAAGATCTTGGTGCCCGATATCTTGAAGCTGCCGTCGGCCTGGCGCACCGCCTTGGTGCGGAGCATGCCGAGGTCGGTGCCGCAATGCGGCTCGGTCAGGTTCATGGTGCCGGTCCACTCACCCGCGATCATCTTCGGCACGTAGGTCTTCTTCTGCTCCGGCGAGCCATGAACGAGCAGCGCGGCGGTCGCACCCATGGTGAGGCCGCCATACATCGAGAACGCCATGTTGGCCGAGATCTGGAATTCGTTGACCGCCTGCGAGAGCGTCACCGGCAGGCCCTGGCCGCCGAACTCGGTTGGCGCCGACAGGCCGAGCCAGCCACCTTCGGCAACCTGCTTGAAGGCGTCCTTGAATCCCTTCGGCGTGATGACGCTGCCGTCCTCAGTGCGCTTGCAGCCTTCGAGATCGCCCACACGATTCAGCGGCTGGAGCACCTCTTCCGAAAGCTTGGCGGCTTCTCCGAGGATCGCCTCCCGCACGTCGCTCGACGCATCGGAAAAACCGGCGAGGTTGTCGTAGCGATCGATCTGGAAGACGTCGTTGAGCAGGAAGTTCACGTCTTCGACGGGGGCTTTATAGATCGGCATGGCGTTCTCCCGGCATTAGCCTTGAAGTCATTGGGCCTTGAAGTGGTGATGTTGGGCTTATGATTGGGCGGCGGCAAGCTGCTCCGCCATCAGGCGGTGCAGCATGTTGATCGCCTTGAGCGGACGCACCATCACCTTGAAATGCGTGATGCGTCCCTCGGTATCGAAGGTGATGATGTCGACACCGTTGATCTCGATGCCGTCGATGACATTCTTGAATTCGAGCACGGCGCCATCGGCGCTTTTCCACTCACCGACATAGGTGAAGCCGGGACCGCCGAGCACCTTCTCGGCGCTGGAGAGGTATTTGAAGGTGATGTCGCGGCCGCGCTGTGGCGAATGCACCACGGGGCTTTCGAACACGGCGTCAGGATGCAGGAGGTCCCAGAGCGCAGTGCGGTCATGAGACTTCATGTAGGCGTACCAGGAATCGAGGCCGGTCATTCTCGGGTGCCTCCCTAAAGGGCTTTCCAGGAGCCTTGGCAAAAAAGCGAAAACAACCCCATGCACAGTAGCGCCCAGCTTGATTTCGCTGGGTTTTCGGGTGGGGTCTTTGACCCCATCCTTGGGCCGCCTCATATGCACATTGACGCATATGCGCCGATGCGCATAAAGTCAAGCGAGTTAGTCAAGGTCGAAGAAGGAGGCCAGTCATGGCACTGGGCGACGCAATCCTCGCATGCCTGACGGAACGGCCGATGACGGGCTACGAGCTCGCCAAGACGTTCGATTCCTCGATCGGCTTCTTCTGGAAGGCCGACCACCAGCAAATCTACCGCGAGCTCTCCAAGCTGCGCGACCGCGGCTACATCCAGGGCCGCGAGATCGTGCAGACGGGCAAGCCCAACAAGCTGGTTTATACGCTCACGCCCGAAGGTAGAACAGCGCTGCGGCACTGGGCCGCGCGGCCAAGCACGCCGGCCTCGACCAAGGACGACCTGCTGGTTCGCCTCCATGCGCTGGACAGCATCGACATCGAGCCGCTGCGCACCGACCTGATGGCCCGCCTGGAGCACCATCGCGACCGCCACGCCAATTACGTACGCATCCTGAAGAAGCGCTTTCCGGACGGCACGGCGGAAGGCCGGCTCGATCTCGGCAATTTGCTCCTGCTCCGCTTAGGGGCCCGCCACGAGCAGATGGTGGCGGACTTTTGCGAGGAGGCCCTCGAAGCGCTGTCGACGATGAGCGGCAAGGCCGCGGTGGTGCCGATCGAGGATGGCAAGCGCGAGGGGAAGGGCTGAGGGAAAGCGCCGGCCTGTAGCCCGGATGGAGCGCAGCGTAATCCGGGGTCTTCGCCCCCGAGCACCCCTTGCCCCGGATTGCGCTGCGCTCCATCCGGGCTACGCACCTTCGCGCATGGCCCCCAAGGTTCCCCTCGCCCAACTTTAAGACACCCGCGCCGCATTCCTTAACCCGTTATTTACCGTAACAGGAAAAAGTCGGTTTTCGAGGCAGACGACCCGCGCCAAATTCGATTGTCTTTGCAACCGGCACGCGTGGGGAGGCTGGAGGCGCCGGGTGGGGCGCCGGAGTCGGAACCGGACAGAGTCATGAATTCGCGCGTATCGTGGAGTGTTGACGGCATCGATCCATCCGTAAGGGAGCGGGCCGAAGCTGCTGCGCGTCGCGCGGGCATGTCGCTCAACGATTGGCTCAATTCCACGCTCGGCGAAACTGCCCCGCCAAACTTTCGCGGACCTTACGATCAGCGTCAGGATCAACGTCCGCAACACATGCCGAGCCAGGAGAGCCGCGAAGTCGCGGACATCCACCAGCGGCTCGACGCGATCACCCAGCAGATCGAGCGGATTTCAAAGCCCGCGCCGCGCCAGGACTCTTCTCGTGAAAGAGACGTCTCGCGCGAGCAGGGCGTCGCGCGCCAGCTCAACGACGCGATCTCGCGGCTCGACGCGCGGCTGTCGCAGATCTCCCGCCCTCAGCCGCAGCAGCCTCAGGCGCCGCGGCCAGCCCCCGCGCCGTCACCGGTTGAGGCGCGCCAGCGCCAGGCCGATGCAGTCGAGCGCGCGGCAGCTCAAGTCTATCGCAGCTCACCACCCCTGAGCCCCGCCTCGTTCGACGTCGCGGTCGCCGAGATCACCGCGCGCCAGAGCGAGCTTGACGGCTTTGCGCCGAGGCAAATGCCGCCACGCTCAGCGCCGTCGATTGCACCCGCAGCACATTACGCGCCGACCATGGCACCAATGGCGCCGCCCGCGCCGGCCTATGCTCCGCCGCCACCGCAGCCGGGGCCGGATTTCTCGGCGCTCGAACGCCATCTGCTCAAGATCACGAGCCAGATCGAAGCGCTGCAGCGGCCCGACAATACCGAGCAGGCCATCAATGCCTTCCGCAGCGAGCTTGCGGAGATCCGCACCGCCATCACCGAGGCGATGCCGCGGCGCGCGATCGAATCGATCGAGAACGAAATCCGCTCGCTGCATCGGCGCATCGACGAGACCCGCTCCAACGGCACCGACGGCCAGGTGCTGTCAGGCATCGAGCGCGCGCTGTCCGACATCAAGCAGGTGCTGCGCACGCTGACGCCGGCCGAGCAGCTCACCGGCTATGACGAGGCGATCCGCAATCTCGGCGCCAAGCTCGACCTGATCCTGCGCGCCAATGACGATCCCTCGACGGTGCGCCAGCTCGAAGGCGCGATCGCCGCGCTGCGCGGCATCGTCTCCAACGTCGCCTCCAACGAGGCGCTGGGCCGGCTGTCCGAGGACGTCCAGCTGCTGTCGTCCAAGGTCGACCAGATCACCCGCGCCTCCGGCCACGGCGACAGCTTTGCGGTGCTGGAGCAGCGCATCGCCGCGCTCACCGCCGCGCTCGAAACCCGCGAACGGCCGCAGCCGTCAGAGAGCACCGAGCATCTGGAAGCCGCCATCCGCGCGCTGTCGGATCGCTTCGACCGCATGCAGGTCGGCAACGATTCCGCCTCGACCTTCGCGCATCTCGAACAGCGCGTCTCGTATCTGCTGGAGCGGATCGAGGCCGCCGCCGATCCGCGCAACGGCAATTTGAGCCGCGTCGAGGACGGGCTGCACGACATCCTCAGGCACCTGGAACGCCAGCAGGCGACCTATTCGGCGCTCGCCGAGAGCCGCAGCGCCGCACCGCCTGTCGATTCCGGCGTGGTCGATCTCGTCAAGCGCGAGCTCTCCGACATCCGCTTCAGCCAGGCCGAGACCAACCGCAGCACCCAGGACTCGCTCGACGCCGTGCACAGCGCACTCGGCCACGTCGTCGATCGCCTCTCCATGATCGAGGGCGATCTGCGCGCGGTGCGCAGCGCGCCGCCGGCTCCTGCGCCGCAGCCGATGCCGATGCCAATGGCCGCGCCGATGGAGCCCGCGCCGGTGGCGCGCGACCCGCGGCCGCAAGCACAGCCGCCGAAATACGATCCGAAGCCCGAGCTGCCGAACCCGGCCGCCATGCAGCAGCAGCCGCCGCACTCCGCCTTCGTCGCTGCGCCGCGTGAATTCCATGCCGCCGCCCCGGCTGCGCCGCCGCCGGTGCCGCAGGCGCCGCAAGCCGCACCACCCTTGCCGCCGCGTGCGATCAGCGAGATCCTGGAGCCGCACACGGCGCCCCCGCGCGCTGCGATCGCGCCGGAATTGCCGCCGGATCATCCGCTCGAGCCGGGCACGCGGCCGGGCGGGCGCGTCGCCACGCCGTCGGAGCGCATTGCCGCCTCCGAGAGCGCGATCAGCGAAATTCCCGCAGCTCCAAAGGAGCCGGTGTCGTCGTCGAGCTTCATCGCGGCCGCGCGCCGCGCGGCCCAGGCCGCCGCCGCGCAGCCACCCGAGAAGCCGGCCCGTGGCGCCAAGGCCGCGATCGCCCGCGCCAAGGAGAAGGGCCAGGAAGGTGGCTCGACCATCACCTCGAAAATCCGCTCGCTGCTGGTCGGCGCGAGCGTGGTCGTGATCGTGCTCGGCACCTTCAAGATGGCGATGAACCTGCTCGAGGGCAGCAGCGCGCCGCCCGCACCGCAGGCGATGCAGAACATTCCGAGCGAGCCGGCACCGCAGGCTGCGCCACCGCCGGTCGAGATCAAGCCGGCCGCGCCCGAGCAGATCACGCCGTCGATGACCTCGCCGACGCCGATCGGACGGCAATCGCAGAACAATACCGCGCCGGTGCCCGCGCCCAATTCCGGCAGCTCGGCCTCGGTTGAAATCCCGCAGGCGCCGGCCGCGGCAGTGCCGCCGCCTGCTGCGAGCAGCGACATCACCGGCGCGCTGTCGGGCACCAGCCGTGCGCGGCTCGGCCTCATCCAGGTGCCGCCGAGCGAGAAGCTGCCTGATGGCATCGGCGGCCCGGCCCTGCGCACCGCTGCGATGAAGGGCGATGCGACCGCGGCCTACGAGATCGGCTTGCGCTTTGCGGAAGGCAAGGGCGTTGCCACCAATTACGACGAAGCGGCGAAGTGGTACGACCGCGCGGCGCAGGCCGGCGTGGTGCCCGCGACCTTCCGCCTCGGCACGCTCTATGAAAAGGGCCTCGGGGTGAAGAAGGACGCCGACATCGCGCGCCGCTACTACACCCAGGCCGCCGAGCGCGGCAACGCCAAGGCGATGCACAATCTCGCCGTGCTCGATGCCGACGGCGGCGGACGCGGCGCCAACTACAAGAGCGCGGCGCAGTGGTTCCGGAAAGCTGCCGATCGCGGCGTCGCCGACAGCCAGTTCAACCTCGGCATCCTCTATGCCCGCGGCATCGGCGTCGAGCAGAACCTCGCCGAGTCCTACAAATGGTTCAGCCTCGCGGCCGCGCAGGGCGATGCGGATGCTGCCAGCAAGCGTGACGATGTGGCGAAGCGGCTCGACCCGCAATCGCTCGCCGCCGCCAAGCTCGCGATCCAGACTTTCAGCGCCGAGCCGCAGCCCGACGACGCCGTCAATGTTGCAACCCCGAATGGCGGCTGGGACAGCGCGCCGCAGGCGAATGCGAAGCCCGCGCCGAAGCCGGTCGCCGCCAAGCGCTCGGCCTCCGCTGCGCACTGAAGCGCGATGCGATAGCGCCCTGCGAACAGGGGCCCTCGCACTACGGCGGCGTTTCCCAGGCAAGCCTGTCGATCTCGCCGAGCGGCGTTATTTGATTCGACAGGAATATGACCGCGCGCAATCCATCGGTGTAATAGGGGTCGCCTGTCAGATTTGCACGCGGCGCGGATGGTGGTGCGGCTCCGACGCCATTGACGTAACCGAATCGCTCGCTGAATCCGGACATGATGAGATCCTGAAGAAAATAGGCCCGATCGAAATCGACGTCGGGCGCAATCTTGTGCGTGGTCAAATTCCATGTCTGATCGGTCAGGCGGACACCAATATCCCGGCTCACATGGCCGACCCACACCCTTCGATTATCGAAGGTGTACGGCGTCAGCCAAAATCGCGCGTGAATGCGCTCATTGATGGTGGACCGGGCTTTCTGAACGACGACGTCTTCCCTGCGGCCGAATACGTAAAGCGGGCTCACGGGCGACGTCTGATACGGATCTCGAAGCAGGAAAGCGCGCGCGGTCTCGATCGCGCTTGCAAAATCGAGCTGTCTGGCAAGGTGCCATCTGCGGGCAATAAGAGGGACGATGGGGTCTTGCTTGCTTTCGATGATGACGAGATTGAGCGGATCGCCATCACGTTTCCCCTCAGGCCCTTTGGTACAGCAGTCGAAGTTTGCAAATCTCTCCCGCAATGACGAAAGATCGAGTTCCTCGATCTTCGTGCCGGGATAGAGTTTCTCGGCCCGAATATTGGTGCCGACGAACGGCGGCCCTGGAACCAACAGCGCAAGGTCGAAGCTCTCCACGCGGCCCTTCCCGACGATCATGATGTGCGCATATTTGATGCCGGCATCCAGAACCCCGTAGACGAAGCCTGTCGTCTTGCTGTGCGGCGCAAGGTCGCTCGGCATCTGGCGCTTGAGAAAGAATTCGTCACGGGCCCGGTTGGCGAACCATGACAGAGCGCCGTGGAATCTGTAGGAGACCTCATAGGCGGAATAATAATCGGGATCCATGGTGACCGGGAGAAGCGCCAATGCTTCATCGGTCTCGTTCTCGATCGACAGCCAGACGGGTTGAATGTTGTAGCCGGCCAGATTTTCACCAAAGCTCCTTTCGCTCTCATCCGCTCCGAGTGCGCTCGCACTCACCTTGATTCCCGGTACGGACTTCTGCTGGGCGCGGTTGATGAAACTTGCATCTCCGCTCGGATCTGGTGAAAACCGAAATGAGTTGACGACCGCTATCAGCGTCAGCGCGAGAGCCAGAAACGCGACACTCAGGATCTTGTGCGCCCTGATCGTTTTGATGGGATTGAGAAGAGCGACGACATTCTCGTTCATCTTGCCACCCGGCCTTTTCGTCAGGACGATGCGGATCAGGCGCATTCACGTCCCTCTACCTCGGCTATCGTCCCGGGCTGACGATGCTCGGCTGTTGATCTGCATCAACGCTTCGGACCCCTTTCGATGGCGGCAATCGCCAGTTCGGGTGCCACAATGGAGCACAACGATGGGCGTTCTCAACTGGTCGCGCAGGCAAGACGATCGTTGTCCAAACCGGAGAACCAACATGAAGACGGCCGCGCTGGTCGTCCTCTGGCTGGGAATGCCCGGTACGTCCACCGCGGCCCTCGCCGCTTCGTGCTCGTCTTACTACATTTCGGAAATCACTCTCGTATCGGCGGCCGACACCGAGGCCGGTCGAGTGCAGACGTTTGTTGGATTTGGAATGTCGAAGGAAGAGGCCGAGAAGAACGCCCTGGGGTCGTGCTCGCACATCCAGCAAGACCTCCAAACATGCCTGGACTCGGATCGCATGCTGGGTCGTAATGCCGCTTCGGACACGGCTAACAGCTCGCTTCATCTGAAGTACACAAAGGCGGTCCAGCGCATCACTGGCTGCGATTAGCGCGACCTTCGCCGCCCGCATCGCTGTTCAGGCGTGTATGGAGGCACGCCGTTCGCGCGAGCCGTAACCGGGCTGGGCTATTTCCAGGCAAGAGAAGCCGCAGATGCAGTGCCTTGAATTCGGCTCAGGGCACAGGTTTGTTGCGAAAAACGCCGCGCCGTGTTCAATTCGTTGTCCCGCGGCGCGGCGTTTTCGGCTATGTGAGGAACGCGGCAATCGCTCGTCCTGCGCGTCCTGCGCGAGCATTCCGCAGTCTTCGATCGTCCGCCGGACCAGGCTCGATGCAGCTCTATCTCCCGATCGCCGATCTTCCGGTCAACGTCTTCCTGGTGCTGGCGATGGGCGCGGCGGTCGGCTTCGTCTCCGGCATGTTCGGCATCGGCGGCGGCTTCCTGATGACGCCGCTCCTGATCTTCATCGGCATCACGCCGGCCGTTGCGGTCGCTTCGGTGGCGAGCCACATCGCGGCGTCCTCGTTTTCAGGCGCCCTCTCCTACTGGCGGCGGCGCGCGATCGATCCGGCGCTGGCGAGCGTTCTGTTATGCGGCGGCGTGACCGGCACGGCGCTCGGCGTGTGGACCTTCACGCAGCTTCGCGCGCTCGGCCAGCTCGACCTGATGATCGCGCTCTCTTACGTGGTGCTGCTCACCACCGTCGGCAGCCTGATGTTCTCCGAGGGCCTGCGCGCGCTGATGCGGACGCGGCGCGGCGCGGTGCCGCCGCGGCGCACGCACAACTGGATCCACGGCCTGCCGCTGAAGATGCGCTTCAAGCGCTCGAAGATCTACCTCTCGGTGATTCCTATCGTGATCGTCGGTATCGTGATCGGCTTCATCGGCGCCATCATGGGCATCGGCGGCGGCTTCATCCTGGTGCCGATCATGATCTATGTCCTGCGGGTGCCGACCTCGACGGTGATCGGGACCTCGATGGTCCTCACCCTCGTCACCATGCTGGTCGCGACCATGCTGCACGCCGTGACCAATCACCTGGTCGATGCCGTGCTGGCGCTGATCCTGATGGTCGGCGGCGTCACCGGCGCGCAGTTCGGCGCTCGCGCCGGCCAGAAGATCCGCGGCGAGCAGCTGCGGCTGCTGCTGGGCCTCTTGATCCTCTCGGTCGGCGTCCGCTTCGCGATCGAGCTGGTGATCCGGCCCGAAGATCTCTTCACCATCCGCGAGCTGGGAGTGAGCACCTGATGCGCACGCTGCTCGCCCTTCTTGTCGTCCTGCTGCTCGGCTCGGTCGCACGCGCCGAGCGGCTGATCGTGTCGGTCTCCAACCATCGCGTCACGGTGACGCCGAATTATTCCGGCGAGGAGCTGGTGCTGTTCGGCTCGGTGGAGAAGGACACGACGACGCCCGCCGACCGCACCGCCTACGATCTCGTGGTCACCGTGATGGGCCCGCGCGCCGACATGGTGACGCGGCGGAAGGAACGCACGTTCGGCATCTGGATCAACACCGACTACCGGCAGTTCCTGCAGGTGCCGAGCTATCTGGCGCTGTTCGCCAACCGCCCGTTCGACGCCATCACCTCGCCCGAGATCGCGCGGCGGCAGCAGATCGGACTCAACAACGTGCGGCTGACCCAGCGGGTCAGCGGCGACTATGCCGACGTGGTGCCGAACGACGCGTTCCGCTCGGCCTTCATCCGCCTGCGCACCCAGCGCGGGCTCTATCGCGAAGATCCGAGCGCGGTGACGTTCCTGACGCCGACGCTGTTCCGCACCGGCATTCCGCTGCCCGCGGAGGTGCCGATCGGCACCTATGAGGTCGAGATCAAGCTGTTCGCGAACGGCGCACTGGTCACCAAGACCGAGACCGCCTTCGAGATCGTCAAGGTCGGCTTCGAGCAGTTCGTCGCGACCACCGCGCGGCAGAACGGCCTGATCTACGGCCTCGCCACGGTGGCGATGGCGCTGATGACGGGGTGGATGGCGTCGATCGTGTTCAGGAAGGATTGAGCCACGCGTTCATTCTGGGGCGCGTCACTCTCTCTGCTCGTCATCGCCCGGCTTGACCGGGCGATCCAGCATTCCAGAGGCCTTCGTCGGAGAGCTCGCTCTCACCACAACCGCCGCGGCGTACTGGATGCCCCGGTCAAGCCGGGGCATGACAGTCGAGATTGTGGCAGCCTGCTTACGACGCCCCCTTCGCCGGCCGTGTCACCAGATAAATGCCGAGCGCGACCGGAATGATGCCGAGCAGGTCGCGGGCCTCGACATACTCGCCGAGCACGAGATACGCGAACAGCATGCCGAGCGGCGGCATCAGGAAGTGATAGGCGCTGGCGGCGGTGGCGCCGCAGACTTTCAAGAGATGAAACCAGAGCCAGTAGGCGAGGATCGAGCCGCCGAGCACGAGGAAGGCGAAGGCCCCGATCAGACTGGGCGTGAAGTCGATCGCGTGGATATCGGCAAAGGTCAGCGCGACCGGCGTCAGCACGATACCGGCAGCGAGGTTCTGCACGCCGTTGCCGATCCACAGGGATCCCTTCGGCGCCAGCAGCTTGAACAAAATGGTGCCGACGACGATCGAGGCGAGCGAGGCCAGCGTGAAGACGATGCCGTGAGCGGAGTCGGTGCCGACCGACAGGCGATGCCAGACGATCGCCGTCACGCCGACGATGCCGAGCAGGAGGCCGCTCGCCTTGCGCCACGTCATGCCTTCGCCAAGCAGCAGCGTGGCGAGCGCGGCCGTGAACACCGGATTGGCCGAGACGATCAGGCCGCCGAGACCGGCGGAGACCGATTGCAGGCCGGTATAACCGAGTCCGAGATAAAGCGCGTTGTTGGCGATGCCGAGCACGGCGAAGACGGCGGCGTCGCGCCAGGACAGCGACCAGGCCTCACCGCGGATCAGCGTGGCGCCCAGGATCAAAATGCCGGCGAGCGAGAAGCGGGCGGCGAGCAGGATCAATGGCGGGCAATGGGTGACGCCGATCTTGCCGGCGACGAAGGCATAGCTCCAGAGCAGGCAGAACAGGCCGATGGCGAGCGGCAGCGTGTTGAACCGGCTGCGGGGAACCGAAATCGAGGGGGCAAGCGACATGAGGCATTTCTCCTGACCTCGATCTAGGGACGCCGCTTGTCATTTGGAAATTAAATGATTAACTTCCTGTCAGTGGATTTTCGAATGGAGGCAGCGATGCTCGATCTCGAGCTGCTGCGCAGCTTCGTCTCGGTGGTCGAGGCCGGCGGCTTCACCCGCGCCGGCGAGCGGGTCCACCGCACGCAATCGACCGTGAGCCAGCAGATCAAGCGGCTGGAGGAGGATGTCGGCCAGGTGCTGCTGCACCGCGACGGCAAGGATGTGCGCCCCACTGAGGCCGGCGAGCGGCTGCTGTCCTATGCGCGGCGGCTGCTGTCGCTTGCGGAAGAAGCGCGCTACGTGCTGCGCCAGCCGGACGGCGAAGGCGCGATCCGGCTCGGCATCCCCGAGGATTTCGCGGCCTATCGGCTGGCGAAACTGCTGGGGACGTTCTCGCGCTCGCATCCTGGCCTGCGCCTCGACGTGCGCGCCGACCAGAGCAAGAACCTCGCCCGCGATCTCGAGCGCGGCGAGCTAGATCTCGCGCTCTACAAGCGCGCGGCCGGCGAGAAGGGCGCGATCGCGGTGTGGCCGGAGCGGGTGCACTGGGTCACCAGCAAGAGCCACCCGGTCGACGTCGACACCGCGTCGGTGCCGCTGATCGGCTTTCCGCTCGGCTGCCTCTACCGCGCCGGCGCCATCCACGCGCTGGAAAGCGCCGGGCGCGCCTGGCACATGGCCTATTCGTCGTCGAGCCTCGCCGGTATCCAGGCCGCCGTTGCCGCCGGCATGGGGCTGAGCATCCTGTCGGAGATGTCGATCCAGTCCGACCACCGCGTGCTGACCGCCAAGGACGGCTTTGCGCCGATCAACAAGACGGAAGTGGCGCTGATGGCCTCGCCGGATGCGAGCCCCGCGACGCTGCGGCTCGCGGATAGGCTGGCGGAGTTCTGCGAGGACGTGCAGGCGAAGGCGGCGTGAGCTGTTGCGATCGTACACCCTTTGCCACACGAAAGGTCTTGTAGGGTGGGCAAAGGCGCGAGGCGCCGTGCCCACGATCTCGAACCGAATGAGCAGAACGTGGGCACGCTACGCTTTGCCCACCCTACGAAGCCTGAGCGTTAGTAACACCGCGACGCGGCGATCGCGTGCACGCGGCGGTCGCCGAGCAGGTGGGCGACGAAGCCGTTCTTCGGAAAGATCCTTGCGAAGGCGGCGTCGCGGATGCTGAGGCCGCCGGCATAGGCGCCGAAGGCGGGCATCACGGCGCGCATGCCGTCGCTGGCGAAGCAGCGGCGCTCCAGCGAGCGGCCGCGCGCGGAGATTCGGGCCTTGGGATGCAAATGGCCGGCAATCTCGCCGGGCGCGCCGGTCGGCTCGTGACGGAAGGTGATCGGACCGATCGCGACTTCGTCGGCGATGGCGCCGCCGAGATCGCGCGGCAGCATGGGATCGTGATTGCCCGAGATCCAGATCCAGTCGCGGCCGGTCTGGAGTGCGGCCACCGCATCGCGGTCCTCGGCCGACAGGCGCTCATGCGCGGTGCGATCGTGAAAGCTGTCGCCGAGCGCGATGACCACGCGAGGATCATGGCGGGAGATGACAGCAGCGAGCCGGCCGAGTGTCGCGATGGTATCGTAGGGTGGCAGCAGCACGCCGCGCGTGGCGAAGCTCGAACCTTTCTCGAGATGCAGGTCGGAGACGACGAGCAGGCGCTGCTCTTCCCAGAACAGCGCGCCGGACAGATCGGCCGCGAAGGTCACATCGCTGATGATGACCCTGGAAACGCGCATGTCCTCAGCTCCTGAAACCAGCGCGCCTGCCGTCACGTCGAAACCTGCTGCTATCCCATCGCCTCTTTGACGAGCTCGCCGGCGGCTTCCGCCAAAAGCTCGTCTGCAGCTTCGCCATAAACTGACTCGCGGCCGATTTCCAGCATCACGGGCACCGCAAGCGGGGAGACGTGGTCGAGTTCCCGGTGGGTGATGCGGCCCTGGATGCGCATCAGCATGTCCCCCAAGCGGCGCAGATCGAGCAGGCCGGTGGCCGCATCGGCGCGCGCGGCGCGGAGCAGGACGTGATCGGCTTGGTGCTTGCGCAGCACGTCGTAGACGAGATCGGTCGAGAACAGCACCTGGCGGCGGCTCTTCTCTTCGCCGGTATGGCGGCGCGCGATCAGGCCGGAGATGATGGCGCAGTTGCGGAACGTGCGCTTCATCAACGCGGATTCCGCGAGCCAGGTTTCGAGATCGTCGCCGAGCATGTCAGGATCGAACAGCGTGTTGAGATCGATCCGGCCGTCGCGGATCATGAAGGAGAGATCGCCGAGCCCCCAGATCGCAACGGCATATTCGTTGGCGACGAAGCCGAGCGGCCGCGCGCGGGCGCGCTCGAGGCGCCGCGTCAGCAGCATGCCGAGCGTCTGGTGCGCGAGACGCCCCTCGAAGGGATAGCAGACCAGATAATGCTTGTTGGCGCGCGGAAAGCTCTCGACCAGCAGCTCGCGCACCGCGGGCACGCGCGATACATCCTTCTGCAGCGACAGCCAATCGCGCACCTGCTCAGGCAAGCCTTTCCATGCGCGGCCGTCATCGAGCAGGCGACGCACGCGCTCGGCAAGATAGGTCGAGAGCGGGAACTTGCCGCCCATATAGGAGGGCACCTTCGGGTCCTTGTCATGCGCGCGCGAGACATAGACCTGGTCCTCGACCAGCGTCTCGTAGCGCACCACCTCGCCGCTGAACACGAACGTGTCGCCGGGGCTCAAGCCCTCGATGAAGCCTTCCTCGATCTCGCCCAGCAATCTGCCGCCGCGCGCGATCACCCCGGTCGACCCGGTACCGCCACCGCGCGAACGCACCAGCCGCACCTTCAGCATGTCGTCCTCGACGATGGTGCCGACATTCAGCCGGTAGCTCTGCCGCACCTTTGGATTGGCGACGCGCCAGCGGCCCTCCTTGTCCTGCTTGATGCGGGCGAAGCGTTCATAGGTCTTCAGCGCGTAGCCGCCGGACGCCACGAAATCGACGACGTCGTCGAAATCCTGCTGCGAGATATCTGCGTAAGGCGCGGCGGTGCGGACCTCCTTGTAGAGCTCGTCGCTGAAGAACGGCTCGCCGCAGGCGCAGCCGAGCACGTGCTGGGCCAGCACGTCGAGCGCGCCCGTGCGCAAAGGCGGCGTGTCCTGCGCATTCTCGGCGATGGCGTCGATGGCGACGCGGCACTCCAGCACCTCGAAGCGGTTGGCGGGCACCAGCACCGCGCGCGAGGCTTCGTCGAGGCGGTGATTGGCGCGGCCGATGCGCTGCATCAGGCGCGAGGAGCCCTTGGGCGCGCCGATATTGACGACGAGATCGACATCGCCCCAGTCGACGCCGAGGTCGAGCGAGGAGGTGCAGACCACGCCGCGCAGGCGTCCCGCCGACATCGCGTCCTCGACCTTGCGGCGCTGGGCGACGTCGAGCGAGCCGTGATGCAGCGCGATCGCAAGGCCGTCGTCGTTCATGCTCCAGAGATTCTGGAACAGCATCTCGGCCTGGCTGCGGGTGTTGACGAAGACCAGCGTGGTCTTGTTGGCCTTGATCAGCTCGTAGATCTCGGGGAGCGCGTGGCGTGCGCTGTGGCCGGCCCAGGGCAGGCGCTCGCGCGTATCCAGCATCTCGACCTCAGGCGGCGCGGCGCCGCCGGCGACGACGATGTCCGCGGCATCCTCCTTGCCATCGGGCTGCGGCACCAGGACGCGCGCGAGCTGCTCCGGCTCGGCCACCGTCGCCGACAGGCCGATCGCGCGCATCTGCGGCGCGAGGCGCCACAATCGCGCAAGGCCGAGCGAGAGCAGATCGCCGCGCTTGGAGGTGACCAGCGCGTGCAGCTCGTCGAGCACGATGCGCTTGAGCGAGGAAAACAGGAACGGCGCGTCGTCGGAGGAGAGCAGCAGCGCGAGCTGCTCCGGCGTGGTCAGCAGGACGTCAGGCGGATAGCGCCGCTGCCGCTGGCGCCGCGACACCGGCGTGTCGCCGGTGCGGGTCTCGATCTTGATCGGCAGGCCCATCTCGGCAACGGGGCGCTCGAGGTTGCGCGCGATGTCGACGGCGAGCGCTTTCAGCGGAGAGATGTAGAGGGTGTGGAGGCCGGCGCTGCGCTGCACGCTGCGGCCGGTGGAAACGAGGCTTTGCTTCGCGCCGGCGTTGCGCTCGGCCGCCGTCGTCGAAAGCTCCACCAGCGTCGGCAAAAATCCCGCCAGCGTCTTGCCGGCGCCGGTCGGCGCAATCAGCAGCGCGCTGGCGTCCTCGCGCGCCTTCTTCAGCAGCGCCAGCTGATGCTCACGCGGCGACCAGCCGCGGGACGCGAACCACGCGTTGAAGCGGTCGGGCAGCAGCGTGGCCGGCTCGGCCGGGATTTTGAGGATGCGGGGCGGCACGGCATAAGAGGTAAGCCGTGGGGGTGGCTTCGTCGAGGGGGTGGGAGCTACGACGAACTCCCGTAGGGTGGGCAAAGGCGCATCGCGCCGTGCCCACCATCTCTCTGACCGGAAAAGGTGGTGGGCACGCTTCGCTTTGCCCACCCTACGGCACCTCGATTGCGGAGAGACCCTACTCCGACATCGGCTTGTCGGAGATGTCCCAGTCCTTGCCGGTGAAGGTGGAGATGAAGAGCGTCTTCATCGGCGTGTAGTCCTCGGGCGTGTAGCTGTAGGTGACGCCGTCGAGGAAATAGGGCGAGTGGAAGCCCGCGAGCGTCGAGGCCTGCTTCAAGACGTTGGCGCGGGTGAGGTCATCGCCGCAGCGGCGCAGGATCTCGCCCATGGTGACGGCCTGGCCGTAGCCGGCAAAGGCAATGGTGTTGTCGGGGTCGATCGCCGGCGTGTACTTCTTGCGCAGCTCCTCGAACGCCATCACGTCGGGGTCCTTCTCCCATTTCGGCAGGCCGACCTCCTTGTTGTAGCGGATGGCGACGATGCCGGCGGCGTTCTCCAGGCCCGCGGCATTGAGGATCGAGCGGCCCGTGGAGCCCGCGGACAGCAGCTGCAGCGGTTTCCAGCCGAGCTCGGCCACTTTCCGGATCGACTGCGACGACGCCTTGCCGGTCGAGATGTTGTAGAAGACGTCGGCGCCGGACTTTGAGAGATTGATGAGCTGGGAATCGACGGTCGGCTCGGTCAGATCGTAGGTCTGCTCCATGATCACCTGCGCCGTGCCGCCGGCGTCCGCCAGCACCTTCTTGAAGGGACCGAGGAAGTCGCGGCCGAAATCGTCGTTCTGGTAGAGGATGCCGATCTTCGCATTCGGCTTCACGGCAACGACATGCCGCGCCAGGATGCGCGCCTCGGTCGGATAGAGCGGCAAGCCCGCCATCGTCCATTTGAACTCTTTCGGGTTGTTCCACTTCGACGCGCCGGTGTTGAGCAGGAGCTGCGGCACGCCCTTGGAGTTCAGGTATTTGTGCACGGCGGTCTGCGGCGCGGTGCCGAGCGAGCCGTACAGCGCGAGCACCTCCTCCTGCTCGACTAGGCGCCGCGTCGCCTCGACGCATTTCGGTGCGCTGTAGGCATCGTCCATGGTCAGGAACTTGACCTTGCGTCCGTTGATGCCGCCCTTCTCGTTCAGCATCTGGAAATAGGCCTCGCCGACGCGCCCGAGCACGCCGTAGAGCGAGCCGGGGCCGGAATGCGGCACGGTCTGCCCGATCTTGATCTCGGTATCGCTGGCGCCGGCGTCGTATTTCTTCTCCGCGGCCCAGACGTAGGGCGCAGGCAATGTGGATGCTGCAATGGTGGCGAGCGCACCGGCGCCGAAATCGCGCCGCGATGGATTCTTTGTCATTATTTGTTTCTCCCTGATGCGCGCATTGTGCTGACATCGCAGCTCGGCTCGCAAGTAGGAAGTCGTCGCTTTGCGACGCAATGACGCTCAAATCAGCGTAAATTAGCGCCTAGACTCAAGTTTTCTCGGCGACGACGACGAGGCCGCGCACCGGCTCGTTGTTCTCGTTGCGCGGCGAGGCCGGCTCGAGCGTTAGAAGCTTGAGCCCGGCTTTCGCGATGGCGCCGCGCACATATTCCGCCGAGTGGGCATAGCGCAAACCTTCGCCGAGCATGATACCGCTGCCGTCATGCGTCTCCAGCGTGAAGGCGAGCACGCCGCCCGATACGAGCACGCGCTTCGCTTCGTTAAGCACCGGCGCGAGGTCGGAGAGATAGACGAAGGCGTCGGCCGCGACCACGAGGTTCGCGCATCCGTCACTCCTGGTGCGCAGGCCCTCGATCATGTCGGCGACCTCGAGCTCGGCATAGAGGTTCGTCGCGCGCGCTTCCTTGATCATGCCGGGCGACAGATCGATGCCGATGAAATGATCGACCTGCTTGGCGAAGGCGGCGGCCGCCAGGCCAGTGCCGCAGCCGAGATCGATGGTGCGCTTGAAGAAGGCCGGCTTCTTGGCGGCGACGCGCGCGGCCAGCACCGCCTTGAAGATCAGCGCAGGGGCGCGATAGCCGAGATCGTTGATCAGCGCGTGCTCGAAGCGCGGCGCGTACTGGTCGAACAGCGCCTGCACATAGGCCTTCGGCATCTCCGCAACTTGCGCATCGCCGAGCCGCATCAGGTGCAGGCCGGCGCCGTGCTGGTCCTCAGGATCGGAGTCAAGGGCCTTGCGAAAGGCCGCGATGGCCTTGTCGCGCTCGCCGAGCTGCTGACGGATCTCGCCGAGCGTGAACCAGGCCGAGGTGAAGTTCGGTGCGAGCTCGATCGCCTGCTCCAGGAGGTCGGCGGCGGCGACCAGGTCGCCCTTGAGCTGGAGGTCGCGCGCGAACTCGAAACGGCGGTCGGCCATGAGATCGCCGGAGGTCAGGAACAGGCGGAGCGGCATTGAAGAACCAACACTCATCACTGCCGGGCCTGACCCGGCAATCCATCAAAAAAGGAACTCTTTAGGACGATGGATGCGCGGGTCAAGCCCGCGCATGACGGGTGAATATCGGAGCACCGCTGCCTATATGATGTCCATGCGTCCGCAAGACATCCTGCTGCCAGCTGCTGCCGGCCTGTGCTGCAAGCCCGGCGGTTTCCATATCGATCCCGTCCGCCCGGTGAAGCGCGCCGTGATCACCCACGGCCATTCCGACCATGCCCGCGCCGGCCATGGTGCCGTGCTGGCGACGCAGGAAACGCTGGATATGATGCGGCTGCGCTATGGCGAGAATTTTGCCGGCTCGACGCAAGTCATCCGCTATGGCGAGGAGATCCGGCTCGGCGACGTCCGCGTCAAGTTTCACCCCGCCGGCCATGTGCTGGGCTCGGCGCAGATCGCGGTGACAGCTAAGGACACCTGCATCGTCGCCTCCGGCGACTACAAGGACGCGCCCGACCCGACCTGCGCGCCGTTCGAGCTGGTGCCATGCGACGTCTTTATCACCGAAGCCACATTCGGCCTGCCGGTGTTTCGGCACGGCGATGCGAGCGACGAGGTGAAGAAGCTGCTCGCCTCCGTCGCACTGTTTCCCGAGCGCGCCCATCTCGTCGGCGCCTATTCGCTCGGCAAGGCGCAGCGCGTGATCGCGCTGCTGCGCCAAGCCGGCTATGACGCGCCGATCTATCTGCATGGCGCCATGGAGACGATCACCGAATACTACCAGAGCCGCGGCATCGACCTCGGCGAGCTCAGGCCGGTGAAGGGCGTGAAGAAGGCGGCGCTGGCCGGGACCATCACACTGGCGCCGCCGTCGGCGACCTCTGATCTCTGGACCCGTCGTTTTCCCGATCCCGTCACGGCCTTCGCCTCGGGCTGGATGCGCGTGCGCGCCCGCGCGCGGCAGCGCGGCGTCGAGCTGCCGCTGGTGATCTCCGACCATGCCGATTGGGACGGCCTAACCGCAACCATCGCAGCGACCGGCGCCGGCGAGATCTGGGTCACGCACGGGCAGGAAGATGCGCTGGTGCATTGGTGCCGGAGCAAGGGCCTGAAAGCGCAGCCCCTCGATCTCGTCGGCTATGGCGACGAGGAGGAGAGCGAAACGCCGCTTCAAGACGAGGCCGAAGCATGAACCGCTTCGCCGAACTGCTCGACCGCCTCGCCTACGAGCCCGGCCGCAACAACAAGCTGCGGCTGATCACCGGCTATTTCCGCGAGGTCGGCGATCCCGACCGCGGCTATGCGCTGGCCGCGCTGACCGGCGCGCTTAGCTTCAAGCACGCCAAGCCGGCGCTGATCCGCGACCTCATCGCGGCGCGGACCGATGAGGTGCTGTTCGGGTTGAGTTACGACTATGTCGGCGATCTCTCGGAGACGGTCGCGCTGATGTGGCCGAGGGCCGAGCTCGCCGCCCACAACAACCCGCCTCCCCCTACCCTCACCGAGGTCGTGACCACGCTGCGCACGCTCGGCAAGACCGAGCTGCCGAAGCAGCTCGAACGCTGGCTCGACGAGCTCGACGAGACCGGCCGCTGGGCCCTCCTGAAGCTCGTCACCGGCGCACTTCGCATCGGCATTTCCGCGCGCCTCGCCAAGACTGCGGCGGCTGCGCTCGGCGACAAGGATCCGCACGAGATCGAGCTGATCTGGCCGGGGCTCGCCCCGCCCTATCTCGACCTGTTCGCCTGGCTGGAGGGGCGCGCCGAGAAGCCGGTCAATCGCGATCCCGCGCCGTTCCGCCCGGTGATGCTGGCGCATGCGATCGAGGACAGCGATTTCGCCGCGCTCGATCCCGCCGACTACATCGCCGAATGGAAATGGGACGGCATCCGCGTGCAGGCGGTCGCCGGCCGCGATGATCGCGGTCACATCACCGCGCGGCTCTATTCGCGCACCGGCGAGGACATCACCGGCAGCTTTCCCGATCTCGTGCCGTCGCTGCATCTGCCCGGCGCGATCGACGGCGAGCTATTGATCCTGCGCGAAGGCCGCGTGCAGAGTTTTAACGTCCTGCAGCAGCGGCTCAACCGCAAGGTCGTCTCGCCAAAGCTGATCAAGGAGTTTCCGATCCACCTTCGCGCCTACGATCTGCTCGGCGACGACGAGAATGATCTGCGCGAGCTGCCCTTCGCGGAGCGGCGCGAACGGCTGGAGACATTCGTCAGGAAGCTCGGCGATGCCCGCATCGATCTGTCGCCCACCGTTCCCTTCGCAAGCTGGGACGCGCTGACCGCCGCGCGCGCCGATCCCGCGAGCGCCGGCGCCGGCGAGGACGCGGATGCCGTCGAGGGCGTGATGCTGAAGCGGCGCGATGCGCCCTATCTGCCGGGGCGGCCGAAAGGGCAATGGTGGAAGTGGAAGCGCGATCCGCACATCATCGACGCCGTGCTGATGTATGCGCAGCGCGGCCACGGCAAGCGCTCGTCCTATTACTCCGACTACACCTTCGGTGTCTGGACGGCAGGCGAAGCCGGCGACGAGCTGGTGCCGGTCGGCAAGGCCTATTTCGGCTTCACCGACGAGGAGCTCCTGCAGATCGACCGCTTCGTCCGCCGCAACACCACCGAAAAATTCGGTCCCGTGCGCCATGTCGTTCACGAGGGCGACAAGGGGCTGGTGCTGGAGGTCGCCTTCGAGGGCCTGCAGCGCTCGCCGCGGCACAAATCCGGCATCGCCATGCGCTTCCCCCGCATCAGCCGCCTGCGCTGGGACAAGCCGCCGCGCGAGGCTGACCGGCTGGAGACACTGGAAAAGATGCTGAAGGCGGAGCCGGCGGAGATCGAGGTGTGAGGCATCGTCCCGGCGCTCGCCCGAATTAAACTCCGGTAACCCGATTGACGCCCCGTTGCGGGTTCCCCATGTGCCTCGCCGTGCCCTATAATGGGGTCGAATCCGCTCGAGGAGTTTGCGATGGTCCAAGACGTCAGAGATTTGCCGGCCGGCCGCAGCGACGGCCTGAACCGCTTTCTCGGCGGCTCGCCGCTGGCGGTGGCGTTTCGCCTGGTCCTGCTCTCGATCCTGGTCGGCGTCGTGCTCGCCGCGATCGGCTTTGACCCCTGGAACATCATCTACAGCATCCGCCTGTTGTTCCAGCGTCTCTGGGATCTCGGCTTCGATACCATCAACTGGCTGTGGCGCTACTTCCTGCTCGGCGCGGTGATCGTGATCCCGATCTGGCTGCTGTCGCGCGTGTTCGGCGCGCCGCGCGGCCGCTGACCTCAAGGAGTTGCGCAGCCGATGCAACTGCGTTTCGTCGGCTGCGGTGACGCCTTCGGTTCCGGCGGCAGGCTCAACACCTGCTTCCATGTCTCGGGGCGCGAAGCGAACTTTCTGATCGATTGCGGTGCGTCGGCCCTGCCGGCGCTGAAGCGGCTCGAGATCGAGCGCAACGACATCGACCTGATCCTGATCACGCATTTCCACGGCGACCATTTTGCCGGCCTGCCGTTTGTCCTGCTCGACGCGCAATTCTCGCGGCGGGCGCGGCCGCTGACGGTCGCGGGCCCGCAAGGCATCGAGACGCGGCTGACGCAGGTCATGGAGACGCTGTTCGAACATTCCTCGAAGACAAAACAGCGCTTCGAGCTCAACGTCGTCGAACTTGCGCCCGAGCAACGCCAATCCTTTGGCGCCGTGACCGTGACATCCTACCCGGTCGTGCACGGCGAATCCGGCGGTCCCTTCCTCGCCTACCGCGTCGAGGCCGAGGGCCGTACGCTCGCCTACAGCGCCGATACCGAATGGACGGAGACGCTCATTCCCCTGGCGCATGGCGCGGACCTTTTCATCGCCGAAGCCTATATGTACGAGAAGGTGGTCAAGAACCATCTCAGCCTGAAGACCTTGGAACAGCACTTGCCAGCAATCGGCGCAAAACGTCTCGTCCTCACCCATATGAGCGACGACATGCTGTCGCGCCTGGACGACGTGCCGCACCTTGCCGCCGAAGACGGCATGGTGCTCGTGTTCTGAAAGATGCACGCACCCGTTCCCCTCAAGATCGGCTCCCGGCAGGTGTTCACCATTGCCGGTCCCGCGATGGTCGCGAACCTGACGACGCCGCTGATCGGCGTGGTCTCGACCACCGCGATCGGCCGGCTCGACGATGCGGCGCTGCTCGGCGGCGTCGCGATGGCCTCCGTTATCTTCGACTGCCTGTTCTGGCTGTTCGGCTTCCTGCGCATGAGCACGCTCGCCTTCACCGCGCAGGCGCTCGGCGCCGGCGAGACGCGCGAGCAGACGGTGATCCTGGTGCGCGGCTTCATCGTCGCCGGCCTGATCGGCGCGGCGCTGATCGCGCTGCAATTGCCGCTCGCCGCCGTGCTGTTCGACCTGATGGGCGGCAGCGCGGGCGTGACGCAGGCCGCAAAGACCTATTTCATGATCCGGATCTGGTCCTCGCCCTTCGCCTTCGCCAATTACGTCATTCTCGGCTGGCTGGTGGGACTGGCTCGCGCCAATCCGGCGCTGCTGCTGCAGGTCGTCATCAACCTCATCAACATGGCGGCGACGATCTTGCTGGTGCTGGTCTACGACACCGGCATCGCGGGCGCCGCGATCGCCGCGCTGCTGTCGGAGACGATTGGCTTCGTGCTCGGCGTGATCGTCTGCCGACGCTACGCCGCCGGCGGTTTTGCCGTGCCCCGCGCAACGCTGTTCGATCGCGCAAAGCTGATGCGGCTCTTGGCGGTCAACACCGACATCCTGATCCGCACCGCGGCGCTGATCGCCGTGTTCCTGTTCTTCACCGCCAAGGGCGCGCGGGCCGGCGACGTCACGCTGGCGGCGAACTCCGTGCTCAACAATTTCCTGCTGGTCAGCGCCTTCTTCCTCGACGGCCTTGCGAACGCGGCCCAGCAGCTCTGCGGCCGCACCTTTGGCGCGCGAGATGGCAAAGGTTTTTCGGATTCGACCCGGCTGGTGCTGCTGTGGGGGCTCGGCTTCGCGCTGGTCGTCGCGGTGCTGTTCGCGCTGTTCGGACCTGATATCATCAATTTCATGACGGCGAGCGAAGACGTCCGCCGCGCCGCGCGCGACTTCCTGCCGTTCATCGTGCTTGCGCCCATTCCCGGCGTGTTCGCGTTCGGCTTCGACGGCATCTATGTCGGCGCGACCTGGGCGCGCGAGATGCGCAATCTGATGCTGGTCTCGCTCGCGATCTTCTTCGGCGTCTGGCTGTCGCTGCAGTCGTTCGGCAATGCCGGACTGTGGTGCGCGCTGATCGCGTTCTATGTCGCGCGTGGCGGATTGCAGGGGGCGCGGTATCCGGCGCTGTATCGGGTGACTTTCCCGAAATCGTAGAAGAATCGTAGCCCGGATGGAGCGAAGCGAAATCCGGGGCCTTCGTGCCCGCGGAGAGATTCCCGGATTGCGCTGCGCTCCATCCGGGCTACGCAGCCTCCAATAACAGGCGTGTCCCGGACGCGCTGCAGCGTGAAACGCTGCTGCGCAGAGCCGGGGCACGAGACCGCGCTACAGCCCCGGCCAGTCTTCCGCAGTCAGCGTCGCCGCATCGGAGCCCACGATTTCGGACAGCGAATCCCGGCCCGTGCGCAGCAGTGTCGAGGTGAGGTCGCGCTTGATCTCCTCGACGAGGCCGAGGCCCTTGTAGACCAGCGACGAATAGAGCTGGATCAGGCTCGCGCCCGCGCGGATTTTTGTCAGCGCCGCGCCGCCGGAATCGACGCCGCCGACGCCGACCAGGGGGAACGCGCCCTCGACGCGCACATAGGTCTCCGCGACCATCCGCGTCGAGAGGCGGAACAGCGGCCGGCCGGACAGGCCACCCTGCTCCTTCGCCCGCATCTCCTCGCGCAACGTGCTCGGCCGCGCGATCGTCGTGTTCGACACGATCATGCCGTCGACCTTGCGCGAGCGCGCGACCTGCACGACGTCGTCGAGCTGGGCGAGGCTCAGATCAGGCGCGATCTTGAGCAGCACCGGCGTATCGCCGGCCTTCTGCCTGACACGCTCGCGCGCATCGATCACGCGCGCGAGGAGATCGTCGAGCAGCGCGCCTTCCTGCAAGTTACGCAGGCCCGGCGTGTTCGGCGAGGAGACGTTGACGGTGAAATAGCTCGCGACCGGCGCAAAGGTCTCGATCAGCTTGACGTAGTCGGCGACACGGTCCGGCGAATCCTTGTTGGCACCGACATTGACGCCGACGATGCCGCCATGCTGCGCGCGCGCGGCGAGCCGGCGCAGCGCGACTTCCGCGCCGTCATTGTTGAAGCCCATGCGGTTGATAACGGCCTCGTCGCGCTCGAGCCGGAACAGGCGCGGCCGTGGATTGCCGGCTTGCGGCTTCGGCGTCACCGAGCCGATCTCGACGAAGCCGAAACCGAGCCGCAGCAGCGCGTCCGGCACCTCGGCGCTCTTGTCGAAGCCCGCGGCCATGCCGATCGGATTGGGAAAGTTGAGGCCGAAGGCGCGCACCGCGAGCTTGGCATCGTCAGGGCGCGGCTTGACCGGCGGCAGGAAACGCAGGCCCTGGATCGCGAGGCGATGCGCATCCTCCGGATCGAGCCAGCGCAGCACCGGCAGCGAGAAAGCGTCGAAAGCGCGGATCACGGGGCAAGCTCCGGCACGTCGTGACCGCCGTCCGAGCGCATGTTGAGGTTCATCACCGAAATCACCGCGCCGAGATCGAGCTCGCCATAGAGGTGCGGAAACAGCTCGTCATTGCGCGAGCGCTCCCAGCGCAGCTCGCTGCCGAGCGCATCGCCGTCGACCTCGACCAGAAACAGCGCCCGCTGGCCGGCGAAGTGCTTGCGCAAGGTCTCGGGAACCTGGGCGGCCGTCGAGAAATGGATGAAGCCGTCGCGCGAATCGTCCGCGCTGCCCTGGTACACGCCCTGCCGTTCCGCCTCGCGCCAGGCCGATGCCGGACAGATTTTGTAGATCTTGACCACCGCTTACGCAGCCCTGTTTGCCCTTTGAGACAGCTCTTTGAGTCTCTTGGGTTTTTTCGTCTGTTGGGGTCCCTGAAACCCCCGGCGCGACCGTAAAGGCCGCTCCTTCCGAACTCAAGACTTAGAGCCTATTCCGTCCCGATGAAATCGGAACGGCGCTCCAGATTCCTGTTTTGGCGCGTTTTCCTTGCCACGAACGGGTATACCGTTCGCCCGACAACCGCTTTCCCGCCACCCCTTGCGCGAAAAACGGAAAACCGGTTGATTTGAGGACAGTTTTCCTGAGTTGCGACGGGCTGGACCTTCCATGGTCAGACAGGCCAAAGCACAGAGGATGCTGACCCACGACCAGATCTGGGTCGCGCTGGATCGGCTGGCGGCGCGCGCCGGCCTGTCGCCGTCCGGCCTTGCCAAGCGCGCCGGGCTCGACCCCACCACCTTCAACAGGTCCAAGCGCGTCACCTCCGACGGCCGCGAGCGCTGGCCCTCGACCGAATCGATCGCGAAAGCGCTGGCGGCGACCGGCGACTCGATCGACACCTTCGCAAGGCTGGTCGACGACGAGGCAGGCGACGGCCGATCGGTGCCGCTGCTCGGCCTGGCGCTCGCCGGCGCGAGCGGCGCCTTCGACGAGTCCGGCCTTCCATCGGGCAAGGGCTGGACCGAAGTCGCGCTTCCTATCCCCGAGGACAGCCAGACGTTTGCACTGGCGATCGCGGGCGACACGCTTGCGCCCACCTATCGTGACGGTGACGTCATCCTGGTGTCACCCGGCGCACCGATCCGCAAGGGCGACCGCGTCGTGGTGAAGACCAGAGCGGGCGAGCTGACGATCGCAACCCTGAAGCGCCGCACGGCAAAGGCGCTGGAATTGCAGCCGCTCGATGCCTCGCAGGGCGAGCGCGCGATGGCGACGGGTGAGGTCGCGTGGGTCGCAAGGATCGTGTGGGCGAGCCAGTAGATTCAACGCGCGATTGCCATTGCGACTCACTATCCCTCTCGCCTAGGTTGCGCGCGCATTGCCGATCGAATTGATCTGAGGGGGACCACGATGAATCGCCGTCACGCATTGAAAGCACTCGCGGGTCTTGCGCTGTGTCCGGTGTGCAAGCCGGCCTTCGCCGCGGAAGGCGTGCATTGGAGCTATGAAGGCGCCGGCGGTCCGGGCAAATGGGGCGATCTCGATGCAGCCAACAAGGCCTGCGCGGTCGGCCTGCAACAATCGCCGATCGACATCGAGACGACGATCAAGTCGCAATTGCCGACGTTGAAGCTGAACTGGGGCAAGAGCGCCGACACCATCGTCAACAACGGGCACACGATCCAGCTCAATTTCGCCGAGGGCAGCACGCTCACGCTCGGCGACGTCAAATACAAGCTGCTCCAGGTGCACTTCCACCGGCCGAGCGAGCACATGATCGGCGGCAAGAATTTTCCGATGGAAGCGCATTTCGTCCATCGCAACGATGCCGGCGGGCTCGCCGTGGTCGGCGTGCTGATGGCGGAGGGCAGGCCGAACCCGGCCTTTGCCAAGGTCATCAAGACCATGCCGACGGCGGAAGGGCCCGCGGTGAAGGCGGATGCGAGCATCGATCCGCTCGCCATGCTGCCGCCGAAGCTCAGCTACTACCGCTATTCCGGCTCGCTGACGACGCCGCCCTGCTCGGAAGTGGTCGAATGGCTGCTGCTGACCACGCCGATCGAGGTGTCGGCCACCGATATCGCCGCCTTCGCAAAGCTCTACCCGATGAACGCAAGGCCGGTGCAGAAGGACAACCGACGTTACGTGCTCAAGTCGATTTGAGCTGAAGCAGCTTTGTCGTCCCGGCGAAGGCCGGGACCCATAACCACAGGGCGCAGTGGCGAAGGCTCGTAGTTAAGCCTTCGTAGGGACGAAGACCGCCATTCCTCGATGGATCACGCGGTATGGGTCCCGGCCTTCGCCGGGACGACGCTGAGGAAGCATTGCGGCCCTACAACTCCGCTCACGCGCTCCTTGCCAGCGCGCCGTCGATCATGTTCACCGCGTTCTGCACGCCGTACACCGCGACGAAGGAGCCGAAGCGCGGACCCTTCTCCTGGCCGAGCAGGACCTGGTAGAGCATGTTGAACCAGTCGAGCGTCACGCCCGGACGGCCGTCCTTGCCCTTCTTGACCTGGTCGAGGAACGGCTCGCGGCGGCCGATCTCGTAGACGACGTTCTGGATGTCTTCCGCGGAGGCCTCCTGCGGAAGCTGCGAGAGCGCATCGCGCAGGTCCTGCAGCGCCGCGCGCTCCGTGTCCGTGGGCACGCGGAACTGCTTCGTCGGCGCGACGAAGTCGCGATAATAGTTGATGGCATAGCCGACCATCGCATCGAGCTTGGGATGCGTCTGCGGGCTCACGCCGGGACGATAGCGGCCGATGAAGCCCCACAGCGTCTCGGCGTTCTCCGCGTTCGACGACGACACCAGCGTCAGCAGCAGCTGGAAGGTGACGGGCATGTCGCCCTGCGGCGGCTTGCCGTTGTGGATGTGCCAGACCGGATTGCCGAGCTGCTGCTTGCCGTCCTGTTTGGCAAAGCCGTCGATGAATTGCTGGTAGTCGTCGACGTTGCGCGGGATGACGTCGAAATACAGCCGCTTGGCCGCCTTCGGCTCGCGGTACATGAACAGCGACAGCGATTCCGGCGAGGCATAGCGCAGCCATTCGTCGATGGTGAGGCCGTTGCCCTTCGACTTCGAGATCTTCTGGCCCTTCTCGTCGAGGAAGAGCTCGTAGTTGAAACCTTCGGGCGGCGTGCCGCCGAGCGCCTTCGCGATCGCGCCGGAGAGCTTCACGGAATCGATCAGGTCCTTGCCGGCCATCTCATAGTCGACGCCGAGCGCGACCCAGCGCATCGCCCAGTCGGCCTTCCACTGGCATTTTACATTTCCGCCGGTCACCGGCGTTTCGACTTCCTGGTTGGTATCAGGGTCGACATAGGTCACGGTGCCCGCGGCAATGTCGCGGCGGATCATCGGCACCTGCAGCACGATTCCCGTTGTCTTGCTGACGGGGAGGAACGGCGAATAGGTCGCGCGGCGGTCCGGACCGAGCGTCGGCAGGATGATCGCCATCACCTTGTCGTAGGCCGCTAACATCTTCAGCAGCGTCGCGTCGAAACGGCCTGATGTGTAGTAGTCGGTCGAGCTTGCGAACTCGTAGTCGAAGCCGAAATGATCCAGGAAGGCGCGAAGCCGCGCATTGTTGTGGTGGCCGAACGACGGGTACTCGTTGGAGAACGGATCCGGCACCCGTGTCAGCGGCTTGCCGAGATGCGCGGCCAGCATCTCCTTGTTGGGGACGTTGTCGGGCACCTTCCGAAACCCGTCCATGTCATCGGAGAACGCGAGCAGGCGCGTCTTGATCTTGTCCTCGGTGAGCACGCGGAAAGCGTGGCGCACCATCGAGGTGCGCGCGACCTCGCCGAAGGTGCCGATATGCGGCAGGCCCGACGGCCCGTAGCCGGTCTCGAACAGCACCTCGTCCTTCGGGCTTTTCTTCAGCCGCGCGACAATGGCCTTCGCCTGCTCGAACGGCCAGGCGTTGGATTGTTCGGCGAGCGCACGCAGGTCGCTCGGGTTCGCGGCGAGATCGATGACAGACATTAAGGCCTCCGGGCCGCGGAAAATAGCGATTTCCGGGCAGAATGCAAAAGTTGCAGAGCAACTAGCGCGGGAATCGTAGGGTGGGCAAAGCGAAGCGTGCCCACCATTCTAGAAGACGTGGGCACGGCGCTGGCGCGCCTTTGCCCACCCTACGGCGGTTCGCTCGCCGCTAGCGCGACGAGATGAAGCGATCAAAACGGGCTCACCGAGAAATAGCGCAGCCACAGGTCGGTGTAGCGGCCTTTTTCCCAGACGCGGAACAGAGCCCAGTTCAGGGCCTGGCGCAGCACGTCGTTGCCCTTGCGGACGGCGATGCCGATGCCTTCGCCGAAGAAGCGGCTCTCGACGAAGGGACCGCCGGAGAAGGCGCAGCAATCGCCGGAATCGGTGCCGTTGATCCAGAACGCCAGCGAGATGGCGTCGCCGAAGATGAAGTCGACCTCGCCCTTGCGAAGCGCGGCGCGCATCGCGTCGTCGTTGGGATAGGGGTGCAGCTCGGCGTCGGTGAACATCGCCTTCAGATACGCCTCATGCGCGGAGCCCGCGATGACGCCGACCTTCTTGCCCTCGAGATATTCGGGGCGGATCTCCGGCATCACCGCATCCTTGCGCGAGGCGAAGCGCGCCGGCACGCGGTAATAGGGATCGGTGAAGTCGACGCGGGCGCGCAGCTGCGGGCTCACCGCCATCGAGGCGATGATGGCGTCGCCGCGGTTGGAGGTGAGCGCGTCGACCAGGGTCTCGAAGCGGCGCATCTGCACCGTGCAGGTGACCTTGATCTCGTCGCACAGCGCGCGGGCGAGATCGACGTTGAAGCCGGCCGGATTGCCGTCGGCGCCGGTGTAGTTGAACGGCGGATAGTCGGTCTCGGTCAAAAAGCGGATCACGGTGAGGCGCGACAGGTCCGGTCGCTCCGGGCGCCGGCGCGGGTCCCAGAACCCGGGCACGGCCTGGGGGGCAGCCTGGGGCGCGGCTTGCGGGGGCGCCTGGGGCGCCGAGGGGGGCTGCTTGGCCGGGGCCTGGGCGTTCGCGCTCGGCAGGCCTGTGAGCAGGCACAGGCCGGCAGCGAGCCCTGCCAGCAAGCCACGGACAGATTTGAACGATTTCGCCTGTTGCGATGGAGCCATCGGCCGAAAGCAATGAATTTCGTTGGGATCAGAGGGCCTTATAGACCATCCACCCGGGAACGCGAGCGCCGATTGCGGCCAGGGTGAAGCTCAAAGATACCGCTTCAGGTCGGCCGCCGCCTCTTCCGGGGTCCGCTTCAGGTTGAACGGCGAGACGAAGCGGCCGTCGCGGTCCATCAGGTAGATCAGCGCGGTGTGGTCCATGGTGTAGTCGCCGTCCTTGGTCGGGACCTTCTTGGCATAGACCCGGTAGGAGGTGATGACCTTGGCGGTCTCGGCGGGATCGCCGCTAAGGCCCGCGAGGTGCGGATCGAAGCTCGACAAATAGTCCTTCATCGCCGCCGGCGTATCGCGCTCGGGGTCGACCGAGATGAAGACGGCATTGACCTTGTCGGCGTCCTTGCCCATCGCGCGCATCACTTCCGAGATCTCGAACAGCGAGGTCGGGCAGACGTCGGGGCAATGGGTGTAGCCAAAGAAGATCAGGGTCGGCTTGCCCTTCAGGCTCTTGTCGGTGACGGCCTTGCCGTTCTGGTCGGTGAGCTGGAACGGGCCGCCGATCGCGGCGGGCTGCGCCACCTTGCTGACCCCGCCCATGGCCCAGAACATGATCAGGAGCCCAAGGACGAGGCTTGCGGCAAAGGCGGTCGCGATCACCAGCGGACGGGCGGCGGAACTCATAGAAAACTTCCTGTCGGGTCAGAAGCAGGCGGCGAAACCGGTCCTGATCATTTCGAAGAACACCTGGCTGCCGTAGTGGAACCACAGCGCCAACGCGCCGATCACGACCAGCCCGCCGGCACCCGCGCCCGCCAAGAGCAGCACGGACGGCGTCCGGCCGGCAGTGGGCGAATTGTCCTGTAGCGGATGTCCCGGGTGCAGTGGTTGAGCCATGACAACGATGGGGGCGAAGGCCCCGGTTCCCAGGCTTTCAGATAGGCTTTAGCCCGCCTGCGGGCAAGGCGCCGCCAGCAGACAAGGCGCCGCTGGC
Source organism: Bradyrhizobium liaoningense (assembly GCF_018130825.1). Lineage (GTDB taxonomy): Bacteria > Pseudomonadota > Alphaproteobacteria > Rhizobiales > Xanthobacteraceae > Bradyrhizobium > Bradyrhizobium liaoningense_B. The sequence continues at coordinate 571,141 of NZ_JAFCJS010000003.1, read as the reverse complement.
GAGCCAAATGACCCCGTCATGCGGCGAATTTCAGTGGAGGAGCTGGCCCCGGGCCGTCTCGACCTGCTCCACTTGCGGGAGGGACCGGCGCGACGGCTTGATCGTCGAGGCCTGGGCGTCGAGGTAACAAGGCCTGTACATGGCCTGGAGCTGCTTCCCCCTCAGGAACAGCATGTGCGGGGTCAGGCCGCCGCGCTGCGCGATCCAGCGTTTCACCTGCGAGGGATACATCGCGTAGAGCATCTGGGTTGCTTCGGGATTGGTGACGGCGCGGCCATTGGTGCCGAAATCCCAGGCGGCGTGGAAGCCGAGCGTCGCGCTCGAGGTCACGCAGATGCGGTCGTGGGGAATGGCTCCGAGGACGATGGTGCAGGCCGAGGCGCAGAGGCCGTCGATGATGACGGTCTCGCCCGATTGCCTGAGGTCCTGGTATCTGTCGACGTAGGTTCCAATCCGGCCGCCGCGGTCATCCGCGATCCGAACCACTGCGTGAGAAGCCCCCATGCCCGCGATCAAGAGAACCGCCGCAAGCAACCCCGTCAGAAACTTCATTGTCCCCCGCCCCGGTCGAATTCGAATCTGCGTGTCAGGTGGTGATGCAGTGCTAGCGTCCGTCGTAACCAAGGTTTTGTCTAGGCAGGTCGGCTGGATCAAAACAAATTCAAATCCAGTGTTGCGTCCGCGCTGCACCAAGCCGGTCTCTATCCCAAACTGGAACAAGTTAATGAGGTCTTACGCGCCGCGCCCTTGATCTCAGTTACGAGCGCTGGCTTCAATCCGGGCAATTACCGGGGGAACTCATGGAGGGGGAAACGCATGGCTGAGGAAACGGACGTCATCGTGGTCGGCGCGGGACTATCGGGCCTCGTCGCCGCCACCGAGATCGCGGACGCGGGCAAGCGCGTCATCGTTGTGGACCAGGAAGGCGAGCAGTCGCTCGGCGGCCAGGCGTTCTGGTCGTTCGGCGGATTGTTCCTGGTCGATTCGCCGGAGCAGCGCCGGCTCGGCATCAAGGACTCCTTCGAGCTCGCGATGCAGGACTGGCTCGGCACCGCCGGCTTCGACCGCGACGAGGACTTTTGGCCGCGCCAATGGGCCGAGGCCTATGTCGCCTTCGCCGCCGGCGAGAAACGCGACTGGCTGCGCGCGATGGGCCATCGCATCTTCCCCGTGGTCGGCTGGGCCGAGCGCGGCGGCTATGACGCGATGGGCCACGGCAATTCGGTGCCGCGCTTCCATGTCACCTGGGGCACCGGGCCCGGCATCGTCGAGCCGTTCGAGCGCCGTGCGCGCGAGGCGATGAAGAGCGGCCGCCTGGTCTTCAAGTTCCGTCACCGCGTCGATGCGCTCTCCATCACCAATGGCACCGTGGATGGCGTCAGCGGCGCCTTGCTCGCGCCCGACACTGTCGAGCGCGGCAAGAGCTCCTCGCGCAATGTCGTCGGAGAGTTCGCGCTGAAGGCGCAGGCCGTGATCGTGGCGTCCGGCGGCATCGGCGGCAATCACGAGCTGGTGCGGGCGAACTGGCCGAAGCGGCTCGGCGAGCCGCCGAAATTCATGATCTCCGGCGTGCCCGAGCATGTCGACGGCCGCATGATCGGCATCACGGAAACGACCGGAGCGCGCCTCATCAACCGCGACCGCATGTGGCATTATGTCGAGGGCATCCAGAACTGGTCACCGATCTGGCCGCGCCACGGCATCCGCATCCTGCCCGGGCCTTCGTCGATGTGGTTCGACGCGACAGGCGCACGATTGCCGGCGCCGCTGTTCCCCGGCTCCGACACGCTCGGCCAGCTCAAATACATCATGTCGACCGGCTATGATTATTCCTGGTTCATCCTGACCCAGAGCATCATCAAGAAGGAATTTGCGCTGTCGGGATCGGAGCAGAACCCCGACCTGACCGGCAAGAGCTGGCGCATGACGCTTCGCCGCGCCACCAACAAGGGCGCCCCCGCGCCGGTGGAAGCTTTCAAAAGCCATGGTGTCGACTTCATCGTGCGCGACAAGATCGAGGACCTTGTTGCGGAGATGAACAAGCTTGCCGGCAGTGACCTGCTCAAACTCGATCACATCAAAATGCAGATCGAGGCGCGCGACCGCGAGATCGCCAATCCTTACGTCAAGGATGCGCAGGTCATGAACATCCACAATGCGCGGCGCTATATCGGCGACAGACTGATCCGCACCGCTTCACCGCACCGCATCCTCGATCCCGCGCAGGGGCCGCTGATCGCGGTGAAGCTCAACATCCTCACCCGCAAGACGCTGGGCGGTTTCGAGACCGATCTCGACTCGCGCGTGTTCGGCGCGGAGGGCAGCGTCATTCCCGGCCTTTACGCTGTCGGCGAAGCCGCGGGCTTCGGCGGCGGCGGCGTGCACGGCTATCGTTCGCTGGAAGGCACCTTCCTCGGCGGCTGCCTGTTCTCGGGCCGCAATGCCGGCCGTGCGGCGGCGAAAGCGGTGGGATAGATCATGCGGCGGTGGATGCAGCTCGGGATGCTTGTTGCGGCATTGACCGCCGCCTCGGCCGCATCCGCCGACATCATCGACGTCAACGGCGCGAAGCGCTCCTACACATTGCAGCTGCCGGCGAAGAGACTTGTGCCGCTGGTGGTCGTGCTGCACGGCAAGACCCAGCGCGGCGCCGACATGATCGCGCGGTCGGCGTGGCCGCAGGTCGCGAAACGTGAAGGTTTCGCCGTGGCATTCCCTGATGGCCTCAACCATGCCTGGGCCGATGCGCGGACCAAGGCGGGCCCCGCGCTCCGCGGCCCGCCCGATGGCACCGACGACGTCGCCTTCATCGCCAAGCTCGTCGAGAAGCTGGTGGCGAACGGCACCGCCGACCCGAAGCGCGTCTATGTCGCCGGCATCTCCAATGGCGGCGCCATGGCGATGACGCTTCTCTGCGCACGGGCCGATCTGTTCGCCGCCGGCGCCAGCGTGGTCATGAACCTCACCGAAGAGGGCGCGGTCACCTGCCATCCGTCGCGGCCGCTGCCGATGCTGCTCATGAACGGCACCGCCGACCCGCTGGTGCCTTACGAAGGCGGACGCGGATCGAGTTACTTTGCCGCAGACGGATTCTGGTCGACCGAGGAGACGCTGGCATTCTGGCGCAAGCTCAATGGCTGCGAGGCAGACGACGCGGCCACGGTCGATCTGCCTGAGAAGAACCCCGGGGACCAGTCCACGGTCGCGCGGATCACCTCGCGCTGCCCGAAGGGCCATGACGTCGTGCTCTATCGCGTCAATGGTGGCGGCCACCGCATGCCCGGCTTTGCTCCAGATGCTCGCTTCCCGCGGGTCGCGACAAGCCTGCTGGGGCCGCGAAACGGTGACATCGACGGCGCCGAGACGATCTGGGCGTTCTTCAGCCAGTTTCCGTGACGCATGCATCGGCGGCAACGCATGCATGCCCGGCAACGCATGCGTGCCCGGGGTGGCACGGCGCAGGCCGCTGGGCTAGACAGGGCCGCCATTCCACCAGGAGATCCCAGATGAGCATTCAGCGTTTTGAAACCGGCCCGCGCATGAGCCAGGCCGTCGTGCACGGCAACACCGTCTATCTCGCCGGCGTCGTCGCCAGCAATGCCGCCGGCGAAAGCGTGACCAAGCAGACCCAGGACATCCTGAAGACCATCGACGGCCATCTCGCCAAGGCCGGCACCGACAAGTCGAAGCTGCTCTCGGCCACCATCTACATCACCGACATGAAGACCTTCGGTGAGATGAACGCGGTGTGGGACGCCTGGGTCTCGCCCGGCAACACCCCGGCCCGCGCCACCGTCGAAGCCAAGCTGGCGGCCCCGCAATACACCGTCGAGATCATGGTGACGGCCGCGAAGTAAACTTCGCAAACCAGACACATGCGAATGAAGCGCGATGAGGCCATCATCGCGCTTCATTTTTTTGCACGTGCCGATGACCTCCGAGGTAATCGACCCGCGCGCGCAAACCTTCGATAGTGGCGGTCAGCCGGACACGGCGCCATCGAAGGAGAGCAACATGACCGACCACACCGCCATCGCCCACTGCTATATCGATCTCTGGAACGAGCGCACGACGAGCCGCCGGCGCGAGCTGCTGAGCGAGACCTGGACGGCGGACGCGAGCTATGTCGATCCCCTGATGAAGGGCGACGGCCGGGACGGTATCGACGCGCTGATATCAGGCGTGCAGCAGCGTTTTCCCGATTTCAGGTTCAAGCTGATCGGCGAGCCCAACGGCTACGGCGACCACGTGCGCTTCAGCTGGGGCCTCGGTCCTGACGGTGTCGACAGTCCGATCAAGGGGACGGATTTCGCCGTGCTGAAGGACGGACGGATCCGGAGCGTGACGGGTTTTCTGGACCAGGTGCCAGCGGGGGCATGAGATCTATCTTACCCTCCCCTGGAGGGGGAGGGTCGGCTCGCATGGCGCGCAGCGACATGTGAGACGGGGTGGGGTGACAGTCTCTCCACCGAAGCAGTGCCCGTGTGGAGAGATCACCCCACCCCGCTCGCGCTACGCGCGATCGACCCTCCCCCTCCAGGGGAGGGTGGGAGCTCGCGGCTTCGTTCTAACCTACGATCCGCAACCGATACGCCACCCTCGCAGTCTCCCCGAACGCTCTCTCGCGCACATTCGGCCCCAGCTTCGCCAGACACGCCTCCAGCGCGCCCTTGATCTCGCCGTAGCTGCCCGCGAGCAGGCACACTGGCCAGTCCGAACCGAACATCAAACGGTCCTCGCCGAAGCATTTCGCGGCGTGCGCGACGAACGGAAGCAGCCGCTCTGCATCCCAATCATCCCACTTCGCTTCCGTCGCCAGCCCCGAGATCTTGCACCAGACGTTGCCGCAGGCAGCTAACGCTGCGATGCGGTCCCTCCATTCGTCGCTTCCGCCATCGGCGATCGGCGGCTTGGCGGCGTGATCCAGCACGAAGCGCGCTTGCGGGAAGGCCTGTGCGGTTGCGATCGCGGCAGGCAGCTCGCGAGCGCGGACGAGGAAATCGTAGGTGAGATCGCGGGCGAACATCGCGGTGAGGCCGCGCTGGACGTCTTCGCGCAGCAGCCAGTCAGGATCGGCCTCGTCATGGACCTGGTGGCGGATGCCCACCAGCTTGTCGCCGCCGGGCAATGCGCGCAGCCGGTCGAGCGTTTCGCCGAGATCGCCGTCGGTCAGATCGGCCCAGCCGACGACACCAACGACGGACGGTGTTGCATGCGCGATCCGCAGGAACTCCTCGGTCTCCTCCAGCGCGGAGCGGCACTGCACCACGATGCTGGCGTCGATGCCGTTCGCCTCTAGCAGCGGCGCGAGATCGGCGGGGCCGAAGGCGCGGCGGATCGGCGCCAGCTCGGGCGCGTCCATCCAGGGATAGTCGGCGCGCACTGGATCCCAGAAATGCTGATGGGCGTCGACGATCATGGCTTACGCTCCACCGGGCAGCGGCGCGCGGGCGTCGACGAGGTTTCGCGCGCGCAGCTCCTGCCAGAACGCCGGCGGCACCGCCGTCTCTGACATCGCGATGTTGTCGGCGACCTCGCCGGCATTGCGCGCGCCCATCACCGCGACCGTCACCGCCGGATGGGCCATGCAGAACTGCAGCGCGGCGGCCTTCAGCTCGGTGCCGTGCTTGCGGCAGAGCTCATCGAGCGCGAGCGCCCGCGCGACGAGCGCCGGATCGGCGTCCTGATAATTGAACTTCGCACCCGCGTGCGGATTGGCCAAAATGCCGCTGTTGTAGATGCCGCCGAGCAGGATGCCGATATTCCTGGCCGTGCAGACCGGAAACAGGGCATCCAGCGCGCCCTGGTCGAGCAGCGTGTAGCGGCCGGCGAGCAGGAAACAGTCGACCGAAACAGCTTCGGCAAAGCGGACCGGCATTTCCGACTGGTTCATGCCGGCGCCGATCGCGCTGACCGTGCCATCGGAGCGCAGGCGCTGCAGCGCGCGGAAGGCACCGGAGACAGCCTCGTCATAGTGATCGTCGGGATCATGCACCAGCAGGACGTCGACGCGGTCGAGCCCGAGGCGGGCAAGGCTCTCCTCGACCGAGCGCATCACGCCGTCGTAGCTGAAATCGAACACCGGCCGCTCGCGCGGCGTGCCCTTGTAATGCTCGTCCTCGGCGGCGCCGCCATCGGGGGCGCGCAGCAGGCGGCCGACCTTGGTCGAGATGGCATAGGACTCGCGCTTCTGCTGCCGCAGGAACGCGCCCAGCCGCCGCTCCGCGAGGCCAAAGCCGTAGAGCGGCGCGGTGTCGAAGAAGCGGACGCCGAGCGCCCAGGCTCTTGCCAGTGTCGCCTCCGCATCGGCATCGCTGACAGGCGCAAACAATCCGCCGAGCGGGGCGGAACCGAGCCCGAGTGAGGTGACGTCGAGCGAACCGAGCCGCGAGCGTTTCATTCCATTCTTCCAATTTTCTTCTGGCAGTCCAAACATCATCTCCCCCGCTTGCGGAAACCGCAAGCGGGGGAGGCATGCAGGAGCACGGGGCTGGCGGCGCTCCTACTTCAGCATCTGCGCGACGTTGTCCTTGGTGACGAGGTCGAGGCCGGTGTAGACGATCTCCGGCACCTTCTCGCCCTTCTTGATGGCGAGCAGCGTATCCATCGCCTTCTCGCCCATCTCGAACGGACGCTGCCCGACCAGCGCATTGGCATAGCCGTCACGCAGCAGCTTGAGCTGCATCTTGAGCGTATCGGCAACGACCAGCGTGAACTTGCCGGAATCGATGTCCTTCTTGTTCCTGGAGGCGAAGGCCTTGAAGCCCTCAGGGGCGAACATCGGCCAGCCGCCGATGGGAACGATCGCGGCGAGGTCGGGCGTTGCGGTTCGCATGTCCGTCATCTGCTGGACCGCGAGCGCTGGGTCGTCGTTGCAGAAGGTCGGCGAGCCCGCGACCTCGGTCCATTTCGAGCCCTTCAGCGCCTCGCGCACGCCGTCGACGCGCTCGGCGAGGTTCTTGGCGCCGGGACCGCCCGAGACCATCGCGTACTTGCCGCCGTCGGGCCGCAGCTTCAGCAATTCCTTGCCGAGGGCGACGCCGAACTCCTTGTTGTTGGTGCCGATATAGGCGATGCGCTTGGAGCCTGGTGCATCCGCATCGAAGGTGATGACGGGAATGCCGGCCGCGGTCGCCGCCTCGATCGACTTGGTCATGGCGGCGACGTCGGCGACCGAGATGGCGAGGCCGTCGACCTTCTGGGTGACGAAGTCCTGGATGATCTGGGCCTGCGTCGCCGGCTCGTGCTCGACCGGCCCCTTGTAGATGCACTCGATGTTGCCGAGCTCCTTGGCGCGCTTCAGGCAGCCGTCGCGCGCGAAGTCGAAGAACGGATTGTTCATCGCCTTGGGCACGATGACGAAGCGGTAGTTCGCGGCGAACGCCGGCGTCGCCATCATCGCAACGGCGATACCGGCCAGAAGCAGTTTCCTCATTGTCTCCTCCACCCTTGTTTGGTGCCCATCCCTTCGAAAGCGCCCGGGAAGCGGACAGGCGGCATTTTCGTTGACTTCCCGAGATGACGTCACGTCAGGTCATCCGCGAACGGATGCGATCGACCAGCACGGCCAGAATGATGATCACGCCCACCAGCGTCTGCTGCCAGTAGGAGGAGACCTGCGCCAGCACGAGGCCATTGCGGATCACCTCCAGCAGCACGCAGCCGACAATGGCCCCGAGCGGGCCGCCAATGCCGCCGGCGAGATTGGCGCCGCCGATCACGGCCGCCGCGATCACGTTGAGCTCGTAGGAGGTCGCCATGTTGGCCGGCGCCGATCCGAGCCAACCGGAGATGATGATGCCCTGGAGCCCTGCGGCGAGCGCGCAGATCACATAGACCTCGATCTTCACCCGCACCACGGGGATGCCGGTCAGCTCCGCCGCCTTCTCGTTGCCGCCGAGCGCGAAGACGTGGCGGCCGAACGAGGTGTGGTGCAGCACCACGGCCATCGTCAGCGCGAGGACCACGAGATAGATGAAAGGCACGGGCACGCCGAGCACGTCGCCCGAGGTGAGCGCATAGAAATAATCGGCATCCGGCCCGCCCGGAAAGCTGCCGCGGCCGTTGGAGACGACATAGCCGAGCCCGCGCACGATCGAGAGCATGCCGAGCGTGGTGACGAAGGGCGACAGGCCGAGCACGGCGATGCAGAAGCCGTTGACGAGGCCGGCGATCAGCGCGACGCCGAGGCCGGCGAGGATCGAGACCAGCAGGATCAGGCCGGGCACATTGGCGAGCACGGTCTTGCCGTCGGCCGCCATGTGCACCAGCGGCGAGCCGGGCGCCGACAGCTCGGTCATCACCATCGAGGTGATCATGGCGGAGAAGCACATCATCGAGCCGACCGAGAGATCGATGCCGCCCGTGATGATGACGAAGGTGACGCCGAGGGTGGCGATGGCGATGAAGGAAAAGTTCTTCGCCACGTTCTGCATGTTGCCTTGGGTGAAGAAGTACGGGCTGGCGAAATGCATGATCACCAGCAGCACGGCGAGCGCGAGCAGGACATAGCCGGTCTGCGAGGCGAAGATGCCGCGCTGCCACCATTTGATCTTGCCGACATTGGTGAAGCTGATCGGGGATTCCATGGGCATGGCCATCACGCCGCCTCCTTCGCGCCGGTGATGAGAGCGGTGACTTCCTCTGGGCTGGTCTCGCCGATCGGCTTGTCGGCCCGCTTCTCGCCGCGGCGCATGACGATGACGCGGTCACACACGGCGAACACGTCGGGCATGCGGTGCGAGATCAGCATCACGGCGACGCCCTGCTCCTTGAGCCGGTGGATCAGGCCGAGCACCTGCTCGACCTGGCGCACCGAGATTGCCGCGGTCGGCTCGTCCATCATCACCAGCCGCGCATTGGAGAGCCGTGTCCGCGCGATCGCGACGGCCTGGCGCTGGCCGCCCGACATCTGCTTGACGAGATCGTCGGGCCGCGTCTCCGAGCGCAGCTCGCCGAACAATTCCAGCGCGCGCGCCGCCATTGCCTTGTGGTCGAGCAGCGCGATGGGGCCGAATTTGCGCTTGAGCTCGCGGCCGAGGAAGACGTTGGCGGCCGCGGTCAGATTGTCCGATAGCGCGAGGTCCTGGTAGACCACCTCGATGCCGACGGCGCGGGCATCGACGGGACGATTGAAATGCACCGCGCTGCCGGCAAAGCGCATCTCGCCGTGCGTGGGGCGGAAATTGCCGGCGATGATCTTGACCAGCGTCGACTTGCCAGCGCCGTTGTCGCCCATCAGCCCGACCACCTCGCCGGGGAAGACCTGCATGTCGACGTCATGCAATGCGCGGATTGCGCCAAACTCCTTGCCGATGCCGGTGAGCTCGAGCACCGGTGTCGCGTCAGCCTTCGTCATCAGCGGCGTTCCTCAGACATAGCGGTTGACCAGGGATTCCAGATATTCCTGCCGGCCCGAGCGCGGCTGCGGATCGAAGCCGGGACTCATCGCACGGTCGGCGAGATCGGCGAGCGAGCGCTGGCCGCCGAGAATGGCGCGGCCCTCGGGACCGGCCCATCCGTCGTAGCGCGTCGCAAGCGGCGCGGTGAGGACGCCGGCATCGAGCATGTCCGCGGCGGCGAGGAAGGCGCGCGCGCAGGCATCCATCGAGCCGACATGGGCGTGGATGAGATCATCGGGATCGATCGACTGGCGGCGGATCTTGGCGTCGAAATTCAGCCCGCCCGAGGTGAAGCCGCCGCGGTTCAGGATCTCGTGGAACACCAGCGACAATTCGCTCACGTTCATCGCGAACTGGTCGGTGTCCCAGCCGAGCAGATCGTCGCCGCGGTTGATGTCGAGCGAGCCGAACACGCCGAGCGCCTCGGCCAGTGCGACCTCGTGATGGAAGGAGTGGCCGGCGAGGATGGCGTGGTTCTGCTCGATGTTGAGCTTGACGTCCTTGAGCAGGTCGTAGCGTTCGAGGAAGCCGTAGCAGGTGGCGACATCAAAGTCGTATTGGTGCTTGGTCGGCTCCTTCGGCTTGGGCTCGATCAGGATCGGGCCCTTGAAGCCTATTCTGTGCTTGTGCTCGACGACGAGCGAGACGAAGCGGCCGAGCTGGTCGAGCTCGCGCTTGAGATCGGTGTTGAGCAGCGTCTCGTAGCCCTCGCGGCCGCCCCACAGCACATAGTTCTGGCCGCCGAGCCGGTGCGTCACCTCCAGCGCGGCGCGGACCTGGCCGGCGGCATAGGTGAAAATGTCGGGGTCCGGGTTGGTCGCGGCGCCCGCCATGTAGCGGCGATGCGTGAACAGGTTTGCAGTACCCCAGAGCAGTCGGACTTTTGCGGTTGCCATCTTCGCTTCGAAGACATCGGCGATCGCGTTGAGGTTGGCGACGGACTCGCTGAGCGAATCCCCTTCCGGCGCCGCATCGACGTCGTGGAAGGTGAAGAACGGCACGTCCAGCAGGCGGAACAGCTCGAAGGCGACATCGGCCTTGGCGCGCGCCATGGCCATCGGATCGGTGCCGTGATGCCAGGGCCGCAAGAAGGTCTCTCCGCCGAAGGGATCGCCGCCCGGCCAGCACAGCGAATGCCAGTAGCAGACTGCAAAGCGCAGATGATCCTCGAGCCTGCGGCCGTGCACGAGGCGATCCTTGTCGTACCAGCGGAAGGCATGCGTGTTCGCGGCATCCTTGCCGGCGAAGGCGACGGGGGTACTTGCATCGAAGAATTTGGCTGACGCGTTCACTTAAAGTCACTCCTTCAATGCGGGATAAAGCGCGCGCCAGCGGCGATAGGCTTCGTCATAGGCGGCGGTCACGGATGCGCGGGGCGCGAAGCTCGCGAGCCGCCGCGGACGGCTGCAGACTTGCGCGGGACCTTCGCCGGTGGCGGCGAGCCGGCCGAGCCGCGCAGCGCCGAGCGCAGCGCCGACCTCACCCTCCTCGACGCGGTGGACGGGAATGCCGAGCACGTCCGCGCAGATCTGGGCCCACAGCGGCGAGCGCGAGCCGCCGCCGACGAGATCGACTTCGCTGATCGGCCCGCTCGCCGCGCTCAGGGCCGCGAGGTTGTCGCGCGCGGCGAACGCGACGCCTTCGAGCACGGCCTGCACGATCTGGGATCGCCCGGTAGCGCCGCGCAGCCCGACGAAGGCGCCGCTCGCGGCGGCATCGTTGTGCGGGGTGCGCTCGCCATCGAGATAGGGCAGGAATTTGATCGGGCTCGGCCCATCGACGCGCTCGCCGAGCGGCGCGAGAAGCGTGGCCGCCGGCGTCTCCATGACATCGGACAACCAGGCGAGCGAGGCCGCCGCCGACAGCATCACGCCCATCTGGTGCCAGAGGCCGGGCAGCGCGTGGCAGAAGGCATGCACCGCTGACGCCGGCGCCGGCGCAAAGCGATCGGTGACACGAAACACCACGCCGGAGGTGCCGAGCGAGAGGAAGGCATCACCAGGCGCAATCGCGCCAAGCCCGATCGCGCTCGCCGCGTTGTCGCCGGCGCCGCCGGCCACCACGACGTCCTTCGCCATGCCCCAACGCTGCGCATATTCCGGCGCGAGCACGGCGCTCACTGCGCTGCCCTCGACGAGGCGCGGCATGTGGTGGAGATCGAGGCCGGTCGCATGCAGCAGCAGGGCCGACCAGCGGCGCTGGCCGACATCGAGCCACAGCGTACCGGCCGCATCCGACATGTCCTCGACCATCTCGCCGGTCAGCCGGTAGCGGACATAGGCCTTGGGCAGCAGCACCTTGGCGACGCGCTTGAAGATCTCCGGCTCGTGCCGCGCGACCCAAAACAGCTTTGGCGCGGTGAAGCCGGGCATCGCCAGATTGCCGGCGATCGCGTGCAGCGACGGACAGCGCCGCTCCAGCATGGCGCATTCGGCCTGCGAACGGCCGTCGTTCCAGAGGATCGCGGGACGCAGCGGGCGCCCGTCCTCGCCGAGCAGCGTCGCGCCATGCATCTGGCCCGACAGGCCGATGCCGGCAACCCGCGCCACCTCGCGCGGATGATGGCTTGCGAGATCGTCGACCGCGCCGATCGCGCCCGCGACCCAGGCGTCGGGATCCTGCTCGGACCACAGCGGCGCCGGATGCGACAGCGCGAGCTCGCGCGCCGCCGTCGCGACCACCGCGCCGGCTTCGTTCACGAGAACCGCCTTCACACCGGACGTGCCGATGTCCAGTCCGAGATACACGCCATCCTCCCCTTCTTCCGCCGCGGTGCGCGAGCTTGATGTCGCCTTCCCCGCAACGGGCCGTTTCCAGATCGACCTGCCGCTAGGGCAGATTGTCCCGCATCACGATGTCGATCCTGATCTTCTCCTGTTCGCGCAGGATCGGCTCGCCGCGGGCGAGCGCGAGCAGCACGCGCACTGCGGCGCGCGCCTCATGTCCCGGATTCTGCGAGATCGCGGCATCCATCACACCCTGCAGCAGCAGCCGGCGCGTCAGCGCGGTGACGTCGTGCCCGACAAACACGACCTTGTCGCGGCCGGCCTCGCTCAACGCTTTGTTGTTCAACGCTTGGGCGACACCCTGCGTGCCGGCGCCGACGTTATAAAGGCCGACAATGTCAGCATGCCTGCCCAACAGCCGGGCCAGCAGCTGCTCCGAGCGCTCGTCCTCGTCGCGCCCTTCCAGCACCGGCAGCACGCTGAGGTCAGGGAATTCGCTAGCCATCACCTGGTTGAAGCCGAAGATGCGCTCGGCATGGTCGCGCAGCCCTTGCGAACCCGCGACGACGGCAACCTTGCCGGAGCGGCCGCCGACCAGCCGCCCGACCAGCGCGCCGGCGGTGCGTCCCGCGGCGATGTTGTCGATGCCGACATAATGGTGGCGGCGCGAGGACGGCACGTCCGAGACCAGTGTCACGACCCTGGTGCCGGCATCGACCAGATCATTGATGGCGGCGCGAACGGTGGGGTGATCCAGCGCCACCACGGCGACGCCGTCGTAATCGCCGGACAGCGCCTCCAGCGAGGCGGCCAGCACGGAGGCGTCGAACACGTCGGTGGCGACCATCTCGACATTGAGCCGGCGCGCCGAGAGCCAGCCTGACATCTCGCCGAGATAGGCCTCGATCTGCTGCATGAACGGGTTCGGCCCCGACGGCATCACGAAGGCAAAGCGGCGGGCGCGGCCGCGCGCGAGCTCGGCGGCCGCCACATGCGGCTGGAATGAATTGCGCTCGATCGCCTCCCTGACGCGCCGGACCGTGTCCGGCCGTACGCCCGGGCGGTTGTGCAGCACGCGATCGACTGTTGCCAGGCTCACCCCCGCCTCGCGGGCGATGTCCTTCAGCGTCAGCGCGGCGGTGGTCAGCGTGTCGGCCATGGCTGAAGGCTAGCAGAGGCGTTTTGAGGTACGCAACTCATTTTGAGGGGCGGCAGGGCATTTTCGAGCCCGGGTTGAGCCGGGCCGCGGCTAGCCGCCGGTCAGATCCAACATCAGGAACAGGCTGTTGGGATCCTCGACATAGCCCTCGAACGGGCCGCAGAGCACAAAACCGTGCGCCTGATAGAGCGCATGCGCCGGCTTGAAATAATCCCACGAACCGGTCTCGAGGCTGAGCCGCTGCAGCCCGCGCCCGCGGGCCTCCGCGATGATGTGGCGAAGCATCTGGCCGCCAAAACCGCGCCGGCGCTCGGTCTGCAGCGTATGCATCGACTTGACCTCGCCGTGACCAGGCGAAAGCGTCTTCAGCGCGCCGGTGGCGACCAGCGTCTCGCCGTCCCAGCCGGTCCAGAACGCGACGTCGCGCGCGCGAAGGCCCGCGAGATCAAGCGCATGCGCGCTGCCCGGCGCGGTCTGCGCCCGCGCGGCCGTGACGTGATAATCGAGCAGCGCGATGACGCGCGGATCGAAGGTGTCGCCGGCGCGGATCTCTATCGTCACGGCCGCACTCCGCTTGCAAGCTGCTTCTGCATGAAGACGAGATCGAGCCAGCGGCCGAACTTGCAGCCGACCTCCGGCATGCGACCGACCTCGGCGAAGCCGAGCGAGGCGTGCAAGGCAATCGAGGCGGCGTTGGCAGCCTCGATGCCGGCGATCATGGCGTGCTTGTTCAGCGCAGTGGCGCGCTCTATCAGCGTTGCCATCAAGCAGCGGCCGACGCCGAGCCGATGATGCCGCTCACCGACGTAGACCGAGTTCTCGACGGTATGGCGATAGCCGGGAAAGGGGCGGAAGTCGCCGAACGAGGCGAAGCCGACGACGTCCCGGCCCTTCATCGCGACCAGCACGGGATAGCCGGCCTCCTGCCGTGCACCCATCCACGCGCGCCGCGAGGCGAGATCGGCCGGACCGTCGGTCCACACCGCCGTGGTGTTGAGCGCAGCATGATTATAGATCGCGAGGATATCCGCGGCGTCCTCCAGCGTGGCGTCCCGCACGATCAGCGGCATCACATCTTCCCGTAAGAGGTGCCGCGCCGCGTGATGATGACGTAGCGCGCGTCCTGCCTGGTTTCGTTCTCGAAGGTCACCGCGCGCATCACGTCGAAGTCGAGACAGTCGCCGTCGCGCAGGCGCACCGTCTTGGCGTCGATATGCACGCAGACCGCGCCCTCCAGCATCAGGAGCTGCTGGGTGAAGGCGTTGCGGCCCCAAGGACTGTAGGAGACGCGCGCGCCGGCGGGCAGGTCGACGACGATGATCTCGAGGCCGCTCGCCGCATCCGGCGGCGAGGCATGACGCCGGCGGTAGCCGCTGTCGGGATCGCGCCAATGCGGCTGGTCGGCGAGCCGCATCAGGCGCTCCGGCGGCTTCTCCGCGAGCGCGACGACGTCGCTGAGCGTAACGTCGAGCGCCGCGCAGAGCTTGTTGAGCAGCGCCGCCGTCGCGCTGCTCTGCGCCCGCTCCACCCGCCCGATCATGGCCCGGCTGACACCGGAGCGGCCTGCGAGTTCGTTCAACGTCATGCCCGCCTGCGTCCTCAAGGTCTTCAAGCGACGACCGATCGCGCGGTCGAGTTTCTGCTGGTCCATGGCTGTCATCCGAACATTTCCCGATACGAGGACCGCACCCATCGGGGCAACAGAAGCTTAAGCCGGGCGAGCCGCGCGTGCCGGGAACGAGGAGCTAATATATTAGAATCTTTGCGCGGCAAATTCTCTGGAATCTTGCCAGAGCCCGCCAGGACATGGCGGGCTCGGCAGGGTGTCCCCGGGGAAATTCGCTAGATGAGAAAATCCGGCGCCGCACCGTGGGCCTGCGGGATCATGGACCCGGGCGCGAGGTGAAGCGCCATCGCATGATGATCCGCGTCGGTCAGCGTCAAAATATTGGTCTGAGGGTCGAAGGCCACGTTCACCTTGGCGTCGAAGCCATCCAGCACCAGCGTTGTGCCCGGCGTATAGTTCGAGATGACACCGGACGTTTGCTTGGCATTGGGCCCGAACACGAATGTGTCCGTCCCCGTCAGGACGACGTTGCTGCCCAGATTGCCGGTGACCACCAATGTCCCGTTGTTGACGTTGACGGCTCCAGCCCCGCCCAGATTGCCGACCTTGAGCACGCCGCTATCCAGGACAGTGCCGTTGTTGACGAAATTGCCCGAGACATCCACCTCGCTGCCGGCGTGCACATTGACGATGCCGCCATTGGTCAGGCCATTCCCGAAATCGATCGTACCGCCCTGGTCGGCGGTGATCGTTCCAAAGGTGTTGAAAACGGCGTCGTCGAAATTGAGCGAGGCGTGCACGGCTTCGATCAGGCCGCTGCTGGTGACGGAATTGCCGGTGTTCACGCTGAGCGGCTGGGACCCGTTCGCCTCGAGCATGCCGGAGACGCCGATATCCAAAGTGAGGCCGTGATCGCCGTTTCCGATGGTGCCGGCGCCGTCGATCGCGCCGCCTTCGAGGTCGAGCGTGTGATGCCCACCGCTGCTCAGGATTAGGGAGCCCGGATCGAGCTTGATCTCGCCATTGCCGATGACCGTGGTGTCGCCGGTCAGGATGACTTTCGCGGCATTGAAGAGCTCGATCCTGCCGCCGTTGTTCAGCAGGCCGCTGACATTCAGAACGCTTCCGGCGCCGTCGTCGAACACGGCACCAGCCTTGAGCGTCACATTGTTGAAGCTGTTGCCGCTGCCTGCAACGGATTCGATGAGTCCGCCTGATGTCGCATCCAGCGACGTCCCGTCCAGATGCACATTGTCGAAGGTGATGGTGCCGCCATTGGCGACGATCGCACCGAGGGAACCGCCGGCGATCGTATCGTTCACGAACGCGAGCATCGCCTGGGTTTCGCTCAGCGAGCCGAGATTGCTGATCGTGCTGTTGCTGATCACACCGGCGCTGCCGGTCTCGTGCAAATTGCCGGTCACGCTGATATTGATCGTGGCCCGGTCAATCGACGTGAAGCCGGTCGAGCCGGTGACAGTCAGAACGCCGCCGCTGGCGTCATTCACGTCAGTGACCGTGATCGCGACGTTCTTTGTGGTGATTTCTGTCCCGTCGCTGACCGCGACGGTGACGTCATAGACGTTGTCGTGATTCGCGTCCTTCGGCGCCTCGAAGTCGGGCGCGGACTTGAACGTCACATCGCCCGTCGCCGACACGTCGAACAGAGCCGCGTCAGTGCCGGACAGCGAGTAGGTCAGCGCGGGACTGTCCACATCGGTCGCCGCGATGTGGTAGGCGACGCCAGAGCCATTCTCCGCGAAGCTTGCCGTCGTGCCCGAGCTGATCACGGGCGCATCATCGATTCCGGTCAGCGTCACGGTGACGCTCTGTGCCCCGTAGAAGCCGCCGAGGGCCAAGATGAAGATGTCGGTATGGGTCTGTCCGGCCGCGAGCGGAGCGATGTTGGCATGAGAGACATCATAGGTCCACGTCACCTTGCCATCGGCAGCGTCGGCGGTGGCCGTGAGTGTGCCGAGATTGCCGTCTTGCGGTGTCACCGCGATCCTGTCGGTACCGGCAAAGAAACCCGCCTGCGATGTCGAAACATGGGCAGCGCCATTGTCCGTCAGCTTCGCTGCGGTGAAGGAAGACGTAGTAAGATCTCTCACAAAGATGTCGTAGGTTTTGTTGGTATCGCCCGGCACCAGAATGCTGGTTAAAGACTCGAATGCCACCTTGGTGCCATCAGGCGAGAATACGGGAAGCCGGCTGCCGCCTCCGAATTCCCACGGGAAGCCCCCATTGGTCGAGACGGCCGTGATGGCGCCGGTGACCAGGTCCTTCACAAAGATGACCTGATCGCCATGGCCACCCGGCACGAGATTGGTGGCACTGGAATAGAACGCAATCTTGGTGCCATCAGGCGAGAATACAGGTTTCTGGGCTTCGCCGTTGTTCTGCGGGATTCCGTCGGCATCGGTCGATACCAGCGTGACCGCGCCTGTGGTCAGATCCTTAATGACGATGTTACCGATTCGGTTGTTGTTACTACCCGGCACAAGAGTTTCGGCAAAGGTATAGAACGCCACCTTGGTGCCATCTGGCGAGAACACCGGGTCGAAGCTGCCGTGATCCCCGCGAGCGCCGCTGGCGCTGACCGACACCAGTGTGGTGGTCCCGATGGCAAGATCCTTGATGTAGATCTCGGTGGTGTCGCCAAATCCTGTATTCGACCCGAACACGATCTTGGTGCCATCGGGCGAGAACGAGGGGGGGAAGGTAAAGCCATTCTCATCGCCGCCGTTGCCGGGTCCTCCGTTGTATGGATTGGGCGCTATGAGCGTTATCGCGCCAGTGGTGAGGTCCTTGATAAAGATGTCGCGCAGGTGGTCGGTATCATCAGGCACGAGATTGTCGGCATCGGAAAGGAACGCAACCTTGGTGCCGTCAGGCGAGAATATTGGATTGGTGGTCGAGAAGCCGTCCGCCTGCTCCCCACTGGCACTGGTCGACACGCGCGTGAGGGCACCGGTGGCCAGGTCCTTCACGAAGATGTCGGCGCCCGCTGCGAACGCCAACTTGGTGCCATCGGGCGAAAAAATCGGCTGGTAGCCACCCAGCTGAACCCCGCTGGCATCGGTCGACACGAGCGTGATCGCCCCGGTCGAAAGGTCCTTCACGAAGACGTCGGGTGCACCGTTGGTATCGCCGGGCACCAGATTGTCGGCATAGGATGCGAACGCCACTTTCGTGCCGTCGGGCGAGAACACGGCCTGGACACTCGCGCCATCCGCCTGCGCCCCGGTTGCGCTGGTCGACACGCGCGTGAACGCATCGGCGTTGCCACCGCAAGTGGTGAAACCAGGTGCTGAATTTGTCATCCATGCCTCCGTTTGCCCGGCAACAGGCCGGGTCCGAATGTTTTGTTCGATGATCAGAAACAAAAACGCGGCGCCAATAAGTCGCTGCCGACCAGACTGCTGATCAAAGCAAGTCTAGTGCCCCTGGATGACGAACGCTTGATGTCGCGCGATGCGTCATCGCTGCAAATCTGCGAATGATGGTGCATGGATTCCGGCATGGCTCGAACGACAACACGCATGCTCGGGCAATCAGCATCCATGAGTCTTGCTTCGTCTCCGATCAACACTTGAGCAGATTTTGGCCGCTGTGACTGCTCCGAAGGCTGCTTCGTCCTTGGCGCTGAGGTCATTGATCGAATCGTCGAAAGGCGTTCGATGCGCCCGGAAGACGTTCGAGCCTTGCACGCCGGATGCCGTCACCGCCCTCGCGTTTCGACCGTCGCATTCGGCCAACGGCAGGCATTCGCAAGTCTGGCGCGGACAATGTCGATGCCGGCGAGGTCAAAGGTCGCGCTGATGGTGCGCCCCGTACCGTCGGTCACGGCGATCGGCATCCGCCCGCCGCCGAGCGCGCGCACCAGATCGACCGGGTCGTCCGCCATGAAGGCGGCGCGGCCATCGATCGCCAACCGCCAGCGTAGCGGTCTTGCCGCCGGCAGATCGGAGGACAGCGCGACCTCGACGTCACCACTGCGCGAGGCGCGCCAGACGCCGTTGGCTCCAAGGGACATCTCGGTCCGCTGGTTCCGGCAACGCAGGACCAGCGTCTGCGGCGCATCGGCGGCAATGGGGGGCAGCGCATACAGCTTGGCCACGAAGAGCGGCGAGAAGTCTCGCGGGGACGTGGTCTCGCTAATGAGCCATCCTTTAGCAGCCGGAAGCGCTGCGGTCGGATCGTCGCGATCGGGGTGTGCCGCCACTGGCGGCGGCCCGGATGCGGTCGGCGCGGGCGGCATGCGGGCGCGCGGCTTCGCAGGCCCATCGCCGGACTGCCGGGCTTCGTCCTTGTTGGCGAACAGATGATCGAGGCATTGTTTCTCCGCACTGTGCGCCTTCAACCTGCAGCCAAGACGAGCCGCAGTGTCGCTGCTGACCTGATCGCAGGCGGCTTCAGCGTTGCGTGTCTGTGCGAAGCATTCGTCCAGGCCCTTCAAGGTGCTGGACGCGGATTGACCGTGGGCTTCCGCGATCTCGACCATGGCGAACAGGATAGCGGCGAGCCGCCTCATGGACGCGCCGTCCGATTGGCCATCTGGGGATCCCGCCAGCTCTCGGCCGCCTTCAGGCGCTGCAATCCGGGAACGCTGGCAGAGGGATCGGCATCCTTCCATTTCGGATCGAAGCCGGACACGCGCAGCTCGTCGAGCTTGCCGAACAGTTCGTTCACGAAGGCGGTCACACGGTCATGGCGCGGCGAGCCCGGCTTCCAGTTATACGCAACCAGAACCGTCGACACCGCGATCGTCTCGACTGTTTGTCCCGCCGGCACCAGCGCCGGATAGTCGGCCGAGGTCAGCGAGGCGGGCACGTAATAGTCGATCAATCCAGGACCAAACGGCACCGGCAGGAACTTGAAGCCCTCATCCCACTTGCGCTTCACGAACGCGTCTACCGGCTTGGACGTGACGAAGACCACGGCCGCCATTTCGCCCTTGCGCATCTGCTCGAGTGCAACCGGGTGAGGCATGAATGTCTTCTCGACCTCGATACCGAGGCGGCTGAAAACGAGCGGACCCGAATAGGCGGCGGCGGTGCCCTGCGTGTTGAAGTTCACCTTCCTGCCCGCGAGGTCGGCGAGCGAATTGATCTCCGGACGCGCGAAGATGTGCAGCTCCGACGGAAACAGGTTCATCACGTGGACGATACGGTTTCCGATCTCGGGCACCTGAGCGCGGTACTCGTCGAGCGAATCGCTGTTGATGATCGCGACGTCGACCCCCTTGAGATAGAGCAGATCGTTGACGTTCTCGGTCGGTCCGCGCGTCACGATCGGAAGCACGTTGACCTTTCCGCCCTCGTTGACGACGCGCGAGATCTCGGTGGCGAAGCGGAGCGGCGCGCCTTCCAGCAATCCGGCGGCGAGACCGACCGAGCCCGCGTTGATGCGATCCCTTACCTCCGCTTCCGCGCTTCGCGGTTGAACGGGGCGCGCGGCGTAGCTCCCGCGCGCCGGTGCGGGTGCGGCACGCTCAACGGATCGCTTGTCACCACCGGCCCTGTTGGCATTTTGCGCGGAAGCGGGCAGCTCGAGCAGCGACAAGGCCAGTATGAACAGCAGCTTGCGCATCATCGCGGCCTCCTATGTCTATGGCCGGACGTAGCTCCAGCCCTTCTCCTGCAGCTCCATCATGTGGACGACGCCCGAGGGCACCATGGACGCCTCCGGCAGCAGCTCCAGCGGCTTGCCTTCCTTCTTTTCCATCCCTTCCCTGGTGACGCCGCATGCGGCGAAGCGGATCTTGCTCGGGAAGGCGAGCTCGTTCATAGCGTGAATGCGATCGGCGACCGGTGTCGTGTCCTTGGGCAGCATGTGCAGCCCGGGACCGAACGCCACGATCTCGACATCGGCTTCCTCGCCCTTCTTGCGGTAGTATTCGAGCACGTTGGTTGCGTTGTTGAGCGCCAGATTCATCACGGCGGGATCGTTCTGGTTGACCTGGATCACGAGCCGATGCGCCGCCGGCTTGTCCGGCCGAGCGACGGCTTGCTTCTTCGCAACCATGGCCCGCGCCGCGATCGCAGAGCCCTGCTGCGGTTGCATCGAGGTCATGGGATATGCCGAGCTGATTGCGAATGTGGCAATCATGGCTGTGACGATATGGATTCGTGCATCAGGCATGGACCATCTCCCCTCTGGGTCTTGCGCTCTACATGCGGTGCGACTCGTTCGATCTCGATCCGGCCCTTGAGCCGACCCGTTGATGCTGCGTGCGGATTTGCGCGGGCGGTGCCCGGAAACATGAACTCCGTGTCGGCCTGCCGACAGACTGCAGTTCGTGCTAAGCGCAATGGACTAAGCGCGGCACATCAGCTCGACGTGCCCGTTCGTTGGCGCACCGGTTCAAGACCGCGGGGAGAATTCGGGCCGCAACACCAAAGGGCCGATCGGGCCGGGGGAAGGGATTGGAGCGGGCGAAGGGAATCGAACCCTCGTATGCAGCTTGGGAAGCTGCCGTTCTACCATTGAACTACGCCCGCTTGTGCGCTTCGCGCCCATCCTGATTAGCCGAGACGGCGCCTCCCGCCAAGCGGTTTGGCGCGTCCGCCCGGACGGTTGTTAATGTCCTGGCAAGATTCTGGGTGCGCCGGATTGTGGCGGTGTTATGATCGGCCTGTCGGGGGAAGAGCGTGCACTGAGTGGGGCGTGTGCATGGTGGGGCGTGGCTACACGGTATTCGACACGGCGATAGGCCGTTGCGGCATCATCTGGAGCAGCACTGGTGTCGTGGCCGTGCAATTGCCGGAGGCGCGGGAGATCGACACCCGCCGCCGGATTTTCCAGGCTCATCCCGAGGCGCGCGAGCAGCAGCCTTTGCCCAATACCGAGCTTGCGATCGAGGGCATCGTGAGCCTGCTGCAGGGCAACGATCCCGATTTTTCCGACGTCAGCCTGGATGCCGGCGGCGTGCCCGGCTTCAACCGGCGGGTCTACGAATACACCTGCACGATTCCGCGCGGGGAGACGCGCACCTATCACGAGATCGCCAAGGCGCTGGGCGCCTCCGGCGCCGCGCATTCGGTGGCGCAGGCGATCGCGAAGAATCCCTACATGCTGATCGTGCCCTGCCACCGCGTGCTGGAGGCCGGCAATTACACCGGCCGGATCTCGCCTTACGGCGGGATGATCTCCAAGCGGCGGCTGCTGTCGCTGGAGGGCGCCCATCCGGTCGCCAGCAAGACGCTGTTCGAGGTGCTGCTGCCCGTTGCTCCGCCGAGGCCGTCCGGCTAAGGCGCGATCCCGATCGCACCTTAGCCTTGTCTTTTTAGGCATGATCTTGTCGGACAACCGCTACACACTTGTCCGGATCATGCCTAGATAAGGCGGCATGGATGCCACCACGCTGCTGAAGACAGGCTCGATGACCGTCTCCGAGTTTCGCTGCGATGCGGGACCGGACGACACGCCGTTCGCGGAATGCCGCACCGGCCATTCCATCGCCTATGTCCGCTCCGGCAGCTTTGGCTGCCATTGCCGTGCCGGCTTCTTCGAGCTGGTGGCGGGCTCGATGCTGGTCGGCGCCCCCGGCGAGGAATACACCTGCACGCATGAGCATGTCTCGGGCGACGTCTGCCTCGGCTTCTTCTTCAGCGAGAACCTGGTCGATGCCCTCGGGGGACGGCGCGAGATCTGGCAGGTCGGCGCGACACCGCCGCTGCCCGAGCTGATGGTGTTGGGCGAGCTGGCCCAGACGGCAGCAGATGGCAACAGCGACTTGGGTCTCGACGAGATCGGCCAAATTCTTGCGGGCCGTTTCATTGATGTGGTTTCGGGCAAGGCGCGCAAGCCGGCCACGCCGACCGCGCGCGACCGCCGCCGCGCCGTCGAGGCCGCGCTGTGGATCGACGACAATTCGTATGCCGAGCTCGACCTCGAACAGGCGGCAAAGCAGGCCGGCCTCAGCCCGTTCCATTTCCTGCGGCTGTTCTCGGCCGTGCTCGGCGTCACCCCGCATCAATATCTGGTGCGCTCGCGGCTGCGGCACGCCGCGCGCCTGCTGACAGATGATGACATTGCCGTCACCGATGTCGCCTATGACGTCGGCTTCGGCGACCTCTCCAACTTCGTCCGCACTTTCCATCGCGCCGCCGGCGTGTCGCCGACGAAGTTCCGGCAGGCCTCGAAGGGCGAGCGCAAGATTCTCCAAGAGCGGGTTGCCCTCAACTGACTAGGGTCGTCTCCGGCGCGCGCCAGTTGCGGCGCGCTTTGCAATGGAGACGAATATGTACGACCATATCGGATTGCGCGTTGCCGACCTCGACGCCGCCACGCGCTTCTACACCGCGGTGCTGGCACCGCTCGGCTATGTCCTGTGCTCAAGCGGCGACGGCTATGCCGGCTTCGGGCCGAAGGGCGAGCCGGCGCTGTGGCTGCACCTGAACAAGGGCCGGAAGGCCGACGGCGCGCATATCGCGTTCCGTGCCGAGGATCATGACGCGGTCAAGGCGTTTCACAGCGAGGGCCTGAAGAGCGGCGGCCGCGACAATGGCGGCGCCGGGCCGCGTAGGGATTACAGCCCGACTTATTATGCGGCGTTTTTGATCGATCCTGACGGCAACAATGTCGAGGCGGTTTGCGTGTGAGGCGCGACCAAGCGCTCCACATACGCAGATGCCGTAGGGTGGGCAAAGCGTAGCGTGCCCACCATCTGTCGCGATCATTGACAGATCGTGGGCACGGCGCGTTGCGCCTTTGCCCACCCTACGAGCTCCATCTCATGAGGAACAACATGGCCTCCATCCACAACGACATCCCCCTTCCCGTCCCCGCCCGCGACGTCTGGGACGCGGTGCGCGATTACGGCGCGCTGCCGCAGCGGCTGGCGCCGGGCTTCGTCACGGCGTGCACGCTCGAAGGCGATGCGCGTATCGTCACCTTCGCCAACGGCTCCGTCGCGCGCGAGGTGCTGGTCGATTGCGACGACGCGCGACGGCGTCTGGTCTATGCGATCAACAACGAACGGCTGAAGCATTACAGCGCCTCGGTGCAGGTGATCGCCGAGGGCGAGGCGCGGTGCCGGCTGGTCTGGATCATCGACATGCTGCCGAACGAACTTTCGGCCTACGTTCAGGGACAAACGAAGGAGGCCGTCGCCGCGATCCACCGGGCGTTCCCGCCTGGGTAGCTCTTTGTTTGAGCATGATCTTTTCGGAAAACCGCTGCACACTTTTCCGGATCATGCTCGCTTGCGTGATGTTCTTCACAGTGCCGCGCTCGCGCCGGCCGTAACCATGCCCGCGTGCGTCCGGTTGGCTCCGCTCTCCCGGCGGCGCCACGCACGCGAGGAGCATGCCATGAGAGGTGCGGACAAGGTGATCTGTCAGGCAGCCGCCGTGCTGCTGCTGTTTTCGATGTCGAGCGTGCCGGCCAAGGCGCAGTTCCTCAGCGGCGGAGGTGCCGGCGGCGAGGACATGATGACCCAGATGGCGCCGATGCTGGAGATGATGAAGGCGAAGATGGGCAAGCGCCGCTTCGCCATGCTGATGCAGACCATGGGTCCGATGATGAGCCGCATGATGGAGAACGGCGGCGGCGGATTTGGCGCCCCGAATTACGGCGGCTACGCGCCGATGGGCGGAGGCGTGCCGACTGGCCTCGGCGGCGTGGGCGGCGGAGACATCATGAACATGCTAGGTGGTGCCGGTGGCGGCGACATGATGGCGATGATCCCGCAACTGATGCGGCTCGCCAATGTCGGTGGCGGCGGCCATCGCCGCCACAAGCATCGCTAGACCGTACGCGCTGGCTGCTGCCGCGTGGCAACTCCGGCTACGAAACAACCACCCTTCGGGGCACGAAGGATGGTTGCACCGGGTCAGGGGCGTGATGCGTCGGGGCTATCAGACCCGGTCGTTGAGAAGGACGCCTGACACCGAAGCGTTTGCGGTCGCAGCGTCGGTCGATCCCGCGTCGTAGGTGTGGTCGGCGAACGAGTCTTTCAGTGATTGGAGAAATTGCTGCAGCAACTCCGTCGCGGACGTGGTGCTGGACGAACTATCTGTGCTGCTCCCGGTCGTCGTGTCGCTCGATCCGGTCGTGGACGAGGTCGAATCGGTCAACGAGCTCGTCAGCGACTGAAGGAATTGCTGCAGCAGATCCACCAGCGGATTGCCGCTCGACGAACTGTCCGTGCCACTGGCCGAAGCGCCGCCATCCGGCGGCGGCCCGGGCGGCGGTCCGCCTGCGCCGCCCGGTCCACCCGGACCATGGGAGAACGCCGCCTTGAACACACCTTGCAGCTCGGTGGCCTGCTCGTCGGTCAGCTTGCCGTTCGATACTTCCTGCTGGATGAGATCATCGATCTTGGACGCGAACTCGTCGGGCGACAATTTGCTGCCGCTGGACTGATCGCTCGCGCTGCTCGACTGCAGGGCGGAATCGATGTCGCTGAGCGCTGACGACAGCGCCGTCTGATCGGACGAGCTGATCGCGCCGGAACTGACTTCCGCCTGCAGTTCATCCTGCAGTCGCTGCAACGGCGATGTGTGGTGATGGGAGGAGAGCGACGAAATCGAGGTCATGGTGGCTTTCCGTGCTGATGAACTCGCGGCGAAGTTGTCGCCAGGAGCTGGCGCGGAGCCTTCGGCATGGCGCGGCATCGGTTACCGCGCATTGCCAAGCAACCGATGGAAACATTCAGAAACAAAAATCCGGCGCGCGTCCTAATCCGCCGCGCCGGACAGAGCCGGCCTGATCGCGGGCTTGCCCTCGCGCGGTCCCCAGCGCGTCAGCACGACGCTGGAGCAGGACAGCAGGCCGAGCACGACCATCGAACTCGCGGCCAGCCAGAAGAAGCTCTGCGCGGTGGCCTCGTGCGTCAGCAACCACCAGCCGACCGCCGAGATGTAGATCAGCCGCGCGGTCTGCGCCAGCACCGGGCCGATCACCTTCGCCGCACCTTGCGAGGAGAAATACATCGTCGAGGCCAGTCCGATGAAGGCGTAGAACGGCGCCACCGTGGACAGATATTGATGGCTGGTGGCGCGCACGGTCGCACTATCCGTGAAGATGTTGACCCAGAGATCGGGGAACAGCGCGACGAGGCATGCCGGCGCACCGACGGCGACGAACGCGCTCGCGCCTGCGATCCAGGCGATGCGCCGGGCACGCGCGATGCGGCCGGCGCCGATGGCCATGCCGACCATCGGCACCGAGGCGATGCCGAACGAGAACGCGATCGAGGTCAGCAGAAATTCCAGCCGCGCGCCGATGCCGTATCCGGCTAGGATCGCAGTGCCGAACTTCGCCAGCATGTGGGTGAAGATCGAGATCGTCAGCACCGATTGCAGCGGCGAGAAGCAGGCGATGGCGCCGACCTTGAGGATGTCGAAGAACATCGCCCATTGGATGCGCAGGCCGCGCAGCTTCGGAACGACGCGGGCGCGGCCCGAGAACAGGTACCAGCCCATGATCGAGATGTTCATGCAATAGGCGATCAGTGCGCCGGCCGCGACGCCGCGCATGCCGAGCTGCGGCACCGGACCGAGCCCGAGGCCGAGCGTGCCGCCGAGCACGATCTGCCAGGCCGCGGAGTTGAGGATCAGGAACGACGGCAGCTTCATGTTGCCGGTGCCGCGCAGGATGCCCGCCATGGTGTTGAGCAGCCAGGGCAGCACGGCGCCGCCGAAGAACACCTGCGTGTAGGCGATCGCATGCGTCAGCACATCGCCGCGGCCGCCGAGCATTTCGAGCACCGTGGGGCCATAGATCAACATGCCCAGCATGAAGACGAGACCGAAGCTGATGCCGATCAGCAGCGCATGCGCGGCGAGCGTGCCGGCGCGCTCGCGATCGCCGGCGCCGAGCGCGCGTGCGATGGCTGAAGCAACCGCGCCGCCCATAGCGCCGCCCGACATCGTCATGGTCAGGATCACTGTCGGAAACACCAGCGCCATCGCGGCCAGCGCCTCGACGCCGAGCCGGCCGATATAGGAGGTCTCCGCGATCACGGTACAGGTGCCGGCCGACAGCGCGATCACGTTCGGCCAGGCGAGTCCGAGCAGCGTGCGCAGGATCGGCCCGTCGGTCAGCGCGCTCCGCACGGGACGCGGCGGCGGCGGCGGCGGGCGCTCTTGCTCATCGACCGGGATCTCGGCGATGTCGGACATGTCCTCTCCCGGACGCAGGCGCCATTTGCGGCGCGGCAATCATTTGGTGTGCCAATGGCTTCGTTCGCGCGAAAGGCGCGGCAGGGGCTTGTTAGCACGGCGATTGCCGATTCCTCCTGCGCCTGATGCAGGCGTGCCCTGCGGCAGCGCATTCCAATGGGTGGAATTAGCCGATCGTCCAGACCAGCGGCGGGCGGCCGCCCGCGCTCGGACGCATCTGCACGCCGATGTGTCGGCCGCAACCTGAGGCGAGCCCTTCGAACAATCCCTCCAGCACCTTGGCACAGGCGCGGTGATAGTCGGCGACGTCGTCCATCAGCTTCCAGCTCTGCTGGCGGAGCTCGAACCCGCCTTCGGACTGCGCCATCTCGGCTGCGTCATCCTGCGCGGCGAACAGCGCGTTGAGGAACGATGCGAACTCGCATGCGCCGCCGCGGGTCATCGACAGCGCCGCTGCAACCTCGTCGAAATATTGCATCCCGATCAGCTTGCCGGTGAGGCGCAGCAGATAGCCGGCATCCTCCTGGCCGAACAGCTGCACCATCACGGGCGCGGCGGTGCGGACATATTCCATCGCGTAGTTGCGATAGGCTTTTTCCAGCCGCGGCTTCGGCCAGCTCGCGACCGGCAATGCCGGCGCGGTCGCAGCGTCGAACATCGGCGCCTCCAGATGCCGCGCGAACACGAGGCGCTGATCGAGCTCAAGCGGGTGGCCGTACTGGTGATAGTAACCTTCGAGCCCGTCCTGGCCGTCGACGCTCTGCTTGGTGCAGACGAAGCCGAGGCGGAGATCGCCGAGCGCGACGCCGTTGTTGGCGTGCCAGCCGCGCAGCATCGCGCGTGAGACCTCGCCCGGCACGCCGCAGATCGCGGTGCCCTTCCAGATCCAGCGCGGCGGCGGATAGCGGATCCAGGCTTTGCGGTCGCTCTCGTACATGTACTCGACATGCACGCCGCCGATCCAGTTGGAGAGATAGTGATATTGCGCGGCAGCCACCGCCGGCGGCAGATGGTCGATGCCGAGCTTCTTGAGCCCTGGCAGGAAGCGCTCCTGCTGCTGGCGGCGGAACACGCGAAAGACGAATTCGGCCGCATCCGCCGTGCCGCGGCGCGTGACGACGGTGAGGATGAGGCCGGTGAAATAGGCGTGATAGAGATCAGCGACCGCGCGCCAGCGCTTCCATTGGGCTTCCTGCGCGGTGTCCGCTGGCGTGGTCATGTTCGCTCCCGATCGTTGTTGCGATCGAGTGTGTCACTGCGTCCGGTGACAGGCAACCTGACCTGCGTGCAAGGGCCCCTGCACGGGGCCCCGGCAATTCCGCATCACGAATTTTGCGCAGGCCTAAAGCGCGATGAGATTGGGACGAATCATCATCGCGCTTTAGGTTATTTTGAGCATGATCTTTTCGGAAAACCGCTGCACACTTTTCCGGATCATGCTCTAGCAGCACGCTCGCGCTCGACGCGTTCGGTGACGTCGCGGGCCATCGCCACCGATCCCTGTATTGCGCCATCAGTGTCGCGCACCAGCGCGAACGTCATCTCGATGTAGAGCTTGCGGCCGCTCTTGTGCAGCGCGCGGGTCAGCGTCGGCTTACCCGCAAGCTTCATCGTGCCGCTCGCGAGCGCGGCCTCGAAGCCCTTCCAGTGCGCGGCGCGGAGATGCTCGGGAATGATCAGATCGAGATTCTGGCCGAGCGCTTCATCGGCGGTGAAGCCGAACAGCGCTGTCGAGGCGCGATTCCAGCGCGTGATCGTGCCGGAGCGATCCGAACAGATCAGCGCGTCCGCGACGTCGTTGAGGATGTTTGCGTCGAGTTGGGATTGATCGGTCATGTCACCACCTCGCCCGAATGTAGCCCGGATGGAGCGAAGCGTAATCCGGGATCGATCCCACAAGCGAGAGAGTCCCGGATTACGCTTGCGCTCCATCCGGGCTACTACTGTAAATCCGGGCATAGTTTGCCAGCGCACACAAAATTCGCCTGTTGATTTCACTACGATTTTTGCATCCTTGAAAGATCCGTTCGCCCGCAATTCGGACCATAGTAGGCCCGCAAATCCTTGATGGGGCGCACAGAGCCCGCCTAAGGCGCTTCGCTGGCCTCGCAATACTATGCGCTGCTCGGTGGCAGTACGTCGCTCTTTCGATAGAATACGGCGTCCACTTGCTTTGGATCGAAAGCCGGCCTCACGCCGCGATCCGCCATTTCCTGCTTCACAATCGAAACATGCCGCCCCAGTTGCAACGATAACTGCCAAGCCGACACGTAGTTTTCCTTGAAACGCTGCACATCCTCGGCCGTCGGCCTCTTAGCCATGCACCGATCGGCCTTCCCTCTTTCGCCGAAATGCCCGTGACGTACCAGGGCGCTGGCGATCCAGTCCGATGTTCCCAGCGCGAGCGCCAATTCGCGCATACCGAGTCCGGGAAGCGGCGGCCTCACCTTCAAGCTCTTCACCTCATCGGCGTCCACCAATACCCCCCGGCAGTCCGCTGCACCGCTAAGCCGTCCGACCCACCGCAATCGCTTTTCGAGGATCCACCGGACGATCTTGACCTCGCTGACAAACAGTTCCCTGGCGGCCAGACGGAGTTGCATTCGCCTGCCGCCAGAACGTCGAACGAACTGGGCTCCGTCGAGCAACCGCTCCATAAAGTCGGCCACGGACCTTCCCGGAATTCGCGGCTTGACGTCCGTTGCCGGAAGGAACGACCGCAGAAAACCCTCTCGAACGAGGTTCAGCGTCGTTCCCTTTGTCAGGCCCAACCGCTCTGCGGCCTCCTTCACCGACATCGCTTCTTGCGCACCCTGCAGCGCCAATCGGGCTCGTTCGGCGTCGAAAACCACGTTGCGGTCGGACAGGTCGATCTGGTCTTCCCTCACCACCCCGGCCTCGCGCAGCAGCTTCAGGAGCCGCCGCGGATTCATGCCCGTCTCGGTCGAAAGGCTCCGCACCGAGTGCAGGGTCCGAACGCGAATGCGCTCATCAAACACGAGCTCTCCCGGCGCCAGTGGATAGTTCTCTTTGATGAACTCGCTGACCACCAAACGAAACGGGGCAAATGCGATGTTTGCTTCGGACGTTCTTCTCCTCGGTCCCAGGAACCGATGGATGGTCTCGAACGCCACGCGTCCGTGGCTCCCGAGCCCCTTCCGTGATCTAGCAATGCTTCTCTGAAGTTCCGTCAGAAATGCCTTAATACCGTCGCTTCCCTCGGACGCGATCTCAAAACCTCGCTCGCGAGCATCGGCTCGACGCTCGAAATCGAGCTTAACTAGATGCACGTCGCGGCCGAACATCGCCGTTGCGCCGATGACCTCACAGGTCTTCACGGCCGCATAAAGGGGAAACGCATCCAAGAACGAGTTTTCCCGCCTACCCTCCAGGCGGGCTGCTACATAGTTTTGCAGCAAAGACGGCCTCATCGAGACGGCCCGCACGCAGGTTTTCGCGAGCGCGGCTTGGCGCGGCAAGATCAAGGCCACGAAGTCGTGGCGAGCGCCCCAGCTGAGATCATCAACGATGGTTGCCATAGCGCGTTCATGCGTCGGACAGGCCCGGGTCGTCTCCAAACACCAATCGGCGCGAAGATACCTAGCGGTCTCCGGATCCCCCACGTCGTATCGCGCCAGATCCTCCTCAAGGCAGATCGGACATACGTCGATTCTACGCCGGTGAAACAATTCGCTCCCCAAACACTCACCTCGATAATCGAATACGAGGTCGTGGGCCGGCTTCTTCACGAACGCAAATTTCGCCAGATCGTTGGGGTCGAGCCCACCGAGATCGGCTAGTTTTGCCAACACCTCCGGCTTGCCGTTGACCACCGCCGGCATCGCGATGCGCCAGTCGCTGCAGAACTCCGCCGCGGAGATGCCATGCGCGACGGCCAACCGCGAGAGGTAGCTCGTCGGCAACTCTCCAGGCTTAAGATCGGGTGCGAGGTCAAGCTTCATTCGAACCTCCTCACTTCGGACTTCTTACGCGATTTCGTCGCTTGCTCTTCCCCTTCGTCGTCTTCGTTCTCGAAGATCACGCTGGGGTCAATTGTTTGCCAAGCCGGCGACGAGAAAACGTTCAAGTCGTCGGGTTGCGCCGTTCGATCCGCATAGGACTTTTCCAAGTCCTCGATGCCAAATTTCATCCGCTTGGCCGAGACCGCCGTCTCGATCGCCTCCAAAAGGATCTCGAAGAGAAGCCCAAACTGGTAGGCCGCGGCATGAAATAGCCGCTCGATCAACATCGCGCCCGGACGCTCGACGTATTTCAGGCCAGCCGCGGTGACGAAATCCTTGACCGCCTTGCGGATCCAGTCGGCGTCGTCGGCCGGCACGAGATCATCGAAAACGACGTACTTGAGGCGGCGCCTGAGCTGCCGATCCTTCTTGAAAACGCCCAGCGAATCTTCGATGCCACTTAGAACCAATTGGACCGGCCAAATACGCGAGATCATCAGGTTGCGAAGGGTGTCCTGAACCTTCTTGATCTCGCGCGCGCTCGCCTGGTGCAGGACGTTATGAATGTCGTCGAAATGCAGAAACATGATCCGCTTCTTCTTCAGCAGCGCGCGGACACGTTTCCAGGCCTCGTTCTCGCGTAGGGGGGCCTCGGTGTCGTAGCCGAGCTCCTCCAGAACGGCATTTCCCAACTGAGCGAGCGTGCAAGGAGACGGCACAAGGACGCTGATGAATACGCAGCCGGATTTGGGGACTGCATAGCCCGGAAAGGCCGGATGCGTCGCCAGAATGGTCTCCAGCGCTGTCGTCTTACCGGAGCCGCTCTTGCCGACAACAGCGAAGCCGACCCCCGCCTTGCGATTGCCATCGCCCTCCGGACGCGGGGGGAAACGCCGCTTCAGCGAATTCTTGATCAGGCGCTTGAGCTGTACGGCGATGTCGTCATCTCGACGCGATCCGACATAGCAGCTCTCCAGCTTGAACATAATCTTAGAAACGCGCTCGTCCTCCTGCTTAAGGAACGTCCGCAGCGACGCTGTCCGGTCGACCTCCTCTAGCGTTTCGACAACTTTCAGCTTGGTTTTCGTCATCGACTATTCCTCAAACTTCCAGTGGGCGCGACGCTCTTTTTTCCTTTCGGCCTTGTTCGTTGGAGGCGCCTGCTTGTCCGGCCGTTCGGCCTGTTTCCCTGTCCTCGCGGGCTGCTGCGGCACAACTTCCTCGCACAGCGGCTCTGAATCTTCCGCTGCGGAATCCGACGGCGCAGCGCCGACCACGAGGGCTCCATCGAACAGGTCGCGGGGACCCGTCGCCTTCTCGTCGGCCGCTTCCTTCACGAACTTGACGCCGATACTCATCCGACGGTGGTGGTATTGGAGTTCGCCCTGACTCATGGGCTCCGTCGCGATATTCATGCGTTCGCGTGCGATCCTGCCGATCTTCACCAGGTGAGCCATGGTCTCGTTGAGAATTCCGGCGGTGATGGCATTCACGGCTGCATTGCGCGCCTGGAATTCGTCCCACACGGCGATCCAGTCTTTCGCCGTGACGCGGTAGAGCTCGGGAGCTCCCTCGACGAGCAGCCAGTCGTCGCCGATTTTCGCAGAGATGCCTCCGAGATTACCCAGGTCCACTCGAACGTCCACGCGAACGGGTCCCCTCCGGCAGAAGAGGTCGTTCAACTCCCCGCTCTGGTAGTCGATGCCCAGCACTCGCAGACCGTGCGCGCCGAGAACCACGCTCAACTCGAGTCCAAACACGATGCGGCGCAGGTGATCGTCCGGCGGCGGGTCAACGCCGTACTCTTCCGTCAACCGCCGCCAACATGGTCTCGGTGCCTCGCCGCCGAGGCCGTCATGTGGATGATTGTGGTAGTGGTCGATTTTATAGCGCACAAGCGCCTCTGCGAACTCGTCGACGGTCAGGCAAGCACGGCCCTCACTGTCGTAGTCGCCCTTTTCCACCGAGTCCGAGAACGTACGCCCCGAGAACAGCGCGATGAACTTGTCATCGGTGGAGCGGAAGACGCGCTCCACTGTCCCACGCAGGAACGGCACGCCTGCCACTGTCGTCTTGAACTGGACCCCGAGATCCACGGTCCTCGTCCGAAACTTGAGGTTGGCGAAGCTCGTTCCGGCATCTGCGACCGCGGACTCCATGGTGCCGCACATGTCCCAAGGTGTCACCGCGCCTGCCGCATCGGCGTATTCCTGTTTGTCCGAGACAGCCATTTCGAGGCAGCGCAGAGCGTTTTCCGGGCAGGCCGCCCTCGCTAGGCTCATCCCGACCACACACTTCGTAGCGACGTCGATTGCAAGGCAAAGGACAAGGCGCACGCGCTCTACGAGCTTCTTCTGCTTGTCCGTCAGAGTCACCCAGACCCCAGTAAGAATGAGCAGGATGTGCAGATGGACAGTCCATTCATCGAACTCGACCCGTTGCAGCGGACGGATCACATCGACCAGGCCGTGATTAACCGCACGGCACAGGTTCTTCGCCTTTTCGGGGCCGAGTTGGCCGGCCTTCATGTCGAAGAAGGGAATTTGGTCGATCTCCTCCAATAGGCGATCGTAAGAAGGAACCTTCAGCTCCGGACGCCCCTCGCTGCGGCGTTGGATGTTTTCCTCGGAGATGGCTGCACTCATGTTGCGCCAGAGCACAGTCCCGTCCGGCTTTTCGGGAGTCGCCGCCATGCGGGCGTACTGCCACAGATACGCATACTCCTCAGGAGTGAGTCTCGGTGTGCGGTTGCCGCACTTGCGGTACTCCTTCCGCAGCGCCAGCGGGTTCATGTTTCCTTCGATTAGATCATTGATCCAGCCAAGCAAGGTGCTCGGGCAAGGCGATTGACGCACTTCGACCACGCGGCCTGTCCGGGGCTTCTTGCCACCATCCACTTCGGCCTTCGCCTCGGCGTTGATCTCCTTGGCGATCTCTGGAATGGTCTTCTTCAGTCCATCGTCGCTGAAGGAAATTCCACCATGCTTGTATCCCAGGCCGCGCATACGGATGGCGATCAGGCACCACCGCTGCATCCACAAGATGTCTGCCTGCTCCTCTTCCGGAAGGTCGGAGAGAAACTGCACGCCCGCGTTGATGCGAGCACGAGCGACTTCCGGGTTGTAGTAATCGCGATCGTGCCGGTATCCACGGCTATGCCGCAGGACGTGCAGTTGAGCCTGCGTGACCACCTGGATTGCGTCTGCATTGTTCGCGTGCGCAAGGGTGATCGTATCGCCCACCGCGTCGCGGAACATGTACTCGACCTCGTCGATGACGATCCGGTCGAACCTGCCGAAACGCTTCCGAGGGCCTTGGGTCGGAAGCGGCTGCGGCGCAGGAGGCTGGATGCGGAGCTTCGCCATCGATCAGCCCTCCTCGCCGCGCCGCACCACCGCGTCCGCTGTAATGCGTGCGCGGTTCGCGAGGCGTAGCTTGCGTGCCGCAATCAGACGCACTACTGCGCGAAAGGCCGCTCCACGAAGGCGGCTCGCTCGGCACAGCGCCCGGATGGTCGTTGTCCCGTGCAGATCGGCGACCAGGTTCGCAATGACCGCATCGTGAGCTGGGACAGGGAAGCGGCGCGCGGCGTAAATGACGGCCGCGTTGAACCGATCCTCGGGAGCGAGCTTCTCCTCGGTAATCAGATTGATGCGGTTCGCGATTGTTGGCGACATCTGCCGTTGAAGCAGTAGATGGATCTGCTCGATCCGCGACTTCTCGACTAGCTCCTTTGGCTTGACGGAATGGGCCGTGCGCGTCCCATCGGCATGCAGCGAGGTGAAATCGAAAGTGAACACATGCTGTTTGCCGTCGAGACCGCGATAACGCACTTGAGGACGCTGACTGACCACATCCAGAATTTCCGTATGCGTCAGCATCCAAAGGCCGGACGCGAGTTCCAGCTCCGACTCTGCGCCCTCCGCATAACCGTTGATCTGCAACGCGGCGCGGGCTGAGCCCTTTGAACGGAAGCCGATGGCGCGCGCTCCCCGGAACGGCCGCGGCGGGGTCCACAGTCGCGGCGTGACCCATGGCAACGGCACGTTCGGATCACGCATTAGGTATTGTTCTCGCGTCATCATCATTGTCGATTCCCCAAGTGGACATGCGATCTCATTGCGCCGCCTCTGAAGACGGCGCCGGATCAGAAAAAGCCTAGTGTTTTCAGATGGATCGACAGTGCGCCGCGCGCGGCGCAACTGCCGGCGACTGCAACGGATGGGGCTGACCGTGGGGCGCTTGACTCATCGCGCAGAATCGCGCGAGCATGCTTCATCGACTTCAGTCGATGTCAGTCGACTGAAGGGTGGCCCAGTAAGCGGTTGGCGGCTAATCCATTTCCGCTAATTGGGTGATGAAGAGCGCGCGGTCGGTCATCCGGTCGCGCGTTTTTCGTTTAATGCATCGTGTCCTCCGTGCTCTAATTGCTTCACCGCGAGTTGGAAGAATCCTTCCCCGAATCCTTTCGGCGAATCACTCGCGTGACCAATTCTTAGATCGGTCGACGACAACCACAAAATCGGAATGTGGATAAGTCGGCGTTTTGACTTGACGACTTCAAGTCGATCGGCATTCGAATCCTTGAGCGCTTGTCTTCTCGGACTTTGTTAATCGAGTCCTTGGATCTTCGAGCGAAGCATTCGATTGCGCTTCTTGCGATGCTCGCGTGTGGCGCCTCCCGATAGGAGGCGAGCAACGCTCCGCGTTGTGAAGTGCAACGCACGCGTGGCTTGCTCAACACGATGAGATCTACAGTGATATGCGACTTTCATTATGTTCATCAACTCGCGCAAGGATGCTTGCGCAACGAAGCTAGAATCGAACGATCGAGTTGCGACAACTGTTGATGTTTCCGCATCGACAAATGTAACGAGGCATCTCTGACGTCGGCCCGTTGAAAGACCATCTATGCGGATCAAAAATGTGCAGGGTTGTTCGATTCTAATAGCGCCTGCGCTCTCTGAGCTCATGCTTGCTCTCCACTTGCGACTCTTACGCATTTTTCGGGTACTCCTCGCATCGTGTGGTTGAGCATGGCTGAATTGCTTTTCCACCCGCACCTAGCCCTCGACACCACCCCTGCTATTGCTCGGGAGCGTCAATGAGGGGCGATAAATCCTTCATGATCTGCTCCGCAGGTTTCGCCGAAGGAGCTCAAACAGTTCGGGCCCGGCGGCGCGTACGCCCGACGTCATCGCGTCGCGTCAATGATCCGCCGGATTTCTTCGCCTGATAGTTGCCGTCGAGCGCGGAGTTGATCGACAACTGCAATTATCTCATCGCGGTGCTGTCGAACGAGGTTCTCGGCGCGGGTCTGCAGGATCCGAAGGTGCTCTTCGACCTTGGACCGCAGTTCACGGTCGGTACGTACGGCGGTGAGTGCATCGCGGAGCGACACCATGTAAGTCAGTGTGTCGCCCAGCCCCGCGGAGGCGTGCAGCGCCGCAATGAGCTGGGTAGCCTGAGCGAGGTCGGAATCATCGTCACCGCCAGCCCCCACGCTGGCGTGCCCTATAAGAATGCGCTCCGCTGTGCGTCCGGCGAGTAATACGACGGCGCGCCGTTCCACTGTGTCACGGGTCATTAGGTCTCCGCCGCCCTCGTTCGCAATCAGCGTCCTACCAGCCGAATCGGCGACGGTACGTCCGATGACGCAGCGCTTGAGATCTCCCGAAGAGACAACGATCGATGCCACCGCATGCCCGGCCTCGTGGGTGCA
The DNA here is from genome assembly GCF_018130825.1 of Bradyrhizobium liaoningense. GTDB lineage: Bacteria > Pseudomonadota > Alphaproteobacteria > Rhizobiales > Xanthobacteraceae > Bradyrhizobium > Bradyrhizobium liaoningense_B. The sequence goes on along the minus strand of NZ_JAFCJS010000003.1, from coordinate 534,473 downwards.
AATTCGATTAAGCGCGGCGGGCGCGATCTCCTCGTCCGGCGTGATAGCTTGAACAAGATCATCAAGTACAAGGTCGCGTTTTGCATGGCGGGCGATCCTGCGCGCTCCGCGCACTGCCATCATGATCTCGGCGCCGGTGCAGCCGTCGAGGAGATGACCGGTGTCGGTCAGATCCGCGTTCTGCAGGTCGCCGTTCAGGTGATAACGAAGGATGTTGACAGCTCCAGCATGGTTTGGGCGTGTGATTTCTATCGCGCGCTCGAGCCTGCCGGGCCGCAGCAAGGCCGCATCGACGCCCTTTATGTTGTTCGTCGCTGCGCATACAACAATGCCAGCACGCTTTCCGGCGACTGCATTGTCCAAGCTGAGCAGGAAGTCTGTCACCACAGGTGTCCACCAGTCCGCGCCGCGTGGTGACATGGTGGCTCGATTAGGCAGCGCGTCGATCTCGTCAAGAAAGAGGATGCACGGAGCTACGGCTGAGGCCCGTTGGAACATTGCACGAGAGGCCTTGATCACAGAATCCAGATATCCAGGAGAGCTCGCGAACAAGTCGGCAACCGAAAAAACGACGAGAGGCACTCCGCAAGCCTTCGCGAGGATTCGCGCAAACAATGACTTTCCGAGGCCAGGCTCTGAATGCAATACGGCACCGCGATCTATGTCCTGCCAATTGATACATCCCTCACGGTAATCGGCAAAATCCCGCGCCAGCGCCAACCCCCATGTCCGCGCTGCGCCGTATTCAACCGCGTCTTCAAGCCTCGGCAGCCGTTCTGTCGAAGAAGATCCACTCACGACTGCGGACGCTTTGCGAAGGCGAACGATGATCTCAGCCGGCGACGAGTCGGTTCGGAAGGCTGCGACAAGGTCATCGAACTCGAGCCCAACTGCGATGTTCTCGTCGATGTCGGCAGGCGCCGAGCATCCGGTGAACATCCGGATTGCTCGCCGAACGGTTGCCCCTACCGGCGGCTGAACGCGAATAGTCAGGTCGGCGGCTGCCGTCAGCGAAGGTGGGAGCCCGTCGCGCTCCACGGCGAAGCCGACCACTGGTTGCCCGTGCGCGAGATTGGAAGCTACCTCTCTGCTCTGGTCGGATTTCTGTTGTGGCGTCTTGATCGAGTCCGCAGTTATCGTCAGCCATTGGGCGCCAAAACGGGCGACAAACAGGTCCCGGACAGGCCGAATCCAGCTCGGCCCTGGCACCAGCACGATCACGGCAAGCGCGAATCTACCCTTGAGCTGCCGCCGAACGGCTCCATTTGTCGCCTGGTCAAACGCGGCCGCCACGATTGACCTCCGCGCACCAGGAAATTCCCTCTTTGCGGCAAGCGTGCTGGACGAGAGTGGCCTATTGCCCTCGGTGTCCTCGACGACCCAGTTCTGGAAGTAAGATCTGAATACATCGGCGAACTCTCTCTCCCGCACGGCCAACGGAGGTAAAAATGCAGTCGGCGTCGCTCCCGCGCTAGCGATCCTTGGCGCAGCGCGACGGCGTTGCAATCTCGGGAGCGTCTTTCTGGTCATGAGCGGCTCCTAACGACGGTGCTCGGTCCCAAGGGCTGAGATACAAGGTCAAGGACGATGAGATCGGCGCAAGCAAGCGCCATCACGGCAGGAGCTGGGTCGCGTTCGCTGCGGATCGACTTCAGAAGCTCGCCGAGCGGCATCGGCCCTTCGTCCAGTAGGATCTGTAGGATGCTGAGCCGCAAGCCGATCGGGACATGCGCGCCGCGATAAGACCAGACAAGCCTTGCGTTAGTGAAGTGCGGCTCAAGCCGAACTTCCTCGGCGGTCAGGGTAAGCGGCGCGAGCCCCAGCCTAGATAGCGCAATGAGCGCGAGTCCTTCCTGCTCGATATCCCGAATTCTGCGCGCCGGAATGACATCGAGCAGGAAATGACCATCATCGCGCCGGACGATGACGGCATCGATCTCTACCTGCTCGGACGCAACATTCGCCGACGCAAGATAAGCGATCGAACGCACCTGCGGATCGAGGGACGCCTGAACGAGCGCATCTCGAAGCGCCGGATGTCGCGCCGGGATCGGGGCTGCCGTCTTGGCGGAAACAAACAGATCTTGGCGGCCCTGGAAGGCGTATCTCTTGAACATTGTCGAGAGCCCGAACTCGAAAGGTGAGCGTGTTGCGCGTTCTTCTGCTTCGAGCGGATATTGACGTCGATCATGAATGCCTCCCTTATTGATAGAGTCTGGAGCAAAGCTCCGCCGAGAAGCCGTAAAGCCGGCGATGTCGGGCATCGATATGCCGAATTGCAGGATCGCGGATTGCCTGCCGACCTGGAGGTCGGTTTATCCAGCTGCGACCATTGTGGACGGTCCTAACGGATTATCCTGGATGTTTAGCGTCAACAGGTTCTGACAAGCCAACGCGCACACCGTCCTAAGGATGTCGCCATCTGGTCGCGCACGTTCTTCTAGATCCGAAATTGTCTGCGGCCCGTACTCGGCAAGGACTGCCGATATCCGCAGCCTGTCTATCAGTGAGACACCATCTCGCTGATGCTCCCAAACCTGACGAGCATTTGAGAACAGTGGATCTGTCCTAATCTCCCGAGCATCTCGCTCCAAGAGCTGAAGCCCGTTGCACCGCAACGCGAATTCGATTCGAGCGTGCTCACCGGCCGATCGCTTTGGCTTGACCAGGTACACCTTCAGCAGGAAAAGGCCGTCCATTCGGTCCAACACGATCCCTGCGAGCGAAAGGCGCGGACAATCTAGCCGCGGTCCGGCTTGATACCTGATTGACCGAACCGCGTAGTCCAGACTGGCCTGCTGTAGCGCAGACCTGAGAAGCGGGTCTCGAACCGGAACGGAAGCCTTGCATTTGGGGCTGTCAAATAAGACCGTGCCAATCGCTCGGTGGGTAAGCTGTGTCGTGCGCATGACCTGATGTCCTGTTGCCGTTGCACATTGCGATGGCGCTCACACGACAGTCATTATCGCTGGACATCCCGCACTCCTGTTCGACCGAGGTCAGAAAGCACACGCGCAGCAATGCTGAGCCAATCAGGTTCTGCCAAGGGCTAGAAATTCCTGTGAGCCCAAAGCCCGCGTACTGTACGTAATAGCGTACAACAGAATTTTGGCGAGAGTGTGGACCTATCAAAAATCTAGTTATTTGGATTGCGGGAGTTGAAGGGCATCTATTGATGCTCGAACAGGTCGGAAAGGCTGATGCGTAGCGCGGTCGCAATCCTGATGACAGACTCAAGAGTTGGATTGGCTTCGCCTCGTTCGATCTCGCTAATGAGCGCGCGACGAATGTCTGCCTCGCTCGCCAACTCTTCCTGAGACATGTCAAGCGAAAGCCGACGGTCTCTCACCCTTTGACCGAAGCGCCTCTTGATGTCAGCTCTCGCGCTTTTCGCCATTCAAGGACTCGATTGCCGGTGTTGATGCGCGATCTGGCAGTGAATACCGGAAATTCCGAATATGTAGATTGGCACGTTTTGGAACTGAGCGCTAGCGGGAAAGGCGATGCAATCACCATTGTAAGGATTCGAGCGGCGCGCCCACGACAATCGCCTTCACGATGTCCGAATTTGCCGTCTTCCGTCGAACGTCAGATTTCGATCACGAGGTTCGGATCGAAGCGCGGATTATCCCAGGTGCGCTGCTGTGGCAACCACGGTCCGTAACCTTTTGCGTTCGACACTACGCGAGTATCGCCGATCACGGCGTCGAAGGACTCGTGGGTGTGACCGTAAATGCAGAGGTCCGGCGGCCGCACCGCGCCGCGGCCATCGTCCGACCCCGGCAACATCAATGATCTGAGATCGCTTCGGTAGGCGGGATCGAGTCCAGTATTGTCGTTGCCCCCTCGGCTGGCTTGATGGGACATCTCCGGCAGGGGAGCGTGGTGGGTGACGACGACCAACTTGCCTTCATGGCGCGGCCGGCGCATCTCATTCTTCAGAAACGCTCGGGACTTGAGGTGCCGGGTGAGAGCGTGATGCGGCAGGAAGCGCCGCTGGTAAGCCGCGATCCTGATCTTCTTGTAATCGTTCATGCGGTCGCCGGCGGTCATCATCGCGCGGTACGCGTCGCCTTTTAGGGCGAAGTCGGTCCAGAGTGTCGCGCCGGCGAACGTGACATCGCCTATGCAAACCGTCTCATTCTCCAGCACGTATACGTGTGTGCCCTCGGCCGAGGCCTTGGCTTCTTCGAAGGTCCGCTGGATGTCGGTGCCGTAAGCCTCGTGATTGCCCATGACATAGATGATAGGTCGATCGGTCACACGCTCACGCAGCCACTTCACCCCACGCTCCGCACGCGGAATGAGGTCACCGGCTACCACCAGCACATCAAAGCGCGGCTGCGCGTCGCCGGACGGCAGGTCCCAGCCGCGGGTCAGTTCGACATGCAGATCTGACAGGATCCACAACAGCACGGTTCAGTCCTCGTCGGTTGGATGGTCGTCCAGTGGCTCGGCCTGGCTCAGCGCCCGCACGATCCGGTCGATGAGTTCTTCTGGCATCTCGTCTATGCCGAGTGCGAACTGCACGTCGGGCGAGCCGCAGCGCGGGCATTCGTGCCGCGTCGCATCGTAGGTGAACTCGCCTTCCTGGCGCATGCGGGGCAGCGAAATCTGGCCATCGCTATTCCTCCGCCGGCGTCCACCAGAAGCCGTCCTCGCAGACCGCCCACTCGCGTGCGGCGTCGATCCAGAGGATCTCTCCTGTGACGCATACCGTTCCGTCCCTCTTCCCGACCAGGCTCGTCGATGGTCCCGTGCCCATCTCGATTCCCATCAAGATCGTGGCCGGGGTGTAGAGCTCGTCGTCTTCCGGATAGCGGATCAAATCGATGCCGAACCGCGCGGGCCGCAGCGTCCGTTGCGGGATATCGGGATCGATTTCGTCCGGATATCCCGGGCTCCAGCCGGTGCGGCACCGATCGGCGAGGGCTTCGATCTTGAGACGGGCGGTCTCAGCATGAACGATGGCCGGCACCACCCGCTCAAGAATCTGCCATGTCGACTCAGCACCGGAGATGTCGGTCCGGAACCGGAACTTATAGTCGCGGTCGAACACCGTCACATCGCCGTCGGGTCTCACATAGACCGATCTCGCACGCTCGCCGTCCTCCATGATCGTGATGACCTTCATGTTCAGAGCCTCTAGTGGTGTTGCGCGTTAAAAAGAGAACGTTCCTTCTTTCCGGCGGGGTGCGGCAGCGAAACCTGGCCATCAATGCTCCTTATCTGTCCGGCGGCGGTGTGGCATCGACATGCACCGGCGGACCAACGAAACTGTCGGTCTCCCGGTCGTAGCGACGCACTATGCGAACGGGCGGCACTGTCGGCGCCACCACACGCACGAGGTGGAGGCGCTCATTGGCGCGCGTCGGCATGATCGGCCTGCCCTCAGCGTGCCTCTCGCAGCGGACCATCACGCTCTCGGAAGCGTGATACTTATCGCCCTCCGCGCCGCAGAGTTCGCACGTGCAGCTGCTGCGTGCCTCGGCGAGCGCGAGGGCCTCTTCGATGCGGGCCCTTGTCTCCTCCGAGACCTCGCCTTCCCAGCCAAAACGCAGGATCCCGAACTTCTGTTTGATGCGAACGAACTCGAACGTCTCGTTCCTCCGCAGCGCGTCCTCGATCCGGCAGCACATCCGCTCCAGGACGTCCCGCCAGCCCTCCTGGCATGCCGGACAGCCGAAAGAGAGTTCCGGCTCCTCGGCCATCACTTCGAAGAGACGCGGGTGGGAGAGCATGAAGTCCAGCCGCCAGTTGATGACGTGCGCCATCTCACTGTTCCTCGATTCCGAGAGTGCGGGGATCGACGTCGACGAAGCTGTCGGTCGATCGGTCGTAGCGGCGGCACCGGATGTCGCGGCGCTTGCCGACGATCCGCTCCACGATGTGGACGTTGTCCAAGCCGGGCCCGGTCTCGACGGGCCGGCCTTTGGCGTGCTGCGCGCAGCGCGTCATCAGCCAACTGCCGGACCTGTAGAGCCGGCCCTCCTCGCCGCACAGTTCGCAGGTGCAGGCCGACCTGGCTTCGGCCAAGTCGATTGCTTCCTCGACCCGGACGGATGCCTCTGGAGACAGAGAGCCATCCCAGTAGAACCGCAGCGTGCCGAACTTTTCCTTGATTTGCGTCGCCTGAAAGGAGCCGCCATTGGCCTGGACCGCCGCCCGGATCCGGGCGCAGGCGCGCTCCAACAGGTCGCGCCAGCCGTCGCCAACTTCGGGCCAGCCCTGCGCCGCGGGCGGATCGCCTACCGGGTGGAAGAGATCCGGATACGCCTCGACCAGTTCGACCCGCCAATCCCGCACGACGCCCGACATCACACGACCTCAACACAAACGCTACAAATGAGAACAAAGCAGGAACATTAATCCGTGTCAATAGATTTATATCGACCTATTTAGAATAGGTATCTATATAACGGCTGATGAGGTGCTGAAATTGCCGTGCTTTCAAGGGGATGGAAGGATCTGAAATCGATGAATCGCGGCCGATTGTCGGGGAAAATCGCCGGGCGGCCGCCCCCGATCCCTTGCCGTCGCCTGCAACCCATGGGACGGTTCTCGGGATTGCGCAACGCGCGGGCAGGACGATGGCGGACGCAAAACCGTCTCCAAGAAAGGGGCGAAAGCCCCCTTCAGGCGACAAAAAGCAATTCCTGACGTCCATGGATCCCGAGGTCATTCGACGGATCAAGCAGGCGGCGATCGGACAGGACAGGACCGCGTCCGAAGTCATGGAAGAAGCCGCCAAGGAATGGCTAGCGCGACACAATCCGAGAAAAGCGCCAACTTCGCCGGAAAGCTGAAATGCGTCGATCGATCTACCTCGACAATCAGGCCACGACGCCCACCGACCCGCGCGTCAGGGCGAAGATGTTCGAGTTTCTTGAGTTAGATCAGGTCGGCAACCCACACTCTGAGCACTTCGCCGGCCGCAGAGCGGCGACAGCGGTGGAGGACACTCGCGAGCGCGTGGCCGGGCTTATCGGCGCTGAGCCGGACGAGATCATCTTCACCTCGGGGGCGACCGAGGCAAACAACATCGCTATCCAAGGCATTACAAGTCGACATCAGCGTTCAAGTAGGGTTGGATGCCGCCTACACCGCCGTCGAGCGGGCGATCGAGAGTATCCTCGGAAATCTTGGGGAGCGCTTTCCACCGGATGCGACGTTCACAAGGTCGGGCGACCAGGCTGCTCAGCGGCGATCCGCTTCCATCGGGAACCGTCGGTGAGCTCGGGGCCGATCTCGATAACCTCGACGAAGTAGTGACCGACGTCGCTGTTGAAGCCGATGAGGTCCCACTTCGCGCAGGCGCCGTGGCCAGCAACGCCGGCGAAGCGCGCCGGTTGCCACTCCGGGTCTTTCGTGCTCGAGCGCACCAGTACCCAATAGAAGCGGCCCTTGTTCAACTGTGCGACGTCAGTCATGAAACAGTCCATTTCAACGCGGATTTTCCTGGATCGGCACGGGCGGACGGCAATGCCGGCTTAGGGGCAAATTCGCGATTTTAAACCCCCTCGCTCACGCCACCGCCCGCGCAGGCGCATCCGCTATGCCCAACGGGTTGCGCGGATCGTTCCCTTCTGCCACGTTCCAGCGTCAGGACGTTCTGCTCGACCGTCAGCGCCACCTCGTCCGGCATGAATCCGGCGGGCGCCGCCACACGCCCGACATCGACTCTGAGGTGGGCAGAGAAACCCGCTGTGCCTCTGCCGGCGGTCATTTGTGCCGGCGCCCCCACGCGGATATCGGCACGCGCCGCTGGGAATGCAATTGCCACCGCTTATGGAAGCAATTGTTGTTCAAGATTCTGACCGCTTCGTCAGTTGCATCTGCACTCGGGAACGACTTCCTCCAGCTTGCCTACTCGGTCGACTGATGCAGAGCCAGAATTTCAGCACGGGACGCGCACGCTGTATGACAAAGTAAAACTGGCGCGCCGTTGCTTTGTGCCGAACAAGCCGATCCTTTCTCGGCACGCTGTTCCCTCCACTCTTAAAGACCCATTTCGCTGGCGCCCGCAGAAGCGGTGTGGCCGGCTCCATTGGTCTTTTTGGGCGCTTCAGCGACGAGCGCCTCCGTCGTGATCAACAGCCCGGCAATGGATGCGGCGTCCTGCAGGGCTGACCTGACGACCTTGGTCGGATCGATAATCCCTTTGGCGAATAGGTTACTATACTCTCCCGTCTGCGCATCGAAGCCCCAGGCGTACTCCTTGTTTTCGAGGATTGTTCCGATCACGAGTGATGCTTCTTCGCCTGCATTCTCCGCAATCTGCCGAGCCGGCCAAGTGATTGCCCGCTTCACGGTTTCCACACCATGTCGCTGATCCTCGCTGTCGGGCTTCAACTTCGATAGCGCCGAGGTGGCGCGCAGCAGGGCCACACCGCCACCGGGGAGGATACCTTCCTCGACCGCTGCGCGCGTTGCATGCATGGCATCATCGACCCGATCCTTGCGCTCTTTAACCTCGACTTCGGTTGCGCCCCCCACCCGGATCACAGCGACGCCGCCTGCAAGTTTCGCCAGCCGCTCCTGCAGCTTCTCGCGGTCGTAGTCAGAGGTGGTTTCTTCGATCTCACTCTTGATCTGCTTGACCCGCGCTTCGATTTCGGATTTCTTGCCGGCGCCGCGCACGATGGTCGTGTTATCCTTGTCGATCATGACCTTCTTGGCGCGTCCCAGCATATTGAGCGTGATTTTCTCAAGCTTGGTGCCGAGATCATCGCTGATGAAATTGCCACCGGTGAGGATCGCAATGTCCTGCAGCATGGCCTTCCGACGGTCACCGAAGCCCGGCGCTTTGACAGCAGCAATCTTCAACCCGGCGCGTAGCCTATTCACGACGAGCGTCGCCAACGCTTCGCCCTCCACATCCTCAGCGATCATCAGCAGTGGCTTGCCGCTTTGGACCACCGCCTCCAGCAGGGGCAACAGCGGCTGTAGGCCAGCGAGCTTCTTTTCGTAGATTAAGATGTAAGGATCCTCAAGCTCGACCCGCATCTTCTCGGGGTTGGTCACGAAATACGGCGAGATGTAACCGCGATCGAACTGCATCCCCTCAACGACCTCAAGTTCGGTCTCGAGCGATTTGGCTTCTTCGGCGGTGATGACGCCTTCGTTGCCGACTTTTTTCATCGCGTCCGCCAAAAACCGGCCGATCTCCTTGTCGCCATTGGCGGAGATGGTGGCGATCTGCGCGATCTCCTCGTTTGAGGTCAGCTTTTTCGAATTTTTCTTCAACTCCTGCACAACTGCGTCGACCGCTAGATCAATTCCACGCTTGAGATCCATCGGATTCATCCCGGCGGCTACCGCCTTGGCGCCTTCGCGCACGATCGCCTGCGCGAGCACCGTCGCGGTCGTTGTACCGTCACCCGCCTGGTCTGATGTCTTCGATGCGACCTCACGCACCATTTGCGCTCCCATATTCTCGAACTTGTCCTCAAGCTCGATCTCCTTCGCCACGGTAACCCCATCCTTCGTGATCCGCGGTGCGCCGAAGCTCTTTTCGAGCACGACGTTGCGGCCCTTCGGTCCTAGTGTCACCTTGACGGCGTTGGCGAGAATATCGACGCCCCGGAGCATTTTCTCCCGGGCGTCAGTCGAAAATCGGACCTCCTTTGCGCTCATCGTTCCTTCTCCCGAAGAATGCTGTCTGTTTCTCTAAGCCGCCCATTCATGGCTTTCGCGGTCAAACGACCTTCCTCTCGGTTGCACATGCTGTCAGCATGACCAAGGCGTCCTTCTGTTTCATGATCAGGTGCTCGATTCCGTCGACGTCGATCGCCATTCACGACCATTTTGCCGACCAAATGCGGTCACCAGCCCTAATGTCATAGTCATGAATTTTTCAGGCTGGACCGCAAGGACGTCATCCTCGTGCGGCTTCTCGCTCGCCGTGTCGGAATGATGATACCGTCAGGGCGGTTTCGCACCGGACCTGATGCGCTTCCCGAGCGCGCAACACACGTAACCTTATGGCTTCTCCTCCAACTCTCCAGTTGTCGAGTTTCTGCGGCTGGAAATACCAGCCGCAGAATCACCTGGGTTTGATAACTGTGATTTTCAAGAGCCCATCGCGAGCCGCGTAGCTCGTGGTCTGTGCACTTGAAGGACCGGCACAGTGGCTTCAGCAATTCGGGCATGGACCGCGCGCTTGGCCAGCTCAAAGCTCGGTGTTCGATTTGCCGGGCTTACTCTTGCCAAACGCGAAACTCCGGGGGATCGGCCGGCGTTTTTCGGCGCGTCCGTGGGACATCGTGCTTCGAAGACCGTGCGCTTCCCTGCGGACAGCATGTCGAGGGAATCGCGTTCCGGCGCCGACGGTCATCAGCGTCCGTCAGGACTTTCTCCGGACGGGGCAAAGGTTGTTCCTGACCAGACGCAGTGGCGGCCGGAATGTGGGCCACCATTGCTCAGTATCGCAGCAAGGCGCGCAGTGGCGCGGCAATGGCCGACCGAGCCGCGGGATCGCGGACGAATGTGATCTGCGCGTTGCGCTCGAGCGCTTGCTGAAGCGCCGCCTCCACGAGGTCGTCGACCGTTTCCAGCTCGGCGCCGCCGCAGATCGGGCAGCTCGAGAGCTGGGTGGCTTCAAACAGGCCCTGGCAATGCCGGCAATGGCTGCCGCGCGCGACGTAGCTGTCATCGGCGATCAAAATGAGGACGCGCCCCTCACACAGGCAATCCAGCGTCTCCTGCGTTCCCGCCGAAACCGCCGCTGGGGCGGCCTCGCTCAGCCGGTCAACAAGCTCGCGCTCCGCGCGGGCTCTGATCTGCTCTTGCATCGGCGCGGCCGCGGCGCCGACCTCTGCTGGGGATGCATGGATGCTCGTCTCAAATGGCAGGAGCCGGGTGAGAGAGAGCTTGGACAGATGGTCGCGAAATGCAGCGCTCATGTCAGGCGGGGCGCAAAGCAAGAGGTGGGAGGTTTCGAACTCTCGTCCGATCATCTCGGCGATCGACGCCAGGGCCTTGGCCTCGGCCTTGAGGAGCTTGTTTGCCAGCGCGTCGCGGCGGTCGCGAGGGATCCGGTCCGTCAGCATGCCGCGGATGCGCTGACCCCCGACCCGGTAGATCTCTTCGACCGAGCCGAGGTGGCTGATAAGAAACCGGCTCTGCTCCCGCGAGAGGAGGGCAAGCAACATGCGGTCGCTGCGACCCCAGCTGCGCAGTAGCGGCCGCAAGTAAGGCCGTGACGCGACATGGATCCGGTCAGGCAGCGGAATTGGCAAGGCGATCTGGTGCCAGATGCCGCGTTCGCGGCAGGCGAAGAATGCGGCGCCCCGGCCCAGTTCGGGCAACTGATCGATCAGGGCGCGCTTGATCTCCTGGATGTCGGCCTCCGCCGCGGTGCGCCCAGCGCGGTCCATCGTTTGAGAGAGCGTGTGCGTGAGCGCCGAGAACGCCGAGTGCCAGGCGCGCCCACTGCGCCGCTCCGGGGTCAGCTGCAGATACAGGCTGACTATAGGAGGGCCGCCGGTATCGAGTTGAGCAAGCCCCCGCAAATGCTCGGGCGAGAGCAGGCGGTAAGATTGCTCCTGGATGCGCGTGCGAACGTTCTCGACGATCCGGTCCCGCAATTCGGAAGTGAGTGCGTGGTGCACGTCAATGGCCAGACTGGGAGCTTTCATGTTGCATTCCTCCTCATTGCCTCAGCCAAGCTGGCGCACCCCTCCCGCCAGAGCTTCGACAAGCTTTCCCGTGAAATCCGTAAGCCTGCGGCGATCTCGGCAAAGCTGAGGCGATGGACTTGCCGCAGGAACAGCACCTGACGGACCAGGGACGAAAGACCGGGGATATTTTGCTCAAGGGCCTCGATGGCCGGCTCCGGGTGGGCGTCATCTGTGAGGGTATCCTCCCAACGCACCAAGTCGTCCGGCTGGAACCATTCCCAGAAGCCTTCGTCATCGTCGTAGATGGGCGGCTCCGGCGCGCGCGCCTCGAGCGAGACGGACACGAGACGCCGAAGCAGTTGCTCCTGCCGCACGATGCGCATCAGCACGCGATACTGCAGCCCCAACAGCCAGGGGCGAATACCGAGGGATTGCGGCCGGCTTCGGCGGTCGCGCCAGGCGCGCAGGAAGGTCTCGCCGACGAGCTCCTCAGCCGTGAGATCACCGTCTCCGAGGTCGCCGACCGCGACGTGGTAGCTAATATCCCGCTGCGCAGCAGCAAAGAGTTCGTCCAAGTGGGCGGTCACCACCTGCTGGAAGGCGTCCCGATCGCCATCCAGGCAGCGCGCCCAGGCTGCAGTGTCCTCAGCAGGGACGGTCTTGGTGAATGCAGTACCGGTTGAGCCGGTGTTGGGGACCTCGACGGGTGCCATGATCACCTCCCTCGGTGTGGCCCCTCAATTTGTTTCGTTTCATGTTGAGTTGCTACAGCAGTCGCCACGTGCCCGGCACGCCCGTTTGACGAGACCGAGCGTGCTGCCAACGCCGACAGTTGGCGCTCGGGCGCAGGGCGCCTGCGCAGCAGCTTCTGGTAAACTTTCACGTAATCGGCAGCCATGCGCGTTGCGGAGAAGCGCTCTTCGAAACGCGCGCGGATCGCCCGGCGGTCCAGCGCGAGCAGGCTTGGCATGGCCTGCACGGCCTCCTCGACACTTTCAACGATGCGTCCGTTAATCCCATCTTCGACGATCTCGGCTACCGAGCCGCTGCGGAACGCCAGCACCGGGGTGCCGCAGGCCATCGCCTCGATCATGACGAGCCCGAAGGGCTCCGGCCAGTCAATCGGAAACAGCAGTCCCGCCGCGTTCCCGAGGAATTCAGTCTTTTGGCTCTCGTTGATCTCGCCGATGAACTCCACCCCTCCTCCGTCGAGCATCGGCGCGATGACGTCGCGGAAATAGGTCTCATCAGACTTGTCGACTTTGGCGGCAATCTTCAATGGCAGGCCCGTTTCTCGCGCGATTGCGATGGCACGGTCCGGCCGCTTCTCCGGGGAAATGCGTCCGAGGAAGGCGAGATACCCGCAGCGCGGCTCGAAAGTCGGCTTGTGCAGATCGAGCGGCAGCCCGTGATACACGGTTGCGACAAAATTGGCTCGCGGTAGCGGTGCGCGCTGCGCATTCGAGATGGAGACCAGCGGCATCTCAGGGAAATGGGCGTAGAACGGCATGTGGTCGGCAAGATCCTGCCGGCCGTGAAGGGTTGTCAGCGTCCGTCCTGCATGAGTTCGAAACAGTGGGAAATGCAGATAATCGACGTGGAAGTGAAGGAGATCGAAGTCCTCGGCGCGCTGGCGAACCTTGTCCAGCAACAGCATGTGATGGGGGAATGGATCGTGGACATCGGGATCAAGCCGCAAGGCCCGCGGGGTGCAGGGGACGAGTTCGGCGGAGGTGATGGAATCCCCGCTCGCGAACAACGTGACCTTGTGCCCTTGCCTGACCAACTCCTCGGTCAGGAAATAAACGACCCGCTCGGTCCCACCATAGAGCCGCGGCGGTACGCTTTCGAAGAGCGGAGCAACCTGCGCAATCCTCATCCCGTCCTCCGTGCCTGTAACTCGGTCCGTGATCCTCGGCCTCCATCCGCCTTCGCATGGTCCCGCGCCGTTCGACCACGCCCGCGTGCGGCAGCGTTAGAAACCTCAGAGGGAGGCGGTCGTTTCAGAGAATGTTTTTGCGATGCGGCGGAGGGCCAACCATTCGTCGATGCTTGACCGCCGCCCTGCGAGCCATGAGCCTCTCGCGAGGCATCGTCCCGCCTGGGAGAGCCGATGTTGACTCCGCGCGCAGCGAAGCACGGGGGATCACTCGCCGGAAAGGATTCCAGAAGCGCTGTTTCAATCACATCGTCTCGCACTGCTGTCATGGTGTCTCTCGTTCGGCTCGGTTGAGCTTGGAGGGACCGATCGAGACGCAGCGGGGCGATGGAGCACTTATTCCTTACACTCGTCTCGGCCGGGCCCCGAAAAAAAGATGGGTGCGGCATCGCTCTGTTCGCAAGAGGTGAGCGAGCCCTTGAAATAGCGGGTGTTGCTTCTATTTCGATTAGTGCACGCACGAGCAATCGTGCGGGACCGGGCGCCTCTCCGAGGGTCCGGTCAGCGGGCGCCGGACACGGTGTCCCAGGCGCTCGTAACCATGTTGCTCGCAGGAGGATATGGCTATGACCACCCTTGATCTCGCTCCCCTGTGGCTGTCGACTGTTGGGTTTGATCGCCTGATTGACCTCATCGAAGACTCCGTCCGATGGACCGGCGGCGACAATTACCCGCCCTACGACATCGAACGCGTCGGTGAGGACCACTACCAAATCTCGCTGGCTCTTGCCGGCTTCACGCTTGACGAGGTCTCAATCACCGCCGAGCAGAATATGCTGACGGTCGAAGGTCGCAAGGCAGAGAGGGGCAGCCACCAGTATCTCTACCAGGGCATCTCTTCGCGCCCATTCCGACGGACGTTCAATCTGGCGGACTATGTGCAGGTGAAGGGAGCTTCGTTTGAGAACGGCATGCTCAAGATCGACCTGGTGCGGGAGATCCCCGAGACGATGAAACCGCGCCAGATTGCGGTCAACGTAGGCAGCGACCACAAGCAACTTGAGAACAAGCAAGCGGCGTAGGACCGCCTGCTTGTGATGGAGTTCGCGGCGTGGCCTTCGCCGCGCCCGCGGAGGCTTGCTTAATAGAGAAAGGAGAAAACTATGGCTATCACAGATCTGATCCCCTGGGGCCGCGGTCGGGATCTGACTACGCGTCGCGGCGAAGACTACAACCCCGTCCTGACGCTGCACCGCGAAATGAATCGTCTATTCGACGACGTCTTCCGCGGCTTTGATGCCGTGCCATTCGGCGGCGGCTTTTTCGACCAGTCAATGAAGTGGCCGAGCATCGAGCTCAATGAGAGCGAGAAGGACGTGAAGGTCACGGCGGAGCTGCCGGGCCTTGACGAGAACGACGTCCAGGTCGAACTCACCAACGGTGTCTTATCGATCAAGGGCGAGAAGAAGACCGAGACGGAAGACAAGGATCGCAAGTTCAGCGAACGTTACTATGGCAGGTTTGAGCGACGGATCCCGATCGAAGATGTCGATCAGGACAAAGTCTCGGCTGCCTTCAAGAACGGTGTGCTGACGATCACGATGCCTAAGCTGCCGCAAGCGGAATCAAAAGTGAAACGCATTGCGATCAACTCGAAATAAGCCGCACGGATGGGAGAGGATCTCCTCTCCCATCAACCCTGGTTGGGTCATGGAGCCGGGCTGTCACTGTCGCGTCTTCACGAGCTTGGCGCAAAGCGGACTTCTCGGAGCGCCAACCTTCGAGCAAGCTGGCGAACTCTTGAAATAGAAACCAGCACTCTTATCCTCTTTGCAGGTTCATGACGGGTGCAGAGTTCCGGCGAATTCTCGAAAGCGGGCTCGACGATGGACACAAAACGGAAAACGAGTTTTGGAGGTGCCGCAGATCTGGTCGCGCAGGCGGAGGCCGCGGCTGAGTACCTCAAAGAACTCAAAATAGCTTGCGCGAACGGTGATAAGAGAGCGGCCCGTAGATCGCTACGCCAAGCGATCAGTGAGCTCGAATTGGCTCGCGCCCTCTTGCGAACCGGACTCGACTGAAACCGCACCTCAAAGGCCTTCTCACGCAGGGCCATCCGACCAAACTACGTGGTTTCGAAAAGCCCAGCCGCTTCCGGCGGGCCACTACGAAGGCCCGACGACGCCTTCAACGGAGCGATGCATGGAGCTAGTGCCAAGCATCGCCTCGAGCTTGGCGGAGAGTTCTCGGGTGGAATAGGGCTTACTGAGCAAAAGGCCACCGTTTAGACGTTTCCCAGTCTCCTCGATTAGATCCGGATAACCGCTGCAATACACTATGGGCAGACCGGGCTGCCGCCGCCGAAGTTCTAATCCGACATCGAGTCCCGATACACCAGGCATCGCGAGATCGACGATGGCCAAGTCGATTACCTGATCGGAAATTGCCTTAAGCGCGGCATCCAAATTATCAGCGGCGATCGCCCGATATCCAAGATCGTCAAGCATGCTCCGCGTCGTTTCCAGCACGCTCGCATCGTCGTCCACGACAAGAATGCGCTCTCTTGCTCCCATACGGGGAGTTCCCGTTTGCCGGTTCTCTCCGATCACAGGGTCCGTCGACCGTGGTAACAAAATGCGCACCACCGTCCCTCGACCAATTTCACTTTCAATTGTCGCTGTCCCACCAGATTGATGGGCGAAGCCGTACACCTGCGACAATCCGAGTCCAGTTCCCTTGCCGGGCGCCTTCGTGGTGAAGAAAGGATCGAAAGCTCTGGCCAGAACCTCGGGCGGCATTCCGGTTCCGGTGTCTTTCACTGCTATCGATACGTATTGCCCTTGCTTCAGGTCGGTTTGCATATCCTCTGGGACGCTATCGAAAATGGTCGTTTCTATCGTCAGGAGGCCCCCATCCGGCATCGCGTCTCGCGCGTTGATGGCGAGATTGAGCAGCATCA
Source organism: Bradyrhizobium liaoningense (assembly GCF_018130825.1). Lineage (GTDB taxonomy): Bacteria > Pseudomonadota > Alphaproteobacteria > Rhizobiales > Xanthobacteraceae > Bradyrhizobium > Bradyrhizobium liaoningense_B. The sequence goes on along the minus strand of NZ_JAFCJS010000003.1, from coordinate 518,014 downwards.
GCTCGAGCTGCGTTGCGTCGACCAGAGCAGGCCAAAGACCGTCTTGTGTCACCACATCCACCTGTATCGAGGCTCCCAGCGTTCGAGACAACAGCTCCGCGACCGTGCGTACCAGGTGATTAACGTCGACGGGCTCGGGGGCAAGATGCTGCTTGCGAGAAAACGTCAATAACTGGCCAACGAGCTTGGCCCCGCGTTGCGCTCCATGCATGGCATTGCGGACGTATCGCTGAATCTTTTCCTCATCCACCCGGGCGGCAATCAGCTCAAGATTTCCCATAATCGCCATCAGCAAATTGTTGAAGTCGTGCGCAATACCGCCCGTGAGTTGCCCCACCGCTTCCATCTTCTGTGCCTGGCGCAACGCGAGTTCGGTGCGTTCACGTTCCGCCATTTCCTCTGTTAACCGCCTGTTTGCCTGCGAGAGCTGCTCTGTCCGCTCTTCCACGCGCCGCTCGAGTGTGTCAGCCAGATCCTTCAATTGCCGAAGATATTGCTCGGCCTGGCGCTGTCGCCTGCGGCCGCGCACGGCTGCCAAGACTGCACTCTTGAGCGACGTCGCGGCCAACGGTCGTTCCAGTACGGTAGCGTGACCAAGGAGCTCGATCAGCTCGGTCAAGGCCGGACCGTTTTGGCCTGTTCGTAAGGTTAGCAGCACGAAGGGGAAATCCGACCATGGCGGTTGGCGAGCGATCCACTGGGCTAGCGCGCCTCGATACTCGTGAAACAGCGCCTCCTCCGCAATCACGGCCGCAGCTGCCTGGTCCAGGTTGGCCACCAATTCAGACAGGCTAGACTGCTCCAAAGCTTCGATGCCGGCATCGCGTAGCGTCCTACAAACCACAGCGGCATCACGACCGAACGGCGCCAAGACAAGCACCGGCAAGCTGGGAATTGGTTCACGGCTGCCCATTGATCCTCGCCGTAAGCAGCGCGCCCTGCTGGCCGGTATAGATCGGCGAGCCTGACAAGACACCCTGGAATTCCGCCAGAGGGGGGCCGACGCGGATCCCGTGATTATCGAGCCGGTACTCTCGGATTTCGTCTTCGTGCCGCCCGGTGCGCTTCTTCAGGACCGAAATTGCACGACGGATCTTTCCAGCGGCCTCGAAGAAGCGCAAAAGCAGGACCGTGTCGCTGAGATAGGTCAGGTCGACGCTGGATTGCATCGAGCCGACAAGTCCGTGCTGGGCAAGAGTCAGGATCGTCACAACGCCGCGATGATTCAGATAAGTCAGCATTTCATGCATCAACAGCAGCATGAACTGCTCGGCAGGAATGGCGTTTTGATAGCCGCTCAAGCTGTCCAGCACCACGACCCGAACATTGTCCGCCTCGACGTGCCTGCGGACCATCCCGGTTAATTCTCCGGGAGAAAGTTCTGCCGGGTCGACCTGCTCAAGGACCAGTTGCCGTGATGCGATCGGCTGTTCCAGTAGCCAACCCATCCCAGCTGCGCGCTTGGTCAGGATCGCCTTGGTCTCGTCGAAGGTGACAAAGAGGGCGCGTTCGCCGCGACCGAGCGCCGCCATGACAAATTGCAGGGCGATAGATGATTTCCCGGAGCCAGACGGTCCCATCAAGAGAGTATTGGTGCCGCGGTCGAGCCCACGACCCAGCAACTGGTCCAGCTCGTCAATCCCGCTCATAAGCGGCTCGGCCGCGGCCGTGCCGTCGACGTGCTCGGCTGCGACCAGGCGTGGAAAAAGAACGATGCCGCCCTTTCGGATGACGAAATCATGGAAGCCGCCGCGGAAGCTGCGTCCGCGCATCTTGAAGATACGCAGCCTGCGGCGCTCGGCGCCGTATTGCAGGGCGTAATGTTCGAGCCTGATTACGCCATGCACAAGACTGTGCAAATTGAGGTCGTCGGCTTGATCCGTGAGATCGTCCAGAAATAGCCCCGTGCATCGCTCCTGAGCCAGGAAATGCTTCAGAGCAATTACCTGCCGGCGGTAGCGTAGCGGGTTCTGGGCGAGGAGCCTGATTTCGGAGAGACTGTCAAAAACCACCCGGGCAGGGGCAACCCGCTTCACTTCATCGAAAGTCATCTTTGTGGTTTCGCCGAGTTCGAGATCAGAGGCGTAGACCACCGTCTGTTGCTGCTTGGGATCTAGGCTGAGTTCGGCGGGGACTAGCTCAAAGATCTCGATCCCCTCAAGATTCCAACCGTGGGTTTCGGCAACTTGTCTCAGTTCGTCCTTGCTCTCTGAAAGTGTGATATAGAGACAGCGCTCACCCCTAAATGCACCATCGAGCAGAAACTGAAGGGCAAGCGTCGTCTTTCCAGTTCCAGGCTGGCCCTCAATCAGGTGGACACGGTTCGATGCGTATCCACCATCGAGGATGCCGTCAAAGCCGGCGATGCCGGTGGAAATGGCGTTGGTCTTGGTGCTGCTTTCCGCGATGTTCATTTGCCTTTCCGATCGTGCGGGCGCGCGCCGGCGCACAGGCTTTGCTCCGCCCGACCGGCATAGCTCGTTGACTGGTTGTGATTTCGCGAAGACAAGGCCAAGGCCCTTGAGCAGGCACCTTGACTCGAACAGCTCCCGGACGGTCATTTTGGTACGAATTCCCCCTGTTCTGTCAAGCCGAGGGGCTGCCCGGGGGAGAGCAATCTGCCATTGCAGCTAGCCTGGGCTCAGATGAACCCCGCTGGAGGTTGAATGCCCGTCCCGATTACTTGCGACCGGCAGCCGCCGCGCGAGCCGCCGCCACCGCCATCCAATCCCGCAACAAGCCCCTATCCTCCCTGGAAAACGACGCCCGCCGCTTGAGATCTTCCAGCGTTTCTCCGGGATGGCATCGCTCGAAATCCTCGCGGATCAGCGATTCAAGATAAACTTGGTCATCCTCACTGGCGGCACGGAGATCGTGATAGGAGCTGGTCGGCATGGCTGACGTTTATTAACCAAGCTTTCTGCTGGAGCCTGGAGCCAAATCAACGTGGGACGCGTTTGTTGGTTCGCGAAACGATGAGCACTGGTACTGATAGGATCAACCCGCCCGAACAGGCTGATCAGCGTTCGCAATCCGCTCTCCATAGCCGCTTGGAGCGGCGAGCTCAGACGCGGCAGAGGCGCGACTGTATCGAGATTTAACCGCACGGCTGCGACATGCGCCTTCCTGGGCCGATCGCCTACATTGTTCTGTACATCGCTTTGTACGCAGCGTTCGGCGTGGCATCTCCGTTCTGGCCAAAGTTCTTCGAAACAAGAGCTCTCGCTCCTGAACAGATCGGTTTGATATTGAGCCTTGGATTACTCACGCGCCTAATCTTTGGACCATTGGTTGCAATCCTGGCCGATCAGTTCGGATCGTGGCGCCTCGTACTCGCGAGTTGTGCTGCCTCAGCTGCTGCGGCAGCCCTCGCACTGATCTGGGCGAGACCTTTCTGGCTGCTTGTTCTTGTTGCGTTGATGCAAGCTGCCGCTCTTGCCCCCACGACTTCCATCGCCGACGCGCTGGCTGTTAGCATCGCCAGCCCGCGAATGGCGGGACGACCGTTCGGGTACGGCTGGGTCCGCGGCTCGGCTTCGGCCGCTTTCGTAGCGGGCACGCTCATCGTTGGGCAGCTCATAAGGCCTGACGATCTCACGCCCGTGATCTGGATGAATGCCGCGTTCCTGATTGCGGCAAGTGGCGCCACGGGATTGGTACCGGGTGTGACGAATCGGATCCCATTGCAGCGTTCGCATTCTTCTCCTTTAGTTGAGGTCAAAGCCCTGTTTAGGATCCCGCAGTTTCGAAGCGTGATCTTGGTTTCAAGTTTGGTATATGGCAGCCACGCAACGCATGATGCATTTGCCGTAATCCGGTGGAGTGATGCTGGCATCAGCGCTTCGGTAATTAGTGTCCTGTGGTCGGAGGCCGTGCTGGCCGAGGTCTTAGTGTTTTCACTCGTTGGTCCGGCAGTGCTCGACCAGTTTGGCGCCCGTTGGGCGGCTGTCTTGGCAGCTGTCGCTGGGCTTCTAAGGTGGACTGTTGCAAGTCAAACGACGTCCGTCTTGGCGCTTTCGCTGATACAGCCATTGCACGGATTGACCTTCGCGCTGCTTCATCTCGCTTGCATGCACATCATGGCTGACGTGATTCCGAGAAGTGTCGCTGCCGGAGCACAAGGCCTCTACGCGCTTGGCTCAGGCCTGGCAACTGCGGCACTGACGCTGTTATCCGGCAGTCTATACGCCTCCTATTCCGGAGCGGCATTCCTTCCCATGGCAATTCTCTGCGCCGTAGCACTCCCGTTCGCGTGGACTGGATTCAACGATAGGAAGGCTCGCCTTGAGGCCATCTGATCAAGTTCGCGCAATCGGCCGGACATTGTGCTGCTAATGTTCGGGGTCGCCGGCCTCGTTTGCGGTCGGCCCGCGGTTGTCAAGATGCCGTTGCGCGATGAGCGGAGACCTGCTTGACTCAGCGTCGATTAGGACGAGGGACGCCGCCGGTCCTCAACCCGTCGCACCGGCGCGCCACGCGGAAACCGCTTTGGATGGCGCCCCCTTCGAGCGATTTCAGAGCCTAACTGTATTCAGTTCGGCGTCTATCTTGTCGAGAAGACGCTCGATGTGCTCGCGCTCATTGGGACCAGGGTATTCTTCCAAGCGGCTGAGCAGCTTCTGCTTTCGTGTCAGTAGCGTTGCGATGCTCGTCATCGAAGGTGCGCGTTCATGATGCTGGAACATTGACGACACCACCACAAAATGAGGAAGGTCCGCAAAGCACGCACGCCCTCGCCCGTGCAAAAGGCGGCCATTCCAGAACTCACGAGAGGAGAGCCGGTTCCGCAATCGCGGCCGGAAGTTCCAACCAGCCGCAAAGGCCTCTCCGTTCGGCCGTTGACGCAGTCGTTATTGACCAAATAACGATCGTCCTCGAATGGAACAACCATCGTCGAGCCCCGTTTGGCAGCCGCTATGGCTCACACCTCTTTTTGCGCCGCCAAATAAAGGATGGCCCGCACTCAAATGGGAGATGACCTTCGGGGGAGCGTGCCAACCGCGCAGCTGCGACCCACTGTGATTGGGGCAGGCCTCGCCCGCGTGCCGCGGCGCAGGCAAGCAGGAGGGTGGCCAGCGAGCACCTCGCCCGCAGACTTGCCCCCAACATAGTCAGGATGCGTAAATCGCTTTTGTGTGGAAATTACTCAGATGCGAAACTTTCCAATGACGGCAGCGGGTCACACTGCCCTTCGGGACGAACTAAAACACCGCATAAAAACGAAGCGGCCTCTTCTTGCCGCTTGGATTCAGCAGGCGATCGCTGATGATCCCAACTTGGTCGAGAACTCGGAATATCAGGCCGCGCTGGCGGAGCAAGCTGTCAACGAAGCCAGGATAGCCGAGTTGGAAAACAAGCTTGCGCGTGCTGACATCATCGATGTGTCCAGGCTCTCCGGCGACACCATCAAGTTCGGCGCAACGGTGAAGCTGATCGACGAAGATACGGGCGAGCAGCGGATCTGCCAGATAGTTGGTGAGCCGGAAGCGGATGCCGCCAGAGGAAAGATTTCGGTCGGTTCACCGCTCGCAAGGGCATTGATCGGCAAGACGAAAGGCACAGTCGTAGTGGTCGAAGCTCCTGGCGGCGATAAGACTTACAGAATTGAGGAAGTTAAGTGGATTTAGGCGAGAGACATTGAGATGAGGAAGTCCGGGTGTCTCCCTGCGCGACTGGAGCGGGCTGAGCTATGTAGCTGCGGCCGGCGCCTGCACTCGGCGATCGCTCCGGCTAGCGCTTCTCGGGATACACCCGGAGATGTTGGCCTACGGATCGTTTTTCCGTACAGGGGGAGCAGTTCGTTCATTTTAATGCCTGGTCGTGCCTTCATCGAACGTGAACTTCAGTTCAAACACCGACCCGTTTTCGTCTCGAACCTCAACGGCCCATCGACGCGACTTACTGTCAAGAGTATCACTGGAAGCCTCGCGGATCATGTCGGCTAAGGAACGAGCCGCTTCCTCCTGCACCTGACGCATGCTAGAGAGTTCCATTCCTTCTTCGTCTTCGGCAACGCCGTGACCGTCATGTAAATCGAAATAGTAGCGTGGCATAGTCGCGCTCGACGTACAGCTGCATGCGGTCCAACCCGGTAAATTTTACCCTGTTCCTAATGCCTGGGGGGCGACCACATTCTGCAGGCTCCTCTGCTGCGGCAAGCAAGGTCTATGAAGAGCTGCGTGGGTCGCCTAGCCGCTCAGAATGCGCGCTTCTCGTATCGCATCGAAGATGTACTGTGCCGCCAGTCCGGCGAGGATCACGCCGGCGAGACGGGCGATAACATTGGCACCAGTCGTCTTGAGAATGCGATGCAGGACATCGGTGAAGATCATGCCACCATAGGTTAACATCAGGCAGACAAAGATCGACCCGAGCACAACTGCCGATTTGATGAGATCTCCGCTTGCTTGCCCCATTAGGAGGACGACTGCGGTCAATCCCGCTGGACCGGCGATCACCGGGAATGCCAACGGAAAGATCGCGATGTCACCTGGTTCAAGCGCTTCGCGCCGTTCCCCAGCGGTTAGAGTAGAAAGACCGGCTGGATGCCCGAAGATCAGTTGGATACCCTGCAACAACAGGAGCACACCGCCCGCAAAGCGAAACGCCTCCAGTGAGACGTGGAGTGCGGCAAGCAAGCCCACGCCGAACAGCGCAAAACCCAAAAGTACGCTGCCTGCGATCAGCACTGCTCGAAAGGCCAAACGAAAGCGCTCCGGACGATGTACGCCGCCAGTTAGCCCACCGAACACGATAGCTGTGTCAACGGGTCCTATGGCGACGAAGAGCGTTGCGAATGTCATAACAGAAAATTCCACGACAGACATCAAAGCACCGCCTTACCAAGGGACCATCATGTGCCTCGACCGGACCTCCGGCTACGGCCCAAGGAACGACTGTTGTGAGGTAATCTCCCTAAGACCCCCGAGCTGGGCGTCAGTTCGAAACGACTTCGATCGTTTGCTACGGCGAGGTACGCGTGCTGGATGCGCTATGTTCCTCAAGAGGCGGAGCGACCGTGACCACAATCGTAGTCATACGGCCACCGCGTTCCACGTTGAGCTTTACGTCCTCACCGACGCGTGCGAGGCCTATTTTATTGCGAAGTTGCGCAGCGGTCCGGACCGGACGGTCGTCCGCCGTGACGATGATGTCGCCTTTGCGCAGACCTGCTTTCTCGGCCGGAGAGTCGGGCGCGACTTCGGCGATCACCGCGCCCTCACTACGACCCTGATTTACCGACGGGGTTAAGTCGCGTAGCGAGACGCCTATACGACCACGCTCAACACGTCCCTTGGCTACGATCTGCTCCATCACTCGCCGCGCCATGTTGACTGGAATGGCAAAGCCGATCCCGACATTCCCACCAGCGGGCGAGATGATTGCCGAGTTAATGCCAATCAACTCGCCGCGCAGGCTGACCAGCGCACCACCGGAATTCCCGGGATTGATCGCAGCATCGGTCTGGATAAAATCTTCATAGCCTTGCTTACTCAGACCTGTTCGTCCCAACGCACTGACGAGGCCGGACGTGACAGTTTGACCGAGTCCGAACGGATTGCCGATCGCCAGCACAAAGTCGCCAACTTCCAGCGCGTCGCTGTCGCCAAAAGGAAGTCCTTGAAGCCGGCTCGGGTTCTGGATTTGAAGCACCGCAACATCCGTCAGCGGGTCGCGCCCGATCACCTTTGCAGAGAACTGGCGGCTGTCCTTGGTCGTGATCTGAACGATGGAGGTGCCCTCGACTACATGATTGTTGGTCAGCACGTAGCCGCGCTGGGCGTCGACAATGACGCCTGAGCCGGTTGCATTGATTTCCTTCTCTACCTGCTTCGGCAGGTCGAAGAATTCGCGAAAAAATGGATCGCGATAGAGCGGATTGTCTTCACGGATTCGGCCGTGCACGGAAATATTGACGACCGCTGGCGTTACCTGGCGAACCACGGGCGCCAGTGTGGGGACCGTGCCGCTCGTTTTTAAGTCCGGCACTTGCGCCGCAGTTGGATATGACGTGGAAAGCGCCAGCACGAGAAGAGCCGGCAATAATACTCGATGGCCTAGCATTTGATCACCCGTTAGCTGCCCACATGATCACCGAGCGCAACAGATTCGCTCCTTGAGACGCAGAGCGCTACGATCGGAACAGCCCATGCCGCCACCGCATGGCCAAGCAGCACGACCGCCAGAACGGTTTGCGTGAGCATCATGGCGACCTCTCCTGTGCGGCGGCCTTAGGCCGCCGCAACCGCATCGCAATGCCGCCGCCGCGGGGCGGATCATCGTCGCCATCTCCGTCGAGCTGGCGCAACGCCGCAAGAATATCGGCCAGTCGTACCGAGCGGCCCGTGCCAGGAATCTCACGCAAGGCGGGACAGGATTCCACCGCGTACATGTCGGACGCCCACGATGACAGGATGATCCGCTTCTCAGGCGTCGAGAGTTCCTTATCATTCAGGACCTCGGCGGGCGAAGCGTAGTGAGCAGCGGGGTGGAAGAACGGATGAATGCTACTATGGTTAGCTTTGATGTCGGTCATTGCTCACTCCTCCCTATTCTCTCCTTTCCAAGGGACGGAACTCTAGTCGCTGGACGATGACGGCCATTGGCCAGCGGAGTGCGGACGCACGCCGGCGCCGCACTCCGCTCTCCGTGTATCGAGAGTATCTAAGCTGCTTTCTTCTGCTCGATCTGCGATGCACCGCTGACGATCCGGATGTTGCGCGGCTTCATCGCTTCCGGAACCTCGCGAACGAGGTCGATGACCAAGAGACCATCCTGGAAGGACGCCTGCTTGACCTGAACGTAGTCCGCAAGGTTGAAGACGCGCCGGAACGGACGTGCGGCGATTCCTTGATACAGATAATCGTGCGCAGCACCATCGGGCTTTCTGCCTTCGATCGTGAGCACATTCTGCTCGGCCGTCACGGTGACGTCGTTGACGCCGAAGCCGGCCACGGCCAGCGAGATCCGGTAATGGTCCTCGCCGGATCGTTCGATGTTGTAGGGGGGATAGTTGTCATCGGTGGTCTGGCGCAGTGTGCTGTCGACGAGGTCAGCCAAGTGATCGAAGCCGATGGTGGAGCGCCACAGGGGCGCGAAATCAAGAGTCCTCATAACCAAGTCCTCCAAGGAGCAAGATGGATACGAAGGAGCGCAAGACAGGGGTTTCAGAGGCCGAAGACACCGGTCCAACGCTCGTGCCGACCCCGATATGGCGCTCGGCACACCGCTCTCGCGGCGAGAAACCACTTAGAACGAGACGCGGCGAGTTCAAGAGGGCGGAAAGGTTTTTTGACCGGCAAGCCTCGGATTTTCCGGATATCCAGCAGCGGATGAGCCGTCCGCCGCTGCTTCAACTCTGCGCACGGCCGCTCTTACGCGGCGAAGCGATCGGGAAAGCCGCCTTGGAGTAGAGTGTGCAGTAGTCGCTGCTCTCGCTCGATCCGTTCCTGATAGAGTTGGCGCTCTTCCTCGCTCTTCGCACTTGCAAGAAGCAGCTCGTAGTGACCGATGACCTTCTCGCTGCCTCGAATGAGCAGGTCTCGAACGCTGGTCATGGCTCTGCTCCCATGTTTGCCGCAACTCTCGCAAGTGTCGAGAGGGCACTGGCGGCTGGAACGACTTCGGCGGCCAAGGCCTTAAGCACAATCAACTCCGCGAAGAGGCGCTTCTGGAGGAAAGGACGTTCTATGCCCGACAGTTTGTGCACACGAATGCGGGCCAAGTTCGCATCGAGCATCGTCGTCATTCCCCGACGGTCCGTAGTCCAAGCTTTGGAATCAACACCAATCCGGCACGAGAGTAGGGAGCGGCTTGACCGCCGCTCCCCTGAGATCAACTCGTTGCCGGCCGCCCAACCGGATGTGGCGTCGGCCCCAGCCGGATGCCTGATGGCGCGAACGCCGGTGGCATCAGCATGTCGACTTTCATCGTTGCGGCCGGCCACCACTTCAACCAAGGCATCGTGTCGAGATACGGGATTGGCGGAAGCGTTATTGCGGCAAAGGCATCCTGCGTCGCCTCCTTGGCGCGCGGACTCTCCATGCCGTAGGCACCGAAGGCGGTCAGTGAAAGTGCGCCGCCGATTGCCAACGAGATTAGGTGCCGTCGCAAGTTGTGGACAGTCTCCGACCGGGCGGAGAACGTACGGCGATCATTGATCATCTATACCCCTCCTATTGTTCGAAAGCAGATCCAGACGATGGTTACGAAGCTCAGGTAGAACATGAACCAATGGAACGCGTCCTGGCTTTGCCTGAGCCGTCGACGAATTGACCTGTTCATTGCCAAGCTCCGATTTCGTGAAAGAGAGTGCTCCTGTTCAAGTTGCGGAGCCCGGCCGTTATCGGCCGAGCTCCAGTTGCCTCAAAAATCCATAGCGGGAGCTGTCGGGGTGGCTTCCGCCTTCTTCGGCTTGTCAGCCACAAGCGCCTCTGTAGTGATCAGCAGCGAAGCGACCGAGGCGGCGTCCTGTAGAGCGGTGCGAACGACCTTGGCGGGGTCAATCACGCCGGCTTTTACCATGTCCTGATACTCGCCAGTCGCCGCATTGAAGCCCCAGTTGTAGCTCTGGTGCTCCAGAAGCTTGCCAACGACGAGCGACCCATCCTCGCCGGCGTTCTGCACGATCTGGCGCGCAGGCACCTGAATCGCGCGGCGAACGATATCGATGCCGGCCTTTTGGTCGGCGTTCGCCGTTTTGATGCCGTCCAGGGCCTTGAGCGAACGCAGAAGGGCCACGCCGCCGCCGGGGAGGATGCCTTCTTCCACCGCTGCGCGCGTCGCATGCATGGCGTCATCAACGCGGTCTTTGCGCTCCTTCACTTCGACCTCGGTCGCACCACCAACCCGGATCACCGCCACGCCGCCAGCAAGCTTTGCCAGCCGCTCCTGCAGCTTCTCGCGGTCGTAGTCGGAGGTGGTTTCCTCGATTTGAGCCCTGATCTGCTGGCTACGCGCCTCGATATCCTTCTTGGCGCCAGCGCCGCCGACGACCGTCGTGTTCTCCTTGTCGATCACCACCTTCTTGGCGCGTCCGAGCATCTTCACCGTGACCTTCTCCAGCTTGATGCCGAGGTCTTCGGAAATCACGGTGCCGCCGGTAAGGACGGCGATGTCTTCAAGCATCGCCTTGCGGCGATCCCCGAAGCCCGGCGCCTTGACGGCCGCGACCTTCAGTCCGCCACGCAGTCGGTTGACGACCAGGGTGGCGAGGGCTTCGCCTTCGATATCCTCGGCGATAATCAGCAGCGGCTTACCGGACTGGACGACCTGCTCGAGTAGCGGCAGCATGGTCTGCAAGCCCGAAAGCTTCTTCTCGTGGATTAGGATGTAGGGGTCCTCGAGCTCGACCCGCATCTTCTCCGCATTGGTGACGAAGTAAGGCGAGACATAGCCTCGGTCGAATTGCATGCCTTCAACCACCTCAAGCTCTGTGTGCAAGCTCTTGGCTTCTTCGACCGTAATGACACCCTCGTTGCCGACCTTCTGCATGGCGTCGGCGAGGAAGCGGCCAATCTCGGTGTCGCCATTGGCCGAGATGGTGCCGACCTGGGCAATCTCGTCGTTGGAGGTGACCTTCTTGGCATGCGACTTCAGGTCGGCCACGATGGCTTCGACCGCCAGGTCGATGCCGCGCTTCAGGTCCATTGGGTTCATACCGGCCGCAACAGCCTTGGTGCCTTCCTTGACGATCGCCTGCGCCAGCACGGTCGCAGTGGTGGTACCGTCGCCCGCGAGATCGTTGGTCTTCGATGCGACCTCGCGTACCATCTGTGCGCCCATATTTTCGAACTTGTCCTCAAGTTCGATTTCTTTGGCTACTGTCACGCCGTCCTTGGTGATGCGCGGCGCGCCGAAGGACTTTTCGATGACTACATTCCGCCCCTTGGGACCGAGCGTGACCTTCACCGCGTTCGCCAGTGTGTCCACGCCCCGCAGCATGCGCTCACGGGCCTCGGTTGCGAATTTCACGTCTTTGGCAGCCATTTTGGATATCTCCTTTCTCTCTATGACTGTCAGCCTTATGCGGCCTTCTTCAGCGTGCCGGTCGTCTCGACGACACCCAGAAGGTCGTTTTCCTTCATGATGAGGAGCTCCTCGCCTTCGATCTTGACCTCGGTGCCAGACCACTTGGCGAACAGCACGCGGTCGCCAGGCTTGACGTCGAGCGGGACGAGTTGACCCTGCTCGTTGCGTGCGCCGGGCCCGGCGGCGATGATCTCGCCCTGCTGCGGCTTCTCCTTGGCGGTGTCGGGAATGATAATGCCGCCTACGGTCTTCTCTTCGGCGTCGAGGCGTCGCACGAGCACACGATCGTGCAATGGACGGAAATGCATGCACATCCTCCTTGATTACTTCAGCGATGTCCAAAATCCGGGTCCGGAACCGGCCCCCGGGCGAAAAACCACCTAGGAGCGAAGCTTCCTCTTTCAAGAGGGATTTGAAACTTTTTTCGATTCACGGGGCCGCTGCTCAAGCCGAGGTGCTCGTAGCTCGCGGCCTCCCCGGCACGCGATAGTTCCACGAGACCCGTATTGAAAATGGAGGACATCGCGCCAGATGTTGGCTACTTGCGGCAGCGTGGCGGCAAGCTTTCGGCATCATGAGAAGGAGGATGATCAAAGATGCGGACCCTAGCGGTAGCTGCTGTTTTGCTTGGAACTGTGGTTGCGCTCCAGGCCAGGGAAATGGACTCGCCGCGCGGAATGCGGAGCCCGACCGGGACCGTCAAGCAATTGGTAAATAATCCGGTCGCCCAGCTTCGGGGCAAACCCTCAAGGACCCGGCTCGACCATCGCAACGACCGCGACTTTTCAGCAGAGGTCGTTGTGCCGGATATCTGCAGGGGCTGCTGATCGGTCGATCAGGATCAGCAGCCGGCTCGGCAGCGCTCTGCGGCGGCGGCTAGAGAGCGTTCACTTGCGCCGCGTTAAGGTCTGATAGGCTAGCACATATCATCGACTTCAGGCGTTGCAGCGCGCGCTGCTCGATCTGGCGGATCCGCTCGCGCGAGATCCCGAAGGTTGCAGCCAGGTCATCGAGTGTTCTTGGCTCCTCCGCCATGCAACGAGCTTCAATGATGGTGCGTTCTCGCGAAGACAGCGAAGCCAGCGCTTCCGACAATGCAGCCTTCTGCCTTTCACGATCACTGGAGTGCAGAAGCAGGCTTTCAGGATCAGGAGATGGGTCGGCAAGCCGATCCTGCCATTCTTCGCCTTCCTCCTCACTAAGCCGCACATTGAGCGTCATGTCGCCGCGGATCCTACCGTTCATCTCGACAACTTCGGCATCCTTGACTTGGAGATGTTCGGCGATTTGCTTGACCTGCTCTTGCGAAAGCTCGGCTTCCTCTGGCGCGCCGAGACGCCTCTTCAACTTCCGAAGATTGAAGAAGAGTTTCTTTTGCGCCGCGGTTGTACCGAGTTTTACCATTGACCAGGATCTCAGAACGAATTCCTGGACCGAGGCCTTGATCCACCAGGTCGCATAAGTCGCCAGGCGGAATCCTTTCTCCGGATCGAAGCGTTTGACGGCCATCATTAATCCGACATTGGCTTCCGAGATGAGATCCTCGATTGGTAGCCCGTACCGCCGATATCTCAGCGCAATCTTGGCGGCCAGGCGCAGATGGCTGGTCACCAGGCGGTAGGCCGCTTCTCGATCCCCGAAATCTCGCAGCCGCCGTGCATACGTCGCTTCTTCCGGTGCATCGAGTAACGGGAAACGGTGGATCTCCCTCAGATATCGCGACAACCCGGCTTCCGAATGGATGGCAGGGAGTGCAGAGGTCATTGACATGACTTGCCTCCATCACAAAGCGAGGTTGTGCGGCCAGCTGGATTTGCCGCCAACGAGTGGCCGGAGGGACGGCACACCGGTTGTGGAAGGCCGGCAGAATGCCGGGCAAGAAGACAGAGGGGTTTCATATCCAAATCCTCCATAGAGCAAAATGGTACGAATCGCCGGGATGCCTGACCTCGCTGGGCCCCAGAGGGCGCCCAGAAGGATTCAGGTCGACGGCGCCTGAAGAATTACGAAGCCAACGGAATGTTCCCTAATTCGTTTGCCCAATTAGTTGGATTCCGACGATTTTTGGTCGCACGTTGCCGCGGAATATAGTGCTGCAAGTGCGAGACCTGCAACAGCATTGGGTTCGAGACACGCACCCACCAGTCGGCGGGGGAAGGCCGGCCGTTCCGGGAGGTCGGCTCAGCTCTAGTCGCGGGCCAAGGTCCATTCATAATGCACGCCGGCGCAGATCTCCCTGCGTCGGCAGACTTGCCCGTGCCGGGCAAGCGTGAAAGCCCCTTGAAACAGACGGCGTCCCTTCTAATTCAATTAGTGCAAGCGCAGGATTGCGCTCCACCGGGTGCCTCTTGAGGACCCGGGAAATCGGGCGCCGGGCACGGTGTCCGGCGCACTCGTAACCATGTTGCTCGAATGGAGGATGTGGCTATGACCACCTATGATTTTGCTCCTCTGTGGCGTTCAACCGTTGGCTTTGATCGCCTGTTTGATCTGCTCGAGGATTCCGTCCAATGGACGGGCGACAACTACCCGCCCTACAACATCGAACGAGCCGGCGAGGATCACTATCGGATCTCGCTCGCTTTGGCAGGTTTCGCGCCAGATGAGATCACCATCACCGCGGAGCAGAACGTGCTGACCGTTGAAGGCCGGAAGGCCGACAAGGGTGCGCACCAGTACCTGTATCAGGGCATCTCTTCACGTCCGTTCCGGCGGCAGTTCAATCTCGCCGAATATGTGCAGGTGAAGGGCGCCTCGTTCGAAGATGGCATGCTCAAGATCGACCTGGTGCGGGAGATTCCCGAGGCCATGAAGCCGCGCCAGATTGCGATCAACGCCGGCAACGACAACCGGCAGATTGAGCACCAGCATACGGCCTGAGCCTCCCGGCTGCTTGCCGAACTCCCTTCGTACAGCGCGGCATGCGCCGGCGGTGAGAGCCGTCGTACCTTGAGAGCCGTCGTACCTATCGAGGCGGGAGCAATTGGCTCCCGCCCACACTCACATCGTGGAGGGCTTCGATGAATGTTGTCCGTTCACTTTCTCCAGCGGCGCAGACGCGAGACGCGGCGCCGCTGACCCGATCGGTTTTCCCTGCCGACGCCCACGCGCTCATCTACGAGCCAGCTCCTTCGGTCCTGACCTCAGCACCACGGCGGAAGCAGGAATGGAAGCTCAAGTTCGAGCGCCGCTCGCCACTGCGGACTGAACCTCTGATGGGCTGGACTGAGGACGACGATCCATTGACCCAAGTGGAATTGTCCTTCCCGTCAGTGGAGGCCGCTATCGCCTATGCGCGGCGTCAGGGGCTGCAATACACCGTGCTCGGATCGTTGACGTACGAGCCACAGGTTCGACTAGCGACGAATAGCGACAGGCCAGCAAGGCCTCGGCCGGCACGTCCACGGCGCGGAGAGCTTGAATGGATCGCGAGGATTTATCGAGCAGAGGCAGTTCTATCGAACCGCCGCCGCGCCTGGCTCGCCGATCCGCAACACTCGACTACGCCGTACCCGGTGATGGGAAATGACCGCCGGGTAGCGGCCTAGGCGTTCAATGAGGAGTAACAATGGAAAACCTGCTCGCGAGCGACCTGCTTGAAATCGAGCGCAAGCTGCTTGCTGTTTTCGAGCGGCACGGGGCTGACGGTCGGGCCATCACGATCGAGAGCCTGGCGGTCAACACGAGCATGCAGAGTCGATCGCGTGAATTCGCGAGCGCTTTGAAAGATCTCGCAGCGCGGGGTTTGATCAAACGGGCCGGCGAAGATCTTGTGCCGGGCTCGCCCGTCGCATTTCGGCTCGTACAGCGGCTGTCGCCGGACGCGCCTGGCGATGCAGCGAAAGACGCACCTCGCCACAGTAGTCCACCATTGAGCCCTGTGGAGCGCATGGATGGACGAACAAGGGCGGCGAAATCCGCGCTGCGGCGGCGCGCAAGCGTTCCCGCAGCTTGAGCCGTCCGCTCAATGGCACTAACGACCGTCGGGGCGCAATCGATGAGCGATCGGCAAGCACATTCGGCTATGTGGGATGGATGACTATCGTGATCTGGTAAGCGCAGGGCTCGCGCTACTATGCGCCGGCATCATGTTGGTTGCCGGCCACCTGTTCCTCGAATGGCAGGCCAAGCGCGCCGACGCTGGTACTCAGATCGAATCTCCAAGAAACAGCGGTCCGCCTCCTGCTTTGCTTTCAAACAGCACGTCATCGTTAAGGGAAGCACCTGCTCGAACTTCAAACGGAGGTTAGGCTAATCCGGCCTGCGTGACGCTTTTTGCGCCGCGGTCGGCTGCGAACGGGCATCCGCGGTGATGAGTCACTTAAATCACACGCAGACCTTCCTTCGGCAGCTCCCGGATCAGCATGTCGATATCGCTCTGCTCCAGCGTCTCCTTCTCCAACAGCTTCTTCGCCGCGCGATCCAGGATCGAGCGCCGCGTACTCAGAATGCCCTGGGTGCGCTGGAAGACCTGGTCGACAATGTCCTTCACCTCGCGGTCGACCGCCGCCGCGGTTTCCTCCGCATAGTCGCGCTCTCGAACCGGGTAGGGCCGTTCCGCGCCAGCAAGGAAATTGCCGGGATCTCGCTCATACGCGACACTGCCGAGCTTCTCCGACATCCCATAACGCGTCACCATGCTGCGCGCGATATCGGTCACGCGGCGTAAATCGTCGGCCGCGCCGGTGGATAGATGGCCGAACACGATCAGCTCGGCTGCGCGGCCACCGAGCAGCACCGCCATCTTGTTCTCCAGCTCCTCCTTGGTCATCAGAAAGCGGTCCTCGATCGGGCGCTGAATGGTATAGCCGAGCGCACCGACCCCGCGCGGGATAATCGAGACCTTGTGCACGGGATCGACGCCGGGCAGCGAGAGTGCGACCAAGGCGTGTCCCATCTCGTGATACGCGACGATCTCGCGTTCCTTGGCGTTGAGCAAACGGTTGCGTTTTTCAAGGCCTGCGACCATGCGCTCCACGGCATTGTTGAAGTCGCTCATGCTGACCGCTTCGGCGCCACGACGGGTCGCCAGCAGCGCGGCCTCGTTGACGAGGTTCGCGAGATCGGCACCCGTAAATCCCGGCGTCAATGCTGCAACTGCTTCCGGCTCGACGTCGGCTGCGAGCCGCACCTTCTTCATATGAACCTTTAGAATCTCAATGCGTCCTTTCTTGTCGGGACGATCGACCAATACCTGGCGGTCGAAGCGGCCGGCACGGAGCAGGGCAGGATCGAGGATTTCCGGCCGATTGGTCGCGGCGAGGATGACGAGACCCGAGCGCGAATCGAAGCCGTCGAGCTCCACCAGCAGCTGGTTCAGCGTTTGCTCCTTCTCATCGTGCCCACCGGCAAACGGGCCGATCCCGCGGGCGCGTCCGAGTGCGTCGAGTTCGTCGATGAAGATGATCGCCGGCGCCTTTTCGTGCGCCTGCTGGAACAGGTCGCGCACTCGTGCCGCCCCCACGCCGACGAACATCTCAACGAATTCTGAACCCGAGATCGAAAAGAACGGTACCCTGGCTTCTCCGGCGACAGCTTTGGCCAGCAAGGTTTTTCCTGTGCCGGGCGGGCCGACCAGAAGCACACCTTTCGGCATGCGGCCGCCAAGCCGGCCGTAATCGGTTGGATTCTTCAGGAAATCGACGATCTCGCGAAGCTCGTCTTTGGCTTCGTCGACGCCGGCGACATCAGCAAAAGTGACGCCGGTATCGGACTCGACATAGATCTTGGCCTTGCTCTTGCCGATCGCCATCAGCCCGCCGCCGAGACCACCGCCTTCCGCAATCCGCTTGCCGATGTACCACCACAGTCCGAAGAACAACAGCACCGGCATGACCCACGAAAGAAGGTCGCGCAAGAATGTACTCTCGATCTGGCCGGTGAAGCGGACGTTGTACTTTTCGAGCTCCTGGGCGACGTCCTGATCGACGCGCGTCGTGACGAATTGCTTCTGTCCGCCCGGCAACGGTTCCCTCAGCGTGCCCTGCAGCGTGCGATCGGAGATGCCTACTGCATCGACTTTCCCTTGACGCAGCAACTGCTGGTATTCGCTGAAGGGGATAACGGCTATCTGGCTGGCGGTCGAGATGAGATGCTGGATCAAGAAGACCGCGAGAATAGCGGCGACGGCGTATCCCAGATTGAAGCGGGTTTTCTTGGTCATGTCGGAGCTCGATAGCATTGCCTGGCTGCCATCTTGCCGGACGGCAACGCTCAATTTTCTCGCGCTTGTTGGCCTGAATATTCTTCCTGAGCTGCGTTGCGCCAACAGAACTCTTCGCCAGCGCTCCAGTTCCCGGACCGGCAAGCGTGGCGACTCGCCTAGCCTTCGCCGAGAGCCACAGCTCTGCGCAAAGGTGCCGGCTGCTGTTCGCACGGCGGCCGCGAAAAGGCCCGGTCATAGGCCGGGCCTTTTCGTTGGATCACCAAGGGTACCAATAGGGGTATGCCGGTGGATAGTAGCGGACTACCCGATAGTACCTTGGTCCGTAATAGTAGGCCGGCGGTCCATAGACCGGCTCATAGTAGATCGGGGGTGCAGTAGCCGCAGCCAGCGCGCCGGTAAACAGCCCCAGCGCAACTGCTGGACCAATGCCCGGACCACCCCAATGATGATGACCACGCCAGTAGGCCGAAGCAGGCGCAACCGTTCCGATGAGGAGCGTTGCTGCCGCAAGAATCGCAAGAGCAACTTTTCTCATGTCCCTTCCCTCAAATAGGCGCCCGCACAAAATGCGGGCTTCTCTAAGCTCGGTTTCTTCGCCGAACTCGCGGTCCGGCTACGTTCAAATTAAGATGGTTCAACCTGACTTCAAGCCGCGCTCGTTGGTCATTGAAGTCCTCGCCGATGCGTTCCTAGGGCCCATACGCTGGATCGTTGGCTCGCAACCCCTCGAGAGGCGGCGCGTCGCAGATCGACCACCATAGCTTCACGTGTGCTATCTAGTTTTGGAGTAGCAAAATGATAGGCAGATCATGACTGACGATCAGGTCAATCTCGTTGTTCAGCATCTTTGCGAGCACTTGCACTTGGCGCTCCGATTGAAGGGCAGCGCGGCTCATCCACCAAACGCCAAGGATATCGGCTTCGATTCCGCGTCTGTAAGAACTGTATTGCTGACCGGCTTACGGTCGGCGGGTGCCGCGATCCACTATGAGGCGGGCCGGTGAGTGAAGAACCGCCGTAGCCCTAAATGCCACACAAGGCCCGCGCCATGTGTCATCCTACGCCTAAGCGGGCCGTTCGCTCGGCTCGAAGAACTCAAGCCTCCTCTGCGAATCGCGCCACGCGACTTCGACGAGGGTCGATTGAGCCGAAAGTTCGGGAACGCGGGGAAACTGGAACGGTTTACGGTTATGCCTAGAGAAGACGCCTTCCTTCCGCTCGGTCCGGTCAAATGCCCATCGCTTTGACGTCCGCAGAAGACGGCTCCGCGGCAACCTGGTCCATCTCTCTGACAGCGCTGCGACAGGCCTCATATCGTCCTTCATCCTTGTGCTGATCGACAGCCAGCAAGCACTCGTCCTCGGTCACGTTCCTGAGAAAGGAGTAGGTTTTCGGAAACGCTCGCGACCGCGATTTCGAATCCCTACCTTACGCCAACCGTTCGGAACCAGCGAGGGACGGCAAGGATTCGTCCCGGCAGGCGAAAGGCGCCCCGCGATCCGGACGCTGCGCGGCTGGGCGATCTAGGTCGTCAACAACACGCATGGTCATGCGGCGGGCGATCGACCGCTGGAATGCGAGCGGTCGATTGAGGTGCAGACCGAGCTTTTCCGGTCCGCTCATGGTCAAGCGTGTGGCGCACAGGTTCCGTCAATCTCACTTAATAGCGGGTATGCCAAGCTAAGGAACAAAGGGCCCGCCGCCCGATTACCGTCGGTGGAAGAAGCGCGTCATGACTACGAATCCTGTACGACTGCCCGGAAAACGGCCTGCACGGATACTGCTCGTCGAAGACGAGATCTTCATCCGCATGGACTTGGCGGCTGCGCTTCGAGAGGCTGGATTTGAGGTCATCGAGGCCGATCGTGCGGACGCCGCGATCGAGTTCGTCGAGTCGGGAGAGCCTGTCGATCTGGTCTTTACGGACATCCAGATGCCTGGGGCTTTCGATGGTCTCGCCTTGGCCGGGCTATTTCGGGCACGATATCCGATGGTGCCGGTCCTCATCGGCTCCGCAAACCCGGCTCTGGAGAGCGCCGCGAGCAAACTCGGCAAGTTCATCTCGAAGCCGTACGACCCCGGCGGCATCGCGCGGCTCATCGCGGCGTGCACGCAGTAAGGAACCGAATGGTGCAGCCCACTCTCCTTGTGGTAGAGCGAGACATATTGGTGCGACAGCCGCTCGCTCAATATCTTCGCGATTGCGGTTATCGCGTTCTTGAAGCTGTCGATGCCGAGGAGGCGCGACAGGCCGTGGCCGGACGAGGCGACCGGATCGACGTTGTGCTCATCGATGTGAAGGGCGCGCCCAGCGAGGACGGCTTTGCCCTCGCGAGCTGGATCAGGTCCGGACACTCCTCCATCAGGGTCTTGCTCGGCGCAACGATTGCCAAGGTGCTACACCTCGCGGGCGACCTCTGCGACGAAGGTCCGGTCGGCCACCTGGATTACCGATCGGTCCTCGATCATATCCGTCGCCTTCTCGCCGGTCGCGACGACGGATCACCCGGATAGCTTGAACACCAGTGCTCGCAGAAGGCACATGAGCCAGCCCTGCGAAATGGCCGCCGGTGGGGCGTTTTCTTCGGCATCTTACGCCGATTCCAGCAAAGGACTGGGCGCGTTCACGGCGAAGCGATCCGATCGGCCGCAGGCGCACGCGCCGGACGTCCTCTTGCTCCACGTTGTCGAGGGATGGTCCGGCTAAAGAGGTGCTCTTGGGATTGAGACTGGCGGCTGAGAGAATCCAGAAGCCGCCGGCTAGTCCGGTCCGAGTAGCCGCTGCACTCGCTCGATCCGGGTTCGATAGAGTCCGCGCTCCCTTTCGCTTTTCGAGCTCGCGAGAAGGAGCCGGCAGCGATGACCTTTCCGCTGCCACGGATCTGCAGGTCGCGAACGTCGCTCACGGCTCCGCCCCCAAGTTCGGGGAAGCCGGCTGACCTTTTGGAAGGGTAAATGCGACCGGGAAGGTTTCGGCAGCCAGAGCTTGGAGTGCGGTCTGCTCCTCGGCGAGGCGTCTCTCGATGAACTGGCGTTCCAGCTCCGACAGCCTCGTTCGCAGCAGTCGGCGATAACGGTGGATGTTGTTGCGGTGCGCACGAATGCGGGCAAAATCTTCATCGAGCATCTTCGTCTCTCCTGACGGTCGTGACGGTCCTTCTTGATGTTGAAAAGCGGGGACGGAAATTCCCAGGGGCAAAAATATTCGGCGCGCAACCGGTGTCAAGCTGCGCGGAGGCTATCGAGGACTCGAATCCCCGGGTAGGTCGCCATGAGCCCTTTTGCGGCGCGGAAACGGCCGCGGCTCAGTCCTCGCTCGCGGCGGAGCGCTGCAAATTTTCTCGATCCACCCCTTGAAACGAATTCTCGTTTTTCTAATTGATTTTTTGCCGCGAAAGCGGTGTGCCGGGCGCCAGATCGGGTCCGGCGCGGGCGCCCGGCGGGCATCAGATCCGCTCTGACTCCTGCCTTGCGCTCCTTGTATCCATCTTGCTCTTTGGAGGACTTGGTTATGAGGACCACCTTTGACTTCGCGCCCCTGTGGCGCTCCACCATCGGCTTCGACCACCTGGCCGACCTCGTCGACAGCACGCTGCGCCAGGCAAGCGAGGACCACTATCCCCCGTACAACATCGAACGCTCGGGCGAGGACCACTACCGGATCTCGCTCGCCGTCGCCGGCTTCGGAGCCGACGACATCGCCGTGACGGCCGAGCAGAACGCGCTCACCATCGAGGGCAGGAAGCCCGAGAAAGCGGCCGGCGAGTACCTCTACCAGGGCATCGCCGCGCGTCCGTTCCGGCGCGTGTTCAACCTGGCCGACTACGTCCAGGTGAAGGAGGCCTCCTTCCGCGACGGACTGCTGATCATCGATCTCGTCCGCGAGGTGCCGGAAGCCATGAAGCCGCGCCGGATCCAGATCGGAAGCGGCGCCTCTCTCGCCTCGCAGATCGAGCAGAAGAAGGCGGCCTGAGGCCGGATCGAGGTTCGACGGCCGGAACGCGCCGCGCGCAAGCGCGGCCGCGCTCTTGGCTCACGCAACGAAGGAGAAAAAACCCATGGCAGTTCGT
Organism: Bradyrhizobium liaoningense; assembly: GCF_018130825.1. Lineage (GTDB taxonomy): Bacteria > Pseudomonadota > Alphaproteobacteria > Rhizobiales > Xanthobacteraceae > Bradyrhizobium > Bradyrhizobium liaoningense_B. The sequence goes on along the minus strand of NZ_JAFCJS010000003.1, from coordinate 495,748 downwards.
GATCTCATTCCCTGGTCCAGAAACCAGGAGCTCGCGCCGGCGCGCGGCACCCACGATCCGTTCATGACGCTTCATCGCGAGATGAACCGTCTGTTCGACGACGTCTTCCGCGGCTTCGGCGGGACTGGCCTCGCACCGCTCATGGAAGGGCAATTCGGCTGGCCAAAGATCGAGCTCAGTGAGACCGATAAGGCGCTGACGATCTCGGCCGAACTTCCCGGCATGACGGAGAAGGACGTTCAGATCGAAATCGCGAACGGCGTCCTGACCATCAGCGGCGAGAAGAAGAGCGAGCGAAAGGACGAAGGCAAATACTTCTCCGAGCGTTATTACGGCTCGTTCCGGCGGCAGATCGCGCTCGAGGACGTCGAGGAGGACAAGGCCGAGGCGTCGTTCAAGAACGGCGTCTTGACCATATCGCTTCCAAAGTCGGAAAACCCGCGAGCGGGCGTCAAGCGCATCGCGATCAGCACACAGTGAAGACCGTCTCGGGCGGCGGTCTCCGCCGCCCGAACCTACCGAAAACCGTCCCGAGGAAAGGAGCGTAAAGGGAGCCAACCGATGACCAATGCCAACACGAACGCAGGCAATCTTCATCCCCTCTTCCATCCGGCCGCACACTATGCGTCTCCGGAAGACGTCCTGAACGACAACGAACTCTCCGCGCCGGAAAAGAGGATCATCCTGTCGTCCTGGGCGTCCGACATGTTCGCCGTCGAATCCTGTCCTGCGCTGCGCGAGATCCCCGGCATGGCCCGCACGATCCGGCTCGCCGACATCCTCGCCGCGCTGCGGCGGCTCGACGGCGAAGACGACGACCCGCCGCCCGGCGGGGTGCCGATGCGGCTGCGGCGGCCTTGGGCCGCCGCCCTCAGGAGGTCGGCATAATACTCACGCAGGTTGTCATGACGATGGTTCTGATCGGCGCTTCCGTCCGCGATGCTCATCGGGGCGCACGCTGCGCAAGCGCGACATCGCTTCGTCCCGATGGGATGACGCAGACCCGCACGGCTGGGCCGAATGCGGCTTCACCACGTAGGCCTTGCCAGCGGACATCTCTCGAGCGGTGCCGTTACCGCCATCAAACGACGTGTCAGCGCCGATCGGCGCCTGACGTCTCGCGGGAATCAGACCCAATCCGAGTTTCTGACGGAGGCCGGGAGCGCTATATGTGGGTTATGGCCGCCTCAACGCACCATTCCGGACATGAAACCGAAGCCCTGACGCCTGTGGCTCGCCGGGCCTTGGATCTATTTGGAGGTGCCGCCCGCGCCGCTACGGCGATAGGCTGTCCAGCTTGTGCTGTTCGGTAGCCACTCGAGGGGCGAAGCCCGATCGGACAGTGACATCGATGTCGCCGTCGTCTTGCGTGACCTACCCGACCGCCGCGCGGACCGGGATCGTCTAGCCGAACTCGCCTATGACGCGGTCGTCGAGACGAGCTTGGATATCCAAACGGTGCCTGTCTCGCTGGACGAATGGGAGAACCCGGAGCACCACACCAACCCGGCACTGATCCGCGCCATCAAGCGCGACGGGGTCGTCGTCGAGGCCGGCCATGATCCGCGCCCTGCTCAACAAAGCGTCCCATTCAGCTAAGGCCGCCAGGGCCCAGCGAGATCCCGACGAGACTGACGAGGAATATGCCGCCCGGCGCGCGCTGTTCGAGCACGACGAAGATGAAACGTTCGAGATGCCGGGCTCCGATCGAGGACGCCACCAGAACCACGAACACATCGTGATGAACATCGTGGGCGCGCTCAAGCCGGCCATGGATCGCATCGGATGCCTCACCTACGTCCGGATGGCGGTTCGTCGCGACGAGGAATCCAGGGCGACCGAACTTCGCCCCGACATTCTGGTCCGCCGCGGCCCGGTCTTAGACCAAACCTACATCAATGACCCGATCTTGGTGATCGAGGTCATGTCGAGCGGATCGAAGCTGCGCGATGAACACTTCAAACACTCGTACTATTGGAACCTGCCGACAATTCGGCACATTGTCCTTGTCGATGCTGAACGCATGGCGGTCCAGCACGATATCAGGACCGAAGGAGGTTATGTTCGATCAATCCTGACCGACGCCGAGGCTGTTATAGATCTCGCCGAAGTCGGCTTTTCCATTACGCTGGAGAGCGTCTATTCAGGGATCGTGGCAGAATAGAAGTTCCAGATTTGGCAACAGCCTGTTGCCAAATTGGCTGGATTCCGGGCCGAGCCCGCTCAAGAGTGTGAGATGACCGCTCGACATGATGGACTGAGAAAAACCGCCCTCGGCACGATCGGCCCTGGCAACGTTTTTGCCGACCTTGGCTTTCCAGATCCGGAGACCGAGCTCGCGAAATCGAACATCGTCATCGAAATCGATGAGGCGATCGAGAAACGCGGCCTGGCCCATGCCAAGGCCGCCCGGACTATGGGGCTGCCGCCAAGGGAGCTTACCAAGCTCCTGCGCGGCCACACCAAGCCCTACACCGTCGACCGCCTGAAAGAGCTCCTGAGCCGGCTTTCCATCTGATCTAGAGACGGGGCTCGGGCTGATAGTCGATCTCGTCCATCTCCGCGAGCTCGCGCAAGATCTGCTCCTTGGTTTTCCTGACCGTCTCCGACAGCACGACGCCACGATCGTGGCCGCTGTCTGGGAAAACCGTGATGCCGACGTCGGCCCCCAGCGCGGTCAGCACCTTGATGAGCCTCCAGACCTCGTAGGCATCGTGCCTGGATCGCAGCATCCGCTCGACGTCGTCTACGGGCTCGCCGGCAAGGTCAGCCAGGGCTGCCGCAGCCAGGCCGCGCGGCTCGGCGATCGTCGCGATCTCGTGGCACAGGTGACTTTTGACCCTGAACTCGTCGGGATCGGCGATGCCCTGGTCGGCCAGGAAGTCGCCGCTGCTGCGGTGGACCGCCAGATCCTCGTTCGATGGTTCGACGCTCATTCTAAATGCTCCTGAAGCGCCCGTATCGCGCTGTCGACGGCGCTCATGTCGTTTCCAACATGCACGCCGTCGCCATCACCTTTCGGGTAGTACCCGGGCAGATCCACGGCGATCCTTCGCCCCTTGTACGTGACCTCAAACGGCCGCACGCCACGGGTCAGCGTCTCGCCTGTCTCGGGCGAGGGCATCGTTCTTGGAAGAGTTTCTGTCTTCGGCGCCACGGCTGCTTCTCCTTGAACGACCGTGACCGGCCAACACGAATTATGACCGACGCGGGTCCTTCACCAGGATATCTATGTCGGACCTTAGCGCCAACTGCCGCGGTGGACCAATGTTCACTTCAAAACTTCGCGCGGGATTTTGTATTTTCTAAGCCATGCGGCGCTTCGGCTCCATACAGCAGATACTCGTATATCGCTTCGATACCGCGACCCTCGACGTCAGCGTCGCGGTGGCTCCGGCTGCCTGGCCGGCTCGCGCACGCGAGGAGGACTGCGAACCCGAGTGATGTCCGGTTCGCGGCCGTCCTCGCTACGGTCATCGCCATTCCGAACGCGAAGATTCCGTAGAATGGATTCGAGAGATCGCTCAACGTTCTCCATGGCAACCCACTGAACAGGAAACGGGCCCGGGCTGGAGGCGAGCCTACCCGGGCCCGTCATTGCAGAGGCCGTCCTGGGACCGGCCTCCCCCAGGCTAACGTCGCATGATTAAGGAGCGGCAAAGATTTGCTACCGGACGACTACGGGCAGGGGAGGATTGCGTAGCCGCCTGCTCGGCGAATGGGGAGCTTCACTGCTCAAAGCGCACGCCGATCCGCTTTTCCTTTCGCCACACTATGCGGCAGAGCAGTCTGCTGTGGTCAGCTTCAACTACCAGCGTAAAATGTTCGGGTATTCCGACCGGAGAAACGACGTCGAGCGCGGCGCCCGCATCCGAGAAATTGCGGACCGTGCAGTCGATCGCCCCGCCGCCGAACGAGATCTTGCCGGCCTTCAGCATCCGTCGTCGCTGTGTAGCTCGATGCTCCTGCATGGCGCCTCCCAACGCTCAAATCGCCGCCCGGGTTGCCAACAGACGACGGTCTCCGGAAGACTGCGTCTTTCGTGGTTAATGGACGATCACTGCGATCATAAAAATTCGCGGCAGTGCAATGGGTCGACGCTTACCCGATGCCAGCATCTTATCGCCGCTGCAAACCCGACGTTAAGGCCGGCGTGGGACCTTCGCGCGAAAAGGAGCCACGTCCGATGCCGAACAGCCGCCGCGCGGTCGAGAACGCCCGCTTCCCCGTGTGGGCGGCGGGATTCGTGGCGTTGGCATGCGTCGCCATCCTGACGTTGAGCGGATGGCGCGAATGGGAGACCCGCCAGGTCGAAGTGCGCAATGCCGAAGTCGACATGGCCAATCTCGCCCAGTCGCTGACGCAGCACGCCGAAGACACGTTCGAGCTCGCGGACACCATCCTTGCCGGAATGGTCGATCGGATGGAAGTCGGCGGAACCAGTCCGGCAGCGGTCGAGAAGATCCAAAGGTTCTTGCAATCCCGGAAATACAACAGGGAGCGCATCCGCGGCATCTTCGTCTACGACGAAACCGGCCGTTGGCTCGGGACGACCGAAGACGTCGATTTCGCTCGCCTCAACAACAGCGATCGCGACTACTTCCAGCGCCATCGCACCTCGGCCGACCGCGGCACGTTGATAGGCAGGCCGGTGAAGAGCCGATCCGGCGGACAATGGATCATCACCGCCTCCCGCCGCTTCAATCACCCCGACGGCAGCTTCGCCGGCGTCGTGTTGACGAGCGTCGACGTCGCCTACTTCACGCAGTTTTACCGCCGCTTCGACATCGGACCGAACGGCTCAGTCTCGCTGCTAAATGCCGACGGCACCATGCTGGCCAGAACTCCCGATGAGAACGGCGCCTACATCGGACGCGACATGTCTGGCTCGCCGCTCTTCCGGACCATGGACCAACGACCGGATGCCGGCGCCTACTACTTCAAATCGCCGTTGGACGGGCTGGAGCGGCTGAGCTTCTACCGTAAGAGCGGCCGCTATCCGATCCTCGTGCTGGCAAGCAAGGCGCAGAGCGATGTTCTGGCCCCGTGGCGCCATCAAGCGATCACGCGCTTCGGCATCGTCACCGGGCTCACCTTGTCGATGGCGCTGATCGGCTTTTTCCTCGTTCGTTATCTCGCGAAGGGCCAGCGCATGGCGGCCACCCTCGTCGCCAAAGAGGCCGATTTTCGCCTGATCGCCGAACAATGCAGCGACGTCGTAATGCGGGTCGGGCTCGACGAGCGAATTCTCTACGCGTCCCCGTCGTGCGCGCGGATCCTGGGCTGGGATCCCGCGAGGTTGCTGGGGACCTCGGCCCTCGACGGCGTCAATCCGGCGGACCGGCCGCGCGTTGAGCAAGTCGTCGCGGCACTGAAGGCCGGAGAGGCCGAGGAGGCACGCATCATCTACCGGGTGCATCACCGCGACAAAAAGGAGCTATGGGTCGAGACGGCGTTGCGGGTCACGCGGTCCTCGGACACCCATGAGATCGACGGCGTGGTGGCGATCTCGCGCGACATGACCGAGCAGAAGGACCTGCAGGACAAGCTCGCCGCGCTCGCGACGTCGGACGGCCTGACCGGCATCGCCAACCGCCGCCATTTCGACGAACGCCTTGCCGAGGAGTGGGCTCGGGCCAAGCGCGACGGCAGCCCAGTCTCGCTGCTGCTTGTGGACGTCGATCACTTCAAGAAGTTCAACGATCAATACGGCCATCAGGCCGGCGACGCTTGCCTGCGCGCGCTGGCGCGGATCCTGGCTGCGCAGGTCCGCCGGCCGGCCGACCTCGCCGCGCGCTACGGCGGCGAAGAGTTCGCCCTGCTGCTGCCCAACACGGACGCGGAGGGCTGCGAGCTCCTCGGCGAGAACGTGCGGCGAGCGGTCCGCGACCTCGGCATGCTGCACGCGCTGAACCTGCCGTCCAAGATCGTCACGGTGAGCCTGGGCGGCGCGACCAACCTGCCCTCGCAAGGCGCCCTGGATTGCCCATCCCTGGTGGCGGCGGCCGATCGCGCGCTCTATGCCGCCAAGGACGGTGGTCGCGACCGCCTCGTCATGTCCGGGCAGGTGGTCGCTTGGCCAGGCGCCAGGAGCGCCTGAGACCGTAAAACGCTATCCCTATGGCCTACTTGAAGCTTGTAGGGGACGACTGGACCGGCCGATTGCGAGCGTCAATGGAGGCGCCGGCGAAGCTTCTCGATGACCTGCCGCAAGTCGTCCGCGTACTCCCCGACGACGCGAAGCGCCTCTTCCCGACGCGACTGCTCGGGCCATGGCGTTTCCTTGTCCGAAGCTGGTTGGACAGTTTTATTCATGAACCTACAGTGCGACAAGATCAGCGGGCCCGTTGATCCAGATCAATCCCGGGGACACCTTCGGCTCTCCAGACCAGGAACTCATTCTCCGCGCTGCGATTGCTTTCGGCGGAGGAGTCCGATGGCCAAGACCCCGATGTCGGGCGCCCGACGTACGCGAAAGCTGGCGCGAAGGATTCCAAACGGTGCGCGTCATCTACGCTTGGACGATCGAGCAGGAGGCGACTATCTTTGGCCAATGAGCATAGGAGTGGCTCCCAAGGGCCGCACTTTGAAAGCCGGGACGATCACCTCGGCGGCGGCGCGATCACGTGCGCCGTCCGGAACATCTCTGCGACCGGCGCCATGCTCGACGTCACCTCTCCGGTCGGAATCCCCGAGCGCTTCTCTCTCGTTATCGAGACCGAGCAAACGACGAACGGGGCCGCGACGCTCGGAGCGCCAGACCTATTGCAATTTCGATCTAATTTCTCAGTGCGGAGCGACTATGCCCGGAATTGCGGACGCCTGCGAACGGATTTGCGGGCGAACATGCAGTCTTTGCGGGCAAACTATGCCCGGACTCACAACTACAGGATCGGGCTACACCCGAAAATGCTTCGATAGTTTGAGGCCCTGCGCCTGGTAGTTGGAACCGATGCGCTGGCCGTACATCGCGTCGGGGCGCGCCAGCATCTTTTCATAGACGAGACGGCCGACAATCTGGCCGTGCTCGAGGATGAACGGCACTTCGCGCGAGCGCACCTCCAGCACGGCGCGCGCGCCCTGCCCGCCGGCGCCGGCATAGCCGAAGCCGGGATCGAAGAAGCCGGCATAGTGCACGCGGAATTCGCCGACCAGCGGATCGAACGGCACCATCTCCGCGGCGTAATCAGGCGGCACCTGCACGGCTTCCTTGGAGGCGAGAATGTAGAACTCGCCGGGATCGAGGATCAGGCTGCCGTCGGGACGGGCCGCGATCGGCTCCCAGAAATCTTCCACCGCGTAGCCGGCGCGGCGATCGACGTCGACGACGCCGGTGTGGCGCTTGGCGCGATAACCGACGAAGCCATTGGCTTTCTCGCCCGAGAGATCGACGGAGACGGCAACGCCGCCCGAGAGATCGGCATCGTCGATGTCGACGAGACGCTCGGCGGCATGCAAGCCATCGAGCTCGTCGGCGTTGAGGATGGCGTCCCCAGTGCGGAAGCGCACCTGCGACAGGCGCGAGCCCTCGCGCACCAGCACCGGAAACGTCTTCGGGCTGATCTCGGCATAGAGCGGGCCGTGATAGCCGGCGCCGATCATGTCGAAGCGGCGGGTGCCGTCGGCGATGACGCGGGTGAAGACGTCGAGGCGGCCGGTCGAGCTTTTCGGGTTCGCAGCCGCGACGATTTCCGGCGGCAGCGCGAGGCTCTCGAGCAGCGGCACGATGTAGACGCAGTTGGTCTCCAGCACCGCGCCGTCGGCGAGGCTGAACTCGTGCAGCTTCAATTCGTCGATGCGCTCGGCGACGGTGGCGCCGGGGCCGGGGAGGAAGCTGGCGCGGACACGATAGGCGATGTCGCCGAGGCGCAGGTCGAGGCTCGCCGGCTGGATCTGGCTTTCGACGAAATCGTATGCGGGCAGGATGAGACCTGCCTCCGCCATCGCCGCGATCATGCGGTCGGGCAGGATACCACTGGCGTCGGCGGCGATCGAAAAGCTCAACCGGGGGTCCTCATCAGGGGTCAAACGCATCCGGACATGCAGGAAATACTAGCCTTTTACGGCTATCCGATGGACGCCTTGACGGAAAGGCCATTGCGGAATATGAGCATCACTTATCCCGTGGTGATTTGAGCCGGCCGGCTTGCAGCCACGTTAAATAAGTCGCTAAACAGGCCGGGGACCTCTGTGATCCCGGCCCGTGGTTTTGTCCAGGCCGGTTTTTTTGTGACCGTTTTCGACGAAACGGTCATGTCGGAGGGTCCTATGTCGAAGTCGCCTGCCACCTACCGCCCCGAAACCCGCCTGGTCCATTCCGGCACCCTGCGCTCGCAATATGGCGAGACGTCGGAGGCGCTGTTCCTGACGCAGGGCTATGTCTACGCCAGCGCCGAGGAGTGCGAGGCGCGGTTCAAGGGCGAGGACCCCGGCTTCATCTATTCGCGCTATTCGAACCCGACCATTGCGATGTTCGAGCGCCGCATGATCGAGCTCGAAGGCGCCGAAGCCGCCCGCTCGGCGGCAACCGGCATGGCCGCGGTGACGACCGCGATCCTGGCGCCGCTGAAAGCCGGCGATCACGTGGTCGCCTCCCGCGCGCTGTTCGGCTCGTGCCTCTACGTCATTCAGGACCTGCTCCCGCGCTACGGCATCGAGACCACGCTGGTCGACGGGCTCGATCTCGACCAGTGGCAGCGCGCGCTGAGGCCGAACACCAAGACGTTCTTCCTGGAGAGCCCGACCAACCCGACGTTAGATGTGCTCGACATTCCCGGGATCGCCGAGATCGCGCACAAGGGTGGCGCGCGGCTCGTGGTCGACAACGTGTTCGCGACGCCGATCTGGCAGAGCCCGCTCGCGCTCGGGGCCGACGTCGTCGTCTACTCCGCGACCAAGCACATCGACGGCCAGGGCCGGTGCCTCGGCGGCATCATCCTGTCCTCGGAAGCCTTCATCGCCGAGCATCTGCATAATTTCATGCGCCAGACCGGCCCGTCGATCTCGCCGTTCAACGCCTGGGTCCTGCTCAAGGGCCTGGAGACGCTGGGCGTGCGCGTGCGCGCGCAGACCGACACCGCCGCGCGTATCGCCGAGGTGCTGGCGAGCCATCCGAAGATCTCGCGGCTGGTCTATCCCGGCCGCGCCGATCACCCGCAGGCGGCTCTCGTGAAGAAGCAGATGCGCGGCGGCTCGACGCTGGTCGGCTTCGAGGTGAAGGGCGGCAAGGCGGCGGCGTTCCGCGTGCTCAACGAACTGAAGCTTGCGAAGATCTCGAACAATCTCGGCGACGCCAAGAGCCTCGTCACGCATCCGGCCACCACGACGCATCAGCGCCTCAAGCCGGAAGACCGCGCCGCGCTCGGCATCAGCGAGGGATTCATCCGCTTCTCCGCGGGGCTGGAGCATGCGGATGATCTGATCGAGGATCTGACGGCGGCGCTGGAGAAGGCGTGAGGCGATCGAGGTCTCGTAGGGTGGGCAAAGCGAAGCGTGCCCACCAATCACGATCTCAATGCCGATAGATGGTGGGCACGGCGCGCGAAGAGCGCGCCTTTGCCCACCCTACGGCACGGCCCGAATGGAGAGATCACCCCACCCCGCTCGCGCTGCGCGCGATCGACCCTCTCCCTCCAGGGGAGGGTAAAGCAGAGCTACATCGGCCGATACGTCCTCACATCCGTCGGCACGTTCACCCCTAACTTGATCTGGCCGACGGAGCGGATGATGTCGTCACCGAGGAGCTGGGCGAAGCAGGCATAGCCCCAGTCGTTCATGTGCAGGCCGTCGGCGATGACGAAGCTCTCGACCGGGATCGACTGGTTCTCGTGCCAGTCGCGCATCACCTCGAAGCGCGGGAAGATGCCGACGTGACGCAGCTCGGCGACCTTGCCGAGCAGCTTGACCATCTTGCCGGCGCTCTCCTTGCGCTGGTTGACGGCCGGCGAATATTGCGGATCGACCAGCACGATGTCGGCGCCGCCGGCGGCCTGGATGTGGGAGATGCCCTCCTCGACCAGCTTGGCGGTGTCGCCGGGATCGAGATTGCGCAGCACGGCGTTGGTGCCGACCTGCCAGATCACCATGTCCGGATGCACGTCGATCACCTGCGTCTGAAGACGCTTCATCATCTCGGGCGCGTCCTCGCCGCCGACGCCTGCGTTGATGACGGTGATGTCGGCGCTCGGATAGTGCCGGCGCAGCTGCGCGGCGAGACGGTTCGGATAGTTGAAATCGGGGGAGCTCGCACCATAGCCGGCGGTCGACGACGAGCCGAACGCGACGATCACGACGGGCTTGCCGGCGACGAGCTTGGCGGCGACATGCGGCAGCGAGCCCATCGTCTTCGAGCCGCCCTTCGGCGGCAGGCAGGGCACGCGACTGAAGATGTCGCCGGCGGACTTCGCGACCTGCTTCACCTTGTCGATGGCGCGCGCGGTGATGCCGCGCTGCTCGGGGGACGTCACGGCGACCGTGGTCTGGGCGGGCGATGCGGGAGCGGGATTAGCGGTTTGCGCCGGCGCTTGCGTCGCCGGCGCGGCTTGCACCTGCGCGCGCGACTGCGACATCGGCGTCAGCAACAGCAGCGCTGCCGCTGCTGATACAGCCAGCCGTGCCGCCGGGAAAAAAGGGCAAAAAGAACTCATTAACGCTAGACCTCAATTTTGCTGCTGGGCCGGCCCCAGATGGGCTGCGTCAAACACGAACTGTGCCAACGCCCGGCCAAGGCAATCATGGACCTGTTTCGCCAGCTCTGGCCCGCGGGACGGGCTGAACAGGTCGAACTGACCCTGATCATTCCACTGCCGCATGATCGCGAAACGGTCGAACAGCGGGATGTCGTGCTCCTGCGCCACCACCCGCATATTGTCGAGATAGGGCGGCACCGAGATCATGGTCTCCGTGCGCGGGCTGTACTGCAAGTTCATCAACACGACGTCAGCCCCTGCATTTTGCAGCGCGGCAACCCCTTCGGTTACAGCGCCGCGAAAATCGTCGGGATCGATGGCTCGGATAGCATCCACGGTCCCGGTCTGCCAGATGACCAAAGTAGGCCTTTTTGCTTCCATCAGCTTAACGAAGGTGGCGGCCGCCTCCTCTGCCGTTTTCTTGCTCTGTATTTCTACGGAGACGTGCACGGCCTCCGACGGCGGCAGCTTGTCCTTCAGGATGGCCTGCATGCGCGCCGGATAGGACGCATCCTCCGAGGCCGGAATCGCGGTTGAGCGGCTGCCGATGACCAGGATTTCGAGCGGCTTGCCCGCCTTGACGGCATCGGCGACCTTGGGAAGCTGGCTTTCACTGGTGAGCAGATAGGACGGCAATTCGCAGGCCGCGGGCACGGCCGGAGCGGCAGGCGCAGCATCGCCCGCGCGCGCCTGGGGCGCGGCGAGGCCACCGCATAGCAGGATCAGGCTCAGGAGAACCCTCGCCTTCATCAGCCCCCTCCCGCCAGATCGGCGTTGCCGACGGCGTTTTTGGTTTTCGCACCGCTTTTGTCAGCCACGCGCTTGTACCACGAAATCACCCATGCAACGCCCCACATGACCAGGATTCCGGAGAGACTAATCAGCGCATGCATGGCGGCGCCGCCGGAGACCTCGGCCAGGATGAAATGGCCGGCGAAGGCGAGGAAGACGCCGAGGCAGAATATCTCGAGGGAATGCTGGCCGCACAGGATCAGCGGCCGCAGCCACGGCGACTTCAGGCCCGGCCAGTCCCGCGGCAGGAAGCGCACGGTGAGCGCGGCCAGCGCCAGGAAATGGGTGAAGCGCAGAACGTCGAGATCGGTCTTGTCGATCGGATACATCCACTGCTCGAGCCGCTTCGGCATCAGATGGGACAGCTGCGGCAGATACCAGGTCAGCGTCACGTAGAACGCCGCCACGATATAGGCGATCGCGATCCACATCGTTACCGGGGACGCTAAAATACGCGACATGCGCCGCGCACCTCCGAGCGCACACCATGCACCGAAGACGAAAAGCAATTGCCAGGCCAGCGGATTGAAGGCCCAGAAGCCGTTCGGATAGGCGGAGAAGTAGAGGTCGTATTCCCAGGTCACCGCGTAGAGTACGACGGAAAGGCCGAGCGTGACGTCGGGCTTCCATTTCATCGACCACAGGATCACGGGCAGCGCCAGCATCAACACGATATACAGCGGCAGCACGTCCATGTTGACGGGACGGAAGCGCAGCAGCAGCGCCTGCACGATGGTGACGTCGGGCTGCTTGAGGAAGTCCATGATCCCCATCTCTTCGGTGTAGAGCGGGTTCTCGAATCTGGTCGCCACATAGGAGATCTCGGCGAGGAAGATCGTGAACAGGAAGACGTGGGCGACGTAGATCTGCCAGACCCGCCGCATGATGCGCGCGGTGGCGATGACGACGCCGCTCTCCAGCATCGCGCGGCCGTAGACGAAGGCGGCGGTGTAGCCGGAGATGAAGATGAAGATCTCGGTGGCGTCGCTGAAGCCGTAATTGCGGATCGTGAACCAGGTCAGCAGGCTCGCCGGCAGATGGTCGATGAAGATCAGCCACAGCGCCAGCCCGCGGAACAGGTCGAGCCGGAGCTCGCGCTCGCCGATGGCGGGCAGTGAGATGGCGGCCGCACGCGGCTCCGCAGGCTTGGCGGTTCCCGCGATGGTCGATCCCGTCACTTGGTCGGCAATGGTCATCGGGGCCTAAGAACCCTCACCCAAATCGCGACGTTAAAGGAGTTTACCGGTCCGGACGTCATCTCGCAAAGCGGCCGGATCACATAGGGGTGTCTTCGGGGTGTCTCCCCTTGGGGGTGTACTTCCTCGCCAATTCTGGCGGCACGATGTCGCCAAAACCGCCTCCGGGGTTTGGTTCCGGCGCCGGATTTCGGTATGATGGCAGCCATGTACCGCGCCGTGACCCGCCAGATCGAAGTGACCGTCGAGCCGAACTTTGTTCCGGAGCAATCGTCGGCCGACCGCTCCCGCTATTTCTGGTCGTACACCATCGTCATCACCAATTCCGGCGACGAGACCGTGCAGCTCAAGACGCGACACTGGATCATCACCGACGCCACCGGCCGCCAGCAGGAGGTCAGGGGCGAAGGCGTGGTCGGCGAGCAGCCGACGCTCGCCCCCGGCGAGCGCTTCGAATACACCTCCGGCGTGCCGCTCACGACCGCCTCCGGCTTCATGACCGGCCGCTACCAGATGGTCAGCGAAACCGGCGAGCGCTTCGAGATCGACGTGCCGACGTTCTCGCTGGACAGCCCGGATAATAAGCGGGTGTTGAACTAGCGCCACCCGAGCGCAGGTGCCGTAGGGTGGGCAAAGGCGCAAAGCGCCGTGCCCACCATTTTCGATCACGGCATGAGATCGTGGGCACGCTTCGCTTTGCCCACCCTACGATATCCGAGGCTTGGCAAACAGCTTCCCCGAACTCGTCGTTGCATGCGACGCCTACGCGTCCTCGACGCCCGCCTCGTGCGGCGTGAACTGATACACCGAGCTGCAGAACTCGCAGGTGACCTCGACCTTATCGTCCTTGACCATGGCGGCGCGATCGTCCGGCGAAAAACTCTTCAGCATGGAGGCGACCGCGTCGCGCGAGCAGGAGCATTGCGCCTTCAGCGACAGCGGCTTGAACACGCGCACGCCGCGCTCGTGGAACAGGCGGTAGAGCAGCCGCTCGCCGGAGAGCTCGGGATCGATCAGCTCGACGTCCTCGACGGTCTCGATCAGCGAGCGCGCCTCGACCCAGGCATCATCCTCGGCAACGCTGTGCGCTTCGACGCCATCGGGCGCATCGCCGGGATGCAGGTCCGCCTGCCGCGCGCGCTCCGGCGCCTTCGGCAGGAACTGCATCAGCATGCCGCCGGCACGCCAGCGATGCTTGCCGCCGTCGCTCGAGCGCCACTCCTCGCCGACCGCAAGGCGCACCTTGGTCGGGATCTGCTCGGAGCGCAGGAAATATTCGTGAGCGGCATCTTCCAGGCTGCCGCCCTCGAGCGCGACCAGGCCCTGGTAGCGGCTCATGTCGGGGCCCTGGTCGATGGTCATGGCGAGATGGCCGCGGCCGAGCAGCGTACCGGAATCCTTCGCCGTGCCCAGGCGCGAGGCGTCATAGCGGGCATAGGCGCGCAGATGGTCCGGCGCCTTGTAGTCGACGACCAGGAACGAGACCGGTCCATCGGTCTGGGCCTGAAGGATGAAGCGACCCTCGAACTTCAACGCCGAGCCGAGCAGCGTCGCCAGCACGATGGCCTCGCCGAGCAGCTTGCCGACGGGCGCGGGATAATCGTGCTTGGTCAGGATGTCGTCGAGCGCAGGGCCAAGCCGCACCAGGCGGCCGCGCACGTCGAGTGCGTCGACCTCGTAGGGCAGCACGGCGTCGTCGACCGGAACGGCGGATGGCGCGCGAACCGGGCCTTCAGGCCCGGTTTTCATGTCAGGGGATTGAAAAACCATGGCGCTTTATCTGGGGTCGGTGGGCGGGGAATGGAAGGGGTGAGTTCCGGCGAATGGATCGCATGCAGGCACAACAACAAACTCGGTGTCGTCCTGGCGAAAGCCAGGACGACGACCCGATTTTACCTGATTCCGCCGCGCTACTTCACCGCGTCAAAGCACCAGGCCAGAATGCCCTTCTGCGCGTGCAGGCGGTTTTCGGCCTCGTCGAACACGACCGATTGCGGGCCGTCGATCACCTCGTCGGTGACTTCCTCGCCGCGATGGGCCGGCAGGCAGTGCATGAACAGCGCGTCGGGCTTGGCCAGCGACATCAGCTTCGAATTGACCTGGTAGGGCTTGAGCACGTTGTGACGGTGCTCGCCTTCCTTGTCGCCCATCGACACCCAGGTGTCGGTGACGACGCAGTCGGCGCCCTTCACGGCGGCCTCGGGATCGGTGCCGAGCACGATCGGCGCACCGGTCGCCTTGATCCAGTCGCGCATCACCTTTTTCGGCGCAAGCTCCGGCGGAGTTGCGACATTGAGCTGGAATTTGAAGCGCTCGGCGGCATGCGCCCAGGACGCCAGCACGTTGTTGTCGTCGCCGGTCCAGGCCACCGTCCGGCCCTCGATCGGGCCGCGATGCTCCTGATAGGTCAGGAGGTCCGCCATCACCTGGCAGGGATGCGAGCGCCGCGTCAGGCCGTTGATGACCGGCACGGTCGCGTTCGCCGCGAGCTCCAGCAGCGCATCATGGTTGAGGATGCGGATCATGATGGCGTCGACATAGCGCGACAGCACGCGCGCGGTGTCGGCGATGGTCTCGCCGCGGCCGAGCTGCATCTCGGCGCCGGTGAGCATGATGGGCTCGCCGCCGAGCTGGCGCATGGCGACGTCGAACGAGACGCGGGTGCGCGTCGAGGGACGCTCGAAGATCATCGCCAGCGTCTTGCCTTCGAGCGGCTTCACCGGCTGATGCGCCTTCTGCTTCGCCTTCATGGCGGACGAAGCGTCGAGCATGCTCTTGAGCTCCGACAACGGCAGCTCGTTGATATCCAGGAAGTGCTTCGGGGACTTGCTCATCAGCTTGCCGCCCGCTTGGTCTGACTGGACGAGATCGCAGCGCAGGCGCGCTCTAACCGCGCGACGCTGTCCTCGATCTCGGCTTCGGTGACGATCAAAGGGGGCAGGAAACGCACGACATTGTCGCCGGCGCCAACGGTGAGCAGCTTCTCATTTCGCAAGGCCGCAACGAGATCGCCCGAGGGCACGACGGCCTTGATGCCGATCAAGAGGCCCTCGCCACGCACCTCGCTGACGACGTCGGGATGACGGTCGATCACGGAGGCGAGCTTCTGCTTGAGCAGCAGCGACATCTTCTGCACGTGGTCGAAGAAGCCGGGCTTGAGCATGACGTCGAGCACGGCATTCGCAGCCGAGATCGCCAGCGGATTGCCGCCGAAAGTCGAGCCGTGCGAGCCGGGTCCCATGCCGGACGCCGCCTCCGCGGTCGCCAGGATCGCGCCGATCGGGAAGCCACCGCCGAGCGCCTTGGCCAGCGACATCACGTCGGGTGTGACGCCGGTGCGCCGATGGGCGAAGAGATCGCCGGTGCGGCCCATGCCGGTCTGCACCTCGTCGAAGGCGAGCAGCAGGCCCTTCTCGTCGCAGAGCTGGCGCAGTGCCTTGAGGAAGGCCGGCGTCGACGAGCGCACACCGCCCTCACCCTGGATCGGCTCGACCAGGATGCCGGCGGTCTGCGGACCGATCGCCTTCTTCACGGCTTCGATGTCACCGTGCGGCACCTGGTCGAAGCCATCCATCGGCGGACCGAACCCTTCGAGATATTTTGCCGATCCCGTCGCAGCCAGCGTCGCCAGCGTGCGGCCATGGAAGGCACCCTCGAAGGTGATGATGCGGTAGCGCTCCGGATGGCCCTTGGAGAAGTGATGATGGCGGACCAGCTTGATCACGCCTTCCAGCGCTTCGGCGCCGGAATTGCAGAAGAACACGAGGTCCGCGAAGCTCTCATTGCACAGACGTGCGGCGAGCTTCTCGCCGTCCGGGCTCTGGAACAGGTTCGACATGTGCCAGAGTTTTGTCGCCTGCTCCTGCAACGCCTTGACCAGCGCGGGATGGGCGTGGCCGAGCGCGTTCACCGCGACGCCGGAGGTGAAATCGAGATAGCGCTCGCCATTGGTCGCGATCAGCCAGCAGCCTTCGCCGCGCTCGAAACCGAGGTCGGCCCTGGCGAAGACGGGGAGCAAATGCGGCGCGGCGCTGTTCGTCATGACGATCACTTGATGTTGCGGACGGCCTGAACGCGCTCACGCAGCGCACCATCAACCGGCCCGGAAAACGAAACGTGCCGCCTTTTAAGGGCGGCACGTGACACTATCTTATGCCGGGGAGAACGGGTGTCAATGCCGCCCGAAAGCCTCGCGAAACGCTGAATCCGTAGTCTTGCGGTGCCGGATTTGCAGGGTTTTTGCCACGGAACATGTGGAAGCGAGTCGGCTGACTCTTGCGCGTGAGTCACGCCATATTGTAGCGTTTGGCTTGTCAGATACGACATCTCGTGCAGCAGTTCTGATCCTCTAAGTCCTCATGTACCGGCGTAAACGTTCGGGCGTTCTGGTTACGCCCGGCGAGCCTTAAGGGATTCTGGCGGCACGGGTTTTTCGAGGCTTAGGCATTCGCCGCAAGGCGCCAGGACGGCAGCCGCACGGCGAGGGAAGAGGGTGCAATGACGGTTTTGACCTGGTCCGACGATCGCGTCGAGCAGCTGAAAAAGCTCTGGGAGGCCGGATTGTCGGCCAGCCAGATCGCAGCCGAGCTCGGCAACGTGACCCGTAATGCCGTGATCGGCAAGGTGCACAGGCTCGGCCTGTCCGGCCGCGCCAAGAGCCCCTCATCGGCAGCTCCCCGGCCGCGCAAGGCGCGTCCCGCTCAGCACATGATGAGGGTCAGCCGCCCCATTGCGCGCGGCAACACCGCGCTGGCGCAGGCCTTCGAGGTCGAGGTCGAGGCGGAGCCTGTCACCTACGACAACGTGGTGCCGATGAGCCAGCGGCTGTCGCTGCTCGAATTGAACGAGGCAACCTGCCACTGGCCGGTCGGCGATCCCTCGAGCCCGGATTTCTTCTTCTGCGGCGGCAAGGCGCTCTCCGGCCTGCCCTACTGCGCCCAGCACTCGCGCGTGGCCTATCAGCCCGCGGCGGACCGCCGTCGCGCGCCGGCGAAGCCGGGCACGCGCTAAGTTTGTTCTGAGATCAAGAAGCAGCCGTCGCATGGCGACGGCTCAACACACTCCGCTGTCGTCCCGGCCTAGTGCGCAATTGCGCACGGGGGCCGGGACCCATAACCACCGGCAGATGTGGTTACAAAGACCCGGAGTTACCCTCTTTGCACAACAAATTACGCCCTGGGGTTATGTGTCCCGGCCCCCGTGCGCAATTGCGCACTAGGCCGGGACGACACCAATGTTGCGGCAATAGCTCGCAAACCTTACGTCTGCTCGGCCTTCGCGAAGCGGTCGTCGAGCGCATAGCCGGCGCCGCGGACGGTGCGGATCGGGTCCTGCTCGCGGCCGAGATTGAGCAGCTTGCGCAGGCGGCCGATATGAACGTCGACAGTGCGCTCGTCGATGTAGATGTCGCGGCCCCAGACGCTGTCGAGCAGCTGCTCGCGCGAGAACACGCGGCCGGGATGCTCCAGGAAGAACTCCAAGAGGCGATATTCGGTCGGACCGAGATCGATCGGCCGGCCCGAGCGCGCCACGCGGCGCTTCTCGCGGTCGAGCTCGATGTCGCCATAGGCGAGCACGGTGGCGAGCCGCTCGGGGCTGGCGCGCCGCAGGAGGCCCTTCACCCGCGCCAGCAGCTCCGGCACCGAGAACGGCTTGACGATGTAATCGTCGGCGCCGGTGGCAAGCCCGCGCACCCGCTCGCTCTCCTCGCCGCGCGCGGTGAGCATGATGATCGGAAGCTGCTTGGTCTCGGGACGGGTGCGCAGCCGCCGACACAGCTCGATGCCCGAGAGGCCCGGCAGCATCCAGTCGAGCACGATCAGATCGGGGATATGCTCCTTGAGGCGGGTGTCGGCGTCGTCGCCGCGCATCACCGTCTCGACGTCATAGCCGTCGCCTTCGAGGTTGTAGCGGAGAAGCTCGGTGAGAGCTTCCTCGTCCTCAACCACCATAATGCGTGCGCCCATCGGCTCGTCGCTCCTTGAGTCTTCAGGTATTCGGGACCGTCGTGGCGAAGGTCGTCATGTCGCCCTTCGGCCGCTTGTCGGTGATGGCCTGGCCCTCGATCATGTAGAACACGGTCTCGGCGATGTTGGTGGCGTGGTCGCCGATCCGCTCGATGTTCTTGGCGCAGAACATCAAATGGATGCAGAACGAGATGTTGCGCGGATCCTCCATCATGTAGGTGAGGAGCTCGCGGAACAGCGAGGTGCAGATGGCGTCGACTTCCTCATCGCCCTTCCACACCGCCATCGCCGCCGGCAGATCGTGCGCGGCATAGGCGTCCAGCACCGACTTGACCTGCTGCTGCACGAGGTCGGTCATGTGTTCCAGGCCGCGGAACAGCTTCAGCGGATGGAAATCGGTCTCCAGAGCGGCGACGCGCTTGCCCATGTTCTTGGCGAGGTCGCCGATGCGCTCGAGATCGGTCGCAACGCGCATGGCGCCGACGATCTCGCGCAGATCCACCGCCATCGGCTGGCGGCGGGCGATGGTGAGCACGGCGCGCTCCTCGATGCGCTTCTGGAGCGCGTCGAGATCGGCGTCGGTGGTGACGACGCGCTGGCCGAGCGCGACGTCGCGGCGGATCAGCGCGCCGACGGAATCGACGATCATGCGCTCGGCGATGCCGCCCATCTCGGCGACCAGGCGGGTGAGCTCCTGGAGGTCGGTGTCGAAGGCCTTTGCGGTATGTTCAGTACCCATGTCCCGTCTCCTCAGCCGAACCGGCCGGTGATGTAATCCTGCGTGCGCCGATCGCTCGGCGACGTGAAGATCTTGCTGGTGTCGTCGAACTCGATCAGCTCGCCGAGATACATGAAGGCGGTCTTGTCCGAGACGCGCGCCGCCTGCTGCATGTTGTGGGTGACGATCGCGATCGTGTAGTTCTCGGACAGTTCCTGGATCAGCTCCTCGACCTTGGCGGTCGAGATCGGGTCGAGCGCCGAGCAGGGCTCGTCGAACAAGATCA
Source organism: Bradyrhizobium liaoningense (assembly GCF_018130825.1). GTDB lineage: Bacteria > Pseudomonadota > Alphaproteobacteria > Rhizobiales > Xanthobacteraceae > Bradyrhizobium > Bradyrhizobium liaoningense_B. Next base: position 476,102 of record NZ_JAFCJS010000003.1, on the reverse strand, counting down.
CCTCAGGACGCACCGCGACGGTGCGCGCGATGCAGAGGCGCTGCTGCTGGCCACCCGAGAGCGACAGGCCCGAGGCGTTGAGCTTGTCCTTGACCTCGTTCCACAGCGCGCCGCCGCGCAGCGCCTTCTCGACACGGTCGTCCATCTCGGACTTCGAGATCTTCTCATAGAGGCGGATGCCGAAGGCGATGTTCTCATAGATCGTCATCGGGAACGGCGTCGGCTTCTGGAACACCATGCCGACGCGGGCGCGCAGCAGGTTCAGGTCCAGCTTGGGGTCGAGGATGTTGGTCTGGTCGAGCATCAGCTGACCGGTGACGCGCTGGCCCGGATAGAGGTCGTACATCCGGTTGAAGATGCGCAGCAGGGTCGACTTGCCGCAGCCCGACGGCCCGATGAACGCGGTGACGCGGTTGGTGCCGAGCGTCAGGTTGATGTTCTTCAGCGCGTGGTGCTCGCCGTAATAGAAGTTGAGGTTGCGCACCGTCACCTTGGCGGGCGCTTCCGGAAGCGGCTGCGAGGCCAGATGGGCGTTGGAACTCACGGATACGGAAAGGTCGGTCATTTTGCAGTCCTCTCGGCGCCGAGGATGCGCGCGCCAATGTTCAGGGCAAGCACGGTGATCGTGATCAGCAGCGCACCGCTCCAGGCGAGCTGCTTCCAATAGGCGTAGGGGCTCTGCACGAAGTTGTTGATGGTGACCGGCAGGTTCGCCATCGTCTTGTTCAGGCCGAGGCTGAAGAACTGGTTCGACAGCGCGGTGAAGAGCAGCGGCGCGGTCTCGCCGGCGACGCGGGCGGTGGCGAGCAGCACGCCGGTGATGAGACCCGATCGGGCCGCACGATAGGCGATGCGCTTGATCACCAGCGAGCGCGGCAGGCCGAGCGCGGAGGCCGCCTCGCGCAGCGCGTTCGGCACCAGGAGCAGCATGTCCTCGGTCGTGCGCAGCACCACGGGGATCACGATCACGGCGAGCGCGAGTGCGCCCGCAATGGCCGAGAAGCCGCGCATCGGCACCACCACCGCGCCGTAGATGAACAGGCCGATGATGATCGAGGGCGCCGAGAGCAGGATGTCGTTGATGAAGCGGATCACCGAGGTCAGGCGGTCGTTGCGGCCGTACTCGGCGAGATAGGTGCCGGCGAACAGGCCGAGCGGCGCGCCGATGCCGACGCCGAGCACGGTCATGATGATCGAGCCGACGATCGCGTTGCGCAGGCCGCCTTCGGTCGAGCCCGGAGGCGGCGTGTCGGCGACGAAGATCTCGAGGTTCAGGCCGGACAGGCCGTTATAGAGCAGCGTGATCAGGATCAGCGCGAGCCAGGTGACGCCGAAGGCGGCGGCGGCAATGCAGAGCCCGCGGATCACAATGTCCTTGCGGCGGCGGCGTGCGTAGATCGGGTTCATGTCACTTCCCCGCCTTCTTTTCGAGACGCAGCAGCATCAGCCGCGCGGCTGCGAGCACGAAGAACGTCAGCACGAACAGCAGCAGACCGAGCAGGATCAGGCCGGACTGGTGCAGGCCGTCGCTCTCGGCGAACTCGGATGCGATCGCCGCGGAGATCGTGGTGCCCGGGGCGAAGATCGAGGAGGAGATCCGGAACGAGTTGCCGATGATGAAGGTCACCGCCATGGTCTCGCCGAGCGCGCGGCCCAGCGCCAGCATGACGCCGCCGATGATGCCGACGCGGGTGTAGGGGATCACCACGCTGCGGACGACCTCCCAGGTGGTGCAGCCGACGCCGTAGGCGGCCTCTTTCAGCACCGGCGGCACGGTCTTGAACACGTCGACCGAGATCGAGGTGATGAAGGGCAGCACCATGATGGCGAGGATCAGCGCCGCATTGAACAGGCTGAGATAGGACGGCGGACCTGCGAAGATCGCGCCCAGGACGGGAACGCCGTCGAAGATCTTGATCATGAAGGGCTGGAAGGTGTTGGCCAGGAACGGGCCGAGCACGAAGAAGCCCCACATGCCGTAGATGATCGAGGGAATGCCGGCGAGCAGCTCGACCGCCATGCCGATCGGGCGGCGCAGCCATTGCGGGCACAGCTCGGTGAGGAAGATCGCAATGCCGAGACCAACCGGGATGGCGATCAGCATCGCGATGAAGGAGGTGACCAGCGTGCCGTACATCGGCCCGAGCGCACCCAGTACGGGCGGATCGGCCGACGGCGCCCAGCGCTGCGTCCACAGGAAGGAGATGCCGTATTCCTTCATCGCCGGGAAGGCGCCGACGATCAGCGAGATGATGATGCCGCCGAGGATCAGCAGCACCGAAATCGCGGACAGCCGTGTGATCCAGTAGAAGGTGACGTCGCCGAGCTTAAACGCGCTCAAGGCCTTGGCGCGATCATACGGTCCGGCGTCGTCGACGATATCGCTCTGAACGGCCATCTCTGCCACGCCGATCCCCTGTACCAGTTTATATACGCTTGTTTTTGGCCCCGTGCCCCGGATGAGGTGCGACGCTGATCCGGGGCGCCGTTCTTGTGGGTCCCGGCTCTGCGCCGCAGCGTTTCACGCTGCAGCGCGTCCGGGACACGACAGCTTGCTTAGCTCTTGATCTCGGCAGCCCAGGTCTTCTCGATCAGGGTCACGACGCCTTCGGGCATCGGGATGTAGTCGAGCTCCTCAGCCGCCTTGCCGCCGTTCTTGAAGGCCCAGCGGAAGAACTTGATGGCTTCCTGCGAGGCCGCCTTGTCGGTGGCGTCCTTGTGCATGAGGATGAAGGTCGCGGCGGTGATCGGCCAGGACTTGTCGCCGGGCTGGTCGGTCAGGATGACGTAGTAGCCGGGAGCCTTGGCCCAGTCGGCATTGGAGGCAGCCGCCTGGAAGGCTTCGACGGTCGGCTGCACCGGCTTGCCGGCCTTGTTGACGAGACCGGTGTAGGTCAACTTGTTCTGCTTGGCGTAGGCGTACTCGACATAGCCGATCGAGTTCTTGGTCTGGCTGATGTTGCCCGACACGCCTTCGTTGCCCTTGGCGCCGACGCCGACCGGCCACTCGACGGCGGTGCCCTCGCCGACCTTGCTCTTCCAGTCCGCGCTGGCCTTGGCGAGATAGTTGGTGAAGTTGAAGGTGGTGCCCGAACCGTCCGAGCGGCGGACCACCGTGATCGCCTCCGAGGGCAGCTTCACGTTCGGATTGAGCTTCTTGATCGCGGCGTCGTCCCACTTGGTGATCTTGCCGAGATAGATGCTGGCCAGCGTCTCGCCGTCGAACACCATCTCGCCGGGCTTCACACCCTCGATGTTGACGACGGGAACGATGGCGCCCATCACCATCGGCCACTGGACGAGGCCGTCCTTCTCGAGCTGCTCGGCCTTGAGCGGCGCATCGCTGGCGCCGAAGGTCACGGTCTTGGCCTGGATCTGCTTGATGCCGCCGCCCGAGCCGATCGACTGGTAGTTCAGACCGTTGCCGGTCTCCTTCTTGTAGGCGTCAGCCCATTTGGAATAGATCGGGAACGGGAAGGTCGCACCGGCACCCGTGATATCGGCAGCAAAGGCCGCCGTCGTCGTTGCGGCGACCAAGCCGGCAGCGACGATCGTTTTGATGAAATTCATGCTGGTCTCCATACAGGGGAGCGAAGCGCCATCCGCGCCCGATCGCGCTCCCCGCGCCGCCCCTTTAGGAGCGGTCGGCTGTGCTTTTACGAAGGTTTCGTGACAGTCGGATGACACCGCCAAGCGACTGGAATCGCTTGGATTTCAGGCCTGTGTCGGGGTCTTCGCCTGGGGAAAACAGGCGGTGAAGGTCGCCCCCTGCCGGGGCACGCTTTCGATCAAAAGCCGGCCGCGATGACGGTTAAGAATATGTTTCACCAGCGATAATCCAAGCCCGGTGCCGCCCTGCGAGCGGCTGTCGCCGACGTCGACCCGGTAGAACCGCTCGGTCAGCCGCGGCAGGTGCTCGGGCGCGATGCCGGGGCCAAAATCGCGGACCATGACCCGGATTTCCTGAGTTCCGTCAGCGGCGGCGCTCGAGGTCAGCGACACGATGACGCGTCCGCCCGAGGCGCCGTATTTGAGCGCGTTTTCGATCAGGTTCTCGAACAGGCGGAGCAGCTCCTCGCGGTCGCCCGCGATCATCACCGGCGGCTCCGGCAGATGGATCTCGACCTCGACCTGGCGCTCGCGCGCCAGCGGCTCCAGCCCGTCGGCGACCTGGCGGATGATCGGCAAGAGATCGACCAGGGTGTCGGGCCGGACATGGGCCGACAGCTCGACCCGCGACAGCGACAGCAGATCGTCGATCAGGCGCGCCATGCGGGTGGCCTGGTTGTGCATGATGCCGAGGAAGCGTTCCCGCGCCTTGGGATCGTCCTTGGCCTGGCCCTGTAGCGTGTCGATGAAACCCGACAGCGCAGCGAGCGGCGTACGCAGCTCGTGGCTGGCATTGGCGACGAAGTCGGCGCGCATCTCCTCGACCCGGCGCAGCGGCGTCTGGTCGTGGAACGTCATCAGCATGCATTTGTCGGCACCGCCGAAGGTGGTCGGCACCGGCACCGGCGTGATGATCAGCTCCATCCAGCGATCGACCGGGACGTGGTCGAGATAGGTCGCGCGCCGCGGCTCGGTGGTCGCGATCGACTCGCGCAGCGCCGTGATGATCTCCGGCGAGCGTAGCGCGAACTGGGCCAGCTCGTTCCGGCGCAGCGCCGGCGCGAGCTGGGCGGCTGCGGCATTGAGATGGATGACGCGGCCGGCACGGTCGAGCAGCACAGCCGGATCCGGCATGCCGGCGACCACCGCGGCCACCGCGGCGCCCTCGACCGGATTGATGCGCCTGACATCGTCGCGCGAGGCGGCGGGATCGTGCAGGCGCCACGGGATCAGCGCTGCGGCGGCAATGCAGAGGAACACGGCAATGGCGTGCAGCACCGACAATTCCCCGAGCGAGACCACCACCGACAGCGCCAGCGCCGCGGCGATCAGGATGATGGTGGAGTGCCGCAGCCGGTCGGACCAGGGCTGGGCAGCGGGAGAAGAAGGGGCGTCGATCGCCATCGGGCGGGCTTCTCCTGGAGGACGTGTCCTAACGGCCTTGTCTTTAAGGGCCTGGCGCCGGTCAGACGCCGCCGTCGCGGCGCTCTCTCACATAGGCGGCTTCAGGCGCCGGGCCGGGGTCGAGCTTGAGCGCCGCCTGCTGCAAGCGCTTCGATCGGGCACCGATTATAACTTCGCGAAACGTCAGCAAGATTACAGATATGACGAAGGGGGACAGATAATAGAGCACGCGGAACAGGAGCATGCCGCCGAGCAGCTCCTCCCGGTCCATCTGCCAGAGGCCGACCAGCATCGCGGCGTCGAACACGCCGAGGCCCCCGGGCGAGTGGCTGGCAAAGCCGAGCAGGGTGGCGGACACGAAGATCACCGCGACCACGACGAAGCCGAGATTGGGCTCGTCCGGAACCAGCACGTACATCGCCAGCGCGCAGAAGCCGAGGTCGATGATGCCGATCGCGATCTGGAGCAGCGTCAGAGGCCCGCCCGGCAGCACCACGGTCCAGGGCCCGCGGCCGACCACGCGCGGCTGGGTCCAGACCCAGACCACATAGGCGACCAGCGCCACGATGATCATCAACGCCAGCGTCCGATTCAGCCAGGGCGGAAGCTGGTCGATCGAGGCCGCCGCCTCCGGATGGTAGGAGATGCCGAGGCCGAGCACGGCGGCATTGCCGAGCCAGAAGGTCAGGCCGGCAAGGAAGCAGATCTTCGCGACGTCGATCGCGTTGAGGCCGTAGGCCGAATAGATGCGATAGCGCACCGCACCGCCGGTGAAGACGCTGGCGCCGACATTGTGGCCGATCGAATAGCTGGTGAAGGCGGCGAGCGCGTTGATGCGGTAGGGCACGTGGGCGTGACCGATCGCGCGCGTGGCGAACAGGTCGTAGAAGGTCAGGGTGAAATAGCCGGCGGCGACGAACAGCGCGGCCATCGCAATCTGGCTCGGCTCGGTGCTCTTGATCGCTTCGAGGACCTCGTTGACATCGATGCCGCGCAGCATGTGGTAGAGCACATAGCAAGCGATGCCGATCACCGCGACGCTGATCACAACTCCAAGCTTATGCAGGATTTGCTTCTGGCGCAGAAACGTCATCGCCCTGCGTATGGCTTCCAGCATCTAGACCTCGAACAACGCTTCAACGGCCAGGACGGCCGGCGAACAGGCGAACGACGCACAGGCACTCGACGGCCCCTCACCGCCGGCTCCGGCATCGCGCACGCCCCCCGCCTCTCCACTAGCGCGTTTTGGCGCGGAGTGGAATTCGGCAATTCGAACAAAAACACGTGCCTTCAATGTTTTAGGCAGGTTGCGAGCTCCGGATGCACGGTTTGGCGCTTTCGGCGGCAAGGCTTGACGCGAATCTCCGCGGCAATCCTGCGCAGTCGCCATGAAGTTTTGATGATTTCGGCCGCACAATGTTCCTTCACGCCTTAAGTCGAAATCAATCTATGGGCCGCGCCGGCCGGTTGAAAGAGGGGGACATTCCGGAGCCCGTTCACGGATTTCGGATGTGTCGGAGGCGCCTGCTGACGCAATGGTCAGGGTGCATAGCAACATCACAGAGCGGCGGGCGGCGCGGTGCGCGCGACCACCCGGTCGCGCAGCCAGGCACCGATGGTGCAGCCGACCAGGTAGCAGGCGAACATGATCAGGCCGAGGTCGAGCCAATAGCCGAAGCGGCCGGGGACCACATGCGCGAATGAGGCCGCGACCAGGCCCGCGGCGAGCAAGGCGAGCCAGCGCGCGGTGACCTTCGAGGTGCCGTTGCCGCGCTGGACCACCGAAATCCAGCCCATGCAGAAGCCCAGCAGCACCGAGCCGATCAGCCAGCCCATATGGAACGAGACGAGATAGGGCATCGTCACCTCACCAGAAATTCGATGCGACGGTTCTGGGCCTTGCCGTCGTCGGTGTCGTTACCGGCAACGGGCTGCGTTGCACCATAGCCGACCGCGCTGAAGCGGCTGGCGGGCAGGCCGGCCTTGACCAGATAGTCGATCACCGCCTGCGCCCGCTTCTCGGAGAGCGCCTGGTTGAACGAATCCTCGCCGTCGGCATCGGTGTGGCCCGCGACCTCGATATTGGCGTTGGGGCAGCGTAGCGCCGTCTCGATCAGATGGTCGAGGATGCCGGCGGAATCCGGATCGATGTCGGCGCGCTTGGCCGCGAAGCGGATCTTGCCCTTGCCCAGAAGCTCGGAGAACAATTGCTGGCAGACCGTGCCGTCCACCGGGCCCGCCGCCGGCTTCACCGTGATCTCCGGCTTGTACTGCCAGGTCTTCGGGAAATCCTTGCCGAGGCCGGCGCGGATGTCGTTGGCGGCGCCTTCATAGAGCGCATCGCCCGACAGCTTCACCTCGCGGTCGGAGACCACGAGCGTGCCGGTCGACAGCCGCGACAGTGCCCCGAGCGCTGCGACCACGGCGGGATTGAACGAGGCGGGCGCGCCGATGCTGGCCTTGAGATTGTCGACGACCTTTTCGCCAAAGAACTTGCGCGACGCGCTGGTGCCGATCGCCGCGTGGACATTGTTGTCGGGGACGTAGCCGGTCAGCGTCACGGTCGCGGCGACCGGATCCTTGTAGGCCTGGAAGATGTAGGGCGGCGCCTTGATCTCGTTGGCGGCGATCGAGAAGCCCTCGGGCAAATTCTTCAGCGCGGCCGCGATCGCTTCGCGACCGCCGAGCTCACGCGCCATGCCCGACAGGTTGACCTTGGTGTCTGATATCGTGATCTTGCCGTCCTTGAGCTTGCCTATCTGGTCGAGCAGCAGCGTCGCGGCAGCCTCGAAGCGCGGCGGCGCGCCGCGCGCAAGACCCATCTGATCGGCCACCTCGACGCCGCCGACCTCCTTGCGCGCCGCCTCGGTCAGGCGGGCCTTGATCGACGGCAGAGGGGCGGAACCCGACAGCGTCACCCGCACCACGTCGCGCTCGGCATTCCAGACGAAGGGTTTTGCCTCGGGAACGAGGCGGGTGCGGTCGTCAACCAGGCGCACGCCCGGGACCAGCTCGACCGCCATCACCGCGTCGCGACGCCCCTCCTCGGAAAAGGCGTCTGCGGCCAGACTGACGTCGCGGCCGTCCACCGCGATCCGGGTCTTGTCCAGAACGGTATCCTTCAACGCCGCCGAGCTGCGGGCGGACAAATCCGCCTCGACCGGCAAGGTATTATTCCAGGCCGCAAATCCCCACATGACGGCCAGGGGAATCAACCCCGGCCACCATTTGCTGGCCCACCTGAAAAGCTTCTGCATTCGACGACCCGAACTCTGGAACCGGAGACAAAACAAACCCTTGGCGGGCTGTCAAACCGGAAATCATGCCCTTCCGAGGGCCCTGCGTGGACAATTGGAATAACTTTTTCTTCAAGGGTCCTTCCTTAGAGTTGCGGGCGGAATGCCCGGGGGTCCGCCAGCCTGCAATGAAACAACTGCGCAACAACGTCATCCGCGCCGGGCTGGGGGCGCTCTACTTCAGTGGCGCGCACCATTTGCTGCGTCCGCTGCTCTCGGGCGTCGGCGCCATTTTCATGCTGCATCACGTGCGGCCGGCCCGCGAGGATGCGTTCCAGCCGAACCGGCACCTCGAAGTCACCCCTGAATTCCTCCGTGCGACGCTGAGCCATCTGCGCACGCGCGACATCGACATCGTCAGCATGGACGAGCTGCATGAGCGGTTGGCGCAGGGCCGGTTCGACCGCCGCTTCGCCGCCTTCACGCTGGACGACGGCTATCGCGACAATCTGGACTATGCACTGCCGGTGCTGCGCGAATTTGACGCGCCTTTGGCGGTCTATGTCGCCAGCGATTTTGCGGAAGGCACCGGACGGCTGTGGTGGACCGCGCTGGAGGCCGCGATCGCCAGGGCCGAGCAGATCGAGGTCACAATCGGGAATTCCGCACTGCGGCTGGATGCGACGACGCCGGCCGCGAAGCAGGCGGCGTTCGACCGCCTGCACGACTGGCTGCGCGCGCTGCCCGGCGAGCATGATCTGGCGCGCGAGATCGCAGCGCTCTGCACCCGCCATGGCGTCGACATGGAAGCGCTGTGCCGCGACCTCTGCTTGTCCTGGGACGAGATGAAGGCGTTCGCCGCCGATCCGCTGGTCACGATCGGCGCCCACACCATCAGCCATTGCAATCTCGCCAAGCAGGCGGAAGAGATCGCCGCGCAAGAGATGGCGGTGAGCCGCACGCGGATCGAGCAGGCGCTGGATCGTCCCGTGCTGCATTTCGCCTATCCCTATGGCGACCGCGATGCCGCGGGCGAACGCGAATTCAACCTGGCCGCCTCCGCCGGCTTCAAGACCGCGGTGACGACGCGGCCCGGCATGCTGTTCGCCGAGAATGCCGGCCACATGACCGCACTGCCGCGCGTCTCGCTCAACGGCAACTACCAGGACACGCGGATTTTGCCGGTGCTGACCTCGGGCGCGGCAACGGCGATGTGGAACGGCTTTCGCCGGATTGCGGCGGCGTAGTCCCTCCAATCTCCGCTGTCGTCCCGGCGAACGCCGGGACCCATAACCACAGGGAGCTGTTTGGCGAAGGCTGGTCGTTCGGGATTAATACCGATCGCAATCGAAAGATCACGCGGTATGGGTCCCGGCCTTCGCCGGGAAGACACCGAGTTAGTTGGACCGCCGTCGCGATACACTCGCATCCGATTCCTGCCCCTTCCTTGACTCCCCTGCCCGCCCCGCCCACAACGGGCGTCAACCAAGGGAGGTACCATGTTCAACGATCTGTTCTCGCTCAAAGGCCGCATCGCACTCGTGACCGGCGGCTCGCGCGGCATCGGCAAGATGATCGCGGCGGGATACCTCAGCGCTGGAGCTGCGAAGGTCTACATCACCGCACGCAAGGCCGGACCGTGCGAGGCGACCGCGCAAGAGCTCACCGCGCAATATGACGGCGAGTGCATCGCGCTGCCGATCGACATCTCCACCGTCGAAGGCTGCAACAGGCGCCGGCGAAATCATCAGGCTGGAGCCGAAGCTCGACATCCTCGTCAACAATGCGGGCGCCGCCTGGGGCGCCGAGTTCGACGAATTCCCCGAGAGCGGCTGGGACAAGGTGATGGACCTCAACGTCAAGTCGCTGTTCTTCCTGACCAAGGCGCTGGCGAAGCCGCTGCGCGCGGCAGCCAGCACGGAGCGGCCGGCGAAGGTCATCAACATCGCCTCGGTCGACGGCATCTTCGTCAATCCGAGCGAGACCTACTCCTACGCCGCCAGCAAGGCCGCGGTGATCCATCTGACACGGCGCATGGCGACGAAGCTGGTCAAGGACAACATCAACGTCACCGCGATCGCGCCGGGCGCGTTCAAGTCCGACATGAATCGCGCCGCGCGCGACCACGCGGACGAGGTCGCAAAGCGCATTCCGGCACGGCGGATCGGAACCGACGAGGACATGGCGGGTGTGGCGATCTATCTCGCCTCGCGCGCGGGCGATTACGTAGTCGGCAACACCATCGCCGTCGACGGCGGCGTGGTGTACGCGAATGCCGGGCTGGAGATTGCGGGGTAGGCCGCCGTTTCAAACTCCGCTGTCATGCCCCGGCTTGACCGGGGCATCCAGTACGCCGCGGCCTCTCGACTCTATCACGACCGTCTCTGGAATACTGGATCGCCCGGTCAAGCCGGGCGATGACAGTGAGTGTGTGGCGCGGCCATTGCGCTTCGCTAGCAGCCGTTACGACTCGATCTTCACGTACTCGAAATCGCCCGGCTTGTTGTCGATGCCGACTTTCGGCGGCGAGATCCAGGAGGCGAACTTGCCGGTCTCGGTGACGGGCTGCATCAACGAGGTGATGAAGTCGCCATCCGCGGTCGAGGGCAGCCATTCGTCCTTGCGCTTCGCCCAGGTGGCATCGTCGATCAGGATGCCGTCGGGCGTCGCGTGCACGTCCTTGAACTCGCCGATGTGGCGGTGGAAGGCGACGTTGGGCAGCGTCAGCTTGAAGTCGTAGCCGGCGGTCGAGATCACCTTGTTCCAGCGCAGCATACCCTTGACGCAATCCTGGCTGTAATCGTCACGCAGGCGCATGTTGAGCGCGGTCAGCGCCGGCTCGTCGACCAGCTTGATCTCACCATTGATGAACTTGAGCACCGGATAGGTGGCGTTCTTGAGCTGGTGGTCGTCCTCGATCTGGGTCTCGTGATAGCGCCCCTTGATGCCGGCGTTGAAGGCATTGGCCGCGTTGGTCGAGACTTCCGAGCCAAAGAGATCAAGAGACAGCGTGTAGTGCAGGTTCAGCTTCTTCTGGATGGTCGGCAGATCGATGACGCCGAGCGCACGGACCTTGGCGATATCGGTCGGATCCGTGATGCCGGCTTCGCGCATGGCGTCACAGGTGCGCTGCACGACGCGGGTGATGCCGGTCTCGCCGACGAACATGTGGTGCGCTTCTTCCGTGAGCATGAAGCGACAGGTGCGCGACAGCGGATCGAAGCCCGACTGCGCCAGCGAGTGCAGCTGCATCTTGCCGTCGCGGTCGGTGAAATAGGTGAACATGAAGAAGGACAGCCAGTCCGGCGTCGCTTCGTTGAAGGCGCCCAACATGCGCGGTGCGTCGGCATCGCCCGAGCGGCGGCGCAGCAGATCATCGGCTTCCTCACGTCCGTCGCGGCCGAAATACTTCTGCAGCAGATAGACCATCGCCCAGAGATGGCGGCCTTCCTCGACATTGACCTGGAACAGGTTGCGCATGTCGTAGAGCGAGGGCGCGGTCTTGCCGAGATGGCGCTGCTGCTCGACCGAGGCGGGCTCGGTGTCGCCCTGGATCACGATCAGGCGACGCAGCATGGCGCGATGCTCGCCCGGCACTTCCTGCCAGGCCGGCTCGCCGTAATGCTCGCCAAACGGCACGACGCGATTTTCTTCCTGGGGCGCAAGGAGAATGCCCCAGCGATATTCGGGCATGCGGACATAGTCGAACTTGGCCCAGCCGCGCGGATCGACGGAGTAAGCGGTGCGCAGGTAAACCAGCGACTCCTGGAAGCCTTCCGGCCCCATGTCGCTCCACCAGTCCATGTAGCCGGGATGCCAGCCTTCCAGCGCCTTGAGCACCTGGCGGTCTTCGGCGAGATTCACGTTGTTGGGAATTTTGGTCGAGTAGTCGACGTTCATGATGTTCATGTTCATGGCCGTGCTCCTTGATCGGTCTCGTGTCCCGGATGCAGTGCGGCGCGAAGTGCTGCACTGCTGAGCCGGGACCTGTTGCTCGGTCTGTGTGGGTCCCGGTTCTGCGTCGCACCGCTTCGCGCTGCGCCGCGCCCGGGACACGAAAGTCGTTACACCCGCGTCATATCGAATTTCGGCTTCTGGCCGCTACCGTAGCGGCGCAGCGCGCCTTCCTCGCCGACGGCGTTGGGGCGCTGGAAGATCCAGTTCTGCCAGGCGGTGAGGCGCGCGAAGATCTTTGATTCCATCGTCTCCGGGCCGACGAAGCGCAGGCTCGCTTCCATGCCGGTGAGGCTGTCGGGCGAGAAGCTGGCGCGCTCCTCGAGGAACACGCGAACCTCGTCGTCCCAGTCGATGTCGTCGAGCGCGAAGGTGACGAGGCCGAGCTCTTCCGCCTGCTCGGCGTCGAGGGCGGTGCCGAGCGTTGCTTCCGCGCGCTCGACGTCGGACGGATCGGCCTGGAAGCGCGATTCCAGACGCGTCAGCCCGTGGCTCATCGGGTACGGGCCGAAATTCATCGCTGAGAGCTCGATCGACGGCGGCGGGCGGTTGTCGCCCTGGCGCGTCCCGATCAGCATGTAGGAGCGATCGGCGGCGAACACGAGCTCGGCCAGCGTGCCGGCAAAGCAGGAGCCGGGCTCGACCAGCGTCACCAGCGTGCGCGAGGTGACGTCGATGCGTTTGAGCACGCGCTTCCAGTAATGCCTGATCTCGTTGACCAGCCAGTGCGCCTTGTTGGCTTCGAGGAACGCGTCGTGCGCGAGCACATGGGCGCGGTCGCCATGGCTCTTGAAGACGAGCATGGCGATCTCGAGCTCGTTGATGCGCAAGTGAAGGATGGCATCGTCGAGCTCGCGCGCGACCTGCAGCGGCCAGAACGAGGCGCCCTGCGCCATCATGCCGTCGATATCGGCGGGCGACGCGGCCTCGGGGGCCTTGATCGAGATGGTCGCAATGCGCGCGGCGCGGTCGATATCGACGCTGACGAAGCCGTATTGGATACCGGTCTCGCCGATGATGCGCTTGAGCGGGGACAGCGCAATGCCCTTGCCGCTGCCCTTGCGCTTCGATGCGGCCGCGAACTCCTTGGTGCGCTCGGCGATCTTGCCTTCGAGCTTCGAGTTCGGCGCGATCTCGTCGACGAGGCGCCATTGCACGGCGCGCTTGCCCTTCACGCCTTCCTCGATGGTGCAGAAGAAGTCGGCGTGGTCGCGGCGCACCTTGCGCTTGTCGACGACGCGGGTGAGGCCGCCGGTGCCCGGCAGCACCGCGAGCAGCGGCACTTCGGGCAGAGCGACAGACGACGCACCGTCATCGGCCAGGATGATGTGGTCGGTGGCGAGCGCGAGCTCATAGCCGCCGCCGGCCGCCGAGCCGTTCACCACGGTGATGAAGCGCTGGCCGGAATTCTCGGACGAATCCTCCATGCCGTTGCGGGTCTCGTTGGTGAACTTGCAGAAGTTCACCTTGTGGGCATGGGTCGAGCCCGCGAGCATGCGGATGTTGGCGCCGGCGCAGAACACGCGGTTCTTGGCGGAGCGCATCACCACGACCTTCACCTCGGGATGCTCGAAGCGCAGGCGCTGGATCGCATCCGCAAGCTCGATATCGACGCCGAGATCGTAGGAATTGAGCTTGAGCAGGTAGCCCTCGAACAGGCCGCCATTCTCGTCGACGTCCATGGTCAGCGTCGCGACGTCGCCATCGACCGCGAGCTTCCAGTGCTTGTAGCGGGACGGTTCGGTCTGGAAATCGATGAATGTCGCGCCGCCTGCGAGGCGCCGATCTTCCCCGGCCATGGGCCACCCTTGAGCTTGATTATGCGTTCTGGCGTATACCTTTAGATGCACAATAGTGCATCTTTTGGAAGGCGTCTAGCCCTTAACCGCTCACGCATGCACTTTGCTTCATGCAGATGGCCTAGGACCGCACGATAGCGCCAAGCGCAATCCAGTCGGCCTTGGAGAGCTGGGGACGGCCGAGCTTGGCCTGGAGCAGCGCGGTCAGTGCGGGAATCGGAAAGCTCTCGACAAAGCCGTCGCCGCCGGCCGCCGCCTTGCGCGCGCTCAGCGCCCGAAGCTCGGCCTGCGCGTCGCCGAACAGGCGCGCGGCCGAATGCAGCCTCTGCATCCGCAGCCGCAGATTCGCATTGGCTACATGGATGCAGGCGCGCAGCAGGATGCGCTCGCGGCCGCCTTGCGGCGCCGCGGCCCACACGGCCTCCAGCACCTCCTGCGATTCCCAGAAATAGCCGCGGTCGTTGAGCGTGAGCCCGTAGCGCAGCGCCGGATGCCGTGCCGGCACATAGCCGCGGAAGGCCGAGGGCACCAGCGCCTTCGCCCTATCGAGCGTCTCGTAATCGGCGTCGACCCCGCCGGTCTCGCCCGGCACATAGGCCCATCGCGGCCACGGCAGCGGACCGGTCGCATGTGAAGGCACATTCACAGATGTGCCTCCGCAGGTTCATGCGGCGCGTCCCTGAGGTCCCTGATCGTCGCGCAGGGCCGCTGTTGCAAACTGCTCAATCGCGTCAAGCGTCGCCCCCGGCGCTTCACGATGCGGGGAATGGCCCGCGTCTGAAATGACTTTAAAATCGACCGGACAATAGCACTCTTCCTGCGCGATTTCGACCTGGCGCAATGTCCCATATTGATCGTCGACGCCTTGCAAGACCATGACGGGAACGCGGATGTAGGCGAGATATTCCGAGATGTCCCAGTCGCGGAATTTCGGGTCGAGCCAGGCGCCGTTCCAGCCATGGAAGGCGTTGTCGACGTCCTTGTGCCAGCGCGCGAGTTTTGGCTTCAGGTCGGTCGTCTCGTAAGCCGTCTTGATCGCAGCGATGGATTTGACTGAGATGTCCTCGACGATGAAATGCGGCGCGATCAGCACGAGGCCGCTCAGACGATGATCCTGATGCGCACCGGCATAGATCGTGGCAATCGAGGCGCCGTCGGAATGGCCGAGCAGCAGGCCGCGCTTGAAGCCGATCGCGTCGAGGAGCTTCGGCAGCACATCCAGCGCCTCGCGCTGCATGTAATCGAGCGGCCGCGGCAGCGTGGCCGGGCTCGACTGGCCGTAACCCGCGCGCGAGTAAACGAAGATGCCGGCGCCGGTGGCCTGTTGCAGCTTCTCGGGGAAATCACCCCAGAGGCCGACGGAGCCGAGGCCTTCGTGCAGCATGACGATGGTCGGCGCGTCGGCTGATTGCGGCGCCAGCCATTTGTATTCGAGGCTGGCACTGCCGATGCTGAGGAAGCCGGTGGGGGTGAGGTTGGTCATGTGCATTCTTCTTTCAGCGATCCGACAAGATGCTTCCGCGGTCTCAGTCGTTCCCTCCCCCCTTGCGGGGGAGGGCTAGGGAGAGGGGTGCCACACGGGGACTCGCGGTGTGACGAAGAACGTAGCGCACGCGACGACGAATACCGTTTGCTGGGCTACCCCTCTCCCCCGCCCTCCCCCGCAAGGGGGGAGGGAGCGCAGTGGAGGTTGCCGCCATAGCGTGAGTCATACGCCGCACGGTCACACTCAATTCGCGCCTTCCCGCAACTTGAACCGCTGGATCTTGCCCGTTGCCGTCTTCGGCAAGGATTCCACCACGTCGATCCAGCGCGGATATTTCCACGGGCCGATCTTCTGCTTGACGTGCTCCTTCAGCATCTCCTGCAGCTCCGTCGTCTTGACGCCGGGGCGCAGCACGACGAAGGCCTTCGGTTTCAAGAGCCCTTCCGGATCGGCCTCGGGCACGACGGCGGCTTCCAGCACGGCAGGGTGCGTGATCAGCGCGCTCTCGACCTCGAAGGGCGAGACCCAGATGCCGGAGACCTTGAACATGTCGTCGGCGCGGCCGCAGAAGGTGTAGCGGCCGTCCGCATCGCGGATGTATTTGTCACCGGTGCGGGTCCACGGTCCCTCGAAGGTGCGGCGGCTCTTGTGGCGCTGATTCCAGTAGCCTTCGCCGGCGGACGGCGCATCGACCAGGAGCTCGCCAACCTCGCCGTCGGCGACGTCCTGCCCGGCCTCGTTGACGAGCCGCACCGCATAGCCCGGCACCGGCTTGCCGGACGAGCCGTATTTGATGTCGCCGGGCGCATTCGACAGGAAGATGTGCAGCAACTCGGTCGAGCCGACGCCGTCGAGAATGTCGACGCCAAACCGCGATTTCCAGCTGTTGCCGACGGATTCCGGCAGCGCCTCGCCGGCGGAGGTGCAGATGCGCAAGGCCTTGCCACCGCGTTCGGACTTCATCGTCTCGTCGTTGAGCATGGCCGCGAACAATGTCGGCACGCCGTAGAAGATCGACGGGTTGTAGCGGTTCATCAGGTCGAACATGCGCGCCGGCGTCGGCCGCTCGCTGTTCAGGATCACGGTGGCGCCGACCGACATCGGGAAGGTCAGGGCGTTGCCGAGACCGTAGGCGAAGAACAATTTTGCCGCGGACAGGCAGACGTCGCTCTCGCGGATGCCGAGCACCTGCTTGGCGTAGGTGTCCGCGGTGGCCTGCAGATTCGAATGCAGATGGCGCACGCCCTTGGGCATGCCGGTCGACCCCGACGAGTAGAGCCAGAACGCGGGCTCATCGGGATGCGTCGCGGCGGTGGTGAATTGATCGCTTTCGCCCGCGATCTCTTCAGCGAGTTGCTTGTGACCATTCTGCTTGGCGCCGGACACGACGACATGCTCGAGATCCGGCATGCGGCCGACCACGTCCTTGATGACGGGGTAGAGCGCTTCGGACACGAACAGCACGCGCGCGCGGCAGTCGGCGAGGATGTAGGCGTACTGGTCCGCGGTCAGCAGCGTGTTGAGCGGCACCGGCACGATGCCGGCGCGGATCGCGCCCAAAAACACGATCGGGAAGTCGACCGTATCAAGCATGATCATCGCCACGCGTTCCTCGCGGCGGACGCCGAGCCGGCGCAGCATGTTGGCGGCGCGCCGGGTCTGTTGCTGGAGCTCGCCATAGGTGAGCCGCGAGACGGTGTCGTCGAAGACGAGCTTGCCTCCCCTGCCCTCCTCGACGTTACGGTCGAGCAGCCAGGTCACCGCGTTATAGGATCCCTCGCTCACGGACATCTCTCCCGAATTTAGAATTATAATTCATAGAAAGACACTCCGGCGGCTTGCTGTCAATGCCAGCAGGCACTATGTTTCATTAAAACGCGCCGCAGGACCTTCAAAGAAGGCATCCGCTAAAGAAGGCTCATGACCGACAGTCCCGACGCCGAATCCCGCTTCCTCGAACAGCTCGGCCAGCGTGTGCGCACCATGCGCGCGCTGCGCGGCATGTCGCGAAAAGTGCTCGCCAAGGTGTCAGGGATTTCGGAGCGCTACATCGCGCAGCTCGAGAGCGGCAAGGGCAACGTCTCCATCGTGCTGCTGCGCCGCGTCTCCGGCGCGATGGGCGCGCATCTCGAAGACCTGCTTCCCTCAACCGATCCGACGCCGGACTGGCAGATGTTTCGCGACCTCTTGCGCAAGGCCACGCCCGCGCAGATCGCACAAGCAAAAGATCTGCTCACCGGCGGCAGCGCGTCCGCGCCGCGACGTGCGCCGTTCTGCGGCATTGCGCTGATCGGCCTGCGCGGCGCCGGCAAGTCGACGCTTGGGCGGATGCTGGCGAAGAAGATCGGCTGGAGCTTCGTCGAGCTCAACAAGGAGGTCGAGCAGCAGAACGGGCTCTCGGTCGCCGAGATCATTGCGCTCTACGGCCAGGAAGGCTTTCGCCGCATGGAGCAGGCGGCGCTGCAACAGCTGCTCGCGCGCAACGAGCTGATGGTGCTGGCGACCGGCGGCGGCATCGTCTCCGAGCCCCTGACCTTCGACCAGATCCTGTCGTCGTTCTACACGATCTGGCTGAAGGCCGAGCCGGAAGAGCACATGGCGCGCGTGCGCCGCCAGGGCGATTTGCGCCCGATGGCCGATGATCGCTCGGCGATGACGGAGTTGCGCAACATCCTGCTCAGCCGCGAGCCGTTGTATTCGCGCGCGACGGCGGTGGTGGATACGGCGGGACTGTCGGTCGACGCGGCGGCCGCGCGGCTGATCGATGCGGTGCGGCCGGTGCTGCAGAACGAAGCCCGCAGCTTCGGGCTGCGCAGCGTGGCGCTGTAAGGCAATCTCTCGCGGCATATTCTGCTGTCGTCCCGGCGTACGCCGGGACCCATACCGCGTGATCCATCGATTGTGCGCGCTGCCAATCCCGAACGACTAGCCTTCGCAAAACGTCTCCCTGTGGTTATGGGTCCCGGATCTGCGCGCGCTTAGGGCGCGCTTGTCCGGGACGACAGCGAGGGGTTTTGCGCGACCTCCGGCAACACTATATCAACGCCCAATAGCAAGCCTTGGGATAGATGATGACCGATAGCGACGTCGCAATCTCCATGTTCGAGCGGATCGGCGGCCGTGCCACGATCGATCGTCTGGTCGACCGCTTCTACCAGCGCATGGACACGCTGCCGGAGGCGCAAGTGATCCGTGCCATGCATGCGGCCGATCTCGGCCTGATCAGGGACGTGCTGAAGCGCTATCTCACCGAATGGACCGGCGGCCCAAAACTCTATACCCCCGAGAAGGGCCATCCGCGGCTGCGCCAGCGCCATTTCGGCTTCGCCATCGGCGACGCCGAGCGCGATGCGTGGATGCTCTGCATGCGCGGCGCGATGGAGGAGACGGTGACAGATGGCACCGCGCGGCAGGATCTCGACAAGGCGATATCAGGCCTCGCCGACTGGATGCGCAACCGGACGTGAGGCTGCTCGCCGGGGCGTAGCCCGCTTCCGACACAGCTAGATCGACCAGTAATTCGGATGCTGGTAGGGCCGCGAGCGGTCGCCCCAATCGAACTCCTCGCCATCGAACTCGCAGGGGCCGCTGCTCAATTGCTCCGGCGTCAGCTCGACCTGGAAGGCCTGGCGGGCCGGATCATATTTCAGCGCACTCCACTGCACCGGATAGTGGTGATGAGTGCCGAGCAGGCCGCCGGTCTTGATCACCGCGTAGGCGACCGTTCCGCTCACCTTGTCGAGCATCAATCGTTCGATCGTGCCGAGCTTCGTGCCGTCAGAACCATAGACGGCGACGTGCTGCACGCGGTCACTGGGAACCATGGTGTGTTGCATGGCGTGCTCCCTGGTCTTGTGTGGAGCGCATTATAGCTGAGTAGGGTGGGTTAGCGAAGCGTAACCCACCTCTTCTGCTTCCGCGGATACAGACGGTGGTGGGTTACGCCTTCGGCTAACTGTGGAATCTCAGGAGATCGTCCATCGGTAGGCCGAGGCGGCTGATAGGTGGTTTGGCTTTCAGACTACCGTGGGGCCTGTGCCAGTTGTAGTGATGAAGCCAGATTGGCAGGTTTTTGGCGCGCTGATCTGAAGTGTCGTAGGCGCGAGCGTAGGCCCATTCGCGCAGGACTGTCTGAATGAAGCGTTCGGCCTTGCCGTTGGTTTGCGGTCTGTAGGGCCTGGTGAAGATGTGCTTGAGGCCGAGCTTGCGGCACGCTCTGGCGAAGGCCTTGGCGCGGTAGCAGGAGCCGTTGTCGGTCATGATGCCGGTGACCTTCATGCCGAGGCTGCGGTAGTAGGTGACGGCCTCCTTGAGGAAGGCGATGGCGCTCTCCTTTTTCTGATCCCGCCGGATCTGGGAGAAGGCCAGGCGCGATGCATCGTCGATGGCGACGTGGACGAACTCGTGGCCGGCGCCCCGGCTTTCACCCATCTGGCGATCGTGTGTGATGCGGTGACCCGGTCTGACGAACCTGCCGAGCTTCTTGATGTCGATATGGATGAGCTCGCCGGGCTGTTCGCGCTCGTACCGGCGCACCGGCTCGGCGGGCTCCAGGTCGCGCATCCGACTCAATCCTAGGCGGCGAAGGATGCGGCTGACAGTTGCCCGTGACACCCTGACCTCGGCTGCGATCTGCTTGCCGGTGTGGCGCTGCCGGCGCAACGCCTCGACGGCGGCGCGCGTGGCTGGCGGGGTTTGGCTTGGCGATGAAAGAGGCCTTGAGGAGCGATCACGCAGCCCTTCGACACCTTCCGCGCGGAATCGCTTGACCCATTTGGCAACGGTCTTCGATGTCGTGTTGAACTGGTGGGCCGCGTCGGCTTGGCTCAGCCCACCTTCGACGACGCTGCGCACCATCGCCTCTCGACCTTTGGGCGTCAAAGGCGCATTCTTGTGGACGTTCATCTGGTCTTTCCTTGGAACACTGAAGCTTCGCAACCTCAGCTTCCTCGGTTCAGACCAGATGGACAACCTCCTGAGACACCAAAGCTAACCCACCCTACAAACCTACAGCAATTGCGACCGCACCGCCTCCGCGCCTTCCTGCAACAGTGGCAGGAAGCGGTCGATCAGTTCCTGCGCCGGCACGCGATCGACATGGGCACCCATGTTGATGGCGGCGACGATCACGCCGTCGTAGCGGCGGACGGGGACCGAGATCGAGCGGAAATGCGGTTCGGCCTCGCGGTCGACCAGCGCATAGCCCTGGGCGCGGTCGGCGGCGATGCGCGCGAGCAGCGCCTTCGGGTCGGTCACCGTCTGCGGCGTGAGCGCCTCGCGCTTCATCGCCGTCAAGCGCGCGGCGAGATCGGCATCGTCGAGCTGGCCGAGCATGGCGCGGCCGACCGAGGTGCAGAAGGCCGGCAGGCGGTAGCCGATTTCCAACCCGCCCGAGAACATGCGCGCCGGACTGCTGCGGGCGATGAACACGACCTCGTCACCGTCGAGCACCGCGAGCGAGGAGATCTCATTCGCCGCCGTCGCGACGCGATCGAGCACCGGTTGCAGCACCGTGACGAGCTGGCTGGATCGCAAATAGGACGCCGCCAGCGTCAGCACATGCGGCGTCAGCGAGAACAGTTTGCCGTCACCACTGACGAAGCCACCACGCTGGAGCGTGAACAGCATGCGCCGCGCGGTCGCGCGTGGAAGATCGGCCGCGCGGGCGAGATCGCTCAGCGTCATCGGGCCCGCATTGGTGCCGAAGCACTGGAGCAGGCGCAGGCCGCGATCGAGGGCTTCGACGAAATCCGTCGCGCGCTCGTCGGTGTCATTCCGCTTCAGCTTGGGCATGGCGCCGGGACAATCCTGCAAAATAGTGCTTGCTGCCGATCCAAGGCATGTCATAATTCGCCCATTCGTTCAATAGGCGAACAAACGCCACAAAGGACGCGACCGCCATGATGAGCCAGGAGCAGAACGACCTGATCACCCGCACCGGGCCGAAGGATCCGTGCGGCAGACTGATGCGGAGCTACTGGCAGCCGGCGGCGCTGGTCGACGAGCTGGAGGGCGCGCGGCCGATCCGTCCCGTCAAACTGCTCGGCGAGAACCTTGTGCTGTTCCGCGACGAGACCGGGCGCTACGGCCTGATCGACCGCCACTGCGCCCATCGCGGCGCCGACCTTGCGTTCGGACGGCTCGAGCATGGCGGCCTGCGCTGTGCCTTCCACGGCTGGCTGTTCGACGCCACCGGCCAGTGCATCGAGACGCCGGCCGAGCCGAAGGACTCAAAGCTCTGCCAGAACATCCGCCAGCGCTCCTATCCCGTGGTGGAGAAGAGCGGCATCCTCTGGGCCTATCTCGGCGAGGGTGAGCCGCCGGCATTCCCGGAGATCGACTGCTTCGTCGCCCCCGGCACGCACACCTTCGCGTTCAAGGGCCACATGGCCTGCAACTGGCTGCAGGCGCTGGAGGTCGGCATCGATCCCGCGCATGCCTCCTACCTGCACCGCTTCTTCGAGGACGAGGACACCTCCACCGCCTACGGCAAGCAGTTCCGCGGCGCCTCGGCCGGCAGCGACCTGCCGATGACGAAGATCCTGCGCGAATACGATCGCCCGATCATCAATGTCGAGCACACCGAATATGGCCTGCGACTGATCGCATTGCGCGAGATCGACGAGGAGCGGACGCATGTGCGCGTCACCAACCAGCTGTTCCCCCACGGCTTCGTCATCCCCATGAGCACGGAGATGACGATCACGCAATGGCACGTGCCGGTCGACGACGAGAACTGCTACTGGTACGCGATCTTCACCAGCTACACCAACCCGGTCGACAAGCAGAAGATGCGCGATCAGCGGCTCGAGCTCTATGAGCTGCCAGACTACAAGTCGCGCAAGAACCGCAGCAACGATTACGGTTTCGATCCGCACGAGCAGCAGACCGCGACCTATACCGGCATGGGCAACGACATCAACGTCCACGACCAGTGGGCGGTGGAATCGATGGGCGCGATCCAGGACCGCACCAAGGAGCATCTCGGACAAAGCGACAAGGCGATCGTGCAGTACCGCCGGCTGCTGCGGCAGGAGATCGAGAAGGTCCAGGGCGGCGAGAAGCCGATGCTGTTCCTGGACGAGGCCAATGCGCGCAGCATCCAGGGGCCGGCGACCATGGACGGCATCGGGCCGACGCGCGGCTGGGAGACCTACTGGATGGAGGTCGACGTCAAGCGCCGCCGCGGCGCGCCGTGGACCGCACCGGTGCCGAAGGAGATCGCCGACAACGTGCACCGGCTGACGGCGGCGGAGTGACGTGCGTGCGCGGACCCCGTAGGGTGGGCAAAGGCGCAAAGCGCCGTGCCCACCATGTTTCCGTGCGGGCGATGGATTTGGTGGGCACGCTTCGCTTTGCCCACCCTACGGCAGTTGAGGGAGTGATGAAGTGACTTTCGTCGCGCGCCATGCGCTGTGGTCGGATGAGCAGAAGGACGCAGCGTCGCGCATGCGCCGCATCGTCGAGGACAAGAACCTCGAGGTCATCCGCCTCGCCTTCCCCGACCAGCACGGCATTTTGCGCGGCAAGACCATCGTCGCCACCGAGGCGATCGCCTCGCTGGAGAGCGGCTGCTCCATCACCACGACCATGCTGGCGAAAGACACCTCGCACCGCACGGTGTTTCCGGTGTTCACGTCGGGCGGCGGGTTCGGCATGAAGGAGATGGAGGGCGCGGCCGATGTGCTGATGGTTGCCGATCCCGCCACGTTTCGCGTGCTGCCGTGGGCGCCGACCACGGGCTGGGTGCTGTGCGACCTCTATTTCCAGGACGGTCGTCCGGTGCCGTTCGCGACGCGCGGGCTCTACAAGCGCGTGCTCGATGAGCTCGGCGCGCGCGGCTACGATTTCGTCGCAGGGCTCGAGGTGGAATTCCACATCTTCAAGCTCGACGACCCGCACATGCGCGCGGAAGACGCGGGACAGCCGGGCACGCCGCCGTCGGTGAGCCTGCTCAGCCACGGCTATCAATACCTCACCGAGCAGCGCTTCGATCAGATGGAGCCGGTGCTGGAGATTCTTCGACGCGATGTCGTCGCGCTGGGGTTGCCCTTGCGCTCGGTCGAGGTGGAGTTCGGGCCGAGCCAGTGCGAGTTCACCTTCGCGCCGAAAAAGGGCCTGGAGCCCGCCGACAACATGGTGCTGTTCCGCAGCGCCGTGAAGCAGATCGCGCGGCGGCACGGTTATCACGCCACCTTCATGTGCCGGCCGAAGCTGCCGAACGTGTTCGCGAGCGGCTGGCACCTGCATCAGTCGATCGTCTCGCGCGCGAGCAGCGAGAACCAGTTCATGGCAAAGGACGGCGGGGAGCCGCTCAGCGCATTCGGCCGCTCATACCTCGCCGGTTTGCTCGACCACGCCCGCGCCTCCACCGTGTTCACCACGCCGACCATCAACGGCTACAAGCGCTACCGCTCCTATTCGCTGGCGCCGGACCGCGCGATCTGGGGTCGCGACAATCGCGGCGTGATGATCCGCGTGCTCGGCGGCGCCAATGATGCAGCAACGCGCCTGGAGAACCGCATCGGCGAGCCTGCCGCCAACCCCTATCTCTATATGGCCTCGCAGATCCTCTCGGGCCTCGACGGCGTCGACCGCAAGCTCGATCCCGGCCCATCGGCCGATACGCCCTACGAGACCAAGGCACCCCTGCTGCCGAAGTCACTGCGCGATGCCGTCGCCGCACTGAAGGACGACCCGTTCTTCCGCGAAAAATTCGGCGCGGAATTCGTCGACTACTACACCCACATCAAGAACGCCGAGATCGACCGCTTCCTGTCTGAAGTAACAGACTGGGAGCATCGCGAATATTTCGAGATGTTCTGAACAAGTCCGGTTCAATCCGGCACCGGTGACCTACTTCAGCTGGATCGTGTCGATGCGACCACACGGGACACAAATATAGGCGTGCACCGGAGGCAACGTGACTATTCCCGGTAGTGTCGCCAGGAACTTCATTGGCCTCCCGCATTTTGAGCAGATGAGGATCGGCGGGTTTTCTTCGCGATCGGAACTCATTCAACAGCCCAGCCTGAAGACGCCGCACGATATCGCCGCACCGCGCGCGCTTCATCTCGGGAGAACTACCGGCCTCTATCGGAATCCGGCCGGCCTCTACCCGATGCAGTGCTCACACCCCTGTGAGGCGACTTCATCCGGAATGTTCCGACGACATCGTGCCATTCCGGACGAAGCCATTTTCCCGAAGCCGAGAAAAACGCCGGAAAAGCGCGCGGTCTATAAGTCGACGGCGTGATCAACAATGGAGTTCGATCATGTGGGGTCGATTGTTCAGCCTGATTTATCGCCTGTCCTGCCGGGCCACCCTGATCGAGATCGGGATGCATCGTTTCACGCGTTAGTCGCCGGTGCAGACGAATTGGGTAAGACGGATTGACCAGATGACGGGGGTTATCATGCGCAAGCTGATCAAGCTGATCCTGATCGCAGCGATGTCGCTGCTCGCAACCGGAGCTTACGCCGGCGGTTCGCGAAGCCTGAGCCTGGCCGCCAGCAGTGCCAGCCAGCAGGCGACGGAGCAGACCGCCACGACAGCGACGGCGCCACCGACCACCCAGGCCCCGCCGGCACCGCAGACCACGAATGTGCAGACGGCGACGACCGCGCCAACGTCAACAGCTGCGACCGCTCCGACAGCATCGACAGCGCCGGCCACAGCAGCTCCAGCCGCCACAGCGCCCGCCCGGCCCGCCGCGACCGAAACCGCCAAGCCGAAGCGCCGGCAGCCGTCCACTGAGGCGCGCGTGATCCGCGAGCTGCATCGGCATGGGATCTATTGGTGATGGCCCCGATGTCGTCCTGGCGAAAGCCAGGACCCATTACCCCAGGGAGAGGTTTGGCGAAGACTCCTCACCCGGTACCGATACCGACCGCAGCCAATAGATCACGCGGTATGGGTCCTGGCTTTCGCCAGGACGACGCTGAGGCGCCGGCATTCCGCACCTCACCTCGCCGGTGACAGCGCTAAATCCCCAGATACTTATGCTGCAGGTCCGGCTCGGCCATCAGCTCGTTGGACGTGCCGCTCCACACCGTCTTGCCGCGCTCGATGATGTAGTGGCGGTCGCAGATGCGGGCGAGGTGGTCGACGTTCTTGTCGACGACCAGGATCGACTGTCCGCGGCTCTTGAGCAGCGACAGGCAGTTCCAGATCTCTTCGCGGATCAAGGGCGCGAGACCCTCGGTCGCTTCATCCAGGATCAGCAGCTTCGGGTTGGTCATCAGCGCGCGGCCGATCGCGAGCATCTGCTGCTCGCCGCCGGAGAGCTGGTTGCCCATGTTGGCGGCGCGCTCCGCAAGCCGCGGGAACAGGGAGTAGATCGCGGCCAGCGTCCACGGATTGGGGCTGTCGAAACGGTCCGCGGCGGCGGCGACAAGATTTTCGCGCACGGTGAGGTTCGGGAAGATCTGCCGCCCCTCGGGGACCAGGCCGACGCCGAGTTTTGCAATTCTGTAGGACGGCAGCTGACGCACCTCGGCGCCCGCAAACCGGATCGCACCTGATCGCGCCGGCGTCAGGCCCATGATGGAGCGGATGGTCGTGGTCTTGCCCATGCCGTTGCGGCCCATCAGCGAGACCATCTCGCCCGAGCTGATCGAGAGCGACAGGCCGAACAGCACCTGGGAGAGGCCGTAGCAGGTCTCGATGCCGTCGACCTCGAGCAGCGTGTCAGCCATGATGCGTCACCACATGCTGGTCGCCGAGATAGGCGCGCTTGACCTCTTCGTTGGCGCGGATCGCGGCCGGATCGCCGGAGGCAATGACGCGGCCATAGACCAGCACGGAGATGCGGTCGGCCAGCGCGAACACCGCGGGCATGTCATGCTCGACCAGCACGATCGAGACCTCCTTGCGCAGTTCCTGGAGCAGTTGCACCATGCGCTGCGATTCAGTCACGCCAAGGCCCGCCATCGGCTCGTCGAGCAGCAAGAGCTTCGGCTTGCTTGCGAGCGCGACCGCAAGCTCGATCTGGCGACGCTCGCCATGGCTGAGCCTGTTCACGACGACATCGGCACGATGGCCGAGACCGACGCGGTCGAGCGCGGCGTGCGCGGCATCGCGCAGGCCCTTCTCCTTGCGCGCATTGGCGAAGAAGCGGAACGAGGTGCCGGCATGCGCCTGCGCCGCCAGCGCGACATTGTCGGCGGCGGTGAAGTCGAGCAGCAGCGAGGTGATCTGGAACGAGCGCGCGAGGCCGAGCGCGCAGCGGCGGTAGGCCGGCAAATAGGTGATGTCGCGCCCCGCAAGCCGGACGCTGCCGGAATGCGGCTCGAGGTGCCCGGTGAGCTGGCTGATCAGCGTGGTCTTGCCGGCGCCGTTCGGGCCGATGATGGCGTGCAGCTCACCGGCCGCGACGTCGAGCGAGACGTTGTCCGTGGCAATGATGCCGCCGAAGCGGCGCACCAGCTTTTCGACGCGGAGCAAGGGTTCAGCCACGGCCAGCCCTCCCGAGCACGCCCATGATGCCGCCGCGGCCGAACAGCACGATCAGCAGCAGCAGCGGGCCCATGATCAGCGCCCAATATTCGGTGATCTGCGACAGGAACTCTTCCAGCAGCAGGAACACCACCGCGCCCATGATCGGACCGAACAGCGTGCCCATGCCCCCCAGGATCACCATCACCATGAGGTCGCCGGAACGGGTCCAGTACATCACGGCCGGACTGACGAAATCGGTGTTGTTGGCGAGCAGCGCGCCGGCAAGGCCGCACATCGTGCCTGATATGACGAAGCAGACCAGCTGGTAGCGCTTGGCCGGAAAGCCGATCGCCTGCATGCGCTGCTCGTTGGAGCGCAGCCCCTGCACCACGAGGCCGAAGCGCGAATTGACGATGCGCCAGATCAGGAAGATCACGCCAAAGAGGCAGGCGAGGCAAAGATAGTAGAACTGCGTGCGGTCCGACAGGTTGATCAGCCCGGAGAAGTCGCTGCGCTTGTAGACGGTGAGACCGTCATCGCCGCCATAGCGCGCCAGGCCCGAGGCGACGTAATAGGCCATCTGCGCGAAAGCGAGCGTGATCATGATGAAGTAGACGCCGCGGGTGCGCAGAGAGAGCGCGCCGATTACGAGCGCATAGATCGCGGAGGCCGCGAGGGCGACCGGGAACTGGATGAAGCCGCTCCCTACGCCTTCCTGCGCGAGCATGCCGACCGCGTAGCCGCCGATGCCGAGATAGGCGGCGTGGCCAAAGCTCATCATGCCGCCAAAGCCCATGATGAGGTTGAGGCTCGCCGCCGCCAGCGCCAGGATGACGATGCGGGTGAACAGCGTCAGGATGAAGACGTTGCCGGTGAGAGACGAATAGAGCGGCAGCAGCACGAGGCCCGCCAGCATCAGGGCCGTGACGGCCTTGCTCACGCTCAGACTCTTCATCGACGATTGGCCGGAAACAGCCCCTCCGGCCGCACCACCAGCACGATCGCCATCAGGAGATAGATCAGCATGGAGGACAGCGCGGGCGCGGCGGTGGAGGCAGCGGCGCCGCTCAGCACCTGCCGCAACAGGTTCGGCAGGAAGGCGCGGCCGAGCGTGTCGATCATGCCGACGAAGATCGCGGCCAGGAACGCGCCGCGGATCGAGCCGATGCCGCCGATCACGATGATGACGAAGGCGAGGATCAGAATGTTCTCGCCCATGCCGATCTGCACGGTGAGGATCGGCGCCTGCATCAGGCCGGCAAGGCCGGCGAGCGCGGCCCCCAGGCCGAACACCAGCGTGTAGAGCAGCTTGATGTTGATGCCGAGCGCGCCGATCATCTCGCGGTTGGAGGCGCCGGCGCGGATCAGCATGCCGATGCGGGTGCGCATCACGCCGAGATAGAGCAGCAGCGCGACCAGCAGCGCCACGGCGATGATGGCGAGGCGATAGGCGGGATAGTGAATGCCGGGCAGGATCGGCACCGGCACGGTGAGCCAGGCTGGCAAGGGCAGCGCGAGACCCGCCGGGCCCCAGATCAGCCGCACGGCTTCATTGAAGAACAGGATCAGGCCGAAGGTCGCGAGCACATGGTCGAGATGGTCGCGGCCGTACAGATGCCGCAGCGCCGTCACCTCGAGCACGATGCCGAGCACGAGCGTAGCCCCTAGCGCCATCAGCGCACCGAGCAGGAAGCTGCCGGTCCATGCCGCGAAGGTCGCGGCGAAATAGGCGCCCATCATGTAGAGCGAGCCGTGCGCGAGGTTGACGAGATCCATGATCCCGAACACCAGCGTCAGGCCGGCGGCGAGCAGGAACAGGAGCAGGCCGAACTGCAATCCGTTCAAGAACTGTTCGACGACGAGCAGCATCAAGACTCTTTCAGGCGCATCCGGACGCGCGCCGATGTTCGAACACAGTCGCCATCAGTGAAAGAGCTCCCCCTGCCTCATCAAGGCGGAAAAATGGGTAATGGCAGTATCGTTCCGAGGCAAGAGCGATTCGACACCAAACATGCACTTTGTTGCATCCCGGCACACGCGGCCGAGACGCGCCTCGCAATGCAAAAAGGCTGCCGCACAGGATGGGGCAACCTGCCGCACCCAAATGACATCACCCTCCCCCCGACCGGGGAGAGGGTGCGCACGTCGTCGAATGAAGGAAGGATGCGTCTAGTGCGACGTCATCTGCTGAGGAAAATCGTCCGGCTCGGCGAGCACGCTGTTGACGGTCGATGCCTCCAGTGCCGCCATCCGGAACAGATAGGCGAGCGTCGTCAGTCCGGAGTCTTCCGCCATCTGCGCGAGCTCGAGTGCCATGTCGGACATGTAGCCGAGGTTCTCGTCCTGGGTTTGCGCCATGATCTGGCTGTCCCGCATCATGTTCGACATCTCAGGCGCTCTTTCGTTGTGCGGCAGCAAGACCGCAGAGGTTGGCACGGGCGACGGCGTCCAGACGCGGGCCGTCCTGCTGCACGACGGAAGCCATGCCGATGCGATCATGCAGGGCATCGAGCGTCTGTCGTCGAATATCGATGGTGGCCGCCATGGTCCATGCGTCCTCCACCAGAGCCGGCAGGCCGAGCGGCGTCACGACGAAGCCCGCCTCGTGGAAGCGCGGCAACCACCAGGTTTCCATGATCGCGCTGACCTGCGCGATTCCCTGATTGAGACAGAACTCCTGCACCGCCGCCATCAGTTGCAGGTTGAGAGCGCCGTCGCGCCGGTCGCGGACGACGAAGTAGCGTGACCACTCCCAGACCAGCGGATCCGAAGGGCAGCCGCGCACCGCCGCCAAATGCGGGAAGACCTCGCTCATCATCGAAGGCTTGGTCGTCGGATAGAGCCGGTGGCCGCCGACGACGCGCCGGCCCTCCAGCGCAAGCAGATAAACAGTGTCCTCGTCGTCATAGGAATCGATCTCGCGGCCATCAGGCCGGCGCAGTGTCTCCCAGCGCCGCTCCTCGACGAAGATGTCGTGGCGCAGCCTGAAATGTTGCTCGAGTACGTCTTCGTAAAGGTGGCGATTGACCGCGGAAATTGCGTGAATCATGAAAACCCCCATTCAGCCTCAATGGGGGAAAGAATCTGCCAAAAGACGCAGGTTCGATATTGGGAAATTTCCCAGTACGTCGCTTACGGATTGATGATTTTACCGCGAATCGCCAGCGCCACTGCATGCGTGCGGTTGACCGCGCCGAGCTTGCGCGCGGCGGTTGCAAGATGCTCTTCGGCCGTGCGCTGCGTGATGTGCAGGATCTCGCCGATCTCCCAGGCCGACTTGCCCTGCGAGGCCCACGAGATCACCTCGCGCTCGCGCGGGGTGAGACGCGTCGAGGGATACGGCGCCGGCTCGAGCAGACGGCGGATGTGGTCGAAGCCATACATCGCCATCAGGTGCAGCGCCGGCTTGCTGCGGGGATTGAGGTCGAGATGAACGCCGCCAAGCGACACAGCGGCTTCATAGCCGGTGAGCCCGTGGATCGGCACAATGAAGCCGCGCGACATGCGAAAATCGCCGGCGCGGTTCATCACCTCGGCCGCATCAGGCTCGAGCTCGGCGTCATAGGGAGCTTCCGACCATTCGAACGGATTGACCGATTGCCGGCACAGCCGCACCACCGGGTCGACGCGGTCGTAATTGTTCTGGGTATACAGGTTGAACCAGCCCGCGGGCCAGCGCTTGGCGAGCACCATCTGCGCAAAGCGCTGATCGGGATTCGGCAGGCCCGTCACGATGATGGTTTCGAAGCCGAAGCGACCGAAGGCTGATTCAAGCGCATTCATCGCGTCTGGGACGGCGCGATAAGCTCCAAGGCCTTCAATGAAGTCGAGCGCCTCCCGGCCATAGTCTACGGCGGACATCGGTGCATTCCCTGACCCACACCGTCCCGTATAGCACGTATTCGAGGGCTGCCTCAATTCGCTGGTCCCGTAGTTTACCGGTGGGGACCTGCTCCAAGGCCTTAATCTACTTGTGGAAGAAGTGACCTCAAGTTACACCTAAAGGCGTAGAAAGCGGGAAAGCAACGATGGACGACGAGAACATCGCCCTCAACAGCGTGCTCGGCCTGGAATTGAACCGCGTGTTTTTCGCCGTGCGTGAAACGGCAAACAAGCAGAAGATCATCGAGTTCGCACGCGAGGTGCTGCACAGCGAGCGCGCGGAGTTGGCGGGCAACATTTTGCCCGAGGGCCCGGCGAGCTAGAACGCAGTTGCAGCAAGCGACGCCGATGCAAAAAGATCGCGCGACGACGACGCCCTTCCATCTGAACGCGCAGATTTTAGTCGAAACACTCTGACCGGGAAATTGCTCCGCCATCCCTCACGATTGGGCTGCACGCTTACCCTCCCCTGGAGGGGAAGGCAGCGCGCGCAGCTCTCCACGTCGACACACACTTGCCGCTGGATGACAGCGCATCTCTCGTGAGATGATCGCCGCCACGATCGTTTTCGGATACCAAGACCATGATGACGCTGCGCCAGGTTGAAGTGATCCGTGCCGTGATGGTGACGGGCACCATAGGCGGCGCGGCGAAGCTGCTCAACGTCTCGGCGCCGGGGATCAGCCGCCTCGTCAAATACACCGAGCGCTCGCTCGGCATCCGCTTCTTCCAGCGCCAGAACGGCCGCTACTTCCCGACGCCGGAAGCCGAGAACATCTTCGAGCAGATCAACGGCGTCTACAAGAAGGTCGACGATCTCTCCGAGATCATCTCCAAGATCGGCCGCGGCGGGTTGTCGGAGCTGCGCATCGGGTCGGTGCCGAGCATCTCGCAGGTCATGGTGCCGCGCGCGATCGAGCGCGTCCGCCGTCGCTATCCCGATCTCGGCATCGACATCAACATCCTCAAGCTCGAGGAGGCCATCGACTATCTCCTGCTCGGCCGCGGCGAGTGCGTCGCGATGAGCTACCGGCTGGAGCATTCCGGGCTCGACTTCATGCCGCTCGCCTCGGGCGAGCTCTATTGCATCGTCCCGCCCGGCCACGAGCTCGCCGGCCGCAAGCAGGTCTCCGCCGCCGAGATCACCCGCTATCCGCTGATCGGCATCGATCCCAACGACCCTTACGGCCGCATCATGGCCGAGATCTTCGCGCGCCACCGGCTCGGCTACAACATCACCATCCGCGCGCGCTTCGGCACCACGGTCTGCGCGCTGGTGAAGGCGGGCCTCGGCATCGCCATCATCGACCAGTTCACGGTGGCCCATGGCGGTTATCCCGGAATCGAGCTCTTGAAGATCACCGAGCCGACGCGGTTCGACACCTATATCGCGGTCAAGCGCGGCGCGCCGCTGTCGCTTCACGTCGAATATTTCATCGAATCCCTGCGCGCCGAGATGCGCGCGGTCGAGCCGTCCCGCGGCAACGGCAAGGCGGCTCCGGCGCGCGGACGGAAAAAATAACATTATGTTAGGTTTGCTGGATAAAAGGGTAATTGTGTTAGGCGGGGGAAAGACTATCGTCGCACGTGGAGGCCCCCTTGGACTTGCGTCGATTTCCCCGCTATTGGCCGGGATCGAACGCTCCCAACGAGACGATTGCGAACCATGTCGAAGCGCGGATACGCCGCCAGCAAAAAGCTCCTCACCGGCCTGATCGGCGCGCCGATCGCGCATTCCGCGTCCCCCGCCATGCATGAGCGCGCCGCCGAGGCGCTCGGCCTGCGCGGCCATTACCAGCTCATCGAGGTCGCCGGCGCCGACGCGGCCGGCCTCGCCATGATGCTCGAAGGCGTGCGGCGGCTCGGCTTTGCCGGCGTCAACGTCACCTTCCCCTACAAGGAGGCCGTGGTGCCGCTACTCGACGAGCTGGCACCGGCTGCGGCGAGGATGGCGGCGGTCAACACCGTCGTCGTCAGGGATAACAGGCTGATCGGCCACAACACCGACACGACGGGCTTTGCGCGCGCGGTCGCGCCGCTGCTGGCTTCTTCCGGAAATGCAGTGGCCGTGATCGGCACCGGCGGCGTCGGCAAGGCGATCGCCTTTGCGCTGGCGAGCCTGAAGGTGACTGATCTCCGCATCTTCGACAGCGAGCCGGCGCGGGCCGAAAAACTCGCCGCGCTGCTGGCGAGGCATGGTGGCGCGCGGGTCGCCGCGAGCGTCGAGGACGCGCTTGACGGCGCAACCGGCCTCGTCAACGGCACGCCGGTCGGCATGCTGCCGAACCGGGACACCCCGGTCCCGGCCTCGCTGCTGCGCGAAAACCTGTGGGTCGCCGACGCCGTCTATTCGCCGCTGATCACGCCGCTGCTGGCAGCGGCCAAAGCCAAGGGCGCGCGGATCATGACCGGGCGGGAGCTTGCGATCTACCAGGCCGCCGACGCGTTCGAACTGTTCACCGGCCTTGCCCCATCGACCGAAGTCATGGGAGAGGCATTCGACGAGGTGATGGCGGCACGAAGTTCGACCTATCACGCAGCGTAACGGAAGCGGCCGGGCACAAGGCCGCGGACAACATCAACGACAATGGGAGGAGAGACCATGAAATCGACCTTGCTGGCAGGCGCCCTGCTTGCCTTCGCGACTGCAACCAGCGTCCACGCCCAGGCGATCAAGCTCGCCGACGTCGCCGAACTGTCGGGCGGCGGCGCCACCGTCGGCACCAACTGGAAGAACGGCATCGACCTCGCGATCGAGGAGATCAACGCCAAGGGCGGCGTGCTCGGCCGCAAGCTCGAGGTCACCCACGCCGACTCGCAATCCAACCCCGGCGTCGCGCGCGCCCAGGTGCAGAAGGCGCTCGACGCCGAGCCCTATGTGCTGCTCGGACCCGGCTATTCCGGCTCGGTGAAGGTCACCGCGCCGCTCGCGGCCGAAGCCGGCATCGCGCAGATCATGGGCGGCGAAGCCGCCGAGCTGACGCAAGCCGGCAACAAGTTCCTGTTCCGCACCTCGTTCGGCCAGCAATCGTCGATGCCGAAGGTCGCAAAGTACATTCACGACGAGATGAAGGCGAAGACCGTCGCGGTGGTCTGGGTCAACAACGACTTCGGCCGCGGCGGCCGCGACGTCGTCGTCAAGGAGCTCGACCGGCTCGGCTCCAAGGTGGTCGCGGATCTGTCGACCGAAGCAGGCCAGGCCGACTTCGCCGCCGACGTCGGCAAGATCAAGGCCGCCAATCCCGACGCGGTGTTCGTCTATCTCAACGAGGAAGAGAGCGCGCGCATCCTGAAAGAGCTGAAGCGCCAGGGCGTCACCGCGCCGCTGATGGGCGAGACCACGCTGATCGGCCAGAAGGTGATCGAGCTTGCAGGCGAAGCCGCCAACGGCGCACGTGGCCATGTCGGCCTCACCACCGATGCGCCGGTCGATCTGATCAAGGCGTTCCGCGAGAAGTTTTCCAAGAAGTACAATTACGTCCCTGACCATAACGGCCTGAAGGGCTACCTCGCCGTCTACATGGTGAAGGCCACCACCGAGAAGATGGGCAAGGTCGACCCGAAGAAGTTCGCCGAGACGCTGCACGGCCTGACCATCAAGGCCGCGGACGAGCCGGGCATCCTGATGGACGTCACCTTCAGCGACACCGGCGACATCGACCGCCAGAGCTTCCTGGTCGAGGTGGTCGAAGGCAAGCAGGTCGTGAAGCAAGTGCTGCCGAAGGTGAAGTGAGGGCTTCTTCGCCTCTCCCCGCACGCGGGGAGAGGCCGGAATTTGCCTAGCAAATTCCGGGTGAGGGGGAGCCTCCACGAGTCCAACTATCAGCGACCTCGCGGAGACTCCCCCTCACCGTAGCCGATGCTTCGCATCGGCGTTCTCAAGAACGGCGGCCGTAGGCCGCCTACGCCTCTCCCCGCAAGCGGGGAGAGGGGGAAGGGACGCGAGAGGGGAACATGTCCAACCTATTCGATCTTCTGGTCGCAGGACTGGCCACCGGCGCGATCTACGCGCTGGTCGCGGTCGGCTTCACGTTGCTGTGGCAAACCTCGCAGACCATCAATTTCGCGCAGGGCGAGTTCGTGATGCTGCCGGCGTTCCTGATGCTGGCGGCGATGCATGCCGGCGCGCCGTTCTGGCTCGCGATCATCCTCGGCATCCTGCTCTCGATGATCCTGCTGGGCCTTGCCTTCAAGATGCTGCTGGTCGATCCGATGATGCGCCATGGCGTGCTGCCGCTGGCGATCGCGACCATGGCGCTCGCGATCGGCATCAAGGAAGCCGTCAAGCAGTTCTTCAGCGCCGAAGCCTCGCCCTTCCCGTCGATCGTGCCGACCGGCGACATCTCCATCCTCGGCCACGCCGTCTCGCTGCAAAGCATTGGCGTCCTCGCCGTCGCCATTCTCGCCGTTCTTGGCCTGACCACGCTGCTGAACCGTACCTCGCTCGGCCACCAGATGCAGGCCGCGGCGCAGAACCCGACGGTCGCGCGCATCATCGGCGTACCCGTCGAGCGCATGATCCTCCTGACCTTCCTGATCAACGCCTTCCTGGTCGCGCTGGCCTCGCTGCTGATCACACCGATCTACCTCGCAAAGTTCTCCTCCGGCGAGGTGCTGGGCCAGGCCGCCTTCATCGCGGCGATCGTCGGCGGCTTCAACCAGGTCCGCGGCGCGATCGCCGGCGGCCTCCTGATCGGCGTGCTCGACAATCTCGCGGCCGCCTATGTCTCGACGCAGTACCGCGCCGCCGTGCCGATGATCTTCCTGATCGCCGTCATCCTGTTCCGGCCGCAGGGCTTGCTCGGCCGCGCCGAGGAGCGCACCGTATGAGCGGCTTCGCCAAACCGTTAAAGATCGCGCTCGGCCTTGCCGTCATCGCCGGCCTGATCTTCATCCCCATGAACTTCAACCGCTACGGCCTGTTCATCCTGAGCCAATGGGCGGTGATGAGCATCGCCGCGATGGGTCTCAACCTCACGCTCGGCTATGCCGGCCAGGTCTCGCTGGCGCAGGGTGCCTTCGTCGGCATCGGCGCCTATGCCGCCGCGATCATGACCACCCATGGCTGGCCGCTGCCGGCCGCGATCCTGGTCGCGATCGCCTTGAGCTTCGCGGTCGGCTGGGTGCTCGGCTATCCCGCGCTGCGCGTGCAGCACCACTATCTCGCCTTCGTCACGCTCGCCTTCTCCACCCTCGCCTTCCTGGTGTTCCGCAACGAGAGCTGGCTGACCGGCGGCATCTACGGCATCTCCAACATTCCGCGTCCGCACATCTTCGGCATCGCGACCAACAAGCCGCTGCCGTTCTACTATGTCTGCCTCGGCTCGCTCGCGATCGTGTCGCTGGCGGTGTGGTGGCTGATCCGCTCGCCCTGGGGCCGCGCCTTCATGGCACTGCGCGAGAATCCCTTGCGCGCGCAATCGCTCGGCATCGACACGCGGCGCTACACGCTGATGGCGTTCGCGATCGGCTCGGCGCTCGGCGGCGTCGCCGGCGCGCTCTATGCGCCGCTGACGCAATATATCGATCCTGTTCCCTTCAACCTGTCGCTCTCGCTCGACCTCCTGATGATGGTGATCGTCGGCGGCGCCGGCTTCTATTTCGGTCCGTTCCTCGGCGCCATGATCGCGGTGCTGCTGCCGGAATGGCTGCGCTTCACCGAGGGCTACTACTTGATGCTCTACGCGGTCGCGGTGATGCTGCTCTTGATCTGGTCGCCGACCGGCATTCTGGGAATCCTCGATCGTTACATGGCGGCGCGGCGGACCAAGGCGGCCTCCGCGCTGCGCGCCGTCGCCAAGTCGCGCCTGGAGACGGTGCAATGAGCGCGGTCCTCGAAGTCACCGACATCAAGAAGAGCTTTGGCGGCATCCACGCCGTCAACGGCGTCAGCTTCGACGTGCGCGAAGGCGAGATCCTCGGCCTGATCGGCCCGAATGGCTGCGGCAAGTCCACGCTCTTCAACTGCATCCTCGGCCAGCTCACGCCATCGGGCGGCGAGGTGAAGCTCGACGGCCAGATCGTCACCGGCCTGCGTCCCTCCGAGCTCAACAAGCTCGGGGTCAGCCGCACCTTCCAGCTGCTGCAAGTGTTCCCAAAACTCTCGGTGCGCGAGAACCTGATCCTCGCCGGGCAAGAGCACCAGGGCAACATGGCCTCGCGCCTGGTCGGCCGCTCCGATGCGGGGCTGACCGGAGCCGCCAACCAGATGATCGGCTTCTTCAAGCTCGACCATCTCGCCGACGAGCCTGCCGGCGGCCTGTCCTACGGCCAGCAAAAACTGCTCGATGCCGCCATGGCCTTCATGGGCGGACCGCGCCTCGTGCTGCTCGACGAGCCCGCCGGTGGCGTCAACCCGTCGATGCTGGCGGATCTCAAAGAGCGGCTGGTCGCGATCAACCGCGAGAAGAACGCGACGTTCGTCGTGATCGAGCACAACATGGAGTTCGTGATGTCGCTGTGCTCGCGCGTGATGGTGATGGCGGAAGGCAAGGTGCTGGCGATGGGACGTCCCGACGAGGTTCGCAAGAACCCCGCCGTGATCGAAGCCTATCTCGGACATTGAGGAGGTCACCATGAGCGATCCGATCCTCTCGGTTCACAACCTCGTCGGCGGCTACGGCAAGATGACGATCTTGAACGGCACGACACTCTCGGTGCCGCCGGCGACCATCACCACGATCATCGGCCCCAACGGCGCCGGCAAATCCACCGTGTTCAAGGCAATCTTCGGCCTGCTCAAGCTGCGCGACGGCAAGATCAGCTTTGCCGGCCGCGACGTCACCAATCTGAGCCAGCGCGCGCTGCTCAATGCCGGCATCTGCTACGTGCCGCAGGGCCGCAACATCTTCCCGGAGCTCTCGGTCCGCAGCAATATCGAGCTTGGCGGGGTTTCCGCCGGGAATGGCATCGACCTGCCCAAGCGCATCGAGGCGGCCCTCGACCTGTTTCCGGCGCTGCGCCGCAAATCGGCGCAGCAGGCCTCGACGCTCTCCGGCGGCGAGCAGAAGCAGCTCGAGATCGCCCGATCGCTGCTGCTCGAACCGAAGCTGGTGCTGATCGACGAGCCCTCGATCGGCCTGTCGCCGCTGATGGTGCAGCAGACCTTCGACATCCTCAAGAGCTTGCGCGACCGCGGCGTCACCATCCTGATGATCGAGCAGAACGCGCGCTCCGCGCTGGAGATTTCCGACATCGGCATCGTGCTCGAGCTTGGCCAGACCCGCATGGTCGACAAGGCGGAGCGCATTTTGAACGATCCCCGCATTGGACAATTGTTCCTTGGGGGCGCGATGGAGGACAACGCAGCATGAACACACGCTCGATCGCGACCGTCTCTCTCTCAGGAGCGCTGGACGAAAAGCTCCGCGCCATCGCCGCCGCCGGCTTCGACGAGGTCGAAATATTCGAGAACGATCTGCTGTCGTTCGGCGCAGGGCCGCGCGACATCGCAAAGCTCTGCGGCGACCTCAATCTCAAAATCTGCGCGTTCCAGCCGTTCCGTGATTTCGAGGGCATGCCGGAGCCGCAGCGCGCGCGCAATTTCGCACGCGCGATGCGCAAGTTCGATCTGATGCAGGAGCTCGGCACCGATCTCTTGCTGATCTGCTCCAACGTGTCGCCCGCCTCGCTCGGCGGCATCGATCGCTCAGCGGACGATTTTCGCGAGCTCGGCGAGCATGCCGCAAAACGTGGCTTGCGTGTCGGCTACGAGGCGCTGGCCTGGGGCCGCCACGTCAACGACTATCGTGATGCCTGGGAGATCGTGCGCCGCGCCGATCATCCCGCGATCGGCGTCATCCTCGACAGCTTTCATGCGCTGGCGCCGGGCTTTCCGACCCGCGCCATGGCCTCGATCCCCGGCGACAAGATCTTTCTGGTCCAGCTTGCCGACGCGCCAAAACTCGAGCTCGACATTCTCTCGTGGAGCCGACATTTCCGCTCCTTCCCCGGCCAGGGCGATCTGCCGGTCGGCGAGTTCATGCAAGCGATTGCGGCGACCGGCTATGCCGGGCCACTGTCGCTGGAGATCTTCAACGACCAGTTCCGCGCCGGCTCGGCGGCGCAGACCGCGGTCGACGGCTTGCGTTCGCTGATCCTGCTGGAAGACCAGCTCGCACCGGACTGGCCGAAATTTGCCGGCGAGCCGCTGGCGCCGAAGGCGAAGAGCCGCGGCACGGGGTTCATCGAGTTTGCCGTCAACGAGAGCAAGGCCGGCGAGCTCGCCCACCTGTTCTCGCAGCTCGGCTTCCGCAAGAGCGGCAAGCACCGCAGCAAGGCGGTGGAACGCTGGTCGCAGGGCAAGGTCGAGCTCGTCATCAATTGCGAGACCGACGGTTTTGCGCATTCGCACTACGTGACGCATGGCCCCGGCGTCTGCGCGATCGCGCTCGACGTCGACAATGCCGGCCGTGCCATGGAGCGCGCCGAGACGCTGAAAGCGCGCACCTTCTACCAGCCGGTCGGACCGGGCGAGCTCGAGATTCCCGCGATCCACGGCGTCGGCGGCAGCCTGCTCTATTTCCTCGATCAGGCCGGCAAGAACTGGGACACCGATTTCGAACCAGTCGCAAGCGATGCAAGCGCCGACGCCCTGCTCGCCGTCGATCACATCGCGCAGTCGATGCCCTATGACGAGATGCTGTCCTGGCTGTTGTTCTACACCGGCATCCTCGACCTGAAGCGCCTGCCGCAGATGGAGATCGCCGATCCCAGAGGCCTCGTGCAGAGCCAGGCCATCATCAACGCCGACCAGAGCCTGCGCTTCGTGCTCAACGGCTCCTCCGCCAACCGCACGCTGCCGGCGCGCTTCATCTCGGAATTCTTTGGCTCAGGCGTGCAGCATGTCGCCTTCGCATGCCAGGACATTTTTGCCACCGTCGCCGCGATGCGCAAGCGCGGCGCCGACTTCCTGGACATCCCCGACAACTATTACGACGACATCGAAGCCAAATACGATCTCGCACCCGAGCTGATGGCGCAGCTGCGCGCCAACCACATCCTCTACGACCGCGAGGGCGACAGCGAGTTCTTCCAGGTCTACACCCACATCTTCGACGAGCGCTTCTTCTTCGAGATCGTCGAGCGCAGGAATTATCAAGGCTTTGGCGCCGCCAACGCCGGCATCAGGCTCGCAGCGCAGGCGCGCGAGGTGCGGCCCGCGAGCATGCCAAGGGTGTAGGTCTCCGCCTCTCCCCGCAAGCGGGGAGAGGGGAAGAGCGAGAGCTCACTTCATCTTGCACTTGTCGTGGAAACGATCCTGGTCGTTCTCGACGATGGTGGCGACGGTCTTCAGCGCGAGCTGGCCTTCGGCGTCCTTGACCACGTCCTGCAGGTAGAAATTCTGGATCGGGATGTGGTTGTTGCCGTACTTGAACGGACCGCGCACCGATTTGAAGTTCACCTTCTCCATCTCGGCCTTCATCTCGTCCTTCTTGGAAGTGTCGCCCTTCACGGCAACCACGGCGCTGTTGATCAGGTTCGCGGCATCATAGGACTGCGCGCCGTAGAAGGTCGGGCGCAGGCTGGTGTACTTCTTGCGGTAGTCGGCGACGAACTTCTTGTTCTCCTCGTTGGGCAGGTCGTTGACCCATTGCTGCGCGCCGGGCACGCCGAGCGCGTTGTCCTTCTGCAGCGGCAGCGACAATTCGTCGATCGTGAAGGCGGTGTAGAGCGGGATCTGCTGCTTGATGCCGGCCTGCGCATATTGGTTCAGGAACTGGACGCCGGCCGCGCCCGGATAGAACACGAAGATCGACTCGGCCTTGGAGTTCTTGGCCTTGGTGAGCTCGGCGGAGAAGTCCAGCTGGCTCGGCCACACCGTATATTCCTCGCCGACCACCTCGCCCTTGAAGGTGCTCTTGACGCCGGCCAGCATGTCCTTGCCGGCCGCATAGTTCGGGCCGATCAGGAATACGGACTTGACGCCCTTCTGGTTCATGTAGGTGCCGACCGCCTGCGGCGTCTGGTCGTTCTGCCACGAGGTCGAGAACACATAAGGCGAGCAGAGCTCGCCGGCGAGCTGCGACGGGCCGGCATTGGCCGAGATCAGGAAGGTCTTCGAATCCACCGCGGTCTTGAGCGAGGCCAGGAGCACGTTCGACCAGATGTAGCCGACGATGAAATCGACCTTGTCGGACTGCACCAGCTTCTCGGTCTTCTGCTTGCCGACATCGGGCTTCTGGCCGTCGTCCTCGTAGATCACCTCGACCGGCTTGCCGCCCATCTTGCGGCCGAGATGGTCGAGCGCGAGCTCGAAGGAGTTGCGCATGTCGTTGCCGATCACGGCGGTCGGGCCGCTGAAGGTCGAGACGAAACCGATCTTGATGGTGTCGCCGGCGAATGCCGGGCTCGCCAGCACCAGCGCCGCTGCGCCCGCCAGCCAGAATGCCGTCCTCATAACCACTCCCCTCCTTATTATTGGTCCCGGAAACGAGGTGATCGCCGCCCCGGGCCTGTCTCTATTGAACGCAAAATCTGTCGAGCCGCCAATGGCTCAGCGCCTACCCCTGCACCATATTTCGCCCCAATCGGCGATGGCAAGAAATATAATTCTACTCACTCGACCGAGGTCGGCCTAGGGCCGGTCTGGGGACTGCGGCGCTTTTTCGCGGGATGTCGATACACCCGGCCTATGCGGCGATTGATGACGGCTATTGGACCGCGCGGCCCAATCCGCACTTAAATAAGTAAGAGAAGCAGCGAGATTCGAGGTGCATCATGGCCGCAAATCCCCATCGCGTCGTCATCGTCGGCGCCGGCTTCGGCGGACTGGAGGCGACTCATCGGCTCGCAGGCGCCCCGGTCGAGATCACGCTGATCGACCGCCGCAACCACCATCTGTTTCAGCCATTGCTCTACCAGGTCGCGACTGCCTCGCTCGCGACCAGCGAGATCGCCTGGCCGATCCGGCATTTGATGCGCGACCGGCGCGAGGTGACGACGCTGTTTGCCACGGTGAGCGGCGTCGATGCCGAGCGGCGCTGCGTGCTGATCGACGACGGCAGCGAGGTGGCTTACGACACCTTGGTGCTCGCGACCGGCGCACGGCACGCCTATTTCGGCCATGACGAATGGGAGGCATGGGCGCCGGGCCTGAAGACGCTGGAGGATGCGACCACCTTGCGCCGGCACATCCTGGTGGCATTCGAGCGCGCCGAACGCGAGACCGATCCGCAGCGGCGCGCGGCGCGATTGACCTTCGTCATCGTCGGCGCCGGTCCGACCGGGGTCGAACTCGCCGGCACCATTGCCGAGATGGCGCATCACACCCTGCCCGCCGACTTCCGCAACATCGACACCCACAAGGCACGCGTGGTGCTGATCGAGGCCGGTCCGCGCGTGCTCGCGGGCTTCCCCGACGAACTCTCTGCGTATGCGCAGGCCTCGCTGGAAAAGATCGGCGTCGAGGTCGTGCTGGGACAGGCCGTCACCGAGATCAACCGCGAGGGCGTCGTGTTCGGCGGCAAGCTGCTCGAGGCCAAGACCCGCATCTGGGCCGCCGGCGTGCGCGCCTCGCCCGCCGCCGAATGGCTCGGTGCGCCGAGCGATCGCGCCGGGCGCGTGCAGGTCGAGGCCGACCTCACCATTCCAGGTCATCCCGAGATCTTCGCGATCGGCGACACCGTCAGCATCAACGCCTGGGACGGCAAGCCGGTGCCGGGCATCGCGCCGGCCGCCAAGCAGCAGGGACGCCACGTCGCCGAAACCATCAAGGCACGGCTGCGCGGCGAGAATCAAGGCGCGTTCCGTTACAAGCATTCCGGCAACCTCGCGCAGATCGGCAAGCGGCTCGCGATCATCGATTTCGGCAAGGTCAAGCTGCGCGGCACCATCGCGTGGTGGATCTGGGGCATCGCCCACATCTACTTCCTGATCGGCCTGCGCCACCGCCTCAGCGTCGCGCTGAGCTGGCTCTGGATCTACGCGCGGGATCAGCGGGCGGCGCGGTTGATCACGCAGGGGTCGAGCAAGGTGGTGTAGCGGCGTTTCTCTTACCCTCCCCTGGACGGGGAGGGTCGGCTCATGTTGAGCGAAGCGAGACGAGACGGGGTGGGGTGACAGTCTCTCCGCTTCGAGCAGTGCCCGTGAGGAGAGATCACCCCACCCCGCTCGCGCTGCGCGCGATCGACCCTCCCCCTCCAGGGGTGGGTGACAGACCGCGCTCTCTCCCGCTACTTCACCAATTCGCACCCACCTTCCGCCAGCGGTCGGAAGGCCTGGTCCGCCGGAATGGTCGAGACCAGCTTGTAATAGTCGTACGGATACTTCGACTCTTCCGGCTTCTTCACCTCGAACAGGTACATCGGATGCACGACGCGGCCGTTCTGGCGGATCGTGGTGTCGCCGAACAGCTTGTCCTTGCCCCTGAACTTCTTCATCTCCGGCACGGCGTCCCTGGCATTGTCGCTGCCGGTCGCCGCGACCGCATTGAGATAGGCGAGCGTCGAAGCATAGACGCCGGCCTGGTTGCCGCTCGGCATCTTGCCGTTCATGCCGGGCCGCGCGGCGAAACGCTTGGCAAATGCGCGGGTGTCGTCGTTCATGTCCCAATAAAACGCTTCCATGAGCTGGAGGCCCTGCGCGACCTTGATGCCCATGCCGTGGACGTCGTTGATGAAGAGCAGGAAAGCGACGAGCTTCTGCCCGCTCTGCTGGATGCCGAACTCGGCGGCCTGCTTCACCGCATTGATGGTGTCGCCGCCGGCATTCGCAAGGCCGATCACTTGCGCCTTCGAGCTCTGCGCCTGCAACAGGAAGGAGGCGAAATCGGAGGTGCCGAGCGGATGTTTTGACGAGCCGATCACCTTGCCGGCATGCGACTCGATGTATTTCTGCGCTTCGGCCTCGATGCCCTTGCCGAGCGCAAAGTCCACGGTGAGGAAGTACCAGTCCTTGCCGCCGCGCGACACCATTGCGGCCGCGGTGGTGTTGCCGGTCGCCCAGGTGTCGTTGACCCATTGGATAGTGTTGGGTGAGCAGGCCTTGCCGGTGAGATCCGAGCTTGCCGTCGAGGACGCCAGGAAGGTCATGCGGCTGTCGCGCAGCAGCGTGTTGATGGAGAGGCCGACGGCCGAATTCGGCACGTCGACGATGGCATCGACACCTTCGACATCGAGCCATTTGCGCGCGATGGCATTGCCGACGTCGGCCTTGTTCTGGTGGTCGGCATAGACGATCTCCACCTTGATGCCCTTGCCGCCGCCGTTGAAATCCTCCGCCGCCATGCGCGCGGCCTCGACCGAGCCCATGCCGTTGGTGTCCTGGAAGATGCCCGAGATGTCATTGAGCACGCCGATGCGCACGACGTTGTCCGATATCTCGGCATTCGCCGCGCCGGCCATCAGGCTCGCGGCCAGCGCGAGCGTCCACTTCAGATGCTTCATCATTCCCTCCCCTGTGTGTTGGTCGCCGGTCGTTGCCGGCACATCGAGATTCAGACCTGCCGATCCGGCAGACGCAGCACGAGCCCATCGAGTTCGGGCGTGATGTTGATCTGGCAGGACAGCCGGCTGTTCGGCAGCCGCTCGGCGGCGGTGCCGTCGAGCAGCGCGTCTTCGTCATCGGCGACCGCAGGCAGGCGCGCGAGCCAGCTCTCGTCGACATAGACGTGGCAGGTCGCGCACATGGCGTTGCCGCCGCATTCGGCCAGGATGCGGTCGAGGCCGTGACGGGTCGCAGCCTGCATGGCGCTCTCGCCGCCTGCGGTCTCGACGCGGTCGGACTTGCCGTCGGGATGAATGAAGGTGATGGCGGGCATCAGGACTCCTCGTCAGGCCGGGGTGATGGTGACAGGCAGGCTGTCGAGCCCGCGCAGCGTGTTGTTGAAGCGGCGCTTCGGCTCGCCCGTGATCTCGATCTTCGCGATGCGACGGGCCAGCGCCGTCAGCATCACCTCGCCTTC
Organism: Bradyrhizobium liaoningense; assembly: GCF_018130825.1. Lineage (GTDB taxonomy): Bacteria > Pseudomonadota > Alphaproteobacteria > Rhizobiales > Xanthobacteraceae > Bradyrhizobium > Bradyrhizobium liaoningense_B. The sequence continues at coordinate 431,389 of NZ_JAFCJS010000003.1, read as the reverse complement.
GAGGCGGGCGACGAGCTGGCCGACACACATGTGGATGCCGGAGCCGAAGCCGACATGGCCGGAGGTGCGGCGGGAGATGTCGTAGCTGTCGGGGCTGTCCCAGCGCCTGGGGTCGCGATTGGCGGCAGCAAGGAACATCAGCACCTTCTCGCCCTCGCCGATCCGCGCGCCCGACAGTTCGACCTCGCGCGTGGTGGTGCGGAAGAAGGTCTGCACCGGGCTCTCGAACCGCACCGCCTCCTCGAAGGCGCCGCGCGCCAGCGAGAGATCGCCGCGCAGGCGCTGCCACTGATCGGGAAAGCGTGCGAGACAATAGACCGCCGCACCGATGCCGTTGACCGTCGTATCGAGGCCCGCCGACAGCAGCGAGCGCACCAATAGCGGCGCCTCGGTGGGCGTGATGGCGCCCTCGTCGACTTGCGCATGAATGCAGGCGCCAAAGCCGCCAGGCGCAAGGTTCTCGCGCTGGCATTGCTCGGCAACATAGGCCTGGTGGGGCATCGAACGTTCGATCGCCTCCTGGCGGAGCTGGTTGGGCGGACCGAAGGCGTTGAACACGACGCTCGCATAGGGAATCAAATGCTCGCGGCCTTCAGCCTTCAGCCCGAGCGCATCGGGAAAGATCGACAGCGGGTAGGCTTCGGCGAGATCGGTGATCGCATCAAAGCTGCGCTTGTCCAGCAGCGCGTCGACCCGCTCCTCCGCCGCCGCGGCAAAACGGTCGCGCACCTGCTTCATCACGGTCGGCGACAGCACCTTCGACAACACGGCGCGGGTGCGGGTGTGCGCAGGCGGATCGGCCTCCAGGATCAGGCTCGGCGGCCGCCACGGCGTCTCCTTCTTGAAATCGGACAGGCCGACGCCTCGGCTGGAGCAGAACGTCGCGGGATCGTTCAGCACGGCATGGACCTCGGCATAGCGCGCCACGCCGTAGACCTTCCACTTGTCGAGATAGACCACCGGGCCCGCCTCCCTCAGCAACTCATGCGTGGGATAGGGGTCGGCGAAAAAATTCATGTCGAAGGGATCGACGTCGAGATGCGGGACGCCTGATATGGCGGAGCCGGGTGCGCTCATTGAAGTCCTCCCTCATTTTGATCTTGTGAAAGGGCGGCGCATGCCCTTAGGTCTTCGGGCACCTCGCGAGTCAGAAGCCCGATATGCCGCCGTCCTCGACCAAAGCCCGCCAGAAGCCCGCGCCCACGGATGCTGGGCCGACGCTCGACCTCGAGCGTTACGTGCCGGCGTTCATCACCTTCATCGCCAACAAGCTCTCGAACAGCGCGACCGCGTTCTACCAGAAGCAGTTCGGCGTCAACGTCACGGAATGGCGGATCATGTCGCTGCTGGCGATCGAGCCCGGCATTCCCGCCTCGCGCATCTGCCAGGTGATCGGCTTCGACAAGGGCCCGGTGAGCCGGACGCTGGCAGGCCTCGAGAAGCGCGGACTGATCTCGATCCGCACCGATCCCAACGACGGCCGCACCCATTCGATCTCGCTGACGGCGAGGGGCCGCGCCACGCATGACAAGGTGATCGTGGCAGCGTTCGAGCGCGAGCGGCGGCTGTTGTCCTGCCTGAGCAAGGACGAGCGCGAGATGCTGATCGATCTGCTCCGCCGGCTGCACGAGAATCTCGGCGCGGTGACCGACAGCAGCTACAGCTGACGCGCCGCGCCGCGGCTGCGTCGTACTGGCGGCTTTGGGCATGCGCCCGCGTGTGCCCGCGGCACCCTTCCTGCCGAGCATTGTTTCCTCCGAGATCGGACGCAGCGGTTCGCCCGCCGTCGTCCTGATCCGGAACGGTTCGCACAAATTAGTTGCTTAGGCAACAAAAGAATCGGCAGGATATTGCGACAGGATGACTGGCGTATCCCGCTCGTCATTCCGGGGCGCGCGCAGCGCGAACCCGGAATCCATCGTGCAACCACCTGCGGTGAAATGGATTCCGGGCTCGCGCCAAGAGGCGCGCCCCGGAATGACAGCGGAATGTGGCTTCGCTACCTCGGCCGTTACAACCCGACCCACTCCCCCGACGCATCGTCGTTCAGCCGCGCCACCGCCTCCGCACGCCGCGTCAGCACGGCGCGCTGGTTGATGTAGCCCTTGTCGGTGATCTCGCCGCCGTCCACCGGTGGCGGCTCGGCGAGCAGCAGCGCGCGCGTGGCATGGCCGGAGGAGTTTGCGCTCTGCCGTTTCAGCTTCGCGAGACCCTGCGCGATCGCGCTGCGGACCTTGGCATGCGCCAGCACGTCGCTCACCGCTGCCGTTTCAGGCAGTTCAGCATGAGCGCGGCAGGCCGCGATGTTCGGAAACACCAGGAAGCGCACCTCGTCGCCGCCATGGCCTGACACGACGATGTCCTGCGCGAGCGGCGCCAGCGCGGCGATGCCGGCAACCCGCAGCGTGCCGACACTGACCCAGGTGCCGGAATTCAACTTGAAGTCCTCCGCAACACGGCCGTCGAAGAACAGGCCGCGCTCCGGCCGCGCGCTATCGGCAAGCTTCACCGCATCGCCGATCAGATAAAACCCCTCCTCGTCGAACGCCTGCTTCGTCAGCTCGGGCGCCTTCCAGTAGCCCGGCGTGACGTTAGGGCCGCGCACGCGCACCTCAAGCTTGTCGCCTGACGGGACGAGCTTCAATTCGGTGCCGGGAATCGGCACGCCGATATTGCCGGAGCGTTCGGCGAGGAAATGACAGTCGGCCGCGAGCGGCGAGGTCTCGGTCGAGCCCCAGGCCGAGACCATCGGCAGCGCACGGCCGACGGTCTCGACGGAGAGCTCTTCGAGCGCATCCCAGAGATTCTGCGGCAGTGCCGCACCGGCATAGAAGGCGAATTTCACCTCGCTGAAGAAGCGGCGGCGCAGCTCCTCGTCGCCGCGCAGCGCCGCGATCAGCATATCGAAGCCGCGCGGCACGTTGAAATAGACCGTCGGCATCACGCTCTTCAGATTGGCGAGTGACGTCGCAAACAGACCGGGCGCAGGCTTGCCGCCGTCGATATAGAGCGAGCCGCCGTTGCGCAGCACGAGGTTGAAATTGTGGTTGGCGCCGAAGGTGTGGCTCCAGGGCAGCCAGTCGAGAATGACGAGATCGCGGCCCTGCTCGAGGAACGTCCAGGTCTGCGCCTTGGCCTGCTGGCTCGAGGTCAGCATGCGCTGGGTGTTGATGACCGCCTTGGGCGTTCCGGTCGAGCCTGACGTGAACAGGAATTTTGCGATCGTATCAGGCGTGAGCGCAGCGAAGGCCTTTGCGACGTCGGGCGTTTCAGCCGTTGCCGCGATGGCGCGGAACGCGAGCGCATCGGCGTCGCCGGCATTGCCGCTGATGATCTGCGCGCTATGCAGCGGCTTGATCGCAGCGAGCGCCGCCGCGAACGGCTTGGTGGCGGACACATAGATCGCGCCGGGCTGAAGCAGCGCGATCATGCTTTTCAGCTTGTCGAAATCCTTCGACATCAGCGAATAGGCCGGCGAGATCGCTGCCGAGGGCACGCCGACATGCTGGGCGGCCAGCGCAAGCAGAGCGTGATCGATGCTGTTGTCGGAGAGAATGACGACGGGGCGCTCCGCGCTGAGCCCCTGCGCCAGAATCCACGACGCTGCCGCACGTACCCACCACAGGGCTCCCGCGTAAGTCATAGTGGCCCAGGGCGCATCGGCGCCATCGCGCTCGGCGAGGAAGATCGTGTCGGGCGTCTGCCGCGCAAAATGCTCCAGCCAGTCCCCGATGCAGCGGGCGCTCTCGCGCAAGGGCTCGGGCGAACGCAGCACGATGCTGCCGTCGGCGCGATGCTCGGCGACGGTCCTGGGCGCTGCGAACAGGCTTGAAGCTTCACCGCGTGCGGCGGTTGTCATGGTTTTCCTCCTCGCCCGTAGCAGGGATCGGCTGCAGCCTCGTTCCGGGCTGCTTTGACCATAATGTTGGGCAGGACAATTGTTGTCGTCAACAACAATCTTTCGTTCGGATCGTCGAGGCGCTAAGGTTGCCCGGCAGGAGACACGATGTGACAGCCACGGCAGCGCAGACTTCCCCACGCAAACGCAGAGGCAACGGCGCCGCGCGGCGGATCGACGCGGACGAGATCGGCCTCGATGCACTGGTCGGCCACGCCGGCTATGCGGTGCGGCGCTTCCAGATCTGGATTTTCCAGGATTTCACCAGGACGCTCGGCGATGTCGATATCCGGCCGACGCAATATTCGGTGCTGACGGTGATCGGCGCCAATCCCGGCCTGTCGCAGATGGCGGTGGCAAAACGCCTCGGCATCGAGCGCGCCCGCCTGGTGCATCTGCTCGACAGCCTCGAGCAGCGCAAGCTTGTGAAGCGGATCAAGTCGAAAGAGGACCGGCGCTCCCACGCGCTGCATCTCACCGCGCAGGGCGCCACCGCGCTGGCGAAGTTCAAGCGTCTCGCCGCCGAGCATGAGCGGAATGTCGAAGAAAAGATCGGCAAGGAGAACCGGGAGCAGCTGCTTCGTATCCTTGCCGGCTTCACTTGACCCGGACCGCCTAAAATTTATGCAAATGCCCTTGGTGGGGCGCTGATGTGATGGCCTGCCCTGCCGACGAAATATCCCCAAGCCACTGATCTCACGATAATATCCGGAGCAACCGCCCTGCCCGGATTGTGTACACAATGGCACATCGCTTGCTTCAATCCGGGTGACACCTGTTGCCGGAGTTTGGACGCCATGGGGGCTGAGCAGCCTGAAACGATCGCCGCGATTGTGGCCGCGCATCGCGCGGGGACGATGACGCCGGCAGAGACGATCGCGCGGACCTATCAGCGCATCCGCGATTACAACGATCCCGCCGTGTTCATCAGCCTGCGCGACGAGAAGGACGCGATCGCGGAAGCCGAGAAGCTCGCCGCCCGCGCGGATGCGGCCAGCCTGCCGCTCTATGGCGTGCCGGTCGCGGTGAAGGACAATATCGACGCGCTGGGCTTTGCGACCACCGCGGCCTGCCCGGCGTTCTCCTATGCGCCCACCCACGATTCGACTGCGGTGGAGCGCCTGCGCGCGGCGGGCGCCATCATCATCGGCAAGACCAATCTCGACCAGTTCGCGACCGGCCTCGTCGGCGTGCGCTCGCCTTACGGCATTCCTAAGAACTCGATCCGCGAGGATCTGATTCCCGGCGGATCGAGCTCGGGCTCGGCAACCGCTGTCGGCGCCGGGTTGGTCCCGCTGTCGCTCGGCACGGACACTGCCGGCTCGGGCCGCGTGCCGGCGATGCTCAACAACATCGTCGGGCTGAAGCCGAGCCTCGGCATGATCTCGACCGCGGGCCTGGTGCCGGCCTGCCGCACGCTCGACTGCATCTCGGTGTTCGCGCTGACGGTGGACGATGCCGCACTCGCGCTCTCGGTGATGGCAGGCCCCGACCAGGCCGATCCGTTCTCGCGCGACCGGCCGCTTGGCCCGCTCACGCAATTCCCCGCGAACTTGCGCCTCGGCGTGCCGCGCAACGGTCAGCTCATCTTCTTCGGCGACAAGAAATCAGAAGCCGCCTATGCCGATGCGCTGAAGCGCTGGACCGCACTTGGCGCTGATCTGGTCGAGTTCGACCTCGAGCCGTTCTACGAGACCGCGCGGCTGCTGTATGAAGGACCGTGGGTCGCCGAGCGTTATCTGGTGATCAAGAACCTGCTCGCCTCGGCACCCGACTCAATTCATCCGGTGACGCGCGAGATCACCGCGGCTGGCGCGCGGCTGACCGCGGCCGAAACCTTCTCGGCGCTCTATCGCCTGCAGGGCCTGCGCAAGATCGCCGAGCGCACGTTTGCGAACATCGACGCGCTGGTGCTGCCGACCGCCCCGACCGCCTACACGACCGCTCAGGTGCTCGCCAATCCGATCGAGCTCAACAGCCGGCTCGGCACCTACACAAACTTTGTGAATTTGCTCGACCTCAGCGGCCTCGCGGTGCCGGCTTCGATGCGCAGCGATGGCATCCCGTTCGGCATCACGCTGCTCGCGCCCGCAGGACGCGATGCGCTGCTCGCGAGCATCGGCCGCGTATTTCATGCCGATACGAAGCTGACCGTTGGCGCGAAGGGTGTGGCGCAGGCCCCGCTCGCGCCGCTGCCTGCAAGCGGCGTCGATGAGATTCCAATCGCAGTCGTCGGGGCGCATCTCTCCGGCATGGCGCTGAACGGCGAGTTGAAGGCGTTGAGCGCGAGGCTGGTCGAAGCGACCAAGACGGCGCCCGACTACAAGCTCTATGCGCTTCCGACCACGCCGCCGAAGCCCGGCATGCTGCGCGTCGAGGCCGGCAAGGGTTCTGCGATCGAGCTGGAGATCTGGTCGCTGTCGGCGGCTGCGTTCGGCAAGTTCGTCAACGCGATTCCCGCGCCGATGGCGATCGGCACGATCCGGCTTGCCGATGGCCGCAACGTGAAGGGCTTTCTCGTCGAGCCGGAGGTGCTGGGCGAGGCGCGCGACATTACGGCGTATGGTGGCTGGCGCGCCTTCATGAAGGAAGCCGCAACAACGTAGGTCTCGTAGGGTGGGCAAGGCGACTTGTCCGCCGTAGCTCAAAGAGCGAAGGCGGAAGCGTGCCCACCATCATCATTAAGGGACCGTGGGCACGGCGCTTTGCGCCTTTGCCCACCCTACGGCACTGTGTTTGCGGCCCTACACCGACACCGCGTAAATCTCGTACTCCCCGCGCACCAGTTCGATATGCGCGCGCATGGCGGCGGCGGCGCCCTGCTTGTCGCCGCGCATGATGGCGACGACGACGCGGTCGTGCTCGGCCTGCGACTTGGCGAGGCGGCCGAGATTGCGGAACTGGGCGCGGCGGAACGGCTGCACGCGCACGCGCGTCGCCAGCGTGATCTCGGCGATGTAGCCGTTCTGCGAGCCCGCATAGATCGTGTTGTGGAAGCGCTCGTTGACCTCGTGGAAGCGCTCGGGATTGCCGGCGTAGCTCAAGAGCCGCAGCTCTTCATGGACGGCCTCGAGCGCATGGCGCTCGGCAGGAGACATGCGCTCGGCGGCAAGGCCGGCGCACAGCGCCTCGAGTTCCGCCATCGCCTCGAACATGCTCTTGAGACGCTCGATCGAGGGCTGCGCCACCACCGCGCCGCGATGGGGCCTTGCCTCGACCAGGCCGCTCGCGACCAGCTGCCGCAACGCCTCGCGCACCGGCGTGCGCGACACGCTGAAGCGCCGCGCGATGTCGGTCTCGTCCAGCGGCGAGCCCGGCGCCAGGGTTCCACGCACGATCTCGTCGGCAAGCTGAAGACGCAGCTCCTCGGCGCGCGTGACCTTCTGCAGCGACGGCAGTGCCCGGTCGACGCGGGGCACCACCGGCTCGGCCGGCAGTGTCCCGGGCGGAAGATCGTCAAGCGTCATTCGATCAGGTCTCTTTCGGCTCGTCGATGATGCTGACATGGGCGGCGACGACGCGCCAGCCCTCCGGGAAGCGAATCCACGTCTGCATCTGCCGGCCGACCTTGCCGGGCGCCGTGTCGCGATAGAACAAGGTGGAGGCCACGGCCGTGTCGCGGCCATAGCTGGTGATCACGGTCTTGGCGGTGCGGCGGTTGAGGCCGACCGGCGAGCGGCCGGCGCGAAAACCCGAGATTGCCTCGTAGCCGTAGAGGTTCTCGCCAATGCCGTAGCGCAGCGTGCGGGGATCGTTGCGGAACAGCTCGCCGAGCACGGCGACGTCGTTGCTGACGAGGGCCTGCTCATAGCGCTCGAACGCGGCTTTGACTTCCGCGATCACCTCGGGGAGATCGATCTCCATTTCAGAATCCTCTCGGCGATGGCGCGGCGGCGACGCCCATCTGTTCCAGGGCGTATGCGACGCGCAAGGCGACGTCCTCGCGCCAGGGCGCGGCAATGATCTGCACGCCGATCGGCAGCGGCTCGAGCGGCACCGGCACCGCCACGACCGGCAGGCCGATGAAGGAGATCGGCTGGGTGTGGATGCCGATATTGGCGCGCACCGGCAGCTCGACGCCGTCGAGATTGAAATTCAGCTGGCCGATTTTTGGCGCGGTGCAGGGCGTTGCCGGCGCGATCAGCACGTCGACCGATTTGAATATCTCGGCGAGCTGCGCGCGATACCAGCGGCGGAACTTTTGTGCGCGGTCGACCAGCGCTGCCGGCACCATGGCGCCGGCGATCAGACGGTCGCGCACGGCGGGATCGAAGTCGTTCGGACGCTTGCGCAGGCGATCGAGATGCAGCGAGGCGCCTTCGGTTGTGGTGATGACGTAAGCTGCGGCACGGGCGCGCGAGGCTTCGGGCACATCGACCACCTGCGTCGCGCCAAGCGCCTTGGCGACACGGCCGACGGCTTCGACAGCTTCCGGAAACACGTTCTTCTGGAAGTGCCCGCCCGCGATCGCAACGCGCAAGCCCGAGATGGATTCAGCTAGCAGCGGCATGACGGGCTCTAACCCGCGCGTCGTGCAAGCGCCGTCGTCCGCGTCCGGCCCCTGCATCACGTCGTAGGCGAGCGCGAGATCGGTGACGGAGCGCGCGAACGGGCCGAGATGATCGAGGCTCGCGACGAACGGGAACGAGCGCGCCCGCGACAGCCGGCCATAGGTCGGCTTCAGGCCAAAGATGCCGCAGAACGAGGAGGGCACGCGGATCGAGCCGTTGGTGTCGGAGCCGAGCGCAATCGGTACCAGCGCGCCGCCGACGGCGCTGCCCGAGCCGCCCGACGAGCCGCCGCTCATCCGCGTGGTGTCATGCGGATTGCGCGAGGGACCGTCATGGATGTTCTCGCCGGTGAAGTCGTAGGCGTATTCGCCCATGTTGAGCGCGCCGACGAGGACGGCGCCGGCCGCTTCCATCCGCTCGATCAGCGTGGCGTCGCGCTTGGCGGGCGCGAGGTCGCGGTTGATCTTCGAGCCGGCGCGCGTGGCAAGGCCAGCGACGTCGAACAGATTCTTCACGGCGAAGGGCACACCGGCGAGCGGGCCGACTTTCTTGCCCGCGGCAATGTCCGCATCGATCGCGCGCGCTTTCGCGCGGGCGCGTTCGGCGGTGACGTCGGTGAAGGCGTTGAGGATGGTGTCGTGCTGCTTGATGCGCGCGAGCGCGGCTTCGGTAGCTGCGAGCGCGGACAATTGGCCGCCGGCCACCGCTTTCGCGATGTCGGAAGCGTTCATCTCTGGCTTGGTGGTCATGACGGCGTCAGGCGGTGAAGATCGGCGCCGGCTCGGTCTCGTCCGGCAGCGTGAATTCATCGACGAGGCGGGCGAGCCGCAGCGAGACTTCGAGGTTGGCGCGGACCGCGGGCCTGAAGGCCTCCTCGACCGGCAGCGCCAGCGCTTTCGATACGGCGTCGATATAATCGTCCAGCGGCTCGGCCATCACGCTCCCAAACAATCAGTGCGCTCTCAGTGTACCGGCAACGGCGGATGCGGGATCGCCGTCAGCAGCTCCTTGGTGTAGTCGTCCTTGGGATCGCTGAGGACCTCTTCGGAAGAGCCTTCCTCGACGATTCGACCCGTCCGCATGACAATGACACGATCGCACAGCAAGCGCACTACATTCAAATCATGCGAGACGAACAGATAGCTCATACCTAGTCGCACCTTGAGGTCCTGAAGCAGGTTGAGGACCACCGCCTGCACCGAGACGTCCAGCGCCGCCGTCGGCTCGTCCAGGATGACCAGCTTCGGATGCAGGGCAATGGCGCGGGCGATGCCGACACGGGCCTTCTGGCCGCCGGACAATTGGTGCGGGAAGCGGTCGAGCAGATTGTGCGGCAGGCCGACCATGGTGGCCAGTTCCTCGCAGCGGGCGCGGAGCGCATCGCGCCCCTTGATGTCGCCGAGCTGCATGATCGGGTCGGCGATGGCGCGGGCGGCGGTGAAGCGCGGGTTGAGGCTATCGGTCGGATCCTGGAACACCATCTGGATGCGGCTGCGCTGCGGCAGCCGGGCGAAGGCAGCAGGCTGAATGCCGCCGATGTCCTCGCCGTCGAACTGGATCAGGCCCGAGGTCTGGTCGAGCAGCCGCATCACCATCATCGAGGTGGTCGATTTGCCGCAGCCGGATTCGCCGACGAGGCCGACGCTCTCGCCATGGCCGATCGAGAAGCTGATGCCGTCGACCGCGCGGAACACGTCCGGCTCCACCGGCGGCTTGCGGCCGAACAGCTTTCCGAGCGTGGCCGTGGCGCCCTGCCGGGGATATTCCTTGACGAGCTTTTCGATGAGCAGGAGGGGCGTCTCGCTCTTCGCGCCATCTTGCGAGGCGTGATGGATGGCCGGCTCAGGCCCGGCCATGACGGATGCGGACGGAGACGCGCTCTCCTCTTCCGGCAAAAGATCCCGCAAGCTCACACCGAGCCGCGGCGTCGCGCGCATCAGCTTCTTGGTGTAGGGGTGCTGCGGGTTGGCGAAGATGTCGGCGGCCTTGGCGGTCTCGACCACGCGGCCCTTCTCCATCACGACGACGCGGTCGCAATAGGCCGCGGCAAGACCGAGATCGTGCGTGATCAGGATGGTCGACATCGCACGGCGTTTTGTCAGTTCGACGATCAGGTCCATCACCGCCTTCTGCGTGGTGACGTCGAGACCGGTGGTCGGTTCGTCCGCGATCAGCAGCTGCGGATTGCAGGCGAGCGCGAGCGCGATGACGACGCGCTGGCACATGCCGCCCGAGAGCTCGAACGGATAGGCGTGGTAGCGCTCGCGCGGGCGGGCGATCTTGACCTGCTCCAGCGCCTCGATCGCCTTCTCGCCGTGATCGGCGACCTGGGCCTGCTGCACATGGGTGCGCAGCACGTCCTCGATCTGGTCGCCGACCTTCCGGATCGGATTGAGGGCAGCACGCGGGTTCTGAAAGATCATCGAGACTTCGCGGCCGCGCAGGTCGCGCATCTGGTCTTCGGTCGCGGCCTTCACGTCGATGCCCGAGAACATCACCGAGCCCTCGGCGATCTTGCCGGCGCGGTCGAGGATGCGCATCACCGCATAGGACGTCACCGACTTGCCGGAGCCGGACTCGCCGACGATCGCCAGCGTCTCGCCCTTGGCGACGGAGATGTTGACGTGCTGCACGGCTTTGACGATGCCGCGGCGGGTGGTGAATTCGACCGTGAGGTCCTGGACGTCGAGCAGGGGCTGGGCGGTCATGGATGCCTGCCAATCAAAAAGGTCGAAAACAACCCCATGCACAGTAGAACGGGGTTGGAATCATTGGTGAATTTCGGCCGGAAATTTGCCATCACGTCCTCCGCTGGGGGTCGACGATGTCGCGCAGGCCGTCGCCGAGGAGGTTGAAGCAGAACACGGCGATCATCAGGGCAAGGCCCGGGAACAACGCGATCCACCATTCCCCCGACACCATGAAGCCCGCGCCTTCCGCGACCATGATGCCCCATTCGGCGGTCGGCGGACGGACGCCGAGGCCGATGAAGGAGAGGCCCGCGGCATTGAGGATGGCGTAGCCCATGGTCAGCGACATCTGCACGATCATGATCGGCATGATGTTCGGCAGGATATGCACCAGCAGGATGCGGAATTCGCCGTTGCCTGAGAGACGCGCGGCCTGCACGAAGCCGGCATTGCGGCGGACATTGGCTTCGGCGCGCGCGACGCGGGCATAGAGCGGGAAGTTCACGATGGCGGTGGCGAGGATGATGTTCTGCACGGTGTTGCCGAGCGCGGCGACGATGCCCATGGCGAGCACGAACAGCGGAAACGCCATGATGGTATCGGCGATGCGGCCGACGATGCGGTCGGTCCAGCCGCCGAAATAGCCGGCGGCGATGCCGGCAAGGCCGCCCATCAGGAACACCAGCACGACCGAGGCGATGGCGATGAACGTATCGAGCCGTGTCGCCACCACGACGCGGCTGAAGATGTCGCGGCCGAGCTGGTCGGTGCCGAACCAATGCGCGGCCGAGGGCGGCTTCAGCGCAGCGGCCGTGTCGGAAGCCAGAGGATCATAGGGCACCACATAGGGGCCGAAGATCGCAGCGATCAGGATCACGATCAGCAGCGCAAAAGCAAAGCCGGTGACCTTGTTCTCGCCGAGAACGTAGCGGGTCTGTTCGAGGATCGCAGTGAGGCCCGACGTTCGCGCGGGACCGACGGGTTCAACAGCAGGCGCAACGGAGCTCATGATTTAGCCCTCCAACCTGACACGCGGATCGATCACGCCGTACAAGATGTCGATCACGAGATTGAGCAGCACGTACATGACCGCCATGGTCAGCACGAAGCCTTGTACCGGCGCGAAGTCCGACGAGATCAGCGCTTCGACCGCGTAGGAGCCGATGCCCGGCCATGCGAAGACTTTTTCCACCAACACGTTGGCGCCCAGCAGGAACGAGAACACCATGCTGAGCGTGGTGATGACAGGCAGCATCGCGTTGCGGAAGGCGTAGGTGACGATCACGGTCGCCGGCGACAGGCCGCTGGCGCGCGCGGTGCGGACGAATTCGGATGCGAGCACCGCCAGCATCGAGGCACGGGTCATGCGCGCGATCGGCGCCAGCGAGAAGATCGCAAGCGTCGTTGCGGGAAGAATGAGCTGGCTCAGCGCCGAGCGGAACGCCTCGAGATCGCGCGCGATCAGCGTGTCGATCAGATAGAAGCCGGTCACCGTCGGCGGCGCGCTGTAGAACACGTCGAGGCGGCCGAGCGGCGCCGGCGACCAGCCGAGCCGGAAATAGAAGACATAGACCAGCACGAGGCCGGTGAAGAACACCGGCAGCGACACGCCGGCTGTTGTCGTCACCCGACATAAATGGTCGACCCATGATCCTGGTCGTGTCGCCGCCAGCACGCCGAGAGGGATTGCGATAACGATCGAGACGATGAGGCCGAGCAGCGTCAGCTCGGCCGAAGCCGGCAGGCGGTTGCGGATCTCGGCCGCGACCGGTTGGCCGGTGGTGAGCGAGTTGCCGAAATCACCGTGAGCGAGATCGTTGGTGTAGCGGAAGAACTGCTCGATCAGCGGCCTGTCGAGGCCGAGTTTTTTGCGGATCTGCTCGACGGCTTCCTTCGTCGCGGCGGGGCCGGCGAAGTACGCCGCGGGATCACCGGGCAGCGCGCGCGTCAGCAGGAAGGTGACGATGACGACGCCGATCAGCGAGGGAATCGCAAACATCAGGCGCTTGCCGATCATGGTGAGCATGATGAGTTCCTCGTGCGCGTGTTGGGCACGCTGCTAGCCGCGAGCGTTGCTGCGTTCCCTCCCCCCTTGCGGGGGAGGGCTAGGGAGAGGGGTGGCCCCGGGAGAGGTCTGAGTTCGTGGCTACCCCTCTCCCCAACCCTCCCCCGCAAGGGGGGAGGGAGCCTGAAGGGCGTGCTCATCTCACTCGACCACAATGCCCAGAAAGACGCGGACATATCGCTCGCGCCAGTCATGACTCACCCCTTCGCCATCGCGCGATAGTCGAGCCTCCGGTGAAACCAGTATTGGTAGCCGCTGATGTTCTTCTGCATCGCGACGTTGACGAAGGGCTGGTAGAGCGGGATGCGCGGGACGTCGGCGAAGGCGAGATCGACGAAACCCTTCACATCCTTGTCGTAGGTCGCGGTGTCGCCGGTCGCAGCCGCCGTGCGCGCGCCGTCGATGAACTTGTCCATCTCCGCCGACTTGTAGCTCATGGTGTTGAAGACGGAATTGTTGCCGTGATAGCACCAGTAGAAGAAGTACTCGGGGTAATCGAGCCAGCCCGAGAACACGTTGGTGAACAGCGGCATCTCCTTCTTGTTCAATTCGGTGCGCCAGTTGGCGCCGGGCACCTTGTTGATGGTGGTCTTGATGCCGAGCTGGGCGAGGCTCTCCTGCACCAGCACGCAGAGCGGCTCGTTGACGCCGGCGAAATTGAGATCGAACGAGATCGTGGTCTCGAAGCCGTTGGCGTAGCCGGCCTCAGTGAGCAGCGCCTTCGCCTTCTCCATGTCGGTGTTGTATTTGTGCGGCTGCGGCCAGGCGACCTCGGTGACCTTGTCCTTGGCCGCGCCGAACATGGGATTGCCGAGACCGAACAGCACGGCGTCCATGATCTTCTGATACGGCAACGCATAGGCGATGGCCTGGCGCACCTTGACATTGTCGAATGGCGGCTTGGTGACGTTCATGCCGATATACTGGATGCCGTTGGAGAACGGCAGCGACACCACGTTGAGCTTGCCGTTCGCCTTCATCTCCTGGAAATCCTTGAACGGCAGCTCGTAGGAGATGTCGGCGTCCCCGCGCTCGAGCAGCGCACGGCGGTTGCCGGCCTGCGGCACCATGCGCCAGATCACGCGCTTGATCTTGGGCAGCGGACCGCCGACCCAATCCTCGTTGCGCTCCATGATCACTTCGGTGCCGGCGGTCCACTTCGTCACCTTGTAGGCGCCGGAGCCCGCGGTCTGCTGTTTTGTAAACTCGAGACCCCAAGGGTCTTTCTCGCTCGCGTTCTTCTTCACCAGTTCCGAATTGACGATGCAGGGCACGATCACGGCGAGATCGGGAACCGTCAGGCGATCCTTCTTGGCGAAATCGACGCGCACGGTGGCATCGTCGACCACGACGAACTGCTCGGGCTTCGTGAGCGAGCCCGCGCTCATCTGGAAAGTCGGGAAACCGCCGACGCTGACGGCGCGGTCGAGCGACCATTTCACGTCCTTGGCGGTGACAGGCGCGCCGTCGTGGAATTTGGCGTTCTTCTTCAGCTTGAAGGTGACCGACATGTCGTCGATCTTGAAGTCGTCGGCGAGCTCGCCCTTGAACTTGTCGCGGTCGTAATAGGGCACGCCGCCGGGGCCGCTCTTCATCTCGTGGCTGATCAGCCGGTCGTAGCAATTCCAGGACACCTCATAGCCGGGAACGTTGGTGCCGACGCCATGGATGTCGAGATTGTTGGGGCCGCCTTCCGAGACGATCAGCAGCGTCTCCGAGCGCGCATCGGCATAGGCGGAGGAGATCACGGACGGCACGGCCGGAAGCGCCGCGCCTGCGGCCAATCCGGAAACGGACTTGAGGAAATCGCGGCGCTTCATGAAATCGCTCCAACACAAAAGTTTCTGGTTGGAACTGGATTCGCAAGGTTCGTGCCAAGGCTTAAGGAGCGTTTACAGTTTAGCTAAGTAACTGAAATCATTCAGAAAACTATGATTGTTGCGGCCGCGACCGTCGCCCCCACGCAACGGAATTGCATACAAAGATTGTTATTTGCACATAAAATAGACTGCTACTGGCACCGGCTCATTTGGTGAGCGCGCCCTCTCCCCGTCGTCGCCCCGGCGAAGGCCGGAACCCATACCGCGCGATTTCAGTGGCGAAAGTTGGCGATGTGCATCCAACTAGAGTTCAGTTTCCTGCGGGCGCGAAAAGTGATTCCGGCCAATGGGTTAGCTAACCACTTGATTTAATTATTGGAATCATCTATATAGAGATAGGTGGGCTGGCCAATTCTCGCGTTGCAGGTAGCGCAATCCCCGTGGCGCCCTATGCATCGGTTCTCACGAACTGACGGCATTGGTAGAAGGGGTTGGGGCCCACCACTGCCTTGGATAGCCGTAGTAAGTGAAAATCTCCGCCTGAGCGGGGAGCAACTTTGCGTCCGCAAGCTTCGGCATCAGCTTTACGCTATAGCCCGACGCCGTTCCTTGGCTTCCATCAGGATCGTGACACATCCGAGGGGCGAGAAGCTTTGCAAACTCTGGATCACATTCACCCGTATCAACATAGTCGCACGCCTTAAAGAACGCACTCGCAACGGTATCGGCCAATTGAAGGCCCGCACGTTCCTTATGATTAAAAATGAATACCTGGTTCTCGTCTATCGTTTCCCAGATGAGATTTCCGAGAGGCAGATAGTTCTTACCTCCTTCGCTTTGGAGTTTGAGCCAGTTGAAGTAGCTGGTTAGGCTGAAGCGGTTGAGCCCGCCGCGCGAACTGAACTCAAGGCGAACCTTTCTGATTTCGCGGTACTGTTCGAGAGATTTTTCACGGACGAAATAGGTTACTCGCTCCAGCAGAAGACGGGAGAGCCATGCATAGAACCAGTTCGGGGCAGGGTATTTCTCCGCAAACGGATTGGTATAACCACGCATGTTCTTCTTGTTAGAGCACACGACAAAGAGTCTTGCGGGCAGCTTCGCCAATTCAGTGCACGCGATGCGCTTATTCCATGGTTTTAGGTTCGTGAAATGCAAATCCTTTCGCTGTGACTTGGTCTCGCGTAGAATGTCATTGCGCCATGGGGCGACGTTCTTTTCGTTTGGCTCGCCAATGACGACGGCGGATAGGATTAGCCATTCGCTAGAGCCATTGGCATCCAGCGGCTTCACGCGCTGTAATCCGGGATCGCCGGCTTCGTCGATATAAGCAACGTAGGAATATGGCGGCGTAGACTCGCTCATGGCAAAAGGCACTCAACTAGATAAGTTCAAGCAGACCGCCCGCGAGCTCGAAACGGACGACGAAAAGCGCTTCGATGGCATCTAGGGAAGATCGCCCGGCAGAAGCCGGGCGAGCAAAACAAGCCTTCAAAGAAGGAGGATTAACCGCGCCCGGTAGATATGACGCCAATCGAGGCGCCTGGGTCTGTAGCCTTCTTAAGCGTCTCAGGGTCGAACGAATCTTCGTGTTTTTTGGTCTTCTCAAACCAAACGCACCAGACTGTATCTTCCCCATCAAGGGCTGATTTTCCGACATTGGCCACCGTCATGCGCGGGCCGCCGGACTTCAGCACTACAACGTCACCCTTCTTAAAATCAGTCATTCATCACCCATGGAGTTAATTGAACCATGAGCGAGGCAGAGATGCGTCTGGAGTGCCTGGACGCCACAGCGGCTAAGGCCGCCTCTCATGACATTCTGGAGGTGGCAAGCCAATTCTGGCGGTTTGTGCACACGGACGAATCGGTGTCGCCCATTCAGCACAACTTAACCGAGTCCGGACGCGGTTTGCAAAGTACATAATCGCTCCTTCCTGGGAGTATGGGTCCCGGCCTTCGCCGGGACGACACTTTTGTTGGATGAGCGGCGCTCCCAAATTCAGAGGTGTCGTCCTGGCGAAAGCCAGGACCCATTACCCCAAGGGGTGATTTGGCGAGGACTCGCGGTTACCAGCCCGCACGATAACCTCTTCCTGGGGGTATGGGTCCTGGATCTGCGCTCCGCGAATGACAACGCTGCGCGTTGCCAAGCGCTCCGCTTGTCCAGGACGACAGTGGAGGTTGGGGCGCAAGCATGCATTCACTCCGCCCAGATCAATTCCTGCAGCTCGACCAGATCATCCGCCCTCTCCTGCCAACCCTCGATGCAGATGTGGCTGTTGAGGTCGCTGGCCTGGTGGAGCAGCATCAGGGCCATCAGGCGGCGCTTGAGCGCGAAGTCGAGCTTCGTATAGCCGAAGCCTTGAAGCAGGCTGCGCACCCTGCCCGGCCGTCCCGCAGCCATGAAGGCGCCGGGGCCGAGCAAATCGTAGTCGCGCCAGCCGGCGCGGACGTCGCCGAAGTCGAACAGGCCTTTGAGCGACCATGTGCCGTCATCGCAGCCGAGCAGGAAATTCTCAGGGATGTATTCGCCGGTCAGGATCACCGGCGGCGCGTCCATCGGAATCAGCGCGGCCGCATCGCGCAGGAGATCGTCGAGGCCGTCGAGGAATTTCGGCGCAAGACCCAGGCGCTCGTGCCTGATGCGGCAGCCCTGCATCTGGGCACGCATGAAGTCGTCCCAGCGCGGCTCGATGTGTGCGAGCGGGCCGAGGGGCGCGCGCTGCACGGACGCGATGGTCTCGCCGATCTGGCGCAGCACGCGCTCCTTCTGGTCTTCCGCCAGGGACGGCCACACCTCCGAGCCGAGCGTGCCGGCAAGGCGGGTGATGACGAGATAGGGCCAGCCGTCGCGCACCCCTTCGGCGACGATCTCGGGGATCGGCAAGGATAGCCGGCCGGCGAGCTGCGTCAGCGAGCCGCGCTCGGAGACGAATTGAGCGCGAAGCAGCGGCGGGAAGATCTTCAGGATCAGGCGCTCACCGAGGCCGACAACGAGATTGGTGCCTGTCGCAAACACATGCGGCGTGCTGATATCGAGACCGTGGCCGCGCGCGATGTCGAGCGCGACCGGCAGCCATCGCGTGCGGTCGGCGCGCAAGGCGCGATAGGCCTCAAGGCTCGTCGACGCCGACATGCCCCAAACGCCCGCGGACTCCGGCGGCAGCATCCCCTCCATCACGGCGCCAGCCCGCCCCTAGTCCAAGACATCCTTGACGCTGCTCTTGATGGCCGAGGGGACCGCATGCTCGGGGACTTCGATCGTCTGCGCGCCGCGCGTGATCCGGTAGCTGAACGCGTCGGCCTGACCCCGACGCGCGGCGGGGACCTTGCCCGGATCGGCAAACAGCTGCTCCACCGTCTTCTGATCGGCAGCCGACAAATCCGACAACGCCACCTCGCCGCGGCTCTTGAGGTGAGGGCCGCCGAAGCCGGCGAACCCTCCGACGCGCTCGATCTTCAAGCGATCCACGCTTGCTTCCTTTCGTAACGCCGTGCGGCCCGGCTACAGCCCGACCTTCTTCCATCCCGCATCGACGGCGGCGAACACGGCGGCATCGCCCGGATACAAGGTGTGGGCACCCTGCCGGGTCCGCGCAGCGAACGCCTTCATCGTCATGTTCGGCGTCGGCCCGAAACCGGTAAGCGCATTGTACCACACCTGGCCGATTTTGGCCCAACTGTATCCGCCGAACGTGGTGCAGGCCGTGTAGAAGGCGAGGTTCGGCGGGCCGCTGGAATAATGCGGGTCCATGCCCGGCGTCACTTGCGAATATTTGGTCGGTTGCGGCGCCAGACAGTGCTTGGCTGCCGGATTGGCCATGTCGCGCAGGCAGGCGAACCCTTTCTTCTTGGCGCCCGGCCCCATGATGTCCTTGCCGATCAGCCAGTCGGCTTTCTTGACATCCTGCTTCGCCTCCCACTGCCGGAACATCGAGCCGAAACAGTCGGAGATGCTCTCGTTGAGGCCGCCGGCATCGCCGCTATAGGCGAGCTGGAGGCTGTGCTGGGTGACGCCATGGGTGAGCTCGTGGCCGATGACGTCATTGCCTCTGGTGAAGTCGACGAAGATGCTGCCGTCGCCGTCGCCATAGATCATCTGCGAGCCGTTCCACATCGCGTTGTTGTACTTCTCGCCGAAGTGAACCGACGACATCATGGTCATGCCGTGGTCGTCGATCGAATTGCGGTTGAAGACCTGCTGGTAGAATTTTGCGACCTTGGCGGTCTGGTTGAAGGTGCGCTTGACCGACGCATCCGAAGACGTCTTCGGCTTCGCGATCGGCGTGCCCGGCAGCGTCTGCGTGTGCTTGCAGTCGTAGACGGTGACGGACGGCGCCGCCGCCAGCGTGACCAAACCTCTGGTGCGCGCGGCGGTCACGCTGGTGAATTTCGCGGCCTGGTTCCGCAATTCGCGCAGTTCATGGCTGATCTGGACCGTGTCGACCATTTGCTTGCGCAGCGGGGCGGACAGCTTCTTGTCCTGGGACAGCCTGGTCAGAACGTCGTTCGGGATAATGCAGCACGTGCAGGGCATCGATGATCTCCATTGCACTTTTTCCGAAAATAGATGGATGAAATGAGCTTGAAGATGATTGCTGCCGGCGACCGGCAGGCGTCGGCGTCCTCTCGGCGTCACGCATGCGGGATTATCGCAGGCGCAGGCCGCGTTGCGTGTGAGATCGCACACACTTCCGGGTTGCGTGATGTCGGATGGGATTCGTCGAGGACGCGAGGGTCGCCCGAGCGACGGGTTTACCGCTCCGGGCTGGCGCGCTCGAACTGGCGGAGCAGCTTGTTGCCGCGCTCGACGGCGGAATCGAGCGCCTTCTGCGCGCTCTTCTGGCCGGCAAAGGTCTGCTCCAGCTCGTCCTCGATCACGCCGCGGATCAGGACGAAGGAGCCGAGCCGGATGCCCTTCGAGTTCTCCGTCGGCGGATGCAGCGTAATCTCCTCGAACGAGATCGCCGAGCCCGGATTGCGCTCGTAAAAGCCTTGCGCCCGCGTCAGCTCGAAGGCGGCGCGGGTAACCGGCAGATATCCGGTGTTCTGGTGCCAGGCGGCCTGCACGCCGGGCTGCGACAGATAGGCGAAGAAGCGCGCCACGCCCTTGTATTCCTCGCGCGGCCGGTCGCGCAGCACCCACAGCGTGGCGCCGCCGATGATCGAGTTCTGCGGCGCATCCTTCACGTCCGGCCAGTACGGCATCATGCCGTAGCCGATCTCGAATTTCGAATTCGCCTTGATGTCGGCGCGCGTCGCCGAGGAGCCGATGAAGATGCCGCATTCGCCGTTCTGGAAACGCGGCTCGGCCGCTTGTCCGCGACCGCTATAGTCGAACAGCTTGCTCTTCTGCCACTCGCTGAGCGCTGCGATGTGATGCACGAGAGACGGATTGTTGATGGTCAATTCCGCATCCAGCCCGGCAAAGCCGTTGGTGCGGGTCGCGAGCGGCAGGTTGTGGAAGGCGGAAAAATTCTCGACGTGAATCCAGGACGGCCAGGACGTGGTGAAGCCGCATGGCGCGCCGCGGTCGCGCAGACGCTTCGCAGCGGCGCCGAGCTCGGGCCAGGTCTTCGGCGGCGTCTCCGGATCGAGGCCGGCGTCGCGGAACATGGTCTTGTTGTAGTACAGGATCGGCGTCGAGGAATTGAACGGGAACGACAGCAGGTTGCCGGCCGCGTCGGTGTAGTAGCCGGAGACGGCGGGAAGGTAATCGTTGAGCGAGAACGGCTCGCCCTGGTCCCGCATCAGGCTGAACACCGGATAGATCGCGCCCTTGGCCGCGGTCATGGTGGCGGTGGCGACCTCGTTGACCTGGACGATCGCGGGCTGGCTGCGCGAACGGAAGGCGAAGATCGCGGCCGTCACCGTCTCGGTGTAGCTGCCCTTGTAGGTCGGGACGATGCGGTAATCCGGTTGCGAGGCGTTGAAGGCGGCGGCGAGCTTGTCCAGCTGCCGCCCGAGCTCGCCGGACATGGCGTGCCACAGCGCGATGTCGGTGGCGGCGCGCGCCGGCGCGGCCAATGCGACAGCCGTAAGGACGGCGACGATCTGCAGAAGGCGCGATGTGGACGTCACGATGGCTCTTCCCGTCTCGCACGACAAAGGCGACTGTCCCTGCTTAAGGCGGGGCATTGGCGGTTTCAACGGGAATGAGAGGCCGCCGCGCCGCACAATCAGCCCGCGGGCCGGGCGCGGGATGGCCTTCCCTTAACCATCTGCTAGATTGCATTGAACCTTTTCCTCCTGCCATAGACTCCATCTCTGAGGGGTTGAGTGTGCCAGTGTTGAGCCGTGCCGAACTCTCGCGGACCGGGGTGATCTTCGTCGCGCTTCTGCTCGCCGTCTGCGCGACGGGCGCCGTCGCGCGCGAGTTTCGCGCCGCCGACACCCAGACCGAGGACTACCCGACCGTGCAGGCGCTGCGCTACATGGGCGCCCTGATCGCCGAGCGCACCGGCGGCCGGCACGAGGTCAAGGTGTTCCACTCCCGCCAGCTCGGCGAGGAGAAGGAGACCATCGAGCAGACCCGGGCCGGCGCAATCGACCTCAACCGGACCAATGTCGCCCTGATCGGCAATTTCGTTCCGGCGATGAACGTGCTCGCCATGCCGTTCCTTTTCCGGTCCATCGAGCACATGCAGAAGGTGCTGGACGGGCCGATCGGCGGCGAGATCCTGAACAGTTTCGAGCCCTACGGCTTCGTCGGGCTCTGCTTCTACGATTCCGGGGCGCGGTCGATCTACAACGGTATCCGCCCTATCAGGAGCATCGCCGACCTCCGGGGCCTGCGGATCCGGGTGCAGCAGTCGGAGTTGATGAGCCAGATGATCCGCTCACTTGGCGCAGAACCGGTCGAGATGCCCTATGGGCAGGTGCTGACCGGGCTTGCCAACCACCTGATCGACGGCGCCGAAAACAACTGGCCATCCTTCGTGACGACCGACCATTACAAGCATGCCGGGCACTACACGCTGACCGAGCACACGATGAGCCCCGAGGTGCTGGTGATCTCGCTGAAGGCCTGGCGGAGCCTCTCGGCGGAGGACCAGATCATCTTCAGGGAGGCCGCGCAGCGCTCCAGCCGGTTCATGCGCGAGAAGTGGCGCGACCTCGAGGAGCAGTCACAGCTCAAGGCGCGCGCGGCCGGCGTCAGCATCGTCAGGGATCTCGACCGCAAGCCGTTCGAGGACGCCATGGCCGCGATCTACACCAAGGCCGCCCAGGAGCCCGCGGCGGCCGCGCTGATCGAACGCATCCGCAAGGTGGAGTGAGCCCAGTTGCCCGCGCTTGGAAACAGCGAGCACGCAGACAGGCCGCCCGGCCCGCTCGGGCGGGTGCGCGCGCGGCTCGTCGGCGCGCTCCGGGCCGTGCCGATCCGCTGGCGCATCCTGTCGATCGCAGGCTTGAACTCCGCCGTCGTGGTGGTGCTGGTGGCGCTGATCTGGAACGGCTCGCAGGTGCTGGGCTCGGCCTGGGACGACGTGCGCCAGGTGCGCGAATCCGACCGCATCCTGGCGCTGCTCGAGAGCGAGACCGGGCGCCTGCACAATCTGATCCACCGCTACATCAACCAGCCGAGCCCGGACCTGTTCGCCGAGATTCTCCTGCTGCGCGAGGCGGTGCTGGGCACGCTGAGCAACCGCGCCGCCAAGGACCCGATGCTGTCGGGCTCGGTCGAGGAGCTGGAGCGCACCACCGAGCGCTTCCTCAACGGCTTCGGCGAGCTGCGCAGCGTGCAGGCGACGATCGCCAAGACCTACGAGGACCAGGTGCAGGGCCCGGCCAGGGACATGGCGGGGCTCTATTCCATCATCGAGGGCGCCACCGGCCATCGCGACGCGCTGATCTGGCCCTCGCTCGGCAAGTCACGCGAGGCCTTCACCGCGATGCTGGTCGCGGCCAATTCCTACTATCTGTCGCAGTCATCGGGCGCCGCCGACGATGCGCGCCGCCACACCGAGACGATCGAGAAGACCATTCCGGTGATGATCGATCTCGCCGACAACGATCTCCAGCGCATGGCGCTGCAGCGCCTCGGGGCCCGCACCGCCGCGCTGCGTGAGGGTTTTGCAAAACTCTCCGAGCAGCTGATGAGCCGCACCGAGCTGCTGCGCAACACCATCGACGCCAGCCAGGCCGAGGCGATCGGCGCCATCGACGACCTCTCGACCAAGATGCGCCAGCGCGAGCAGAAGGCGCAGGAGACTTTTGACCGCACGCTGGCCGATATCTCCCGCCGCGTGCTCTCCATCGCGGTGATCTTCCTCGGTATCATCCTCACCGCCGGCGTCTTGATCGCGCTGTCGATCCGCCTGCCGCTGCAGCAGATCATGGCCGCGATGCGCGCGATTACGCTCGGCAATCTCGACCGCGAGGTGCAGGGCACCAAGGCACGCGACGAGGTCGGCGCCATGGCGCGCGCGGTGGAAGTATTCCGCGAGAACGCCATCGCCAAGCGCGAGACCGAGGATGAGCTGCGCGCGTCGAAGGAGAAGGCCGAGAGCGCGCTGCTCGAGCTCAATACCGCACAGCAGAATCTGATCGATGCCGAGCGGCTGGCCGCGCTCGGCGGTCTCGTCGCCGGCGTCGCCCACGAGGTCAACAACCCCATCGGCATCAGCCTCACGGTCGCCTCCAGCTTTGCCCGGCGGACCGAGATCTTCGAGGCCCAGCTCAAGGGCGACGGCGGCCTGCGCCGCTCGCAGCTGGAGGAGTTCGTGCAGTCCTCGCGCGATGCCTCGCAGCAACTCGTCGCCAACCTCACCCGCGCCGGCGAGCTGATCCAGTCGTTCAAGCAGGTCGCGGTCGACCGCTCCCATGCCGAGCGGCGGCAGTTCTCACTCAGCGAAGCCACCGACCAGATCATCGCGAGCCTTCGGCCCGTGCTGAAGCGCTCGCCGATCACGCTCGAGGTCGACGTGCCCGAGGGGCTGCTGCTGGACGGCTATCCCGGCTCCTACGGCCAGATCCTGACCAACCTGTTCCTCAACGCCGCCAACCATGCCTTCGCCGACGGGCGCGCCGGCACCATCACGATCTCGGCGCGGCCGCGCGGGGCCGACGATATCGAGATCATCTTCACCGACGACGGGGCCGGCATGACCCCGGACGTGCAGCGCCAGGCCTTTGACCCATTCTTTACCACCCGGCGCAATGAAGGTGGCACGGGACTCGGGCTGCATATCGTCTATAACCTTGTCACCCAGCAGCTCGGCGGTCGCATGATGCTGGAATCCAAGCTGGGACAAGGCACCACTTTTCGCATTATCATGCCCCGGGTCGCCAAGGGCGGCGCGCAAAGCACAGAGACTGACGGGACTTCTCAATGGCCGAACAGGACGATGTCCTCCACCTGATCGACGATACCGGCACCGCGTCGGAGGACCAGAACGCACGAAAGTGGAAGATCGCCGTCATCGACGACGACCCGGCCGTGCATGACGGCACCCGTTTTGCACTTTCGGACTACAGCCTCAACGGCCAGAGCCTGGAGATCCTCTCCGCCTATTCCGCGGCGGAAGGGCGCAAGCTGATGGCCGCGCACAGCGACATCGCCGCGGTGCTGCTCGACGTCATCATGGAGACGGATGTCGCGGGCCTCGAGCTGGTCGAGTTCATCCGCAACGAGATCAGGAACGAGACCGTGCGCATCATCCTGCGCACCGGCCAGCCCGGCCAGGCGCCCGAGCGGCGCGTGATCGTGCAGTACGACATCAACGACTACAAGGCCAAGACCGAGCTCACGGCCGACAAGCTGTTCACCTCGCTGACCGCGGCGCTGCGCTCCTATCAGCAGCTCGAGCGCATGGTGCAGACACGGCGCGGGCTCGAGATCATCATCGACGCGGCCTCCACGCTGTACGACTTCAAGTCGATGCAGCGGCTCGCCGAGGGCGTGCTGACCCAGCTCGCCTCGCTGCTCAACGTCGACTGCGCCGGTATACTGGTCCTGCGCGACAATGGCGGCGTCGATCCCGAGCTTTCGGTGCTGGCCGGCAGCGGCTGCTACAGCCGCTTCATCGGCACCACGTCGTCGAAGGCGCTCGACCCCGAGCTGCGCGAGATGGTGGAGGCCGCGTTCCAGCGCCGCAAGAACGAATTCGCCGACCATCGCAGCGTGATCTATTTGCGCACCGGAAGCGGCCGCGAGGTTGTGGTGCTGCTGCAGGCCGAGCGCGAGCTGTCGGAGACCGACCGCTCGCTGGTCGAGATCTTCTCCAGCCGCCTCTCGATCGCGTTCGACAACGTCATCCTCTACCAGCAGCTGCAGGACGCCAACACCCAGCTGGAAGACCGCGTCGCCCAGCGCACCCGCGCCCTGATGCAGGCCAACCGCCGCCTGTCGGCGCAATGGCTGCGGCTGCAGCGCGCCAACGGCTTCAAGAACGAGATCCTGGGCACCGTCGCGCACGATCTGAAGAATCCACTCGGCGTCATCCTCGGCCGCACCGAGATGCTGAAGGAGCTGATCTCGACCGGCGCGTCGGAAGGCGGCGTGGTCGCCCAGGTCGATCACATCCGCGACGCCACCAAGCGCCTGACCACGATGGTCGACCATCTGATCTCGGACGCGATGGCCGATGCCTTCGACATCACCATCCGCCGCGAGCCGGTCGACGTCGCCGCGCTGGTCAAGGAGGTCGCCGAGGCCAACCAGCCGCTCGCCGTCAACAAGCAGCAGGCGATCAGCGTCACCGCGCCGGCCAACATCGTCACCATGTGCGACACCGACCGCATCCGCGAGGCGATCGACAATCTGATCAGCAACGCCATCAAATACTCGCCGATCGGCGGCAAGATCGGCGTCGCCGTCACCCATGAGGGCAGCGACACCGTCGTCCGCGTCAGCGACGAGGGCGCCGGCCTGTCGCCGGAGGATCTCGGCCGCCTGTTCGGCCGGTTCCAGCGGCTGTCCGCCAAGCCGACCGCCGGCGAGAGCTCGACGGGGCTTGGTCTGTCCATCGTGAAGCGTATCATCGACATGCACGGCGGCGAGGTGACCGCCGACAGCGAGGGCCCCGGCAAGGGCTCGACCTTCACCATCACCCTCCCCGCGACCGAGATACCGATCTAGAGACCATGACCCAAAGCCAGCACATCATGATCGTCGACGACGAAGCTCCAGCCCGGGAGATGGTCGGCGATTACCTCAAGATGCACGGCTTCACCGTGACGCTGTGCGACGGCGGCAAGAGCTTGCGCGCCGCGATCCAGGGCGGCATGCCCGATCTCGTCGTGCTCGACCTCAACATGCCCGAGGAAGACGGGCTCTCGATCATCCGCGATCTCAAGAGCCGCATCAACGTGCCCGTGATCATGCTGACCGCGACCGCGAGCCCGATCGACCGCGTCGTCGGCCTCGAGCTCGGCGCCGACGATTACGTGGCAAAGCCCTGCGAGCTGCGCGAGCTGATGGCGCGCATCCGCTCGGTGCTGCGGCGGAGCACGCCGGTGAAGGCCGCGGCAGAGGCAGCAGCCGCGAAATCCGACAAGGAGCAGTTGGTGCGCTTCGGCACCAAATGGCTCGACCTCGAAGCGCAGGCGCTGCGCGACGACGAGGGCAACGAGCATCCGCTGACCGCATCCGAATTCGGGCTCTTGAAAGTGTTCGCGGCCAATCCGAAGCGCGTGCTGTCGCGCGAGCGTCTGCTCGAACTCGCCAACGCGCGCGACGCCGAAGCCTTCGACCGCGCGGTTGATCTCCGCATCATGCGCATCCGCCGCAAGATCGAGCCCGATCCCGCAAAACCCGCCGTGATTCGCACCATCCGCGGCGGCGGCTATCTGTTCTCGCCTGGGGGCGAGAAGGCGTAAGGCGGGCGGCGAAGCCAGATGCCGTAGGGTGGGCAAAGCGACTTGTCCGCCGTAGCTCGAAGAGCGAAGGCGGAAGCGTGCCCACCGTTCTCACCTACTCGCGAAAAGATCGTGGGCACGGCGCTTCGCGCCTTTGCCCACCCTACGGGATCACCGTCCCGGCTACCCGGGTCGCCCCCGGGACGACGGCGCTGGGTGTCGCGCGACCAAACGCAATCCCCCGAAATACGTTCCAGGCGCCTCCGGTCGCCCCCAAATCCCCACCCCGTATTTTCCGTATATTGAAATTCCACGATTTTTTGCTCCGAATGTTTCGTCGCGCCCTCTCCGACGAAACAATTTGGCGGCGCACGAAACCATTTTCCGCTTTTCGCGCAGACGTCCCGAAACGGTGGCTGATTAACACTTTGGTCCAAGGAAACGCCGCTCGGTTGCGGCGCTACGGGGAGCCAAGTCCATGCCGAACGTCATCGCCATCAACGCCCAGGCCAGCCAGAGCATCATCGCCGCTCAGGCGACTTCGGACGACATGCTCCTCGAGAGCATTGCCGACGGCAACCGGACCGCCATGCACATCCTCTATTGCCGGCACAATGTGCGGGTCTACCGTTTCATCCTGCGCATCGTGCGCGACGCCACCACGGCGGAAGATCTGGTCAGCCAGGTGTTCCTCGACGTGTGGCGCACCGCCGGCCAATTCCAGGGCCGCTCGCAGGTCTCGACCTGGCTGCTCTCGATCGCCCGCTTCAAGGCGCTGACCGCGATGCGCCAGCGCCGCTTCGAGGACATCGACCAGGAAGACGTGCGCCAGATCCCCGACGATTGCGACACGCCCGAAACCTCGCTCGACCGCAGCGACACCAGCGCCATCCTGCGCGCCTGCGTCGCCAAGCTGTCGCCCGCGCATCGCGAGATCATCAACCTCGTCTACTACCACGAGAAGTCGGTGGAGGAGGTCGGGCAGATCATCGGCATCCCCCAGAGCACGGTGAAGACCCGGATGTTCTATGCCCGCAAGCAACTGGCCGATTTGCTTAAGGGCGCCGGCGTCGACCGTTTCGCCGCGTAAGGACAATGATTTCAAATGGATAGGGCCGGATTTCCGACCCTATCTCCGGACACGGAAGCGTTACCACCGACGAAACAATTGAAACAAACGACAACATCAGGCGGAAAAACTTCCCTCCTATAAAGATCACATACGGTTTCGTTAAACCTCCCAAGACCTCCAGCGACCCGGACGATGCCCCAGTCCGGGTCGTTTTCTATTTGGGGCTGAGGTGGCCGCCGCGGGCTCTCTATCTCCCTCACGCGAGTAAGGCGGGCAGGCTCTCTCATTCCCTCCCCCCTTGCGGGGGAGGGGCAGGGAGAGGGGTGCCACACGGGGACCCTCTCGATTTGTGGCGCGGCACGATCGCTAACGGGTGGACCATTTGCTGGGCTACCCCTCTCCCCCGCCCTCCCCCGCAAGGGGGGAGGGAGCGCACCGCCGTTGTCGCTGGCGCAGTTGCCTCACAAACCAATGGCCCCGTCACGAAGGCGTGACTCCGCGTAACGACCGCCCCACCGCACACGAACTGGCCTCGTGACCTCCATCACGAGTGCGCCATGCTCGAGCTTTTCTTCGCCCTCCTCGCCGGCATCCTCACCATCGCCGCGCCCTGCACGCTGCCGATGCTGCCGATCCTGCTCGGCGCCTCGATCGGGCGCGCGGGGCACTTGCGCCCCGCGATGATTGCGCTCGGCTTCGTCGTCTCCTTCTCCGCGGTCGCGCTGCTGTTAGGTGCGCTCACGCACCTGTTCGATTTCGATCCGAACGTGCTGCGCGAGGCGGCGTCGATCCTGCTGCTCGGCTTCGGCCTGCTGATGCTGTGGCCGCCGCCGTTCGAGTGGCTGTCGATCCGGCTCAATGGCTGGCTCGATCTCGGCAACTCGAGCGGCGTGCAGCGCGAGGGCGCGCTCGGCGGCCTCATCCTCGGCACCACGCTCGGCCTGGTCTGGACGCCCTGCGCAGGCCCCGTGCTCGGCTCGATCCTGACGCTGGTGGCGACCTCGAAGAATCTGGCCTGGGCCGGCACGCTGCTGGTCGCGTACGCCATCGGTGCGGCGATCCCGATGCTGGCAATAGCCTATGGCGGACAGGCCGCGACCACGCGCGTGCGCAGCCTTGCGCGGATCTCGCCGCGCCTGCAGCAGGGCTTTGGCGTGGTCGTGATCGCCTTCGCCGTTGCCGCCTATTTCCAATACGACACGCTGATCGTGGCGTGGCTCACCGGCTTCTATCCCACCGGCCAGATCGGCCTGTGATCATCCCAAAACTTCACCGAAAGGACGCTTCCATGACTCTCAAACTGCTCGCCGTGTCTGCTGCACTGATCGGCATCACCGTCACCGGCGCCGTCATCCCCGGCATCTGCGACGAGGCTGCGCGTGCGACGCCTGTCGTCACCGCCGCCGCAAGCCAGCAGACCGCGCCCGACTTCACCGGGATCACCAACTGGTTCAATTCGAAGCCGCTGAGCCTTTCCGACCTGCGCGGCAAGGTCGTGCTGGTCGACTTCTGGACCTATGGCTGCGTCAACTGCGTCAACACGCTGCCGCACGTCACCGACCTCTATGCCAAATACAAGGACCGGGGCCTCGTCGTGGTCGGCGTGCACACGCCGGAATTCCCGTTCGAGCGATCGGCCGCGAACGTGCAGGCCGCGCTGAAGCGCCATGGCATCACCTATCCGGTGGCGCAGGACAACGACTCCAGGACCTGGAACGCCTACAGCAACCAGTATTGGCCGGCGCAATACATCATCGACCAGAGCGGCAAGATCGTGTTCCAGCACGCCGGCGAAGGCCGCTACGACGAGATCGACCGCACCGTGGCCAAGCTGCTGAACGTCAGCAGTTAGGCGAGCGTCGCGCGGCCGGCCTCGTCTAACACCCTTGTTGCTTGACTCCACGGACCCGTCCGTGGAGTTTCGCGCCATCGGAATCAGCCGCCCGCAATGGCCGACGCGAACACCAGCACCGACATTCGCCTTCGTGAAGGCTCTTCGATCGCGCAGCGACTGGTCGTGGCCGGCTCCGCGGCCGCGGTTGCGCTCTGCTTCACGCCGGGCCTGTTCACGCACGACACCATGGAGATTGTCATCTCGGTGGTGGCACTGCTGGTGGGAGCCGGGTTCGTTGTCGGCATCATGATGGCGCCGGCGGTGGTGTGGATCATCACGCCTGACGAGATCCTGATCGGGCATCAGCGTCCATTCGGGAAACTGCAGACGCGGATCATCGCGAAGGACGAGATCAGCGGACTGCAGGTCCCCGGCAGCAAGCGGGTGAAGGCCCGGTTTCAACTGGTCTTCACGCTTGTTTCGGGAGAGCGCCTGACGTCGCCGCCGATCTCCGACGTCACACATGTTCATGACACCGTGGCGCGGATCGCCGCGCATTTCGACGTTCCCAATGTCGAGGAACCGGTCAATCCGCTCGATGCCAGCAATCCCGAGATGCATCTCGGCGAACCGCTCGAGGCGTTTTCCGCGCGGGACATAAGGATCGTCGCGCTGATCGCCGTGGCGCTGTCCGCCGTGCCCTACGCCTACAAGCTCTGGCGCGGATGGCCGCCCAGCCATGTCGACATCCTGCTGCTGCCGCTCGGCGCGCTCGCGGCGTTCGCCGTCTACAGATACGCCAACCTCGCGACCGGCGCGTTCTGGGTGATCCGGCAGGGCGATATCCGCGTGGAGCGCCTGTGGGGCGACGGTACGCCGCGCACGGACAGCATCGCCGGACATGAGGTGAAGACGATCACCGTCGATCGCCGCGGCCGTTCCGAGGACGAGCACTGCATCGTCACGATCCGCCTTCGCTCGGGGCGGAGGTTTCGCAGCCCCCGGATCGGCTCACGACTCGAAGCCCGCGCCGTCGGGACCGAAATCGTGCGGCGGCTCGGGATCGCGGCGGAGAGCAACAAGATCTAGCTCTCCCCGCTGCGACAACGCGATTTGAAGAGAATCTGGCAGCTCACCCGCGGCCATCCTTCGAGACGCCCGCCTGCGGCGGGCCCTCAGGATGAGGACGGAGTGCGTGGCAGCAGTTTCAGCCACCACCTGTGCGTCCTAGCCTCATCCTGAGGAGCGCGCCCTTGCGCGCATCTCGAAGGATGGGGCGCGCGCTCAGGCCGCCGCCAACAAGTTCCTGCGCGATCGCCCTCCCCCCAAAGGCGGAGGAGGGAGCCCACTACCACTGCGGCACCGATCTAAGCTTTTCGCGCCATCCCCTGTTTGTGGCATTGCCCCGGCCCCGTCAAAAAACCAAAGCATTCTCGTGACATATCAGCTGCGCGCGCCATTAACTTGCCATGAACATGCCCCTGAGATTTGATGGTTCCGAATGATTTGCGCTGTGGCAGCGGGGAGAGCTTGAAATGACGGATTATCGTCGCCTGACCGGGGCGTTCATCACGGCCCTCAGCCTGGTTCTGACCACCTCATACGCCTCCGCCCAGCAGCCGGACCGCGGTGACGAGCCGGGCCTGATCGCCGACGATGCCTACCAGCTCGATCCGGAATGGCAGAAGCAGGTCGTGTACTTCCGCACCACTGAACCGCCGGGCACGATCATCGTCTCGACCGCCGAACGGCACCTCTATCTGGTGCAACCCGGCGGGCGCGCGATCCGCTATGGCATCGGCGTCGGCCGCGACGGCTTCCAGTGGCAGGGGCTGGTGACCATCACCAACAAGAAGGAATGGCCGGACTGGACGCCGCCGCCGGAGATGATCCAGCGCCAGCCCTACCTGCCGCGCTTCATGGCCGGCGGCCCCGGCAATCCTCTCGGCGCCCGCGCGATGTATCTCGGCACCACCGTCTATCGCATCCACGGCACCAACCGTCCTGACACGATTGGCACCAAGGTGTCCTCGGGCTGCTTCCGTCTCGTCAACAATGACGTCGCCGATCTCTATGATCGCGTCCCTGTCGGCACCAAGGTGGTGATCCGGCAAAAGCCCGAGCTCTGAGAGTTACGGTCGGAGCATGATCGCACTGATCATGCTCCGCGTCCCCCCTCCGAATTCCTTTTCCCGATTTTTCGAGAGAGCAACATGATGCGCACATTTCGAGGCGGCCTGCTGATCGGGCTCGCGGTCGCCGTGCTGGTCGGCGTCCTGGCCATCGTCTATGAATTCTACGACACCCGCACCCTGAAGCGCACGGTTCGCCGCGGCGAGGTGCTGTGCGGCGTCAACAAGGGCCTGCCGGGCTTCTCGATCCCCGATGACAAGGGCAACTGGACCGGCTTCGACGTCGATTTCTGCCGCGCGGTAGCGGCGGCGATCTTCAACGACCCGAACAAGGCGAAGTTCGTGCCGCTCGACGCCAGCGAGCGCTTCAGGGAATTGCAGAGCCGGAAGGTCGACATCCTCTCGCGCAACTCGACCTGGAGCATGGCGCGCGAGCTCGACTACGATCTCTATTTCCCCGCTGTCGCCTATTACGACGGCGCCGGCTTCATGCTGCCGCGGTCGCGCAACAAGGAGACCTCGCTGGACCTGACCGGCAGCAAGGTCTGCGTCCAGGCCGGCACCACCACGGCGCTCAACGTCTCCGACTACTTCCGTGCCAACAACATGAAGTATGAAGAGGTGAAGTTCGACAAGCTCGACGACGTGGTGAAGGCCTACGACACCGGCAAGTGCGACACGCTCTCCGCCGACGTCTCGCAGCTCTATGCGCTGAGGCTGAACCTGTCGAAGCCCGGCGACCACATGATCCTGCCGGACATGATCTCCAAGGAGCCGCTCGCTCCTGTCGTGCGCCAGCGCGATGACGACTGGATGATGATCGTGAAGTGGACGCTCTACGCCATGATCAACGCCGAAGAGCTCGGCGTCTCCTCGGAGAACATCGACGAGGCCCTGAAGTCGAAGAAGCCGGAAGTGATGCGTCTCGTCGGCACCGAGGGCAATTACGGCGAGCAGCTCGGCCTCACCAAGGACTGGGTCGTCCGCATCATCCGCACCGTCGGCAATTACGGCGAGATGTACGAGCGCAACATCGGCGAGAAGTCCAAGCTGAAGATCCCGCGCGGCATGAACCAGCTGTGGAATGCGGGCGGCGTGCAGTACGCGCCGCCGATGCGGTAAGGGACGGTCTCGCCACCGTCGTTGCGAGCGTGGGAGCAAGCGCCTCCCATTCACTCCCTGTCATCGCCCGCGAAGGCGGGCGATCCAGTATTCCAGAGACGGTTTTGATCAATCGAGAGGCCGCGGCGTACTGGATCGCCCGGTCAAGCCGGGCGACGACACCGATTGTGAGGCGATAGCGCCGTAGCCCGCATGAGCGAAGCGATATGCGGGGTCGGTGCCCGCGGCATTCCCGGATGTCGCTGCGCTCATCCGGGCTACGCGCTCTCCCCGCCCGCCCTCAATACCCCCGCGCCCGCGCCAGCTGCTCGGTGTGGTAGTTCGCATCGCCGAACAATTCCTCGCACACCCGGGCGCGCTTCATGAAGAAGCCGATGTCGAACTGGTCGGTCATGCCCATGCCGCCATGCATCTGCACGCCTTCCTGCACCGCGCGCGTGGCGGTGGTGCCGGCGCGGGCCTTGGCCACGGCAACGGCCGAGGCAGCCTTGGCAACGTCGGCATCCAGCGCCTGCAGCGCCTTCATGGTGGCGGCGCGGGTGATCTCGATGTCGACATAGAGCTCGGCGGCGCGGTGCTGCAGCGCCTGGAATTCGCCGATCAGCTTGCCGAACTGCTTTCTATTCTTGAGATACTCGACGGTGCGGCCGAAGACCTCGTCGCTGAGGCCGACCATTTCGGCGGCGACCGCGCCGCGGCCGATGTCGAGCACGCCGTCGAGCAGGCTTGCTGCCTGATCGACCTCGCCGAGCACGCTGTCGGCGGTGACCTCGACATTGGCAAGCTCGATCCGCGCCGCGTTGTGCGCGTCGACCATGATGGTGCGCTCGACCGCAACGCCCTTGGCCTTGGGGTTCACCAGGAACAGCGTCAAGCCGTCGCGCTCGCCGGCCGAGCCCGCGGTGCGGGCGGCGACGATGAAGAGATCGGCGACATGACCATCGACCACCAGTGCCTTGGCGCCGGAAAGCTTGAAGCCGTTGCCGGCGCGCACGGCCTGCAGGCTGGTCTGCAGCGGGCGATGCTTGGCGCCCTCGTCGACCGCGAGCGCCGCAAGCAGCGAGCCGTTCGCAATCTTCGGCAGATATTCCGACTTCTGCGCGGCGTTGCCGCCGCGGTTCAGCGCGGAGGCCGCGACCACGCTGGTCGCGAGGAAGGGTGACGGCATCAAGGTGCGGCCGATCTCCTCCATCACGACGCCGGCCTCCATGAATCCGAGACCACTGCCGCCGAACTCTTCCGGCACGAGCAGGCCGGCAAAGCCCATCTCGGCGAAGGATTGCCACAGCTCCTTGGAGAAGCCGGTGGGATCCTTGGAGTCGCGCAAGTGACGCAGGTGCGACACCGGCGCCTTGTCGCTGATCAGCCCGCGCGCGGAGTCGCGGAGCATCGATTGTTCTTCGGTGAGGACGAGGGCCATGGTGCTTGGTTCCGATTCGAAATCTATTCTAGTTCGTCATTCCGGGATGGCCCGAAGGGCCAGGCCCGGAATCCATCAGGCGGCATTTCCGCGGTGAGATGGATTCCGGGCTCGCGCTACGCGCGCCCCGGAATGACGGGCGGTGAGAGCGTGGCTCACGCCCCCGGCAGATCCAGGATGCGCTTGGCAACGATGCCGAGCATGACCTCGGACGTGCCGCCCTCGATCGAGTTGGCCTTGGTGCGCAGCCAGGCGCGCGGGCGGGCGCCTTGCCTGGAGCGCTCGCTTTCCCATTCCAGCGCATCAACGCCGCCGGCCGACATCAGGATTTCGTAGCGGCGCTTGTTGAGCTCGGTGCCGTAATATTTCATTGCCGAGGAAAACGCCGGATGCGCCTGTCCCGCCTTGGCGAGATCGACCGCGCGCTCGGCGCAGGCCGCAAGCGCGGCCTCGTCGACGTCGAAGCTCGCGATTCTACCGCGCAGCATGGAATCGTCCAGCTTGCCTTGCGCATCGGTACCGACGGAGTCGGCGGCGATCTGGCCGAGCGGACGGCCGACGCCGCGCTCGCCCATGCCTGAGATCATCGCGCGCTCGTGCTGGAGCAGATATTTCGCGACGTCCCAGCCGCGGTTGACGGTGCCGACCACATGCGACTTCGGCACGCGGACGCCGTCGAAGAAGGTCTCGCAGAACGGCGAGTAACCGGAGATCAGCAGGATCGGCTTGGTCGAGACGCCCTTCGAGGTCATGTCGAACAGGATGAAGCTGATGCCGTCGTGCTTCTTGGCGGCGGGATCGGTGCGGACCAGGCAGAAGATCCAGTCGGCGTAGTTGGCGTAGGAGGTCCAGATCTTCGACCCCGTGATGAGGAAATCGTCACCGTCGCTTTCAGCGCGGGTCTGCAGCGAGGCGAGATCGGAGCCGGCGTTCGGCTCGGAATAGCCCTGGCACCAGCGAATCTCGCCCGCGGCGATCTTCGGCAGGTGCTCCTTCTTCTGGGCGTCGTTGCCGTATTTCAAAAGTGCCGGCCCAAGCATCCAGATGCCGAAGCTCGACAGCGGCGGACGCGCGCCCATCTTGGCCATTTCTGCGCGCAGCACCTTGTGCTCGGCGGCGCTGAGGCCACCGCCGCCATATTCCTTCGGCCAATCCGGCACGGTCCAGCCCTTGTCGCGCATGCGCTCGAACCAGATGCGCTGCGGCTCCGACGAGAACTTTGCGTTGCGCCCGCCCCAGAACACATCGGCGTCCGACGTCGCGGGCTTGCGCATCTCCGGCGGGCAGTTGGCTTCCAGCCAGGCACGAGTCTCGTTGCGGAATGTTTCGAGATGGGCCGTCTCAGAATCGCTGGTTGTAGAGTCAGTCATTGGTCGTTTCCATCAATCAAAATCGACTTGTTGGCGGCGACTCTGGGCCAAGCTCCTGCGGAATTCAACCACTTCCGCGGGGCCGCATTCGGCTATAGTCGCCGCCATGGCGGTGCTTGAAAACAAAGAGGAAACCAGAATGCGCCTGAAGCTTCTTTCGCCTGGCGAAATGAACGAGAGCCAGCGGCAGACCTATGACGAGTCGATCGCCGGCAAGCGCGGCAAGCCGCCGGCGCCGATGATGGCCTGGCTGAGCAGCCCGGAGATGGCGCGCCACGCCACGCGGCTCGGCGAGGTGCTGCGCTTCGACACGATATTCCCGGCAAAACTCTCGGAGATCGCGATCCTGGTGACCGCGCGGCACTGGACCGCGCATTACGAATGGTATGCGCATAAGCGCCTCGCGCTCGCTGGCGGCATGAAGCCTGAGATCATCGAGGCCATCCGCGACCGCCGCACGCCTGAGTTCGACGATCCCAAGGGGAAGATGATCTACGACGTCGCGAAGTCGCTGCACGAGGGCCACGGCGTCGAGAAGGGCTTGTACGACGAGGCGGTAAAGCTGCTCAGCGAACGCGGCGTCGTCGAGGTGATCGGGCTGTGCGGCTATTACACACTGGTGTCGATGACGCTGAACACGTTTGAGTTCGGGTTGCCCGAGGGCGAGGTGTCGGAACTCGCCTAGTTTCCCATTCGGAAACGATGGGTTTCGGGATCGACCCGTAGCGCGGTCCCGGGGCCGGCCTTATGTGGATGTTTTCAACGGAGCATTCCCATGTCGCAAAACCAGGCCGTCGCCGCCGGCACCCGGATCGGCCACGTCCATCTCAAGGTCGCCGATCTCGATCGCGCGCTCGGCTTCTATTGCGGCGTGCTCGGCTTCGAGCTGATGCAGCGCATGGGCTCGGGCGCGGCGTTCATCTCGGCCGGCGGCTATCATCACCACATCGGGCTCAACACCTGGGAGAGCAAGGGCGGCTCGCCGCCGCCGCCCGGCACGACCGGGCTGTTCCACACCGCGATCCTCTATCCGACGCGCCCCGCGCTGGCGGATGCGCTGCACCGGGTGCTCTCTGCCGGCATTGCACTGGATGGGGCGAGCGACCATGGCGTCAGCGAGGCGCTTTACTTGCGTGACCCGGATCAGAACGGTGTGGAGCTGTATTGGGACAAGCCGCGGGAGCAATGGCCGTTCGGGCCGGATGGGAAGCTGGCGATGTTCACCAAGCGGCTGGATGTGGAGGCGTTGTTGAGGCAGCGCGAGGGGTGATGGCGTATGGTGGGTTAGCCGAAGGCGTAACCCACCATGCCTCTGCGAATGCGGGACGAAGTTGGTGGATTACGCCTTCGGCTAATCCACCCTACGGGAGCTTCGCCCGCGGCTTACCGCGCACCATGATCAACGCAGCCGCCGCCACCTCCAGTGCGATGCAGAGATAGAACGGCAGCGTGTAGCCCCCGGACCAATCGCGCAAGGCCCCGACGACGCCGGGGCCGAACGCATACGTCACCTGGTTGATCGCGGTGTTCAGGCTGATCAGCACGCCAAACGAAGCGCTATCGAACTCCTGCTGCACGATCAGCGACGGCAGCGTGATGAGATTGCCGACCGAGAAGCCGAACACCGCGCACGCTGCGATCAGCACATATTCGTTGTGCAGGTTGATGACGACGAGGAGCGCGGCGACCTGGCTCAGGAACGAGATCGCGGAGGCCAGCCGCTGGTTGAGGCGGTCGATCACCAGCGAGAACAGCACGCGCCCGACCACCGCCATCGCGGTCAGCACCGCGACGGCAACCGCGGCACGCTCGCGGCCGATCACGGGATCGAGGAACGAGATCAGGTGCACGATGAAGCCGACCTGCGCGAACAGCACCAGCGCAAACGCAATGGTCACCGTGAGGAAGCCGACGTCGCGCAGCGCCCAGGCGCGGATCTCTGTCGACGATTGCGGCTTCGCTCTCGCCGCTGCCTGCCAGCCGTGAAGGTCGGGCGGACGGCCGACGAGAAACAGGATCACCGGCACGAGCAGCACCAGCATGGCACCGGCGGCGGCGTACATCGCACTGGCAAAGCCGACATGGCCGATCAGCGTCACCAGCAATGGCACACCGACGATGCCGCCGAAGCTCGCGCCGTTGAGCGCAAGGCTGATCGCCATGCCGCGCTTGTGGTCGAACCACAGGCTGATCGTGTTGGTGATCATGGCAAGGCTGGTGCCGGCCCAGCCGAAGGCGAGCACGGCGTCGGCGAGATAGAGCTGCCAGGGCTCGCGCACCGCGCCGATCGCGACCGCAGCGGCCGCCATCGCCAGTGTGCCGGCGATCAGGCTGAGCCGCGGACCGTATTTTCGCACGGCCTCGCCGACGAAGACGACCAGCAGCGCGCCGAACAAATAGAAGAAGGTCGTGCCCGAGGAGATCAGCGAGGTGGGCCAGCCCCGCGCGCGCTGCAGCTCGGCGACATAGACGCTCTGGCCGTAGAAGCCGAGGCCCCAGCCGAAGGTGGCGAGCAGGAAGCACACCGCGACGATGCGCCAGCCTTCGTAGCGGAGCGAGGATTCGTCGATTGGCGCGGTATGACGGGGGTTGTCGAGCATTTGCGCTTGTCCTTCGTTTCCCCCGCGAGCGCCGTGCGTCACGCCCGTCTGTTGATGACGAGCATCATGTAACAACCGTACTCCCGAAAATCACTTCGACGGCGATCGAAGCATCAACGCTGCTGACAGCCTCCCGCCAATTCACACCGCGTCCGGGAACTCACCCATGGCCGCCTCCAAGCGCGCCTTGCGGCGGCGGGCCCAGGACACCAGCGAGAGCACGGCAAGGCCGAGCACGACCGGCGGGAACACCACCATGTTCACCGCGGACCAGCCGTAATTGGCGAGCAACTGACCCGAGGAGAACGAGCCGATCGCCATCATGCCGAACACCAGGAAATCGTTGAAGGCCTGCACCTTGTTGCGCTCCTGCGGGCGGTGCGTCTCCAGCACCAAAGCAGAGGCGCCGATGAAGGAGAAGTTCCAGCCGACACCGAGCACGATCAGCGTGGCCCAGAAATGCATCGCCGTGAGGCCGGAGAGGCCGATGGTGGCGGCGCCCGCTTCCAGCAGCAATCCGGCGGCCACGATCTTCGGCGCGCCGAAGCGCGCGATCAGAGCGCCCGTGAAGAAGCTCGGCCCATACATGGCGACGATGTGCCATTGCAGGCCGAAATTGGAATCGGAGACGCTGAGGCCGCACAGCTTCATGGCGAGCGGCGCCGAGGTCATCACCAGGTTCATCATGGGATAGGCGATGACACCGCACAGCGCCGCCGCGATGAAGCGCGGCTGGGTCACGATGGTGAGCAGCGGCCGCCCGCCGTGCAGATCGGCCGGGGCGGGCCTCGGCATGTCGACGCCGGCGACGATGCCCATCGCGATCAGCGCCACAGCCGCCTGCACCAGGAAGCTGAAGGCGAACAGATAAGGCTGCCAGACATCCATGGTCCATTGCACGAGCTGCGGACCGAGCACGCCGGCGAACACGCCGCCCGCCATCACCCAGGACACCGCCTTGGGGCGATACGCAGCGCTGGCGCCGTCGGCGGCCGCGAAGCGATAGGACTGCGCCACCGCGCCGTAGAGGCCGCCAAGGAAGGTCGCCAGACAAAACAGCGCGAACGAGCCGTGCAGGATCGCGAACGAGCCGAGCAAGCCGGTGAGCGCACCGAGACCGGTGCCGGTGATGAAGGCGGCGCGGCGGCCGAAGCGGCGCGAGATCGCGCCGGTCGGCAGCGTGCCGGCGGCGAGCCCCACCACATACATCGAGATCGGCACCGTCGCGAACGACATGTCGGGTGCGAGCGTGGCGCCGACGATCGCGCCGGTGGCGAAAATGACCGCCGAGTTGGCGCCGGTCAGCGCCTGCGCGGCGGCAAGGCGCACCACATTGGCACGCACGCGGGCATCGGCGGCGATCTCATTGACAGCAGTTACGTCCAGCATCGGCACTTCCGCCCCAAGGGGCTCTTGAGGCTTTCGAGGGCCTTGTTGATTCCCGCCACTATGGAGGGGCGCGGAGGAGGGGGCAACCGACGCAAACGGGCGCGGGCCATGCCTCTGACGCAATCAGTGCGATGATAGCGGCGCGCGCCCTTGACGGCTTGCGCTCGATCAAATCCTATCCGCCGCGATTTTACGGAGTTTCGTTCATGTCCGTCGACGACAGGCCCACGCTCAGCGCTCCCGACGACGATCCCTGGCTGTGGCTGGAGGAGATCGAGGGCAGGCAGGCGCTCGATTTCGTGGAGCGGCAGAACAGCCTGACGCTTCAGGCGTTCGGCGGAGCGGCATTCGAACGCGACCGCGACATTCTCGCGGGAATCTACGACCGGCCCGACAACATTCCCTATGTCAGCCGCCGCGGCACCGACCTGCACAATCTCTGGAAGGACGCCGCCAACCCGCGCGGCCTGTGGCGGCGGACTTCGCTGGCGGAGTTTCGCAAAGCCGAACCAGTGTGGGAGACCATGCTGGATATCGACCAGCTCGCGGCAAAGGAAGGCGAGGACTGGCTGCTGAGCTCCATCACCACGATGCCGGGAAGCGCGCGCGCCATTCTGAGCCTGTCGCGCGGCGGCAGCGACGCCGTCACCCTGCGGGAGTTCGACCTCGACACCAGGAGCTTCGTTGCCGATGGCTTTACGCTGCCGGAGGCCAAGGGCGGCGTCGATTGGCTCGATGCCGACACGCTGCTGCTGTCGAGCGCCCATGGCGAGGGCATGGCGACGAGCTCGGGCTATGCGCGCACGGTTCGCCTGTGGCGGCGTGGTCAAAAGGTCGAACAAGCATCGGTGCTGTTCGAGGCCTCGGCGAGCGACATGGCCGCGTATTGCTACGTCGATCGCATCACCTCGAACCGGACGATATGGTTCGGCCGCATGCTGGATTTCTTCAACTTCAGCGTCTCGATCGGCGACGAGACCGGTCCGCTCGCAAAGCTCGACCTCCCGACCAACATAGAACTCCAAGCCCATGGCGACTGGCTCGCGATCAAACCGCGCGTGGATTGGTCCGCGGCCGGACGGACGTACAAGGCGGATGCGGTGCTCGGCATCTCGCTCCCGGCTTTCCTCGCCGGCGACCGCGAGTTCAAGGTGCTGTTCGAGCCGGCGCCGCGCCGGGCGGTCCAGGGCTTCTTCTGGGCGGCGGGCAGACTGGTCCTCTCGATCCTCGACGAGCTCAGGCCGCGTTTCGAAATCTGCACGCCATCCGCCGCGGGCTGGAGCCGCGAGACGCTTCCCGGCCTGCCGCAGATCGGCGTCGTCGACGTCTGGGCACTGGATCGGCACGCCTCCGAAAGCAACGGCGACCTGCTCGCCAATGTGCAGGACCCGCTCACGCCGCCCTCGATGCTGCTGATCCAGCGCGGCGTCGCAAGCCCGACCGTCTTGAAGCAGGCGCCGAAGACATTCACCGCCGACGGTCTCGTGGTGACGCAGCACGAGGCAATCTCGGTTGACGGCGAGCGCATCCCCTATGTGCAGACCGGTCCCGCCGGCGAGACCGGCGATGCGCCGGTCTATATGAGCGCCTATGGCGGCTTCGCCGTCTCCGTAAAGCCGTATTACAACGCCTCGCTCGGCAAGCTGTGGCTGGAGCGCGGCGGCACCACCGTGCAGGCGAATTTGCGCGGCGGCGGCGAGTTCGGCACGCGCTGGCACGATGCCGGGCGCCTCGCCGGAAAGAAGCTCTCGCATGACGATTTCGCGGCCGTCGCCGCCGACCTCGTCCGCCGCGGCGTGACGAGCGCGAAGCGCATCGCAGCGCAGGGCGGCTCCAACGGCGGCATCCTCATCACCAACATGCTGGTGCGCTATCCCGAACGCTTCGGCGCGCTGTTCTGCACCATCCCGCTGATCGACATGCGCCGCTACACAAAGCTGCTCGCCGGCGCGAGCTGGATCGCGGAATATGGCGATCCTGACAAGGCGGAGGAGTGGGAATGGCTGAAGACCTACTCCGCCTATCACAACGTCAGGGACGGCCAGCCCTATCCGCCGATCCTGATCGCGACGACGCGGCGTGACGACCGCGTCCATCCCGGCCATGCCCGCAAGATGGCGGCGAAGCTTCAGGCGATGGGCTATGAGGCCTGGTTCTACGAGCCGGCCGCAGGCGGCCATGGCTACGGCAAGGACAACAAGGAGCGCGCTGGTTTTGAGGTGCTCGGCTTCCGGTTCTTGAAGGACAAGATCGGATGGAAGGACGGTGAAGGCTGAAGGGGCGAACATGCAATTCATTGCGTCCGGTCGCGCCAGGCTCGCGACCGAGATCGTGGGCGACGGCACCGCTGTTGTCTTTCTTCATGCCAATGTGTGCG
Organism: Bradyrhizobium liaoningense; assembly: GCF_018130825.1. Lineage (GTDB taxonomy): Bacteria > Pseudomonadota > Alphaproteobacteria > Rhizobiales > Xanthobacteraceae > Bradyrhizobium > Bradyrhizobium liaoningense_B. The sequence goes on along the minus strand of NZ_JAFCJS010000003.1, from coordinate 389,287 downwards.
ACCGGCGCATGTGGCGCGCCCAGTTGGATGCGATCGGCGCCACCCACAAGGCAGTCGCTTATGACCGGCGCGGGTTCGGCGAAACACGGGCCGAGCCGGAGGACTTTTCCGCACTGTCGGACCTGATGGCGGTGCTGGAGGCGACCGCAGGCGGCAAGCCCGCAATTCTCGTTGGCTGCTCCCTCGGCGGCCGTATCGCACTCGATGCCGCCCTCCGTCACAAGCCGCGCGTTCGCGCCCTCGTCCTGATCGCCCCCAATGTCGCCGGCGCGCCCGATCCGACCTACACGCCCGACATCGCAAGAGTGATGGCGCAGTCGAAAGAGGCCGAGGCGTCCGGCGATCTCGATCGGTTGAACGCGTTGAAGGCGCGCCTCCTGCTGGATGGAGCGCTGGCGGGCGAAGGTCGCGTCACAGGGCCTACGCGCGATCTGTTCCTCGACATGAACGGCATCGCGCTTCGCTCGCCGCCGTTCGGAACGGATGTCGACATTCGGCCCTTCTTCGACCGGCTCGGCGACGTCGCGGCGCCAACCCTCGTGGCCTGGGGCGACCTCGACTTGCCCTATGTTCAGGACCGCAGCCGTCACGTTGCGGCGGTCGTGCCGGGCGCGGAGAAGCGGGAAATGGCGGGCGTAGCGCATCTGCCGAGCCTGGAGCGCCCGGCAGAAGTGACAAGTCTCATTTCCGAATTCGTCGCCCGATTCGCATGAGCAGGTAGGCAAGCCAAAGGCTATCGCAGAAAGCTGCTTGGAGGCGGCCAGAGCAAGCGCCTCGTCCTTCGAGACGACCGCTCCGCGGTCTCCTCAGGATGAGGCTAAGCAGCATTGGCCCCGTTGAAATTACAACCGCGCACTCCGCCCTCATCCTGAGGGCCCGCCACCGGCGGGCGTCTCGAAGGATGGGCTGCGGGCGAGCTATCCGCCACGCTCCTTCATATGCGAGTACCCTCCCTCGCAAGCGGAGAAGGAGCGCACTGCCGTCGCGGCTTAGCGCGAAAACACCAGCGTCAGATTGTTCGCGGGCATCTCGATCGTGTCGACAAGGCGGAGGCCCGCCGCCTTCGCCAGCTTCTCGACATCGACGACGTCGCGGACGCCCCAGTCGGGATTGCCCTCGCGCAACGAGGTGTCGAACACGGCATTGCTGAGCGCAGTGTGCTTGCCGTCGCGCTTGAACGGGCCATAGAGGAACAGCTTGCCATCGGCGCGCAAATAGCGGCCGGCGCCGGCGAACAGGCCTTCGGCCACGGTCCAGGGCGCGATGTGGATGACATTGGCGCAGAACACGGCGGCGAGGCTGGTCGGCCCCTGCCCGCTCTTCATCTCCGGACACCAGTCGGGATCGGTGAGATCGATCCGCAACGGCGAGCGGATGTTCTGCAGGCCCGAATGCACGCGCCAGGCCTCGATGCTCTTCACGTGCCGCTGGTTGAGATCGCTCGGCCACCAGATCAGGCCGGGCGTATGGCGAGCGAAATGGACCACGTGCTGGCCGGTTCCGCTGCCGACCTCGACCACGTTGCCGGTCAGCCCCGCCAGATGCTTCTCCAGCGCCGCCCAGATCGGCTCGTGATTGCGATGGAAGGCCGGCGCATCGAGACGACCGTCCGGCTCGACCCGTCCGCCGTCCCTGCCAAATTCGACGACATATTCAGCCAAGTGAGGTCCCCTTGAAAAAACGAGAACGCGATGAAAACAGGATGAGCGCCCAAACGCCCTGGAAACAGCCGGCCCGCGCCCATTGCCCTAAAGTCTTGAGGCCAAATCGACCGAACAAATAAGCTCTTCAGTTGCAATGCGGAAGATATTAACTCCAATTTGCCGCGTGCATAGTCTTGATTGTCAGCGACCGCCCTTTGTGCTTTGGAACGCTTCTATTGCCGCGATCGAGACCATCGCCATAACGCCTCGGAATGACGCCTTGACCGCCCTTTTCCGGATGCCTGTCCTGTTCCTCCTGCTGGCCATCGCCGCCGGCCTCGCCAGCCCGGCACGAGCACAATCCGCCGTGACCGACGGCCAGAAGCTCGCCTTCGACCGCGGCAAGGGCAATTGCCTGACCTGCCATGTCATCAAAGGCGGCGACCTGCCGGGAACGATCGGCCCGGAACTGAAGGACATCAAGTCAAAATACCCTGATCGCAACGAGCTGGTGGCGATCATCTTCGACGAGACCAAGCGCAATCCCCAGACCATGATGCCGCCGTTCGGCCGGAACCGGATTTTGACCGAACAGGAGATCAGCGCGATCGTTGATTTCCTGCAGACGCTGTAACGGCGGGCCCAGGAGACCTGAGATGACCACCACCACCGGCCCTCATCCGACGCGGCGCCTGATCCTTCAGGGCGCAGCCTCGGTCACACTGCTCGGCCTCGGCAATCTGCCGTTCGGCGCCATTTCTGCGCTCGCGGCGGCGAACGACAAATATCCGGACGAGGCGTTCAAGCAGAAGAACGAGGCGGACGCGATCAAGGCGCTCTACGGCAAGACGGCCGAGCCCTCCGACAAGATCAAGCTGGATGCGCCCGAGATTGCCGAGAACGGCGGCGTGGTGCCGATCTCGGTGACGACGACGCTCGACAAGGTGACCACGATCTCGTTCTTCGTCGCCGAGAACCCGTTCGCGCTCGCAGCAAGCTACAGGATTCCGGACGGCACGATGCCTGGTGTCGCCAATCGCCTGAAGATGGCGAAGACCACCAATGTGACCGCGATCGTGGAAGCCGACGGCAAGCTCTACAGCGCGACCAAAGAGGTCAAGGTCACCGTCGGCGGCTGCGGCGGCTAAGGAGAACGGAGATGGCATCCAGCATTCGCGTACGCGCCACCGCCAACGGCGACATCACCGAGGTGCAGGCGCTGATCCAGCACCCCATGGACACCGGCCTGGTCAAGGATTCCAAGGGCGAACTGATCCCGGCGCATTTCATCCAGCAGCTGAAGTTCGAATGTAACGGCAAGGACGTGTTCGTCGCCGATTGGGGCACCGCGGTCTCCAAGGACCCCTATGTCAAGTTCAGCTTCAAGGGCGCCAAGAAGGGCGACGAACTCAAGATCACCTGGACCGACAACAAGGGCGGCTCGGACACGACCACCGCGAAGATCGCGTGATGAAGGCCCGCATCCACCTCCTGCTTGGCTCGCTCAGCGCCGCGCTGGTCGCGTTCGCCCTGACCTCTCCGCGCGTGGTCGCGGCCGACAAGGTCGATCCCGTCACTGACGCCAAGGCGTTCCAGAACTTCTTCTTCCAGAAGTTTCCGAACGTGAAGCACGAGGATTTCGTCAACGGTCCTTATTCCATGAACGAGGACATGAAGCGGCAGTGGCAGGAGAAGGAGGAATTCCCGCCTTACGAGTTCGCGCTCGACGCCGGCAAGGAGATGTTTTCGACCCCGTTCAAGAACGGCAAGACCTATGCCGACTGCTTTCCGAACGGCGGCATCGGCATCCGCCAGAACTATCCCTATTTCGACGAGAAGGAAGGCAAGGTCGTCACGCTGGAGCTCGCGCTCAACCGCTGCCGCGAGGCCAATGGCGAGGCGCCCTATTCCTACGTCAAGGACGAGATGGCCTCGCTGACCGCCTATATGGCCTACACCTCGCGCGGCAAGCTGATGGACATCAAGATCCCCGATGATCCCCGCGCGCTCGCGGCGTTCGAGAACGGCAAGCGCTATTTCTACACGCGGCGCGGCCAGATGAATTTCTCCTGCGCGAGCTGCCATGTGCAGAGCCCGGGCGAGCGCATCCGCGCCGAGATCCTGGCGCCGGCGCTCGGCATTCTGAACGCGATGCCGATCTACCGCTCCGAATGGAGCGGCATGGGCACGACCAGCCGCCGCTTCGTCACCTGCAACAGCCAGACCCGCGCGGTTCCGCTGGAGCCGCAGGCAGATGAATATCGCGACGTCGAATATTTCCTCTCCTACGTCGCCAACGGCCTGCCGATCTCGGGCCCGGGAGCGCGGCCATGAAGCGGTCATTTGCTCTCGCCATACTGCTCGCCCTGAGCCTTGCGCCATCCGCGCGCGCGGCAAATGAGGCGGATTACAAGGCGGCCTATGCCGCCGCCGAAGCCGCCTCCAAGGAGGCAGCCGGCATGCGTAACCAGTGGACCGTGACCGTTTCCGCGCTGGCGGCCGCCAAGAGGGCCGCAGATGGCGGCGATTTCGACCGCGCGCTGGCCGCAGCCAAGGAGGCCGAAGCGCTGGCAAAGGCGTCGATCTTCCAGGCGACCTCTGAAAAAGAGGCCTGGAAGGCGATGGAAATCCGCTAGACTGGGCCTGTTGGAACTGTCGGACCGTCGTTGAAGGGGCGCGGAGAATTCGAGATGGCTTTCCGCCGCCGCGATTTCCTGAAGACTGCAGGCCTTGCCGCCGCATCGCTCAGCCTGCCCCGGCTTGCGCGCGGCACCGAGACCGCGAGCATTTACGAGCTCGAACGGTTCGGCAATGCGCGGATCCTGCACATCACCGACGCGCATGCGCAGCTCAATCCGGTCTATTTCCGCGAGCCGAGCGTCAATATCGGCATCGGCGAGATGGCGGGACGGCCGCCGCATCTGGTCGGACGCGCCTTCCTCGAGCGATTTGGCATCCGCCCCGATAGCGCCGACGCCTACGCCTTCACCTGCTTCGAGTTCGAGAAGTCCGCGGCCCGCTTCGGCAAGCTCGGCGGCTTTGCCCATCTGAAGACGCTGGTCGATCGCCTGCGCGGCGATGTCGGCGAGAAAGATTCCATGCTCGTCGACGGCGGCGACCTCTGGCAGGGCACCGGGCTTGCCAATGTCATGCAGGGCCGCGACATGGTGGAGGTCGCCAATCTGCTCGGCATCGAGGCGATGACCGGGCATTGGGAATTCACCTATGGCGAGCAGGTGCTGCGCGACAATCTCGAGCGCTTCAAGGGCGAGTTCCTGGCGCAGAACGTGTTCCTGACCGAGGAGGCCGCGTTCAACGACGCCCGCGCCTTCGACCCCGCGACCGGGCGCGTGTTCAAGCCCTCTGTCATCAAGGAGCTCGGCGGTCATCGCGTCGCGATCGTCGGCCAGGCCTTTCCTTACGTTCCGATCGCGCATCCCAAACGCTTCACGCCGGACTGGACCTTCGGCATCCGCGAGGAAGAGCTGCAGAAGCACGTCGACGCCCTGCGCGGCACCGACAAGGTCGATGCCGTCATCCTGCTGTCGCACAACGGCATGGACGTCGACCTCAAGCTCGCCAGCCGCATCACCGGCATCGACGTCATCCTCGGCGGCCACACCCATGATGCCGTGCCGCAGCCGATCGCCGTGAAGAACGCCGGCGGCACGACACTCGTCACCAATGCCGGCTCCAACGGCAAATTCCTGGGCGTGCTCGATCTCGCGCTCGACAAGGGCAAGCTCAGCGACGTCCGCTATCATCTGCTGCCGGTCTATTCGGAGCTCCTGAAGCCCGATCCGGCGATGGCCGAGCTGATCGGACGGGTCCGCGCACCGCATGTCGCCGACTGGTCCGAGAAGATCGCGACACCCGACCGCCTGCTCTATCGCCGCGGCAATTTCACCGGGCCCATGGACGAGCTGATCTGCACCGCGCTGCGCACCGAGCTCGACGCCGAGATCGCGTTGTCGCCGGGCTTCCGCTGGGGCGTCACCGCGCTGTCGGGCCAGGCGCTGACCATGGAGGACCTGCTCGCGGAAACCGCGATCACCTATCCCGAAACTTACGTGCAGGAAATGACCGGCGCAGAGATCAAGACCGTGCTGGAAGACGTCTGCGACAATCTCTTCAACGCCGACCCCTACTATCAGCAGGGCGGCGACATGGTGCGCGCCGGCGGGCTCAGCTACACCTGCACGCCGACGGATGCGATCGGCAGCCGCATCTCGGAGCTGAGGCTCGATGGCGGCAAGGCGATCAGCGCCAACCATCGCTACAAGGTCGCGGGCTGGGCCTCGGTCAACGGCCGGCAGGGCGCTCCGGTGTGGGACGTCGTCGGCAAATATCTGCGCTCGGGCCGGATGCTTCAGGAGCGGCTCGGCACCGGCATCGCGCTGAAGGGCGTCGACGGCAACCCGGGCATTGCGGGATAGGGATGATGGGGTTGCGGATGTTTCGCACGATGCTGCTGGCGCTGCTGGCCTGGGCAACGATGTCGCCCGCTTCGGCACAGCCGGTACCGCTTCAGGACAAGCCATTCGCCGAGCACAAGATCGTGCTGCAGCTCTCCGACGGCGATGCGAGGAAGCAGGCGCTGGTGCTGAGCGTCGCCAACAATCTGCTGAAGGCCTATGACCCCGACAAGGTCGCGATCGAGGTGGTGGCGTTCGGTCCCGGCATCGACTTGCTGCTCGCAGGCAGCGAGCGCCGCAAGCAGGTCGAAAGCCTGATCGCCCAGGGGGTGCGCTTCGACATCTGCCTCAACACGGTCGACACGCTCGAGCGCGAGACGGGCAAGCGGCCGGAGTTCATCCCGGCGGCGACGCCGGTGCAGGTCGGGGTCGGGCAGATCCTGTTCCTGGCGGAGAACGGCTACACGGTGGTGCGGCCGTAGTCTGAGCCACACCCTCCGCTGTCGTCCCGGCGCAGGCCGGGACCCATACTGCGTGATCTTTCGAGAGAGGCGGTGGCAGTACCGAACGACTAATCTTCGCCAAACTCCTCCCTGGGAGTATGGGTCCCGCCCTTCGCCGGGACGACACCGAATTTGGGGCACTCGTCCCTGCCCTCATCCGCAATAAAAATCTTCTAAATTTTCTTGTTTACACAGTGAATTGCTTCTCTTCCTAGCCCGGAACATAGTAGAATCTTGGAAGTCAGTTCCAAGCCGGGTCCTGCCATGATCTTCCGCCAGCTCTTCGACAGCGTTTCGGGCACCTACAGCTATGTCCTCGCCAGCCGCCCCGGCGGCGAGGCGCTGATCCTCGATCCCGTGCTGGAGAAGGTCGACCGCTACTGCCAGCTGCTGCGCGAGCTCGACCTCAAGCTGGTGAAAGCGGTCGACACCCATCTGCATGCCGACCACGTCACCGGGCTCGGCGAGCTGCGCGACCGCACCCATTGCATGACCGTGATGGGCGATCAGACCAAGGCCGACGTGGTGGCGATGCGGGTCGCGGACGGCGACAAGGTGACGATCGAGGGGCTTTCGCTCGACGTGATGTACACGCCGGGCCACACCGACGATTCCTATTCCTACCTGATGGGCGACCGCGTCTTCACCGGCGACACGCTGCTGATCCGCGGTACCGGCCGCACCGATTTCCAGAACGGTTCTTCACGCGCGCAATACGATTCGATCTTCAACCGCCTCTTGAAGCTGCCGGACGAGACGATGGTGTTTCCGGCCCATGACTACAAGGGCGACACCGTCTCCACCATCGGCGAGGAGAAGCGCTACAATCCGCGGCTCCAGGTGCGCTCGGTCGACGAATATATCGAGCTGATGGCGAATTTGAAGCTGCCCAATCCGAAGATGATGGACGTGGCGGTGCCCGCCAACATGCGGGTCGGCCTGCATCAGGAAGAGCTGGAGAAAGAAGGCCGCGCACTCAGTGCGAGCGAGGCGATCCGCTCGCTTCACCGACCCGATATCCTGCTGGTCGATCTACGCGAGACCAACGAGCGGATGAAGCACGGCATGCTCGAAGGCGCGCTGCACACGCCCTATCCCTCCGTCGAGGAGAGCCTGAAGCCCGGCGGCATGCTGCGCGAGGTCGCGGCCGCCACGGGGCGCCGCGTCGTGTTCTTCTGCGCCTTCGGCGAGCGCTCGGCGATGGCGGTCGCGGCTGCAAAGGACGCGGGCCTGCTCAACACCGCCCATATCGCCGGCGGCATCGATGCCTGGAAGAAGGCGGGCGGGCCGATCGTGCACTGACGGCCTCGCTGCCCCTTGAGATAAGTCAGGCCCCGCACATATTTGGCGGGTAGATTCGGATGCAGCATCACCATCCGGGACCAGCCATGGCCAAAACCGCCAACAAGACTGCCAAGCCGGGCGAGCCGCCCAAATCCGCGGAGGACAAGGCGAAGAAGCCACCGCCGCCGCACGACATCGACGACGACGATTACGAGGACGGCGACATCGCAACGCCGAAGCGCGATCGATACGGCCCGGATGACGAGCCGTTGTAGAGACAGCGAGCGCTTCAAATTCCGCCGTCGTCCCGGCGAAGGCCGGGACCCATAACCCCAGAGCGCAGTTTGGCGGAGGATCGTTGTTCGGTACTGCGATCGATCACAATCGAGGGATCACGCGGTATGGGTCCCGGCCTTCGCCGGGACGACGATGTGGGGGCATCGTAACGCCCCCGCCCGCGCTACCTGCCATGCGCCTGCGTTCATGGACAAATAACCGCACTCCCCGATAGTTTGCGCGTCCATCGGGAGTGAAACGGAACTGGAATGGTCGACGTTCTCGCCGCACCGCAGCAAGGCAAGGCGGATAGTGCGCTGCGCACGCTGACGGGGATTTCGATCGCGCATTGGGTCAGCCATTTCCATCTGCTGGTCCTGCCGATGCTGTTCCCGTTCCTGAAGGAGAAGCTCGGCGTCGGCTATGTCGAGCTCGGTTTCTCGCTGACCACGCTCGCCGTCGTCTCGGGCCTGACGCAGGCGCCGACGGGCTATCTCGTCGACCATTTTGGCGCGCGCAGAATCCTGCTGATCGGGCTGACGCTCGGCGGCTGCGCGCTGATCCTGCTCGGCCTGCATCTGAGCTACGCCTCCCTGATCGCCTGCGCCGTGCTGCTCGGGCTCGCCAACAGCGTCTATCACCCCGCCGATTACGCGATCCTGGCCGAGCACATGGACGAGGCGCGGATGGGCCGCGCCTTCTCGATCCACACCTTTGCGGGCTTTCTCGGCGGCGCGGTGGCACCGGCGATCGTCGCAGCACTCGTCACGATGTCCGGCGGTACCGGCGCGTTGATCGCATCGGGGGCGATCGCTGTGCTGGTGGCGTTTCTGCTGATCGTCATGAACATTCCCGATGCCGGCGCGAACAAGAAGAAACCGGGGGCGGAGAGTGCCCCGAAGCAGGCCGTCATCACGCCGGCGCTGATGATGCTGACCATGCTGTTCATGCTGCTCAGCCTGTCGGTCGCCGGCATCAACAATTTCGGCGTGGTCGCGCTGATGAGCGGCTATGGCGTCTCCTATTCCTCGGCCAACGTCATGCTGACCGCGTTCCTTGGCTGCAGCGCTGCGGGCGTGCTCGCGGGCGGCTTCCTCGCCGACCACACCGAGCGCCACGGCTATGTCGCTGCTGCCTGCTTCGCCGCGAATGCGGCGATCGTGCTGCTGATCGCGCTGGTGACGCTGCCGGGCTGGGCCCTGACGGCCACGATGGCGACCGCAGGCTTCCTCTCCGGCGTGATCGCGCCCTCGCGCGACATGCTGGTGCGCAATGCAGCGCCTGCGGGTGCCGCCGGCCGCGCTTTCGGCATCGTCTCGACCGGCTTCAATCTCGGCGGCATCGTCTCACCGCTGCTGTTCGGCTGGATCATGGACCAGAGCGCGCCGCATTGGGTGTTCGGCGCGTCGGTGATCTTCATGGTGGCGACGGTGGTGCTGTCGCCGTTCACGGAGCGAAAGCCGGCCAAGGCATAGTAACGGGTTCAGGCGTCGTCCCGGCGAAGGCCGGGACCCATACTCACGAAGGCAGTTGTGCGCGAGCTGGTCATTGCCGGTCTTCGCAAAACCAACAGTCGTGGTTATGGGTCCCGGCCCCCGTGCGCAATTGCGCACTAGGCCGGGACGACGAAAACAAGCAACAACAAAACGGGAAGAGACACCATGAGCAATCCTGATCTCGTGATCCGCGGCGGCACCGTTGCGGATGGAAGTGGCGGCGAGCTGTTCGAGGCTGATGTCGCCATCACCGGCGGCAGGATCAGCGGGGTCGGGAAGGTCGCTGCGAAGGGACAAGAAGAGATCGACGCGCGCGGAAAACTGGTGACGCCGGGCTTCGTCGACGTGCACACGCATTACGACGGCCAGGTCACCTGGAGCCAGGACATCACGCCGTCGTCGCAGAACGGCGTCACCACGGCGATCATGGGCAATTGCGGTGTCGGCTTTGCGCCGTGCAAGCCTGCCGACCACACCCGCTTGATCCAGCTGATGGAAGGCGTCGAGGACATTCCCGAGCCGGTGCTGAGCGCCGGCATTCCCTGGGCCTGGGAGAGCTTTCCGGACTACATGGACTGGCTCAGCAAGCGCGATTTCGACATCGACGTCGGCGCGCAACTGCCGCATGCCGCACTGCGGGTCTATGTCATGGGTGAGCGCGGCGCGCGCCGCGATCCCTCGACCGCCGAGGACAATGCGGCGATGGCGAAGCTCGCGGGCGAGGCGGTGCGCTCCGGCGCACTCGGCTTCTCGACCTCGCGCACGCTCAACCACCGCACCTCGACCGGCGATTTCACCCCGACCCTGAAGGCCGGCGAGGACGAGCTCACCGCGATTGCCGGCGCCATGCATCGGCAAGGGCGCAGCGTGCTGCAATTCGTGCTGGATCTCTCCACCATCCACGAAGACCTGCCGATGATGCTGCGGGTCGCGGACTCAACGAAATGCCCGATCTCGTTCTCGATCACGCAGAACGACAAGGCGCCGAACCGCTGGCGCCAGACGCTGGACGAGATCAATGCGGCCGCACAGCGCGGCCTCTCCATCACCGCACAGATCGCAGCGCGTCCCGTCGGCCTGCTGCTCGGGCTCGAACTATCGCGCAATCCATTCCAGACTCATCCGAGCTACAAGGCGATCGCGCATCTGCCGCTTGGGGAGCGGCTGGCGCGACTGCGTCAAGCCGACGTGCGCAAGGCGATTTTGAGCGAGACGGCGACCGCGACCGACGATCCGCTGTTCTTCCGCCCCAACTACGACAAGATGTTTTTGCTCGGCGATCCCCCGGACTATGAGCAGCCGCCGGAGAACGCGCTGGGGCCGCAGGCCCGCAGGCAGGGCCGGCAGCCGGAAGAGCTCGCCTATGATGCGGTGCTGTCGGACGAGGGGCGCGGCATGCTCTACGTGCCCTTCCTCAACTATGCCGACGGCAATCTCGATGCGACGCGCGAGATGCTGCTCGATCCGCAATCCGTGCCGGGCCTGTCCGACGGCGGCGCGCATTGCGGCATCATCTGCGATGCGAGCTTCCCGACCTATCTGCTGACGCACTGGACCCGCGACCGCACGCGCGGCGAGAAGCTGTCGATCCCGTTCGTGGTCGCCGCGCAATCGCGCAAGACCGCGCTGTCGGTCGGCCTCACCGACCGCGGGCTGATCGCGCCCGGCTACAAGGCCGACGTCAATGTGATCGACTACGACCGGCTGCACCTGCATCCGCCGAAGGTGCATTACGACCTGCCGGTCGGCGGGCGGCGACTGCTGCAGGATGTCGACGGCTATGAGGCGACGATCGTCTCGGGCGTGGTGACGCGGCGGCAGGGTGAGGCCACGGGAAAGCGGCCGGGGAAGCTGATTCGTGGGGCGCAGGGGGTGAATTGAGGCGAGGCGGCCGCTTACCCTCCCCTGGAGGGGGAGGGTCGGCTCACATGGAGCGCAGCGGAATGTGAGACGGGGTGGGGTGACAGTCTCCCCCATCCAACAGTGTACGAGCGGAGAGATCACCCCACCCCGCTCGCGCTTTGCGCGATCGACCCTCCCCCTCCAGGGGAGGGTAAGAACCGCACTCCTTACGTCGGCGACACCGCGCCCTTCAATGCCGCGGGCTGCGCCGCCGCACCACGCGTCAACCTCGCCTTTTCCGTGTTCGGCCACAGCAGCAGCAGGCCGATGACGCCGGAGCCGACCATCACCACCGCGTTGATGGTGAAGCCGGTCAGGTAGCCGTCGAGCATGGTGCCGGAGCGCTGGATCACGGTGCCCATCACGCTCGGCGCGATGATGCCCGAGAGCGTGTAGAGCGCGCCGTAGATCGCGATCACCGCGCCGCGCTGCGAGGCCGGGGTGAACTCGCCGAGCATCGGCGGGCAGACCACGTAGATCGCGCCGCACAGGCCGGAGCCGATGACCAGCGACGCGATCTGCAGGCCGGCGCCCTCGACATGCCCCATCATGGCGAGGATCAGGCCGCCGATGATCAGCGGCACCGAGCCGAGCACGCCGCGCGAGATGCGCGTGGTGTAGCCGCGCGCCATCATCACCTGCGAGATCCACCCCGTGAGGATGACGATCGTGGCGCCGAACACCCAGGGCAGGATCGAGATGAAGCCGGCCTGGCTCTGCGAGAAGCCGAGCCCCTTGACGATGAAGGGTGTGAACCAGGTGAGGCCGAGCGACAGCGCCCAATAGGCGCCGAAGGTCGCGATCACGCAGCCGAGGAAGGTGCGCGAGGTCAGGAGCTGCACATACGGAATCTTCGGCTCGGTGACGGCGAGGACCTGGGTGTCCTCCAGCGGGCCTTCCTTGCCGAGCGCGAGCCAGGCCGCGACCCAGATCAGGCCGACGACGCCGAGCGCGCCGAAGGCGTAGTGCCAGGAATGGTTGACGATGACCCAGTTCAGCGCCGGCACCGCCAGGATCACGCCGAAGGCCGAGCCCTGCGACAGGATCGCGGTCGGCAGCGTGCGCTTCTCGTCGGGGAACCATTTGTAGATCGCGTGCGCGGCGACCGAGAAGGCCGGACCTTCGCCGGCGCCCAGCACGATGCGGCAGATCAGGAGCGTGGTGAAGGAGACGGTGCCGACCATCGGGAATTGCGCCAGCGCCCAGATCACCGCCAGCGTCAGCAGCACCCAGCGCGTCGGCACCTTGTTGACGATGAAGCCGACCACGATGGCCGAGATCGAGAACAGGAAGAAGAACGAGGACCCGAGCAGGCCGAACTGCTCGGCGCTGAGCTTCATGTCGGTCATGATCGGCACGCCGGCGAGACCGACGACGATCTTGTCCGCGAAATTCACCACCATGAAGAGAAAGAGGAGAAATGTGACGGTCCAGGCGCCCTTTGGCGTCGCCCTGGAATCCCCTGCCGTCCTGCCCATGTCGGGCGTTCCCTGAGCGCTCATCGTTCTCCCTATAGGTCTTTATTATCGGCACTTTTTGATTTGGCCGTCCTGGGAGCTAACAACGGCTTGAAAGCCAACGCAACCCCGGCATTTCCACGGCAGGTGTGCTACGCAACATTGAGTTAAATTCCGTGCGGCGCGATTGAGTCTTGCTAAATATCCGAACCCTCTCGAAAACCTATTCCTCGGCCGGCGAGCCGGTCCACGTGCTGCGCGGCGTCGACCTTGATCTCAAGGCCGGCGAGCGCGTCGCACTGACCGGCGAATCCGGCAGCGGCAAGAGCACGCTGCTGCACTTGATCGCCGGGCTCGACGTCGCTGATAGTGGCACGATCCGGCTGGGGGAGACCGAGGTCACTGAGCTCTCCGACGCGGGGCGCGCAGAACTCCGGCGCGACCGGATTGGCCTGGTTTTCCAGCAGTTCAACCTGATCCCGAGCCTGTCGGTCGCGGACAATCTGGCCTTCCAGGCGCGGATCGCCGGCCGCCACGACGCGGCCTGGAGCAAGGAGCTGATCGAGCGGCTCGGGCTCGGCGGCCTGCTCAAGCGTTATCCCGAGCAATTATCGGGCGGCCAGCAGCAACGCGTCGCGATCGGCCGGGCGCTCGCGACGAAACCCTCGCTGCTGCTGGCGGACGAGCCGACCGGCAATCTCGATGAAGCCACCGCCGAGGACGTGCTGGCACTGACACGCGACCTCGTCGCGCGCACCGGCTGCGGCTTCCTGATGGTGACGCACAGCCTGCATCTGGCCGGCACGCTCGACCGGCATCTCACCTTGCACGCGGGACGAATCGCATGAGGCGCGCGCTCTGGGTCCTCGCGGTGCTCCTGAGCCATTGGCGGCGGCACGGGATGCAGTTCGCGACGCTGCTGATCGGGCTGATCGCCGCGACCGCGCTGTGGAGCGGCGTGCAGGCCATCAACCAGCAGGCTCGCAACGCCTATGACCGCGCCGCGGCGACCTTCGGCGGCGTGCGCACGGCAATGCTGGTGGCGCCAAATGCGGCAACCTTCTCCCAGGAGCTGTTCGTCAAGCTTCGCCGCGCCGGCTGGCCGGTGTCGCCAGTGCTGGAGGGACGCATCCAGGTCAATGGACGGTCGGTGCGGCTGCTCGGCATCGAGCCGGTGACGATGCCGGTCGATGTCGGCAACGCGCCACGCCTTGGTGCCTCGGATCTGCGCAGCTTCGTCGCGCCGCCGGGCCAGACCTTGGTGGCGCGGGAGACGCTGGGCGATCTGCAGGAAACCGAAGGCGCGGCGGCGCCGATCAGCAGCGGCGCCAAGCTCCCGCCGCTGCACGTGCTGCCGCAGCTGGTCCCTGACGTGCTCGTGGTCGATATCGGCGTTGCGCAGCGCCTGCTGAACAAGCCGGATCAGGTCTCGCGGCTGCTGATCGGCAAGCCGAAGGGCAAGCCGGCGCCGCTGCAAGACGTCGTCGGCGAGCAGTTGCAGCGGGTCGAGCCGACTGCGGAGACGGAGCTGGAGCGTCTCACCGACAGCTTCCATCTCAACCTCACCGCCTTCGGCCTGCTGTCGTTCTTCGTCGGCCTCTTCATCGTCAACTCGGCCGTCGGCCTTGCCTTCGAGCAGCGGCTGCCGATGCTGCGCACCTTGCGGGCCTGCGGTGCCTCGGCGCGGCTGGTCAACACGGTGCTGGTGATCGAGCTGGTGGCGCTGGCCCTGGTCGCAGGCCTGATCGGGCTCGTCTGCGGCTATTTCATCGCAGCCGCGCTGCTCCCCGATGTCGCGGCCTCGCTGCGCGGGCTCTATGGCGCGCAGATCCCGGGGCAGCTCAGCTTGCGGCCTGAATGGTGGCTCGCCGGCATCGGCATCAGCGTTGCGGGCGCGCTTGTCGCGGCGGCGACCAGCCTGATCAAGGCGATCAGGATGCCGGTGCTGGCGACCGCCCAGCCGCGCGCCTGGCAGCAGCGGCAGCGCCGCTGGCTGATCCTGCAGAGCTGTGCGGCCTGCGCCGTTTTCGCAATCGCGCTGCTGCTGCTTCATTATGGTGTGTCGTTGATCGCTGGCTTTGGCGTGCTAGCTGCACTGATGCTCGGCGCGGCGCTGATCCTGCCGGCGTTCCTCGACATCATGCTGCTCGTGGGCCAACGCCTCGCGCGGGGGCCGCTTGCGAACTGGTTCTGGGCGGACAGCCGGCAGCAACTCTCCGGACTGTCGCTGGCGCTGATGGCGCTGCTGCTCGCGCTCGCCGTCAATGTCGGAGTGTCCACCATGGTGGAAACATTCAGCCGCACCTTCATCGGCTGGCTCAACGGACGGCTTGCGGCCGATGTCTACATCAGCGCCTCCGACAATTCGCAGGGCGTCGCGATCCGCAACTGGCTGAAGGAGCGCAGCGATGTGCAGGCGATCCTGTCCGGCGGGCGCGCAGAGGCGCAGATTCAGGGCCAACCGGTGGAGCTGTTCGGCCTGCCCGATCACCCGCTCTATCGCGAGCGCTGGCCGCTGCTCGAGACCGCGCCGCGCGCCTGGACTCAGCTGGTGCCCGGCAATGCCGCCTTCATCAGCGAGCAATTGAGCCGCCGCCTCAACGTCCGCGTCGGCGACGTGATCGAGGTGCCGGCGCCTGGCGGGACCTGGGAGCTCGACATCGTCGGCATCTATGCCGATTACGGCAATCCCAAGGGTCAACTCGCCGTCAATGTCGCGGCGCTGATCCGGCATTTTCCGCAAACGCCGCAGACGCGGATTGGGCTCATCGTTCCGCGGGACAAGATTGCGGGCCTGATCGCGGCCCTGCAGAAGCAGTTCGCGCTCGACGACCGCAGCGTCGCGGATCAGGCGACGGTGAAGGCGGAATCGATCCGCATCTTCAACCGCACCTTTGCGGTGACCTCGGCTCTCAATGCCTTCACGCTCGGCGTCGCCGGCATTGCGCTCCTGACCAGTCTTTTGACGCTCGCGAATTCGCGCCTGCCGCAACTCGCGCCGCTATGGGCGATCGGCCTGACGCGGCCACGCCTTGCCGCGATCGAATTGACCAAGACGCTATCGGTCGCGCTGTTCACGGCGCTGCTGGCCGTGCCGCTCGGACTGCTGGTGGCGTGGTGCCTGATCGCGATCGTCAATGTGAAGGCGTTCGGCTGGCGGCTGCCGTTCCATGTATTCCCGCTGCAGCTGATCGAGCTGGTCGCGGTTGCGCTGCTGGCCTCGCTGCTAGCGGCGCTGCTGCCGATGCTGCGGCTGGCGCGGATGCAGCCGGCGAACCTCGTCAAGGTGTTTGCCAATGAGCGCTGACAGGATCTCGCGGCGCGCTTTTGCCGGCGGCATCGCCGCACTCGCGCTCGCGCGCCGGGCACAAGCGCAGGGATATGCCGGGCTCGGCGAGACCGCCGACGGTTTTGCGAAGGTGACGCCTGGGAAGACGTTCACCTTCCCCGGAGATCACGGACCGCATCCGGAGTTTCGCATCGAGTGGTGGTATCTCACGGCGAATCTCGTCGACAGCAGCGGTACGGCTTGCGGCCTGCAATGGACGCTGTTTCGACAGGCGACGCAGCCGGGTCCGCAAGGCGAGGGCTGGGCCAATCAGCAGATCTGGATGGCGCATGCGGCAGTGACGCGCGCGGGCACGCATCGCTTCAACGAAGTGTTTTCGCGCGGCGGCATCGGGCAGGCCGGCGTCACGGCAACACCGTTTGCAGCCTGGATCGACGATTGGGAGATGAAAGGTCTTGAAAGCACCGACGATCGCACCCTGGCGCCGCTGACGCTGAAGGCCTCAGGCACCGATTTCAGCTATGCGCTGACGCTGGAGGCCGATCGTCCAGTCGTGCTGCAAGGCGATCGCGGCTTCAGCCGTAAGTCGGAGCGCGGCCAAGCATCGTACTACTATAGCCAGCCATTCTACCGCGCGCGGGGCACGCTCAGCATCGACGACAAACCGGTCGATGTGACTGGCCAGGCCTGGATGGACCGCGAATGGAGCAGCCAGCCGCTCGACACTGATCAGACCGGCTGGGACTGGCTGTCGCTGCATCTTGCATCCGGCGACAAGCTGATGCTGTACCGGCTGCGGCAGAAGGACGGCAAAGATTATCCGTTTGGCAACTGGATCAGCGCTTCAGGCGAGACGCAGATGATTTCGGGTGGCGACATCCAGATGGCACCAAAGGCGACGGCCGAGGTTGGCGGACGCAAGCTGCCGGTGGAGTGGCAGATCGCGATCCCCTCGCGCTCGTTCTCGATCCTGTGCAAGCCGCTCAATCCGAACGCCTGGATGGGGACGGGATTCTCGTATTGGGAAGGCCCGATCAGCTTTGCCGGTACCCATGACGGCGTTGGCTATCTCGAGCTGACCGGGTATTGAGGCGCGGGTTCTTCAAGGGGATTCGCATGTATCATCTCACTGCCCTCGTCACGCTGCTGGCGATCGCATTTTATTTCTTCGTGACCATCAACGTCTCGCGCGCGCGGTCGAGGACGGGGATCAAGGTGCCGGCGACATCGGGGCATCCGGATTTCGAGCGCGCCTTCCGCATCCAGGCGAACACGCTGGAATGGATGCCGATCTTCCTGCCGGCGCTCTGGCTGTTCGCGATCTATATCGGCGATGTCATTGCAGCCGCGATCGGCGCGGTGTGGATCATCGGCCGCATCGTCTATTTCATCGGCTATTCGCAGGCCGCCGCCAAACGCGGCCCGGGTTTCGCGATCCAGGCGTTGGCCGCGATTGCGCTGTGGGCGGGGGCGCTGGGGGCGGTGGTGTTGCGGTTGATGTAGTGAAGCGCGGCATCACGCGCGCTCGTGTCCCGGGCGCAGTGCAGCGTGTAACGCTGCGCCGCTGAACCGGGACCCATTTTGGACGCGACGCTCGGAGAAACCTGGGTCCCGGCTCTGCGCAGCAGCGTTTCACGCTGCAGCGCGTCCGGGACACGAGAGCCTCACTTCGTCAGCGGACACCCGCTTTCCTTGGCGGTGAAGAAGGCCTTGTCGCCAGGGACGGTGGCGAGCAGCTTGTAATAGTCCCAGGGCTTCTTCGACTCCGAGGGCTTCTTGACCTCGAACAGGTACATATCGTGGACCATGCGGCCGTTCTCGAGCACCTTGCCGCCCTGCGCGAAGTCGTCGTTGACCGGCAGCTCCTTCAGCTTCTTGGCGACCGCATCCGGATCCTTGGTGCCCGCGGCCTTGACGGCCTTGAGATAGCTCAGCGTCGCGGAGTAAGTGCCGGCGTGGATCATGCTCGGCATCCGGCCGGTACGCTTGAGGAAGCGTTCGCCGAGATTGCGGGTCTTGTCGTTGAGATCCCAGTAATAGCCTTCGGTGAGCACCAGGCCTTGCGCGGCCTGCAGGCCGAGGCCGTTCACCTCGGCGAGCGTCATCAGCAGGCCGGCGAGCTTCTGGCCACTGGCGACGATGCCGAACTCGGACGCCTGCTTGATCGAGTTGGTGGTGTCGAGGCCGGCATTGGCGAGGCCGACGATCTTCGCCTTCGAGCCCTGCGCCTGCAGCAGGAAGGAGGAGAAGTCCGAGGAGTTGAGCGGCACGCGCACCGAGCCGACCACCTTGCCGCCATTGGCGGTGACGATCTCGCTGGTGTCCTTCTCCAGCGCGTAGCCGAAGGCGTAGTCGGCGGTGAGGAAGAACCAGGTGTCGCCGCCGGCCTTGGTCAGCGCACCGCCGGTGCCGACGCCGAGCGCGCGGGTGTCATAGGCCCAGTGGAAGCCGTAGGGCTGGCAGGCATCGCCGGTCAGGCGCGAAGTCGCGGCACCGACGACGATGTCGATCTTCTTCTTTTCCTTGGAGAGCTCGTGGATCGCGAGCGCGACCGATGAGGTCGTCAGCTCCGTGATCATGTCGACGTTCTCGACGTCGTACCAGCGCCGCGCGATCGAGCTCGCGAGGTCAGGCTTGTTCTGGTGGTCGGCAGTGACGAGCTCGATCTTCTGGCCGAGCACCTCGCCGCCAAAATCCTCGATCGCCATCTTGGCCGCTTCGACCGACCATTTGCCGCCGTAATCGGCGTAGACGCCGGATTGGTCGTTGAGGATGCCGATCTTGACACCCTGCGCGGAGGCCGGCGCCGTCAGCAATGCGATCGAGGCCGCAGCGGCCAAAAATGCTGATTTCATATGTTAACTCCCAGCAGTCTTCTGTTGTGAAATCGCGCGGATACTAGTGAAGAACACCGCGCATGCCCATCCATTGCATGTTGGTCGTTAGTATGAAGGGCGTGCCGCAAAAATGGTGTCGTCCCGGCCTAGCGCGCAATTGCGCGCGGGGGGCCGGGACCCATAGCCACCGAATTGAGTTTGACGAAGACTCTTGGTTACCAGCTTGCGCCACAACCCCTCCCTGGGGTTATGGGTCCCGGCCTTCGCCGGGACGACGCTGTGAATGCTGCAGCACTGGTGGCCATCACTGACAGTTAAGAAGCCACCACCTCCGGCTTCTTGTCCCGCCGCCCTTCCGCCAGGTTCCGCACCACCACATAGAAGATCGGCGTGAACAGCAGGCCGAACAGGGTGACGCCGATCATGCCGAAGAAGACGGCGACGCCGACGGCCTGGCGCATCTCGGAGCCGGAGCCGGTCGAGATCACCAGCGGCAGCACGCCGAGGATGAAGGCGAAGGAGGTCATCAGGATCGGTCGCAGGCGCAGGCGGCAGGCGTCGATCACCGCCTCCAGCCGCGGCTTGCCTTCGTTCTCGATGTCGCGCGCGAATTCGACGATCAGGATCGCGTTCTTCGCCGCCAGTCCCACCAGCACGACAAAGCCGATCTGGGTCAGGATGTTGACGTCCTGTCCCATGATGCGGACACCGATGGTGGCCGCCAGCAGGCACATCGGCACGATCAGGATTACCGCGAACGGCAGCGTCCAGCTGCCATATTGCGCGGCGAGCACGAGATAGACGAACAGCACGCAGATCGGGAACACGAGCAGGCCCGCATTGCCGCCGGTGATCTGCTGATACGACAGATCGGTCCATTCGAAGGTGAAGCCGCTCGGCAGGGTGTCGTCGGCGAGCTTCTTGATGGTGTTGAGCGCGGTGGTCGAGCTGGTGCCCGGCGCCGGCTCGCCCTGCAATTCGGACGCCGCATAGAGATTGTAGCGCGCGACGCGGTCCGGACCCGAGACGTCCTTGAACTCGACCACGCTGCCGAGCATCACCATGTCGCCGGAAGCGTTGCGCGTGCGCAGGCGCGAGAGATCGCTTGGCTCTTTCCGGAACGGGAAGTCCGCCTGCGCGGTGACGTGATAGGTGCGGCCGAACAGGTTGAAGTCGTTGACATAGGTCGATCCGAAATAGGTCTGGATCGTGTCGTTGATGTTGGCGATGGGCACGCCGAGCTTCTGCGCCTTGGTGCGGTCGATGTCGACGAAGAGCTGTGGCGTGTTGGCCGAGAACGGCGAGAACACCGTGGGGCCGAGCAGCGAGGGCGATTTGCGCGCCGCGGCGACAAGCTCGTCGGTGGCCGCGGCGAGCAGCTCAGGCCCGCGGCCCTGACGGTCCTGGATGCGGATGGTGAAGCCGCCGCCGGTGCCGATGCCGGGCACGGCGGGCGGCGGAATCACGATGATGAAGGCGCCCTGGATCGCGGACAGGCGCTTGCGCAGCTCGACCGTGATGGCGTTCGCAGACAATCCCTTCTTCATCCGCACCTCGGGCTCGTCGAACACCGGGAACAGCGCCGCCGCATTGCCGGCCTGCGTGCGCGTCGCGCCGGAGAAGCCGGCAAAGGCCGCGACGCGAACGATGCCGGGAGTATCGAGCGAGATGCGCTCGATCTCACGCACGACCTCGGTGGTGCGCGCCAGCGACGCCGCGCCCGGCAATTGCACGGATATGATGACGTAACCGCGATCCTGCGCCGGGATGAAGCCCTGCGGCGTGGTCACGATCAGCCAGCCGGCGCTGCCGATCAGCACGACGTAGATCAGGAGCATCACCACCGAATGGCGGATCACGAAATTGGCGAGGCCCGCATAGCCGTGGGAGAGCCGGTCGAACACGCGGTTGAACACGCCGGTGAAGGCGTTCCAGCCGCGCGCGATGACGTTCCAGCTCGCCGGCGGCCGCTTCTCCTCATGCGGGGTGAGGATCTGCGAGGCCAGCGCCGGCGACAGCGTCAGCGAGCAGAAGCAGGAGATCGCGGTGGCGACCGCAATGGTGACGGCGAATTGCTGGAAGAACTGCCCGGAGATGCCGCCGAGGAACGCGGTCGGCACGAACACGGCGCACAGCACCAGCGCAATCGAGACCAGCGCGCCGCCGACCTCCTCCATGGTTTTCAGCGCCGCATCGCGCCGGCTCAAGCCGTGTTCGAGATGGCGTTCGACATTCTCGACCACGACGATGGCATCGTCGACGACGATGCCGACGGCGAGCACGAGGCCGAACAGAGTGAGATTGTTGATGGAGAAGCCGAGCGCCGCCATCACCGCGAAGGTGCCAACCAGCGAGACCGGGATCGCGATGATCGGGATGATCGCGGGCCGCCAGCCCTGCAGGAACACCAGCACGACGATGACCACAAGCAGCATGGCCTCGTAGATGGTCTTGATCAGCTCGTGGACCGACTGGGCGATGAACTCGGTCGGGTTGTAGCCGATATTGTAGTCGAGGCCCTTCGGAAAGCTCTCCTTCAGCTTCGCCATGGTCTCGGAGATGTGCTTCGCGGTCGCAAGC
Organism: Bradyrhizobium liaoningense; assembly: GCF_018130825.1. GTDB lineage: Bacteria > Pseudomonadota > Alphaproteobacteria > Rhizobiales > Xanthobacteraceae > Bradyrhizobium > Bradyrhizobium liaoningense_B. The sequence goes on along the minus strand of NZ_JAFCJS010000003.1, from coordinate 367,605 downwards.
GCGTTCGACCCGGGCCGCTGCGTCACCAGCATGGCGACCGCTGATTTCCGCAGCAGGAAGCTGTTGGTGGAATAGGCGAGTGCGCCGAGCTCGATGCGGGCGACGTCGCGCAGGCGCACCGTGCGGCCGTCGGAGCCGGCCTTGATCAGGATGTCCTCGAACTGCTTCTGGTCCTTGAGCCGCCCCGTGAAGGTCAGGTTCGGCTGGAAGGCGCGGTCCGCGATCGGCGGCTCGGCGATCTGCCCGCCCGCGATCTGCACGTTCTGGGCCCGGATCGCCGCCAGTACCTCGGTCGAGGTCAGGCCGAGATTGGCGATGCGGTCAGGATCCAGCCACATCCGCATCGAATAGTCGCGCGCGCCGAAGATCTGGATGTCGCCGACGCCGTCGATGCGCAAGAGCTGGTCGCGGACCTGGAGCAGCGCATAGTTGGAGATGTAGAGCTGGTCGAACGTGTCGTCGGGCGACAGCATGAACACGACCATCAGGATATCGGGCGAGTTCTTGCGGGTCGTGACGCCGTTGCGCTGGACCTCCTCGGGCAGGCGCGGCTGCGCGATCGCGACGCGGTTCTGCACCAGCACCTGGGCCTTGTCGAGATCGGTGCCGAGCTTGAAGGTGACGGTGATGGTGAGCTGGCCGTTCGAGGTCGCCTGGCTGTAAAGATACAGCATGTCCTCGACGCCGTTGATCTCCTGCTCGATGGGAGCAGCGACCGTGTCGGACACGGTCTGCGCGGAGGCGCCGGGATATTGCGTGGTGACGACGACAGTGGGCGGCACAACTTGCGGATATTCGGAGACCGGCAAGGTGGTGTAGGCGAGCGCGCCGACGATCAGCAGCACGATCGACAGCACCATCGCCAGGATGGGCTGGTTGATGGAGAGACGGCCGAGATTCATGACTTGCCACCGACTGGCGCTTGCGCGGTCTGGGGGGCGACCTTGGCGCCGACGCGGGCGCGCTGGATGCCGTTGACGATGACGCGGTCATCAGCCTTCAGGCCCTCGCGGATCACACGCAAGCCTTCGTCGAGCGGCCCGAGCACGACGGGGCGCGCTTCGACCGTGTCATCAGGCTTCACCACGAACACGATCTTGCGGGACTGGTCGGTCGCGATCGCAACGTCGGGGATCAGCAGCGCCTCGTAGGGCGCGCTGCCGATCAGGCGGACGCGGCCGAACTGGCCGGGCAGGATCGACAGATCGGTGTTCTTGACCACGGCGCGGCTGCGCAGCGTGCCGGTGGAGACGTCGAGGCGGTTGTCGAGGAAGTTGATGGTGCCTTCACGCGACGGCTTGGTCTCGCCGGCGAGCGTCACCTGCACGGGGTTCGCCGTATCGCGTGAGCTCGGGCGCTTACCTTCGAACCACAGCTTGCTGTATTTGATGAAGGTCGCCTCATCCATGTCGAAATAGACGTAGATCGGATCGAGCGCGACGATCGAGGTCAGCAGCGTCGAGGTGCCGGTGTCGCTGCCCTGCACGAGATTGCCGGGGCTGACGAGATGGCGGCTGACGCGCCCCGTGAGCGGTGCGGTCACATGCGTGAATTCGATGTTGAGGCGTGCGGCCTTGAGCGCGCCCGCGGCTTGCACCTCCGCCGCGTGCGCGGCCTGCAAGGCCTGCCGACGCTGGTCGACGACCTGCTCGGAGACGGCGCTGGTCTGGACCAGGTTGAGGCCGCGGTCGAGCTCGCGCTTGGCAAGCTCGACCTTGGCGCGCGCGTCGGAGAGCTGACCGTCGGCCTGCTCGGCCACCGCCTCGAACGGGCGCGGGTCGATGACGTAGAGCAGATCGCCCTGACGCACGATGGCGCCGTCCTGGAATTCGACCGAGTTGACGAAGCCGCCGACGCGCGGGCGCACCTGGACTTCCTCGACCGCCTCGAAGCGGCCGGTGAATTCGTCCCAATCGGTGACGGTGCGCTTGACAGGCTGGGCGACGGTCACCGGCGCGGGCGGCGGCGCGGACGCTTGCGAAGCCGGCTGGCCGCAGCCGGCGAGGGCGAATGAAGCGACGAGGAGGCTCGCTAACGCGTAATGCCGCAATTGAACGAAATCGTGCTTTTTGACAAATGGCTCGCTTCCGTCCGGTCCAGTCATCCCAGGTCCTCACTCAAAAAACCGCGGAAAAAGCAGGGTATTCGCCATCGCGCGGGCCCTACAGGATGGGCGGCAATGATGAACACTTCAAGACCAATGCGCGCGCAATGCCCGCGCGAGCGCCCTGGCCGGATGGCGGGTTGACAGGGGAGTCAGCCGGCCGCGCGCGCACCGATTAGTGGCCAAGACGCGAATGGGCTTATTCGCGGGGCTCATGAATGGAGCGCTGCTCTTACCCTCCCCTGGAGGGGGAGGGTCGCTGCGCGTGGAGCGAAGCGGCATGCGCAGCGGGGTGGGGTGAAGGACTCTCCGCCACGAGCAGTGCCCGTGTGGAGAGATCACCCCACCCCACTCGCGCTGCGCGCGATCGACCACGGGCGAGCTACGCTCGTCCCGGACCCCTTCCAGGGGAGGGTAAGAAAAGGCCAGCGTCTTCGCACATGACGGGCGGCGGCTGCTCGGCTAGACTTCCCCTTGCAAAACAAGACGAATTGTCCGGGGAGGACAGGCGTGCACCAGGGACGTGTCGTTTACGGCGCGATCGAGGAGGTCGTGTTCGGCCATCCGGCAGCCGGCGCGATCGTCGCGCAGATGGATCGGCTGGGAGCCCGCCGCGCCTTCCTGATGGTCTCAGGGACGCTGAACCGGCAGACCGACGAGATCGCGAAAATCAAGGAAGCACTCGGGCCGCGCTGCGCCGGCCTGTTCGACGCCATGCCGGCACACACGCCGCGCGAGGCGGTGATCGCAGCCACTCGCGCGGCGCGCGAGGTGGGCGCCGATCTGATCGTCACCGTCGGCGGCGGCTCGATCACCGACGGCGCCAAGGCGGTGCAGCTCTGCCTTGCCAACGGCATCGACACGATCGACGGCATCGAGCGCATCCGCGTGCACAAGGGGGTCGCGCCCGAGATGAATGCGCCGACCGTGCGACAGGTCAGCGTACCGACCACGATTGCCGGCGGCGAGTTCTCATCGATCGCCGGCGTCACCGACCGCAGCACCAACGTGAAACAGATGCTGCGGCATCCGCTCACCGTGCCGCGCGCGACCATCCTCGACCCGGCCATCACCGTGCACACGCCGGAATGGCTGTTCCTGTCGACCGGTATCCGCGCCATCGACCATTGCGTCGAGGCGATCTGCTCGCGAGAGACGCATCCCTATGCCGACGCGCAATCGGTCAAGGGCCTTGCCATGCTTGCCGATGCGCTGCCCCGGGTGAAGGCCAACCCATCCGATCTCGGCGCACGCATGGATGCGCAGATCGGAACCTGGCTGTCGATGGGCGCGCTCGCCGCCGGCGTGCCGATGGGCGCGAGCCACGGCATCGGCTACGTGCTGGGCGCGGCCTTCAACGTGCCGCACGGCCACACCTCCTGCGTCATGCTGCCGGCGGTGATGCGCTGGAATGCGCGCGACAATGCCGAGCGCCAGGTGATCGTCGCCGCCGCGATGGGCTTTCCCGGCCATGACGCCGCCGACGTGCTCGATGCCTTCATCCGCTCGCTCGGCATGCCGCGCAGCCTCGCGGATGTGCACGTCTCGCCGGAGCATTTCGATGCCATCGCCGAACAGGCGATGCGCACGAACTGGATCCCGCGCAATCCGCGCAAGATCGCCGGCCCCGCCGACATCAAAGAAATCCTGTCTCTCGCCGCATGATCCAAGCCGGAGGATAGATGTACACTGGTCACCATGCCCGCCTGCGCCCGCTGCAGCCCGCGTTCATCATGGCGGCGACCGGCGAGGCCGTCACCTATCGCGAGCTGGAGGCACGCAGCAATCGCCTCGCGCATCTGTTCCGCAAGCACGGCCTCAAGCGGCTCGACCACTACTCGATCTTCATGGAGAACAATGCGCGCTATCTCGAGGCCTGCGGTGCGGGCGAGCGGTCGGGGCTCTACTACACCTGCATCAACTCGTTCCTGACGCCGGGCGAGCTCGCCTATCTGCTCGTCAACAGCCAGTCGAAGATCCTGATCACGTCGATGGCGAAGCTCGACATCGCGCGCGAGGCGATCCAGGCCTGCCCCGACGTCAAGCTCTGCATCGTCGCCGACGGTCCCGGCGAGAGCGAGCGCATCGTCGGGCTGGCGGACGCCACCGCCGGTCTGCCCGCGACGCCGATCCAGGACGAGTGGCTCGGCACCGCCATGCTCTATTCGTCGGGCACGACGGGGCGGCCGAAAGGCATTTTGCGGCCGCTGCCGGAGGAGCCGCCCAAACACAATCTGCCGCTGTTCGATTTCCTGACCAAGCTCTGGCACTACCGCGAGGGTATGGTCTACCTGTCGCCGGCCCCGCTCTATCACTCGGCGCCGCAGGCTGCCGTGAACCTCACGATCCGCATGGGCGGCACCGTGATCATCATGGAGAGCTTCGATCCGGAACGCTATCTCCAGCTCGTGCAGCAATGGGGCATCACCCACACGCAGCTGGTGCCGACGATGTTTTCGCGTATGCTGAAGCTGCCGGAGGAGGTGCGCAAGCATTACGACCTGTCGTCGCTGGAGATCGCGATCCATGCGGCGGCGCCCTGCCCGGCCCTGGTCAAGGACGACATCATCAAATGGTGGGGGCCGATCATCCACGAATATTACGGCGCCACCGAAGGCCTCGGCTTCACCGCCTGCAACAGCGAGGAATGGCTGGCGCATCGCGGCACCGTCGGCAAGGTGCTGCTCGGCGACCTCCATATCCTCGACGAGAACATGAATCCGTGCCCGACCGGCACGCCTGGCCAGGTCTGGTTCAAGACCGGATCGCCGTTCGAATATTTCAACGATCCCGAGAAGACGAAGGAAGCGCGCTCGGCCGACGGCAGCATGAGCACGGTCGGCGACGTCGGCTATGTCGACGCCGACCGCTTCCTCTACCTCACCGACCGCGCGACCTTCATGATCATCTCGGGCGGGGTGAACATCTATCCGCAGGAATGCGAGAATCTCTTGATCACCCATCCGAAGGTCGCCGATGCCGCGGTGTTCGGTGTGCCCAATCCCGATCTCGGCGAAGAGGTGAAGGCGGTGGTGCAGCCGATGCCCGGCGTCGTGCCGGACCCCACGCTCGCCGAAGAGCTGATCGCGTTCTGCGGCCAGTCGCTGTCGCGGCAGAAGGTGCCCCGCTCGGTGGATTTCGAGAAGGAACTGCCGCGCTTGCCGACCGGCAAGCTGTACAAGCGGCTGCTCCGGGACCGGTATTGGGGAAACAAGACGTCGCGGATTGTGTGAGCCCCCCGCCGTCGTCCTGGCGAAAGCCAGGACCCATACCGAGTGATCTATCAGTCGCCACCGGCGTCAGTACCGAACGACCAGTCTTCGCCAAACATCTCTCTGGGGTGATGGGTCCTGGCTTTCGCCAGGACGACGCCGGAGGAACCACTCTCACATGGTGAGAGAAAGCCCCCGCGGCCTTGCGTCATCCGAATTGCCGAGAGCGCGGCTGCCCTTGGCCGTTGCTTCGCTGCACCTGCCCCGCTATCGTCCTGACAAACAGGCCGGAAAAGGCCCAAAAGACTAAAGTCCAGGGAGGACGAGAATGCGGAGCGTGCGGGCGCTCGCCGCGACGGCGGCGCTATCTTTGCTGGCGTTTTCGACCATTGCATTCGCCGGCCAGCCCAAGCAGGGCGGAATCCTGCGGATGTATCACCGGGACAGCCCCGGCAATGCCTCGATCCATGAAGGCGCGACCTACTCGCTCAATGTTCCCTTCATGCCCGTGTTCAACAACCTCGTCATCTACAAGCAGGACGAGGCGCAGAACCGGATGGACAACATCATTCCGGAACTCGCCGAGAGCTGGGCCTGGGTGAACGACAACAAGACCCTGACCTTCAAGCTGCGCCAGGGCGTGAAATGGCACGACGGCAAGCCGTTCACCTCGGCGGACGTCAAATGCACCTTCGACATGCTGATGGGCAAGGCGCAGCAGAAGTTCCGGCAGAACCCGCGCAAGACCTGGTACGAGCAGGTCAGCGACATCTCGACCAACGGCGATTTCGAGGTCTCGTTCAACCTGAAGCGGCCGCAGCCCTCGCTGCTGGCGCTGCTCGCTTCGGGCTATACGCCGGTCTATCCCTGCCATGTCTCGCCGGGCGACATGCGCACGCACCCGATCGGCACCGGCCCGTTCAAATTCGTCGAGTTCAAGGCCAATGAATCGATCAAGCTGACGCGCAATCCGGATTACTGGCGCGAGGGCCGGCCCTATCTCGACGGCATCGAGTTCACCATCATCCCGAACCGCTCGACCGCGATCCTCGCCTTCGTCGCCGGCAAATTCGACATGGCCTTCCCGACCGAGGTGAGCATCCCGCTCCTGAAAGATGTGAAATCGCAGGCGCCGAACGCGGTCTGCGAGATCGCGCCGACCAATGTTGCGACCAACATCATCGTCAATTCGACGGCAGCGCCGTTCGACAACGCCGACATCCGCCGCGCCATGGCGCTGGCGCTCGACCGCAAGGCCTTCATCTCGATCATGTTCGAGGGACAGGGCGACGTCGGCGGCACCATGCTGCCGCCGCCGAACGGCCTCTGGGGCATGCCCAAGGAGATGCTGGAGACCATTCCAGGCTATGGGCCCGACGTGAAGGCCAATCGCGATGCCGCCAAGAAGCTGATGGAGAAGGCGGGTTACGGACCCGACAAGCATCTCGCCGTCAAGGTCTCAACCCGCAACATTCCGGTCTACCGCGATCCCGCGGTGATCCTGATCGACCAGCTCAAGAGCATCTATATCGACGGCGAGCTCGACGTGGTCGAGACCGCGAACTGGTTCCCGAAGGTTGCGCGCAAGGACTACATGATCGGGCTCAACCTCACCGGCAATGCGGTGGACGATCCCGACCAGTCCTTCTACGAGAACTATTCCTGCGGGTCCGAGCGCAACTACACCAACTACTGCAACAAGGAGATCGAGAAACTGTTCGACGAGCAGTCGCAGGAGACCAATGTCGAGAAGCGCAAGAAACTGGTCTGGGACATCGACAAGAAGCTTCAGGAGGACGTCGCCCGTCCGATCATCTTCCACAGCCGTATGGGCAGTTGCTGGCAGCCTTACGTCAAGGGCGTGACGATCATGACGAACAGCTCCTATAATGGCTATCGTTACGAGGACCTGTGGCTGGACAAGTAGCGCAGGCCGCGGGCGGCTGACGGGTTCGGCAGGAGGCGAAGGATGTTTGCCTATCTGGTACGGCGCCTGTTCCTGATGCTCGTGACCCTGTTCGGGATCTCGGTCGTCATCTTCTTCCTGCTGCGCATCGTGCCCGGCAACATCGTCGACATCCTGTTTGCCGCAGCCGGCTATGTCGATCCTGCCGACAAGGCCAATCTGGAGAAAGAGCTCGGAATCGACCAGCCGCTGATCGTGCAATATTGGCACTGGATCAGCGGTTTTCTGCGCGGTGATTTCGGCTACTCCTACGTCTCGGAGAAGCCGGCGCTCCAGGAAATCCTGCCGCGGATCCCGATCACGGCACGGCTCGCTGGCCTCGCGCTGTTGTTCTCTGCGTCCATTGGCATTCCGCTCGGCGTCATCAGCGCGGTGAAGCAAGGCACGCGGCTCGACTACGCGCTGCGCGTCGTCAGCCTCAGCGGATTGTCGCTGCCCTCGTTCTGGCTTGGCCTGCTCATCCTCACCGCGGCGGTGGCGATGTTCGGCCAGATACCGATCTTCAATCCCAATCCCAAGACCTGGCTCGAAGCGTTCGCGACCTACGCCGTGCCCGCCGCCGCCGTCGGCTTCCGCAGCGCGGCGCTGACCATGCGCATCACGCGCTCCTCGATGCTGGAGGTGCTGCGGCAGGATTATATCCGCACCGCGCGCGCCAAGGGCGCCTCCGATGCCGCCGTGAATTATCACCATGCGCTGAAGAACGCGATCCTGCCCGTCATCACCGTGATCGGCATCGAGGCCGCGTTCCTGATCGGCGGCCTGATCGTCACCGAGACCGTGTTCAACATCCCCGGCGTCGCGCGTTTCCTGGTCGAGGCGATCCGCTGGCGCGACTATCCGATCGTGCAGAACCTCGTGATGTTCATTGCCGTCGTGGTGGTGTTCGCGAATTTCACCGTCGACATGCTCTACGCGGTGTTCGATCCGCGGATCAGGTACACGGATTAGCCGCATGATTGTCTCTCACACAGCGCGCGCGCTCTCCTTCACCTCTCCCCGCCTGCGGAGAGAGGTCGAATTTGCGCAAAGCGCAAATTCGGGTGAGGGGGCGTCTCCGCAAGCGAAACTCTCACCTCCCCTGCAGAGAGCCCCCCTCACCCCGACCCTCTCCCCGCACGCGGGGAGAGGGGGAAGGTAGACCTATGGCCGCGATCGACTTTGACGTTGAACTGAGGCGGGCCGGAGCGCATGCCCCCGGCGGGTGGCGGCGCGTGCTGTTCATGGCGCAGCGGCATGTGCTGGGCGCGGCCGGGCTCGTCATCATGGCGGTGTTCGTGCTCACCGCGATCTTTGCCGATTTCATCGCGCGCTATGATCCCCTCACGGTCGATTCCGCCCGCGCGCTGGCGCGCCCGAGTCTCGCGCACTGGATGGGAACGGACTCGTTCGGCCGCGACGTGTTCAGCCGCATCATCCACGGTGCACGGATTTCGCTGGCGGTCGGCATCGGCTCGACCGCGCTCGGCGGCACGATCGGCGTCATCGTCGGCCTCACCTCCGGTTATCTCTCCGGCTGGGTCGATCTCGTGTTCCAGCGCGTCTCCGACGTGCTCCAGGCGCTGCCGCTGCTGGTGCTGGCCCTGATCATGACGGCGGCCCTCGGCCCTACACTGCCGAACGTCATCATCGCCATCGCCATTCCGCTGATCCCGACCGTGTCGCGCGTCATCCGCGCCAACACGCTGGCGCTGCGCGAGCAGCCCTTCGTCGAGGCCGCCAAGTCGATCGGCATGAGCGAGATGCGCATCGCGCTCCGCCACGTGCTGCCGAACACGCTGGCGCCGCTGATCGTGCTTGCCACCGCCCAGCTCGGCTCGACCATCCTCACCGAAGCCTCGCTCTCCTTCCTCGGCCTCGGCATTCCCGAGCCTTATCCGTCATGGGGCCGCATGCTCTCCGAATCCGCCGCCGAATACGTCCGCACGGCGCCGTGGCTGGTGATCTTCCCCGGCATCGCGATCAGCCTCGCCGTGTTCGGCGCCAATTTGTTCGGCGACGCCCTGCGCGACATCCTCGATCCCCGGCAGCGCGGCTGATGGCACAAAAATCCGATCTCGTGCTCGAAGTGAAGAACCTGAAGACGGTGTTCTTCACCAACTCCGGGCTGTTCAAGGCCGTCGACGACGTCTCCTTCACCGTGAAGCGCGGCGAGACGCTGGCGATCGTCGGCGAATCCGGCTGCGGCAAGAGCGTCACCGCGCTGTCCCTGATGCGCCTCGTGCCCGATCCGCCCGGCCGCATCGTCGGCGGCTCCGTGACGCTCGAAGGCACCGACCTGTTGGCTCTGGATGAAGCGCAGATGCGCGCGGTCAGGGGCAACCGCATCTCCATGATCTTCCAGGAACCGATGACCTCGCTCAATCCGGTGATGCGGATTGGCGACCAGATCGTCGAGGCCGTACGGCTGCACCGGAACATCTCGTCGAAGGAGGCGCAGAATATCGCCGTGGAGATGCTGCGGCTGGTGCGCATCCCCGAACCGGCGCGGCGCGCGCGCGAATATCCGCACCAGCTCTCCGGCGGCATGCGCCAGCGCGCGATGATCGCGATGGCGCTGGCGTGCCGTCCGGCGCTGCTGATCGCGGACGAGCCGACCACGGCCCTCGACGTCACCATTCAGGCGCAGATCCTGGCGCTGATCCTCGATCTGCAGAAGGAGCTCGGCACCGGCCTCGTCCTCATCACGCATGATCTCGGCGTGGTCGCGCAGACCGCGCAGCGCGTAATCGTGATGTATGCCGGCCGCAAGGTCGAGGAAGCCAGCGTCGAGGCGCTGTTCGCAGCTCCGAAGCATCCCTACACGCGCGGCCTGATGGCCTCGATCCCGGCCGTCCCGGCCTCCGGCGCACCGGCACAGGCGCGCCTGAACGAAATTCCGGGCACCGTGCCCTCGCTGGTGCGGCTGCCGCAGGGCTGCGCCTTCGCGCCGCGCTGCAAGCTCGCCATCAAGCGTTGTGAGGCCGAATATCCACCGCTCGCGGATTGGGGCGGCGGCCATCTCGCGGCGTGCTGGCGCGCGGAAGAAGTGGCGGAGGTGGCATGACCGAGGCGCTGCTCGAAGTCACCGAACTCAAGAAGCACTACCCGGTGCGCGCCGGCGTGCTGCGCCGGCAGGTCGGCACCGTGCATGCGGTGGATGGCGTCTCGTTCTCGCTTGGCGCCGGCGAGACGCTGGGCCTCGTCGGCGAATCCGGCTGCGGCAAGTCGACGGTGGCGCGCAGCGTGCTGCGGCTGGTCGAGCCGACCTCGGGCCAGATCCGTCTCGACGGCGAGGACATCACGCACCTCTCGAAGACTGCGCTGCGCCCGCACCGCCGCTCGATGCAGATCGTGTTCCAGGACCCGTTCGCCTCGCTCAATCCGCGCATGACCGCGGGCGACATCGTCGGCGAGCCGCTCGCCGTGCACGGGCTCGCAACCGGCAAGGAGCTGGAGGATCGGGTCGCCAAGCTGTTCGAGCAAGTGGGCTTGCGGCCAGACCAGATGGGCAATTTCCCGCATCAATTTTCAGGCGGCCAGCGCCAGCGCATCTGCATCGCACGCGCGCTCGCGCTCGGGCCGCGCCTGATCGTCTGCGACGAGCCGGTGTCCGCGCTCGACGTTTCGATCCAGGCGCAGGTCATCAACCTCCTGATCGACCTGCAGCGCCAGCACGGCTTCTCCTATCTCTTCATCGCGCACGATCTTGCCGTGGTCGCCCATATCAGCCACCGCGTCGCGGTGATGTATCTGGGGCGCATCGTCGAGATCGCCGACAAGAACGAGCTGTTCCGCAATCCCAGGCATCCCTATACGCAGGCCCTGCTCGCCTCGGTGCCGATCGCGAACCCGTTGGCAAAGAAGCTCGCGCCGCTGGTCGACGGCGACGTGCCAAGTCCGGTCAATCCGCCCTCCGGCTGCGCGTTTCACACGCGCTGCCGATTCGCGATGGAGCGATGCAAGACGGAGCGGCCGGCGCTGGTGGACGCAGGCGATGTGCATCAGGTGGCGTGTTTGCTGAATGAAGGGACTGGTCGGAGCAACGCGACTGCGTAGGGTGGGTTAGCGAAGCGGACTGTGCGAAGCGCAGGCCGCAGCGCGTAACCCACCTCTTTGGCCTCCGCGGTGACAGAAGTGGTGGGTTACGCCAGCGCTTCGCGCGGCCCGGGGCTAACCCACCCTACGATCGCGCAACGCCCGGATCACCGGCCAGGCCGCCAGCGCGGCGGCGAGATGCTTGAGCGTATGGCCCGAGACAATGTGTCCGGTCGCTTCGAAGATAGTCGCGTCGCCGAGCTCGAAGAGCTTCGCCAGCACATAAAAGACAATCACGCCGCCAAGCGGCACGCCCACCGCACCGGGCCGGGGCCGCGTCAACGCCAGTCCCACGGCGAGCGCCATGCCGCCGAACTGCACGGCCACCCATGGCGTGAGATTCTCGCGCGCCACCCAGGCCGCGAGCAGGCCCGCAACCATCATCAGCACCAGCACCGCCTCGCCTGCACGCGTGCTGATGCGCTCGCCGGCCGCGATGCCCAGAAAGCCTGCGAACGCCACCGCCATGCCGAGACGATCGGCCACGAGCCGCTGCGGCGCGTCCGGATCGAGATGATAGAAGCCTGAGCCCAGGCAAGTGAGGATCAGTCCCACGAAGAACCAGCTCGCGCCTACGGGCGCATCGTTGCGGCCGCGCAGCCGCTCCGAGCCCCAGACGCCCATCGCGAGGAAGGCGAGATTGCTCAGCACGTCGCCGGCGTTGGGGACACCCAGCCAGGGGCGGGTGTCGACGAAGTGCGGGATGTGCCACGCCGCGGCGGGCAGCGCGGGTGCGAAGAGTGCCGCCAGGGTGAGGAGCGCGAGCGCGCCGATCAGGTATTTTTCGCGGGTCTGCGGTGGCGCGAGCGAGCATCGGCGGTGCACTGACGGGAGTATGGGATCGGTCGCTTGGACGTGGTGATCAGCGTGCACCTGGAACCTCCACATATATTGAACCTTGTTCAATATATGTAACTTAAAAATGAACTATGTTCAATAGAGATTGCGCGCGACGCATCTCGACGAACATCACATTGATAGTGTTATGCTTTTAAGCCGTCGACCAGATTACAGGTGCCGTAGGGTGGGCAAAGCGAAGCGTACCCACCATCCCTCAATAATGTAATCGCCGGTTCGTGGGCACGGCGCTACGCGCCTTTGCCCACCCTACGAGACTGCGTTTGCGCCGCGCTACCCGGCCCCGATCTCCGCGACGATCCGTCCCGTCGTCACCTGCTCGCCCTCGGCGACGTCGATCGCGGCGATCACGCCGTCGATGCCGGCCTTGTGGACGTGCTCCATCTTCATCGCTTCCAGCGTCAGCACCGGCTGGCCGGCGGTGACGCGGTCGCCCGGCTTGACGAGGACGGCGACGACGCGGCCGTTCATGGCGGCGCGGACCTTGCCGTCGCCGCCATTCGTTGCCGCCGCTTTCGGCGCGGCTAGGGTGAGATCGGTGACGACGAGCGGAATGCCGCGGTGCTGGAGGTAGAGCCGATCGCCGTCGCGGAGAAATTTTGCGCTGTCCATCACGCCGTCGTGGCGGAAGCGGATTGCGTCGGCATCGAGCTGGTCGATCTCGAACTTGTCCTGACGGCCTTCGGTGACGACGGTGTAACTGCCGTCGCGCTCGCGGGTGATTTCGAGCTCGTGCGCGTGCCCGGCGATCTCGATCTTCGCGGGCAGCGGAAACGTTGCCGACAGGCTGCGGCCACTTTGCCATGACGGCGCGCGCGGATTGGTGACGTAGAGCAGCAGGCCCGCCAGCGCCATGTCGAATGCGGCGTTCGCACGCGGCGCCAGCAGTTCGTCGCGATGCGTGCCGATGAAGGCCGTCGTCGCCTCGCCTTTGGCGAAGCCGGGATGGCGCAGGCAGGACATCAGGAACGCCTGGTTGGTGGTCACGCCGAACGCGGTGAGTTGCTCGAGACCAACGATCAGCCGCCCCCTCGCCTCCTCGCGGGTCGCGCCATGGCTGACCACCTTGGCGATCATGGAATCGTAGAACGGCGGAATCTCCGAGCCCGATTGCAGCGCATGCTCGACGCGGATGCCGTCAGGCACCTGCCAGCGCGCCATGCGGCCGGACTGCGGCATGAAATCCTGCGCGGCATCCTCCGAGCACAGTCGCACCTCGATCGCATGGCCGGAGAACTTGATGTCCTGCTGCTTCACCGGCAATGGCTCGCCGCGCGCGACGCGCAGCTGCAGCTCGACGAGATCGAGCCCGGTGATCGCCTCGGTCACGGGATGCTCGACCTGGAGCCGCGTATTCATCTCCATGAAGTAGAACTCGCCGCGCTCGTCGAGCAGGAACTCCAGCGTGCCGGCGCCCTCATAGCGCAACGCCTTCACCGCAGCGACCGCGACCTCGCCCATTCTCGCCCGCAGTTCCGGCGTCACCGCGGGTGACGGCGCCTCCTCGATCAGCTTCTGGTGCCGGCGCTGCACCGAGCAGTCGCGCTCGCCGAGATGGATGGCATTGCCGTGGCTGTCGCCGAACACCTGGATCTCGATGTGGCGGGGATTCTGGATGGCGCGTTCGAGGATCACGGTGGGATCTCCGAACGCCGCCTTCGCCTCCGACCGCGCGCTGCGCAGCGCATCGGGAAACGACGCCGCATCGGTGACGAGCCGCATGCCGCGACCGCCGCCGCCGGCCACCGCCTTGATCATCACGGGGAAGCCGATCTTTTTGGCCTCCGCGAGCATGACCTCGTCGCTTTGGTCGGCACCTTGATAGCCTGGAACGCAGGGCACGCCGGCCTTTTTCATGATCTCCTTGGCGCCGGCCTTGTTGCCCATCGCCTCGATCGCCTGCGGCGACGGGCCGATGAAGACGAGGCCGGCATCGTTGCAGGCTTGCGCGAAATCCTCGTTCTCGGCGAGGAAGCCGTAGCCGGGGTGAACGGCATCCGCGCCGCTGGCTTTCGCCGCGGCAATGATCGCGGGGATGTTGAGATAGGATTGCGCCGGCAAGGCCTCGCCGATGCGCACGGCCTGATCCGCGTGCTTCACGTGAAGCGCATCGCGATCGGCGTCCGAGTAGACCGCGACGACGCCGAGACCGAGCCGCCGCGCGCTGCGCATCACACGCAGTGCGATCTCGCCGCGATTGGCGACCAGAACCTTGAAGAACGGCCGGTGATGCACTGATCCGTTCCTCATGGGCGGGCCACCGAGAATTGCATGCGCTGGGGCGAGCGCGCATCACCCTCGCGGCAGATCGCGAGCACCTCCGACAGCACCGCGCGGGTGTCGCGCGGATCGATCACGCCGTCGTCGAGCACACGGGCGCTGGTCGAGAACACGTCCATCTGCCCATCGAACACGCCGATGATCTGCGCCTTCATCGCATCCAGCTTGTCCTTTTCGATGGGCTTGCCGCGGCGGGCGGCGGCGGCCTCGGTCACGATCGCCATGGTCTCGGCGGCCTGCTCGCCGCCCATCACGGCGGTCTTGGCGTTGGGCCAGGAGAAGCAGAAGCGCGGATGGAAACCGCGGCCGCACATGCCGTAATTGCCGGCGCCGAACGAGGCGCCGCAATAGATGGTGATCTGCGGCACCGTCGCCGAGGTCACCGCCTGGATCATCTTCGAGCCGTGCTTGATCATGCCGGCTTCTTCATAGGCCTTGCCGACCATGTAGCCGGTGGTGTTGTTGAGATAGAGGATCGGCGTACGGGTCTGGCAGCAGGCCTGGATGAAATGCGTCGCCTTGTTGGCGCCGGCGGGATCGAGCGGACCGTTGTTGGTGATGATGCCGATGGCCTGGCCCTCGATGCGGGCATGGCCGCAGACCGTGGCCGGGCCGTAATTCGGCGCCATCTCGGTGAAGTCGGAATCGTCGACGATGCGGGCGATCACCTGCTTCATGTCGACGGGGCGCTTGTGGTCCATCGGCATGATGCCGAGCAGCTCGTCCTGGTCGTAGCGCGGCGGCTTGAACTCTGGAGCGGCCCGGCCCGGCCGCTCCCATTCCATCGCCGCCATGATCTCGCGCGCGATGCGAAGCGCGTCGCGATCGTCCTCGGCGAGATAATCGCCGAGGCCGGAGATCTGCGTGTGCATCTCGGCGCCACCGAGCTCTTCCTCGGTCGCGATCTCGCCGGTGGCGGCCTTCAGCAGCGGCGGCCCGGCGAGGAAGGCGCGGGTGCGGCCGCGCACCATGACGATGTAGTCGGACAGGCCGGTCTGATAGGCGCCGCCCGCGGTGGACGAACCATGCGTCACGGTGACGACCGGCAGGCCCGCGGCGGAGAGCCGCGCGAGATTACGAAAGATGTTGCCGCCGCGGACGAAATCCTCGACGCGGTAGCGCAAGAGATTGGCGCCGGCGCTTTCGACGAGCTGGACGTAAGGCAGCTTGTTCTCCAGCGCGAGCTCCTGCACCCGCAGCGTCTTGTCGAGGCCATAAGGCTGCAGCGCGCCGGCGTCGATGCCGGAATCACTGGCGCTGACCATGCAGCGGATGCCCGAGACGAAGCCGATGCCGGCGATAACGCCGCCGCCGGGTACGCTCTTGTTCGGATCGGGCACGTCAAACATGTAGCCGGCGAGGGTCGACAGCTCGATGAAGGGCGCACCGGGATCGAGCACCAGCGCGACGCGCTCGCGCGGCAGCAGCTGGCCGCGCTTGTGGAAGCGGTCTTTTGCCGCCGCCGACGCCGCACGCGTGCGCTCTTCCAGCGCGCGCATGCGGTCGATCAGCGCGAGCATGCCGTCTCGGTTGGTGTGGTAGCTGGCGCTGCCGGGGGAAATGGTGTTTTCGAGAATGGACATCACTCAATCCTGCTCGTCATTGCGAGGAGCGAAGCGACGAAGCAATCCAGACTGTTTCCGCGGAGAGATTCTGGATTGCTTCGCTTCGCTCGCAATGACGGGTGAGGCGATACCTTACCTGTTCGTCCCAAAGATCTTCCGCGCCTCGGCAGGACTCGCGATCTCGCGGCCGGCGCGCCTTGCGCAGGCGGCGACGGCTTCGATCAGCTGGCCGTTCGAGGTCACCTTCGTGCCGTCGGCGAGATAGAAGGTGTCTTCGAGGCCGGTGCGCAAGTGACCGCCGAGCTCGGCGCAGCGCTGGTGCAGCGGCCAGATCTCTTCCCGGCCGATGGCGGTGACCTGCCAATGCGCCTCGGGCCGTTTCAGCTTGATCAGGATTGGCAGCAGCTCGGGATCAGCCGGCATGCCGGAGGCGACGCCCATCACGAAGTTATATTCGAGCGGCCCCTTGTACATGCCGACCTGGTGGTACATGCCGACGCAGCGGACGATGCCGACGTCAAAGCATTCGAACTCGGGAATGGTGCCGACGGCGTTCATGACGTCGAGATAGTCCTTCACCTTCTCGACCGCGTTGTCGAACATCATAGGCGGCCAGGCCCAATTGTTGTCGGCCTTCACCTTCAAATAATTCAGCGAGCCGGCGTTGCAGGCGGCGATCTCCGGCTTCGTCTCGCGGATGCAGTCGAGCGCGCCGGAGTAGTTCGGCCCCGACACGCCCGAGGTGTGGTTGATGATGACGCCCGGGCAGGCTTCGCGGATCGCCTGCTGGATCTCCTTGCTGACCGCTACCTCCCAGGACGGCAGATGCCCCTTGCCCGGCGCCTGCTGGCGCAGGTGGATGTGCATGATGGACGCGCCGGCATCGAAGGCAGCCTTGGCCTCGCGCGCCATCTGCTCGGGCGTGACGGGCACGTTGTGCTGCTTCGGGTCGGTGAGCACGCCGTTCAGCGCGCAGGTGATGACAGCCTTGTCGCTCATGCCAAAAATATCTCGCACGTTGAGAATTCAACGCTTGCGATCATGTGACGCGCGACATGCGGCTTCTTGCGCGGAGAAGCTGGGAAAGAAGGTGTCGTAGGGTGGGTTAGCCGAAGGCGTAACCCACCATTTTAGTTTCCGCGGAGACAGAAGTGGTGGGTTACGCCGAGCAGATGCGCTTCGCGCATCTGCTCGGCTAACCCACCCTACGAAGCCTCCGCCATCCGCACCGTTTCGGTGCTGCGATAGATCGCAAGATCCCGCGAGCCGACGAAGATCGCGCGGGGCTTCAATCCGTAGAAGCGGCGGATCGAGTGGCTGAAATGCGTGGAATCGGGATAGCCGATATCCTGCGCGAGATGGGCGAGGTTGAGGTCCTGGTTGGCGAAGTGCAGCAGATGCCGCGCGCGCTTCCAGGCGCGGAAGGAGCGGAAGGAGATTCCGGTCTCCTCCTTGAACAGATGCAGGAAGCGTGAAGCGGAGAGGCCCGCCTCAGTGGCGCAGGTATCCGCCGTCACCGGCTCGCCGGAGAAGCGCTCGATGCGGGCGACCGCACGCGTCACGCGCGGGTCGAGCACGCGGCGCGGCAGCGCCTCGCCAAAACACATCTCGTCGAATTCGGCGGTGGTGATATCGCCGTAGCGGCGCTGGCGCAGCAGCGCGTAGGCGGCAAGGATCTTACGGGCATAGACGGCCCGATCGGGTCCGGTCAGCCGCTCGGCCAGGGCCTCGATGACACCATCCGGCATGCTCTCGGGCTCAAGCGTCACGCTGATCGCGGTGCGATAGTCGCTGGCGATGGAATGCCGCTGGTTCGGCAGGGTGACGAACAGCTCGCCGGTCGCGAGGACGTCGTCGATGGTCAGGTGCAGATTGCCCTTCACCGCCACATAGACATGGCAACAGCCCGGGGTCCGCTTGCGGGGGCGACCGAGCAGGCCCGCATAGAACACCCGCTCCGGCGTGATCAGCATCAGATGGTCGGATTCGCGACCGCTATATTCCATTGGGCTCCTCCTCGCGCGGCTCTCTGGCCGCTGCGGACGGAGGTCACCTTAGCGGAAATTTGGGCGCTGTCACGACGGGATAGCGCTGTCAGGGCGCGCAAAAAATCGTCGTTCCGGGACGACCGAAGGGCGGACCCGGAACCTCGCGCCGCAACTTCGAGATTCCGGGTTCGCGCTATTGCGCGCCCCGGAACGACAGCCTCCCTTACGCCCTCACCCTCGGCGCAACATTCTGCTCGACGCCTGCCTTTTGCTCCGCAGCAACGGCACGCTTGAAGCCGTCGCGCTGCTGCAAACGCGCCCAATAGGCTGCGACATTTGGCCCGAAGTCCTTGGCGAGGCCGATACTGTCGGCGAGGCGCAGCGCATAACCAATGACAATGTCAGCGGCGGTGAAGCGGCTGGCGCACAAGGTTTCGGCATTCGCGGTCGCTGCCTCAACGGCGCGCAGCCGTCCCAGGAACCACTTTGCATAGTCGGTAGCAACCTGCGGATTGCGGCGCTCCTCCGGCTCGAGCTGGGTGTATCGGAGCACCAGCGTCTGCGGGAAGGTTAACGTGGCGTCGGAAAAATACATCCAGTTCAGGAACGCGCCATAGGCGGGATCCTCAGACCCGACCATCAAAGGCGTCGGGGCATATCTGGTGCCAAGGTAATGGCAGATGCCGGAGGATTCCGTCATCCTGGTCTCGCCGTCGATCATGAAGGGAATGGTGCCGAGCGGATTGAGCGCAAGATAGTCCTTGGCGAAGACGCGCGGCGGGAACGGCAGCATCTTCAGTTCATATGGCAGCCCCATCTCCTCCAGCATCCAGAGCGGGCGGAACGAGCGCGCGGCGTCGCAGTGATAGAGCGTGATCATCAGGCGTTTCCCTTGCTACCCGGCAGCGTGCCCATCATCTTGCACAGGACCATCAGCATGACCTCGTCGGCGCCGCCGCCGATCGAGGTCAGGCGGCTGTCGCGATAGGCACGGCTGACCGGCGTCTCGTTGGTAAAGCCCATTCCGCCCCAATATTGCAAGCAGGCGTCGGTGAGCTCGCGGCCGAGGCGCCCCGCTTTCAGCTTGGCCATGGTCGCAAGGCGCGTCACATCCTCGCCGGCGACCAGCTGCTCGGCAGCGCGATAGATCAGCGCGCGCAGCAGCTCGACCTCGGTCTGCATCTCCGCCAGCTTGAAGTGCACGACCTGGTTGTCGAGGATCGACTTGCCGAACGCTTTGCGGTTGCGGGTGTATTCGATGGTCTGGTCGATGATGTATTCGTGCGCCTTCAGGCAGGCGGCCGCACCCCAGAGCCGCTCCTCTTGGAACTGGATCATCTGGTAGGTGAAGCCCTTGCCCTCCTCGCCGATCCGGTTGCGCTTGGGCACACGGACGTTGTCGAAGAAGATCTGCGCGGTATCGGACGAGCGCATGCCCATCTTGTCGAGCTTGCGCGCGACCGTGACGCCCTTGCTCTTCATGGGCACGCAGATCAGCGATTTGTTGCGGTGAACCGGCCCATCGCCGGTGTTGGCTAGCAGGCAGATCCAGTCGGCCTGGGTGCCGTTGGTGATCCACATCTTGCCGCCGTTGATGACGTAATCGTCGCCGTCGGCGCGCGCATTGGTCTTGATCGAGGCGACGTCGGAGCCCGCGCCGGGCTCGGAGACGCCGATGCAGGCGACGTAATCGCCGGAGATCGACGGCGCCAGAAATTCGCGCCGCACCTCGTCGGAGCCGAAGCGCGCCAATGCCGGCGTTGCCATGTCGGTCTGCACCCCGATCGCCATCGGCACGCCGCCGCAGGTGATGGCGCCCAGCTCCTCCGCCATCATCAGCGCGTAGGAATAGTCGAGGCCGGAGCCGCCGAACTCGACCGGCTTGTTCAGCCCGAGGAAGCCGAGACGGCCCATCTTCTTGAACAGCTCATGCGCCGGGAAGATGTCGGCCTTCTCCCATTCATCGACATGAGGATTGATCTCGTTGGCGATGAATTTTTGCAAGGAACGGCGGATGTCGTCGTGGTCGGCGGTGAATAGCATTTTGTCCTCTCGTCACAACCCCATCTGCCGCGACGCCAGATCCTTCATGATCTCCTCGGTGCCGCCGCCGATGGCGTTGACCTTGACCTCGCGGTAGATGCGCTCGGCCTTGATGCCGCGCATGAAGCCGGCGCCGCCGAAAATCTGCACGGCTTCCGAGGCGCAGAACGCCATGGTCTGCGTCGCCTGGTTCTTCATCATGCAGATTTCGGCGACCGGGCTCTCGCCCTGCTCGAGCCGCCAGGCCAGCATCTCCAGCATCG
The DNA here is from genome assembly GCF_018130825.1 of Bradyrhizobium liaoningense. Classification (GTDB taxonomy): domain Bacteria; phylum Pseudomonadota; class Alphaproteobacteria; order Rhizobiales; family Xanthobacteraceae; genus Bradyrhizobium; species Bradyrhizobium liaoningense_B. The sequence continues at coordinate 347,249 of NZ_JAFCJS010000003.1, read as the reverse complement.
CCTGGCTGGCCGCCACCTTCTGCGCCATGTCGACGATCTTGTGGCGGATGACCTGATGCTGGGCGAGCGGCTTGCCGAACGTCTTGCGTTCCTTCGCGTAGGCGATCGCCTCGTCGAGGCAGACGCGGGCGAAGGCAGTGCAGCTCGCCGCCATGCCCATGCGCTCGCTGTTGAAGTTCTGCATGATGATCTTGAAGCCCTGCCCCTCCTCGCCGATCAGGTTTTCGGCCGGCACGCGGCATTCGTCGAAATGCAGCGTCGCGGTATCGGAGGCCCACCAGCCCATTTTCTTCAGCTTCGTTCGCGACAGGCCGGGCGTGTCGCCCTCGATCAGGAGCAGGCTGACGCCGCCGGCGCCCTCGCCGCCGGTGCGCACCGCAACAGTCAGGTAATCGGCGCGCACGCCCGAGGTGATGAAGGTCTTTTCGCCGCTCACGACGTAGTGATCGCCGTCGCGCCGCGCCCGGGTGCGGAGATTTGCAACGTCGGATCCGCCGCCCGGCTCGGTAATCGCGAGCGCGGAAATCTTTTCGCCTGACAGCACCTGCGGCAGCACGCGCGCTTTCACCTCGGGACGCGCGGCGCGCGCGATCGGGGGCGAGCCGATGGTGTGGCTCATCAGGCTGGCGCTGATACCGCCGGCGCCGGCCCGCGCCAATTCCTGGCTGGCGACGATCTTCATGAACTGGTCGGCGGCGATGCCGCCATATTCCTCGGGGAATCCGAGCCCCAACAGGCCAGTTTCGGCGGCCTTGCGATAGAGCGCGCGCGGGAATTCGCCGGCTTCGTCCCATTCATGGGCGAACGGGGCGATCTCCTTCTCGACGAAGCGGTGCATGACATCGCGGAAGGCGTCGTGCTCGGCGGTATAGAACGGGCTCTTCATCGCAGTCTCGCCCTGTTGGCGGATTCGTCGCGTCCACCATGGCCGGAACATTCGCCGTTCACTTGCGCAGAGTGGCTGACCGGAGGAACCGCTCTGGAGCAGAGTATGTCCTAGCAACTCAACGCAAGACGATTTTCGCTCCTCGCAGGCCAACTCCAAATCAAAAAAGACCTGGTGCACAAACTCCGGCTGGCCCTCGCGACCACGCCGGGCATGGTGCCCGGCACGAGGATACAGGCGGCACAAGACCCGCCGAGGGAGGGATTTTTGGCCGTTCGTTACTACGACTGGATCGCCCACCATGGCCGCCGCACGCCGAGCAAAGTCGCGCTCATCGACCTCGCGAGCGGGCGCCGCTTCAGCTATTCGCAGCTCGACACCCGCGTCTCGCGCCTCGCCTCGTTCCTGCGTCACACCCTGAAAGTCTCGCGCGGCGACCGCGTCGCGGTGCTGGCGCTGAACACGACCGATACGCTGGAGGTGCAGTTCGCCTGCGGCCGGCTGGGCGCCATCTTCGTGCCGCTGAACACCCGCCTCACCGTTCCCGAGCTCCAGTTCATCACCGCCGACTGCGCGCCGAAGGTGATGATCCACGACACCGATCTGGCCGAGACCGCGCTCAGCGTCGCAAAGCTCTGCAACGTTGCGACCAGCCTGCTGCTTGGCCCAGGCGGCGCCTATGAGGCCGGCATCGCCGCCGCAAAGCCGCTCGAGGCAATCGAGGAGGTCACGCTCGATGACGTCTCGACCATCATGTACACCTCGGGCACGACGGGCCATCCGAAGGGCGCGACCATCACCCATGGCATGACCTTCTGGAATTGCGTCAATCTCGGCGGCCCCGCCTGCATCGGGCCGTCCTCGGTGCTGCTCACCGTGCTGCCGCTGTTCCACACCGGCGGGCTGAATTGCTACACCAATCCGGTGCTGCATGCCGGCGGCACCGTCATGATCATGCGCGCCTTCGACCCCGGAACGGCGCTCGGCCTGATCAACGATCCCGCGCAGGGCATCAACGTGTTCTTCGGTGTGCCCGCGATCTACCAGTTCATGGCGCAGCATCCGGCCTTCGCGACGACCGACCTCAGCCGGCTGATCGTCGGCGGCGTCGGCGGCGCACCGATGCCGGTGGCGCTCCTGAAAGTGTGGGAGGCGCGCGGCGTTGCGCTGCAGCAGGGCTACGGCATGACCGAGACCTCGCCCGCCGTGCTGGTGCTCGACCGCGAAGATGCGGCGCGCAAGGCAGGCTCTGCCGGCAAGCCGGTGCTGCACACCGAGGTGCGCATCGTGCGGCCCGACGGCAGCGATGCCGATGTCGGCGAGCTCGGAGAGCTCTGGGTCCGGGGGCCGAACATCACGCCGGGCTACTGGAACAGGCCGGAGGCAAACAAGACCTCCTTCACCGACGGCTGGCTGCACACGGGCGATGCGACGCGCGTCGACGAGGAGGGCTTCTACTACATCGTCGACCGCTGGAAGGACATGTACATCTCCGGCGGCGAGAACGTCTATCCGGCCGAGGTCGAGAACGTCCTGCACCAGCTCACCGCGATCGCGGAAGCCGCCGTGATCGGCATCCCCGACGCGCAATGGGGCGAGGTGGGCCTTGCCATCGTCGCGGTCAAGCAGGGCCAGCGGCTGACCGAGGCGGATGTGTTCGCGCATTGCGCGGCCAATCTGGCGCGCTTCAAATGTCCGCGCCAGGTCCGCTTCGTCGATGCGTTGCCGCGCAACGCCACTGGCAAGATCCACAAGCCGACGCTGCGGAAAGAGTTCTCCGTCGCCTCGGAGGTCGACAGGAAAGCCGCCAACGCCTGATCGAAGCGCCCCTTGCGGGCGCTTTTGTTTTGAAGTGCCTGCCCCAGCCAACAAGAAACCCCAAGGAATTTCCATGAAGAACAAGAAACTCTCCCTGCTCGCCGCGGCTGCCGCCCTGACATTGCTCTCGGTCCAGGGCGCCCAGGCGCAGAAGAAATACGACACCGGCGTCACCGACACCGAGATCAAGATCGGCAATGTCGAGGCTTATTCGGGTCCTGCCTCCGCCTACGGCATCATCGGCAAGACCGAGGAAGCCTATTTCAAGATGATCAACGACCAGGGTGGCATCAATGGCCGCAAGATCAACTGGATCTCTTATGACGACGGCTACTCGCCGCCGAAGACCGTGGAGCAGGTCCGCAAGCTGATCGAGAGCGACGAGGTGTTCCTGGTGTTCAACGCGCTGGGCACGCCGACCCAGACCGCCGTGCAGAAATATCACAACACCAAGAAGGTGCCGCAGCTGTTCCTCGCCACCGGCGCCAGCAAGTGGAACGACCCGAAGAATTTTCCATGGACCATGGGCTTCCAGCCCAGCTACCGGGTCGAGGCACAGATCTTCGCAAAATACATCCTGAAGGAGAAGCCGGACGCGAAGGTTGCGATCTTCTATGCCAACGATGATTTCGGCAAGGATTACGTTGCCGGCATCAAGGACGTGTTCGGCGACAAGGCCTCGAAGCTGATCGTCGCCGAAGAAAGCTACGAGACGTCGGAGCCGTCGATCGACGCCCATATCGTCAAGCTCAAGGGCACCGGCGCCGACGTCTTCGTCAACATCTCGACGCCGAAATTCGCGGCGCAGGCGATCAAGAAGATCGCGGAGCTGGAATGGAAACCGATGCACCTGATGACCGACGTCTCGGTGTCGATCGGCGCGGTGATGAAGCCGGCCGGCCTCGAAGCATCCGAAGGCGTGCTGTCGGCCGGTTATCTCAAGGATGCGTCGGATCCGCAGTGGAAAGACGACGAGGGCATGAAGAAGTTCATGACCTTCATCGACAAGTACATGCCCGGCGCGAACATCTCGGATGCCAATCTGGTTTACGCCTATGCGGCGGCCCAGACGATGGTTCAGGTGCTGAAGCAGGCGGGCGACAATCTGACCCGCGAGAACGTCATGAAGCAGGCCGCCAGCCTGAAGGACTTCGTCCCCGACACGCTGATCCCGGGGATCAAGATCAACACCTCCGCCACGGACTTCGCGCCGATCGAACAGCTCAAGATGTGGCGGTTCAAGAAGGGCCAGTGGGAGCTGTTCGGCGATATCATCAGCGCAGAGCCGAGCGGCTAGCTCTCGGTCCGCGCATGGGAGATGGCGGCCGCGAGGCCGCCATCTCTTTATCCGCGAGTGAACCTATGCCGGCAGGAACAGCGCAAACGGCTCTTCCACCGTGCGGCGCAGGTGCTTTCGGTACAGCTCATAATTGGCGTCGCTGGGCGCAACCCGTCCCAAAGACGGCTTCGGAATATTCCTGATCGGCACATAGGCGATGGGCGCGGCGATCGGCGTCAGCTGCGAGCCCGGGCCGGCGCGGAGCGTCGAGATGATGCCGTACATCTCGCCGGCGACGGTCGGCCGCGACACCGTGATCACGCGATGCTGGCCGTGCTTGATGATGACGAGATAGATGAAGCCGGACTGATGGGGAACGGCGACTTCACCGGTGTGCTCATAGGCGGTGTCGGTCCGCTCGCCCTCGCGGAAGACCAGCGAGGAGACCTTCGGCTCCCAGACAATCTCGGTGCGGTAGGCGAAGATCGCGTCCTTGTCGCCGAAGGACGGCCGCAAGGTGATGTAGACGTCCTCGAGCCAGGTCACCGCCCGATGCGCATAGGAGCCGAGGTTGTCGGGCGCGACGTCGTTTGCGGCCGGAGGCGTCGCCACGGCGGCGCTCTTGCGCAGGGACACGCCGAGCGCCTGCTCCAGCCGGACTGTCGTTGCCAGTGTGAACGGCCGTCGGCCGCCCAGAACCTTCTCCAGCGTCGACAGACTAAGCTTGGCCTGCTCGGCCAGCGCCTGCCGCGAAATCCGGCGTCTGGCCAGCTCCTCGCGAATGGTTTCCGCGATCTCGCGGCTCTGCTCGTCCGAAAGCTGCTTGTCGGCCTGCGTCTGCATCGTGAACCCTGCCTTGGAATCCCATTCTAGCAGGGCGGACAAACCAGCACAAAACCGCACATGGCCGCCCCGGCGGCGGGCTCGTCCGGCTGGCGGCGGCGGAACATTGCCGATCATTCTGCTCGCGAAATCACACCCTCCCGGCGAATGCTGAAGGCCAGCAAACATGCTTCGGGAGCAGGCCAAATGAGCACCTACGACACAGCCGAGGGCGACGAACACCCCCTGTTGAGCCGGCTGATCAAGGTCGGATTGTTTCTTCTCGCACAGAGCATCGCGGTGATGCTGGTCGCCTTCGTGGCCCTGCTGGTGAGCTTCGGGACGGGCTGGTCGGCGACGACCGAACAGGTCAGCCTGCTCCAGCCCGGCGAGGCGCGATCGGGCAGCCTGCTGCTGAAGGAGGACGGCGCCACCACCGAGGCTATCCGCCTCGGCACCGACATCGACATCACGGTGTCAGGGCCGACGCTGCGCGCCCGCGTCACCCAGGTGTTCCGCAATCCGACCAAGGACTGGGTCGAGGCCACCTATGTCTATCCGCTCGCGACCAACGGCGCGGTCGATACGCTGAAGATGGTGGTCGGCGACCGCGTCATCGTCGGCGACATCAAGGAGCGGCAGCAGGCCCGCGTGATCTACGAGCAGGCGCGCAGCGCGGGCCAGAAGGCTGCGTTGACCGAGCAGGAGCGGCCCAACATCTTCACCAATTCGGTCGCCAATATCGGCCCCGGCGAGACCGTGCTGGTGCAGATCGAATATCAGGAGCCGGTGCATCAATCCGGCAATGAATATTCGTTGCGCCTGCCGCTGGTAGTCGCGCCGCGCTACAATCCGGCCCCGATCGTGCAGAGCGTGGACTTCCGCCAGGACGGCTCCGGCTGGGGCGCGACGACGTCGGAGCCGGTGCCGGATCGCGATCGCATCTCCCCGCCCGTGCTGGACCCGGCCAGGAACGCGCCGGTCAATCCGACCAGCATCACGGTGCGCCTGAAGGCCGGCTTTGCGCTCGGCGAGGTCAGGAGCCACCACCATAACGTCAAGACGGAAAGCCCTGATAATGCGACGCGCATCATTACGCTCGCCGATGGCGCTGTCCCCGCGGACCGCGACTTCGAGCTGACCTGGAAGCCGGCCGCCGAGAAGGCACCGTCGGTCGGTCTGTTCCGCGAGCATGTCGGCGATGCCGATTATCTGCTCGCCTTCGTCACCCCGCCGAGCGCCGAGCAGGCGACGCAGAAGCCGCTGCCGCGCGAGGTGGTGTTCGTGATCGACAATTCCGGTTCGATGGGCGGCACCTCCATCGTCCAGGCCAAGGCCAGCCTGCTCTATGCCCTCGGCCGCCTGCAGCCGAATGACCGCTTCAACGTGATCCGTTTCGACGACACCATGGATGTGTTGTTCCCGGCCTCGGTGCCGGCGGATGCGGCGCATGTCGGCGAAGCGACGTCCTTCGTCGGCGCGTTGCAGGCGCGCGGCGGCACCGAGATGGTGCCGGCGATGCGTGCGGCGCTCACCGACAAGGTCAGTGACAGCAACATGGTTCGCCAGGTCGTGTTCCTGACCGACGGCGCGATCGGCAATGAGCAGCAATTGTTCGAGACCATCACCGCGATGCGCGGCCGTTCGCGCGTGTTCATGGTCGGCATCGGCTCTGCGCCCAACACCTATCTGATGACCCGCGCCGCCGAGCTCGGCCGCGGCGCCTTCACCCATATCGGCTCGGTCGAGCAGGTCGAGGAGCGCATGCGCGGCCTGTTCGCCAAGCTGGAGAACCCGGCCGTGACCGGCCTCAGCGCAAAATTCTCCGACGCCAAGGCCGATGTCACGCCGGCAATCATTCCCGACGTCTATCGCGACGAGCCGCTGGTGCTGGCGGCGAGGCTCGACAAGCTCGCCGGTTCGCTCGAGATCAAGGGCCGCGTCGGCGACCGCCCGTGGTCGGTGACGCTGCCGCTGCAGAACGCGGCCGAAGGCAAGGGCCTGTCAAAGCTCTGGGCGAGGCGCAAGATCAGCGATGCCGAGGTGGCGCGCACCCTGCGCGAGATCACGCCTGATGAGTCCGACAAGGCGATCCTGGCGCTGGCGCTCGACCATCAGCTCGTCACGCGGCTCACCAGCCTCGTCGCCGTCGACAAGACGCCGAGCCGGCCCGAGGGCGAACCGCTCAAGCTCGCCGACCTGCCGATCAATCTGCCGGCCGGCTGGGATTTCGAGAAGGTCTTTGGCGAACGGCCGCATCTGACGCCGACACAGTTGCGCGAGCGCCATGCCGATGCGCGCAACCAGCCGGCGACGCGGCGGCCGACACCTGCCGCGCCGGACGCCATCCGCCTGCCCAAGACTGCGACCTCGGCCGAGCTGAAGATGATCGCAGGGTTCATCCTGATCGTGCTCGCCCTGATCCTGTTCGTGTTCAACCGGCGTCGGCCCTTGCTCACCGACGCCGCTTGAGAGAGGAGCCCCCCGAACTCCTCTGTTAGCGCGCGCGGCTGCCCGTCCCGTACAAACGGCCGCGCGCGCCTTTTTTGCAAGAGCATGGAAACAATGCCCCGCCTCATCTCTCCTCTGGTTCTGGCACTCGTCGGCCTCATCCTGTTCGGCGACGGTGCCTACATCCACGCCAAGGCATGGCTGGCGCAGGTGTTGCTGGAGCGCGCATTCGACCGAAGCATTGCGACGGGACAGGCGGTCAAGCCGTGGACGTGGGCCGACACCTGGCCGGTCGCGCGGATCGAGGTGAAGCGGATCGGCGCCAGCGCCATCGTGCTGGAAGGCGCGAGCGGACAGGCGCTCGCTTTCGGACCCGGCCATATCCAGCACACGGCCGATGCGGGCGAACGTGGGATTGCCGTCTATGCCGCGCATCGCGACACCCATTTCCGCTTCCTGCGCAATGTTGCCATGGGTGACGTCATCGATGTCACGCGCAGCGACGGCCAACATTTTCGCTATCGCGCAGATTCCTCCGCCGTGGTTCGTTTCGATGCATCGGGGATCGACGCCACGGCAGGGGGATTCGAGCTTGTTCTCGCGACCTGCTGGCCTTTCGACGCCGTCACTCCCGGACCCGAGCGCTACATCCTGCATGCGACGTTGATTGGCGCCGACAGATAGATCGCCGATCGGAATGACACGCACCGATGCGCACTTCATTCCACCACACGGCATACCAGCCACACGGTTGCCACTCCGAAGGACTCGCCATAGAACAGAGTGACGCGCCACCAAATAAGAACAACAGGTGAGGTCACGCCATGGAAGCCCATGTGTCTGCAACGTCCGCGTTCCGTCCATGGTCTCCGGCGCCCGATGCCAGCGACATCGTCAAAAATATCCATGCCATGCTGCACCCGCACAACATCGTGCTGGTGGGCGCGACCGACAAGCCAGGCAATTATGCCGAGCGCATCTGGAACAATCTGGTCAAATACAGTTTCGAGGGCGGGCTCTATCCGGTCAACGCCAAACGTGAGAGCATCTGGGGCGTCACTTGCTACAAGGATTTCGCCAGCCTTCCGGAAAAGCCCGATCACGTCCTGGTGCTGGTGCCGGCACGCTTCGCCGTACAGGTGATCCGCGATGCGGCCGCCGCCGGCGCTCGCTCGGCCACCATCGTCACCTCGGGCTTCAGCGAGTTGCAGGATGACGAGAGCCAGAGGCTCGCCGCCGAATTGCAGGCGGCGGTGCGCGAGACGGGCCTCGCCGTCACCGGGCCGAACTGCCTCGGCAATTTGAGCGCGGGTGAAAAGCTCTTCACCAATATCGACGACCGCATCGTCACCATGGAACAGGGCGCGGTGGCGATCGCCGGGCAGTCCGGCGCCATCGTCATGGCGATCCGCCAGGCGCTGGAGGATCGCGGCGTCGGGGTCGGCTACATGGTGACGACCGGCAACGAGGCCGGGCTCGAGACGCCGGATTTGATGCGCTATTTCGCCGAGGATCCGAGCATCAAGGTGATCGTCGTCTACCTCGAAGGCGTGCGCAACACCAAGGCGTTCCGCGATGCCTGCAAGGCGGCGCGTGCGGCCAGCAAGCCCGTGATCGCGCTCAAGCTCGGCGCGTCCGAGGGCGGCCGCGCCGCGGCGATGGCCCATACCGGTGCGCTCGCAGGCTCGATCGAGACGTTCGACGCGATCGCCACGCGCGAAGGGGTGATCCGCGTCGGCGGGCTCGACGAGCTGATCGAGACCACCGAATGCTTCGTCCATGCGGCCGTGCCCAAGGGCGACCGACTCGCCGCCGTGACGCTGTCCGGCGGCAAGCGCGGCATGCTGATCGACGCTTTCTACAAGGAGGGCCTGAATTTTGCGTCGCTGAGTCCGCATGTCAGTACGGAGCTGGCGAAGATGCTCGGGCCCGGCTCGATCGTCGGCAACCCGCTCGACGCCGGCTTTGCCGCAGTGGTCGACCCGTCCGTCTACATGAAGTCGATCAAGCTGATGATCGACGACCCCGACATCGACATCGTCATCATCGATGCCGAGCTGCCGAAGGCACCGCACGAGCTGCGCGAGCGCAATCTGCGCATCGTCAACGAGATGGCGAGTAAGGCTTCAAAGCCCGTGATCTATATCAGTGCGATGTCGATCGGCTTCACGGAATTCACCAAGGGCCTGCGCAAATCGTTATCCCATCTCGCGGTCATGCAGGGCATGGACCGCGCGGTAACCGCAATCAAGTCGCTGCTCGCCTATGCTAAGCTGCGCAAGGAAGTGCCCGACATCGCCTCGAGCTCGAAGTCCACCGCACGTGCCGTGCTGGAAAAGGCACTGAAGTCCGCGAATGGTGCCGCGCTCGACGAGGTCGCCTCGAAGAAGCTGCTGAAGGCCTATGGCATCCCGATCTCGAAGGAGGCGATCGCACAGACGGCGGCGGAGGCGGTGAAGATCGCGAAGCAGATCGGTTTTCCGGTCGTGGCAAAAGTCGTCAGTGCCGAGATCCTGCACAAGTCCGACATCGGCGGCGTGGTGCTGAACCTCAACAGCGCGGCCGACGTGAAGAAGGCGTTCACCGACATCACCGCGCGGGTCGCGAAGCTCAGAGGCAAGCCGAAGCTCGACGGCATCCTGATCGCGCAGCAGGTCAAGGCCGATCTCGAGCTCGTCGTCGGCGCCTCGCTCGACGCGGAGATGGGTCCGGTCGTGCTGTTCGGCACCGGCGGCATCGACATCGAGCTGATGAAGGACGTCGCGCTCGCCGGCGCGCCGCTGGACGAGGCCGAGGCGCGGCTCCTGATCGGCCGCACCAAGGCCGGCATCAAGATGCGCGGCTATCGTGGCAAGCCGGCCCTGCACGAGACCTCCGCGGTGAAGGCGCTGGTCGGCCTGTCCAATCTCGTCGCGGATGCCGGCGACCGGATCGCCTCGATCGATATCAACCCGTTCCTGATCAACGCCAAGACCGGTGTCGCCGTCGATGCCCTGATTGTGCTGAACAACGCTGCGGCAAAGCGTGCGGCGGGACATTGATGTCGCGTAGGACCGTAGGGTGGATTAGCGCAGCGTAATCCACCAATTCACGTGGCGGGCGAACAGAAACGGCGGGTTACGCTTCGCTAACCCGCCCTACGTACCATCGCGGCCTTCTTCCAACTTCCCCGCTTTGGCCGTAGACTCAGCCTCATGGCACGCGCGAGCAATCTTGTGATCGGAACGGCGACGCTGGCGGCGATCGCCGTGGCGTTCGGCGGCCTGCTCGGCGTGCAGAAATGGCGCACCATCCAGAGCCGCAGCCAGTTGCGCGTGGTGTTCGAGGGCGGTTCCGCCAGCGGCCTGCGCCGCGGCGGCCCGGTCAATTTCGACGGTGTGCCCGCCGGCCAGATCCTGTCGATCAAGCTGGACAGTCCGCGCAGGATCGTGGCGCTGGTGATGCTCGACAACGCCGCACCGATCCGCAAGGACACCGTCGCGGGCATCGAGTTCCAGGGGCTCACCGGCGTTGCCGCGATCTCGCTGATCGGAGGCGCGCCCTCCGCGCCGCCGGTGCCGCTGGATACGGACGGCATCCCCGTGCTGACCGCCGACCTCAGCGACGCCGAATCCATCGTCGACACACTGCACAGCGTCGATCGCACCATCGTGAGCAACGCCCCTGGGATCAAGGAGGGGCTCCGCACATTCGAGACCAACACCGCCGATCTCAGAAGCAAGGGCGGCGAGATCGATTCGGTGATGGCCAAGGTCGACAGCGCCTTTGCGGGATTCGACAAGGCGGTCACCAAGATCGAGGGCGTGGTGCCCGGCTTCGTCGACGGCAAGGCCGACGAGCTGTTCGAGAAGGTGCAGGGCCTGCACGAGCTCGCGGACATGATGAGGAAGAAGTCGGCGAGCTACATCGAGGACATTCGCCGCTCGCTGCTCGACGTCAGCGAGACCGCCAACAAGATGGCCGGCACGCCCCTGCCGCCGCGACCACCGCGCCAGCCCGACCAGAAGAAGCGGTAGCTTTCTGACCCTCCCCTGGAGGGGGAGGGTCGGCTCACATGAAGCGCAGCGGAATGTGAGACGGGGTGGGGTGACGGTCTCTCCCCGTCCGACAGTGCCCGAGTGGAGAGATCACCCCACCCCGCTCGCGCTTCGCGCGATCGACCCTCCCCCTCCAGGGGAGGGTGGCAGTCCCGGCAGATATAGCGACGCGTCCCTACCACGCGTAGCGGACGACGCCCTTGCCGGCATAGGATCGCGTGACGTTCGAGAACTCGCCTTCGAAGGTTGCCGAGGCGGACCAGCCGTTCATCCAGTTCATCTGCACCGACGCCGTGGTCAGCGCGGAATCGCGCGCCTGCGCGGCGCCGTTCACGACGAAGGCCGCGCCCGGCAGCGTCTGGAACACCGCACCGACGCTACGGTCCGGATTGAAGTCATGCGCCCAGGCGAGCCGGCCGCGCAGGGTCATCAAGCCGCCGGCCGCCGCAAACGACTTGTCCGCACGCAGGCCGAGCTCGGTGCGGGTGCTGGTGACGTCCTTGGCGGCGTAATTGAGCGCAAAGGTGTTGTTGCCGACCACCGCGAACTCCGAATAGTTCGGCAGGCTGAACAGGGTGGCCTGGGCCGCAGCGTAGGGCGTGAGGCCAATCCACTGCGTGGCGTAGCGGTAACCACCCTCGACGCGGGCTGAGACGGCATTGGCATTGAACTGCGCCCGCAATTGATCGGTGCCGGCAATGGTGACGATGCGGTTCGTCGTGACGTCCTGCCAGCCATAGGCAAGCGCTGCGGTGATATAGGCTGGTCCCGCCGTGTGCCGCACGAAGGCGCCGGCCTGGAACAGGTCGGAGCGGCCCCAGCCGAGCCCGTTGACGTTGAAGCCGGTGCCCCCGCCGGCCAGCGCGAAACCGGCGATCGTCGACGGCGAGAAGCGGTAGTCGAGGCCGACGGCCGTGCCGTAGATGCTGCTGCTGGTATTGTTCGAGCCGTTGGCAGTGTTGCCGTCGGTGGTCTGCGAGCCGCCATAGCCGGCGGCCCACACGTCCCAGCGCTGCTCGAATGTCGCAGGCGGCGCCTTGCGGTAAATCGAGGCGAAGGCGTCGCGCCCGCTCTTGTCACGCGTGCCTTTGGAGGCCGCCGCATAAGCGCTCGCCTCGTCGGCAAACGGTGTCGCATCAGGCGCACCGCTGCGCCCCGAGCCAAACACGTCGGTCAGCAGATTGATGAACTGGTTCATCGCGTTGAAGGTCGTCTGCTGCGATCCCGTGCCCGATTCGCCGGAAGCCTGTGTGAGGCCGGCCGGCGAGAGGTTGGCGAGCGCCACCGGAAGGCTGCCGGTGCTGTCAAAATAATTCGTCAGCGCGTTGGCGACGTTCTGCTGGTTGACGTTGAGGCCAGTGCCGTAGCTCAGCGAAAGATCGAGGAAGACGTTGTGCGGGTCGTAGCTCAGCACAGCCTTCAGGTTTGACGAGAGCCCGGCGACGACCGGATTGAAGGAATCGGGGAGCGTTGTCGCATTCAGGATCGTGTAGTGCTTCGCGATCGAGCCGGTCGGGACGACGACGACGGTGGCGCCGCCGAGCGTTGCCGTTCCCGTCACGACGGCAAGGCCGTTGCTGGCACCCGAGACCTGCACCATGTAGCTCGACGCCGACGTGAACGAGAGGTCGCCGGACACGGTGAGCGTGCCGGTCGGATTGCCCGGCGCCAGCGTGCCGCCGTTGACGGTGGTGGTGCCGACCGTGCCGACGCCGCCGAACGTGCCGCCGCTCGCGACGGTCACGGTGCCGTTGATGGTGCCGGCAAGCAGAAGCGTGCCGCCGAGCACATTCCAGTCCTGATTGCCGGTGCCGGTCACCGTCCAGGTCGAGCTGTCGACCTTGTTGAAGGTCGAGAAGCCGTCGTACTGCAGGCCAGTGCCGATCAGGTCGAGATTGAATGTATCCTTGCCGGTGCCGCCGAGTTGGAACGTGTCAGTTCCGGATGCCAGCACCTGGCCGTTGATGACGCTGCCGGGGCCGAGCGTGAGCGTATTGTTGCCGCAGCCGCAGAAATCGATCGCAACAGCCCCCGACGCGCCGGCGTCGATGGTGCCGGAGTTGAAGACGCTGCCCCCGCCGCTCAACATGATGGCAGTGCCGTTGGCGCCGACTGTGATGGTGCCGGTGTTGACGATCTGGTTGGTCGTGCTGAAAGAGCTGACGTCGATACCGACGCCGAACGCGCCGACGGTAATCGTGCCGCTATTGGTGATGGTGTTGGAGTCACCGACCGCGAAGATGCCTTCGGTCGAATCGCCGCCCGTGATCCGCCCGCTGTTTGTGATCGTGGAGGACGAGCCGTTATAGAGGATGCCCCAGCCGGCCTGGCCGACGGTGATCGTACCGCTTTGGCTGATCGTGGCTCTGTCCCCCTGGATCGAAATGCCGGCCGTTCCGTTGTCCCCCACCGCGATCGTGCCGCCATTGGTGACCTTCGAGTCATCGCCCAACACGGCAATACCGACGCCCAAATCGCCGGCCGTGATCGAGCCGAAATTGCTGGCGGTCTGGAAATCGCCTTGCATGAAGATGCCGGCGGCGTTCTGCCCGACCGTGATCCTGCCGGTGGCGGTGTTGGTGACCGTGTTGTTGTTGCTGATCGCCAGAATGCCGCCGGTGAAGCCGCTGGAAGCGCCGACCGTGATCGCGCCGGCATTGGTCACGGTCACGCTGCCGAACGCAAAGATTCCGGTCGAATCGTCGACGCCGGTGATCGTGCCCGTCGCGGTATTCGTAATGGTGTTGTTCTGGCCGGCGAAGACACCTACGCCCGACGCACCGATCGACAGCGCACCGCTGTTGGTGACCACGTTGTTGTCGCCAACCGAAATCGCAGCGCCACTGTCGCCGGTGGTGATCGTTCCGGCATTGGTGATGACATTGTGATCGATCGCCTGGATGCCGAGGCCGTTGTCGAGCACCGTGATGGTGCTGTTATTGATCACGGTGTTGGAATTTCCAACGGCAATGCCGGTGAGGCCGGAGCCCGCCGACACGGTCCCGTTGTTGGTGACCGTGCTGGAATCGTTGACGCCAATCGAGAGCGTGCCGTTGTCGTTCACGGTCGCGCCGGACAGCACGTTGACATTGAGGCTGTCGACGCCGGCACCGGCCTGAAAGCCGTCGGCATCCGTGCCGCTACAGGTGACGGTCTGGCCGCTGGTGGCGGGATCGGGCGCGCAGAGCGCGTTGGCGGGCGTCGTGCAAAGGCTGAGGCCGACGAAGACCGCCGATACGCCGGCGAGCGACGCAGTGACGGATCGGCGCAGCCAATCCTGCCGCCTCCCTGGCCCCTCGCCTTGCACGCCACACCCCCATTCCCAGCAATTCCGCCGGGAACTTAGGCCATGACGAGGCTCCGTAGAACTACGGCGGCGCCGGAATGGGTCCGTTTGGACCACAACCGAAGCAGAATCCGAGCGTCATGTTGCAACCGCGCAACGGTTTTGCGCGGCCAATCGTCTCATTCCGCGCATGACCGGGTCGCGCCTGTCGCCCTGCGACATCCGAGACGGTTCAGTAATTGCTGGCCGCCGCCTCATTGGGGATGCCCTCGATCGGGCACTCGTCGGTGCCCGGCGTCGAGCGGGTCATCGCCTCCACCATGTCGCGCGTGCCTTCGGGATCCCTGATCCAGTTCTTGTAGAAGTCATACGGGCAAGCCGCGACGCCGCGCGGGCTGTCGCCGGAATTGATCATGCCGGTGTAGCCGCGATGGACCAGCTTGTAGAGATGGTTCTGCGACTGGCCGTTGCGGCGCGCATCGCGGATCAGATGTTTCGACAGCTGCGCGTACTGGATGCCGTAGTCCTCTTCGCCGCACTCGCCGAGGGTGCGGCCGTCGAAGCCGATGATCGCGGAGTGGCCGAAGTACGAGTAGACGCCGTCGAAGCCGGCGGCATTGGCGACCGCGACATAGACGTTGTTGGCCCACGCCATGGCCTTGGAAATCATGACCTGCTGCTCCTTGGCGGGATACATGTAGCCCTGGCAGCGCACGATCAGCTCGGCGCCCTTCATGGCGCAGTCGCGCCAGATCTCCGGATAATTGCCGTCGTCGCAAATGATCAGGCTGACCTTGAGGCCCTTCGGGCCGTCGGAGACATAGGTGCAATTGCCGGGATACCAGCCTTCGATCGGCACCCACGGCATGATCTTGCGGTACTTCTGCACGATCTCGCCCTTGTCGTTCATCAGGATCAGTGTGTTGTAGGGCGCCTTGTGCGGATGCTCCTCGTGGCGCTCGCCGGTGAGCGAGAACACGCCCCACACTTTCGCCTTGCGGCAGGCCTCGGCGAAGATCGCGGTTTCCTCGCCCGGCACCACCGAGGCCGTCTCGTACATCTCCTTGGAATCGTACATGATCCCTTGCGTGGAATATTCCGGGAAGATCACGAGGTCCATGCCGGGCAGGCCGACCTTCATGCCGACGATCATGTCGGCGATCTTGCGGGCGTTGTCGAGCACCTCGGCCTTGGTGTGCAGGCGGGGCATCTTGTAGTTGACCACCGCGACGCCGACCGTGTCGTTGCTGCTGGAGATATCGCCGTGAAGCATTTTGAGCGCTCCTGTACTTGACTTGTTGTTCTGGGTCGCCGCCGATCAGGCGGTTGCGTGGGGTCAGTGGCTGATCATCCAGGGCCGCGCCGTCGGAAAGCCCTTGGCGCCGCTCTTGCTCTGCGTCATCAGCCGTGCCGGCTTCTTCTTGTCGGGCGCGCTCTTGTCCTTCACGGTCTTGCCCGAGGAGCAGCAGCCGCAACCGGGGCCATGCGAGGCCTTGTACTGCGCCAGCGTCTGCGGCGCGTGCGTGCTGCGCTCGTTGACGGCGTGCGCCTTGCGCTTGTCCGCCGGCATGCAGAAGAAATTCGGCGCGGTCAGGATCACCCGCGGCGCCATCGTCTCGCAATGCGGACAGTTTTGCGGATCGTCGCATTCCGCCATCGGGCGGAGGTCCTTGAAGGGACCGCAGTCGTCACAGAGATATTCATAGACCGGCATCGCATCATCCCCACGCATTTTGCCTGTTCAACACACCTGGCGGCGGACGCGGGGCGGCCAAGAACGCCGGCCGTCCCGCATCCCGTCGCGCAGGGATCATTTGTCCGGCGAGATCGGCATCTGGATATCGCCGGTGATGTGCTTGATGGGTCCTGCCGCCGACGGCATCACGTCGAAGTCGAAGATCTCGGTCGGCAGCCATAGCGTGGCGCAGGCGTTGGGCACGTCGACCACGCCGGAGATGTGGCCCTGGCACGGCGCGGTGCCGAGGATCGAATAGGCCTGGGCGCCGGAGTAGCCGAACTTCTTCAGATACTCGATGGCGTTGAGGCAAGCCTGGCGATAGGCGATGTGGACGTCGAGGTAATGCTGCTTGCCGGCTTCATCCACCGAGATGCCTTCGAAGATCAGATAGTCCTTGTAGTTCGGCGTGATCGGCGACGGCTTGAAGATCGGGTTCTTGATGCCGTATTTCGACATGCCGTCCTTGATCACCTCGACCTTGAGATGGAGCCAGCCGGCCATCTCGATCGCGCCGCAGAAGGTGATCTCGCCATCGCCCTGGCTGAAGTGCAGGTCGCCCATCGAGAGACCGGCACCGGGCACATAGACCGGGAAGTAGATCTTCGAGCCGCGCGAGAGATCCTTGATGTCGCAATTGCCGCCGTGCTCGCGCGGCGGCACGGTGCGCGCGCCTTCCGCGCCGATCTTGGCCTTGGCATCACCCTTGGCGCGACCGCCATGGGCGGTCGGTGCGAATGGCGGATTGGCAAGGCCGGGCACGCGGGTCGGGTTGGTCGAGATCAGCTCGGCCTCGCGCTTGTTCCAGGTCTCCAGCATCTTCGGATCGGGCAGACAGCCGATCAGGCCGGGATGAATGAGGCCGGCAAAGTTGACGCCGGGCACGTGGCGCGACGAGGTATAGAGACCCTTGATGTCCCAGATCGACTTCTGCGCCAACGGGAAATGATCGGTGAGGAAGCCGCCGCCATTCTGCTTGGAGAAGAAGCCGTTGAAGCCCCACAGGCTCTCCTTGAGCGGGCCGACGTCGAGCAGGTCGACGACCAGGAGATCGCCGGGCTCGGCGCCCTTGACGCCGATCGGGCCGGACAGGAAGTGCACGATCGACAGGTCGATGTCGCGCACATCGTCGGCGGAATCGTTGTTCTTGATGAATCCGCCGGTCCAGTCGTAGGTCTCGATGATGAAATCGTCGCCGGGATTGACCCAGGCCACGATCGGGATGTCGGGGTGCCAGCGGTTGTGCACCATGTCATTTTCGTAAGCCGACTTGGTGAGATCGACCTTGATCAGTGTCTCTGGCATCGAGATGCTCCCCTTTTACTACGGTTGGTTAGACGGACAGATATTTCGAGACCTGCGCGGCATCGACGGCATCGCGCGGATCGTCGCGCACGATCTCGCCGTTCTCGATCACCAGCACCCGGTCGGCGATATCGAGCGCGAAGCTCAAGACCTGCTCGGACACGACGATCGAGAGCCCCTTCTCGTCGCGGATGCGCTTCAAGGTGCGCGCCATCTCCTTGATGATCGACGGCTGGATGCCTTCGGTCGGCTCGTCCAGCAGCAGCACCTTCGGCTTGGTCGCGAGTGCGCGGGCGATCGCGAGCTGCTGCTGCTGACCGCCTGAGAGATTGCCGCCGCGGCGGCCCTTCATCTCCAGCAGCACCGGAAACAATTCGTAGATATCTTCAGGCACCTCGGATCCGCCGGAGACGACGAGACCGGTCTCGATGTTCTCCTTCACCGTCATGGTCGAGAAGATCATGCGCCCCTGCGGCACATAGGCGAGGCCCTTGGCGACACGCTCATAGCTCGGCAAGGAGCCGAGCTCGGTGCCGTCCATGGTCACCGAGCCGCTCTTGGTCGGCAGGATTCCCATCAACGACTTCATCAACGTGGTCTTGCCCATGCCGTTGCGGCCCATGATCGCGACGATCTCGTTCGGCGCGACCTTGACATTGAGCCCGTGCAGCACCTCGCTCTGGCCGTAGGCGACGTGGAGGTCTGAAATTGCCAGCATCACACGCTCCTCAATGACCCAGATAAACTTCAACGACCTTGGGGTCGTTCTTCACCTTTTCCATGGTGCCCTCGGAGAGGATCTGGCCCTGGTGGAGCACGGTGACCTTGTGCGCGATGTCTTCGACGAACTTCATGTCGTGTTCGATCACCAGCACCGAGCGGTTCTTGATGATGCGGTTGAGCAGCTCGGCGGTCTTGGCGCGCTCGGACACGCTCATGCCGGCGACGGGCTCGTCCAGCATCAGCAGATCCGGATCCTGGATCAGCAGCATGCCGATCTCGAGCCATTGCTTCTGCCCATGGCTGAGCAGGTCGGCATTCATGTTGAGCCGATCCTTCAGGAAGATCATTTCGGCGACCTCGTGCACGCGGTCGCGCACGGCGGCATCGCGGGTGAAGGTCAGCGCGCCGAACACGGAGCGGCCGCGCGGATACGAGATCTCGAGATTCTCGAACACGGTGAGATCGTCGTAGATGGACGGGTTCTGGAACTTGCGCCCCACCCCGGTCTTGACGATCTCGTTCTCTCTCATCCGCGTCAGCTCCTTGCCGCGGAACTGAATCGAGCCTGACGTCGCTTTGGTCTTGCCGCAGATCAGGTCGAGCACCGTGGTCTTGCCGGCGCCGTTGGGGCCGATGATGACGCGGATCTCGTTCTCGTCGACGTAGAAGGAGAGATCGTTGACCGCCTTGAACCCGTCGAACGACACAGTCAGCGCTTCGACGGCGAGCAGGAATTCCTTGGGCTGATGACCGACGAGCATGATCTATCTCCTCTTTGCCAGCGCGGCATCGGCATCGTGATGACCGACGAGCATGACCTATCTCCTCACTACCAGCGTGGCATCGGCATCGTGGTGACCTACGAGCATGATGACCTCCTCACTCCGCCGGGGCGCCGTCGGCGACCGAGCTGTCCGTCCAGCCGTCGGGTTTGGACTTGCGCGACGTGATCAGGCGATCGATGCGCGGCTGCACGTAGTCGCCCCAGATCCCGGCAAGGCCGTTCGGGAAGGCCAGCACCACGGCGATGAACAGGCCGCCGAGGCCGAACAGCCACAATTCGGGAAAGGTTTCCGACAGGCTGGTCTTGGCGAAATTGACCAGCAGCGTGCCGTAGATCGCACCCAGGATCGACAGCCGGCCGCCGACCGCGGTGTAGATCACCATCTCGATCGACGGCACGATGCCGACGAAGGACGGCGACATGAAGCCGACATTGAGCGCGAACATGGCGCCGCCGATCGCGGCGAACATTGCGGCGATGCAGAAGGCGAAGATCTTGAAGTTCGCGACGCTGTAGCCGGAGAAGCGGACCCGGTCCTCCTTCTCCCGCATCGCGACCAGGATGCGCCCGAGCTTGGAGTGCCGGACGAACTGCGCGATCATGATGCAGACGAACAGGCAGCCGACCTCGAAGAAGTAGAGCACGATCTTGGCGTGGTCGGGCCTTATGTCCCATCCCTTCAGCGTGCGCAGGTCAGTCATGCCGTTGATGCCGCCGGTGTAGCCCTGCTGGCCCACGATCAGGATCGTCAGGATGGCCGCGACCGCCTGGGTGATGATGGCGAAATAGGTGCCTCCGACGCGGCGCTTGAACATCGCTGTGCCGATGATCCAGGCGAAGATGCCGGGGACGAGGATGATGGCGGCGATGGTGAAGGTGAGGCTGTTGAACGGCTTCCAGAAGAACGGCAGCGCCGTGATCTGATTCCAGTCCATGAAGTCGGGGATGCCGGGGGTGGACTGGATCTTGGTGTTCTCCACGCTCGATGCCTCGAGCTTGAGAAACATCGCCATGCAGTAGCCGCCGAGCCCGAAGAACACGCCCTGCCCGAGGCTGAGGATGCCGCCATAACCCCAGCAGATTACCAGTCCCAGCGCGACGAACGCATAGGTCAGATATTTTGCGACGAGGTTGAGCCTGAACACATCCAGCGTGAGTGGCAGAACCACCACGAGGAAGACCGCGAGCACCAGAATTCCGATCAGCTCCGATCGATTGAAGAACCGATTGTCGGTCATAACATCAGCCCCATTTCTCACTTGCGGACCTTGAGGGCGAACAGCCCCTGCGGCCGCAGCATCAGGATTCCGACCACGGCGAGCAGCGTCAGCACCTTGGCCATCGAGCCCGACATGAAGAACTCGAGGGTGGATTGCGTCTGCGAGATCGAGAACGCCGAGGCGATGGTGCCGAGCAGGCTCGCGGCGCCACCGAACACGACCACCAGGAACGTATCGACGATGTAGAGCTGTCCAGAGGTCGGCCCCGTCGAGCCGATCATGGTGAAGGCGCTGCCCGCGATGCCGGCGATGCCGCAGCCGAGACCGTAGGTGTAGCGATCGACTTTTTCGGTGTTGATGCCGACGGCACCGGCCATGATGCGGTTCTGCACCACGGCGCGCACCTGGCGGCCCCAGCGCGACTTGTACATCACATAGGCGACGCCGACGGTGATCAGGACGGTGAGGCACATCACGAAGACGCCGTTGATCGGCACTTCGATGCTGTCGGTGACGTGCAGCGAGCCGAGCATCCACTGCGGCAACTCGACGCCGACCTCACGCGCGCCGAACACGGAACGATAGGCCTGTTGCAGCATCAGGCTGAGGCCCCAGGTCGCAAGCAGCGTATCGAGCGGACGCTTGTAGAGATGCCGTATCAGCACCCATTCCACCAGCATGCCCAGCGCGCCGGAGGCGAGGAAGGCCAGGATCATCGCGAGGAAGAAGTAGCCGCCGAACAGGCTCGGCATGTAGGTCTGGAACAGATTGGAGGTCATCCAGGTGACGTAGGCCCCGAGGATCATGAACTCGCCATGGGCCATGTTGATGACGCCCATCTGGCCGAAGATGATCGCAAGCCCGAGCGCCATCAGGACGTAGACCGAGAACAGGATCAGTCCTGCAAAGCCCTGCATGACGAAGATGGAGCCAAGGTCACCAAGCGAGTAGTCGCCGAACATCGATGTCCTCCGTCGGGGAAAGGGTCCCGCGTCGCGATGCAGAGTCGCGACGCGGGGGTCTTGGGCATGGACTTGCGATCCACGCCAGGGAGAGGCTTGAACTTGAGGAAAGCGCGAGTGATGTCGCTGCTTACTGGTAGCCCTTCGGGAACGGATCCGGCTCGACGAGATCGGCGGTCTCGTAGATCAGCTCGAACTGGCCATCGAGCTTGGCGCGTCCCACCCGGGTCTTCGACCAGAGGTGATGGTTCTCGTGGATGCGCACATAGCCTTCCGGCGCACCCTTGAACTCGACGCCGGGCGAGGCCGCCGCGATCTTGTCGACGTCGAAGGAGCCGGCCTTCTCGACCGTCAACTTCCATAGCCACGGGCCGAGATAGGCAGCCTGGGTGACGTCGCCGATGACAGTCTTCTCGCCCCACATCTTCTTGAACGCGGGCACGAAGGTCTTGTTGTTGGCATTGTCGAGCGACTGGAAGTACTTCATGCAGGCATAGGCGCCCGCGATGTTCTCACCGCCGATGCCGTCGATCTCGTCCTCGGTGACCGAGATGGTCAGCAGCGGCTGCTTGGCGAGGTCGATGCCGGCGGCCTTGAGCTGCTTGTAGAAGGCGACGTTGGAGCCGCCGACGACGTCGGTGAAGATCACGTCGGGCTTGGTCAGCTTGATCTTGTTGATGACCGAGTTGAACTGGGTCGAGCCGAGCGCATAGTACTCCTCGCCGACGACCTTGCCCTTCAGCACGTTCTCGACATGCTTGCGCGCGATCTTGTTGGAGGTGCGCGGCCAGATGTAGTCGGAGCCGATGAAGAAGAAGGTCTTGGCGCCCTTCTCCTTGGCGATCCAGTTCAGGCCGGCGAGGATCTGCTGGGTCGCCTCCTGGCCGGTGTAGATGACGTTCTTGGACTGCTCGAGGCCTTCATAGAAGGTCGGGTAGTAGAGCATGCCGTTGTACTGCTCCATGACCGGCAGCACCGCCTTGCGCGAGGCCGAGGTCCAGCAGCCCATGATCGCCGCGACCTTGTCGTTGACCAGCAGCTTCTTGGCCTTCTCGGCGAAGGTCGGCCAGTCGCTGGCGCCGTCTTCCTGGATGAACTTGATCTTGCGCCCGAGCACGCCGCCCATGGCGTTGATCTGCTCGATGGCGAGCTTCTCGGCCTCGATCGAGCCGGTCTCGGAGATGGCCATGGTGCCGGTGGCCGAATGCAGGATGCCGACCGTGACCTCTGTGTCGGTGACGGCGAGACCCGTGGTGTTGACCGCCGAGGTCGCCGGGGCCTGCGCGAAAGACGCCTTCGGCAGCATCGTGATGGCGGGCACGGCCGCCATTCCCATCAATAGTTTACGCCGGAGTGGCGACAACAGGCCCTTGTTTGCTTCGTCTGACATGAGCACCCCACTTTTTGTTCGAGGACACGCGATTGGTGCCGTGAGGATGGCTCGAATTTGTGCAGCGCAAGCATACGCAAGATCGCGTATACTGCACCGCAAAATACCGACGTAGGCTTTTGGTACGGGATTTGCGAGGGCTCCGGGTCCGTATCGGGAGTGGGGTAAAGAGTGGCAGGGCGGCAGCGAATAGACCGCGTCAGGCGCCAGTACAACCAATGGGTTGCCAACCAGACGCTGGAAGACTACGCGCTGCGCTTCACCGCCAAGAGCGCGCGGCGATGGTCCGCCGCCCGCGTCGCCAACACCGCGATCGGCGCCATCTCCTTCCTGGTGCTCGAGGCGATCGGCGGCACCATCACCCTCAATTACGGCGTCACCAACGCCACCGCGGCGATCCTCGTCGTCTCCGCCATCATCTTCTGCTGCGGCGTGCCGATTGCCTATTACGCCGCCAAATGCGGCATCGACATCGATCTCCTGACCCGCGGAGCCGGCTTCGGCTATATCGGCTCGACCGTGACGTCGCTGATCTACGCCTCCTTCACCTTCATCTTCTTCGCGGTCGAGGCGGTGATCCTGGCGACCGCGCTGGAGATGTGCCTCGGCATTCCCCGCCCGATCGGCTACCTCATCAGCGCGGTGGCGATAATCCCGCTCGTGACCTACGGCATCACGCTGATCAGCCGCTTCCAGCTCTGGACGCAGCCGGTCTGGGTCGTCCTGCACATCCTGCCCTTTGTCGCGATCGCCTGGGCGAACCCGCACTCCTTCACGGAATGGCGCAACTTCTCCGGCGAGCACGGCGACCTCAACGGGCAATTCGATCTGCTGCTGTTCGGCGTCGCATCGTCGGTGGTGTTCTCGCTGGTGGCGCAGATCGGCGAGCAGGTCGACTTCCTCAGGTTCCTGCCGCGCGATCGCCGCGCCTCCAAGGCCTCGTGGTGGATCGCGCTGATGAGCGCGGGACCGGGCTGGATCGTGCTCGGCGCGCTGAAGCTGCTGGCGGGCTCGTTTCTCGCCTTCTTTGCACTGAGCCACGGCGTGCCGCCCGAGGAGGCCGCCGAGCCCGCGCATATGTATCTCGTCGCGTTTCGGTATGTGCTGTCCGAACCGGACCTCGCATTGGCGCTGACCGGCATCTTCGTGGTGCTGTCGCAGATCAAGATCAACGTCACCAACGCCTATGCCGGCTCGATCGCGTGGTCGAATTTCTTCTCGCGCCTGACCCATAGCCACCCCGGCCGCGTGGTCTGGCTGGTGTTCAACGTGATGGTGGCGCTGCTGCTGATGGAGATCGGCGTCTACAAGGCGCTGGAGCAGACGCTGGCGCTCTACTCCAACGTCGCCATCGCCTGGGTGGGCGCGCTGGTGTCCGACCTCGTCATCAACAAGCCGCTCGGCCTGCGTCCGCCGCAGATGGAGTTCAAGCGGGCGCATCTCTACGACATCAATCCGGTCGGTGTCGGCGCCATGACGCTCGCGATCATCGTCTCCATCGCGGCGTTCTACGGCCTGTTCGGCCCGACCATGAAGGCGCTGGCCGCCTTCGTCGCGCTGACGGTCGCCTTTGTCACCGCGCCTGTGATCGCCTGGCTGACGGACGGAAAATTCTACATCGCGCGCAAGCCGAAGCGGAGCTGGGCCAATATCGAGGCGATCCAGTGCTGTATCTGCGAGCACAGTTTCGAGCCGGAGGACACCACCTCCTGCCCCGCTTATGCCGGCCCGATCTGCTCGCTGTGCTGCTCGCTCGACGCCCGCTGCCACGATCTCTGCAAGCCGCATGCGCGGGCGCAGGTGCAGTTTGCCGAGGCGCTCGGCAAGATCCTGCCGCAGCCGATCTATCAGCGGATCAACTCTCAATTCGGCCATTACATCGGCGTCTTCGTGGTCTCCGCCGGCCTCGTGGCACTTGTGCTCGGGCTGATCTATCTGCAGACCTCGGCGAGCGTGCACGGCGAGAACATGCTGGTCTCCAACGTGCTGTGGAAGGTGTTCTTCTCGCTCAGCATCATCATCGGCGTGGTCGCCTGGCTGTTCGTGCTGGCGCAGCAGAGCCGCCGCGCGGCGGAAGCGGAGACGCGGCGGCAGACCGCGCTGCTGATCCAGGAGATCGACGCGCACAAGCGCACCGACGCCGAGCTCCAGCGCGCCAAGGAGGTCGCCGAATCCGCCAACCTCGCCAAGAGCCGCTATGTCGTCGGCCTCAGCCACGAGCTGCGCTCGCCGCTGAATGCGATTAGCGGCTATGCGCAGCTCCTAGAGCAGGATGCGACTCTCAACACCAAGCCGCGCGACCAGGTCCGCGTCGTCCGTCGCAGCGCCGATCACCTCTCCGGCCTGATCGACGGCATTCTGGACATCTCCAAGATCGAGGCGGGGCGGCTGTATCTGTCGCGCGACGAGGTGCGGCTCAGCGAATTTCTGGACCAGCTCGTCGGCATGTTCCGTCTCCAGGCCGCCGCCAAGGGAATCGACTTCGTGTTCAGGCGTCCCGCGCATCTGCCGGCCGTCGTCTATGCCGACGAGAAGCGGCTGCGCCAGGTGCTGATCAACCTGATCTCCAACGCCATCAAATTCACCCAGACCGGAAGCGTGCAGTTCGTCGTGCACTATCGCAGCCCCGTTGCCGAGTTCGAGGTGATCGACACCGGCCCCGGCATCCAGGGCGACGATCTCGAGCGCATTTTTGCGCCGTTCGAGCGCGGCGCGCTTGGTGTGGCGCAGCCGCAAACCGGCACGGGCCTGGGGCTCACCATCAGCCGGCTGCTCGCCGGTGTCATGGGCGGCGACATCAAGGTGATGAGCACGGTCGGCACCGGCTCGACGTTCAAGGTCAAGATCTTGCTGTCGGAGGTGACCAATCCCCAGCGCATCGCGCCGGTGGAGGCGCCGGTCTCCGGCTATCACGGTGCGCGCAAGACCATCCTGATCACCGACGACGACCCCGTGCATCGCGACCTCCTGCGCGAGGTGCTGACGCCGCTCGGCTTCATCCTGCTCAGCGCGCCCGACGGCGCGGGATGCCTGGCACTTGCGCAACATTGCCGTCCCGATCTGTTCCTGCTCGACATCTCCATGCCGGCCATGGACGGCTGGGCCGTTGCAGAAGCCTTGCGCGCCAGCGGCCATCATCAGGCGCGCATCCTGATGGTCTCGGCGAGTGCGCTGGAAGCGCACGGCACGCCGCTGGCGCAGCCGTTCCATGACGGCTACCTGATGAAGCCGATCGACATTCCGCGGCTGCTGGAGACGATCCGCCAGCTCCTCAAGATCGAATGGCAGTACGGCTCGGGCGAGATCGCGGTGCCGTTCTGGCGGCCCGAGAGCGGCTCACGGCCGCCGGCGCGGCATATCGAGGCGTTGATCGGGCTCGGCCAGATCGGATACGTCAAGGGCATCCAGCTGAAGCTGGATGAGATCGGCAGCGAGCATCCGGAACATGCCGACTTCGTCGCGCAGATGCGGTCGCTGGTCGATCGCTTCGATCTCGACCAGTACATGGCCACATTGAAGACGTTGCATGCTTATGAGCATTGAACCAAAGAAGCGCGACGTCGCGCTCGTTGTCGATGACTCGCCCGAGACGCTGCGGCTGCTCACCGATGCGCTCGACGGCGCTGGCATGACGGTCATGGTGGCGCTCGATGGCGCGAGCGCGATGCGCATCGTCGACCAAATCACGCCCGACATCGTGCTGCTCGATGCCGTGATGCCCGGGATCGACGGGTTCGAGACCTGCCGCCGGCTGAAGCGCGATGCGGGCCTTGCCAACGTCCCCGTGATCTTCATGACGGGTCTTGCCGAGACCGAGCACATCGTGCGCGGGCTGGACGCTGGCGGCGTCGACTACGTGACCAAGCCGATCGTGATCGAGGAGATGCTGGCGCGCATTCGCGTCCATCTCGGCAACGCCCGCCTGACGCAGAGCGCGCGTGCCGCGCTCGACGTCTCCGGCCGGTTCCTGTTCGCGGTCAACCGGCAGGGCAATTTGCTCTGGGCGACCCCGCAGGCCCAGAAGCTGCTGGCCGATCATCACGGCGCGCAGGCCGACGATTTCGTCCTGCCGCCGTCACTGCTGCAATGGCTGGAGCAGGCCAAGGGCAAAGGAAGCGCGAAGTCGCAAGCCGCCTCCCTGCCC
The DNA here is from genome assembly GCF_018130825.1 of Bradyrhizobium liaoningense. Taxonomy (GTDB): domain Bacteria; phylum Pseudomonadota; class Alphaproteobacteria; order Rhizobiales; family Xanthobacteraceae; genus Bradyrhizobium; species Bradyrhizobium liaoningense_B. The sequence goes on along the minus strand of NZ_JAFCJS010000003.1, from coordinate 320,407 downwards.
GACAATCCGCAGCTCCGGTTCTACTACATGGGCGAGACCGCGCCGAACGAATTCCTGCTGCGGCTTTCCAAGGAGGCCGGCACGGCGCTGCCGCCCGAGTTCACCAGCGAGCTCGGCCTCACCACGCGCGAAGGCGAGGTGCTGGCCTGGCTCAGCAAGGGCAAGACCAACCGCGACATCGCGCAGATTTTGGGCCTCAGCCCGCGCACGGTCGACAAGCATCTCGAGCAGATCTACGCCAAGCTCGGCGTGGAGAACCGGACGGCAGCCGCCGCGATTGCGGCGAATGCGACGCGACGGAATTCGTGACGCCGCCACAGCCGTCGTCCTGGACAAGCGCAGCGAAGCGGAGCGCAGATCCAGGACCCATTACCACAGGGCATGGTTTGGCGAAGACTCGAGGTTACCAGCTCACGTCACAACCACTGCTTGGGGTAATGGGTCCTGGCTTTCGCCAGGACGACACCATTGATTGGACGGTTGGCGTCTCGACTCATTCGGTGTCGTCCCGGCGAAGGCCGGGACCCATACCGCGTGATCTCTCTATTCCGGAAAGTCGCAGTTCCGAACGACGTATCTTCGCCAAACGGCTGCCTGTGGCTATGGGTCCCGGCCTGCGCCGGGACGACATTTGAGGGCGCGGCGTCCCCTCACCCGTACACGAACGCCTTGTCGTCCAGATCCGTCTTCGGGATCTCGTCCTTCTCGGTCCAGTAGTCCTGGCTGTGCTGCCATTCCGGCTTGTCGCCGCGCTTGGGCAGCAGGTTCATGTTGCGCATGATGTAGCCGGGGTTGAAGTTTTCCGGGTCGATCCAGGGCAGGATCGGCATGTTGTGGTCTTCGGGGCGCAAGCTCACCTCGACCTTCTTCTTGCCCTTGGCCTTCATGTGGCCGAGCAGGCGGCAGACGAAATCGGCGACGAGGTCGACGCGAAGCGTCCAGCTGGCGCGGAAATAGCCGAACACCCAGACCAGGTTCGGCACGCCCGTGAACATCATGCCGCGATAGGTGACGGTGTCGCCGAAGGCGAGCGGCTTGCCGTCGATTTCGAAGGCGATGTCGCCGAGCGCCGAGAGATTGAAGCCGGTCGCGGTGACGATGACATCCGCTTCCAGCAGCTTGCCCGATTTGAGCTGGATGCCGTTCTCGACGAAGCATTCGATCTCGTCGGTGACGACGGAGGCCTTGCCGCTGGCAATGCCCTTGAACAGATCGGCATCCGGCACGAAGGCGATGCGCTGCCGCCACGGCCGATAGGACGGGGTGAAATGCGTCTCAACGTCGTAGTCGGGACCGAGCACCGCACTGATCTGGCCGATCAGCTCCTTCTTGACCTGCTCGGGCTTGGCCAGACAGAGTTTTGTGAACGCGTCCTGCTCGAACAGAATCTTGCGCCTCACGATCTCGTGGATCCATTCCTCGTCGACCTGAAGCCGGCGCAACTCCTCGGCGATCTCGATGGCGTTGCGGCCGAGACGGAAATAGGTCGGCGAACGCTGCAGCATGGTGACGTGGGCGCAACTGTCCGCGATGTTCGGCACCAGCGTCGCCGCGGTCGCGCCCGAGCCGATCACAACGACCTTCTTGCCGGCGAGGTCGATATCGTCCGGCCAGGTCTGCGGATGGACGATGCGGCCCTTGAAGCGGTCCATGCCTTTCCATTCCGGCGTGTAGCCTTCCGAATGGCGGTAATAGCCCTGGCACATCCAGAGGAAGTTCGTGGTGAAGATCTTTGCCTCGCCCGTATCGGTGGTCGTCGCCTCGATGGTCCAGAGATTCTGTTCGCTCGACCAGCTCGCGGAATTGATCTTGTGCTTGTAGCGGATGTGGCGGGCGATATCGTTGTCGTCGATCACCTCTTTCATGTAGGAGAGAATCTCCTCGGCGGTCGCGATCGGCGGCCCGACCCAGGGTTTGAAGCTGTAGCCGAAGGTATGGAGGTCGCTGTCCGAGCGGATGCCGGGATAGCGATGCGTGCTCCAGGTGCCGCCGAACGTCGCCTGCGTTTCGAGGATGACGTAGCTCGTACCCGGCAGCTGCTTTTCGATATGATAGGCGCTGCCGATGCCGGAGATGCCGGCGCCGACGATCAGCACGTCGAAATGTTCCGAGGCCTGCTTGGTGGTGGCGTGACTGCGTACAGCGACATTCATTGTTGCTTCTATGCCTTGCTTGTTTTTGTGGCCGTCCTTGACCGGACGGCGCGTTTCCTCCGCGACAGGCATGGTCGCCCATCGCACTTCCGCCTCAAAATGACATAGATCAAGTCGCGGTCAAACTACAGCGCCGCACCCCAGCTCCGCGCGGTCTGCAAGATCCAGTCGCGATAGAGCGTGAGCGGCGTGACACCGGTCAGGCCGCCGCAGCCGGCGGCACCGTTCGGTCCCGTGGACCAACTGATGAGGCCGACAAGCATCGTGCCATTCGGCTTGTCCTCGAACACAGGACCGCCGGAATCGCCGGTGCAGGCGCCAATTCCGTCACGAACTCCGTTGGTTACGGGATCGACCAGGCGAATTTGCAACGTGCCGGGCTGACCTGTCGCGATGAGGCCGGCAACACGCGTGGCGCCGCCGCTCTTGCCGTCACCACGCACGGTGACGCCGATACCGGCGATGACGAAGCGACTGCCGACCTGGATCGGAATAGTCGGCATGCCGATCGGCACCGTCGATTTTCCCTTGAGTGGAATTTCCAGTTGCAGCAGCGCCACGTCAGCGGTGGCGCGATGCGACTGCATCGCCTGCATGTTGAAGCTCGGATGGATCGCGACGGTGCGGACGTTCAGCAATTGCGGCGCGCCGTCGGCGCCGCGATCGACGATCTTGTAGTCGGCACCGGGCTGGACGCAGTGAGCGACCGTCAGCACGACCTTCGGGGCAATCAGCGTGCCGGTGCAGAAATTGCCGCGCGAGCCGACGATGGTGACGACGGCGCGCGCGACACCGTCGGCCTGCGGCGTGCCGCCACCGACGATGGCGTAAGCGGGGGTGGCGAGCAGCGCGGCTGCGATGAGGACGGCAAGCTTCTTCATGGGAACACGCTTCGGCATCGATGGAGGCGGCGGAGTGCTTCGGGCTGGCCCTTGCCGATAGCGCATGCTAGCCCTCTTGGAAAGGAATTGACGAGGGCAGGATATTGGCGATCGAGGCGGTGATCTTTGATTTTGGCGGCGTGCTGACGAGCTCGCCGTTCGAGGCGTTCACGCGGTTCGAGACCGAGCGTGGCCTGCCCGCCGACATCATCCGGCGCACCAACGCCGCCAATCACCTGGAAAACGCCTGGGCCAGGTTCGAGCGCGCCGAAGTCGATATCGAGACGTTCGATCGTTTGTTCGCCGAGGAATCACTCGCACTCGGTGCCGAGGTGCGCGGCCGCGATGTGCTGCCGCTGCTTCAGGGCGATCTGCGGCCCGAAATGGTCGAGGCCTTGAAGCGGATCAAGGCGCAATTCAAGACCGGCTGCATCACCAACAATCTGCCGGCGAACGCCATCGGCAGCATGACCGGGCGCTCGCTCTACATCGCCGAAGTCATGGTGCTGTTCGACCACGTCATCGAATCCGCCAAGATCGGCCTGCGCAAGCCCGACCCGCGCATCTATCGGCTGATGGTCGAGACGCTGAAGGTCGATCCGAAGGCCTGCATCTATCTCGATGACCTCGGCGTCAATCTGAAGCCCGCGCGCGAGATGGGCATGACCACGATCAAGGTGACGAGTGGCGCCCAGGCAATCGCTGAGCTTGAAGCGGCGACGGGGCTGAAGCTGAGCTAGCGCAATTTATTCGGCAGCCGTAGGGTGGGCAAAGCGACTTGTCCGCCATAGCTCGAAGAGCGACGGCGGAAGCGTGCCCACCACAAGCAGATTGTGGGCACGGCGCTTCCGCGCCTTTGCCCACCCTACGAGAGCCTACTTCGCAGCGGCGGCGGTGCGCTCCGGGAACGCAGCCGCCAGGGAGTCTCGATCCGGCTTCAGCACGCCGCGCTCGGTAATGAGGCCCGTGACGAGGCGCGCCGGCGTCACGTCGAACGCATAATTCGCGACCGGCGAGTTCTCAGGCACGATTCGCACCGTCTCCAGCCTTCCGTCCGCGGTGCGGCCGGTCATGTCGGTGACCTCCACGCCGCTGCGCTGCTCGATCGGAATGTCGCGAATGCCGTCATGGACAGCGAAATCGATCGTCGGCGACGGCAGCGCGACGTAGAACGGCACGCCGTTGTCATGCGCGGCCAGTGCCTTGAGATACGTGCCTATCTTGTTGCAGACATCGCCATTGGCGGCGACGCGGTCGGTGCCGACGATGGCAAGATCGACCATGCCGTGCTGCATCAGATGCCCGCCGGTGTTGTCGGGGATGACCGTGTGCGGCACGCCGTGATGGCCGAGCTCCCAGGCGGTGAGCGAGGCGCCCTGGTTGCGCGGACGGGTCTCGTCGACCCAGACATGGATTTTGATGCCGCGCTCATGCGCGAGATAGATCGGCGCGGTCGCGGTACCCCAGTCGACGGTGGCGAGCCAGCCGGCGTTGCAATGGGTCAGCACGTTGACCACCTCGCCCGGCTTCCTCGCCGCAATCGCCTCGATCAGCGCAAGGCCGTTGCCGGCAATGCCGCGGTTGATCTCGACGTCCTGCTCGACGATCTCGTCGGCACGGGCATAGGCGGCTTCCGCCCGCTCCAGCGGATCGATCGGAGCGAGCGCGGTGCGCATCTCGTCCAGCGCCCATTTCAGATTGATCGCGGTCGGCCGCGCCACGACGAGCGTGTCGTAGGCGCGCTTCAGGCCGGCGTCGGAAGCGTCCTCACGCATGGCGAGCGCCATGCCATAAGCCGCGGTCGCGCCGATCAGCGGCGCGCCGCGCACCAGCATGTCGCGGATGGCCACCGCCGCGTCCTCGCACGAGGTCAGACGCGCGACGATGAACTCATGCGGCAACCGACGCTGGTCGATCGCGCCGACCGACCAGCCGTCACGCTCGCGCCAGATGCTGCGGAAATGCTTGCCGTCGACCTTCATGGCATTCTGCCTTTCGTATCACGCCCGCAGCACGCGCCCTGCCACCGCGTCGAGCTTCTTCAGGAGCTCGGGATCGCGCGCCTCGGGCGCCGTGATCAGCGCGGTGTCGAGCGCACGGTCCGAACCGATCGGGCACGGCTCGTGCTCGCGCGGAAAATCCTTCGCCAGCCGCGCCACCAGCGCCTTGGCCTTGTCGGCGTTCGACGTCAGCACGCGGATGATGTCCTGCACGGTGACGGCGTCGTGGTCGGGATGCCAGCAATCGAAATCCGTCACCATCGCGACTGTGGCGTAGCAGATCTCGGCTTCGCGCGCGAGTTTTGCTTCGGGCATGTTGGTCATGCCGATGACCGAATAGCCCAGCGTCTTGTAAGTCATGCTTTCGGCATAGGTGGAGAATTGCGGCCCCTCCATGCAGACATAGGTGCCGCCGCGCGCGATCGCGAGTCCCTCGGCTTCCGCCGCTGCCGCCAGATGAATGCGCAGCCGCGGCGAGACCGGATGCGCCATCGACACATGCGCGACGCAGCCGCGGCCAAAGAACGAGCTCTCGCGCTTGTGGGTGCGATCGACGAACTGGTCGACGAGAACGAAGGTGCCGGGCGGCAGTTCCTCCTTGAAAGAGCCGCAGGCCGAGAGCGAGATCAGGTCGGTGACCCCAGCCCGTTTGAGCACGTCGATGTTGGCTCGATAATTGATGTCCGATGGCGACAGCCGGTGCCCCTTGTCATGCCGCGGCAGGAACACGATCGGCAGGCCTGCGATGGAGCCGCGCCTTAAGGGAGCCGATGGCTCGCCCCAGGGGCTCTCGATCACCTCTTCGCGCGCGCCCTCGAGACCCGGCAGGTCGTAGATGCCGGAGCCACCGATGATGCCCAATACCGCCTGCGTCATACCCGCTCCACCCTGTTCGCCACGTGCGACATGGTTAAAGCTATGCCAGTTTTACGGCGGTTTTGGAACGGGGGTGGTGAGGTGATGGCGCAGCTGTGAGGGCGCAAGGTAGCGCCTCAGACTCGACGTCGTCCCGGCCTAGCGCGCAATTGCGCGCGGGGGGCCAGGACCCATACCGCGTGATCTATCGATGGTGCACGATAGGCGTACCGGGCAACGCGTCTTCGCCAAACCACCTGTTGTGGTTATGGGTCCCGGCCTACGCCGGGACGACAGTGGGGGCTAAGCCGCGGTCGCCAGCCGCAGCTGCGTCGCGACCATCCGCTCCAGCGTCTCGACGGACTGGAAATTCTCCGGCGTGATCTCGGACTGCGGGATGGTGAAGTCGAACTCGGCTTCGACGCCGAGCATGAGATTGACCATGTCCATCGAGGTCAGGCCGACGTCGACGAGCTTGGCCGACGGGCTGACGTCGGCGGACAGCGAGTTCTGCGCAAGGATGCCCTTCACCATCTTGATGATGCGATTGCGCAATTCGGGTTCGAAGGCCTGCATCGGTAAATTCCCATCTGTCTATGAAAGGTCGGACCGGGCTGCCGGGTACGATGGGCAGGCACGGCCGATCCCGCAATGGGCGTCACCATTACTTCGCGTTTCTTAGTAAACGATGACTCAGATTGTCTGAAATTCATGCCTCTTCCAGTTCACTAACGCGAGCGCGGAAATCCGGGGGATGCGAAAAACCGGACCTTAACTGTCCATTCGGAATTGGACTTCGTTTACCCTCTATTTCATCGACGAATTTGAATTAAATCCGTAGCCTCGTCTCACAAGCAAAGATGGTCGGAGGATCGCTTTACACGGCATCGCGAATGATGCCGGCGGTCTTGAACGACGAACCGGAGGCGGACGAGTATGAACGTGCGTGAAGCAGTCCTTACTGTCGACGAAACGCAAGCCAGCTTCCTCGAGCAGGGTCCCTCCCTCATCGAGCGCGCCGTCCGGACCGCCGCAGCGGCTGCGGCCGACGCAGACGCGGTCGATCGCGACGCCCGCTTCCCGCACAAGGCTTTCGAGGTTGCGCGCGAGCAAAAACTGCTTGGCGTGATGATCCCGGTCGAATTCGGCGGCTTTGGCGCCTCCATCCACGACGTCACCGACATCTGCTACACGCTCGGGCGCGCCTGCGCCTCGACCGCGATGATCTACGCGATGCACCAGACCAAGGTCGCCTGTGTCGTCAGGCACGGCCACGGCATTCCCTGGATGGAAACCATGATGCGCCGGGTCGCGCGCGACCAGTGGCTGCTCGCCTCCTCCACCACCGAAGGCCAGAACGGCGGCAACATCCGCGCCAGCGCCGCCGCCGTCGACCATGCCGGCGACACCGTCTCGCTGATGCGCGATGCCACCGTGATCTCCTATGGCGCCGAGGCCGACGGCCTCGTCACCATCGCCCGCCGCGCCACGGACGCCGCCGCCTCCGACCAGGTGCTGCTGGCGCTCGCCAAGGACGATTATTCACTGAAACAGACGCAGGGCTGGGAAACGCTCGGCATGCGCGGCACCTGCTCGACCGGTTTCGAGCTGAAGGTCGATTGCCCCGCCGACCGCGTCTTCCCGGAAGCCTACGACAAGATTCACGCGCAGACCATGACGCCGTTCGCGCATCTGTGCTGGTCGTCGGCCTGGGCCGGCATTGCGGCCGCAGCGGTAACGCGTGCGCAGGCCTTCATCCGCAAGGCTGCCCGCACCTCCGGCGGGCAGATGCCGCCGGCGGCTGCACATTTCACCGCCGCGAAGATGTCGCTCGCCAAGCTGCGAGCGCTGATCTCCGCCAACATCGATGCCTTCTCCCGTGTCGAGCATGACGAGCGGGCGCTCGGCTCGCTCGACTTCCAGTCGTCGATCACGCTGCTGAAAGTGCAGGCCTCCGAGCTCGCGGTCGAGACCGTGATGCATGCGATGCGCACCGCGGGCCTTTCCGGCTACCGCAACGACGGCGAGTTCACCATGGGCCGTCACCTCCGCGACGTGCTGTCGTCGCCGATCATGATCAACAACGACCGTATTCTGGCCAACGCCGCCACCTCGACGCTGATGAGCGGCGTGCCGTCGAGCCTTCATGACTGACGTGCCTTCCCGACCAGAGCAACAAGAACAATTTCGAGATAGCAGGACATCGACCCATGAATATTGCCGTCCTCCCCAATTCGCCCGAAACCGCGCCTGAGATCGTTGATCCGCTCGATCATCTCGCCGACAAGCTGTTCCACCGCATGGGCTCGGATGGCGTCTACGCCCGCACCGCGCTCTATGAGGGCATCGTCGAGAAACTCGCCGCGCTGATCACCAGCCACCGTGAAGCCGGCACCGAAGCCTTGCGCTTCCCGCCGGTGATGAGCCGCGCGCAGCTGGAGAAGTCAGGCTATCTCAAGAGCTTCCCGAACCTGCTCGGCTGCGTCTGCGGCCTGCACGGCACCGAGCGCGAGATCAACGCTGCGGTGAGCCGCTTCGATGCGGGCGCCGACTGGACCACGTCACTGTCCCCGGCCGACCTCGTGCTGTCGCCGGCGGCCTGCTATCCCGTCTACCCGATCGCGGCGAGCCGCGGCCAGTTGCCGAAGGGCGGCCTGCGCTTCGACGTCGCCGCCGACTGCTTCCGCCGCGAGCCGTCGAAACATCTCGACCGGCTGCAATCGTTCCGGATGCGCGAATATGTCTGCATCGGCACGCCCGACGACGTCGCCGATTTCCGCGAACGCTGGATGGTGCGCGCGCAGGCGATCGCCCGCGACCTCGGCCTGACCTTCCGCGTCGATTATGCCAGCGATCCCTTCTTCGGCCGCGTCGGCCAGATGAAGGCGGTGAGCCAGAAGCAGCAGCAGCTCAAGTTCGAGCTGCTGATCCCGCTGCGCTCGGAGGAGCAGCCGACCGCCTGCATGAGCTTCAACTATCACCGCGAGCATTTCGGCACGACCTGGGGCATCCAGGACGCCAATGGCGAGCCGGCCCACACCGGCTGCGTCGCCTTCGGCATGGACCGCCTGGCCGTCGCCATGTTCCACACCCACGGCACCGACCTTTCCGCCTGGCCCGCCAAGGTGCGGGACATGCTGGGCCTGCAGCCGCATCGCGCGACTGAAGCCCATGGCGAGGGCTGGCGCTAGAGCATGATCCGAACCCGAAGGGCCGCGTTAGCGCAAAGCGCGAAGCGGCTTTCCGGAAAGATCATGCAGAAACGATAGACCAACGAGGCCGACCATTTCCACGGGCAAGACGAGCGTGATCCATACCAAGGTCCGTTGCCGCGAGATCACCGAGTCCGACGTCGAGAAGATCGCGGACTTGCTGACGCGCGGCTTCGTCGGCCGTTCACGCGAATACTGGATGCAGGGGCTGCGCCGGCAGGCCTTCCGGCCCGTGCCGGAGGGCTATCCGCGCTTCGGCTACATGCTCGACAATGACGGCGAGCCCGTCGGCGTGCTGCTGCTGATCTACACGACGCGAAAGCACGGCGAGGAGACCGCCATCCAGTGCAATCTGTCGAGCTGGTATGTCGATCCGGCCTACCGCAACTACGCTCCGTTTCTGACCAAGGTCGCGCAGCGGCACAAGGACGTCACCTATCTCAACATCAGCCCGGCGCCGTGGACCTGGCCGATCATCGAGGCCCAGGGTTTTCGCAATTATTGCCGCGGCATCTTCTTCTCGGTGCCGGCGCTGGCGCGCGCCCCACGCTGGAGCAAGATCGAGGTGATCTCGCAGCACGCCAAGACGATCGACGGGCTCTCTCAGGACGAGACCGAGCTCCTGACGCGGCATGCGCGTTACAATTGCCTCAGCCTCGTCTGCCGCACGCCGAAGGGAACGTTCCCCTTCATCCTGCAACCGGTGCGCATTCGCCGCGGCTTCATCGCGCCGCCCGCAATGAAGCTGATCTACTGCCGCAGCCCCGCCGAGTATGCCGAATGCGCCGGCCGCATCGGCCGGCTGCTGCTGCGGCTCGGCAAGATCTCGGTGGCCGTCGATGCCAACGGCCCGATTCCGGGCCTCGCCGGTATTTATACCGAGCGGCGCGGCCGCAAATATTTCAAGGGCCCGCACCGGCCGCAGCTCGCCGATCTCACGGATACAGAGCTCGTGCTTTACGGGCCGTAGGGGCACTGCGGCGGAAATTGTTGGGCCCTCGGCCAACTCTGGCTTGCAAGCGCCTCAGCACTCTCGCGGACCAAGCAAGTTCTCTCCATCGTCGGTCACGCTCCGTAAACTACTGCGCTTAAGGGAATTTTCCCGCCTCTTCGCTACCCTCGGCAGCGGAATTACGTTGCGTTAAGTCTATTGCCCGCCGAGATCATGCCGACCCCATGACATCGACCTGCGACAACGAGCTTGGTGCACCCCGCGAGCAGAGCCCGGAGGCCCTGGTCGCGCTGAGCCAGCTTGCGCTCGATCGCATGGAGCAAGGCGTCTGCGTCTACGATGCCGACAACCGGATCGTGCTGGTCAACCGGCGTTACCTCTCGCTGTTCGATCTGTCCGCCGAAATCGTGCGCATCGGCACGAGCTACCGCCAGGTGCTCGCGCACAGTGCGAGCCGCGGCAACTTCCCGGAAAGCGAGCTCGATGCGCTCTATTCGGCGCGGATCGCGCAGATCGCGGGCGGCAAGTCGTTCCGGACCGAGCAGCGGCTGGCGAGCGGCCTCGTCATGTCGCTGGAGCTCAAGCCGCTTCCCGGCGGCGGCTGGATGACGATCTGCGACGACGTCAGCCGCCTCGCCCGGCTCGAGGCAGAATTGCACGTGCAGACCGAACGCAGCCAGCATGCGCTCGCCAACATGTCGCACGGCCTCATCATGTATGACGCCGACAGCCGCGTCGTCGTCTGCAACGAGCGCTTCCTGAAGCTCTACAATCTCGACTCCGACATCGTGAAGCCCGGCGTCGCGCACAGCACGGCCATCGAACACTGGCTCTCGCGCGGCAACATGGCGGGCATGTCGGCGGAGGAATTCCACGTCACCAGGCTCGAGGACGTGCGTGCCCGGAAGGCGAAGACCCTGCTGGTGATGCGCTACGACGGGCGGATGGTGCAGGCGGTCTCGCGCTTCCTCCCCGACGGGGGCTGGGTGACGGTGCACGAGGACGTCACCGAACGGCTGCAATACGAGGAGACGCTGCGGCAGCAGAACTTCATCCTCGACGCGGCGCTGGAGAACATGGCGCACGGGCTCGCCTTCTACGACAGCGACATGCGCCTGCGCGTCTGCAACACCACCTATCGCAGGATCTACCTGCTCTCGCCAGAGGAAACGAGGCCCGGCACGCATCTCGGCGAGCTGATCGAGCGATCGATCGCGAACGGTGCGTTCGCCTCGGAATACAGCCCGCAGCAGATCCTGGAATCCGCCCGCGCGCGGATCGCGAGCCGCGACTGCTCGCCGATGCGCCGGCGCATGTCGAACGACACCGTGATCTCGGTCCGCTACTGCGCGCTGGCCGAAGGCGGCTTCGTCGCCACCTACGAGGACATCACCGAGCGCGAGCATGCAGTCGAGGAGCTGAGCGAGCAGTATCGGCGCTTCGATGCGGCCCTGAACAACATGAGCCAGGGCCTGTGCATGCTCGATTCGAGCCTGCGCGTGATCGTCTGTAACCGCCGCTATATCGAGATGTACGGCCTGTCGCCCGACGTGGTGAAGCCGGGCATCTCGATGCGCGAGATCATGGAGCACAGTTGCGCGCTCGGCATGCATCCGAACATGACCGGGGCCAAGCTCTATGCCGATTATGTCGAGCGGCTGCGCGAAGGCGAGCACACGCTGCACCGCCATTTGAGCGACGGCCGCATCATCAAGCTCAATCACAAGCGGATGGAGCATGGCGGCTGGGTCGTCACCTATGAGGACGTCACCGAGCGCCACAAGGCCCAGGCCCGCGTCGCGCATATGGCGCGGCACGACTCCCTGACTGACTTGCCCAACCGCACCCTGTTCCGCGAGAAGATGGGCGAGGGATTGAACCAGGTGGCGATTGCCGGCGGCGCAATGGCGGTGCTGTGCTTCGACCTCGACAATTTCAAGACCGTCAACGACCGCCTCGGCCACGCCGCCGGCGACCGGCTGCTGCGCTGGGTCGCGGCGCGCCTGAAGGAGAATGTCGGCGAGCATGACACCGTCGCGCGCCTCGGCGGCGACGAGTTCGCCGTACTCCAGCGCGGCCCGCAGCCGCAATCGGCCGAAAAGCTCGCCCGCCGCCTGGTCGAGATCATCGGCCACCCGCCGCCGCTGGAAAGCCAGGCGATCCATGTCGGCGTCTCCGTCGGCATCGCGATCGCGCCCGATCACGGCTTGGACGCCGACGAGCTGATGAAATGCGCCGACCTTGCGCTGTACCAGGCCAAGGCCAAGGGGCGCGGCGCCTACCAGCTGTTCGAGCCCGAGATGGAGGAAGAGGCGCGCAGCCGGCACGCGCTGGAGCACGACCTGCGCCGTGCGCTGGAGTCCAGCCAATTCCATCTGGTGTTCCAGCCGCAGCTGCGGCTCGATTCATCCGAGCTCACCGGCTTCGAGGCGCTGCTGCGCTGGAAACACCCCTCGCGCGGCCTGGTCTCGCCCGCCGAATTCATTCCGATCGCGGAAGAGAACGGGCTGATCGTTCCGATCGGCGAGTGGGTGCTGCGCACCGCCTGCGCCACCGCGGCGTCATGGCCCGACGTCACCGTCGCAGTGAACCTGTCACCGGTGCAATTCCGCTCGCGCGGGCTGGTGCCGCTGGTCACGAGCGCGCTCGCGGAAGCCGGCCTTCCGCCGCAGCGGCTCGAGCTCGAGGTCACCGAGACGGCGCTGCTCGATGACAGCGAGGCGACGATCGAGATCCTGCACCAGCTCCGCGCCCTCGGCGTCCGCGTCAGCCTCGACGATTTCGGCGTCGGCTATTCCTCGCTGAGCTATTTGCGCAAATTTCCGTTCGACCGCATCAAGATCGACCGCTCCTTCGTCGGCACGCTCGGCGAAAGCCCGGAGAGCGTTGCCATCGTCCGCACCATCGCAAGCCTCGGCTCCGTGCTCGGGGTCGAGACCACGGCAGAGGGTGTGGAGACCGAGGAGCAGCTCGATTTCGTGCGCGAATGCGGCTGCACCGCGGTGCAGGGCTATTATTTCGGCAAGCCGTGCCCCGCGGCGGAGGTCGGCCGTACCATCGAGACGCTGAACGCGGTCCGGCGCGTGGCGTAGCCTCCTCAAATTCCGCCTCTCGGCACACCTCCAAACGACCAATTGTCGCACACCTCGTTTCCGCCGGGATCGCTGCCTCGCCCATGCGAGCGATCCGTTCAATGCGCTTTTCTTCTCCCATGATTTCGAGGACAATCCCCTCATAACAACGAGAAACGGCGTTCCAACGAGACCGCTGCGAGGGAGGTGTTTCGATGTCGGGATACGGGCTGAAGACGATTGCCTTTGCCGCCATGCATGTTGTGGGCGCGTTGCTCGCGACCGCGGCCGGCGCGCAGGAGTATCCGAGCAAACCCATCACGCTGATCGTGCCGTGGCCGGCCGGCGGCTCGACCGACATCTCGATGCGCGCGATCGCCGACAGCGCCTCGAAGGTGCTGGGGCAGCCGATCGTGATCGACAACAAGGCCGGCGGCGGCGGCACGGTGGGACCGGCGACCATGGCCGCCGCAGCGAAGCCGGACGGCTACACCATCTCGCAGATTCCGATCACCGTGTTCCGCCTCCCCCTGATGCAGGAGGTGTCATGGGATCCGGCGAAGGACTTCACCTATATCGTCCACCTCACCGGCTATACGTTCGGCGTGACCGCCAACGCGGAGTCGCAGTTCAAGTCCTGGAAGGACGTGGTCGAGTTCGCGAAGGCGAACCCGGGCAAGGTGACCTATGCGACGCCCGGCACCGGCACCTCGCTCCATATCGGCATGGAGCAGATCGCGGCGATGTCCGGCATCAAGCTGACGCAGGTGCCGTTCAAGGGCGGCGCCGAGACCAACGCTGCCGTGCTGGGACAGCACACGATGCTGCAGGCGGATTCGACGGGCTGGCGGCCGCTGGTCGACGCCGGCAAGCTCAAGCTGCTGATGGTGTGGACCGGCGCGCGGTCGCCGAACTACCCTGATGTGCCGACGCTGAAGGAGCTCGGCTATCCCATGGTCTATGATTCCCCGTTCGGCATCGCGGGGCCGAAAGGCATGGATCCAAAAATCGTCGCCAAGCTGCACGACGCCTTCAAGAAGGCGGTCGAGGATCCCGCGGTGATCGCCACGCTCGCCAAATACGACATGGTGCCGAACTACAAGAACACCGAGGACTACAAGAAGTTCGTCGTCGAGGTCACGGAGTCCGAGCGCAAGGTGATCGACACGCTCGGGCTGGCGAAGAAGTAAAGTTCTGCTGCCACACGCGCTGGCGTCATCCTGAGGTGCGAGCCGCGTTTGCGGCTCGCCTCGAAGGATGGATCGGGGCACCGCCGCCCTTCGAGGGCCGCTGAAGAAGCGGCCACCTCAGGGTGACGGTGATCGAGAGGTGCTTTGAATGAACGACCAAACCAACGTCAAACTCCGCCTCTCCAACTCCGAGCTCTGGGGCGGGCTGATCGGGCTCGCACTCGGCGGCTTCGTGATCTGGCAGGGACTGAAGCTCAAGCTCGGCACCATCAACGATCCCGGCTCCGGCTATGTGCTGTTCTACACGGGCATCCTGATGTGCGTGTTCGCGGGCTCCATCATCATCTCGGCGATCACCGAGGGCGGCCCGACCCTGGCCTCGCGCTGGGAGAATGTACGCTGGAGCAAGCCGCTGCTCGTCATCGCCTGCCTCACCGCGTTCTCCTTTGCGCTGGAGCCGCTGGGATTCCTGTTGTCGTCGATTCCGTTGATGCTGCTGCTGTTGCGCCTGATCGATCCCGTGCGCTGGACGCTGGCGGTCCCGATCGCCGTGATGGTGCCATCAGGGATGTGGTGGGTGCTCAAGCGCCTGCTGTTGATTCAGCTGCCCTCGGGCCTGTTCGGAATCGGTTGACCGCATGGACACGCTTGCCAATGTCGCGCATGGGTTCGGCGTCGCGCTGACCGGGATCAACCTGCTCTACTGCTTCATCGGTGTCTTCATCGGCACGCTGGTCGGCGTGCTGCCGGGCATCGGGCCGATCTCGGCGATGTCACTGCTGTTGCCCGTGACGCTGTCGGGCACGCCGGAATCGGGCATCATCATGATGGCCGGCATTTACTACGGCTCGATGTATGGCGGCTCGACCACCTCGATCCTGGTCAACATCCCCGGCGAGGCGGCCTCCGTCGTCACCTGCATTGACGGCCACCAGATGGCGAAGCGAGGCCGCGCCGGCCCTGCACTCGGCATCTCCGCCTTCGGCTCGTTCATCGCCGGCACGTTCGCGCTGGTCGCCCTGATGCTGGTGGCCCCAAAGCTAGCCAGCATCGCGATCGCGTTCGGCCCGGCCGAGTATTTCAGCCTGATGGTGCTCGGCCTCGTCGTGCTCACCTTCCTGACCCAAGGTTCGATGCCGAAGGCGCTGCTGATGGCCTGCATCGGCGTCGTGCTCGGCCTGATCGGGCTCGACAGCATCACGGCGCAGCCGCGCCTCACCTTCGGCCGCATGGAGCTGATCGACGGCATCGGCCTCGTGCCCGTCGTGATGGGCCTGTTCGGCGTCGCCGAGGTGCTGCTCAACACCGAACAGGCGATCAAGCGCGATATCATCAACGCCAAGATCACCCAGCTTCTGCCTAACAAAGAGGACTGGCAGGCGAGCGCCGGCCCCGTGGCGCGCGGCACGCTGCTCGGCTTCCTGCTCGGCATTCTGCCGGGCGGCGGCGCGGTGGTGGCCTCGTTTGCGTCCTATGCGCTGGAGAAGCGACTGTCGAAAACGCCGGAGCGGTTTGGCCATGGCGCAATCGAGGGCGTCGCGGGACCGGAGTCCGCGAACAACGCGGCGGCCGGCGGCGCGTTCATTCCGCTGATGACGCTCGGCATTCCGCCGAACGTGGTGATGGCGCTGCTGCTCGGAGCCTTCGTCATCCACGGCCTGCAGCCGGGCCCGCTGCTGATCACGCAAAACCCCGGCCTGTTCTGGGGTATCGTCGCCAGCATGTATATCGGCAATGTGATGCTGTTGATCCTCAACCTGCCGATGATCGGCATGTGGGTGCAGCTCCTGAAGCTGCCCTACAACATCCTGTTCCCCCTGATCATCCTGTTCACGATCCTCGGCGTCTATTGCTCGAGCAACAACGTGTTCGACGTCTATGTGATGATCGCATTCGGCATCGTCGGCTATTTCATGCGCAAGCTCGGCTACGAGCCGGCGCCGCTGGTGCTCGCCTTCGTGCTCGGGCCGATGCTGGAGAACAATCTGCGCAAGTCGCTGATCCTGTCGCAGGGCGATCTCTGGACCTTCGTGCAGCGGCCGATCTCGGCGGCGTGTCTGACGCTGGCACTGGTGCTGCTGATCGCGCCGCTGCTGCCCGCGCTGCGCAAGAAGCGCGAGCTGGTGGCGCTGGATGAGGGGGCTTGAGACGCCGCGCCCCTCGCCGCTCCGCTCAAACTTCGTAGGGTGGGCAAAGGCGCGGATGCGCCGTGCCCACGATCTGCCTGAGTTGGAGAGAGGTGGTGGGCACGCTTCGCTTTGCCCACCCTACGGCATCTACGCAAGAGGCAAGATGCAATCACCCCTCGCCGGCCTCCAGCCGGTCGCGCAGAGCGCCGATCACACGATGGGCCGCCTCGATCTCCTTCACTGACAAGCCGTCCGCCAAGCCGTTGACCCAAGGGGCCTGCAGACGGCCGGCGGCATCAAAGACCTGCCTGCCCTTGTCGGTGAGCACCACGAGCTGCGCCCGGCGGTGATGCGGATTGGTCTCGAAGGCAACGAGGCCATCCCGCTCGAGATCGTTGACGATCCGCTGCACATTCTGGCGATTGGCGCCGAGATTGCGCGCCAGCCAGGCCACGGGCTCCGGACGCTCGGCAGCGACGATCGCCCCCAGGATCTGCCAGCGTGCGCTGGTGAGGCCGAGCGCGGCGACCAGCCGGTCGCCGGCGGTCAGGAGCAGGCCGTTGACCCGGAACAGCTCGAGAATGAAGCCGGTCATGGCCTCGCCCGCCGGGGTCCGCTTGATTTTGCTCATTTGTAATGATCGTCCTATCTTGACATCATCATGTCAAATGTCTACGTCACGTATTGTCGAATTGACATGATGATACCAATTTACACGGAGTGATGCCATGCCCCAGATGCGTCCGCTCGACCCGAGTTTTCCGATCGACCGCCAGATCGCGCTCGATGCCGGCCCCGTGGTGCTGGTCAATTTGTTCACGCTGGATGCGGCGGATGAGCAGGTCTTCCTGAAGAGCTGGCAGGACGATGCCGCCTTCATGAAGCGGCAGCCGGGTTTCATCTCGACCCAGCTCCACCGCGCGATCGGCGACAATCCGACCTATCTCAACTACGCGGTCTGGGAGACCAATGCGCATTTCCGTGCGGCGTTCACCCACCCGGAGTTCCGCGCGAAGATCGCGGACTACCCCGCTTCCGCCGTCGCGAGCCCGCATCTGTTTCAGAAGGTCGCGGTGCCGGGGGTCTGTGTGGCGTAGGTGCAAACGTAGGGTGGATTAGCCGAAGGCGTAATCTACCTTTTCTCGCGCGCGACAAAAGTGGTGGGTTACACCGCCGGTCTGCGCTTCGCGCAGCCGCCGGCTAACCCACCCTACGATGTCTCAGCTTGCCGCCGGCAATACGCTGTCGGCCGCCACACTCCACGGGCGGTCGGCCGAAGCAAGTCCGATCAGACGGCCCTGGATGTAGTCGCAGCCCCAGTCGCGCAGCATGTTTGCGGCCTCTTCGTCCTGCACCCATTCGGCGACGGTCTTGATGTCGAGGCGGCGGGCGAGGTCGAGCAGGGTCTGGACGAAGGCGCGGTCATCGGCGGAGTGCGTGATGTTCTGCACGAAGGCGCCGTCGATCTTGACGATGTCGACGCCAAGCTTGCGCAGGTTTCGGAACGAAGTGTAGCCGGCGCCGAAATCGTCGATGGCGATGCGGCTGCCGAAATTCTTCAGCCGCGTGACAAAGCCGCGCACGTCATCGATGTCCTGGATCGCGACCGTCTCGGTAATCTCGACGATCAGCCGCTCGGCGACCCCGGGATGGGCCAGCATCAGCGACTCGATGCCCGCCCACCAGTCCGGATCCATGGTGGTGTCGGGCGAGATGTTGAGGCTGAGACTGACATCGGGCGCAGCCGCGAGCTCGGCGACCACCAGCTCGAGCACGCGGTGATCGACCAGGCGGATGAGGCCGAGCCGCTCGGCGACCGGCACGATGTCGGGTGCGAGCAGCACCTGGCCGTCGCCCTGGTCCATCCGCACCAGGCATTCGTGGAACGCGCGCTGGCGCGAGACGGCCGACACGACCGGCTCGTAGGCAAGCTTGATGCGGCGCTCGTTTAGCGCGGTGACGATCTCGTCGGTGACGCGGATGTTGACGCGACGCTGCGCATCACGCGTGGCATCCGGACGCCAGGCCGCAAACGAGCCGGCGCGGCGGCGCTTGGCGGCATCCAGCGTCTCATGGGCGCGATTGACCGCCTCGTCGGTATTGCGGGCATAGCGCGGCAGGCTCACCGCGCCGATCGAGGCGGTGACCGAGACCGGACCCGATTTCGTCGGCACCACCTCGTCGCGGATGCCGGCGAGGAAACGCTCGGCGGCGACGTTCATGTCGTCGATGGTGCAGTTCTTCAGGATCAGGCCGAACTTGTTGCCGGAGAAGCGCCCGAGCACGTCGCCGCCGCGCAGGCGCGAGCGGATGCGCTTGGCGATGTCGAGGATGACCGCGTCGGCAACATCGAAGCCGAAAGCATCGTTGACGCGGGCCAGATGATCGATGCCGACCAGCATGAAGGCCGCGGTCGAGCGGAAGCGGGTCGTCTCCTCGATCGCCTCGGCCAGCGCCGCGATCAGATGGGAGCGGTTGAGTTCGCCGGTCAGCGGATCGAGCCGGGCGAGCTTGGTCAATTCCTCGTCGCGGGCGTGGCGTTCATTGTTGATGCGGATGGAGCCGATCGCGCGCGTGGGGCGGCCGTCGGCGCCGGCAAACCAGCGGCCGGTCTCCTCGATCCAGACCACGGGGTCGGAGGCGCTCATGCGCACGCCGTACTCGACGCGGTAGGGCGTGCCGTCGGTGCCGTGCACGGGGGAGGTCTGCGCCAGTGCCGCGGTCCGCAGTGACTGCGCGGGCTCGATCAGCTTGGCGAATTCGGCGCCGGTGGCGAGCCGCTCAGGGGGGATGCCGGGAAAGACGGCGCTGACCTGCTCGCCCCAGACAATGGCATCGCTGGCGATGTCCCAGGCGAACACGGCCTGGCCGAGGGCGGCCAGGATGTCGGAGGCTTGCGGCAATGCGGGGGTCAAAATCGCCTCATTTCGGGACAGCAGGGAGTCCTGAGCCGGCACAGGATAGAGCCAGATTCGCCTTCGACCCTAGGCAAAGTTGATAAACAATTTGGAAACCACGTTGTGAAGTGACCAGGGAACCAAACCGGCCCGCCCGGCATAGGCCTTGCGAGTACTGACACGCACCGGCGGTTCGCGTCCCGAAACGCGACAGTGCCGCCGGATCAACGGTGATCGCGATGTTGAGTACTGATCGATCGGATGAGGCGGCAGGCAGCATGGGCACGGCCCTGGTGCCGCTGATCCCGACTGTGCAATGGCTCCACAAGGTGCCGCTGGCCCGCCCCGATCCGAGCTTCGTCACTCAGTTGATCGCCAACGCCGAGCACCTGCCCCAGGCCAGTCGGCTCCGCCGCGCCTCGTCCGAAGATGCGCGGATAGCCTATGGCAGCAAGCGTCCGCTCGGAAGCGTCACCGCCCGCACGCGGCAGGTGGCTTGAGATTGATTTGAAGTGAGACGGCGCTTCTTACCTCTCCCCGCCTGCGGGGAGAGGTCGGATCGCTCTTGCGATCCGGGTGAGGGGGTACAGGTCCCACGGCTATATCGTCCGTGGAGAGAGGCCCCTCACCCCAACCCTCTCCCCGTAAGAAGGGGCGAGGGAGCACACTGTCGCCGCGGTGAGATGCGAGCGAATGCAGAGAAATCAGCGCGGCGGCGCGTCGGGGGACGGCGGCGTGCCGTTGCCCGGCTGCAAATGCGGCGAGGGGATTTCCGGCGACGGCGGGCTCGCCGGCTTCGGCGCCGGATGGTCCATCAGCACGGATTCGGCGACCGACTGCGCGGTGGGCGCGGGTGGCGCGGCCGGCGTTTCCTGCTGCGTGGAGACCGGCTCGAACTTGGGCTCGGCCACAACTTCATCGGCCGGCGGTTCGGCCCGGCGCTTGGCCTTGCGCGGCGCCGGTACTGTCGTCTCGGCGACATAGGTAACGCGGCGGCGCGTGCGCTGGGCGATGCCGCCGAGGAAATCGGCCATCGCCAGCAGCACCAGCAGGAAAAAGGTGGAGTTGCCGAATTTGGGCCACATCACGAATTCGGCGGCGGCAGCACCGAATATGATCAGCGACAGCAGATGATCCATCAGGAATTTCGAGCCGGGCCGCGCGCCCTTGACCACCTCGAGCAGCAGCAGCACGACGCCGAGCGCGAGCAGGAGATCGGCGAGCGTGACCGGCCAGGTCTCGCCCGTGATCATCGGCACCTTGAACAGCACGTCCGAGAAGGACACGCTGGGCATCAGGAAGGCGATGATGTTGTAGACCGCGAGCGGAATCAGAAGCAGCGGGAAACCGACCATCGGCGAAGTGCCTTCTCGATCAAGATATCCGGACAGAACAATGCAGCGGCGAAGCATTCGCTCCGCCGCCGTCACCGTCATATCTCATGGGTTGGCCGAAATCAGGCAGGTCACGTCATCCTGATTGAGGATAACCCTGCCCGAAGAAGAGTCCGACCTCAGGACTCTTTCTTCTTCAGGACCTGACGGCCCTTGTACATGCCGGTCTTGAGGTCGAGATGGTGCGGACGACGGAGCTCGCCGGAGTCCTTGTCTTCCACATAGGTCGGCTTCTTGATGGCGTCTGCCGAGCGGCGCATGCCACGACGCGACGGCGAGGTTTTTCTTCTCGGAACGGCCATTTCAATATCCTCTAGGGATTGGTGTTCATCAGGGCATCGTCCGCGAGGGGACGGCTCAGCACCCGCAATACGAGGCGAGCTGAATGCCGATCAAGGCCGGGCTTATAGAGGAAGGTTGGCCGTAAAGCTAGGCTCTTGGACCGGAAAATACGTCCGAAAAGGGCCCGAAATCAGCGATTTTCCCGCCAGCAGGTCACAAGCGAGCTCGTCTGCCCCCTCGCCATATAGGTGGCCGCCAGCCGCCGGACACCCGGTCCCGGGGTCCGGGCGCTGCGTTTGACCGGATTCGGCAGGATCGAGGCCAGAAGCGCGGCCTCCCGGGGCGAGAGGTTTTCGGCCGATTTGCCGAAGGCATAGGCGCTGGCCGCCTCGACCCCAAACTGGCCCTGGGGACCGAGCTCGGCGATGTTGAGGTAAATTTCCAGAATCCGCGGCTTGGGCAGGACCAGGTCGATCCACAGCGCCAGCGGGAATTCGAGCGCCTTGCGGACGAAGTCCCGCCCCTGCCAGAGAAACAGGTTTTTCGCCACCTGCTGGGTGATGGTGGAGGCGCCCCGGAAGGGGGTGCCGTCCTCCTTCGCATCGTCGATCGCCTCGCGGAGCGCGCCCCAATCGACGCCGCGATGCTTGCAGAAATGGGCGTCCTCGGCCGCCACCACCGCGCGCGGCAGATACGGCGACATGTCGGCCAGATCGATCCACTCCCGCTGCATCGGCGCGCCCCGCAAGCTGCGCCAGGCCATCAGCGTCGAAACCGGATGGCCGGTGCGGTAGAACGGCGCGATCACATAGGGCGCGAGGACCACGACCGCGAGCACCACCAGCAGGATTTTGACGATGCGCAAATCGACCTTTCCGGCACAAACTGAACCGCGGCCACGGGCTGGACCATTAAGTCTGTGATAATTCGGGCCTTTTCCAGCACTTTTTAGGCCTTCCAAACGATTGACTGGGGCGGGCGCATAAAGGATTGTCCCGCCGAATTTTAGTTCTGGAGCCTTTCTTGATGACCGGCACGTCCCCGTCCGATTTCGCCAAACGTCTGGACAAGACCGCTGATGACACCGAAGCCCTGCTCGGGCGCCTGCTGTCGGACGACATCCTGCCCGATGAGATCGCCCGGCCCAAGCGACTGATGGACGCAATGCGCTATTCGAGCCTCAACGGCGGCAAGCGCCTGCGGCCGTTCCTGGTGGTCGAAAGCGCAGCGGTGTTCGGCGTGCCGCGCGAAGCCGCGCTGCTGGTGGGCGCCGCGCTCGAATGCATCCACTGCTATTCGCTGATCCATGACGATCTGCCGGCGATGGACAATTCGGACCTGCGCCGCGGACGTCCGACCCTGCACAAGCAGACCGACGATGCGACCGCGATCCTTGCCGGCGACGGCCTGCTCACGCTCGCCTTCGACATCGTTACCCGCGACGAGATCCATCGCGACGCCAATGTGCGGCTGCTGCTGACGCGCGCGCTGGCGCGCTGCGCCGGCATCGGCGGCATGGTCGGCGGCCAGATCCTCGATCTCGCCGGCGAAGGCCGCTTCGGCGGCAACGAGCCGATCGATGTCGCCCGCATTCAGCAGATGAAGACCGGCGCGCTGCTGCGCTACGGCTGCATCGCCGGCGCGATCCTCGGCCAGGCCTCGCAGAAAGAATATCAGGCGCTCGACGATTACGGCCGCGCGCTCGGCGAAGCGTTCCAGATCGCCGACGATCTGCTCGACGTCGAAGGCGATGCGGCAGCCCTCGGCAAGCCGGCCGGCGCCGATGCCGCGCTCGGCAAGACCACCTTCGTCACCCAGCTCGGCATCGAAGGCGCCAAGCAGCGCGTGCGCGACCTGCTGGCGCGCGCCGACAGCGCCGTGTCGATCTTTGGCGATCGCGCTGCCGTGCTGCAAGCCGCGGCGCGCTTCGTCGCCGAGCGGAAGAGCTGACGTAGACCGATGGCGGTCGAGGGCAAAGAAGATCCCGTCCTCGTCCGCTTCCGCAAAATGTCGCGGCCGGTGCGGCTGATCTATGCACGGCCGCGGACCTTCATCGCGCTCGCGGCCGGCATCCTGGTCAGCCTGCTGCTGCCGGGCTCGCACCGGCTGGTGACGCGGCTGCTGTTCGGCTGGGATGCGCTGATCGCGGTCTACCTCGTGCTGGTCTATGCGATGATGCTGTGCAACGACCACCAGCACATCCGTCGCGCCGCCGCGATGCAGGACGACGGCCGCTTCGTGATCCTGCTGGTGACGGCAATCGGCGCCTTCGCCAGCATCGCGGCGATCGTCTCCGAGCTCGGCACGCCACATCGCGGGGTGCTGGAGCTGACCATCGCGATCACCACGATCGCACTGTCATGGGCCGCCGTGCACACGACCTTCGCGCTACACTACGCCCATGATTATTACAGGAACGCCAAGCCGGGCGGCCTGCAGTTTCCGAGCGGCGACAAGGAAGACCACGCCGACTATTGGGACTTCGTCTATTTTTCCTTCGTGATCGGCATGACCGCACAGGTCTCCGACGTCGGCATCACCGACAAGACCATCCGCCGCACCGCCACCGCCCACGGTATCGTGTCCTTCATCTACAACACGGCCTTGCTGGCGCTGACGGTCAACATCGCGGCGAGCGCGATTTCGGCTTGACGTCGTCCCGGCGAAGGCCGGGACCCATACCGCGTGATCTATCGCATTCGGCCGGTGCGAGTACCGGCGAAGACTTAATAACTTGTAGTCTTCGCCAAACCGCTCCCTGGGGTTATGGGTCCCGGCCCCCGTGCGCAATTGCGCACTAGGCCGGGACGACCCAGTGGTGTCAGCGGCAAACCTCGACATTGGCGTCGTTGCCGGGACCGCCGCCGCCCCGAAATTCGAGATGGCAGCCGCGGCTGACCGGACGGCAACCGCCGCTGTTGCAGAACACCTGCCCACCCGAGGGACGGCTGGCACCGGCGGCGGCAGCAATGCCCGCAGCGGCACCATAACCGCCCGCAGCCGCACCGCCGGCCTGGCGACGCTGCCGGGCGGGTCGTTCATCGCCATCATCGCGCTTCGCGGTCGCGGGCTTGGCCGGCTTTGCCGCGCGCTGCTTCTCGCACTCATTGTCGTCGTTGACCGCATAGCCCTCACGGCAGACGATCTTCGTACACTTGTCGCCGTCGGCCTTGAAGCCGTGCTCGCAGACCAGCGGGCAGATCCGCGACGGTTTTGACTTGACCACGTCGAGCGCGTCGGTGCTCGCGACCTTCACGTCGAGCTTGGTGCCCGCATAGCGGTTGAACTGCGAGAGCGAGCGCTGCGAGGACGTATTCCAGTTGCCGTCGGCCTGACCGGAGAAGCAGCCGACGCGGCCAAGCTCGGTCTGCACCGAACGGCTGAGATCAGCCGGCGTGGTCGCGGGCGTCAGCGAGGCAACGTTGGTGCCGGCGGGGCTCGCGGTGCTGGCCGGCGCGGTGCTCGGCGCCGAGGCGGCGAGATTGACGCGCTGCTGCTCGGCGGCGGCCGCCTGCTGCTGCGCCTGCTCCTTCGCCTTCTGCGCGGCGAGCTGTGCCTGTTCGGCGGCTTTCGCCTCAGCCGCGGCCTTGGCCTGCGCATCCTTCTGCGCACCGAGAGCGGCAAGACGATCGCGCTCGGCCTCGGCCTGCTTCGCCTTCTCGATCGCCGCCGCATGGGCCTGCTCGGCCTGGATCTTGTCGATCTGCAGCTTGGCGAGGTTCGCATAGAAGCCGTCAGGGTGCTGGGCGAGGAAGGCTTCCCACGCCGGCTTGTTGCCGACCTGGAGCGCGAGCTCGTAGTCGCGGCGGATGTCGGCCTGCGGATTCGCCACAGGCGCTGCGGCCACCGCCTTGACCGGCACCAGCGGGACGTCGTCGCCGCCGAGCGAACCATAGACGAACGGCTCCTGCTTGTTGCCGGTCGACTTGAGCACGTCATCGCGCACGAAGCCGAAAGCACGGCGGACATCGAGGCCCGGCGTCGTCAGATGCTTCGACAGCGCAACCGTGAAGGGACTGTTGGCGCCGTCGCCGTCCTGCGCCGTGAAGCCGGCCTTGGCCGAATAGGCGATCAGCGTGTTGGGGCTGGTCGGCTCGACCTGGGCAAGGCCGCGGCCGATGCCGCGCGAAGCAATCGTGCGCTTCATGGTCTTGCCGAACGGATTGTCGCGGCAGGCGTCCAGGATCACGAGGCGGAGCTGCTTGGCGGGCTCGACCGCGACCAGGACGCGGTCGAGGGACAGCGCCTCGTCGTAGACATCGGTGTCGCGCTCGAGCTTGGCGTCGACGGGGATCAGATAGTTGGAGCCTTCGACCTCGATGCCGTGACCGGCGTAGTAAACCACGGCAATGTCGGCACTGCGGGTCGCGTCGGCAAAGTCGCGCAGCACACGCCGCGTATCCTGGGCGGACAGATCGTGGCGGGACTCGACGACGTCGAAACCGGCCTCCTTCAGCGTCTTGGCCATCACCGCCCCGTCATTGACGGGATTGGCGAGCGACGGCGCGTGCTGATAGGCCGAGTTGGCGAGCACCAGCGCGACGCGCCTTCCGGCAAAAGCGGGATCAGTGCCAAACAGCAGCGCGGCAGCAAGAAGAAGCGGACAAAGTCTGAGCAGATTGCGCATCACACGACTTCCGAAGTTCAGGGCCATCGGGGCCCCTTTGGGATCGCTTTAGCAGGACCAATCGCCGGCGCTTGTGATGGAGGTCACGAAGGCGGCTTCGACGACAGGCCGAAAGACCCTCTATGTTTGTCGCGCCAGCGCGGCCGGGGTTCGGCGACACAAGCGGGGCGCGGGCTGGGTTCCCTCTAGGGATCGCCGACATGCCCCCGATATTGCGGCAGATCGTCCGTAATCTCGTGCCAGGGCGCCTTCGACCCCACGAAAATATGGGCGCTCGGCCGGATCGAGGGGGTATCGACCAGGGTTCCCATGGCGACATGGACCCATTTCCCCTCGCGCACGCGGGAATAAAGCAGCGAGCCGCAGCGGACGCAGTGGGCGTCATGGGTGGTGTCGTCCCCGTAGATCATGCGCTGGTCATCGCCCTGGACGATGCGGAGCTTGTCCTGCGCGATGCCGGCGAACGGCTTGAAGGCGGAGCCGGTGGTGCGGCGGCAATTCGAGCAGTGGCAGTTCATCGCATAGGAGAACGCGTCGGCCACCTCGAAGCGTACCGTGCGGCAATAGCATTCGCCGCGCAGGATACGAGCGTTCGAATTTTCTGATCCGGTCATGGCGAGGCCTGCGCGCAAATGGCTGACACACCCATAGCGCATTTTGATGTGTACGACTAAGTTCCGACCAAGCCATCATGCAAAGGGATGACCCATGAGCCAGAACCGTTCGAGCGTCGAAGCCGTCGTGCAATCCTATTTCGACGGACTCTATGAAGGCGATGCCGAAAAGCTCGGCGCCATCTTCCATCCCTCCGCCGATCTGCGTTGGGTCGAGAAGGGCGAATTGCAGGTGCTGACAGTGCCGGACTGGCTCGATCGCGTGCGCAAGCGCCCCTCCGGCAGGGCCGAAGGCAAGCCGCGCGAGGATTTCATCGTCACCATCGACCGCTCCGACGACAAGACCGCCTTCATCAAGGTCCGCTGCCAGCTGCCGCCGCGCTATTTCACCGACTATCTGGTCGCGATGAAGCTCGCCGACGGCTGGCAGATCGTGTCGAAATCGTACAGGTATGATCTGAGGGAGTGAGGGGGCGCGCTGATGCGCTCCCTCTCCCCGTTCTTACGGGGAGAGGGTTGGGGTGAGGGGCTGCTTCCGCAATCACGGTAACAGCTGGATTCGCTGAGAGTCCCCTCACCCGGAATCCGCGCTGCGCGCGCATTCCGGCCTCTCCCCGCAAGCGGGGAGAGGCGAAGTAAAGCGCTTCTGTGCCACACATTCGTCGCGAGGTTGGATGAAGGCATTCGCCCGTATGCCTTCGCTCATGTTGTCCCAAAGGCCCCCGATGCTTCTCGATCGCCGTTCCCTGCTCGCCTCGCTCGCCTGGATGGCCGCTTCTCCCGCGCTTGCCGCGGAGGCGCCGCCTGAACTCGAATCCTATGAGCGCGACAGCGGCGGGCGGATCGGGCTCTACGCGGAAAATCTGGCGACCGGCAAGAAGCTCTCCTGGCGGGCCGACGAGCGCTTCGTCATGTGCTCGACATTCAAGGCCTCGCTTGCGGCCTGCGTGCTGGCGCGGGTCGATCGCGGCGAGGAGCAGCTTGCGGCCATGATCGCCTACGGCCAGGCCGACCTGCTCGACTACGCGCTGGTCGCCAAGCAAAATCTCGCGGCCGGCAAGATGTCGGTCGCCGAGATGTGCAAGGCCATCGTCGAGCTCAGCGACAACACCTGCGCCAATCTGCTGCTGGCGCGCATCGGCGGGCCGGCCGCGCTCACGGCGTTCTGGCGATCGCTCGGTGACACCACCACGCGGCTCGACCACAACGAGCCCGAGCTCAACCGCTCGCCACCCGGCAATCCCCAGGACACCACGACGCCGGCTGCGATGGCGGGCAATTTGCGCCGGCTGGTGACGGGCGACGCGCTATCGCCGGCGTCGCGTAGCCAGCTCACCGACTGGATGGTGAACTGCAAGACCGGTGCAAACCGGCTACGCGGCGGCCTGCCGGCGGACTGGACAATCGGCGACAAGACCGGCAACAACGGCAAGGATGCGTCGGGCGATATCGCGGTCGTCTGGCCCAAGCTCGACAACAAGCCGGATGCGCCGATCCTGATCGCGGCCTATACCCAGGGCGGCACGCCGAATGGCGCGCAGATCGCGGCCGCATTTGCCCGCATCGGACGCATGGTGGCAGAGCGGCTGGCGTAGGGCCGCCGCATTGACCTCATGTTGACCTCTTGGCCGCTTCCGGGTGAAGACAGGCCATGATCGCAGCGAAATTCCAGACCTTCCTGATCCTGCTCGCGGTGCTGGCGGGCACCGCGCTGGTCGCCCGCCGTTTCAACATCGCTCCTGCGATCCTGCTGATGCTCTCCGGTGTCGGCCTCGCCTTCGTGCCGGGCATGCCGCCGGTCGAGCTGCCGCCGGAACTGGTGCTGCTGATGGTGCTGCCGCCGCTCATCTACTCAGCGAGCGTCGCCATGAGCTGGCGCGAGTTCAGGAACAATCTGCGCCCGATCGTGCTGCTCGCGGTCGGCGCGGTGATCTTCACCGCGGCGCTGGTGGCGGCCGCCACGCATTATCTGATCGGCCTGCCCTTGACCGTGGGCTTCCTGCTCGGGGCCATCGTCGCGCCGCCCGACGTGGTGGCGCCGCTCGCGATCGCGCGCCGCCTCAACATGCCGCGGCGGCTCCTGGTCATCCTCGAAGGCGAAGGGCTCGCCAACGACGCCACCGCACTGATCCTCTACCGCTTCGCGCTCGCCGCCATCATGGTCGGACATTTCTCGCTGCCGCTGGCGGCCGGCGAGTTCCTGCTGATCGTTGCCAGCGAGATCGCTTTCGGCATCGGCGTCGGCTGGCTCTCGCTCCGCTTCCGCAAATGGTCGAGGGATCCCCAGGTCGAACTGACGCTGTCGCTGATCACGCCTTACGTCTCCTACTGGCTGCCCGAACATGTCGGCGGCTCCGGCGTGATCGCAACCGTCGCCTGCGGCCTCTATGTCAGCTGGAACGGCCCGCTGCTGATCTCCTCGGCGACGCGCCTGCAGGGCATCTTCTTCTGGGACCTCATCATCTACCTGATCGAGGGCCTGCTGTTCCTGCTCACCGGCTTCCAGATGCGCGCGCTGTACGAGAAGTCGAAGGCGTTTCCGCTCGACGACATCCTGATCGCGACCGCCGTCGTTCTGACGATCATCGTGACCGCGCGCTTTGCCTGGCTCTATCCTGCGACCTATCTGCCGCGGATCCTCTCCAAATCGCTGCGCGAGCGCGACCCGTCGCCGCCATGGCAATGGCCGTTCGTGCTCGCCTTCACCGGCGTGCGCGGCGCGGTATCGCTGGCGGCCGCGCTGGCGCTGCCGTTTACGCTGCCCGGCGGCGAGGCCTTTCCGTATCGCGACCTGATCCTGTTCGTCGCGTTCGGCGTCATCTTCGTCACCCTGATCGGCGTCGGCCTGACGCTGCCGCCGGTGGTGCGCTGGCTTGGCGTCGCCGAGGCCGGCCGCAACGAGCATGTCGCCGAGCACGAGGCCGAGATCGCGGCCCGGCGCCAGGCGCTCGATGCCGCACTGAGATCGCTGGATGCGCTGACCGCGGAGAAGGAAGTCTCCGACGAGGTGATGCAGCTCCTGCGCGCCCGCCACGAGATCCGCGCCAACCAGCTGCCGGATTCACTCGACCCCGCCCATCACGACGTCTCCGCCGCAGGCACCGCACTGACCCGCAACCTGATCGAGGCCGAGCGCAAATTCATCCACGACCTCCTCCGCGACGGCCAGATCACCGACGAGACGAGACGGCGGATCGAGCGGGATCTGGATCTGGAGGAGGCGAGCCTGGCGAACCGGGAGTATCGAGGCGGGCCGCTGTAACCCCCCTCGCCACAATCGTTTGTCGTCCTGGACAAGCGAGCGGAGCGAGCGCCGATCCAGGACCCATTACCACAGGATTGAGTTTGGCGAAGGCTCGCGGTTGTCAGTTCGCAACACGACTTCTCGTCGGGGTAATGGGTCCTGGCTTTCGCCAGGACGACGACAACCGAAATCTTCACGCTCGCCGGCTACCGCCTCTCGCAAAACTCTCCCACCGCCGCCGCCACCGCCCCTGCAATCATCTCCTGCCGTTCCGCCGAGTTCATCTCCATCTCCTCGTCGCGATTGATGATGGAGCCGGCTTCGAGCAGCACGGCAGCGCTTCTTGTTCGCGACAGCACGATGAGCCCGTCATAGCGGTAGACGCCGACATCCTTGTCAAGCAGCTGACGCCGGTAGCGGCCCATCACCGGTAAGCTGTATTGGCTGGCATAGTGCAGGCCCTGCTCCTTCAGCTGCCGACCGATCAACCGGGCCAGCTTCAGACTGGTGCTGAAGTGCGGATTGCGCTCGGAGACGAACAGCGAGTGGCCGGAAAAACGATCGCTGAAATAGCTCTTCGCGCCGTCGAATTCCCAGGTGTCGAGCAGCTTGTCCGGCACCGAATCGTGGTGAACCGACAGAAAGAGATCGGCCCGGCCGTCATTCGCGACACTGACGCGCTTGAACAGGCTCGGCCGCGCCTTGCCGTCCGTGACGAGCAGGCGGGTTGCGGCGAACCCTTCAGACTTGAGCTTCGCCGTGATGAGCCGTGCGAGCCGGAAGTTGAAGCCGAACTCCGGATCGTTGCGCGCGCTCAAGGCGCCATAGGAGTCCGGGGTGTGACCGACATCCACGACGATGCGGAATTTCGGCATCTCACATTTGGCCGGTGACTGCACCGGCTTCGGTCTGGCCTTCGCGGCTTTTGCCGCGGCTGCGACGTCGCCGACAGGCCCTGACAACAGGATCGACGCGACCAGCCCGGCGATGATGCTGCGCAACGGCCTCAAGCGCTACTCCGCTGCCGCAATTCGTGGCCGGCCGACAAAGCCGGCGACGTCGCCGAAACGCTCCAGCATCACGGCCGGCAGGTCCTTGGCCTTGCTGGTGACGCAGGCGCCGGAGCGCACCGCGTAGCGATCCTGATGCGCAGCCTGCGGCGGCGGCTCGCCCTGCTGGAGCGCGCGCGCCAGCTCCATCACGGTTTTGCGAAAATGCATGATGCCGAGATCGGTCGGACCGAGATGCTCGCGGGTACGGTCGGCGATCGGGCCCTGGCTGTCCTGCACGGCGGCGTCCTGCTCGGAGACACCCTTGATGCCAGTGTAGCTGCGGGTCTTCTGGAGCTTGCGGTCGATCAGGTAATCGTTGCCCTTGTGGCGCAGCGGCACGTAATTGGCGTCGACCTCCGCGATCACGCCGTTGCCGCGATCGTAGGCGTCGCGCTCGGCCTGCGCCAGCGGCCGTTCCGGATTCCAGGCATAGGTGTAGATCCAGCAATTGGTGTCGGTCACAGGCACGAAGGTCTGGCCAAAAATGTTCTCACCCGGCATCGCACTCGGCGCATAGGCATGGAACGGCATCAGGAACTGCGCGATGCGCCAGTAGATGTTGTCGCTGTCGGTGAGCCGGCCGCCGGCGATCGTCAGCCCCGCCTCGTGCGGGTTGACCTTGATCACCGGACGCGGATCCTCTGCGATCCAGCGCATATGGTCACTCGACATGCGCACCAGCGGATTCACAAAATGCTTCTTGATGTCCAGGATCTCGTTCTCTTCCTTGTCGAAGGAGAGATGGGCGAAGGTGAAGTGCGCGGTGTCTATCGAGCCTTCCAACGCCTGCACCCAGTTGCAGTCCTGCCATTTCTTGCTGACGTAGCGGTGCGAGGCCGGCAGCAGCGCCATCTCGAGATCCGGCAGCTCGGGCATCGCGTCCACTGGGCCCAGATAGGCCCAGATCATCTCGCCCCATTCACGCACCGGATAGGATTTGATGCGGATGAGATCCTTGGCGTTGAGATCGGGATAGGAGGTCGGCATGTCTACGCATCGGCCGTCGGTGTCGAACTTCCAGCCGTGATAGACGCAGCGGATGCCGCACTCCTCATTGCGTCCGAGCCAAAGATTGGCGCCGCGGTGCGGACAGTACTGGTCGATGACACCGACGACACCACGGGAATCGCGGAAGGCCAGCAGGTCCTCGCCGAGCACGATGATCTTCTTCGGCTCGCCATCGGGTTCGGGGAGCTCTTCGGACAGAAGGACAGGAATCCAGAACCGGCGCAGCAGCTCGCCCATGCCGGTGCCTGCACCCGACTCGGTCAGGAATTTATTGTCCTCGGCGCGGAGCATGGCTGATCCTCCCGAATATTTTCGGGAAGATTGGCGCGAGAGTGAGAGGACGTCAACGCAAGAACAGCGGGGCGGTACGAGGACGGGTCAGCGAAGCCTGCCCCGCCGTCTTTCTCGCGGACCGACGGGGCGGATCATTCGCGTCGATCGGCCCCCGTCGCAATTACCTGACGGTGACGGCGACTGTGTATACCTTGCCATTATCCGGGTCGGTGGGGTCTGCCGTCACGCGCCGATACGTGAAGGAGTCTTCACCGACGTAGCCCTTCTTGGATTGGTACACCACGCTGGTCAGCCGCACGGTCTTGGCCTCTCCGTTTCTCAATTTGCGTTGCCCGGTGCTTACTCGCGTCGTCACGGCGCCACTCTTTGGCGGAGTCACGACTTCAATGCTGACGGGCCAGACCTTGCCACTGGCGTCGACGCGCCAGTGTCCTCCGCATTTGCAGATTTCCTTTGCCTCGCCCGATTTCACGACGAGCGACGTGTTCCCCCCACCCGCATGGGCGCCGCAGAGGATTCCGAAGAACAGGACGAGCCCCGCAGTGATTTTGATCAAGAGGGTCGTCGGTAGGCGTACCGGATAGGTTGTCATTCCATAAGTCTCCAATGAAAAAATCTTAGAGTTATTGTATGGGATCGTTCCGGCTGGCGAGGCCGATGCACTCGTGCCCGGCTATCTCAAGGTTCTCGCGACTCGAAATCCAACGTTGCTCACGCGTCCTTCGGACTGCACGCCGTAACGGCTCCCCGCTTCGACTGCATCCGCCTTGCTGACCCACGAGCCTCCCCTCAGGACACGCTGCTCGCACCTGCCTTTCAGCCAAGGGCTACCGTCCGTGGGGGCTCCGTCATACGTGTCGTTGACGCAATCCTCGACCCACTCCCAAATATTGCCATGGACCTGATAGAGGCCCCACGGATTCGGCTGAAAGGAATCGACAGGGTCCGTCTTTTGGCTGGAGCCTCCTCTAGCATTCTTCTCCTGACCTGCCCTGTCATCGTAGTTGGCCTGCCCTCGAGAGACCGAGGCTCCCCACCAAAACGACGACGTCGTTCCCGCCCGCGTCACATATTCTCGCTCGGCTTCGCTCAACAGACGATATGTCTTGCCGGTGCGGGCCGACAGCCAGGCCACGTAGCTCTTGGCATCCGACCAGGAAATGTTGATGGCCGGCCGCCTCCCGCGGCCCCAGCCGTTGTCCCAGGGCTTGTATCCGTTGCATCCGCCATCAGCGACGCAGGCATCCCATTCCTCGAACGTGACAGCGTAGCGCCCAACGGCGAACGAACGGCCGAACGTGACCTTATGGCGGGACGATTCCGTGGCGCGCTTAGATGCGCTGTCCGAAGATCCCATCATGAAGGCGCCCGGCGCGACCACGACCATCTCCGGGCACTTCTCGCATTCCTTGAAGCTCGCCTTCTGCTTCAGGGCTCCCTCTTCCGAATCGGACAGCACCTTGATGCCGAGCGCGGTCAATCCTTCGCGCGGCGGGGCGGTGTCTACGGCGGGGAGCGTGGCGTTGGTGGAGGCCAACTGCGTCCCTTGTAATGCCTTGAGACGTCCGCGCACCTCCGCCGACCGCGAACTTTCGGGAAATTTGTTGAGGAATTCTTCGAATATGGCTGGCGAACGCCCGTCCTTGATCGCGTTCCAGACGATCTCATCGGTTGCCGGCGGCGGTGCGGCCGCCGCCGCTCGTTCTTTCTTCAGCTCGTCGCGACGCGACAGCGCTGCAGAGACGTGCGGGCTGTTCGAATATTTGGCGGCATACTCCTCGAAGATCGCGGGGTCGTGCGACTCCTTGATCGCGTTCCAAACGATTTCATGGGCAGGCGGTGGAGGCGGCGCTTGAGCGGCAGCAATCTCCTTCCTCAGGTCACCCCTGCGCTGTCGTGCGTCCGCGACGTGCGAGCTCGCCGCATATTTACTCACGAACTCATCGAAGATCGCGGGATCGCGCGATCCCTTGATCGCTGCCCAGACGATGTCCTCGGCGGCGGGAGGCGGCGGAGCCTGCGTGGCGGCAATCTGCTTCTTGAGCTCATCCCGGCGCGTCCGGGCGTCGGCCAGATGCGGGCTTGCCGGAAACTTGCTGGCGAAATCATCGAAGATTGCCGGATGCGTCGAGCCCTTGATGGCGTCCCAGACGACCTCATCGGCGGTCGGAGGCGGCGGAATACGGGCGGCGGCAGCGGCAATCTGCTTTTGCAGTTCGTCGGTACGCGATTGCGCTTCGGCCCGATGCTTGCTGGCGGGAAACTTGCTGAGGAAATCATCGAAGATCGCCGGATAGGTCGAGTCTCTGATTGCCGCCCAGACGATTTCGTCGGCAGTCGGCGGCGGGGGTATGCGCGCGGCCGCCGCAGCTTGCGCCTGTCTCAGCTCGTCGCGCCGCGCTTCGGCCGCTTTCAGATGCGGAGTCGTCGGAAACTTCGCGATGAACTCCTCGAATACACCCGGATAGGTCGAATCCTTCACGGCGTTCCAGACGATGTCATCCGTCGTTGGCGGAGGCGGCAGTTTCGGTGCATCGACGATCGAGATGACGGAGCCGCCCAACGATCCGTAGACGAACGGCTCCTGGTGACGATTGGTAACCTTCAACACTTCGTCACGAACCCGGCCGAACGCAATCCGCAGGTCCAGCCCGGGAGCCGCGATGTTGTGCAGCAGCGCGGCCGTGAAGGGACTGTTTTTCGCATCGCCGTCCAGCGCGACCGATCCGGCCTTGGCCGCGAAGGCAATCAGCGTATCGGATATCGCGGGCTCGACCTTCGCCAAGCCGCGACCGATCGATCGGGATGCTATGGTTCGCTTCATGGTCTTCAAAAACGGATTGTCCCGGCAGGCGTCCAGGATGATGAGGCGGAGCCGCCTGGTAGGCTCGATCGATTTCAGGATGCGATCGAGGGAAACGGCCTCATCCTCGATGTCGAAATCACGGGACAGCTTCGCGTCGACGGGAATGACATAGTTTACACCGTCGACCTCGATGCCATGGCCGGCGAAATAGACGACGGCCACGTCGGCATCGCTTGCCATCTCGGCAAAATCGCTGATCGCGCGCCGCATGTCCGAAATTCCGAGGTCACGGCGGGCATCGACCGCGGAAAATCCTGCAGATCGGAAGAGGGAGGCGATCTCGGCGGCGTCATTGCGAGGATTCGGAAGGCTCGGAACGTTCCGGTACGACGAATTGCCAATCACCAGAGCGACGCGCTTCTCAGCCAGAGCCTGATCCGCGACCCCGTAAAAAACGAGCGCAAGAATGGTAACCGCCACCCAGCGCATAAATTTCCCCCAAATCACCCTTTGCGAGTATATCGCTGGTTGAAGCGCCTGCAAGCAGCACCCCGAGCCCGCATCATTCGACAGGGGCCGTACCAAATCCGTGATTCAGGTCACTCAGCGATCGGCGACGGCCGCCTAAACCGGCCGCTCCCCCTTAACCGTCACGCGCGTGCCCGAGCGCGTATGCGGCCAGTAGTCCCACATTGCGCGGTGCTGGGTGCAGCGGTTGTCCCAGAAGGCGATGGCGTTCTCGGTCCAGCGGAAGCGGCACTGGAACAGCGGGTTTTCGGCGTGCTGGTAGAGATAAGCGAGCATCGCGTCGCTCTCGTCGCGCGGGATGCCGTTGATGTGGCGGGTGAAGCCGCGATTGACGTAGAGCGCCTTTCTGCCTGTGACCGGATGCGTACGGACCACCGGATGCTCGGCGTTCGGATAGGACGGACGGTCGGCGACGCCGTAGTTCGCATAGAGCCCGCGATAGATCGGCTCGCCATCGTGCAGCGCGGTAAGCCCGTCGAGATAGGCCTTCATGCGGTCCGACAGCGCCTCATAGGCCGCATACATGTTGGCGAACAGCGTGTCGCCGCCGCGCGGCGGGCATTGCTTGATGTAGAGGATCGAGCCCATCGGCGGCTCGAGATCGCAGGACACGTCGGAATGCCAGCCCTCGCCGTTCGCTCGCGGCGAATTCTTGTCGGCGTAGATCTTCATCAAGGCGGGGTCTTCATCCTCGTGGGGAGCTGCGGGATGGAAATGCAGTTCGCCGAACTTGCGGCCGAAGGCGAGATGCTGCTGCGGCGTGATGTGCTGGTCGCGGAAGAAGATCACGAGGTTTTCGGCGAGTGCGCGGTGGATCTCGTCCATCTGTTGGTTGGAGCGAGAGTCATCGGAGACGAGCTTGCCGATATCGACGCCGGAGATTTCCGCACCAATGATGGGAGTGAGCTTTTCGACCGCGATGGTCTCGTAGGGCGCGCCGTCTTCGGCCGTGTGGCGATAGCGCGGGCCTTGCTTGCCGGCGAGTGAGCTCATGGCGGTTCTCCCGATCGTTCTGATTGGGAGACATCGTAGCAATGTAGGGCGGGTTAGCGAAGCGTAACCCGCCACTTCGCTCCGCAAAAAATAAGGCGGGTTACGCTTCGCTAACCCGCCCTACGATTCCGATATTTAGGAGACGCTTACTCCGCCGCGGGCACCGGCACCTTGGCGCCCTGGCCGTAGCGCTGGTCGATGTAGTCGATCACCAGCGCCTTGAAGTCGGCGGAGATGGTGGGCCCGCGCAGCGTGCGGAACTTCTTGCCGTCGACGAACACGGGCGCGGCCGGCGCTTCGCCGGTGCCGGGCAAGGAGATGCCGATATTGGCGTGCTTGGATTCGCCGGGGCCGTTGACGATGCAGCCCATCACCGCAACGTTGAGCTCTTCCACGCCGGGATATTTGGTCTTCCAGGTCGGCATCTCGTCGCGGATGAAATCCTGGATCGAGCGCGCCAGCTCCTGGAACGTGGTCGAGGTGGTGCGGCCGCAGCCGGGGCAGGCCGCAACCAGCGGCACGAAGGTGCGGAAGCCCATGGTCTGCAAGAGCTCCTGGCCGACCTGGACCTCACGGGTGCGGTCGCCGCCGGGCTCCGGCGTCAGCGAGATGCGGATGGTGTCGCCGATACCCTGCTGCAGGAGGATGCCGAGCGCGGCCGAGGACGCCACGATGCCCTTCGAGCCCATGCCGGCTTCGGTGAGGCCGAGATGGATGGCGTAGTCGGAACGGCTGGCGAGATCCTGATAGACCGCGATGAGGTCCTGCACCGCCGAGACTTTCGCGGAGAGGATGATGCGATCCTTGGGCATGCCGAGCTCTTCGGCGCGTGCGGCCGAGAGCAGCGCCGACTGCACCATGGCCTCGCGCGTCACCGCGCGGACGTCGCGCGGATTCGGCGAAGCGGCGTTCTCGTCCATCAGCTTGGTCAGCAGCTCCTGGTCGAGCGAGCCCCAATTGGCGCCGATGCGCACCGGCTTGCCGTTCTTGTTCGCGATCTCGATGATGTCGGCGAACTGGGTGTCGCGCTTGTCCTTGAAGCCGACATTGCCGGGATTGATGCGGTACTTGGCGAGCGCTTCGGCGCAGGCCGGATAGGCCGCGAGCAGCTTGTGGCCGATATAGTGGAAGTCGCCGATCAGCGGCGTGGTGATGCCGCGCTTGGCGAGGCCGTCGCGGATGTGCGGGACGGCGGCCGCGGCCTCCTCGCGGTCCACGGTGATGCGGACCATTTCGGAGCCGGCGCGCGCGAGCGCTGCGACCTGGGCGATGGTGCCGTCGATATCGGCGGTGTCGGTGTTGGTCATCGACTGCACGACGATCGGCGCACCGCCGCCGACAGCGACGTTGCCGACCTTGACCTGGGTGGTCCGGTGCCGGGGCGCGGGGCCCGCGATGTCTGAATCGAGAGGGTTTTCGAGCTTGTTCATGGCGTCCAAATATCAGGTTTTGGTGACGTTCAGCAATGCATCGCGCGGCGCCGCAGCCGATTGGCTGGGACGGTTAACCAGAAAAAGCCCAGCAATTACAAGGACCGCGGCGGCCCCGAATGTCAGGCTCAGGGTGTCGTGCATGATGAAATAGCTACCCACCACGCCAAACAAAGGGGTGATGAAGGTAAAAGCGGACAATTTGCTGGCCGAATAGGCCTTCACCAGCGCGAACCAAAGCGTGAACGTGGTTCCCACCACCCAGATCGCCTGGAAGGCCATCAGGCCGAGCGACAGCGGCGCCGGGGTGTGGGTAATGGATTCGCCGAACAGCCAGGCCGCCAGCCCCAGGATCGGGATCGAGGTCGCGACCTGATAGCCCAGCGCCTTTTCAGGTGCGGCGAAGCGCAGACGTGTGCCCTTGGCCACCAGCGTCGTTGCCGCCCACAGCCCGGCGCCGCCGACGATCAGAAGGTCGCCGAGCAGGACATGCGAATCGACATTCGGCTGCGGCACCCCGATCGCGAGCGCGACACCGGCAAAGCTGATGGCAAGACCCAGCCATTGCGAGGCGCCAAGCCGCTCGCCGAGCACCTGGTAGGAGCCGAGCGCGACGAAGAACGGGGCGGTGTAGAGGAACACCACCGCGCGAGAGGCGGAGGTGAGGCGCAGGCCCTGGAAAATCAGCACGAACTCGATGCCGAACATCAGCCCTGCGATCAGGCCGGCCTTCCATGTCCCGTCACGCTCGAAGAATTTCACGCCACGCAGGGTGCCGATGATGAACAGCACCGGCAGCGCGCCCATGGAGCGGATCATCGCCTGAAGCATCGGCGGGATATCCGGCAGCACCAGCTTCACCGCGATCTGGTTGAATCCCCAGGTCAGGCACAGCATGAGCATCAGGGCGATGGCGCCGGCGCTGAGAGGACGGCCGGCAGACGGGATGGCTTGAGGTGCGGACATTTCTTCC
Organism: Bradyrhizobium liaoningense; assembly: GCF_018130825.1. Lineage (GTDB taxonomy): Bacteria > Pseudomonadota > Alphaproteobacteria > Rhizobiales > Xanthobacteraceae > Bradyrhizobium > Bradyrhizobium liaoningense_B. The sequence continues at coordinate 281,822 of NZ_JAFCJS010000003.1, read as the reverse complement.
CAAAAATCCGGCTTTGCGCCGTTGTTGCTTCAAGACGTTTTCTGACAATGGGTGCAGACGCCCGTGATCTCGACCACAGACAGCTTCGGCGCAAAGCCCGAGCTGCGCGCGGCGGCATTGAGATCCCCGGCAAAGGATCCCGACGGGATCTCGCCGACGAGGCCACAGCGCTCGCAGATCAGGAACGCCACCGCCGAGGTCGCGTCATGGTCATGGGCGGCGCAGGCGAGATAGGCGTTGCGGCTTTCGATGCGGTGTACGAGGCCGTTGGCCATCAGGAAATCGAGAGCACGATAGACCGTGATCGGCGCCGGCCGCGCCATCGATTTCGCCAGCTCGTCGATCACCTCGTAGGCGCCGAGCGGGCGATGGCTGGAGAGCAAGGCTCCCAGCACCTGGCGGCGGATCGGCGTGAATTTCTGCGCGCGGGCCTCGCAAACCTCCTCGGCATGCGCCAGCGCGTCCGCGGTGCAGCGGCCGTGATCGTGGTCAGGCGCGGGAAAGGCCGGCTTTGCAAGGGTCATGCGGCCTGCCTTCTAGCATTTCGGCGATGGAACCCAAAGCATCACCGGCGGCGGGGCTGCCAGCCATGCTCTTCCCGCGGGACTGCATCCCGATAATCCGCCACACAATAATCATAAGCTTGCTTATATTATTCAAAGCTTATTGGAGACAAAGCTCATGACCCGCGGGTCGGTCGACCAGAACTTCCTGTTTACGCTCGGCGAACTCTACCGCCTGCTGCGCGTCTATGCCGACAAGGAGGCCTCGCGCTTCGGCATCACCCGTGCGCAATGGGCAGTGCTGGCCAAGGTCGAGCGCAGCGAGGGCATGAAGCAGTCCGAACTCGCCGAGCTGCTCGAGGTGCAGCCGATCACGCTGACGCGTCTGATCGACAAGCTCTGCGACAGCGACTGGATCGAGCGCCGCAGCGACCCTTCGGACCGCCGCGTCAAGCGCCTCTATCTCAAGAAGGCCGGCCGGCAGCTGCTCGGCCGGATGAGCGGCCTGAAGTCGGAGCTCACGGCGAACGCGCTCGACGGCATCAGTCCGGCGGACGCCCACCGTCTCCTCACCCAACTCGAAACAATCAAGGAAAACGTGCGTAACGCGATTCAGACATCGGGCGCGGAGCAAGCACGCAAGGAGCAGCGCTATGGCTGATCAGGTTCTCAAGTTCCAGCCCGAGCACAAGAACGACAGCGGCAAGCCCACCAGGAAGGCCGGCACCGATCCGCGCCGCCGCGTGCTCGCCGGCCTGCGCCGCTATCGCCGCTTCCTGCTGATGGTCGTGCTGCCTGTTGTCGCCGCCATCGGCGGCGTCACATTCTATCTGCACGGCGGACGCTATGTCGGCACTGACGATGCCTATGTCGGCGCACAGAAGGTGCTGGTGACGCCCGACATCTCCGGCAAGATCGAGAAGGTCGTCGTCCGCGAAGGCCAGCTCGTCAAGCAGGGCGACGTGCTGTTCGAGATCGATCCCGTGCCGTTCCGCCTCGCGGTGGACGAGGCCAGGGCGCAGCTCATGCAGGCGCAGACGACCTACGACAACCTTCGCGCCAACATCAAGATCTACGGCGACATGCTCGACCTCGCCCAGAAGGGCGTCGACCTCAAGCAGCGCGACGTCGAGCGCAAGCAGGCGCTGGTGAAGAACAGCTTCGGCTCGCAGCTCGATCTCGACAACGCCTCGAACGCGCTGGTCACCTCGGGCTCGATCGCGCAATACGTCAAGCAGCAGATCTCGACCGCCAAGACGCAGTTGCTCGGCGACACCGATCTGCCGCTGGAGAAATTCCCGCCCTACGCGCAGGCCAAATCCAAGCTCGAAAACGCCGAGCGCAATCTCGACCACGCCGTAGTGCGGGCCTCGATGGGCGGCGTCGCGACGCAAGTCGAGCAGATCCAGCTCGGCCGCTATGTGGCGGCGGGCACGGCGGTGTTCTCGATCGTCGATATCGCCCATCCCTGGGTCGACGCCAATCCGAAGGAGAGCGATCTCACCTATGTCACGGAGGGCCAGCCGGTGACGCTTGAGGTCGACGCATTCCCGAACCACGTCTTCAAGGGCAAGATCGGCTCGCTCTCGCCCGGCACCGGCGCGCAGTTCGCGATCCTGCCGCCGCAGAACGCCACCGGCAATTTCGTCAAGGTCGTGCAGCGCGTGCCGATCAGGATCTATTTCGACGAGACCGACAAATACGTGCGGAAGCTGAAGGCCGGCATGAGCGTCTATGCCACCATCGACACCGGCCACCAGCGCACGCTCGCCGGCCTGCTCGGCCTGTCGGCGACCGCAGGCCAGGACAAAGAATAAGATACAAAGAATAAGATAAGGACTGATCTGATGTCCGGCCCCAATGCCAGCCTGATGGTCCCCGGCCTGCGCCGGAACATGGTGACGATCTGCGCCATGACCGCGACCATCATGCAGGCGCTGGACACCACGATCGCCAACGTCGCGCTGCCCTACATGCAGGGCACGCTATCGGCGTCGCAGGACCAGATCAACTGGGTGCTGACCTCCTACATCGTCGCCGCCGCGATCATGACGGCGCCGGTGGGCTGGATCGCCAACCGCTTCGGCCGCAAGCGCATCTTCATCATCTGCTCGGCCGGCTTCACCATGGCGTCCGTGCTGTGCGGCCTGGCGCAGGACATCAACCAGATGGTGCTGTTCCGCCTGCTGCAAGGCGTGTTCGGCGCGGCGCTGGTGCCGCTGTCGCAGTCGGTGATGCTCGATTATTACACGCTCCAGGAGCGCGCCAAGGCGATGTCGATCTGGGGCATGGGAGTGATGATGGGCCCGATCATGGGCCCCTCCCTCGGCGCCTGGCTGACCGAGACCTATTCCTGGCACTGGGTGTTCTTCGTCAATTTGCCGTTCGGCGCGATCACCGTGCTCGGGCTGATCGTCTTCATGGACGAGACCAGGAAGGATCTCAGCCTCAAGTTCGACTGGTTCGGCTTCGCCGCACTGGCGATCGCGATCGGCTCGCTGCAGCTCGCGCTCGACCGCGGCGAGCAGCTTGGCTGGCTGGAATCCAACGAGATCATCGCGGAGTTCATCGTCTCGGCCGCCGCCTTCTACTTCTTCATCGCGCACTCATTCACGACCTCGACGCCGTTCATCCGCTTCGCGCTGTTCCGGGATCGCAACTTCGTCACCGGCTGCATGTTCATGATCGTGATGGGCCTCGTGCTGTTCTCCACCATGGCGCTGGCCTCGCCCTACATGCAGAACGTGATCGGCTATCCCATCATCACCGCCGGCCTGCTGCTGGCGAGTCGCGGTTTCGGCACCTTCTTCGCCATGATGCTGGTCGGCCGCATGATGCGCTATTTCGAGGCCCGTACGCTGATCATCACCGGCCTGTCGCTGACCGCGGGCTCGCTGTTCCAGATGACCGGCTGGACCGACCTGACCCAGGTGCCGGAGATCGTCACTGTCAGCATCATCCAGGGCTTCGGCTTCGGTCTCGTCTTCGTGCCGCTCTCGACGGTGGCGTTCCTGACCCTGCCGAACCATCTGCGCACCGACGGCACCGCCATGCTGACCCTGATGCGCAACGTCGCGAGCTCAGTCGGCATTTCGGTCGTCATCGCCGAGCTGACGCAGGGCACTCGGCGGACCTATGCGATCCTGTCCGAGCACATCAACCCGTTCAATCACGCTCTGCAAATGCCCGACGTGCGCGGCATCATCAACCTCTCCTCCGACGCCGGCCGCGCCATGGCCGACAGGATGGTCGGCGTACAGGCGCAGATCATCGCCTTCGCCCACGACTACATGCTGGTGATGGTCTTCATCCTCTGTACCATTCCGCTCGCACTGATGATCGGCTCGACCAAGGCCACACTGCGCAAGCAGGCAGCGGGGCCGGAACATGCGGTGATGGAGTAGTTGTTGTCGTCCCCTTCGTGGTCGTCCTGGACAAGCGCAGCGCAGATCCAGGACCTATTACCCCAGGGAGGAGTTTGACGACGGCTCGTGGTTGCTAGCTCGGCGCCACAACCACGCCCTGGGGTAATGGGTCCTGGCTTTCGCCAGGACGACATCGGGGTTGCGGGCCTACCCCAACAACTCCTCACACCCCAAATCCTCGACCGCGATCATTACCCGCTCCAGATTGTTCCACCAGATCAGCGGCGGGATGTTGATGCTCCACTGCCAGACCGGCCGCGTGATCTGCCAGAGCACCGCCCAGCGGTAGTCGCGGTCGAGCGCGCCGCGCGTGTAGCCGGTGATGCCGCTGTCGATCAGCGTCTCGTGATAGAGATTGAGCAGCGGCCGTTCGAGCGTCTGCCGGCGTTCCGGATACCAATGCATGGCCATCATATAAGCGAGGTCGTGGGTCGGAACGTTGATGCTCCAGAGATCGAAATCGAAGATGCGCACGGTGTCGGCGACGCCGGCGCGCGGCAGCAGGAAATTCCAGGTATGGGCGTCGCCATGAGTGATGCTGAGATGACGGCGTGAATGGTAACGCTGGGACAGCCGTTCCGACTGATCGATCAGGCGACGGTAGAGGATCCGCCGCTCTTCGCTGAGGCGATTGCCGAGAACGTCGGCAAAGCGGTCATAATGGCCCGCAAACGTCTCCATGCGCTGCGCGCTGTCGTCCGTGCTGGCGAAGGTGCCGACGGTGTCGCCGAAGCTCGGATGGTCCCACCAGGCCGCATGCCAGCGTGCGAGCGTGGTGACGATGGCGAAGGTTTGCTCGCGCGACGGCGGCACCGGCCAGGCCATCGCGATCTCGTGGCTGTCGGTGAGGTCCTCGAGCAGCAGGTGCCAGGTGGGGCCATCCCCGTCGAAATGCCCGTCAAAGCAGCGCGGCACGAGTCCCGGCGGCATCTTCGGCACAAGCTGGGTGTAGTACTCCACCTCGCGCCGGCCGCCATTGGCGAGGCTCTCGGCGAAAGCGGAATTGGGAGTCTTGAGGATCAGCGACTGCGGAGCGCCGGCGGATTCGCCGACATAGCGCAGCCCGAGCCTGACGATATGTGACACGACGGTGTCATGCTGGTGCAGCACTTTCACTTCGCGCACGGCGCCAGCGTCCAGCACGCCACCCCGGCGCAGCGCAGCCGTCAGTCGGGCGGGCTCAACGACCGCCGGCAATTGTGGAAGTGTCATGACCACGATGCCCCTGTCCCGCGCCATACTGCACGATCACGATCCCGGGCACCAGCGGCCGACCTGATGCCTGACCTACGCCGCCGCAGTCGAGTCGCGTACGGTCCGAACCACGACCGACCGCAGCTGCTCGAGATTGGCCGCCATGCCAGCGATCGCCTGCCTGACCTCCGCGGCGCGCTCGTTCACGGAAGCCGCGTCGCGGCTGACATTGCCGATCTTGGCGGAGACGTCCTTGGCGGCGGACGCCGATTCGGAGATCGACCGCGCGATCTCTCGCGTCGCCGCGTCCTGCTCTTCCATCGCGGCGGCAACCGAGGTTGCAACGCCGTCGATCTCGACGATGTGGCCTCCCATGGCCTCGACGGCGTCGACTGCCGCCTGTGTCGAGGCCTGGATCTCGGCGATCAGGCGCGCGATCTCCTCGGTGGACTTGGCGGTCTGGTCGGACAGGGATTTCACCTCGGATGCGACCACGGCGAAGCCGCGGCCGGCCTCGCCGGCGCGCGCCGCCTCGATGGTGGCGTTGAGCGCCAGCAGGTTGGTCTGGCCGGCAATGCCGCCGATGAGGTCGGAGACCTCCGCGATCTTCTTCACCGATCCGGCCAGCGCCTGGATGGTCGAGCGGGCCTGCTCGCGGCCTGCGACGACGGACCTCGTGACGGTCGAGGTGCGTGCGACCTGGGTGGCGATCTCCCGGATCGAGGCGCTCAGCTCCTCGGCCGCGGCCGAAACCGTCTGCGAGCTGCCCAGCGCCTGCGTCGAGGCCGCAGCCACTGCCTGTGATTCCGTGGACAGCGAGCGGGCGATCTCGGACAGGCTGGAGGCGACCCGTTCCACGCCCTGGCTCGCGGCGCTCGCGGTATCGACCGAACGGCCGGTTTCGCGCTCGACCGTCTCGGCCATCTGGTGCAGGGCCGAGCGCTTGGCGCGTGCGGCCTCCTCTTCGTTCTGCAATTGCTCCTCGCGCAAGCGGGAGTTCTCGATCGCCCCCTGCTTGAACACCTCGAGGGCGCCGGCCATCGAGCCGACCTCGTCCTGCCGATGCGCGAAGGGGATGTCGGCGGCGAGATCGCCGGTCGCAAGCTTCTGCATCGTGCCGGTCATGCGCACGATCGGGCGCACCACGCCAAGGGCGACGCCGAGCAGGCCGGCGGCAATGAACGCAAGGACCGCCGCGGAGACACCGAGGAGGATATAGAGGATCGAGCTGTCGCGGTCCGCGGCCAGCTTCTCCATGGCGGCATTCTGCTTGTTGGCGTTCTCGACGATACTGTCGATGACGGCGCGATGCGCGGTGTAGGCGTCCTTGAGCTGCGCATAGGCGCGCTCGGCGGCAGTCGTATCCTTGGCCTTGAGGGCCGGCAGGAGCTGGTCGGACGCCTTCCAGAATTTCTGCACCTCGGCATCGGATTTCGACACCAGGGCAGTCTTCAGGTCGGCCGAGAGGCTGGAGGCGACCCAGTAAGCCTTGCGCTCGTCGTAATCCTTGCGGAGCTGGACCAGTCGCTCGCCATGGGCGGCCAGCTGATCCGGCTCGCGCATGGCGAGCGTGGCTTCGAGATAGGCCTCGATGACATATTCCGGCGGCGGCAGGATGTCGGCGATGAGGTCGTTGCCGAGCTTGATGTCGGAATAGAGCGGACCGCCGACCTTGAGCTCGCGTAGCGCATAGAGGCTGGTCGAGACGACCGCAGTGAAGCCGATGGCGAGCACGATGCCGAACGCAATGATCGCGGAAGACAACGACAGGCGAATTTTCATGAAGCAATCCGGGCGCGAATCAAATCCGCACCGAGCCTAGATCGCTACGGTAAATACGGGCTTTCTTCGCGGACAGGTTGCCGAAGGAAAAGCTCCGCAGAACTACGGGAATGGGGCGTCAATCAATCGGTTTTGGTCAGCGAGACTGACGCTCAAACGCGCAGCATCGGTTGCGATTGCGCTGAATGAGAAGCGCGTCGCGGCGACCCGGAGTTGCCGCGACGCATTGCCTCACATGTCGAAGAACACCGTCTCGTCGTCGCCCTGGAGGTGCAGGTCGAGGCGATAGACCGGCTTGCCGGCCTCGCGCACCGCGGTCAGCGTGGCGCGGCGCTCAGCTGGCACCAGGGCCAACACGGGATCGGAGGCGTTGCCGGCCTCGTCGCTGAAATAGATCCGGGTGTAGAGATGCCTGAGCATGCCGCGCCCGAACACGGCGAGGACGATGTGCGGCGCCTGCGGCTTGCCGTCGGGATCCGGCACCACGCCCGGCTTGATGGTGTCGAAGGAATAATTGCCGTCCTTGTCGGTGCCGCAGCGGGCGAAGCCGCGGAAGCTGGCATTGGGCAGCGCGCGCTTGTCCTGGGGGTCGGCGAAACGCCCTTGCGCATCGGCCTGCCAGATCTCCAGCATGCAATCCGGCACGACGACGCCGTCGCCGTCGAACACGCGGCCCTCGATGCGAACACGATCGCCGGTGACATCGGGCGTCAGCGTCGAGTTGGTGAACGCGTCGTTCCACGCATAGTCGCCGGTCGGCGTCAGGCCGTATTTGAAGAACGGACCGACGGTCTGCGATGGGGTGATCCCGTTATCCTGCACGTTAGTGGTTCTCCATGGGCGTAGCGTTCTTGCCGCGCAGCACGATGTCAAAGCGGTAGCACAACGCCCATTCGGGCTGGGTATTCTCGAGATCGAACGAGGAAACCATGCGCGCCCGCGCCTTCTCGTCCGGCACCGAGTTGAAGATCGGGTCGAACGGAAACAGCGGATCGTTCGGGAAGTACATCTGCGTCACCAGGCGCGTGACGAAGGAATGGCCGAACACCGAGAGATGGATGTGCGCGGGACGCCAGGCATTGTGATGGTTGCCCCAGGGATAGGCGCCCGGCTTGATGGTGACGAAGCGGTAGTAGCCGGCGGCATCGCTCACGGTGCGGCCCGCGCCGGTGAAATTCGGATCGAGCGGCGCCGGATGCTGGTCGCGGACATGGACATAGCGGCCGCAGGAATTGGCCTGCCAGATCTCGACCAGCGAGTTCGGCACGCCGCGGCCGTCCTCATCGCGCACATGGCCGTGCACGATGATGCGCTCGCCGATCGGCTCGCCGGTGTGCTGGGTGGTGAGATCGTTGTCGCCCTTGCGCACGGTCTCGTGGCCGTAGACCGGACCGGTCAATTCCGACAGCGTGTGACGCATCGGGATCAAGGGCTTGTTCGGCGCGCGCTTGATCGAGCTCTTGTAGTCGGGCGACAGCGGCAGCGGATGCGCCTTGTTGCTGTCGACGGGATAGATGAATGTCATTGGCGAACTCCTCCCCGGCCATTTTAGGTCCAGCCGGTCAACGCTTCCGCCAATCATTATAGGATATAACTAATTTGGGGAAGCGGGTTTAAGCCTCCTGCGCCAACGCTATTTGATCGGCGGACGTGGCAACACGGCTTCCCCGGTCTCGAGCCGGTAGGTGTGATCGAGCGAATACCAGGGTGTCGCGACATCGGGTGCGGTCGGATGCGGCGTATCGTGGCGCTGGAACTTGCCGATCAGCGCCTGCGTCACCCCGAACTGCACGTCGCTGTCGATATGCGGATCGGCGGGATCGTAGACCTGCGAGATCAGCACCTTGAATCCGGGCTTGAAGATCAAAGCATGCAGATGCGCGGGGCGGTAGGGGTGCCGGCCCTGCGCCTCCAGCAGGCGGCCGACCACGCCATCCGTCGGAATCGGATAGCCGACCATCATCACCGAGCGGAAGGCGAAGCGTCCGTCCTGGTCGGTGGTGAACTTGCCGCGCAGGTTCATATCGGCCTGCTCAGGGTCCTGGTTCTCGTAGAGGCCGACCGGCGAAGCATGCCAGACATCGACCTCGGCCCCGGCGACGGGACGGCCGTCCCTGTCGACGACGCGGCCATTGACGAACAGCGGCGCACCCGGTGTCTCCGAGCGCACGATCGATCCGCCATTCTCGACCCGCGGCGAGTTCAGCCGCCAGAACGGTCCGAGCAGCGACTGATCGGTCTCCGTATTGCCCTGATCGCCATTGTTGAGCAGGCACACCAGCGGGGAGACGCCGAGCGATCCCGCCATCAGCACGACTTCGTTATGCGTGTCGGTGGTCAACTTGCCGAGTTCGGCGATGACAGCGGTGGCGTCGCGAAACTCCTTCTCGGTCAGGCGAACGTCGCGCACGAAGGCATGGAGGTGCTTGACCAGGGAGACCATGATCTGCCGCAGCCGCGGATCGGATGTCCGCTCCATCACCGCCAGGGCCGCGGCCGTGACGTCCTGCTCGCGCTCGATGATCATGCTGGCTTTTTCTCCCTGTCTTTCCGGGGCAGCCCGAGAGGGCTGAACCCGGAATCTCGAGATCCCGGGCTCAGCCCTTTCGGGCTGCCCCGGGATGACGAGACGCTGCGCGTTTCGTCAATTCACCTTCTCGATCGCGACGGCGACGCCCTGGCCGACGCCGACGCACATGGTGGCCAGCGCGAGCTTGCCGCCGCGCTTCTCCATGCCGTGCACGGCGGTGAGCGCGAGGCGCGCGCCGCTCATGCCGAGGGGATGACCGAGCGCGATGGCGCCGCCATGCGGATTGACGTAATCGGCATCGTCGGCGACGCCGAGCTGGCGCATGCAGGCGACGCCCTGCGAGGCGAAGGCCTCATTGAGCTCGATCAGGTCGAAATCGCTGATCTTCTTGCCGAGACGCTCCATCAGCTTGCGGGTCGCGGGCACAGGACCAATGCCCATGATGCGCGGCGGCACGCCGGCCGAGGCCAGGCCGAGAATGCGCGCGCGGGGCGTCAGGCCGTGCTTCTTCACCGCGGCTTCGGACGCCAGGATCATCGCGGCGGCGCCGTCATTGACACCCGAGGCGTTGCCGGCGGTGACGGTGCCGGGATTGCGTACGATCGGCTTCAGTTTTGCCAAACCTTCCAGCGTGGTCTCAGGGCGCGGATGTTCGTCCTTGTCGACCGTGATCGGACCGGCCTTGCCGCCAGGAATCGTGATCGGCGTGATTTCTTCCGCGAAATAGCCGGCCGCGATCGCCTTGCCGGCGCGCTGCTGCGAGCGGATGGCGAAGGCGTCCTGGTCGGCGCGCGAGACCTGGAATTCCTCGGCGACGTTCTCGCCGGTCTCCGGCATCGCGTCGACGCCGTACTGCGCCTTGAGCAGCGGATTGATGAAGCGCCAGCCGATGGTGGTGTCGAAGATCTCGGCCGAGCGCGAGAAGGCTTCCTGCGCCTTGCCCATCACGAAGGGCGCGCGGGTCATGGATTCGACGCCGCCGGCAATGGCAAGCTCGATCTCGCCGGAGCGGATGGCACGGCCAGCAGCGCCGACGGCGTCGAGGCCGGAGGCGCAGAGCCGGTTCAGGGTCTGGCCGGGAACCGAATCCGGCAGGCCTGCCAGCAGCAGCGCCATGCGCGCGACGTTGCGGTTATCCTCGCCGGCCTGGTTGGCGCAGCCGAAGAAGACTTCGTCCACCTGCGCCCAGTCGAGGTTGGGATGCTTGGCCATCAACGCCTTGATCGGGGTTGCGGCGAGATCGTCGGCACGCACCTTGGCGAGCGAGCCGCCGAAACGGCCGATCGGGGTCCGCACGGCATCGCAGATAAAGACGTCACGCATCGTTGTTCTCCCTGAATGCCGCGATCCGGCCAAATTCTTCAATGTCGGCGGAGTTTTAGGAGGGCGCCCGCGGCAGGTCAATTGACGGTTTCGCGTGCGATTTGCAGGGGCCTGCGGTCCGCCACGCATGCCGCGGTGCGGACAACGTGGAAAACCCGCCCCGCACGGCCAAACCGATAGGAGCAGGAGGCGAAATTTTGTAGGTTGCGCCGCCCATGACGATGCAACAGCCGATACCCGTACCGCCGCCCGACGAAACGCCCGCGCCTCAAGCGGAAGCCGCCGCGCGCGTGACGCCGATGATGGAACAGTACCTCGAGATCAAGGCGGCGCATCAGGGCCTGCTGCTGTTCTACCGGATGGGCGATTTCTACGAGCTGTTCTTCGAGGACGCCGAGATCGCCTCCAGGACGCTCGGCATCGTCTTGACCAAGCGCGGCAAGCATCAGGGCGCCGACATCCCGATGTGCGGCGTCCCGGTCGAGCGCTCCGAGGATTACCTGCATCGCCTGATCTCGGCCGGCCACCGGGTCGCGGTCTGCGAGCAGACCGAGGATCCCGCGGCAGCGAAAGCGCGCGGCAACAAGAGCGTGGTCCGTCGCGGCGTGGTGCGGCTGGTCACGCCGGGCACGCTGACCGAGGATACGCTGCTCGATGCGCGTGCCAACAATTACCTGCTGGCGATCGCGCGCGCGCGTTCGTCCACCGGCGGCGACCGCTTCGGCCTCGCCTGGATCGATATCTCGACCGCCGAATTCATGGCGACCGAGGTTTCGGGCGGCGAGCTCGCCGCGACGCTGGCGCGCATCAACCCGAACGAGGCCATCGTCACCGACGCGCTCTATAGCGACAGCGAGCTCGGGCAGACCCTGCGCGAGCTGCCGGCGGTGACGCCGCTGACCCGCGACGTCTTCGATGGCGCCACCGCCGAGAAGCGCCTCTGCGACTACTTTGCGGTCGCGACGATGGACGGCCTTGCGCAGCTGACGCGGCTGGAGGCCACGGCTGCGGCCGCCGCCGTCACCTATGTCGACCGCACCCAGGTCGGCAAGCACCCGCCGTTGTCGCCGCCCGCGCGCGAGGCCTCGGGCGCGACCATGGCGATCGATCCGGCGACGCGCGCCAATCTCGAGCTGACGCGGACGCTTGCCGGCGAACGCCGCGGCTCGCTGCTCGACGCCATCGACTGCACCGTGACCTCGGCCGGCTCGCGTCTGCTGGCGCAACGGCTGGCGGCGCCGCTGACCGACGCGCCGGCAATTGCGCGGCGGCTCGACGCCGTCGGCAGCTTCGTTGCCGATTCCGCCGCGCGCGAGGACATCCGCAGCATCTTGCGCGGCGCGCCCGACATGTCGCGCGCGCTCGCACGTCTCTCGGTCGGCCGCGGCGGACCGCGCGATCTCGCCGGCTTGCGTGACGGCATCCTCGCCGCCGACCAGGTGCTGACGCGGTTGTCCGAGCTCGACCAGCCGCCGCAGGAGATCGCGGCGGTGATGGCCGCTTTGCAGCGTCCGTCGCGCTCGCTCGCCGCCGAGTTTGCGACGGCGCTCGACGAGCAATTGCCGCTGATCAAGCGCGACGGCGGCTTCGTGCGCCAGGGCTACGAGCCCGCGCTCGACGAAGCGCGAAACCTGCGCGACGCCTCGCGCCTCGTGGTGGCCTCAATGCAGGCCCGCTACGCCGACGATACCGGCGTCAAGGGCCTGAAGATCCGCCACAACAACGTGCTCGGCTATTTCGTCGAGGTGACCGCGCAGCACGGCGACAAGCTGATGTCGGCGCCGCTGAACGCAACCTTCATCCACCGCCAGACGCTGGCGGGCCAGGTGCGGTTCACGACCTCGGAGCTCGGCGAGATCGAGGCCAAGATCGCCAATGCCGGCGACCGCGCGCTCGGCCTCGAGCTCGAAATCTTCGAGAAGCTCTGCGCCAAGGCGCTCGAGATCAGCGACAATCTGCGCGCCGCGGCGCAAGGTTTTGCGCTGCTCGATGTCGCGACCTCGCTGGCCAAGCTCGCGATCGACGAGAACTATGTGCGGCCCGAGGTCGATGGCTCTCTCGCCTTCGCGATCGAAGCCGGCCGCCATCCCGTGGTCGAGCAGGCCCTGAAACGCAACGGCGAGCCGTTCATCGCCAATGCCTGCGACCTGTCACCAAGCCCGGCGCAAAAATCCGGCCAGCTCTGGCTGCTCACCGGCCCCAACATGGCCGGTAAATCGACCTTCCTGCGCCAGAACGCGCTGATTGCCCTTCTTGCTCAAATCGGAAGTTTCGTGCCGGCGACGCGCGCGCGGATCGGCATCATCGACCGCCTGTTCTCGCGCGTCGGCGCCGCCGACGACCTCGCCCGCGGCCGCTCCACCTTCATGGTGGAGATGGTCGAGACCGCGGCGATCCTGAACCAGGCCGGCGAGCGCTCGCTCGTCATCCTCGACGAGATCGGCCGCGGCACCGCGACTTTCGACGGCCTCTCGATCGCCTGGGCCGCGATCGAGCATCTGCACGAGAGCAACCGCTGCCGCACGCTGTTCGCCACGCATTATCACGAGCTGACTGCGCTCTCGGCAAAGCTGCCTCGGATGTTCAATGCGACGGTGCGGGTGAAGGAATGGCAGGGCAATGTCGTGTTCCTGCACGAGGTGCTGCCGGGCTCGGCCGACCGCTCCTACGGCATCCAGGTGGCAAAACTCGCGGGCCTGCCGCCGGCCGTGATCACGCGCGCAAAATCCGTGCTCTCCAAGCTGGAGGCGCAAGACCGCGGCCAGACCGCGCGCGCCTTGGTGGACGATCTGCCGCTGTTCGCCGTGCCCTCGCGCGCCGCCGCTGAAGCCACGCCGCCGAGCGAAGCCGAGCTGTTGATGGACGCGGTGAAGGCACTGCACCCCGACGAGATGTCCCCGCGCGAAGCGCTCGATGCGCTCTATGCGTTGAAGGCCAGGCTGCCGAAGCAGTAGCGGTGCCGTAGGGTGGGTTAGCCGAAGGCGTAACCCACCACGGTCTATCCCGGCGGAACGCAAGGTGGCGGATTACGCTTCGCTAATTCGCCCTACGAAGTTCAAGCCGCTTCCTCCGCCCCATCCACCACAGCGTCAGATTCCACCCGACGCAGGTCGCAAGCCCCATGCTGAGGCCGATGGCGGAGCCGAAATTGGCGGCGCCGAGATGCAGCACGGCGACCGCCATGCCGAACCCGAGCAGGCCCCATGCGGAATTGGCGAGCACGGCCGCGGTCGGCGGACCGCCGATGCGCGGATGCAGGATCACCATGATGCTGGAGAACACCACCGGATAGAGCGCGATGATGCCGCTGATGCGGGGGCCGACCCAGCCGGAGGTCGAGACCACGATGGCGACAAGAGTCGCGACCAGCGCAGCCCGCATCGGGACGTCATACCAGCGGCGCGTCACCAGCGGCATCTTCGCGTGGCGATAGCCTGCGAGCAGCGGAATGCAGATGCCGAATGCGATCAAATTGGCCGCGAGCCCGGCGGTGAGCGACCATTCGAACTGACGGATGATCGAGGCCATTGCGATCCAGACCGCGAACGCGCTGCCACAACTCACCGCCATGCCGTGCCGCTGCGACAGCACGACATAGGTGAGGCACATGAAGATCGTCGCCGCATTGACCGGCAGGCTCGCCAGCGCGCCCTGCGCGATGAAGGCGGCGTCATGGTCGATCGCGAGGAAGACGTAGGACGGACCGGCCGACACCGGAAGCGTCGCGATCAGCGCGCCGATCACCGGCCCCGAGCGCTCGGTGATAACAGACGCCGTCACCACGAACGCCGCTGCGATCGCCATGCGCAAAAGGAGAAAGAGGATGAAGTGGAGGTCGAGGGACATTTTTTCTTCTTACCCTCCCCTGGAGGGGGAGGGTCGCTGTGCATGGAGCGAAGCGAAATGCGCAGCGGGGTGGGGTGATCTCTCAACACGAACAGTGTGCGACGTGGAGAGATCACCCCACCCCGCTCGCGCTGCGCGCGATCGACCCTCCCCCTTCAGGGGAGGGTAAGAAAGTCACATCCGCTGCATCGACACCGAAACCTTCGGGCCGTTCTTGATGGTCTGATAGACCACGCAATAGCGCTCGGTGAGCTTGAGCAGGAGATCGAGCTTGTCCTGCGGCGCCGGCGTGTCGACCTCGAAGCGGAGGCGGATCTCGGCAAAGCCAACCGGCGTCTCCTTGTCGACGCCTAGCGTGCCGCGGAAGTCGAGATCGCCCTCGGCGTAGACATTGCCGGTCTTGAGCGGCACCTCGATCGCGGTCGCGACCGATTTCAGCGTGACGCCGGCGCAGGCGACCAGCGCTTCCAGCAGCATGTCGCCGGAGCAGAGCTCGAGGCCGGAGCCGCCGGTGGCGGGATGCAGACCAGCCATCGCGATGGCGCGGCCGGTCTCGACCTTGCACGCGATACCTTCGCTGTCGGTGGAACCCTTGGCCTTCAACGTGATCAGCGCGGCCTTGGGATCGGTCTTGTAGCGCTCCTTGATCGGGGCCTGCATCTGGCGCAGTTCGGCGGCGTCCATTGTTCTCTCCCGGAAAAATCGCCCCTCGATTTACCGGCTCAGAGCAAAAATGTCACCACCACATGGCCTGACCGGGACCCTGGGTTGCGTCCCGGTCGGGCACGCTGCGGTCGAGCGAACGGTCGAGTGACGTCAGCACACTTCGCTTGAAGGTCTCGAACAGCGGCGAATTGCGATCGCGCGGCCGGGCCAGATTGATCTCGATCTGGTCGAACAGCCGGCCGGGCCGCGGCCGCATCACCAGCACGCGATCGGCCAGCACCACGGCCTCGTCGACGTCATGTGTGACAAGGATCAAGGTCGGCCGCGTGTCGGCCCAGAGGTCGAGCAGATGATCCTGCAGATCCCGGCGGGTGAACGCATCGAGCGCGGAGAACGGCTCGTCGAGCAGCAGCACCTCTGGCTGCGGCACCAGCGCACGGGCGATCGCCACGCGCTGCGCCTGCCCGCCCGAGAGCTCGCGCGGCCAGGCCTGTGCCTTATCAGTGAGCCCGACGCGCTCGAGTGCGCGCGCCACCTTTTCGCGCCGCTCGGCGGCGGGCAGATCGGCGAGGCCGAAGCCGATATTGTCGGCGACGCTGAGCCACGGCAGCAGGCGTGGCTCCTGGAAGATGATGCCGATCTTGGCGTGCGGTGAGCTGATCGCTTCACGGTCGAGCGTCACGGTGCCGGAGCTGGCGCGATCGAGCCCGGCGATGGCGCGGAGCAGCGTGGACTTGCCACAGCCGGAGCCGCCGATGATGGCGATGATCTCGCCCTGCCTGATCTCGGCGGAGAAGCGCGCCAGCGCCTCAACGCCATTGGGATAGGTCTTGCTGACCCGGTCGAGCGCCAGCATGCGCTACGCTCCCTTCGCGCGGAAGAAGGCGTCCTGCCAGCGCAGGAACGGCGCAGCCGCAACCTCGATCAGCCAATCCGTGAGCTTGCCGAGGATGGCGAAGATCACGATGGCGGCGAGGATCTGCGCGGGCTTGCCGAGCTGCTGGCCGTCGAGCAGGAGATAGCCGAGGCCTTCGGAGGCGCCGATCAGCTCGGCCGCGACCACGAACATCCAGCCGAGACCGAGGCCAACGCGCAGCGACACGACGTAAGCCGGCAGCACTGCGGGCAGCAGGATGCGGCGGATCATCGCCGGGCCGGAGAGACGGAAGGTGCGGCCGACCTCGACGATCTTGCGATCGACCGAGAGGATCGCGCCCATCACGCCGAGATAGACCGGAAAGAACACGCCGACCGCGATCAGCGCGATCTTCGAGGTCTCGAAGATGCCGAGCCACAGGATGAACAGCGGCACCCAGGCGAGCGAGGGGATCGCACGCAGCGCCTGCACGGTCGGATCGAGTAGCCGCCGCGCCAGCGACCAATAACCGGAGATGGCACCGAGCAAGGTGCCGGCGACCACGCCGAAGGCGAAGCCGAGCGAGACGCGCCACAGCGTCGCAGTGATGTGACGCACCAGCTCGCCGGAACGGGCGAGGTCGGTGATGGTGGTGAAGATGCGAGACGGCGGCGGCACCAGGCGTCCGTTGGACCAGCCGGACCAGACCACGAGCTCCCAGCCGAGCGCGAGCGTCAGCGGCAGCAGCACGCCCAGCATCGGACGCGCATAGCGCGACAGCCGCGAGGGCGCAGCAGCGCTCTCGGCGGGTTCCGAAGTTTGTTGCAGGACTGGCGCGTCGGAGATCATGGCCGGTAGGAAGCGCGTCTGACGAGGGAATGCAACAGTGTTGCTATGTTCTCAGCCGTCGTCCCGGCGAAGGCCGGGAGCCATAACCACAGGGCAGTGTGGTTACGGGGACTCGGAGTGACCGCCTTCGCGCAATAACTACGCTCGGTGGGTATGGGTCCCGGCCTACGCCGGGACGACGGCGGTGTGTGGTGCGCGCGCTTGCCTCTTCCCTGCCGACTAATTCGTCGGCAGCGGGACCTGGTCGTCGATCAGGGCATCCAGCGTCGCCTTCACGTCGACCTTGGCGTCGACGACACCGGCCTGTTGCAGCGCGAGGCCGGCAGCGAGGATCGACTCGCGCTGCGGCGCGCCGATGCGGCTGTGGGTGAGCTCGGTGCGTTCCTTGAGCTGCTTGTCGACGACCGCCTCGGGCAGCTTCGTCACGGCGATGAAGGTCTTCTTCAGCTCGTCGTAATTCGCCAGCGAATACTTTCGCGCCTCTTCATACACCGCGAGCACGCGGCGGGCGGCATCCGGATAGTCCTTCAGGAACTGCTCGCGCACATTGAGGATGCCCCAGGTGTTGGCGTCGGCCTTGCGATAGAACAGCTTTGCGCCCTCCTCGACCTCGGCCTGCGCCATCATGGGATCGAGACCGGCCCAGGCATCGACATCGCCGCGGATCAAAGCGGTCTTGCCGTCGGCGTGCTGCAGCAGCACCGGCGTGATGTCCTTCTCGGTCAGGCCGGCGCCGAGCAGCGCACGCACCAGGAAGATGTGCGGATCGGTGCCGCGCGTCACCGCGACGCGCTTGCCCTTGAGGTCAGCCACGCTCGCGATCTTGGAGTCCTTGCCCGTCACCAGCGCGGTCCATTCGGGACGCGAATAGACATAGATCGACTTGATCGGGTTGCCGTTGATCTTCGCCACCAGCGCCGCCGAGCCCGCAGTCGAGCCGAAATCGATCGAGCCGGCGTTGAGGAATTCGAGCGCCTTGTTGGAGCCGGCCGACTGCACCCAGGTGATGGTGATGCCGTCCTTGGCGAACTCCTTCTCAAGCAGCCCCTTCTGCTTCAGCACCATCGACACCGGGTTGTAGGTCGCCCAGTCGATGCGGATTTCCTTGAGCGGATCGGCGGCCTGCGCCGCAGGGGTCAAAGCGAGCGCCACAGCGCCCGCCAGCAGAATGCGTCGTGTAATCCCAGCCATGCCCGGCCTCCTCCAAAACTTCATTGTTTTTCAATGAGTTATATCTAGAGGTCAACGAGAAAATCCGCCCCTTGAAAGGCCGCCGGCCGAGAACAGATTTGCCCGAAGCCGGCCTTTTCCAGCACGGAACGACTATTGCCAGCGAATGACGGGTGACAGCGCCTGTCACCTCTTATATCCGGTGAGACATGGACAGCGTCGCAACTGAGCAGAAGCCACAGGTGGACGATCGCTTCGACACCGCGCGGATCACGGCCGCGGTCGATGCGCTTGCCGAGAAGCACGAGGGACGCGAGGACGCGTTCCGCACCGCCATGGCGCAATTGCTCAAGGCCGAGCTGATCGCGGCGCGCGCCGCAGCACAGGCGATCCTCTTGAAGGACCGTCACGGCCGCCGCTGCGCCGAGCGGCTGTGCCATGTGCAGGACGAGATCATCCGCATCCTCTATTCGGCCGCGACCCGCCATCTCTACCGCTCGCCGATCCCGAGCGGCGCCGAACGGATGGCGGTGGTAGCGACCGGCGGCTATGGCCGCGGCCTGATGGCGCCCGAGTCCGACATCGATCTCTTGTTCATCCTGCCCTACAAGCAGACGGCCTGGGGCGAGCAGGTCGCCGAAGCCATCCTCTACTGCCTCTGGGACATGGGCCTGAAGGTCGGTCACGCCACGCGCTCGGTCGATGAATCGATCCGGCAGGCGCGCGGCGACATGACCATCCGAACCGCGATCCTGGAGACGCGCTTCCTCACCGGCGACCAGCCGCTCTATGACGAGCTGGTCGAGCGCTTCGACAAGGAGGTGGTGCAGGGCACCGCATCCGAATTCGTCACGGCGAAGCTCGCCGAGCGCGAGGAGCGGCATCGCCGCGGCGGCCAGTCGCGCTATCTGGTCGAGCCCAACGTCAAGGACGGCAAGGGCGCGCTGCGCGACCTGCACACGCTGTTCTGGATCGCAAAGTACGTCTACCGCGTCCGCGACACCGACGAGCTGGTCGAGCGCGGCGTGTTCGACGCGCAGGAATATCGCAGCTTCCGCCGCTGCGCCGACTTCCTCTGGTCGGTGCGCTGCAATCTGCATTTCTACTCTGGCCGCGCCGAGGAGCGCCTGTCGTTCGACCTGCAGCGCGAGATCGCGATCCGGCTCGGCTACACCTCGCATCCCGGCATGCAGGACGTCGAGCGCTTCATGAAGCACTACTTCCTGGTCGCGAAGGAAGTCGGCAACCTCACCGCCATCCTCTGCGCCAAGCTCGAGGACCAGCAGGCCAAGCCCGCGCCGGTTCTGAGCCGGGTGATGGCGCGGCTGCGCCCGACCCAGGTGAAGCGGCGCGTGCCTGACAGCGACGACTTCATCGTCGACAACAACCGCATCAACGTCGCCGCGCCCGACGTGTTCAAGCACGATCCGGTCAATCTGATCCGTATCTTCCGCCTGGCGCAGAAGAACAACCTCGCCTTCCATCCGGATGCGATGCGCGACGTGACGCGGTCGCTCGGCCTGATCAACGCGCAGCTGCGCGAGAATCCCGAAGCCAACCGGCTGTTCATGGAGATCCTGACCTCCGACAATGCGGAGATCGTGCTGCGGCGGATGAACGAGACCGGCGTGCTCGGCCATTTCATCCGCGCCTTCGGCAAGATCGTCTCGATGATGCAGTTCAACATGTATCATCACTACACTGTCGACGAGCATCTGATCCGCTGCATCGGCTTCCTCCAGGATATCGAGCGCGGCGGCATCGAGGAGTTCGCGCTCGCCAGCGATCTGATGCGCAAAACGAGACCCGAGCACCGCGCGGTGATCTATATCGCGACGCTGCTGCACGACGTCGCCAAGGGCCGCCCCGAGGATCACTCCATCGCCGGCGCCAAGGTGGCGCGGCGGCTCTGCCCGCGGCTCGGCTTCAGCCCTGCGGACACCGAGCTGGTCGCCTGGCTGATCGAGGAGCATCTGACGATGTCGACGGTCGCGCAGTCGCGCGACCTGTCGGACCGCAAGACCATCGAGAATTTTGCCGCCGTGGTGCAGTCGGTCGAGCAGATGAAGCTGCTGACGATCCTCACCACCGCCGACATCCGCGGCGTCGGTCCCGGCGTGTGGAACGGCTGGAAGGCGCAGCTGCTGCGCTCGCTTTATTACGAGACCGAGCCGGTGCTCACCGGCGGCTTCTCGGAAGTCGACCGCGGCAAGCGCCTCACGGCCGCCTACGCCGAATTCCGCAACGCCTTCGCCGAGTGGCCGGCGGACGAGCTCGATGCCTATATCGGCCGGCACTATCCAGCCTACTGGCTCAAGGTGGAGCTGCCGCGCAAGATCCGCCATGCCCGCTTCGTGCGCTCAAGCGAGCAGGCCGGCCACAAGCTCGCGATCAATGTCGGCTTCGACGAGGTGCGCGGCGTCACCGAACTCACGATCTTCGCGGCCGACCATCCCTGGCTGCTGTCGATCATCGCGGGTGCCTGCGCCTCGGCCGGCGCCAACATCGTCGACGCCCAGATCTACACCACGACCGACGGCCGTGCGCTCGATACCATCTCGATCTCCAGGGAATACGACCGCGACGAGGACGAGGGCCGGCGCGCCACGCGCATCGGCGAGATGATCGAGGACGTCCTCGAAGGCAAGCTGCGCCTGCCCGAAGTGGTGGCGCGGCGCACCGTGCGCAGCAAGGCGCGGCCCTTCGTGATCGAGCCGGAAGTGACGATCAATAACCAGTGGTCCGACCGCTACACCGTGATCGAGGTCTCCGGCCTCGATCGCCCCGGCCTGCTCTACGAGCTGACCACCGCGATCTCGAAGCTCAACCTCAACATCGCCTCGGCCCATGTCGCGACCTTCGGCGAGCGCGCCCGCGACGTGTTCTACGTCACCGACCTCCTCGGCGCACAGATCAACGCGCCGACCCGGCAGTCCGCCATCAAGAGCGCGCTGACCCATGTGATGGCCGGCGACAAGGCGGTGCAGCCGGCGGCCTGATAAAGCTTGTCATTCCGGGGCGCGCGCAGCGCGAACCCGGAATCCATTCATCCGCGGAGTCGGTGGCACGATGGATTCCGGGCTCGCCGCTTGCGCGGCGCCCCGGAATGACGAGGAGAGAGACCTAAACCTCCACACCCTCATGCCGCAGCAGCCACCTCTTCCGCTCCAGCCCGCCACCATATTTCACCAGCGAACCATCCGCGCCGATCAGGCGGTGGCACGGCAGCACCACGCTGATCGGATTGGAGCCGTTGGCGTGGCCAACGGCGCGAATCGCCTTCGGCATATCGATCTTCGCGGCCATCGCGCCGTAGCTCATCGTGGTGCCGGCAGGGATGTGAGCCAGCGCGGTCCAGACCTTCTGCTGGAACGGCGTGCCGGCGATGCGCCATGCGATGCCAGCGAGCTGGGCGAGATCGCCTTCGAAATAGCCCGACAGCGCAGTCCGCATCCCGGTCGGCGCGGGCCGATCGCCGATATCCACGGCCCCGTAATGCAGGCGCAAGAGCTCGCGCATGCGGTGCTCATAGTCTTCCCAGTCGAGCGCCCGCAGATTGCCCTCGGCATCGGTGACCAGCAGCGCGATCCCGATCGGCGTCGCCAGGCGATCGAGGCCGAAGCGTTCAGGCGTCTTGGTTGATCGAGCGGGCATTGCGGCACCAGGTAATCGAAACACACCCATCGCACTTGCCATGGCGGCCATGCTAACGTCCACCCGAAAGCTGACGCTTTTGGGGGAGCTCAACTTGAACCTGATCGCCAATGTCCTGGTGGCGCTGGTCGCCGCACTGCATGCCTACTTCCTGATCCTGGAGATGTTCCTCTGGGACAAGCCGCAAGGCTTGAAGGTGTTTCGCAATACGCCGGAGAAGGCCGCGATCACAAAAGTGCTGGCCGCCAATCAGGGGCTCTATAACGGCTTCCTCGTCGCCGGCCTGATCTGGGGCCTCGTCCACGGCAATCCGGCCTTCGCGTTCCAGATCAAGGTGTTCTTCCTGCTCTGCGTGATCGTGGCCGGCGCCTATGGCGCGGCGACCGTCAGCACGCGGATCCTGATCGTGCAGGCGGTGCCGGCGGCGGTCGCGCTGGTTGCATTGTTTCTCGCCTGAGACGCTTCGGCGCAGCGCCGCGATCCTTGCGCGGCGGCTGCCCTTCCTCCACAATCTCAGGCAGCGATGGCGACCGTTGCAACAACGGAAAAAGACCATCGGTCGAAAATTCCGTCAGGAGGAACAACCAACATGACCAGTCGCAGAGCCTTCCTAGCTGCCACGACAGCACTCGCCTTCACATTCTCCGCCAGCCAAGCCCTCGCCCAGAAGAAATACGACACCGGCGCGAGCGACACCGAGATCAAGATCGGCCAGACCGTGCCGTTCTCCGGGCCGTACTCCGTCTACGCCAATATCGGCAAGACGCAGGCCGCCTATTTCAAGATGATCAACGACCAGGGCGGCATCAACGGCCGCAAGATCAATTTGATCCAGTATGACGACGCCTATTCGCCGCCGAAGACGGTGGAGCAGGTGCGCAAGCTGGTCGAGGGCGACGAGGTCCTCTTCACGTTCCAGCTGATCGGCACCGCGGCCAACGCCGCCGTGCAGAAATATCTCAACGGCAAGAAGGTGCCGCAGCTCCTGGCTTCCACGGGCGCGGCGCGCTTCAACGATCCGCAGAACTATCCCTGGACCATCGCCTATAATCCGAACTACGTGTCCGAGGGACGCATCTACGCCAAGTACATTCTCAAGGAGCATCCCAACGCCAAGATCGGCGTGCTCTACCAGAACGACGACATGGGCCGCGACTATCTCGCGGGCCTCAAGAGCGGCCTCGGCGACAAGGCCGCCAGCATGATCGTCGGCGAGGTCTCCTACGAGGTCACTGATCCCACGGTGGATTCGCAGGTCGTGAAGCTGAAATCGATGGGCGTCGACGTGTTCTTCGATGCCTCGACGCCGAAATTCGCGGCACAGGCGATCAAGAAGCTCGCCGACCTCGGCTGGACGCCGGTGCACATCCTCGACATCAATGCGAGCCCGATCTCGGCGACGCTGAAGCCGGCCGGCCTCGATATCTCCAAGGGCATCATCTCGACGCAATACGGCAAGGAGCCGGGCGATCCGCAGTGGAAGGACGACCCCGGCGTGAAAGCCTTCTTCGCCTTCATGGACAAGTATTTCCCGGAGGGCGACAAGCTCAACACCGTCAACACCTATGCCTATTCGGTGGCCGAGTTGCTGACGCAGGTGCTGAAGCAATGCGGCGACGACCTGACGCGTGAGAACATCATGAGGCAGGTCGCCAACATCAAGAACTTCACCCCGAGCTTCGCCCTGCCCGGTATCAAGATCAACACCGGGCCGAACGACTTCCGCGTCAACAAGCAGATGCAGATGATGAGGTTCAACGGCGAACGCTGGGAGCTGTTCGGACCGATCATCGAGGACACGGGCCCGTCGGGTTAGTAACTGCGTGGGGTGGGTTAGCTTGGCGGATGCGCGGAGCGCGATCCGCCGGGCGTAACCCACCTCTTCTGCGTCCGCGGAGATGAACAGTGGTGGGTTACGCCTACGGCTAACCCACCCTACAAAGGATGGGCGCCGCCCACCTTGCGTCGCAGCAACGCCTCCTCCACACTCGTCCTCAGCGGTGACGTCCGGTTCGCACAAGCGCCCGGCAGATCACCTGCAATAACAAACTGAGGAAATTGCGAATGAGGAATGGAATGCTGCATCTGGCCACGGCAACGGCGCTGACCCTGGCGCTGTCGATCTCTGCGGCCAATGCCCAGAAAAAATATGATCCGGGCGCCAGCGACACCGAGATCAAGGTCGGACAGACCATGCCGTTCTCGGGACCGGCGTCGGCCTATTCGTCGATCGGCAAGACCCAGGCCGCCTATTTCAAGATGATCAACGACCAGGGCGGCATTAACGGCCGCAAGATCAACCTGATCCAGTATGACGACGCCTATTCGCCGCCGAAAGCCGTGGAGCAGATACGCAAGCTCGTCGAGAGCGACGAGGTGCTGCTGACCTTCCAGATCATCGGCACGCCCGTGAACGCGGCCGTGCAGAAATATCTCAATTCCAAGAAGGTGCCGCAGCTGTTCGCCGCGACCGGGGCCTCGAGGTTCACCGATCCGAAGAACTTTCCGTGGACCATGGGCTACAATCCCAACTACTTCGTCGAAGGCCGAATCTACGGCCAGTACATTTTGAAGGAGCATCCGAACGCCAAGATCGGCGTGCTCTATCAGAACGACGACCTCGGCAAGGACTATCTGAACGGCCTCAAGGCCGGGCTCGGCGACAAGGCCGCCAAGATGGTCGTGACCGAAGCGTCCTACGAGGTCTCCGATCCCACGGTCGACTCGCAGATCCTCAAGATCAAGGACGCCGGCGTCGACTTGTTCTTCAGCGCGACGACACCGAAGCAGGCCGCGCAGGCGATCAAGAAGATCGCCGAAATGGGCTGGCATCCGATCCAGATCGTCGACATCAACGCCACCTCGGTCGGCGCGGTGCTGAAGCCGGCAGGCCTCGAGGCCGCCAAGGGCCTGATCAGCGTCAACTACGGCAAGGAACCGCTCGATCCGACCTGGAAGGACGACCCCGGCCTGAAGAAGTATTTCGACTTCATGGCGAAGTACTATCCGGACGGCGACAAGGATTCGAACTTCAACACCTACGGCTACAGCACCGCACAGCTGCTGGTGCATGTGCTGCAACAGTGCGGCGACAACCTGACGCGCGAGAACGTCATGAAGCAGGCGGCGTCATTGAAGGACGTCGCCAGCGACACCGCGCTGCCCGGCATCAAGGCCAACACCTCGGCGACCGACTACCGCGTCAACAAGCAGCTTCAGATGATGAAGTTCAACGGCGAGCGCTGGGAACTGTTCGGCCCGATCCTGGAGGATGCAGGTCCGGCGGGTTAGAAGAGAGAACCTCTTCGTAGGGGTGGGTTAGCCGAAGGCGTAACCCACCACTCCTGCCGACACACGGGAAAGCGAAGAGGCGGGTTACGCCCGGCGGACTGCGCTTCGCGCAGCCGCAGGGCTAACCCACCCTACGAACTCAGGTCGGTATCTCCCCAAAGTTCTTCCCGACCGGCAGCACGGCGTGCCGGATCAGCCGCGAATCCTCCACCGCCGCCTGACGGTGCTTGACCGCCTCGCGATAGACGGGATCGCGGATCATCTCGACGAAGGCTCCGACGCTCGGATACTCCGCGATGAAGCAATGGTCCCAGCGCTCCTCCTGCGGGCCGATCAGCATCAGCTCGAATTTGCCCTGCCAGACGATGCGGCCGCCGAGGCGTTCGAACACCGGGCCGCTCTCGCGGCCATAGGCGGCATAGGCTTCCGCGCCGCTGGCCTTGCGGCCGTCGGGATAAGCCGCTTCCTTGCGCAAGCGCACCAGGTTGAGCATGTGGATCGGGCCCGGGCGATCGTTCTCCCGGAATTGCGCAAAGATCTCCTTGGTCGGATCGATGTGGCCCATGCGTGCTCCCTTCGTGAGTTCCCTCTGTTTTATGCGGGCGATCCTAGCGCTGGCGCCCTGGAAGCGGAACTGCGGCGGGCGAATGCCGCATCTCCTAATCGCGCGTTAACGCCGGGGTAACCCGGCCTTAAACAGCGACCGCTAGCGTGCGGCGGGGCGGGCTGACCGGGCGTTTTGCGTATGGCGTGGGGAAAGAAAAAGGGTGGGCGGAAGGAGCCGCTGTTCGGCTTGCCCGCGGCGCTCGCCGATCTGCGCCTGACGGCGGCGGACCGCATCCCCGGCGGCGAAGACAAGCCGAAGAAACCAGCGAAATCATCCGCCAAGCGCAAGAGCGACGATGCCGGCGACGAGCCGCCGCGCGAGCGCAAGGCACCGGCCGGCCGCAGCGGCGCCAAGCGGCGCTCGAAATCCGGCGGCGGGTTCAGCCTTGGCCGCTTGGTCTATTGGGGCGCGGTGCTGAGCCTGTGGGGCGTGATCGCGGTGATCGGCGTCGTGATCTATGTCGGCGCCCACCTACCGCCGATCCAGTCGCTGGAGATTCCAAAACGCCCGCCGACGATCCAGATCGTCGGCATCGACGGCAGCATGCTGGCGCAGCGCGGCGAGATGGCCGGCGCCAATATCGCCCTGAAGGATCTGCCGCCGTATTTGCCGAAGGCCTTCATCGCCATCGAGGACCGCCGCTTCTATTCGCATTTCGGCATCGACCCCATCGGCATCCTGCGTGCGCTCGTCACCAACGTGCTCCATCGCGGCGTGTCGCAGGGCGGCTCGACCTTGACGCAGCAGCTCGCCAAGAACCTGTTCCTGACCCAGGAGCGGACCATGCAGCGCAAGCTGCAGGAGGCGGAGCTCGCCATCTGGCTCGAGCGCAAGCACTCCAAGGACGAGATCCTGGAGCTCTATCTCAACCGCGTCTATTTCGGCTCCGGCGCCTACGGCGTCGAAGCAGCCGCGCAGAAATATTTCGGCAAATCGGCCAGGAACGTCACCATCGCCGAGGCCGCGATGCTGGCCGGCCTCGTCAAGTCGCCCTCGCGCCTTGCGCCGAACCGCAACCCCGAAGGCGCCGAAGCGCGCGCGCAGATCGTGCTTGCGGCGATGGCGGATGCAAAATTCATCACGGAAGCACAGGCGCAGGCCTCGATCGGCCATCCCTCCTACAACGTGAAGCCGGCCGGCGCCGGCACGGTCAATTACGTCGCCGACTGGATCGGCGAGGTCTTGGACGATCTGGTCGGCCAGATCGACGAGAGCATCAAGGTCGAGACCACGATCGATCCGAAGCTGCAGAGCGTGGCGGAAGCCGCCATCATCGACGAGCTCGCCGCCAAAAGCGTGAAGTTCAATGTCAGCCAGGGCGCGCTGGTGGCAATGACGCCCGACGGCGCGGTGCGCGCCATGGTCGGCGGGCGGAACTATTCCGAGAGCCAGTACAACCGCGCGGTGACGGCCAGGCGCCAGCCGGGCTCCTCGTTCAAGCCGTTCGTGTACCTGACCGCGCTCGAGCAGGGGCTGACGCCCGACACCGTCCGCCAGGACGCGCCGATCGAGGTCAAGGGCTGGAAGCCCGAGAACTACACCCACGAATATTTCGGCGCAGTGACGCTGACGCAGGCGCTGGCGATGTCGCTCAACACCGTCGCCATCCGCCTCGGCCTCGAGGTCGGGCCGAAGAACGTGGTCCGCACCGCGCACCGGCTCGGCATCTCCTCCAAGCTCGAGCCCAACGCCTCGATCGCGCTCGGCACGTCGGAAGTCTCCGTGGTCGAGCTGGTCGGCGCCTATGCGCCCTTCGCCAATGGCGGCTTGGCGGTGGCGCCGCACGTCGTCACCCGGATCAGGACGCTCAGCGGCAAGCTGCTCTACATGCGCCAGCCCGACGAGCGGAACCAGGTCATCGACCCCCGCAATGTCGGCATGATGAATGCGATGATGCGCGAGACGCTGATATCAGGCACCGCCAAGAAGGCGGAGATCCCCGGCTGGCCGGCGGCCGGGAAGACCGGCACCAGCCAGGACTACCGCGACGCCTGGTTCATCGGCTACACCGCCAACCTCGTCACCGGCGTCTGGCTCGGCAATGACGACAACTCGCCGACCAAGAAGGCCACCGGCGGCGGCCTGCCGGTCGAAGTCTGGTCGCGCTTCATGAAAACGGCGCACGAGGGCGTGCCGGTCGCGAACTTGCCGAGCTCGCAAGCGACCTGGGGCCTGTCGAACCTCGCGCAGGCAGCCTCACAAGTGTCGCCGCCGACGGCAGCACCGGGCCCGGCGCAGGCGAGCGCCGGTGGCTATCGCCCGCCACAGCCGACGCGCGCCAATGTGCGGCCGGAAGCGGCGGCCGGGCTCGATGGCTGGCTGATGGACCGGCTGTTTGGCGGGAATCGGTAGCTGCGAATTGAGGTCCTGGTGACCTCGAAACAAAAACTACGAAAACAACCCCATGCACAGTAGAACGCGACATCAGGCGTGACGCTGGGTGGATCGTTCGAAGCGTTTGATGCGACGGGGTTAATCAAGCAACCGGCGCAATCGTCGCGGCGTCGGAGAAGAATCGCGCAAATGCGTAGAATGCTGCGTTGGTCTTCTCTGTCATTCCCCGCCACCGCTTCGGCAAGTCCTGCCTAGCGCGGCAAGATTCTCCGCGGCCCGCAGCTCGCCGAAAGCAAAAATACCAGTCTCTTCAAGCTCCCGTCAGCGGCCCGGGATTTGCTCTCACAGGTTGTGCGAGTACAGGGGAGCGTTCCATGATTTCAGGAGTATCCAGCGCGGTGTTGCCTCATCTGCGGCCCGCATCAACGTCCACTTCAAATGCGACATCGGGTCTCCAGCCGGTGGTAGAGGATACGCCCCAAGCTGCGTCCAGCGGCTTCCGGATTGATGTGTCCCAGGTCAAACCGCTGACAGGGGCCAAGCCGATATCGGCTGCGGATGATCCTGTCCTGCACGATCTCATGGCAACGCACTGGTTGATGGCCCGCGACACGGGTGCAGCTCAACCCGGCGTCTCGGACGACGCTCCTGAGAACATCTACGCCCAGGTGAAAGTGGACGGCCAGGTGGTAGCCACGCTCTACAATGGCGGCTCCTCGACCATGACCAACGCGGCAGCCGCGAAGATTGGCAAGCTCGAGGATCCTCCCGGCCTGAGCGGACCTGATCTGGCGCAGTGGCGGGCCGACCAATACGCCGAGCGGCTTGGCGGCACCGTCGAAAAGGCGCCCACCGCGATCAGCCAATCGCAATGGACACCGCGTGAAAGCAGGTCCACGACCTATAGCCGCGAGCAACTCGACGCGGCGTTCCAGGCGATGCTGGCGGAGGAGCAAAGGGTCATGGCGCAGCAGCAGGCACGCTACCTGGCGTCACACGCGCAGGCGGGGGCGAGTGCGGATTTCAGTGCGTGAGCAAAGAGCCGATCTCTTGCTCCACCCACGGTGTCGTCCCGGCGAAGGCCGGGACCCATACCGCGTGATTTATCGATCGCGGAAGGTCGGTGTACCGAACAACTAGTCTTCGCCAAACTTCTCCCTGTGGTTATGGGTCCCGGCCTTCGCCGGGACGACGAGAGAGAGTTGGCCACCCGCAAACGATGAGCGCGCCCTAATCCTCGACGCCGTACCGGTGCAGATCGTTGCCGTGCGTGTCGAGCCACTTCTTGGCGCGCTCCATCGAGGGGCAGACCTTGCCGCAGACGCGCCAGAAGCGCGCCGAGTGGTTCATCTCGACGAGATGGGCGACCTCGTGGGCGGCGAGATAGTCGAGCACGAAAGGTGGCGCGAGGATCAGGCGCCAGGAGAACGACAGCGAGCCCGCCGAGGTGCAGGAACCCCAACGGCTGGACTGGTCGCGGATCGAGAGCCGCTTGACCCTGACATTGAGCTCGGCGGCATAGGCCTCCGCCGAACGCTGCAGGTCACGGCGGGCCTCGCGCTTGAGGAAATCGCTGACGCGGCGATCGACATGGTCGACGCCGCCGGCGACGCAGAGAATCTTTTCACCGCTGTCGCGCGTTTCGGTCCACACCGTGCCGCGGATGCCTGCGCGATGAACGATGCGATGAGGCGTGCCGCGAAGCGGTATCACTGTGCCAGGCTGGAACGGCGCGGCCTTCGGCAGGCGGCCGAGACGTGCCGCGATCCACGCACCGTGACGCGTCGCGAAGTCTTTTGCTTCGGCCAGCGTGCCGCGCGGCGGCATGGTGAGGATGGCTTCGCGATCACTCGGATGAATTCGGAGCGTATAGCGGCGCGCACGTCTGTGCCGCCGCAGCCGGATCGCAAAAAACTGCGATCCATGGGTGATGACGAGGGTCTTCGGTTCGTGGGGCCGCCGATAAAGGAGTGCGCGAGTGGCCATGTCTGTCAGTCCGGGGGGCAGGAGTTCGCCCGGATTCTGCCATAACCACCGCCAGGGAAAGCGCTCGGCGCAAAAACAAATCATTTGCCCAATATACAGGGGTTCTTCAGTCCGGGAGACCCTACAGACTGGGGTTGGAACCGGCTTTTTTCGCCCCCGCTGGACGCATGCGGCACCCCCAAGGGGTGAGGGGTGACTCACTCCTATAACGCTACCTAAATACCTCGAATCTGGAGGGAACTTACCCCTGCCGGAGGCCCCGGCAGGGGCGGAAATTTCGACGGGAAAGCCGAAATTCAGGATTATTCGGCCGCGAGAGCCTGCAACGAGCTCGGATTCGCAGCAGAGACCATGAAGTCGTGAATCCGCGGCACGATCTCCGACTTGAAACGCGATCCGTTGAACACGCCGTAATGTCCGACGCCCTTCTGGACGTAATGAACGCGGCGATGATCGGGAATCGAGCTGCACAGACCGTGCGTCGCTTCGGTCTGACCAAGGCCGGAGATGTCGTCGTTCTCGCCTTCGACCGTCATCAACGCAACGCGCGTGACCTTGGAAGGATCCACGAGGGTTCCGCGATGGGTCATCTCGCCCTTCGGCAGCGAGTGCTTCACGAACACGGTGTCGACGGTCTGCAGGTAATACTCTGCCGAGAGATCCATCACCGCGAGATACTCGTCGTAGAAGTCGCGATGCTTGTCGACGAGGTCGCCGTCGCCCTTCACCAGATTGGCGAACAGCTGCTTGTGCGCATCCATGTGCCGATCGAGATTCATGCTGATGAAGCCGTTGAGCTGCAGGAACCCCGGATAGACGTCGCGCATCATGCCCGGATGCGGGAACGGCACCTTGGTGATGACGTGGTTGCGGAACCAGTCGATGCCGCGCTGCTGGGCGAGGTCGTTCACCCCGGTCGGATTACGGCGCGTATCGATCGGGCCGCCCATCAGCGTCATCGAGGTCGGCACGAACGGATCGCGCCGGGCTTCCATGATCGAGACGGCGGCGACGACGGGCACGGAGGGCTGGCACACCGCCATCACATGGGTGTTGCCGCCGAGGACGTGCAGCATCTCGATGATGTAGTCGATGTAGTCGTCGAGATCGAAGCGCCCTTCGCTGAGCGGCACCATGCGGGCATCGGCCCAGTCGGTGATGTAGACCTCATGCGCAGGCAGGAAGGCCTCGACCGTGCCGCGCAGCAGCGTCGCATAATGGCCCGACATCGGCGCCACGATCAGCACGCGCGGCTGCGGGCTGCGCAGCGGACGGGTGAACTTGCGATCGAAGTAGAGCAGCCGGCAGAACGGCTTTTCCCAGACCGAACGGATCTCGACGGGAACGCGGATGCCGTTGACCTCGGTGTCGTCGAGGCCCCATTCCGGCTTGCCATAGCGGCGCGTGGTGCGCTCGAACAATTCGCAGGCCGCGGCGACCGACTTGCCGACTTCGGTACGGGCCCAGGGATTGAGGGGATTCTGAAACAGCAGCTTGGTCGCGTCGGTGACTGCACGGGCCGGATTGAGAGAGGCGTGGGCCATCTCGTACATCCAGTACATCGGCGTCGTCAGGACCGGACTGCCTTCTGCAGCCAGGGGCGGGGCGCCGCCAAACTCACCAATAGGCATCGCTATATTCCTCTTCGCATCGCAGCATACTGCCGAATGCGTAATATTGCGTCAATGCACGGCTCCGTACATCTACGTGGCTGAGACGGTTAAATCGTCCTGAATCCACGAGAAAGTGACGTTATTCGCCACCCGACAGCAGCGAGCCGTGCTTTTTGGCGCTGCGCAAAAGGGCAAGGAATGCCCAAAAAGAAGCAACCAGAAGTACAGCATTGATGACCAACGCCTCCAGCATCAGATCGATCCTGAAGGTGTTCTCGATCAGCAGCGCGCGCATCCCCTCGAACACATAGGTGGGCGGCAGCGCCCAAGCGACATATTGCAGCCAGACCGGCAGCACGCTGACGGGATAGTAGATGCAGGCGAGCGGCATGATCGCGAACATCAAGGTCCAGACGATGCTCTCGGCGCCCAGACCGTGCCGCAGCACCAGCCCCGAGACGAAGATGCCGACCGACCAGCTGGTGAAGATCAGGTTGCAGAAGAAGGCGATCAGCGGCAGGCCGAGCGCATAAACGTTGAAGTGAAACAGGAACAGCGCCAGCAGCGTCATCGGGACGATGCCGATCGCGAGCCGGATCAGGCTCATGACCGTCAGCGACAGCAGAAACTCGATGGGCTTCAAGGGGCTCATCATGAGGTTGCCGAGGTTACGCGCCCACATCTCTTCCAGGAACGAGATGGAGAAGCCGAGCTGGCCGCGGAACAGGATGTCCCAAAGGATGACAGCGCCGATCAGCGTGCCGCCGGCCCGCGCGAAGAAGCTGGCGTTTTCCGCGATGTAATACTGGATGAAGCCCCAGGTGATGACCTGCAGCGCCGGCCAGTACAAGAGCTCGAGCAGCCGCGGCCAGGACGACAGCAGCAGGTACCAATAGCGCAGGATCATCGCGCCGATGCGGTGCGCGGAGATGCCGCGATGGAGGGAGAGCTCGGTCATCGCACCGCCTCCTTCGCACCGTTCATCCGGCCGCGGGCGACGTCCAGAAACACCTCCTCCAGCGTGGTGCGGTTGTAGCGGGCCATGATCGCTTCCGGCGTGTCGTCGTCCTCGATGCGGCCGCGCTTCATGATGATGATGCGGTCGCAGAGCCGCTCGACCTCGAGCATGTTGTGCGAGGCCAGCAGGATGGTGGCGTTGTTGTCGCGGCGGTAGCGCTCCAGATGGCCCCGCACCCAATCGGCAGTATCGGGGTCGAGCGAGGCCGTCGGCTCGTCCAGCAAGAGCAGCTCGGGCTGATTGATCAGCGCTTTCGCCAGCGCGACGCGGGTCTTCTGTCCGGCGGAGAGCTTTCCGTTGGCGCGGTCGATGAAATCGGTGAGGTCGAGATCGTCGGCGAGCTCCGCAATGCGGTCGGACAGATTCCTGACCGCATAGAGCTTGCCGAAGATGGTGAGGTTCTGCCGCACCGTGAGCCGCATCGGCATGTCGACATAGGGACTCTCGAAATTCATCCGCCCCAGCACGGCAGCGCTCTCCTCGGGCATGCGATGCCCGAGCACCTGCACGCGGCCGGAGGTCGGCAGCACCAGGCCCATGATCATCGCGATGGTCGTGGTCTTGCCGGCGCCGTTGCCGCCCAGGAGGCCGGTGATGCTGCCGCGCGGCAGCGAAAAGGAGATATCGTCGACGGCGCGGGTCTGCTTGTAGAGCTTGACGAGGTGATCGACCGCAATCGCCGCGGAGGAGGCGTGCGCCGCGACAGTCGGCCGACTTGAAGCCTTGTCATTCTCGGTCATGCTGGGCCGTTCTTCTGCTATTGCAGCTGATAGCGCAAGGCTTGTAATCGGGGTGGTTCCGCGAGCCCAGCGTTTGTGATCCAGAAAGCACCGCCACATTGGCCGATATGACCGAAATTGCCGCTTCCGACTTCCGCCACGCGCAGCGGCATATCCGCCTCGACACCATCCTGCGGCTGCGCTGGCTCGCGGTGCTGGGCCAGCTCGCCGCGATCTTCATCGTGGCGCAGGGGCTGGAGTTCAATGTCGAGATTGTCCCCTGCGTCAGCATCATCGCGCTGTCGGCCGCGCTCAATCTGGGCCTTCAGACCGCTGCCAATCCGATGCAGCGGCTGGAGCCGATGCAGGCCGCCGGCCTGCTGGCGCTGAACATCGTGGAGCTGGCGGGGCTGCTGTTCTTCACCGGCGGACTGCAGAACCCGTTCTCATTCCTGTTTCTCGCGCCGGTGCTGATCTCGGCGACGGCGCTGCCGGCCCGCTTCACCTTCGGCCTCGGCCTGCTCGCCGTCGCCTGCGCCTCGGTGCTGTTCTTCTTCCACCTGCCGCTGCCCTGGGATTCCGACGATCCGCTGGTGCTGCCGCCGATCTATCTCGTCGGCGTCTGGCTCTCGATCGTGCTCGCCATCGGCGTCACCAGCCTCTATTCGTTCCAGGTGACCGAGGAGGCGCGCAAGCTCGCGGACGCGCTGGCCGCGACCGAGCTGGTGCTGACGCGCGAGCAGCACCTGACCCAGCTCGACGGCCTCGCCGCCGCGGCCGCGCACGAGCTCGGCACGCCGCTCGCGACGATTTTTTTGATCTCGCGCGAGCTGGAAAAGACGGTGAAGGATCCGATCTTTGCCGCCGACCTGAAGACGCTGCGCGAGCAGACCCAGCGCTGCCGCGACATCCTCAGCAAGATCACCCAGCTCTCCTCCACCGGCGCGCCGTTCGACCGCATGAAGCTGTCGGAGCTGATCGAGGAGGTGGTGGCCCCGCACCGCGATTTCGGCGTCGAGATCAAGGTGCGGATCGCGGTGACCGCCGCCGTCGAGCCAGTCGGCTCGCGCAACCCGGCGATCCTCTACGGCGTCGGCAACATCGTCGAGAATGCCGTCGATTTCGCCCATACCACCGTCGAGGTGAACGCCTGGTGGAACAAGGACACGATCGAGCTCCTGATCTCCGACGACGGCCCGGGCATTCCGCCTGACATCCTCAACCGGATCGGCGAGCCATATCTGTCGCGACGGCGCACCCACGATGACGGCGGCGGCGAACGGCGCGGCCTGGGCCTCGGCGTGTTCATCGCGCGGACCCTGCTCGAACGCACCGGCGCCAAGGTCTCGTTTACCAACCGGATCTTTCCGGAACACGGCGCGGTGGTCCACATCACATGGCCCAGGCAGCGTTTTGAGGCTATCGAGACGCTCGAAGAAACAATAGGATAGACCGCGACCTTGCGTCGCACAAAAGGGCCGATCGACTATTGGCGGCCTTGGCACCGCCCGATTGCGAGGCCATATGTAAACGCGCTGGAGAGAGGACAACACCTTGAACGCCATCGCCGAACTGAATGAACAGGCCGACCGCTCGCTTCTCATCGTGGAGGACGACAAGCCGTTTCTGGAGCGCTTGTCGCGCGCGATGGAGACCCGCGGCTTCGCGGTGACGTCGTGCGATACCGTCTCGGACGGCCTCGCGCAAATCGGCAAGGCGGCTCCCGCATTCGCGGTTGTCGACTTGCGACTCGGTGACGGCAACGGCCTCGACGTGGTCTCGGCGCTGAAGAAGAAGCGCCCGGATGCACGCGCGATCGTGCTGACCGGCTATGGCAACATCGCCACCGCCGTGACCGCGGTGAAGATGGGCGCGATCGATTACCTGTCGAAGCCCGCGGACGCCGACGACGTCGTCGCCGCACTGCTCTCGACCAGCGCGGAAAAGTCCGAGCTGCCGACCAACCCGATGTCGGCCGACCGCGTACGCTGGGAGCACATCCAGCGCATCTACGAGATGTGCAACCGCAACGTCTCGGAAACCGCGCGCCGCCTCAACATGCACCGGCGCACGCTGCAGCGGATTTTGGCCAAGCGCGCGCCGAGGTGACGGTGTCGTAGGGTGGATTAGCCGAAGGCGTAATCCACCACCGTTTGTCCCGGCGGAAACGAAAGAGGTGGGTTACGCCGAGCAGATGCGCTTCGCGCATCTGCAGGGCTAACCCACCCTACGAACTACGAACTCATTCCCAAAAATCCGCGTGTCCCTGCGGATCGACCAGGCGGTTGATCCGCAAGGCCGCCGCCATCGCAAAACGCACCGTCATCTGCTTGCGGGTGGCGGCGGCGAGCTTGTGCTCGGGCGCCTCGCAATGCATGTGCGCGCCATAGGCATCCGCGATGATCAGGCCGGTGTCTTCAGGAAAGATCTCGCACGGCAGATCCTGCGTGAAGGCGAAGAACAGGCGGTCGCAATGGGCGCGGTATTCGTGCCATTTCTGGTCGGCACGCAGATCCTCGACCGACGACTTGATCTCGACGATCCAGATCTCGCCGCGCTCGTTCAGCGCCACCAGATCGGCGCGCCGGCCCGAGGGCAGCGGCAATTCGCTGATGCAGGAGAAGCCGAGCGAACGGAGCAGCCGCGCCGTGCCGCGCGCGATGGCCAGCGCGGTCTCCGACTGGCGGCGATCCGGCGGCGGCACGAGGGTGATGCGGGCGGTGTTGTCCATGGCGGTGAGGATAGCCGATTCCTCCGTCGTCGTCCTGGCGGAAGCCAGGACCCATTACCACAACAGCTTGTTGTTGCGCGAACTGATAGCCACCAGTCTTCGCCAAACTACGCCCTGTGGTAATGGGTCCTGGATCTGCGCTTCGCTTGTCCAGGACGACGGGAAAAGCGGAACCCTCCTCGCTCAAATCACTTATCACGCAGCCGCCGCACCTCGGCGGAACCACGGGCCGCGCGCGCATGATCGACGATCTCTGGTACAAGAACGGCGTGATCTACTGCCTCTCCGTCGGCTCCTATATGGACGCCGACGGCGACGGGGTCGGCGACTTCAAGGGCCTTTTGCGCCGGCTCGATTATCTGCACGGGCTCGGCATCACCACGATCTGGCTGATGCCGTTCCAGACCTCGCCCGGCCGCGACGACGGCTACGACATCGCCGATTATTACAGCGTCGATTCCCGCTACGGCACGCTCGGCGATTTCGTCGAGTTCGCGCAAGGCTGCAAGCAGCGCGGCATTCGCGTCATCATCGACCTCGTCGTCAACCACACCTCCGACCAGCATCACTGGTTCAAGGAGGCGCGGCGCGACAAGAGCTCGCCCTATCGCGACTGGTATGTCTGGTCCGACAAGAAGCCGGCCGGCGCCAACAAGGGCATGGTGTTTCCCGGCGTGCAGAAATCGACCTGGACGCGCGACAAGGAAGCCGGCGCGTATTACTTCCATCGCTTCTACGATTTCCAGCCCGATCTCAACACCTCGAACCCGCATGTGCAGGCCGAGATCCTCAAGATCATGGGCTTCTGGATCCAGCTCGGCGTCTCCGGCTTCCGCATGGACGCCGTTCCCTTCATCATCGCCACCAAAGGCGCGAAGGTGAAGAAGCCGGTGGAGCAATACGACATGCTGCGCGCGTTCCGCGAATTCCTGCAATGGCGGCAGGGCGACGCGATCATTCTCGCCGAAGCCAACGTGCTGCCGAAGACGGACATGGAATATTTCGGGCGCGATGGCGATCGCATGCACATGATGTTCAACTTCCACGTCAACCAGCATCTGTTCTATGCGCTGGCGTCCGCGGATTGCCGTCCGCTCGCCAAGGCGTTGAAGGCAACAAAACCGCGGCCGGCGACGGCGCAATGGGGCCTGTTCCTGCGCAATCACGACGAGCTCGATCTCGGCAGGCTGACCGAGGCGCAGCGCGAGGTCGTGTTCAAATGCTTCGGCCCCGACAAGGACATGCAGCTCTACGACCGCGGCATCCGCCGCCGTCTTGCGCCGATGCTGGGCGGCGACCGCCGGCGGCTCGAGCTCGCCTACAGCCTGATGTGCACGCTGCCGGGAACGCCCGTGATCCGCTATGGCGACGAGATCGCGATGGGCGATGATCTGTCGCAGCCCGAGCGCAATTGCGCGCGCACACCGATGCAATGGTCGACCGAGCCGCATGGCGGCTTCACCAAGAGCGACAAGCCGGCCTGCCCCGTCATCGACGCGGGTCCTTACGGCTTTCCGCACGTCAATGTCGCAAAACAGCGGCGCGATCCCAACTCCATGCTGAACTGGACCGAACGCATCGTCCGCATGCGGAAGGAAGTGCCGGAGGTCGGCTGGGGCGATTTCACGGTGATCCCTGTGCGCGATCCTGCGGTCTTCATCATGCGCTACGACTGGCGCAACAATTCCGTTCTGTTCGTGCACAATCTCGACGAGAAGCCGCGCGAGATCGCGTTCTCGTCGGGGCTATCTGGCGACGCCGGCGCGCATTTGATCAACCTGCTCGCAGAAGACCACAGCCACGCCGACAAGCGCGGCCAGCACCGCGTCGTGCTGGAGCCCTATGGCTATCGCTGGTACCGCGTCGGCGGACTGGATTATCTGTTGAAGCGGAGCGATATCGACGCGACTACGGTGCGGGGGAAGAAGCATCCGGGGTGATCACGTCGTCCTGGCGAAAGCCAGGACCCATTACCCCTGGAGGTCGTTGGCGCGCGAGCTGATGACCACCAGCCTTCGTCAAACTACGCGCTGTGGTAATGGGTCCTGGATCTGCGCTTCGCTTGTCCAGGACGACTTTGGAGAATGACGCTGTCGATAAATTCTCCCTGTCGTCCCGGCCTAGCGCGCAATTGCGCGCGGGGGCCGGGACGACAGCTAAGGCACCTGCACGATCACCCCTTCATTCCCGCGCAGATCCAGCACCCCTTCGAGCTTCTCGCCCTCACGATCGAGGAACGTCGACAGCAAGATCTCGCTGCCGAAGCGGATCGCGCTGGTGGTCACCGCGATCGGGTCGGGGCCGAGATTGAGCACTGCTATCACCGACTTGCCTCCGGCTGCGCGGCGATAGATCAGGAGATCGCCTTGCGCCGCGATCGGGTGATAGTCGCCGGCGACCAGCGGCAGGCATTCGCTTCGCAACGCGATCAGACGCTTGTAGAGGCTGAGGATCGAGCGCGGATCGGCTTCGAGATTGGCGACGTTGTTGTGGATATGGTCCTCCGGCAGCGGCAGCCATGGCCTTACACCGGAGAAGCCGCTGGTCTGCGAAGAATCCCACTGCATTGGCGTGCGGCAGCCGTCGCGCCCCACCCCGAGGCCGGGCACGTTCTTCTCGAAGGGATCGCGCACGTCCTCCGGCGCGATCGCGAGCTGGTGCATGCCGATCTCGTCGCCATAATAGAGCGTCGGCGTGCCGCGCAAGGTCAAGAGCAGCATGGCGGCGACGCGGGCCTGCTCGGGGCCGACGCGGCTTGCCACGCGCGGGCGATCGTGATTGCCGAGCACCCAGTTCGGCCAGGCGCCTTTCGGCAGCGCCTTCTCGTAATCCTCGATGATCGTCTCGATCGAGCGCGCGCTCCAGAAGGTCGAGAGCAGCGCAAAATTGAACGGCATCTGCGCGCCGGTGAGATCGTTGCCGTAATAGGCCATCAGGCGATGCAGCGGCAGATAGATCTCGCCGATCAGTACGCGGGCGCGATACGCATCCGTGACGCGCCGCATCTCGGCGATCACGTCGTGCACCTCGTCCTGGTCGGTGGAATATTGCGTCAGGATCGTCTCGTTCGGCGGCCGGCCCTCGACGTAATGCGGGTTCGGCGGATTGTCGCGGAATTCGGCGTCCTTGATCAGGTGCCAGATCACATCGACGCGAAAGCCGTCGACGCCCTTCTCCAGCCAGAACCGCATCACGTCGTAGATCGCGGCACGGACATCGGGATTGCGCCAGTTGAGGTCCGGCTGCTGGGCGAGGAAGGCGTGGTAGTAATACTGCCCCGTCGCCTCGTCGAAAGCCCACGCGCTGCCGCCGAATTCGGAGAGCCAGTTGTTCGGCGCGCTGCCGTCCGGCTTCGGATCGCGCCAGATGTACCAGTCGCGCTTGGGATTGTCGCGCGAGGCGCGGCTCTCGACGAACCAGGGATGCTGGTCCGAGGTGTGGTTGGGCACGAGGTCGAGGATCAGCTTGAGGCCGTTGTCGTGCGCGGCGGCGAGCAGCGCGTCGAAATCCGCCATCGTGCCGAACAGCGGCTCGATGCCGGTATAGTCCGAGATGTCGTAGCCGAAATCGGCCATCGGCGAGGGAAAGATCGGCGACAGCCAGATCGCGTCGACGCCGAGCGATTTCACATAAGGCAGCCGCCGCAGAATGCCGGAGAGGTCGCCGACGCCGTCGCCGTCGCTGTCCTGAAAGGAGCGCGGATAGATCTGATAGAAGACGCCGTCGCGCCACCAGTTCTCGCCCTGAGCCATGTCGGAATACCATCCAAAGACTGCCTCTCGCGCGGGAGAACGCGGCAGCAACGCCCCGGTTCAGATTGGCGAGCCAATTGGGACGGCCGTGTGACCTGTTCCCCAGGCTCGCGCACGAATCTTTTGCTTGGCGGCATGGCAAAAATCGGCATTGTGGCGCCATGACCGAGCAAAATGACACCCAAGATTCCTCGCAAGACTCCTCGCAGGCCAAGGCGGGCGCGATCATCGTTCCCGTGACGCTGTTCGAGCAGAACTGCACCATCATCTGGGACGAGCCAAGCAAGAAGGCCGTGGTGATCGATCCCGGCGGCGACGTGCCGAAGATCCTGGACGCGATCAAGCAGACCGGTGTCACCGTGGAGAAGATCTGGCTGACCCACGGCCATATCGACCATGTCGGCGGCGCGGCGGATTTGCGCGACGCGCTGAAGGTGCCGATCGAGGGCCCGCATCAGGCCGACAAGTTCCTGCTCGACAACGTGGTCGAGAGCGGTGCGCGCTTCGGCATGACCGGCGTGCGCAATTTCGCGCCGGACCGCTGGCTCGAGGAAGGCGACACCGTGTCGATCGGCGGCCTGTCGTTCGACATCCTGCACTGCCCCGGCCACTCGCCGGGCAGCGTGGTGTTCTTCAACAAGGACCTGCGCTTTGCCCATGTCGGCGACGTCCTGTTCGCGGGCTCGGTCGGGCGCACGGACCTCCCCGGCGGCAGTCACGCGACGCTGATCAACTCGATTCTGACCAAGCTGTTGCCGCTCGGCGACGATGTCGGCTTCATCTGCGGCCATGGCGCCGGCTCGAGCATCGGCCAGGAGCGGATGACCAATCCGTTCATCACCGGCGAGATGTAGGCGCTCTTTGTTTGAGCATGATCTAATCGGAAAACCGCTTCACACTTTTCCGGATCATGCTCTATTCGGCGGCGTCTGCGAGCGCCGCCGCTTCGCCGAGGTTACGCTCGCCCCATTCGCGGATCGCAGCGACGACGGGGACGAAGCTCTTGCCCTTGCGGGTGAGGCGATACTCGACCTTCGGCGGCACCTCGCCGAAATCCTTGCGGTCGATCAGGCCGCTCTCCGTCAGCGCCTTCAATTCGCGGCTGAGCACGCGCGGGGTGATCTCGGCGCTGCCTTCCGTGCCGCGCAGCAGGCCGCTCCTGATCTCGCCGTAGCGGCGCGGGCCGTCCTTGAGATCCCAGACGATACGCAGCTTGTACTTGCCGCTGATCATCTTCTGAAACGCCGCGACCGGACAGGTGCGCGCGGGGATCGCTCTTGCCTTCGCCATGTCGTCTCCTCCATGCGCAGCCAGCTGGCTCAAGGATAGGAGCGACAGCGAAAAAGTCCATACTATCAATTTTGTCCATACTTGCAGGATCGCGCCCAAGGCGCAGATGATGACGCACAAGCGAACAGGGAGCGTCACATGAAGCAGTTCATGATCAGATACCAGTTCAGGAACGGCACGACGGAGGAATGGCACCGGGAGATCGGCCGCTTCATCAAGGCGATCGACGGCGATCCGGAGCTGAAGGGACGGATCGGATACCGCGTCCTGAAGGCCCGCGACGACGGCAGCTACTTCCACCTCGCCAGCGCCAGCGACGATGCCGCGCAGAAAGCGCTGCAATCGCGCGACTTCTTCAGGGCCTATCAGGAGATGACGCGAAAGGTCGCCGGCGGCGAGGTGACGGTAACGCCGATCGAGGTGATCGATCAGACGGGGTAGCTCCGCTGAGCCGACGCGACCGCGTCACCACAAACTCCGCCGTCGTCCCGGCCTTCGCCGGGACGACGAGTTGGGAGCGGAGCTACTTCATCAATCCCGCGGCGGTCAGTGCGCGGGTGATGATCTGGCCGAGATCGAAGCCGCGGGATTCCTCCTGCTTCGGCTCGGCCGCCGCTTCGGCGACCTTCGCCCGGATGGAGCGGGCGAGATGCGGCGCGGGCGTCAGCGCCGGCTTTGCCTCCGCCTTCTTCGCCTCCGCGATCCAGCCGGTCAGGCCGAAGAACTTTGCAATGTGATAGGACGAGGAGATGCCGGCTTCGATCAGGAAGGCGCCTTCCATGCCGTAGCGCTGGTCGTTGTCGGCAAGGCCAAGCGGCGTGCCGTGCGCCATGTCGGTGATGGCGTAGGACTCGACCAGCGTCTCGCCGTCCTTGTTCCACCAGGCCTGGCGCGGATAGCCGTCGACATTGGTCTCCGCCATCGGCACTTCGGGCAGATCGTGCAAATCGAGCCACTGCTTGACGATCTCGTTGGCATTGCCGGGATTGACGGTGCGGTCGGCGCTGCCGTGCCACACCGACATCTTCGGCCAGGGACCGCGATGATCGGAAGCGTTGCGCACGAGATCGCCGAGCTCGCGCGCGGGGCGCGCCGGCGAATGAAACATGCCGTCCAGCGCCTCGCGCAAATTCGAGGCGATGCCGTAGGGCAGGCCGGCGATGACGGCGCCGGCAGCGAAGACGTCCGGATAGGTCGCGAGCATCACCGACGTCATGCCGCCGCCGGCGGAGAGGCCGGTGATGAAGATGCGCCGGGGATCGATGCGATGCGTCTCGACCATGTGCGCGATCATCTCGCGGATCGAGCACGCCTCGCCGCTGTCCCGCGCGGTATCCTCCGGATTGAACCAGTTGAAGCAGGTGTTGCCGTTGTTGACGCGCTGCTGCTCGGGCATCAGCAGCGCGAAGCCGTAATGCCGCGCGAGCGTCGACCAGCCGGCGCCAAGATCGTAGCCAGCCGCCGTCTGTCCGCAGCCATGCAGCACGACGACCAGCGCGCGCGGCTTCTGCAACTGCCCCGGCACGAACGCGAACATGCGCAAGGCGCCGGGATTGTCGCCGAAGCCCGTGACCTCTTCCAGCGGGCTGGATGAATCCGGGCCCCGGCCGAACTCGGCGAAGCGCAGACCGTCCAGCTTTGGCAGACGTCTCAACAAATCGACATTTCTTGCTAACGACACGGCAATTTCCTGGTGGGCGACGTACAACGTACAGCCCAACCAGATAGTTGCTGCATTGCGAAATAAAAAGACCGTGTGCTGTCTATCTCGCGAAAATCACTGGAAATCCCGCAGGAATCCGCACGTATTAGCCGCAATGCCTCAACTTGATGCAGATGCGCGGCGCATCCACGTCAGAAATGCGGTGCAGATCATGATTAACGTCACAAACAGCACGAGCGAGACGAAAAATCCTGCGCGCGCTGATTGCAATGATTCGATCGCGAAGAACACCGCGCCAATTGCGGCCACTCCGGCCGCATTTCCGATCTGCGCCGTCGTGCCGTACATGCCGGAGGCCGAGCCTGCGGCGACAGGCTTGACCGTCGAGAGCACGGCACCGGACAGCGGCGCCATCACCAGCCCCTGGCCGTAACCAAAGATGCTCATGGTGAGCGCGAGTGCGAGCGGCGACGGCGTGTCAACATAGAGCACAAGAAGCGCGAGCGCGCCGAGGCCTGCGATCTGCAACGCGCAGCCTTCGATCAGCACCTTGGTGCCGCGATGCCGCGCCCTCGCGCCGCTGTGACGCGAGGCCACGACGAAAGCGATGGCAAGTGGAATGCAAACCATGCCGGCCGCGAGCGGCGGAATCTTCAGGCCACGCTGCATGAACAGCGTCATGACCAGATAGAACGAGAGATTGGCGAAGAAGAAAAAGAACGCCGCCCCAAGGCCACGCAGGAAGGTGGCGTCCGTCAGCAGTGTGAGATCGATCAGCGGCATGCCGCCGGCGCGCGCAACCGCGTGTTCGAGCTTCAGGAATGCCGCGAGGATCGCGCCCCCGATCGCCATCACCGACCACAGCCACGGCGCCCAGCCGACATCATGGCCGAACAGCAGCGGCCCGATCAGGCACAACAGCCCTGCGAACAGGACCATGCTGCCCTTGATGTCGAGCCTGGTCCCGGCCCGCCGCGGCACCGACGGCATGACGCGCCAGGCGGCCGCGGCAATGACGAGACCGCAGGGCACGTTGACGAAGAACACCGACCGCCAGCCGGTGCCGGCGAGATCGAGCGTGACGAGAAGGCCGCCGAGCAGGAAGCCTGCTGCGCCCGCAAGGCCGAGCACGATGCCGTAGACGGCAAAGGCGCGGTTGCGCGTCTCATCGGTGAACAAAAGATGCAGCGTCGCCAGCACCTGCGGAACCATCAGCGCCGCGGTCGCGCCCTGCGCCAGCCGCGCGATGATCAGCTCGACGCCGGATTGCGCGAGGCCGCACCACAGCGAGGTCGCCGTGAAGCCGAGCACGCCGGCCAGGAAGATCGTCTTGGTGCCGTGGATGTCGCCGAGCCGTCCGCCGGTGACCACCAGCGTGGCATAGGCGATCAGATAGATCGCGATGACGGATTCGATCTGCGCCGGCGTCGCATGTAGGTCCACCGCGATGGTGGGAATCGCGACGTTCACGATGAAGGCGTCGACGCCGAACATGAACTGGGCGGCGACGACGATCGCGAGCACCCACCAGCGGCGGGTCGAATCGATTTGCTTTGTGACGGTTTGATGCATTTTCGCGCGAACCTTCAGGCATTTATTTGCGCGCAAAACTCGCAGATCAGCGTCATCCGCGCGATTACCTCCGAGGTAGGACGTGCTTTCCCCTTGCCGCTTTGGCCCGATTGCTGCATGTCGGTTCCCGCTGAATTTGCAGGGGTTCGGAAGCCTTCCGATGTACGACTACGACATGGTGGTGATCGGCTCGGGCCCATCGGGGCGCCGGGCCGCGGTGCAATGTGCCAAGCTCGGCAAGGGCGTGCTGGTCGTGGAGAAGGGCCGGCGGGTCGGCGGCGTCTCCGTCCACACCGGCACCATTCCCTCGAAGACGCTGCGCGAGACCGTGCTGAACCTGTCCGGCTGGCGCGAGCGCGGCTTCTACGGCCGCTCCTACCGGGTGAAGCAGGACATCGCGGCCAGCGATCTGATGACCCGGCTGCAGAAGACGCTCGACCACGAGGTCGAGGTGCTTGAGCATCAGTTCAGCCGCAATCTGGTGCGCACCGCCAATGGCGAGGCACGCTTCGTCTCGCCGCACGAGGTCGAGATCACCAGCTCAATCGGCGAGACCAAGGTGGTGTCGGCCGCCTTCATCCTGATCGCCTGCGGCACGCGCCCGTTCCGG
Source organism: Bradyrhizobium liaoningense (assembly GCF_018130825.1). Lineage (GTDB taxonomy): Bacteria > Pseudomonadota > Alphaproteobacteria > Rhizobiales > Xanthobacteraceae > Bradyrhizobium > Bradyrhizobium liaoningense_B. The sequence continues at coordinate 236,838 of NZ_JAFCJS010000003.1, read as the reverse complement.
CCTGACTATGTGCCGTTCGACGGCACCAGCGTGCTCGACAGCGACGAGATCATCGAGCTGCCGAAACTACCGCGCAGCCTCGCCGTGATCGGCGCCGGCGTGATCGGGGTCGAATATGCCACCATCTTCAGCGCGCTCGACGTGCCCGTCACCCTGATCGAGCCGCGGCCGACCTTCCTCGACTTCATCGACAAGGAGTTGATCGACGAGTTCATGCACGAGCTGCGCGACCGCAATGTCGCGCTGCGGCTCGGCTCCAAGGTGACGTCGATCGAGAAGACGCCACAGGGCCACATCGTGACGCATCTGTCGGACGGGCGTCACGTCACCACGGAAATGCTGCTGTTCGCGGCGGGACGCGTCGGCGCCACCGACCGACTCAACCTGGAGGCCGCCGGCATCGCGGTCGACCACCGCGGCCGCATCACGGTCGATCCCGCGACCTTGCAGACCAGCGTGCCGCACATTTACGCCGCCGGCGACGTGATCGGCTTTCCGAGCCTTGCCTCGACCTCGATGGAGCAGGGCCGCGTCGCCGCCTGCCATGCGCTCGGCATGGAGCCCTTGGCGCCGCCGGAGTTCTTTCCCTACGGCATCTATTCGGTGCCGGAGATCTCGACCGCCGGCCTCACCGAGGAAGAGGTCCGTACGCGCGGCATTCCCTACGAGGTCGGCATCGCCCGCTTCCGCGAGACCTCGCGCGGCCACATCATGGGGCTGAACAGCGGCATGATGAAGATGATCTTCTCGACCAAGACCCGCCGCCTGCTCGGCGTGCACATCCTCGGCGAAGGCGCCACCGAGCTGATCCATATCGGCCAGGCCGTGCTCAACCTCAAAGGCACGATCGATTATTTCATCCAGAACACGTTCAACTATCCGACGCTGGCGGAGGCCTACAAGATCGCCGGCCTGGATGCGTGGAACAGGATGACGCGGTAGCTTCTTGCAGCACTCTTCGCTTGCGGCAGGAAGAAGCGTGGCGAATAGCTCGCCCGCAGCCCATCCTTCGAGACGCCCGCCGATGGCGGGCCCTCAGGATGAGGGCGGGTGCGCGGCCGCGATTTTCAACAGGGCCTATGCTGCTTAGCCTCATCCTGAGGAGACCGCTGGAAGCGGTCGTCTCGAAGGACGAGGCGCTTGCTCAGGCCGCCACCAAGAAATCACCTGCGATAGCCCACCCCGCAAGCGGGGAGAGGGAGAAGAGGCAGCATCAACACATAGCTGCATTCCGCCGCGCGGGACATCGCGCGATTGCGTTCGCTTGTTTCAGCACGTAGCCTCACGGCCTCAACAAACAGAAAATTCAGCCGGAGAGAACGCCATGGCGCGCCTGAAGTTCGGAGCCTTCCTTGCCCCGCATCACCCGATCGGGGAGCATCCGATGCTCCAGTTCCGGCGCGATCTCGATCTCGTCGAGCAGCTGGATGCGCTCGGCTATGACGAGTTCTGGTGCGGCGAGCATCATTCCTCCGGCTGGGAGATGATCGCTTCGCCCGAGATGTTTCTGGCCGCAGCCGGCGAGCGCACCAAGCGGATCAAGCTCGGCACCGGCGTCATCTCGCTGCCCTATCACCATCCCTTCAACGTCGCCCAGCGCATGGTGCAGCTCGACCACATGACCGGTGGCCGCGCCATTTTCGGCTCCGGCCCCGGTGCGCTGGCCTCCGACGCGCACACCCTCGGCATCGACCCAATGACGCAGCGCGACCGCCAGGACGAGGCGATCGCCGTGATCCGCCGCCTCTTCAACGGCGAGCGCGTCACCGCCAAGAGCGACTGGTTCACCATGAACGACGCCGCGCTGCAGATCCTCCCGTTGCAGGAGGAGATGCCATTCGTGGTCGCTTCGCAGATCTCGCCGTCCGGCATGACGCTCGCCGGCAAATACGGCATCGGCATCATCTCGCTGGGATCGATGACGACGCAGGGCCTGATGTCGCTGCAGCAGCAATGGCAGTTCGCCGAGGATGCCGCCAAGAAGCACGGCACCACGGTGAGCCGCGCCGACTGGCGCGTGCTGCTGACCTTCCATATCGCCGAGACTCGCGAGCAGGCGCGCAAGGAAGCCGGCGCCGGGCTGATGCGCTGGCACAACGAATATAATGTCGGCACGCTGCAGCGGCCGGGCCTGACCGCGTTCTCCTCGCCGGATGAGGCCGTGGACAAGACCGCCTTCGTCGAGGGCGCCGCGTCCACCATCGGCACGCCCGACGATCTCGTCAAAACCATCAAGAACGTGATGGACGTGTCCGGCGGCGTCGGCGCCATCATCGGCTTCGTGCACGACTGGGCCAATCCGGAGAATACGCGCCGGAGCTGGGACATGGTGGCGCGCTACGTCGTGCCGGAGATCAACGGCTACATCGATGGCTTGCGCAGGTCGCAAAAATTCGTGATCGAGAACCGCGCGATCTTCGAGCGTGCAGGCCAGGCCGTGATGGCCAAGATCATGGCGAACGAGAAGGCCGCCGAGGCGCTGAAGGTCACCGGCCCCGGCCGCGTCGCCATTCCCGCCGTCAACGCGCCGGATCTGAATGCGGCGGCTAAACGAATGGGATAGACCGGTACGGCTGCGAATGCGCAGGGGCATAGCGGCACATCGTTCGGTCCGGACTGTGCTATGCTGTCCCTGCGAGTAAAGCGGAGCTATCAGCATGTCGATGCAGGGCGGGTCCTCTTCCAAGGTCCCCTTCGCGCCGCCCAGGCGTAATGAGCTGACGCACATTCCCGGCGACGAGGGTTTGCCGATCATCGGCAAGACGTTTCAACTACTGGCCGATCCCAAGGGTTTCATCGAGGCGTACGCCACGAAACACGGGCTCGTCTTTCGGACCCATTCCTTCGGCCAGACCAACGTCGTGCTGCTCGGGCCCGAGGCCAACGAGCTCGTGCTGTTCGACCAGCAAAAACTATTCTCGTCGACCCATGGCTGGAACCATGTGCTCGAATTGCTATTCCCGCGTGGCCTGATGCTGCTCGATTTCGACGAGCACCGCCTGCATCGCAAGGCGCTGTCTGTCGCGTTCAAGTCTGGACCGATGAAGTCTTATCTCGACAAGCTCGACAAGGGCATCGCAGCGCGGATCGCGCAGTGGAAGGCGAAGCCTGGCTCGATTCAGCTCTATCCGGCGATGAAGCAGTTAACGCTCGACCTCGCAGCGACATCGTTTCTTGGCGCCGATATCGGTCCCGAGGTCGAGGGGATCAACCGCGCCTTTGCCGACATGGTCGCGGCCTCCATCGCTCCGATCCGCCGCCCGTTGCCGGGCACGCAGATGGCGCGCGGCGTGGCTGGCCGCGAGCGCATCGTCGCCTATTTTCGCGAGCAGATTCCGCGTCGTCGCGCCAGGAGCGGCGGAGAGGATCTATTCTCACAGCTCTGCCACGCGACCCACGAGGATGGCGCGCTGCTGTCGGAGCAGGACATCATCGACCACATGAGTTTCCTGATGATGGCCGCGCACGACACGCTGACCTCGTCGCTGACCTCCTTCATCGGCGAGCTCGCCGCCAACCCGGACTGGCAGGGCAAGCTGCGCGCGGAGGTTCTGGCGCTCGGACTTGCTCCTGATGCCCCCAGCAGCTTCGACGATCTCGAAAAAATGCCTCTGTCGGAAATGGCATTCAAGGAGTCGCTAAGGATCAGGCCACCGGTGCCCTCGTTACCGCGTTATGCCATGCGTGATTTCACCTTTATGGGATACTCCGTTCCTGCTGGGACCCGGATCGGCGTCAATCCGCTCTACACGCACCACATGAAGGACATCTGGCCGGAGCCGGACCGCTTCGATCCCTTGCGTTTCACCGAGGAAGCCCAGCGTGGCCGCCACCGCTTCGCCTTCGTGCCGTTCGGCGGCGGCGCGCATATGTGCCTCGGCCTGCACTTCGCCTATATGCAGGCCAAATGCTTCGCGCGGCACTTCCTGCAGAACATCGAGGTGTCGCTGGCGCCGGGCTACAAGCCGGACTGGCAGATGTGGCCGATCCCGAAGCCGCGGGACGGGCTGCGGGTGACGGTGAAGGCGGTTTAGGCGACCTTTCGTAGGGTGGGTTAGCCGAAGGCGTAACCCACCTCTTTAGTCTCCGCGGTAACAGAAGTGGTGGATTACGCCAGCGCCTGCGCTTCGCGCAGCCGCTGTCTAACCCACCCTACGGCACCGTCGTCTGCCGCTCCTACGCCCCCTGATCGAACGCCTTGCGCAACGCCGACAAGCCCTGCTGCTGCTGGCTCCAGTTGCGGCCGCCGGTCATGGCGCCGTCGATGACGAGGTCGTGGCCGTTGATGAAGCTGGATTCGTCGCTGGCCAGGAACACCGCGGCATGGGCGATGTCGTCGGGAAGACCTGCGCGCGGGATCGGCTGCGCGGTCTTGTAGACCTCGCGCATCACCGCCGGCGTCTTCTCCGCGGCGTCGGTCGAGAGCCCCAGCGCCTTGCCGAAGATACCGGTCGCGATCGCGCCTGGTGAGATCGAGTTGACGCGCACATTGGACTCGCCGAGCTCCATCGCCACGCATTTGGTGAGATGGATCACCGCCGCCTTGGCCGCGCCATAGACGATCGACGAGGAGAAGCCGGCAAGACGGCCTGCGATGCTGCCATTGTTGATGATGCTGCCAGATCCCTGCTTCTTCATATGGGGCGCGGCGTGCTTCATGCCGAGCATGACGCTGCGCATCAGCGTCGCCATCGCCGCGTCGAAGCGGTCGACCTCGAGACCCTCGATGCCACCGGTCTGCGCCGGGCCGCCGGCATTGTTGAACAGACAATCGATGCGGCCGAACTTCTCCACCGCGAGCGCGATCAGCGCCTGCATCTGCGCTTCGACCATCACGTCGGTCTGGAGGAAGACGCAGCCCACCCCGAGCTGCCGCGCCAGCGCCTCGCCTTCCGGTATGCGCCGCCCGGCGATCACAATTTTGGCACCTTCGGCAACGAAGACTTCCGCAGTCCGCAATCCGATCCCGCTCGTCGCGCCCGTGATCACCGCCACCTTGCCGTCCAGCCTGCCCATGGAATGTCCCTGCTTTCGAACCCCTTGACGCCGAATGGCGAACACCGATCGACGACGGCACCGCGACAGTCGGCGCCGCGACGGTCACTATTCCTGCCGGCTTCCGACAAGGCAAGCTTTGCTTGCGCGCCCGACATGCGTAACATTCAGGGCGAACGCACGTCGCAACCGGGCTGCGCATGCAGAAGCTGATCGAGGAGTTCCGCAAAGGCTGGCAGGGCGTGGCACCGCCGTCGCTCGGCCTCAGCATCGCCTTTGCGATCGCCTGCCTGCTGGTTGCGACGCTGGCGCGCTGGGGCCTCGCCCATGTCCGCCCCGACGTCTACTTCACCCCGTACTTTCCGGCCGTGTTCTTTGCCGCCGCCTTCGGAGGTTTTCGGCTCGGCATCGTGACGGCGATCATCGGCGGCGTGCTTGGCGTGGTCCTGAATTTCAGCGATGCCATTGCCGACAACGCCCGCTTTGCCCTGCTGGCGCTGTACTGGGTGGTCTGCGCACTCACCATCTGGGGCGTCGAGCATTATCGCACGCTCCTGATCGAGCAGCGCCGGATCTCCAAACGCCTGATCGAGGAAGAAGACTACCGCAAGCTGCTGGTCGACGAGCTCCAGCACCGGCTGAAGAACAAGCTCTCGACCGTGCACGCCGTGATTCACCAGGTGCTGCACGACCAGCCGCAGGTCTGGGCCCGGATCGATCCGCGGCTGCGCTCGCTGGCCACGACCGATGATCTGATCTCGCGGATCGACAAGGGCGGCTGCGATATCCGCGACCTCTTGATCGCCGAACTCGGGCCCTACGGCCACGTCCGCTTCACCCTCAACGGCGACCGGCTGTTCCTGCCACCGAAGCTCGCAGTCACGCTGTCATTGATGTTTCACGAGCTCGCCACCAATGCAGGAAAGTATGGTGCATTCTCCGCGCCCCGCGGCCTGCTGCAGGTGTCATGGACCGTCAGCGACGACCGCCTGACCGTCACCTGGGACGAAACCGAAGGGCCGAGCGTGGAAAAGGTGTCCGAGCCTGGCTTCGGCACCAAGCTGCTGAAATCGGCGCTTTCGGCTTTCGACGGCAGGACCGAGCTCTCCTATCTCAAATCCGGACTGCATTGCATCATGCAATGCCGCATCCCCAAGAACGGCTAGACTCGATCCAAGCGAAAGCGATCCGCGCACTCCGCTCGCAGTTTCGCATGCGTCGTTGACGCTCTGTTAATGACGATTTTCTGCGCGCGTCGCATCGCCGCAAAACACCCCCGTATTTCTCCGTACCCCTTAACCAAACTTAAGAGGGAGCTGCGCATGATAGCGTGCATTGCAAAGGCGCGCTGAACAACAAGATTCATGACTTCTATGAACGACAACAAATATTCCGGCGCGAATGAAGCCGAACTCGGGTTTCTCAAGGAAATCGTTAGAATGCTGCCGGCCGGCCTGACCGTGCAGGACGCCCATGGCGAGCTTCTGCTGGTTAACGATGCTGCCGCGGCCCAGCTCGGCATGGACGGCAGCCGGCCCTCGCCGGATCTGGCGCCGCGCCGCGAAGCCTGCCGGAGGGCGCTGAGCGCCGGCCGGGCCGTCGTCACCGAGGAAGCGCATCACGACGGCGCCGCGCGCCAGGTGCTGCTCACGACCCATCGTCCCGTTCGCCTCGCCGGACGCGAGCTCCTGATCTCGGCCTCCTCCGACATCACTGAGCAGAAGAATTTCGAGGACCAGCTGTTCCGCTCGGCCTATTTCGACGAGCTGACCGGCCTGCCCTCGCGCCGCGTGATCGAGCATCGCGCCAACAGCCTGCTCGCGCGCGATGGCGGCGGCGAACGCTTCGCGCTCGCCTTTCTCGACGTCGACAATTTCAAGCACATCAACGACTATTACGGCCACGCCGTGGGCGATGCGCTGCTGGTCGAGCTGTCGAAGCGGCTCGGGCGGGACCTGCGCGATTCCGACATGCTGTCGCGCATCTCGGGCGACGAATTCCTGCTGCTGCTCTCTCCGATCCAGAGCCAGGAGGAAGTCGCCGAGTTCATGCAATCGACGCTGGAGCGGCTGACCGCGCCGTTCTTCATCGACCATTCGGAAGTCTTCGCCTCGACCTCGGTCGGCATCAGCCTCTATCCCGACCACGGCCGCAGCTTCGAGACGCTGCGGCAGAACGCCGACATCGCGATGTACCGCATCAAGAACAACGGCAAGGGACTGGCCGCGTTCTTCGACGCCAGCATGGAGCGCGAGGCGCTGGCGCGGAGCAAGATCGAGCAGTCGCTGCGGCTCGCCATCCTGGAAAAGCGCTTCTGCTGCGCCTTCCAGTCCAAGGTCGACATCCGCACGCAGGCCGTGAAGGGCATCGAGGCCCTGGTGCGCCTGCGCGACGACGAAGGCGTGATCCAGGCGCCGGGCTCGTTCATCAACCTCGCCGGCGAGCTCGGGCTGATCGACGAGCTGACCCATCTCGTGCTGGCCGAGATCGTCAAGTCGATCGACCTGATCAACGACACGTTCGGCGCGGAAGCGACCATCAGCATCAACGTCGCCGCCAAGCAGGCCGGCAATCCCGAGTTCATGCGCAGCTTCGCGCGGGCGCTGGAAGATACCGGCTTTCCCCAGCGCTTCATGATCGAGGTGACCGAGGACGCCTTCGTCGCCAAGAATCATTTCCAGGCCGAGATCCTGCCGATGTTCCGCAAGCTCGGCGTCGGCATCTCGATCGACGATTTCGGCACCGGCTATTCCTCGCTCTCGGCACTCGCCGACATCACCGCGGACGAGATCAAGATCGACCGCTCCTTCATCACTGACATCCACAAGCGTCCGCGCAGCCAGGGCATCTTGCGCGCGATCGAATCCTTAAGCGAAGCGCTCGGCATCACCGTGATCGCCGAGGGCCTCGAATCCTACGAGGAGCTCGCCTATCTCCAGGCCGCGACCAAGATCCGCTACGCGCAGGGCTATTACTTCTCGCGGCCGATCTTCCTGGAGGAGCTGAAGCTCGCAACGCCGGTCTCCAGCGAGTCGCGTCCCGGCATCGCCAGCCGCCCGATGCAGCAGAACCGCCAGGGCTATTCGCGGGCGAGCGGGTATCGGAGGTAGGGTGGCAAGCGCCGCTCCAATCTCGGTGTCGTCGCCCGGCTTGACCGGGCGACCCAGTATTCCAGAGACAGTCGTTGTTGAATCGATAGGCCGCTGCGTACTGGATGCCCCGGTCAAGCCGGGGCATGACAATGGAGGGTGTGGCCTGCGCCCCAACGCCCAATTCCCCCTTTGAAATTGCTGTCCTTTTGCTAATACACAGGCGGGCTTCCCGCGAGGCACGCCATGTCCGTTCCCACTTCTGCCGTCAGCGACCCCGCCTATCTCCGTGCGCGCGCGATGGTGACGCTGTTCGAGCGGCTGGAGAACCTCTGCGAGGGCGCGATTGCGATCGATCGCGGCGGGCGCGTCGTCTACGTCAACGAGAAATATCTGGCCTCGCTCGGCCTCGAGCATACGGCGGACGCGATCGGCCGGCCGATCGAGGAAATCATCCCGAACAGCCTGATGCGGAAGGTGGCCGAGACCGGCGAGCCGATCCTGCTCGACATCATGGAGCTCGGCGGCGAGCAGCTCGTGGTGACGCGGATGCCGATCGAGGACGAGAACCGGAAGGTCATCGGCGCGATCGGCTTCGTGCTCTACGACCATCTGGAGAGCCTCAAGCCGCTGCTCGCCCGCGTCGCCCAGCTCGAGAGCGATCTTCGGCTAGCGCGACGGCAATTGTCCAACGCCCGTGCCGCGCGCTTCACCTTCGCCGATTTCGTCGGCACGACGCCGGGAATCGCGCAGGCCAAGGAGCTCGCAGGCCGCGCCGCGCGGCAGAGCGTCACGGTGCTGCTCACCGGCGAAACCGGCACGGGCAAGGAGATGCTGGCGCAGGCGATCCACAACGCCTCCTCCCGCGCCGACAAGCCGTTCGTCAGCGTCAATGTCGCCGCGATCCCCGAGACGCTGATCGAATCCGAATTCTTCGGCACCGCGCCCGGGGCCTATACGGGCGCCGACCGCAAAGGGCGCGAGGGGAAATTCCGGATCGCCGACGGCGGCACGCTGTTCCTCGACGAGATCGGCGAGATGCCGCTGCAGCTGCAGGCAAAGCTCCTGCGCGTGCTGCAGGAGCGCGAGATCGAGCCGCTCGGCTCGGACAAGATCAGCAAGGTCGACGTCCGCGTCATCGCTGCGACCAATGTCGACCTCCGCAAGCGCGTCAGCGACGGCGCATTCCGGCCCGATCTCTATTATCGCCTCAACGTGCTCTCGGTCGACCTGCCGCCGCTGCGTCAATGCCTCGACGATCTGCCCGACATCTGCGGCCGGCTGCTCGACGACATCAGCGCGTCCGGCGACTACGTCAAGGCCAAGATCACGCCGAGCGCGCTCGCCGCACTCGCCCGCTATGACTGGCCGGGTAACGTCCGCGAGCTCCGCAACATCCTCGAGCGTGCGCTGATCCTCAGCGATTCCGGGCGGCTGACCGGCGACGATTTCGTCCGCATTCTCCCTGTTGGCGCCGAGGTCAGGCTCGCACCGCCCGAGCGGCCGGCCGGAACGGTGGTGCCCTATGCCGAGGCCGAGGCCGAGTTCGAGAAGCACACGCTCGAACAGGCGCTCGCCGCCAGCAACGGCCAGATCTCGGAAGCCGCCAAGATGCTGCAGATCTCGCGCGCGACCTTCTACAAGAAGCTCGCCAAGTTCGGCCTCGCCACGGGACCGGCCGCCGTCTGAGTTTCGAGACTCAGCCGTCCAGAGTCTCGGAATCCTGACACGCGACCTGGCCGCTCTTTCCCGAGGCCTTTGCTGAATCTGCTGGGTTTTCAGCCAATTTGCGCAAACCTGTGGCATCTGGCGCGGAGCTTGCTCTTCGCTTTGCACAATGACGCGTGCTGCACATGCGCATTCGCAACCAGGGAGGACGCAAGATGAGTGAAGCGATCTCGGTCCATCAGCTTCAGACCAGACAGCCCTCGCACGTCACGGTCGCCACCGCGAGCCTGATCGGCACGGCGATCGAGTGGTACGACTTCTTCCTCTACGGCACCGCCGCGGCGCTGATCTTCAACAAGCTGTTCTTTCCGACCTTCGACCCGATGATGGGCACGCTACTGGCGTTCGCGACCTACGCGCTCGGCTTCATCGCGCGGCCGCTCGGCGGCATCGTGTTCGGGCATTACGGCGACAAGATCGGCCGCAAGACCATGCTCTATTTGACGCTGCTGATCATGGGCGCGGCGACCGCGGCGATCGGCTTCCTGCCGACCTACGAGACCGCCGGCATCTGGGCCGCGATCCTGCTGGTGACATGCCGCCTGATCCAGGGCTTTGGTCTTGGCGGCGAATGGGGCGGCGCGGTGCTGATGGCGGTCGAGCATGCGCCGGCGGACAAGAAAGGGTTTTACGGCAGCTGGCCGCAACTCGGAGCGCCGCTCGGCCTCGTGCTCGGCACGCTGGTGTTCTCGGTGGTGTCAGCGATGCTGACCGATGCGCAGCTCTATGCCTGGGGCTGGCGCATCCCGTTCCTGTTCTCGATCGCACTGGTGCTGGTCGGCCTGTGGATCCGCTTCACCATCGCGGAATCGCCGGAGTTCCAGAAGGTCAAGGACACCAAGCAGGAAGTGAAGATGCCGATCCTCGAGGCGATCAGGATGTACCCGAAGAACATCCTGCTCGCGATGGGCGCGCGCTTCGCCGAAAACGGCTTCTTCTACATCTACGCGACCTTCGTGCTCGCCTATGCCACGCAATCGCTCGGCATGAACAAGCAGGACATGCTCAACGGCGTGCTGATCGGCGCGGCGATCGAGACCTTCACCATCCCCGCCTTCGGCGCGCTCTCCGACCGCCTCGGGCGGCGGCCGATCTACATCTTCGGCGCGGTGTTCTCGGCGCTGATGTCGTTCCCGCTGTTCATGCTGCTTTCGACCAAGAACCCCCAATACGCCTGGATCGCGATCGTGCTCGGTCTCGCCGTCGGCCACGCCGCGATGTACGGCCCGCAGGCGAGCTTCCTGTCGGAGCTGTTCGGCACCAAGGTGCGCTATAGCGGCGTCTCGCTCGGCTACAACCTCGCCTCGATCTTCGCCGGCGCGCTGTCGCCGCTGATCGCGACGGGATTGATGACGGCCTATGCGCCTGCGACCTGGCCGATCTCGCTCTACATGATCGCGCTGGCGGTCATCACGGTCGTCTCGGTCTATTTCGCCACCGAAACCCGCAAGGTCGCCCAGCCCTGAACGGGCCGAGCGCGCCCCCCCGCGACGCCGGAGCGGCTGGTCGCCAGCCGCTCCACGCGGTACGAATAGAGGCAAGCGAGAAGAACCGGCATGCGGTCCGCAACAGACATGGGAGGGAATGCCATGAGCCAGCATCCTGCCTTGCCCTATTTGCGTAACGCCGAGAAGGGCAAAGTCGTCACCGCGGCGGAAGCCGTCATGCTGATCCGTGACGGCGACACGGTCGCCACCGGCGGCTTCGTCGGCATCGGCTTTGCCGAGGAGATCGCGATTGCGCTGGAGGAGCTCTATCTCTCCAACGAGGGCGATGCGCCCTACACCCAAGGCAAGCCGCGCAATCTGACGCTGGTCTATGCGGCCGGCCAGGGCGACGGCAAGCACCGCGGCCTCAATCATCTCGCGCATGAAGGCCTGGTCCGGCGCGTGATCGGCGGGCACTGGGGCCTTGCCCCGAAGCTGCAGCAGCTCGCCATCGCCAACCAGATCGAGGCCTATAATCTGCCGCAGGGCGTGATCACGCACCTGTTCCGCGACATCGCGGCGCATCGGCCCGGTCACATCACCCGCGTCGGCATGGGCACCTTCGTCGATCCCCGGCATGGCGGCGGCAAGCTGAACGCACGCACCACCGAGGACATGGTGGAGCTGATCACCCTGCACGGCGAGGAGTGCCTGCTCTACAAGACGTTCCCGATTCAAGTCGGGATCATCCGCGCCACGACAGGCGATCCCGACGGCAACCTCACCATGGAGAAGGAGGCGCTGACGCTGGAAGCGCTCGCCATCGCCATGGCGGCGCACAATTCCGGCGGCATCGTCATCGCCCAGGTCGAGCGCGTCGCCGAGAGTGGCAGTCTCAATCCGCGCCAGGTCAAGATCCCCGGCATCCTCGTCGACTGTGTCGTCGTGTCGAGACCTGAGAACCATTGGCAGACCTTCGGCACGCAATATAATCCGGCCTTCTCGAGCGAGATCCGCGTCCGCGCCGCTTCCCTGCCAGTGATGCCCGTCAGCGAGCGCAAGATCATCGCCCGGCGCGCCGCCCTCGAGCTCAAGGCCAACAGCGTCGTCAATCTCGGCATCGGCATGCCCGAGGGCATCGCTTCGGTCGCCAATGAAGAGCGGATCATCGACCTCATCACGCTGACGGCGGAACCGGGCGTGATCGGCGGCATCCCGGCGAGCGGGATCGATTTCGGCGCGGCGATCAACACCCAGGCGGTGATCGACCAGCCCTATCAGTTCGACTTCTACGACGGCGGCGGCTTGGATGCCGCCTTCCTCGGCCTGGCCCAGGTCGACCGCGCCGGCAACCTCAATGTCAGCAAGTTCGGCCCGAAGCTTGCGGGTGCGGGCGGCTTCATCAACATCAGTCAGAATGCCAAGGAGGTCGTCTTCGTCGGCACCTTCGGCGCAGGCAAGCAGCGCATCGCGGTGAATGACGGCAAGCTCGCCATCCTCGACGAAGCCAAATCACGCAAGTTCGTCGACAAGGTCGAGCACGTCACCTTCAGCGGCCCGTTCGCCGCCGCGCGCAAGCAACGCACGCTCTATGTCACCGAACGCTGCGTGCTCGAGCTCAGGCCGGACGGGCTCGAGCTCACGGAAGTTGCGCCCGGCATCGACATCGAGCGCGACATCCTGCGCCTGATGGACTTCAAGCCGCTGATCCCGCGCGATCCTGCCCTGATGGATGCCCGCATCTTCCGCGACGGACCCATGGAGCTGCGCGAGCGCCTGCTCACCATCCCGCTCGACCAGCGCTTCACGCTGGACGAGCAGCAGAACCTGTTCTTCGTCAATCTGGAGCGCTATCCGCTGCGCAGCAAGGCCGAGATCGACGCCATCGCGGCGCTCGTCGAAGCAAAGCTCGCTCCGCTCGGCCGCCGGGTTTACACCATCGTCAATTATGACAACTTTTCCATCCTGCCGGAGCTGATGGACGATTATTCGGCCATGGTGCGCAGCCTGGTCGACCGCTTCTATTCCGGCGTGTCGCGCTACACCACGTCGGGCTTCCTGCGCATCAAGCTCGGCGAAGCCCTGGAGAAGCGCGGCGTCGCGCCGCATATCTTCGAGAGCGCGGAGGAAGCCCAGTCGGATCGACGTCAGGCCGAGGGGGCCGACGCATCGCACACCATGCGGCAAGCCCAAAAATGATGCATGCTCGAAAGGCCGACACGCTCGGCCGGAGGTTCAATTGCAATGTTCGTAGTGTTGTGCAAATCGCTGTTATCGAGAAACTTTGAATCAGGAGGGACCATCGTGCGTCGATCATTCATCATAACAACAACCATCCTCGCTCTCGCCGCGAGCACCTCCGCACGGGCCGACGATTTCAAGGTCGCGCTGATCTACGGCAAGACCGGTCCGCTGGAAGCCTATGCCAAGCAGACCGAGACCGGCCTGCAGATGGGTTTTGAATACGCCACCAAGGGCACCATGACCCTCGACGGTCGCAAGATCGTCATCATCACCAAGGACGACCAGGGCAAGCCGGACCTTGCCAAGGCCGCGCTCGCGGAAGCCTATCAGGACGACAAGGCCGACATCGCCATCGGCACGACCTCGTCGGCTGCGGCGCTCGCGATTCTCCCGGTCGCCGAAGAGAACAAGAAGATCCTGATCGTCGAGCCCGCCGTCGCGGACCAGATTACCGGCGAGAAGTGGAATCGCTACATTTTCCGTACCGCGCGCAACTCTTCGCAGGACGCGATCTCCAACGCGGTCGCGATCGGCAAGCAGGGCGTCACCGTCGCGACGCTGGCGCAGGACTACGCCTTCGGCCGCGACGGCGTCGCCGCCTTCAAGGAGGCGCTGGCCAAGACCGGCGCGACGCTGGCAGCGGAAGAATATGCCCCGACCTCGACCACCGACTTCACCGCGGTCGGCCAGCGCCTGTTCGACGCGCTGAAGGACAAGCCCGGCCGCAAGGTGATCTGGGTGATCTGGGCCGGCGCCGGCAATCCGCTGGCAAAGCTCCAGGACATGGACCCGAAGCGCTACGGCATCGAGCTGTCGACCGGCGGCAACATCCTGCCGGCGCTCGCCGCCTATAAGAGCCTGCCGGGCATGGAAGGCGCGACCTATTACTTCTACGAGATCCCGAAGAACCCGGTGAACGACTGGCTGGTCGCCGAGCACCAGAAGCGCTTCAAAGCGCCGCCGGACTTCTTCACCGCGGGCGGTTTCGCGGCCGCGATGTCCGTCGTCGCCGCTGTCACCAAGGCGAAGTCGACCGACACCGAGAAACTGATCACGGCAATGGAAGGCCTGGAGTTCGACACGCCGAAGGGCAAGATGGTGTTCCGCAAGGAAGACCATCAGGCGCTGCAGAGCATGTATCACTTCAAGGTCAAGGTCGATCCGAACGTCGCCTGGGCCGTGCTCGAGCCGGTGCGCGAGCTGAAGATCGAGGACATGGACGTTCCTGTCCGCAACAAGCGGTGATGGCTCCATCTCTCCCATCGGGAGAGGTCGCGCCGAAGGCGCGGGTGAGGGGTTAAGCTCTCTCGTGGGACCTCAGTCCCCTCACCCGAGTTGCTGCTGGACGATGCGTCGCATCGCCAGGCGCAAATCGACCTCTCCCCCGGGGAGAGGTTTACCGTCCCAGCCGAGACACCTTACCGACATGACGCTCACCCTCGAAACCCGCGACCTCACCATCCGCTTCGGCGGGCATGTCGCGGTCAACAACGTCACCTGCACGTTCCGCCCGGGCGAGCTCACCGCCATCGTCGGGCCGAACGGCGCCGGCAAGACCACCTATTTCAACTTGATCTCGGGCCAGCTGCGCGCATCGAGCGGCAGCATTCTGTTCGACGGCACCGACATCACCCAGCATTCCGCGCCGATGCGGACCCGTGCGGGTCTCGGACGCGCGTTCCAACTGACAAATCTCTTTCCGAATCTCACCGTGGAAGAGAACGTCCGCCTCGCGGTGCAGGCGGCGAACGGCACTCATTACGACATGCTGCGGCCCTGGATGGTGCGCCGCGACCTGATCGCGCGGGCCGATGCCATCCTCGACCAGGTCGCGCTCGGCAATCGCCGCGGCGTCACTGCTACCGCGCTGTCGCATGGCGACCAGCGCAAGCTCGAGGTCGCCCTGATGATCGCGCTGGAGCCGAAAGTGTTCATGTTCGACGAGCCGACCGCCGGCATGAGCATCGACGAGGTGCCTGTCGTCCTCAACCTGATCGCACAGCTCAAGCAGGACAGGAGCAAGATCATCCTGCTGGTCGAGCACAAGATGGACGTGGTGCGCTCGCTCGCCGACCGCATCATCGTGCTGCATAACGGCCAGCTCGTTGCCGACGGCCCGCCTGCCGAGGTGATCGCCTCGCCGATCGTACAGGAAGCCTATCTCGGCGTCGCACCGAAGAGTGCCGCATGACCGATCTCCTGAAACTCTCCGGCGTGCACACCCATATCGGGCGCTATCACATCCTCCAGGGCATCGATCTTGCCGTCCCGCAAGGACAGGTCACGATGCTGCTCGGCCGCAACGGCGCCGGCAAGACCACGACGCTGCGCACCATCATGGGCCTGTGGCAGGCCTCCAGCGGTGAGATCAGCCTCGCCGGGATGCGCATCGAAAGCCGCGCCACGCCCGACATCGCCCGGCTCGGCGTCGGCTACGTGCCGGAGAGCATGGCGGTGTTCTCCGACCTCACGGTGAAGGAGAATCTCGTTCTCGCGGCGCGCGACGCACCGATGGACGACAAGCAGCTGGAATGGATTTTCGGCTTCTTCCCGGCGCTGCGCCGGTTCTGGCTGTCGCGGGCGGGGAGTCTCTCGGGCGGACAAAAACAAATGTTGTCTATCGCGCGCGCGATCGTTGAACCGCGAAAACTGCTCCTGATCGACGAGCCGACCAAGGGGCTGGCGCCCGCCATCGTGATGGCGCTGATCGAGTGCCTGAAGGAGATCAAGCGCAAGGGCGCGACGATCCTCCTGGTCGAGCAGAATTTCTTTGCCGCCCGCGAGCTCGGCGACAATGTGCTGGTGATGGACAACGGCACCATCGTCCATCGCGGCGAGATGGCGGCGCTCGCCGCCGACGTGCCGCTGCAGGAGCGGCTGCTCGGCCTGAGCCTGGAGGCGCATCAGTGACTGACCTTGCTGCAACCGATCCCCTGCCGAAGCCGAAGCGCGACATCGCGCCGGCCCTGCTGCCGATCGCTCTCGCGCTTCTGATGATCCCGCTGATCGGCTCGACCTCTTCCTGGCTGACCCTGACCGCCGCGAGCCTTGCCATGGGCATGATGATCTTCATCATGGCCTCGGGGCTCACGCTGGTGTTCGGCCTGATGGACGTGCTCAATTTCGGGCACGGCGCCTTCATTGCCGTCGGGGCCTATGTCGCGACCCTGGTGCTGGCGCCGTTCGCGGCGTCCATCCAGGCGGATTCGCTCTGGATGAACCTCGCGGTGCTCGCCCCGGCCGCGCTGCTGTCGATGGCGGTGTCGGGCGCGCTCGGCCTCGTCGTCGAGCGGGTGCTGATCCTGCCAGTCTACGGCCAGCATCTGAAGCAGATCCTGATGACGACCGGCGGCCTGATCGTCGCCGAACAGACGCTCTATGCGCTGTGGGGGCCGCAGATCATCCCGATGCCGCTGCCGGCCTCGCTGCGCGGCTCCTTCATCCTCGGCGACGTCGCCATCGCCAAATACCGCGTGCTGGCGATGCTGATCGGGCTTGCCGTCTTCATCGCGATCCAGGTCGTGCTCAACCGCACCAAGCTCGGCCTGTTGATCCGCGCCGGCGTCGAGAACCGCGAGATGGTCGAGGCGCTCGGCTATCGCATCCGCCGGCTGTTCCTCGGCGTGTTCATGACGGGCTCGGCGCTGGCCGGCCTCGGCGGCGTGATGTGGGCGCTGTATCGCGAGCAGGTCCACGCCTCCATGAGCGACGACCTCACCGTCCTGATCTTCATCGTCGTCATCATCGGTGGCCTGGGGTCGATCGGCGGCTGCTTCATCGGCGCGATCCTCGTCGCCATGGTCGCCAATTATGGCGGCTTCCTGGTGCCGAAACTCGCCCTCGTCTCCAACATCCTGCTGATGGTCGCCATTCTGATGTGGCGGCCGCGCGGCCTCTATGCGGTGACCAGCCGATGATGATCCTCTCCGGCGATCCGCCGCGCAGCCGCGTCCTCACCCTCCTCCTCGTCGTCGTCATCCTGGCGCTGGCGGCGACGCCGTTCCTGTTCCCGGGCGCCAAGGCGCTGAACGTCGCGGCCAAGATCTGCGTCTTCGCCGCGCTGGTCGCCTCCTACGATCTCCTGCTCGGCTATACCGGCTCGGTGTCGTTCGCCCACACCATGTTCTACGGCATCGGCAGCTACGCCATCGCGATCGCGCTGTACGGGATGGGCCCGAACTGGGCGGCGGTCGCCACCGGCATCGTCACCGGCCTTCCGCTTGCGGCGCTGCTTGCGCTCGCGATCGGCCTGTTCTCGTTGCGGGTGGCCGCGATCTTCTTCGCCATGATCACGCTCGCGGTCGCCTCCGCCTTCCAGGTGCTGGCATCGCAGCTGTCATGGCTGACCGGCGGCGAAGACGGACGCAGCTTCCAGCTGCCTGAGCTGCTGCGGCCCGGCACGGTGCTGATCTCCAAGAACCTGTTCGGCTTCGAGATCAACGGCCGTATCCTGACGTTCTACCTGGTGTTCGCGATCTCGGCGCTGATGATCCTCGCTTTGCTGCGGGTGGTGAACTCGCCGTTCGGCCGCGTACTGCAGGCGATCCGCGAGAACCGGTTCCGCGCCGAGGCGCTCGGCTTCCGCACCGTCTTCCATTTGACCTACGCCAACTGCCTCGCTGCCCTCGTCGCCGCCAGCGCCGGCATCCTGAACGCACTGTGGCTGCGCTATGCCGGTCCCGACACCTCGCTCAGCTTCTCCATCATGCTGGACATCCTGCTGATGGTGGTGATCGGCGGCATGGGCACGATCTACGGCGCGATCATCGGCGCCACGATCTTCATCCTCGCCCAGAACTATCTGCAGTCGCTGATGGGCGTCGCCTCGAAGGCGGCGTCGGAAGCCGGCCTGCCGCTGCTGCCGGGACTGCTGCATCCCGACCGCTGGCTGCTGTGGCTCGGGCTGCTCTTCATCGCCAGCGTCTACTTCTTTCCGACTGGCGTGGTCGGACGGCTGCGCCATGGCGGCGGCAAGAAGACCGTGGGCGCCTCGCATTAAGCATCGATTAATGATGCAGCGCAGCGGTTGCTGCGGAAACAACGCAACTGCGACGTGCTTCGCGCCTGCCGACGCACGAGCGCGACAGCACAACCGTATTTAATCCTTAGGTAACTGGTTTTCCTAAGCTTTGCGCCATTTGTGAGGTGTATTCCTGTTCCTCCAGGGAGGGGGAATGCGCCAGGTCTTTTCCACGATGGCAGCCGCAATGTCCGTAGCCGCGAAAAACGGCTGGGCCGCCTTGGCGCGTCGTGGCCCTGTCCTGTGGCTGACCCTGTGCGGCGTATTGCTGGTCGCGGGAATCTTCGCCGTGACCGCCATGGCCGTCGGCGAATTTCGCGAGCGGACCCTGGCCAACCGCGAGCGCGAGTTGGAAAACACGGTGCAGCTGATCGCGCGGCACTTCGATCAGCAGTTTGAAGACTCCGATGTCGTGGCCGCCGATCTGATCGGGCAGATGAACCTGCCGGAGATCAGCTCGCCCGCGATGTTCCGCGAGCGCCTATCGGGCCTTGCGGCGAACCAGATGCTGCGCAGCAAGGTCAGCTCGGTCTCCTATCTCGGCGACATCGCGATCTACGATGCCGACGGAGAGCTCATCAACTGGTCGCGGGCCCAGCCGCTGCCCAAGATCAACGTGTCCGCGCGCGCCTATTTTCAGACGCTCAAATCCGATCCGATGGCCGAGCCGGTGATCCTGGAATCGGTTCGCAGCTTCATCATCGGCAAATGGACCACGGTCGTCGCACGACGGCTGCGCGGCGCCGACGGCACCTTCTTCGGCGCGATGGTCCGCCGGATCGATCCGGACAGCTACCAGAACTATTTCGCATCCGTGGCACTTGCGGAAGGCACGGCGATCTCGCTGTTCGACCGCGAAGGCAAGATGCTGGCGCGCTACCCGCATGCCGAGGAGCTGATCGGCAGGAGCTTCAAGGATGCGCCGCTGATGCGGAAGGTGCTGACCAAGGGCGGCCAGCACACGCTTCGCGTGATTAGTCCGGTCGACCACGAGGAGCGGCTCGGCTCGGCGGCGTCACTGCAGCATTTCCCGCTGGTCATCGTCGCCACCAACACCACGGCTGCAGCGCTTGCGGACTGGCGGCAGCAGACCGGCTTCATGGTTACCACGGCCGCGCTTTCGGCCGCCGTGATCGCCCTGATCCTCTATCTGATCATTCGCCAGATCCACCGGCAGAACCGCGAGGCCCAGGAGCGGATCGAGGCGGAGCGGCTGCGGCTCGACACCGCCCTCAACAACATGTCGCAAGGGCTGATCCTGTACGACGCGAGCGGCTACATCGTCACCTGCAACCGCCGCTACGCCGACATGTTCGGCCTTTCCCACGACGTCATCAAGCCCGGCTGTCACATCCGCGAGGCGATGTATCATCGTAGGGAACGCGGCGCGTTCGGCGGCGACGTCGAGGCGTTTTGCGCCGATGTCATGAGGATCGTCGCCGAAGGCACGGTCTCCACCAGGATCCACGAGCTGCCCAACGGCCGCGCCTTCCAGGTCATCAACACCCCGCTCGCGCAAGGCGGCTGGGTCGCCACGATCGAGGAGATCACCGAGCGGCGCAATCTGGAGCAGGAGCGCGACCGCAACTACATGTTCCTGCGCGAGATCATCGATCACATCCCCTCCCAGATCACGGTGAAGGACGCTCGCACACGGCAATATCTGCTGATCAACCGGACCGCCGAGGAGCAGTTCGGCCAATCGAGCGAAGCCATTATCGGCAAGACCCCCCGCGACATCTACCCGGATGACTCCGCCAGGATTGTCACCGAGGACGACGGCGAGGCGCTGCTAACCGACACCGGGTTGTTCAAGGACGAGCATCCCTGGCCGAGCCTGACCAAGGGGATGCGCTACATCACCTCGACCCGGATCGGGATTCGCGACAAGTCCGGCGAGCCGCGCTATCTCATCAGTGTCGTCGAGGACGTCACCGAGCGGCGGCGTGCCCACGAGAAGATCGCGCATATGGCGCATTACGATGCGCTGACCGACCTGCCGAACCGCACGCTGTTCCGCGAGCAGATCGAGCGCGAGCTTGCGAAGGCCGCCGGCGGCGAGCAATTCGCGCTGCTCTATATCGACGTCGACGAGTTCAAGGGCATCAACGATTCGCTCGGCCATCACGTCGGCGACGAGCTGCTGAAGGCGATCGCGACCCGGCTGCGCGGCTGCCTCAAGAAGGGCGACCTGATCGCACGGCTCGGCGGCGACGAATTCGCGGTGATCCAGACCGGGATCCGATCCTCCGCCGACGTGCTGTCCTTCGTCACGCGGATCTACGAGGCGATCCGGCAGCCCTATCACTGCCTCGGCCACCAGCTCTCCACCGACGCGAGCATCGGCATTGCGCTGGCGCCGCAGGATGGCAGCGATCTCGACCAGCTCATCAAGAACGCCGACCTCGCGATGTACGGCGCCAAGGCCGAGGGCCGCCGCACCCACCGCTTCTTCGAGCCGGAGATGGATGCGAGCGCCAAGGCGCGCCTGACCATGGAGCAGGACCTGCGTCAGGCCCTGGTGAACGGCGGCTTCGAGATCCACTATCAGCCGCTGGTCGATCTGCGCTCCGGCGAGATCTCCGGCTGCGAGGCGCTGCTGCGCTGGCGCCACCCCGAGCGCGGCATGGTCTCCCCGGCGGAGTTCATTCCGATCGCCGAGGATACCGGCCTCATCAACGAGCTCGGCGACTGGGTGCTGCGCATGGCCTGCAACGAAGCCGCGACCTGGCCGACGCATATACGGGTTGCGGTCAACGTCTCGCCGGTGCAGCTCAAATGCGACACGCTGGCGCTCAGGATTGCCAGCGCGCTCGCCGCCTCTGGCCTTGATCCGCGCCGGCTCGAGCTCGAGATCACCGAGGCCGTGCTGATCCGCGACGACGAGGCGGCGCTGTCGATCCTGCACCAGCTCCGTGCGATCGGCGTGCGCATCGCGCTCGACGATTTCGGCACCGGCTATTCCTCGCTCAGCTACCTCAAGCGCTTCCCGTTCGACAAGATCAAGATCGACCGCTGCTTCGTCGCCGACATCGCGGAGACCAGCGGCGCGCCCGTCATCGTGCAGGCGGTGGTGAACATCGCCGCCGCCAGCAGCATGACCACGGTCGCCGAGG
This sequence comes from Bradyrhizobium liaoningense, assembly GCF_018130825.1. Lineage (GTDB taxonomy): Bacteria > Pseudomonadota > Alphaproteobacteria > Rhizobiales > Xanthobacteraceae > Bradyrhizobium > Bradyrhizobium liaoningense_B. The sequence continues at coordinate 215,219 of NZ_JAFCJS010000003.1, read as the reverse complement.
GTGTCGAGACCGAGGCCCAGCGCGAGATGCTGCGTAACCTCGGCTGCACCGAGATGCAGGGCTACCTGTTCAGCGCGCCGAAGCCGGCCGCCGAGGTGCGAAAACTGTTCGGCCCCGGCAATGCCGCGCCGGTGGCGGCGGTGGCCTGAGATGGCGAAGCCGGGCAAGGCGCGGACCGGGAGCGTCGACGCTGCGGATTCCTATGCCGCGCGGCTGATGCAGCATCTGGTGGTGCCGACCTTCGTGATCGACCCGAAGCGCCGCGTCGTGATCTGGAACAGGGCCTGCGAGCGGCTGACCGGCGTCACCGCCTCCGAGGTGATCGGCACCAGCAAGCACTGGCAGGCCTTCTATGAGACGAGGCGCCCCTGCCTTGCCGATCTTGTCGCGCTCGACCGTCCCGAGCGGCTGCCGGAATTCTATTCGGAATATGCCGCGCGCGGCCATAACGGGCTCGGCTTTTCCGCCGAGAACTGGTGCGTGATGCCGAAGCTCGGCAACCAGCTCTATCTCGCCATCGATGCCGGCCCCATCCACGACGAGGCCGGCCAGCTGATCGCGGTGGTGGAGACGCTGCGCGACCTCACCGACCAGAAGCGCGCCGAGATGGCGCTGAAGGAGCTCGCCACCAAGGACGGGCTCACCGGCCTGTCGAACCGCCGCTCGTTCGACCAGATGCTGATGAGCGAATGGGCCCGCGCCGAGCGCACGCAGAAGCCGATGGCGCTGCTGTTCGTCGACGTCGATCATTTCAAGCTGTTCAACGACCACCACGGCCACCAGACCGGCGACGAATGCCTGCGCGCGATCGCCGCCGTCGTCAGCCGGCATGCCGTGCGCCCGCTCGACCTCGCCAGCCGTTATGGCGGCGAGGAATTCGCGCTGATCCTGCCGGACATGGATTGCGATGCCGCCTGCGTCATCGCCGAAGAGATCCGCATCGCCGTCATGGCCTTGCGGATCGCCCATGGCGCCCATGGGGCCGGCGACCACGTCACCCTCAGTGTCGGCGTCGCCAGCCGCATTCCCGGCGCGGCCGACGGCGGCCCCGACCGGCTGCTGGGCGAGGCCGACGAGGCGCTCTATGTCGCCAAACGGCTCGGCCGCAACCGCGTCATCTGCGCCGAAAGGGTGCTGGCCGAGTTCGCGGCCCTCGGCCGGGAGGCGGCAGCGGTTCCGGCGCCTTTCCGGCGCAAATCGGCCTAGCCGCCGTGCGGCGAGAAGCGGTTGCCCGTCCCGCGCCAATCGGCTAAATGAACGCCACTGCACCCGTAGCTCAGCTGGATAGAGCGTTGCCCTCCGAAGGCAAAGGTCACACGTTCGAATCGTGTCGGGTGCGCCAGCGATCCCAATGGCCTGCCAGACCAACGGCCACGCCGCTCCCCCAATCTGGTGAATGCCGTCCGGGCAGGCGCCCGCCCCTCTCCCTCCGTGAGGGTTTCAGATCGAGCCCGCGACCGGCGACACGATCATCTCCTTGCCGCAGGCGCCGCACCGCGCACTCGTGCCGACGACCTCGCAGGCCGGATCGCCTGAGCTGATGCTGCGCCGGCATTTCGGACAGACATAGCCGTCAGCTCTCTCGACGAAATCGCTGGATGGCCCGACATAGGCGCAGATCATGTGATGCAGGATCCGGTCGAATGCGAGACCATTTCGGCAGACCGGGCACATCGTTTCATCCGCGCTGATCTGCACCTTCGTTTCCTTTCGATCCGACGTCTTCGACCCTATTGCAGGCCCAGCAGCCGGACCAAAGCTGCGGCAAATCGGGACGCCAGGTTCGTGTAGTACATGTGAACGGAAACCGTCGAATTCAGCGGGGGCGGAGCGGCGTCCGCGACGAAGCGGATGCGCGCGATCTGGGCAGCCGTGCGCTCGCGCGTCAGCGGTTGCCGGCCTGCGGCATAGACGACCGAGACCGGCAGGATCTCCGCGATCGTTCCGGCGATGCGGCGGTTGCCGAACACCACGAGCACCTGATTGCCGACCCTGGGCTCGACCAGGCGCGCATTCGGAATGTACCAGTCGACGAAGATGTCGGTGGGATCGAGGATTTCGGCGATCGCCGTGCCCGCCACGAGCGATTGCCCGACATTGGCGAGATTGGTCGAGACGATGCCGGCGACGGGCGCCAGCACCTGGCCGCCGGCGAAATTCCGCTCCACGTCGTCGAGATGGTCGCGCAGCTGCTGGCCAAAATCGTCCAGATCCGCCAGCTGGGAGATGGACTCCGCGATCTCCGCCTCCTGCGAAATGACGGACTTGCGGGCGAGACCGCGCTCCCGCAGCAGTTCGAGGCGAAACGCCAGGCTCGCTGCGCTCGACGCTTCGATCTGGTCGACGGCATCTTCCGTCAACGTCCTGTACGCTTTCGCCGCTTCGAGCGTTTCCTGCGCGACGCGTGCCCTGATGCGCAGCTCCGATCGCCGGCTCGCGATGTCGGCCAATGCGCGCATATAGGTCGCCACGATGTTGTCGCGCTCGGGCGACCGGATCTGTGCGATCCGGTCCCCGGCCTTGACCGTGGTGCCCGGCGTCACCATGACCTCTGCGACCTGCACCAGATAGGGAAGCGAAACGACGTGCGGTGGGGACGAGACGGTCCCCGGTCCGCTCAGATAGACCAGTGGCGCGCCGAAATAGACGACCAGGAAGGCGAGCACGCCGAAAACGGCCGTCGCATAGGTGAGGCGCACGAGCCGTCCCGCAGCGCTGCGGCGGCTTTCCACGGGATCGGGGACATTCGGGTCCAGCCTGTTGATCGCGACATTCATCGGCGTGCTCCTCCCCTAGCCGGAAAACAGTGCGCGACGGACGCGCGGCGGCACGAAGTCATCATTCACTGAAGCGGCGAAGATGATCTCGGAGGAGTAGGAGACCAGCCGGGCGCATTTCAGATAGACGCTCTGATAGACCGGGAAGACCAGCGCGGCCCCGAGATCGAGAATTCTCGGCGCACGCTTGAACAGGACGAAGGCGAGCCCGAGGTTGAAGAACGAGATCCATGTCAGCAGGACGTAGATCGCGGCGAGAAGCCAGAACGCGTCGGAGCCGTGCAAGGCCAGGAGATAGACGAGGTAGAACGGAAAACTGAGCGTGGGGATCAGGTCGAACAGGATGAAATCCAGCCTCTGCAGCGTGTCGGGGAACCGCTCGAAGCGATGGAAGAACCGCAATTCGCCATACATGATGAGGCGGATTCGCAAGGCGTCGCGATCCCACCGCGCACGCTGGCGCAGCAGGCCGAGGCCGCTGACGGGTCCCGCCGTCTCGACCCACGCTTCGGGCACGAAGCGAACGAGATAACCCAGCCGTCGCAGCCGCAGGCTGAACTCCAGATCCTCTCCCGGACCAACGTCGAGCCCACCCTGCCGCATGAAGACGTCGCGACGATACATGGAGCAGGCGCCGGAAAGGCAGGCGATCGCATCGACGGTGTCGAGGACGGTCCTGCCGGCGCTGATCGACATCAAATATTCGATGCTTTGAAGCCGCGTCCAGATCGAGCTGGCTTCGTTGCTGATCGCGATGTTGCAGCTCGCGCCCGCGACGCGCGGATCCGTGAAGGCGGATGCGAGCCCGGCGATGGCCGCCGGTTCGAACAGCGTGTCGGCATCGACCGTCAGGAGCAGCTCGCCGCTGGCGAATCGGGCGGCGGCGTTGATCGCGGCACTTCGGCCGCAACGCGTGCCGTGGCAGATGACCATATCCACCAGCCCCGCCGCGCGTGCCCGCTCCGCAATTGCGCGCGTGTCATCGGTGGAGCCGTCATCGACGACGATGATCTCGAGCGGCGGCAGGGTCTGCCGACGCAGCGACTCGATCGAACGAAGCAGGCCGGGCCCGCCGTTGAAAGCGGGCACGATCACGCTGACCGATGCGCTGATCGGCGTTTGCCGTTGGGGCAGCGCTCCGGCCAGGCCGAGCAGGGAAAGCGACAGCAGTGAAAACGTGTAGCGGGGAATATCGAAGATGATGACCGCGAGCGCGAGCTGAATCCAATTCGTGTCGGCGATCAACTGCAATGCTTCGAGCATGCTGACCTACCCTCCCCGGATAGCGAGCGCGCACCTGGACGAAGACAAGCCAGCTACTCGCGCGAGACCGAGGAAATATCGGTGGACCGGCCCGCCTCGTCTGCGTCTCTTCCGAAGACGGGCCGTCAACTCGGAGTTTAGCATATCCCTTTGCCGCAACCGGGCGAAGGGCTTTGCGAAGAGGGGCGACGCGCGGGAACCCGATCGGTTAGAATTCGCGGAAAATCGGTATGGATACGACGTTAGGCCACGGCATGAGCGCCGCGGTGCATGCGCCAGTTGCGACATCCAGCTACAGTTTTGAGAACCGGACGGGAAAGAGGGCTCCATGCAGGCATGTCGAACGATCGTTGCCGGATTGTTTGGATTGTTGCTGGCTGGGGCTGCATCTGCCGCCGAACCGACCGAATGCGACCGCCTGGCCGGCTCGCCCACCGACCCAAACCGGGCCGGCGCGGGAATTGGCCTGTACGGGATCGAAGCGGCTGAGGCCATCGTGGCTTGCGAAAGGGCATCGGCTGCCGACCCGAGCAATCCGCGCCTCCTCTTCAATCTCGGCCGGGCGCATGACGCGAGCAGCCTCGTCGACAAGCGGCCCGACCAGAAGGCAGAGGCCGGACGCAATTTCAAGGTCGCGGCAGACCAGGGCTATCCCGCGGCGCAAGTCGCCCTGGCGGCTTTCTATTGGTACGGCTGGGGCGGCTTGCAGCGGGACACGGGACAGGCCATGCGTCTGTTGGCAAAGGCGATGGCGTCGGACACCAAGGAGGCCAACGCGCAGCGCCAGAACCTGTTTGGAGACACGACCTTCAATCCTGACGCCAGCGAGACGCAAATTCGCATCATCAAGGACGCCGCCGATGCCGGTGATGCCGACGCGCTCTATGCGCTCAGCCTGCCGTTGAACCTAAGCGCGGGCCCGGACGCGCAAGCAGAACTTGCTCGGCTCCTGCACAAGGCGGCGGCGCACGGCAGCGCTCCCGCGGCTCGCGATCTCGCAAGGCTGTATTTCCGGGGCAGTCACGGCCTGGCGAAGAACCCGGAGGAATCCTCGCGCCTTTTTCAACAGGCAGTGGCCGGCGACGATCCCCAGACGTGGGACTCGGTCGCGATGCTCTATGAGCGAGGCAATTTCGGCCTGCCGAAGGACGAAAAGCAAGCCGCCCGGCTCTACCAGCAGGCAAGCAACGAGGGCAATGCATCCGCGCAATACGACCTCGCGAGGTTCTACGAGGAGGGCAAGGGTGGACTGCCCCGGGATGCCCGTGAGGCAGCACGCCTCTACGGACTGGCGGCCGATCAGGGCAACAGCGATGCGGTCCTCGCACTCGCGCGCTACATGGCAGAGGGTGGCGGAGGCTTTGAGGCGAGCAAGGCCCGGGCGGTCGCGTATCTCAGGCGCGCCGCACGCTGGAGCACGCGGGCGAAGGACGAATTGGCGAGGATGGGCGCACAATAATTGCGCAGGACCCGGTAGAACTACCGGGGAAACACGCAGACCGAGGCCGTATTCCCCTCGCATCATCCTCGGCGACGTAACACGCACGTAACCGTATTCGAGTTTGCGGCACCGGCGAGGCGCCGGCTTTAACCTCATTCCAAATACCCGAAGCCTAACGTCCTCCCCCGAAGACCGACCGTCGCAGGGAGCAACGTTGCTGGCCGCTCGCGCAAACAAAGGGTTGTTGGCGGAGTTCGCGCAGGAGGGACAGCCACCTCCCATGCGCCGCATCGCCTCGACGCGTCCGGTCGTCGTGCTGATGCTATGCGGCGGATTCCTGATCGCGCTGGTCGTCTGCACCATCGCCCTCATCCTGTCCAACCTGCGCTATCACGCGATCGAGGAGAGCAAGCAGCAGCTGCTCGCAACCGCCACCGTGCTGGCCAATCAGGCGGCGCGCGATTTCGACGCCGCCAATCTGATCGAGGCGAGCCTGATCGAGCACATGCAGACGCTCGCAGTCGTCTCCGACGAGGTCTACGCGCGTGCCATGGCAAGCCGTGACATCCAGCTCATGCTGGAGGACAAGATCGGCGGCTTCCCGCATATCGAGGCCGTGATGCTGGTCGGCGCCGACGGCAAGGTGATCAACTCGTCCGTGGCGTGGCCGACCCCGCCCCTCAATATCGCGGATCGGGATTATTTCCGGACACTCAAGGCCGACCCCGCCCTGAACACGAAGCTGGGCCGGCTGGAGCAGGATCCCCGCAGCGGAGCCTGGACGATCCCGCTGGCCCGGAAATTCATGGGATCCGACGGAGAATTCCTCGGCCTCGTGGTCGGCACCATCAAGGCTCAATATTTCGAGGAGCTGTACCGAACGCTGGTCCGCGGCCCCGATGAATCCATCACACTGCTTCGCCAGGACGGCACGATGCTGGCGAGCCATCCGCATGCCGATAGCGCGATGGGCAGATCCCCGCTCGGCAAGTCCCTGTCCGAGGGCAAGCTGAGCGAGATCACGCGATCCGGCGGCGGCGTGGTCCGGTGGCGTGACGAGGCCAGCGGCTCCGAGCGCCTGATCGCGGCCGCGCACCTTGCCGGCCTTCCGGTGCTCCTGACCACCAGCACCACGTTGTCCGCCGCACTGGCCGGCTGGTGGACCGAGGCCCTGTTCCTGATCGGACTCACGATCGTGCTGGTCGTCGCCATCGGCGGCACCGGAGCCGTCGTCGTCCAGTATTTCCGCAAGCAGAGCATCCAGCTCGACGCCACGCTGAACAACCAGTCGCAGGGCGTGTGCATGTACGATGCGCATCACCGCCTGATCGTGTGCAACGACCGCTACGCGGAGATGTTTCATCTCCCTGGCGAGTTCACGCGGCCCGGGACCACGCTGCGACAGATCTTCGACCATCAGATCTCGCAAGGTCTCCATTCCCAAAGCGGCGGCGAGAACCATATCCGCGGGCTGATGACCATCGTAACGGCCAACGAGCCGGCGAGCATCGTCGCGGAGCTGTCGGACGGACGTGCCGTCGTGATCGTGTTCCGGCCGGTGCCGGGCGGCGGCTTCGTGATGACGGTCGAGGACATCACCGAGCAGAAGCGCGCGGAGAAGCGGATCGCGCATATCGCACATCACGATGCGCTGACGGGCCTGCACAACCGCGCTTCGTTCTCCGAATATCTCGCGACCACGGTGGACGAGGCGATCCGGGCCGGCGAGACATTCGCGATCCTGTGCCTCGATCTCGACCGCTTCAAGGAGATCAACGATCTGCATGGCCATCTCGTCGGTGACGCCTTGCTGCGCGAGGTGGCGCGGCGCCTGCAAGAGGTCGCAGGGGACGCCTTCCTGGCGCGGGTCGGCGGCGACGAATTCATCGTGGTCCTGCTCGGCGATGCGCAGGCCGCGGCGGCCGGTCAGCTGGCGGAGCGGCTGCGGACGGCTCTCGTCGGCGATATCGAGCTTGCCGGCCGGCAGGTACGCATCGGATTGAGCGTCGGCATCGCGCGCGCGCCGGCCGACGGAAACGACCCGACCACGCTGCTGGCCAATGCCGACATCGCGCTCTACCGCGCCAAGGCGGAGGGACGCAACGCGATCCGTTTCTTCGAGCCGGAGATGGGGGCGCAGCTGCGCGACCGCAGCGAGTTGCAGCACGATCTTCAGTCCGCCGTGGCCAATGACGAGCTGCGGCTCGATTTCCAGCCGCTGGTACGGATCGGCGGCGAGATCGTCGGCTTCGAAGCATTGGTCCGCTGGCATCACCCGCGTCGCGGCCTCGTCCCACCCGGCACCTTCATTCCGCTCGCCGAGGAGAACGGGCTGATCGTCGCGATGGGAGAATGGATCCTGCGTGAAGCGTGCCGCGAGGCCGCATCCTGGCCGAACGAATTGAAGATCTCCGTGAACCTGTCGCCGGTGCAGTGCCGCAACGACGACATCGTGCGCCTCGTCCACGAGACCCTGATCAGCAGCGGGCTGCGTCCGCACCGGCTCGAGCTCGAGATCACGGAGGGTGTGCTGATCGACGACTTCTCCGGCGCGGTCTCGATCCTGCGCAGGCTCAAGGCGCTCGGCGTGCGCATCGCGCTCGACGATTTCGGCACCGGCTATTCGTCGATGTCCTATCTCCAGGCCTTCCCCTTCGACATGATCAAGATCGATCGCAGCTTCATTTCGAACCTCGATCACGCGCAATCGAAGGCGATCCTGCGCGGCGTCATCGGGCTGGCGCGCGGGCTCGAGCTTCCAGTCACCGCGGAGGGCGTGGAGACGCAGGCCCAGCTCGACGTGCTCTCCCACGCAGGCTGCGACTATGCACAGGGCTTCCTGATCGGACGGCCCGGCGCGATCCGGCAATACGCACGGATCGTCGGCCGGGATCGCTTCGATCGGTCCGAGGCTTGGGCCGGCCTTGCATCCACGGCTTGAGCGGACGGCATGATCGACCCGCTCCAGATACGATTTGTCGATCTCCAACGAAGGGCTGGAACATGACCATCAGGATGATCCTGGCCGCGGCGGCGCTGAGCATCGCGGCCCAGGCGGCGACGGCCGAGGAGCTGACCGGCGTGCTGGACAAGATACGGCGCACCGGCACCATCACGCTCGGCCACCGCGAATCGTCGATCCCGTTCTCGTACTACGACGAGAATGAAAGGGTCGTCGGTTACGCCATGGACCTCTGCTACCTCGCGGTCGACGCGGTGAAGGCGCGGCTTGGCCTGCCGAAGCTCGACGTCAAGCTGGTGCCGGTCACGCCATCGGGTCGCATCCCGTCGATCCTCAGCGGAGCGATCGATCTCGAATGTGGAACGACCACCAACAATCTCGAGCGGCAGAAGGTGGTGTCGTTCTCGACGACCTATTTCGTCGCCGCGAACCGCTTCGCCGCCAGGGCGGCCGCCAAGCTCCGGACGCTGGATGACCTCAAGGGCAAAGTCGTCGTATCCACCATCGGATCCACCAACATCAAGCAGATCAGCGACCTCAACGGACGGCAAAACCTCAATCTCACCATCCTCGCGGCCAAGGACAATGGCGAGGCATTCCGGATGCTAGAGTCAAATCGCGCCGATGCTTTCGTGATGGACGACATCCTGCTCTACAGCCGGGTGGCGGATTCGGCGAATCCCGGCGACTACACCGTATCCGACGAGACGTTGTCGATCGAGCCGTACGGCATCATGATGCGCCGCGACGATCCTGCGTTCAAGAAAGTGGTCGATGACGCAATCGCCGCCGTCTATCGCAGCGGCGAGATCGAAAAGATCTATGCCAAATGGTTCCAGGCTCCGACGCTGCCGAAGGGCATCAATCTCAACGTTCCGATGAGCGCGCCGCTCAAACGCGCGATCGCGCATCTGATCGACAGCGGCGATCCCGACGCCTATCGGGCCGGCGGCACGAAGTAAGGCCGCGATCACCGGACCTCGCGCTCCGACCTCGACAGGGCGGAGCGCAACGGCACGACCGGACCTGGCGTCAGCGAACTGCACGTCCAGCGCGTCTGCTCCACCTAGAACCCCGGTCACGTCAGCATTGAAATGATCGCCTGAACCTGATCGGACGCAGACGTCACCAGTCCGTCATATGACGTTTGGCCGTGCGCGGCGGCCTTCAGGATGCATTCGGCGACGGCCGCTTTCAGGCCGAACACCGATTGATCGGCCGGCACACTCGCCATCACGGTCTCGAGTGCCTGACGCATCGTCTGAATGAGTTCGGAGCTGTATTGCATGGGCCGTCCTCCGAGGCTCATATGGGACCATATTCCGGGCCCTGCCACTCACAAGCCTGAGAGTGTTCTTTGAACCCATCGAGACTGAACGCCTCAATTCAAACGCCGGATGGACGCATTGAGCACGCCGGCAAAGGCCATCCAGCGGCGACGAACAACAACAACTGAAGCCTCCAACAGCTCGCGCTTCTCTTTGCGCGATTGTATCATCCTGGCATGAGCGATTCCGACACGGTGACGGGCGCAGCCTCGCCCGTGCGCAAGATCATCCATATCGACATGGATGCTTTCTATGCGTCCGTGGAACAGCGCGATCATCCGGAGCTGCGCGGCAAGCCGGTTGCGGTCGGAGGCTCGGCGGAACGCGGTGTCGTTGCCGCCGCCAGCTATGAGGCCCGCAAGTTCGGCGTCCGCTCCGCGATGCCCTCGGTCACTGCGAAGCGGCAATGCCCCGAGCTGATCTTCGTCAAGCCGCGCTTCGAGGTCTACAAGGCGATCTCCAGGCAAATCCGCGAAATCTTTGCCGAGCACACGCCGGTTATCGAGCCGTTGTCGCTGGATGAAGCCTATCTCGACGTGACCGAAAACCTGCAAGGCATCCCGCTGGCACGGGACGTCGCCTTGCGCATTCGCGAGAAGATCAAATCAGAGACGGGCCTCAACGCCTCGGCCGGCATCTCCTACAACAAGTTTCTGGCCAAGCTTGCCTCCGATCATCGCAAGCCCAACGGGCAGTTCGTGATCTCGCCGGAGATGGGTCCTGCCTTCGTCGAGACGCTGCCCGTCGGCAAGTTCCATGGCATCGGTCCGGCGACGGCTGCGAAGATGAACGCACTTGGCCTGTTCACGGGCCTCGACATCCGCAACCAGACGCTGGAGTTCATGAACGCGAATTTCGGCAAGTCGGGCGGCTATTATTACTGGATCTCGCGCGGCGTCGACGAACGGCCGGTCCGGGCCAACCGGATCCGGAAGTCGATCGGCGCGGAGACCACGTTCTCGACCGACCTCGACGCATTCGACGCGCTGGTGACCGAGCTCAAGCCTCTCGTCGACAAGGTCTGGCGCCATTGCGAGGCGACCGGCAACCGCGGCCGCACCGTCACCTTGAAGATCAAGTTCGCCGACTTCGAGATCATCACGCGCAGCAGGTCGATCGCGGCGGCGGTTGCGGGCCGGGACGAACTGGAGCGGCTGGCCTGCGGCCTGCTCGAAGTCGAAATGCCCCTGCCCAAGCGCGTCAGGCTGCTGGGCGTGTCGCTGTCCTCCCTCCAGGACGGGGACGATGCGGAGCCGCAGCTCACGCTGGGCATCTGAGCCAGGCCAGCCCTCGGCAAACGCGACATCTTTATCCGCGACGCGGCGGCCGACCTGTCGTAGAGACACTGGATATGCCTTATTGCCATTGATGTCGGAATGCTTGCCTTATTGATACGTCTGGGACTGCGCTTCGAAGACCGGATCGAGGAGCGGCGGTTTGTCGACCAATACGTCCGGGGCAGCCTCGGGTGGACGCAGATCGCGATGCTGCTCGGCGCCGCCACCTATGCCGGCTACACGCTGTGGGATTGGGTGCTCTACCCCGAGGTGGTCCCGACCACGCTTGCCATCCGCGGCGGCACGGCCGTGTTCATTTTGCTGCCACTGACCGCGCTGCTGTCGCGGCGATGGATGAAGCCATGGGCGGAGACGATCTTCCTCGTCTATTGCGTCATTCCCGGCTGCATCCTGCCGAGCATCTATCTGGTCCTGCCGTCGGGCTTCACCTTTGCCGCGCCCGGCATGATGATGATCATCCTGTTCGTCTCGACCATGCTGCCGTTGCGGATCGGCTCGCTGGCGATCTTCTGCCTGCTGTCCTGGGTGGCGCTGATCGTCGCCGAGACGTTCGCGCCGACATTGCCGATGGGCCTGCGCTTCATCAATCACTCGCTGGTCGGGAACGCTTATGCGCTATCGCTCTACGCCGTGGCTGCACGCGAGTACCGGGCGCGAAAACAGTTCCGGACGTCCGAGGCGCTGCAACGGGAGAAAGAACGCTCGGAGAAATCGCTGCGCGATCTACGCGCGACCCAGGAGCACCTCGTGCAGGCAGAAAAGCTCGCCTCGCTCGGCCAATTGGTGGCAGGTGTCGCGCACGAGGTCAGCACCCCGCTCGGCCTGGCGCTCACGACCTCGACGACGATGCAGACCGATCTGCAGACGATGGCGGATGCATTGAATGGAACGTCGGTGCGACGATCCGATCTCACGAGGGGAATTGACCGGCTCAGGCAGGGGCTCAACCTGACTTTCAATAGTCTGCACCGCGCATCTGAAATGGTGCACAGCTTCAGGCAGGTCGCCGTCAACCAGGCCGACGAGGACCGGCGCACATTCGAGCTCAGGGACTGGCTGTCGGAGTTGATGTCCAGGCTCGGGCCGCTGCTGTCGCACCATGCTCTGGCGGTCGATGTCCAGTGCCCGGCGGGAATCAGGCTCAACAGCTACCCCGGCGCATTGGCGCAGGTGATCAGCAACCTCGCGCTCAATACCGCCGGGCACGCCTATCCCGACAAGAAAGGCGGCAGGTTTGCGATCACGGTCAGCCAGCCGGAACCGAAATCGGTCCGCCTCGTCTGCACCGATGACGGCGTCGGCATTCCCGACGAACTGCAGGGGCACATCTTCGATCCGTTCGTCACGACGAGCCGCGAAAGGGGCAATGCCGGGCTCGGCCTGCACATCGCGTTCAACCTGGTCGCGTCATCGCTCAACGGGCGCCTGCGGCTCGAGAGCAAGACGGGTCCGGGAACTCAGATCGCCATCGAGATTCCGGTCGAGGCCTGACGGTGGCGGGATGTTCAAGCCCGCCACCGACGCGAGTGTCGATCCTGGCGGACCACTCAATGCTTCATCTGCTCGAACACCACGATCACGCCGGTCGGCTCGGGCTCATGCGCCATCAGGCGCGTCAGGTCCGAATCGCTCCAGTCGGCGAGACTGACGACCTCGCCGCTCTGCCGGTCTGCTCCGAGTGACGGAGTGGGTTCGAGCACCTTGAGGCCCATCTCGTCGACAAAGAAGGTGTGCTCGCCGAACATGCTGTTGAGCTGCGGCATGGCCGGATGCTCGTCGGGCAGCACCTGGGCGCCGAGTTGATGAACGGTCTGCTTCACCTGTTCGGATGTTAGCTTCATGCGCTGCTCCGTTGCTATCGTGTCCGGTTTCATCGGCTTGGGCCAGAGCGGGCGTTCCCTGCGCCTGTGCCGCCTGGCTCAGACTTCCGAACAGGTGCTGCGCACAAATGTTCCCTCAAAATGCATTTCGTGATCGTGCGTTTCATTTGCCGCGCTGACGGCACGAGATCGCCACACGATGCACATGATCCGGCGTGGATGCGCTAATCTGCGGCTTCGACGATCCGGATGTCGCGATCGGCACCGTCGCCGAGCAGATCGTGCGCGGCCTGGTAGGCCGGGCTTGCATAGGCCGCTTTGGCGCTCTCGACGCTGTCGAACTCGATGAGAACGACGCGTTCCATCTGGCCGAGCTCGAAGGCCGCCGCCGGCACGCCGCGTGCGAGCACGCGGCCTCCGGCCGCCTCGATCGCCGGCCGCGACAGCTTGGCGTAGGCCGCCATCGCATCGGGATTCTTGATCGCACGGTAGGTGGCAACCCAATAGGCTTTGGCCATTTTGTTTCTCCGAGGTGCTCGTGACCTATTGCTCGCTGCGGTTCTCGCCGACCGACAGCGCGCAGATGCGTGACAGATATGTGTAGGGCAGACCGGTCTCCTCGGCCCAGGCGTTGAACTGCGCCTGCACCTTGGCGAGATCGCCCTTCGATTTCACCTCTTCGGCGATGTCGAGTCCGGCGTCGCGCAGGCACGCGACGACGTCCTTGGAGGTGACGAAACCGTCCCAGCCGACGAAGCGCAGCAGCATCTGGCCGGTATTGCCGCCCAGCCGGCTGCCGCGCTTGGTGAGGAGATCGAGCAGGCCGACCTCGTTCGACGGCGGCCATTTCGCCAGAAACTTGCCGAAGCTGCCGTGCTCCTTCGCGATCTCCTGCACGAAGGCGGCGTTGTCGCGCACCGACATGATCTTGGCGCCATTGCGCACGATGCGCGCATCGCGCAGCAGGCCTTCCCAATAGTCCTCGGGCTGGAAGCTCAGCTTGGCCGGCTGGAAATGCAGGAAGGCGTCTTCAAAGCCGTCCCATTTCGAATCGATCACGCTCCAGGCGAAGCCGGCGCAAAACACCCGCTTGGTCATCTCGGCGAGGATGCGGTCGTCGCCGAGCCTGGCCAGACGCTTCAGGTCGGGCTTGTCAGGCATCAGCTTGTCCAGCGCCTTGGGCCCGCCCTTGCGCTTCTCGGCGCGCGCACGAATGGTCTTGAAGGAGGTCATGTGGACACAGGTATTGAGGGAAGGCCACGACACCAGAATTCGGCGATCCGGTCCAGCCCTCGCGTTACCTGCCCCCCTTGCACTCTGCGACGCGCCGCAGCATGCTGTCGTTCGTTGCATTGACCTGAAGGAGCGGCCGGGCTGGTCTGCTTCTTGCTCTATGCCGTTTTGGAATCCCCTGACATTTTTCGATCTCTCGCCGACGGATTTTTCATGCGCTGCCTGGTCGTGGCCGACCTGCACTACTCGCTGCCGCAGCTCGACTGGCTCGTCAGCGCGGCGCCGCAATTCGACCTTTTGATCTTCGCCGGCGATGCGCTCGACATCGGCTCGATGGTGGATTTTCGCGCGCAGATCGTGGTGGTGAAGAAATACCTCGCGCTGCTGGCCGCAAAGACCCGCGTGATCCTCTGCTCCGGCAATCACGACCTCGACGAGCGCAATGCGGAGGGCGAAAAGATCTCGCGCTGGATCTCGGAGGTGCGCGAGCTCGGCATTGCCTGCGACGGCGACAGCCTCAGCATCGGCGACACTCTGTTCACGGTGTGCCCGTGGTGGGATGGCCCGCTGGTGAAGCAGCGTCTCGTCGAGCAGTTGCGCGATGCCGCCGCGAGCCGGCCGCAGCGCTGGATCTGGGTGCATCATGCGCCGCCGGCGGATTCACCGACGAGCTGGGGCGGCAAACGCTTCTTCGGCGATGTCGAGCTGGTGCAGTGGATCATGCAGTACCAGCCTTCCATGGTGATCTCGGGCCATGTGCATCAATCGCCCTTCATCACCAATGGATCGTGGTTCGACCGGCTGGGCCAGACCTGGGTCTTCAACACCGGCCTGCAGCCCGGCCGTCCTCCGACCTACATCGTGCTGGATTTCGATGCGGACAAGGCGTTCTGGCTGGCGGCCGGCGAAGCGCAGTGGATCGACCTTGCCGCGCCGCTGAAGCGGCCCGCCGCTCCGATCGAAGCGCCGCCCGACTGGCTCACATTCTTGGATCAGATTGCCGATCCGAGCCTGGCGAGACCTCAAGCGGCGGCAGGTTGATCATGCTCTGCAGCACCTCGCCGACCATGGCCAGATGCGTGCCGTGGCCGGCATATTGCCGCTTGAGATCGGCAAGATAGGTGTTGGCGACGTTGAGCCGCTGCGCCAGCATCTTTGCGATCAGCAGCGCGATGCCCGGCTCCTTCTTGAGGAACGAGGCGGCGTCCTCCAATTCGTAGATGACGGCATCGGAGCAGGCCCGCACGGTTGCGGTATACGGCAGGCCCAGCAGCACCGACATTTCGCCCAGGACCGCACCGGGCTCGGTGACGGTGGCGACCACCATCTCGCCCTTGAGCACTTCGAGCTTGCCTTGCATCAGCACGTAGAGATGGCCGCTGGTGCCACCCTCGGTGACGACGAGCGTGCCGGCTGCAACCTGCCGTTCCGTTCCGCCGGTGCAATAGTCCAGGACTGCGCGCATCTTGCGAAAGCTCCCATCGCTGGGGATATATCGTCCCGATACTAGAGCACGATCCGTGCCACGCGGCAAATCAACGCGGGTGCGTCCGGCGCGGGAGGCGCTTGGCGAGACCGCCCACCAGTACTTGGACATCGCTGCAATCATGCGGCTGAAAACGAACAGCTCGTTTCCCAGTGCCGCACGTCACACACGCGAGAGCGAGGGCACCTCTTCGGGCAGGATAGCCTGCAGGCCGCCAAAGCGGCGCTCGCGGTTGTGGAAGGCGGCGAGCGCGTCAGCGAGATCGCTCGCCTCGAATTCGGGCCACATCCGCTCGGTGAAGTGCAGCTCGGCATAGGCGCCTTCCCAGAGCAGGAAGTCCGACAGCCGCTTCTCGCCCGAGGTACGGATGATGAGATCGACGTCGCGTAAACCGGCCTCGCCGGTGACGAGCTGGGAGAAGGCTTCGCGGGTGAGGCTGGTCAGCGCCGCCGCCTTGGCCGCCGCGTTGAGGATGGCATCGCGCGCGGAGTAATCGACCGCGATGCGCAGATGCAGCGTGCTGCCATGGGCGGTCGCCTCTTCGGCGCGCGCGATTGCATTGGCGATGCCGTCAGGCAGCCGGTCGCGGCGGCCGATCACGGTGAGACGCACGCCGTTCCTGACGAGGCTCTGCACCTCGTTGGCGAGATAGAAACGCAGCAGGGTCATCAGCGCGGCGACCTCGGCCTTGGGCCGCCGCCAATTGTCGGTGGAGAACGCATAGAGCGTCAGCGTGCCGATGCCCTGCTTGGGCGCCGCCTCGACGATGCGGCGGATGGTCTCGACGCCGGCCTCGTGGCCGCGCACGCGCGACAGGCCGCGCCGCGTGGCCCATCGTCCGTTGCCGTCCATGATGATGCCGACATGAAGCTTGTCGTTGCGGGACGTGATTGCACTTTGCATTGCAAAGTCTCCGGTCAAAAAAGGGGAGGATCAGGTCGAGACGATACCAAGGCGGCCGAGCGGCTGCGCCTCGCGGCCGGCGGCTTTCGCCGCATCGCGCACCAGGCGTTCGAGCACGGCGAGATAATCGAGGAAGCGGCGGCGGCCGGCCTTGGTCAGGCGGCAGGTGGTGTGCGGACGATTGCCCTCATAGCCCTTGGTCACCTCGACGAGGCCGGCCTCCTGGAGCACGGCGAGATGCCGGCTGAGATTGCCGTCGGTCAGGCCGCAGAGTTGCTTGAGGTCCGCGAACGCCAGACCCTTCGGGTGCGCCATCAGCGAGGTCAGGAGCCCGAGCCTCGCCTTCTCGTGGATCACGCGGTCGAGCCCTTCATAGGAAAAAGGCGCGCTGTCAGTCTTCGACATCGTTGTCTCCGGACGCGAAGTACAGAATGCCCGCCATCACCGACTGCCCGATCACGAAGGGCAGCCCCATGGTCCATGGCGACAGCGTATGGGTTCGGCTCGCGAGCACCACGACCGCAAAGCCCGAAACGAAATACCAGGCCCCCGCGAGTGCGACGGTGCGCGGCAGCGAGCGGACCGAGGCGAAGATGCCGAGCGACACCAGGATCTGCCACAGGCCCGGCAACAGCCACAGCGTCTCGCTCGCAAACTTCCACATCACCACCGCGAGCAACACGCCGGCAACGCCCGCGGGCAGAAACTGCTCGACAGCCTGATGGATCATGGCATCGGCAAGGCCGGAATGATGACGGCGCGAACGCGCGCGCATCTCGATCCCGATCATCAGGCAGGACAGCACGGCGGCGACGAACCAGCCGAAGAAAAAGCCGACCGGCTCGCTGGTCGGGTCACCCAGCAACCAGGCTTGCAGGACAGCGGTGAGCAGCGCGACGGCGCCGGTCGCCGCCATCGTCGCCGGGCCATAGCCGCGGAACGCCGTGCCCGCCGCGATCTGGCTGCGGATCGCCACGATGTCAGCCAGTGCCTTGTCGAGATCGCGCATCGGCAACGCCGAAACCTCGCTTCGCCCAGGTTTGCGAGGGCGAACGCCCTCTTACTTTGTATTGCAAAGTATATCGGATCGCAAAGTAATGGCAAGCCCGAAAGTCGCTCCGGCGGGACTGGATCCGCGCCGACAACTGCCGGTTGCACAGCACCCGTCCCCGCAGATAAGATGCGTGCAAAAGCGTTCCGGGGGCTGGCATGTGGCTTAAGTCGTTGATCGTAGCGTCTGTGTTGCAGGTGGGTGTCGTCGGGGCGAACGCGGCGGGGCCGTTCGGCTCCGTCAATGTCGGCAACTGGATCGGCGGCGCCTTCAGCAATGACGCGACGGGTGCGTTCTCGCATTGTGCGGCGACGACGCCCTACGCCAACGGCGTCATTCTCGTGGTGGGCTACAATGCCGCCGGCACCTGGTCGCTGGCCTTTGCGAGTCCCAGCTACCGCTTCAAACAGGGCGAGAACGCCGCGATCGACGTCATCTTCGACGGACAGGAGCAGGCAAGATTGTTTGCCACCGCCAATCAGCCGAACATGCTCACGGCCGTCATGCCCGCCAATGTCGTGCGAACGTTTCAGAAGGCAAGCCTGATGGTCGCGACGAGCGGCCGCACCGTCCTGAATTTCGATCTGACCTCGACCGGACCCGTGATCGCGGCTCTGGCCAATTGCGTCACCAGGGTGAAGGCCGACGGGCTGAGCAAGGCGGGCGATTTCACCAAGGGCGCGGCCAAGCCGGCAGCCACGGCGGAGAAACAGGCGCCACCGCCGGCCGGCGGCAAACCTACGAGGGCCAAGAACGGCACTGGCTTCGTGGTCAGCGCGAACGGCCACATCGTCACCAACAACCATGTGATCGACGGCTGCGTCGGCGACATCAAGGGCAACCTCACCGGCGAGGCCTCGATGGTACTGCGCGTCGTGTCGAGCGATGCGAACAACGATCTCGCTCTCCTGCAGGCGCCGTCGACGACGACATTCAAGGAGTTTGCGCGGATCCGCGACCGTTCAATCCGCTCCGGCGATTCCGTGGTCGCGATCGGCTTTCCCTTCCATGGCCTCCTGAGCTCGGATTTCACCGTGACCACCGGCATCGTCAGCTCGCTCAGCGGCATGCGCAACGATTCGCGTTTCCTGCAAATCAGTGCCCCCATACAGCCCGGCAATAGCGGCGGGCCGCTGTTCGATACCACCGGTCAGGTCGTGGGCGTGGTCACCGGAAAGATCCCGGCATTGCGTATCGCCGCTGCGACCGGCAACATTCCCGAAAACATCAACTTCGCCATCAAGACCGGCGTGCTGCGCGACTTCCTCGACAACTCCGTGGTGCCCTATCAGACCGCCGAGCCGAAGAGCGAGCTCAAGACCACCGATATCGCCGGTAACGCCCGGCCCTATACGATGCTGATCTCGTGCAACGCGACGGAGCAGGCGGACGCGAAGCGGTAGCTGCGCGTCGATCTTCGCTGTCATTCCCCGCGAAGGCGGGGAATTCAGTACGCCGCGGCCTATCGATAAATCATGACCGTCTCGGAGTACTGGATCGCCCGGTCAAGCCGGGCGATGACACCTTTGCTGAGGATCCGGCGTGCCCGCGCCCCCTCACCCGTGGCAGCACGCCGCCTTCGCCGTCTGCGGCTCGTACTGGTCGCGCAGGCGCACCCAATCCATCGGATAGGGCAGGCCTTCCTCGTGACGGCCGAGCGGGGTGAGATCGAGATACTGATAGGCGGCGTTCATCATGTCGAGGCCGCGGGCGAAGCAGGAATAGGTGTGAAAAATCTCGCCGGCCTCGTTGCGATAGAACACGCTGATGCCGGGCAGCTCGGGTCCGTAGATCGGCGTAGTACCGAAATTGTACATCGGCTTGCCGGTCGCGATCTCGTCCGGCGAGAACGTCACGCCGTAATCTCGGTTGAAATCGTTGTCGCCCGACGAGACCCAGTCGAAGGTCCAGCCCATCCGCTTCTTGAAGGCCTCGAGCTTTGCGCTTGACGCCAGCGAGACCGCGGCCATGGACGTGTCGCGCGCGGCCAGATGCGGCACCATGCGCTCGAACCCATCGGCCCAGAACGAGCAGCTCTTGCAGGCCGCGTCCCAGTCGGGCGCGAACATCACGTGCTGGACGACGAGCTGCGGGCGGTTCTTGAAGAGGTCGGACAGCGTGACCTTGCCGTTCGGCCCGGTGAAGACGTAGGGCTTGTCGACCTTCACCCAGGGAAGCTGGCGGCGCTCGTCGGCAAGCCGTTCGCGGGCCTGCGTCAACTCCTTCTCATGGGCGAGATGAGCCTTGCGTGCCGCAATCCACTGCTCGCGCGAAACGATCTGATGTTGCTGCATGGCATCCTCCCTTGGAATTCAGGCGACGAAGGCGTCGAGCTTGTCGAAGAACGAGCTCCAGCCGCGCTGATGGTTGTCGCGTGCGGTCTCGTCGGCGAACTGGGCGTGATGGAACACCATCAGGGTGCCGGCGCTATCAGGCTTGAACGAGATCGTGACCAGCGATTCGCGCTCCGGCGTCGAATGCCAGGCCCAGGTGAAGACCAGGCGCTCGTTCGGCACCACCTCGCGATAGCTGCCGCCGGCCTCGAAATATTCGCCATCGTCGCGGGTGAAGCTGATGCGAAAGCTGCCGCCGGTGCGCACATCGAGCTCGGCTTGCAGCGTCGCCGGCCTCATGTTCGGCGGCCCGAACCACTGCACTAGCTGCTCGGCTTGCGTCCAGGCGGCGTAGACTTTTTCCGGCCGTGCGCGAAGCCGGCGCGTGAGCGTGAGGCTTGGGCGTTCCGCTGATCGTTCGGCGGCGTTGACGGCTGTGTTGGCCATGTCTCTTCCTCCACGAAGGCGGCAAGACGATCGAGATTGTCGGCCCAGAACTGGGCGTAGCGATTGAGCCAGTTCATCGCCTGCTCCATCGGCTGCGCCGTGAGCCGGCAGGACACCGTGCGTCCGGTCTTCTCGCGCACGATCAGGCCTGCATCCGCGAGCACGTCGAGATGCTTCATGATCGCCGGCAGCGAGACCGGGAACGGCGCGGCCAGCTCGCTCACCGACAGGCCGTCCGCTTCGCCGAGGCGTGCGAGCAATGCACGCCTCGTCGGGTCGGATAGTGCCGCAAAGGTCCGGTCCAGCGTCTCGTCCTGATACTTAACCATATGGTTTAGTATAAGCGCGAACGAAAATGCGTCAAGCCGGAACCCGCGGGCACGGGTCCGCACGACTGCGTGATCAGGCTGCGCTCGTCGGAAGCGCGATCAGTATGGGGCAACGGGCCGCGTGCGCCGGGGCGGGCGCGGCGGCGGCACCTGCTGCTGGCCGTAGGCAACGCGAGGATTGGGGCCGCAATACAGCAAGCGGCCGGAGATGCTGGCCAGGCACTGCCCATAAGTGCTGTAGGCGCATTCGCCGGGATAGTCATATTCACCGCCCTGGGCGCACCAGGGATAGTCGCCGGCAGCGGCCGGCGTGACGGTGACAACGCCGGCAAGGATCGTTGCACCCAACGTCAGCAGCGCCAATTGCGTCTTGCGCATGATCCCAACTCCATTGCTCACGGCGCGAGATACGCGCCATCTATCATCAGGTTTCGCCGCAGCGTTTTATTCCAGATCAACGGAACGACACGCGCAAGAAAAAAGCCCTGCAGAACGGCAGGGCTCCCTTCCCAATCATCACAAGATCGCTACTCGACCTTCAGGCCGGCGAACTCGACCACCTTTTTCCACTTCTCGGTCTCGGCCTTGATCTCATCGCCGAAGGCCTCGGGCGTCTGCACCCGCGGCTCGCCGCCGAGCTCGACCAGGCGCTTGGCCATGTCCGGCTCCTTCATCAGCGTGTTGATCTCGCTGTTGAGCTTGGCGATGATCTCCTTCGGCGTGTTCTTCGGCGCGCCCATGCCGAACAGCGCGCTGGCCTCGTAGCCCTTCACCGTGTCGGCGATCGGCTGCACGTCGGGCAATTGCGGCGAGCGCTCCGCGGTGGTGACACCGATCGCGCGCAGCGAGCCGGAGCGGATGTGCTGGATGATCGAGGGCATGTTGTCGAAGATCACCTGCACCTGGCCGCCGAGCATGTCGGTGATCGCGGGCGCCGCGCCGCGGTAGGGCACGTGCTGCATCTTGCAGCCGGTCATCGCCATGAACATCTCGCCGGACAGATGCACCGAGGTGCCGTTGCCGGACGAGGCCATGTTAACCTTGCCGGGATTGGCCTTCACATATTCGATGAACTCGGCGACGTTCTTGGCCGGCACGTCCTTGTTGACGGTCATCACGTTCGGCACGCGCTGGAACGAGGCGACCGGCGCGATGTCGCGCACGAAGTTGAACTTGAGGTTGCTGTACAGCGAGGCGTTGATGTAGTTGGCCGGATTGACCAGCTGCAGCGTGTAGCCGTCAGGCTCGGCATTGATGACCGATTCGGTGCCGATATTGTTGCCGGCGCCAGGCTTGTTCTCGATCACGAATTGCTGGCCGAGCTTTTCCGACAGCCGCTGTCCGATCAGCCGCGCCAGGATGTCGGTGGCACCGCCCGGCGGATAGCCGACCACCCATTTCACCGGACGGGCCGGATAATCGGCGGCGAAGGCCTTCGACAGCGGCGTGGCTGCCAGCGGACTGGCGGCGAGCAGGCCCAGCGCGGTACGGCGAGTGATCATCTCAAGGGTTCTCCCAGTGTTGTTCTTGAAGGGCCGTTGTTCTTGAAAGCCGGATGTCTTGAAAGCGGCGTCCGCGCGGTTGTAACAAAGCTTGCTGCGGGCGGAAAGTGCGCGGGGCGCATCACGACGAAAGGATAAGGCATGCCGGTCAAGGTCGAAGCCCTCGATCATCTCGTGATCAACGTCGCCGATGTCGCGGTGACCGCCGAGTGGTGCCGCAGGATTCTCGGCATGGAAGTCAAGGTCTTCGACCCCGGCGGCGGCAAAGCGCCGCGGACTTCCCTTCATTTCGGTAACCAGAAGATCAACGTCCGGCCGCGCGATGCCGACAAGGTGGAGTGGTTCACTGCGGATCACCCAACCGTCGGCAGCGAGGATCTCTGCTTCCTCACCTCCTCGGCTCCGGACGAGGTGGTGGCGCATTTGAAGGCACATGGCGTCGCCATCGAGGAAGGCCCGGGCCCCAGGCAGGGCGCCCGCGGCACGCTGCGCTCGGTCTATTGCCGGGACCCCGATGGCAGTTTGATCGAGATCTCATCGTACGAAAACTAGACCCGTCATTCCGGGGCGATGCGCAGCATCGAACTATGGTGCGCAGTTGCGCACCTGAGAACCTCGAGATTCCGGGTCTGGTCCTTCGGACCATCCCGGAATGACGAAAGGAGCGCGCGGCCACAGCGCAGTGCACTGCCATTCCCCGATTTGCTCCCCGCGTCATCCGATGGCAGGAAGACGCAATAATCAAAAGGCAGCCGCCAGCAAGATGCGGGCCGCACGGGGAGGTGCTCATGCCACTTCAACACACCGCAACCGGAATCGTCGGTCCGTTCGACGGGCTCGACGTGCCCTGGCTCTTGAGGATGCGCGCGGAGGTCCGGCGGGATCATCCGTTCCTGATCTGGGCGCCGTTCGACGCGCCGGCGCGGCGCTGGAGCTATGGCGAGTTTCACGAGCGGGTCGGTGCGCTCGCGGCGGGGCTCGCGCGGCGCGGGGTGAAGCCGGGCGAATATGTGCTCATTCATCTCGACAATTGCATCGAGGCGATGCTGGCCTGGTTCGCCTGTGTCGAGCTGGGGGCCATCGCAGTCACCACCAACACCCGCTCGGCACCGGCGGAGATCGCGTATTTCGCCGATCATTGCGGCGCGGTCGCCGCGATCACGCAGCCGGCCTATGCGGAGATCGTCGCGCAGAACTGCCGCAACGTCCGCTGGCTGGCGGTGACCTCGCATGATACGGGCGTGGCGCCTGCGCAAGCGGTCTCGCGCGGCGAAAGCTTTGAATCGCTGTTCGCCGACAGCGCCGACCGTCCCAGGCGCGCGGCCGATCCGCTGGCGCCGTGCAGCGTGCAGTATACCTCAGGCACGACGTCGCGCCCCAAAGCGGTGCTGTGGACCCATGCCAACGCGCTGTGGGGCGCCAAGATCAACGCCGCGCATGAGGACCTCCATGCCGGCGACGTGCACCAGGCCTATTTGCCGCTGTTCCACACCAACGCCCTCGCCTACTCCATGCTGGCGACGCTGTGGGTCGGCGCCACCTGCGTGATCCAGCCGCGCTTCTCCGCGAGCCGGTTCTGGGGCGTCGCGCGCGAGCACGGCGCGACCTGGACCTCGACCATACCGTTCTGCATGAAGGCGCTGCTCGAGCAGGAGATCCCGAAAGACCATAAGTTCCGCCTGTGGGGCACCGCCATCAACGAGCCGCCGCCCTTTGCCGCCTTCGGCGTCAAGATGATCGGCTGGTGGGGCATGACCGAGACCATCACCCACGGCATCGTCGGCGAGGTCGACCAGCCCAACATACCCATGTCGATCGGCCGCGCCGCGCCAGAGTACCAGATCCGCATCACCGACGATGAGGGACGGCCGACCGAGGTCGGCGACACCGGCAATCTCGCGATCAAGGGCATCCCCGGCCTGTCGCTGTTCGCCGAATACCTGCACAACGAGACGGCGACGCGCGAGAGCTTTGATGCGCACGGCTTCTTCCTCACCGGCGACCGCGTCGAGCGGCTTCAGAACGGCTACATCAAGTTCGGTGACCGCGCCAAGGACATGCTGAAGGTCGGCGGCGAGAACGTCGCGGCCTCCGAGATCGAGCAGGTGATCGCGCTCGTCCCGGGCGTGCGCGAGGCCGCCGTGGTGGCGAAGAAGCATCCGATGCTGGACGAGGTGCCGGTCGTGTTCATCATCCCGCATGGCGGCGTCGCGGCTGCGCCGCTCGATTTCCATGACCGCGTGATGGAAGCCTGCCGCAAGGGCCTCGCCGACTTCAAGCTGCCGCGCGAGATCAGGCTGGTCGACGACATGCCGCGCTCGACGCTGGAGAAGGTGGCGAAGGCGGAGCTGCGGAAGATGGTGGGGTAGCGAGGTCGCCGAACGGCAAACTGCCGTAGGGTGGGCAAAGGCGCGTCAGCGCCGTGCCCACGTTCTTGGAAGTGGTGGGCACGCTTCGCTTTGCCTACCCTACGGCATCTCACCTAGAACGACCCCAGCGCCACCGGGCGGAACGCCTGCAGCAGCTGCTGGTCGAGCTTGCCGCCCATGCCTTCCATCATGGTGAAGGCACGCGAGTGCGTGAAGGGCATGCGGTAGGCACGCTTCTCGACGAGCGCGGCGTAGATGTCGACGATCGTCGTCAGGCGCACGATGTCGCTGATCTGGTTCGACGACAGGCCATTCGGATAGCCGCTGCCGTCGAGGAATTCGTGGTGATGCAGCACGACGTCCAGCATCTCCGGCGGGAAGCCACCCTGGGCTGCGAGCGCGTCATAGCCGCGGCGCGGATGCTGGCGGACCTCGGCCATCTCCTCGTCGGTGAGCTTGCCGGGCTTGTCGAGCAGATTGGACGGAACGAACGCCTTGCCGACATCGTGCAGCAGCGCGGCACGGGTCAGGCGGCGCTGGTCGTCCTCGCGCATGCCGAGATGCTGCGCGAAGGCGACCGCAAAGCCGGTGACGAACAGGCAGTGGCGATAGCTGCCGACATGGTGGCAGCCGACCGTGGTGAGCCATTCGCGCAGCGAGGAGTGCTTGATCGCCTTCAGGATCTTGCTCTCCGCGGCGATGACGTCGTCGAAGGTCAGGGGCACGCCGAGCGGCAGCTTCTCGAACATCTTTGCCAGCACCGCATGCGCCGCCTCGACGCCGCGGTTCAGGGTCTTGCCGCGATCGGTCGCGTCATAGGTGGCGGTGTCGGGAAAGGCGGCGCGGATGCGCTGCAGGATGGCATCGGGCTGCAGCGGACGCGAGATCGTGTCGGTGGCGCCCAGCGCCCAGGCCTGCATGGTGCCGTGATGAAGTGCGTCCGCCAGCACGAACAGCCGCGGCATCGAGCGATAGGCATCGCCGCGCAGCTTGTTGCGCACCCGCTGCACGCTCTCGGGCGAGCGCAGGTTGATGTCGACGACGAGGCCGGAGAGATCGCGCGAGGGCTGCTCGGGAATCTCCTGCGTGGTCACCGTCGAGACCTCGCCGACCGCCTTCAAAATGCTGGCGAGCTCGGTGCTCTCGTCGCTCCGGTCGGAGGCGAGCAGGAGCCGGCGTTTGGCGGCGGGTTTGGCTGAGGCGTTCATGGCTTCCCCAAGAGCACGGGTCGGGATTTGGCGTCAGCCTAAGCCGGATCAGGTTCTCCGGGCCTTAAGAGGCGTGCTCAATGGAACCCTTCAGCTTTAGGAGCAATTTTAGGGAGTCCGGGTTCCGGGACCGGAACAAAAAAAGCGGCGAAAACAACCCCATGCACAGTAGAACGACCATTGAAAATACTGGGCTTTTTCGAGCGCCGGGAGGGAGGGCTATCGAGACACATCGGGTTCATGCGCAAGGGCGTGTCGCGCGACCGAAATGATCCCGGCTAGAATGAACGAGAAACAAGAAGGGGCGGGAAACCATGCCAGGGATCAATCGGGACGGCGTCGGCATCTACTACGAAGTCCATGGCGAGGGCCCACCGCTGCTGCTCACCCACGGCTACTCCTCGACCTCGGCGATGTGGCACGGGCAGGTCGACGCGCTCGCGAGGGACCACAAGCTGATCCTGTGGGACATGCGCGGCCACGGCCAGTCCGATTACCCCGACGATCCCAAGGCCTACAGTGAAGACCTGACCGTCGGCGACATGGCGGCGATCCTCGATGCCGTCGGCGCGGAGCGCGCCATCATCGGCGGCCTCTCACTCGGCGGCTACATGTCGCTCGCGTTCTATCGCGCCCACCCGGAGCGCGCCCGCGCGCTCTTGATCATCGACACCGGCCCCGGCTTCAGGAAGGACGATGCGCGCGACGCCTGGAACGCGCGTGCACTCGCGACCGCCGACAGGCTCGACCGCGAAGGCCTCGACATGCTGAAGCGGGCGACGCGCGAGCGCGCCACCGCCAGTCATCGCAACGCCAAGGGCCTGGCGCTCGCCGCGCGCGGCATGATGACCCAGCGCGATGCGCGCGTGATCGAGCTGCTTCCCGATATCAAGGTGCCCAGCCTGATCGTGGTCGGCGCCGACGACACGCCGTTCCTCGCCGCGTCCGACTACATGGCGGCCAAGATTCCAGGCGCACAAAAGGTCGTGATCCCCGCCGCCGGACACGCCGTCAACATCGATCAACCCCAGGCTTTTGTTGACGCGGTCGCGCCTTTCCTGAAGAACTTGCCGGGATAGGCCGAACAGGGACGTGGGCAATGAAGCGAGCAATGTTGGCTGCGGGCGCGGTGTTGCTATCGATGTCTGCGCAGGCCGAGCCGTTCGGCGCCGTGCCGCCGCGCCAGCCTTTCGTCACGACCTTGTCGAACAATACGCCGCTTGCGTTCGGCATGGATGCCGAACAGACCGCGCGCGCCCTGGGGCAACCGCTGCAATATGTCCGCGGGCGTCCCGGCAACGAGATCTACCTCGCGCTCCGCAACATCGGCGGCAGCCGGCTGATCCCCTACCGCCATCGCCTGTTCCTGCAATTCCGCCACGGACGGCTGGCGGGATGGAAGGAGGATTACGGCGAGAACTGGATGTGGGAGTGAGGTCTCTCCCCTCATGGTGAGGAGGCGCGAAGCGCCGTCTGACGGACGATGCTGCGCATCGCCGTCTCGAACCATGAAGGCCCCGCTGCTGCATCTCGGCCTTTCATCCTTCGAGACGCGCGCAAAGGCGCGCTCCTCAGGATGAGGGGAGAGAGTGGATTGACGACCAACCAAGAAGGACAACCCGCGTGGGACAGGACATCAAACTGACGGCCTCCGATAATTTCCAGTTCGGCGCCTATCGCGCCGATCCCGCAGGCGCGCCGAAGGGCGCGGTGGTGGTGATCCAGGAGATCTTTGGCGTCAACCATCACATCCGTTCGGTCTGCGACCGCCTCGCCAAGGAAGGTTACGTCGCGATCGCGCCGTCGATCTTCGACCGGACCACGCCGAACTTCCAGTCGGGCTATACGCCCGATGAGATCGCCGAGGCGCGCAAATTCGTCGCCAATCCCGACTGGGCGGCGATGCTGCGCGACACGCAGGCCGCGATCGATGCGGTGAAGGCGATCGGCCCGGTCGGCATCATCGGCTTCTGTCTCGGCGGCAGCATCGCTTTTGTCGCGGCGACGCGATTGACCGACCTGAAGGCTGCGATCGGCTATTATGGAGGCGCGGTCGTGCGCTTCGCCGACGAGACGCCGAAGGTTCCGACGCAGCTGCATTTCGGCGAGAAGGATGCCGGCATTCCGCTGACCGACGTCGAGACGATCAAGACCAAGCGGCCGGACGTCGAGGTCTTCATCTATCCCGGCGCGCAACACGGCTTCCATTGCGACGAGCGGCCGAGCTACGACAAGGCGAGCTCCGACATCGCCTGGCCGCGCAGCATGGCGTTTTTCGCGAAGCATTTGAAGTGACGCCGCAGGCGTCATTCCGGGGCGCGCGTAGCGCGAGCCCGGAATCTATCGTGCGGCAGAGCCGGTGGAGGAATGGATTCTCAGGTGCGCAATTGCGCACCATAGTTCGCGACTTCGTCGCGCCCCGGAATGACGAGAGGAGAGATTTGCGCGACGCCCCCAGAGCAGGAATCGGGTGGCTGCATCCTGAGACCCGGCGATAGAGCTGGCTGATCACGCCAACTCACGCCGGGAGATCGCCATGCAGCAGGCCAATACTGACCTCGTTATCCGCAATCCGTTCGGAACCATGGATGTCCCTGCGCCCAGTGATTCCGAGGTGATGAACTATGCCGCTTCCGCCGCGCTTGCCGGCGATGCCGCCGACGTCAACGCGGCGCCATGGGCATCCATTGCCGCAGCATCCGATCCACTCGAGGGCATCTGGGCGAGCCGCTGGAATGGTGGCGCCGATCCGACCATTGCGGGCGATACGCCGGACAAGTGGAAAGAGGGGCGCGCTGAAGTTCGAGTTGCGGGCGAGCGCATCTATCTGCGCTTTGACTGGGATCATGGCCGCCGGCACGGGCTGATCGATGCTACGCGCGACGAGACGGGCCGGCTGGTCGGCAAGTACATCAACCTGACCAATCCCGCGATCATGCGGCCGTGGGTCGGGCGCGTGGTCGAGGCCGCCAGGATCGACGGATGTTTTCCGAACGGGCGGCTGGATTTTCGGAGATACACTCTGCTGTCATTCCGGGACGCGCATAGCGCGGGGCCCGGAATCCATCGTGCGTCAGTGACGGTAGAGAGATGGATTCCGGGTTCGCGCCTGTCGGCGCGCCCCGGAATGACGAGGAGAGAATGACGAGGAGAGAGTCTTAGAACCAGCGCTCGCCGACGAACACGGTGTCGCCGGGCGCGAGCGGCGTGCCGAGCGGCACCATGGCGCGCATGGCGCCGCCGGCTTCGGTGTGCGTCACGGTGACCACGTCGCGCTTGGCGCGCGGCGAGAAGCCGCCGGCGATCGCGACGGCGCTTTCGACCGTCATGTTCGGCACATAAGGATATTGGCCCGGCGCGGAGACTTCGCCGAGGATGAAGAACGGGCGATAGGTGTCGATCTCGACGGCGACCGAGGGTTCGCGGATGTAGCCGTTGCGCAGGCGCCCGGCGATCTCACCGGCGAGGCCAGCGGTGGTGCGGCCGCGCGCGGGCACCGCACCGATCAGCGGCATGGTGATGGAGCCGCCGGCATCGATGGCGTAGCTGTTGGTGAGACCTTCCTGGCCGTAGACCACGACGCGGAGCTTGTCGCCGGCATCGAGATGGTAGGAGGCGTCGTAGCGCACCGGCCCTGCCATCGGCGCGGCGTAGCCGACCGGCATGGGTGCAGGCGCGGAAGCAAAGGAATTTCGCAGCGCGCCGATGGCGCCACCACCGTCGGCGACGACGACAGGCTGCGGCGCCCCGTAGGGCTGGCCATAGGCCATCGAATCGAGATCGGGGCGCGGCTGTACCATCGCGACGGGGCCGGCAGTCTGCATGCAGCCGCCAAGGGGCAGCGCGGCGGACGCTGCCAATGCAACTGCCGAGATCGACGATCGAAACGCGCGTGCAACCGGCACCGGACCTGTCCCTCGAAACGAGATGGCTCCAGTGATGCACCGGTTATGGTTAATAAAGCGTTGAGCGAAAGGTAATGGGGTCGCACCCTCCCCTGGAGGGGGAGGGTCGCTACGCATGCAGCGGAGCGAAATGCGTAGCGGGGTGGGGTGATCCCTCCACACGAGCACTGTTGGACGTGGAGAGACCGTCACCCCACCCCGCTCGCGCTACGCGCGATCGACCCTCCCCCTCCAGGGGAGGGTAAGATGCGCACGCTGCGACCGCATCGTCGCGGCGGAGATTTCGACTACGCGCCCACGCCGACGCCGATCGGGCAGGACACGCCGGTGCCGCCCAGACCGCAATAGCCGGCGGGATTCTTCGCCAGATATTGCTGATGGTAGTCCTCGGCGAAATAGAACTCGCCGGCCGGTGCGATCTCGGTGGTGATGGCACCGAGACCTTTCGCGGCAAGCGCCTTCTGGTAGAGCGCCTTGGACTCGTCGGCCGCCTTCTTCTGCGCATCCGTGGAAGTGTAGATCGCGCTTCGGTACTGCGTGCCGACATCGTTGCCCTGGCGCATGCCCTGCGTCGGGTTGTGGCTCTCCCAGAACGTCTTCAACAGGCGCTCGTAGGCGATCTTCCTGGGATCGAACACGACCAGCACGACCTCGGTGTGGGCGGTGCGGCCCGAGCAGACTTCTTCATAGGTCGGGTTCGGCGTGTGGCCGCCGGCATAGCCGACGGCGGTGGTGTAGATGCCGTCACCGAGCTCCCAGAACTTGCGCTCGGCACCCCAGAAGCAGCCGAGCCCGAACACCGCCTGCTCGAGGCCGGCGGGATAAGGCGGCTGCAACTTCGCACCGTTGACGAAATGGGTGGTCGCGGTCGGGATGGCTTGCGCACGGCCGGGCAGCGCTTCAGCTGCGCTTGGCAATGCGGTGGTCTTGCGCATGAACAGCATGGACAATCTCCGAAACGAGCTGTCCGTCGCCAAAGCCAGGCGCTCAGGCGGCGTGCTCGCGATCAGGTGGGAATATAGGCTTATACGCAGGCGAGGGCAGCCCTGTTACGCCGCGCCCGATGCGGCGTTCGCTCGCGGGAATCGAAAGCTCAATCCCGGCGGGAATTGAGAGCTCAATCCCGGGTATAGCCGATCAGCGGCTTGCGCGGCCGGAACAGGACCATCAGCAGGATACCGAGAATGCCGAGGACGGCGAAAACCGGCTGGTCCAGCACGAGGCGGATCACCGAGGTCCAGAGCCAGGGCGCCTTGGCCTCGACCCAGGTCCGGAATGCCGTCTGGCTGGCCTGGTTGATGTCGTTCCAGAACTGGCCGAACCGGGTGAACCGCAGGGTCTGGTCGGCGACCCAGCGGGCGCCGTCATAGACCATGAAGATGAACCCGCCGGCGAGCAGCAACAGCCCAATCAGTCGGAAAAAGCCGCGGATCATGCCTCACCCTATACGGTCGTCCGATCGGACGAGCCCTGGAAACACCGACGAAATGCCGCCAGCCAATAGCCGGGGGACGGCAGAAATTCAACCTGTTCAGGGCGTTACGGCCCCCGTCTGGCCCGCTTGAGGCCGGTTTTCCAGCCCGGAAAGCGTTGACGGTGCCACAGACCCTCTCTATAAGGGCGCCAACTGGCGGCGGGCGCAATCCTGCCGCCGCTGTTCTTTGAGCAGTTGCAGGCTTTTTAGGCCTCGTGTTCCGGGAACGGCCCAGCAACCGAACACCCTAAATCCGAGCGTCGATTCCGCGGTCAAGCAAGCCGGCGCTACCCGACCAAGACGCGACCGGTACCCGCAAAGGATATTGAGACCATGGCCAATACCACTTCCGCCAAGAAAGCGACGCGCAAGATCGCCCGCCGCACCGCCGTCAACAAGTCGCGCCGCACCCAGATGCGCGGCGCCGTGCGCACTGTCGAGGAAGCCATCGCGACCGGCGACCGCGCCGCCGCCGTGAAGGCGCTGGCGAATGCCGAGCCCGCCCTGATGCGCGCCGCCCAGCGCAACATCATTCACAAGAACAACGCCAGCCGCAAAGTCTCGCGCCTCACCGCGCAGATCGCCAAGCTCGCCAAGTAAGCTTCCAAGTAGACTTGCGAGTCAGCTCGCAGGTGAGCTTGCGACATCATCTGATCGGTTGATCCGATCAGCACGACAAAGAGCCCGGCATCGCGCCGGGCTTTTTTGTTGCCTGTCATATTCACGCAAGCAGGCACGTGCCTCGCAATCTCCGAGTGGAAGATTTGCGTCGTGCGCACTATGATGCGTTCCGCAGCTCTACCTGCGGATGTTTTTGCAACAGCGGAAACTTACACTGCGTTGCGAAAAACCCCTGCGGCGCGGGGCTAAGTTGAATCCGCGCGCGGAAAAGTTCTGCACACCGTAGATTCACCGGGATGCTGCCACAGGTGGAGTTACCCTGTGAAACGAGACTCAAAAAACGATGACTCGCTAATCACTTATCGACATAGCGGCGACAAGCATTTGGAAAAGTCGCTTGCGCGTCGGATGCGTGACGCTTTTGTAAAAAATTTTTGGCGGTGGCGGGGAATTGTCACACGAAGCGCCGCATTTTCGATTCTGTGCACGAATCCAAAAACTTGCTTCGGAGCCTGTGCACAAGTGGCGCGCGACGTTAACCGAGGTCAAGTTTTTTGATGCCTCAAGTGTGAATCAATTCCGTTGCGAGTCTTTCCGCATAGTGTATTCCTTAAGTCGTTCGCGGCGCCCACGATCTTGAGACCAGCGCGGTATCGGAAACGGGGCGAGCGTGCAAATCGGCGGCGGTGTGCACGTTGGCGACGCTTCAACAAGCGATTGTCGGTTCAAAACCCATAGCAATATGGGAATGGTAGTTCTTTGTCTGAATGTCTCCAAGCGGGATCTCAAGCATCTCGCTCGCGCCAAGCGCAAATGAGAGACATCTTGCAGCTACCCCGACATACGCGATGGCGAAGCCGAGTGGACGACTAGTGCAGACGGGCAGGCATCCGCGACAGGAGTACGGCGCGGTTGTCTTTTACGCAGGACCTTGTCGTGAGCGATCACGGCAGGACGGGGAGGGTATCATGTCCTACGGATTCAACGCGGTATTGATTCAAGTTCCATCGCTCGACGATGCCGTTTCCGATCCGTCCTGTGGCCAGCCTCCTACGTGCACGGGCGCGTCGAGTACGCGCTGACCTCGCGACCCCTCCATCAATGACATCGCTGATCTGACCCGCGGCGCTTCGCGCCGAACGGTCGAGCCATGTCTGACGATGGACTCGCTTGAGGTCGCGCCATTCCGGGGATTCCGGCAGGAACCCTGCATGGCGCTCACAAATTCAATCTGAGCTCTCAAGAGAAGTTTTGACGATGAACACATCGGAACAGGATCGCTGGTCACGCGTGAAGGGTCGGCTGCGCTCGAGCGTTGGCGAGGACGTCTATACGAGCTGGTTTGCTCGCATGGATCTCGAAGGCGTGCAGGAGGAGAGCGTGCGGCTCTCGGTGCCCACCCGCTTCCTGAAGAGCTGGATCCAGGCTCATTATGCCGAGCGCGTGCTGTCGTGCTGGCAGGCCGAGATGCCGGAAGTGCATCGCATCGACCTCACGGTCCGTTCCGCGGTGCGCCCGGTGGTGCAGCCGAAGGAAGCGCCCGCGCCGGTCGAGGCACGCCGCGCGCCCGCACCCGAGCTGCGCTCGACCGCGACCGCGCCGGTCTCGGCCAATCATGATGCACTCGGCGGCTCGCCGCTTGATCCGCGCCTGACCTTTGCGAGCTTCGTCGTCGGCCGCTCCAATACGCTGGCCCATGCGGCCGCGCGTCAGGTCGCCGAGGGTCGCCGCGGCGACCCCGTGATGTTCAACCCGCTCTACATCCATGCCGGCGTCGGCCTCGGCAAGACGCATCTGCTTCAGGCCGTGACCTGGGCCGGCAATTCCGGCAACGAGCGCAAGGTGCTGTATCTCACGGCGGAAAAATTCATGTACGGCTTCGTCGCCGCGCTGAAGACGCAGACGGCGCTGGCCTTCAAGGAAGCGCTGCGCGGCATCGACGTGCTGGTGATCGACGATCTGCAGTTCCTGCAGGGCAAGTCGACCCAGGCCGAGTTCTGTCACACGCTGAACGCGCTGATCGATGCCGGCCGCCAGGTCGTGATCGCGGCCGACCGTCCGCCGTCCGACCTCGAGAGCCTGGATGACCGCGTCCGCTCGCGCCTTGCCGGCGGCCTCGTGGTCGAGATGGGCTCGCTCGGCGAGGAGCTGCGCCACGGCATCCTCAAGTCGCGCGTCGCCGCTGCCCGCGCCCATCATGCGACCTTCGACGTGCCGGAGGAGGTGCTGCATTATCTCGCGCGCACCATCACCCATAACGGCCGCGACCTCGAAGGCGCGATCAACCGCCTGCTGGCGCACTCCAAGCTCAACAACCAGCCGGTGACGCTGGAGATGGCCGAGCGCGAGGTGCGCGACCTGGTCCGGCCGCAGGAGCCGAAGCGGATCAAGATCGAGGACATCCAGCGCGTGGTGGCCCGGCAGTACAATGTCAGCCGCTCCGACCTCTTGTCCTCGCGCCGCACCGCCAACGTGGTCCGCCCGCGTCAGGTGGCGATGTACCTCGCCAAGACGCTGACCCTGCGCTCGCTGCCCGAGATCGGCCGCCGCTTCGGCGGACGCGACCACACCACGGTGCTGCATGCCGTGCGCAAGATCGAGGCGCTGGTCTCCAAGGACACCGCGCTGTCGGAGGAAGTGGAATCGCTGAAGCGCCAGCTTCAGGAATAAAGGCCTAGGCCTCCTCCCCGCCCTTCTCCCGCCGCCCCGGCCACGCCTGGGCGGCGGTCTTCGTTTGAGGCTGTTAATCGTGGGGAACTGCCCCCCGATCCCTTGAATCCGGGGGCCATCCGAGCCACCTTGCGCGACCCTGACGGCTTTGGTCATATCGGCTGGATGATCCGGCTTTTCGGGGTCTTCGGTGCCGTGGCGCGCGTCCCGCCGCCCGGCCTTCTCAACGCTGAGTTTTCCTTGGGGATCGGGCGAGTAGTGAAATGAAGGTTACGGTCGAACGCGCGCAACTCCTGAAGTCACTGGGCCATGTCCACCGCGTGGTCGAGCGCCGCAACACGATCCCGATCCTCGGCAACGTGCTGGTCCGCGCCGAGAACGCCAAATTGTCGCTGAAGGCGACCGACCTCGACCTCGAGGTGACGGAAACGCTTGCGGCCGAAACCGCCACCGCCGGTTCCACCACCGTGCCGGCGCACATGTTCTACGACATCGTGCGCAAGCTGCCGGACGGCTCGCAGATCGTGCTCGAGGCCGACGGCGACCGCGCCGTGCTGGCGATCCGCGCCGGCCGCTCGCGCTTCACGCTGCAGACGCTGCCGGAGAATGATTTCCCGGATCTGGCCGCCGGCGACATGTCGCATTCGTTCTCGCTCGCCGCCAAGGACGTCAAGCGGCTGATCGATCGCACCCAGTTCGCGATCTCGACCGAGGAGACGCGCTACTATCTCAACGGCATCTATCTGCATGCCGCGGGCACCGCCAAGGCCGCGACCCTGCGCGGCGTTGCCACCGACGGCCACCGCCTCGCCCAGCTCGACCTCGTCCAGCCCAAGGGCGCCGAGGGCATGCCCGGCGTGATCGTGCCGCGCAAGACCGTCGGCGAGGTGCAGCGCCTGATCGAGGACACCGACGCCGAGATGACGATCGAGCTGTCGCAGGCCAAGATCCGCTTCACGATCGGCAACGTGGTGCTGACCTCGAAGCTGATCGACGGCACCTTCCCCGACTATGGCCGCGTCATTCCGCAAGGCAACGACAAGGAGCTCGTCGTCGACAAGAAGGATTTTGAGAACGCGGTCGACCGTGTCTCCACCATCTCGAGCGAACGCGGCCGCGCGGTCAAACTGTCGCTGTCGGCGGGCAAGCTGGTGCTGTCGGTGACCAACCCGGATTCGGGCAGCGCGACCGAAGAGCTCGAGGTCGAATACGCCTCCGACGCGCTCGATATCGGCTTCAACTCCCGCTACCTCCTCGACATCGCCGCCCAGATCGAAGGCGACGTCGCAACGCTCCGGCTCGCCGACCCCGGCTCGCCCACCCTGGTCCAGGACCGCGACGACAAGAGCGCACTGTACGTGCTGATGCCGATGCGGGTGTGAGGGAGGTGCTCCCTCGCCATCCATCGGAGCCGTAGGGTGGGCAAAGCTTGCGCCGTAGCTCGAAGAGCGAAGGCGAAAGCGTGCCCACGATGCAGCGGCACGGATCAAAGCAAGACGTGGGCACGGCGCGCGCAGAGCGCGCCGTTGCCCACCCTACGGCATGCTCCCGCAAAGGGAGAGCGCGCGTTCACGACGAACAACTCATGACCCCCTCTCGCATTCATCGCCTGACGCTGACGCATTTTCGCAATTATCGGGCGGCGGGGCTCGAGACGGCGGCTGACATGGTGGCGCTGGTCGGGCCGAACGGGGCGGGCAAGACCAATTGCATCGAGGCGATCTCGTTCCTGTCGCCAGGCCGGGGCCTGCGGCGCGCGACGCTGGAAGACGTTGCCGACAACCAGGGCGACGGCTCCTGGGCGGTCTCCGCGCAGGTCGAGGGCGCGCTGGGGCTCGCCACGCTCGGCACCGGCATCGATGCGCCGCGCGCGGACAGCACTGTGAGCCGGCGCTGCCGCATCGACCGCGAGCCGGTGAATTCGGCAGCCAGCTTCGGCGACCACATCCGCATGGTGTGGCTGACGCCGGCGATGGACGGGCTGTTCATGGGCGCAGGCTCCGAGCGGCGGCGCTTCTTCGACCGCCTGGTGCTCGCCATCGACAACGAGCATTCCAGCCGCATCAACGCGCTCGAACGGTCCCTGCGCTCGCGCAACCGCCTGCTCGAGACGCGCAATTACGACGACCATTGGTGTGACGCGATCGAGCGCGAGACCGCCGAGCTTGCGGTCGCGGTCGCCGCCACGCGCGGCCAGACCGCAGCGCGGCTGACCGGCATGTTGAATGCACGCGCACAGCAATCCGCATTTCCGTCGGCGCAGATCGCGCTCGACGGCTGGATGGAGAACGCGCTACTGACCGAGACCGCGACGTCGGTCGAGGACCGCTATCGCCAGATCCTGCGCGACAACCGTCCGCGCGATGCCATCGCCGGCCGCACCACCGACGGCCCGCATCTCACCGATCTCCAGGTGATCTACGCGCCGAAGAGCATGCCCGCGCGCGACGCATCCACGGGCGAGCAGAAGGCGCTGTTGATCGGCCTCGTGCTGGCGCACGCCACGCTGGTCGCCGAGATGACCGGCATCGTGCCGCTGCTGCTGCTCGACGAGGTCGTCGCCCATCTCGATCCGAACCGGCGCGCCGCGCTGTTCGACGAGCTGCGCAAGCTGGGCGCGCAGGTCTGGCTGACCGGCGCGGACCCCGCCGCCTTCGCCGAGATTGGCGCCGGCGGCGAGGTGTTTGACGTCGAGAGCGGACGCGTATCGGCCCGGTCGCCTTCGCATTGAACCCGCCCGGTTCCGTCAGCGACTAGCTGTGCGAGGCCGCGCCGACGGTGTCGCAGCCGTCACCGCGCGATGAGATGACGCGCAATCTCTTGGAGAGTGAGATGCGGACGGTAAGGTCCGGGGCGCAGGCCCCGGCACGATGGCGGGCGTTTGCGTGCGGCCTCGTCTTGCTCGCAAGCTGCCTGCTTGCGGCAAGCGCCAGCGCCTGGGTGACGCATGTGTCAGCACTGTTTTCGGCCGAGCTGACGCCGGACCCCGACACCAAGCTGCCCGCGCCGACCCGCTACAGCTACAGGGGAATCCACACCACCGTCGTCCAGGGCGTCGAGACGCCGCTTCGCACCAGGTTGGAGGCCACCGTGCCCGCCGAGCTTGGCAACGTGCTCGCCTTCTACCGCACCGAGCTCGGAAAGCTCGGTTGGCAGGAGCAGCACGATGGCGCGGTGATCTCCGCCGATCACGTCCAGCTCGCCTTCGTCTCCCCGGTTGGACCCGGCATGCTGGCGCTCGACCGCAAGGACTCCGGCACCAATGTCAACCTCGTGCAGAAAAACGCATCCGTCGCGGCCAATGCGAGGGTCATGCCCGAGCCCGGCCAGGCCATGCTGGTGTTCTCCAATATCAGCGAGACCGAAGCCACGCTCACCATCAACGACCAGACCCTCAAGCGAGCCGCCGGCACCCGTGCGGTGTCGCTGGATCTGCAGCCCGGCAAATACGCCTACGAGGTGAGCGTGCCTGGCCATCCGGTCACCACGAAAGTCCTCAACTTCGCAGCCGGCGACACCTGGGAGCTCACGATCGGGCGCGACGGCGAGGCATGGTCGCCGCTCCTGCTCTATTGAGCTTTTTGAACCTCACGGGTTCCTGCCGCGACTCCTCGTCTGAGGCCGCGCCCATGGGGTCGCAGCCTGCAATTGCGCGAGGGGTCGACCCGCGCGAAATCCAGGAGTTTTGGCGATGTCGATGATCAAGCGCGGGACGCAGGTCCCGGCACGCTGGCGGCTGCTTGCCTGCGGCCTCTTCCTGATGGCGAGCTGCTCGATCGCGGCCGCCGCTGATGAGGGCATCGTCGACGTCCACGCGCTGCCGCAGCTCGAGGGCGCGGTGGAGGATACGTCGCGCCCCGACCCATATCGCGTCGAATATCGCATGCCG
This sequence comes from Bradyrhizobium liaoningense, assembly GCF_018130825.1. GTDB lineage: Bacteria > Pseudomonadota > Alphaproteobacteria > Rhizobiales > Xanthobacteraceae > Bradyrhizobium > Bradyrhizobium liaoningense_B. Next base: position 176,910 of record NZ_JAFCJS010000003.1, on the reverse strand, counting down.
ACGCCAGAAGCGGTGACATCGCCGGCGGTGAAGAAGCTCCTCAGCGCGAACGGCTGGGTGCCCTATGTGCGCCCGCTGGAGGAGAAGAGCACCACGCTGAATTTCAAGAAAGGACGGCAGGGCCTGTCCGTTCATTTCACGCAAGCCCTCGGCCGGCCCGACCAGTCCGTGGTCTATTACTCGACCGACCGGATCTACAGCAACGTGCCGTTTCCCGACGGCGCGAGCGACATCATGTTCGACGGCACGAGGCCCTATCTCGGCTGCGTCGCGCCCAGCGCGCTCGAGGCAACATCGGAATTCTACAAGACCCAGATGGACGCGATCGGCTGGCGCAAGCTCACGCCGGAAACGGCGGCGCGCTGGACGAGCAGCCTGGACGAGACCGTTCCGAACGGCGTGCGCGCGTTCTACGAGCATGCCGACAGCGAGGTCACTGGCTTCTACAGGCAGAAGCCCGTCATGCTGACGCTGACGCGCCGCGACGACGGCCGCACCAATGTCGACATCCGCGTCGCGCCGTTCGCCTTGCCCGGCGAGCTCAAGGCCGATGGCGATCTTGCCGGCCTGCCGCGGCCTAGCCCGACCAAGACGGCCAAGAGCCTCGGCAGCGCAGACTCCAACAAGCGCGAGATGTCGGCGGCCGCGATGGCCGAGCTGCCGGCCGTGCTGGCGTTCTATCATCGCGAGCTCGCCGCGCGCGGCTGGCAGGAGGACGGCAGCGCGCCGCTCGCGCCCGGCGACGAGGTCGCGATCAAGATCTCCAACACTGATGAAACCGGCGTGCTGCGGCTCGGCCGCAAATACGATTTCACCATGGTCAGCCTGACCGCGCAGGTGAAGGAATCCGCGCTCGCCGCCCGCGCCAAGGCGAAGAAGGAAGCCGACGAGAAATTCCTTGGGGATGCGCTAGGTGCAGCCAAGCAGCTCATTGCTGCCGACGAAGCGCGGCGCAAGGTGCAGGCGGCCGCGCTGTCCGATGCGCCGCTCAATGCGCTCGCCGACAGCAAGACACCGGTGCCGCTGCCCGAGACCGCCGAGAGCGTGAAGTTCGAAGGCGGCGACGGCCGGCTGGAATTCTCCTCCACCTCGAGCGTGAAGGCGCTCGGCACCTTCTACCGCGCTTCGCTGAAGAATGCGGGCTGGAAGGAGCAGCCCTCCGTTATCAACCAGCCCAACATGGCGGTGATGACGTTCTCAAAGGCCGGCAAGTCGATCTCGATGACCGTGATGCAGATGGGCCCGAAGGTGAATGTCAGCGCCAACGGTTCCGGCCTCATCGTGGCTGCCGCGAAGCCCGCGGCCGTCCCGGAGGTGCAGGCCAAATCCTCCGAGCCGCTCAAGCCCGATCCCGAATCCCAGCTGCCCGTGCCGACGCAGCGGTCGTCGACCTCGCTCGCCACCACCAAGCTGCCGGGCACGGAGATGCCGTTCCGCCGCGAGCTCGAAGCCAGCATCCCGGCCCCGCTCGGCGACGTGCTGGCGTTCTACCGCACCGAGCTTGGAAAGCTCGGCTGGCAGGAAAAGACCGAGGGCGCGACTGTCTCCGCCGAGCGCGCGCAGATCGAATTCACCTCGCCGCAGGGACCAGCGGTGCTCAAGCTCGGCCGCGCCAGGGGCGAGACCACGGTCAATCTGGCGCAGAAGAATCCAGATGCCGCGACCAAGGCGGACATCATGCCCAAGCCGGGCCAGGCCCGGGTGATGTTCGGCAATATCGGGCCGAAGGAAGCCTCGCTCACGATCAACAAGCAGACCGTCAAGATCGCGGCCGGCGCCGGCGGCCCGCAATCGCCGAAAGGTCCGATGCTTGATCTGGCGCCCGGGACATACCAGTACGCGCTGCGCATGCCTGGGCGTCCGGCCCGCGCCGAGAGCCTCACGGTCGCCGCCGGCGATGCCTGGGGCCTCATGGTGGGTCCGACCGGCGAGGTGCTGCCGCTGCAGATGTATTGATCCCGCCGCCTGTGCCTGTAACGGCCAGGTTGAACCTGTCCGGTTCCCGAGGCGACTAGTCGTCTGGAAGCGGCGGCGGGATGTGTCGCAGCCGCTGCATCGCGCGAAGATCACGACGCGCGATACCCCTGGAGAGCGAGCATGACGACGGCAAGGCGCGGGACGAAGGTCCCGGCACGATGGCGGCTATTGGCGTGCGCCCTCACTCTTCTCGCAGGCTGTTCGAACGAGCCGCTGACGGCAGATCCCGACGTCGCCATGCCGGCACCGAAGCAAAGCAGCTTCAGCCAATTCCACACCACGCAGGCCCATGGCGCCAAGGCCCCGCTCCGGCTCGAGATCGAAGCGCGCGTGCCCGCGGAGCTCGGCGAGGTGCTGGCCTTCTACCGCAGGGAGCTCGGAAAGCGCGGCTGGCAGGAGAAGCCGGACGACGCGGTGATCGCCGCCGATCGCGTGCAACTGGCCTTCGCCTCCCCAAAGGGCCCGGCCACCCTGAAGCTTGGCCGCGCCAAGGGCGAGACCACGGTCAGCCTGGCGCAAAGGAATCCGGAGGCCGCGGCCGAGGCCAATGTCCTGCCGACATCAGGACAAGCGCGGCTGATATTCGGCTACTTAAGGCCAGACGTGGCTTCGCTTGTGATCAACGATCAAACCATTGAGATCGCTGGCGGCGAAAATCATCCACAAACGCTGGATCTGCCGCCCGGCACGTATTCCTACGAGCTGCGCGCGTGGGGCCTTCTGCTGCGCACCGATACCGTCACCCTGGCCTCAGGCGAGGCCTGGAGCCTCAGCGACGACAAGAAGCCGTCCCAGATCTACTGAACCGAGTAGCCTGTTCCGGGGCGCCACGGCGGCTCGGAACAGGCCTCTGCGCCCCGCAAAAACCACGCCTTCCAGAGGCCCAAAACGGCGCCTCGAATCGGGCTTTTCGCGAGCCTCCGAATCGACCTTCAAAAGCCTTGAAAACCGGCAGAAAAACCCTATCTGCTCAAAGGGTTGCCGGAGGATACTTTGCGCTAGGCGCAAGCGGTCTTTCATGGCACAAATAGCTCGCAAATCAGCGCCTTTTGCGCCGCTGATTCGGGCGACATTTCGAAGGCCTCTCATGACAGAACCTGCTCGGCAGCCCGCTGCCGAAAACGAGCCCTCCAATCCGAGCGAATACGGTGCGGAATCGATCCGCGTGCTCAAGGGTCTCGACGCCGTCCGCAAGCGCCCGGGCATGTATATCGGCGACACGGACGACGGCTCGGGCCTGCACCACATGGTCTACGAGGTCGTCGACAACGCGATCGACGAAGCGCTCGCGGGCCATGCGACGCGCGTCGACGTGATCCTCAACGCCGACAATTCCGTCACCGTGCGCGACGACGGCCGCGGCATTCCCGTCGACATCCACAAGGGCGAAGGCATCTCGGCGGCCGAGGTCATCATGACCCAGCTCCACGCCGGCGGTAAGTTCGACCAGAATTCCTACAAGGTCTCCGGCGGCCTGCACGGCGTCGGCGTCTCCGTCGTCAACGCGCTGTCGAGCAAGCTCGGCTTGCGCATCTGGCGCGACGACAAGGAGCACTACATCGAGTTCGCCCACGGCGATGCCGTCGCACCGCTGAAAGTCGTGGGCGACGCGCCGGGCAAGCGCGGCACCGAGGTGACGTTCCTGGCCTCGACCGAGACCTTCAAGAACATCGAATATGATTTCGCCACGCTCGAGCATCGCCTGCGCGAACTCGCCTTCCTCAATTCCGGCGTCAACATTGCGCTCTCCGACATGCGCCACGCGGTCGAGAAGCGCGAGGAGATGTACTATTCCGGCGGTGTCGAGGAGTTCGTCAAATATCTCGACCGCAACAAGAAGGCGCTGGTGCCGACGCCGATCATGGTGCGTTCGGAAGCCAACGGCATCGGCGTCGAGGCCGCTTTGTGGTGGAACGACAGCTACCACGAGAACGTGCTGTGCTTCACCAACAACATCCCGCAGCGTGACGGCGGCACCCATCTGGCCGGCTTCCGCGGCGCGCTGACGCGCCAGGTCAACGGCTATGCCGAGGCCAATGCGAAGAAGGAAAAGATCGCGCTGACCGGCGACGACTGCCGCGAAGGCCTGACGGCCGTGCTGTCGGTGAAGGTGCCGGACCCGAAATTTTCGTCGCAGACCAAGGACAAGCTGGTGTCCTCGGAAGTGCGTCCCGTGGTCGAGAACGTCCTCAACGAGGCGCTCCAGGCCTGGTTCGAGGAGCACCCCTCCGAGGCCAAGATGATCGTGGGCAAGGTGATCCAGGCCGCCGCCGCCCGCGAAGCCGCGCGAAAAGCGCGCGAGCTGACGCGGAAGAGCCCGCTCTCGGTCTCCTCGCTGCCCGGCAAGCTCGCCGACTGCCAGGAAAAGGATCCGGCCAAGTCCGAGCTCTTCATCGTCGAGGGCGACTCGGCAGGCGGCAGCGCCAAGCAGGGCCGCAACCGCGAGTTCCAGGCGGTGCTGCCGCTGCGCGGCAAGATCCTCAACGTCGAGCGTGTGCGCCCCGACAAGATGCTGTCGTCGGAACAGATCGGCACGCTGATCACCGCGCTCGGCACCGGCATCAGCGACGACTTCTCGGTCGAGAAGCTGCGCTATCACAAGATCATCGTGATGACGGACGCCGACGTCGACGGTGCCCATATCCGCACGCTGCTGCTCACCTTCTTCTACCGGCAGATGCGCGACATCATCGACGGCGGCTATCTCTATATCGCCCAGCCGCCGCTCTATAAGGTCTCGCGCGGCAAGTCCGAGCAGTATCTGAAGGACGAGCGGGCGCTGGAAGACTATCTGATCGACGCCGGGCTCGATGACTGCGTGTACATCCCCGGCACCGGCGGCGACCGCTCCGGCCGCGATCTGCGCGCGCTGGTCGACGATGCCCGCGTGGTCCGCAGCATTTTGCGCAATCTGCACAGCCGCTATAACCGAAAGGTGGTCGAGCAGGCCGCCATCACCGGCGTGCTGAACAAATCGATCTACGGTAATCCGGAGAATGCGGCCGCGGCCGCGCAATACATCGCGAGCCGCCTGGACAACCAGGCCGAGGAAGTCGAACGCGGCTGGGTGGGCCAATTCGTCGAGGGCCAGGGTTTCCTGTTCGAGCGCACCGTGCGCGGCGTCAAGGAATCGGCCATCATCGACGACGCGCTGCTCGGTTCGGCCGAGGCCCGCAAGCTCGACGAGTACACGACGAAGCTCCAGGACGTTTACGCCCGTTCCGGCAAGCTGCGGCGCAAGGACAGCGAGCACGTGGTCCACGGTCCGTCCGACCTGTTCGAGGCGGTGACGGATTCGGGGCGCAAGGGCATCACGCTGCAGCGCTACAAAGGTCTCGGCGAGATGAACCCGGAGCAGCTGTGGGAGACCACGCTCGACACCGAGGTGCGCTCGCTCTTGCAGGTGAAGGTCAAGGAGGTCGACGAGGCCGACGACATCTTCACCAAGCTGATGGGCGACGTGGTCGAGCCCCGCCGCGATTTCATTCAGGAACACTCGCTCAGCGCGACGATCGATATCTGAGGTCTTCCGTGCCTCTCCCGCTTGCGGGAGAGGCCGACGCGCTCGCAGAGCGCGGCGGGTGAGGGTTTTCGCCACGCAGAGACTTCCTCAATAATCCCGACGCGGAAGCCCCCCCATCCCAACCCTCCCCCGCAAGCGGGAGAGGGGGCGCACCACCTTCGTGGCGATACCAAACGTGCCGCCGCATCCCCTGAACCTCACCCCCCGCAATCGCGACGAAGTGGCGTAGGCCCATCGGCCGCGTGCCACGTTGCCAACGCGAATTTCACGCAGCTCGCTGGACGAGGGCGCCGGAGCCAATGTGGAGCCGGCGCGATGGACCTGAAGGCAGATCTTGGAAGAGGTCCGAGCGACATGTTGCCGATTTTAGCCGAGCAGCGCCAAATGTACGTGCAGCAGGTCTTCGAAATGGCCGAACTCTTCGGCTTCGAAACCCGCAACAAGTATCGCATCCGCGATGAAAATGGCCGCGATCTGCTCTATGCGGCCGAACAGCAAAAGGGAATTCTCGGCTTCCTCGGACGCCAGGCATTTGGGCATTGGCGCTCTTTTGAGGTTCATTTTTTCGACGGCGCCCGACAGCCGGTCATGCGCGGGATTCATCCCTTCCGCTGGTTCTTTCAGTGTCTGGAGCTGCGTTCGCGCGACAGCCGCCTCATCGGAACCATCGAGCGTCAGTTTTCGATTCTCACCAAGACCTTCCATGTGCACGATGCGCAGGGGAGAGTGGTGCTCGAAGTCAGTTCGCCATTTTGGCGCGTATGGACCTTTCCGTTCATGCGCGGAGGGCGAGAGCACGCGCGCGTTGCGAAAAAATGGTCCGGCCTCGGCGCTGAACTTTTCACCGACCACGATAATTTTCTGGTGGAGTATCTGGAACGCAGCCTGACAGAAGATGAACGAGCGCTGGTTCTTGCGGCTGCGATCTACATCGATCTCATGTATTTCGAAGTCAAAGGCGAGGGCGGCGCAATCAATTTGTTCCGCAATTGAAACGCGATGTAAGCTCTCCGGCTTGCGGGAGAGGAAGCAGATCACCGTTGCGGCAACACCGAGCAACCGGGCTAGAGCCGCAGCCCCTGAACCTCACCCTCCGCCATCACGACCAAATGGCATGAACCCAGCGGCCAATTCCGGCCGGGACAGCGCCACGCCATGACCGCCTCCGCAACCAGCCCTGCCCTCCCCTCCCGCCGTCTCGGCGTGATTGGTAGCATCGTCGGCGTGCTGGCGCTGATCGCGGCCGTGTTGCCACATTGGGTCATCCCGGTGATCTACCCGCCACCGCCGGCGGACAAGGTGATCGTCGATACCGGCCATCGCCTGAAGGATCGCCTGATCGCGCGCGTCAAGGGCGTCGAGTACCAGGCCCCGCCGCGGGAGAAGTCGACGGGAAGCCAGTTGAGGGAGGCGTCCTCGATCGGTGCGATCTCGCTCGGCCTGCTTGCCATCCTGCTCTCGGTCCTGGCCCTCGTGTTTCGCGAGGAACGGCTCCTTTCAGGCGTCGCAGCCGCGCTCGGGGCCGGCGCCATTGCCGTCGAAATCTCCTTCCTGGCCATGGGCGTGCTGATGCTGATCGTCATTCTTTATGTGGTGGGAAATATCATCGGACTGCTTTGACGGGCGCCTGCCACGAACTCAGGTCCTCATCCTGAGGAGCCCGCGACAGCGGGCGTCTCGAAGGATAGCCGGGGGCGAAAGCCGGGCCTCTGATGGTTCGAGACGCGCGTTCCGCGCTCCTCACCATGAGGGTCTGGCGGCGTCTCCAAGGCCGGCAAGCAGGCTCCGAATCGCGCCCTGCACAATTGCTACCGCGCTCAATTCCCTATAGTTTCCGCCTCCAAAGCAGCCCGCCCCAACCCATCAGGACGGAGAGATCCCCGTGGCGCCCATCCAGTACATCGTCGAGGGCGGTCACCGGCTCTCGGGCTCGATCGAGCCGTCCGGCAACAAGAATTCGGCGCTGCCGATCATCGCCGCCGCTCTGCTCACCGAGCATCCGGTGACGCTGGAGAACGTGCCGCGGATCCGCGACACCGAGACGCTGGTCGAGCTGATCCGCTCGGTCGGCGCTTCCGCGGAATGGACCGCGCGCAACACGCTTCACATCCATGCCAAGAGCATCCGCGCCGCCGACCTCGACCCCGAGCTGTGCGTCCGCATCCGCGCCTCGATCCTGCTCGCCGGTCCCCTGCTCGCCCGCTGCGGCGAGGTGATGCTGCCGCCGCCGGGCGGCGACGTCATCGGCCGGCGCCGGCTCGACACCCATGTGCTGGCGCTCGAACAGCTCGGCGCGAAGGTCACCGCGACCGACCGGCTCGAATTCCGCGCGGCGAAGCTCGCCGGTGCCGACGTGTTCCTGGACGAGCCGAGCGTGACCGCGACCGAGAACGCGCTGGTGGCGGCGGTCGCCGCGGACGGCGTCACATATTTACGCAACGCCGCGTCCGAGCCGCATGTGCAGGACCTTGCCAACTTCCTGGTCGCGCTCGGCGCCAAGATCGAGGGCATCGGCACCAACACCATGGTCATCCATGGTCCGGCGACGCTGGGAGAAACGACCTACCGGATCCAGCCCGACCATATCGAGGTCGGCTCGCTGATCGGCCTTGCCGCCGTGACGCGCTCGCAGCTTCGCATCGTGCGATCGGGCGTCGAGCATCTGCGCTCGATCCGCATGGGTTTTGAGCGGCTCGGCATCGTCTGCCGGGTCGAGGGCGACGATCTCATCGTGCCATCCAATCAAACATTGAAGATCCAGGACGATTTCGGCGGCCATGTGCCCAAGCTCGAGGACCAGCCGTGGCCGGCCTTCCCGGCCGATTTGATGTCGATCGCGATCGTCACCGCCACGCAATGCGAAGGCGTGATCCTGATGTTCGAGAAGATGTTCGAATCCAGGATGTTCTTCGTCGACAAGCTGATCGCGATGGGCGCAAGAATTGTTCTCTGCGATCCTCATCGTGCCATCATCGCAGGCCCCAGCCGCCTGCGCGGCGCATCGATGATCTCGCCCGACATCCGCGCCGGCATGGCGATGCTGCTGGCCGCCGTCTGCGCCGAGGGCACGTCCACGATCAACAACGCCGACCAGATCGAACGCGGCTACGAGCGCATCGAGGAACGGCTGAACGCGCTGGGCGCGAAGATCAAGCGCGTGCCGGAACGGAAGAGCTGAGGTTCTTTCTTCCTTCTCCCCTTGCGGGAGAAGGTGGTGCCCTTCCCACAGTATCGTGGGGTGGGCAAAGCGAAGCGTGCCCACGGCTTCCATGCAGCATTTGACAGGTGGTGGGCACGGCGCAAGTGCGCCTTTGCCCACCCTACGATTCCGAGCTAGCGGATAGAGCATCCCACACCCATCTCGTGCCCCGGACGCAGCGCAGCACATCGGTGATGCGCTGCTGGCTTCTGGGTCCCGGCTCTGCGGAGCAGCGCTACGCGCTGCACTGCGTCCGGGACACGGGCCATGTTTTCGACGTGTGGCTGTGCTAATGAGCCGCCATGCTCGACACCGTCCAACATCAAGCGCAGCCGCAAGCCGGCGTGCCGCAAGGCCGTCTCGCCGACGAGTTCGTCGAGACGCTGCGGCTGGCCGTGCCGATGATGCTGACGCAGCTCGGGCAGATCGCGATGATCACGACCGATCTCGCGATGATCGGTCACCTCGGTGAGAGCGCGGTCGCCGCCGCCGCGCTGGCGCATACGGTCTATTTCGTCAGCTTCACCTTCGGGCTCGGCCTGATGTCCGCGGTGTCGCCGCTGGCGGCGCAGGCGTTCGGCGCCGGCGATGTCAGGCGCATCCGCCGCTCGCTGCGTGTCGGCCTTTGGGCCGCGCTGCTGATCTCGCTGCCGATGATGGCCTCGCCGCTCTATGGCGAGCAGATCCTGCTCGCGCTCGGTCAGGTGCCGCAATCGGCCGCGCTGGCGCAGCGCTACCTGAACGGCCTTGCCTGGGGCATTGCGCCGGCGCTCGGCTTCATCGCGCTGCGCAGCATGATGAGCGCGGTGAACCGGCCGCAGGCGCCGCTGTGGATCACGGTCGCGGCGATCCCGGTCAATGCCGTGCTGGTCTATGCGCTGATCCACGGCCGGTTCGGGCTGCCGGAGCTCGGCCTGTTCGGTGCGGGGCTTGGGACCACGCTGGTCAATCTCGGCACCTTCCTCGCCGCGCTCGCGATCGCAGGGCTGCGCAAACCGTTCGCCGACTATCATCCGCTCGCCCGTCTCTGGCGGATCGACTGGCCCTTGATGCACCAGCTCGTCGCGGTCGGCGCGCCGATCTCGTTTTCCCTGCTGCTGGAATACGGCCTGTTCTCCTCGGCCGCGCTGCTGATGGGGCTGATCTCGACCACGGCGCTCGCCGCGCACCAGATCGCGCTCCAGGTCACCGCCGTGCTGTTCATGGTGCCGCTGGGCATCAGCATGGCGGCAACAGTGCGCGTCGGCCACGCCTTCGGCCGCGACGACATGGTCGCGGTGAGGCGCGCGGGTCTCGTCGCAGCGGTGCTCGGGATCGCGTTCGTCTCCGCCCTGACCGTCGCGATCGTTCTCGGCCGCTACGAGCTCGGGCGGCTGTTCTTCGGCCGCGGCGAGGCCAGCGCGGCAACGGTGGAGCTGACGGCGACATTGCTGCTGGTCGGCGCGAGCTTCTTCATCGCCGACGGCCTCCAGACCATCATGGGCGGGGCGCTGCGCGGCATCAATGACACCCGGATGACGCTGGTGTTCGCGGCGATCGGCTATTGGTGCGTCGCCTTTCCCATCGCCTGGGTGCTGGCTTTCCACACGGGACTGGGCGCGGTCGGCGTCTGGATCGGCTTCTCGATCGGCTCGTTCGTCTATGCCGCCCTGTTGATCTTGCGCTTCCGGATGCTGGCGCGCAAACTGGCGGGATGATCGGGACGGTCCGCGAAGTCACCCCCAATGTCGACGCCGGCGCGGTGCTGGCGGGCGCGCAGTTCATCGATGCGTTTCGCGTCGAGATCGGCGCGGCGAGGATCGATGCGCGCGAGGCCTGCGTCCGGATGGTGCTGCACGGACCTCGCTGGATCGACGTGCTGCTGCGGCTGCGCAACATTCTGGTGACACCGTTCGGGCTGAAGACCTCGGGCGAAGGCGCGCCGGCGCCGCACGGCCTGATCGGCCTGTTTCCGGTGGTGAGCGAGACGCCGGAGCAGCTGGTCGCCGGCTTCAACGATTCTCATCTCGACTTCCGCCTCGTCGTCGAGGTCGCGGGCGATACCGCGAGCCGCCAGGTCACCTCGACCACGCTGGTGCGCACGCACAATCTTCTGGGCCGGAGCTACCTCGCCCTCATCATGCCCTTCCACAAGCTCGTGGTCCGCGGCATGATGGGACGCATCGTGGAGGCGGCCCGATGACGCTGTCCGTCGACCTCTTCTACTCCTACCGCAGTCCCTTCAGCTATCTGGCGCTGCCCAAGACACTGAAGCTGGTCAAAGAGTATGATCTCGCGGTGAACCTGCGTCCGGTCTATCCGCTGGCGATCCGCGTGCCGGGCTTCTTCAAGAAGACCAATCCGCAATTCATCCGCTACGTGGTCCTCGACAGCACGCGCGTGGCGGAGCATGAGGGCATTCCGTTCCGCTTTCCCCGGCCCAATCCGGTCGTGCAGGACCTGACGACGCTCGACGTCGCGGCCGAGCAGCCCTACATCCATCGCCTGACTCGCCTCGGCGCCATGGCGCAGCTTGAGGGACGCTCGCTCGCCTTCACAGACGCGATCGCCCGCGTGCTGTGGGACGGTTCGGTCTCGGGCTGGAACGAGGGCGACCATCTCGCACGCGCGGCCGAGAAGGCCGGCTTCGATCTCGCGGCCATGGATGAAGCGATCATCGCCGACCCGGATCGCTACGAGCAGGTGATCGCGGAGAACGAGAAGGACCACGCCGCCTCGGGCCATTGGGGCGTGCCGACCTTCGTGTTCGAGAACGAGCCGTTCTTCGGCCAGGACCGCATCGACCTGCTGCTCTGGCGCATGCAGGGCAAGGGCCTCGCGCGGCGTCAGCCCGGCTGACGTGAACCGGTTGCTTCGAGCGAGCGACTGAGACGTGGCGCCCCGATGCCGGCGGCGCCTTCGGAGGTCGCATGCATCTGGCAAAGTTCTTCCATCGCCCGCCCGGCGACGACGATCGCGAGCTGATGCTGATCGTGGGCAATGATCCCATGGTGATCGGCGTCCGCATGAACCGGGAGGACGATCCGGAATCGGATCAATATCTGCGCAAGGACTTTTCCGACATCGAGGACGCCGCCGCGGCGTTCCGCCGCCATGTCGCCGAGCTGGTCGCGGCGGGCTATGTCGAGACTGATCATACCGACTACACGCTGCGCGACCTCGGACCTGATCCGCAGGCCAAGCCGGACTGGCAGAAGGGCCTCGATGAGCTGATGATCCTGGTGCTCGGTTCGCCGCTGGCCGAGCAGGCGAAGCAGATCGCAGCGCTCAGGGGCACGCCGGCCGAGCACGAGCCGCTTTATCTGTTGCTCGCCGCCGATCACGGCAAGACCGCAGGCGAGGACTTCGCGCAGACCCTGCGCTATGCAGACCAGGCGCGCGCTGCGCTCAACGCACGGCGGGCTGCCGGACAGACGCATTATGCATGGTCCATCTCGGAGCGAGACCTCGAAGGAGAGATCCTGGAGTTGCTGAGCGGCCTCTATCTTCTCGCCAGCAATCCGGCCGCTGCGCTGGCGATCGTCGAGCATTTATGCCGGACCGCCCCGAGCCATGATCGCATTCGCCAGCGTGCCGAACTTCTCTGCGGCTTCTTTCCCGAACGGCGGGAGGAAGCCTTCGACGACGCCTATCAATGGTCGCGCTTCGGCGGCTACGACGTCATCATGCGGCTTCCCGAATATGCGGAATATGAAGCGCGGCGCAAGGCGGGGACATCGGCCAAGGGCTGGCGCTGGAGACCCGCCACGCCGGTCAGCGACGCGGATATCAGCGCTGCGGAGCAGACGCTCGGCGTCCGGCTGCCCGACGACTATCGCGACTTCCTGCGGACCCGGGGCGAGACCGAACTGCTGGTGCGCCTGCCCGAATCCTCCTCCGAGCTGCGCTTCTATGCGCCGGGCGAGCTCGCCGCGCAGCTGCGCAATGTCCTCGACTTCATCGCCTATTCAGAGGACGAGCTCGAAGAGGCCTGCGCCTATTTCCGGAAGGCGTACGGCGTTTCATTGAAGCATCTGATTCCGATCGCCGAACCCTCGCAGGTCAGCCGCTGCCTGCTGCTCCATCTCGAGCCCGGCGAGCGCTATGGCTGGTGCTTCCAATGGGATCACGACGGCGCTTGGGAATTGGAGCAGAAGCAGCCGAGCTTCGACATCGCGCTGAAAGCGCTGACGGACGGCATCGAGCGGCGCGATGCAACGCAGCTCGCGTTCTTCGATCTTTAGCACTCTATTTTGACGCGTTTTCTTCGCGAACCGGCATCCACTTCGCTTGAAAACGCTCTGCTTACTCCGCCACGCGCACGGACTTGTCGGTTGCGATTTCCGACCATTCGCCGACGACGCGGTCGAGATCGCAGAGATTCTGGTGCATCTGCTCCAGGGAGAAGCCGAGCGCGAAGAAGCGCTCGGCGGTGTCGCCGGGATGACCGCGGATCAGGCCGTCATGACGGACGGATGCGACCGCCTCGGCGTAATGCTGAAGCGCGACGTGCACGGGATGGATCGGCGGCGCTCCGGCGCCCTCGCGCAAGGCCGCGGCGGCCGAGCGCAGGAAGCGCGCGATCACGGTCGAGACCTCATTCAAGGGAGCTGCAAGCCGCATCTGCACCTCGACCGGCAGCGGCACCACCGTGGCGCGACCGATCATCACGACGTCGTGGCGCAGCCGCAGCACGGTGCGCAGCAGCGGGCCGGTGTCGGGCCCGCTCGACAGCCGCGCGGCACGCTCGCGCTCGGCCTCGGCGCCGATCGCATTCATGCCGACCATCGCCGTGCCGATGCCGTCCTGGATAAGGTGCAGCGCGTCGTTGTCGCGGCCGCGCGTCAGGCCGGCGAGCAGCTCGGTGAGGGCATCCGCGATCAGCTCGAGCAATTGCGCGGCGGCGGCGCGAATCTGCCGCACCGCGCGCGAGGGCAGCACCAGGAACGAGACCAAGAGGCCCGTGATGGCGCCGACGCCGACCTCGCTGACGCGGTCGATCGCCGAGGTCATGGGATCGGAATGATGCATGGTCGGAACCAGCAGCACGATCACCGCGGTGACGGTGGCGGCGCTCAGGCTCGGATTGATCGCGGCGATGAAGGCGAGCGGGGCGACCGAGAGTACGAGCAGACCGAGCAGGCCCGCCTCGCTCGAATAGGGGATCATGATCGCAATCGTGCCGCCATAGATGGCGCCGCCGATCGTGCCCAGCACGTAGTCGCGCGTCGCCTTCAGCGAGCGGCCAACGCTCATCTGGGTCACGATCAGCGAGGTCAGCACCGCCCAGAGCGGCAATAGCAGATGCAACGCGGTGGCGATGGCATAGGCCGCGGTCGCGGCCACCGTGACCCGGATCGCGAGCCCCAGTTGCGTGCGCCGCGACCGGATCCGCTCGAACACCTTCCCTGCGAATGCCATGCTCGACTATCCCGGTCCGATCCTCATACGCCCAAGCAAAAGCATAGCTGATGCCCGCGGCCGCAAGGCCGCTTGAAAGGCCAAATCAGCCCGCCTAACTTGCCCGCCAAAACGAGGAAACATGATGGCCCACGAAACCGCAACGCTCGCCGCCTACGTCTTCAATCTGAAATACCAGGATATTCCGGCGGAGGTGCTGGAGCGGGCAAAAGTGCTGACGCTGGACTTCCTCGGCAGCGCCATCCGGGCACGGCGCGAGGCGGAATCGACCCCATCGATGCTGAAGATGCTGGAGGCGCTGGCGCTCGACACCAAAGGCGAGTCCACCGTGTTCGGCGACACCAAGACCTGGACGCCCGCGGTCGCGGCGCTCCTCAACGGCGCGCTCGGCCATTCCCTCGACTTCGACGACACCCACGCCGATTCCTCGCTGCATCCGAGCGCGCCGGTGGTTCCAGCCGCCTTTGCCGTCGGCGAGATGGTGGGTGCCTCCGGGCGCGACGTGCTCACCGCGATCGTTGCGGGTTATGAGGTGTGCTGCCGGCTCGGCAACGCGCTCGACCCGACCTCGCATTATGCGCGCGGCTTCCATCCGACCGCGACCGCGGGCACCTATGGCGCCGCCGCGGCGGCCGGCAAGCTGTTCGGCCTCAGCGAGCAGCAGCTGATCGCCGCGTTCGGCGTCTCCGGCAGCCAGGCCGCGGGCTCGCTGCAATTTTTGGTCAACGGCGCCTGGAACAAGCGCTACCAGGTCGGCGCCGCCGCGATGAACGGCGTGATCGCCGCGACGCTGGCGCGCAACGATTTCGTCGGCGCGACCGAATCGGTCGAGGGCAAGCACGGCCTGCTCGCCGGCTACACCGACGACGCGCATCCGGACAAGGCGGTGGCCGAGCTCGGCAAGACCTATGAGACCATGAAGATCGGCGTGAAGCCGTATCCGAGCTGCCGCTACACCCATGCCGCGATCGACGCGCTGATCGCGATGCGGCGCGAGCACAATCTGACGCCGGACCAGGTCAAGCGCGTCGAGATCGGTTTGCATCGGAACGGCATCACGCTGACCGGCGATGCCGCGACCAAGCGCCACCCGCGCTCGATCGTCGGCGGCCAGTTCTCGATGTTCTTCACCGGCGCGCTCGCGCTCGACCAGGGCTCGTTCGGCTGGGATGACTATGGCCGCCTTGGCGACGCCGCGATCGACGCGCTCGCCGACAAGTTCGACGTGGTCCAGGACGATCGCCTCGAGGTCGGCCGCACCCATCCCTTTGGCGCGCGCGTCAGCATCACCACGGACGACGGCGTCCATGAGCGGCTTTATGCCGATCCGTCCGGAGAGCCGACCTCGTTCCCGGACACCCAGGCGATGCAGCAGAAGTTTTTGACGCTGGCCCGCCCGGTGCTGAATGCGCGGGCGGAGAAATTTGCCGATGCGATCATGACGCTGGAGCGGTTCGATCGCGTGGCCAAGGCGACGGAGTTGGGGAGGTAAGAGCTAGAGCCGCAGCCGCTTCTCACCCTCCCCTGGAGGGTAAGAAAGACCTCAATTCACCCCGCTAACTTTCCTTTCTCGCGCGTCGCCGCCACCACGTCGCGCACCAGATCGAACACGCCGTCGGCTTGCGGCGGCGCGTTCGGCGAGCGCCCCATCCGCACGATCACCAGTTTCTCCGAGGGGATCACGATGGTGTACTGCCCGATCGTGCCCTTGGCGAAGAAGGCATCGCGCGGCCAGCCATGCTCGACGCGAAATTTTGCGCCAAAGCTGTCGCCCTGATTGGTCCAGAAGCCGGCGCCGATGCCGACCCACGCGTTTGGCGTCGCCGTCGCGGAGTAGTTCACCCAGCCCTCGGGGAGGATGCGTTTGCCGCCGACAACGCCGTCATTGAGATAGAGCTGGCCGAAGCGCGCCCAGTCGCGTGCGGAGGCGAGCATCTCGCCCGACCCTTCGATCGTGCCGGAGCCATCGAGCTGGAGCACGGCATGGCGCATGCCGAGCGGCGCGAACAATTCGCGGCGCGCGAAGCGCAGCGCGTCTGCGGGACTGCCACCGGCAGCAACGCGGATCAGGTGCGAGAGAATGAGCATGTTGCCGTCGTGATAGTTCCACGCGGTGCCGGGCGCGGTCTCGAGCGGGATGGTCTCAGCATAGGCGGCCATGTCCTTCTCCACGAACTTCATCCGGTTGACCGGCTCGAAGGCGGAGCCGAGCGAGGCCTCCAGCGAGCTGCCGAGCGCAAGGCCCGCGGTGTGGCGCAGCAGCTGATCGACGGTGATGGCATGGCGGGGATCATCGGGATCTTTCCAGGCGGCGACCGGCGCGGGTCCGTCGAGCTTCAGCCTGCCCTGCCGCACCTTCACGCCGATCAGGGCGGAGACCACCGATTTCGTCATGGAGAAACCGAGCAGCGGCGTCTCGGGTGCGATGCCGTCGGCGTAGCGCTCGGCGATGACGCGGCCGGCCTTCATCACGACGATGGCGCGGGTGCGGCGGTACGGCGGCTGCGCGGGTTCGGTGAAGGCACGGTCGAGCGCGACAGCCAGCTCGGGGCTTTGCGGCGGAACGACCGAGGAGAAGGAGGCGATCTCGGGCAACAATGCCGGCTGCCTCTCGTCCGCCGGCGGCTCGACGGCGGCAACGCCGGCGCCGTGCTCGAGCGTGCAGCCGAGGCCCTCGCGATAGACGGCGTGGCTGCGGCCGATGCCGAACAGCGTGACCGTGACGTCCTTGCGCACGCGATCGACCCGGGTGTCCATCGCCCAGGTGATGAGGCTGGTCCCGGGCATGGCGTCGGTGGTCTCGGTGAAGTTGTGGCTGGGATCGAGGCCGGAGACGAAGGTCTCGGAGCAGAGGATGTCGGCAACGAACCCGGTCGCGACCTTCGGGACGTCGCGGGCCCGGGCGGCGCCGAGCACGAGGCCGGCGGCGGCGATGGTGGTGGTGAGGAGGATGATCTTGCGGCGGCGGGTCACGGGCTTTCTCCGGCTGGGGGATGTGGCTGCAGGAAGCGGGATGCGGACGGTGGATGCTCGCCGGATTTGGAAAATGGGCTGGCTGAAACTGGGCGAGGCTGGCCGATTTTGGAATAGGCAAGCTATTTCAAAGCCTTGTCTTCCAGGGAAAGTTATCGCCGCGGCGGTCCGCTCCCTCTCCCCGCAGGCGGGGAGAGGCGAAGGACCCATCACGCAACCCCGACCTTCAGCCGCCGGTACTCCGTCGGCGTCACGCCCGTCACCGCCTTGAAGGCGCGGTTGAAGGGGCCGAGCGACTGGAAGCCGGCGTCCATGGCGATGGTGATGACGGGGACCTCGGCCTGGGCGGGATCGGCGAGCGCGGCCTTGGCCTCCTCGATACGGTGGTTGTTCAGGAACACATTGAAATTGCGGTAGCCGAGCCGCTGGTTGATGAGCCGGCGCAACCGGTATTCGGGAATTTTCAGCCGGCCCGCCAGCACGCCGATGGTGATGTTCTCCTGGCGATAGATCCGCTCGTCCGCCATCAGGCGCATCAGCGCATCGATGAGCTTTTGGTCGGCGGCGTCATCGGCCGCAGGCTGACTGAAAACGTCAGGGGGTGCGGGCTCCGCCGCGGCCGGAAACAGATCCGCCCCGTCAACGCGCATCATGGCATAGACGATTCCCGCGACGATGCAGGCGAGCACGCCGGCATTGATGGTTTCGGCGACATCGCTGACGTGCTGGCCGGCGACCGCGATCTGGAGCACCGCGTTCAGCCCGCCATAGAGCGCGGTTGCGCAGACGATGAAGACGCGAACGCGGCGGCGTCGCTCGACCAGGTCGGCCGGCCAGGAGGCGATCATCTGCCCGACCGCAAGCGCGATGAAACCGAGCACGATCAGATTGACCATCGTCACCGAGAACCGCACATGGCCGCTGGGTGCAATCCAGACGCAACCTGCGAAGCTGAAAGCCGTCACCAGCGCCCAGACCCATCCGTGCCACCAGCGAAGGCGAAACTCATCGTCGAACAGGGAGCTTGTGAACAGCCAGAACACCACGACGGTGCCTGTCGATAACGCGATCAGCGGTGCATGCAGGAGCGGGATCGGTGACGTGACGTCCACCGAATAGCTCGCCGCATGCGCGGCCGAGCCGAGCGCGAAGGCCGCACCGAGGCGGGCTGCCAGCACGTTGCGGAAATCCGAGACCAATGACGTCGCCAGCACCAGCAGCAGCGCGACGCTGGCAGCACGGAAGACGAGCTCGGTTGCAGCAAGTGTCATCGGGCGATGCGATCGGGCGCGGTGGAATTTCGCCGAACATCGTTCGTTGCGCCCCTTTTTTCAAGGACCATCCGCATCCACAACTGTCATCGCCCGGTTTCACGGACCGTAGGGTGGGCAAAGCGGAGCGTGCCCGCGGCTTCTTCTCGATCGGAGAAAGATGGTGGGCACGGCGCTAATGCGCCTTTGCCCACCCTACGACCGCTCGTCGTGGAGCACGACAGCGGAATACAGCGCTATCGCACCTGTGACGTCGGGTCCCGGCTTTGTCGCGACGGCGCTGCAAATTCCTGCTACCATCGCGCGCAAGAAAGCCAAAAAGGAGCCCACCCATGAGCTGGATGCCCGACAACGATCCCGTGCTCGGCGATCCCAAATCCTGCGATGCGCTCGATCTCGTCATCGTGCCACGCACGCGCGACCTCGGCGACGGCTTTGCGGTGCGCCGGGCACTGCCGCACGGCAAGCGGCAGATGGTCGGGCCCTTCATCTTCTTCGATCATTTCGGCCCGGTGCAGTTCGTCTCCGGCAAGGGCATGGACGTGCGGCCGCATCCGCATATTGGCCTAGCCACCGTCACCTATCTGTTCGATGGCGCGATCATGCATCGCGACAGCGAGGGCAACGTCCAGGAGATCGCGCCCGGCGCGATGAATTTGATGACCGCCGGGCGCGGCATCGCGCATTCCGAGCGCACGCCGGATGCGCAGCGCGCCTCGGGCCAGAAGATGCTGGGCCTGCAAAGCTGGATCGCGCTGCCGGCGGGATCCGAGGAAATCGCGCCGTCGTTCCAGCATTATGCGGCGGGCGATCTGCCGATGATCTCCGAGCGCGATTTCACCGCGCGGGTGATCGCGGGCTCCTCCTTCGGCATCACCTCGCCTGTCACGATGGTGTCGCCCTGGTTCTACACCGAGGTCACGGCCGCCGAAGGGGCGAGCGTGCCGCTCGACCCCGATCATGAGGAGCGCGCGATCTATCTCGTCGACGGCGAGGTCGAGATTGCGAACGAACGCTATGAGGGGCCGCGGCTCCTCATCTTCCGGCCCGGCGACCGCATCACGGTGAAAGCGCTCAAGGCGACGCGGATGATGTTTCTCGGCGGCGATGCATTGGAGGGCCCGCGCCACATCTGGTGGAATTTCGTCTCCTCCAGCAAGGAGCGGATCGAGCAGGCCAAGCAGGACTGGAAAACCGGCCGCTTCGCGGCGGTTCCGCAGGAACATGAGTTCATTCCGCTGCCGGAATAGGCTAATCCGGTCTCCGGCCGTGCCATCAGGCGCGGCCGGATGTCCTGCTCGAAAGATCTTCCGATGACCGCCATGCTCTCCAGCGACCTGCCCCTGACCAAGATCGGGCGCGGCAAGGTGCGCGATATCTATGCCGTCGACGACGACCGCCTGCTGCTGCTCACCACGGACCGCATCAGCGCCTTCGACGTCGTGATGGGCGAGACCATTCCGATGAAGGGCGCGGTGCTGACGCAGATCAGTGCGTTCTGGTTCGGCAAGCTCGAGGGCGTGGTGCCGCATCACATGATCAGCGCCGACACCGACGAGATCATCGCGGCCGTGCCTGTCCTGAAGCCGCACCGCGCCGAGATCCTCGGCCGCGCCATGCTGTGCAAGCGCACCACCGTGTTCCCGATCGAATGCGTGATCCGCGGCTATCTCTCGGGTTCGGCCTGGAAGGAATATGCGGCCTCAGGCACGCTCGCGGGCGAAAAGCTGAAGGCGGGCCTCGTCGAAAGCGAGAAGCTGGACCCGGCGATCTTCAGCCCGGCGACCAAGGCCGAGACCGGGCACGACGAGAACATCACCATCGCGAAGATGCGCGACGTGGTCGGCGAGGAGGTCGCCTACACGCTCGAGAGCATGACGCGCGCGATCTACACGCTCGGCGAGGAGCTGGCGCGCGAGCAGGGCATCATCATCGCCGACACCAAGTTCGAGTTCGGCCGCGACAAGAACGGCCGCATCATCCTGATCGACGAAGTCATGACGCCGGATTCTTCGCGGTTCTGGGCGGTCGATGCCTACAAGCCCGGCCAGCCGCAGGCGAGCTTCGACAAGCAACCCTTGCGCGACTATCTCGACGTCGAGCGCCGCGCCGGCCGCTGGAACGGCGATGCCCCACCGCCGCCACTGCCGGCGAGCGTGGTGGAGGCGACCAGCAAAAGGTATCTGGAAGCGTATCGGCGCGTGACGGGGACGGAGTTGAAGATTTAAGCCTATCCGTCGTCCCGGCCTAGCGCGCAATTGCGCACGGGGGGCCGGGACGACGGTTGAGCATGAGGCTGCACCGTCACCGCAGTAGAGGGGGCTGCACCGTCACCGCAGCAAAAACCGCCGGATATTTCATAGCGACAAGAAGCCTGTTGCGCTAAGCCTGTCGTCGTCTCAAACAGGATTTTTCAGGGGCGAGCGCCAGGACGTGACCGACCCAGCGATGACTCTCAGTCCGCACCCGCGGTTCAAGCCGGTTCTCAAGCGTGCGCTGAACGACATACTGGGTGGCAGCGCTGCCAGCGTCCTGACCATCACCTTCGGACTCTCCTACGCATTGCTGATCTTTACGGGCCCGCTGTCGCCCTATCTGTCCTACGGCATCGCGGCGACCTTCATCAGCTCCGCGGCGCTTGCCGCCGTCGTCGCGCTCGGCAGCTCCCTGCCCTTCGCGGTCGCCGCCCCTGATAGCTCGACCGCCGCCGTGACGGGAATTCTGGCGGCCTCGGTGCTCGAACGAATCGAGGCCGCCAACCCGTCGACGCCGCTGTTGTCGGCGATCCTGA
The DNA here is from genome assembly GCF_018130825.1 of Bradyrhizobium liaoningense. Classification (GTDB taxonomy): domain Bacteria; phylum Pseudomonadota; class Alphaproteobacteria; order Rhizobiales; family Xanthobacteraceae; genus Bradyrhizobium; species Bradyrhizobium liaoningense_B. The sequence continues at coordinate 155,776 of NZ_JAFCJS010000003.1, read as the reverse complement.
TCACAATCGGCCTGTCGACGGTGCTGACCGGATTGGTGCTGTGCGGATTGGGCCTGACGCGGATGGGCCGCGCCATCCGCTACGTGCCCTACCCCGTGGTCGGCGGCTTCCTCGGTGCCACCGGACTCCTGATCGTCATGGGTGCGATCCGCGTCATCACCGATCATCCCGTCGCGACGCTGCTGCATTTCGTCAACGGCACGACATTGCTGGAGCTCGGTGCCGCCTGCGTCATGGCGCTGGTGCTGTATCTGACCTGGCATCGCTCGCGCAGCCCTTTCGGCCTGCCGGTCATCCTGGTCGGCGGCGTACTCACGGCGCATCTGGCATTCTGGGTCACCGGCATCTCGCTCGGCGAGGCCCGCGCTCTGGGCTGGACGTTCCAGGCGCCGCCGCAGGCGGCCTTCATGATGCCCTGGCATGCCGAGGGTCTCATCCACTATCCCTGGTTCGCCGTACCCGACCTGCTCGCCAATTTCGTCGCCGTCATCTTCGTCACGGCTTCGAGCACGCTGTTCAACACCACCGGGATCGAAGTCGCCGTGCATCGCGAAGCCAATCTGGAACGCGAGCTGAACGTCACCGGCGCCGCCAACATGCTGACAGGCGCGCTCGGCGGCTATGCCGGCTGCATCTCGATCAGCCGCTCCGTCCTCAATTTCAGCAGCGGCGGCCGCGGCCGTCTGTCCGGCCTCACCGTCGCGGCGCTGTCGCTGCTGATGCTGGCGATCGCGCCGCAGCTGCTCGGCTTCATCCCGAAATTCGTGCTAGGCGGCCTGCTGCTCTATCTCGGCGCCGACCAGCTGCACAAATGGATCATCGAATCGCGCAGGCGGCTTTCGAAGCTCGAATATCTCTCGCTGCTCGCGATCATCGCGATCATCGTGACCTGGGGTTTCGTGCCGGGCATCCTGATCGGCGTGATCATCGGCTGCGCCACGTTTGCGTTCAGCGCCGCAAGGGTGGAGTCGATCAAATACAGCTTCGACGGCTCGGAATATCGCTCTTCGCTCGACCGTTCCCGCGACGACCAGGACGTGCTGCTGGCCCATGGCGGCAAGATCCAGGGCCTGAACCTGCAGAGCTATCTGTTCTTCGGCTCCGCCAACCGGCTCTACCAGCACGTCAAGCAGCTGCTGCAGGAGCGTCCCGAATGCCGCTTTCTGCTGTTCGACTTCAAGCTCGTCACCGGGGTGGATTCGTCGGCCGCCTACAGCTTTGCCCAGATCAAGCGCAGCGCGGCCGATCTCGGCGTCGAGCTGATCCTGGTGCATCTGTCGACCTCGGCCGAGAAGGTGCTGCGCGCCAGCGACTTCATCGGCGAGGGCGTCACCATCATCCCCGAGCTCGATCACGCACTGGAATGGTGCGAGAACGAGATCATCTCGCAGCATCAGGACCTGGCGCGGGAAGAAGCCAGCCTGCGGGACTGGTTCGCGCGCATCCTCGGCAGCGAGGACGATGCCGACGAGCTGATCCGCCGCTGCCAGCGCATCGAGGTCGAGGCCGGCGAGGTCATCGTGAACGCCGGAGACCCCGCCGATTCCATGCATTTCATCCTCGACGGCCGCGTCGGCATCATGATCCCCGCCGACGACGGCCGCACCACGCGCGTGCGCAGCCTCGGCCGCTACACCACGATCGGCGAGATGGGCCTGGTCTCACGCACGCCGCGGAGCGCGACGATCCAGGCCGAGGTCGACAGCGTGCTCTACGTGCTCAACATCCACCAGTTCGACGCGATCAAGTCCGAAGCCCCCGCGCTCAGCAACAAGCTGCTGACCTATTTCGTGTCGGTCATGGCCGAGCGGCTGACATTTGCGAACCGGATGATTGCGGTGTTGAGGCGGTAAGAGCGGCGTAGACCGGATGGAGCGCAGCGATATGCGGGAGCTGAGACCCCGGATGTCGCTGCGCTCATCCGGGCTACGATGCTAAGGCGGCAAAGCCGTTAGCGCGCCACAACCTCGGTGTCGTCCTGGCGAAAGCCAAGACCCATACCGCGGAATCTATCGATTGCGAGCGGTGCAAGTACCGGAATCTTCGCCACTTCTCCCTGGGGCAATGGGTCCTGGCTTTCGCCAGGACGACGAAGGAGAACGCGTCAGATGAGCTCCGCGGACCAGGGCTCATGACAGATCTCGAACGACCGTCCCTTCTTCGACAGCCGCGCGAACCCGGGGAAATTCAGGTGCATTCCGGCGACGAGCTCGCCGGTCGCAGAGACTCTTTCCAGCATTTTCGTTCGGGTCTCTGCCGCCGCCTGCGGATCCGCGTCGAACGCGATCGTCACCTCGGGTCTTTGCACCTGGATGTCCGGATAATGAACGATGTCACCCCAGATGAGCAGGGACGCAGCGCCGCCATCGATCCGATAGCCGCTATGCCCCGGCGTATGGCCGGGCAGATGTTCGATCATGATGCCGGGCGCGACTTGCCCCGCGCTGACCGTCCGGCGCCGGGCGCCATAGGCCGCGAATGCGGCGCGGGCGGCGTGAAAGAACGGCTTGACCGGATCCGGGGCCTGATTGAGGTTCGCATCATCCGTCCAGAAAGCGAATTCGGCGTCGTGCATCACGATTTCGGCGTTGGGAAACTGGGGCGCCGACGGCAACGCTCCGACGAGACCTCCGATGTGATCCGGATGGGCGTGGGTCAGGAGAACCTGGTCGATTGCGAGCGGATCCACGTTGGCCGCAGCAAGCGAGGTGTGCAGTCGCCCGCCCCACCCGTTGATGCCGCCGCCACCGCCATCCACCAATATGGTCCGGCCCTTTCCCTCGATCAGATAGGCGCTGACGGTCATCGCGGATGACGAAGGACGTCCCGCCGCCACCGTCATGCTCATCGCCTCATCGGGTCCTATTCCGGACAGGAAGTCGAACGGCACACCGACGATGCCATCGACGATAGCGGTGACGACATAGTCGCCGATCTTCCGCCGGTTCAGGCCGGGAGCCTGCCATTTGTTCGCGTTCGTCATTCCATCACCCCTAACTGCGTTGCGCGTCTCAAACAGTGACGACGATTTTTCCGATCTGCTCGTTCGACTCCAGGAAGCGCGTCGCCTCCTGGATCTGTTCGAACTTGAAGCTTCGGGAGATCAGCGGCTTCAGCGTCCCGGATGAAAGGCCATCCGAGATGAACTGCTTCGCCCGCGCCAGCGCGTCGTCGTCAGCCACGACTTCGTTGTACAAATATCCCTTGATCGTCAGGCTCTTCCGAAGCACGGCGAATTGGGGGAAAGCGCCAATGTCCGGGCTCAAGGCACCGTATTCGAGCAGAATTCCCCGATGAGACATCGCATTCGCCAATTGCTCGATGGCGGGGCCGCCGATCGGATCGAAGACGACGCGCGCTCCCTTGCCGCTCGTGATCTCCATCACCCGCGAGACGAGATCCGCCTCAGCGGTTGCGACGACGTGATGGGCACCTGCATCCAACAGCGCCTTGCTTTTCGCGGAAGTCCGCGTCGTCGCGATGACCGTTGCTCCCACCGCGCGCGCGATCTGAAACGCCGCAGTCCCGACGCTGCTGGATGCCGCCGTGACGATCACATAGTCGCCCGCCGTCAGCTTCGCTTGCTCGATCAGCGCGCCCCACGCGGTGACGTACTTCATCCACGACGCAGCGGCTTGCTCGAAGGTGAGGTTTTCGGGATGCACCACCAGATGGCGGGCCGGAATGTTGATGACTTCGCCATAGGTGCCCCATCGCGCCATATCTTCCGTCGGAATGACACTCACCGACTGGCCCGGACGGAAATCGCTCACCGACGAGCCAACCGCTTTGACGACACCGGCAGCCTCATAGCCCAATCGGCTGGGCAGCTGTGCCTGCTGGACGTAGGCGTTGCGGCGAAACATGATCTCGGCGCGATTGAGCCCGATCGCGCGCACGTCGATCTGGACTTCGCCCGCATCGGGAGCCGCGACATCGACGTCCTCGATCTTGAGAACGTCGGGGTCACCATAGTCGTGAAAGCGAACAACGCGAGCCATCTGCTGCCTTTTCGGATCATTCGGAGCAGCTGGGAAATAGCCTCGCCATTTGTTCTTCAGAAGCGACGAAATTCGGACTTGATTGTTATATAATAAGATAACAATCGAGGACGAGCCCGATTGACCCGCACGGCGGAGACGAATGGACTTTCTGCAGCAATTGAGGGTCTTCGTGGCCGTGGCGGAGAACAGGAGCTTCACGCGGGCGGCCGAGGCCCTGCGCGCGACCCGTCCAACGGTCACGAACGCCGTGAACGAACTGGAAGCGTCAATCGGCGCAAGGCTGCTGCATCGAACGACGCGCCAGACCTCGCTGACGAGTGAAGGACGGTTGTTTCATGATCGCGCGGTCGCAATATTGAACGAGGTCGGGCAAGCGCGGAACCTGTTTGGCGGCGTGGGCGATGCTCCGAAAGGACGCCTGCGCGTCGACATCCCGGTCGCGATCGCGAAACCGCTGATCATTCCCAATCTTCCGGACTTCCAGGCGAAATACCCGGATATCGATCTCATTCTTGGCGTCAGCGATCAGCCGGTCGATCTGATCGCTGAGGGTGTCGATTGTGTCTTGAGGATAGGCGATCTGCCGGTCAGCAGTCTCGTCGGGCGCGTTCTCGCCAAGATGGCCATGCTGATCTGCGCATCACCGGCCTACCTCGACAGGTACGGCACTCCGGAAAGTGTCGAGGACCTCAGCGATCATCTCGCGGTCAACTATTTTTCAGGCAGGGGCCATATCGCCATCCCCTGGCGTCTCCCGCAGGGACCCGGCGAGCGCGAACTGCGCCTTGAAACAGGCATCCTCGTGAACGACACGGAAGCCTTCCTTGCGTGCGCTCTCGCCGGCATGGGGCTTATTCAGGTGCCCGGTTGCGTCGTCAAAGACTACTTGAAGAGCGGAGAGCTTGTGCGGGTCCTCCCGAAATTGCGGCCGGTCCATCGCCCGCTGTCGATCATGTTTCCGGCACGCGAGCATTTGGCTCCGCAAGTGCGGGTCTTCATCGATTGGGCGAAGAGCATCGTCGTCGGTGTGGACAGTCCGTGGATCAGCCCACCCTGACGACGCGGTCTTCGCGTGCCCGCGACGACGACGGGCCTCACACCCCCGCCATCATCACGTATTTGATCTCGACATATTCTTCCATGCCGTGACGCGAGCCTTCACGGCCGAGGCCGCTTTCCTTGACGCCGCCGAAGGGCGCGACTTCCGTGGTGATCAGGCCGGTGTTGACGCCGACCATGCCTGATTCCAGCGCTTCGGCGACGCGCCAGACGCGGCCGAGATCGCGGGAGTAGAAGTAGGAGGCAAGACCAAACGGCGAGGCGTTGCACATCGCGATGACATCGGCTTCTTCCTTGAAGCGGATCACAGGCGCGAGCGGGCCGAAGGTTTCTTCCTGCGACACCAGCGAGTCCGGCTTGACGTCGGCGAGCACCGTCGGCTCGAAGAAGGAGCGTCCGAGCTCGCTGCGCTTGCCGCCGGTGACGACCTTGGCGCCGCGCTTCACGGCATCCGCGATGTGCCGCTCGACCTTGTCGACCGCCTTCATGTTGATCAGAGGCCCCTGCGTGACGCCGCTCTCGGTGCCGTCGCCGATCTTCATCGCCGCGACCTTCTTCGAGAGCTTCTGCACGAACGCGTCGTAGATCTTGTCCTGGGCGTAGATGCGGTTGGCGCAGACGCAGGTCTGGCCCATGTTGCGATACTTCGAGACGATCGCGCCTTCGACGGCAGCATCGATGTCGGCGTCATCGAACACGATGAACGGTGCGTTGCCGCCGAGCTCGAGGCCGAGCCGCTTCACGCCGACCGAGGCCTGCTGGTAGAGGATCTTGCCGACCGCGGTCGAGCCGGTGAAGCCGACGAAGCGCACCGCGGGATGCTCGCACAGCACCTTGCCGATCGGCGGCGCATCGCCGGTGATGATGTTGAGCACGCCCTTGGGGATGCCGGCCTTCTCGGCGAGCACGGCCAGCGCCAGCGCCGACAGCGGCGTCTCGTTGGCGGGCTTGAGCACCACGGTGCAGCCCGCGGCCAGCGCCGGCGAGACCTTTCGGGTGATCATCGAGTTCGGGAAATTCCACGGCGTGATCGCGCCGCAGACGCCGATCGGCTGCTTGATCGCGAGCAGACGCGCATCGGGCCGCTGGCTCGGAATGGTCTCGCCATAGACGCGGCGGGCTTCCTCGGCGAAGAACTCGATATAGGCGGCACCGATATCGACCTCGCCGAGCGCCTCGGAGAGCGGCTTGCCCTGCTCGGAGGTGAGGATCAGCGCGAGATCCTCGCGATTGGCGGTGATCAGCTCGAACCATTTGCGCAAAATGTTGGAGCGCTGCTTGGCGGTGTGCTTGGCCCAGGCCGGGAAGGCACGCTCGGCGGCCTCGACCGCCCTGGTCGTGTCGTCCGCGCCAAGCTGCGGGACCTTTGCGAGCTCGACGCCAGTGGCGGGATTGTTGACGGCAAAGACCGGCGTGCCGACCCAGGCGCCGTCGATATAGCAGGCTTCCTTCAGCAGCGAGGGGTCCTTCAACCGGTCGCGCAGGGTGGCGGTGGCTTGCGTGGCGCGGGCGGCGGCAGTCGGGGTCATGGCGTTCTCCCTGAGGGCGATCGGATTGGCCCGGAATATAGGGACAGGCGGCGCGCAATGCACGGCCCCGCAACGCACAGCTGATGGCAGTTAAACTCGCAGCGGCCTTACGCCGCGCCGCTCATATAGGTCTCGCGCCGGCCGATCATGCGCTCGGCGGCTGCCTTGGCGTCGGCCTTCGAGGACGTCGCGCAGGTCCGGTATTCGAGATCGGGAACGTCGGAGGTGTCGCGGCGACCGAACCAGGATTTCGAGCCGACCGGCAGCAGCGCCAGCGACTGCGCCAGATTGTCGACCGCGCCGAACGAATAGAGTGCGCCGGTGCCGGCGACACGGACCTCGTAAATGCCGGGCGAGATCGGCGCCTCAAGGTTGTCGCCCCGTCCGGGACGGGGATAGCGCTTCCATTCGCTCCAGGTCGAAATCATTTGAGGTCCCCCGCGGCCGGGTACCGGCCGCCAAATTTGCATCAAGTCTTAACGTCGGCCGTCGATCGGCCGAGTGCTGAACGTCGCAACGCACAAAATGTTTCAAGTGCTTCCAAACACGAAAAACATATCGCCACGACCCATCCGTGGTCACGGCTCGTTGCGGTCATCCACCGCAGATTGTGACGGAGTGTTGCCGTCCAGCCGCCTTCTCGTCCTGCGTGGGGCGCGGGCCGTCAAGTCACGACATCGCGACCGGCGCGAAGGTGGAGGCGCTTGCCGCGCGCGAGCCGCGGGAGGACAATCGATCACTTCCAACAATAATCAAACCGGAGGAAACGCGCATGCAAAGCCAGGCCCAGATCGACGAGATTCTGCGCAAGACCAGCGATGCCAAGGAGATTCCCGGCGTCGTCGCGATCGCCGCGAGCGGTAACGACGTGCTGTATCAGGGCGCGTTCGGCAAGCGCGACCTCTCCAAGCCCGATGCGATGACGCTGGACAGCGTGTTCTGGATCGCCTCGATGACGAAGGCGGTGACATCGGCAGGCGCGATGCAGCTGGTCGAACAGGGCAAGCTGTCGCTGGATAAGCCGATCGGCGACGTGCTGCCCGATCTCGCCAAGCCGCAGGTGCTGGAAGGCTTTGATGCCAAGGGCGAGCCGAAGCTGCGGCCGGCCAAGGGTGCGATCACACTGCGCCAGCTCATGACCCATACCGCCGGCTTTGCCTACAATGTGTGGAACGGCGATCTCGCGGTCTATTTGGAGAAGACCGGGACCCCGAACATCTTCTCCTGCCAGGACATCGCGCTGAAGACGCCGATCATGTCCGATCCCGGTACGCGCTGGGAATATGGCATCAACATCGACTTCGTCGGCAAGGCCGTGGAAGCCGTCAGCGGCAAGCGGCTCGATGCCTATCTGCGCGACAATCTCTTCACCCCGCTCGGCATGAGCGACACCGGCTTCAAGATCACCGACGACATGCGCAAGCGGCTGGTCGCCACCCATGCTCGCGGCGAGGATGGATCGCTGGCGCCGATCCCGTTCGAGATCGAGCAGAATCCGGAATTTTGCATGGGTGGTGGCGGCCTTTACGGCACTGCCGGCGACTACATCAAGTTCACCCAGATGATCCTGAACAAGGGCCGCGGCAACGGCAATCAGGTGCTGAAGGCCGACACGGTCGCGACGATGGGACAGAACCACATCGGCGATCTCACCATTGGCAAGATGACGACGGTTGCGCCCATGTACACCAACGATGTCGATCTCTTCCCTGACATCGTGAAGAAGTGGGGGCTGTCCTTCCTGATCAATACCGCCAAAACACCGGAAGGCCGCAGTGCCGGCAGCCTCGCCTGGGCTGGTCTCGCCAACACTTATTTCTGGATCGACCCGGCGCGCGATGTTTCCGGCGTGATCCTGATGCAGGTGTTGCCGTTCGTCGACGCCAAGTGCATCGAGGCCTTCACGGGCTTCGAGCGCGGGATCTATGCCGGGCTCGATGCGGGGAGCGGGCAGAAGGCGGCGTGAGGGACTGAGCGCTCTCACGATGCAACGACTGGATCGCCCGGCTCGCACGCCGGGCGATGAGAGCGGAGGATGAGGCCTGTAGCCCGGATGAAGCGACGCGCAATCCGGGGCCGACTTGCCGCGGGGACAGAACCCGGATTTCGCTACGCTCCATCCGGGCTACAAGATCCTCGCAAGAGAGACGAGCCTTAAACTGTCAGCCCGCGCTGGCCGGCGAGCTGCTTCAGCGACACCAGCGGCCGGGCGCCGATGTGCTGGATCACTTCGGCGGCCGCGAGCGCGCCGAGCTCGCCGCACTGCTTGTAGGCGAGATTGCGCGCCAGACCATAGAGGAAGCCGGCGGCGAAGAGGTCGCCGGCGCCGGTGGTGTCGACGACCTTGTCGACCGGGAAGGCCGGCGCTGCGACGGCGTCTTCCGACGACACCACCATGCAGCCCTTCTCGCTGCGGGTGACCACGCCGAGATTGACGTCGTTGCGCAGCTGCTTCAGCGCGGTGTCGAAATCCGAGGTCGTGTAGAGCGAATGCAGCTCGGACTCGTTGGCGAAGACGATGTCGACGGTGCCGTTGCGCATAAGTGAGAGAAACTCGTCGCGATAGCGATCGACGCAGAAGGAATCCGACAGCGTCAGCGCCACCTTGCGCTTCGCGTCATGGGCGATCTTGGCCGCCTTGACGAAGGCATCCTTGGCGTTCTTGGGGTCCCAGAGATAGCCCTCGAGATAGACGATGCCGGCGGACGCGATCTCGGCCGGATCGATATCGGCGGGCGACAGGTCCTGCGCCGCGCCGAGATAGGTGTTCATGGTGCGCTCGCCGTCATCCGTGACCAGGATGTAGGAGCAGCCGGTGGCGGGACCGTCCGTCGCGGCGGGCGTGTTGAAGGCGACGCCGGCGGCGCGGATGTCGTGGACGTAGAGCTTGCCGATCTGGTCGTCCTTGACCTTGCCGACATAGGCCGCGCGCGCCCCCAGGCTGCCGATGCCGACGATGGTGTTGGCGGCCGATCCGCCCGAGACTTCCGTTGCCGGACCCATGTCCTTGTAAATGGCGGCGGCGCGCGCCTCGTCGATCAGGGACATGCTGCCCTTGGTCATGCCGTGCTTGGCCAGAAAGGCTTCGTCGGTCCTGACCAGCACGTCGAACAGCGCGTTGCCGATCCCGAGAACGTCATATTTCACGTCAGCCATTCACCTTGATCCTGTTTGGCGGATTGCGATCCTTGCGGAAATCCGCTTCCTGTCAGCCTGAAATCTGGCTCGCGGCCTATCACGACCGGCCCTGCAGGGGCAAGCAACGGTATTATGTACGCTCGATGATCCGCTCCTTCCTGACAGTTTCGACGGGAACACTGGCCTCGCGGCTGCTGGGCTTTGCGCGCGATTCCATGATTGCCGCACTGCTCGGCACCGGCGCGGTGGCGGATGCGTTTCTGGCGGCGTTCCAGCTCGTCAACGTGGTGCGACGGCTGCTCAGCGAGGGTGCGCTCAATGCGGCGCTGATCCCGGCCTGGCTGCGCGTCCGTGACCGCGATGGCGAGGAGGCTGCTTCCGCCTTCGCGGGCCGCGTGCTCGGCACCGTCAGCGTGGCCCTGATCGCAATTTCGGCTGTGATTGCGCTCGTGATGCCGCTGATCATCACGATCATCGCGCCGGGCTTTCTCGGGAGCAGCACGCTCGATCTCGCCGTCGCGAATGCGCGGCTGATGCTGCCCTATCTCGCCTTCGCCGGGCCCGTCACGGTGCTGATGGGGTTGCTGAACGCGCAAGGACGCTTTGCGCTCACGGCCTTCTCGCCGCTGCTGTTCAACATCGCGCTGATCGCCGCGATCGCAGCGCTGCTCGTCGGGCATGCCGACGCGACCTTCGCAGCATGGATGCTGGCAGCGACCGTCGGCATCGCCGGCCTGCTGCAACTGCTGATGCTGCTGTCGCAGCGCAGTGCGAATCTTGCGACACCGCTCCGCGTCAGCTTCGACAAGGAGATGCGCGGCTTTTTCGCCAAGGCCATTCCCGGCATGATCGCAAGCTCGGGGCCGCAATGGCTGATGGTCGCGGGCGCGATCATTGCGTCGGCCACGCCGTCCGCCGTGTCCTGGCTCTATTTCGCCAACCGCCTGATCGAGCTGCCGCTCGGCATCGTCGGCGTCGCCATGGGCACCGTGCTGGTGCCGGAGCTGACGCGCGCCGTCACCAGCGGCGACCGCGAGGCGGTGGCGCATGCGGAATCGCGGGCGCTGGAGCTTGCAGCCGGGCTGGCGCTGCCGGCGACGCTCGGCCTGATCGTGCTGGCCGAGCCGATCGTGCGGCTGCTGTTCGAGCACGGCGCCTTCGGCGCGGACGACAGCACGGCAACTGCGCATGCCTTGATGTGGCTGGCGCTGGGCCTGCCGGCCCACGTGCTGATCAAGGCGCTGTCGCCGGCGTTCTATGCCCGCAGCGACACGATGACGCCGCTCATGGCCACCGCCAAAGGCTTTGTGGTCGCGGTCGCGCTCGCCGTCCTGCTCGGGCATTTCTTCGGCGCCAGCGGGATCGCCGCAAGCATCGCGGCCGGGGCCTGGAGCAGCGCGATTTCGCTGCTCCGGAAGGGCACCGGCGAATTCGGTTTCTCGGTGGACGCCGCCGCGCGAAAACGGCTGCCGCGGATCGTGCTCGCCGCAGCCGTGATGGGTGCCCTGCTCTGGCTGACGACAGGCCTTATGCCCGCCGAGACGCATGGCCTGATCCGCTTCATCGTGCTGGGCGTGCAGATCGCGGCCGGAATCGCCGTCTACGGCCTGTTGCTGCAGACCCTCGGCGCCGCCTCCTGGCGCGAGGCGACTGCCGCCTTGAAGCGGCCTGCCTAGCCCAGCCCCGGCATGCAGGCCATCGAATTACCCTTGACGGAGCAGCGCCGCTGTTGGAAACGACGGCCAAATACCTTTGGGAAGGCTGACCATGCCATTCGTTGAACGGGTCTTTTCGGGCGTCCAGCCGACGGGCAATCTGCACCTCGGCAATTATCTCGGCGCCATCGTCAACTTCGTGAAGATGCAGGAAACCCACAACTGTATCTATTGCGTCGTCGACATGCACGCGATCACGCAAGGCGTGGACGTCTGGGGCGGACCGGTCGAGCTCGCGCGCAACACCCGCGAGGTGACGGCGGCGTTCATCGCCGCCGGCATCGATCCGAAGAAGCACATCGTGTTCAACCAGAGCCAGGTCTCGGGACACGCCGAGCTCGCCTGGATCTTCAACTGCGTCGCGCGCATGGGCTGGCTCGGCCGCATGACCCAGTTCAAGGAGAAGGCCGGCAAGGACCGCGAGAACGCGTCCGTGGGGCTGTTCGACTATCCCGTGCTGATGGCCGCCGACATCCTGCTCTACCGCGCCACCCACGTTCCCGTGGGCGAGGACCAGAAGCAGCATCTCGAGCTCTCGCGCGACATCGCGCAGAAGTTCAACAACGATTTCGGCGACTCGATCCGCAGCCACGGCGCCAATGACGGCCTGTTCTTCCCGCTGCCGGAACCCTTGATCACGGGCCCGGCGACGCGCGTGATGAGCCTGCGCGACGGCACCAAGAAGATGTCGAAGTCGGATGCCTCCGACAATTCGCGCATCAACCTCACCGACGATGCTGACACGATCGCGCAGAAGATCCGCAAGGCGAAGACCGATCCGGAGCCGCTGCCGACGGAAGAGAAGGGCCTGGAAGCACGCCCCGAGGCCGACAATCTCGTCGGCATCTTCGCCGCGCTCTCCGGCCGTTCCAAGGCCGACGTGCTCCGCGATTTCGGCGGCGGCCAGTTCTCCAGCTTCAAGAACGCGCTGGCGGAGCTGTGCGTCACCAAGCTCGCGCCGATCGCCGGCGAGATGAAGCGCCTCGTCGCCGACCCCGGCCATATCGACACGATCCTGAACGAGGGTTCCGACCGGGCCCGCGCCATCGCCGACGAGACCATGAAGCTCTCGAAGGACATCGTCGGCTTCATCCGCCGGCGCTAAGGCGCGCTTCGCAAGACCGGCTGGCGCCATTGCGCCGGCCCGCTTCGCCTCTCCCAAACATTGCGGGAGTGTGGCAGCATGTCGGCCGTGCACATGCCGGGACATGCATGACCAGCAAGCGACTTTGCTTCGAGCCGGGTCACAAGCCCAAATGCCTCGTCGTCGTCGACGACAGCGCCGAATGGGATCGTGCGGTCTATTACGCCAGCCGCTGGGCGATCCGAGCCGCCGGCGGCGTGGTGATGCTGCGCATCATCGAGCCCGAGGAGCAAACCCAGGAATGGCTTGGGGTCGCCGACATCATGCGCGCCGAGGCGCAGGAGGCCGCGGAGGCCGCGCTCGACCGCGCCGCCGGGAGAGCCAACGGCATCGCCGCAATAACACCGGAACGGGTGATCCGCGAAGGCGCCGCGATGGAACAGCTGCTCGCTGTCATCGACGAGGACCCTGACATCGCCATGCTGGTGCTCGCCGCCAATCCCGGCGCGGAGGGTCCGGGACCGCTGGTCGCGCTGCTGGCGCATGCGCTCGGCTCGTTCCCGGTGCCGGTGACGATCATCTCGGGCGCCCTGAGCGACCAAAGCGTGGATTCGCTGTCGTAGGTGGTCTCTTACCCTCCCCTGGAGGGGGAGGGTCGATCGCGCGCAGCGCGAGCGGTGTGGGGTGACGGTGTTTCCCCATCCGACAGTGCCCGTGCAGAGAGATCACCCCACCCCGGCGCTTCGCGCCGACCCTCCCCCTCCAGGGGAGGGTAAGAAGCGCCCTAACTCACTGAAATTTATAAGCGAAATTTCCCCCTCCCCTTGACCGTGCGTTCCCCGTCGCCATCTGCTAGGTGATAGAGCACGCGCCGGCCTTGAACCGGCGACGTCTGGAGAAAACCATGTTCATTCAAACCGAAGCCACCCCCAATCCCGCCACGCTGAAGTTCATTCCCGGCCGCGTCGTGGTCGACGGCAGCCCGATGGAATTTTCGAGCCGCGAATCGGCCGCGCGGTCGCCGCTGGCCGAGAAGCTGTTCGAGGTGCCCGGCGTTACCGGCGTGTTCTACGGATCGGACTTCATCACCGTGACCAAGGCGAGCGGTGAATGGCAGCAGCTCAAGCCCGCGATCCTCGGCGCCATCATGGAGCACTACATGTCCGGCGCGCCGCTGCTCGCCGGCGGCGAAGCACACAGCGATGTCGATCTCGACGACGAGGACGAGTTCTTCGACGAGGCCGATGCCGAGACGGTCGACATGATCAAGGATCTGATCGAGACCCGCGTGCGGCCGGCGGTCGCCAATGACGGCGGCGACATCACCTTCCGCGGCTTCAAGGACGGCATCGTCTATCTCAACATGAAGGGCGCCTGCTCCGGCTGCCCGTCATCGACCGCAACGCTCCAGCACGGTATCCAGAACCTGCTCAAGCACTTCGTGCCCGACGTGGTCGAAGTCCGGCCGATGTAATCGAGCTGTCGTAGGGTGGGCAAAGGCGCGCTTGCGCCGTGCCCACCGAAACGGTTGTGGTGGGCACGCTTCGCTTTGCCCACCCTACGAAGTAGGGCATTTGGGGGCCTGCAAATCGTGCGTGATGAATGGCGGATAGGCGCTCGGTTCGCTAGACTGCTCTCCATTCGCCACTCGCCATTCGCTATTCCATGCTGATCCTTGCCATCGATACTGCGCTCGAGGCGTGCGCGGCGGCCGTGCTCGACACCGACGCCGGCGAGCTCCTCGCGCAAGAATCGCTGCTCATGAAGCGCGGCCACGCCGAGGCGCTGATGCCGATGATCGCGCGCGTGATGCAATCGGCCAATCTCGCCTTCACCTCGCTCGACCGCATCGCCGTCACCGTCGGCCCGGGCAGCTTCACCGGCCTGCGTGTCGGCATCTCGGCCGCGCGCGGCCTTGCGCTTGCGGCGAAACGTCCGGCGGTCGGGCTGACGACGCTGTCGGCCTATGCCGCCACCGTCGTCGGCCAGAGCAAACCGGCGCCGGTGATCTCCGCGATCGATGCGCGGCACGATCACGTCTATTTCCAGGTCGTCGCCGGCGACGGCAGCCTGCTGGTGCGGCCGGGCATCGCGCCCATCAATGATGCGATCGCGGCCTCGCAATTCGGCGCGCCGCATCTGGTCGGCAATGCCGCGAACATCCTCGCCGATCGCTGGCCGAAGGATGCGCCGCCGCCGGTCGCGGTCGACGCGCAGCCCGCCCCCGACATCGGCTGGGTCGCATGGCTCGGCGCTGCGGCGGATCCCGAAACGAATCCGGCGCGGCCGTTCTACCTGAAGGCGCCCGACGCAAAGCCGGCCGCAACTCCGCCGCTCGCACAAGCCGCAAGCTCATGATGGGATGGCTGTCGGAATGGTGGCGCGGCGGCACGGCCGCCGTCGAGCCGGTTTCCTTGCGCGATGCCGCGCGGCTGGCGCAGCTACACGGCGCTTCCTTCGCGCATGGCTGGGGCGAAGGCGAGTTCGAGAGCATGATCAGCGAGCGCAACACGCTCGTGCATCGGTTGCGCCTCGGCCGCAAGATCATCGGCTTTGCCGTCTCGCGGATCGGCGCGGACGAGGCCGAGATCCTCTCGGTCGCGGTCGACCAGGCGCATCGCGGCCGCGGCCTGTCCCGCACGCTGCTGATGACCCATCTCGGCCATCTCGCGGGGCGCGGCGTGCGCACGATATTTCTCGAAGTTGAGGAAAATAACCAGCCGGCGCGGCGACTCTACGACCGGGCCGGATTCATGGTGGTCGGACGCCGCGAACGCTACTATAAGCAGCCGAATGGGGAACAATTGAACGCCCTTCTGATGCGACGTGACTTGTCGTAACATCGATGGCAGAAAGCGCCCCGTCAGGCAGACAGATCATGACCGCACTGAAACCCTCTTCCGCATCCAAGGCGTCCGGCATCGAGGCGCGCTGTGCCGCCACCGGCATGCGCATGACCGAGCAGCGCCGTGTCATCGCCCGCGTGCTCGCGGAGGCGGTCGATCATCCCGACGTCGAGGAATTGTACCGGCGCTGCGTTGCCGTCGACGACAAGATCTCGATCTCGACCGTGTATCGCACCGTCAAGCTGTTCGAGGATGCCGGTATCATCGAACGCCATGATTTTCGCGAGGGCCGCGCGCGCTATGAGACGATGCGCGACAGCCATCACGACCACCTCATCAATCTGCGCGACGGCAAGGTGATCGAATTCACCTCCGAAGAGATCGAGAAGCTTCAGGCGGAGATCGCCCGCAAGCTCGGCTACAAGCTGGTCGACCATCGGCTCGAGCTCTATTGCGTCCCGCTCGACGACGACAAGCCGACGTCCTGATCTAGTGGCTGTCGAACTGATAATCTTCGATTGCGACGGCGTGCTCGTGGACAGCGAGGTCATTTCCTGTCGCGCGCATGCGGATGTGCTGACGCGGCACGGCTATCCGATCACGTCGGAGCAGGTGTTGGTGCGCTTCCTCGGCGTCTCCGAGAAAGACGCGCGGCGGATGGTCGAGCAGGAGATCGGCCGCAGTCTTCCCGACGATCTCGAGAGCCAAGTGAATGCGGCCACGCTGCAATTCTACGCCAGCGATCTGCAACCAATCACCCATGTCGCCGCGGCGATCGCCGCGATCGATTTGCCGAGATGCGTGGCATCGAGCGGCACGCCGAACAAGATCCATCACGGCCTGACGTGCGCCGGGCTCCACGACCTGCTCGCCCCACACATCTTTTCGGCGAGCCAGGTCGCGCGCGGCAAGCCCGCACCCGATCTCTTCCTATTCGCCGCCGCGCAGATGAAGGTCGCACCGGAGCGGTGCCTCGTGATCGAGGACAGCGTCCCCGGGGTGACCGGCGCGCACGCCGCCGGAATGACCGTGCTGGGCTTTCACGGCGGCAGCCACTGCCCCCCGGGCCATGCCGAAAGGCTGCGGGCTGCCGGCGCCGCACTGACCTTTGACGATATGCGGCAATTGCCGGAACTGGTGCGGCGGGTCGAGACGGAGGCCCTGGCGGGCTGATTTCCGCCGCTGGGGCGTCATTCCGGGGCACGCGCCCAGCGCGTGAACCCGGAATCCAGAGGTTTTGGCCGAGATTCCGGGTTCGCGCTGGCGCGCGCCCCGGAATGACGGCTGAAAATGCCTCCATTCGCTGGATTTTCGGCCCTCCAGCCTATATCTGAGGGCCGTCCTCCACCGCCATTTCGGGTTCCATGACGCCGCCGCGCAAGCTGCACATCAAATCATATGGCTGCCAGATGAACGTCTACGATGCCCAGCGCATGGTGGACACGCTGGCTCCGGAGGGATTCGTGGAGACGGCGAGCGCCGAGGAGGCCGATCTCGTCATCCTCAACACCTGCCATATCCGCGAGAAGGCCTCGGAAAAGGTCTATTCCGAGCTCGGGCGGCTACGCGTCGCCAAGGACGAGGCCGCGCGCGGGGGCCGCGCGATGCAGATCGCGGTCGCGGGCTGCGTGGCGCAGGCCGAGGGCGAGGAGATCGTGCGCCGCGCGCCGGTGGTCGACGTCGTGGTGGGACCGCAGAGCTATCATCATCTGCCGGAGCTCCTGAAGCGCGCCGGCAGCGAAGGCCGCGCGATCGAGACCGAATTTCCGGCCGAGGACAAATTCGGCTTCCTGGCCCAGCCGAAGCCCGCCGCGATCCGCGGGCGCGGCATTTCCGCTTTCGTCACCGTGCAGGAAGGCTGCGACAAGTTCTGCACCTTCTGCGTCGTGCCTTACACCCGTGGCGCCGAAGTCTCGCGCCCGGTGGCGAAGATCGTCGACGACGTGAAGCGGCTTGCCGACAACGGCGTCCGCGAGCTCACCTTGATCGGGCAGAACGTCAACGCCTATCACGGCGAGGGACCGGACGGAAAAACCTGGCCGCTCGGCCGGTTGCTCGAACATCTGGCGGCGATTCCAGGCATCGCGCGGCTGCGCTATTCGACCAGCCACCCCCGCGACGTCGATGACAGTTTGATTGCGGCGCATCGCGATCTCGATGCCCTGATGCCGTTCGTGCACCTGCCGGTGCAGTCGGGCTCGGACCGGATTCTCGCCGCCATGAACCGGAAACATACCGCCGATGATTATCGGCGTGTCATCGACCGTTTCCGTACCGCCCGCCAAGACATTGCTTTTTCATCAGATTTCATCGTCGGCTTCCCCGGCGAAAGCGAGCAAGATTTTCTTGCCACCCTCGCGCTTGTCACGCAAATCGGCTACGCTGCAGCATATTCGTTCAAATACTCCGCCCGGCCGGGAACGCCGGCCGCGGACATGCAGGAGACGGTGTCCCCCGCCGAGATGGACCAGCGATTGGAGCGGCTCCAGGAACTGATCGACAGCCAGCAATCGGCCTTCAACAAGGCTGCGATTGGCTCGACGGTCGATGTGCTGTTCGAGCGTCCGGCGCGCAAGGACGGCCAGATCGTCGGCCGCACCGCTTTTCTCCAACCTGCGCATGTGATGGCCTCGCCCGACATCATCGGACAAATCCTGGCTGTCAGAATCGACAGCCTCGAGCGCTACAGCTTTCTCGGCGAGCTCGCGACCGCGCACACCGCGCGCGAGCCCGCTTTATCGCAAGCCACTGGAGCCTGAACCCTTGCCAAAAAGCGCATCGGATTCGTCTTCTATCGCTCCCAGCCGCAAATTTGACCGCGACATGCAAGTTCCGCCCGAGACCCAGGTCGTCATCGATTTCGACGATAACCGCGCCGCTTCCGCGCTGGTCGGCCCGTACGGCCAGCACCTCGCGCAGATCGAACGGCGGCTCGGCGTCGTCGTCGACTCCAAGGGCAACCACATCACCATCGGCGGCACGCGCGACGGCTGCGATGCCGCCCGCCGCGTGCTGGAGACGCTCTACGCCCAGGCCGTGAAGGGGCAGGATCTCGACCAGGGCGAGGTCGAAGGCGCGATCCGCGCCGTGATCGCCCAGGGCTCGCTGTTCGAGTTCGACGCCAAGTCGGCCAAGTCCACCTTCGACAGCATCAATTTGCGCAAGCGCCCGGTGCGCGCGCGCACGGCCGCGCAGGATTCCTACATCCGCGCGCTGAAGCGCCACGAACTGGTGTTCGGCATCGGCCCCGCCGGCACCGGCAAGACCTGGCTCGCGGTCGCGCATGCCGCGCAGCTGTTCGAGCGCAAGGAGGTCGACAAGATCATCCTGTCGCGCCCGGCGGTGGAAGCCGGCGAGCGGCTCGGCTTTTTGCCCGGCGATCTCCGCGAGAAGGTCGATCCTTACCTGCGCCCGATCTACGACGCGCTCTACGACCTCATGGACGCGCGCATCGTCGAGCGCGCGCTGCAGACCGGCGAGATCGAGATCGCGCCGCTCGCCTTCATGCGCGGCCGCACGCTCACCAATGCCGCCATCATCCTGGACGAGGCGCAGAACACCACGTCGATGCAGATGAAGATGTTCCTGACGCGTCTCGGCGAGAACAGCCGCATGATCGTGACGGGCGACCCCTCGCAGATCGATTTGCCGAACGGCCAGACCTCGGGTCTTGCCGAGGCAACGCGCCTGCTCGGCGGCGTCGAAGGCATTGCCCAAGTTCATTTCAAAGCCGAGGACGTGATCCGCCACGAGCTCGTGGCGCGGATCGTCGCCGCCTATGAGGGTTCGCCGCAGCGGCCGGCCGCCGATAAATCCTGACGGGACAACAGCCGGACCAAGAGGGCGCAGACACGGCGCTCTTCGTTCCGAACAAAGACAATGTCACATCCGAACCTTCCCATGACCGAGGTCCTCGTCGTTGCCGATTGCTGGCAGCGCGAGCCCGATTCCGAAGCCGTGATCCAGCGCGCGGTCGCCGCCGCCGCCGAGAGCGTCGACGAAGACGTTGCCGACGCCGAAGTCGCGGTGATGCTGACCGATGATGCCGGCATCCGCACCCTCAACAGCAACTGGCGCGGCATCGACAAGCCGACCAACGTGCTGTCGTTTCCGGCGCTCCAGCCGGAAGGCGAATGGAAGGAAGGCGATGCGCCGCGCATGCTCGGCGACATCGCGATCGCCTACGAGACCATGCGGCGCGAGGCGGACGAGGAACACAAGCCGTTCGAGCATCATTTGAGCCATCTCGCCGTGCACGGCTTCCTGCACCTGATCGGCTACGACCACGAGAACGACGACGACGCCGAGGAGATGGAAGCGCTGGAGACTGAGATCCTCGCCCATCTCGGCATCCCCGATCCCTATGCCGACCGCCCGGGGACGCACTGAGATGCCCGACTCCGAGCCTACCCACGACAATCCCCGCAACACGCCCAACCTGCCGGCCGTGGTGACATCAGGCGAGGTGCTGCGCCCGACCGCGGAAAGCTGGTTGCTGCGCGCCATCCGCACGCTGTTCGGCTGGAAGGCGGGATCGGTGCGCGACGATCTCCAGGTCGTGCTCGACGCCACCACGCCCGACGACACCGGCTTCTCCGCCGTCGAGCGCACCATGCTGCGCAACATCCTCGGCCTGCACGAGCGCCGCATCGCCGACGTCATGGTGCATCGCGCCGACATCATCGCGGTGAAGCGCGACATCCCGCTCGGCGAATTGATGGACCGCTTCGAGAGCGCCGGCCATTCCCGCCTCGTCGTCTACAACGAGACGCTCGACGATCCCGTCGGCATCGTCCACATCCGCGATTTGCTCGCCTTCATGACCGTGCGGGCGCGCGTGTCGGAGGCCACCAAGACCAAGCGCAAGAAGCCGCTGCCGGCCGGCCTCGATTTGCGCGCGGTCGATCTGGCGATGCCGCTCGAGGATGCGCGGATCATCCGCAAGCTGCTCTACGTGCCGCCGTCGATGCGGGCGATCGACCTGCTCGCGCAGATGCAGGCCACCCGCATCCACCTCGCGCTGGTCGTCGACGAATATGGCGGCAGCGACGGACTGGTCTCGATCGAGGACATCGTCGAGCAGATCGTCGGCGAGATCGACGACGAGCACGACAGCGACGAGCCGCCCTCGATCGTGCGCCTGCCGGACAACGCCTTCATCGCCGATGCCCGCGCCAGCCTCGACGACGTCCGCACCGTGATCGGCGCCGACTTCGTCACCGGCGAGGCCGGCGAGGAGGTCGAGACGCTCGGCGGCTATCTCGTCAGCTTCGTCGGACGCCTGCCGGTGCGCGGCGAGGTGATCTCGGGCCCCGGCAATTACGAGGTCGAGGTGCTCGATGCCGATCCGCGCCGCGTCAAGCGGCTGCGGATCTCGACGCGGAAGGAACGTCCCGCGCCGCGCACCCAGCGCGAGAGCCGGCGACGCGAGGCCGCGCCGGAGAGCAGCCCGCCGCCGGCCAGTGACACGCCGACCCCGCCGCCGAGCGACGGGACCGGCCCGCAGTGAGTCCGTTGCAGCGACTTCGGCAGATCGCGCTTGCCATCATCCTCACCTGGGGATGGAAGCGCGCCGTCATCGCCATGGCCGCCGGCGCGCTGTCGGTGCTGGCGCTGGCGCCGTTCAACCTCTTCCCGGTGCTGTTCATCACCTTTCCGGTGCTGGTCTGGCTGATCGACGGCACCGGCGCCGGACGATATGGCGGCATCCCCGCCGCGGCGCTGACCGGCTACTGGTTCGGTCTCGGCTATTTCGTCCCCGGCCTCTACTGGATCGGCTACGCCTTCTTCGTCGAGGCCGACATCTTCGCCTGGCTGACGCCGTTCGCCGTGCTGGGCCTGCCGGCCTATCTCTCCATCTTCACGGCGCTCGGATTTGCGCTGGCGCGCCTGCTCTGGACCAAGAACGCCACGCGCGTGCTTGCGCTCGCGGCAAGCCTCACCATCGCCGAATGGCTGCGCGGTCATGCGCTGACCGGTTTTCCCTGGAACGCGTTCGGCTACGCGCTGTCCGAGCCGCTGCCGCTGGCGCAGACCGCCTCGCTGATCGGCCTGTGGGGCATGACCTTCCTGACGGTTGCGATCTTTGCGAGCCCCGCGGCTCTGATCGACCGCACGCCCGATCGCCGCGTGGCGTGGCGCGCACCGGCCGCAGCGATCGCACTGCTGATTGTCATGAGCATCTTCGGCGCGATCCGCCTGTCGCTCAATCCGACAACGATGGTCGCTGGCGCCAAGCTGCGCCTGATGCAACCGAACCTGCAGCAGGACGCCAAGTTCAACTACGCTGCGAAAGCGGAGGTGATGAAGAAATACCTCGCGCTGTCGGACCGCGCCTCCGGACCGCAATCGACCGGCGTGCGCGATGCCACCATCCTGATCTGGCCGGAATCCGCCTTCCCGTTCTTCCTGACCCGCGAAGCCGACGCGATGGCGCAAATCGCCGATCTGTTGCCGAAGGGCACGGTGCTGATCACGGGGTCGGTGCGCGCGCCCGACCTGCCGCGGGGAACGCCGATCACGCGCGCCTACAATTCGATCTACGTGATCGATCACGACGGCAGCGTTCTCGCGGTCTACGACAAGCTGCACCTCGTGCCGTTCGGCGAGTTTCTTCCCTATCAGGAGTTGATGGAGAAGCTCGGTTTCGAGCAGCTGACGCGTGTGCGCGGCGGCTTCATCGCCGGCAGCGTGCGGCATGCACTGCCGGTCCCCACCGCACCATCGGCACTGCCGCTGATCTGCTATGAGGCCATCTTTCCCGGTGAGGTGGCAGGACGAAACGAACGTCCCGGCTGGATCGTGAACCTCACCAATGACGGCTGGTTCGGCATCTCGACCGGTCCCTATCAGCATCTGGAGCAGGCACGCATGCGCGCGATCGAGCTCGGATTGCCGCTGGTCCGCTCCGCCAATACCGGCATCTCCGCGGTGATCGATCCGGTCGGACGAACCGTCGCCAGCCTCGGTCTCGGCATCGAAGGCATTTTGGATGCAAGCCTGCCCGCCGCGATACCGCCGACCGTCTACGCGCGGCTAGGCGATGTGCCCGCAGCCATGCTCGTCGCGCTCGGCGTGATACTCGCGGTCCGCCGACGTGTTGCCAAACGGCACCCCTGATCGCGCCGTCGTCGCCGAGGCGGCCGGAATCCTTTGACAACCGTAGTCCCACGGTTGACAGATTGCAGGCGGGTTCCTCATTCTGCACCCGCCGCGAAAGACAGTGGGCATTGCTAAATTTCTCCGCAATGTTTCCCAATAACAGGGTTTGATTTTTACGCTGCTGGCACCTGAGGCATTCCGGTCGATTGCGCTGAGGGTGGTGTTTGGAGGCTGAGGAAATGTCGAAAGCGCCCAACCCTGTTGACAAATATGTCGGCAGCCGCGTGCGCATGCGCCGCATCATGTTGGGCATGAGCCAGGAAAAGCTCGGTGAAGCTTTGGGCCTGACGTTCCAGCAGATTCAGAAATACGAGAAGGGCACGAACCGGGTCGGCGCGAGCCGCATCCAGCAGATTGCCGAGATTCTCCAGGTGCCTGTGTCGTTCCTGTTCGAGGGCGGCCCGAGCGGTGTGGCCGGCCCGGACGGCTTCGCTGAAGGTGCTTCGCCCTCCTACGTCTCCGACTTCCTCGCGACCTCCGAAGGTCTCGCCTTGACCAAGGCGTTCACCCGAATCACCGATTCGAAGATGCGCCGCTCGATCGTCGATCTCGTCGAGCAGATCGCGGCCCGCGAAGGCCCCGACAAGCGCTGAGGCGCACCAGCTCAATCCGATTTGAGGCTGCGCCAAATCTGGCCTATGTCGTCATTTGCGGCCGCGCGTTGACGCGCGCCCTCCCGGATGATGCGATTCAAAGGCATAGATGCGCCCATGACGAACTCCAACTGGTTCGATACCCAAACTATTCTCGACGGCATCCGGCGCTGGGTGGAGATCGAGACGCCGACCGAGGCGCCTGAGCAGGTCAACAAACTCGTGTCACTGGTCGCGGATCAACACCGCGATCTGCCCGTCACGCTCGAGCGCATCGCCGGCGTCGACGGCTGCGGCGATCATCTTCTGGCCCGCTCGACATGGGGACAGGAGCAGCCGGGCATCCTGGTGCTGAGCCACCTCGACACCGTGCACCCCCTCGGCTTCATCGAGCGCCTGCCGTTCAAGGTCGAGGGCGACAGCGCGTTCGGTCCCGGCATCTACGACATGAAGGGCGGCGCCTACATCGCCCATCACGCATTCGCTGCGCTCTGCGCCGACGGCAAGCGTCCGCCGCTCGGCATCACCCACATGTTCACCTCCGACGAAGAGATCGGCAGCCCCACCTCGCGCGCATTGATCGAGCAGGAAGGACGCAAGGCCAAATACGTGCTGGTGACGGAGCCGGCGCGCGACGGCGGCAAGATCGTCACCGGACGCAAGGGCGTCGGACGCTTCGAGGTGTTCATCAAGGGCGTGCCCGCGCATGCCGGCTCGCGGCCCGAAGACGGCCGCAGCGCCATCCGCGAGCTCGCCAACATCATCCATGCGCTGGAGGGAATGAACGACCTCAAGCGCGGCGTCACCGTCAATGTCGGTGTGGTGCGCGGCGGCACGCGCCCCAACGTGACGCCGGAAGAGGCCTATGCCGAAATCGACCTGCGCGTTCCGAGCTTCACCGACGCGGACGAATTCGTCGGCAAGATCCTCGGGCTGAAATCGAAGACGGAGGGCGTCACCGTCACGGTCACGGGCGAGCTCAATCGTCCGCCCTACGAGAAGGGCAATGCAGGCGCCTCGCTCTACGAGCACGCCAAGGCGCTCGCCTCGGAGATCGGCTTCGAGCTGATCGACACCTATACCGGCGGCGGCTCGGACGGCAATTTCACCGCGCCCTACACCGGCACGCTCGACGGGCTCGGCGTCGACGGCAAGGGCGCGCACACCCATTATGAGCAGCTCTATGTCTCGTCGCTCGAACCGCGCGCGCGGCTGCTCTACCGGCTGTATCAGACGCTGCGATGAGCGAGCGCAAGTCAGACCCCGATCGCGACGACAGCGAGCGCGCCTTCTTCGGGCGCCGCAAGGGCCACAAGCTCAGGCAGCACCAGGCCGGGCTGATCGATCATCTGCTGCCGCATCTTGCGCTCGACATCGAGGGCGAGAAGCCGGCCGATGCAAGCGAGATCTTCGATCCCGCGGCTGATGACCTGCGGCTCGAGATCGGCTTCGGCGGCGGCGAGCATCTCGCGGCCGAGGCGCAGGCTTTCGCCACGACCGGCTTCATCGGCTGCGAGCCTTACGTCAACGGCATGGCGAAGATCCTCGCACAGATCGAAGCTGCGAACATCGCCAACATCCGCCTGTTCGCCGGCGACGCCGCCGAGCTGCTGGCCTGGCTGCCGAAGGCTTCGCTGTCGCGGATCGACCTGATCCATCCGGATCCCTGGCCGAAGCGGCGGCACTGGAAGCGGCGCTTCGTCCAGGACAGGACGATCGCAGCGATGGCGCGCGTGCTGAAGCCGGGTGGCGAATTCCGCTTCGTCTGCGACATCGACGATTACTGCGCCTGGACGCTGTCGCATCTTGCGCGCTCGTCGGACTTCGTCTGGCTCGCGGAGCGCGCCGACGATTTCCGGCAGCCATGGCCCGGCTACACCATGACGCGCTACGGCCGGAAGGCGGCGCGCGAAGGCCGCAAGGCGGCTTATCTGCGGTTCAGGCGGGTCGGTTAGAAACTAGATCGTCTGCCGGTTGCGCCAGAAATTCACGACGCGCTCGGCCGTCGTCGGCATCAGGCGCGTGAAGTTCATGCGCGCGGCCTCGATGTCGGCATCGGCCGGTGTGCGATTGGGGCCATACCAGAGCAGGATCAGTGCGCGCACCGTAGGCCAGCCGAGATTGAGCACGCGGCCGAGGATCAGGATCGGATCGTAGCGGTCGCCCGCGATCAGACGGTCGAGGATCGAGATGCGGATGCCGGCCATCGCCGAGAGCGAGGCGATCGATTCCTCGTATTTGTGCGCCTTGGCGAAGCCAAGCAGCGCGCTCTCGCCGAGATGGCCCTCGCGATGCAAGGTGAGCACCGTGCGCTGCGCCGCGGAGAAATCGCGTCGCGGCCCGGGCGGCAGCGCGGCCTCCTCGATCGCCGCCATCGCACGCTTGATCTCGACCTGGCGCACGGGATTGACCACGGTGGAGAGACGGCGGCGGATGACGTCGAGCGTACCGTCGAGAAGCTGTTTCAGGTGCTCGCCGGAGAGATCGCTGCGCTGGCCGATCTTGAGCGTCAGCACGCCGTCCTGCGCGGAACGCTTGATCAGCTCGGAATAGCTGCCCGGTGAAAACACTGCGCCGGCATTGCCCGCGGCGCGGCGCACGACATCGCGATCGCCGCGCTCGACCAGCACGTCGGTGACGACGGCCGGCAGGACGGGGCGCTCCGTCATCGCCAGCAGATGACCCTGTCCCTTCAGCCGCGCGATCTCGACGAGAGCGGCGTCATCGAGCACGGGCGAGCGGCGCAACACGGGTCCCGCCACCATGATCTCGTTTTCGCGCGCGAGCTGGTTCACCAGATGCGGCGGCGCGTTGTCCAGGCGCGAGAAGCGCTCGGCGAGATCGACGCGCGAGGTGAGCTCCGCATGCGGGACGAGATCGATCAAGAGATCGTCGAAGAGATCGATGAGCTCGGGACCGAGCCTCGTGGGATCCTGGAAGAACAGCCCGGCGATGGCACGCGCGATCTCGCCGCGACGGCGGGGGTCGCCGCGCTTGACGATAGCGTCCAGTCCGGGAATGAGCGACGTGGCAGCGGTCATGAAACGCAAACTCGTACAGGGCACGCCGCGGGTGCGCCCTAGGTCCAAGCCGCCCCACAATCAGGGAATTTAGGCCTCGGAAATGAAGGAAGCGTTGCGCCGAAGGCCACAAACCGGGCGCAAAAAGCCTTGCAGCCCCAGCGATGGGCCTTGTCCGGGAGGGCAGAAAGGGCTATATCAGCGCCAATTCATCTTCTCATACGATCCGCGTAGTGAGAGTGGGCCCGAAAGGACCCGCTCTTTTTTATTACCTGAACGCGGGTTGGCGGAAGATCCGGCCCGACGCGCGGTCGGGAGAGTTCCAAAGCAGGCTTTGAAGTCTTAACCAAGCCTTAACCCAAGCGTTAACCAACGAGCGCCTTGACCGCTGATATGACCGAACCGAACACTGGTTCCACCGATGCCGAACTGCTGGCCGAGCCGAGGCTCGTGGTCGAGCCTGGCGTGGCGGCACGGGTGTCTGCTGTCGCGGCTCCCGTGCTCGAGGGCATGGGTTACCGCCTGGTCCGGATCCGCATCTCCGGGGAAGCCGGCTGCACCGTGCAGATCATGGCCGAACGGCCGGACGGTTCGATGCAGCTCGAGGATTGCGAGGCGATCTCGCGGGCGCTGTCGCCCGTACTTGATGTCGCCGACCCCATCGATCGCGCCTACCGGCTGGAGATCTCCTCGCCGGGAATCGACCGCCCGCTGGTGCGGCGCTCCGATTTCGAGCGTTATTCCGGCCATCTGGTGAAGGTCGAGATGGCGGTCGCGCATGAGGGACGGAAGCGGTTCCGCGGCACGCTCGGCGCCGTCGAAGGCGACCGCGTCCATCTGCATCGCGACGACGTCAAGGCGAGCGACGATGCCGACGTTCTCCTGACCATGGAGGATATCGGCGAGGCTAGGTTGGTGCTGACCGACGAGCTGATCGCCGAATCCATGCGCCGTGGCAAGGCCGAAGAGCGCCAGATGCGCAGGGATCTCGGCCTCGCGCCGCCGCAGGCGCCGCACGCGAAAATCAGCGAAAAAACCACCAAGAACACCAAGCCGAAAAAGAAGCCGGCCCCGACCAATACCAAGAAACATCGCCTTGCCGCCGAGCGCGCGCGGCGCGGCGAGTTCGAGCCTGACCAAGGAGACTAGCCATGGCAGTCAGCGCCAATCGACTTGAATTGCTTCAGATCGCCGATGCCGTTGCCCGCGAGAAATCGATCGACCGCGGCATCGTCATCGCGGCGATGGAGGACGCCATCGCCAAGGCCGCACGGGCCCGCTACGGCAGCGAGACTGACGTTCATGCCGAGATCGACCCGAAGAAGGGCGAGCTGCGGCTGTCGCGCCACATGCTGGTCGTCGACAAGGTCGAGAATCACTCCAACCAGATCTCGCTGGTCGATGCGCAGCGCGCCAATCCCGGCGCCCAGGTCGGCGACACCATCGCCGACACCCTGCCGCCGCTGGAATATGGCCGCATCGCCGCGCAGTCGGCCAAGCAGGTGATCGTGCAGAAGGTGCGCGAGGCCGAGCGCGACCGGCAGTACCAGGAATTCAAGGATCGCATCGGCGACATCGTCAACGGCGTCGTCAAGCGCGTCGAATATGGCAGCGTGATCGTCGATCTCGGCCGCGGTGAAGCCATCATCCGCCGCGACGAGATGCTGCCGCGCGAAGTGTTCCGCAACGGCGACCGCGTCCGCGCCTACATCTTCGACGTCCGCCGCGAGACGCGCGGCCCGCAGATCTTCCTCTCCCGCACCCATCCGCAGTTCATGGCGAAGCTGTTCGCGCAGGAAGTGCCTGAGATCTATGACGGCATCGTCGAGATCAAGGCGGTCGCCCGCGATCCCGGCTCGCGCGCGAAAATTGGCGTGATTTCCCGGGATTCCTCGGTGGATCCGGTCGGCGCCTGCGTCGGTATGCGCGGCTCGCGCGTGCAGGCCGTGGTGAACGAGCTGCAGGGCGAGAAGATCGACATCATTCCCTGGTCGCCCGACATCGCGACCTTCGTGGTCAACGCGCTGGCGCCGGCGGAAGTCTCCAAGGTCGTCATCGACGAAGACCGCGAGCGCATCGAGGTCGTCGTCCCCGACACCAACAACCAGCTCTCGCTGGCGATCGGCCGCCGCGGCCAGAACGTGCGTCTGGCCTCGCAGCTTACCGGCTGGGACATCGACATCCTGACCGAGCAGGAGGAATCGGAGCGCCGCCAGGCCGACTTCGAGAACTCCACCCGCGTCTTCATGGAATCGCTCAACGTCGACGAGGTGGTCGGCCAGCTGCTCGCGTCCGAAGGCTTCACCTCGGTCGAGGAGCTCGCGATGGTGGACGTCAAGGAGCTCGCCGGCATCGAGGGCTTCGACGAGGAGACCGCACAGGAACTCCAGAACCGCGCCCGCGAATATCTCGAGCAGCAGGAAGCCGAGCTCGAGGCGAGGCGCAAGGAGCTCGGTGTCGAGGACGCTCTCAAGGACGTGCCCGGCGTCACCTCGAAGATGCTGGTGAAGTTCGGCGAGAACGACATCAAGACCGTCGACGACCTCGCCGGCTGCGCCACCGACGATCTGGTCGGCTGGACCGAGCGCAAGGAAGGCGGCGAGCAGACCAAATATCCGGGTGCGCTCGACGGTATCGACATCTCCCGTGACGATGCCGAGGCGATGATCATGCAGGCCCGCGTCAAGGCCGGCTGGATCACCGAGGCCGATCTCGCCAAGCCCGCTGAAGAGGCTGAAGCGACCGAAGATCAGCCGGCTTAAGGGCTAAGGAGAATGTCGCCCGGATGCTCGCAGATACTGACCCCGAACTCGACCATGGACCGCGGACCGAAAGGTCCGCGACCATGCGGATGTGCGCGGTCAGTCGCGAAGTCCGGCCGATCGACGAGCTGATCCGTTTCGTCGTCTCGCCGCAAGGCGACATAGTTCCCGATCTCAAGCGCAAGCTGCCCGGACGCGGCATGTGGGTCACCGCCTCGCGCGAGGTGGTTGCGGAAGCCGTGCGGCGTCACCAATTTAGCAAGGCCTTCAAGCGCGAGCTGCGCGTTCCCCAGACGCTTCCCGCCGACATCGAGGCGCTCCTCGTCAGGAGCGTGACGGAAGCCCTTGGGATCGCTGCCAAGGCGGGCCAGATCGTGGCCGGCTTCGGCAAGGTCGAGAGCGCCCTGCGGGAAGGCACGGCCGAGGTCCTGATCCACGCCAGTGACGGGGCTGCGGACGGAATCCGCAAATTGGACATGCTGGCGCGTCAAAATGCCGGAAATCGCGGCGCCAAGCCGCAGATTCCCGTCATTACCGCACTGAAATCGTTAGAATTGGATTTGGCACTGACCCGGTCAAATGTGATACATGCTGCGCTGCTCGCGGGCCCGGCGAGCAGGTCATTCCTGTCACGTAGCCAGATGCTGGTCCGATACCGGATGGCGGACGATGACAAGACTGCCGAAAAGCACGGCCAGGATTTCTGAGAGATACCGACGAACCGATCTGACGGTGCGGCAACGCACAACACTGATAAATCAGGATTAGGACTGCTGAATGGTTGATACCAAGACCCCTGGCGACAAGAAGCTGAGCGTTCCGAGCAAGACGCTATCGCTCAAGCCGCGCGTCGAAACGGGTACCGTGCGCCAGAGCTTCAGCCATGGCCGCAGCAAGCAGGTCGTGGTCGAGAAGCGCGGCAAGCGCCGCATTGGTGACGGCCCCGAGCCGCACGCGCCTGAGGTTGCTGCAAAGCCGGCACCGGCCGCGCCTGCTCCGTCGCGCCCTGCTCCGCCGCCCCCGCCGCGCAATGCCGGTTCCGGCGTGGTCCTGCGCACGTTGACCGAGGACGAACGTTCCGCCCGCGCCAGCGCGCTGGCCGATGCCAAGGTGCGCGAAGTCGAAGAGCGCCGCCAGGCCGAGGAAGAGGCCCAGCGCCGCGCCGTCCGCGAGGCCGCCGAACGCGCCGAGCGCGAGGCCGCCGAGTCGCGCCGCAAGGCCGAGGAAGAGCGCCATCGTCACGAGGACGAAGCCAAGCGGAAGGCCGAGACCGAGGCCAAGAAGCGCTTTGGCGAAGGTGAGCAGCCGTCCGCTCCCCGCCCTGCGGCGGCTGCGGCCCCGGCCGCTCCCGCGCCGCGTCCCACCAGCGCGCCCGCAGCGCGTCCCGGCGCCCCCGCGACGGCACGTCCGGGAACAACGACCGCGCGCCCCGGAACGACCACGCAACGGCCGGCCGGCGGTGGCCCGCTGGGTCGCGCCCCCGCAGTCGCAGCCGGACCGGACGAGGACGATGGTCCGCGCCAGATCCGCCGCGGTCCCGGCGGCGCTGTGCGTCCTGCGGCAGCCCCCAAGACGACCCACAAGCCCGGCCCGCAGAAGGAACGCGGTCGCCTCACCGTCGTCACCGCGCTCAATGCCGACGAGGTGCGCGAGCGCTCGATCGCCTCGTTCCGCCGCCGCACCCAGCGCCTGAAGGGCCACGCCTCGAACGAGCCGAAGGAAAAGCTCATCCGCGAGGTGACGATTCCGGAAGCGATTACCATCCAGGAACTCGCCAACCGCATGGCCGAGCGCGCGGTCGACGTCATCCGCATGCTGATGAAGCAGGGCGCGATGCACAAGATCACCGACGTGATCGACGCCGACACCGCGCAGCTGATCGCCGAGGAGCTCGGTCACACCGTCAAGCGCGTTGCCGCCTCCGACGTCGAGGAAGGCCTGTTCGACCAGGTCGACGATTCCACCGACACTGAGACCCGTTCGCCTGTCGTGACCGTGATGGGCCACGTCGACCACGGCAAGACCTCGCTGCTCGATGCGCTCCGTCATGCCAACGTGGTCTCCGGCGAAGCCGGCGGCATCACCCAGCATATCGGCGCCTATCAGGTGACCTCGCCCGAAACCGGCAAGAAGATCACCTTCATCGACACGCCCGGCCACGCCGCATTCACCGCGATGCGCGCCCGCGGCGCCAAGGTCACCGACATCGTCGTGCTGGTGGTCGCGGCCGATGACGGCGTGATGCCGCAGACGGTCGAAGCCATCAATCACGCCAAGGCGGCAGGCGTGCCGATCATCGTTGCCATCAACAAGATCGACAAGCCCGATGCCAAGCCGGAGCGCGTGCGCACCGAGCTGCTCCAGCATGAGGTGCAGGTGGAATCCTTCGGCGGCGAAGTCGTCGACGTCGAAGTGTCCGCCAAGAACAAGACCAATCTCGACAAGCTGCTCGAGATGATCGCGCTCCAGGCCGAAATCCTCGACCTGAAGACCAATTCGGAGCGTCCGGCCGAAGGCACCGTGATCGAAGCCAAGCTCGATCGTGGCCGTGGTCCGGTCGCCACCGTGCTGGTCCAGCGCGGCACGCTCCGTGTCGGCGACATCATCGTCGCCGGCGCCGAGATGGGTCGCGTCCGCGCGCTGATCTCGGATCAGGGCGAGACGGTGCAGGAGGCCGGTCCCTCGGTACCGGTCGAGGTGCTCGGCTTCAACGGTCCGCCGGAAGCCGGCGATCGTCTCGCTGTGGTCGAGAACGAAGCCCGCGCCCGCCAGGTCACC
This sequence comes from Bradyrhizobium liaoningense, assembly GCF_018130825.1. Lineage (GTDB taxonomy): Bacteria > Pseudomonadota > Alphaproteobacteria > Rhizobiales > Xanthobacteraceae > Bradyrhizobium > Bradyrhizobium liaoningense_B. Next base: position 124,087 of record NZ_JAFCJS010000003.1, on the reverse strand, counting down.
AGCTACCGCGCGCACCAGAAGCGCGAGAATGCGGCTGCCTCGATCTCCGGCATGCGCGGCTCGCTCGAGCAGATGATGTCGCAGTTGAAGACGGCGGGCCGCAAGGAATTCCCGCTGATCGTCAAGGCCGACGTGCAGGGCTCGCTGGAAGCCATCCTCGGCTCGCTGGAGAAGCTCGGCACCGACGAAGTCGCCGCCCGCATCCTGCATGCCGGCGTCGGCGGCATCTCGGAATCCGACGTGACGCTGGCGGAAGGTTTCAACGCCGCGATCATCGGCTTCTCGGTTCGCGCCAACAAGGAGGCCGCTGCGGCCGCCAAGCGCAACGGCATCGAGATCCGCTACTACAACATCATCTACGACCTCGTGGACGACGTGAAGAAGGCGATGAGCGGCCTGCTCGCGCCGACCTTGCGCGAAACCATGCTGGGCAATGCCGAGATCCTTGAGATCTTCAACATCTCCAAGGTCGGCAAGGTCGCCGGCTGCCGTGTCACCGACGGCACCGTGGAACGCGGCGCCAATGTGCGCCTGATCCGCGACAACGTCGTCGTGCACGAAGGAAAGCTGTCGACGCTGAAGCGCTTCAAGGACGAGGTGAAGGAAGTCCAGGCCGGTCAGGAATGCGGCATGGCCTTCGAGAACTATCACGACATGCGTGCCGGTGACGTGATCGAGTGTTATCGCGTGGAGACGATCCAGCGCTCCCTGTAAGTCCAAATCTTACCGAAGCGTTCGGATCTTTTTGAGCTGAAATTGCAGGAGTGCGATGGCCGGATTTTTCCGGCCATCCGCGCCTCTTCGTTTCAACAGGACAAATGACAATGCCCGTGTCCCAAACGCGGGCATGACGAGGTGATTTCCAAACTATGCCCCGCCACCACCAGAAAAAAAGTTCCGCGCCCGGCGGCTCGCAGCGTCAGCTGCGTGTCGGCGAGCAGGTTCGCCATGCGATGGCCGAGATTCTGGCGCAAGGCAACGTGCATGATGCGGATCTCGAAGGCCACATCATCACCGTGCCGGAGGTACGGATGTCGCCCGATTTGAAGCTCGCAACAATCTACGTGATGCCGCTCGGTGGACGCGACACCGAGATCGTCATCGCTGCGCTCGAGCGCAACAAGAAATTCCTGCGCGGCGAAGTCGCGCGGCGCGTTAACCTGAAATTTGCACCTGACATTCGCTTCCGCGTCGACGAACGATTCGACGAGGCGGAACGGATCGAGAAGCTTTTGCGAACACCTGCGGTGCAGAAGGATCTCGAACAGGACTTGGAACAGGATCCGGATTCGGATCGGGAAGAAGAGCAATGACGATGGACCCGGCTCACGGCACGATCGACGGCAACGAGGCCGATCAGCGCGATGTGCAGAACAATAATTTTGCGGAGATGGGCGGCAATTCCCAGCCGCATCAGGAGCCGCGCCGCATCAACAACGATCCGCGCGCCAAGCAGCAGAAGGGCAACCAGCCGCGCCGCGACCGCCGCGACGTCCACGGCTGGGTCGTGCTCGACAAGCCGATCGGCATGACCTCGACGCAGGCGGTCGCCGTGCTCAAGCGCCTGTTCAACGCCAAGCGCGCAGGACACGCCGGCACGCTCGACCCGCTCGCCTCCGGCGGCCTGCCGATCGCGCTCGGAGAGGCCACCAAGACGGTTCCCTTTGTGATGGACGGCCGCAAGCGCTACCAGTTTACCGTGTGCTGGGGCGAGGAGCGCGACACCGACGACATCGAGGGCCGGGTGACCGCGACCTCCGACCAGCGCCCGACCCGGGACGCCATCCTGGCCCTGCTGCCCCGCTTCACCGGGGTGATCGAGCAGATCCCACCGCGCTATTCGGCGATCAAGGTCCAGGGCGAGCGCGCCTATGACCTCGCCCGCGACGGCGAGGTCGTGGAGCTGGCCCCCCGCCCGGTCGAGATTCATCATTTAGCCCTTGTAGATCAACCAGATAACGACCGGGCCGTGTTCGAGGCCGAGTGCGGCAAGGGCACCTATGTCCGCGCGCTCGCCCGCGATATGGGCCGGATTCTCGGCACTTACGGCCATATCTGCGCGCTCCGGCGGACCCTGGTCGGCCCATTTGGCGAAAACGACATGATTCCGCTGGATCAGTTGGAGGCTTTGTGCGATAGAGCCGCGTCCGGCGAGGGCAGCCTCGCCGACGCGCTTTTGCCCGTTGAGACCGCGCTGGACGACATCCCGGCACTGGCCGTCACTCGGGCTGATGCGGCAAGGCTCCATCGGGGCCAAGCCGTTTTGTTGCGCGGACGGGATGCGCCCACTTGTAGCGGCACAGTCTATGTCACGGTGGCAGGCCGTCTTTTGGCGCTTGCCGAAGTTGGCAATGGCGAAATCATCCCCAAGCGTGTGTTCAACCTGACCGGCCTGACTGCCAGCCCCGGTCGCAACGAGAGAAATTGACGATGTCGATTGCCGCAGAACGCAAAGCGGAAGTTATCAAGACGAATGCCACCAAGGCCGGCGACACCGGCTCGCCCGAGGTTCAGGTCGCGATCCTGTCGGAACGCATCAACAACCTCACCAACCATTTCAAGACCCACGTGAAGGACAACCATTCGCGTCGCGGTCTCTTGAAGCTGGTCTCGACCCGCCGCTCGCTCCTCGACTACCTCAAGAAGCGGGACGAGGCGCGGTACAAGGCGCTGCTCGAGAAGCACAACATTCGTCGTTAAGAGCTCTGCGCGCGCCAACGGCGCGCGTTTTCGCGCGTGGTTTCGAACGAAAGCATTTGTGTAAAGGTTTTTGATCGAGGCTGCGTGCGCGTCGGGTGCGGGCCGTTGACGGCGAGCACCCGAGGCACGAAGGGCGAAGACCGCAATTCGGTGTTCGCATTCGTGCCGACTGACAGTCCAGCAGCAATCCGGCGGCTGGGCACAACGGGCAAGGCGCCCGTATGACCCGAAAGGATGGACGCCATCCGAAATCCAAAAACCATGGCAGGATCGCAGGACGCTGATCGCCCGCTTCGATCAGCATCCCGCAATCTTGCGCATGGTTTTTGTTTTTCCGAGCCGTCCCTTCTTTCGAGAACCATGAAAGAAGACATCTATGTTCAATAAGCATTCGGTCGAGATCGACTGGGGCGGACGCCCTCTCAAGCTCGAAACCGGCAAGATCGCCCGTCAGGCCGACGGCGCCGTCATCGCCACCTACGGCGAGACCGTGGTGCTCGCCACCGTCGTCGCGGCGAAGGCGCCGCGCGAAGGCGTCGACTTCCTGCCGCTGACCGTCGACTACCAGGAGAAGACCTACGCTGCCGGCCGCATTCCCGGCGGCTATTTCAAGCGTGAGGGCCGTCCGACCGAGAAGGAGACGCTGGTCTCCCGCCTGATCGACCGTCCGATCCGTCCGCTGTTCGTCGACGGCTGGCGCAACGAGACCCAGGTGATCGCCACCGTGCTGTCGCACGACATGGAGAACGACCCCGACATCGTCGCGCTGGTGGCATCGTCGGCTGCGCTGACGCTCTCCGGCGCTCCGTTCAAGGGCCCGATCGGCGCTGCGCGCGTCGGCTTCGCCAATGACGAGTTCATCCTCAACCCGACGCTCGACGAGATGGTCGACACCCAGCTCGACCTGGTCGTCGCCGGCACCGCCGACGCCGTGCTGATGGTGGAATCGGAAGCCAAGGAGCTGAACGAAGACATCATGCTCGGCGCCGTGATGTTCGGTCACCGCCACTTCCAGCCGGTGATCAACGCGATCATCGAGCTCGCCGAGAAGGCCGCCAAGGAGCCGCGCGAAGTCACCGTGATCGACAACGCCGCGCTCGAGAAGGAGATGCTCGGCCTCGTCGAGCAGGAGCTGCGCGCCGCCTACGCCATTCCGGTCAAGCAGGATCGCTACGCTGCGGTCGGCAAGGTCAAGGAAAAGGTGATCGCCCATTACTTCCCCGAAGGGCAGGAGCCGAAATACGACAAGCTCCGCATCGCTGCCGTGTTCAAGGAGCTGGAAGCCAAGATCGTTCGCTGGAACATCCTGGACACCGGCAAGCGCATCGACGGCCGCGACAGCAAGACCGTCCGCAACATCGTCGCCGAAGTCGGCGTGCTGCCCCGCGCCCACGGCTCGGCGCTGTTCACCCGCGGCGAGACCCAGGCGATGGTCGTGACCACGCTCGGCACCGGCGAGGACGAGCAGTACATCGACGCGCTGTCGGGGACGTACAAGGAAACGTTCCTGCTGCACTACAACTTCCCGCCCTTCTCGGTCGGCGAGACCGGCCGCCTCGGCGGCACCAAGCGCCGCGAGATCGGCCACGGCAAGCTGGCCTGGCGCGCGATCCACCCGGTGCTGCCGCCGCACCACGAATTCCCCTACACCACGCGCGTGGTGTCGGAGATCACCGAGTCCAACGGCTCGTCCTCGATGGCTTCGGTCTGCGGCGCCTCGCTCGCGCTGATGGATGCCGGCGTGCCGTTGAAGCGGCCGACCGCGGGCATCGCGATGGGCCTGATCCTCGAAGACAAGCGCTTTGCGGTTCTCTCCGACATCCTCGGCGACGAGGACCATCTCGGCGACATGGACTTCAAGGTGGCCGGCACGGAAGCGGGCATCACCTCGCTCCAGATGGACATCAAGATCGAGGGCATCACCGAAGAGATCATGAAGGTGGCGCTGGCCCAGGCCAAGGACGGCCGCATCCATATCCTGGGTGAGATGTCCAAGGCGCTGACCGCAGCCCGTGCCGAGCTCGGCGAATACGCGCCGCGCATCGAGACCTTCAAGATCGCCACCGACAAGATCCGCGAAGTGATCGGCACCGGCGGCAAGGTGATCCGCGAGATCGTCGAGAAGACCGGCGCGAAGGTCAACATCGAGGACGACGGCACCGTGAAGGTCGCCTCCAGCGACGGCGAGGCCATGAAGGCCGCGATCAAGTGGATCAAGTCGATCGCGTCCGACCCCGAAGTCGGCCAGATCTATGACGGCACCGTCGTCAAGGTGATGGAATTCGGCGCCTTCGTGAACTTCTTCGGCTCCAAGGACGGTCTCGTCCACATCAGCCAGCTCGCTTCGGCACGCGTGCAGAAGACCTCCGACGTCGTCAAGGAAGGCGACAAGGTCAAGGTCAAGCTGCTCGGCTTCGACGATCGCGGCAAGACCCGCCTGTCGATGAAGGTGGTCGACCAGACCACCGGCGAAGACCTCGAGGGCAAGGACAAGGGCGGCGAGGGCGAGAAGGCCCCGCGCGAAGCGGCCGGCGAGTAGGTCTCGCTACAGTCCAGAAAAACGAAGGGCGGCCGAAGGGCCGCCCTTTTTATTTGTGTTTGACGTATCGCCTCTCCGCAGTCCGTAGCCCGCATGAAGCGAAGCGGAATGCGGGACCGGCGTCCCGGATTGCGCTCCGCTCCATCCGGGCTACGGGAAGTCACCTCTCCCGCAAGCGGGAGAGGGAGCTGCAGCTCACGCCGCGATGTCGTAGCGGTCGAGGTTCATCACCTTGGTCCAGGCCTTGGCGAAGTCCTTGACGAACTTCTCCTTGGCGTCCGAGGTCGCATAGACCTCGGCGAAGGCGCGGAGCTGCGAGTGCGCGCCGAAGATGAGATCGGCGCGGGTGCCGGTCCACTTCACCGCGTTGGTCTTGCGGTCGCGAGCCTCGTAGCTGCCGTCGGCTACCGGCGTCCACTGCGCGCTCATGTCGAGCAGGTTGACGAAGAAGTCGTTGCTCAGCGTTCCCACCTTCGCGGTGAGCACGCCGTGCTTCGAGCCGTTCGCATTGGCACCGAGCACACGCAGGCCGCCGACCAGCGCGGTCAGTTCAGGCCCGGTGAGCTTGAGCAGCTGCGCGCGATCGACGAGGGCTTCTTCCTGCTGCAGGAACTGATGCTTCTTGCCGATGTAGTTGCGGAAGCCATCGGCCCGCGGCTCTAGCGGCGCGAAGGACTCCGCGTCGGTCTGCTCCTGCGAGGCGTCCATGCGGCCCGGCGTGAAGCCGACCTTGACGTCGACGCCGGCATCCTTGGCGGCCTTCTCGACCGCGGCGGTGCCGCCGAGCACGATCAGGTCCGCGAGCGACACCTTCTTCGCACCGGTGCTGAACTCCTTCTGGATCGTTTCGAGCTTGCCGAGCACCTTGGAAAGCTGGGCCGGCTGGTTCACCTCCCAATCCTTCTGCGGAGCAAGGCGGATGCGCGCGCCATTGGCGCCGCCGCGCTTGTCCGAACCGCGGAACGTCGAGGCCGACGCCCAGGCGGTCGAGACCAGCTCGGAGACCGAGAGGCCCGAGGCCAGGATGTTCGACTTCAGCGAAGCGATGTCCTGGTCGCTGGCCAGCTCGTGGTTCAAGGCCGGAATCCGATCCTGCCAGATCAGCGCTTCCTTCGGCACCAGCGGGCCGAGATAGCGCTGGATCGGGCCCATGTCGCGATGGGTCAGCTTGAACCAGGCGCGGGCAAAGGCGTCCGCGAACTGAGCCGGATTCTCGAGGAAGCGGCGCGAGATCTTCTCGTAGGCCGGATCCATGCGCAGCGACAGGTCGGTCGTCAGCATGGTCGGCCGGTGCTTCTTCGACTTGTCGAAGGCATCGGGAATGATCGCGTCGGCGCCCTTGGCCGTCCACTGGTTCGCGCCGCCCGGGCTCTTCGTCAGCTCCCATTCGTACTTGAACAGGTTCTCGAAGAAGTTGTTGCTCCACTTCGTCGGCGTCGTCGTCCAGGTCACCTCGAGACCGCTGGTGATGGAATCACCCGCGAGGCCCGACGCGTGCTTGCTCTTCCAGCCGAGGCCCTGATCTTCCAGCGCGCCTGCTTCCGGCTCCGGTCCGACCAGCGAGGGATCACCCGCGCCATGGGTCTTGCCGAAGGTGTGGCCGCCGGCGATCAGCGCGACGGTCTCTTCGTCGTTCATCGCCATGCGGGCGAACGTCTCGCGGATGTCCTTGGCCGCGGCGACCGGATCCGGCTTGCCGTTCGGGCCTTCCGGGTTGACGTAGATGAGGCCCATCTGCACGGCGCCGAGCGGTTCGGCGAGCTGACGTTCGCCGCTGTAGCGCTCATCGCCGAGCCAGGTGCCTTCCGGACCCCAATAGAGCTCCTCCGGCTCCCACACATCGGCGCGGCCACCGGCGAAACCGAAGGTCTTGAAGCCCATCGATTCCAGCGCGACGTTGCCGGCGAGCACCATCAGATCGGCCCAGGAGATCTTGCGGCCGTATTTCTGCTTGATCGGCCAGAGCAGACGGCGCGCCTTGTCGAGGTTGGCGTTGTCGGGCCAGCTGTTGAGCGGCGCAAAGCGCTGCTGACCGGCACCGGCGCCGCCGCGGCCGTCGGTGATGCGGTAGGTACCCGCGCTATGCCAGGCCATGCGGATCATCAGGCCGCCATAGTGACCGAAGTCGGCCGGCCACCACTCCTGCGAATCCGTCATCAGGGCGGTGAGGTCCTTGACGACTGCGTTCAGGTCGAGCGACTTGAATTCCTTGGCATAATCGAACTCCTTGCCCATCGGATCGGACAGGTCGGAATTCTTGTGCAGCATCTCGATGCTGAGCTGGGTGGGCCACCAGTCGCGGTTCACGCGCGTGGGTTTTCCGCCCGAAAACGGGCACTTCGAAGTGTCGTCCATGATTACCTCCTCTGGTGGCGTCCGACGGCGCCTTTGACCAGGTAGAACCACTCTAAGCGCCGCCTCCTATCAGGTGAAGTTGACTTTAATGATCGCTGCGATAGGATTTTCTTATGATAAATCTGACGCTGCGCCAGCTCCGGTATTTCGATGCGCTGGCGCGCCATGGCCATTTCGGGCGTGCGGCCGAGTCCTGCTCGATCTCACAGCCGGCCCTGTCGATGCAGATCAAGGAACTGGAGGAGACGCTCGGCGGCCTGCTGCTGGAGCGCAGCGCGCGGCAGGTCGCGCTGACCCGGTTCGGCGAGGAACTCGCCCAGCGGGTTCGCGATATCCTGCGCTCGGTCGACGAGCTCGGCGATTTCGCCCGGGCCTCGCAGGACCGCTTCGCCGGCCGGCTTCGCATCGGCATGATCCCGACCATCGCGCCATACCTGCTGCCCACGATCACCAAGAACCTCACGCGCATGCACCCGGAGCTCGACATCCGCGTGCGCGAGACGATGACGCCGCGGCTGATCCAGGAGCTGGTGGAGGGACGGCTCGACACCGCCATCGTCGCGCTGCCGGTGTCGGAGCCCTCGCTCACCGAGGTCGCCCTGTTCGAGGAGAAATTCCTGCTGGTGCGGCCGGGCGCTGATGAAGGGACGCCGGCGCCCTCGCGCGAGATGATGCGGGAGATGCGGCTGCTGCTGCTCGAGGAGGGCCACTGCTTCCGCGACCAGGCGCTGTCGTTCTGCAACATGCAGTCGGCGCCGCCGCGCGAGATGCTGGACGCGAATTCGCTGTCGACCCTGGTGCAGATGGTCAGCGCCGGCATCGGCGTGACCTTGATCCCGGAAATGGCGGTGCCGGTGGAGACGCGATCGGCTTCGGTCTCGCTGACGCGCTTTCGCGATCCCGAGCCCTCACGCACCATCGGCATGGTCTGGCGCAAGACCAGCCCGTTGGCGCGGCAGCTGCTGCAGATCTCCGAAGTGGTGTGCCTGTCGGCCGGCAAGGTACGCGCACGGCAATCCGTGCGCAGCCAAAGGGCTTGAGCTCGGATGTCGCAACCCGTCATCCGCCCTGCCCGCGCGGACGAATACGACGAGATCGGTCGCGTCTGGATGGAGAGCTGGGTCTCGACCGGGCTTGGCGAGGCCAGCGAATTCCTGCTGGCAAATTTGCGCGCGCGCATCCGGCGCGAGATGGAGAACGGCTGGAGCCTGTTCGTCGCCGACGATAACGGCACGATCGGCGCGATGCTCGCGCTGCACCTGCCAAAGCTCTATCTCGATATGCTGTTCGTCGCGCCTGCCTATCAGGGCCAATCGGTCGGGCGGCAATTGCTCGCCTTCACGCGAACGCAAATGCCGGACGAGATGCATCTTCGTTGCGTGCGCGAAAACGAAAAGGCCTGGCGCTGGTACGAGCGCGAAGGTTTTGTGTTCGAGAAGGAAGAGATCGAACCGTCGAACGGGTTCGTGATGAAATACTACCGGTGGAAGCGGCAACGGCCCAGCGAATAGACAGCGATCTCCGGCTGCAGCTTGCGGTTGTTGCGGTCGCACCCTAGTGTGACGCGTCCGACATTCTCCTGCTGTGGTCTCCTGGAATCCATGTTTCGAATTGCTGCCTCGCTGATCGCGCTCCTGCCCATTTTGACTCCGGCAGCCGCGCAAACTCCTCCCGCACCCACCGCGCCTCCCGCTCAAGCTGCAACGCCGGCAAAGCCGGCGGCCAAGAAAGCGACGGCGAAGCCAAAAGCGACAGCCAAGCCGGCGGAGCCCGCGACGGCCGGTCCTTGTGGCGTCGGCGTGATTGCGGGGACGGGGGACATCTTCGTCGTCCAGAAGATCGGCCTGACCGTGTTCGGCAACGACTATGCAGAAGTCCCGGTATCCTGGGGCCTTGACGATCTCGTCTTTGCGCGGGCGCGGGCAGCCGCAGGCAGCACGCCGGTGCGACGCATCACTTACGCCAAAGGCGCGCTCGATTCCTACTATCACCCCAAATCCGGCCTGTTCCGCAATCGAGGCGAAGAGCTGTCGAACTTGATCCGACAGGTCGCGGGGAATGCCGGTTGCGAGCGCTATCTCGTCATCATGCGCAGCGAAGGACAGCTAGACGGAACCAACCAGTCGCTCAGCGGCGTCGGCATCTTCAGCAGGGGCGTCGGTCTCATCTCCTACGCGTATGTCTTCGCCTATATCGGCGTGACATGGGTCGACGGCCGCACCTTCGAAATCATGAAGGGCCCGGCCGTAACGTTCGAAGGTGTCATGAAGCATATGGCGGACAACTTCGTCTCGAACGAGCTCTTGCAGAAAGTGGACAAGTCGATGTTTCCGGAGACGGCCACGGACTCCGCCAACAACACCACCCTGCGCGACACCACGCGCGACTTTCTGACCCAGCGGCTGGACAAGATCTTGCCGCCGTATTTCGCGCCGTGACGATGCTGAAGGGAAGCCAGGCTCGTAAGAAGGCGATGATCAAGGCGATGCAGGCCGTCGCAATGATCGTCGCGGCTCATCTGCTCTCGACGGCGGGGGCTGAGGCCCAGGCAGCGCCAAAGACGAGCACGGCCAAAGGCAAGGTAACCACGCGAAGCGAAGCGACAGGCAAGCCGGCTCCCGTGGTCGGCGGCTCGTGCGACTTCGGTGTCGTGGTCACCACCGGCGATGAGTTCACCGTGCTGACGACCGGCCTCACCGTATTCCAGAACAAGAAGATGGTGATCCCGATCCCGGGCTGGGGGCTCAACGATCTGATCTTCGCGCGGACTCGCGCCGCGGTCCCTGCCGGCGTGTCCGTTCTGAGAATCCCCTACAACCCGGCGAAATTTCCTCCCCGCGATGAGTCCAAGGACACATTGAAGGACAGGTTGTTCCGCGATCTCAACGCGGAGCTGGCCGGATACATGCGCGAGGTCGTGAAAGGAACGAATTGCCGGCACTACATCCAGATCCTCAATTCAATCAGCCCTATCGGGACATCGAACTATACGGTCCGCGGTTTCGGCATCCTCAACCAGGATGTAGTGCTAGGGCGTCGCATCTATCTTTATGCCCTGGCGTTTATCCGCATCTTTGACGGGCGCGACTTCTCCGTTGTCAGACAGAGCTCTGCGCTGATCAACGTGCATCATTCCCTGGTGGTGCAGAGGCTTCTGGGCAGGCAAATCGGCGGCCCCTATCGCGAATTACCCGCAGAATCGTTTCCAGCGCGCCCTGAAGATGCCGCCGACAATCCCGCACTGCGCGACGGCGTGCGCGCCCTGCTGACCGAAAGCCTCGACAAGACGCTGCCGCTTTTGCTCGGTGTTCGATCAGCAGCGAGTCAAAGCGACGCCGGAGAACGTTGACCCACATGTCGTTCACGCCGCTTGCCTTCTGCCTAGGCGTAGTGCGTTGCGGATGCGCGGCAAACGCGGCATGAATTGCGCGCTGTTGACCTTCCTCCGATGAAAGGTTCCCGCCATGATCAAGCTCTATTGGTCGCCCCGCTCGCGCTCGTTCACGACGCTCTGGCTGATGGAAGAGAGCGGCCTGCCCTACGAGCGCGTGCTGACCGACATCTCGACCGGGGCGCAGAAGGCACCGGACTATCTGAAGATCAATCCGATGGGCAAGGTGCCGGCGCTCAACGACGGCGATGCCGCGCTCGGCGAAGCCGCGGCAATCTGCGCCTACATCGCCGACCGCTATCCCGAGACCAAGCTCGCGCCCGCGGTGACCGATCCGCGCCGCGCGCGCTATCTGCAATGGCTGTTCTTCTCGCCCGGCTGCATCGAGCCCGCCATCATCCAGATCTTCACCAAGATCGAGATCCCGACCTCGACCGCGGCCTGGGGCAGCGCGACGCAGGTGTTCGACGTGCTGGAAGCCGCGCTCGCCAAGGGCCCGTGGATTCTCGGTGAGGATTTTTCCGCCGCCGACGTCACGGTCGGTGCGGGGCTGAATTTTGCGGTGCGCCTGTTCAAGATGGTGCCGTCGCGGCCGGCGTTCGATGCCTATCTGGCGCGCTGCATGGCGCGGCCGGCGTTCCAGCGCGCGGAGAAGATCGCGGCCGGCTAAAGCGTTTTCAAGCGAAGTGGGCCCCGGTTCGCGTCAAGAAAACGCGCCAAACAAGAATCTCGCTTACAGCCTGATCTTGAGGACGGCGAGCCCGGACTGCTGAAGCAAGCCGGAGGACGTCGCCGACAGGCCATAGCGGAGGCCGAGATCGAAGCGATTGTTGTCGGCCGCAACGAGCCCCAGCGCGGTCGAGTAGATCCATGGCGACAGCGCAAGACCGGAGGTCGCGAAGGTGTCGCCGCCGCCGGCAAACGCGGACTTGATCTGAAGGCCCTGGTTCAGCGCGTTGTAGCCGACACCGGCCTCGCCGGTGAGATAGACTTGCTTCGCGATCCTATAGGCGCCCTTCAGTCCCGCCGTCAGCGTCAGCTCGCGATAGGTTTGCGAATCCACGTTGAGGCTGAAGCCGCCCGCGCCGCCCTCCTGATAGGCGGGCGAGCGAACCTGGCCATAGTCCAGCCGCAGCGACGGCGCGATCGCAAGTCCCGGCTCGATCGGGATCAGCTTGCGAACACCCGCACCGGCGTGCGCGCTATAGGATCTATAGCCAGCGCCGGCCGTGCTGTTGATGAAGGTCAGCGAGCGGCTCTCGCCATTGTCATTCAGCGCGCCGTCGAGCTGGCCGTCGACCTGAACGCCATGGCCGAGTGCATAAGCGCCATAGACGCCAGCTTGATAGGAATCGATGGCGAGCCGGTTCGGGACGGCGTCGTCGCTGCCGATGATCGCCTGATGCGAAAAGGCGAACACGCCGCCAAGTATCGCGCGCGGGGATATCGTCGCGTCCGCACCAACGGCAATGCCGCCGCCGGAGGCGTTGTAGCCGGGGACGCCGTCGACACTCCCTTGCCGGACACTACCGCCGAGCGGCTTCATCCAGACATTCCGCTCTGGTGTGACGCCGGCGTTCAACCCGAGCACATCGTCCAGCCGTCCCGTCATCGCCTGCTGGAACACGCGCTGGGTGGAATAGGTCGCCTGCGATGCCGCGCCGGTGAGGACGGGCAAGGTCTGGTTGACGGCGTTGACGAGACCGGGACCGCTGAGATTGTCGAGCGCGGTGAAGCCTTGCGCCATGCTGCCGCTCCAGCCGAGCGAGGTCGCAGACAAGCGATAGAGCATGTCGGCTGCGCCGAGGCCCGCACGGCTGTTCTGCGCTTGCAGCGTTTCGCCGTAGGGGCGCACCAAAGAGAGATAGGCGATGCCGCCGGTCGGATTGCCCGAGAGATCGTAGGTGCTGACCAGCATCTGCGCGCCCGATGCATCGCCTCTGGCCGTGCCATAGAGGCTTGCGAGCGTGCCTTTCGAGAGCGTGTTGAAGAGCACGTTGCCTTCAGGCGTCACCGAGCCCAGCAGCGTGAAGTTCGCGGCGCTGCTTCCCGCGGGCGCGATGCCGGCGCCCCAGAAATATCCGTTCTGGTAATTGGTGATGACGAAGCGGCCGGGTGCCGAGGTACCGAACAGCGTGGAGCTGACGATCCGCCACGGTGTGCCCGATGTCCACGCCCATTGCGGGACGGAGTTGGCGGGGACGGCCTGCGAAGCCGGCGGCGTGTACGTCGCGGGGTCATAGGGCAGCATGTAGGCCCAGTGCGTCACCAGCAGGCTGTCGCCGGTGATCATCTGCATCTCCATCGCGGTCACGCCGTTGATGGCCCGCATATGGCCGAGGCCAACAGTGACCACGCCGCCCGATGTCGGCGTGAACAGCATCGTGATCTGGCCCGCAGTCGTGACGAAGCCCTGGATGGTCGAGCTATCCGTCAGCAGCGCCGACCCAAGCTTGAGCTGGGCAACGCTCGTTCCCGTGAACGCGCCGTTGGTCGCGGTCGCGAGCGACCACAGCGTCTGGTCGCCGATCGGGATCGGGTTGGAGAAGCCGGTCTTCGGCGCGGCGTAGGCCAGCAATTGCGCCGTCGGCACGTACCAGTTGGTGTTGGAGAGGGTCGTGTCCCAGATCGCCGACTGCGCCCGGGCAAGCGTGCTGCTGCAAAGCAGCGCGGCGCCGGCAACGGACGCCAGCGCCCCGGCACGACATATCGCACGCATCCTCGGCACGATCGTTCCTCCCGAACCGCGGGATACGATCCTGCGGCGCCACCGGGGCGCAGCAAACATGATTTTATTGCCGGGTCTGCCCCATGATCGTGGGGTGCGACGAGGTCGCGGCCGCTGAGGCGGCTTCAGTCCGCCAGGACGAAGATCCTGTAGGGTGGGCAAAGGAGCGCAAGCGACGTGCCCACGTTTCAGATGGTGGGCACGCTTCGCTTTGCCCACCCTACGGCAGCTTCGTCTATTCCGACTTCAAATCATCCGGCCTCGGCATCAGGACGATGTTGTAGCCGGAATCGACATAATGAATTTCGCCGGTCACGCCGCCCGAGAGGTCCGACAGCAGATACAGCGCCGAGCCGCCGAGCTCGTCGAGCGTGACGCCGCGGCGGAGCGGCGCATGCTTCTGCATGAACGCGAACATCGCGCGCGCCTCGCCGATGCCGGAGCCGGCGAGCGTGCGGATGGGACCTGCGGAGATCGCGTTGACGCGGATACCGCGCGGTCCGAAATCGGAGGCGAGGTAGCGTACCGAGGCTTCCAGCGCGGCCTTGGCCACGCCCATCACGTTGTAGTTCGGCATCGCGCGTTCCGAGGCGCCGAAGGTCAGCGTGATCATGCTGCCGCCCTCCGTCATCAGCTCGGCGGCGCGCTTTGCCACTTCCGTGAATGAGAAGCAGGAAATCACCATGGTGCGCGAAAAGTTCTCGCGGCTGGTGTCGGCGTAGCGGCCCTTCAGCTCGTTCTTGTCGGCAAAGCCGATCGCATGGATGACGAAATCGAGCTTGCCCCACTTTTCGCGCAGCACCGCGAAGGTGGCATCGACGCTGGCGATGTCCTCGACATCGCAGGGCAGCACCAGATCCACGCCAAGCGATTCAGCCAGCGGCTTGACCCGCTTGCCCAGGGCCTCGCCCTGGAAGGTGAAGGCGAGCTCGGCGCCGTGGGCATGCAGCGTCTTCGCCATGCCCCAGGCGATCGAATGATCATTGGCGATGCCCATGATCAGACCGCGCTTGCCTTTCATCAAACCTTCCATTGCCTTTCGGCTCCTATCATTCCCACGTCATCGCCCGCGCATGCGGGCGATCCAGTATTCCAGAGACAGCAATTACAGGCCGAGAAGCCGCGGTGTGGGGGCTCACACATCCAGCCGGCTGAACACCAGCGTGGCGTTGGTGCCGCCGAAGCCGAACGAGTTCGACAGCACGGTGCCGACCTTCACGTTGTCGATGCGCTTGCGCACGATCGGCATGTCGGCGAACACAGGGTCGAGCTCCTGGATGTGCGCGCTCTCGCAGATGAAGCCGTTGTTCATCATCAGCAGCGAGTAGATCGCCTCCTGCACGCCGGTCGCGCCCAGCGAATGGCCGGTCAGCGCCTTGGTGGCGGAGATTGGCGGGCACTTCTCGCCGACGCCGAACACCCTGCGGATCGCCTCGATCTCCGGCGGATCGCCGGCCGGCGTCGAGGTCGCATGCGGATTGATGTAGTCGACCTTGGTCTTCACCGTCGACATCGCCATGCGCATGCAGCGCTCGGCGCCTTCGCCAGATGGCGCGACCATGTCGTGGCCGTCCGACGTCGCGCCGTAGCCGACGATCTCGCCATAGATGCGCGCGCCGCGCGCCTTGGCATGCTCGAGCTCTTCCAGCACCAGCACGCCGGCACCGCCGGCGATGACGAAGCCGTCGCGGTTGACGTCGTAGGGACGCGATGCGGTGGCGGGCGTGTCGTTGTACTTCGAGGACATCGCGCCCATGGCGTCGAACAGCACCGACAGCGACCAGTCCAGCTCCTCGCAGCCGCCGGCGAAGATGACGTCCTGCTTGCCGATCTGGATCGTCTCATAGGCATTGCCGACGCAGTGGTTCGACGTCGCGCAGGCCGAGGAGATCGAATAGTTCACGCCCTTGATCTTGAACCAGGTCGCGAGCGTCGCGGAGGCCGTGGACGACATCGCCTTCGGCACTGCAAACGGTCCGACGCGCTTCGGCCCCTTGGTGCGGGTGATGTCGGCGGATTCGACGATGGTGCGCGCGGACGGACCGCCCGACCCCATGATGATGCCGGTGCGGATGTTGGAGACTTCGTCGGGCGACAGGCCGGAATCCTGGATCGCCTGCTCCATCGCGATGTGATTCCACGCCGCGCCCTGACCGAGGAAACGCATGGCGCGGCGGTCGACCACCGTCGAAGGATCGAGTGTCGGCTCACCTTGCACCTGCGAACGGAAGCCGAGCTCGGCATATTTCTCAGCCCGCGAAATGCCCGACTTCGCCTCGTGAAGGCTCGCAAGCACTTCCTGGGTGTTGTTTCCGATGGACGAGACAATGCCCATCCCGGTGACCACAACCCGCCTCATGACAGCCTCGCCTAAATCGTTGTCTCTCTTGGTGATGCGCCTCAGCCCAGGCTCGTGCCCTGCTTGAACAGGCCGACCTTCAGATCCTTGGCGCGATAGATAATCTGGTCATCGACCGAAAGCCACCCGTCGGCGATGCCGAGCACCAGCTTTGAGCGCATCACGCGCTTCATGTCGACGTTGTACACAACCTTGCGGGCCTCGGGCAGCACCTGGCCGCTGAACTTTAATTCGTTCAGGCCAAGTGCACGGCCACGACCTTCGCCGCCTATCCAGCCCAGATAGAAGCCGACCATTTGCCACAGCGCATCGAGGCCGAGGCAGCCGGGCATGACGGGATCGTTCTTGAAGTGGCAGCCGAAGAACCAGAGGTCAGGCTTCACATCGAGCTCGGCGCGCACCAGGCCCCTGCCGAACTCGCCGCCATTGTCGTTGATGTCCGTGATGCGGTCGAACATCAGCATCGGCGGCAGCGGCAGCTGGGCATTGCCCGGGCCGAACATCTCGCCGCGGGCACACGCCAGCAAGTCTTCATATTCGTAACCGTTGCGCCTGTTCAGCATGCACGAGCCTCTGTTCAAATTCCGATTGAGCGGCGTTCTTTGGCGAAAATGGGCCCCGTCTCGGTCGGAGAGCAACGCCGATTGCCGTCGTCAGGCGCAGCCCCCGCAAGCCCGGATGGACGGCGGACCGGGCCTCCAGGCCCGGTTGCGCCAAAATCGGCTAAGCGGAACCGCGGGCTCTCTAACACAGGCTATTTCGGTGGCAAAGCGCTCTCATGAAGGTAGAATGACGGCCTTCTCGCCCGGTTCCAAGCCTGATTAGAACCTCTCTAGTTGCGAGAAACTTGCATCTGCATCTTTCTATTCTTATATTGCAGGGAGATATTGTTCACGCGTGCCCGAAAACTGGAAATGAGCGAGAATACCGCGCCCCATCACGACGACGACGTCCATGCGGCGGCCCTCCTGTCCGGCCGCCAGCCGGCCCTGACCGGCTGCCCCTGGCACGACGTCAATGAAATGCTCCAGTCCGCCGGGCTCCGTCCGACGCGCCAGCGCATGGCGCTGGGCTGGCTCCTGTTCGGCAAGGGTGCGCGCCACCTCACGGCTGAAATGCTGTACGAGGAAGCAACCCTCGCCAAGGTCCCGGTGTCGCTGGCGACCGTCTACAACACGCTGAACCAGCTCACCGATGCCGGCCTGCTCCGCCAGGTCAGCGTCGACGGCACCAAGACCTATTTCGACACCAACGTCACCACTCACCACCACTATTACCTCGAGAACAGCCACGAGCTGGTCGACATCGAGGATCCGCATCTGGCGCTGTCCAAGATGCCGGAGGTGCCCGAGGGTTACGAGATCTCCCGCATCGACATGGTCGTGCGCCTGCGCAAGAAGCGCTGAGATCGATCCAAATCTGCTGAATTCGTCGTCATGGCCGGGTTTATCCCGGCCATTGTTGTTTTATCCCGTCATTCCGGGGCGGTGCGAAGCGCCGAGCCCGGAATCTCGAGATCCCGGATTCGATGCTGCGCATCGCTCCGGGATGACCCTTTGGGTCAATTCACCTGCTCGTCCGAGTACACACCCCAGAGGCGTTCCTGCTGGATCCAGCCGTCAAAGCCGCTGCCGGTGACGCGGCACCAGTTTGCAGTGCACTTCTTCACTTGCGTGACCACGCCGGCCTGGAGCCTGGCCGCAACCGCGCTGTCCGAATCGGCCCGGTCATAGATCGGTGCGAGGTCATCCTTGTGCTTCATGGTGACGACTGCAGTGCGGCGGCCCGACAGCAGCGAGTGATAGACCCAGCCCTCGGCGCCCTCGGAATCGCGCACCCGGCGCCAGTTCTCGAACTCGGCGGTAATTTCGACCGGCAGGCCGGCGCGGGTATAGACCCAGGCCACGTCATTGTCCTTGGTCGGGCCGGCGCGAACGTTGACGTGATCGGACTTGAGGCTGACATAGCGCGGCACGGGCAAGCCGCTGGCGGTCTGCGGGCTATTGTCCTTCGCCGAATGCGAGGGGCCGACCGAGGCGCTCAACCAGGTACAAACGAGCGCCATCACCGAACAAAAACGCCCCAACGCCATCAACCCGTCTCCTGTCGAGGACCCGGCCACGCGCCGAACCCTCACCCCAAACTCCAAAAACCCCGCCGCGCCAGTCCCTGACCCGCCCCACGCGGGTGTTCCGCCAAGCCTTGACCCGTGGTTCTTGTCTTGGCCCGGCCTTCTGCTAGAGAGGACGGGCGCTTGAGCAACCAGTTTGTCCCAATTTTCCGGCTGGAAATCTCGGGAGAGCTTAGAGGAAACGCCGGGGACGACACGGCAAGGCCAGTGTCGAACAACCGGGTTAATGAGGCCTGAACGACCGGCCTTTGGCGACAGAGGCGGCATGCGGCGCCTCATGAGAGCAGGACATGTCGGTGAAGAAAAAGCCCCTCGTCGTGGTGACGCGCAAGCTGCCGGATTCGATCGAGACGCGGATGCGCGAGCTGTTCGATGCGCGGATCAATCTCGACGACACGCCGATGTCGCCTGAGCAGATCGCGGAAGCCGCGCGCACCGCCGACGTGCTGGTCCCGACCGTCACCGACCACATCAGCGCCGATGTCGTGAACCAGCCCGACTGCAAGCTGCGCCTGATCGCCAATTTCGGCAACGGCGTCGACAATATCGACGTCGAGGCCGCGCACGCCCGCGGCATCACCGTCACCAACACGCCAAAGGTCCTGACCGAAGACACCGCCGACATGACCATGGCGCTGATCCTCGCCGTGCCGCGCCGGATGATCGAAGGCGCCTCGATCCTGACCGAAGGAAAATCCTGGGCCGGCTGGTCGCCGACCTGGATGCTCGGTCACCGCATCGGGGGAAAACGTCTCGGCATCGTCGGCATGGGCCGCATCGGCCAGGCCGTGGCGCGCCGCGCCCGCGCCTTCGGCCTGCAGATCCACTATCACAACCGCCGTCCCGTGGCCCCGAAGATCGCCGAAGAGCTTGGCGCGACCTATTGGGAGAGCCTCGACCAGATGCTGGCGCGGATGGACATCATCTCGGTGAACTGTCCGCACACGCCGGCGACCTATCATCTGCTCTCGGCGCGGCGGCTGAAGCTGATCCGCAAGGACGCCTATATCGTCAACACCTCGCGCGGCGAGGTGACCGACGAGGACACGCTGATCAAGCTGATCGAGGGCGGCGAGATCGGCGGCGCCGGCCTCGACGTCTACGAGCACGAGCCCGCGGTGAATCCGAAGCTGGTGCGGCTCGCCAAGGCGGGCAAGGTGACGCTGCTGCCGCATATGGGCTCGGCCACGATCGAGGGCCGCGTCGAGATGGGCGAGAAGGTGATCATCAACATCCGCACCTTCCTCGACGCCCACAAGCCGCCGGATCGCGTGCTGCCGAGCATGCTCTGAGTTTCTGATTTCCGCGCGCCACACCCTCATCTCCTCATCCTGAGGAGCCGCGAAGCGGCGTCTCGAAGGATGGCCACAGGCGAGATGCGGGCCTTTCATGGTTCGAGACGCGCGCAAGAGCGCGCTCCTCACCATGAGGGTCTACCGGCTGCGCGTCTCGCGCCTGCGCCAATCGGCGACGAAATCGATGAACGCGCGCAGCGCGGGCGGCGTCTGGCGCCGGCTCGGGTAATACAGGAACGGGCCCGGAAACGGCTCGCACCAATCTTCCATCACGCTGACCAGCGCGCCGGACTTCACGGCTTCACCGACATAGCCATCGAGCGTCGCCCAGACGCCAGCGCCGTCGAGCGCCGCGCGCATCGCAAGGTTCATATTGGTCGAGATCAGCTTTGCGGGCGGATCGACCTTCACGATCTGGCCCGCCTTCTCGAACTCGAGATCATGCATGACGCCGCTCGAATAGCGGGCGCGGATGCAATCGTGCTCGAGCAGATCCTTCGGATGCGTCGGCCGGCCACGGCGCGCGATGTAATCGGGCGACGCGACGACGACGTAACTCTGCGGGCCGCTCAGCGGGATCGCCACCATGTCCTGGGCGAGATGCTCGCCATAGCGCACGCCGGCGTCGTAACCCCCACTCACGATGTCGACGAAACCGCTCTCGGAAACGATATCGAGATCGACCTGCGGATGCTCGCCAAGGAACGGCCCCACCATGGGCGCCAGAACCAGATCGACCGCCGGCGGCGGCGCATTGATGCGCAGGCGGCCCGAGGCGACCTCGCGCAGGCCCCGCACCTGCTCCAGGGCATCACCGACATCGCGCAGCGCCGGGGCGACGCGCGACAGCAGCAGCTCGCCCGCCTCGGTCAACGCGACGCTGCGGGTGGTGCGGTTCATCAGACGGACGCCGAGGCGTTCCTCCAGGTCCCGCAGCCGCTGGCTAAGACTCGATACGGACACGCGCATCTCGACCGCCGCGCGCCGGAAATTGCGGGTGCGGGCGACGGCCACGAAGGCATCGAGATCACGCAGGTCAGGGGTAACCATTGTTCGCCAGTGTGAACAAGCCATTCTGGATTGTCCAGCTTATCGGCGTAATCGCCCAAGCGCATATCTGGCCTCGTCACGCGGCGCCATTCGCCGCCAATTTTCGAGGAGAGCCATCATGGAACAGCGCAAACTCGGTTCAACCGGCCCCACCGTCTCCGCCCTCGGGCTCGGCTGCATGGGCATGTCCGAGGTCTACGGCCCCGCCGACCGCGGCGAAGCCATTGCCACGGTGTATGCCGCGCTCGACGCCGGCATCACGCTGCTCGACACCGGCGACTTCTACGCCATGGGCCACAACGAGATGCTGGTCCGCGAAGCCTTGAAGGATGTGCGGCGCGAAAAAGTGCAGCTCAGCGTCAAGTACGGCGCACTGCGCGGCCCCGCCGGCGAATTCGCCGGCATGGACACGAGGCCGGCTGCGACCAAAAATTTCCTCGCCTATTCGCTGCAGCGGCTCGGCACCGACTACATCGACGTCTACCGCCCGGCGCGGCTCGATCCAAACGTTCCCATCGAGGAGATCATCGGCGGCCTCGCCGATCTCGTGAAGGCCGGTTACATCAGGCATATCGGCCTGTCCGAGGTCGGCTCCGACACCATCCGCCGCGCCCATGCGGTTCATCCGATCGCCGATCTCCAGATCGAATATTCGCTGATCGAGCGCGGCATCGAGCGCGACATCCTGAAGACCTGCCGCGAGCTCGGTATTTCCATCACCGCCTATGGCGTGCTGGCGCGCGGCCTGATCAGCGGCCACTGGTCGAAGGAGTCAGGCAAGGCCGGCCGCGACTACCGGCTGATGACGCCGCGCTTTCAGGGCGCAAATCTCGACGCCAATCTCGCACTCGTGGACCAGCTGCGCGCCATCGCGACCGAAATCGGAGCCACGCCGGCGCAAGTCGCGATCGCCTGGGTGGCGGCGCAGGGGAAGGAGATCGTGCCGCTGATCGGCGCGCGCACGCGCAGCCGTCTGGCCGAAGCGCTCGGCGCGACCAAGCTGACGCTGACGCAGGCGCATCTTGCCGCGCTGGCAAAAGCCTTCCCGCCGAATGTCGCAGCCGGCACGCGCTATGCAGCCGAGCAGATGGCGCATCTCGACAGTGAGAAGCCGGCGACGGCGTAACCGCGCCGATCAGGTGCGATGGGCGCTGAGATCGGTGATCACAGGCCCGTCGCCATTGAGCGGATTGGCGGGATCGCGGGCATAGCGCAACGTCTCGAAGCGCATCGCGCGTGCATCGATCATCAGGAGGCGGCCGACGAGGCCGTCGCCAAAACCGACGATCTCGCGGATCGCCTCCAGCGCCATCATCGAGCCGAGCACGCCCGCGAGCGCGCCCATGACGCCGGCCTCGGCGCAGGCCGGCACGGTGCCCGGCGGCGGCGCCTCCGGAAACAGGCAGCGATAGGTCGGATTGAACTCGCCTTGCTCGTTCGTCTCATGCGCGCGGATGGTGGTGAGCGAACCGTCGAAGGTGCCGAGCGCGGCCGTGATCAGCGGCCGCTGCGCGAAGAAGCAGGCGTCGGAGACGAGATAGCGCGTCGAGAAATTGTCGGAGCCGTCGAGCACGAGGTCGTAGTCGCCGATCAGGCTGAGCGCATTGTCGGCATTGAGCCAGGTGGCGTGGCCGACGAAGCGCACATGCGGATTGAGCGCGGCGATCCGCTCGGCCGCGCTCTCGACCTTGTGACGGCCGATGTCGGGCGTGGTGTGGATGACCTGGCGCTGCAGGTTGGACAGCGACACCACGTCGTCATCGACCACGCCGAGCGTGCCGACGCCGGCCGCGGCCAGATACATCAGGGCTGGCGCGCCGAGCCCGCCGGCGCCGACCACCAGCACGGAAGCACGCTTCAGCGCAGCCTGGCCGGGGCCGCCGACATCGCGCAGCACGATATGGCGGGCATAGCGTTCGAGTTCGTCCGGGCTCAGCATCGTCCTACGTTCCTCTCAACCCTCATGGTGAGGAGCGCGGAACGCGCGTCTCGAACCATGAAGGCCCCGATCTCGCCTGTGGCCATCCTTCGAGACGCGGCCTTTGGGCCGCTCCTCAGGATGAGGACCTCAGTTCGTGGTCTCTCAGCCACCTGAACCACCGCAACATTGTTCGCGACCAACGAGATGTGCTTGAATGGCATTGCGTTCAATGGGCTGGCTGGATTTGTCATGAGATCGATGCTTGCGGCAACACTGATGTTGGCGGCCGCCACGGGCGCGCACGCCCAGATGACGGCGCCGCAGATCCCCGGCACCAAGCCGAAACCGGTCCAGACCGTCCCGGTCCGCCCGCCCGCACTGCAAACGGCGTCGGAAACCGCCGATGCCATGGCGCAGGCCGAGCGCCTGTCGCTGCAGTCCGACCTCGCCTGGGTCGGCCAATATAACGGCGCCATCACCGGCGACGTCAGCGAGCGCATGGTCAACGCCATCAAGGAATACCAGAAGGCCAAGGGCGGCAAGCCGACCGGCGTGCTCAATCCGCAGGAGCGCGCTGCGCTCGCCGAGACGGCGCGTCGGAAACAGGACGGCGTCGGCTGGAAGATCGTGATGGAGCCGACCAGCGGTGCGCGGCTCGGCATTCCCTCAAAGCTGGTGCCGCAACAGGCGAGCGACGCCAACGGCTCGAAATGGACCTCGCCGACCGGAACCGTGCAGGTGCTGCTCAGCCGCCGCAAGGAGGCGAATCCGACCACCGCAAAGCTCGCGGACGCCGAGAAGAAGGAGCCGGCGGGGCGCAAGGTCGACTACACCGTGGTGAAGCCCGACTTCTTCGTGCTGTCGGGCTTGCAGGGCCTGAAGAAGTTTTACGTACGCGGCACCTTCAGGGGCGACGAGGTCCGCATCATGACGATCCTCTACGACCAGGCGATGGAGAACACGGTCGAGCCGGTCGTGATCGCGATGTCGAGCGCGTTCAACGCATTTCCGTCCACCCCGATGGCCGGACCGCCGCCGCGCAAGAATGTCGAATACGGCACCGGCATCGTCGTCAGCGACGACGGCGCGATTCTGGCCGACCGCCTCGTCACCGACAGCTGCCTTGCGATCACCATCGCAGGCTTCGGCAGCGCCGACCGTCTCGCCGAGGACAAGGAGCACGATCTGGCGCTGCTGCACATCTATGGCGCGCGGGGCCTGAAACCGCTCAGCCTCGCCGGCGGAACGGCCAGGACCAATGTCGATGTCATCGGCATCGCCGATCCGCAGAGCCAAGGCGGTGCGGCCGGCGTATCGAACGTCAAGGGCGCGCTGGCGCCGGTCACATCGAGCGATTCCGCATTGTCGCCGCCACCGGCGGTCGGGTTTTCCGGAGGTCCCGCAATCGACGGCGACGGCAAGTTCGCCGGCGTCGCGCTGCTGAAGCCGGCAATGGTCGCGGGCCCCGCGACAGCGGTGCCCGCCTCGCAGGCGGTGATGGTCTCCGCGGAAACGGCGCGCGAATTCCTCAAGGCGAACGGCGTCACCGCGAACGGCACATCGACTGACGCGAAAGCCGCCGTCGTGCGCGTGATCTGCGTGCGGAAGTAGCTTTCGTGTCCCGGACGCGCTGCAACGCGCTTGCGTTGCTGCGCAGAGCCGGGACCCATGCCACCACAAATTCGGTGGGCGAAGTTTCTGGGCCCCGGCTCTGCAGCGCACCGCTTCGCGCTGCGCCGCGTCCGGGGCACGGGACCTAGCTCAACCGGAACCTGACCCCACTCTTCGCGAGCCCACCCGAAATCCCCACCGGTGTGCCATCAGCGCGCCAGCAGGCGGCGCCGGTCATGGTGCCGTCGTCGTGGAACGCAATGGCATTCATGCCGCCGGCGACCGTTGCCACGGGCTGCACCTTGTGGCCAAGCGCCGCGAGCCTTGCACGCACACTCTCTGGCACTTTCTGCTCGACCTCGAGCGCATTGCCCTCGGTCCAGACCCTGGGCGCCTCGACCGCTTCCTGCAGGCTCATGCCGTGGTCGATCAGATTGACCAGCGCCTGCATCGCGCTCGGGAAGATGCGTTTGCCCCCGGGCAGCCCCAGCGCATAGCGCAGCTTGCCGTCACGCAGAGCCATCATCGGCGACATCGAGGTGGTGACCCTCTTGCCCGGCGCCAGCGACAGCGCGTGGCCGGGGCGCGGATCGAACAGATTCATGTAGTTGTTGGCGACGGTCCCGAGGCCCGGGATCATGATCTTGGCGCCAAACAAATTGTTGATGGTCTGCGTGGTCGCGACCACATTGCCGAAGCTGTCAGCCGCCGTCATGTGCGTGGTGTGCGCGCCTTCGAGCTGCGACACGCCGGCGCCCCAGGCCTGCGCCCGCGCCGGATCGATCGCGCGGCGGCGCTCCTCAGCGTAGGTCTTCGAGGTCAGCTTCTCCACGGGGACGCCGACATAATCAGGATCGCCGCTGGCGGCGGCGCGGTCGGCGAAGGCGATCTTCAGGACCTCGGCGAGATAGTGGATGGTCTCCGATGTCCCGAACCCGAGACCTTCGATGTCGTAGCCCTCGAGTATGTTCAGCATCTGCGCGATATGCACGCCGGAGGCCGCGGGCGGCGGCGGGCCAAAAATGGTCCAGCCGCGATAGTCGGCGCGGATCGGTTGCCGCTCGACGGTCTTGTAAGCCGTGAGGTCATTGCGGCGGATGAAACCGCCGGTCTTCTCCATGTAGTCGGCGAGGATGTCGCCGAGCGGCCCCTCGTAGAGCGCCTTCTCGCCGTGGTCGGCGATATAGCGCAACGTGTCGGCATATTCCGACTGCACCACGCGCTGGCCGACCTTCAGCGGCTCGCCATCAGGCAGGAAGATCGCCGCGATCGGCTCGTCCTTGCGCATCTCGGCCGCGCACTCGCTGATGCATTCGTGCAAATAGGGCGTTGCCGCGTAGCCACGCGCGGCGTGCTTGATCGCGGGCTGCATCACGTCGGCGAGGCTCATGGTGCCGAACCGGTGCAGCGTCTCGCACCAGGCTTTCAGCGAGCCGGGCGTGGCAGCCGCTTTCGGACCGTTGAGGTTCTCGTTGCCGACGGTGTCGAACACGTCATGCGCCGAGCCCGGCTTGGAGGTGTAGGTGGTGTCGCGCACCGCCGATGGGACCGTGCTCTGGCCGTCGATGAAGCGATGGCTGCCGTCGGCGAGGCGGATATGCGCCATGCCGCCGCCGATGATGCCGACCATCATCGGCTCGACCACGGTCAGGGTGAACAGGGTTGCGATCGCGGCATCGATGGCGTTGCCGCCGGCGGCCAGCATCTCGGCGCCGGCACTGGAGGCGAGCGGATGGTTGCTGACCACCATGCCGCGGCTCGAGACCGCCGGCATTTTCTGGCAGTCAAAGGTGGTTGCCGTCCGGTCGCGCCAGTTGCCGCTCATCTCGCCTGCCCTTTCTATTCAAGGCGGCGAGCACACCATAGGCACAACTACGGGTCCAGTATTGGTACGGATTAGCTGGCATTCCCGATTCTGCCATCATCGTACCGTTGATTCGGACATCCGCGGTCCCCCTTTGGATCGGGCAGGGCACGTCCTGAGCGAGAAGAGCTCAGCATCGAGAAGCGATGCACGTTCGCGTGGCGTTTCCCCTTAAGACCCAGGCACTCCAAAGGATTGATCTTCAAATGCATACGATCGTACTGGCCACCCAAAAGGGCGGCAGTGGCAAGAGCACGCTTGCCATCGGCCTCGCGCTGGCGGCCAAGCAGGCCGGCTTCACCGTCCGCCTGATCGAGACCGACCCGCAGGGCACCCTCTCCAACTGGCAACGCCGCCGCAACAACGACGACGTCGTCGTCGAGCCGATCTATCACGCCGCCAATATCGAGCCGCGCCTGAAGATGCTGGCCGACAGCGGCCTCCAGCTCGCGATCGTCGACACCGCGGCCGGCCTTTCCGCCGCCACCACCGCCGCAATCCGCCATTCCGATCTTTGCCTGATCCCGGCCCGCCCGAGCGTTGCCGACATCGAGGCGACCGTCTCGACGCTGAGCGTCGCGCGCGCCTGGAAGCGCCCCTACAGCTTCGTGCTGAACCAGACACCGATCCGCGGCCAGCGCATCGACAATGCCGCGGGTGCGCTCGCCGAGGAAGCCGCGCTCGATCTCGCCGAGGTGCTCGCGCGCCCCCTGATCGTGATGCGAAACGACCACCAGGACTCGCTCGCCAACGGCCTCGCGGTGAGCGAATTCGCGCCGAACGGCAAATCGGCTGAGGAGATCCGCTGCCTCTGGCGCTGGATCGAGACCCGGCTCGACCTCGAAGCCACAACCAGTTTCCTGATCGACCAGGTCATCTCGGCCGCGGACGGCATGCTGCACGTCGCCACCGAGCTTGCGGCGGACGAGACCACGCCCCTGGTGTCCTGAGCGGGGCCATCGCTCGGACGACAGCCGGCCCTTCTCCATCCGGAAGGGCCCCAGCGACGAAGCAATCCGGCCACCAGCCCGGCCGGATTGCTTCGCTTCGCGTTCCATCCACCCGTCATTGCAATGACGGGCTCCTTGTAGCCCGGATGAAGCGAAGCGAAATCCGGGAAAGTCTCTCCGCGGAGAGGCTGGACCCGGATTGCGCTGCGCTCCATCCGGGCTACGTCACTTCTGACACTTTTGGCACCAGAAGGTCGAGCGGCCGTTCTGGGTGAAGCGCTTGATCGTGCCGCCACAGCGCGGCGTCGTGCATTTCTCGCCCTCGCGGTCATAGACTTTGAACGAGTGCTGGAAATAGCCGAGCTCGCCGGTGGTCTGGCGATGGTCGCGCAAGCTGGAGCCGCCGGCCTTGATCGCGTCGTTCAGCACGGTGTGGATCGCACCGACCAGACGCTTCGCATGGTCCGTCGCCTCGCCCTTCTTGGTCGACAGCGTTGCCGCGATCCGACGCGGCGACAGATGCGAGCGGTGCAGCGCCTCGCAGACATAGATATTGCCGAGCCCGGCGACCACGCGCTGGTCGAGCAGCGCGGCCTTCAGGCTCGTGGCCTTGCCTTCGCACGACCGCGCCAGCATCGCGGCGTCGAACTCGTTGCCGAGCGGCTCGGGTCCGAGCCCACGCAGCAGCGGCTCGTCCTCGAGTGCGTTGCGCGCGATCACTTTCATGTAACCGAAACGGCGCGGATCGTTGAAGACGATGTCGGCGCCGGAGGACATCCGAAACAGCACGTGGTCATGCGCTGAATCCTTGGCCTTCGGATAGTGAAACTCGCCGGGCACCGTGCCGTTGTCCGGCTTGATGACGCGGAACGAGCCCGACATGCCCAGATGCATCAGCAGCACGTCACCGGAGGCGAGATCGGCCATGAGATATTTTGCGCGGCGACCGAGGCCCGTGACCACCTGCCCCTTGAGCCGGGCCACGAAATCCGGCTGGAAAGGGAAGCGCAGGTCCGGCCGGCGGGCCTCTGCGACCAGGATTTTTGCACCCTCCATGACGGGCTGAAGGCCGCGGCGGACGGTCTCGACTTCGGGCAATTCAGGCATGGTCGGGCATTCACCTTATGAGGGCGGTGTGATAGCGCCATTGCGGCGGGCAGGCTATGGTCCGCCTCGTGGAGTAGAGTAATGGATCGGCCGGGCGAAACCACGCATTTTGGCTTCAAAGACGTTCCCCTGGGGGACAAGCAGACGCTGGTGAACGATGTGTTTCACAGCGTGGCGTCTCGCTATGATTTGATGAACGACCTGATGTCCGGTGGCATGCACCGGGTCTGGAAGGACATCATGATCAACGCGCTGGACCCGCCGAGGAGCGACCGGCCGTTCGCCTTGCTCGACGTCGCCGGCGGCACCGGCGACATCTCGTTCCGCGCCGCCAAGGCGGCCGGCCCCGGCTTCCATGCCACGGTCTGCGATATCAATTCCGACATGCTCGCGGTGGGGCGCGAACGCGCCGCCAAGCGCCATCTCGAGACCCAGGTCGATTTCGTCGAGGGCAATGCCGAATCGCTTGGCTTCGCCGACCGCAGCTTTGACGCATATACGATCGCTTTCGGCATTCGCAACGTGCCGCGGATCGACCTTGCGCTGCGCGAGGCCTATCGCGTGCTGAGGCCCGGCAGCCGCTTCCTGTGCCTGGAGTTCTCGACCGTCGAGATGCCCGGCCTCGACAAGCTCTATGATCTGTTCTCGTTCAAGGTGATCCCGCCGCTCGGCCGCATGGTCACGGGCGACGCCGAATCCTACCAATATCTCGTCGAATCGATCCGCAAGTTTCCGAAGCCTGCCGCCTTCGCCGACATGATCCGCGAGGCCGGCTTTTCCCGCGTGAGCTGGCAGACACTCTCCGGCGGCATCGTCGCACTGCATTCGGGCTGGCGTTTGTGATCTCTGCTTTCACCCACATTACGCGCCTCATCCGCGCCGCGTTCGTGTTTGCGCGCGAAGGCGTGTTCGGCTCGGTCGATCCAAGCCTGGTGCCGCCCCCCGGCCAGCTTGCGCTGAAGCTCGCGCGCATCGTCGAGCGCCGCGGCGTCAAGCAGGGACCACGAATCTCGCGCGCACTGACGCGGATGGGTCCGGCCTATCTCAAGCTCGGCCAATTCCTGGCAACGCGCCCCGACGTGGTCGGCTTCAACATGGCGCGGGACCTCGAAAGCCTTCAGGACCGCCTGCCCCCGTTTTCGCAGGCGGAAGCGGAAGCTACGATCGCGACCTCGCTGGAGCGGCCGCTGAAGGACATCTTCGTGAGCTTCGGCCCGCCGGTCGCCGCCGCCTCGATCGCGCAGGTGCATCGTGGCGAGGTGATGCGCGACTGCATCCGCAAGCCCGTTGCGGTCAAGGTGCTGAGGCCGAATGTAGCCTCGCGTTTCCGCCGCGACCTCTCGGATTTCTTCTTCGTCGCGCACAAGGCGGAGGCCTATTCGGCCGAGGCGCGGCGGCTGCGCCTGATCGAGGTCATCAACACCATGTCGCGCTCGGTCGCGATGGAGATGGACCTGCGGCTGGAAGCAGCCGCGCTGTCCGAGATGGCGGAGAACACGGGCGACGATCCCGATTTCCGCGTGCCGACCGTCGACTGGGACCGCACCACGCACAACGTGCTGACGATGGAATGGATCGACGGCATTGCGCTGAACGACCACAAGCGTCTGGCAGAGGCGCAGGTCGATCTGCCCGATCTCGGCCGCAAGGTGATCCAGAGCTTTCTGCGCCACGCTTTGCGCGACGGCTTCTTCCACGCCGACATGCATCCGGGCAATCTGTTCCTCGATGACGCCGGCCGCCTCGTCGCTGTCGATTTCGGCATCATGGGCCGGCTCGGGATGAAGGAGCGGCGCTTCCTCGCCGAGATCCTGCTCGGCTTCATCACCCGCGACTATCGCCGCGTGGCGGAAGTGCATTTCGAGGCGGGCTATGTGCCCTCGCACCACTCGGTTGAGAATTTCGCGCAGGCCATCCGCGCCATCGGCGAGCCCATTCACAACCGCACCGCCGAGGAGATCTCGATGGCGCGGCTGCTGACCCTGCTGCTCGAGGTCACCGGCCTGTTCGACATGACGACGCGGCCCGAACTGATCCTGCTGCAGAAGACCATGGTCGTGGTCGAGGGCGTCGCGCGCGGCTTCGATCCCAGGCTCGACATCTGGAAGGTCGCCGACCCCGTGGTGCGCGAGTGGATCGAGCGCAATCTCGGGCCGATCGGCCGGGTGCAGGGCGCGCTTGCCGGGACCGGGGACATTGCGCGCGTGCTGATGCGCCTGCCGGAGATTGCGGAGCGCTCGGTGAAGGTCATCGAGCAGCTCGAGACCATGACCCGGGAGGGGTTAAAACTGTCGCCGGAGAGCATCGCGGCGATGGGCCGCAGCGAAGGCCGCAAGAACCGCTGGCGCACCGTGGCGCTCTGGATCATCGCCGCAACCTTCATCGGAATCCTGATCGCCGTCCGGAATCTGTGATTGCACTGCAATCACGCGGATGATAGCATCGCTATCATTCCGTGCTGGAGGGGCGTCATGGCAAGCCTGACCATCCGCAAGCTCGACGATGCCGTCAAAACCTATTTGCGGCTGCGCTCGGCCAAGAACCGCAGGTCGGTCGAGGAAGAGGTCCGGGTCATCCTGCGGGAGCTGATCGAGGGCCGAGAGGAGCCGCTGACGCCGTTTTCAGCACCCCCGGCCCCATCCTCCGCCCCGACACCCCAGCGCACCGGCGCGCTTCCCGAGGCCAGTGTCACCCTGATCATCGGCGGCGGGATCGCAGCCTATAAGTCGCTCGACCTGATCCGAAGGCTGAAGGAGCGCCGCGTCGAGGTCCGGTGCGTGCTGACCAAGGCCGCGCAGCAATTCGTGACGCCGCTCGCCGTCAGCGCGCTCTCGCATGAGCGCATCTACACCGACCTGTTCGACCCTCAGAGCGAGTTCGACGCCGGCCACATCCGCCTCGCGCGCGACTGCGATTTGATCGTGGTGGCACCGGCGACGGCCGACCTGATGGCGAAGATGGCCAACGGCCATGCCGACGATCTCGCCAGCGCCATCCTGCTCGCGACCAACCGCAAGATCCTGCTGGCACCGGCGATGAATCCGCTGATGTGGAACAACGCGGCGACGCGGCGCAACGTCGCGCAGCTCCAGCGCGACGGCGTGGTGTTGATCGGCCCGAATTCCGGCGAGATGGCGGAGGCGGGCGAAGCCGGCGTCGGCCGCATGTCGGAAGCGATCGAGATCGCCAATGCGGCCGAGCGCCTGCTGCGGCCGCCGGTGCCGAAGCCGCTTGCCGGCAAGCGCGTGCTGATCACAGCGGGCCCGACGCACGAGCCGATCGATCCGGTGCGCTATATCGCCAACCGTTCCTCCGGCAAGCAGGGTTTTGCCATTGCCGCCGCCGCACAAGCCGCGGGCGCCGAGGTGATCCTGGTGAGCGGCCCGGTCGATCTCGACGATCCCGCCGGCGTCACGGTGAAGCACGTGGAATCGGCACGGCAGATGCTGGAGCAGGTCCAGGCGGCGCTGCCCGCCGACATCGCGATCTTCGCTGCCGCGGTCGCCGACTGGCGCGTCGCCAATGAAGGCGAGCAGAAGCTGAAGAAGACCGCGGCCGGCATGCCGCCGCTTCAGCTGGTCGAGAATCCCGACATCCTCGCCACGATCTCGAAACTGGCCGACAAGCGTCCGCCGCTGGTGATCGGCTTTGCCGCCGAGACCGAGCACCTCATCGACAACGCCAAATCAAAACTCGCCCGCAAGGGCTGCGACTGGATCGTCGCCAACGACGTCTCACCGGCCACCGGTGTGATGGGCGGCGATCGCAACACTGTCCATCTCATCAGCCGCAAGAGCGGAGAGATTGCAGTTGATTCCTGGCCCGTGATGACCAAGGAACAGGTCGCCATCGAACTGGTCGCGCACATCGCCAGAAGCGTGACCGACAAATCCCTGGAGCCGGCATCTTGAGCACGAAGGTCACCGTCGAACTGCAACGCCTCGCCCATGCCGAAGGCCTGCCGCTGCCGGCCTATCAGACCGCGGAAGCCGCCGGCCTCGACCTGATGGCCGCGGTGCCGGAGGCCGAGCCGATGACGCTCGCGCCCGGTCAATATGCGCTGGTGCCGACCGGCCTTGCGATCGCCTTGCCGCCCGCGCACGAGGCGCAGGTGCGGCCGCGTTCGGGCCTCGCCGCCAAGCACGGCGTCACCGTGCTGAACTCGCCCGGAACCATCGACGCCGACTACCGCGGCGAGATCAAGGTGATCCTGATCAATCACGGCACCGCGCCGTTCGTGATCAAGCGCGGCGAGCGCATCGCGCAGATGGTGATCGCCCCCGTGGTGCAGGCCGCGCTGGTTCCCGTGGCGGCCTTGTCCGCGACCGATCGCGGCGCCGGCGGCTTCGGCTCCACCGGCCGCTAACACACGGCAATCCCAGCTGAATCACCCGAAGAACGACGTGGGTGCGGAACCGCGCGGCCGGCATTTTTTTGGCGCCGCGTTTGCGTTCACGATCTGGACTCTTACCGGTGGAGTCGCGGTGGGGGTATTGTCTTTTGATTCGCGTGCGGCGGGGGTCGCCGCGCGTAAATCCGTGCGGTCTTGGGGCAACTATGTCAGGCGTGATCGTGTCGATGCGTCGGACGCTGCTGTCGTGCACATCGTTGGCGCGCAACAGCTTGTTGGGAGGCGCTTTCGCAGCGCTGCTGCCGGCTGCGCCGGCTGAGGCCGCCGACCTCATGGACACGCTTTCCATCTTGCTGGACTTCAACCGGCAGGAGCTCGCGGTGCTCGCCACCGCGCTGGCCTTGCTCGGCTTCTCGGTCATGGCCGCGATCCTGCTGATGCGGACGCGGGTGCGCACGGCAGCGAACGAGGCACAGCTGCGCGCGCGGATCGGAGAGCTGCAGCTGCAGGCCGACCGCTTCGGCGCGCTGCTGTTCGCCGAGCCGCAGATCCTGATCTCCTGGCCGGCCGGCGACAACCGCGCGCAGATCTCCGGCGACATCTCGATGGTGCTGCCGCGCGATTCCTCGCCACAGCGCGTGCTGGCGTTCGGAACCTGGCTGCCGCCGGAACCCGCGCTGCAGATGGATCATGCCGTCGACGCGCTGCGCGACCGGGGCGACGGGTTCCAGCTGACGCTGACCACCGCGCATGGCCACACGCTGGAAGCCATCGGCCGCGCGATCGGCGGCCAGGCCATCGTCCGGATTCGCGAGCTCTCCGGACTGCGCCGCGACCTCGCCGAGACCCATCTGCGCTACAAGGCGCTCTCGGACGAGACCGAGATGCTGCGCGGCTTCGCCGCCGCAGCGCCGTGGCCGATCTGGGCCAAGGGCGAGAACGGCGCGCTCACCTACGCCAATCCGGCCTATGTCCGCGCCACCGAGGCGACCAGCATCACCGATGCCCATGAACGCAAGCTCGAGCTGCTCGACAGTGCCGACCGCGCCGCAATGGAGCGCGGGCTGAAGGATGCCGCCGGCTTCACCTCGCGGCTGCCGATCGTAGTCGGCGGCGAGCGGCGCATGTACGACGTCCGCGCCGTCAATGTCGGCAGCGGCAGCGTCGGCGTCGCCATCGATGCCAGCGAGGCGGATGCGCTGAGCTCGGCCTTGGTGCGGATGGCGGAGGCGCATCGCCGCACGCTCGACCAGCTCTCCTCCGGCGTCGCCGTGTTCGACGGCCATCGGCGCCTTGCCTTCTACAACGATTCCTACCGCCGGCTGTGGGACCTCGACCGCACCTTCCTCGACGCCAATCCCGATGATTCCAGCGTGCTCGACCAGCTTCGTGCCGCGCGCAAATTGCCGGAGCAGCCGGATTTCCGCGCCTGGAAGGCCAAGCTGCACGAGGCCTATCGCGCGGTGGAGACCGCCAAGGACACCTGGTACCTGCCCGACGGCCGCGCGCTCTCGGTCGTCACCACGCCGAACCCGGAAGGCGGCGTCACCTATCTGTTCGACGACGTCACCGAGAGCCTCGAGCTGGCCCGCCGCTTCGACGGCATGATCCGGGTCCAGCGCGAGACGCTGGACAGTCTCGCCGAGGGCGTCGCGGTGTTCGGCAGCAACGGCAAGGCCCAGCTGTTCAACCCGGCCTTCGTGCGGATGTGGAAGCTGTCGAGCGATGCCATGCGCGACGAGCCGCACATCCAGACCGTCGAGGGCTGGTGTCATCAATTGTTCGACGAGCCGCAGGTCTGGCGGCAGATCCGCGAGGCCATCACCTCGATCGAGAACCGCGCCGACGTGCCGCTGAAGCTGGAGCGCAAGGACGGCAGCGTGCTCGACGGCATGATCCGCCCGCTGCCCGACGGCGCGACCATGCTGACGTTCCAGGACATCACCGACACCGAGAATGTCGAGCGCGCGCTGCGCGAGCGCAACGAGGCGCTTGAAGCCGCCGACCAGATGAAGGTGGATTTCGTCCACCACGTCTCCTACGAGCTGCGCTCACCGCTGACCACCATCATCGGCTTCGCGCATTTCCTCAGCGACCCCTCGACCGGGCCGCTGACGCCGAAACAGGCCGAATATCTCGATTACGTCACCAAATCGACCAACGCGCTGCTGGCGCTCACCAACAACATCCTGGATCTCGCCACCATCGACGCCGGCGCGATGAAGCTGGAACTCGGGCCCGTCGACGTCAGCAAGACCATCGAGCTCGCCGCCGAGGGCATCCAGGACCGCCTCGCCACCGACCGCATCCGCCTCAAGGTCGAGATCGCGCCCGATGTCGGCAGCTTCATCGGCGACGAGAAGCGCGTGGTGCAGGTGCTCTATAACCTCCTCGCCAACGCCGTCGGGTTTTCTCCACAGGATTCCACCGTCGGAATCAGCGCACGCCGCACCGAACGCAGCGTGGTCTTCACTGTGACAGATTCCGGGCCTGGAATACCTGCCGACATGAAGGACAAGGTGTTCAACTGGTTCGAAAGCCGCTCGCAGGGCTCGCGTCACCGCGGCGCCGGGCTCGGCCTGTCGCTGGTGCGCTCCTTCGTCGAGCTGCATGGCGGCAAGGTGCGGGTGGATTCGATCGTCGGCCGGGGCACGGTCGTGATCTGCGATTTCCCGACCGACCAGGCGGCGCATCGCGACGCCGCCGAATGACCGCCCCCACCACATTCTCCGTCGCGCTTCACAACGAGACGGCCACCGCGCAATTGATGGCCGATCTCGCCCTGCTGGTCGGACCGGGCGATGTCATCACCCTCACCGGCGATCTCGGCGCCGGCAAGACCGCCGCCGCCCGCGCGCTGATCCGCTACCTCGCCGGCGACGACGAGCTGGAAGTGCCGAGCCCGACCTTCACGCTGGTGCAGGGCTACGAGCTGCCGCCGTTTCCGGTGATGCATGCCGATCTCTACCGCGTCGAGGACGAGAGCGAGCTCGAGGAGATCGGGCTGTCGCCGCTGCCGGACGTCACGCTGGTTCTGATCGAATGGCCGGAGCGTGCACCGTCGGCCATGCCCGCGGATCGCATCGACATCGCGCTGACGCATCGCCCCGCGCTGGGCTCGAACGCGCGCGCCGCCGACATCACCGGCTATGGCAAGAGCGCTGCGCAGGTCGCGCGGCTGAAGGCGCTGCGCGAATTCCTCGACGCATCCGGCTACATCGACGCGACGCGACGGCGCATGAACGGCGACGCCTCGACCCGATCTTATGCGCGACTGATCCGCGGCGATGAGATCGTCATCCTCATGAACTTTCCGCAGCGCCCCGATGGTGCTGCCCTCTACAATGGGAAGTCCTATAGCGCCGCCGTGCATCTCGCCGAAAACGTTCGGCCGTTCGTCGCGATCGACGAGGGCCTGCGCGCCCAGGGAATCTCCGCGCCGGCAATCCATCATTTCGATCTCGACCACGGCTTCCTGATCTCGGAGGACTTCGGCAGCGACGGCGTGATCGAGGGCGATCCGCCGCGTCCGATCGCCGAGCGCTACGAGGCCGCGACCGACCTGCTGGCGATGCTGCACGGCAAGTCGCTGCCGGAGACGCTGCCGCTGGACGGGCAGACCTACGCCATCCCCGTCTTCGACACCGAGGCACTCCTGATCGAGATCGGGTTGATGCCGGAATGGTATCTGCCCGATCGCGACGCGCCGTTGAGCGACGAGAAGCGCGCGGAATTTTTTGCGATGTGGCGCGAGCTGCTGAAGAAGCCGCAGGCCTCGCCGAGGACCTGGATCATCCGCGACTATCACTCGCCGAATCTGATCTGGCTCGGAGAGCGCAGCGGCATCGAGCGCGTCGGCGTGATCGACTTCCAGGACACCGTGCTCGGGCCACACTCCTACGACGTGGTGTCGCTGCTCCAGGACGCCCGCATCGACGTCCCTGAAAACATCGAGCTGACGCTGCTGTCGCGCTACATCAAGGCGCGGCGCGCAGACGATACGAGCTTCGATGCGGCCGGCTTCGCCGAGCTCTACGCGATCATGTCGGCGCAGCGGAACACGCGGCTGCTCGGCACCTTCGCCCGGCTCAACCGCCGCGATGGCAAGCCGCATTATCTGCGACATCAGCCGCGGATCTGGACCTACCTCCAGCGCTCGCTGGCGCATCCCGCACTCGGCCATCTGCGCGACTGGTATCTCGCCAACGTGCCGCCGCCTCAAAGCCCGCCGCAGGCCTGATTCGGGCCCGATTTACCGCCTGTTAGCCAAGACGTCGCTATTCTGGCGGCGAAGCAGCCGGATAAATACGGGCTGGAGCGGGGCAGATGGCGGTAAAGACGGATCAGCGCGGCAACAGCCGGGTTGTTTTCGAGCGCGGGATACCGGCCCAGATGATGGGAATCGACGGTACCTGGCGGCGCGACTGCACCATGGAGGACGTCTCCGAAAGCGGCGCCAAGCTGACCATCGACGGTTCGGTCGAAGGCCTGCATCTGAAGGAATTCTTTCTGCTGCTGTCGTCCACGGGACTTGCGTACCGGCGCTGCGAACTGGCCTGGGTCAATGGCGACCAGATCGGCGTCAATTTCCTCAAGATCGGCGACAGGAAGAAAAAGGCCCGTTCCGCATCCGTTGGGGCGTAACGGCAACACCCGTCGTACAACCGTCACGGCGGGTGGTTAAGGCGGTTGAGACGCGGTGCGACTGATGAAGTCCCGTGCTAGGATTTGCTGCAAGCGCGAAACCAGTGGGTCCGAGACATAAGATCCGAGACAGAAAGAGTTCCGAGAAGGCAAAGGATGTCCGTCAAGCCGACCAAAGCCATGGTGCTCGCCGCAGGGTTCGGCCTGCGCATGCGTCCGTTGACGGACAAGATGCCGAAGCCGATGGTGCCGGTCGCCGGTCGGCCGCTGCTCGACCACGTGCTCGACAAGCTCGGCCACGCCGGGGTGAGCGAGGCGGTGGTCAATGTGCACTACCTGCCGGACCAGATCATCGACCACGTCGCATCGCGCCAGCTTCCGCGTGTGACCATCTCGGACGAGCGCGACCAGGTGCTCGGCACCGGCGGCGGCGTGGTCAAGGCGCTACCGCTGCTCGGCGACGCCCCGTTCTTCCACGTCAATTCCGACACGCTCTGGATCGATGGCGTGCGCTCCAACCTGACGCGCCTTGCCGAAAACTTCGACCCCGAGCGGATGGACATCCTGCTGCTGATGGCGCCCACGGCGACCAGCATCGGTTATACTGGCCGCGGCGATTACGGCATGCTGCCCGATGGCGCCCTGCGCAAGCGCAAGGAGAAGGAGGTCGTCCCGTTCGTCTATGCAGGCGCGGCGATCCTGTCGCCGTCGATCTTCGCCGGTGCGCCGCAGGGCGAATTCTCGCTGACAAAGATGTTCGACCGCGCCAACGAGCAGGAGCGGCTGTTCGGCCTGCGCCTCGACGGCGTCTGGATGCATGTCGGCACGCCCGACGCGGTGCACGCCGCGGAAGAGGCGTTTCTGGAGAGCGTGGCTTAGGGGCTGCTCTCGCCACAACGGCAGTGCCGTAGGGTGGGCAAAGGCGCCCTTGCGCCGTGCCCACCATCTCTTTCGATCGCAAAAATGCGTGGGCACGCTTCGCTTTGCCCACCCTACGGCACTTGTGCCAGCCCGCGAACAACGGGGACGACTTCGTTCCCACCCATGACCATTCGAGCCCGTCTCCCTATATTGCCCTGATTCCCGAATCAGGCAGCCCATGCGCGTTTTCAGCGTTCCCATCTCAGTTCCGTTCCTGCGCACGGTCGTCACGGCCCTGCTCGACGGCCGGCTGGTCGAGGGCTTCGAGGCGCGCAAGGAACCGGCACGGCTGGCCGACGCCACGCTGTATCTGCCGACCCGCCGCGCGATGCGCGTCGTCCGGGAGATCTTCCTCGATGAAATGAAGACCGATGCCGTCGTGCTTCCGCGCATCGTCGCGCTCGGCGACATCGACGAGGACGAGCTCGCCTTCGCCGACGAAGGCGAGCAGTTCTCCGGCGCGACGCCGCTCGAGATTCCGCCACGGCTTGGCGAGCTGGAGCGACGGTTGACGCTGGCGCAGCTCGTCGCCGCCTGGGCCAAGGGCCCGGTGCTGGCGCCGCTGGTGGTCGGCGGCCCCGCCTCGACGCTTGCTCTCGCCGGCGATCTCGCACGCCTCATCGACGACATGGTGACGCGCGGCGTCGACTGGAGCGCGCTCGACGGCCTCGTGCCTGATAACCTCGATCGCTACTGGCAGCACTCGCTCGAATTCCTGCGCATCGCGCGCATCGCCTGGCCCAATCATCTCGCCGAGATCAACCGGATCGAGCCGGCGGCGCGGCGCGATCTCCTGATCGCGGCGGAGGCGAGGCGCCTGACCGCGCATCCGAGCGGGCCGGTGATCGCGGCCGGTTCGACCGGCTCGATGCCGGCCACGGCAAAATTCCTGCATGCGGTCGCCGCCCTGCCGCATGGCGCGGTGGTGCTGCCGGGTCTCGATACCGATCTCGACGACGATGCCTGGCGCACCATCGGCGGCGTGCGCGACTCGCTCGGCAAGTTCGCCGAGCATCCGGCATCGAACCATCCGCAATATGCGATGCATGCGCTGCTCGATCGCTTCGGCATCAAGCGCAGCGACATCGAGATTTTGCAGCCGCCGGCAGAAGGCGGCCGCGATCTGCTTGCATCCGAATCGATGCGGCCCTCCGCCAAGACGGAAGTCTGGCACGACCGGCTGAAGCAGCCCGATGTCGCCGCGAAGATATCAGGCGGCATGAAGAATCTCGCAGTGGTCGAAGCGCCCAACCCCGAGATGGAAGCGCTCGCGATCGCCATCGCGATGCGCGAGGCGCGGCACCTCGACAAATCGGCAGCGCTGGTGACGCCCGATCGCGCGCTGGCGCGGCGGGTGATGGCGGCGCTGACGCGATGGGATCTCGCCTTCGACGATTCCGGCGGCGACGTTTTGATGGAAACCTCCGCCGGCGTCTTTGCGCGGCTCGCGGCGGAAGCCGCGACCAAGGGCCTGGAGCCACCGACGCTGCTGGCGATGCTGAAACATCCGCTGTGCCGGCTCGGCCGCGCGCCCGGCGCCTGGAAAGCGGCGATCGAAAACCTCGAGCTCGCGGTCTTGCGCGGCACACGTCCGCCTGCGGGCACGGCCGGGCTCTTGCGCGAGTTCAACCGTTTTCGCGAAGAGCTTGCCAAGCTGTGGCGCAGCGAAGTCTCTGCGCTTCATAGGGCAGAACCGCGCGCGCGTCTGAACGCCGAGGATCTCGATCGCATCCAGGCGCTGATCGATACGCTGCAAAAAGCATTGGCGCCGATCGAGAGTCTTCCGCCGCCGAAGCCATATGACTTCGCCGAGCTCGCGCACCGGCATCGCGAGATCCTGATCGCGCTGTCGCGCGACGAGCTCGGCATTCCGCTCGCCTTCGAGGAGCGCGAAGGTCTTGCGCTCGCCAGCGCCTTCGACGATCTCCTGCGCGGCGGCACGACCAGCGGATTGATGGTGCCGCTGCCCGACTATCCCGACGTGTTCCAGACCGCCTTCGGCGATCGCGCGGTGCGGCGTCGCGACAGGCCGGGCGCGCGGCTGCAGATCTACGGTCCGCTGGAATCGCGCCTGATGCAGGCCGACCGCATCATCATCGGCGGCTTGATCGAAGGCGTCTGGCCGCCGGCACCGCGCATCGATCCCTGGCTCAGCCGGCCGATGCGGCACGAGCTTGGGCTCGATCTGCCGGAACGCCGTATCGGCCTCTCCGCACACGACTTCGCGCAGCTCCTCGGCGGCGATGAGGTGATCCTCACCCATTCCGCCAAGGCCGGCGGCGCGCCGGCCGTCGCCTCGCGCTTCCTGCATCGGCTGGAAGCGGTGGCGGGCGACGAGCTCTGGAAGACGGCTATTCGCGCCGGCGAAAAATACGTGCAGTTCGCGGGCGCCCTGGACCAGCCCGCCGAGGTCACGCCGATCAAGCAACCCGAGCCGCGCCCACCGCGCGCGACGCGGCCGACAAGCATGTCGGTCACCGCAATCGAGGACTGGCTGCGCGATCCCTACACGATCTACGCAAAGTATATACTGAAGCTCGCGGCGCTCGATCCCGTCGACATGCCGCTCTCAGCCGCCGACCGCGGCTCCGCGATCCACGATGCGATCGGCGAGTTCACGGAAAGCTATGCTGCACATCTGCCTGACGATCCCGCGCGTGTGCTGCATGCGATCGGCAAAAAGTACTTTGAACCGCTGATGGAGCGCCCTGAGGCGCGTGCACTGTGGTGGCCCCGCTTCCAGCGCATCGCGCGCTGGTTCGGCGAATGGGAGACCG
This sequence comes from Bradyrhizobium liaoningense, assembly GCF_018130825.1. Lineage (GTDB taxonomy): Bacteria > Pseudomonadota > Alphaproteobacteria > Rhizobiales > Xanthobacteraceae > Bradyrhizobium > Bradyrhizobium liaoningense_B. The sequence continues at coordinate 83,393 of NZ_JAFCJS010000003.1, read as the reverse complement.
CGCGGCGCGAAGCGATCGAGGGGATCACGGCGGAGACGCGCGGCGAGATCTCGATCAGGCTCGACAATGAGCGCAGCTTCTCTCTCTCTGCCCGCGCCGATCGCATCGAGCGGCGCCAGGGCGGCGGCTACGCCATTCTCGACTACAAGACCGGCCAGCCGCCGACCGGCAAGCAGGTGCGCATGGGCCTGTCGCCGCAGCTGACGCTGGAAGCGGCGATCCTGCGCGAGGGCGGTTTTCCCGATATCGACGCCGGCGCGTCCGTGAGCCAGCTCGTCTATGTCCGCCTCAGCGGCAACAATCCGCCCGGCGAGGAGCGCATCCTCGAGCTCAAGTACAAGCAGGGCGACGAGCCGCAGCCGCCGGATACGGCAGCCGCCGAGGCGCGGGCCAAGCTGGAAGCGCTGATCCGCGCCTTCGAGGACGAGAATCAGCCCTACACCTCGCTGAACCTGCCGATGTGGACCAACCGCTACGGCGCCTATGACGACCTAGCCCGCATCAAGGAATGGTCGGCCGCCGGCGGTCTGGGGATCGAGGAATGGTGAAACTGCCGCGTCCCATCCCCGACGAAGTGCGCGCGCGGCAGGCGCGCGCGTCCGATCCGACCGCGTCGGCCTTCGTGTCGGCCAATGCCGGCTCGGGCAAGACGCATGTGCTGGTGCAGCGCGTGATCCGCCTGCTGCTGTCGGGCGTGCCGCCGGAAAAGATCCTCTGCATCACCTTCACCAAGGCCGCCGCCGCCAACATGGCCGAGCGCGTGTTCACCACGCTCGGCCATTGGGTGACGCTCGACGACACCGCACTCGACACGGCGATCCGCGCGGTCGGCATTCCGCATCCGAGCACAAAGCTGCGCCGCGACGCGCGAAAACTGTTCGCCTGCGCGCTGGAGACGCCCGGCGGCCTGAAGGTGCAGACCATCCACGCGCTGTGCACGCGTCTGCTCCAGCAGTTTCCGTTCGAGGCAAACGTCCCGGCGCGCTTCTCGGTCATCGACGAGCGCGACCAGACCGACATGATGGAGCGCGCCAATCTGAAGGTGCTGCTGGAGGCCGCGCGCGATCCCGACAGCGTCACCGGCCGCGCGCTGCTGACGGCGATGGCGAGCGCCGCCGATGTCACCTTCAAGGAGGTCGTGCGGGAGGCCTGCCTCAGCCGCGACCATTTCATGGCCTGGACGGATGAAGCCGGCAACGCGGAAGCGGCCGCGGCGCAGATGGCGGCCGTGCTGGGCGTTGATGCCGCCGATCGTATCGAGGACGTCGAGGCCGAGATTCTCGACGGCCCGTTCCTGCCGCGCTCGCGCTGGGACGACATCGCCTTCGCGCTGGAGGACGGCAGCAAGTCCGACAACGACCAGGCTGGCCGGCTGCGCGAAGCGAAGGTCTTCTCCGGCAGCGCGCAGGTCGACGCCTATGTCTGCGTCTTCCTCACCGACGAGAAGCTGCCGCGCAAGGCGGTGCTGACCAAGAAGTTTTGCGACAACAACCCGTCCGTCGCGCGCCTGTTCGAGGCGGAGGTGCAGCGCCTCGCCGGATTGATCGAGAAGCGCCGCGCGGTGACCATGCGCGACCGCACCGCGGCCCTTCTGCACATCGCGACGGCCGCCGCCGCAAACTACCGGCGCGAGAAGCAGGAGCGCGGGCTGCTCGACTATGACGACCTGATCGACAAGACGCTGGCGATGCTGAACCGCGTCTCCTCGGGCTGGGTGCATTACAAGCTCGACCGCGGCGTCGATCATGTCCTGATCGACGAGGCCCAGGATACCAGCCCACGGCAATGGGACATCGTCGCGCACATCATCTCCGAGTTCACCGCGGGCGAAGGCGCGCGCGAAGGGCTCAACCGCACGGTCTTTGCGGTGGGCGACGAGAAGCAGTCGATCTTCTCGTTCCAGGGCGCCGACCCGCACGAATTCGACAAGCGCAAGCGGGAGCTTGACCGCAAGTTCAAATCTGCCGGCCTGAAGTTCGATCCGGTTGCCTTCACTTATTCGTTCCGCTCGGGTGCCGCGATCCTTCATTCGGTGGACCACGTCTTCCGCGAGCCCCAGATCTACAAGAGCATCCATTCGATCGATATCGGCCACCCCCTGCACAATTCGCTCACCGATGCCGGCCCGAGCGTGATCGAGCTGTGGGATCTTGCGGAGGCCGACGACCGGCAGGAGATCGAGGGCTGGCGTGCGCCGTTCGACGGCGTTGCCGCGACCAGCCCCGAAGTCAAACTCGCACGCCGCATCCAGGGCGAGATCAAGCGGCTGGTCGAGAGCGGGACGCTGACGGGCCACGAGGGCGAGCGGCGTCCGCTGCGCTGTGGCGACATGCTGATCCTGGTGCGCCGGCGCGGCAATGCCTTCGACGCCGTGATCCAGGCGCTGAAGCACGCCAACATCCCCGTCGCGGGCGCCGACCGGCTCAAGCTCACCGAGCACATCGGCATCATCGATTTGATGAACCTTGCCGACGCGCTGCTGCTGCCGCAGGACGACCTCGCGCTCGCGGTGGCGCTGAAGAGCCCGCTGTTCGGGCTCGACGACGACGATCTGTTCCAGCTTGCCTGGGATCGCAAGGGTTCGCTGCGCCGCGCGCTCGGCGAGCAGGCGGCCACAAGCGAAAAATTCGCCGCGGCGTTGCAGCGCCTGGAAGCCTGCGAGGTCCGTGCGCGCGAGGAGACACCGTTCGCCTTCTACGCCTGGCTGCTCGGGGGCGACGGCGGCCGCGCGCGCATCCTGCGCCGGCTCGGCCACGAGGCCAACGACGCGCTCGACGAATTCCTCGAGCTGGCGCTGAACTATGAGCGCAAGGCGCCGGCCTCGCTGCAGGGTTTCATGGCCTGGCTGCGCTCGGCCGACACCGAGGTGAAGCGCGACATGGAGATCTCGCGCGACGAGGTGCGGGTGATGACCGTGCACGGCGCCAAGGGCCTGGAGGCTTCCGTCGTGTTCATGGTCGACACCACGTCGTCGCCTGCGGACTCGCAGCGGGTCCGGCTGATCAACGTGCCGCGCGGCAATGGCGGTGAGGTCGTGGTCTGGGCCGGGCGCAAGGCGGACGATCCAAAACCCGTCGCCGACGCGCGCAAGGCCATGATCGAGGAGACCGAGGACGAGTATCGCCGCCTGCTCTATGTCGCGATGACGCGCGCGGCCGACCGGCTGATCGTCGGCGGCTGCATGCCCGGCAACATGAGGACGGTGCGCAAGCTGAGCTGGTACGACCTCATCGACACCGGCCTCGCCGGCTCGGGCCTCGACAAGCAGACGATCGAGACGCCGCTCGGCAAGGTCACGCGATTCGCCCGGCCCGAGGATGTCGCGGCCCTGGGCACGCCCGCGACGTCAGTTGACCAGACGGTCACGCTGCCGGACTGGCTGCGGACACCCGCGCCGCGCGAGACCGTCGACGATGATCTCGTGCGCCCGTCCGGCCATTCGGCCGAGGAAGGCCGCAGCGTGCGGACAGGCGAATCGGTGCAGTCCCGGGCGCTGGCGCTGCAGCGCGGCACGCTGGTGCACCGTCTCCTGCAATCCCTGCCCGACATCGCCGCCGAGCGCCGGCGCGAGGCCGCGCTCGGCTTCATGGCGCGCAACGCCGCGGACTGGCCGGAGGCCGACCGCATTGCGCTGGCCGACAAGGTGCTCGCCTTGATCACCGAGCCGCGTTTTGCCCCGGTCTTTGCCGCCGGCAGCCGGGCCGAGGTCGCCATCGCCGGCCGGCTGGAGCGGCCGGGCCGCAGCCCAGCGCTGGTGTCGGGGCAGATCGACCGGCTGGTCGTTCGTCCGGACGAGGTTTTGATCGTCGATTTCAAGACCAACCAGGCGGCCCCCAAAAGCGCCACCGAGGCGCCGGCGGCCTATGTCCGGCAGCTCGCGCTGTACCGGGCGGTGCTGGCGCGGCTTTATCCCCAAAAGCCGATCAGGGCGGTCCTGCTCTGGACCGAGGCCCTTGAATATATGGAGATTTCGGCCCCCGCGCTGGACGCGGCGCTGGCATCCCTTCATCTCGGTGTGAGCATCCTTGACCCGGCAAGGAGCCGTTCATAGGTTCACCCCATGATCCCGGGCGCGATTCCACGTCGCGCCGATTCTCTTTCAACCGAGTGAGGTACTCCAATGGCCGTTAGCAAGGTTTCCGACGCCGATTTCGAAGCCGAAGTGCTCAAGGCGAACGGCCCCGTGGTCGTCGATTTCTGGGCCGAGTGGTGCGGCCCCTGCCGCATGATCGCACCCGCTCTCGACGAGATCGCCGGCGCGATGGGCGACAAGGTCAAGATCGTGAAGCTCAATGTCGACGAGAGCCCGAAGACGGCCTCCAAGTACGGCGTGATGTCGATCCCGACCCTGATGATCTTCAAGGGCGGCGAGATGGCCTCCCGCCAGGTCGGCGCGGCGCCGAAGGCGAAGCTGCAGCAGTGGATCACGTCGGCGGTCTGATCCGCGGCGCTCCCGAAGAGTTTGTGCAACGGCCGGCATCACGCCGGCCGTTTTGTTTTGCCTACTTGATCCATCCCGTCGCCAGCGCGTTGGCGAGCTCCGGCTGATCGTTGCGGCGCGCTAGCGCGGCCATCGCCTCGTGATCGTAGGCGACATGGCGGAACGTCACCTGCCAACTACCATTCGCCAATTCGAGGATCGCATAGCGCGCGTGCGGCGTGCCGGCTTCGACGACATGCGGAAACGGATGCTTGTCGCGATAGCCGGGGCTGCCGACGCTGCCGGGATTGACGATCAACCTTCCGTCACGCAGCTGCACCGCACGGGCGAGATGGGTGTGGGCGCAGAGGATCAGCGATTGCGTGATGCCTTGCGCGAGCTGCTCGATACGGTCGAGCGGCGATAGCGCGACGGTGCCGTCGGGGTGCACGGTGTCGAGCCAGTAGACTTCATCGTTCGCGGGCGTGGCGTGACAGAGGAACACCTGGTCGCGGAACACCCGCGTCATCGGCTGCGCGCGCAGCCAGTCGAGGTGCGCGCTATCGAGCTGTGCATGGGCCGGACGATCCCACGAGCCCATCTTCTCCGGCGGACGGTCGAGCAGATAGCGGTCGTGATTGCCGAGCACGTGCACGGCGTCGAGCTGCATCAGGATCTCGACGGTGCGGCGCGCATCGAGCGGGCCGCTCAACATGTCGCCGAGATTGACGATGTCTGCAATGCCGTGCGCGCGGATATCGGCGAGCACCGCCTCCAGTGCGAGATGGTTTCCATGGACGTCGGCGATCGCGGCAAAACGCATTGGCACTTCTCACTCTCGTGCCCCGGACGCAGCGCAGCGTGAAACGGTGCGCTGCAGAGCCGGGGCCCATCTATTTGGCTCCTGGGTCCCGGCTCTGCGGAGCAGCGTTGCACGCTGCACCGCGTCCGGGACACGAAACCCTTATGCAGGAGGCGTGCCGTTGAGCCCGAGCACATGGCCGGCGAGATAGAGCGAGCCGGTGATCAGGATGCGCGGCGGCACCTCGTAAGCCAATTTCGACAAAGCGCGTAGCGCGGCCTCGATCCCGGGCGCGATCTCGACGCGCATGCCGAGGCTGCGCGCCGCATCCGAGAGGCGATCGACCGGCATCGCATTCTCCGCGTCGGGGATCGGCACCGCGACGATGTGGCGGGTGAGGCCGGCGAAATTGGCGAGAAAGCCGTGCGCATCCTTGTTGGCCATCATGCCGGCGATAACCACCAGCGGCCGCGACACTCGCTCCTCGAGATCGCCGAGCGCGGCCGCAGCGACACGCCCGCCTTCGGCATTGTGGCCGCCGTCGAGCCAGATCTCCGAGCCCTGCGGTCCCCACGAGAGCAGATCGCCCGCGGTGAGACGCTGCATCCGCGCCGGCCATTCGGCACCGACGATGCCGGCTTCGAATGCGGCCTGGTTGACCTTGAAGGTCGGAATCGCGCGCAGCGTCGCAATCGCAAGGCCGGCGTTGTCGAACTGATGCCGGCCGAACAGGCGCGGCGCGGCCAGATCCATCAGGCCGCGGTCGTCGGAATAGACCAGCCGTCCGTGCTCGACATTGACGTGCCAGCTCTCGTTCGCGGCAAACAGCGGCGCGCGCATGCGCTTGGCCTGCGCCTCGATCACGGCCATCGCCTCGCTCGACTGCTCGGCAGAGATCACGGGCACGCCGCGCTTGATGATCGCCGCCTTCTCGCCGGCGATCGAGGCCAGGGTGTCCCCGAGAAAATCCATGTGATCCATGCTGACGGGCGTGATCACGCAGGCCGCAGGCGTATCGACGACGTTGGTCGAATCGAGCCGGCCGCCGAGGCCGACTTCGAGCAACACGGCGTCGGCGGGATTCTGCGCGAACAGAAGGAACGCCGCGGCGGTCTTCAACTCGAACACGGTTGCCGGCTCGCCGGCATTGACGCGCTCGACCTCTTCGAGCGCCGCGCGCAGCTCATCGTCGCTGACGAGACGGCCGCCACCGACGCGGCCAAGCCGAAAACATTCGTTGATGCGGACCAGATAGGGCGAGGTGTAGGCGTGGACGCGCAGGCCGGCGGCCTCCAGCGTCGCGCGCAGATAGGCGACCGTCGAGCCCTTGCCGTTGGTGCCGGCGATGTGGATCACCGGCGGCAGCTTGCGTTCTGGATGGTCGAGCCGCTCGAGCAGGCGGTGCATCCGCTCGAGCCCGAGATCGATGCGCTTCTGATGCAGGGCCGACAGCCGCCCGATCACTTCGTCGAGCGGTGTCTTTGCACTGTCAGAGGAGGCGTTCACGCGTGCGGCGCGGCCGGCGCCGTCTCGGCGGCCGATACGATCTGCGCCGGGCTCGTCACCGGCTGCGCCGGCTTCGAAGCGCCTTCCTGCGCCGGCGCCTTGGTCAGCAGGCGGCAGAGCCGCGCCAGGGTCGGGCGCAGGTCGTGGCGATGCACGACCATATCGACCATGCCGTGCTCCTTGAGATATTCGGCGCGCTGGAAACCCTCAGGCAGCTTCTCGCGGATGGTCTGCTCGATCACGCGCGCTCCGGCAAAGCCGATCAACGCGCCGGGCTCGGCGATCTGCACGTCGCCCAGCATTGCGTAGGAGGCGGTGACGCCGCCGGTGGTCGGATTGGTCAGCACGACGATGTAGGGCAGCTTTGCCTCGCGCAGCATCTGCACCGCCACCGTGGTGCGCGGCATCTGCATCAGCGACAAGATGCCTTCCTGCATGCGCGCGCCGCCGCTAGCCGCGAACACGATGAAGGGCGACTTCTTCTCGACCGCGAGCTCCAGCCCGCGCACGATGGCTTCGCCCGCGGCCATGCCGAGCGAGCCGCCCATGAAATCGAAATCCTGCACGGCGACGACGACGGCGGCGCCTTCGAGCTTGCCGTAACCGACCTTGATCGCGTCGTTCAGATTGGTGCGCGCACGGGCATCCTTGATGCGGTCGACGTATTTCTTCTCGTCGCGGAACTTGAGCGGGTCCGCCGTCACGTCGGGCAGCGCGACGTCGTACCAGGTCTCGTTGTCGAAGATCGACTTCAGACGCGCCGCCGAGTTCATGCGCATGTGGTAGTTCGAGCCGGGAATGACGAACTGGTTGGCCTCGACGTCCTTGTAGAACACGAGCTGTCCGGAATCCGGGCACTTGATCCAAAGATTCTCCGGCGTCTCCCGCCGCAGCATGTTGCGGATCTTCGGCCGGACCACATTGGTAAGCCAGTTCATGGTTTGCTCCGATGTGCGATCCCGCTGGGAATCGCCTGAAGGAATATATGGCGGCCGGGCCCCTGCCCGGCAAGCCGCCGTGTCGCCCGCCCCGGAAGCGGAATTTTGGCCTATTCGGCCGCTTGTTTCGCGCCCTTGACGCCCTGGGCCAGAGCCGCCGTCAGCTCGGCCACGGCGTTAACGGTTTTGGCGGTGGCCCGGCCTTCCGCATCGAGGCTGTTCTTGAGCGCATCGACCAGCGCGGTACCGACCACCGAACCATCGGCCTTCTCGGCAATGGCGCGCGCCGCTTCCGGCGTGCGGATGCCAAAACCAACGCAGATCGGCAGCTTGGTATGCCGCTTGATGCGCGCAACAGCTTCGCCAACTGCATTGGCGTCCGCCGCCGCCGCACCGGTGATGCCGGCGATGGAGACATAGTAGACAAAGCCTGATGTGTTCGCGAGCACTGCGGGCAGGCGCTTGTCGTCGGTCGTCGGGGTCGCCAAGCGAATGAAGTTCAGGCCCGCCTTCAGCGCTGGAATGCAGAGCTCGTCGTCTTCCTCCGGCGGCAAATCGACGATGATCAGGCCGTCAACGCCTGATGTCTTGGCATCAGCCAAGAACTTGTCGACGCCGTAAATGTAGATCGGATTGTAATAGCCCATCAGCACCAGCGGCGTGACGTTGTCGTCCTTGCGGAAGTCGCGCACCAGTTCCAGCGTCTTCTTCAAGGTCATGCCGACCTTGAGGGCGCGCAGACCTGCAGCCTGAATCGAGGGACCATCCGCCATCGGATCGGTGAAGGGAATGCCGAGTTCGATGACGTCGGCGCCGGCCTTGGGCAGCGCCTTGACGATATTGAGCGACGTCGTGAGATCGGGATCGCCGGCCATCACATAGGTGACGAAGGCCGAGCGGCCTTGCTTCTTCAGCTCGGCAAAACGGGTGTCGATACGCGTGGTCACTTGCTCTTGCCCCTCAGGATGTCGCCGACCTGCGGGACGTCCTTGTCGCCGCGGCCGGAGAGATTGACGACCATCAGGTGGTCTTTCGGCCGCTTCGGTGCGAGCTCCATCACCTTGGCGATGGCATGCGCCGGTTCGAGCGCGGGGATGATGCCTTCGAGCTTCGACAGCAGCTGGAACGCGGCGAGCGCCTCGTCGTCGGTCGCGGAGAGATAATTCACGCGGCCGACCTCATGCAGCCAGGAATGCTCGGGGCCGATGCCGGGATAGTCGAGGCCGGCCGAGATCGAATGCGCGTCCTGGATCTGGCCGTCGGCATCCATCAAGAGATAGGTGCGGTTGCCGTGGAGCACGCCGGGACGGCCGCCTGCGATCGATGCCGCATGCAGCTGCGTGAGGCCATGGCCGGCGGCCTCGACGCCGAAGATCTCGACGGAGGGATCGTCGAGGAACGGATGGAACAGGCCCATCGCGTTCGAGCCGCCGCCGATGCAGGCGACCAGCGAATCCGGCAGGCGGCCTTCGATCTCCTGCATCTGCGCCTTGGTCTCGTTGCCGATGATCGACTGGAAGTCGCGCACCAGGGTCGGATAGGGATGCGGGCCCGCCACCGTGCCGATGCAATAGAACGTGTTGTGCACGTTGGTGACCCAGTCGCGCAGCGCCTCGTTCATCGCGTCCTTGAGCGTGCGCGTGCCCGACTGCACCGGAAACACCTTGGCGCCCAGCATCTCCATGCGGATGACGTTGGGCTGCTGCCGCTCGACGTCGACGGCGCCCATATAGACCACGCATTCCAGGCCAAAGCGCGCGCACAGCGTCGCGGTGGCAACACCGTGCTGGCCGGCGCCGGTCTCGGCGATGATGCGCTTCTTGCCCATACGCCGCGCCAGCATGATCTGGCCGAGCACGTTGTTCACCTTGTGCGAGCCGGTGTGGTTGAGCTCCTCGCGCTTGAGGTAGATTTTTGCGCCGCCGAGATGCTCGGTCAGGCGCTCGGCGAAATAGAGCGGCGAGGGCCGGCCGACATAGTTCTTGAGATAGCCGTTCATCTCGGCCTGGAACGCCGGATCGGCCTTGGCCGCGGTGTAGGCCTTCTCCAGATCGAGAATCAGCGGCATCAGGGTTTCGGCGACGAAGCGTCCGCCGAAAATGCCGAAATGGCCACGCTCGTCGGGGCCGCTGCGGTAGGAGTTTGGTTTGGCGATGTTCATCGAACGCTCAACTCTTGACTGGCGCGCGCGGCGCGAATGAAGGCCTTGATCATCTCGGGGTCCTTGACGCCGGGGGCGCTCTCGACACCGGAGGACACGTCGACGCCGCCGGCTCCGGTGACGCGGAGAGCTTCCGCGACGTTGCCGGCGTCGAGCCCGCCCGAGACCATGTAGGGCAATTTCAGATCGAGGTTTTCCAGCAGATGCCAGTCGAACGGCGCGCCGAGGCCGCCGGGCCGCGTCGCATCCTTGGGCGCACGGGCATCGAACAGGATGCGGTCGGCGACCGCGGCATAGCCGGGCAGCACAGCGAGATCGGCTGATGTCGCGACCGGCACCGCCTTCATCACGGGGCGACCGAACTTCTGCTTGATGTCGCGCAGCCGCGCGACACTCTCCTTGCCGTGAAGCTGGAAAATGTCCGGCGACAGCGCATCCATGATGTTGTCGAGCGTGGCGTCGTCGGCATCGACCGTGAGCGCGACCTTGAGCGCGCGCCCGTTGACCTGCCTGCCGAGATCACGGCCGGCCTCCAGCGACAGATGCCGCGGCGAGGGCGGAAAGAACACGAACCCCACCATGTCGGCACCCGCCTCAAGCGCCGTTTCGAGCGTCTCGCGCGTGGACAGGCCGCAGATTTTGACGAGCAGGGACATGGTCTCAAAGCGGGTAGCGGCCGCAAGGTGCGGCCGGAAAACGGGGTTTTCGGTCGGGGCCGCTTCTACAACGTCGCGCGCTGCTTGTCTCGCCCGATAGGCCCGTAAAGGCCGACCCCGGAGGGAACGGGGAGGCGCTGGGACTCGGGCCTCGCCGCGGCCGCCTGGGCCCGCAGATCGGCCAGTTCGCCCCTGGCGGCCCGGGCGTCGGCCTCATTCCGGCGCGCGGCGCGCCGCCAGCGCCGCTGGCCGAACCAGACCGCGCAGCCGCCCGCCACGACGCCCAGCGCCGCCACCAGGATCAGGAGCAGGAACAGCGGCATCGTCGTCGAGAAGGCGGGGTCGCCGGAGATGAAGGGATCGAAGGAGACCGTGACGAAATGCCGGTTGGCGACGGCAAAGGTCACCAGGATGAGGCCCAGCGGGATCACGATCAGCGCGGTCAGAAACTTTCGCATCTCGCTTCGCTCGCCTTGAATCAAGCTGCCGGCCGCGTCCTGAGCGACCGCGGAAAACCCCGGCGCCGGACCTCAGTCCGCCGCGCCGGGATCCGGATGGTCGCGGTTCAGCCGCTCGCGCATTTCCTTGCCGGTCTTGAAGAACGGAACGCTCTTCTGGTCGACGGGCACATGGGCGCCGGTGCGCGGATTGCGCCCGGCGCGCGCCGGGCGATGCTTGACCGAGAAGGCACCGAAACCGCGCAGCTCGACGCGGTCACCGCGTGCGAGGGCCGCTACGATCTCTTCGAGAATCGCATTCACAATGTTCTCGACATCCCGCTGGTACAGATGCGGGTTGTGCTCGGCGATACGCTGAACAAGTTCGGATTTGATCATCGAGAGATAGGACCCGGAAGCGTGCGGATGACCATTTCCGTGAAAATACCGTGATCTGTCAAGACGCTAAATCAAGGTTGAGCGTCGTGAAAGTGCGTGACAAATGCCGAAAAAGCGGGCTGTCCCGACACTCGCACTGCGAGAAAAACCTCGGGAACTCGCCTGTCCGAGTCAATTTGATGCAGCTGGCTGCCACAACGCCAGCATTCCATCCATTCCGAGCCGGTCGACCGCCTGTGCGACGCCGGTTTGGCCGATTTGATGCGCGATCGAGCCCAAACCAAGCGCTTCCAGCGTTACGGCGGCCGCTGTCTTGAGGAACGGCAGATCGCCAAAGCGCGGCTGCAGCTTGTAATCGCGCACGGAAAGTCCCTTCTTGACGCCCTTCTGTTCGACCAGCCAAGTCACCGCCGCCTTCTCGTCGCCGATCTGGTCGATCAGCTTGAGCTCGATTGCCTGGCGTCCGGTGAAGACGCGGCCGTCGGCCACTTTGTCGAGCAGCGTGTCATCCATGCCACGCCGTTCCTTCACCAGTCCCTTGAACCAGGCGTAGGAGTCCTTCACCAGCGCATCGAGCGCGGCGCGCGCTTCGGGACTTGTCGGCTCGAATCCGTTGGGCGCTGCCTTCAGCGGCGAGGATTTCACCTCCTCGACCTTGACGCCGATGGTCTTCAAGAGCTCGGTGACGTTGGGATACTGGAACAGAACGCCGATCGAGCCGACCAGCGAGCTCTGCTGGGCGATGATGTGGTCGCTCGCGATCGCCGTGATGTAGCCACCGGAGGCGGCGAGGCCTTCGACCACGACGACGAGCGGCTTCTTCGCCTTCAGCCGCACGAGCGAGTCATAGAGCTGCTCGGAGCCGGCGGTGGTGCCGCCCGGCGAGTTGATGTGAACGATGACGGCGGCGGCCTGCGAATTCTCCAGCCGCTCCAGCGCCTGCGTGCGATCGGAATCGCTGCGGATCAGTCCCTCGATCTGGACCCGCGCGATCGAGCCGGCGGATGCGAACGTGCCGCGCGCACCGGGCGTCGCGATCAGCGCAAAGCTCGCGATCGCCGCGATCGCGATCAGCGCCGCCATCACACGCCAGAACGTCAGCTTGCGGCGAATCCTGCGGCGATCGACGATGATGTCCGAATCGAGCGACATCGGAATATCTCCAAATGAAAGGCCAGAGGCGTTGTGCCGTCACAACGTAAGCATTGGCTTGTCTGGATACATCAATTGCCGCGCAATTTGAAGAAATGAAGGCTTGGAAGTCCTCGTAGCCCGGATGGAGCACAGCGCAATCCGGGGTCTTCGCGTCACGGAAAGGCTTTCCCGGATTACGCTGCGCTCCATCCGGGCTACGGCCACCAAGCGCAACAAGAAAGCCCCGGCTTTCGCCGGGGCTTCGATGCGGCGAAACGGAAGTTTCGCTTACTTGTTGTCGCGGTTCTTGAGCGCGGTGCCGAGGATGTCGCCCAGCGTCGCACCCGAATCCGAGGAGCCGTACTGCGCGATGGCTTCCTTCTCTTCGGCGACTTCGAGCGCCTTGATCGACACCTGGACCTTGCGGGCCTTCTTGTCGAACTGGATCACGCGGGCATCGACCTTCTCGCCGACGGCGAAGCGTTCGGCGCGCTGGTCGTTGCGGTCACGGGCGAGCTCCGAGCGCTTGATGAAGGTGGTGAAGTCGGTACCGGCGATCTTCACCTCGATACCGCTCTCCTTCACTTCGAGCACTTCGCAGGTCACGACCGCGCCCTTCTTGACATCGCCCGGCTCGGCAAAGGGGTCGCCTTCGAGCTGCTTGATGCCGAGCGAGATGCGCTCCTTCTCGACGTCCACATCGAGCACCACGGCCTTCACCATGTCGCCCTTCTTGTAGTTGTCGATCACCTGCTCGCCCGGAAGCTTCCAGTCGAGGTCGGAGAGGTGGACCATGCCGTCGACGTCGCCCTCGAGACCCAGGAACAGACCGAACTCGGTCTTGTTCTTGACCTCGCCCTCGACCACCGAACCGGTCGGGTGACCTTCGACGAAGACCTCCCAGGGGTTGCGCATGGTCTGCTTGAGGCCGAGCGAGATGCGGCGCTTGACGGAATCGACTTCCAGCACCTGCACGTCGACTTCCTGCGAGGTCGACACGATCTTGCCGGGGTGCATGTTCTTCTTGGTCCACGACATCTCGGAGACGTGGATCAGGCCTTCGATGCCCGGCTCGAGCTCGACGAACGCACCGTAGTCGGTGATGTTGGTGACGCGGCCGGTGAAGCGGGCACCCAGCGGGTACTTGGCTTCGATGCCCTGCCACGGATCGTCCAGCAGCTGCTTCATGCCCAGCGAGATGCGGTGCGTCTCGTGGTTGATCTTGATGATCTTGACCTTCACGGTCTGGCCGATCGAGAGCACCTCTGTCGGATGGTTGACGCGGCGCCACGCGATGTCGGTGACGTGCAGCAGGCCGTCGATGCCGCCGAGATCAACGAACGCACCGTAATCGGTGATGTTCTTGACCACGCCGTCGATGACCTGACCCTCTTCGAGGTTCTGCACCAGCTCCTGACGCTGCTCGGCGCGGGTCTCTTCGAGAACCGTGCGGCGCGACACCACGATGTTGCCGCGGCGGCGGTCCATCTTGAGGATCTGGAACGGCTGCGAGTTGTTCATCAGCGGCGCAACGTCGCGGATCGGACGGATGTCGACCTGCGAGCGCGGCAGGAAGGCCACGGCACCGTCGAGGTCGACGGTGAAGCCGCCCTTGACCTGGTTGAAGATGACGCCGTTGACCTTTTCGTTGTTCTGGAAGGCCTTCTCGAGCTTGCCCCAGCTCTCTTCGCGGCGCGCCTTGTCGCGCGACAGCACGGCTTCGCCGAGGGCGTTCTCGATGCGATCGAGGAACACTTCCACCTCGTCGCCGACCTTGATCTCGCTGTCACGGCCGGGGCCGGAAAATTCGCGAAGGGCAACGCGGCCCTCGGTCTTCAGGCCGACGTCGATGACGGCCATGTCCTTTTCAATTGCAACCACCTTGCCCTTGACGACGGAGCTTTCCTGCAGGTTGCCACCTGCGAAGGACTCGTCGAGCATCGCGGCGAAATCGTCACGCGACGGGCTATAGGTATCAGCAGAAGTCGAAGCCATTTGTTCTCCAGTTGCGGAAGTCTTGCCGGCCGTTGGGTTCATGGGCGCATCGCACACGCAGTGTCGGAAGGTCCGCAAAACCTTCGAGCGACCGCTCGCTGCTCCGATCTCGAAGACCAGAACAGCGGAGGCGGGCCGGCTGAGGCCCGCGCGTTCGATACGTGGAAATCTTATGTCCGGAGCTGGATGCGACGGCTCCCGAAACGGGAACCGAGGTATCGACCTCAAAGAGCGGGAGCGGGCGCTTCCTCCAATGACGGCCGCGGCTTAACCCCGCGGACGGCCCGCTCGGACGGCCTCGATAATGTCGATGGCGGCCCGGACGCCGCCTTCTATATCCAGTTGGGAGTTATCTAGCAAGTAAGCATCCGCGGCCGGTTTTAGGGGCGCAATCGGCCGGTTCTTGTCGCGTTCATCGCGCCGGATGATGTCGGCAAGCACCGCTGCCTCATCGGCCTCCTCGCCCCGCGCCCTCGCCTCCATGGTCCGGCGGCGCGCACGAACCTTGGGGTCCGCAACGACGAAGATCTTCACGTCGGCATGGGGGCAGATCACGGTTCCAATATCCCGGCCGTCGAGCACGGCGCCGGGCGGATCGGCGGCGAATTGCCGCTGGAAATTGACCAGGACCTCGCGGACCCCAGGGATCGCCGAGACGATCGAGGCGCCCTCGCCGGCCTCCTGGGTCTTCAGGGCGGGATTGCCGAACTTTTCGGGATCGAGCTCCAAGGCGGCCTGCACCGCGGCCGCCTCGTCCCGGAGATCATGGCCGGACTGCATCAGGGCATAGGCCACCGCGCGATAGATCACGCCGGTATCGAGGTGACGATAGCCGTAATGGTGGGCGAGACGCTTGCCGAGCGTGCCCTTGCCCGAGGCCGCGGGCCCGTCGATGGCGATAATCATGAAAACTCGGCCCCTAGCGAACGCATCATCGGAATGAAATCCGGGAAACTGGTGGCGATGAAGGCGGTGTCGTCGACGGTCACCGGCTGGTCGGAGGCGCAGCCCATCACCAGCGCGGACATCGCGATGCGATGGTCCATGTGGGTGGCGACAGTGCCTCCGCCAGGGACATGGCCGCGGCCCTCGACGATCAAATCGTCGCCGGAGACCTCGACCTTGACGCCGTTGACGCGCAGCATCGCGGCGGTGGCCTCCAGGCGATCGGATTCCTTGACGCGCAGCTCCTGCAGGCCGCGCATGATGGTCGTGCCTTCGGCGAACGACGCCGCCACCGCCAGCACCAGATATTCGTCGATCATCGAGGGCGCGCGCTCCGGCGGCACCACGACGCCGCGCAGCTTTGACGCGCGCACGCGCAAGCGCGCCATTGGCTCGCCGGCATCGCCGCGCACTTCGCTCTCCTCGATGAAGGCACCCATTTCGCGCAGCGTGGTGAACAGGCCGGTGCGCAGCGGATTGGTCATGACGTCGGACAAAACAACATCCGAGCCTTCGACAATCAGCGCAGCGACAATTGGGAAGGCCGCCGAGGAGGGATCGGCGGGCACGACGACATTGGCGCCGTGCAGCTCGGGCTGGCCGACCAGCGTGATGCGGCGGCCGTGCTGGCCTTCCTGCACCGAGGTGATGTCGGCGCCAAAATGCTTCAGCATCAGCTCGGTGTGATCGCGGCTGGCCTCGGTCTCAATGACGGTGGTGATGCCCGGCGCGGCGAGGCCCGCCAGCAGCACGGCCGATTTGATCTGGGCCGAGGCGACGGGCGTCTTGTAGGTGATCGGCAGCGGATCGCGCGCGCCCTGGAGGGTCAGCGGCAGACGCCCGCCCTCGCTACCGGAGGTGACCTTCGCACCCATCTTTTCGAGCGGATCGAGGATCCGGCGCATGGGACGGCTGCGCAGCGAGGCGTCGCCGTCGAATACCGCCGAGATCGGGCAGCCGGCGACGGCGCCCATGACCAGCCGGCAGCCGGTGCCGGAGTTGCCGAAATCCAGCGGCACCTTGGGCTGGGCGAAGCCTCCGACGCCCACGCCGTTGACCTTCCAGGCGAAATCACCGGTGCGTTCGACCTTCGCGCCGAGCGCCTGCATCGATTTGGCGGTGTTGAGGACGTCCTCACCCTCCAGCAGGCCGGAAATCCTGGTCTCGCCGACCGCGAGCGCGCCCAGGATGAGGGCGCGATGGGAGATCGACTTGTCCCCGGGCACCCGTACTTTCCCGGTCAGGGGACCGCTGGCGCGAGACTGGAGCGGTCTCGGTTGGTCGGAATGGGTCAAGATTGTGTCCTTGGATAGGCCCTGTGGGCTGGCGCGCAGGTACCACATGGTCTGCGCCCCGTCACGGGCATGTCTTTCTCCCGTAATGCGCTATTGACAGCGGGCCGCCAACTAGCCAAGTGAAGCACCGCTTTTCAGACATTCCCAGGATTCCTGCCGTGGCCAAGTCCGAACTCGGAACCAAACGTATTTGCCCGACCACGGGCAAGAAATTCTATGACCTCAACAAGAACCCGGTGATCTCGCCCTATACCGGCGAAGTCGTGCCGATCGCGCCCGTGGCGCCCGCGCGCGTACCGCGCGGCGCAGAAGCCCGGCATGCGGCGACAGCGGATACCGCGCCGGAGCCGGCAGAGGTCGAAGAGGTCTCCCTCGAGGAGGCCGATGCCGAGGAGAACACCGGCAAGGTCAAGGCCGCCGTGCCCGAATCGGAGGACGATATCGAGGTCGATGAAACCCTCGACGACGATGATGACGATGATTCGACCTTCATTGCCGACGAGGAAGAAGGCGATGAGGACGTGACCGACATCATTGGTGATGTCGGAGGCGATGAAGAGACTTGAGATCAGTCCTGATCTGTGAAAAAGGGTGCACCGCGCGAGTCACCAGGCTCGCCGGTCTGTGGGGGATCCTCCGGGATCGTCCCATTTAAGGACTAAGGGGCCATAGCTCAGCTGGGAGAGCGCTTGCATGGCATGCAAGAGGTCGGCGGTTCGATCCCGCCTGGCTCCACCACGCTTCGCCCTTCGGGCTACGCGTGGCGCAGCCGCGCAGAGCCCGAAGGGTGAAGCGTGGTGTCCGGCGTAGCCCGCAGGGCGAAGACGGACTGTTAGACGCTCCCTACCCCGCGCTTTCCTCCGTGCGAGCCATCGATGTGGTACGTCTACATCATCCGCAGCATTGAGTTCCCCGACCAGGAATACATCGGCGCCACGGAAGATCTGAAGCGACGGCTTCCGGAGCACAACGCCGGCAAGTCCGCTCACACCGCCAAGTTCAAGCCATGGAAGCTGGTTTGGTACTGCGCCTTCCCTGACAAGATGAAGGCCTTGGCGTTCGAGACATATCTCAAGTCACACTCAGGCCGCGCCTTCTCGAAAAAGCGGCTCTGCTAGCTCCCCTACTCCCCAATCACCGCATTCAACCGATCCCTCAGCGCGACGATCTCGTCCTTCATCGTCACCAGCTCCGACACCGAGCAGTCCGACGCCGCCAGGATCGACTGCGGCACGCTGCGCGCTTTCTCCTTCAGTGCATGGCCCTGCGTCGTCAGGGCGATCAGGACCTGGCGCTCGTCCTCGCGCGAGCGGGTGCGCTTGACGAGATGGGCGGCCTCGAGGCGCTTGAGCAGCGGCGTCAGCGTGCCCGAATCCAGGAACAGCTTTTCGCCGATCTCCTTGACCGGCACGTCGTCGCGCTCCCACAGCACCAGCATCACCAGATATTGCGGATAGGTCAGGCCGAGCCGGTCGAGCAGCGGCTTGTAGACGCGGTTGAAGGCGTGCGCGGCGGAATAGACCGCGAAGCAGATCTGGTTGTCGAGGCGCTGCGGGTCGAGGGTCGATAGTTTCCGGGCCATGGAGAATCTCACGCGTTTCTCCCATTCTGGGGCCGGCCGGCGGCACATTCAATTGCGAACAATTAAATGTGAGGCATGCCTAATTAGATTGCGCGCAATCTAATTGTCTGCGATAAAGATGGCACCCCAACCCGGAAAGACCCGAGGAGACGAAAATGTCCGTGAACGTCCTCTACAAGACCAGCGCAAAGGCCACCGGCGGTCGCGACGGCCATGCTGCGACCCTCGACGGCGCGCTCGACGTCAAGCTCACCACGCCGAAGGAGCTCGGCGGTGGCGGCGGCGCCGGCAACAATCCCGAGCAGCTGTTCGCGGCCGGCTATGCCGCCTGCTTCATCGGCGCGATGAAGTTCGTGTCCTCGCAGGGCGGCCCGAAGGTTCCCGCCGACGCCTCCGTCACCTCGACCGTCGGCATCGGCCCGCGCTCCGAGGGCGGCTTCGGCCTCGACATCGACCTCGCCGTCTCGCTGCCGGGCCTTGCCCGCGCGGAAGCCGAGGCGCTGGTCGCCAAGGCGCACCAGGTGTGCCCCTACTCCAATGCCACGCGCGGCAATGTCGACGTTCGCCTGACGGTCGTCTGATCGGCGGTGCGGATTGGCTGACCCGGGATCCCCCTCGGGCCGGCCGCTTCCTCTTTGATTTGCCACCTCGCGGGACGGCTGCGCGGCAGCGCATACGGCTCCACGCGAGGGGCCATTGCTGGCGCAAAAAAACCTCGCTAGGCCTGTGATCAAATGACCGACACAGGGGAAGCGAAGGCATGACTGAAGCAGCATTGGGCGCAATGAGCGGACTGCGCGTCATCGATCTCACGCGCGTGCTTGGCGGTCCCTACTGCACCCAGATCCTCGCCGACCATGGCGCCGACGTCATCAAGGTCGAGCCGCCCGCGGGCGACGAGGTGCGCGAATGGGGCCCTCCCTTCCACGAGGAGGACGCGGCCTATTTCGTCGGCATCAACCGCAACAAGCGTTCGATCGGCCTCGACCTCGCCTCCGAGGGCGGCCGGGTCGTGCTGCTGAAGATGCTGGAGACGGCCGACGTCCTGATCGAGAACTTCAAGCCGGGCACGCTGGAGAAATGGGGCATCGGCAATGATGTCCTCAGCAAGAAATTCCCGCGCCTCGTGCATTGCCGGATCTGCGGCTTCGGCGCCGACGGCCCGCGCGGCGGCAATCCCGGTTACGACGCCATCATCCAGGCCATGACCGGCATGATCGCGGCAACCGGCTCGCCGGAGAGCGGACCGATGCGGATCGGCGTGCCGCTGGTCGACATCACCACCGGCCTCTATGCCGCGATCGGCATCCTGATGGCGCTGTCGGAGCGGCAGCGTTCGGGCAAGGGCCAGTTCCTGGAGACGACGCTGTACGAGACCGGCCTTGCCATCATGCATCCGCACACCGCGAACTATTTCATGCATGGCAAGCCGCCCTCGCTCACCGGCAACGAGCATCCGAACCTCGTGCCCTACGCGATCTTCCCGACCAAGACCGACAACATCTTCATCGGCGTCGGCAATGACGGCACCTTCCGCAAGCTCGCCAAGGAGATCGGCAAGCCCGAGCTCGGCACCGATCCGCGCTTTGCCCGCAACAAGGACCGTATCGCCAATCGCGAGGCGCTGCGCGCCGAGCTGGCCGCGGTGTTCAGCCAGCACGAGGCCGAGCCGCTGTGCAATCGCCTGCTCGCCGCCGGCCTGCCCGCCGGCCCCGTGCAGAAGATCGACCAGGCGTTGACGAACCCGCACACCATCGCGCGCGGCGATATCATCGAGAAGGACTGGTACAAGGGCGTGGCCTCGCCGATCCGGCTCGATCGCAGCAAGCCGAGCCTGCGCCGCGTGCCGCCGAAATTCAGCCAGCACGCAGCGGAGGTGCTGGGCGAGTTCGGCTACTCCAAGTCCGAGATCGACGCGATGGTCGAAAAGGGCACGGTCTGCGGCCCCGAGCGCAAGCGCTAGGGACCTTCGCCTCACCTCATCCAATGCCGCACTGCGGCGCGGGCACGATAGTGCAGCGCGAACGGCTGCGGCTGTCTGCGGCGCATTCGCCTATTTGACGGCTTCCCTTTTCCAGCGCTTGCCGCTTTCGTTTCGGCCGCTTACACAGTCATGTGAACGTCATATGGCGCTGCTAGCGCAAGCGCTTCTTTAGTGACGGGCAAGGGAGGTTTTCTTGATGGCTCTTAGACATTTTGGCGCGGCTACAGCTGTTGCACTCACGGTTGGTCTCGGCGCCTCGCCGGCCCTGGCCGTGACCGAAATCCAGTGGTGGCACGCGATGACCGGCGCCAACAATGACGTCATCGTCAAGCTCGCCAACGACTTCAACGCGTCGCAGACCGACTACAAGGTGATTCCGACCTACAAGGGCAACTACCCCGATACGATGAACGCCGGCATCGCCGCGTTCCGCGCCGGCAACGCTCCGCACATCATGCAGGTGTTCGAAGTCGGCACCGCGACCATGATGGCCGCGACCGGCGCCGTGAAGCCGGTCTACAAGCTGATGGCCGAGACCGGCGAGAAGTTCGATCCGAAGAACTACCTGCCCGCGATCACCGGCTACTACTCGACCTCGAAGGGCGAGATGCTGTCGTTCCCCTTCAACTCGTCGTCCACGGTCATGTGGATCAATCTCGACGAGCTGAAGAAGGCCAATGTCGAGATCCCCAAGACCTGGCCTGAAGTGTTCGAGGCCGGCAAGAAGCTGAAGGCCGCCGGTCACGACACCTGCGGCTTCTCCGGCTCGTGGGTGACCTGGGTCAATCTCGAGCAGCTCTCGGCCTGGCACAACACGCCGCTCTCCAGCAAGGCCAACGGCCTCGACGGCTTCGACACCGTGCTCGAATTCAACGGCCCGCTCCAGGTCAAGCATCTCGAAAACCTGGTCGAGCTGCAGAAGACCAAGGTCTACGACTATGCCGGTCGCACCAACACAGGCGAAGGCCGCTTCACGTCGGGTGAATGCCCGATCTACCTGACCTCGTCGGCGTTCTTCGGCAACGTCAAGGCGCAGGCCAAGTTCAACTTCACCGCCGTGCCGATGCCGTATTATCCGGACGTCAAGGGCGCGCCGCAGAACTCGATCATCGGCGGCGCTTCGCTCTGGGTCATGGGCGGCAAGCCGGCCGACGATTACAAGGGCGTCGCAAAATTCCTGACCTTCCTCTCCGACACCGATCGTCAGGTCTACATCCACAAGGCCTCGGGCTATCTGCCGATCACCAAGGCGGCCTACGCCAAGGCGAAGGAAGAAGGCTTCTACAAGGACCAGCCCTATCTCGAGACGCCGCTGATCGAGCTGACCAACAAGGAGCCGACCGACAATTCGCGCGGCTTGCGCCTCGGCAACATGGTTCAGCTGCGTGACGTCTGGTCGGAAGAGATCGAGCAGGCGCTGGCCGGCAAGAAGACCGCCAAGCAGGCACTCGATGCCGCCGTCGAACGCGGCAACACCATGCTGCGGCAGTTCGAAAAGACCGCCGTCAAGTAAGGCGACTGGCGGCAGGCCGGACACCCGGCCTGCCGCTGCTGGGGCATCATGCAAAAGCAAGCCATTTTCCAATCGAAGCTGTTGCCCTACGCGCTGGTTGCGCCGCAGCTCGCGATCGTCCTGATTTTCTTCTATTGGCCGGCCCTACAAGCGGTCATCCAATCCTTCCTGCTCCAGGACGCCTTCGGTCTCTCCACCACTTTCGTCTGGTTCGACAATTACATCGAGCTATTCAAGGACCCCGCCTATTTCGAAGCGGTCGTCCGCACCTTCTTCTTCTCGTTCGCCATCGCGATCTCGTCGCTGTCGTTTGCGCTGCTGCTCGCCGTGATGGCCGACAAGCCGCTGCGCGGCTCGATGCTCTACCGCACGCTGCTGATCTGGCCCTATGCGGTGGCGCCGCCCGTGGTCGGTGTGCTCTGGATCTTCATGCTGCATCCCTCGCTCGGCGTGATCTCGCGCTACTTGCGCGCCGCCGGCATCGACTGGAATCCGCTGCTCGATGGCAACCAGGCCGCCGGCCTGATCATCCTCGCCGCCGCGTGGAAGCAAATCTCCTACAATTTCCTGTTCTTCCTCGCCGGCCTGCAGGCGATCCCGAAAAGCGTGTTCGAGGCCGCCGCGATCGACGGTGCCCGCCCGATGCGCCGGTTCTGGACCGTGACCTTCCCGCTGCTGTCGCCGACCATCTTCTTCCTGCTGGTCGTCAACATCGTCTACGCCTTCTTCGACACCTTCGGCATCATCGACACCATGACTCGCGGCGGTCCGGGAACGTCGACGGTGACGCTGGTCTACAAGGTCTATTCGGACGGCCTGCTCGGCGGCAATCTCGGCAGCTCGGCGGCGCAGTCGGTGGTCCTGATGATCATGGTCATCGTGCTGACGGGCATCCAGTTCCGCTTCGTCGAACGCAAGGTGACGTACTGATGGTCGAGGACGAGGGCATCAGGCGCTACGTCGCCCATTTCATTCTCTGGATCGGAATCGCGATCGTCGCGTTCCCGGTCTACATCGCGATCATCGCCTCGACCCAGGACAACGCGCTGATCGCGAACGGGCAGATGTCGCTGCTGCCGGGCGGCCATTTCTTCGAGGTCTACTACCAGACCATCTTCGTCGGCACGAGCGGCTCGACCCGCGAGCCCGTCGGCAACATGATGCTCAATTCGCTGGTGATGGCGATGGCGATCGCGATCGGTAAGATCGCGATCTCGATCATCTCGGCCTATGCGATCGTGTATTTCCGCTTTCCGTTCCGGATGTCGATCTTCTGGATCATCTTCATCACGTTGATGCTGCCGGTCGAGGTGCGCATCTATCCGACCTACAAGATCGTCGCCGACCTGCACATGCTCGACAGCTATGCGGGCCTCGCGCTGCCGCTGATCGCATCCGCCACGGCGACGCTGCTGTTCCGCCAGTTCTTCATGACCGTGCCGGACGAGCTGCTCGAGGCCTCGCGCATCGACGGCGCCGGCCCCTTGCGCTTCTTCTGGGACACGCTGCTGCCGCTGTCACGCACCAACATGGCGGCGCTGTTCGTGATCCTGTTTATCCTCGGCTGGAATCAATATCTCTGGCCGCTGCTCATCACCACCCGCGACGACATGCAGACCATCCAGGTCGGCATCCGCAAGATGATCACCACCACCGACGCGCTGACCGAATGGCCGATCGTGATGGCGACCGCCGTGCTGGCCATGCTGCCGCCGGTGTTCGTCGTCGTCGCCATGCAGAAACTGTTCGTGCGCGGCCTGGTCGAGACGGAAAAGTAAGAAGCGAGTTTCTATGGCTAACGTCACCCTGCGCAACGTGCGCAAGACCTACACCGGCGGCTTCGAGGCGATCAAAGGCGTCAACGTCGACGTCGCCGACGGGCAGTTCTGCGTGCTGGTCGGCCCTTCCGGCTGCGGCAAGTCCACGCTGCTGCGCATGGTTGCTGGCCTCGAGACCGTCACCGGCGGCGAGATCGACATCGGCGGGCGCGTCGTCAACCAGATCGAGCCCGCCGACCGTGACATCGCGATGGTGTTCCAGAACTACGCGCTCTATCCGCATATGAGCGTCTACAACAACATGGCCTACGGCCTGCGCAACCGCGGCATGGCGGAGGCCGAGATCAAGACCCGCGTCGAGGAAGCCGCGCGCGTGCTCGAGCTCTCCGCGATGCTGGAGCGCAAGCCGCGCCAGCTCTCCGGCGGCCAGCGCCAGCGCGTCGCCATGGGCCGCGCCATCGTGCGCCAGCCGAAGGTGTTCCTGTTCGACGAGCCGCTGTCGAACCTCGACGCCAAGCTGCGCATCGCGATGCGGGTCGAGATCCGCAAATTGCAGCGCCGGCTCAACACGACCTCGATCTACGTCACCCACGACCAGCTCGAGGCGATGACGCTCGCCGACGTCCTCGTCGTGATGAATGGCGGCCAGGTCGAGCAGGTCGGCAACCCGCTCGCAATCTACGAGAAGCCGGCCACGACCTTCGTGGCCTCGTTCATCGGCGCACCGCCGATGAATTTGATGTCGACGCGCTCCGACGAGATCAAATCGCAGCTGGACGGCGCCGCGGGCGAGGCCGGCATCGTCGGCATCCGCCCGGAGGACTTTGTCATCACCGACCAGGCCCCGGCCGGTGGCGTGGCGTTGCCGCTGACCGTGGAAGCGATCGAGCGCGTCGGCGCCGAGACCTTCGTCTACGGCTCCCGCGAGCAGGAAGACCAGCGCGTCGCCGCCACCCCGGGCGAGCTGCCGCCCGGCGAGGTCATCGTCCGCATCCCCGGAACCGACGCCCCCGCGATCGGCCAGAAGATCCGGGTCGCGGCGGTGCGGGCGAAACTGCATTTGTTCAGCGGCGACGGGCGGACGCGGATCGAGGCCTGACGCGTCCCGTAAGGCCCCTCTCAAAAAAGCGCGAAAACAACCCCATGCACAGTAGAAGGGGGTCTGTTTTCATTGGGATATTTCGCCTCGCAAATTCTTCATGCCTGCGCGTCCCCGGCCATGACGAATTGTAAGCATTTTGTGCGATGGCTGAGCGGGTGGGCGGCCGGCATGGCCATCCACAGCCCCCTGCTACGTCCTTGAACGCACAAGCGGATATGCCCATATTGCTGACCAAGGGGTGCCTTGATCGGGCCCCGAAACACCAAAGTCGCTTCGAGAGGACTTTGTAAACTATGTCTCGTGTTCCCACGTTATCCAGTCCGTTCCTGCTGGGCTTCGACGAGATCGAGCGCGTGCTCGACCGCGTCGTCAAAGGCGCCGACGGCTACCCTCCCTACAATATCGAGAGGTGTGACCGGTCGGACGGCCAGCCCGAGCGGCTCCGCATCACGCTGGCGGTCGCCGGATTCACCCGCGACCAACTCGATGTAACCATTGAGGAAAACCAGCTCGTGATCCGCGGGCGGCAGCAGGACGACAAGACCCGGCAATACATCCATCGCGGCATCGCCGCGCGCCACTTCCAGCGCACCTTCGTGCTGGCGGAGGGGATGCTGGTACTGGGTGCGGATCTGAAGAACGGGTTGTTGTCGATCGACCTCGCCCGGCCTGAACCGGAGAGGATCGTTAAGACAATCGCTATCAATGAGCACGAATAATGGAACGAGTAGCGGACTCGACCGCTTAGTTCGTTAGAGGAGTCGAGACCATGAGTGAAGGTCACGTTGCGTTCGAATACGAAGCCAAGAACGTCTCTCCGGAGACGCTGGCAACCCTGGGCGAAGGCCATATCGCCTATGTGAAGCAGATCCGCTCCGAGGACGTGCCGGGCCTGTTTCCCGAGGCGCCCAAGATCGCGCCCGGTCTCAAGCTCTTCGCGCTCCACGCCGCCGACGGCACGCCGATCATGCTGACCGACAGCCGCGAGGCCGCGATTGCCAACGCCTGGAGCAACGAGCTGCAGGCCGTCAGCGTGCACTGAGCACGGGTCGCACGAATCAGGATTTCAGACGGGCATGCCTTCGCAGGAAGGCATGCCCGTTTTCATTTTGGGCGATGAAGCTTCCGCGCCGTCATTGCGCGGAGCACTTGCGACGAAGCAATCCAGAATCGTTCCGCGGCAAGATTCTGGATTGCTTCGCTTCGCTCGCAATGACGGAGTGTGAGGAAATCGCACGCTCAACTCTCGTGTCCCGGGCGCGGCGCAGCGCGATGCGGTGCGCTGAAGGAGCCCTGCGCTGTGCGTCCGGGGCACGAGAGCGGGAATGTCCGCTCCTTTATCACTTCACAAAGCCGAGGCCTTCACGCGCCGTATCCACCGCCCATTTATCATTCAGCGGCAGCGCGAGCACGCTGTTGAAGTCCGCGCGCGCATGCTTGGCATCGGACATCATCATGTAGAGAAGGCCGCGATTGACCAGCGCGGTCTGGCTTTTGGGATCGAGCCGGATCGCCTCGTTGTAGTCGGCGAGCGCGCGGTCGTGCTGTCCGAGGTCGCGAAACACGCCGCCGCGATCGTTGTAGACTTCCGAATCTCGCGGCTGCAGCCGGATCGCTTCGTCGAAATCGGCAAGGGCCCGTTTGTCGTCGCCCTTCCTGTGCAGGACAACGGCGCGAACGCGATAAGCCTTCTGGAAAGACGGCGCGATTCGCGTAACGTCATCCAATTCCCGGATGGTGCCTTCAGTGTCATCCTTGTTCAGGAACACGATGGCCCGGCAATAATGGCCGCCGGCACTTCCGGGCTCGAGACGGACGGCGCTGTCGCAGTCGTCCAGGGCTGCCTCGATCTCGCCCTTGTTGAGACGAATGTTGCTTCGCAGCTCGTAGGGCCAGGCGGCGGCGGGATTCCGCTGCATGGCCTCGGTGTAATCGGCGGCGGCGTGATCGGCGTCGCCCTTCACCGCATAGACCTGCCCGCGCATCATGAGCGCGCGGTAGGCCTGCTTGGGGCTGTGTTCGATGGCCTCGGTGAAGCCGGCGATCGCGCGATCGAAATCGCGGTGGTTGAAATATTCCTCGGCGCGCGAGCTATAGGGCGCGCCATAGTCGGGATCGAGGCGGATGGCCTCGTTGTAGTCGGCCATCGCGCGATCGCGGTCGCCTTTGGCGGAATAGGCGCGGCCGCGGCAATGATAGGCACGCCCGAAGTTCGGGTCGATCCGGATCGCAGCGCTGCAATCGTCGAAGGCGCGATTCCAGTCCCGCTTGAGATAGTAGGCTTCTCCCCGCAACTCGTAGGCGGCCGCATTGGCCGGATCGGCTGCGATGATTGCGGTCTTCTCGGCGATGACGCGATCGTTGGATGCCTCGTCGGCATGCGCCACGGCCGTCACGGCGATCGTGACCGAGCAAAGCAGGCCGAAGAAACGTACTGTTGAACCGCAATTCATGCCTGAAAATCCCGCGTCGAATCCGAGCCGCCGGCAGGACGCCTCGTCGGCCCGGATGAGGAGAAAACCTCCCGGACGGCATCGCAGCCCCGGCTGTGACATAAGTCGCAGGGGACGCTGCGAGCGTTCAATCCGGACACGAGAGGGAGACGCCGTCGCCCCAGCGTCCACAATGGCGGCAAGACGGTCGCTATCTCGCGCCTGGGCGCCGCTACTGCGCGCTGAACGGCATTGAGGCGCGGGCGCGATAGGTCCACAGCCCAACGTCGCCGCCGATGCCGCCGCGCTCGATACCTAGGGCGATCTGTGCGCCATTGTCGTAGCGCGCGGCAACGCCACCGGTGACCCGCGCGGACCATCCATCGAGCAGGAATGTCGGCGGCGTAGCGGCGGCGGCCAACGCCGAGGCCGCAGCCGTGTCGCCATTGAAGTAATAGTCGCCGTACAAGCCAACATAGGGAATGACGGTCGCACGGGACAGCCATGCGACCGGGTATGCGAGCTTCACGCCTCCGCTGGCCCGGCCGCTGGTGAAATCGCGCGCGGCCTGCAACGTGCCGAGCGTATCGGTATAGGCGCTCTCGTGCTCCCACATCGCGTAGATCTTCGCCGACGGTTCGATTAGGAGGCTCAGGTAGCGATAGGTGCCCGTGAGCCCGCCGGAAGCCAGCCAACGGCTGCCGGTGAACGAGCCGGCTGCCGTGCCTGCAGTTGCGTTATAGCCGATGCCCGAATAGGCGATCCCCGCGTCGAAACGGACGGTGTCGGTGACGCGCCAGCCGAGATAGGAGCCGACCGTCCATCCGTCGCCCTTCAGGCGACCCGTGAGCACGTCGGAGCGATAGGCGAAGGTTTCGTAACCGCCGAGCACGCCGACCAGAAAGCTCGGCGTCAGCTTGCGCGTGACGCCCGCGAGCGCATTGATCTGGTTGCCGTAGAGCATTGGCACCGTGGAGGCGCTGCCAAGCGGCGCGACGCTCCAGCGATCCAGCGTCGCACCGCGCACCTCCGCCCAGGCCAGCCAATCGCGCGGCTCGGCGATGCGTTTGGGCGGCGCCTTGGCCGCTACCGCATTATTGAGCGCCGCGAAGGCATCATCGACGCGCGAGCCAGACATTTGCGGTGGCGATGCCGGTCGCATGCCCCAGGCGGAGGCGCGATCGCGGCTCGGGGCGGGATCGTTGCCGGTGCCGCGCGGAGCTGCGTCTGTTGCTGCTGCGCCGGGATCCGCGGCAAAGTTGAAGCGGACGCCGCTGCTGTTGGGTGTGACGAGCGGCCCGCCGTCGCTAAAGCCTTCGCCGATTGCGCTATCGACCACGCCGGAGATGGCCTGCCCGGAGACCTGCGCCACCATCGGCGCCGCCAGAGTCTGCATGGCACGCAGTTTCAGGCTGTCCGCCGGCGTGTTGACGCTCTGGATCAGCGCTGCGGACGTTGAGGCCGTGAAGGTCGCGTTCCCGGCGTAGCTTGCAGTGATGGCGTGGCTGCCGAGCGTCAGCGACGCGGTCGTGAAGGTCGCGATGCCCGCGGCAAGCGTCGCCGCGCCGATCGCAGCACCGCCGTCGCTGAATGTCACCGTGCCAGTCGGCGTGCCGCCACCGCTCGACACCGTCGCGGTGAATGTCACCGGCTGGCCTGCCGGGCTCGGATTTTGCGATGAGGTTACCACCGCGGTGGTCGCCGACTGATTGACGGCCTGCGTCAGAGCCGCCGATGTCGAGCCCGCGTTGTTGACATCCCCGGGATAAACCGCAGTGATTGAATGCGATCCGGCCGCCAGCGCCGACGTGGAGAATGTCGCTACGCCGCCGGCGAGCGCCCCTGTCCCGAGTGTCGTGGCGCCGTCCTTGAACGTCACCGTCCCCGTCGGCATGCCCGACGGAGCCGTGACCGTCGCGGTGAACGTCACCGATTGCCCCAAGCCGCTCGGGTTTGGCGACGAGGTCAAAGCGGTCGTCGTCGTCGACGTATTCACGGTGAGGACGGCTGTCGCGGCGTTGCCAATGCCGCCATTGGTCGAACTGACGGGGCCGGTCGTGTTGGTCTTGGCGCCGACGGAGCCGGCCGTGACATTCACCGCGATGGTGCAGGAGCTGCTCGCCGTCACCGTTCCACTTGAAAGACTGACGGTGCCGCCGCCGGACGCCGCGGTCACGGTACCCCCGCAGGTCGTGGTGAGGCCGTTTGGCGCCGCGACCGCGAGGCCCGGTGGAAAGGCATCGGTGAACGCGACACCTGTCAGTGCTGCCGAGGCACTGGGGTTGGTGATCGTGAATGTAAGCGTGGTGGCGCCGTTGACCGTAATGGACGCTGGAGCAAACGCCGCGTCGAGCACAGGAGGTGACAACGGTGAATTGACCACCTGCGGATTACCGGAGAGCGAGCCCGTGCTGCCGTTGAAATTGCCGTCGCCGCCAAAGCTGGCCGTGATGGTGTGATTGCCTGCGGCAAGCGCTGCGGTGGTAAGGGTGACGGAGCCTCCGCTCAGCGGCGCAGTGCCGATCGGACTGCCGCCGTCGAGAAAGGTCACCGTGCCGGTCGGAGTTCCGGCCCCGGGCGCAACGGCCGCAACGACGGCGGTGAAGGTGACGGACTGGCCGACAGCACTCGGATTGACTGAGGATGTCACGGAGGTCGTCGTGTTGGCCTTGTTGACCACTTGCGGATTGCCGGTGAGCGGTCCCGTGCTGCCGTAGTAAAAACTCTCACCGGCATAGGAGGCCGTGATCGTGTGATTGCCGACAGCGAGCGACGAGGTCGTGAGTGTGCCGGCGTTCGGGAATGGACCCGCGTTGATCGAAGTGCCGCCGTCGAGGAAGTCTGCGGTGAGGATCGAAATACCCCCCAACCCGCCTGACGAGACGTTCGCGGTGAAAGTGACCGGTTGAC
This sequence comes from Bradyrhizobium liaoningense, assembly GCF_018130825.1. Lineage (GTDB taxonomy): Bacteria > Pseudomonadota > Alphaproteobacteria > Rhizobiales > Xanthobacteraceae > Bradyrhizobium > Bradyrhizobium liaoningense_B. The sequence goes on along the minus strand of NZ_JAFCJS010000003.1, from coordinate 53,404 downwards.
CGAACACGCTCGGATTGGCCGAAGAGGTCACAGCGGTCGTGGTGTTCGCCGGGGTGACGATCTGTGACGTGTTCATCGAGCCGAAGCTGCTGTTGAAATTGCCATCGCCGCTATACGTAGCCGAGATCGTGTAGGAGCCCGGGTTCAGCCAGGTGGTGAAGCTGGCGGTGCCCCCGCTCAACGTCGCCAATTGCGACCCCGCGCCGTCGCCGGAGATATTGAAGGTCACGCTGCCGGTCGGCGTTCCCGCCCCCGGGGTGGACGAGACGACCGCGGTGAAGGTGAACGAGCCGTACGGGCCTGGATTGGCCGAGGAGGTCACGCCGACGGCGGTGGCGGCCTTGTTGACCACGAGCGTATAGTTGTTCGAGGCGCTGGTGGTGTCCGTGTCGGTCGCCGTGACAGTGAAGGAAAACGATCCGGCTGCAATGGGCGTACCCGACAACAAGCCGGACGAACTGAGCGTGAGTCCAGGCGGAACAGCGCCCGATGCCGCATAGGTGCAGCACCCGGCCGCGCCTCCCACGCCGGAGAATTGTGTGGGGGTATAGGCATCTCCCACGGTTACCGACGGCAGGGCGCCGGCAGGCGGGCTGAGGGAGGTCACAGCAAGAGCCGTAGCCGGTACGGCGAGCAACATCAGTACCAGTGCAGCAATCTGCAACAGCCATGACGACATGAGCCGACCGCGGGTCGCCGGCCGGCACCTTTCGAGAGTCGAGGGCCGACTTTTCAGGACTGAACGAACGAACATACCCCGCCTTGCACGTTGGCCGACAAAATCGAGCCGGTCGGCTGTCGCTAGCAGGCAATTGTTTGGTCAATATTTGAGGATCGCCGGGCAGCCTAATGCCGGGCGTGCGTGAGCCGGATCGACCCGCCAATGCGGCACGCGGGCAACAATTCAGGCCGCGATCGGACCGATGCTCCTGAGAACGAAGGCTGGCACGGCCTCTTTGCCGTGCAACCGCATCACATGCGCGATCAGGCCGCGCATGACATTGGCGCGTGCCTCTTCCGAGACGAGGTGACGCGCCGAGGTGAAGTAGAGATATTCGATCGCATTGCCTGCGCCCGCGGGGCCGATCGCGGTCAGTGCATCCACCGACGCCGCCGGCAATTTCTGCTCCGGGGCAGCGACCATCCAGCCGATCGTCAGGCCGATGTCGCGCGGGCAGCGCGGATTTTCCCTCGCTGCATCGGCGACAGTCGTGTCCAGCGCAGCGCGGTCTCCGGACGCAAGCACGGAGATCGCCTTCAGGACCCGCATATGGAGATGCAGGTCGGAGTCCGGTTCGAACGTTTCGATGCCGCGATCGAAGAATCCGATTGCTTCGTCGAAACGGCCGCGCGCATGGCACAGTTGCCCCATCACGGGAAAGGCTGCGCCAGAATCGGCCGTCCGGGCGAACGCGCGACCGGCAATGTCCTCCGCGAGGTCGAGGTGACCGCGGTCGATGAAGTACAACAGCTTGGCGGCCGCCAGCATCAGAAGCGGATTCGCCTCGACGGCGGGCAGGCACTCCAGCACCGTGGCGTCGATCTCGCTTTCGATGCGATAGCGTTCTTCCAGGCTGATCTCGCCGAACGGACTGGTGTGGACCAGGCGCGCGAACAGATGCAAACACCATTGCAGGGCGATGTCTGCATTAAGGGGGTCGTGCGCGCGGTCCCTGCCGAGTTGCTCACCGCTTGCCAGCCACGTGCGATTCGAGGCTGACAGAAGGCTTGCGGCCTTGTGGAAGCGCGTTTCAAGCGGTTCATCCGCGGGCGTGCCGAGGCCGGTCGAGGCCTCAATGAGCGCCTGCGACAGCGCATCGACGACGCCGTCCGAAATCCTTCTCGCCTCTGTCGCCAACGATCTGGCGTCCGCCATGTCGAAATGCAGCCGGAATGCTTTCACGATGCGCTTTGACGGCATGTCCCGCAAGGTCGCGGCACAATCAAGATATTCATTGCCGGCAAGAAAGCTCATTTGCAGGACATAGCGCGCGCTGGTTGCGCCGGCGTACCCGTCCTCGACAACCACGACATCGCGGCCCAGGTCGCCGGCGATCATGTCACTGATCTGCCCGACCAGGGACGACGCCTGCTGACCGAAGCGATGGCCCTGCGGTCCGAACGTCGGCGCAATGGCGAGGAAGCCCGCGATCGTTCCGGAAGACGGTGCAGCAATCCAGACATAGCCTTCGCCATATTGCGTGGCGATGTACTTTGGCGATCTGGCACTGTCGCCAAGCTTGGACCGCACCCTGTTTACCAGAAAGTCGATGTTGCGATCGGAAATGTCCGATTCGGAGGCGAGCTCGTCAAGCAGTCGGCCACGGCGCATGAGGCGATGTGGATTGCGCGTGAGGGCCAGCAGCAGTGCGCGCTCGTTTCTGGTGAACTTGATCGTCTGCTCGTTACGGCGCGCGAAGAGGCACGTCTCGTCAAGGATCAGATCTCCAAAGCGGAGATCTGGCACTTTGTTCACTCCTACCCCCTCAGCCCATCAACCGCCGGCTCCGAGACAGTTACAGTCTGGAACGGCTCAGCCGCAAGCGCTGAGTGGAACAGCTGCTGATCGCGCGGCCTTTCGACGCGCTGACGATCGATGGGTCGCTGAGGAGCGATTAAGCCGCGCTCGCCGGCGGCAGCGCCAGCACCGAATAGATCGCCTGGGCGTCGCGGGAGGCGCGGAGCTTCTTGGCGATGTCCTGGTCGCGCAAGAGGCGCGCGATGCGGGCGAGCGCCTTCAGATGGTCGGCACCGGCGCCTTCGGGGGCGAGCAGCAGGAAGACGAGATCGACCGGCTGGCCGTCCATCGCCTCGAAATCGATCGGACGATCGAGGCGCGCGAACAGGCCAAAAATCTTTTCCAGCTTGGGCAGCTTGCCGTGGGGAATGGCGACGCCGTAGCCGACCGCGGTGGTGCCGAGCTTCTCACGCTGCAGCAGCACCTCGAACACCGCGCGCTCGTTCTGCCCGGTCAGCTCGGCGGCCTTGGCCGCAAGCTCCTGCAGGGCCTGCTTCTTGCTGTTGACCTTCAATGCCGGGAGAATCGCCTCGGGTGCGACCAGATCGGTAATCGGCATGGAAGGTTTCCGAGGTGAATTAAACCGTCAGGTTCCGAATTGGCCAGCTTGGAAAGAACCGCGCCGGGCCGGCGTCAAGAAGGTGAAGCAGGAGGAGGACTTAGCCCCGATCCTGATGTGGGGCGCTTCTACTCCAACGCAATCCCGGTGCCAACTCCTGCGTGCGGCTTTGCCCCGGTCATTGTTAAGACCTGTGGTTGATACGGGGCCCGATTTTCCGCCCTAACCGCCGGCCTTGCCGTCGGCTTTGGCTCCGGGCGGGTCGATCCAGCCCACATTGCCGTCGGCGCGCCGGTAAATGATGTTCACCCGGCCGCTGGAGCCATGCTGGAATACCAGGCAGGGTGCCCCGCTGAGGTCCAGTTCCATGACGGCTTCGCTGACCGAGAGCTGCTTCAGCGAGGTGGTTGCCTCGGCGATGATCACGGGGCTGTAGCCGGTGATCTCGTCCTCATCCTCGCCTTCGCCTGGAGCCTCCAATACGTAGCTCGTGGCGTCGAGCGCGGCCAGCGCCGCACTGGCGACATGGGCCTTGCGGGCCGAGCGATCCTTGAGCCGGCTCTTGTAGCGCTTGAGGCGCTTCTCGATCATCAGGAGGGCCTGGTCGGCGCTGGCATAGGCGTCGGGCGCGTTCGAATCGGCTTCCAGCGTTATTCCCGAATCCAGATGCAGCGCGCAGTCGGTACGGAAGCCGAAGCCGTCCTTCGAGAGCGTGATGTGGCCGGAATAATTGCCGTCGAAATATTTCCGCAGGACCTCATCGGTCCGGTCGGTAACGCGGCCGCGCAGGGCCTCGCCGACGCTGACACTCTTTCCCGAAATTCGAAGGGTCATGTGATGCCTCGCTTGGTTACGCCGAGCTGCGACGACGCATCATCGCAGCTGGGGTTGTTCCCTGCGCATGGTCCGCTCGGAAAACCGCCGTGCACATTTTCCGATTCATGCGCATGCTTGGATCGGTCTCGATGGGGGATTGAGAGTAGCGCGATTTGGCGCGAGCGCAATCAGGCCGGCTCGGTGTTGCGGGAGCGATCGGACAGTGCGGTGGAGAGGACGTTACCAAGAGCGCTCTGCTTGTCGCGGCGGCGTTGCACCGAGGAGGGAATGCGCATGGCTTCGCGGTACTTCGCGACCGTGCGGCGGGCAATATCAATGCCCGAGGCGCGCAACCGTTCCACGATGGTGTCGTCCGACAGGATCGCGGAGGGCGCCTCCGAATCGATCAGCTGCTTGATGTGGTGGCGCACGGCTTCGGCCGAATGCGCCTCGCCGCCGTCGGCCGAGGCGATCGAGGCGGTGAAGAAATATTTCAATTCGAATGTGCCGCGATTTGTCGCCATGTACTTGTTGGCGGTGACGCGCGACACCGTGGATTCATGCATCTGGATGGCGTCGGCGACGGCCTTCAGGTTCAGCGGCCGCAAATGCGCGACGCCGTGGGTGAAGAAGCCGTCCTGCTGGCGCACGATCTCGGTTGCAACTTTCAGGATGGTGCGGGCGCGCTGGTCGAGCGCGCGCACCAGCCAGGTGGCGTTCTGCAGCGCATCGGTGAAGTAGGACTTGTCGCCGTCCTTGCCGATCTTCTTCGACAGCTCGGAATAGTAGGTCTGGTTGACCAGCACGCGCGGCAAGGTGTCACTGTTGAGCTCGACATGCCAGCCGCCGTCCGGACCCGGGCGGACATAGACGTCGGGCACCATGGTCTGCAGCCGCGCCGAGCCGAACTTCATGCCGGGCTTGGGATTGAGGCGGCGGATCTCGCCGATCATGTCGGCGATGTCCTCGTCGTCGACGCCGCAGAGCTTGCGCAGGGCGGCGATGTCGCGCTTGGCGAGCAGGTCGAGATGCTCGACGAGGGCCTGCATCGCCGGATCGTAGCGGTCGAGCTCGCGGAGCTGGATCGCGAGGCATTCGCTGAGAGAACGCGCGCAGACGCCGGGCGGGTCGAATTTTTGCAGCACGGCAAGGACGTCCTCGACCTCCTGCTGCGACGCGCCAAGACGTTCGGCGGCCTGGCCGAGATCGGGCGGCAGATAGCCGGCCTCGTCGACGAGGTCGATCAGGTACTGGCCGATCATGCGCTGCGCGGGTGCGGTGAAGGCGACCGAGAGCTGCTCGGCGAGATGGTCCGACAGCGTCGTCTCGGCCGCGACAAAGGCTTCGAGATTGTAGTCTTCGTCGCCGGAGGCGCCGCCGCCCCATTCGGTATAGGTGGTCGGTGCCGCGTCCTGGGCGTTGCGCGCCGCGGCCTCGGCCGGCTCCTCGGAGAAGACGTTGTCCAGGCCCGTATCCAGGGTCTGCTCGATCTCGGCGCGGGTGCCGAGATCCTTGCTCATCCATTCTTCCTGGCCGGGCTCGAAGGCGTCGCCCGAACCACCACCCGGCTCGTCGCCGTTGCTGCCGCCGAACTCATCGCCGTCGCTGAACTGGCCGGTCTCGGCCGGGGCCTCGGTGGGGGCCTCGTCACTGGCCCGCTCCAGCAGGGGGTTACGCTCGAGTTCCTCTTCCACGAAGGTCGTGAGATCGAGATTGGACAATTGCAGCAGCTTGATCGCCTGCATCAGCTGCGGCGTCATGACCAGCGACTGCGATTGCCGGAACTCTAATCTCTGCGTAAGCGCCATGAAGCAAGAACCGATCCCGAAAAGTGGTCCGATTTTTGCTTATCCTAGTCTCAGCCCGATGTACACGTCTTGACGAATTGGAAAAAAGGGCTAGAGGCGGAATTCCTCGCCAAGGTAAAGGCGGCGAACGTCCGGATCGGCGACGATCTCATCCGGGCTACCCTCGGTCAAGATTTCACCGGCATAGACGATATAGGCACGATCGGTGAGGCCGAGCGTCTCGCGCACATTGTGGTCGGTGATGAGCACGCCGATGCCGCGATTGGTCAGATGCCGGACGAGATCCTGAATGTCGCCGACCGCGATCGGATCGATGCCGGCGAAAGGCTCGTCGAGCAGCATGTAGTTCGGGCGCGTCGCCAGCGCGCGCGCGATCTCGACGCGGCGACGCTCCCCGCCTGACAGCGCGATCGACGGTGATTTCCTGAGGCGCGTGATGTTGAACTCGTCGAGCAGCGAGTCGAGCTGCTGCTCGCGCTTCTTGCGCGAGGGCTCCACCACTTCGAGCACGGCGCGGATGTTCTGCTCCACGGTGAGGCCGCGGAAGATCGAGGCTTCCTGCGGCAGATAGCCGATGCCGAGCCGCGCGCGCTGATACATCGGCAGCTTCGTGACGTCGTGGCCGTCGAGCTCGATCGCGCCGCGATCGGCCTTGATGAGGCCGGTGATCATGTAGAACACGGTGGTCTTGCCGGCGCCGTTGGGGCCGAGCAGACCCACCGCCTCGCCGCGGCGCACATAGATGCTGACGCCGCGCACCACCTGCCGGCTGCCGAAGCTCTTTTCCACGCTATGCACAGCCAGGTAGCCCGGCCGCTTCAGGAGCTGCGGCCCGCCGGCGCCGTTCGGCCTGGCGGCCGCCCTGACCGGGTGGACCGCCTGCGCACGCGGTGCCTCGGCCTGATAATCGACTTGATAATCGCCCTGATAATCCCCTTGGAACTGGTCGGGCGCGCGCATCGGCTGGTCACGGGCGATCGTCGGCGCATCCCGCACGGGGCTCGCCACCAGCCCGCCGACGCTGTCACCGAGGGCGGTGATGTCCTGACGTGCAAATCCTGGCCGGCCGCGCTTGGCGGGGCGCCGACGGAACATGCTGAAGAGATCGACCATCCCCGCCTTCTAGCTTTTCGCGGCATTCGCGCGATCTGCCGCCCCGGCTTTATCGATTCGCCGACGCAGCATGAGTGAAGGGATGTCTCATGCCCAATGAAACACGCCCGGTAAGCGGCGGACCCCGCTTCGAAAGCCCTTCGCGCTAGATACAGTCTCGCCGGGCAAGCTTCAACCTCGGATCGGGAGCATCCCAACCAAGCCGTTGAATTTACTTTGGTTTAGTTGCGCCGGGCAGCTGCAGAGGCGACCCCGGGGCGGGCTTGCCCCCTTGGCCCCCCGGGCCGCAATCATTGCTGCCGCCCTGCGGCAGCAGGGCCTGCACCCTGCCGCTGTCGGATTCCACCCGCGAGACGCCCGTGGTCATGTCGACCATCAGGCGGTCGCCGCGCAGCACGTTCTTGCACTGCGTCAGGACCACCTGGCCGCCGCTGCCACCGAGCATCGTGATGAGATTGGTCTTGGTGTCGAACACGGCGGTCTCGCCGGTCACCACCTGATCCTTCTGGGTGACCACGACATTGCCGCGCGCCTCCAGCCGCTTGATCGACGAGGCACCGCCGGGGCCCGGCGTCGCCGACTGCATCGGCGCTCCGGTGCTGCTGTTCTTGGCCCCCTTCGCCGCAGGCTGCGTCGGCGCGGGCTTGTCACCGCTCGACTCATAGAACACCACCAGCGTCTTCGAGGTCATGGTGGTGTCGCCCTGCACGACCTTCACATTGCCGGCGAAGGTCGCCTCCTTCTTCTTGTCGCGCATCTCGAGCGAAGCGGCCTCGATCTGGATCGGCTGATCGCGGTTCTGCGAGAAGCCCTGCATCGCGTTCGGCACGCCCTGCATCGTGCTCTGCGCGACCGCCGCGCCGCCAGCGACCAGCGCGGCGCCGAAGGCCAGCGCGGCCGCAGCGATGATGGCGCACCGCTGGTCCTCGTTGCGCGAAAAAAAACCGATCATGAAAATCACTTTGAGTTGGCAGATTTGTTCTGAGGCGTACGCGTCTTCGCAGGCGGCGGCGCTGGCTCGGGCGGCGCAGGCTGCGCAGCGGCACCGTCGTCGAGCTTGTCCAGATGCATCACCACATTGCCTTCGAAGCGGATGACGTCGCCGCCCTCCGTGATTCGCAGGCGATCCGCGGTCAGCGTGCCGTTGGTGAGCTTGACGTCGACACGCTCGTCCGACGAGACCGTGCCCTTGCCCATGTCGACGAAGGCCGAGTTCAGCCGCGCCTCATAGCCGGTCGAGGTGCGCAGGAAGATGTCCTTGTGCAGGTCGAGCTGCTGCTGCTTGTTGTCGAAGCGGCCGGTGCGCGCATCGAGGAACAGGGTGGATTGATCCTCCATCAGCACCTTCGCGCGCAGATCGGCGAGATCGACATGATCGGGGTCGGTGATGTCCTGCGTTGCCGTCTTGGCCCAGAGCTCGTACGGCCGCCGGTCCGGCGTGAATCCGGACATATGCGGCGATTCCATCGTGATCTTGGTGCCTGTCACCACGAGATTTCCGGAGTCGAGCTTGATGGGGATCGTGAAGGGATTGAGGAAGGTCGAGACGGCGACGATCGCGGCGATGGACGCGGCCACCGCCGCCGGCACCGCGACGCGCAGAATCCGCACCAGGCGGCTGTGACGCGCCGCTCTGGCAAACCTCGCCGCAAGCGCGGCGTCGTAGGTGGGATTCTGGGCCGAATTCACCGCTGCTCCAGAGGTCGCTCGCCTTGTCCGGTTGAAGGCCGCGCCATTGTACCCGGCGGCGACCGAATGTGCAGCCCGCGAGAGGCCGCAGGAAAGTGTCCGAAACGGGGCCGGCCCGGCCTAAAGCGCGAGATTTGGATGAATCGTCATCGCGCTTTAGGTCGTTGTTTGCGCATGATCTTTTCGGAAAACCGCTTCGCACCTTGCGCTAGCGCGGCCCTTCGGGTCCGGATCATGCTTTGGAGGCCCGCTCAGGCCTCAGGAATGCGCAAAGATGTCCTCTTCCGCCCAGCCCTGGAGGTCGAGCAGGGCGCGGGTCGGCAGGAAGTCGAAACAGGCCTTGGCCAGCTGGGTGCGGCCCTCCCGGACCAGCATGGCGTCGAGCCGCTCGCGCAGGGCATGCAGGTGCAGCACGTCGGAGGCGGCATAGGCGAGTTGCGGCTCGGTCAGGCTGTCGGAACCCCAGTCGCTGGACTGCTGCTGCTTGGAGAGGTCGACATTGAGCACCTCGCGCACAAGGTCCTTCAGGCCATGGCGGTCGGTATAGGTGCGGGTCAGGCGGGAGGCGATCTTGGTGCAGTAGATCGGCCCGGTCATGACGCCGAAGGTCTCGTACAGCACCGCGACGTCGAACCGCGCGAAGTGGAAGATCTTGGTAATGGCCGGATTGGCCAGCAGCGCCTTCAGGTTCGGCGCGTCGGTGTGGCCCTTGGGGATCTGCACCACGTCGGCGCTGCCGTCGCCGGGCGAGAGCTGCACCACGCAGAGCCGGTCACGGTGGGGGTTGAGCCCCATGGTCTCGGTGTCGATCGCGACCGCTGTGGTGTAGCGGGACAGGTCGGGCAGGTCGCCGCGGTGCAGGCGTACGGTCATGGCGTTTCAAAACCTCGGGTCGAATCGGTCTTTTGGCACAATAGGCTCATTTCGGATTGCCCGCGATGTATCCACTCGCGGCAGGCGGCGCAAGCGTCCGCCGGCTCAGATCGCGGCCAGCATGATGCAGATCATCGCCGCGACCGCGGTGCGGCTGGGGCCGTCGCGGAAGGCGTAGAGAATCGGATCGTCCGGCATCTCGCGGCGATGCGCCATCATCAGGGCCCGGCCGAACCAGTACAGCAGCAGCGGGGTCATGAGCCACAGCATCCAGGGGCGGCTGTAGAGCGGCGTCACCGCGGTTGATGACACATAGAGCGAGAACACGGTCACCGCGTTCATGGCGCTCGCCGCGGCCATTGCCGCGATGACATGCAGATCGGTGATCCTATAGTCGCGGTTGGAGGGATCGGCGAGACGGGCGCCCTCGCGCATGCTGAGCTCGCTGAAGCGCTTGATCAGCGCCAGCGAGGTGAACACGAACAGCGAGAAGATCAACAGCCATTCCGACAGCACCACGCCGACACCGACGGCGCCGGCGACGATGCGCAGGCTGTAGAGCCCGGCGAGCGTGACGACGTCGACCAGCATCTTGCGCTTGAGCACGAGCGAATAGGCGATGGTGGTGGCGAGATAGGCGCCGAGCACGCCGAGGAAGAGCGGCGAGATGAAGAGCGAGGCTGCGACCGCGAACAGCCACAGCGCGGGGATCGCTGATAGCGCCGACGAGATCGGCAAATCGCCGGCCGCGAGCGCGCGGTGGCGCTTGGTCGGATGCTGCCTGTCGGCGGCGAGATCGAGCAAATCGTTCATCAGATAGGCGCCGGAGGCGCAGGCCGAGAACGCCAGGAACGCCAGCAGCGCGTAGCCGAGCGTCGCGAAATTCATCTGGTGCGCGGTCAGCGCCGGCACGAACACCAGCGTGTTCTTGCCATATTGATAGACGCGTAGCGCCTTGACCCAGACCTTCAGCCCGGGATTGCGACCGCCGCGGTTCTCGATGCGATCGATCGTGCCGCGATCGAAGGGAAGCTCGCCCGCAGCGAGATCGGCCGGCGTCACGACGCCATCGAAACCGAGATGCGCGGCGATGCCGGCCGCATGACCGGGAAGCCGGCCGGCGACCAGGTAGACCTTCGCACCGCGCGCCCGCGCCGCCAGCGCTTGGTTCAGCACATCGGGATCATAGGGCAGATGGGCGTAGTCGATCTCGGCCTGCGCCAGGACATCCGTCAGCGCCGCCATGCCGGGCCGTCCGCCCGCGCCGAAGCGGGCCAGCAGGCGAGCGGGGCTGGAGAACAGCGCTTCCATCAAGAGCTCGGAACGCAGCAGGGCGCCTTCGAGATCGATCACGAGCGTCCGCGCCGCCGCCGGCACTGCCGACGGCTGCGGCGCGCTGGAAACGTACTGCCAGGCAGGCTGCTCCATTCGAAAACGCTCTTGTTTGCCGCAAAATGACCGGCTCCAGGAAAGCGGATGGCCAGGGAGCAGGGAAATGGACGGCAGCGAGCCTAGGAGGCATTCGCTAAGGCTGGCTTAACCCGAGATTGGCGGCAATCCGGCGAGGCCTGGTGGTCTCTCAATCGCTCCAGCTGCGGAACTGCAGTCCGAGCAGGTCGTAACGGACCCGAAGATAGCCGTCGGGACCGTGCACCACGGCATTGGGCACGATCCGCTCGACCTCCTGGGCCATCACACCGATATAAAACGTGTCGCCCCAGAGATAGCGAAACCGGTAGAGGCAGATGCCGCTGTCGAGGCATCCGAGCCGCGAGATATCGCGCTTGAGCCGCCTGTCGGACGTGACAGGCGGTGGAGGCGGTGGAGGCGTTGGCGGCAGGGTCGGAACCACCGCCGGCACGGGCTGCGGCGGAGGCGGTCCGTATTTGTCGTAGGACCGCTCGATCGACCTGGGGGTGTTCGTGTCCTGGCTGTCGCCGCGGCTCTGCGAGACCGGCGCGCCGGTATAGGACAGTTTGGGCTGCGAGAAGATGATGGCTCGCTGGCGCATCGACCTGGCGAGGCCGCCGTTGACGCATCCACCGCCTGAAGTCCTGCCCTCCGGGCATCTTGCTTGCGCCTGCGCCTGATCGAAAATCGACAAGCCGGCGACGAATGCCGTGACCAGAGCAAAGCCGCCCAAACCAGTGATGATGCGCGTCAAAATTTCATGCTCCCGCCAAGCATCGCGATCCAGCCGCGAACGCGAAGGTTCGGCGTCAGTTCGGTCAGGTTTTCATTGATCCAGAAGTGCTCGACACTCGTTTTCAAGGACAAGCCTTCGCGTGGCGAATACTGCGCAGAACCTCCCGCTCCGATGCGGGTCTTTGCCGGAATGAATTGCTGCGTGACCGGATTGTAGGAGTTTTGATCGCGCCGCATGTAGTTCAGCATCGGCGCGACGGTCCAGTTGCCGCTCACGACGGGTTGCTCGAGGCGATACCGATACACGGCGCTGTTGGACCGAAACGACTCGGGAATGATCTTCAACAACTCCGGATCCAAAACCCTGTTCTTCTCGGCGTTGGTCCACGACGCCGTGAATGTCGTGCTCGATGATGTCGTCCATGCGTATCCGACCGTACCTGACAGCGTGTAGCGGTCGCCAAGCGCATAGGATGAGATATGATCCAGATGGGTTGCAGTTTCGTGGGCGTAGGACGCTGAAGCCAGCAGCGTCAGGCTTGCCAGCTGGTAGCCGAGCGACGCCGTCTGCGTCGCGACCCGTCCCGGCCCCACCAATGTAGTTGCCTGCGGCTCCGTGCTTGCGGGATCGAGCAGCGCTTCCATGCGATATGCGCCGCGCCAGGTATAGCCGGAACTGAGCGTCAGGATGAGCTGTTCGCCGATGGGCAGGTTGACGCCGACCGTCGGCCCTATGTTCAGCCCTTCCCCGAATGTTGCGAGGTCGACGATGTCCTGATCCATCCGCGCATTCGCCGCGCTGCCATAGAGAGCCGTCGTCCCCGTTGGAAGATTGACGTTCATGGAGACGAACGGCTGAATTCCGGGAATGCCGAGATAGGTTGCTGTCCCCGAGACGACCGTATCGGTCGTGGTCGTGACGCTGCCGGTCAACCCGGGCGTGGATTGCCGTGACCAGACATAGCCGCCCCTGCCGAGCAGATCGACTTTGACGTTTTCGAGCGGCTGCCCGCTCGCCTGGATCGTCAGGGGTGCATAGACCTGCGTCCCGGCGCCGGCCGCCGCCGAGCCGCTGGCAGGGAAACCCCGCGTGCCGCTCCAGGTGGCATATCGCAATTCCTGATCGGCGCTCAGCGACCAGTTCGGCTCGGCGGCATTCGCGAGCGAGGAGACCGTACAGCAGGCCATGACCACACGCGCGCGCTTCCATCCGTCTCGAACCGAATCGTAGAGGCGCGCGCGCATGATGGGCTGAGAGGACATGCAGTTGGAGAAGCCTGACGGCAACGAGATCGCCGGATGCACGGCGACCTCGCGCTCGGACCCGCGATCAAGCCGCGGCTACGGCTGCTTCTTCCCGGACGTGGGGGCTGGCGGCTTGGGGGGAGCCGGAGTGGGCTTCGGCGGCGGCGGGATATTCTTCCGTACGGCCGCGTCGGCCATCGACGGAGATCTCGTGTAAGCCATGACCGGGGCGGCACTGACCGCTGCGAACAACGCCGCGGCGATCATCATTCGATACATCATGAACTTGTTCCTCTTCATAGTCCGTCCGGGAGCAGTGAAAAATTCCAGCCGATGACGGTCGCGGCTGAGAATTTGTTGGCAGACATCGGGGAGCGCCCGGGGGATTTGTAGGCCGACCGCCGTCAATGCCGGCGTCAGTCCGGCGTGACAGCAGCGTGACTCCTGCTTTGCGCGGCCTTCAAAGTGCGTCAAAGCGTGTTAGGTGTGTTTCCGAGGCCACGATCGCCGGCCCGGTTTGCCATGGGAATGAGAGACTGCGTGCCGCTTCCGAGATTTGGTCTTTCGCTGTTCGGACGTTTTGAACTGACGACAAATGACGGCGTGGTTTCGTTGCCGGGCCGGAAACTTGCGGGATTGCTCGCCTATCTGGCTTGCACTGCGCCGCGCCGCCAACCGCGCGAAAAGCTCGCGAACCTGCTGTGGGGCTCGCATTTCGAGACCCAGGCGCGGCAGAATCTGCGCCAGAGCCTGGTACGCTTACGGCGGATTCTCGGGCAGGACTCCATTTGCAGCGACGACAATGACGTCTGGCTCGCGCCCGGCGTGATCGATTGCGATGCGGTCCGCTTCGAGACCCTGATCGTCGAGGGCAGCCGTGCGTCGCTGGCCGCGGCCGCCGATCTCTACCGCAATCCGCTGCTGACGGATCTGAATATAGAAGAAGACGCATGGTCGGAATGGCGCGACCAGGAACGGGAGCGGCTGGACGGCCTGGCCGTCGATTCCATGGTCCGGCACGGCCGGCACGCGCTGCAGTCCGGACATGCGGAATCCGCGCTCAAGACGGCCAACCGGGCCATTGCCGTGAATGCCTTGCGCGAGGATGCGCATCGGCTGGTCATCCAGGCGCTCACCGCCAATGGACGCAAGGCCGAGGCGCTCAAGCGCTATCAGGATCTCGTCGCGCTGCTCAAGCGCGAGCTGAACACGGAGCCCGATGCGGTCACCCAGTCGCTCGTCGCGGACCTCCGCAACGCCAGACCGTCCGGTGCGGCGCGGACGAACGAGCCCCTGGATGGCGTTCGGGTGCGGGAGACCGAAGCCGCAGCCGTCGCGGAACGCGACGACGATGCTCCGCCCTCGGAATCGCTTCGCCCGGGCGGCCGCCAGCAGCGCCAGTTGACGATCATGGCCTGCCAACTGATCGGCGCGATGCCTCTGTCCGCGGAGCGCGACCCAGAGGATATCCACGACCAGATCGTCGCCTTTCATCGGGTCGCGGCTCGGATCGCAGCGCAATTCCATGGCTTCGTCGCCCAGCACCAGGGCAACGGTGTCCTGATCTATTTCGGTTATCCCATGGCGCGCGAGCACGATGCCGAACATGCCGTACGCGCCGGCCTCGCGATCGTCGACGCGGTTCGCATCCTGGACGCACCGGCCGGCGCGGCACCGCGGGCGAGCGTCGGGATCGCAACCGGCCTCGTCGTGATCGGCGAGAAGCCCGGGCCCGGCGATCTCAGGCAGCACGTTGCGATCGGCGAGACGCCGAACCTGGCAACGCGGTTGCAGGGCGTTGCCGGACCGGGCGAGGTCGCGATCGCGGCCGGCACGCGGCGGCTGCTTGGGCAATTGTTCGACACGCGCGCGCTTCCGGATATCGAGGTCAAGGGACTGCGAGAGCCGGTGCCCGCGTGGCAGGTGCTCGGCGAGGCTGTTGGCGTCAGCCGTTTCGATGCGCGGCGCGCCGATTCACTGTCCGCGCTCGTCGGTCGCCAGGAAGAGATCGAGCTGCTGCTGCGCCGCTGGAATCAGGCGAAGTCCGGTGCGGGCCGCGTGGTGCTGATCTCGGGCGAGCCCGGCATCGGCAAGTCGCGCATCGTCGAGAGCGTGTTGACGAGGCTCGAGGACGAGCAACACAGCCGCTTGCGCTATTATTGCTCTCCGCATCATGCGCACAGCGCGCTCTACCCGCTCATCGTTCAGCTTGAACGGGCTGCCGATTTCGAACCCGGCAGCAGCGCCGGCGTACGGATAGACAGGCTGGAAGCCCTGCTCGCGCCCGCAACGAAAAATCTGACCCGCGATGTCGCGCTGATCGCCGAACTTCTCGGCGTGCCCTCTGACGGACGCTATCCGGCCCTCGCGATCTCCCCGCAGGAGAAGCGGGAGATGACCCTCAATGCGCTGCTCAACCAGCTTTCAGCCGGAACGGTGCAGACACCGGGGCTGATCGTGGTCGAGGACGCGCACTGGATCGACCCGACATCGCTCGACCTGCTCGACGCGATCGCGGCTCGCGCCGCAAATCTGCCGCTGCTGTTGCTTGTCACCATCAGGCCGGAATTCCAGCCTTCCTGGATCGGCCAGCCACATGTGACGCTGTTGCCCCTCGGCCGCCTTGGCCGCAGCGACAGCGCCGGCATCATTGATGACGTCGCGGGAGGCAAGCCTCTCCCCGAGCCCGTCGTCGAGCAGATACTGTCGCGCGCCGACGGCATCCCGCTGTTCGTCGAGGAGTTGACCCGCACGCTGATCGAGCAGGAACTGTTGCGCGAGGCATCCGACAGCGAAGGGCCGGAGGGGTCGCGGCGGTCGCTCGCCATTCCGGCGACGTTGCAGGCCTCGCTGGCCGCTCGCCTCGATCTGCTCGGCGCGGTGAAGGACGTGGCTTCGATCGGCGCTTCGATCGGGCGGGAGTTCTCCTACGAGCTGATCGCTGCAATATCCGCGCTGCCCCCTGTCGATCTGGACGCCGCGCTTGAACGGCTGACGGCCTCCGGCCTCGTCAGCCGTCGCGGCTCGCCGCCGCAGGCGAGCTACACGTTCAAGCACGCGCTGGTCCAGGATGCCGCCTATGTCGCAATGCTGAGGAGCCGCAGGCAGCAATTGCATGCGGATATCGCGAACGCGCTCATCGAAAGCTTCCCGGCACTGGCCGAAACCCAACCCGAGATCGTTGCCCTTCATTTCGCCGAGGCCGGGCGTGTCCGCGAGGCGACCGACCACTGGATCAAGGCGGGGCGACTCGCACATGCGCGATGGGCCAACCGCGAAGCAGCCAATTTCTTCGAACGGGGGCTGCGCTGTCTCGCGACGCTGCCGCAGACCCGGGACACAATGGAGCAGGCGATCGATCTCAGGTTCGACCTGAAGACCTCGCTGTTTCCACTCGGCCAGTTCGCGCGCATCGTCGGCTATCTTCGCGAGGCCGAAGCGCTGGCCAGAGATCTCGACGATCCCGGACGGCTTTGCCTCGCGTCCGTTCACATGTGCCAGACCCTCAGCCTGAGCGGCCATCCACAGGACGCCGTCAAGTTCGGGCGGGACGCCCATCGTCTCGCAGAGCAGCTCGGCGAGCTTTCGCTCCGCATCTCGGCATCGCTGTTTCTCGGGCTCGCCTGCTTCTCGACGCTGCACTACGGCGAGTCGGAATCTCATTATCTCAACGTGCTGGAACTGCTCGACCGCGACGCATGCTTCCAGCAATTTTCCCTCGCCGGATTTCCGGCCGTGACCGCCCACGGTTTTCTCGCTCGCATCTATGCCGACCAGGGCAAGTTCGCGCGCGGGATCGCTCACGGCGAGGAAGGCATACGCCTCGCCGAGGCGGTCGATCACCCCTATAGCCTCGGCATCGTCAGCTGGTGTTTTGCCGATCTGCTGGCGTCCCGGGGAGAGCTGAACCGCGCAGTCCTGGTGCTGGAGCGCGGATTGGCGGTGGCGCGCGAGTGGAACCTGCCGTTCCTCGTCGCAGGCAATTCCGGCAGCCTTGGCCACGCTTATGCCCTGCTGGGGCGAACGGCCGAAGGCCTGCCGCTGATGGAGCAGGCGCTGAGGGTCTTCGAGAAGATGGGGCATCGATTTGCCCAGGCGCTGTTCCTGTCGCCTTTGGGCGAAGCATACCTGTTGGCTGGCCGGCAGGCGGATGCTCTCAGGGCTGCCGGACAGGCGCTGACGCTGGCCCGTGAAAATGGCCAGCGGAGCGGCGAGGCGGCCGCCCGGCGCCTTCTGGGCGAGGCTTCCAGCGGCGGCAGCTCCCCAGACCAGGCCGAAGGTCACTACAGAGCCGCGCTGGCGCTCGCCGATGAACTCGACCTCCGCCCGCTCGCTGCGCGCTGCCGTCACGGCCTCGGAAAATTGTATTTGAACGCGGGACGCCCGGACCAGGCTCGCGACGAGCTTGTTGCCGCGGCGACGATGTACCGCGAGATGGAGATGCGGTTCTGGCTGGTGCAGGCCGAAGCGGAATTGAGCGGATTGCCGGACTCCCTGTTGCATGGATCCCACAACCCGGTGTGAGCTTCGTGTTCCCCAGGGAACGAGCGGCCGGCGGCCGATGAAATTCGCCCCGGCTCACCCTATCTGCCAGTCTCTTCCTCCACTCGTCATGAATCGAGCCCCATGACCGACCAGACGCTCGCCGCGCCTATCGACGATCAATCGGACCGTCCGCGCGGCTTTTCGCGCTACCAGGCGCTCCTGATCGCGCTTCTGGCGTTCACGCAGTTCACGATCATCCTCGACTTCATCATCATGTCGCCGCTCGGCGCCATCCTGATGCCGGCACTCAACATCACGGCCGCCCAGTTCGGCGTCGCGGTGTCGGCCTACGCATTCAGCGCGGGACTATCGGGCATCCTCGCCGCCGGCTTTGCCGACCGCTTCGACCGCAAGCGCCTGCTGCTGTTCTTCTATGTCGGCTTCACGCTGGGCACCCTGCTCTGCGCCATGGCGCAGAACTACCACGTGCTGCTGGTCGGCCGGATCGTGACCGGATTGTTCGGCGGCGTGATCGGCTCGGTCGTGCTCGCCATCATCACCGATTTGTTCGCGCTGCACTTACGCGGCCGCGTCATGGGCTTCGTGCAGACCGCGTTCGCCGCGAGCCAGGTGCTCGGCATTCCCGCCGGGCTGTTTCTCGCCAATCACTGGAGCTGGCAGGTCTGCTTCGTCGCGATCGTCGGCCTGTCGATCGTCACGATCGCCATCATCGCCTTCGTGATGGAGCCGGTGAACGCGCATCTGAAGCTCAAGCAGGACAAGAACCCGTTCCACCACCTGATCGCGACGGTCGGAGAGCCGCGCTATACGCTGGCCTTCGCCGTCACGACGCTGCTTGCGACCGGCGGCTACATGCTGATGCCGTTCTCCAGCGCCTACACCGTGCACAATCTCGGCATCGACATGCTGCATCTGCCGACGATCTATCTCGTCTCCGGCCTGTTCAGCATCGTCACCGGACCGCTGGTCGGCCGGGCCAGCGACGCCTTCGGCAAATATCCGACCTTCGTGTTCGGCTGCGCGATGACCGTCGTCATGGTGCTGATCTACACCCATCTCGGCCAGGTCTCGCTCACGACCGCGATCACCGTGAACGTGCTGATGTTCGTCGGCATCTTCTCGCGCATGATTCCGTCGCAGGCGCTGATGTCGGCGATCCCCGACCCCAGCCAGCGCGGCTCGTTCAGCGCAGTCAGCGCCTCGCTGCAGCAGCTCTCCGGCGGGCTCGGCTCGGTGCTCGCCGGCGCCATCATCGCGCAGGCGCCCGACGGCTCGCTGATCCATTTCGACCGGATCGGCTACGTCGTCGTCATGACGACCCTCATCACGCTGGTGATGATGTATTTCGTGCAGAAGGCGGTCGCGGAGCGGGCGGGGAAGAGGGTGGTGTGAGGGGAGGGCCCATCGAGGGGCCGAGGGCGCGGCGATACCGGGATCGCCGCCCTGCCATCTCTACCGATCGAAGGTAGGTCTATTTTGGGACCAAATCCCGCAAAATGGTGCCCAGGAAAGGACTCGAACCTTCACGGCCGTTAAGCCACTGGCACCTGAAGCCAGCGCGTCTACCAATTCCACCACCTGGGCATGCCGTTTGGGGCACGGAGGCGGTTACTACGGTTCGGTGACGCCGTTGTCAATTCATGCTTGGCCGGTTTTGGCGATGCGGATTGCGCATCGCAAACCGGCCCGATACAAGCCTGATAATACGCACTCTTTCCCGCAGGATTGGCTCCCATGGCATCGAATCTGGAAACTCTCGTCACGGTTTTCGGCGGATCGGGGTTTTTGGGCCGGAATGTCGTCCGCGCGCTGTGCCGGCGCGATTACCGGGTCCGTGTTGCGGTGCGGCGGCCGGAACTAGCCGGATACCTCCAGCCGTCCGGCAAGGTGGGGCAGGTCCACGTCGTCCAGGCGAACCTGCGCTATCCGGCCTCGGTCGAGGCGGCGCTGCGTGATTCGGATGTCGTGATCAATCTGGTCGGCATCCTTGCCGAGGGCGGCGCGCAGACCTTCGACGCCGTCCAGGCCAAGGGCGCCGAGACCGTCGCCAAGGCGGCGGCTGCCGCGGGCGCTCGCCTGATCCATGTCTCCGCGATCGGCGCCGACGCCGAATCGCCCTCGCATTATGCCAGGGCCAAGGCGGCCGGCGAGGCGGCGGTGCTGGCCGCGGTGCCCTCGGCCACGATCTTCCGTCCCTCCGTGATGTTCGGCCCCGAGGACCAGTTCACCAACCGCTTTGCCGCGCTGGCCCGGATGTCGCCGGTGCTGCCGCTGATCGGCGAGACGACCCGGATGCAGCCGGTCTATGTCGGCGACGTCGCCACCGCGATCGCCGATGCCGTCGACGGCAAGGCCAAGGCGGGCGCGACCTACGAGCTCGGCGGGCCGGAAGTGCTGACCATGCGCGAGATCATCGAGGCGATCCTCGCCATCACCGCCCGCAAGCGCATGCTGGTACCGCTGCCGTTCGGCCCCGCCCGCTTCCAGGCCAACTTCCTGCAGTTTGCGCCGGGCGCATTCAAGCTGACGCCGGACCAGGTCACGCTGCTGGAGCGCGACAATATCGTGTCCGATGCGGCGAAGGCGGCCGGGCTCACGCTGGAAGGCCTCGGCATCGCCGCCGATTCGCTGGAGGCGATCGCCCCGCAATATCTCTGGCGCTTCCGCGCGGCCGGTCAGTTCCAGCGCATGAGCGTGTGAGGGTTTCTTTCTTCACCTCGCCCCGCTTGCGGGGAGAGGGAGCAGACCGCCGCTGCGGCTACAAACCTCAAAACTTCAGTTTCTTGAACACCGCTTCCGGCAGCGTCTTGATGATCAGCATCACGAGGCGCCATTTGCCGCTGACATAGACGACGTCGGTTTTCTTTTCGACCGCGCCGAGGATCGCATCGCCCACGACGGGCGCCTCGACGGTGAGCGGGCCGATCAGCTTCATGCCCTCGGTCATCTTGGTGCGGACGAAGCCGGGTTTCACCGTGACGACGTGGACGCCGCCACGGCTGGCGCGGGCGCGCAGGCCCGAGAGGAAGGCGGAGAAGCCGGCCTTGGCCGAGCCATAGACATAGTTGGAGGCGCGGCCGCGGTCGCCGGCGACCGAGGACACACCGACGATCGTGCCGCTGCCGCGGCCTAAAAACTCTTCCGCGAACAGGCCGAGGATCAGCGACGGCCCCTCGTAGTTGGAGCGCATGATCGTGGTGGCGTGGGCGAGATCGCTCTGCGCGCTGTCCTGCGTGCCGAGCAATCCGACGATGGAGATGACGACATCGGGTAGCGCCGGAAGACTGCCGACAAAGCCGTCGAACGCGGCGGTGTCGAGCACGTCGAACCTGTAGACACCGACCTCGACATTGTAGCGCGCGCGCAGATCGGCGGCGTCGGGCTCCAGCGCGGCGACGTCGCGGCCCGCGAGGCCGACATCGTAGCCCGCCTTGGCAAAAGCACGCGCGGCGGCGCGGCCGATGTCGGAGGAGCCACCCAGCACCAGAACGGACTTGCGTGACGTCACGGCCTAGACCTCATCAAACAGGCGTTGTGAAAGCTTCGAGCGGATGTTGCCTTCGGGATCGAGCGATTTGCGGATCGCCTTGAAGCGCGACAGAGCGGGATAGCCGGCCTCGAACGTCGCGCGCGACTGGCGCGCATCCTTGGCGAGGTAGAGCCGGCCGCCGGCCGCGACGACCAGACGGTCGATCTCGTCGAGGAAGTCCAGGATGTCGCCCTTCACAGGGAAATCCAGCGCCAGCGTGTAGCCGGGCAGCGGAAACGACAGGAGGCCGTCGCCCTGGCCGAGCTTCTTCAGCACCGCGAGGAAGGAGGCATCGCCGCGACGCGCGACGCGATCGAGGATGTCGCCGAGCACGTCGCGCGCGCCGGCTTCCGGGATCACGCATTGGTGCTGCAGGAAACCGCGCTTGCCATAGATGCGATTCCAGTCGGCAATGCTGTCGAGCGGGAAGAAATAGGGATAGAGCGAGACCACATGGCTGCCGCCCGCGCGCCGCGCGCCCTTGCGATAATAGAGCTCGTTGAAGGCGCGGATGCTGTAGCGGTTCAACGTCATCGACGGCAGGTCGATCGGCACGCTGAGGCCGGGATTCTTGCCGACCGGAAATGCGTCGGCACCATCCGCAAGCTCATCCTTGCCGGCGTGCTCGCCGAGATAGATCAGCGAGCGGCCGAGATTTCGCCCGCGCGCGGCGCAGTCGATCCACGCCACCGAATAGGTCGCGGCATCGCCGGCATCGAGCGCGCGCATCGCGGCGTCGAGATCGGATGCGGAGATCACCCGCTCGCGGATCCATCCCGTTTCGACCCGCCGCAGTCGCATCGTCGCTTCGAGGACCACGCCGGTGAGGCCCATGCCGCCGATCGTCGCGAAGAAGGCATCGGAGTTCTGTTCGCGCGAGACCTCGATGGTCTGGGCCTCGCCGGTGCGCAGCAGGATGCTCTCGACATAGCGGCCGAAGCCGCCCTCGCAATGATGATTCTTGCCGTGCACGTCGGACGCGATGGCGCCGCCGATCGAGACGAAGCGCGTGCCGGGCACGACGAAGGGCAGGAAGCCGCGCGGGCCGAAAGTGTCGATCAGGTCCGCCAGCAGCACGCCGGCCTCGAGGCGGATACGGCCCGTGGCCGGATCGAACGACCTGATCCGGTCGAAGCCGGTCATCGCGACGGTCCTGGCAGTTCCGATTGCGGCATCGCCATAGGCGCGGCCGTTGCCCCGCGCCACCGAGCCGGCCAGATCAGCGACGGCGTCGCCTACGGCCTCGAACGAGCGCGGACGCAGCAGATCGGTATCGGCGACCGGGAAGCGCCCCCAGCCGGAGACGAGGGTCATGGTTCAGCTCCTGTGCCGGGCGGCGTCCGCCCTGCCTTGGAAACTGCCTACCGGTCAAAAGCTTATTTTGCGTTGAAGGCGTGGTGGACGCGTAGCCCGGATGGAGCGCAAGCTCCATCCGCTACGGGCCGCAACGAGTTTCTAAAGGTTACCGCCCCAGCGCCAGCGCGATCAGGCCGAGCGTGCCGACGATGACGCGCCACCAGGCGAACACCACGAAGCCGTGGCGGGTGACGTAGGTCAGGAACGTCTTCACCACGATGATCGCGGTGATGAACGACACGATGAAGCCGATCGCGACGATGCCCATATGGTCCATCGTCATCTCGGAGCGGTTCTTGTAGAAGTCGTAGGCGAACGCGCCGATCATGGTGGGGATGGCGAGGAAGAACGAGAACTCCGCCGCCGCGCGCTTGTCGGCGCCGAGCAGCATCGCCGCGACGATGCTGGCGCCGGAGCGCGACACGCCCGGGATCATCGCCACGCACTGCGCGATGCCGATATAGAGGTACATCAGCAGCGGGAACCTGGTGGCGTCGTGCTCGCGCGGCTTGAGGTCGAGCTTGTCGACCCAGAGCAGGATGGCGCCGCCGACGATCAGCGTGAAGCAGACGACCCAGGGGTTGAACAGCACACTCTTGATGTATTTGCCGGCAACCAGGCCGACGACGACAGCAGGCAGGAACGCCACCAGCACGCCGATGACGAAACGGCGCGCATAGGCATCGCCCGTGAAGAAGCCGATCACGACGTCCCAGAGCTTTTTGAAATACAGCCCGACGATCGCGAGGATCGCACCCAGCTGGATCAGAACGGTAAACGAATCCCAGAAGGCGCCTTCACCAAGATGGAAGAAACGCTCGGCGAGCAGCAGGTGGCCGGTCGAGGACACGGGAAGGAACTCGGTCACGCCCTCGATGATGCCGAGGATCACTGCCCGTATTGCATCTGACATATTTACGGTCCATTTCGGCTGGAAAAGCGGGGCTCTTCTCGCCTATTCCCCCCAATGCTGCAATCGCAAAATGCGGCATCACGCTCTTGCTTCGCGGTTTTGAAGGACTAGTGTGGCGCCGCCCAAACATTGATGGATTCTTAAGCACCATCAAATAGTCAAAGGCTTCATGTTTACGCTGTTTCATCATCCGTTCTGTCCGCATTCGCGCTTCATCCGGCTGATCGCGGGCGAGTACGGGCTCGACCTCAAGCTGGTCGAGGAGCGCAGCTGGGAACGGCGCGAGGCATTCTTGCTGCTCAACGCGGCGGGCACGACGCCCGTCCTGATGGACGACGAGCAGCCGCCGATCCCGGGCGCGGCCATCATCGCCGAATATGTCGACGAGGCCTATGGCGCCGGGATGGGAGCCAAGCGCCTGATGCCGGAGACGACGTTCGAGCGCGTCGAGGTACGCCGGCTGATGGCCTGGTTCAACGAGAAGTTCTTCGAGGAGGTTTCGCACCCTCTCGTCACCGAGCGCATCTACAAGCGCTTCATGAGCGAAGAGAATGGCGGCGGCCCGCCCTCGGCCGACGTGATGCGCGCGGCCAAGGCCAACGTGCGCTATCATCTGGCCTATATCGGCTGGCTGGCGCAGACGCGTAACTTCCTCGCCGGCGACCGGCTGACCTACGCGGATCTCGCCGCCGCGGCGCATCTCTCGGCGATCGACTATCTGGGCGACGTGCCATGGAGCGAGGACGACGCAGCAAAGGCGTGGTACGCGCGGGTGAAATCCCGCCCGTCGTTCCGTCCGCTGCTGAGCGAATGGCTGGCCGGCGTGCCGGCGTCGCGGACCTACGTGGACCTGGATTTCTGAGCTCCGATCCGACTGAACTGAAGGCGGCGCTCGGACGCGAGGCGCGCGCGCTCGGCTTCGACTGCATCGGCGTCACTCAACCCGGCACGATCGAAGCGGCCGGAAAGCACTTCCTCGAATTCATCGCCTCCGGCGGCCATGGCGACATGGACTGGCTCGCGGCGCAGCCGGAGCGCCGGGTCGATCCGCGCGGGCTGTGGGCCGACGTGCGCAGCGTGATCATGCTCGGCGTCAATTATGGTCCCGACTCCGATCCGCTCTCGATTCTCGCGCAGCGCACGCGCGCCGCAATCTCGGTCTATGCGCAGGGCGACGATTATCACGACCTCATCAAGAAGCGGCTGAAGGCGCTGGCGCGCTGGCTGGTCGCAACCGCCCCATCGGATGTGAAGGTGTTCGTCGACACCGCGGCCGTGATGGAGAAGCCGCTGGCGCAGGCCGCGCATCTGGGCTGGCAGGGCAAGCACACCAATCTGGTCTCGCGCGAATTCGGCTCGTGGCTGTTTCTCGGCGCGATCTACACGACGCTGGAGCTGCCGCGCGACGGCGCCGAGATCGACCATTGCGGCTCGTGCCGGGCGTGTCTCGACATCTGCCCGACGGCAGCGTTCCCCGCGCCCTACAAGCTCGATGCGCGGCGCTGCATCTCCTATCTGACCATCGAGAACAAGGGGCCGATCCCGCACGACTTTCGCAAAGCCATCGGCAATCGCATCTATGGCTGCGACGACTGCCTTGCCGCCTGCCCGTGGAACAAGTTTGCGCAGGAGGGACGCGAAGCGAAGCTTGCCGCGCGTGACGAACTGCGCGCGCCTGGCCTCGCCGAACTGGCACGGCTCGACGATGCCGCGTTTCGTGCGCTGTTCACGAAGTCCCCGGTGAAGCGTATCGGCCGCGACCGCTTCTTGCGCAATGTGCTGATTGCGATCGGCAACTCGGGCGAGGCAGCGCTGGCGGAAGAGGCCCGGCGATTGCTGCATGACGCAAGCCCGCTGGTGCGGGGCGCGGCGGTGTGGGCGCTGGGACAGCTGGTGTCGCGGGAAGAGTTCGCTGCGTCCAGGACGAACGCCATCGCGGGCGAGCGCGACGAGAGCGTGCGCGAGGAGTGGCGAGCCGCTTCCTAGGCTTGATTTCCCCACGCGTTCCCGCAAAGTCGCGCGCATGACAAACATGCCCTTCTTCACCCGCGACGGCGATACATTCCACCCGACGGAAGTCGCCAATGGTCCATGGGACCCGAAATCGCTGCACGGACGCGTCATCGTCGGCCTGCTCGGCTTCGCCATCGAGGAGCGTCATTCCGGTCCCGAGTTCGTGCCGGCGCGGCTCACCGCCGACATGTTCCGGTTGCCGACCATCGACAAGCCGATTGAAGTGACGACGCGGCTCGTCCGCGATGGACTGCGCATCCGCGTGGTCGAGGCGGAGCTGTTTTCCGGCGGCGTCAGCATGGCGCGCGCCTCGTGCCAGCTGCTGCGCAAGACACAGAATCCCGACGGCAATGTCTGGTCGCCGCCGAACTGGGACGTGCCGAAGCCATCAGACATTCCGAAACCGACCGATCCCAGGCTCGGCATGAACGGCAAATGGACGACGCGCCCCATCGTCGGTCACATGGGCGCGCTCGGGCCGCGCCGTCTCTGGATGAGCGAGGTGCGCGAGCTCGTCGCCGGCGTTGCGATGACGCCGTTCGTCCATGTCGCCGTCGGCGCCGATTTCGCCAGTCCGTTCGCGAACGCCGGCGACAAGGGGCTCGGCTACATCAACAGTGACGTCACGCTCTATCTGCACCGCCTGCCGGTGACGAAATGGATCGGCTTCGACGTGGTCAATCACCACGCGACGGATGGCGTCGCGATCGGCGAATGCTGGCTCTATGACGAACAGGGCCCGATCGGCACTGCGACCGTCGCAGCGCTCGCACAGCGCAAGCCGATGACGAAGGTGCCGCCGCCGTAGGCCTTGTCAATCCGGGGCACGCGAAGCGTGAGCCCGGAATGACGACTACGCCAGATGCCTTTGCATCTCCGGCCGCGCCCTCAGCTCGGCGCCCTGCTTGGCGACGATCTTGGCAATTCTTTCAGGCGCGAACTTCAGATCGACGAAGGCCGGCGCGGTGTTGGCGACCTCGTGATAGCCAGCGATCCTGCCGCCCTTCAGCGTCATGATCGCGACGCCCTCGAACATCGCCCGCGCGCCGTTCGCTTCCGGCAGGGTCGATTTGTAGCTGAAGGTGTAGCGCGCATAGAGCGTGGCGCCGTCGGTGACGGGATCATGCATGTCCCAGCGGAAATCGGTCGCCGTGCGATAGAACCAGTCGTCGATCATCGCCGCGATCTTCTCGCGGCCTGCGAACGCCCCGTAGAAGACGTCGTGATAGACACCGTCTTCGGTGAACAGTTCGGCAAAGGCGCGGCCGTTGCGCTGCTCGACCGCATCGCAGAAGGCGCGCAGCATGGCGGTGGTGGTCATTGAATTGCCTCCCGGTGCTTCTTGTTGCGCCCTCTCCCCTTGCAAGGGGAGAAGGAAGAGAACAATCACCCGATCTCCGCTACCGCTGCAAGAATGCGTGCGATGTCCTGCGGGCGTGACAGGCGGTGGTCGCCGTCCTGGATCATGGTCAGCACGACGTCGTCGGCCGGCAGGCGATGCGTCAGCGCGAACGCGTGCTGCCAGGGCACGTCGGGATCCTGCGCGCCCTGCAGGATGCGGACGGGGCAGCCGAGATCGATGGCGCTGCCGAGCACGAGGTGGTTGCGGCCCTCCTCAATCAAGTTGCGCGTGATCGGATAGGGCGAGCCGTCGCCATAGTCCGACGGCCGCAGCCAGAAGCCTTTGGTCTCGATCTCCTTCTTCACCGCGGGCGGAAAATTCTTCCACATCAGTTCCTCGGTGAAGTCGGGCGCTGGCGCGATCAGCACGAGGCCTGCCAGTGAGCCCTTGCCGCTCCGCTTCCTGATCTCGCGCGCGAGCAGCAGCGCCATCCAGCCGCCCATGGAGGAGCCGATCAGGATCTGCGGGCCGTCGCAGAACCGCTGGAACACGGCGACGCTGTCCTCGAGCCAGCTTCCGATGGTTCCGTCGGCGAAATCGCCGCTGGATTCGCCGTGGCCGGAATAGTCGAACCGGACCGCCGCGCGGCCGTGATCCCTTGCCCAAGCGTCCAGCGCCACTGCCTTGCCGCCCTGCATGTCCGACTTGAACCCGCCCAGCCAGACGAGGCCAGGGCCCTTGCCGGCGCGGTAACGCACCGCGATCCGGCGCGCGGACGGGCCTTCGCCCAATTCGATGAAGTCGAGTACGGCATCGGAAATCGCTTCGGTCATGGAACGTTTACTCTGGCTGTGTGGTTTGAGCTGTTCGGACGTATTTTGCGACGCTGCCGAACATCGGCATTGGCCCTTTGGGACGCTTGCGGAACAGAAGCAAGGTGTCTATGTCGGTCAACGTGCCGGAGGACGTGGCCAAAATGCCTCGCATTTGAAGGTATTTTGACCGCGGCACGAGCGACTTGCTTGCCGGCAAACGCATCTTCCTTCAAAATAGCCGCTTCTTTCACAACTTTGGAGAACCACCCATTCGCCGTCCCAATAAAGCTCCGCCCGCTGCCAGCAAAGACGGGCCGCGCATCAATGATGATATTCGCAATGCGCAGATCCAGCTGATCGATCAGACCGGTGATAATAAAGGCACGGTTGAGACCGTCGTCGCCATCCGGATGGCCCAGGAAGTTGGCATGGATCTGGTCGAGATTTCGCCGAATACCAGCCCTCCCGTCTGCAAGATCATGGACTACGGGAAGTACAAGTATTCCGCTCAAAAGAAAGCCGCGGAAGCCCGCAAGCGGCAGAAGACCGTCGAGATCAAGGAGATCAAGCTCCGCCCGATGATCGACGACCACGATTACGACGTGAAGATGCGCGCGATGCAGCGGTTCTTCGAAGAGGGCGACAAGGTCAAGATCACGCTGCGCTATCGCGGCCGCGAAATGGCGCACCAGGAGATCGGCACCAAGCTGCTGGACAAGATCAAGACCGACGTTGCCGAGCTCGCCAAGGTCGAGCAGGACGCGCGGTTCGAAGGTCGCCAGGTCGTCATGGTGCTGGCACCGCGCTGACGCGAAGCGCTTCGGAACTCGAGTTCAACGGCCCGTCCGGATCTCCGGCGGGCCGTTTGTGTGTCAGCTCCGCGTCGCCTGCCAGGTGCCGCTGCAGTAATCGCCGGAAATGATGCCCCTCCACGAACCGGCGCCGTACATGCCGGCGAGCCGGCCACCGCCGCTGGCATGGGAGGCGCCGACCGAAACCTGGACGGCGACGGCGCCGGAGCGGTTGACCCTGCCCGAGACCCGGCCACCGCCGGCCGACGAGACGCGGCTGCCTGTCACGGTGAAGGGAACGCTGTAGCCCGAGCTGCAATTGCCGCGGGTGGTGGCGAAGGTGACGTTCCAGATGCCGTCATAGCCGCCGGCGCGGGCGTCGGCAGGTGAGGGGAGCGCGGCCGTGGCGAGCACGGCGAACAGCGCGAGATGGCGCGGACGGGCGAAACCGGTCAGCGAGGAGAGAAATTGCGGAAAATGGGCCATTTTGGACCTGCTTCAGGCGACAAGGCTTGGATATGGGGTAGCGTCCTCCAATAGTCGGCGGGCCCGTTTCGGCGGTTCATCGTTGCCAATTGGCTTGTCCTCTGTCATAAGCCCAGCCTTCATCGCCCGGCTGATTAAGGGCTGCCGTGGCGGTGTTTCGTGCGGGTTTCGCGCTAGTTCGCAAAACCTGAGCACAATCAACGCTCTAACGAGCATTTTTGACGGCCAGCCGCCTTCGCGGGCGGATCTCTATGGCCATTAGGAGAGCCAAATGCCCAAGCTGAAGACCAAATCGGGCGCTAAAAAGCGCTTCAAGGTGACTGCCACCGGCAAAGTGATGCACGCCCAGCGCGGCAAGCGTCACGGCATGATCAAGCGGACGAAGAAGCAGATCCGTCAGCTCCGCGGCACTCGCGTGCTGTTCAAGACCGACGGCGACAACGTCAAGAAGTACTTCTTGCCGAACGCCTGATCGCGTCCACGATCACTGCCACCTCGCGCGCCGCAGCTTTCGCGGCGATCCGAAACCGAAGTCATCTCTGAAGGATTTTTGTCATGTCTCGCGTCAAACGCGGTGTGACCGCCCACGCCAAGCACAAGAAAGTCTACAAGGCCGCCAAGGGTTTCTACGGCCGCCGCAAGAACACCATCCGCGCCGCCAAGCCGGCCGTGGAAAAGGCCCAGCAATACGCCTTCCGCGACCGCAAGCGTAAGAAGCGGACGTTCCGCGCGCTCTGGATCCAGCGCATCAACGCTGCCGTCCGTCCGTTCGGCCTGACCTACAGCCGCTTTATCGACGGCATGGCCAAGTCCGGGATCACTGTGGACCGCAAGGTGCTGTCGGATCTCGCGATCAGCGAGCCCGCGGCGTTCCAGGCGATCGCCGAGAAGGCCAAAGCCGCCCTTGCGGCGTAATACGGCGAAGGCCGCTCTGGCTGCCTGAGGCTTGCGCTAGCGGGCCTTCTGGCCCGCAGCCTTCAGCGCGCGCTGCGAGTAGCGCTGGGCGACCTCCGCCCGGCAAAAAGCCGCGAACGAGAGATACATGGTGCCGGACTTGTTCCGGTACTTCCGGTCGCAGACGCGCATCTCGCGTTTGTAAGCCTGCTGCTGCGCCGTGTTGAGACCGGGCATGAAGTCTGCCTCGCACTTCTTCTCGACGGCGGCGCCGAGCTGGACATCCCCGCTCGCGGTCAACTGGCAATCCTGAAACACCTTCATCGCGCTTTCGCAGCTCTTCTGCTTGTTGATGGTGTCGACGACCTCATCCAGCGTCATGGATGTCTCCATGCAGACCATGGCGCGCGCTGGGCTGGCTGCGACCGACAGGACGACAGCCAGGACGGCAAGAACAACGGCAAGGCGGGGTCTCGACAGCATCGTAAAGGTCTCCTCGTATCCCCCTTGGTGCCGCCTCCCCGCGCAGGGTTCAACCCAGCCGGCCATGTGCCCGAAATGACCGGCTTTTTGCTTGACGTTACGGCCTTCGGGCGGCGACAACCCAGCCGAATTTAGAGCCAAGGATTTGACAGTGTCCGACCTCGCAACGCTCGAAACATCCATCCTCGACCAGATCGCCGCCGCCGGCGACGAAGCCGCCCTGGAAGCGGTGCGCGTCGCGGCCCTCGGCAAGAAGGGCTCGATCTCGGCACTGCTTGCCACGCTCGGCAAGATGTCGCCGGACGAGCGCAAGACGCAAGGCGCCGCGATCAACCTCGCCAAGGACAAGGTCACGCAGGCGCTCGCAGCACGGCGCGACGTGCTGAAGTCGGCGGCGCTCGATGCGCGGCTCGCGTCGGAAACCATCGACGTGACGCTGCCGCTGCGCGATGCGGCGGCGGAGGCCGGCCGCATCCATCCGCTGAGCCAGGTCTGGGACGAGCTCACCACCATCTTCGCCGACATGGGATTCTCGGTCGCCGAGGGCCCCGACATCGAGACCGACGACTACAACTTCACAAAACTGAACTTCCCGGAAGGCCATCCGGCGCGCGAGATGCACGACACCTTCTTCTTCCATCCGAAGGAGGACGGCTCGCGCATGCTGCTGCGGACCCACACCTCGCCGGTGCAGGTGCGCACCATGCTGAGCCAGAAGCCGCCGATCCGCGTGATCTGCCCGGGCCGCACCTACCGCATCGATTCGGACGCGACCCACACGCCGCAATTCCACCAGGTCGAAGGCCTCGTCATCGACAAGAGCTCGCATCTCGGCCACCTCAAATGGATCCTGCACGAGTTCTGCAAGGCGTTCTTCGAGGTCGACCACATCAACATGCGCTTCCGGCCCTCGTTCTTCCCGTTCACCGAGCCGTCGCTGGAAGTCGACATCCAGTGTCGCCGCGACAAGGGCGAGATCCGCTTCGGCGAGGGCGAGGACTGGCTGGAGATTCTCGGCTGCGGCATGGTGCATCCGAACGTGCTGCGCGCCTGCGGCATCGATCCCGACGAGTACCAGGGCTTTGCCTGGGGCATGGGCATCGACCGCATCGCCATGCTGAAATACGGCATCGCCGATTTGCGCCAGCTGTTCGACAGCGACGTCCGCTGGCTGTCCCATTACGGCTTCAAGCCGCTGGAAGTCCCGACGCTCGCGGGGGGACTGAGCACGTGAACCTGAGCGCCGTCCCGGAGCAATATCGCGGCCTGCGGTCGTTCGCCTTCGGCGACGGACCGGCGCTGGCCGACGAGTTGCTCGATCTCGTGATCCGGGGCGTCAAGACCGCGACATGCAGCACCGAGGACGAGCCCAACACCTCGACGCCGGGCGAACGCTGGATCGTGCTCGACGGACGCGGAGAGCCGCGCTGCATCATCGAATCGACCGAGGTGAGCTATCGCCGCTTCGGCGAGGTCGATGCGGCCTTTGCCTTCGACGAGGGCGAAGGTGATCGCAGTCTCGACCACTGGCGCAATGCGCATCGCAACTATTTCGGTCGGCAAGGCAAGTTTCGCGAAGACATGATGCTGATGTGCGAACGCTTCCGCCTGGTCGAGGTTTTCTAGGAACGCAAAATGAAATTCACGCTCTCCTGGCTGAAGGACCATCTCGAGACCGACGAGCCGCTGGACAAGCTGGCCGACAAGCTCACCATGATCGGGCTCGAGGTCGAGAACATCGAGGACAAGGCGAAGGCGCTGAAGCCGTTCACCATTGCGAAGGTGATCTCGGCCGAGCAGCATCCGAATGCGGACCGGTTGCGCGTCTGCATGGTCGACACCGGCGACGGTGGCGCGCCCGTGCAGGTCGTGTGCGGCGCGCCGAATGCGCGCGCGGGCCTCGTCAGCGTGTTCTCAGCCCCCGGGACCTACATTCCCGGCAAGGACATCACGCTGGGTGTCGGCACCATTCGCGGTGTCGAGAGCCGCGGCATGCTGTGCTCAGCGGCCGAGCTGCAGATCTCCAACGACCATGACGGCATCATGGAATTGCCGGCGGACGCGCCGATCGGTGCAGGTTACGCCGAATGGGCCGCGCTCGGCGATCCCGTGATCGAGATCAATTTGACGCCGAACCGGCAGGACTGCACCGGCGTGCACGGCATCGCGCGCGATCTCGCCGCCGCCGACATGGGCAAGTTCAAGGACGCCACCATCAAGCCGGTCAAGGGCGAATTCCCCTGTCCGGTGAAGGTCACGGTCGAGGACGCCACGCTGTGTCCGGGCTTCGCGCTCCGGCTCGTGCGCGGCGTCAAGAACGGCCCGTCGCCGGAATGGCTGCAGAAGCGGCTGACCGCGATCGGTCTGCGTCCGATCAACGCGCTGGTCGACATCACCAACTTCATGACCTACGACCGCGCGCGCCCGCTGCACGTGTTCGACGCCAAGAAGGTGAAGGGCAATCTCGTCGTGCGCCGCGCGCGCGAGGGCGAGACGCTGCTGGCGCTCGACGGCCGCACCTACAATCTCGATCCCGCCATTTGCGTGATCGCGGACGAGCACGGCGTCGAATCGCTTGCCGGCATCATGGGCGGCGAAGCCTCGGGCTGCGACGAGAACACCACCGACGTGCTGATCGAGTCCGCGCTGTGGAACGAGATCAACATCGCCCAGACCGGCCGCAAGCTCGGCATCAATTCCGATGCGCGCTACCGCTTCGAGCGCGGCGTCGATCCGGCCTTCATGGTGCCCGGCCTCGAGCTCGCGACCAAGCTGGTGATGGAGATGTGCGGCGGCGCGCCGTCCGAGAACGTCGTGGTCGGCAAGGCCTTCGGCGACGACCGCGTGATCGATTTCCCCATCACCGAAGTGAAGCGTCTGTCCGGCATCGAGGTGCCGCAGGTCGAGATGAAGCGCATCCTGACCCATCTCGGCTTCATGATGGCTGGCCCGGGTCCGGTGGTGAAGGTCGCGGTGCCGTCGTGGCGCTCGGACGTGCACGGCAAGGCCGACATCGTCGAGGAGATCGTCCGCATCTTCGGCGTCGACAAGGTGCCGATGACGCCGTTCGAGCGCGGCGAGGACGCGCGCAAACCGGTGCTGACCCCGCTGCAGCTGCGCACCCGCCGCACCCGGCGCGCGCTCGCCAGCCGCGGCATGGTCGAGGCCGTTACCTGGTCGTTCATCGCCAAGCCCGCGGCCGAATTGTTCGGCGGTGGCCAGCGCGCGCTCGAAGTGGCCAACCCGATCGCGTCCGATCTTTCCGATATGCGTCCGACCCTGCTCGCGGGCCTGATCGCGGCGGCGCAGGCCAATGCCGATCGCGGCTTCGGTGATGTCGCGCTGTTCGAGGTTGGACAAATCTTCAAGGGCGATCGCCCGCAGGACCAGTTCATGGCGGCGAGCGGCGTGCGCCGCGGCCTTGCTTCGTCCGAAGGTCTCGGACGACACTGGACCGGCTCGGCGCAGGCCGATGTGTTCGACGCCAAGGCCGATGCGCTGGCGGTGCTGGCCGCGGCCGGCGCGCCGATGCAGGCGCTGCAGATCGTCGCCGGCGGTCCCGGCTGGCTGCATCCGGGCCGCTCCGGCACGATCCAGATCGGGCCGCAGAACGTGCTCGGCTATTTTGGCGAAGTGCATCCGCGCGCGCTCGAGGCGCTCGGCGCCGACGGGCCGCTTGTCGTGTTCGAGGTGATCCTCGACCGCATCCCCGAGGCCAAGAAGAAGCCGACCCGCGCCAAGCCGCTGATCGAGCTCTCCGCCTTCCAACCGGTGTCGCGTGACTTCGCCTTCATCGTCGACCGCGCCGTCAAGGCCGGCGACATCGTCCGCGCCGCGCAGGGCGTCGACAAGAAGCTGATCACCGGCGTCAACGTCTTCGACGTCTACGAGGGCAAGGGCATCGACGATGGCAAGAAGTCGATCGCGGTCGCGGTCACGCTTCAGCCGCGCGAGAAGACCCTGACCGACCAGGAGATCGAGGCCGTCGCGGCGAAGATCGTCGCCGAGGTGACCAAGAAGACCGGCGGCGTCTTGAGAGCATGATGCCGAAAAGTGTGAAGCGGTTTTCGGACAACATCATGCTCCAGAATCATCGAGCATGACGCTGGCGGATTTCCTTCCGAAGGATGTCAGCCTCACCATCGCGGCGGCGCTCTGCGCCGTCGCTTTCATTTCGGGCACCGCGCGCGGCTTCTCCGGCTTCGGCTCTGCGCTGATCTTCATGCCGCTGGCAAGCAGCATCGCGGCGCCGCGACTGGTCGCAGCGCTTCTGCTCGTGATCGATTTCGTCGCGGCCGCGCCGCTGCTGCCGGATGCGTGGCGAAAGGCGGATCGAAAGGCCACCGCCGTGATCGTGCTGGGCGCGCTGATCGGCGTGCCCATCGGCACCTATTTCCTCAGCGTGCTCGAGCCCGTCACCACGCGCTGGATCATCTCCTGCTTCGTCGCGGCGCTGCTGCTTCTGCTGCTGTCGGGCTGGCGTTATCGCGGCAAGGACCATGCCTGGCTCTCGGTCGGCATTGGCGGCCTCTCCGGCTTCTGCAGCGGCCTCGCGCAGACCGGCGGGCCGCCGATCGTCGGCTATTGGCTCGGCCGCCCGATCGCGCCCATCATCGCACGCGCCAACATCTTGCTGTTCTTCGGCGCCTCGGATTTCTTCTCGATGGTCAGCTACGCCACGACCGGTCTGATCAGCCGCGAATCGCTGGTGCTGTCGCTGATCGTCGGCCCGGTCTACGCCCTCGGCGTCGCCTTCGGCGCGTCGCTGTTCGGCCGCGCCAGCGAGAAGGTGTTTCGCGGGATCTGCTATGCGCTGATTGCGATGGCGGTGATTTTCGGGCTGCCGGCGCTGGACGGGGTGTTGCGGTAACTCTCAATGTCGTCCCGGCGAAGGCCGGGATCCATACGCCGCAGCAGTCGTTGTTGGGCGAGATAGTCATTGCCCGTTTTCGCCAAACTACTGCTGCGGCGTATGGGTCCCGGATCTGCGCTTCGCTTGTCCGGGACGACGGCGGAGATTGTTGCCGCTTGATTGCCCTACTGCCTTGGCGCCCGCCGCTTCTTCGTCGATTGCGTCGGCACGTCGGCCGGCTCGTCCTTGATTGCGCCGATCTTGCGCAAGGCGGCGTCCGCGGCGCGCTCGCCGCTTTCCCAGGCGCCGTCGACGGTACCCCACAATGTCTCGTGGCTGGCTTCGCCGGCGAGGAACACATTGCCGATCGGCTCGGTCAGGATCTTTCGCGAGAGCTGGCCGCCGGGCGCGGAGGCCGACATCGCGCCCATCACGTAGGGCGAAGCGTTCCAGCGCGTCGCGCTGGTCTTTTGCACGACGGCCGCAGCTTCGCTGCCGAACAGCTTCGAGATCCATTCCTTCGCGAAGGCGGCCATCGCCTTCTCGCCCTGCTCGGAGAGATCGCGGCCGAACGAGCCGCCGACATCGATCGCGCACAGCGAGGAGCCGCCGATATTGGCGTACATCAGCGCCGTGCGGGTCGAGTTGCTCTGCTCGATCAGGATGTCGTCACGCGACAGGCCGAGCGGATTGCCGGGCAGTTGCAGCACGATGTGATCGTAGCTGCCGAGGGAGAGCTTTGACGCCGCGTCCAACGTGCGCTTGGGGATGTCGGGCGCGAACTTGATCGCGCCCGATGTCAGCACGTTGGTCGAGACCGTGATGATGGCGGCGCGTGCGGCGATCTTGCCGCTTTGCGTCTCGACACTGACGTCGCGATTGCTCCAGACGATCCGGCTCGCCGGCGTCGAAAGTGCGACCGGCGCCTGCTCGCCGAGCTTGGTGATCAGCGTCCCCAGCCCCTGGCGGCAGGCGATCGCGGCATTGCGGTCCTGTGCGCGCGCCTTGTCGATCGCGGACAGCTCCTTCAAATCCTTGCCGGCAAAGCTCGCACCCAGCATGAACTCGGCCGCGCCGGCCCAGTCGCCGAGGTCCTTCGGCAGCACCGATGCGCAGGACGTATCGAGCTTGCCGCGCGCGGCCTCGTCGATGGCGCGGTTGGCGCGGACCAGCGCCGCCAGAAATTCCTCGGTCTCCCCGGCGCGTGCGTTGCGGCGGCCGATGCGCATCTTCTGACCGGCCGGCGCCGGCAGCACGTCGAGCCCGGCGCTGCGCGCCAGGCGGATCATCGGATTGGTCTCGGGATTGTGCATCCAGCGCGCGCCGCGGTCGAACGGCACGTCGAAGGTCGTGGTATCCGTGATGCAGCGGCCGCCGACCTGCGAGGCCGCCTCCACCACCACGACCTTGCGATTGGCCGCCATGACGCGCCGCGCCGCAGCGATTCCGGCCGCTCCCGCGCCGATCACGACGATGTCGGCGTCGCGCGGCAGGGGCGCGGCGTTTGCGCGCAGGACCGGTAGCGCGGCAAGGGCCGCCGACGCCGAAAGGAAACCGCGGCGCGTGATTGTCATGTCATGGTTTCCGGAGACTTGCGGCGAACGGGAACAGCCAGCGAACCTTGCCGCATCTGATGTTGCACGGCAACCATCATGGTGAATCAATCGTGCTTGATCTCACAGAGTGATGAACCGAATGGCAACACGTTTCGACCATGATAGAGAAGGGAAAAAAGACGGCCGGAAAAGGCTGTGGGGGAGTTCGACATGGGGACGGTCCTTGATTCATTCGGCAAGCTGATTGCCGCGTACCTCTCGAAGGAGGTGCCGGGCTATGAGCCGTTCACGCCCAGCGACCCCGAGCATCTGCGCGGCGTCGTCGAGGCCGGCGACGTGCTGCTGGTCGAGGGCAACAACCGCATCTCCGGCATCATCAAATATCTGACGCAGTCGACCTGGTCGCATGCCGCGCTCTATGTCGGTCCGATCGAGGGCGCCGTGGAGCCCGACGGCGAGCCGCATGTCCTGATCGAGGCCAATATCGGCGAGGGCGTCACCTCGGCGCCGCTGTCGAAATATTTCCCGTATCATACCCGCCTCTGCCGCCCGGTCGGACTGTCCTACGAGGACCGCACCACGGTCTGCCGCTATGCCATCAACCGCATCGGCTTCGGCTACGACACCAAGAACATCGTCGACCTCATGCGCTATCTGTTCCCGCTGCCGATACCGCAGCGTTGGCGCCGGCGCATGATCGCGATCGGCTCGGGCGATCCGACCAAGATCATCTGCTCGGCGCTGATCGCGCAGGCCTTCGACGCCGTGCGCTACCCGATCCTGCCGAAGATCACCAAAGCCGGCAGCCGCGCCGCCCGGCGCGAGATCCTGCACATCCGCGATTCCTCGCTGTACATGCCCCGCGACTTCGACATCTCGCCCTATTTCGAGGTGGTGAAGCCGACCATCGTCAACGGATTCGACTACACCGCCCTGCACTGGGCCGACAAGCAAAAGCCGCTCGAGGAGGTGGCGGGTACTTTCAGTGTGTTTCCAGAAACGCTCCGTGCGCCGCCGCTCGTTCCTGAGGCGATTGACGAAGAAGCGCCGGATGAAGTTCCGGCTGAAGAAGTGAACGCGCAGCCGGCGGAAATCACCGCCGCGTTCTCCGAGCACTTTGTGCTGCTGAGCGAGCTCGCGATGCATCGCGCGCGGGCGCGGGAGATGGCGGCTTAAGCCACGCCCCCAAACGTCGTCCTGGCGAAAGCCAGGACCCATTACCCCAAGATGCAGTTTGGCGAAGACCCGGCGTTCGGTATGCCTACCGAGCGCTATCGATAGATTCCGCGGTATGGGTCCTGGCTTTCGCCAGGACGACGCTAGAGGAGATACCGCGCGTCCCTCTCCACCGTCATTGCGAGGAGCCCTTGCGACGAAGCAATCCAGACTGCCTCGGCGGTAACAGTCTGGATTGCTTCGCTGCGCTCGCAATGACGTAAAGAGCTACCGCTCCGCCCGTCCGATCACCGCCATCAGCTCCGCGATTTTCGCGCGCTGGTCCGCCTTGTCGCCGCTCGCAATGGCGTGCTCGACGCAATGAGCGACGTGGTCCTTCAGGACCTCCTCCTCGACCCGGCGCAGCGCGGCGCGCACCGCCGAGATCTGCGTCACGATGTCGATGCAATAGCGGTCTTCCTCTACCATCTTCGAGAGGCCACGAACCTGGCCCTCGATCCGGCCGAGACGTTTTCCGACAGATGCCTTGATGTCCTTGCGCATGGGGTCTATATACCCCTACCGGGTATGGGTTGCAAGACCCGCTGGAAGGCCGGAGCATGGGAATGAACAAGAACGAACACGAGCATCAACACGACGCGGACGGTCACACCGGATGCGGCTGTTCCACCAAAGCTGCAGCGCCGGCGGCCAAGCCCGCGGCCTCGTGCTGCGGCGGCCACGGCGATCATGCCGGCCATGCCCATCATCACGCCCATGACCACGGTGACGCCGCGACCAAGGTCAAAGACCCCGTCTGCGGCATGACGGTCGATCCCGCGACATCGAAGCATCGCTTCGAACATCACGGCGAGACCTTCCATTTCTGCTCGGCCGGCTGCCGCACCAAGTTCGCCGCCGATCCTGCAAAATACCTCGCCAAAGAGAAGGCGCCCGAGCCCGAGATGCCCGCAGGCACGATCTATACCTGCCCGATGCATCCCGAGATCCGCCAGGTCGGCCCCGGCACCTGCCCGATCTGCGGCATGGCACTGGAGCCCGAAGTGGCGAGCCTCGAGACCGGTCCCAATCCGGAGCTCGCCGACATGACGCGGCGGTTCTGGATCGGCGGCGTGCTGTCGCTGCCGCCGGTGGTGCTGGAGATGGGCGGCCATCTCGCAGGCCCGCACAACTGGATCGATCCGACGCTGTCGAACTGGATCCAGCTGGTCTTCGCCACGCCCGTGGTGCTGTGGGCCGGCTGGCCGTTCTTCGTCCGCGGCTGGCAGTCGCTCGTCACGCGTAACCTCAACATGTTCACGCTGATCGCGATGGGCACGGGCGTTGCCTATGTCTACAGCGTGCTCGGCACGGTCACGCCGCAGATCTTCCCCGCCGCGTTCCGCGGCCATGAGGGCGCAGTCGCGGTCTATTTCGAGGCCGCGGCCGTCATCACCGTGCTGGTGCTGCTCGGCCAGGTGCTGGAACTGCGCGCTCGCGACGCCACGTCGGGCGCGATCAAGGCGCTGCTGCAGCTCGCGCCGAAGACCGCGCGCCGCGTCGACGCTGACGGCAGCGAGCATGAGGTCGAGATCGACACGCTCCATGCCGGCGACCGCTTGCGCGTCCGTCCCGGCGAGAAAGTGCCGGTCGACGGCGTCATCCTGGAGGGTCGCTCCTCGCTCGACGAGTCGCTGGTCACGGGCGAATCCATGCCGGTCACCAAGGAGACCGGCGCAAAAGTCATCGCCGGCACGCTGAATCAGTCGGGCAGCTTCATCATGCGTGCCGACAAGGTCGGGCGCGAGACGCTGCTGTCGCAGATCGTGCAGATGGTCGCGGATGCGCAGCGCTCGCGCGCGCCGATCCAGCGCTTGGCCGACCAGGTCGCCGGCTGGTTCGTGCCGGCCGTGATCGTCGTCGCAATCGCCGCCTTTGCCGCATGGGCCTGGTTTGGACCGGAGCCGCGGCTCGCCTTCGGCCTCGTTGCCGCCGTCAGCGTGCTGATCATCGCCTGCCCCTGCGCGCTGGGACTCGCGACCCCGATGTCGATCATGGTCGGCGTCGGCCGCGGCGCGCAAGGCGGCGTGCTGATCAAGAACGCCGAGGCGCTGGAGCGGATGGAGAAGATCGACACGCTCGTGGTCGACAAGACCGGCACGCTGACCGAAGGCAAGCCCAAGGTGGTGACGATCGTTCCGGCGTCCGGCTTCGCGGACGACGACATCCTGCGCATCGCGGCCACGGTCGAGCGCGCCAGCGAGCATCCCCTCGCCGACGCCATCGTGCGCGCGGCGAAGGAGAAGCAGCTCGCGCTCGGCCAAGTCGAGCAGTTCGACTCGCCGACCGGCAAGGGCGCGACCGGCAAGGTCGACGGCAAGACCGTCGTGCTCGGCAACGCAAAATATCTGTCGTCGATCGGTATCGACACCAGAACGCTCGACGCCGAGGCCGAACGGCTGCGCGGCGACGGCGCCACCGTGATCAACATGGCCATCGACGGCCGGCTGGCCGGCCTGTTCGCGATCGCCGATCCGGTCAAGGCTTCGACGCCGGAGGCGCTGAAGGCGCTGGCCGACGAAGGCATCAAGGTGATCATGCTGACCGGCGACAACCGCACGACGGCAGAGGCCGTGGCGCGCCGGCTCG
The DNA here is from genome assembly GCF_018130825.1 of Bradyrhizobium liaoningense. Lineage (GTDB taxonomy): Bacteria > Pseudomonadota > Alphaproteobacteria > Rhizobiales > Xanthobacteraceae > Bradyrhizobium > Bradyrhizobium liaoningense_B. Next base: position 13,298 of record NZ_JAFCJS010000003.1, on the reverse strand, counting down.
GCATCACTGATGTCGAGGCCGAGGTGCTGCCGGACCAGAAGAGCGCGGTGGTGACCAAGCTGCAAAAGGCTGGCCGCAGCGTCGCAATGGCCGGCGACGGCGTCAACGACGCGCCGGCGCTGGCCGCCGCCGAGGTCGGCATCGCCATGGGCACCGGCACGGATGTGGCGATGGAAAGCGCCGGCGTGACGCTGCTCAAGGGCGATCTTGTCGGCATCGTGCGCGCGCGAAAACTGTCGCAGGCGACGATGAGCAATATCCGGCAGAACCTGTTCTTCGCCTTCATCTACAACGCCGCCGGCATCCCGATCGCGGCCGGCATCCTCTATCCGGCGTTCGGCGTGCTGCTCTCCCCGATCATCGCGGCGGCGGCGATGGCGCTGTCCTCGGTGAGCGTGGTCGGCAACGCGCTACGACTGCGTGCGACGCGGCTGTGAGTGTCGCAAAATCCGTGTAAAACAGGTCCATTCGGCGATATGCGCGGAGAGGACCTGATGCAGCGGATTACGATCACGATCGAGGACGACCTCCTGGCGGAGATCGACGCCGCGGCGGAGGCGCGGGGCTACCAGAACCGCTCCGAGATCATCCGCGATCTCGCGCGCGCCGGGCTGCAGCAGAGCACAGAGGACACCGCGCAGACCGGCCAATGCGTCGCCGGTCTCGTCTATGTCTACGACCACGCCGCGCGCGATCTCTCGAAACGCCTGGTGCAGGAATTCCACGGCCACCACGACCTCGCGCTGGCGACGCTGCACGTCCATCTCGACGACAACAATTGCATGGAGATGACGGCACTGCGCGGCGCCGCCGACGAGGTCCGGCATTTCGCCGACCACATCATCGCCGAACGCGGCGTACGCTACGGCCGCGTGGTGATGATTCCGACCGGTGAGGGCAAGCAGGTGAAGGCGCGCAAGCACGGACACCGGCACGAGTAGGCTACTCTGGGAGAGAGTGGCGACTCTTACCCTCCCCTGGAGGGCAGGGCTATCGCAGATGGCTTCTTGGTGACGGCCAGAGCAAGCGCCTCGTCCTTCGAGACGACCGCTTCGCGGTCTCCTCAGGATGAGGCTAGGCAGCATTGCCCCCGTTGAAATTGCTGCCGCGCACTCCGCCCTCATCCTGAGGGCCCGCCATCGGCGGGCGTCTCGAAGGATGCGCTGCGGGCGAGCTACCCGCCACGCATCTTCATATGCGATAGCCCTGGAGGGGGAGGGTAAGCAAGGGCTCGCGCCGCGTTCGCGGTCGACGGCAGCGCGGCCAGCCGCCCTTGCCGAAGCCGCATTCGGTATCTACCTCTCGCGAAGTGTTTACCTCAGAGGGTCCCCCATGCTGGATGCCGCCGTGAAGGCGCTGTCGCAAATGATCTCGCCGCCGATGCGCTCGATCCTGTGGCGATCGATCGGGCTTGCGCTCGTGCTGATCACCGTGCTGGCGATCGGCCTGCAGCGGCTCCTGAGCTGGTTTGCGACCTCTGGCGAAGTCTGGCTGGAGGGCCTGCTCGGGCCGGGCTGGCACTCATCGCTCGAGGTTCTCTCCTGGATCGTCTCGATTGCGGCAGGGCTTGGCGTCGTGTTCGGCGGCATCTTCCTCATGCCGGCGATCACCTCGCTGGTGGCGAGCCTGTTCGTCGACGACGTCGCCGAGATCGTCGAGCGCGAGCACTACCCCGGCGAGCGGCCGGGCGTCGCGCTGCCGTTCAGCCAGGCGATCCTCGAGGGCATCAAGACCGCGCTGCTGGCGATCCTGGTTTACCTGGCTGCGCTGCCGCTGGTGTTGTTCGCCGGCGCGGGCTTCCTGATCTTCTTCATCGCCGCCGCCTGGCTTTTAGGCCGTGAATATTTCGAGCTCGCCGCGATGCGCTTCCGCTCCCCGGAGGAAGCCAAGGCGATGCGGCGCGACAATGCCGCGACCATCTTCACCGCCGGCCTCTTCATCGCCGCCTTCGTCTCGATCCCGATCGTCAATCTGGCGACGCCGATCTTCGGCATGGCCTTCATGGTCCACATGCACAAGCGGCTGTCAGGCCCGCGCCCCGAGCTGATCGAGCCGGCGCGGCAGATGCGCTGACGACGGCCAGCGCGCGGGGCGGCTCAGACCGTCTTCTCCGGCCAGCGGCAGAGATCGTTGATCAGGCACACCTCGCAGCGCGGTTTGCGGGCGAGGCAGGTATAGCGGCCGTGCAGGATCAGCCAGTGATGGGCGTGCAGCATGAACTCGGCCGGGATCACCTTCTCGAGGCCAAGCTCGACCTCGAGCGGCGTCTTGCCGGGCGCAAGCCCCGTGCGATTGCCGACGCGGAAGACATGGGTGTCGACCGCCATGGTGTGCTCGCCGAAGGCCATGTTGAGCACGACATTGGCGGTCTTGCGCCCCGCACCGGGCAACGACTCGATCTCGGCGCGCGTGCGCGGCACCTCGCCGCCGAACTCGCTGAGCACTTTTGCCGACAGCGCAATCACGTTCTTGGCCTTGGTGCGATAAAGGCCGATGGTCTTGATGTAGTCGCGCAAGCGCTCCTCGCCGAGGTCGAGCATCTTCTGCGGCGTATCGGCGACCTCGAACAACGCGCGTGTCGCCTTGTTGACGCCGGCATCGGTCGCCTGCGCCGACAGCACAACGGCGACCAGCAGCGTGAACGGGTTGACGTGCTCGAGCTCGCCCTTCGGCTCCGGATTAGCCTTGCGGAAGCGGCTGAAGACCTCGTGGATCTCCGCCGGCGTCCAGGGTTTCATGGCCTTGAGCGATTTCTTCGCCGGGGTCTTCGGCTTGGCGACGGCCGCCTTTGCCTTTTTCTTCGGCACGGCGGCCTTGCGCGGGACCGGCTTGCGGGTGATTTTCGCCATGATCGGGATATACTGAGGGACGATGAGCACAGGCAACGAAATTGAGCGCGAGAACGAAGTGCAGATCTTCTCCGCGCTGCTGACGCCGCACCGCTCGCTGAACCGCACCGGCTTCCTCGCCGTCATGCTGTTCCTGAGCGTCGTCAGCTTTGCCACCGGCCTTGCCTTCCTGATGAAGGGCGCCTGGCCCGTGCTCGGCTTCTTCGGTCTCGACGTGCTCGTGGTCTGGTGGGCCTTCAAGGTCAATTTCGGCACGGGGCGGGCACGCGAGGAGATCACCGTCACGACCTCCGAGCTGCGCGTGAGGCGCATCAGCCATCGCGGTCAGGTCGCCGAATGGACCTTCAACCCGCTCTGGGTCCGCCTCGACATGGAAGTCGACGAGGATTTTGGCATCGAGCATCTCTATCTGATCTCACGCGGCCACCAGATCCAGATCGCAAGGTTCCTGGGTCCCGAGGAAAAGGCAAGCTTTTACAAAGGCTTGGTCGAGGCACTGAACGCCGCCAGGCGCGGGCCGACCTACAACCCGATCAGCTGATCCCAGTCGGAAATCGGGTGGTTTCATGGCCGCCCCTCTCCTACATTTCCGGTCATGATGACACTCGCAATCCATGACCAGCGCCTGGCCAAGCCGGGCCCCCAGAACGCCGCGCTGCGGGATTACGATTCCGTGCGCCGGGCGATCGCGTTCATCTCGGAGAACTGGCGCGCGCAGCCGACCATCGAGGCGATGGCGGATGCGGCCGGTGTCACGCCGGATGAGCTGCACCATCTGTTCCGCCGCTGGGCCTCGATCACGCCGAAGGCTTTCATGCAGGCGCTGACGCTCGATCACGCCAAGGGCCTGCTGCGGGACTCCGCCAGCATCCTCGATGCCGCGCTCGACTCCGGCCTGTCAGGCCCGGGCCGGCTGCACGATCTCTTCGTCACCCATGAAGCGATGTCGCCGGGCGAATGGAAGAACGGCGGCGCGGGGCTGACCTTGCGCTACGGCTTCCACCCCTCGCCGTTCGGCACCGCGATCGTGATCGCGACCGACCGCGGCCTCTCGGGCCTCGCTTTCGCCGATCCCGGTGACGAGAAGATCGCGCTCGCCGACATGACGCGGCGCTGGCCGAAGGCGACCTATGTGGAAGATCACGAAGGCACCGCGCCGCTCGCCGCGCGCATCTTCGACACGAAACTCTGGCGGCCCGACCAGCCGTTGCGCGTGGTCTTGATCGGTACCGATTTCGAGGTGCGGGTGTGGGAGACTCTGCTGAAAATTCCGATGGGGCGCGCGGTGTCCTATTCCGACATCGCCTGCAACATCAACAGCCCGAAGGCCTCGCGCGCCGTCGGCGCTGCGGTCGGCAAGAACCCGGTCTCGTTCGTCGTGCCCTGCCACCGCGCGCTCGGCAAGAGCGGCACGCTCACCGGCTATCACTGGGGCATCACCCGCAAGCAGGCGATGCTGGGCTGGGAAGCCGGGCGGGTCGGGGTGCAGTAAGTCGTCGTTCCGGCGAAGCTGCTGTAGGGTGGGCAAAGGCGCATAGCGCCGTGCCCACCATCTTTCTCAATCGCTGACGCTGCGTGGGCACGCTTCGCTTTGCCCACCCTACGGCACCGCGCGTGCGGCAAAGACTAACCCGCCAGATCCAGCTTCGACGCCACCGTCGAATCCGCATTGAGCCGGTAGATGATCGGCACGCCGGTGGCGAGCTCGCGCTTCAAAATGCCTTCCGGCGAGAGCTTTTCCAGCACCATGATCAGCGCGCGCAGCGAATTGCCGTGGGCGGCGACCAGCGTGCGCTTGCCGTTGAGCACGCCGGGCAGGATCTCCTGCACGTAGTACGGCAATGCGCGCGCGAGCGTGTCCTTCAGGCTTTCGCCGCCGGGCGGCGGCACGTCATAGGAGCGGCGCCAGACATGCACCTGCTCCTCGCCCCATTTCTTGCGGGCGTCGTCCTTGTTGAGGCCGGAGAGATCGCCATAGTCGCGCTCGTTCAGCGCGAGGTCCTTCGAGGTCGGCAGGCCCTCCTGGCCGAGCTCACCGAGGATGAGGTCGAGCGTGTGCTGCGCGCGCGTCAGCACCGAGGTGAAGGCGACGTCGAACACGAGGCCCTGCGCCTTCAGCTTGCGGCCGGCTTCCTTGGCTTCCTTCACGCCGAGCTCGGTGAGGTCGGGGTCCTTCCAGCCCGTGAACAGGTTCTTCAGATTCCATTCGCTCTGGCCGTGGCGCACGAGCACGAGGAGACGTTCGCTCATTGACTGCTTTCCGTTGGGTTCGATCAGATATCTGCGAGGCCGAGCACGTCGGCCATGGAGTAGTGCCCCGGCTTCTTGCCGTGTGCCCACAGCGCCGCCTTGAGCGCGCCGTGCGCGAACAGCATGCGATCCTCGGCCTGGTGCGACAGCGTCAGTCGCTCGAACGGACCGAGGAAGGTCACGCTGTGATCGCCGGCGACGGTGCCGCCGCGCAAGGAGGCGAAACCGATATTGCCCGGCCGGCGCGCGCCGGTAATGCCGTCGCGGCCACGCTCGGAATGGTCATCGAGGGTGACGCCGCGGCCGCTGGCTGCCGCCTGCCCCAGCATCAGCGCCGTGCCCGAGGGCGCATCGACCTTCATGCGGTGATGGGTTTCGACGATCTCGATGTCAAAGGTCTGGTCGAGCGCCTTGGCGACTCGCTTGACCACGGCGGCGAGCAGGTTGACGCCCAGGCTCATATTGCCCGACTGCACCACGACGGCGCGGTTGGTGACGCTCTTGATCACTGCATTGTCGGAGACGGAGAGCCCGGTGGTGCCGATGACATGCACGAGGCCGCGCTCGGCGGCGATGGCGACATTGGCGATGGTCGCGGCCGGCACGGTGAAATCCAGGATGCCGTCGGCATCCTTCGACATCGCCCAGAGATCGGCGGAGAGCTTGATGCCGTTGGCGGGCAGGCCCGCGAGCACGCCGGCATCCTTGCCGAGCAGGTCGGAGCCCGGCGCCTCCAGCGCGCCCGCCAGCACCGCGCCTTTGCTCTCGGCAATCGCCCGCACCAGCGCGCGGCCCATCCGGCCGCCGGCTCCTGCAACAATCAAGCGCATGTCGGACATGGTGTGATCCCTTTCGGAGGCCGTTGTAGCGGGGGGATGCAGTTCCGGCAACCGAGGCCCATGTGCGCGCGGCATGCTCCCACCCTCCCCTGGAGGGGGAGGGTCGATCGCGCGCAGCGCGAGCGGGGTGGGGTGACGGTCCCTCCGCGACGAACAGTGCCCGAGTGGAGAGATCACCCCACCCCGTCACGCAATCTCGCTTCGCTCGATTACGTGCCGACCCTCCCCCTCCAGGGGAGGGTAAGCGAGAAATCGTGTTCAGCCGTCCTGCGGCTGCGGGCCGTCATAGCCCTCGATGATGATGAGGTCGGCGATCGAGTGTGGCGCGCGTACCTTGATGTTGGCTTGGTACTCCGGCGAGTTGTAGCAGGCGATCGCGGTCTGATAGTCCGGGAATTCGATGACGACGTTGCGGGTGCGGCTGGCGCCCTCGACGGTGGTGAACTTGCCGCCGCGGATGACGAAGCGGCCGCCCCATTTCTTGAAGATCGGGCCGTTGGCGACGACGTAGGGCTTGTAGCCCTCGTCATTGTTCACATCGACGCGGCCGATCCAGTAGCCTTTTGCCATTGTTCTTCTCCCTGTTGTCGGTAGTTAGCCGAGAGCTTGCGCGATCTCGGCGTGGATGGCTTCCGCGACCGCCTTGGGATCGGCGGCTTCCACAACCGGGCGCCCGACGACGAGGTAATCGGCGCCGGCGGCAATCGCGCGGCCCGGCGTCATGATGCGTTTCTGGTCGCCGCTGGCCGAGCCTGCCGGGCGGATGCCGGGGGTAACGAGGTTCATCTGATGGCCGACGATCTTGCGCAAGGCTCCGACCTCCTCCGGCGAGGACACGAGGCCATCGACGCCGAGCACCTGCGCCTGCTGCGCGCGCGCCTCGACCAGCTCGGAGACGCTGAGCCGATAACCCGCGGCGTGCAGATCGTCGTCGTTGTAGGAGGTCAGCACCGTGACGGCGAGGATCTTTAGCTTCGAACTGCCGCGGCCTTCGACGGCGCCCTTCATGGTCTGCGGGTAGGCGTGCACGGTGAGGAAGGTCGCGCCCAGCCTGGTAATGCTCTCGACGCCTTGCGCCACCGTGTTGCCGATGTCGTGCAGCTTGAGATCGAGAAAGACCTTCTTGCCCTGGTCGGCGAGCTTGGCGACGAGCGGCAAGCCGCCGGCATAAGCGAGGCGATAGCCGATCTTGTAGAAGGTGACGCTGTCGCCGAGCTTCGCGATCATCGCCTCCGCGGCATCGACGCTCGGCAGATCGAGCGCAACGATCAGGCGGTCTTTCGGAGCGATTTCGGCTGGCGTCATGTCACCTCACATCATGCGTTGGGAAACGTCGATCAACTGCGCGACCAGCTCCTTCAACGCGGCGATATCGCCCTCGTTCTTCAGCCTGTCCATATCGTCATAGGCCTGGTCGGCAAAGGCGAGCGCGAGCTGGCTGGCAATCACATTGGCGTGGCAGGAGGTCAGGATCAGGCGCAAGGCCTGGAGCGCACGGGCCGCACCTAACCGGCTCTGCGAAGCGCCGGCGAGCGCAAAGGTGCGATTGCGGAACACCGCACCGCGCGCCTCGTGCAGATCGTGGACGCGGCTGACCCAGTCGATCGCGTTCTTCAGGAGCGGCGGCACCGAGGCATTGTATTCGGGCGAGACGATCAGCACGCCGTGATGCGCGCCGATCATGCGCTTCAGATTGATCGCGTTCTTGGGCACGCCGGACTTGGCCTGGAGATCGCCGTCATAGATCGGCAGCGGAAAATCGGCGAGCGAGATGCGGGTGACGTCGACGCCGGCCCGGACGAATTCATAGGCTATGACCGCCGCCAGCTTCGCATTATGCGAGCCGGTGCGCAGCGAGCCGGGAATGACCAGGATTTTGGGTGCGGACATCCGCTTCCATGCGTTCGGCGAAACGAGCCCGCCGCGCGAAGAAGAACGCCGGCGGAATTAGTCCTTGCGATACACCCAGACGCGGGCCGGCGGAAGGTTCATCCAGATCCGTTCCGAGGCCTCTGTGGACACGCCGGGCAGCGATTTCGGGATCGGCGGCACCACCGCATAGGTGAACTGGACGAAGGGCGCGCCGGGCGCCAGCGCCGTGAAGGCATCGCGAATGAGCCGCAGCCGCGTCAGCATCGGTTTTGTGACCAGCGGCAGGCCGGAGACGACGGCCGAGGCGGGTGCGCTCAGCACGTTCCAGAGCGTGTCACGCAGCCGATAGGCATCGCCCTGCACGACCTTGGCCTGCGGGTAGCGGTCACGCAGCAGCGCGCAGAAGCCGGGATTGTATTCGACGAGGACGAGACGCTTCTGGTCGATGCCGCGCTCGATCAGCGCCGAGGTGATGGCGCCGGTGCCGGGCCCGAGCTCGACCACCGGGGCGTCGGAATCGACGTCGACATAGTGGGCCATGGTCCGGGCCAGGAGCTTGCCCGACGGCATCACCGCGCCCATGTGGAGGGGCTTTTCGATCCACGATCTCAGAAAGCGCACCTCGTCGTCGAGACGAGGCTTCTTCAACGCGCGCGCGGACGATGGCAATGGCATGTCAGGACCGGACGGGACCGCGGGACCGCGGCGTGTCAGAAAATGGTCATAAACAGGTATAGGCCGCAGACGATACGGTCAAGCCGGCTCAGTTCGCCCGATTACCGAAGAAGTCCTTGACCTTGGCGAAGAAACCCTCGGATTCCGGCTGGGTGTTGCCGGAGGAGAGCTTTTCGAACTCGGCGAGCAATTCCTGCTGCTTCTTGGTGAGGTTCTGCGGGGTCTCGACCACGACCTGAACATACATGTCGCCGGTCTGGCGCGAGCGCAGCACGGGCATGCCCTTTGATGCAATGCGAAATCGACGATTGGACTGGGTCCCGGCCGGCACCTTCACCTTGGCCTTGGCCTTGTCGATGGTCGGCACCTCGAATTCGCCGCCGAGCGCGGCTGTCACCATCGAGATCGGCACCCGGCAATGCAGGTCGGCGCCGTCGCGCTGGAAGAACTGGTGCTGGACCAGCGACAGGAAGATGTAGAGGTCGCCGGGCGGACCACCGCGCACGCCGGCCTCGCCTTCGCCGGCGAGCCTGATCCGCGTGCCATCCTCGACGCCGGCGGGAATGTTGACCGACAGCGTGCGCTCGCGGGTGACGCGGCCTTGGCCCGAGCAGGACGGACAGGCGTCCTCGATCATCTGGCCGCGGCCCTGGCAGCCCGGACAGGTGCGTTCGAGCGTGAAGAAGCCCTGCGACTGCCGCATGCGGCCGGCGCCGCCGCAGGTCGAGCAGGTCTTCGGCTTGGTGCCGGCCTTGGCGCCGATGCCCGAGCAGGCCTCGCAAGTGACCGAGACCGGGATCTCGATCTGCGCGGTCTTGCCGCCAAAGGCTTCCTCGAGCGTGATTTCCATGTTGTAGCGCAGGTCAGCACCGCGCTCGCGGCCGCCGCGGCCGCGCTGTCCGGCCATGCCGAACAGGTCCTCGAAAATGTCGGAGAAAGAGGAGGCGAAGCCGGCGCCGAAACCGGCGCCGCCGCCGGGACCGCCCTGCTCGAAGGCGGCATGGCCGAAGCGGTCATAGGCCGCGCGCTTGTCCTTGTCCTTCAGGACCTCGTAGGCCTCGTTGATTTCCTTGAACTTGACCTCGCTGGTGTCGTCCCCGGGATTGCGGTCGGGGTGGAACTTCATCGCCAGCTTGCGGAAGGACGATTTCAGGACGGAATCGTCAGCGGAGCGTTCGACTTCGAGGGTTTCGTAATAGCAGCGCTTGGTGGACATGGCGGGCTCGGTCTATCCAATCGCGAGTCAAGTCGGAGCGAAACGATGTCGCCACGCGACCATATAGGCAGCCTTCCGCCTTGCGGCAGAGGGCGGCACGGCGGCGTTGCGAATAACGGCTGGGAATTGATTGATCATAACGAGCGTCCCGCCCGTCCGTCCCGACACGACGGCCTCCCCCGCGAGGGAGGAGGCCGGTAGCGTGTGTGGGGTCCAAGCCGTCCGCATCATCACCCTCTCAGGGTTCAGGCGGACTTCTTGTTGTTCTTGTCGTCGTCGACTTCGGTGAACTCCGCGTCGACGACGTCGTCCTTGGCCGCGTCCTTCTTGGCGTCGGCCTCGGCCTGCTGCTTGTACATGGCCTCGCCGAGCTTCATCGAAGCCTGGGCCAGCGTCTGGGTCTTGGCCTTGATCGCCTCGGCATCGTCGCCCTTCAGCGCTTCCTTGAGGTCGCTGACGGCATCCTCGATGGCGCGGCGCTCGGTCTCGGCGACCTTCGAACCGTGCTCGGCCAGGGCCTTCTCGGTCGAATGCACCAGGCCATCCGCCTCGTTCTTGGCGGTGACGGCCTCGCGGCGCTTCTTGTCCGCCTCGGCATTGGCCTCGGCGTCCTTGACCATCTTCTCGATGTCGGCTTCCGACAGGCCGCCCGAGGCCTGGATGCGGATCTGCTGCTCCTTGCCGGTGGCCTTGTCCTTGGCCGAGACGTTGACGATGCCGTTGGCGTCGATGTCGAAGGTCACCTCGATCTGCGGCATGCCGCGCGGAGCCGGCGGAATGCCCATCAGGTCGAACTGGCCGAGCATCTTGTTGTCGGCCGCCATTTCACGCTCGCCCTGGAAGACGCGGATGGTGACGGCATTCTGATTGTCTTCAGCCGTCGAGAACACCTGGCTCTTCTTGGTCGGGATCGTGGTGTTGCGGTCGATGATGCGGGTGAACACGCCGCCCAGCGTCTCGATGCCCAGCGACAGCGGGGTCACGTCGAGCAGCAGCACGTCCTTGACGTCGCCCTGGAGCACGCCGGCCTGGATCGCGGCGCCGATCGCCACGACTTCGTCCGGGTTGACGCCCTTGTGCGGCTCCTTGCCGAACAGCTGCTTCACGACTTCCTGGACCTTCGGCATGCGCGACATGCCGCCGACCAGCACGACTTCGCCGATCTCACCGGCGGTGACGCCGGCATCCTTCAGCGCCTTGCGGCAGGGCTCGACGGTCTTCTGGATGAGGTCGTCGACCAGCGCCTCGAACTTGGCGCGGGTGAGCTTCATCGTCAGATGCTTCGGGCCGGTCTGGTCCGCGGTGATGAAGGGCAGGTTGATCTCGGTCTGCGTCGTCGACGACAGCTCGATCTTGGCCTTTTCAGCGGCTTCCTTCAGACGCTGCAAAGCGAGCTTGTCGTTGCGCAGGTTGATGCCCTGCTCCTTCTGGAACTCGTCGGCGAGATAGCCGACCAGGCGCATGTCGAAGTCTTCGCCGCCGAGGAAGGTGTCGCCGTTGGTCGACTTCACCTCGAACACGCCGTCGCCGATTTCGAGAATGGAGATATCGAAAGTGCCGCCGCCGAGGTCGTACACGGCGATCGTGCCGGCCTTGGTCTTGTCGAGGCCATAGGCGAGCGCGGCCGCGGTCGGCTCGTTGATGATGCGCAGCACTTCAAGGCCCGCGATCTTGCCGGCGTCCTTGGTCGCCTGGCGCTGGGCGTCGTTGAAGTAGGCGGGAACGGTGATGACGGCCTGATCGACCTTCTGGCCGAGATGGGCTTCCGCGGTCTCCTTCATCTTCTGCAGGATGAAAGCCGAGACCTGCGAGGGCGAGTAGGTCTGGCCGTCGGCCTCGACCCAGGCGTCGCCGTTGGAAGCCTTCACGATCTTGTACGGAACGAGCTTCTTGTCCTTCTCGACCATCGGGTCGTCGTAGCGGCGGCCAATCAGGCGCTTCACTGCGAAGAACGTACGCTCGGGATTGGTAACGGCCTGGCGCTTGGCAGGCTGGCCGACGAGGCGCTCACCGTCGTCCGTCACGGCGACGATCGAAGGCGTCGTGCGCATGCCTTCGGAATTCTCGATGACTTTGGCGTTTTTGCCATCCATCACGGCGACGCACGAGTTCGTGGTGCCGAGGTCGATCCCAATGACCTTTCCCATGGTCCTGATATCCTTCGTTTTGCGGCAGGTTGGCTGGGCCCAGAAGGCACCCGAACCGAAACCCCCTAAGATCAAACATCCGCGATATTGCGATGATTGAGGCTCATATAGGAGGGGGGGAGGGGGCCGCAAGGACCGAAGCAACGTTTCGGCCGTGAAAACATTGGGTTTTAAGAGCTCATATCCGGGCTCAACCGCCCTTGCGGGTGAGGAAATATTAACAGGTCCGCCGTTCCGCCACCCCGCCCCCGCAAGCCGCCACACCCTGTTACGGCGGGGCCAAAACCGCTAAAAGGCGGGCCGGCCGACAGCCGCGCCAAGGCTGCTTCGCGCGACAAAGCGGCCCGGTGGCCGACCATCGAACGGCCTCAATGTGAACCAATCAGAGTGCCCATGAAGCTGATCCGCCCCCTCGCCGCGCTCGCCCTCCTCGTTGCCTCCGCGCTCCCGGCCCTGGCTGCCGACGCCATCTTCCCGCCCGGCCTGCGCCTCGGCATGGTGCCCCTGGTCGGCCTCAGCACGGCCAAGACCTTTCCAGGCTTCGAGAGCGAGGACGGCAGCGTCAAGGTGCTGATCACAGAGCTGCCGCCGGCCGCCTATGGCGAGGTCGTGAGCGCCTTCAATTCCAATCCGGCCGGCGCTGGCGGCGTCAAGCAGGACAAGATCGAGACCCCCGCGGGTCTTGCCTATTTCACCACCGAGAGCGGCAAGGCCGGCGATACCCCGGTGAAACGCTATTCGATGATCGTGCCGGGCGCCGGCTTCTCCGGCTATGTCGCGGTGCAGATCCCGGAGAACGCGACCAAGATCTACACCGACGAGGCGGTGCGCCAGATGTTCGCGACCGCCACCACCCGCAAGCAGGTCTCGGCCGAAGAGCAGATCGCGCTGATGCCGTTCAAGATCACCGATCTGGCCGACTTCAAGGACATCCGCACGCTGGCGCCGGGCGCCAGCATCATCCTGGCCGACGGCAACGAGAGCGCAGGCTATGAGTCGAAGCCGTTCATGATCCTCGGCCTGATCGGCGCCACCCCGCAAGCCGCCGACGATCGCGCCCGCTTCGCCCAGGAGGCCGCGCTCCAGATCCCCGGCGTGCGTGAATCCCGCGTCACCATGTCGGAGCCGATCCGCATCAACGGCCAGCAGGGCTTCGAGACCCGGATCGACGGCGTCAGCGGCAAGGACAAGACGCCGGTGACCGTCGTGCAGTGGATCCGCTTCTCGAGCGGCGGCGCCTCGCTGCGCATCATCGCCAGCGCCCCGCGCGACCAGTGGCAGGCCGCCTTCTCCCGCTTCCGCGCCGTGCGCGACGGGATCCAGCCGAAGGGGTAGGCCGAGGCGCTCCAACACACTCGGTGTCGTCCCGGCGGAGGCCGGGAGGTGGATTCACACTCGAAGTGCAACACTTGGGAGAAGGCCTCTGCCGGGGTCCTGAAGTCAAGGCACT